>NZ_CP083985.1:2108425-2139756 GCF_020172665.1 [Mycobacterium] zoologicum | reverse complement strand
ACCGTGAGCACGGGCGTGCCTTCCCGCCAGCGCGCCAACGCTGGTCTTGATCAGAATTCGGATTCCTTGCAGATCATCTTCCGGGAAGGCACGCCCGCCCGGGATCCACAGGTTCTGATCATTGCTCTGGTGAAGGCTGCGGCAAGACTGGCCACGTAGTCACTTTCCAGCTGATCGCTGTGCTGCCGCTTGATCCAGGACGGATGCTCGGTGAACAGCAACTTCGGACCCGCGTTGTCGATCACGTCCAGGTCCAGGGACTGACAGGGGCGTTCCAACTTCTGCGCCTGCCGGTCGTACAACCTCTCCAGAGCGTGCTTGGCGTCTTGGCCCAGTCCGATGACCAACCTGGGCCGAACGATCTTCAACTCAAGGTTCAGGTAGGGACTGCAATTGCTGACCCAGGTGTCCAGCGATTCGCGATTCTGCGGTGGGTGGCAATGAACGACGTTGGTGATAAAGACATCCCGCTTCTCGATGCGCGCGCGCTCAAAGCTCTGATCCAGCAGCTGCCCGGAGCCTCCGGTGAAGGGAATCTGCGAATCCATGCACAGCTTGCCGCACAAGCTCTGACCGACCAGGGCCACCGGTGAGTCCACCGCCCCGTAGCCGGGTGCGGATTCGGCCCCACCGGCGATGTTCAAGCCCGGGCAGAGCCTGCACACCTTGATCGCCGCTGCCAGGACAGCCATGTGCCTACGCCGGTCGTCAACGCTGGGTGCGTTCATGCTCGACAGCATAGGAGCAGGCTCTGACGACTCGCGGGGCTTCGCGCTGCTGGGCATCCTGCTGCTGGACGTCGCCGTCGCAGTCACCATCGCCGCGTTCTGGAAAGTCCATCGCACCGCCGCACTCATGCTGCTGCCGTACCTCGCATGGATCCTGTTCGCGACAGTGCTCAACTACTCGGTGTGGTCGCTGAACAGCTGACGTGCACCGCCCTGTGTTGGCATGTCATCGCGAACCCCCGACCCAGCCGAAGAACTCGTCCGCGGTGAACACCGGTTTCCCGTATGCCTGAGCCTTGCGGGCTTTCCCGGACTGGGTTCCGGCTTCGGCGATGACCAGTACCTCGCAACGGGTCTTGGTCACCGAGCGCACCGGTGCCAGTCCGGCCCGGGCGGCCAGCCGCTCCATCTCGTCGCGTTCCACCACGCGGCCTTGGTCGTCGACCGCGGTACCGGTGAAGCAGATGCGGGCACCGGGAACAAGGATCGTGTCGATGTTCTGGTCGGTCTGCGGTGCCTGAGCCAGCGCGATGTCCAACTCACCGACGCCCAATGCCTGCAACGCATCTCGTAGGCGCGCCTGCACCTGGTCGGGGATGCGGGTCCGGGACGCCGCCAGCATCAATTGGTCGGCTGCGCTCTGGCGTGCCGCGTGCTCCCAATCCGTCTCACCAGAGCGGGCAACGCTATCGGCGGGCGCGATGCCCAGCAGGATGGATCCGAGACCGCGGCTGATCCGCAGCAATGCGGACAGGGCCGGCAGGTGCGCTGCCGTCGGGGTCTCGACCTCGTGGTCGCGGCTGACCAGGATCCCCGAAAGCGCGTCGGTCTCGTCGGGCTCGTCGAATGGTGTTGAGCCGGCCGTCAGATCGACGGCACCGAGAGCATCGAGTGCGGATCTGGCCCGCTGCAGCGCCGTGTCGCCGGTCACGGTCGTGCCCCGCATCTCGATCCCCAGCGGCATGGGAATGACCTGACCCAACCGTTTGAGTTCGAAGTCGAGCAACCCCAGCGTCTCGTCGACCTTCACGCCGACCGGCGTGCACCCGGCCAGCATCGGCGCAATGACCGACCAGGCCTCCCGCAGTGTGGGCGCCAGCAGCACGTCCGCCACCCCGATCCGGTAAGCCTGGCGGGCGTCGGCCAGATCACGCTGCGGATTGATGAGCGTCGACACAGCGGTGCCGTCATCGAACGCCACCGCCAACTCCACCGGACGCGGCCGGGACATCCGGCCCTCATCGCCCACGGTAAGCAGTCCGATCGCGCAGAACCGTCGGGAGCCTCCGGTGGCGGCCGAGGCGCGCAGGAACCGGGCGATCCGGCGGTCCACTTTCAGATCTTTCGGCAGCACAGGGCGTTTGAGCACCAGCCCAGCCAACGACGTGCACCGGCTCAGTGCCACGTACAGCTGGCCCGTGGAGAACATCCCACCCGACAGGTCCACCACCAGCCGGTCGAGGGTCTGGCCCTGGCTCTTGTGAATGGTGATGGCCCAGGCCAGCTTGAACGGCAGCTGGGTGAAGGTGCCGACAACCTCGCGGCGCAGGGATCCGCCGTCGACTACCGGGCGGGTGGCCTCCCAGGTGAACGGGGCGACCTCGGCGGCGTCCCCATCGGGGAACTCGACGTCGACCACCGCCCCGTGACGGTTGTAGCCCACCCCCACCACGCGGCCAATGGAACCGTTCACCCAGCGCTCCGCCTGATCGTTGTTGAGCATCATCACCTGGGCCCCGACCTTGAACCGCAACTCGTCTTCGAGCGGCTTGTCGAACAACGACAGGTCACCGGATTCGGTGGCGCGATGCACCATCTCCTCGCCGGGTAACCGTTCGAGCTGCTGGCGGTTGCGGGCCGTGACCAGCCTGTTGGTGGGAGCCAATGTCAACCAGAACTCGTCGTCGGGCGGTACGAAGTCGGCGTCCACCCGGGAATCCAGATGCTGCCGGGCATGTCCGAGCAAGACGCCTTCGCGAATCTCGTTGAGAATCGCGGTCATCCGATCGTCACCGAGCTGACGGAACACCGTCGTCAGCGAGACGCTCGGGAAGTCCTCACGGTTGAAAGCGTTCGCCGAAAAGAAGTACGGGGTGTCGTACGTCGTTGAAAAATATTGCTGCTCACCGTCAGTCACCACCGGCGGCAGCTGGTACAGGTCGCCGACCAAGACGACTTGCACACCACCGAACGCAGTTCCCGGCTCCGGGCCGAACCGTCGCAACGCCGCCGAGATCATGTCGAACACGTCCGCGCGCACCATCGACGCCTCGTCGATGATCAGCGTTTGCAGCCTGCCCAACGTCTTGGTGAAGCGTCCGGGCCGATAATCGCCACCGGTGACATCGGACAGCGTTGTGGTGGGCCGAAATCCGAACAGCCGGTGGATGGTGTGGCCGTCGACGTTGAGGGCAGCGATACCGGTCGGTGCGACGACCACGACGTTGCGTTCGGTGTCGGCCATGAAATGGCGGATGAGCGTCGACTTGCCGGTGCCGGCCTTACCTGTCAGGAACAGGTTCCGGCCGGCCGCCAGCAGTCCCAACGCTTCTCGGAACTCGTCGGTCAGCACGACCGTGTTGCTCGCTACCACGGTTGGACCCTACCGAGTGAAAATGCGGTCGAGTTGTTGGTCGATCACGGCGCCTATTCCCCGGCGGACGTGCCCGCCAGTGCATCCAGTACCCGATCGATGAACCGGTCGGCGTTACCCCGAAGGCCGTCGTTCGTGTATTGGGTCGTGTCGACCACAATCGGATTCCCCGATGCGAAGTGCACCATCACTGCGCGCCGGTACGTTCTCTCCCCGAAAGCGTCCGCCGATCCACAGGCTTTGACGTCGACTCCAATGACCTGGCTCAACGGCCGGATCAGCGCATCCAGATTCTGCTCCTCCGCGGCGTCTGCGATGTAGTCCAGTTGTCCGATCGCGTGCCGGTCGATCCACACCAGACGGCACTGCTGATCAGGCAGCTTCTCGCGAGCGAAGCCTTCAACCGGCCATCTCCCGACCAGCACCCCGATCTGCTCAACCACGACCCTGGGCGGCCGCGACCAGTCCGGGAATACATCCCTGGCGATCTGCCGGAGTCGGTCTTCTTTCGTCACGAACGACAAGTTTGCCCCGCAATGCGCCATGGCGCAGTCCGCCACGCGGTCCTGGGACAGGCAGCAGCGGTCGGTCCACGTCGGCAGCCACTGTCGCAGCTGCCGGTTCAGGCGCCCGAGCGCGGCATCTACGTGCTACGAAACGCCTGCAATACTCGCTCCAACCATCTCGGTCGAGGTCGCAGAGGCGGTATTGGCTCTGGATCAGCCAGGAAGCGGTTCGCCGTTTTCGGTGAGCACGCGTGCCCGCCGACGTAGCTGTACTTCTCGGCCCTGTCTCTCCTCTTCAGGGGCGCTCTCGATGTCTAGCGACGCAGTTCGAGTGGACACGGTGCGGACGGCCGCATGGATCTTCCCCGCGTGGTTCAGCACGGACGACTTCGTGGAGGAAGCTGGTGTCGTCGTGGTGGCAGAGATAGCTCAGAGTGCGCCAATTGCCGGGTTGGTCCAGCTGGGCAATCTTCTCCGCCGTCAAGTCTTGGCGCCACTTCCGCTCAACGTCGGGCGGGACCGCGTACTGACGGTAGTAACGTGACCGATCAGCCCGTCACCTGGGCGCGGCGGGACATCGCCAGTCCCGCGGCGGCAGCGTTGGCGAGCAGGGCGCTGGGCGGGAACTGACCGCTTCAGCCATACCGCCCGGACTACCCCAGACTGATCCTCGAAGTAGATGTGCCCCTTCGGATCCAGTCGCTGCACCTCACCACGCCGCGACGAGAATCCATTGCAGTACTGCACAGATATGTATAGAGTTGCAGAATGTCCCCGACAGTGAACGTGCCCGTGTCCCTCGCGGCGCGCAAGGGTGTCTCCGCCCTCGCTGAGCTGAGCGAGGACAACCGTGTGGCCCTGACCAGTCACGGTCGGGTGGTCGCCGTGGTGGATTCCCCCGCCCGCGTCGATGCCGAGGTGCGCGAGGTCCGCGAAGCCGCTTGGGCCGTCGCGGAGTCCGCCGCAGACCTGGTTGCGCAGCGGTCTCGCCGGTACAGCCTGGACGAGCTGTGCGCGAAGGTTGGTGTCGACGCCCACCGTGTGCGGCAGCGCGCGGAGCAACTGCGCGCCGGGTCGGATGCGCGGTAACCAGCGGCCGCCCGACGATCAGGCCGAGATCGTCTTCTCCGAGGACTTTCTGCTGTACTTGGACGAGCTGACACTCGATGAGCGGGAGTCGGTGATCACCGAGGTGGTGACTCTTTGTAAGAACCCAATCGGCAAGCACCCTCTGAGCAACCGGTCGGCCGCCGACCGCCTCGCGGGCCTGAACACCGTGGAGGTGCTCAGCCGCAAGCACCGCGTCGTCTTCGCCGCACGCCTCGAGCAGGGTGTCGGGCTCATCGAGGTGATCTGCGCCGGCCCGCGCACCGCGAACGCGGTCTATGACGTCGCGAACGCCCTGGTGCGGTCCGGGCGGCTCACCGAAGAAGAGGCCACCCAGCTCTGGGACGCTCTCGCCCTGCTCGACGTCATCGCCGAGAAGGTGGGGCTCAACGGCTGGGACTACGCGCCCCCACCCGCTGAGGCACACCTGGTTCGGGCACTGGTGCAACTGGGACTGCTCCCCGAAGAACTCGCCGCAGTGGTGTCGCGCGCCGAAGCCGAAGCCGCGATGCGAGACGGTTACGACGAGTCCGGCCAGCCCGACCAGTACAACGCCCTGGCCGCGGTCATGCGCGCCGCACGCACCCGATCGGATTACGCGGACGCCACCGACATCCTCAAGCGCCGCACCGAAAAACGCTGCGGCGCCGCGATGCCACGGGCACGGACCACCTGCATCCGTCGGATTGGTCACCCGGGACCGCACCGCGCGACGGGATGAGTCCGCTCCACCGTCGCGACTGGCACCAGAGCGCCGCGCCATCCGTTCAGCCCAGCCGATTCTCAAGGCCAGAAGCGCCCCCTGGTTCACCGGAAACAGCAGGACAGCGTCGCCAGCACCCCCGAGTGGTTGTCATCTCGGGTACGCATGCTGAAGAAATTTCCGTATCTTCGCAAGTCAATACCCATTTTCCTAAGTCGGGCTGACAGGATTTGAACCTGCGACCACTTGACCCCCAGGAAGTAGCGGTAACGCGTTTTCCCAGGTCGCCGGCGGCCGTGTCCCCCCAGGTGCGGTGCGTGACGTTCATGGATGCGCAGGTCGTTCGGTATCGCGCATGACGTGTGGTCCCTGGGTGGTCCCGCACCCCAGGGGCCGGGTTGCCGTGCTCTTCGCCGCCCAAATTCCAGCGGCCGTTGTCCTGCGATCCGGCCGTGCGGCTCTGAAGGAGACGCGGTATTATTCGAACATCCCGAAATTTATTTCGTTTTGGTTGGATAGGAGCCCGGAGTGAGCGCAGAGGTGGTCGAGGCGGCAACGTTCGTCCCGGAAGGGCGTGACGAGATGGCCCTCGTCGTCGGGTTCCTCGCCGCTCATGAGCGGGTGCGCGGGTCGGCCGCCTCGCCTCGCTATGCGCTCGTTGGGGTCGACGAGCACGACCGGATCGACCTACCGCCGACAGTGCATCAAGCGCTGAAAAAAGTGGTGGCCGCACTCCATGCCGGCAAGGCCGTCACCATCGCGCCACAGACGATGAAGCTGACCACCCAACAAGCCGCAGACCTGTTGGGAGTCAGCCGCCCGACGGTGGTCCGCCTGATCACCGACGGTACGTTGCCGGCTGAGCGGATCGGCAATCGCCATCGACTGTTGCTCGACGACGTTCTCACCTACCGCGAGCAACGTCGCAATCGCCAGTATGAGGCGCTGGCGGCCACCGCGGTCGACATCGACGCTGACGACGACCCGGAAGTAATTCGCCAGCAGCTGCGTGAGGCGCGCCGAGTCGTCGCCGGGCGGCGGCGAGCCAACGCCACCACGCGCTGACAACATCGAAAAATGTTCGCTGCGCTGTTGGACACCTCAGTGCTGTGGCCAAGCCTGCAGCGGGATTTCCTGCTGTCGCTCGCAGTCGAGGGGTTGTACCGACCGCTGTGGTCAACAGCGATCCTCGATGAATTGCGTTACCACGAAGCGCAGAAGCTCATCGGCCGCGGTCACGACCCAGCTCCCGCGGCACGGCGAGCGCAACACCTGGTCGATCGCATGAGCACAGCTTTCGATGACGCCATCGTGGTGAACTGGGAAAGCCTAGAAGGCACGTTTGGGCTGCCCGACATCGATGACGAACACGTTGTTGCCGCTGCACTGGTTGGCGGAGCGGAGGTGATCGTCACCAATAATTTGAAGGACTTTCCCCCGTCAAAGATCCCCAAACTACTCACGGTGATCTCACCGGCTCAGTTCGCCGGCGACACCGTCGCGGTGTCCCCCGACGTCGCCTATCGAGCAGTGATTGCGATGGCTTCCAGATTCGTTCGGCCTTCGTCCAGTGTCGACGAGATCCTCGACCACCTCGTGGCACGCTACGCCATGTTCGAGGCCGTCGAACTCATCCGCAGCGTCATGTAGCCGCTATTCAAGGAGGAGTGATCGTTAGCGGTATCGAGAATTTCCCCGGCGAGTTGGACACGCTGCGCGCCGACAATGTGCGTCTGCGGCGTCTTCTTCAGCTGAGTGAGGAACAGGCACGTGCCGCCGCCAGCGACCAGGCGACGCTAACGGGAGCGCCGACCTCACCGGTGACAATGGGTTCCAGCTCTGCCGATAAGGTGCGGTTCTTCTTCGATCTGTTCCGTTGTCGCACCGATGTTTACGCACTGCGCTGGGAGAATCGACGAGATGGCCGCTCGGGCTGGATGCCGGCGATCAAAGGCTACTGGCGCAAGGGGATGAATCGGGCCGACGCGCCGTATCTCCCACTGACGCCCGAGGTTGTCGATGCGCATCTGCGTGGTGAGGCACATATCGGTTTGTATCCGCTCAGCGATGATGACACCTGTTGGTGGGTCGCGGCGGACTTCGACAAGCAAGCCGCGATGCTTGACGCGCTCGCCTACATGAAAGCAGCACGGTCCTATGGGATTCCGGCCGCACTGGAGGTATCGCAATCCGGACGCGGCGCTCATGTGTGGATCTTCTTCGCTCATGAGATCTCGGCATCGGTAGCTCGCAGCATCGCCACAAGTCTGCTGGGTGAGGCATTCCGCCTGCGTGGCAGCATGCAACTGAGCAGCTATGACCGCTTGTTCCCGTCCCAGGATGTGCACACCGGACGTGGGGTGGGCAATCTGATCGCCGCCCCGATGAACGGCAAGCGCCGCCAACACGGCACTACCGTCTTCCTCGATCCGGCCACCCTGGAGCCCTACGAGGATCAGTGGGCCTACCTGTCCAGCATCGCCCGATTGTCCACCAAAGACGTGACCGCGTTGGCGCGCCAACTTCCCGCCCCACAGATCGGCCACCATGTCCGGCGTCTGCAACTACCGACGTCGTCGCGCATCATCCCACGACCGGCGGCAATCGTGCGGGCAGAGTTCAGCTCACGACTCACCCTGACCGCCAACGATCTGGGCCCGGCGATGATCTCGGCCGTCAAACACGCCGCATCGATACGCAACCCGGAATTCGATGCGCGCCAACGCGCCCGCCGCAGCACCTGGGACACACCACGATTCCTCTACAGCTACGACGAAACCGCTGACGGAGACCTTGTCCTGCCCCGTGGCCTGCATCCCCTGCTGAATGATCTCGTCGCATCGGCCGACAGCACGTTGCATGTGGACGACAAACGTGTTCTTGGCGAACCCCACCACCTCACCTGCAGTACGCCGCTGCGAACGTCCCAGACCGCCGCATTGCACCAGCTCCTCGAACAAGACACCAGTGTTCTCGTCGCGCCACCGGGTACCGGCAAGACAGTCATCGCTTGCGCGGCAATCGAATCGCGATCTACCTCGACACTGGTATTGGTCGATCGCAAAGCCCTCGCCGACCAATGGCGCGACCGCATCAGCAGGCACCTCGGTTTCAAGTGCGGTCAAATCGGCGGCGGACGGTCGAAAGCCACCGGCATCCTCGACATCGCCCTGCTGCCAACACTCGCTCGCCGCGACAATGTCAAAGACATCACCGCCGACTACGGATTCGTCATCGTCGACGAATGCCACCACGTCGCCGCCAGCGCATTCTTCGGCGTCCTGACCCGCATCTCCGCACGGTACTGGCTCGGCTTGACCGCCACGCCGGAACGCCGCGACGGACTCGAAGACCTGATCTATCACCAACTCGGATCCCACCACGTGGCCATCGAGCCACCCAAGACCGGACAACTCCCCGTCGACGATTCCGACCTACTGACACCCCACCCGGTTCTGCACCTGCACCCAACCCCATTCCACTACAGCGGCGACGCCGACCCCACCGCACCTGGTGGAATGGCTGAGATCTACCGCGCCCTCGTCGCCGACCAGGCTCGACTTGAGCAGATCGTCGACGACGTGCGGGCTGCCGCCGAAACCGGGGCCAACATCCTGGTGCTCACCACCTGAGTCAAGCATCTCAACGCCATCACCGACCAACTACGCACCGCGGGAAGGGCTGTCACCGTTCTGTGCGGCGGCATGAAGGCTCGTGAACGCCGCCAGATCACCGACCAACTCGCCAACCACACGCCCGATTCGGACCCACTCCTGATCGTCGGCACCAGCTCGTTCATCGGCGAAGGCTTCGACTGCCCAGCCCTTGACACGCTGTTCCTGGCCGCCCCAATCACCTTCAAGAACCGGCTCGTGCAATACATCGGTCGCATCACCCGCCCCTACCCCTCGAAAACCACCGCAACCGTGCACGACTACCACGACGAGCTCACTCCCGTCATCGCCTCATCACTGAAGAAACGAGCGCCCGGCTACCTCAAGATGGGCTTCCCCGACCCACGCAAGATGATCCGATGAAACTACGGCTACCCCACTTGACCAGCGGTCAATTTCGGCAGCAAGAGGGCCGTCCGGGTGAGCCGTATAACGTGCACAGGCTCGCATAGCGTGCATAACGTGCGGTCTGGATGCCAGAAACTCCCAGGCACAAGCCAACCGAGGGCATCGCCAACACCACTGTGGTCCCAAGCGCGGCCACCACCGCAGGCGCCCATCACGGACTAATCGCAACATAACCGCAGTTCAGATCGCATTTTCCTAAGTCGGGCTGACAGGATTTGAACCTGCGACCACTTGACCCCCAGTCAAGTGCGCTACCAAACTGCGCCACAGCCCGCCGCCGCCGGATCAACCGGCAGCAGGTCGAAAGCCTACCGCAACGAACCGGGCGCCCCGAACCCGCGTGAGGCCCCCGGCGAGCCCGCCCATAACCGCGTAGGCTCGCCACGCGAGTTCGTCCCATCAGCGCCACGAGCCCCAGGAACCGCCTAACTCATGCAGATCCCGTTCGCCGAAGCCCTACTGGGCATGGTCGACCGTCGCCCGGACCCGATGATGATCACCGAGCCCCTGGTCGACGACGCCGAGGTGGTCGACGTCGTCGACACCGGCGACACCGTGCTGCTGCTGCAGAAGATGGAGAACCGGCTGGTCCGGCACTCGCTGCGCAAGCCCGAGGTGCTCAGCGCCGAGCAGCTGCGCCGGCTTCGCTACCTGTTGAACTTCGCGCGCCTCGGGGACTTCGAGCCGGGCGCGGCCGGCCCCGGCGGCACCCGCGGGCGTGGCGACGTCTCGGTCGGCGCCGAGCTGGCGCCGTGGCGGGCCAAGGTGGCCGAGGCCCTGCAGGGTCCGCTGCGCGCCGAACGCGACCCGGTGATCGCGCTGACCGCCGCCCGTGACGCGCTGGGCAACCTGGCCGCCGAACAGGACGAGCAGCGCCGGCAGCTGGCCGAGCGGCACGCAGGCGACTTCTCGCTTGCTGAACTCGACGCCGAGGTCGGCTACAAGAAGCTGGTCACGGTGCTCGGCGGCGGTGGCGGTTCGGGCTTCGTATACGTCGGCGGCATGCAGGCGCTGTTGGAGTCCGGCTCCACACCGGACTACCTGATCGGCTCGTCGTTCGGCTCGATCCTGGGTTCGGTGGTGGGCCGCATCCGGCCGGTGCCCATCGACGACTACGTCGAGTGGGCCAAGACGGTGTCGTTCCGCGCCATCCTGGGGCCCGAGCGTCTCACCCGCCGCCACGGCCTGACCGGGGCGTTCGCGCTGAACTTCGACAAGTTCGCCGACGCGATGTTCCGCCGCGAGGACGGCGAGCCGATGCGGATGTCGGATCTGGCCATTCCGTTCGACGCCGTGGTCGCCGGAGTGCGCCGGCAGCCGTTCGCGGCGCTGCCGTCGCGCTACCGCAACCAGAGCCTGGCCGCATTGAATCTGCGGTCTATCCCGTATCTGCCGATCGGTGTCGGCCCCCAGATCGCGACGCGGCTGTGGCAGACCGCCGCGTTCATCGATCCGCGGGTGGTCACCCCGCTGGTCATCGGCGGCGACAACCCCGACCGCGACGTCAACGTCGTCGACGCCGCGTCGTTCTCCTCGGCGATCCCCGGGGTGCTGCACCACGAGACCAAGGATCCGGCCATGGAGCCGCTGTTCGACGCGCTGCTGGCCGACAACGACGTCGCAGCCCTGGTGGACGGCGGCGCGGCCAGCAATGTGCCGGTCGAGCTGGCCTGGAAGCGCGTGCGCGACGGCCGGTTGGGCACCCGCAACGCGTGCTATCTCGCCTTCGACTGCTTCCATCCGCAGTGGGATCCCAAGCACCTGTGGCTGGTTCCGATCACCCAGGCCATCCAGTTGCAGATGGTGCGCAACGCCCCCTACGCCGATCATCTGGTCCGGTTCTCCCCGACCCTGTCGCCGGTGAACCTGGCACCGTCGGCGGCGACCATCGACCGAGCCTGCCAGTGGGGACGCGCCAGCGTCGAGCCCGCCGTTCCGGTGGTTTCAGCACTGCTGCAACCGATTTGGTGGGAAGGCGACAAGCCCGCGACCGCAGCTCCGAAGGCCGCCGTGGACACCAAGCCCACGCATCCCAGTGCGGCGTCGATGAGTTCGGTGATGGCCGCGGCGTTTCGGGCACCCCGCGGCCGGTTGCAGCGCTGGCGCAACCGGGGAATCTGACCGCGGCGAGGGCACACCCGGGCTATACCGAGAGCAGCCGGTAGAGCCCGATCAGGCCGACCACGATGATCACCGCCCGCAGCGCATTCGGTGACAGCCGGCGCCCGTAGTGCCCACCCAGGTATCCGCCGATCAGTGAGCCGATCGCGATCAATCCGGCTGCGGGCCAACTGATCCGGTCGAACGCCGTCAGAATGTAGGCACCCGCGGCGACGACGTTGACGATCAGCACAAGCAGGTTCTTCGCCGCGTTCATCCGCTGCATGGACTCGGGCAGGAGTACGCCCATGACGCCGATCAGCAGAATTCCTTGGGCCGCAGCAAAATAGCCGCCGTACACTCCGACGGCAAACGTGCCGAGCGCCAACGCGACCATGCGGCCATTGCTGAGCTGGTCAACGGCGCGGCCCTGCGCCGCCGCCCGGCGCTGTGCCAGCGACTGAATCTTCGGGCCGATCACCACCAGAGCGAGGGCACCGATCAACAGCGCCGGGACGATTCGGTTGAAGACACTCTCGGGCAGGTGCAACAGCAGATACGCCCCGAGCAGCGCGCCGAGCAGCGAACCCGGGACCTGCCAGCGCAGCCGGTGCCACTGGCCACCCAGTTCACGACGGTATGCCCAGGTGCTGGAGATACCGCCGGCCACCAGGCCGATCGAGTTCGAGATGGTCGCGGTCAGTGGCGCGAAACCCAGTGTCACCAGCGTCGGAAAGGTGATCAGCGTGCCCGAGCCGACCAGTGAGTTGATCGCCCCGGCACCCACTCCGGCCAGGATGATCAACACCATCTGCGAGACCGGCACGTGCAGCACCCTACGCTGGTCGTGACAAAGACCGGCTCAGGGCGGAGTGGTGAGGCGATGATGGGCGCACGGGTTCTGTTGGCAATCGGTGCTGCGTTGATCGCGGTCGGGTTCGCCCCGGCCGCCCAGGCCGAGCCCGCGGTGCCCTCGGGCCAGTACGCGTTCAGTGCCCAGCACGGGCCCTCGCAGCGGACGGCCACGTGGACGTTCACCCCGTGCGGCCCGACCTGCACCAGCCTCGACGGGGAACGCTGGCTGCAGAACGGCGAGTTTCATCTCAACGGCGGCCGGTGGGAGTACAGCGGGCAGGGCAGCATGGAGTGCCCGGTGGACCACACACCGCTGCCGACCTCGAAGACGGTCAGCTTCGACGCGGCGACCCTGGCCGGCACCTGGACCACCACGACGCTGCAGCCCTGCGGTCGCGGGCCGGCCGGCGGAGTGGTCGGCCAGTGGGACTTTCAGCTGACCAAGACCGGTTAGCGCTTGGGGCCGCGCTTCTCGCGCACCCGCACGTTGATCCGGATCGGGCTGCCCTCAAAACCGAAGGTCTCCCGCAGCCGCCGCTCCAGGAACCTGCGGTAGCCGGCCTCCAAGAACCCCGAGGTGAACAACACGAACGTCGGCGGACGCGACGCGGCCTGGGTGGCGAACAGGATCCGCGGGATCCGGCCGCCGCGGGCCGGTGGCGGCGTCGCCGAGACGACCTCCTTGAGCCACGAGTTGAGCTGGCCGGTCGAGATCCGGGTGTCCCAGGATGCCAGTGAGGTCTCCAGGGCGGGCACCAACTTCTGGACCGCGCGACCGGTTTTCGCCGAGATGTTCACCCGCGGCGCCCACGCCAGCCGGGCCATGTCCCGGTCGATCTCCTTGTCCAGCAGGTAGCGCCGGTCCTCATCGACCAGGTCCCACTTGTTGTAGGCCAGCACCACCGCGCGGCCCGCCTCGACCACCATCGAGATCACCCGCTGGTCCTGCTCGGTCAGCGGCAGCGACGAATCGACCAGCACGATCACCACCTCGGCGGCGTCGATCGCGCCGTGAGTGCGCACCGAGGCGTAGAACTCGTGTCCGCTGGCCTGGCCGACCTTGCGGCGCAGCCCCGCGGTGTCGACGAAACGCCAGATCTTGCCGTCCATCTCGATCAGCGAGTCGACCGGGTCGACGGTGGTGCCCGCGACGTCGTGCACCACCGAACGCTCGTCGCCGGCGAGCCGGTTGAGCAGCGAACTCTTGCCTACGTTGGGCTTGCCGACCAGAGCCACCCGTCTTGGACCGCCTCCGCCGCCGGCGATTTCGGCCACCTCGGGCAGTTTGGCGATCACCTCGTCGAGCAGGTCGGCTACGCCGCGGCCGTGCAGCGCACTGACCGTGAACGGCTCCCCCAGCCCCAGTGACCACAGTGCGGCCGCGTCGGCTTCGGCGCGTTCACTGTCGACCTTGTTGGCAGCCAAAAACACCGGCTTGCCGGATCGGCGCAGAATCTTGGCGGCGGCCTCGTCGCCGGCGGTGGCGCCCACCACCGCGTCCACCACCAGGATCACCGCGTCGGCGGTGCGCATCGCCACCGCCGCCTGCTCGGCGACCAACTGCTGCAAGCCCTTTGCGTCCGGTTCCCAGCCGCCGGTGTCCTGCACCACGAAGCGGCGGCCGGTCCACAGCGCGTCGTAGGACACCCGGTCACGGGTTACCCCGGGCAGGTCCTGCACCACCGCCTCGCGGCGGCCCAGGATCCGGTTGACCAGCGTCGACTTGCCGACGTTGGGACGGCCCACCACGGCCACCACCGGCGGCGGCCCGGCATCTTCGGCGAGATCGTCGAAGCCGCCGTCTTCGCCTATCTCCCAGTCGCTTTCATCCGACCAGGTGCCGTCACTCATCGGACCACCCCGCAACGCTGCTCGACCAATTCCCGCAGGTGGTCCACCACCTGCTCCTGGTTCATCTCTCCGGTGTCCACGATCACCGCGTCATCGGCCGGACGCAGTGGCGACATCGCCCGGGTGGAGTCCAGCTCGTCGCGCCGCAGCACATCGGCCAGCACCCCGGCGTAGTCGTCACCCAGCCCCGAGGCCACGTTCTGGTCGTTGCGCCGCCGCGCCCGGGTCTCCGGCGAGGCGGTCAGGAAGATCTTCACATCCGCGTCGGGCAGCACCACGGTGCCGATGTCGCGACCCTCGGCCACCACCCCGCGGCCCTGCGACGCCAGTTGCCGCTGCAGTGCCACCAACCGGGTGCGCACCGCCGGAATCGCGGAGACGCCCGACACCGCGCGGGTCACCTCGTCGCTGCGGATCTCTCGCGAAACATCTTCTCCGCCAAGGTATGCGCGATCGCCTGAGGGCAGCGAGTCCACCGAGACCTCGGCGGCGTCGGCTACCCGGGCGATACCGGCGGCATCATCCAGATCGACACCGGCCCGCAGCACCGCCAGCGTCACCGCCCGATACATCGCCCCGGTGTCCAGATAGCGCGAACCCAGCACCTTCGCCAGGCCCCGCGATACCGAGGACTTCCCGGTTCCGGCCGGACCGTCGATGGCGACCACCACACCGTCGTTCACAGCCCGACCGCCGCATACAGTTCGCCGATCTCCTTGCGGCTCAACGCCCGGATGCTGCCGGGTCGCTGCTCCCCCAGCGCTACCGCACCGATGTCCGTGCGCACCAGCTCCTGAACGGGGAACCCGACCGCTGCCAGCATCCGGCGTACGATCCGCTTGCGTCCCTCATGCAGGGTCACCCGCACCAGGGTCTTGCCGGGAACGGCGTCGACCACCGCGAAGTCGTCGACCTTCGCCGGCCCGTCGTCGAGTTCGACTCCCTCGCGCAGCTTCTTGCCAAGGCCACGCGGAACCGATCCCAGCACGGTCGCGACGTAGGTCTTGGGTACCTGGTAGGACGGGTGCATCAGCCGGTGTGCCAGCTCACCATCGTTGGTCAAAAGGATCAGGCCTTCGGTGTCGGCGTCGAGCCGCCCGACGTGAAACAGCTTGGTGTCGCCACGAACCCGGTGCTCCACGTAGTCGCCGATGCACGGCCGGCCAAGGTCGTCCGACATCGTCGAGTGCACGCCGCGGGGCTTGTTCAGCGCCAGATATACCCGGGTGTCGTCGACGGTCACCCGCGCGCCGTCCACCCGGATCACCGATTCGCTCGGGTCCACCCGGGTGCCCAGTTCGGTGACGATCCGGCCGTCGACCTCGACTCGGCCGTCGCGGATCATCTTCTCGGCTACGCGGCGTGAGGCGACACCGGCCTGCGAGAGCACCTTCTGCAGGCGCACTCCCTCGGTGTCCGGCTCGAACTCGGAGAAAGCCATCAGTCGTGGTCCACATCGAAGGTCAGCGGCTGATCGCTCGATGGCGCACCACCGCCGAGTTTCATGAATCGCGGTTCGCTGTCCAAAGATTCGCTCAAGTCGTCGATCACGTCGACGTCGGGCAGCAGCGGCGCGATGTCGGGGAGGTCGGTCAGCGACGACAGGCCCAGCCGCTCCAGGAACAACTCGGTGGTGGCGAACGTCACCGCGCCGGTGTCGGAGTCGGCGCCGGCTTCGATGATCAGCCCACGCGCCACAAGCGTGCGCATCACCGCGTCCACGTTCACCCCGCGCACGGCGCTGACCCTCGCACGCGTCACCGGCTGGCGATACGCCACCACTGCAAGGGTTTCCAGCGCGGCGCGGGTCAGCTTGGAGCGTGCCCCGTCGAGAAGCAGACGCTCGACATACGGGGCGAAGCGGGCGCGGGTGTAGAGCCGCCAGCCGCCGCCGGCCTCACGCAGGTCCATTCCGCTGTCACGTTCGGTGAACTCGTCGGCCATCGCCCGCAGCTTGGCGGTGATCCGGTACACCGGCTGGTCGGTGGCCACCGCCAGCGCGTCGACGGGCACCGGGGTGTCCACCACCAGCAACAGTGCCTCCAGCACCCCACCCAGCTCGGAGTCCTCCAGCTCGGGCGCCAGGGCGACGTCGATACCCAGATCGGAACTCGGCACCGAAACCTCGTCGATCTCGGGTTCGGGCATGTGGTCAGTCATCAATTCGTCTCGCACTACTCGGCCGGCTCTGCTGTCGCCAGGTCTACCAATTCACCCGTGGTCGGCCGCTCGCCGGTCCACGACACCTGGAGCACACCAAGTGGTTCTGACTGGTCAAATGCTACCGCCCGCGCTCGATACAGTTCGAGCAGCGCCAGGAAGCGGCCGACGATCTCGATCGGCACCTCGCAGTCGGCGACCAGTTCGGTGAACGACGCCCACTGGCCACTGCCGCGGGCCTCCAGCATCCTCAGCAGTACGCCGGCCTGCTCCGGCACCGACACCATCACCTGATGCAGGTGATCGGTGCCCACGATCGGGACCGGTCGCGGGGTGAACGCGGCCGCCGCGATCTGGGCGAATGTGTCGGCGTCCACGCCCAGCATCACCTCGGGCAGCAGGTTGGCGAAGCCGTCCTCCAGTGCCACCGCCCGCGGGTAGCTGCGCAGCGCGGTGGCTTCCAGCTCGGCGAACATCTGCGCGACGTGCTTGAACGCCCGGTACTGCAGCAGCCGGGCGAACAGCAGGTCGCGCACCTCCAACAGCGCCAGGTCCTCTTCGTCGTCTACCTGCCCGGCCGGCAGCAGCCGGGCCGCCTTCAGGTCGAGCAGGGTCGCGGCGATCACCAGGAACGCGGTGGTCTCCTCCAGCTCCAGCTGTGAGCCGACGTCGCGGGTGTAGGCGATAAAGTCGTCGGTGACCTGGTGCAACGCCACCTCGGTAACGTCGAGGCGGTGCGCGAAGATCAGCTGCAGCAACAGGTCGAACGGACCCTCGAAGTTGGTCAGTCGAACCTGAAAACCGTTATTGGCGCTGGATGCCTCGGTGTCTGTACTCACGCGCCGAATCGGTCGATGACTTCGCGGGCGAGTGCGCGATAGGCCTGCGCACCGCCGGATTTCGGGGCCCAGCTGGTGATCGGTTCCCCGGCCACAGTGGTCTCGGGGAAACGGACGGTCCGGGTGATCACGGTGTCGAACACCAGGTCGCCGAAGCGCTCCACCACCCGTGCCATCACCTCGCGGGAGTTGACGGTGCGCGGGTCGTAGCGGGTCAACAGGATGCCGCTGATCTCCAGCTTCGGGTTGAGCCGGTCGCGGACCTTCTCGACGGTGTCGGTGAGCAGCGCCAGCCCGCGCAGCGAGAAGTATTCGCACTCGGTGGGGATCACCACGCCGTCGGCGCAGGCCAGACCGTTGACGGTGAGCAGGCCCAGCGACGGCTGGCAGTCCACCAGCAGATAGTCGTAGTTGTCCAGCACCGGCCGCAGTGCCCGCGTCAGTGCGTGCTCGCGCCCGACCTCGTTGACCAGCTGGATCTCGGCCGCCGACAGGTCGATGTTGGAGGGCACCAGGTCCAGGTTCTCCACCTTGGTCGGCATCAGCACGCTCTCGATCGACACCCGCGGCTCCACCAGCAGGTTGTGCACGGTGTGCGCCAGCTCGTAGTGCGGCACGCCCAGGCCCGCCGACAGCGCGCCCTGCGGATCCAGGTCCACCAGCAGCACCTTGCGGCCGTATTCGGCCAGCGCGGCACCCAGATTGATAGTGGAGGTGGTCTTGCCGACGCCGCCCTTCTGGTTGCACATCGCGATGACCTTGGCGGGACCGTGCGTCGTGCGGGGCTGGGGTTCGGGAATGTCGCGCGGCGGACGCCCGGTCAGGCCGACGCCGAGGGTCTCGTCGTCGCTCATGGCCGGTGCGGCGCTGTGGTGGCGGACATCCGCAGAAGTCTAACGGGTGACCACCGCCCACACGGGCGACATCGGCAGTCCATCGGGCAGGTGTGCGCCCTAAACTTCCGCCATGAGCCTCAAGCGACGCCTCCCGTTCCTGCGCTGGTCGGTCCTACGGATGGCCACCGGCGCCCGCAACATCACCACGACGGGCCAGATCGGTGACGGCCGCGAGGCCGCCGCCGTCGACTACGTGCTGGCCCATGCGCGTGCCGGTGATGTCGATGACGTGCTGGCCCGCATCGACGAGTTCGCCTACTCCAAGTCGTTGCTGATCAACGTCGGCGACGAGAAGGGCGCCCTGCTCGACGCCGCGGTACGACGGGCCGACCCGGCCCGGGTGCTGGAGCTGGGCACCTACTGCGGCTACAGCGCGCTGCGGATCGCGCGTGCCGCACCCGCCGCCCGGGTGTATTCGGTCGAGCTGGCCGAGGCCAACGCCGCCAACGCCCGGCGGATCTGGGAACACGCCGGGGTGGCCGACCGGGTCACCTGCGTGGTGGGCACCATCGGTGACGGTGGGCGCACCCTGGACGCGCTGGCCACCCAGCACGGATTCACCGCCGGCACACTGGATTTCATGTTCCTCGATCACGACAAGGACGCGTATCTGGCGGACCTGCGCAGTGTTCTCGACCGGGGCTGGCTGCGGCGCGGGGCGATCGTGGTCGCCGACAACGTCAAGGTTCCCGGCGCGCCGCGCTACCGGGAGTACATGCACGCCGAGCAGGGGTCACGGTGGGACACCGTCGAGCACAAGACGCATGTGGAGTATCAGAGCCTGGTGACCGACCTGGTGCTCGAGTCGGAGTTCCTGGGCTGATCCCCCATCCCCCCTGCCATCCCCCCTGCGCGAGCGTGCACAAGAGCCCACCGCCACCTGGGATTTTGGCGGACGCTTCTGCACGCTCGCGCCAAGGAGATGTGCTACCGCGCGCGGGGGTGGGCGCCGGCCCACACCTCGCGCAGCGCGTTGACGGTCACCAGGGTGTAGATCTGCGTGGTGGTCACCGAGGCGTGCCCGAGAAGTTCCTGCACCACCCGAACGTCGGCCCCGCCGTCGAGCAGATGCGTGGCGAACGAGTGCCGCAGCGTGTGTGGCGACACCTTCGCGGTGATCCCGGCTCGCTCGGCGGCGTCGTGCAACACCTGCCAGGCGCTCTGTCGTGACAGCCGGCCGCCCCGGGCGTTGAGGAAGACCGCCGGAGTGCCGCGGCCCCGGCCCGCCAGGCCCGGGCGGCCCCGCACCAGGTAGGCGTCCAGTGCGGCGACCGCGGGCCGGCCCACCGGCACCAGGCGCTGCTTGCCGCCCTTGCCGCGCAACAACACCGATCGGTCCCGCATATCCACGTCATCGATATCCAGTCCGACGGCCTCAGAGATCCGGGATCCGGTGGAATACAACAACTCCAGCAGGGCGCGGTTACGCAACGTCAGCGGCCCGTCGGCCTCGCTGGGGGTACCGCCCGCTTGCGGGTGAGCGCCTCCGGCGCCGGCCAGCAGCGCCGAGACCTCGTCGACGGTCAGGCTTTTGGGCAGCCGTCGCCCGGGTGTGGGCGGCTTGACCCCATTCGCCACGTCGGTCGGCGTCAGACCCTCGGCGACGGCGAACCGGTGCAGACCGCGCACCGCGACCAACGCTCGACCCGTCGAGACCGCCGACAGCGCCGGCACCCCGGTGTCCGGGTCACCCCGGCGCAACGCCACCACGAAGTCGGTGACGTCGTGTTCACCGACGGCGGCCAGGTCTTCGATACCGCGGGCCAGCAGGTACTCGCTGTAGCGGCGCAGATCCCGCCGGTAGGAGCTGAGCGTGTTGGCCGCGACGCCGCGCTCGATGGTCAGATGGTCCAGGTAACCCTGCAGTTGCCCGGGCAGCGCACCCACCGGCCGGGTCGCGGCGGTCATGGCCGGCTCTGGCTCTGCCGGGCAACGAACGCGGTCGGCTTGTCGGTCCACTCGGCGTCCACCGGACGCGTCGTGCCCAGGCCCTGACAATGGGCAAAGGCGGCCAGAATCCCCGCCACCGCAATCCCATTGACGATCTCGCCACTGAACACCATGGCGACCGCGTCGGCGATCGGATACCAGTGCAGGGTGAGGTCGGCCTCTTCGTCGTGGGCCTCCGGCCGTTCCACCTCGGTCAGTCCGGTCGCCAGGAACACTCGCACGGATTCGTCGCAGAAACCCGGCGTGGTGTCCAGATCGACCAGCACCCGCCAGCTGCTCGCCGTCAGACCGGCCTCTTCGAGCAGTTCGCGGCCGGCGGTCAGCTGCGGCGGCTCGCCCTCGACGTCGAGCAGCCCCGCAGGCAGCTCCCACAGCCGCCGCCCGAGCGGTTGACGGTACTGGTAGACCAGCGGGATCCTGCCGTCCGGGCTCACCGAATCCATCGCCACCACCGCGACGGCACCGTAGAGCTCGACCACGTCGCGGATCGCCGTCACGCCGCGCGGCATGAGCACCTCGTCACGGCGAACCGCAAAGATCTTGCCGCTGTGCAGCAGCTGCGTCGAGGTGGTCTCGAAGACGTGCTCAGCCACGGGTGGCGTGTTCCGGCAGGTGTTCGCTGTCGTGGGCATGGTCGGGGATCTCCACCGGCAGCCGTTCGGCGGCCTTGTATTCCATTGCCGCACCGACGAATGCGGCGAACAACGGATGCGCCCGGGTGGGCCGGCTCTTGAGCTCCGGGTGGGCCTGAGTGCCCACCAGGAACGGATGGACGTCGCGGGGGTATTCGACGAACTCAACCAGCTTGCCGTCCGGCGAGGTACCCGAGAAGCGCAGCCCGCTCTGGGCGATACGGTCCCGGTAGGCGTTGTTGACCTCGAAGCGATGGCGGTGCCGCTCGGAGACGTGAGTCGACTGGTATGCCTCAGCCACAATCGAATCCTCTTCCAGTACAGCGGGATAAGCACCCAGCCGCATGGTGCCGCCCAGGTCGGCCGTACCGGCGATGGCGTCCTGCTGATCGGCCATGGTCGCGATCACCGGGTCCGGGGTGTCCGGGTCGAACTCCGCGGAGCTGGCCTTCTCGATCCCGGCGACCCGGGCCGCCTCGATCACGATGCACTGCAGGCCTAGGCACAACCCCAGCACCGGCAACGCATGGGTGCGGGCGTAGGCGATGGCGCCGATCTTGCCCTCGATGCCGCGGATGCCGAACCCGCCCGGGATCAGCACACCGTGCATCTCCCCCAGTGCGGCGGCCGCGCCGGCCGGGGTCTCACACGCGTCGGAGGCCACCCAGTGGATCTCCACCTTCGCGTAGTGGGTGAAACCGCCGGCTCGCAGCGCCTCGGTCACCGACAGATAGGCGTCAGACAGGTCGATATACTTGCCCACCAAGGCAATTCGCACGGTCTCATGCGGTTCGTGAACGCGGCGGAGCAGTTCGTCCCACTCCGTCCAGTCCACATCCTTGAACGGCAGGTTGAGTCGGCGCACCACGTAGGCGTCCAGTTCCTCGCGGTGCAGCACCTTGGGAATGTCATAGATCGACGGCGCGTCCGGAGTGGAGATCACCCCGTCGACGTCGACGTCGCACATCAGCGCGATCTTGTTCTTCAGCGCCTCTGGCACCTCGCGGTCACACCGCAGGATCAGCGCGTCGGGGGTGATACCGATGCTGCGCAGCGCGGCCACCGAGTGCTGGGTCGGCTTGGTCTTGAGCTCGCCGGACGGGGCCAGGTACGGCACCAGCGACACGTGCAGGAAGAACACGTTGTCCCGGCCCACGTCGTGGCGGACCTGCCGGGCGGCCTCCAGGAAGGGCTGCGACTCGATGTCGCCGACGGTACCGCCGATCTCGGTGATCACCACGTCGGGACGCCGGCCGTCGATATCGGGAGCCGACATCGCCAGAATGCGCCGCTTGATCTCGTCGGTGATGTGCGGGATCACCTGCACGGTGTCGCCGAGGTACTCGCCGCGGCGTTCCTTGGCGATCACCGTCGAATACACCTGTCCCGTGGTCACATTCGCCGACCCGGACAGGTCGCGGTCCAGGAACCGTTCGTAGTGACCGACGTCGAGGTCGGTCTCGGCGCCGTCCTCGGTGACGAAGACCTCACCGTGTTGGAACGGATTCATCGTCCCGGGGTCGACGTTGAGATAAGGGTCGAGCTTCTGCATCGTGACCTGCAGCCCGCGGGAGATCAACAACTGTCCCAGGCTGCTCGCGGTCAACCCCTTACCCAGTGACGACGCGACTCCGCCGGTGACGAAGAGATGCTTCGGCTCAGTTTGGGGATGCTTGCGCAATGGTGGCAAAACCAACCTCCGTGACGACGGCGCAGGATCTTGAGGGCCTGCCGACCCACGGAATCTCACCCTAACATCGACTTGGCCAAGCGTGCCCAGACACGCCCGGCCACGCCCGCCGGCGCTACTGCGCGAGGGTGACCGAACCGGCCCCGTGGCCGATGCCGTACTGGCCGGGGTGGCCGCCCTCGATCAGTGTGCTCACCGCCAGCACGGTGGTGATCCGGCCCGACTCGACGTCGACGTCGTCGATCGTGCTGATCGCCCCGGATATGTCCGCGTTGGCGCGGGCCACCGCAACCGCCGCGGTGCCTGCCGCGCAGCCGTCGCGCCCCGCCAGCACGGTCGCCGAGCCGTGCGGGGCCAGTGCCGAGGCGAATTGGGCGACGCTCACCCCGCTGGAGCCCGCGTCCTCGGCCAACCCGCCGCCGGTGATCACCACCGCCGCGTTGGCCGCACCGACGTGCTCGTAGCTGATGAAACCGGTGTCGCGCAATGCGGCCAGCACCGTCTCGCGCTGGCTGTCGTCGGCCGGTGCGATGGTCGGGTTGCGGTTGATCAGCACCGCCAGACCGAGCAGATCGGCGGCCTGAGCCCCTTGGTCGATGAGCTTGGCGTTGAGTTGGCCGCCGGCCGGGACGATCCCGGACTCCAGCACCACGCGCAGTTTCTCCTCGGCGTTGCCGTCGACGAACTGCGGTGTCAACGCCACGGTTCCGGCGACGGTGCCGCCGGCCAGCCCAATCGTCCGTGTCACCGCCTCGACGTCGTCGTCGGCGGCATCGGGAGTGCGGAAGATCACCGCGGACTTGCCGCGCAGTGTGTCGCGCACCATCCGGGGCGCCATCTGGGCGTCGAAAGTGTTTGCGTGGCTGAGGCGTTCGTTCAGCGAGCTCTGCTGTTCGTGCAGTGCGTCGATCTGTGCACGCAAATCCCGTTTGTCGGACTGCATGCCGGCCAGCACCGGCCGGGACAGCAGTCCGGAGCCGGCGATCAGGCCGAGCACCAGCGCCAAAAGCACTGCGGTCAGCGACAACGCGTGATGACGAGGGGTGATCATTGCGGTGTGCGCCCCAATCCGTTTAGGTCACCCAGTGCCGCAGCCACTGCACCAGGTGATGCCAGTAATTGCTGAGCCAGTCCAGAACCACGGCGTCGGTCTGCGACACCCACAGCGCGACGATGACCGCCACCAGCATCGACAGCACCAGCAGCGCGATCGCGCCGGCAGAGACCCGGTTGCGGTACAGGGTTGCCACCGCGCGGGCGTCCACCAGCTTCTCGCCGACCTTGAGCCGGGTCAGGAACATCGACGGGTTCGTCATCTGGCGGGTCCGGTCGAAGAACGTCTCGATGTTGGCGGTGTGCCCGGCCGTCACCAGCAGTGCGGCGCCGTGGTGGTCGGCCAGCAGCAACGCGAGATCCATGGCCGATCCGGCGGCCGGGAAGGTCATCGCACCGACACCGAGGTCCTGGATGCGCTCCAGGCCCGGCGCGTGGCCGTCGGCGTCGGCCGGCAGGACCACCTGCGACCCGCAGCGCAGCACCTCGGCACTCATCTGGTCCGGGTCACCGACGATCAGCTGCGGACGGTATCCGGCCTTGCGCAGCACGTCGGCACCGGACCCGATGCCGATCAGCACGGGCTGGTACTCCTTGATGAACGGCTTGAGCCGCTTGAGGTCGTCAGCGGCGTCGGTCTCGTCGCCGACGAGCACCACGTGGCAACGACGCAGGTCGACGTCGATCTCGGGGATGCCGATCCCGTCGATCAGCAGCGGGCTCTCGCTGCGAATGAACTCAATGGTGTTGCCGGCGAAAGACTCCAGGTGTGCGACGAGCCCGGTCTTGGCGTCCTGCATCATGTCGGCGATCTCGACGTCGTTGCGTTCGACACCGCGGGCCAGCCTGCGATCCCCGGAGTAGACGGCGCCGTTGTGCAGCCGGACCTTGGCTCCGTCGCGGATCTTCTTGAACACCGTGGGGCCGGCTTCGTCGATCAGGGTGACACCGTTGGCGACGAGCACCTCGGGCCCCAGGTTGGGGTAGCGGCCGGAGATGGATGCCGAGGCGTTGACGACGCCGGCGATGTCGGCCTCCACCAGCGCGTCGGCGGTGATGCGGTCCAGGTCGAGGATGTCGAGGACGACGATGTCGCCGGGGCCGACCCGGCGCAGCAACCGGTCGATGTCGTGGTCGACCCGGGCGGTACCGACGACACCAGGCCGAGCGGTGTTACGAGACAGCAACGCAGGCATCTTCATGGGCGCGATTGTGTCCGGCAAATCCGCTGAACAACGGGAGGCGCGCCGTAACAATTGTCCCTTTAGTTATAAACAGTCACACCAGTCACAGGCTCATTCGGGTTTCTCGCGCTCCTCGCGGGCCGCTCCCAGCAACTCTCGGGCGTGCGCCCGGCCGCTGTCGGAATCCCCCAGCCCCGCCAACATCCGGGCCAGTTCGGCGACCCGGCCATCGTCATCGAGGCGACGCACCCCGCTGGCGCCGTTGCCGCCGGCGTCCACGGAAAGGTGCGCGTCGGCGTAAGCCGCGACCTGCGGCAGGTGAGTCACCACGATCACCTGATGGGTGCGCGCCAGGCGGGCCAGCCGGCGGCCGATCTGCACCGCCGCCCGGCCGCCGACGCCGGCGTCGACCTCGTCGAAAACCATGGTGGTGCCCGCCGAATCCCGCGACGAGGTGGCCAGCACCACCTCCAGCGCCAGCATCACCCGAGACAGCTCGCCCCCGGATGCGCTCTTGGCCAACGGCAGCACGGTCATCCCCCGGTGCGCGGCCAGCCCAAACTCGACGTCGTCGATGCCGTCGGCACCGGCGTGCACGGTCTGCCCCGACGGCAACCGCAGGGCCGCCGGGTCGTCTTCGGCCACCGCACTGGTGCGGACTTCGATGCTGAATTCGGCGTCGGCCATCGCCAGTCCGGACAACTCCTTGCTGACCGCCTTCGCCAGCCCGCCCGCCGCCTTCGACCGCGCCGCGCTGAGCTCGGTGGCGGTCGCCACCACCTGCCCGGTCAGCTCGTCCACGCGCCGGGCCAGCCCTGCCAATGCTTCTTCGGAGACGTCGAGCTGGGCCATCCGGTCGCGGGACTGCGCCGCCCAGGCCAGCACCCCGTCGATGTCGGAGGCGTACTTGCGGGTCAGCGTGCGCAGCTCGGCCTGCCGGGCCAGCTTGGCGTCCAGCGCGTCGGCGCCGGTGGGCAGACCGTCGAGGTAGCCGCCCAGCTCGCGGGCCACGTCGCCGACCACGGTGAGTGCCTCGGTGAGCTGTTCGCCCAGCTCCTGCAACGCGGTGTCGTCGGTGGTGGTCAGCGCCGTCTTCGCCTGCCCCAGCCGGTCGGTGGCCGAGCTTGCCGCATCCGCCATCGCGTCGTCGGCCCCGGTCAGCGCGGCCCGCGCGCCGGACGCCGCCGCCCGCAGCGCGTCCAGCTCGGAGAGCCGGCGGATGTCGGTGCTCAGCGCGTCGTCTTCGCCGGGCTGCGGGTCTACGGCGTCGATCTCACGCAGCGCGAACGTCAGCCGGTCCGCCTCCTGGGCCATTTCCCGGGCCCGGTCCCGGCGCTCGATGAGTTGCCGGCGCGCTTCCTGCCAGGCCTCCCGCGCGGCGCGGTAGCGCTCCAGCCGGGCGCCGACGGCGGCGAACCGGTCCAGTGCGCCGCGCTGCTCCTCCGGGCGCATCAGCCGCAGCTGGTCGTTCTGGCCGTGCAGCGTCAGCAGCCCACCGGTGAAGCCACTCAACGATTTTGCGGGCACCCCGCGACCACCCAGATAGGCCCGCGACGGCCCGTCCCGGCTGACCGAGCGAGCCGCGATTACGGTGCCGTCCTCATCGCGGTCGGCACCGGCGGAATCAAGGATCTCGTCGATCTCGGCGGCGGTGGCCGCGGCCAGATCGGCGGTGCAGAACCTGCCCTCCACCACGGCGCGGGCCGCACCGGAGCGCACCCGGTTCGCGTCGGCACGGGCGCCGCCGAGCAGGTGCAGCCCGGTCACCACCATGGTCTTGCCGGTGCCGGTCTCACCGGTCAGCACGGTCAACCCGCGGTCGAACTCCGCGGTGGCGGCGCTGATCGCCCCCAATGATTCGATTCGGATCTCGGTGAGCACCCGGCCGGCGCCCCTACTGCCCGCGCCAGCCGGTGACCGGCAGCCGGAACTTGCGCACCAGCCGGTCGGTGAACGGCGAGCGGCCCACCCGCGCCCATTTCACCGGGGTGGTGCCGCGCTGCACCTCCAGGCGCCCGCCGGCCGGCACCAGCATCTTGCGGCGGCCGTCGCAGAACACCATCGCCTCATGCCCGTCGCTTTCGACTTCGATCGCGATCGTGGACTCCGGGCTGGTGACCATCGGCCGGGCGAACAGCGCGTGTGCGTTGTTGGGCACCACCAGAATGGCGTCCAAGTCCGGCCAGAGCACCGGCCC
This sequence comes from [Mycobacterium] zoologicum, assembly GCF_020172665.1. Classification (GTDB taxonomy): domain Bacteria; phylum Actinomycetota; class Actinomycetes; order Mycobacteriales; family Mycobacteriaceae; genus Mycobacterium; species Mycobacterium zoologicum. The sequence goes on along the minus strand of NZ_CP083985.1, from coordinate 2,112,630 downwards.
GCCGGCGGAGAACGCATACGCGGTGGATCCGGTGGGCGTGGACACCAGCACGCCGTCGCAGCCGAACGTCGACACCGGCCGGCCGTCCACTTCGACGACGACGCCGAGCACACCCAGTCGCGGGCCCTTCTCCATGCTGGCCTCGTTGAGCGCCCAGCCGTTGCCGATGACCTCGCCGTCGGCGCGCACCACCACGTCGAGGGTCATCCGGTCCTCGACCCGGTAGTCGCGGGCGATGATGTGGTCCAGCACTCGGTCGATGCTGTCGGCTTCGGCCTCGGCCAGAAATCCGATCCGCCCGAGGTTGACGCCCAGCACCGGGATGTCGGCGTTGCGGGCCAGTTCGGCGGCCCGCAGGAAGGTGCCGTCACCGCCGAGCACCAGCACCAGCTCGCAGTCTTCGGCTGCCCGGGTGTCCGAGTCGGCCAGGTGGATGTCGTCGGGGTGCAGCGCGCCCTTGTCGACGGCCTCCGACGTGAGCACCCGCAGCGCGATGCCGTGGTCGTCGAGAACCTTCGCGACCCGGCGGGCGGTGTCGGTGGCCTCTTCACGCCCGGTGTGCACCACCAGCAGAACGGTGCGCTGTGGGTTCCCGGTGCTCACTGCGGCCCCCTCGTGACGGCGTCTTCGACGGCGGTGCGCAGGGCGTCGCCGGTCAGGGCGGCGGTGGTGCGCAGATGCAGAAAGTATTCGACGTTGCCCGACGGCCCGGGCAGTGGGCTGGCCGTGACGGCCACGGTGCCCCACCCGAGTTCGGCGGCCCGGTGCGCCACCGACAGGACCGCGTCGGCGCGCAGGCCGGGGTCGGACACCACCCCGCCGGCGCCCACCTGTTGTCGTCCCACCTCGAACTGCGGCTTCACCATTGGAACGATATCGGCGCGGGTTGACGCGCAACCAGTCAGCGCGGGCAACACGGTGGACAGCGAGATGAACGACAGGTCGGCGACGATCAGATCCGCCGGCCCACCGGCGGCTTCGGGAGTCAGGCTGCGCACGTTGGTGCGCTCGACGACGACCACCCGCGGATCGGTGCGCAACGACCAGGCCAGCTGCCCGTAGCCGACGTCGACCGCGACCACCCGCGCCGCACCTCGGTCGAGCAGCACCTCGGTGAAGCCGCCGGTCGAGGCGCCGGCGTCCAGGCACGTCCGGTCGGCAACGGAGATCTCGAAGGCGTCCAGCGCGCCGATCAGCTTGTGCGCCCCGCGTGACACCCAGCTGCGTTCACCGTCGTCAGCGACCGCGAGTGCGGCGGTGATCGCTACGGCGGTAGCCGGTTTCACCGCCCGGATGCCGTCGATGGTGACCCGGCCGGCGTCGATCAATTCCGCGGCCTGCTGACGCGAGCGGGCCAGTCCTCGCCGGACCAGTTCGGCGTCAACACGAGCGCGCCGAGACATGACTGCACTCAGCCTTTCTCCGCCGACTCCAGCGCCCGGACCAACACCTGGTGGGCCTCCTCAAGCTGCTGCGCCAAGGCGTTGAGGTCGCTGTGCGCCGACAACTCGGCCAGCTCCGCCTCGCCGGGCAGTGCGGCCAACACGGCCGCGATGCGGGCCCGGACCTCGTCGATGTCACTGTTCATGGGTGTCACTCACGCTAGTCGATGTCCGTCACGGCCAGGCGCCGAGCAGCGACCAGCGCTGCAGGGCCGCCTCGGCGGTCTCGTCGGCGGATTCCACGCTGAAGGCACGTCCCGCCAGCTCGGCGTCGGCGACCGCGGCCGCCAGCGCACGCACAATGGACAGGCCGTCGTCGTCGGTGTCGGGTTGCGCGGCGGCGACGGTGAAGGTGGTGCCCGCAAGGCTGAGCTGCCACTGCGGCTGCGGTCCGATCGCCAGCCGATCGGCCTCGACCTGCAGCGCCCTCAGGTCGTGGCCGATGTAGATCGGACGCTGCTCGGCCACCGCGCCGACGGCATCGCGCGCCGAGTTGACGCCGGTGAGCACCATCAGGCTGGGCAGCGCCGCGGCATTGGCGGCGGCGATGTCGGTGTCGAGCCGGTCCCCGACCACCAACGGCGCGTAGAACTCACCGCGGGCCAGCGCATCGATGAACAACGCCGGCCCCGGTTTGCCGGCCACCCGGGGTTCGGTGTCGGTCGCGGTACGCAGGGCCGCGACCAGAGATCCGTTGCCGGGCAACAGTCCCCGCTCCGAGGGCAGGGTCTTGTCGACGTTGGTGGTCAGCCACAGCGCCCCGGCCCTGATAGCCAGTGCGGCCTCGGCAAGATCGGCCCAGCCGACCTCGGTGGACAGTCCCTGAACCACCGCCGCCGGCTCATCGGAGGCCAGCCGCACCGGCTGCAGGCCGACCAGGGCGATCTCTGCGGCCAGTGATTCGGTGCCCACCACCAGAACTCGTGATCCCGCAGGCAGTTCCTGGGCCAGCTGGTGCGCGGCGAGCTGCGCGCTGGTGGCGACGTCGTCGGCCGTGGCGTTGAAACCCAGCTCGGTCAGATGTGCGGCGACCTCCGCCGGGCTGCGCGACGAATTGTTGGTGATGAACAGCCCGCGGCTCTGCACCTGCGCCAGGGTGTCCACGGCGCCGTCGGTGGGTTGGCCGCCGCGAAACACGGTGCCATCGAGATCCAATAGCAGACAGTCGTATTCGTCGGCCAGCGTGCCGCTACCGCCCATTTCGGCGATGCGCTCCTCGACGTCGGTGACCCCGTCGGTGTCGGCGGCCGCCGCCTTGAGGAACCACTCCAGGGCCTCGTCGCCGCGGCCGAGCGCCACCAGGGTCTCGGCGTGCGCGTAGTGCAGCCGGGCCACCGTCGACCCGGTCCGGTCGGGGTCACTCGACCCGGCCGAGAGCACGGTGAGCGCCTGCTCGAGCTGACCGAGGTCGGCGCGGGCGCCCGCGACGACAATCCTCAGCTCGTCGGCCTCGTCACCGTCGAGTTCGGCGGCCTCCGGCCCGGCGGCCAGTTCGATCGCGCGTTGCGGGCGGCCCAGGCCGCGCTCGCAGTCCGCGATCAGCGGCAGCAGCGGGGACTTGCTGCCCATCCGGCGTGCGGCGCGCAGCTCGGCCAAGGCCTGAGTCCAGTCGCCGCACTGATATGCGGCAATCCCGACGGCTTCGCGCACCGCGGTGATCCGGGTGGACCGCGACCGGGCCGCCCGAGCGTGCTTCAACGCTGCCTGCGGATCTTCGTCGAGCAGATTGCCGGCTGCCACCAGGTGGCAGGCCACAGCGTCGGCAGTGGCCTTGCTCAACGTGCTCAGTTCCCGGCGCACCTCGGGAGCCAGTTGCTTGGGCTCGATGCCCTCGGGCAACGGCGGATCGTCGTAGCGCTGGGCGGCATGCTCGCCGGCCGACCGCGCCGGCCGGGAATCACCGTCGTGCTCGCGCCGGGGCGCGGGACGACGATCCCGCTCCGGACCGGCACCCCGAGGCGTCCGCCGCTGATCACCGCTGGGTGCACGCCGCTGGTCGCCACCTGTGCGTCTTTGCTGCCGACCGCGCTGGCCACTTCCGGTACCACCCCGCGACTGACCACGCCCGCCGCTTGCTCTGTTGTCGACCACGGAAACCTTTCGCCCGTAAAACCTCGTGTAAGGATACGGCCCGCCGCCGACGACGATCGCATCCGCGTGCCCGCCTCTCAGGCCCAAATGCAAGGGAAATCCCTGTATCCCGGAGACCTTCAACGGACCTAGCGTCAGTGCTATGAAGAGCCCCGCGATCATCACCGCGGCGGCACTGATGGTCAGCGCGGCCATAGCAACGGTCTCCGACGCGACGGCACAGCCCCTCAGCGGCATCTTCACCGCAAAGATGATCGACGGCGGCGATATGTACCAGCGCGGCAGCACGACGACGTTCACGATGACGCCCTGCGGCCGGGACTGCACACACCTCGATACCGGCAAGGGAACACGCAGCGACCTTCGGCTTCGCGGCACTGCCTGGAGCGGGCCGTTCGGCGTCTCAGCCAGCACCGGGGCGCCCTGCACGGCTGTCCTCGACGGCTTCTCGCTGGTGCTGACGGAGCACTGCCCGGGCCTGCGCGATGTGGTCATCCGGCTGGCCAAGCTCGACTGAAAAGAAAAAAGAAGTGCAGCAGTAAGGAAATAAAAGTGCCTGTGCCCCCCAATTTTTGTTGGGGGGCACAGGGCTTTATGTTGTGTTCGGCGGTGTCCTACTTTTCCACCCGTGTGGGCAGTATCATCGGCGCTGACAGGCTTAGCTTCCGGGTT
>NZ_CP083985.1:1976971-2108325 GCF_020172665.1 [Mycobacterium] zoologicum | reverse complement strand
AAACATCAGTTCCGAAAAACCGACAAAAACAAAAACCACACCCCCAACACGGGGCGTCAAGAATGTGGCCAAACAACAACAAACAAAAACCACCAAACACACTATTGAGTTCTCAAACAACACGCCCCATCTGGACGCGCAGTCGACCCGCGGCTTAAAAGCCGTCGGTCGGCAGTGCGGACAGTGAGGAACCCCACCGAAGTGGTGTCTCCTCTGGGAAGCCGTCGCGCTCGGAGGTTTCCCTCGTCGCGACGACTCGACATAAGTTACGCGAGTGCAATCACCGAGTCAAATCGCCTGCTAGCACCGGTTTTTGGCACGCTTCAAGATCAACTCAGCCGCTGCACGCCGGCCACGTTCCGCTTGCCCCGCCGCAGCACCAGCCAGCGTCCGTGCAGGAAGTCCGACGGCTGCGGCGTCCACTCCTCGCTGTCGACGCGGACGTTGTTCACCGACACCCCGCCTTCGCCGACGGTGCGCCGGGCGGCCCCCCGGCTGGCCGACAGCCCGCTGGAGACCAACAGGTCGACGATCGTGTCCGGTGCACCGGGCTCCAGTTCGGCCACCGATGCCTCCCGCAGCGCCGCGGCCAGGGTCGGCTCGTCGAGTCGGGACAGCTCGCCACGCCCGAATAACGCCTGGCTGGCCAGCTCAACCGACTCGGTGGCCGCCTCACCGTGCACCAAGGTGGTGAACTCGCGGGCCAGCCGGCGCTGGGCGGCCCGCTCGTGCGGCCGGTCCGCCGTCGCCTCCTCCAGCTCCCCCAGCTCGTCGGCGGACAGGAAGGTGAACCAGCGCAGGTAGCGCACCACGTCGGCGTCGGCGGTGTTGAAGAAGTACTGGTACCAGGCGTAGGGGCTGGTCATCTCCGGGTCCAGCCACAGGCTGCCGCCGCCGGTGGACTTGCCGAACTTGGTGCCATCCGCGGCCGTGACCAGGGGCACGGTCAACGCGTGCACGGTCGCGCCCAACTTCTGGCGCACCAGCCGGACCCCGGCGATGATGTTGCCCCACTGGTCGGAGCCACCGATCTGCAGCGAACAGCCATACCGCTGATGCAGCTGCACGTAGTCATTGGCCTGCAGGAGCATGTAGCTGAACTCGGTGTAGGAGATGCCTTCGTCGAGACGGCGCCGGATGGTGTCGCGGTCGAGCATCACGTTGACCGAGAAGTGTTTGCCCACGTCACGCAGGAATTCCACCGCCGACAGCGGCGCGGTCCAGTCCAGGTTGTTCACCACCACCGCGCCGGTCGGGCTGTCGTCGAAGTCGACGAAGCGTTCCAGCTGCCCGCGGATCCGCTCGGACCACTCGGCAACCGTGTCGGCGGTGTTCAGCGTGCGTTCGCCGGAATCGCGGGGATCACCGATCAGACCGGTGGCGCCACCGGCCAGCACGATGGGCCGGTGCCCGGCACGCTGGAATCGGCGCAGCGCCAGCAGCGGCACCAGGTTGCCGGCGTGCAGGCTCGGCGCGGTCGGGTCGAACCCGGCATAGACGGTGATCGGCCCGCCCGTCACCTCGGCGGTCAGGGACTCCAGGTCGGTGGATTGGGCGATCAGTCCGCGCCAGCTCAGCTCGTCGAGAATCGTCGTCGGCATGGGTCGAGTTTCCCGGATCAGTCCGAAGCGCCGGGCGCCGGTGCCCGTGGACTGCGTCGGTAGGCCGAAACCTCCGGCCGGCCGGGCACCCACAACCGCCAGGGCCGGTCGGCGGCTTGGCTGACGCCCACCCGGGGTCCGGCCTGCGCCGGGACCGGCTCACGCAGCTGCAGCCGCACCTCGCCGGACGCGTCGAACAGGTCGATCCCGTTGTCTTCCATGGTGATTCCCAGTGCGGAGCACAGGTTGCCGGGGCCGCGCGCCAGAGCCACATTTGGCATGGTGTCGCCGCGGCGGGTGCGCGCCACCGGCAAACCGTCATCGATGACCGCCGCCCGCAGCAGCACCGCCGCGGCCGTCCCGTCCGGGCCGCAGGCCACATTGGCGCAGATGTGCATGCCGTAGCTGCGGTAGGTGTAGAGGTGCCCGGGCGGGCCGAACATCACCCGATTGCGCCCGGTGGGCCCGCGATAGGAATGCGCCGCGCGATCCGGCCACGGCCCGTCGGGAACCCCGCCGTAGGCCTCCACCTCGACGATCGTCGCGTGGACACCGCGCACGCTCAGGCCCGCCCCGAGCAGCACATGAGCGGCCGCCAGCGGATCCACCGCCAGCCGGGCAACACTCACGGCCAAGATTCTGCCCGACCCTTGACAACGCGTTGCGACCGGCAGAATATTCACCGCATGATGATTTCATCGCGTGATGAATTCTCGCGGCCGGCCAGCTCGCCGGCCGTCGCCATCGATCACCTGCAGGTGATCCGTGGCAAGCGTCCGGTGCTGCACGATTTCTCCGTCCGGATCGCCCGCGGAACGATCACCGGCCTGCTCGGCCCGTCGGGCTGCGGCAAGACCACCCTGATGCGCTGCATCGTCGGCACCCAGGTCGTCACCGGCGGGACCGTTGACGTGCTGGGTGCTCCGGCCGGCTCGGCCTCACTGCGCCACCGGGTCGGCTACATGCCGCAGCAGCCCACCATCTACGACGACCTGCGGGTGATCGACAACGTCCGGTACTTCGGCGCTCTCGCCGGAGTCGACGCCGCGGACGCCGACATCGCGATCGACGCGGTGGACCTGCAAGGGCACCGCGGCGACTACTGCGGCAACCTGTCCGGCGGCCAGCGCGCCCGAGTGTCGTTGGCCTGCGCGCTGGTGGGCCGGCCGGACCTGCTGGTACTCGACGAGCCGACCGTCGGCCTGGACCCGGTGCTGCGCGTGGAACTCTGGCAACAGTTCGCCGATCTGGCCCGGCGCGGCACCACCCTGCTGGTGTCGAGCCACGTGATGGACGAGGCCGACCACTGCGGCGACCTGCTGCTGGTGCGTGAGGGTCGGCTGCTCACGCACACCACGCCGAGACGACTGCGAGAGGAAACGGGATGCATGTCGATGGAGGAAGCGTTCCTGTCCGTCATCCGGCGCACCACCGCGCCCCGAGCCGGGTGACCGGGCCGCTGCAGCTGCGGCCGTTTCTGGCGACCACCCAACGGATTCTGCGGCAGTTGGCCGGTGACCACCGCAGCATGGCGATGGTGTTGCTGCTGCCGAGCCTGGTCATCACGCTCATGTATTTCATGTTTCAAAACGCCGCCCATCCGCCGGGCACGCCGTCGCCGTTCAATGTCGCCTGCCTGATCCTGCTGGGCATCTTCCCGCTGTTTCTGATGTTCGTGATCACCTCGATCACCATGCAGCGGGAACGCTCGTCGGGAACCCTGGAGCGCATCCTGACCACCCCGCTGGGCCGGGGTCAACTGCTCGCCGCCAACGGGGTGGCGTTCTCGATCGCCGCGGCCGCCCAGGCCACCCTGGCCTGTGTGATCGCGTTCTGGCTGTTGGGCTTCGACACCGCCGGCAGCCCCGCGTGGGTGTTCGTGATCGCGATCGTCAACGCGGTACTCGGCGTGGGGCTGGGATTGTTGTGCAGTGCGTTCGCCCGCACCGAATTCCAAGCGGTGCAGTTCATTCCGCTGGTGATGGTGCCGCAGTTGTTGCTGGCCGGGATCATCGTGCCGCGCGCGGCGATGCCCGAGTGGCTGCAGTGGATCAGCAACGCGATGCCGGCCAGCTATGCCCTGGAGGCGCTTCAGCAGGTCGGTATGCACCCGGAGCTGACCGGTGTCACGGTGCGCGACATCGTGATCGTGCTGGCGTTCGCTGTCGTCGCGCTGGGCCTGGCGGCGGTGACGCTGCGACGGCGGACTCCGTGACGCCCGCCCCCGAGGACGGCGCCGCGGCCGGCCGGCGGCCGGGCCGCCCGTCCGGCGCCTCCGACACCCGCGAGAGGATTCTGGAATCCGCCCGACAGTTGTTCGCCCGCAACGGGTTCGCCAATACCTCGGTGCGGGCGGTGGCCGCCGAAGCCGGTGTGGACTCGGCGCTGGTACACCACTATTACGGCAGCAAGCAGCAGCTTTTCGCAGCTGCGACCCAGCTGCCGATGGATCCGATGGTGGTGCTGGGCCCGATGCGCGAAGCTCCCGTCGAACAGCTCGGCCGGGTGCTGCCGGAAATGCTGTTACCGCTGTGGGATTCCCATGCCGGCACCGCCATGATCGCCGCCCTGCGCTCCATGCTCACCGGAACCAAAGTGCCCCTGGCCCGTTCGTTCTTCCGCGACATCGTGGTCGCCGAACTGTCCCAGCGGGTCGACGAACCGGCCGGAACCGGCGTGCTGCGGGCCGAGTTCGCCGCGAGCCAACTGATGGGCATCGTGGTGGCGCGCTACATCATCGGCCTGGAGCCCATGGCGTCACTGCCGCCCGAGCAGATCGTGACCATGATCGCCCCGACCCTGCAGCGTTACCTCACTGGGGATCTGCCGGACCAGCCTGCGCGATGAGGGCGGCGTGCTCGTCATCACCGACCGGGTCGGCCTCATCGATCAACAGCACCGGAATGCCGTCGTCGATGCGGTAGGCACGGTGCAGGCGCGGGTTGTAGAGCACCGGGACGCCGGAACGCTCCACGGCCAGCAGCGGTCCCCGGTCGGCCGGGCAGACCAGGATCGCCAGCAGCGTCGAGTCGATCATCGGTGGCCGCCGGCCAGCTCTGCACGCACCGCCGCGGTCAGCCGCTTGAACTGCCGGCCGGAGGCGTCGAAGTACCAGGCGTTGCGTCCGGCCTTGGGCAGCCCGGCCTCACGCAGCGCGCCCACCACCGGGCGGTACACGGTGCTCAGCGACAGTTCCGGCACGACGTGGATGACGTCGGGGCCGATACCGGCGGGAAGTGTGTTGACCGCCTCGCTCAGGTCGGCGGGGGTGACGGTGGCACCGGGCTGCAGGGTCACCGCCGAGACCACCAGGTCATCGCCCTCGGTCGGCACCCGGTAGGTCACGGCCATGTCGACGCCGGTGACGGCGCCGAGCCAGTCGGTGATGACCACCGGGAACGCGGTACCCCGGTCGGTGTGGATGCTGGATGCGCGGCCGCCGACCAGCCAGTAGTCACCGTCAGCGTCGCGGCGGAACAGGAACTCGGTGGAGATCCAGGTGTCGGCCGGGGCGAACACGCCCCGCTTGACCGAGGCGGACGGGTCGATGGGACCGCGGGGCTTGGCCAGCAGCACCCCGACTTCGTCGGTCTCGGCGACCCGCACGAAGCCCCGGTCGTCTTCGAGGATCAGGTCGAGGTCGGAGTCGTAGGCGGCCAGTTCGACATCCACCGCGCCGGGCAGCGGGCGTCCCTTGCTGCCGACCTTGGCGCTGGAGACGTTGGCCAGCACGGCCTGACCGTCCTTGGTGGCGAAGAACTCGACGACGTGGGCCGGCGCGAACACCTCGGTGACCCGGTTCCACAGCCCGGTGGGCATGCCGGAGCCGATGAACAGCCGGACCGGGTGGTTGCCCTGCAGGACGAAGTTCGGGTCGTCGATGACCTCGCGCAGCATCGCCCAGGTGTAGGACACCACGCTGACGCCGTACTGGCGCACCTCGGCGACGAACCGGTCCGGGTTCAGCCCGCGCGACAACGCGATGCGGGCCCCGCCGACCACGGCGCCGCCGAGGCTGACCAGCAGCCCGGACTCGTGGTGCAGCGGGGTCAGGCAGTACAGCGTGTCGTTGGGTCCCAGGGCCGCCGCCGACGCGGTGCCGAACGCCGAGAGCGCCCAGCGGAAGTTGGTGATCTGTTTGGCCACCAGCTCGCCGGCCACGTTGCTGAACGCCACGAACGCCAGGTCGCGGGCGAAACCGGGGTTGGGCCGGTACCAGCCGGGCAGCTCGACCGCGTCCGGGTCGATCTGCTCCATGTCGACGACGTCGACGTCGATGTCGGTGGGCAGGTCCAGGTCGCGGGCTTCACCACCACCGAGTACCAGCACCTGGCAGCCCAGTTCGCGGGCCGCGGCCAGCGCGTGGTCGAGGTTGCCCGGGTCGGCGATGATGTCGGAGATCCCGCCCAGGCGCGCCGCCGGGATCAGGTCGGCGTCCGGCGGCATCAGTACGGCGACCGCGCCGAGGCGCGACAGCGCCGCGATGGCGACCAAGGCACTGGGCCGGGTGGCCATCAGCACGCCGACGTGTACGCCCTGGCGGACGCCGACGTCGATCAGGCCGCGAACGACGTTGTCGATGCGCTTGTTGACCGCCTCGTAGGTGTGCACCCGGCCGTCGAACAGCAGGAACTCGCCGTGCGGCGAGTCGGCGGCCTGCTCATCGATGATGCGGCCCAACGAGATCCGGGTGTGGTCGTTGATCTGGCCGAGTCGGGCCAGCCGCGGCAGGGTGCGTGCGGTCTCGACGGCGATGGTGCGCACCGACTTCTGCGCTGCGACCACGGCCTCGGCGGCACCACGCGCCAGCGTCAGCGCGACACCGGAGGCCTCGCCGAGACCGTGCGCGATACGCGACGTCATCGCCACGCCGCCCTTGGCCGTCTCCGGGGTCTGCTCCTCCATCAGCGCCACGCCGGCCGGCTGCGGGCCCTGACCGGACTGCCACAGCACCCAGTCGGCGACGGTCGGCCAGGTCAGCTCGGCAGCCTTGGAACCGACTACCAGACCGAAATGACCTGCACGCAAAAGGTATTCGAAGACCCGGGCGTTGGGCGCGGCGCGGCGGATACCGCGAACCGCCACCGGCTGGCCGATGTCGTCCACCTCGCCGACGAAAGCCAGCACCGGGCAGGTGATGTCGGTCAGCGTGACCAGCTGTCCGTTGATGGCGAAACCGCCGGTCATCATCCGGTTGTGGGCGATGAACTGCTTGAGCAGCTCTGAGATCGCCGGGCCCGACCAGGCGATCCAGCCCTCGGACTCCAGGAACCGGCGCTGCGCCTCGCGCGGCAGCAGGGCTTCTCGGTCGTGCAGCTGGCGCATGAAATCGACGCGCGCCTTGGCGGTTTTGAGCGGGTCCATCATCTGGAAGCCGAGACGGGCCTGCCACCCGGAGATGTCCAGCCGGTTGAAGACGTGATCGGCCATGAACGAGGCGACACCGGAGGCCAGGTTCGGCGGCAGGCCCATCGGCAGGGCCGCCAGGGTGTCCACCGGGGAGCCGAACGCGATGATGCTGGCGATACTCTTCGAATGCCGGTATGCCCCAGTCTGATAGGCGAACATGCCGCCCTGGGAGTAGCCCGCCAGGTGTACGTCGCGCCCGGTGGCCTCGGCCACGGTGTCGATCGCCTGGCTGAGTCCGACGATGTGGTCGGCCAGGTTGCGGCGCATGCCGCCCTCGACCTCGTCGGGTGAGCCGAAGTCGATCACCCACGGGTCGACACCGGCGGCGTGCAGAATGCCGACCGCGCCTTCCTCACGGGTGACGTCCCACATGTTCGCCGACATCATCATCGGGTGCACCAGCAGCACCGGCGGCCCGGGCTGCGGCTGGCCGGGACGGTTGTCCGGCGGAAAGTAGCGACGCAGCTTGTACATCGGGTCGCTCTCAACGATCTGGAACGGCGACGGCACGGCCCCGGTCTCCAACCCGCCCCACCGCAGGACCTCCAGACCGTTCTGCGCCGTGGCCATCAGCCACTCGACCGGCCGGGTGATGGCCGACAAGTTCAGATCCACCCGCTGCTCCCCTACTCGCGCATGATCGTCCATGACGTGCACATTCTGGCATATCAGCGCGCTGCGTCCGCCTGGTTCAGCGACCACCGCCGGACAGGCAGTAGCGTTCCAGCGGTGGCACACCTGCTCGGAGCTGAGGCACTTCACCTGCGGTACGCCACCGGCGTGGTGCTCGACTCGGTCACCCTCGGTGTCAACGACGGCGCCCGCATCGGCATCGTGGGCCGCAACGGCGACGGCAAATCCAGCCTGCTTCGGCTGCTGACCGGCGTTGCGACGCCGGATTCCGGCCGGGTCACCCGGCGCACCGGCCTGCGGGTGGGTTTGCTGGATCAGTCCGACACCCTCGACCCCGACGCGACCGTGGGCGCCAGTCTGGTCGGCGACCAGGCCGATCACGAGTGGGCGTCGCACCCGCGGATTCGCGATGTGGTCGACGGATTGGTGTCCGACATCACCTGGGACGCGACCATCTCTCAGCTGTCCGGCGGGCAGCGCCGCCGGGTACAGCTGGCGGCCCTGCTGATCGGCGAATGGGACGTGATCGGGCTCGATGAGCCAACCAACCACCTCGATGTGGAGGGCATCACCTGGCTGGCCGCACATCTGCAGCAGCGCTGGGCCCGCAATACCGGCGGGCTGCTGGTGGTCACCCATGACCGCTGGTTCCTCGATGAGGTGGCCACCACCACCTGGGAGGTGCACGACCGGATCGTGGAGCCGTTTCAGGGCGGCTACGCGGCCTACGTGCTGCAACGGGTGGAGCGCGACCGAATGGCAGCGGCCAGTGAAGCCAAGCGGCAGAACATATTACGTAAGGAGCTGGCCTGGTTGCGGCGCGGCGCTCCGGCCCGCACATCCAAGCCGACGTTCCGCATCGAGGCGGCCAACGCGCTGATCGCCGACGTTCCCCCGCTGCGCAACGAGATCGAGCTGGTGAAACTGGCAACGGCCCGCCTCGGCAAGGACGTGATCGATCTGCTGGACGTCTCGGTCTCCTTCGACGGGCGCGAGGTGCTGCGCGACGTGGAGTGGCGGATCGGGCCGGGTGAGCGCACCGGGATCGTCGGCGCCAACGGGGCCGGCAAGTCCACGCTGCTCGGGCTGATCACCGGCGCGGTGACACCCGACGCCGGCCGGGTCAAGCGCGGCAAGACCGTGCGGTTGGGCATGCTCGACCAGCAGTCCGGCGAGCTGGCCTCCCTCGAATCCGACCGGGTGGCCGATGTGCTGGGCCGGCTGCGCAACGACTACAAGGTCGACGACCGGGAGCTGACGCCGGCGCAACTGCTGGAGCGGCTCGGGTTCGGCAGCGCGCAGCTGTCGGCTCGGGTCGGTGAGCTCTCGGGCGGGCAGCGTCGACGCCTGCAGCTGATGTTGATCCTGCTGGCCGAGCCGAACGTGCTGGTGCTCGACGAGCCCACCAACGACGTCGACACCGACATGCTGACCGCCACCGAGGACCTGTTGGATTCCTGGCCGGGAACGCTGATCGTCGTCTCCCACGACCGGTATCTGCTGGAGCGGGTGACCGATCAGCAGTACGCGATCCTCGACGGCCGGCTGCGGCATCTGCCCGGCGGCGTCGACGAATATCTGGAGCTGGCCTCCGCTATGCGCCGGGCTACGGCGTCGCGAGCCGCACCGGTCACCCCGCCGACGCCGTCCGGGGCGCTCTCCGGTGCCGAATTACGGGCCGCGCAAAAGGATCTGGCCGCAGTGGATCGCCGGCTGGCCCGGCTGGCCGAACAGATCGAGGCCAAGCATCACGAACTGGCCGCCTTCGACCAGACCGATCACGTGGGCCTGGCGGGGCTCACCCGGGAACTGCGGGCACTCGAGGACGAGGTGGCCGAGCAAGAGGCCCGCTGGTTGGAGCTCTCGGAGCTGGTGGAATAGCACTGCCGCCACATCGGTCCCAGCAGTACCTTGGGGGAAGCATGTGGATGTTTTCGATTTGGCTATCGCATGCGCTATCGATTTCCAACATCGCACTACCCAAAGGTCACGGTGCCCATGAGGCAGTTGTGACATCTCCCTGTCAGCGCCGCTCGAAGTGCTGGTAGTCCACCGGCGATTTCCAGTTGCCGCCCCATTTCCAGCCGGCGTCGGTGAAGGCGCGCACCGCGGGGTCGCCGTCGTGCAGCAGGCCCGGCTCGATGCGGTGGCGGTCCAGATAGACCGTCGCGTTCGTCGGCTCGTAATGGTCGCCGTCGACCATCGGATTCAGCAGCGGATTGATGTCGATCGCCCGGCCGTAGGCGTGCAGCGCCCAGCTGCCCGACCCGGGAATGCGGCGGCAGTTGTAGGCCGAGGTGTTGTTGTCCTCCATCGAAAGCTCGTCGTCGCCGCGCGGGTAGTGGTTGACCGAGCGCATCTTCTCGATCGGGAACTCCAGCCGGTAGAGCCGGTCGAAAATGGCGATGACCTGCGAGACCAGCTCCTGGTGCACGATCAGCTCGCCGCGGTGCGGTAGCGCGTCGAACCCGAGGTGGGTGACGGTGACCCGACGCAGCTGCGCCGGGGTGACCGGACACTCGCTGTTCCAGGTCGGTCCGAGTTCGGCGGCCGTGACGCCTCTGACGGTCGCGGGTTCAGGTCCGATGTCACGGACCGACGGCGGTGCCGGTGTCTTTGTGGGTGGCGCCGGCGATGGCGGCGCGCCGGAGCACTGGGAAAGCAGCCCGCAGGCTGCGATCGCCGCCATCAGGCGCCACGCGGTCGAGGTCCTTCGGCTCTCATTGATCTGTCCACGCTAGCGCAGCACCGCGACCTGTTACCCTCATATTTTAGGTAAGGCATACCTAACTTTGAACGGATGGAGATCTCCGTGGCGACAATCCTCGACTTCCCGCTCGTCAACACCCTGCGCGACGCGCTGTTCCTGTCCGCGACCGTCGGTGAGCTCGAACAGCTGACCCCGAGCCTGCGCCGTGTCCGTTTCGCCGGTCCCCGACTGCGCGGGCTGGCCTGGATTCCGGGCCAGCATGTGCGGCTGCAGGTCGCCGGGCTGCTCGATTCGGTCCTGCGACTGCACCCACACGACGCGCTGCGCACGTACTCCATCTACGACGCCGATCCCGACGGCGGAACCCTGGACATCGTGATGCTCGACCACGGTTACGACCGCGACGTCGTGACACCGGCCAGGCGTTGGGCGACAACGGTTTGCGTCGGCGACAACGTCAGCATCACCCGGCCCCAGGGGAATTTCGCCGTCCGCAACGACGCGCCCTATCACCTGTTCGCCGGCGAGGAGACCGCGTCGGTCGCGTTCGCCGCGATGCTGCGCGCCCTGCCGGCCGGCGCGGCGGTGCACGGGGTGATCGAGGCCGCCGACGCCGCCGGCCACCTCCCCCTCGCCCGGCCGTTGACCCACGTCGAGCGCGGGGAGGCATCGGCGGCGAACTCAGCGGTGCTCGCCGACGCCCTGCGCGCCCTCGAACTCCCCGATCAGCCCGGTGTCGCCTACCTCGCCGGTGAAGCCCGCACGATCCAGACCCTGCGGAAGATCCTGATCACCGAACGCGGCTGGGATCGGCGCCAGATCCGCACCAAGCCCTTCTGGACCCCCGGGCGCACCGGTATGGAATAGGCTGCGGCGTCAGCCGTTGACCCAGCGCCGTTGTTGCGCAGCGCGTTCACGCAGGCCCGCCAGCTGGTCGGCGACCCGCACCGGCGCGGTCCCGCCGCGGGCGTCGCGGGAGGCCACCGAACCCTCGACGGTGAGCACCTCACGCACCTGCGGGGTCAGCTCGGGGCTGATACCGGCCAGTTCGGCGTCGGTCAGCTCGTCCAGGCCGACACCGCGCTGCTCGGCGACCTTGACCGCCGCGCCGGCGGCCTCGTGCGCGACCCGGAATGGAACTCCTTGGCGCACCAACCATTCGGCGATGTCGGTGGCCAGGGTGTAGCCGGCCGGAGCCAGCGCGGCCATCCGCTGCGTGTCGAACACCAAGGTGCCGACGAGACCCGCGGTGGCCGGCAGCAGCAGCTCCAGCTGGGCGGCCGAGTCGAACACCGGCTCCTTGTCCTCCTGCAGGTCCCGGTTGTACGCCAGCGGCTGCGCCTTCAGCGTGGCCAGCAGGCCGGTCAGGTTGCCGATCAGCCGGCCGGACTTACCGCGGGCCAGCTCGGCGATGTCGGGGTTCTTCTTCTGCGGCATGATCGAGCTGCCCGTCGACCAGGAGTCGTGCAGCACGGCGTAGCCGAATTCCGTTGAGCTCCACAGGATGATGTCTTCGGCCAGCCGGGACAGATCGACACCGATCATCGCGAACACGAACGCTGCCTCGGCGGCGAAATCGCGTGCGGCGGTGGCGTCGATCGAGTTGTCCGCGGCGGCGACGAAGCCGAGTTCGGCGGCGATCGCGTCCGGGTTCAGGCCCAGCGACGAGCCGGCCAGCGCCCCCGAGCCGTACGGGGAGACCGCGGCGCGGGCGTCGAAGTCGACGATGCGGTCCACGTCGCGCAGCAGCGGGTGGGCGTGGGCCAGCAGGTGGTGCGCCAGCAGCACCGGCTGCGCGGACTGCAGGTGGGTCTTGCCGGGCATGATCGCGTCCGGGTGGGCGGCGGCCTGGTGTGCCAGCGCGTCGACCACATCGAGCACCCCGGCGGCCACCCGGCGCACCGCGTCGCGCAGCCACATCCGAAACAGGGTGGCCACCTGGTCGTTTCGCGACCGTCCGGCGCGCAGTCGGCCGCCCAGGTCCGCGCCGACCCGGTCGATCAGGCCGCGTTCCAGGGCGCCGTGCACGTCCTCGTCGGTGACCAGCGGGCCGAAGCTGCCGTCGGCGACGTCGTCGCCGAGGCTGTCCAGTCCGGCCAGCAGGCCGTCACGCTGGTCGTCGGTGAGCAGCCCGGCGCCGTGCAGCACCTTGGCGTGCGCCTTGGACGCGGCGACGTCGTAAGGGGCCAGCACCCAGTCGAAGTGGGTGGACTTGCTCAGCGCGGCCAGCGCGTCGGACGGGCCCTCGGCGAAGCGCCCGCCCCACAGTGATCCCTCGTTGGTGCTCACCCCAGATCCCGGCGGGCGGAGATCTTCGAACTGAGCCCGTGGATCTGCACGAAGCCACGGGCCGCGGTCTGGTCGAAGGTGTCGCCCTCGTCGTAGGTGGCCAGGTTGAAGTCGTACAGCGACTCCGCGCTGCGCCGGCCGTTGACGATGATGCTGCCGCCGTGCAGCACCAGCCGGATGTCACCGGAGACGTGCTGCTGGGTGTCCTCGACGAACACCTCCAGCGATCGCTTGAGCGGGCTGAACCACAGGCCGTCGTAGGTGAGCTCGCCCCACTTGCGGTCCACGCCGCGCTTGTAGCGGCCCAGTTCGCGTTCCAGGGTGACGTGCTCGAGCTCGGTATGCGCGGTGATCAGCACCATCGCGCCCGGCGCCTCGTAGATCTCGCGGCTCTTGATGCCCACCAGCCGATCCTCGACCACGTCCAGGCGTCCCACGCCCTGGGCGCCGGCGCGGGTGTTGAGCTCCTGAATGATCGCCAGCACGGACAGCGGACGTCCGTCGATGGCCACCGGCCGGCCCTTGTCGAAGCTGATGATCAGCTCGTCGGGGGCGTTGAAGTTGACCGTCGGGTCCTCGGTGTAGTCGTAGACGTCCTTGGTCGGAGCGTTCCACAGATCTTCGAGGAACCCGGTCTCCACCGCCCGGCCCCACACGTTCTGGTCGATGGAGAACGGCGAGCGCTTGGTGACGTTGATCGGGATCGCGTTGTCCTCGGCGAACTTGATCGCCTTCTCCCGGGTCCAGGCGTAGTCACGCACCGGGGCGATGACACTCAATTCCGGTGCCAGCGAGGCGAATCCGACCTCGAAGCGGACCTGGTCGTTGCCCTTACCGGTGCAGCCGTGCGCGACGACGGTGCCACCGTGGCTGCGAGCAGCCTCGACCAGGTGCTTGACGATCAGCGGCCGGCTGATGGCCGAGACCAGCGGGTAGCGGTCCATGTAGAGCGCGTTGGCCTTGATGGTCGGCAGGCAGTAGTCGTCGGCGAACTCATTGCGGGCGTCGACCACGACGGCCTCCACAGCACCGCAGTCCAGGGCCCGCTGGCGCACCACTTCCATGTCCTCGCCGCCCTGGCCGAGGTCGATGGCGACGGCGACCACTTCGCGGCCGGTCTCCTTGCCGATCCAGCTGATCGCCACCGAGGTGTCCAGGCCACCGGAATACGCCAGGATGACGCGTTCGGACATCGAGATTCTCCTTGTTCGTGCGGGTGTTATTGCAGGTCTTTGAGGGTCGCGGCCAGTTCGCTGCCGGTCATCGGCTCGCGTGCCGCCACAAAGATGGTGTCATCCCCGGCGATCGTGCCGACCACGTACGGTAGCGCGGCCCGATCGATGGCGCTGGCCAGGTAGTCCGCGGCGCCGGGCGGGGTGCGCAGCACGGCGAGGTTTCCGGTGGCGTCGGTGGAGACCAGCAGCTCCCCCAGCAGCCGGCACAGCCGCTCGGTGCCACCGGTGACCGCGCGTACCGGGCTGCCGTCTTCAGGCACCACGTACACCCCGGCGCCCCCGTCGACGCCGCGCAGTTTCACCGCACCCAGCTCTTCGAGGTCGCGCGACAGGGTGGCCTGGGTGACGCCGATGCCGCCGGCAGCCAGCAGCGCGGCCAGTTCGGTCTGACTGTGCACCGGAGCCGACGACAGCAGCTCCACGATGCGGGCCTGGCGGCCCACCCGGGTGATGTTGCTGTCGGGCTTGGTCATCGCGACCGGTCCAGCAGCCACACCAGCAGCGCCTTCTGCGCGTGCAGCCGGTTCTCGGCCTCGTCCCACACCGCGCTGCGCGGCCCATCGATCACCGCGTCGGTGATCTCGTCGCCGCGGTGTGCCGGAAGACAGTGCAGCACAGTCACTTCCGAGTCGGCCAGCGCGACGAGTTCGTCGTTGATCTGGTAGGGACGAAACGGCGCGACCCGGTCCAGGCCGTCGTCTTCCTGACCCATCGAGGTCCAGGTGTCGGTCACGAGTACGTCGGCGCCGGTGGCCGCTGTGGCCGCGTCGGCGGTGAGGGTGACCGAGGCGCCGGTGTCGGCGGCGCGTTTCCGGGCGGCGGAGACGACGGCGGGGTCGGGGGTGAAGCCGTCCGGGGCGGCGACGGTGACATGGACACCGGCCGTGACGCCGCCGAGCATCAGCGAGTGCGCCATGTTGTTGGCGCCGTCGCCGAGGTAGGTCAGCTTGAGTCCCTTGAGGGCGCCCTTGCGTTCGGCGATGGTCTGCAGGTCGGCCAGCACCTGGCAGGGGTGGAACTCATCGGAGAGGGCGTTGACGATCGGAACCGTTGCGGTGGTGGCCATCGCGGTCAGCCGGTCCTGGGCGAAGGTGCGCCAGACGATCGCGTCGACATAGCGCGACAGCACCTGCCCGGTGTCCTCCAGTGTCTCGTCGCGGCCCAGTTGGGTTGACCGGCCGTCGACGACGACGGCGTGCCCGCCCAGCTGCGCGATGCCGACCTCGAAGGAGAACCGGGTTCGGGTGGAGTTCTTGTCGAAGATCATCGCGACCCCCCGGGGGCCTTCGAGCGGCCGGCGGCTGAACGGCTCGGCTTTCAGTTCCGCTGCCAGCGAGAGGATCTCAGCCTGCTCGGCCGGCGTCACGTCGTCGTCGCGCAGGAAGTGGCGGATCACTGTGCAGCCTCCTGGGCGGTGTCGAGGATGCCCGGCAGGGCGGTGAGTAAGGCGCCGATCTGGTCGTCGGTGATGATCAGCGGCGGGGCGAGCCGGACCACGTCGGGCGCGGCGGCGTTGACCAGGAATCCGGCGCCCCGGGCCGCCAGTTCGACGGCCTTGGCCTGCGGTGCGGTCAGTACCACGCCCTGCAGCAGACCCTTGCCGCGGACGTGGTCGACCAGCGGGTGGCCCAGTTCCTCGATGCCGTGGCTCAGGGTCTTTCCCAGCACCCCGGCCCGGGCGATCAGGTCACCGTCGGCCAGCGTTTTGAGTACTGCGCACGCGGCGGCGGTGCAGACCGGGTTGCCGCCGAAAGTACTGCCGTGACTGCCCGGTTGCAGCAGATCCCCCGCCGCGCCGACGGCCACGCACGCCCCGATCGGCAGGCCGCCGCCCAGACCCTTGGCCAGCGTGATGATGTCGGGGATGATGCCGTCGTGCTGGTGGGCGTAGAACGCGCCGGTACGCCCGATGCCGGTCTGCACCTCGTCGAGAACCAGTAGCGCGCCGTGTGCCGCGGTGATCCCGCGGGCCTCGGCCAGGTAGCCGGCCGGCGGGACGACGACGCCGCCCTCCCCCATGATCGGCTCCAGGAACACTGCTGCGGTGTCCGAATCCACGGCGGCAGCAAGAGCTTTGGTGTCGCCGTAGGGCACGTGGGTGACGTAGCCGGGCAACGGCTCGAACGGCGCCTGCTTGTCGGGCTGGCCGGTCAGCGCCAGCGATCCCATGGTCCGGCCGTGAAATGCCTTCTGCGCGGCGACGATCTTGGTCTTGCCGGTGAGCCGGGTCATCTTGAAGGCCACCTCGTTGGCCTCGGTGCCCGAGTTGCAGAAGAACACCCGCGCCGGCGAGCCGAGATGGCCGGTGAGCGCTTCGGCCAGTGCGATGCCCGGTTCGGTGGCATACAGATTCGAGGTGTGCCCCAACGTGTTCAGCTGGGTGGTGACGGCCTCTATCACCGCCGGGTGCCGATGGCCGAGCACGTTGACCGCGATGCCGCCGAGGAAGTCGACGTAGCTGTTGCCCGCGTCATCGGTCACCACCGCGCCGTCGCCGCTGACCAACGCCAGCGGCGGGGTGCCGTAGTTGTTCATCATCACCGCTTGCCAGCGGTCTTGCAGGCTCACGCGTTCACCACCTTGGTTCCGGTGCCGGCGTTGGTGAACAACTCGACCAGCACGCAGTGTTCGACCCGGCCGTCGATGATGTGAGCGCTGGGAACGCCACCGCGCACGGCGCGCAGGCAGGCTTCGACCTTGGGGATCATGCCGGATTCCAGCTTCGGCAGCAGCCCGGCCAGTGTCGCGGTATCGATCTCACTGACCAGCGACTCGCGGTCGGGCCAGTCGGTGTAGAGGCCGTCGACGTCGGTGAGCATCAACAGCTTCTCGGCCTGTAGCGCCTCGGCGAGCGCGGCCGCGGCGGTGTCGGCGTTGATGTTGTGCACCACCCCGTCGGGGTCGGGAGCCAGCGTGGAGACCACCGGAATCCGGCCTGCGGCAATCAGATCCAAGACCGCGGCGGTGTTGACCTGGTCGACGTCGCCCACCAGGCCGATATCGGTGGCCACCCCGTCGACGGTGACGCTGCGCCGCACCGCGGTGAACAGTGCCGCGTCCTCACCGGTGATGCCCACGGCGTAGGGCCCGTGGGCGTTGATCAGGTTCACCAGCTCGCGGCCCACCTGGCCGAACAGCACCATGCGCGCCACGTCGAGTACTTCCGGTGTGGTGACCCGGAATCCGCCCTTGAAGTCGCCTTCGATGCCGAGTTTGGAGAGCATGGCGCTGATCTGCGGCCCGCCGCCGTGCACCACCACCGGGTGGATTCCGCAGTTGCGCAGGAACGCCATGTCGGCGGCGAACGCGTGCTTGAGGGTGTCGTCGGTCATCGCGTTGCCGCCGTATTTGACGACGACGACCTTCCCGTGCAGCTGCTTGAGCCACGGCAGGGCTTCGGCCAGCACCTGGGCTTTGATGTCGGTGGTGATCATGAGCTATACGCCGAGTTCTCTTCGACGTAGGCGTGGGACAGGTCGGTGGTGCGCACCGTGGCGCGACCGGCACCCTGGTTCAGCTCCACGGTGACGGCGATGTCGGCCCCGGACAGGTCGACCTCCCGGGCACCCGGCATCGGTGCGCCCTCGCTGAACACCGCAGAACCGTTGAACGACACCGTGATCGCATCGGGGTCAATGGTGAACGGCACCATGCCGACGGCGGCCAGCACCCGGCCCCAGTTCGGGTCGGAGCCGAACAGTGCGGTCTTGACCAGACTGTCGCGCGCGATACAGCGGGCGGCGACCAACGCGTCGTCGTCGCTGCCCGCGCCGGCCACCGTGATCGTGACCCGCTTGGTGACACCCTCGGCGTCGGCCTGCAGCTGCGCGCACAGGTCATCACAGGCGGCCAGGACGGCGGCCTCGAGTTCCTCAGCGCTGGGGGTGATCCCGCTGGCACCCGAGGACAGCATCAGCACCGTGTCGTTGGTGGAGCAGCTGCCGTCGATGTCGAGCCGATCGAAGGTCAGCTTGGTGGCCCGCCGAAGCGCCTGGTCGAGGGTGGCGGCGTCGGCTTTGGCGTCGGTGGTCAGCACCACCAGCATAGTGGCCAGCGACGGCGCCAGCATGCCGGCACCCTTGGCCATGCCGCCCAGCGTCCAGTTGTCCTTGTGGTGCAGCGCAACCTGTTTGGGCACGGTGTCGGTGGTCATGATGGCGCGGGCTGCTTCGTCGCCGCCGACCAGTCCGCCGGCCATCTCCTGCACGATCTCGGTGACCCCGGCCAGCAGCTTGTCCATCGGCAGCCGGTCGCCGATCAGGCCGGTGGAGCAGACCGCCACCTCCACCGCGCCGGTTTCGGTGCCCCACTGGCTCAGCGCGGCCGCGACCGCTTCGGCCGTGGTGTGGGTGTCCTGGAAGCCGCCCGGGCCGGTGCAGGCGTTGGCGCCGCCGGAATTGAGGATCACCGCCTTGAGCCGGGCGCTTTTCAGCACCTCTTGGCTCCACCGAACCGGCGCGGCCTTGACCTGGTTGCTGGTGAACACCCCCGCGGCCGCGTAGTCCGGCCCCTCGTTGAACACCAGCGCCAGGTCCGGATTGCCGGAAGCCTTGATACCGGCGGCGATTCCGGCCGCCCGGAAGCCCGCCGGCGCGGTGACACCCTGCTCACGCAGCAGTCTGGTCTCGGTCACGGCGCTACTCCCACGGTCGAAAGCCCTTCGGCCTCAGGCCAGCCCAGCGCCAGGTTCATCGCCTGCACCGCGGCGCCGCCGGTGCCCTTGACCAGGTTATCGATCGCGGCGATCGCGATGAACGTCGAGGCGTCCTCGTCGACGGCGATCGCCAGGTGCGCGGCGTTGCTGCCGATCACCGATCCGGTCTTGGGCAGCTGTCCTTCGGGCAGCAGGTGCACGAACGGCTCTGTCTGGTAGGCCTTTTCATAGGCGGTCCGCAGCTCCGACAGGGATGCCGTGGTCTTGGCGGTGCAGGTGGCCAGGATGCCCCGCGAGGTGGGGATCAGCACCGGGATGAAGGCCACCGTGACGTCGCGATCGGTGAGCGCCCGCAGCCCCTGGCCGATCTCGGGGGTGTGCCGGTGGGCGCCGCCGATGTTGTAGGCCCGTGCCGAGCCGATCACCTCCGAGCCGAGCAGGTCGACCTTGGCGGCCTTGCCGGCGCCGGAGGTGCCGCTGACGGCCACCACGGTGACGTCGGGTTCGATCAGGCCGGCGGCGACCGCCGGGAACAGTGCCAGCAGGGCCGCGGTGGGATAGCAGCCGGGCACCGCGATCCGCCGGGCGTTCTTGAGTTTGTCGCGACCGCCGGGCAGCTCGGGCAGGCCGTAGGGCCAGGTGCCGGCGTGCGCCGAGCCGTAGAAGCGTTCCCAGTCGGTGGGGTCGTCCAGCCGGAAGTCCGCGCCGCAGTCGATCACCACGGTGTCGTCGCCGAGTTGTTCGGCCAGTATCGCCGAATGTCCGTGCGGCAGACCGAGAAACACCACGGCGTGCCCGGTCAGGGTGTCGACGTCGGTTGATTCGAGGACGCGGTCGGCCAACGGCATGAGATGCGGGTGCTGCTCCCCCATCAGGCTGCCGGCGTTGCCGGCGGCGGTCAGCGCGCCGATCTCCAGCCGGCCGTCGGCGTAGGCGGGATGCCCCAGCAGCAGCCGCAGGATCTCGCCTCCGGCGTAGCCGCTGGCACCGGCCACCGCCACTTTGATCGCTTTGGTCACTCGGCGATTCTGCATGATTATGCGTTCAAGAGCAAATTAATTAGGTCACTCCCCCGCGAGCGCGCAGGAAGGTCCGCCCCGACCTGCGTTTTACCGTACATTTCTGCACGCTCGGCGCAAATTAGCCCCGCTCCGCATCCCGGTAGGCCTCCAGGAGCCGCAGCCACACCTCGCTGATCGTCGGGAAACACGGCACCGCATGCCAGAGCCGGCTGATCGGCACCTGACCGGCGACCGCGATGGTGGCCGAATGCAGCAGATCCGCGACCCCGGGGCCGACGAACGTCACGCCCAGCAGCCGCTCGTGTTCGGCGTCGACGACCATGCGTGCCCGCCCGGTGTATCCGTCGGCGTGCAGCTTGGCCCCCATCACCGCGTCGCCGATCTCCACGTCCACCACCTGCACCCGGTGGCCTGCCTTGTGTGCCTGCTCGGCGGTGAGTCCGACCGCGGCGGCCTCGGGGTCGGTGAAGAAGACCTGCGGCACGGCGTGATGGTCGGCGGTGGCGTCATGAATGCCCCACTGCGCGATGTCCAACGGCATCCCAGCGGCCCGGGCACCGATGGCGTCGCCGGTGATACGCGCCTGATATTTACCCTGGTGGGTCAGCAATGCGCGATGATTGGCGTCGCCGCACGCGTACAGCCAGCCGTCATCAATCGCCTTGACCCGGCAGGTGTCATCGACGTCGAGCCAATCGCCCGGGGTCAGTCCCACCGATTCAAGCCCGATGTCATCGGTCAGCGGTGCGCGGCCGGTCGCGAACAGGATCTCGTCGACGTCAAGCGCGCTGCCGTCGGTCAGCTCCAGGCGCACCGGGCCGTCACCTGCACGCTCAAGCCTGGCGACCGAAACCCCGGTGCGCACATCGACACCCGCGTCGGTCAGCCCGCGAGCGACGTATTCGCCGACGAACGGCTCCATCCGCGGCAACAGCCCGGCCCCGCGCACCAGCAGCGTCACCGCTGCACCCAAACCCGCCCAGGCGGTGGCCATTTCGACGCCCACTCCACCGGCGCCGACCACCGCGAGCCGCCCGGGGACCGAACTCGCCTCGGTGGCTTCACGATTCGTCCACGGGCGGGCTTCGACCATGCCGGGCAGATCAGGCAGGACCGCCCTGGTTCCGGTGCAGACCACGACGGCATGCCGGGCGGTCAGGATCACCTTGCCACCATCGGTGGTGACGACCACCCGTCGCGGCCCGTCCAGCCGTCCGTGGCCGCGCACCAGCGTCGCGCCGATCCCCTCGATCCAGTCCGCCTGCCCGGCGTCGTTCCAGTCCCCGACAGAGTGATTGCGGCGCACGAAGACCGCGGCGGCGTCGATCCGGGAACTGGCGGCTTCACGGGCACCGGCAACGCGGCGGGCGTCGGCGATCGCGAGCGCCGGCCGCAGCAGGGCCTTGCTGGGCACGCATGCCCAATAGGAACACTCGCCGCCGATGAGTTCGCGTTCCACGATCGCCACGCTCAATCCGGCGGCCCGGGCGCGGTCGGCGACGTTCTCGCCGACCGGTCCGGCGCCGAGGACGACGACGTCATAGGTTTCGGCCCGTTGCGTCATGGAGTCGACTCCTCTCGAAATGCCGTGGCGAGGAAGGCGCGGATCAGTGCAGTGACCTCGGTCAGTGCGGACTCGAGCAGGAAGTGGCCGCCGTCGAGCAGGTGGATCTGGGCGGCCGGCAGGTCTTCTGCAAAGGCTTCCGCACCCGCCGGACCGAAGATCTCATCACCGCGACCCCAGACCGCGAGCAACGGCACCTGGCTGGCCCGGAAGTAGTCGTGCAGCTGGGGATACATCGGTGCGTTGCTGGCGTAGTCCCGGAACAGTTTCAGTTGCACCCGATCGTTTCCGGGACGCGACAGCAACGTGTAGTCGTGCCACCAGGATTCGGGGTCCACCAGAGTCTCATCGGCCACTCCGGTGACGTACTGCCATCGGGTGGCCTCGAGAGTGAGGAACTGCCGGACCGCGGCCTCGCTCTCGGGGGTCTGGGCAAACTGGTAGTCCCGCACCGTCTTCCAGAAGCTCTCGACAAATCCGGCGTCGTAGGCGTTGCCGTTCTGCGTGAGGATCGCGGTGATCGATTCCGGGTCATCCAGCGCCAACCGCCATCCGATCGGTGCGCCGTAATCCTGGACGTACATCGCGTAGCGGCGGATTCCCAGGGCTCGCAGCAAGCTCGCGGTCAGCTCGGTGAGGCCGTCGAAGGTGTAGTCGAAGTCCTCGACGGTCGGGGCGTCGGACAGCCCGAAGCCCAGGTGGTCCGGCGCGACGACGTGGTAGCGGTCGGCGAGCAACGGCACCAGGTTCCGGAACATGTATGAGCTGGTCGGAAAACCGTGCAACAGCACCACGGCGGGCGAATCAGGCTCCCCCGCCTGGCGGAAGAACATCCGGTGCCCGTCGACGGTGAGGTAGCGGTGATGAACGGCCGCCATGTGCGATCCCTTCGGGAGACTCCCCCGCACCCCGCAGTCATGCGGAGCCGTGCCACCCAGCATGCACCCGCACAGGGTTTCGCAACAGGCCGCTACGGAATGCGGCTGGCTCGGTGCAGCCCGCACTCCGCGGAAGTGCGTATACCGAGGCGGTACAGCACCAGGCTCGCCGGACACCAGCCCACGGATGCGTCGAGGAGCAGACTGGCGCCCACAAAGCCGGTCAGGATGAGCCACAGCGGGCCAAAGAGGTACGCCAGCGTTGCGCTGGTCAGCACCACGGTCCCCGCCATCAGATGCAGAACACGCTCCAAGGGCCACCCCGGTGGGCGCGGCGGCTTGAAGGTCACCCGTTCAGTTCCAGTAGCAGCTTGGTCGCATTCCATCGGTGCATTCCCTCGTGTCCGCGGCCGCACTGGACCGCACTGCGTATACCCGCTAGGGTATCAAATATACCCCAGCGGGTATTACCGGATCTTGCCCCGGACCGCGGTTGAGCCAGACCCGCACCGAACCACCGATGGAAGGAAGCACCCATGCCGCACGCCCCCGGCGCAAAGAAACTGCTCATCCTCGGAGCCGGCGTCGGCGGCTTGAGCGTTATCAAGGAGATAGCCGAATTCGGCTCGGCAGCAGCAATACTCGACAAGATCGACATCACCATCGTCGACGAGGACTTCTCCCATTTCCTCGGATTCACCCTGCCGTGGGTCATGCGAGGCTGGCGGGCACCAGACAGCGTGCCGATCCGGCCCACCGAGGCCGCACTGAACCGGGTCAACCGGGTCACCGGTCGAGTAAGCGCGGTCGACCCGCAGCGGCAACAGGTCACCCTCGATGACGACACCACGCTGGAGTTCGATGCCCTGATCCTGGCCACCGGTGCACGCAATGCCGTGGATCGCGTGCCCGGGCTGGCCGACGCGGTGGCCACAGGGGTGGCGGTTCACTACTACGACCGGGACGCCGCAGCCGAGGCGCATCGTGCCCTGAGCGGCTTCACCGGCGGGCGACTGATGTTCCTGGTGACCTCACCGGTCTATCGCTGCCCGGTGGCTCCTTACGAGGGCGCGATGCTTGCCGCCGACCTGCTGGAGACCACGGGTGCACGAGCCGCCACCGAGATCACCGCCTACACGCCCGAAGTGCAACCCATGCCGTCCGCCGGCCCCTACGCGGGGGGCGAGCTCGTCGAGCTCCTGCGGCAGCGTGGCATCGCATTCCACGCCGAACATCAGGTCGCCGCCGTTGACGCAGCGCGCCGGGTAGTCACCTTCGACAACGGCACCGAGGCCGGTTTCGACTTGTTGATGTTCATCCCGCCGCACCGCCCGGCCATCACCATCGGTGACGAGGACTGGATCAGCGTCGATACCGCCACCATGGCAACCCGACATCCGGGCATCTACGCGATTGGCGACACCACGACCGTCACCACGCCCTGGGGTCGATCGTTGCCCAAGGCAGCGGCGTTCGCCCGCAACGGCGCGGTGTCGGCGACCCGCAGTGCCCTGCACTATCTGGGGATCCTCGACCGCACCGAGGAACTCTCCGGACAGGGCTACTGCTATCTGGACACCGGGGCCGGCGCGTCGTCGCGGGGCGCGGGCGACTTCTTCGCCGAGCCCCCCGAGATTCACCTCAGCAGCCCATCGGCGGAACTCAACCGCCAGAAGAGTGACGAGGAACACCAGTGGCGTGCGCTCTGGGAGACCGAACGCCCTGTGCTGCTGTAGTTGTCGCTCGGCATCAGGGCATGAGACTCGTCAGAACCCCGTCGAGGTCCGGGATCGGGCTGATGTCGGGCACTGTCGCGATGTCCGCAACTCCGGCAGAGTCGAATGCGCTGCCCAGGTCGCCTGTCGCACTGGAGTCCAGGATCGACATCACGGCACCGAGATCCAAGTCAGGGGCTGCACCGTCTCCCAGAACTCCCACTCCCTCGGCAACGGCAGGATTGCCGTCGAAGCCAGAAAACTCAATATGCGGAATGGTAGCCAACCACATTGGCACGAATATTGAGGCAAGCCCTATGACCGAGAAAATGGGGCCGATTATGGGAAGCTCCGCTGCGGCATTGATCAGCATGAACCAGGCGCCGACGCCGTTACCGGTTGTCAGCTCGTCCCACCAAGCCTGCCAAAATTCCGGGTCCAGGTACAGAGGGAGGACCATGTCGGCGGGGTTCGGCTGCTCGGAGCCGAGATCGGCGGTGGACACTCCGACTCCTGCCGTCCACGCACCGGCGACCAACGCATCGACCGAGCCGACTAAGTCGATGCTGTCCACGGCAGCAGCGAGTTCGACCCCGCGATAGCCGACAGTGGGTTCGGCCAGGGGCGTGACCTGAATCAGGACGGCGCCGATCACCGCGACGCCAAAGGTGACCATGGGACGAATTGCCAATTGCATGATCAGCTCCGTTCACCGGCTGCGAGTTGAACCAGTGAGAATCGTCACTCGCATTCGCTGCGACCAGCTCAGTAGAGCTCCACTGCAATATCTGCCGGATTCGACGGGAGCTACTTAATTGCGGGCCTGAACCCGCCTTGCGAATTCCTCAACTGATCCGCAGAGGGGCCGGGTGCATTTGCCGATCCCCGATGGCCCGGTCGGCCGTCGGTGGTACTACGTGGCTCCTCTGCGGCGCGGGAAGTGTTACCCCCGCAGCGCGGCGCCGACGGCGTCGCCGGCGCAGGCGACGGCGGCGTCGCGGGCCGCACTCGCCTCGTCCTCGGTCAGCGTGCGATCGGCGGCTCGAAAGCGCAGCGCGAACGCCAGCGACTTGCGGCCCTCGCCGACCTGCGGGCCGGTGTAGACGTCGAACAGCGCGACGTCCTCCAGCAGCTCACCGGCGCCCTCACGAACCGCGTCAGCCACCGATGCGGCGGTCACCGCCTCATCGACCACCAGCGCGACGTCCTGGAACACCGCCGGGAACGGCGACACCCGCGGCGCAGGCAGCGCCGCGCTCACCGGGATGGCATCCAGGTTCAACTCGACCGCACAGGTGCCCTTGGGCAGTCCGGCGCGTTCGATGACGGCCGGATGCAGCTGCCCGGCGTGCCCGATCACGGTGTCGGCGATCAGCACCTCGGCGCAGCGGCCCGGATGCCACGGCAGGTACGCCCCGGCGCGCAGCGTCACCTCGACACCGGCGGCGCGGGCGATCACCCGGGCGGCCTCGATGGCGTCGGCGGCGTCGGCCGGCCGGCCCGGGCCCCACGGGCCACGCGGTTCGGCCAGGCCGGTCAGCGCCACCGCGATGTGTTGCGGCTGACGCGGCAAGGCGGCATCGATGGCCGCGATCTCGGCGTCGGTGGGACGCCGGACGGGCGTGACGGCCGGGAACTCGGCCGGGCCCGCCGACTGCACCACCTGGGCGATCGCGAACAGCGCGACGTCGCTCATGCCGCGGGACACGTTGCGCCCCAAGGCTTCCAGCAGCCCGGGCAGCAGGGTGCTGGCCAGCTGCGGCCGGTCGGATTCCAGCGGATTGAGTACCGACACCGTGGCGCGGCGCGGGTCGTCGTCGGGCAGGCCCCAGGTGTCGAACACCCCGGCCGGCAAGAACACCGAACCCAGTACCTCGACGTAGCCGGCCAGCGCCAGTGACTTGCCGATCGCACGGCGGCGCCGCTGGGCGGCGGTCAGGCCGCGCCCGGCCGGTGCGGCGGGCAGCACCGACGGGATGGTCTCCAGCCCCTCCAGCCGCAGCACGTCCTCGACCAGGTCGGCGGGCTGGCGCAGGTCCGGCCGCCAACTCGGCGGGGTGACGGTCAGCACCTCGGTACCCGTTACCGCACAACCGATCTGGGTCAGGCGACGCACTGTGGTGCCCTGCGGGTAGCTCACCCCGGCGAAGCGGTCAGGCAGGTCGGCGGCGATCTCGATGGGCGCCTGACTCCAGTCCTGAACCGCCGGCTCACCGCGCCAGTCGGTCAGGCCTGCCCCGATGACTCCCCCGGCGATTTCGGCGAGCAGGGTCGCGCAGCGGTCCAGCACGGCCACCGAGATGGCCGGGTCCACGGAGCGTTCGTAGCGCCGCGCGGCTTCACTGGGCAGGTGCAGCCGCCGCGCGGTGCGTGACACCGCCGCGGGGTCCCAGATCGCGGCCTCCAGCAGCACATCGGTGGAGTCGTCCCGCATTTCGGTGCTGCCCGAGCCCATCACGCCGCCGATCGCGGCGGTGGCCACGTCGTCGACGATGAGCACGTCGGCCGCATCCAGCTTGCGCTCGACGTCATCGAGGGTGGTGACGGTCTCGCCGGCCGCGGCGAAACGGACGCCGAATCCGCCGGTGATGCGGGCCCGGTCGTGGGCGTGCATCGGGTGGCCGAGTTCGACCATGACGTAGTTGGTGGTGTCGACGGCCGGGGAGATCGCCCGGATGCCGCACAGCGCCAGCCGGCGTTGCAGCCACCAGGGCGAGACCGCCGCCGGGTCGATGCCGGTGACGCTGCGCAGCGCGAAGCGGCGCACCCCGGTGCCCGGTTGCACGCTCAGCGGCCAGGCCTCGCCCTCGGCCGGCAGCGCCGGAACCGCAGCGGGATCGGCGAAGTCGATGTCCAGGGCGCAGGCCAGGTCGCGGGCAAGACCGCGCACCGACATGCAGTAGCCGCGGTCCGGGGTGATCGCCAGCTCGTAGACCACGTCGTCGAGGCCCAGCACCTCACGGGCGTCGGCACCCGGTTCGGCGGTACCCGCCGGCAACACCAGGATGCCGGAATGGTCGGTGCTCAAACGTATTTCCGACGCCGAGCAGATCATTCCGTCGGAGGTGCGGCCGTAGGTCTTGCGGGTGGCGATGGCGAAATCACCGGGCAGCACCGCTCCCGGCAGCGCCACGGCCACCAGATCACCGACCGCGAAATTGGTGGCGCCGCACACGATGTCACGCGGCTGCGCTTCGCCGACGTCGACACGGCAGGCCCGGATGGGTTTCTTGAACTCGGTGAGTTCCTCGATGTCGACGACCCGGCCGATCTTGAACGGGCCGGTGACCGGCCCCAGGGTGTGTACGTCCTCGACCTCGTGGCCGACCCGCAGCAGCGCCTCCTCCATCTCCTGCGCGGAGATGTCGAAACCCGGTGCGCCCGCGGTCAGTACCTCGCGCAGCCAGCTGTAGGGAATACGCATCAGGCACCCACCCCGAACGGCAGGGAGAACCGGACATCACCTTCGACCATGTCGCGCATGTCGGGAATGCCGTTGCGGAACTGCAGGGTCCGCTCCAATCCCATCCCGAACGCGAAGCCGGAGTATTCGTCCGGGTCGATGCCCACGGCGCGCAGCACGTTGGGGTGCACCATCCCGCAGCCACCCCATTCCACCCAGCCGGGGCCGCCCTTTTTGCCCTCGAACCAGATGTCGACCTCGGCCGACGGTTCGGTGAACGGGAAGAAGTGCGGCCGGATGCGGGTCTTGGCGGCCGGCCCGAATTCGGATTGCGCGAAGGCGTCCAGGGTGCCCCGCAGGTGCGCCATGGTCAGGCCGCGGTCCACCGCCAGCCCCTCGACCTGGTGGAACACCGGGGTGTGGGTGGCATCGAGTTCGTCGGTGCGGAAGGTGCGGCCGATGGAGACGACGTAGACCGGCAGTTCGCGGGCCAAAAGCGCCCGGATCTGCACCGGCGAGGTGTGGGTGCGCAGCAGTTGCCGCGACCCGGCCGGGGCGATGTGGAAGGTGTCCTGGTCGCTGCGCGCCGGGTGGTCGACGGGGAAGTTCAGTGCGTCGAAGTTGAAGTGCTCGGCCTCGACCTCGGGGCCTTCGACCAGTTCCCAGCCCATCGCGACGAAGGTGTCGGCGACGTGTTCGGCCAGCATCGTGATGGGGTGCCGGGCGCCGACACGCGTGCGCGCCGACGGCAGGGTGACGTCGATACGCTCGGCGACCAGCACGGCGGCGTCGCGTTCGGCGCGCAACTCGGCCAGCCGCTGGTCGTAGGCCTGCTGGGCGGCGCCGCGGGCGGCGTTGATCCGCTGGCCGGCGTCCGCGCGGTCCTCCTTGGGCAGGCCGCCCAGGGCCCGGCGGGCCAGCGCCAGTGCCGCCTGGTCGCCAAGGTGCTCGGTCTTGGCCCGCGCCAGGGCGTCGAGGTCCGCGGCGGCGGTGAAGGCGTCTCGGGCAGCGCTGACCGCGACGGCCAGGGCTTCCTCGGACAGATCGACGGGCTGATCGGCCACGCGGCGACGTTCTCCTCGAGTGCGCAGGTCGGACTGCGACACGGGCGTGACGCAAGTGCCGATCTTATCGACCTGACGGCGAAAGCCCCGCACGCGGTGGGCGTGCGGGGCTTTCGTCTGCCGTGCTAGCTGGTGCCCTCGTCCGTGCTGGGCGGGTCGAGCTTGGCGCCGGGCGCACCACCGGCGGTGCCTTCGCCGCCGGTCGTGGTGGTGGGAGCCGTGGGCGCGGCTCCGGGCGTGCCCTTGTTGGCGCCGGTCGCTCCGCCGGTGCCGCCGGTGCCGCCGGTACCGCCCTTGGTGGAGCCGACGCCGTCGCCGCCGTTGCCGCCTTGGCCGCCGACGCCACCTTGGGCTGTGGTGTCGGTGGCGGTGCTGCTGCCACCCGCGCCGCCCGCGCCGCCATTGCCGACGATGACTCCCTGGCCGTTGGTCGGCGCGGTGCCACCGCTGGTAAGGGCCCCGCCCTCGCCACCTGCGCCGCCGGTACCGCCGTTGCCGCTGGTGCTGTTGCCGCCGGCTCCGCCGGCACCGCCGTCGTGGGCCCGCCACGTCGCGTTGCCGCTCTTACCACCGGCGCCGCCATCACCGCCGTTACCGGTAGTACCGGTGCCGCCGGCTCCACCGTTGCCGCCGGTACCACCGGAGCTGAACTTGTTGCCGGTCAGACCATCGGCACCGGTACCTCCGTTGCCTCCGGCACCGCCGTCGACCCCGTTGCCACCCGCACCGCCGTTACCGCCACTACCGGCGAAGCCCAGGATCGAGCCCTTAGCGGTGAGGTTGCCGTTGGCGTCGTTCCAGCCGGACGCCCCCGCGCCATCGCCACCAACGCCACCCTTGCCGCCAACATTGTCGGTGCTGGCACCGCCGGCGCCACCGGCACCGCCACTGCCGCCAGTGATGGTGCCAGCGCCCCCGGCCCCGCCATCGCCGCCGGCGCCGCCTGCACCGGATTCGACAGGAGTGGCGTCTTCGTCGTCGCTGGCGGTGACGGCTGCGGCGCCGCCCGCACCGCCGGCGCCACCGGCACCGCCCCAAATGACCCGGGTTCCGGCGTCGCTGGCCGCAGCGCCACCATCGCCACCGGTACCACCGGCACCACCGGTGCCGGTGGTCGCTGCACCACCGGCGCCACCGGCTCCACCGGCGCCGGAGACCCCCAGAATGGTGCCGGATCCGAACTTGCCGCTGAATCCGTCGATGCCCCAGGTCCCGTCGGAGCTCCAGCCGGATGCTGCCGCACCGGCGCCGCCGTCACCGCCCTTGCCGCCGTCGCCGTCACCGACGGCGGCGCCGCCCTTGCCGCCGGCTCCACCGGCTCCGCCGTACTGGCTCCCTACCGCTGCGTCACCGCCCTTACCGCCCTGGCCGCCGTTACCGGTTTCGGTCCCGCCGGCGCCGCCATTGCCACCGGCTCCGCCGTTGCCGCCGGTGGTTGCCCTGGTGGTGCCGGTGTCGAGGTCGTAGTACGCCTTGCCGCCGGCGCCGCCGATTCCGCCGGTGCCGTGGACGCCGCCGGTGCCGCCGTCACCGCCCGCGCCGCCGTTCCAGTGCGTGGCGTCGCCCTCCGCGCCGGCCCCGCCGTTGCCGCCGTGGACTCCAGTGGTGACGGCAGGCTCGCCGGAACCACCATCGTCACCGGCTACACCGTCGTTCCCGGCGCCCGCGCCCGCCGCACCCCCGGTGCCACCGTTACCGGCGGAGCCAACATCGCCAGCGTTGCCGCCCGTGCCGCCGGAGCCATAGCCGTACTGGCCCTTGTTGTTCCAGTCACCTGCGGCGCCATCGCCACCGTTGCCGCCCGCACCGGCTTGGCCACCGTTACCACCGGTGCCGCCGTTGCCGTTGGTGCCCGACTCGGAGGCGCCGCCGGCACCGCCGGCGCCACCCTTGCCACCGTTGAAGCCGTCACCACCGTTGCCACCATTACCGGTGCCGCCCTCATCGAAGCTGCCGGTGCCACCGTTCACACCGGTTGCGCCATCACCGCCCTTGCCGCCGTCGCCGCCTTGACCGCCATTCCCGGTACCGGCGCCCGCGCCTCCATTACCGCCCTGACCTCCGTTACCGCCGTCGCTCGGCTTGGAGCCGTCGGCGGTGGCACCGGCACCGCCGTCGCCGCCGTCGCCGCCCTTGCCGTTGCTTTCGGTGTATGCGTTGCCGCCGTTGCCGCCGCTGCCGCCGTCACCGCCGTGCGCGCCGGCGCCACCGTTACCGCCGTTGCCGCCGTTGATGTGCTGCGCGGTACCGGCGGCTCCCTCGCCACCGTTACCGCCCTTGCTGGCCTCGGCGGGCGCGTCACTGCCCGGGGTGCCCGGGCCACCGGCCGCGCCCTGGTCGGCGCCGGAGCCGCCGCCCTCGCCGCCGGCTCCGCCATTGCCGGCCTCAGCACCGTTGGCACCGGCCTGGCCACCATTGCCGCCATTTCCGTTGCCTTCGTTGTCCCAGGTGCCGGCCGCGCCATTCCCGCCGTCGCCGCCCGCGCCCACGGCGCCACCGACGCCGCCGTCACCACCGGCGCCGTTCGCCCCGGCCGTGCCCGTGTCGCTCTGAGCCGCACCGCCGACTCCGCCCTTGCCGCCCTTACCGCCGTCGAAGCCGTTACCGCCTTGGCCGCCATTGCCGCCGGCGTCGCCTGAACCGGGGGCGGCGTCACCCCCGTAGGAGCCCTTGATCCCGCTAT
This sequence comes from [Mycobacterium] zoologicum, assembly GCF_020172665.1. Classification (GTDB taxonomy): domain Bacteria; phylum Actinomycetota; class Actinomycetes; order Mycobacteriales; family Mycobacteriaceae; genus Mycobacterium; species Mycobacterium zoologicum. The sequence continues at coordinate 2,077,465 of NZ_CP083985.1, read as the reverse complement.
GCCCGGCGCCGCCGACGCCGCCGACGCCGCCGGCACCGCCGTTACCGGCGTCGGTGCCGCCCTTGCCGCCAGCTCCGCCTTCACCACCCGTGCCGCCGGCCGCGCCCATACCCTGGACGTTGTCGTTGTTGGTACCGCCGACCCCACCGGCCCCGCCGGTACCACCGGTTCCGCCGTTGCCGATCTTGCCGCCGTCGCCGCCTTCACCGCCGTTACCACCGCTGCCGGCGCCGTGGGCGGCGTCGCCGTCGCCACCTTCACCGCCGTCACCACCGGCGCCGCCGTTGCCGCTATTGCCACCGCTGCCACCGCTACCGCCGAGACCGCCGTCACCGGCTGGGTTGCCGCCCTCGGCGTCGACCCCGGCACCACCGGTGCCACCGTGGCCGCCGTCGCCGTTGACCGTGCTGTCCTCGCCGGCCGCACCCGCACTCCCCAGTGAGCCGCCCGTACCCCCGGCACCGCCCTTGCCGGCCTCGCCGCCCGCACCGCCATTGCCACCGGTGCCGCCGTTGGCGTGGCCGGCGACGCCTTCGGCGCCCGTACCGCCCTGGCCGCCCTGGCCGCCCGCACCGCCGTTACCACCCGCGCCGCCGCCACCGAACAGGGAAGTTGCACTGCCGCCCTTGCCACCGGTGCCGCCCGCGTTACCGGCATCACCGACGCCACCGAGGCCGGCGATGCCACCACCGGTGGGCGCCCAAGTGCCGGCCTCGCCGATCGCGCCGACCGTGCCCGCACCACCGTTACCGCCCGCGCCGCCGATGCCGAACAGCCAGCCGTTGGCGGCACCTCCGTCGCCGCCGTTCCCGCCCGCGCCGCCGGCACCGCCGGCGCCGCCGATACCCATCATCGAGCCGCCCGCACCGCCGGTACCGCCGGTCTGACCGTCCCAACCGGCGCCACCGGCACCGCCGTTGCCGAACAGTCCGGCGGCTCCACCGTCACCCGCCTCAACACCGTCAGTGCCCGCGAAGCCGGCACCGCCGTCGCCGAACCACAGCCCGCCGGCATAGCCATCCGGATGCTCGGCCGTACCGGCAGCGCCGTCACCGAGGTAGATGTCGCCGGACGGAGCCCAGCCGTTGATCATCGACACAATCGGCGAATTGAGCGGGTTCGACACCCAGGCGTCCATCGCGTTGTACATCGGGGTGTAGACCAGCGCGTTCCAGATCGCGGTCATATCGAACGCCGAAGACGTGTCTGCGGCGCTACCCGGGTCGGCGGGTCCGAACCACGAGCTGATGTCCCAGGTGCTGGAGTCCACGCCGCTGTTGTCCCACCACGGGGTCGCGTCCGGGGCCGGGGCGAACAGGTCGGTCAGCCAGTCGAAGTCGAGGTCGGCGTGCGCCGCGGGGGCCGCGGTCAGCGGGGCCATGCCGAACGCCAGGAACGCCGCCGCAGTGCCGCCGGCCCCCACCAACCGATTGGTGCCCTTACGACGCTGCTCCCGACGCGACATGATTCCCCGCTTCTGCACTGAAGATGACCTGAGTGGACGACCCAGAAAGTTATGTTGCTCACGCAGCCTATTCCAAGGAACCGGGTTCCTCCACTCGTGCGCGGGATTCGCGGTCAGCCCTCGGCGGGCGTCTCGCGGTCAACCACCTTGAGCCGATACATCATCAGGTCGGCCGGCACACCGGTGGTCTTGGGCGCCAGCACCTGACGGCGGGCCCGTTTGGCCACCACACCCAGCTCCGCGAGTTCCTCGGGCGCGATGCGCTCCAGGGTCGGTCCGGACACCACGATGCCGCCCTTGGTGGCCCGTTCCATGACCCGGGCGGCGATGTTGACGTCCACGCCCAGCCAGTCGTCGGCCAGCCGTTGCGGCCGACCGGTGTGGATACCGACCCGCATCCGCGGCGTATGACCATTGACCTCGACCGTTGCGATGGCCTCCTGCGCCTGCAGCACCGCGGCCACCGCCACCAGCGGGTTGCGGAACACCGCCATCAACCCGTCGCCCATCCGCTTGACGATCCGGCCGCCGGCGTCGAGCAGCGGCGGCTCGACGGCCTGCGACACCCGTCGCAGCAGGGTGAGGGTGGCATCGTCACCGGACTGCAGCGACCAGGTGGAGAAACCGACCAGGTCGGTGAAGACCAGCGTCGCCTCGGCGTTGCCCGGAACCCGCGACACCCGCTGGGTCAGTGCCTGCCAGACCTGCAACGCACCCAGGCTGACCTCACGAGACGCCGCGGACCGATCCCCCATCAGGCGGTCGGCCGCCCGCGCCGCGGTCTGCGGGCCGCCTTCGCCCGCGGTGGACAGCGGGTCGCCGAAGTCCGGGTCGCCGGGAAGCGAGCGGCGCACCCGGCGCACCAGCTCGACCACTCGGTCGTCGTTGGTGGTGCGGTTCAGCCAGGCAGCGGCGTCATCGAGGAAGAACGAACGGCGGCGGACGTGCTCGGCCATCTCTCCCGCTTCCTCGAGCTCGCCGGCGTGTTCGCCGACCGACTCAAGGTCCATGCGCCTCAGAGTAGGTGGCTGTAACGGCTAGCGGCAACGACGTAGCGACGTGGCGCGCGACACTCTCGATTTTCCAGCCGCGACGCGCCCGGATAATGTAGACAACAAGCGTTGTCACAATTATCGTGGTTTCAGTTTCGATCGATTGAGGAGACGTGATGACCTTGACAACGACCACGTCCACCGAGCAGCTGCCCCAGCACGCCGACCCGGTTGCCCCCAAGCCCGTCCCGGCCGTCGAACCGTTGACGTCAGAGTCGCTGACCTGGAAGTACTTCGGCGACATCCGCACCGGCGTGATGGGCATGTGGATCGGTGCCATCGAGAACATGTATCCCGGCCTGGGAGCCGGCGTGGAGCAGCACTCCAGCCTGTTCAACGAGCCACTGCAGCGCGTGACACGGTCGGTGTACCCGATCATGGGCGTGGTCTACGACGGGGCCCGCTCCCAGCACACCGGCGCCGCCGTCCGCGACTACCACCGCGACATCAAGGGCATCGACTCCCAGGGCCGGCGCTATCACGCCCTGGACCCCGAGACCTTCTACTGGGCGCACGCCACGTTCTTCATGCTGATCATCAAGCTGGGCGAGTACTTCTGCGGCGGGCTCACCGAAGCCGAGAAGCACCAGCTGTTCGACGAACACGTGCAGTGGTACCGGATGTACGGCATGAGCATGCGGCCGGTACCCAAGAGCTGGGAAGACTTCTGCGAGTACTGGGACCGGGTCTGCGAAGACGACCTGGAGCTCACCAAAGCCGCGCAGGACATCCTCTACATGCGCATCCCCAAGCCGTGGTTCGTCATGATGCCCACCGGAATGTGGGACCAGCTGTTCAAGCCGATGCTGGGTGTGCAGCGCTGGATCGCCGCCGGCCTGTTCGAGCCGGTAGTGCGGGAGAAGGCCGGCCTGCGCTGGTCCGAGGGAGACGAGGTCCTGTTCCGGCTGATCGGCAAGTTCAGTCACCTCGCGTTCAACTTCGTGCCCGAGGAGATCCGGCTGCATCCGCGTGCACTGGCCGGCTACAAGCGCGAGCAGGGCAAGCTCGGTGCCGACGCACCCCTGGAGGAGGCACCGTGGTTCATGGCGCCTCCGAAGAGCCGGCGCGACAACGGAATGCACTACGTTCCGCGGGTGTCACGGCGGATGAGCCTGATCGAGCGAGCGGGATCGCTGGTGCACAGCACCTTCTCGCTGGCCGGGGTGCGACCACCTCGGCCGAGGCCGAAGGCCGCCTAGAACGATTTAGGCCCTGCGCTGCGCCCGCGCGCTCTGATACAGGCAGATCGCAGCGGCCGCAGCAACATTCAGGCTTTCGGCGCCGCCGGACATCGGGATGACCACCCGGTGATCGGCGGCCGCGGCGGTGGCAGCCGGCAACCCCTGGGCTTCCGGGCCGAACAGCCATGCCGTCGGCGCGGCCAACACCGGATCGGCGTCGTCCAAGCTCAATTCACCGTCCAAGGCCGTCGCCAGCACCTGCAGCCCGGCCTGCGCCAGCGCCGCGAGCACCGCGTCGGTGTCGGCGTCCACCACGACCGGGACGGTGAAGATGCTGCCCGCCGAGGAACGCAGGCATTTTCCGTTGTAGGGATCGACGCTGTTGCCGGTCAGCACCACCGCGTCGGCGCCGGTGGCATCGGCGATGCGGATCAGCGTGCCGACATTGCCCGGCTCACCGACTCCCACCGCAACTACCACCAATTTCGGTGCGCCGGAGAGCAATTCGTTCAGCTCTGGTTCGGGCAGTGCGCACACCGCGATCAGTCCCACCGGTGTGACGGTGTCCGACAGTGCTTTTGCCGCGCGCTCGGTGACGAGCTGGATCGGCGTCTGCGCAAGCAGATCGCCGTGACGGTCGGCGGCCGCCTCGGTGGCGAAGACCTCGACGGCCAGGCCGCGACGGATGGCGGCCTCGACCAGATTGGGCCCCTCGGCCAGGAAGCGCTGCTCGCGCTTCCTGGCCACGTGCCGGTGCAGCTTGACCGCCGCGACCACGCGAGCCGAACGTTCGGTCAGCATCGGCCGCTATGGTCAGGCGGCCTCGCCGGACGGCGCGTTGACGTCCTCAGGCAGCGCAGCCCGGGCGACCTCGACCAGCGCGGTGAACGCGGCCGCGTCGCTGACGGCGATCTCGGCGAGGTTCTTGCGGTCCACCTCGACACCAGCGGCCTTGAGGCCCTGGATCAGGCGGTTGTACGTGATGTCGTTGGCGCGGGCCGCCGCGTTGATGCGGGTGATCCACAGCTTGCGGAACTCGCCCTTGCGGGCACGACGGTCCCGGTAGGCGTAGGTCATTGAGTGCAGCTGCTGCTCTTTGGCCTTGCGGTACAGCCGCGAACGCTGGCCACGGTAACCCTTCGAAGCCTTCAGGACTGTACGGCGCTTCTTCTGGGCGTTGACTGCGCGTTTCACGCGTGCCATGGGGTGTTCCTACTCTCGTTGGGGCGTAAAGGGGTTTGCGTCGGGTGAAGCGGCTGTCAGCCGTTCAGCATCGCGTTGACACGCTTGGTGTCGCTGGCAGCCACCTCGGTGCGGCCGGCGAGCCGGCGCATGCGCTTACTCGACTTGTGCTCGAGCAGGTGGCGGGCGTTGGCCTTCTGCCGGACGATCTTGCCGGTTCCGGTGCGACGGAACCGCTTCGAAGCGCCGCTGTGGGATTTCGCCTTGGGCATGTTTCCTCAGTTCTGGTGTCGGTGTTGCGTTCTACTGCTGCTCGGCCGCATCGGCCGCGGGTGCGGCGTCAGCGGCAGGTGCTGCGTCAGCAGCGGGTGCGGCGTCCGGTGCCGGTGCCGGTGCAGCCGTGCCTGCGCTGGCCTGCTCGGCCGCCTTGGCCCGGGTCTTCGCGCCGCGGTGCGGTGCCAGCACCATCGTCATGTTGCGGCCGTCCTGCTTGGCGGAGGTCTCGACGAAGCCGTACTCGGCGACGTCGGCGCCCAACCGCTGCAGCAGTCGGTAGCCGAGCTCCGGCCGGGACTGCTCGCGGCCACGGAACATGATGGTCACCTTGACCTTCGCCCCGGCTTCGAGGAAGCGGACCACGTGGCCCTTCTTCGTCGCATAGTCGTGGTCGTCGATCTTGGGACGCAGCTTCTGTTCCTTGACGACGGTCTGCTGCTGGTTCTTGCGAGACTCGCGCTCCTTCTGAGCCGCCTCGTACTTGTACTTGCCGTAGTCCATGATCTTGCAGACCGGCGGTTTGGCGGTCGGAGCAACTTCGACAAGGTCAAGATCGGCATCCGCGGCGACGCGAAGCGCATCTTCGATGCGCACAATGCCTACCTGTTCCCCGCCCGGGCCGATCAAACGGACCTCAGGTACACGAATGCGCTCGTTGACGCGGATCTCAGTGCTGATGGGACCTCCCTGGGTAGTCTTTCCGGTCGCGGCCGCCGCAGTGCTCGTCCGGACGCAGCGGCGCTGACCCCACCCACCAGCAAAAAAGCCCTGCACGAAGCAGGGCCCAATACCGACCGATCGCAACCCGAATAGCATCGGGCCACCTGCGCACCGCGCAGAGCAGGCGATTCGCACCGCCTGCGACCGGACCACAGGGCCTGCGGATCGCTCCGTGGCCAGTGGTGGGAGGGAACTCCACTTGCTGTCCTGGCGTACGCCGGGACGGTCGCGGAAGGAAGTCTAGCAGCAACAATGCGTTCAGCCGGAATCCCGCCAGTACGGCTGCGCATTCCCGGCGCGCATCTCACACCGATTTTCCAGGTTCAACTGCTTATTCTCGCGGACTATGACGCTGACTCAGCCGCGCTCGCGCAGCCGCTCGACCTCCCGGTTGCACTGGGTGCCCGCAGCAGCCGCCTGGGCTGTCGGTATCGCCGCGACGCTGACGCTTTTGGGCAGCATGTCCCCGGTGATCCGCTGGATCATCCGGGTGCCACGAGAGTTCATCGACAAGTACCTGTTCAACTTCCCCGACACCAGCCTGGCCTGGGCGTTCGTACTGGTGCTGCTGGCCGCCGCACTCAGCGCCCGCAAGCGCATCGCCTGGTGGCTGCTGCTGGCCAACGTGCTGGTGGGCGCCGCCTGGAACATCAAACGCCTTCTCGGCGGCACCACCGACACCGCGCAGGGCATCAGCAGTTACGTGGGCCTGGCCCTGCACAGCGCCGCTCTGGTGCTGCTGGTGGCGTCCTACGGGCAGTTCTGGGCCAAGGTCCGCCGCGGGGCGCTGCTGAGATCGGCGGCGACGCTGCTGGCCGGCTGGGCGGTGGCGATCGGGCTGTGCTGGGCGCTCATCGAGATGTTCCCCGGATCCGTGGAGCCGCCGATGCGGCTGCCCTACGTGGTGAACCGGGTCGTCGGCTTCGCGCTGCTGGAACCGGACTTCTTCCCCGGCAAGCCCGACTTCGGTCTCAAAGCGCTGTGCGGGCTGCTCGGGGCGCTGGCCCTGATCGTCGCGGCGATCGTGCTGTTCTTGTCCCAGCGCTCCGACAACGCGCTCACCGGCCAGGACGAGTCGGCCATCCGGGGGCTGCTGGAGCAGTACGGGCGCAACGACTCGCTGGGCTACTTCGCCACCCGCCGGGACAAGTCGGTGGTGTTCGCCCCCAACGGGCGTGCCGCGATCACCTACCGGGTCGAGGTGGGCGTCTGCCTGGCCAGCGGCGACCCGGTGGGCGACCCGCGGGCGTGGCCGCAGGCCATCGCGGCCTGGCTGCGCGAATGCGAAGACTACGGCTGGGCGCCGGGCGTCATGGGCGCCAGTTCCGCCGGTGCCCACGCCTTCCAGGAGGCCGGGCTGAGCGCGCTGGAACTCGGCGACGAGGCGATCCTGCGGCCCTCGGAGTTCAAGTTGTCCGGCCCGGACATGCGCGGGGTGCGCCAGGCGGTGACGCGGGCCCGGCGGTCCGGGCTGACCGTGCGGATGCGCCGGCACAGCGAGATCGGCGCCGACGAGATGACACTGGTGCTGCAACGCGCCGACGCCTGGCGCGACACCGAATCCGAGCGCGGCTTCTCGATGGCGCTGGGCCGGCTCGGCGACCCGGCCGACGCCGACTGCCTGCTGGTCGAGGCGCTGCGCGGTGATCCCAAGGCCGGCGATGTGGTGGCGATGCTGTCGCTGGTGCCGTGGGGGAACAGCGGCGTCTCGCTGGATCTGATGCGCCGCTCGCCGCAATCGCCCAACGGCACCATCGAATTGATGGTCAGCGAACTGGCCTTGCAGGCCGGCACCATCGGAGTCAACCGGATCTCGTTGAACTTCGCGATGTTTCGGGCCGCCTTCGAGCAGGGCGCCCAGCTCGGTGCCGGGCCGGTGCTGCGGTTGTGGCGACGCCTGCTGATGTTCTTCTCTCGCTGGTGGCAGCTGGAGACGCTGTACCGGTCGAACATGAAATATCAGCCGCAGTGGGTGCCGCGCTACGCCTGCTACGAGGACGCCAGGCTGATCCCCCGGGTGGGTGTCGCCTCGGTGATCGCCGAAGGCTTTCTGGTGCTGCCGTTTTCGCGGCGCCAGGAACAGCACACCGGCCACCACTCGGCGGTGCCCGCCGCGGTGGCCGCCACCGGGATGCTGCACAGCGACGGCACCGCGCCCGACGGCCTCACCGGGCCGGCCGAGTTCGCCGAACCCGCCGAGGCAGCGCCCCGGCTTCCCGAACAGGTCCGGGTCCGGCTGGACAAACTGAAGTCGTTGCAGGACAGCGGCGTCGATGCCTACCCGGTGGGCACACCTCCTTCACACACCGTGGCACAAGCCCTGGACACCGACCCCAGCCAGGGCGTGTCGGTGACGGGCCGCGTGCTGCGGATCCGCGACTTCGGCGGCGTGCTGTTCGCACAGCTGCGCGACTGGTCGGGTGAAGTGCAACTGCTGCTGGACAATTCGGTACTCACCGGAGTGGAGGGCGGGCGCGCCGCGGACTTCGGCGCGGGCGTCGATCTCGGCGACCTGATCGAGGCGACCGGCCACATCGGCTACAGCCGCAACGGCACACCGTCGCTGCTGGTGCAGCGGTGGCGGCTGGTCGGCAAGTGCCTGCGCCCGCTGCCCGACAAGTGGAAGGGTCTGACCGACCCCGAAGCACGGGTGCGATCGCGCTACGTCGACCTGGCGATCAACACCGAGGCCCGCGAGCTGATCACCGCCCGCAGCAGCGTGCTGCGCTCCATCCGGGACACGTTGTTCGCCAAGGGATTCCTGGAGGTAGAGACCCCGATCCTGCAGCAACTGCACGGCGGGGCCAACGCCCGGCCGTTCGTCACCCACATCAACGCCTACGACCTCGACCTGTACCTGCGGATCGCGCCGGAGCTCTACCTCAAGCGACTGTGCGTGGGTGGGGTGGAGCGGGTGTTCGAGCTGGGCCGGGCGTTTCGCAACGAGGGCGTCGATTACAGCCACAACCCGGAGTTCACCCTGCTGGAGGCCTATCAGGCCCACGGCGACTACCTCGCCTGGATCGACGGTGCCCGCGAGCTGATCCAGAACGCGGCGGTGGCCGCCAACGGCGCCCCGGTGGTGATGCGGCCCGGCGCCGACGGCGAGCTGGAACCAGTCGACATCTCCGGCGAGTGGCCGGTGCGCACCGTGCACGACGCGGTGTCCGACGCCCTCGGCGAGCAGATCGACGCCGACACCGACCTGGGCACCCTGCGCCGGTTGTGCAACGACGTGGGCGTGCACTTCCTGCGGCAGTGGGACGCCGGCCAGGTGGTGCTCGAACTCTACGAGCACCTCGTCGAGTCGCGCACCGAACGGCCCACCTTCTACACCGACTTCCCCACCTCGGTCTCGCCGCTGACCCGGCCGCACCGCAGCCGGCCCGGCGTGGCCGAGCGGTGGGATCTGGTGGCGTGGGGCGTCGAATTGGGCACCGCCTACAGCGAACTGACCGACCCGGTGGAGCAGCGCCGCAGGCTGCATCAGCAGTCGGTGCTGGCTGCCGGCGGCGACACCGAGGCCATGGAGCTCGACGAGGATTTCCTGCAGGCCCTGGAGTACGCGATGGCCCCGACCGGCGGCCTCGGCATGGGGGTGGACCGGGTGGTCATGCTCATCACCGGCCACAGCATCCGGGACACGCTGCCGTTCCCGCTGGCCAAGCCGCGTTGACCGCAATTGTGGATCATCATGGAGAGGTGATAGCCCGCATCCGCCGCGCGGTGTTCGCCCGGCACGCCAACCCGTGGAGCGCCTGGACCCGGTGGGCGACGACACCGCTGATCCTGGTTCCGGTGTGGCGACGGTCCTGGCGGGATGCCGCCTGGATATCGGTGTGGTTCGCGCTGAACCCGGTGATCTTCGGTGAGCCGACCGATCAGGCGGCCTGGTCCACCCGCGCCATGCTCGGCGAGGAACGGTGGATCACCGCCCGCCCGCGCGACGCCGCCCTGCTGGTGAACCTGGCCGGCGGCGTCGCGACCGCGGCCGCCCTGGTCAGCGCCCGCCGTCGGCGGCTGCTGCCGACGGCGATCGCGACCGCGGTGGCGATGACGCTGACCATGGGCTACTGGGAATTGATGGTCCGCTACTTCGACCGCCGCCGGTAACGTGTCGAGCATGGGTGACGATCCGAACGAGCCGCAGCCCGACACCGGTTATGACGACGCCGGCGTGCCGACGTTCGACTCGGTACGCGAGAAGATCGAAAGCCGCTTTCAGACCTCGATCGGCGCCCAGGAGCTCGATTCGGAGAGCCAGGAGGGCCGCGCCGTCGAGCAGCAGTTCGAGGACCGCCAGCGCGCCGCCGCCGACCGGCTGGAGCAGATCCGCAAGTCGATGCGCGAGGGTGAGCACTGACCGGTGCGCAGCTTCACCGTCGACGAGCGGCGAAACCGTTTGGCGCGCAGACATTTCCTGACCCCTGATACCGCCGGTGAGTCGATCGCCCAGATCGCGGCGACCCTGATCGGCCTGCACGGCACCGATCCCGCCACGCCGTATCTGTCGCTGTGGGCGCGCTCGTCACCGTTCGCCGTCGCCGACCTGAACGACGCCCTGTATGAGAAGCGGTCACTGGTCAAGCATCTGGCGATGCGCCGCACGCTGTGGGTGATCGACCCCGCCGACCTGCCGGCCGTGCAGGCCGCCGCCAGCGACCGGGTGGCCGGCGCCGAACGGCGCAAGCTGATCGCCGACGTCGGCAAGGCCGGGGTCGCCGAGGACGGCGAACACTGGCTGGCCAGAGCCGGCGACGCCGTGCTGCGGCACCTCGGCGAGCACGGTCCGACCAGCAGCGCCGCGCTGCGCAGTGCCCTGCCCGAGCTGGCCGGCACCTACGATCCCGCGCCCGGCAAGTCCTACGGCGGCCAGACGCACCTGGCGCCGCGGGCGCTGACCGTGCTCGGCGCGCAGGGTGACATCGTGCGCGGGCCCAATGACGGCGGCTGGACCTCGTCGCGCCCGCGGTGGGCGACCGCCACCGACTGGCTGGGCGAGCCGGGTGAGCCGATGAGCACCGAGGCCGCCCAGGCTCAGTTGGTCGGCACCTGGCTGCGCGCGTTCGGGCCGACCACCGCCGAGGACATCACCTGGTGGTTCGGCACAACCAAGACCGCAATCCGAAAAGCGTTGCGCGACATCGGCGTCGTCGACGTCGACCTGCACGGCACCCCGGGGTATGCGCTGCCCGATGATCTGGAGCCCGAACCCGACGTCGAGGAGTGGGGCGCGCTGCTGCCGGGCCTCGACGTCACCACCATGGGCTGGTATCACCGCGACTGGTATCTGGGCGCGCATCGCGGCCAGCTGTTCGACAACAACGGCAACGCCGGCCCGACGGCGTGGTGGAACGGCCGGATCGTGGGCGGCTGGTGTCAGGACGCCGCCGCGAAGGTGCGGGTGCAGTTCCTGGAGGACCCGGGCCGGGTCGCTCGCGACGCGCTGACGCGGCGGGCACGGGAGCTCACCGACTGGCTGGACGGGGTGCGGGTGCCGCCGCGGTTCCCGTCGCCGCTGGTCAAGGCGGCGCCGCACTAACTTATGGTACTGGTACCATAACCATATGGCTCTCAAGAAGACCACAGTGATGGTCGACGAGGATGATCTCGCGGTGATCAAAGAGGCGGCCGCACGGGACGGGCGGCCCGAATCCGAGTACTTTCGCGAGGCATTCCACCTCGCCGCCCTGCGGGCACGTCGTTGGCCGAAGAACTGGGATATTCCGGCGCTGGATTTCGGCCACGCCGTGACCGCGGATGAGATCCATGACATCGTCAGTGGAGTCGCCGCGTACCACGCCCCATGATCGTCATCGGTGACACCTCCGGACTGGTAGCCGCATTCAACTCTGCTGACCCGGAGCACATCGCGGCACGTGATTCTCTGGCCGAGGCGGCACTGACCGTCATCTCCCCGCTGGTCCTTCTCGAAATCGAACACGTCGCGACCAAGCTCGTGGGCCGGCGCGATGCACTGGCGATCAACGATTGGATACTGCGTCAGGAACAGACTGGGCGGATCGCGATCCCCGCTGTTCTGGCCGCCGAACTGCGTGCCGCCCGAATGGTCCAAAACCGCTACGCCGCATTGAAGCTAGACCTCACCGACGCAGTCAGCGTCGTGCTGGCCGATAAGTTTGACACCGACACGGTGCTCACGCTTGACCGCCGCGATTTTCGCGCCGTCGTCCCCCTCAACGATGCCGCCGCATTCCGCCTGCTACCCGACGACCGTTAGGCGCTGGCCTTCTTACGCCCACGCTTGGCCGCCTTGGCCGGTTTGGCCGGCGCGCCGAGGATCTCGGCGAGGAACTTGCCGGTGTAGCTCTCCGGGACGGCCACCACCTCCTCCGGCGTTCCCGAGGCCACCACGGTGCCACCGCCGGCCCCGCCTTCGGGGCCCATGTCGATGATCCAGTCCGCGGTCTTGATCACGTCCAGGTTGTGCTCGATCACGATCACCGAATTGCCTTTGTCGACAAGGCCGTTGATGACGCCCAGCAGTTTGGCGATGTCCTCGAAGTGCAGTCCGGTGGTGGGCTCGTCGAGGATGTAGATGGTGCGCCCTGTGGAGCGCTTCTGCAGCTCGGAGGCCAGCTTGACCCGCTGCGCTTCACCGCCGGACAACGTCGGTGCCGGCTGGCCCAGCCGCACATAGCCCAGCCCGACGTCGACCAGGGTGCGCAGGTAGCGGTGGATGCCGGTGATGGGCTCGAAGAACTCCGCCGCCTCCTCGATCGACATGTCGAGCACCTCGGCGATGGTCTTGCCCTTGTAGTGCACCTCCAGCGTCTCCCGGTTGTAGCGGGCGCCGTGGCAGACCTCGCAGGGCACGTAGACATCCGGCAGGAAGTTCATCTCGATCTTGATGGTGCCGTCGCCGGTACACGCCTCGCAGCGGCCGCCCTTGACGTTGAACGAGAACCGGCCCGGCTGATAACCGCGGACCTTGGCCTCGGTGGTGGCGGCGAACAGGGTGCGGATCTTGTCGAACACCCCGGTGTAGGTGGCGGGGTTGGACCGCGGGGTGCGCCCGATCGGTGACTGGTCGACCCGCACCAGCTTGTCCAGGTAGTCCAGCCCGGTGATCCGGGTGTGCCGGCCGGGCACCTGACGGGCACCGTTGAGCTTGTTGGCCAGCACCGCCGCCAGGATGTCGTTGACCAGGGTTGATTTGCCCGAGCCGGACACCCCGGTGACCGCGGTGAGCACACCGAGCGGGAACGCGACATCCACCCCGGCCAGGTTGTGCTCCCGGGCGCCCACCACCCCGAGTTGGCGTCTGGTATCGACTTTGCGCCGAACATCGGGCACCGCAATGGTTTTCGCACCGGACAGATAGGCCCCGGTGATCGACTCGGAATTGGCCAGCAGCTCGGCGTACGTCCCGCTGTGCACGATCTTCCCGCCGTGCTCCCCGGCCGCCGGACCGATGTCGACGATCCAGTCGGCGTGCGCGATGGTGTCCAGGTCGTGCTCGACGACGATCAGGGTGTTGCCCAGATCCCGCAGCCGCACCAGGGTCTCGATCAGCCGGCGATTGTCGCGCTGGTGCAGCCCGATCGACGGCTCGTCGAGCACGTAGAGCACCCCGACCAACCCGGAGCCGATCTGGGTGGCCAGCCGAATGCGTTGCGCCTCACCACCGGACAGGGTGCCGGCCGCCCGCGACAGGGTCAGGTACTCCAGGCCCACGTCGAGCAGGAAGCTCAGCCGCGACTGGATCTCCTTGAGCACCTGGCCGGCGATGGCCTGCTCCCGCGGGCCCAGGGTGAGCGCACCCAGGAAGTCCGCGCAGTCCGCGATCGACAGGTCACACACCTGCGCGATGGATCGGCTGCCGTAGTCACCGGCGGCCAGCGTCACCGCCAGGATCTCCGGCTTGAGCCGGGTGCCGGCACATTCCGGGCACGGCACGTCACGCATGAAGCCCGCGTAGCGGTCCTTCATCTGCTCGGACTCGGTCTGCTCCATCTTGCGCTGCAAAAACGCCATCACGCCCTCGAACTCGGCGTAATAGGAGCGGGTCCGGCCGTAGCGGTTGCGGTAGCGCACGTGCACCTGCTCGTCGGAGCCCTCGAGAATCGCCTTGCGGGCCTTGGCCGGCAGCTTGCGCCACGGGGTGTCCACGTCGAAGCCCAGGGACTCGCCCAAGCTCGCCATCATCCGGGTGAAGTACTCACTGGTGGGGCCCATCGACCACGGCACCACCGCGCCCTCGGCCAGGGTGCGCTCCGGGTCGGGCACCACCAGTTCGGCGTCGACCTCCTTTCGGATGCCCAGCCCGGCGCACTCGGGGCAGGCCCCGTACGGCGAGTTGAACGAGAACGAGCGCGGCTCCAGGTCGTCGACCGAGAGCGGATGTGCGTTGGGGCAGGCCAGCTTCTCGGAGAACCGCTGCTCTCTGGGGGCGCCGTGCGGGTCATTTTCGTCGCGGTCGACGAACTCCAGCACCACGATGCCGTCGGCCAGGCCGAGCGCGGTCTCCACCGAGTCGGTGAGCCGCTGCTTGGCCGACTCCTTGACCGTGAGCCGGTCGACGACCACCTCGATGTCGTGCTTCTCCTGCTTCTTCAGCTTGGGCGGATCGGTGAGCGGGTGCACCACCCCGTCGACCCGAACCCTGCTGTAGCCCTGGGTGTTCAGCTTCTCGAACAGGTCGACGAACTCGCCCTTGCGGGTGCGCACCACCGGGGCCAGCACCTGAAAGCGCAGACCCTCGTCCATGGCCAGCACCTGATCGACGATCTGCTGCGGGGTCTGCCGCGCGATGCGCTCACCGCAGACCGGGCAGTGCGGTGTGCCGGCGCGGGCATACAGCAGCCGCAGATAGTCATAGACCTCGGTGATGGTGCCGACCGTGGAGCGCGGGTTGCGGTTGGTGGATTTCTGGTCGATGGACACCGCCGGTGACAGGCCCTCGATGAAGTCGACGTCGGGTTTGTCCATCTGGCCGAGGAACTGCCGGGCGTAGGCCGACAGCGATTCGACGTAGCGGCGCTGGCCCTCGGCGAAGATCGTGTCGAAGGCCAGCGAAGACTTGCCCGACCCAGACAGCCCGGTGAAGACGATCAGCGCATCCCGGGGAAGGTCGAGGTCCACGCTGCGCAGGTTGTGTTCACGGGCACCCTTGACGATCAGCCGGTCAGACACGGCTCCCATGCTATGTGCCGGTACCGACAGGCGCCGCAGGGCCAGTACCGTGGCGGACATGACGCGCAAGATCTCGGTCGACGACCACTACACCGGGCACGTCGAACCCGGAACCGCGGCCCGGCGGGTGCTGCCCGGAGCCTCCATCATCAAGACCTCGGTGGGCCCGATGGACAACAACGCCTACCTGGTGACGTGCGCCAACACCGGCCAGACGCTGCTGATCGACGCCGCCAACGACGCCGAGAATCTGGTGGCCCTGGTGCGCGAGCAGGCACCGCAGGTGTCGCTGATCCTGACCACCCACCAGCACTTCGACCATTGGCAGGCCCTGGCCGAGGTCGCCGAGGCGACCGGGGCGCCGACGGCCGCGCACGCCCTGGATGCCGAGCCGCTGCCGGTGAAACCGGACCGGATCCTGGCCGACGGCGACACCGTGACCGTCGGGGATCTGAGCTTCGATGTGATCCATCTGCAGGGCCACACCGAGGGGTCGGTGGCGCTGGCGTTGGGCGCCGCGGCCGCCGGCGGCGTGACGCAGCTGTTCACCGGCGACTGCCTGTTTCCGGGAGGTGTCGGAAAGACTTGGCAGCCCGGCGATTTCGAGCGACTGCTCGATGATGTCGAGACCAAGGTGTTCGGCCGCTTCGGCGACGACACCGTCGTCTACCCCGGTCACGGTGATGACACGACGCTGGGCGCCGAGCGCCCGCATCTGAAGGAGTGGCGTCAGCGGGGCTGGTGAGCCTGCTACCCCGTGGTGTGGACGATCAGCACGTCGATCTTGGAGCGGCGCGACACGTTGGCCGGCACCGAACCGAGCAGCCGACCGGCGATGGTGCTCAGGCCGACATTGCCGACCACCAGCAGGTCGGCCTTAACCGACTCGGCCAACTCCACCAGCGCGTCGACCGGAGCGCCGACGATGGCCTTCTCCTCGACCTCGTAGGCACCGGCCTTGATGGCCCGCTCCTTGGCTTCCTTGAGGATCGCGTAGATCGGGGCGTTGCCGGAGGCGATGTAGCTCTCGTCCTTAAGCGCGTCGGCGGCCCGCGGGTCATCGGCATGCGGCAGGTACGCCGTGGTGATGACGAGCTTGGAGCCTTCACCGGAGGCCAGGTAAGCCGCCCGGTCCACGGCACGCAGCGAAGAATCCGAGCCGTCCGTACCTACCACGACGGTCTTGTAGCCGCTCATCCGTAAACCCTCTCGGTGATGTGTTGCCAAATTCGCCTAACAAACCATGGCGACATTAACGCGTCAGCGGCCCCGATGGGGGTAATTGGGCATCACGTGTCCACCACACCAGGGCACATCAAGCGACGTGAACCCCGCATTGGACCCCTGGTGACGTAGCCGACACGGTGCGCCCGGCGGTAGTAGCGTGAATTCTCATCACCCTCATCCGAACCGACAGCGCACACCGTTGAGCCTGGTCGCGACCCGGCAGCCGGTGCGCACGATGGCGGGCCCACCGCCGCGCCCGCGTCGCCGGCCCGACGCGACCCTGGTCGCGGTCGTGGCCACCGCCATCAGCGCCGTGGGGGTGAGTCGGCCGTCACTGTGGTTCGACGAGGCGGCCACCATCTCGGCCTCGACCCAGCGCTCACTGCCCGAGCTGTGGCACATGTTGGGCCACATCGACGCAGTCCACGGCCTGTATTACCTGCTCATGCACGGCTGGTTCGCGATCTTCCCGGCCACCGAGTTCTGGACGCGGCTGCCCAGCTGTCTGGCGGTCGGCATCGGCGCCGCCGGGTTGGTGGTGTTGTGCCGCCAGTACGCCGGACGGCAGCTGTGGGTGTGCGCCGGCGTGCTGTACGCCGTGCTGCCCAGGGTGACCTGGGCCGGGACCGAAGCCCGCCCGTATGCGTTCGCGGCCGCCGCCGCGGTCTGGCTGACCGTGCTGTGCGTCGCGGCGGCGCGCCGCAACACCGGGCCGCTGTGGGTGGGCTACGGCGCGGCGGTGGTCGCGGTGGGACTGCTCAACATCTTCACAGTGCTCACGGTGGCGGCGCACCCGGTGATCCTGTCCGGCCGCAACTCCACAGCCCGGCGGCGGTGGGCTTGCGCAGTCGGTGTCGCGCTGACGCTGCTGGTCCCGTTCGTGGTGCTCAGCCAGAGCCAGATCCGCCAGGTCGCCTGGATTCACCCGCTGAACCTGTCCACCGTCGTCGAAGTCGTGCAGCAGCAGTACTTCGACAACAGCGTTGCGTTCGCTGTCCTGGCCTGGCTGATGCTCGTCGGGGCCGAGGTCGCGGTTCGGGTCGGCGCCCGCCCGGCACCGGACCCGGACACCCGCCGGCTGGTGGTGCTCTGTGCTGCGTGGATGCTGATTCCGACACTGGTCACGCTGGCCTATTCGGTGCTGGGGAGACCGGTCTACTACCCGCGGTATCTGATCGGCACCGCCCCGGCGATGGCGATCGCACTGGCGGTCGCGGTCACCACCCTCGCCGGATCCCGTCGGGCTGTGATCGCCGTTGTGGTGGCGCTGGCGGTGGCGGCAGCACCCAATTATGTTGTGGATCAACGCGATCGGTACACGAAGGAGAAGGGCTGGGACTACAGCGCGGTCGCCGACGTGATCGACGCACACGCCCACCCCGGGGACTGCCTGCTGATCGACAACACAACCCGGTGGATGCCCGGCCCGATCCGGGCGCTGACGGCCGCACGGCCCGCGTCGTACGCGAAGCTGATCGATCCCGGCCGCGGACCGCACCGGCAGAGCCTCGGCCGGCTGTGGGACGGGCACCTTTCGGTGTCGGCGCTGGCCGATCAGCTCGACCACTGCCCGGTCATCTGGACGGTCACCAACCACGACCACACCCTGCCGGCTCATCAGGCTGCGGTCATGCTGCCGCCCGGAACCCGCTTCGCCCGCACCCCCGACGGACGGATGCTGCGTAAGTTGGGCTTCCACGTCGTCGAGCGCTGGCAGTTCACTTTCAGTCAGGTGATCAAGGCGATCCGGTGAGCACCCCGGCGTCGTCGTCGCGACTGGCCCGATAGGACAGCACGCACCCAGCGGTGGCGAGCACGGCGAAGATCGCGAACAGCCAGCGGGCGGCCGGTTCACCGGTGCTCATCGCGGTGTTGACCACCAGGCCGGCGATACCTGCACCGAACGCTCCGCCGATCAGCGTGACGGTGTTGATGGCCGCGGCGGCCGTACCGCCTTCGGCGGGGTCGTCGACGCAGCTCATGGCCCACGCCGACAGGTGCGGCCAGCCGGCGCCGACGCCCATCCCGACGACCAGCAGTGCCATCGCCCAGATGGCGCCGACCGCCGTCGGGTTGTAATGGCTCATCCGGGCGAACGCGACCACCGCCAAACCCGCCGCCATCACCAGCGGCCCGCAGATCACCAGTCCGACGACCACCCGCGCCTTGCTGACCGAGGCGCTGGCGATCTCGCTGATGGTCCAGCCGGTGGACAGCGCGGCACCCAGGAATCCGGCCATCACCGGCGCCAGGTGAGCCAGCCGCTGACCGAGCAGCGGGATGTAGAGGTTGGCCTTCGTGGTGGCCATCAGCAGGCCCAACGTCAGGTAGATCCACTTCTCCCGGCCCGGCCGGAAGGCACTGGGCGGCAGCACCGCCGATGACGAGCGCTGGTCCACGACCAGGAACACCGCCAGCAGACCGGCGCCGGCGACCAGCAGGCCGGCCGCACCGAGCATGTTGCGCGGCAGCTGGGCGGTGCTCACCACCAGCGCCGCGCCGCCGAGCAGCAGCAGCGACCGCACCGGGATGGCCATCGATTCGTGGTGTTGACTCGGGCGGCTGGCCCGCAGCACCACACTGACGGCCACGCACATCACCCCGGACAGCACGACCATCAGACCGAACGCCCATCGCCAGACGCCGAACTGGGCAAACAGGCCGCCGGCGGCCGGCCCGACCAGGGTGCCGACGCCCCACATGGCCGACACCAGTCCCGACGCCCGGGTCCACAGCCAACTGGGCAGCACCGCGTTGATCAGCGCATACCCCAGCCCCGCCAACAAGCCGCCGCCCATGCCCTGCAGGGTTCGGCCGATCAACAGAATCTCCATGTGGGGGGCGATCGCGCAGACCGCGGCGCCCACACCGAAGGACAGCACACCGGCCAGGTAGGCCAGGCGGGAGCCGATGCGCACCAGCACCGCGTTGGCCGCCGCGGCGGCGACCACCGAGCCGACCAGATACAGCGTGGTGGCCCAGGCGTAATACCGTTCGCCGCCGATGTCTTTGATGGTGCTGGGCAGCAGGCTGATCGTGAGGAATTCGTTGGTGGCGTAGAGTGCCACGCCCCCGGCCAGCACGGCCGAGGTGCCCAGATATCGCCGGCCGAGCAGCTCACGCCAGCTGCCTGTGCTCACGGCGGCGTCAGCCGCCACCGATTCAGTCAGATCCACCACCGCTTGAAGTCAATCACGGCGCACCGGACACGACGACGACGGGACTCACTTGAGCCCGGCCGCATCCATGCCCCGGAGCTCCTTCTTCAGATCGCTGATCTCGTCGCGGATCCGGGCCGCCAGCTCGAACTGCAGGTCGCGGGCCGCGTTCATCATCTGCTCGGTGAGATCCTTGATCAGATCGGCCAGTTCGGCGCGGGGCATGCCCGCGGTGTCCCGGCCCTCGAAAACCCCGGCGCTAATGGCCCGGCCGGGCTCGCCCTGCGCCCGCCGTCCCCGCGAGGAGTTGCGGCCCGACCCGGCGATCGCCACCTCACCGGCCTCGGTGTCGGCGGCTTCGCTGTACACCTGGTCGAGGATGTCGGCGATCTTCTTGCGCAGCGGCTGCGGGTCGATGCCCTTCTCCGCGTTGTAGGCGATCTGCTTTGCCCGGCGCCGGTCGGTCTCGTCGATGGCCTCCCGCATCGAGTCGGTGATCTTGTCGGCGTACATGTGCACCTCGCCGGAGACGTTGCGCGCCGCCCGGCCGATGGTCTGGATCAGGCTGCGGGTGGAACGCAGGAAGCCCTCCTTGTCGGCGTCGAGGATCGACACCAGCGACACCTCCGGCAGGTCCAGGCCCTCCCGCAACAGGTTGATGCCGATCAGGACGTCGTAGTCGCCGAGCCGCAACTGACGCAGCAGTTCCACCCGGCGCAGCGTGTCGACCTCCGAGTGCAGGTAGCGCACCCGGATCCCCATCTCGAGCAAATAGTCGGTGAGGTCTTCGGCCATCTTCTTGGTCAGGGTGGTCACCAGCACCCGCTCGTCGGCCGCGGCGCGCTGGCGGATCTCGGCGATCAGGTCGTCGATCTGGCCCTTGGTGGGTTTGACCACGACCTTCGGATCCACCAGGCCGGTGGGGCGGATCACCTGTTCGACGAACTCACCACCGGCCTGGCTTAGCTCGTAGGGCCCCGGGGTGGCCGACATGTAGACCGTCTGCCCGATACGGTCGGCGAACTCCTCCCAGGTCAGCGGCCGGTTGTCGCACGCCGAGGGCAGCCGGAAGCCGAACTCCACCAGGTTGCGCTTACGCGACATGTCGCCCTCGTACATGGCGCCGATCTGCGGCACGGTGACGTGCGACTCGTCGACGATGAGCAGGAAGTCCTCCGGGAAGTAGTCGATCAGGGTGGCCGGCGCCGTGCCCGCACCGCGACCGTCGATATGTCGGGAGTAGTTCTCGATGCCCGAGCAGAAGCCGACCTGGCGCATCATCTCGATGTCGTAGTTGGTGCGCATCCGCAGCCGTTGGGCCTCCAGCAGCCTGCCCTGGCCCTCCAGCTCCGCGAGCCGTTCGGTGAGCTCCTCCTCGATGGTGGAGATGGCCTGGCCCATGCGCTCCGGGCCGGCGACATAGTGCGTGGCCGGGAAGATCCGCAGCGAGTCGACCTTGCGGACCACGTCGCCGGTGAGCGGATGCAGGTAGTACAGCGCCTCGATCTCGTCACCGAAGTACTCGATGCGGACCGCCAGCTCCTCATAGGACGGGATGATCTCGACGGTGTCGCCCCGCACCCGAAACGAGCCGCGGGTGAACGACATGTCGTTGCGGGTGTACTGGACGTCGACCAGCAACCTCAGCAGTGCGTCCCGCGGCACCTCGGCACCCACCGTCAGCTCGACGGAGCGGTCCAGGTAGGACTGCGGGGTGCCCAGGCCGTAGATGCACGACACCGAGGCCACCACCACCACGTCGCGCCGGGACAGCAGGCTCGAGGTCGCCGAGTGACGCAGCCGCTCCACGTCATCGTTGATCGAGCTGTCCTTCTCGATGTAGGTGTCGGTCTGGGCTATGTAGGCTTCCGGCTGGTAGTAGTCGTAGTACGAGACGAAGTATTCAACAGCGTTGTGCGGCAACATCTCTCGTAACTCATTGGCGAGTTGCGCGGCCAGCGTCTTGTTCGGCGCCATCACCAGGGTGGGGCGCTGCAACCGTTCGATGAGCCAGGCCGCGGTGGCTGACTTGCCGGTGCCGGTGGCCCCGAGCAGCACCACGTCCTTCTCCCCCGCGGCGATCCGGCGCTCCAGGTCGGCGATGGCGGTGGGCTGGTCGCCGGCCGGCTGATATTCGCTGACCACATCGAAACGGCCGCCGGTACGCACCAGGCCGTCGACCGCGTCACCGGCCGGGCGGTATTCGGAATGTGCGATCACGGGGTGTTCCGTTGCGAAAGCCACGCACCCAGGGTAAGCCGGGTATCTGACAGTGAGAGGAGGCCAGCGGTGCACGCCCCCAAGCAGGAGACCTTCGACCTGGTCGCCTACACCAACACCGACCCGAAGGGTGTGGTGCGCGACGTCGACGTCTTCACGGTGCAGCCGTGGGGTCTCTACGTCGCCCGGCCCACCCCGGGCCGGGCCCAGTTCCGGTATCTGGAGTCGTGGCTGCTGCCCACGCTGGGACTGCGCGCGACAGTCTTCCACTTCAATCCGGGCCACGAGCGCGACCAGGACTTCTACCTTGACGTCGGCGACTACACCGCGGGCCCGGAGCGCTGGCACTCCCAGGACCACTATCTGGACCTGGTGGTGCGTACCGGGGCCGGCGTCGAGCTCGCCGACACCGACGAGCTGCTGACCGCCGTACGGGCCGGGCTGCTCAGCGAGGAAGCCGCCGAGCGGGCGGTGCTGCGGGCGGTGACCGCCGTCGACGGCCTGGCACGGCACGGCTACGACCTCCACGAGTGGTTGAGCGGCGACTACGGGATGCAACTGTCCTGGGCCGGGTAACCTCGTGACCATGAACGTCAACCTGAGACTGAGTGCCGCGATCGCGACCGCTGTGGCCGTGCTGGGCTGCGGTCAGTTGATCCCGGCGCCGGCGTCCGCCGCCGAGGAGCTGCACAACGTCACCTACATCGCCAGGGTCGACGCCTGGACCACCGGCAGCGTGGTCACGTTCATGCGCAACGACACCGAGACCGCCAGCGCGGACCTCGACGGGTTCGGCGCACCGTTCGAGGCCAACACCGTGATGGCAGACCCGAGCAAGGCCGGCATGGTGATCCGGCTGAAGTTCCCGACGACGGCGAACGTGCACTGTGAGATCAAGGTCGACGACGTCACCACCGTCAAGAGCGACCGGTTCGTCAACACCTGGGGCAACACCAACGACCCGCATGTCGGCGCAATGCTGTGCGGCGCGCTGATCAGCAGCATGGCCTGATCAGGCCCCTGCAGACACCACCCGAACCGCGGTGGGTCGCCCCGGGTCCGCGGAGGCGTAGGCATCGGAGCTGACGCGGGGGTAGCCGGCGGCCAGTAGCGGCTCGACGAGCTCGTCGGCCACCGCGACGGATTCCACCGTGACCTGTATGTCGATGACGTCCGGAGCGCCCTGCCCGGCCACCGCGGTCGGGCCGACATGCTCGATGCGCTGCGCCCGGTGCCCGCAGTGGGTCCGCAACCGGGCCAGGATGCGCTGCGCCTGATCCGCCCAGGTCGGATCGGCCGGCACCGGCGTCGTCGGCAACGGCACCGCTCGGCCGGCCTTGATGTTGTCGGCGAACGGCAGGATGCGCTGCTCCCAGAGTTGCAGTGCCTGCGCCGCCAGGTCGTCGGGGGACCCGGAGTTGTCCAGCCACACGTCGGCGACGTCGCGCCGCTGCGGCTCGGTGGCCTGCGCGGCGATGCGGGCCCGGGCGTCGTCCTCGGACATGCCGCGGTGGGTGAGCAGTCGGGCCACCCGCACTTCGACGTCCGCGTGCACGACGATCACCAGGGGGAACATCGGCGCCATCTGCGACTCGACCAGCAGCGGGATGTCCTCGATGATCACGGCATCGTCACCGGCGGCGGCGATCAGCTCCGCCCGGCGGCGTGCCACCAGCGGGTGCACGATCCCGTTCAGGGTGGCCCGCTTGTCCTCGTCGCTGAACGCGATCGCCGCCAGGGCCGGGCGGTCCAAACTTCCGTCGGAAAGCAGGATGCCCGGCCCGAAGGCCTCGACCAGTGCGGTCAGGCCTTCGGTACCGGGCTCCACTACTTCACGAGCGATGACGTCGCCATCGACGATGACGCCGCCGTGGCGACTGAAGGTGGCCGACACCGTCGACTTACCGGCGCCGATACCGCCGGTCAGACCGATACGCAGCACCTGCGCCCCTTCAAATCGCCCAGGCGCTACTACGCGCTGTTGCCGGCGAGCTTCTCGCGCAGTGCGGCGAGCTGCTCGTCGCTGGCCAGCGAACCACCGGCCGGCGCGTCGTCACGATGCGAACCGTTCGAGCTGGAGTGCGACGACTCGGCCTGAGCGACCTCGGCGAACTTCTCCATCTGCGTGGTGTGCATCTTGTGCCGGCGCTCGGCCTCGGCGTAGCGGGCCTCCCACTCGGTGCGCTGCTTGTCGAAACCCTCGATCCACTCGTTGGTCTCGGCGTCGAAGCCCTCGGGGAAGATGTAGTTGCCCTGCTCGTCGTAGCTGTCGGCCATGCCGTACTTCGACGGGTCGAACTCCTCGGTGTAGTCCTCGTTGGCCTGCTTGAGGCTCAGCGAGATCCGACGACGGTCCAGGTCGATGTCGATGACCTTGACCATGGCGTCGTCGCCGACCGCGACCACCTGGTCCGGCACCTCGACGTGCTGCTCAGCCAGCTCGGAGATGTGCACCAGACCCTCGATGCCCTCCTCGACGCGGACGAACGCACCGAACGGCACCAGCTTGGTGACCTTGCCCGGCACGATCTGGCCGATCGCGTGGGTGCGGGCGAAGTGCCGCCACGGGTCTTCCTGCGTGGCCTTGAGCGACAGCGAGACGCGCTCGCGGTCCATGTCGACGTCGAGCACCTCGACGGTGACCTCGTCGCCCACCTGAACCACCTCGGACGGGTGGTCGATGTGCTTCCAGGACAGTTCGGAGACGTGCACCAGGCCGTCCACGCCGCCCAGGTCGACGAACGCGCCGAAGTTGACGATCGAGGACACGACGCCCTTGCGGACGGCGCCCTTCTGCAGCTGGTTGAGGAACTCGCTGCGCACCTCGGACTGGGTCTGCTCCAGCCAGGCGCGACGGGACAGCACCACGTTGTTGCGGTTCTTGTCCAGCTCGATGATCTTGGCTTCGATCTCTTTGCCGATGTAGGGCTGCAGGTCGCGAACCCGGCGCATCTCCACCAGGGAGGCGGGCAGGAAGCCGCGCAGACCGATGTCGAGGATCAGGCCGCCCTTGACGACCTCGATGACGGTGCCCTTGACGGCCTCGTCCTTCTCCTTGAGCTCTTCGATGGTGCCCCAGGCGCGCTCGTACTGGGCGCGCTTCTTGGACAGGATCAGACGACCCTCTTTGTCCTCTTTGGTCAGGACCAGAGCCTCGACCTCGTCACCGACGGACACCACCTCGTGGGGGTCGACGTCGTGCTTGATGGACAGCTCGCGAGAGGGGATGACGCCTTCGGTCTTGTAACCGATGTCGAGCAGGACCTCGTCCCGGTCAACCTTGACGATCGTCCCTTCCACGATGTCGCCATCGTTGAAGTACTTGATCGTTTTGTCGATGGCGGCGAGAAAGTCCTCGGCCGAGCCAATGTCGTTGATGGCTACTTGCGGCGAGGTGACGGTGGGACTTGGCATGTGTTGGGTTGCTCCGGACAAGTTGAGGTAGTAGGGACTGGGTCGTGATGGTCTAGTCACGCATGCCTGAGCATGCGGTGGCCCACGATGTAGGTCTGGGGACCGGTCGCGGACTACCTGTTGAGGCTACTCGACACGTTGCACGCTGGACAAACCGGTGGTCTACGCTGCCTCGCTATGCCCCAGATGCGGAACCGCAAGGTCGGAGCGTCGCGCCTCGTCATCATCCTGCTGGCCATCCTGACGACGCTGCTGGTGTTGCTGTTCACGGCGTCAAATCCGGGCGGCACCCTGACCGCTTTGGTGCTGTCGAGCATGGCGATGCTGGTGGTGCTGTTGTGCTATCGCTGGCTGGACCGCTGGGAGCCCGAACCCCGCCGTCTGCTGCAGCTGGCGTTCCTTTGGGGTGCCTCGGTGGCGGTGCTGCTGGCGGTGGGCCTGGAGACGTTCGGGTCCACGGTGGCCGAGATCAAACCGCTGGTGTCGAAGTCGTTCGACCAGGCGGCGATCCAGGCGCCGTTCATCGAAGAGGCCGCCAAGGGCTTGTTCCTGCTGATCATGCTGACCGGCCGGCGACGCCACCACCTGAACTCCCTGACCGACTGCATGGTCTACGCCGGCGTGACCGCGGTGGGCTTCGCCTGGATGGAGGACATCGTCTACATCGCGCCGGCCGAATCACCGGCCAAGATGGCCACTGTCGCGATCATGCGGTTGATCTTCGGGCCGTTCGCGCACCCGCTGTTCACCACGATGACGGGCATCGGGGTGTTCTTCGCGCTGCGCCGCCACGGGTTCTGGGCCAAGGCATTGATGATTCTGCTCGGCTACCTGGCGGCGGTGGGCATGCATGCGCTGTGGAACGCCTCGCTGGCGATGGGCGGCGGTCAGGCGTTCCTGGTGACCTACGTGTTCTGGATGGTCCCGATCTTCGTGCTGATGGTGACGCTGGCCATGGTGAGCCGCCGCCACGAGCAGCACCTGGTGGCCGTCACGTTGCCGACGATGGTGGCGGACCGGCTGATCAGCCCGAACGAGCAGACCTGGCTGGGCTCGATCCGCAGCCGCAAGCTGGCGATCCGCGAGGCGCGGCGCATCGGTGGCCGGCCCGCCGGCAGGTCGGTGAAGAGTTTCGCCGCCCAGGTGGTCAAGCTTGCCTTCGTGCGCGACCGCATCGATCGCGGCTTCGGCGACCCGGAGGTGTACGCGCTGCAGCACGAGGATGCCTACGGGGTGGTGGCCGCGCGGGCCGCGGCGCCGGTACTGCACACCATGGCCGGCTACCGGTCGCCGCTGCCGGCGCGGCGGTAGGGATCAGGCGACTGCATCCCAAACTGGTACCATCGGTCGGGTGAGCACCCAGATCGCGGTGAGATTGCCCGACGAGATCGTCGCCTTCATCGATGGCGAGGTCCGGCATGAGGGCGCCCGCAGCCGGGCGGCCGTCGTGGTGCGGGCGCTGGAACGGGAGCGTCGCCGCCGTCTCGCCGAACGCGACGCGCAGATTCTCGCGGCCGGCGCACCCGCGGCGAGCGATCTGGACTCGCTGGCCGGCCACGCTGCAGGCGCCGCCCTCGACATCGACTGATGCGACCCATCCACATCGCTCAGCTCGACAAGACCCGGCCCGTCCTGATCCTCACCCGCGAGCTCGTGCGTCCGCATCTCACCAACGTCACCGTCGCGCCGATCACGTCAACGGTCCGAGGGCTGTCCACCGAGGTCCCGGTCGGCGCCGTCAACGGGCTGGACCAGCCGTCGGTCGTCAGTTGCGACAACGTCCAAACCATTCCGGTGACCGCCCTTGGCCGTCAGATCGGCTTCCTGCTCGCATCGCAGGAGCCCGCCCTGGCCGAAGCCATCGGCAATGCATTCGACCTAGAAGCTCGCGTCTAGGACACGGTGGCAGTGTGGCCGTAGCGGTTCGTGAACGTGATGCCGTCCACAGTCCACATGCCGCGGTCCGAAAGCCATTTGTCGCCCGCCCAGTGGAACAGGTGTGTCGATTCATCACCGAACGAGAAGCAGGGCGCCGCGATACAGGGATTTCCCTTGTCTTTCGATGCCCGTGTGGGCCGCACCGGCTCAGTGCGCGGCGGCGTCCCAGCTGCGCCCGTATCCCACCGCGACCTCCAGCGGAACGCTGAGCTCGTAGGCGTTGCCCATCTTGTCGCGTACCAGCGCCTCCAGCGGCTCGCGCTCACCGTCGGCCACCTCGAACAGCAGCTCGTCGTGCACCTGCAGCAGCATCCGTGACCGCAGCCCGGAGGCCTTGAGGGCAGTGTCGACGTCGATCATCGCCACCTTGATGATGTCGGCGGCGCTGCCCTGGATCGGGGCGTTGAGCGCGGCGCGCTCGGCGGATTCACGGACCTGGCGGTTGCTGCTGTCCAGCTCCGGCAGGTAGCGCCGCCGGCCCAGCACCGTGGAGGTGTAGCCGTCCTTGCGGGCCTGCTCGACGACCTCGTGCAGATAGTCGCGCACGCCGCCGAAGCGGTCGAAGTAGGCGTCCATCTGCTCCTTGGCCTCTTCGGTGGAGATCTTGAGCTGGGAGGACAGTCCGTAGGCGCTCAGCCCGTAGGCCAGGCCGTAGGACATCGCCTTGACGCGGCGCCGCATGTCCGCAGACACCTCGTCGATGGGCACGCCGAACGCCCGCGACCCGACGAACGAATGCAGATCCTCACCGGTGTTGAACGCCTCGATCAGGCCCGCATCCCGCGACAGGTGCGCCATGATGCGCATCTCGATCTGGCTGTAGTCGACCGTCATCAGCTCGGTGTAACCGCTACCGACAACAAACGCGTCGCGGATCTGGCGGCCGGCGTCGGTGCGGACCGGGATGTTCTGCAGGTTGGGTTCGGTGGACGACAGCCGGCCGGTGGCGGCGATGGTCTGATTCAGCGTGGTGTGGATTCGGCCATCGGAGGCAACGGATTTCAGCAATCCGTCGACGGTCACCTTCAGCCGGGTGACGTCGCGGTGGGCCAGCAGGTGTTCCAGGAACGGATGCCCGGTCTTGTCGAACAGGGTCTGGAGCGCATCGGCGTCGGTGGTGTAGCCGGTCTTGGTCTTCTTGGTCTTGGGCATGCCCAGCTCATCGAAGAGCACCACCTGCAGCTGCTTGGGTGAGCCGAGGTTGATCTGCTTGCCGATCACCGCGTAGGCGGCTTCGGCGGCGTCGCGGATCGCATCGCCGAACCGGCTCTGCAGCCCGTTCAGGTGATCGAGGTCGACGGCGATCCCGGCGGTCTCCAGTTCGGCGAGCACCCGCTGGACGGGCAGTTCGATGTCGGCGAGCAGTGCCGTGGAATCGATGCGGGCCAGCTCGGCGTCCAGCGCATCGGCCAGATCGGTGACCGCGCGCGCCCGCAGGATCGCGGTCTGAATCGCCTGATCGTCCACGCCGTCGGTGTCGTCGAGCAGCGAGAGCTGTTGTTGCTCATCGGATTCGGCCCGCAGCTCGCGCCGCAGGTAACGCACCGACAGGTCGTCGAGGCTGAAGCTGCGCTGGCCGGGCCGCACCAGGTAGGCGGCCAGGGCGGTGTCGCTGGTGACGCCGTCCAGTGTCCAGCCGCGCCCGGCGAGGTCGTGGTTGGCCAGCTTGGCCTCGTGGGCCGCCTTGGGTCGGGCCGGGTCGGCCAGCCACGCGGCCAGCGCCGTCTCGTCGTCTGCGGTCAGCGTGGCTGTGTCGAGGTAGCCGCCCTCGCCGTCGGCGGCGGCGATCGCCAGTGCGGTGGCATCGCTGTCGAAGCTGCGGTGGCTGCCGATCACGGTCAGCCCGGCCCGCCTGCCGTCGGCGGCGTGTTCGGCCAGCCAGGCCGCGACCGCTCCCGGCTCCAGCGCACCGCCGCGAACCTCGAAGCCCTCCTCGACCTCGGGCTCGGCCGTCGCGAGGGTTTCGAACAGCCGGTCGCGCAGCACCCGGAACTCCAGGTCGTCGAAGAGCTGGTGGATCTGCTCGCGGTCCCACGGCACCAGCCGCAGCGTGTCGGGCGTCTGCGCCAGCGGCACGTTGCGCACCAGGTCGGTCAGTTCCCGGTTGAGGATCACCGTGGACAGGTTGGCGCGCAACGAATCTCCGGCCTTGCCCTTGACGGTGTCGACCTGGTCGACCAGGCCCTGCAGCGAGCCGTATTCGGTGATCCACTTCGCGGCGGTCTTCTCCCCCACACCGGGAATGCCGGGCAGGTTGTCGCTGGGGTCGCCGCGCAGCGCCGCGAAGTCCGGGTACTGCGCCGGGGTCAGGCCGTACTTCTCGACGACGGCATCCGGGGTGAACCGGGTCAGGTCGCTGACGCCTTTGCGCGGGTAGAGCACGGTCACGTTGTCGTTGACCAGCTGCAGTGCGTCCCGGTCGCCGGTGACCACCAGCACCCGGTAGCCCTCGGCGTCAGCCTGGGTGGTCAGGGTGGCGATCAGGTCGTCGGCCTCGTAGCCGGCCTCGGACAGCGTGGTGATGCCCAGCGCATTGAGCACTTCCTTGGTGATGTCGATCTGGCCGCGGAACTCATCGGGGGTCGCCGAGCGGGTCGCCTTGTATTCCGGGAACCGCTCGGAGCGGAACGTCTGCCGGGAGACGTCGAACGCGGCGGCGACGTGGGTGGGGGCTTCGTCGCGCAGCAGATTGATCAGCATCGCGGTGAACCCGTAGACGGCGTTGGTGGTCAGGCCACTGCGGGTCTTGAAGTTCTCCGCGGGCAGGGCGTAGAACGCCCGATATGCCAGCGAGTTTCCGTCCAGGAGCAGCAGGGTGGGTTGGGTCTGGCTCACGGCCCCAACTCTAGGCACCGCGGGTGGGCGCCCGGTGCGGCCGGTGGAATTGCAACACGTTTCAGTTTGGCTTCGCGGTTGGGTACGCTGACCGGGTGCCAGACGTAGCCTCGCAGCCGGCCATCGACGGGTGGTTCGCCACCGACGACGCCGGCCTCCCCCACCTGATCGGCGCCAAGTGTCCGCAGTGCGGCACCTATGTGTTCCCGTCGCGTGAGAACAACTGTCCCAACCCCGCCTGCGACGGCGATGTGCTCGAGCCCGTCGCGTTGTCGCGGCGCGGCACGATCTGGAGCTACACCGAGAACCGGTACCTGCCTCCGGCGCCGTATCCGCCGTCCGACCCGTTCGAGCCGTTCGCGATCGCCGCGGTGGAACTGGCCGACGAGGGCCTGATCGTGCTGGGAAAGGTGGTCGAGGGCACGCTGGCCGCGGACTTGAAGGTCGGTATGGAGATGGAGCTGGCCACCATGCCGCTCTACACCGACGACGACGGCGTGCAACGCACCGTTTACGCATGGAAGAAGGTGGACTCCAATGGCTGAGCCGCTGTACATCCTGGGCGCGGGCATGCACCCGTGGGGTAAGTGGGGCCGCGACTTCACCGAGTACGGGGTGGTGGCCGCTCGCGCCGCGCTGGCCGACGCCGGCCTGAACGCGACCCAGATCCAGTTCATCGCCGGCGCGGACACCATCCGCAACGGCTACCCGGGCTTCATCGCCGGTTCGACGTTCGCCCAGAAGCTGGGCTGGAACGGGGTTCCGGTGTCCTCGAGCTATGCCGCCTGCGCCTCCGGTTCGCAGGCGCTGCAGAGCGCCCGGGCCCAGATCCTGGCCGGGTTCTGCGACGTGGCGCTGGTGATCGGCGCCGACACCACCCCCAAGGGCGCGTTCGCCCCGGTCGGCGGTGAGCGCAAGAACGACCCGGACTGGCAGCGGTTCCACCTGATCGGGGCGATGAACCCGGTGTACTTCGCGCTGCTGGCGCGCCGCCGGATGGACCTTTACGGCGCGACCTCCGAGGACTTCGCCCAGGTGAAGGTGAAGAACTCCCGGCACGGTCTGAACAACCCGAATGCCCGTTACCGCAAGGAATCCGCGGTCGCCGACGTGCTGGCCAGCCCGGTGGTCTCCGACCCGCTGCGCCAGCTCGACATCTGCGCGACCTCCGACGGGGCTGCGGCGCTGATCGTGGCCAGCGCGGAGTTCGCGAAGAAGCACCTCGGCTCGCTCGACGGCGTACCGTCGGTGCGCGCGGTGTCCACTGTGACCCCGCAGTACCCCCAGCACCTGCCCGAATTGCCGGACATCGCAACCGATTCCACCGCGGTCGTGCCGGGATCAGACCGGGTGTTCAAGGACCAGATCCTGGACGCGGCTTACGCCGAAGCCGGGATCGGCCCGGATGACGTCAGCCTGGCCGAGGTCTACGACCTGTCCACCGCACTCGAGATCGACTGGTACGAGCACCTGGGTCTGTGCGCCAAGGGTGAGGGCGAGCAGCTGCTGCGCAGCGGCGCCACCACCATCGGTGGCCGGGTGCCGGTGAACCCGTCCGGCGGGCTGGCCTGCTTCGGTGAGGCGATCCCGGCGCAGGCCATTGCCCAGGTGTGCGAGCTGACCTGGCAGCTGCGCGGTCAGGCCACCGGCCGGCAGGTCGAGGGCGCCACCGTCGGCGTCACCGCCAACCAGGGCCTGTTCGGGCACGGCTCGTCGGTGATCGTCGCGCGGTAGGGTTCGCGCGGCCGGCCCTCTCCCGCCGGCGTGCATGTTTGTACGCGACACGCCGGGATGGGCTGTACAACTGTGCACGCTCGCGGGCCGGGGATGCTGTTGCCGTGAGCAGCACCGAAACCGTCGTCGTGAAGGTAAAACCCGGCAGCCGCAAGGGC
This sequence comes from [Mycobacterium] zoologicum, assembly GCF_020172665.1. GTDB lineage: Bacteria > Actinomycetota > Actinomycetes > Mycobacteriales > Mycobacteriaceae > Mycobacterium > Mycobacterium zoologicum. Next base: position 2,045,749 of record NZ_CP083985.1, on the reverse strand, counting down.
CCGCTGATAGAAGCCGACGACGACGGTCAATTAACGATCTACGTGCGGGAGCAGGCCGTGGACGGCAAGGCGAACGCCGCCGTGATCCGGGTGCTGGCCGAGCATTTCGGGGTGCCGCGCAGTCGCGTCGAGTTGGCCTCGGGCGCAGGGGCGCGGGTCAAGCGTTTCCGGATCGACCGATAACCCTGGGCCCGCCGCCGACCACGTCTGCCAGCACCTGAACGAACCACGCCAAACCGGGGGACCGCATGAGCTGATAGGCCACCACGGCGTAGCCCAGCGAGACGTACTCCAAAGCCGCGCCGATGGCGTTGTCAGTCCTTGGTATCGGAATCCTGCTGCGGCAGAAGCTCTTCCAGCGTCGACCGGGCGATCCGCCGAAACGCCCGCCGCGGCCGGTTGGCGTCCAGGATGGCCACCTCCAGAGTGCCCGGCCCCAGCTTGCGGGGCTCGGCGCCATTGGCGGCATCAGGCTGCTGCAAGGCGTCCACCGCCAGCCGCAGGGCGTCGGCCAGCGGAGCGTTCTCGGCGTAGGACTCCTTGAGTGCGGCGATCACCGGCTCGGTGGTACCGCCCATCACCACGAAATGCGGTTCATCGTAGATCGAGCCGTCATAGGTGATCCGGTACAGCTCAGGGGCTTTCGTCTGACCCTGGTAGGCCACCCCGGCCACACACAGCTCCACCTCGTAAGGCTTGGCCTGCTCGGTGAAGATGGTGCCGAGAGTCTGCGCGTAGACATTGGCCAGCTGCCGCGCGGTGACGTCCTTGCGGTCATAGGCATACCCGCGGGTGTCGGCGAACTGGATGCCGCCGCGGCGCAGGTTCTCGAACTCGTTGATGCGGCCCGCGCCGGCGAAGCCGACCCGGTCATAGAGCTCACTGATCTTCTGCAGTGAGCGCGAAGGGTTTTCGGCGACGAACAGCACACCATCGGCGTAGGCCAGCGCCACCACGCTGCGCCCGCGGGCAATCCCCTTGCGGGCGAGCTCGCCACGCTCACGCATCGCCTGCTCGGGCGAGATGAAATACGGAAAACTCATTTCTTACCCCGCTTGGTGCGCGGTCCCGAAGCGGTCCCGCGAGTACGGTTCTCGATGACCTCGCGTGCCAGTTCGGCGATGCGGTCCTCGGGGATGTCGACGGCGCCTTCGGCACCGATCGTCACCGCAGTCGGGAAGATGCCACGCACCAAATCCGGTCCGCCGGTGGCGGAGTCGTCGTCGGCGGCATCATAGAGCGCCTCGACGGCCACCCGCAGCGCCGAATCGGCGTCGGCCACCTGCGCGTAGAGCTTCTTCATCGACGACTTGGCGAACAAGGAGCCCGAGCCGACCGACTGGTAGCCCTCCTCCTCGATGTTCCAGCCGCCGGCGGCGTCGAACGACACGATGCGCCCGGCGTGCTGCCCGTCGGCCTCGTCGATGTCGTAGGCCACCAGCAGCGGCAGCGCCAGCAACCCCTGCATGGCCGCACCGAGGTTGCCGCGCACCATGATCGCCAGCCGGTTGACCTTGCCGGCGAACGTCAGCGGCACCCCTTCGAGCTTCTCGTAGTGCTCGAGTTCGACGGCGTAGAGCCGGGCGAACTCGACCGCCACCGCCGCGGTGCCCGCGATCCCGGTGGCGGTGTAGTCGTCGGTGACATAGACCTTGCGGACGTCACGGCCGGCGATCATGTTGCCCTGGGTGGAGCGCCGGTCGCCGGCCATCAGCACACCGCCCGGGTATTTCAGCGCGACGATCGTGGTGCCGTGCGGCAGGTCAGCGCCGGAGAGCCCCTGCAGGCCGTTACCGCCGGCCGGCAGCAGATCCGGTGCCTGCCGGCGCAGAAAATCCGAGAACGACGACAGGTCTACCGAGCTCGACGGCAACCCGGGAAGCGCAGCAGCGGCAGGAAGACGGTCAGGGAAGGGCCAGCTCACTGGCCGCCCTTTTGGACGTATGCGCGCACGAAGTCCTCGGCGTTCTCCTCCAGCACGTCGTCGATCTCGTCGAGCAGATCGTCGGTCTCGCCGGTCAGCTTCTCGCGACGCTCCTGGCCGGCGGCCGCGGGCCCGGTGGGGTCGTCGTCATCGCCGCCGCCACCACCACGCTTGGTCTGCTCCTGAGCCATCGCTGCCTCCTGCGTCTCCATCGGCGTGCGCAGCACGCGCACGCCGGTTTCTCCACCCTACCGTCGGCACCGACGCCGACGCTGGCTAAGGCGCGCGGTGGCTACGTGGTGAGTTGTTCGACCAGTTCAGCCGCGCTGTCCACCGAGTCCAGCAATGCCCCGACGTGTGCCTTGCTGCCGCGCAGCGGCTCCAGCGTCGGAATGCGCACCAGCGACTCGCCGCCCAGGTCGAAGATCACCGAGTCCCAGCTGGCGGCGGCGATATCGGCCCCGAACCGGCGCAGGCACTCACCGCGGAAGTAGGCACGGGTGTCGGTGGGCGGGTTGTCCACCGCGTCGAGCACCTGCTGCTCGGTGATCAGCCGCTGCATGGAGCCGCGGGCCACCAGCCGGTTGTAGAGGCCCTTGTCGAGGCGCACATCGGAGTACTGCAGGTCGATCAGGTGCAGTCGCGGTGCCGACCAGGTCAGGTTCTCCCGCTGCCGGAAGCCCTCCAGCAGACGCAGCTTGGCCGGCCAGTCCAGCAGGTCGGCGCACTCCATCGGGTCGCGTTCCAGCTGATCGAGAACCCGCGCCCAGGTCTCAAGGATGTCGGTGGCCCGCGGGTCGGGGTCGCGTACGTCCACCAGCTTGGTCACCCGGTCGAGGTAAATCCGTTGCAGCGCAAGGCCGGTCATCTCGCGACCGTCGGCCAGCGCCACCGTCGCCCGCAAGGTGGGGTCGCGGCTGATGACGTGCACCGCGCGCACCGGGCGAGCCAGGACCAGATCACTCAAATCGATTCCGTGCTCGTGGCCCTCCTCGATCAGGTCGAGGACGAGGGCGGTGGTGCCCACCTTCAGATACGTCGAGGTCTCGGCCAGATTGGCGTCGCCGATGATGACGTGCAGCCGGCGGTACTTGTCGGCGTCGGCGTGCGGCTCGTCGCGGGTGTTGATGATGCCGCGCTTGAGGGTGGTCTCCAGGCCCACCTCGACCTCGATGTAGTCGGCGCGCTGGGAGAGTTGGAAACCCGGTTCGTCACCGGAGGCACCCAGCCCGACCCGGCCGGAGCCGGTGACGACCTGCCGGGACACCAGGAACGGGGTCAACCCGGCGATGATAGACGTGAACGGGGTCTGCCGACTCATCAGATAGTTCTCGTGGGTGCCGTAGGAGGCGCCCTTGTTGTCGATGTTGTTCTTGTACAGCTGCAGCTTGGCGGCACCCGGAACGCTGGCCACATGGCGGGCGGCGGCCTCCATCACCCGCTCGCCGGCCTTGTCCCAGATCACCGCGTCCAGCGGGTCGGTGACCTCCGGCGCGGAGTACTCCGGGTGGGCGTGGTCGACGTAGAGCCGGGCCCCATTGGTCAGGATCATGTTGGCCGCCCCGACCTCGTCGGCGTCAATGATCGGCGGCGGGCCGGACGAACGGCTCAGGTCGAAACCGCGGGCGTCGCGCAGCGGGGACTCCACCTCGTAGTCCCAGCGGGTGCGCTTGGCACGCGGGATTCCGGCGGCGGCGGCATACGCCAGCACCGCCTGGGTGGAGGTCAGGATCGGGTTCGCGGTCGGATCCGACGGCGAAGCGATGCCGTATTCGACTTCGGTCCCGATGATCCGTTGCATGACCTAGAGCCTAGGCGAGGGCGTCTGCCAGCCATCGAGGACGGCATCGACGCGGCCAGATATCGGTTCCCGAGCCGCTTTCCGGTCGACGCCGGACATCAGCAGTTCGTCGTAGCCGGTGTCGGCGTGCCGGACCGACGCGACCACAGCGAGAGGAACGGCACCTGGTTCCAGCGCCCGGCCGGCCCCGCTTCGAGCGGATCCTGCCGCTACCGCATGCTCGATCGCCTCTGGTTCAGCCAGGATGCCTTGGCGCTCATAGCGCTTTCGTGACCGACTCCAGCGCACCACCACCGCCGAGAGCCCATTGGCCTTCTTGGCGCGTCTGGTCATCGCCGCGTCACCGGAGGGCAGAAATTCCAGGTGCCCGAGGTCTGCGCAGCCCAGACACAGCGGACCGGCGTCCTCCATGAACAACAGGTCGCCGGTGCCCGAACATGAGGTACACGCCCATTCTTTGAGCGCTGAGACCACCCGGAGATCCGGTGGGCGGCTCACGGACGGTTGGCCATCCAACTGCGGTGACGCATGGCGGCCTTGCGGGCCGCTTTGGCAAGTTTCGGGTCCTTGAGGTGGCTACCCAGCATGTCAAGGACCAACACCGTCTCGGGTGTGGCCTGTCGCCACATGTCGTCGAGTAGTCGCAGCGGATCCGGGTCGGCAAGGAAGGCCTCACAAAGTTCATCCGGGTCATCCAGCTCACCCGCGAGGATGTCCACCCGCACCAGTGCATCAACGAAACCGCCGAGCGTGGCGACGTCAGCGCGATCACGCGCCATCAGCCACAACGCTGCATGCCCGGCCACCTGGCTGTCCAGCAACTGGCGGACGAGTGGTTCGGCGGTGTCGAGGTCGAACAGGTCCAGCGCGTGAAAACCCATCACCCGGCGCTTGGCATCGGGCGCCGCAACCAGTGCCGAGCAGATCATCTCGACCCGCTCCACCGTAGATCTTCCCGGCTGCCAGCCGGCCAGCACGGAGTCGTGGGCAACACCGTCCGCCCCGATCAAGGCATCGATGAGTGCTGCGCCGTCGGCATCGGTGAGGTCTTCGGCGCGCCGCAGCGCATACCCGGCCTCGTCGAGATAATCGGGAAGGACGTGACGGCCCAGGGCGGTCAGCACGACCCGGCCACCGCCGTACTCTATGTCGCCGTAGGAATCCGCCGTCTCGATCCGATCCGCCCAGCACAGCACCCCGGCCAGCTCGAGTTTCTCCATTATCCGGGCGATCTTTTTCTGCACCAGGCGGTCGACCAGGTCCGGTGACCAGTGATCCGGCCGATACGGCGCAAGTTGCTGATCCACCACTGATCGGGCCCACTCGACGATGTCGTCGAATGACATCTCGGTGCGATAGCCGAGCAGCGGCGCCAGCCAGTGCACGATCCCGTCGTCAAGCAACTCGTCGAGCAGGTCCAACAGCGAATTCCGGTAGTAGATCCGCGATTTCAACGGGCCAAGCTCCATGATCGCGTCGAACAGCCCGGCCGCGCCCTTTAGTGGCGACCGAGTGCCCCACGCCTTCACCGAGACCAGGCACCGTTTGTGCACCCGGACAGCACCGGCTTGTTTGGCGACGTCGAGGATGAACGTCAGCCGGCTCAGCTCCTCGGTCGACTTCGTCTTGAAGGTCTTGGCGCCGATCTTCGGGTCCATCACGTCGCCGGTGTCCAGCAGCGCGATCAACGCCCGGCCGTCGGCCAGCTTGAGGTTGCCCTTCTGCGTCAACGGCTTGCCGTCCGGACCCAGATACCCGCGCAGCGCGTGAACCTTCACCAGCAAAGGTGCGGCAGTTGCTCCCTCCTCGACCTCGGCGATCGGCGGCGGGACGTACACGAACGGCAGCTCCAATGGCTCGGGCTCCGGTTCGAAGAAGCGGTCCGTGGCCGCCCTGCGCTGCTCGATCGGCAACACGTTGTGCGCATCCATCTGCTGCTGCACAACGGCCTTCAACTCATCCATCGACAGTCCGGACACATCACCGAGACCGGCGAACATCGATTTGGCCATCCCGAAGTTCGCCGGGTCGGCCATCGCATCGCGCATCGCCGGCGCCAGGTCATCGGCGAGCGTCATCAGCCGGGCGGCTCGGTCGGCGCCACCGACCAGCCGCCGGGTGCGGAACAGGAACTCGATGAAGGCGCCGACCGCCCGACATGTACCCGCCGCGCCCTCGGGTGGGGCGCTCAGTTTGCGCGGGCACCACTCCAGCAGGAACTCGGAGATGTCGTCCTCGGTGAACTCGTCGAGCACCCCGGTGGAGTAGCCGTGGCGCCAGTCCAGAAACAGCCCGGCATCGCCGACCAACTCGGCACACTCTGGTTCGGGTCGGTCCAGCCAGCGGACGAATTCGTCGAGCAATGCATCACGGGCCTCGTTGAAGGCGTCCTCATCGTCGGGAGAAAAGCGGAGTCGCATCAGGTCGAGCGTAGTCGCGCGGCTCGTTGGCCGGCGCGAGCGTGCATCAATGTACGACATTTTGGGCGTGTCGCCGCACAGACACGCACCCTCGCGCCAGGGGTGATCCCTACAGGTACTGGCCCAGGTTGGATTCGGTGTCGATGGCCCGCGACGCGCTCGAGCTCTTGCCGGTGACCAGGGTGCGGATGTAGACGATCCGCTCGCCCTTCTTGCCCGAGATCCGCGCCCAGTCATCGGGGTTGGTGGTGTTGGGCAGATCCTCGTTCTCGGCGAACTCGTCGACGATCGAATCCAGCAGATGCTGAATACGCAGGCCGGGCTGGCCGGTCTCCAGCACCGACTTGATGGCGTTCTTCTTCGCCCGGTCGACGACGTTCTGGATCATCGCCCCGGAGTTGAAGTCCTTGAAGTACATGACCTCTTTGTCACCGTTGGCGTAGGTGACCTCCAGGAACCGGTTGTCGTCGATCTCGGCGTACATCCGGTCGACGACCTTCTCGATCATCGCCTTGATGCAGGCCGCGCGGTCCCCGCCGAACTCGGCGAGGTCGTCGGCGTGCACGGGCAGCGTCTCGACCAGGTACTTGGAGAAGATATCCTGTGCCGCTTCGGCATCCGGGCGCTCGATCTTGATCTTGACGTCGAGACGGCCGGGCCGCAGGATCGCCGGGTCGATCATGTCCTCGCGGTTGGAGGCACCGATCACGATGACGTTCTCCAGCCCCTCCACGCCATCGATCTCACTGAGCAGCTGAGGCACGACAGTGGTCTCCACGTCCGAGGAGACACCGGTGCCACGGGTGCGGAAGATCGAGTCCATCTCGTCGAAGAACACGATGACCGGAGTGCCCTCCGAGGCCTTCTCGCGCGCTCGCTGGAAGATCAGCCGGATGTGGCGTTCGGTCTCGCCGACGAACTTGTTCAGCAGCTCGGGGCCCTTGATGTTGAGGAAGTACGACTTGGCCTCGTGGGCGTCGTCGCCGCGGACCTCGGCCATCTTCTTGGCCAGCGAATTGGCCACCGCCTTGGCGATCAGCGTCTTGCCGCAGCCGGGCGGGCCATAGAGCAGCACGCCTTTGGGCGGACGCAGCGCGTATTCGCGGTAGAGGTCCTTGTGCAGGAACGGCAGCTCCACGGCGTCGCGGATCTGCTCGATCTGGCGGGTCAGGCCGCCGATGTCGCCGTAGCTGACGTCGGGCACCTCCTCGAGCACCAGGTCTTCGACCTCGGCCTTGGGGATGCGCTCGAAGGCGTAGCCGGCCTTGGTGTCCACAAGCAGCGAGTCACCGGGGCGCAGCTTGCGGGGGCGCCGATCATCGGCCTGGGCGTCCGGGATGCTCTCGGGCAGATCGTCGGCCACCAGCGGCTCGGCCAGCCAGACGATGCGTTCCTCATCGGCGTGGCCCACCACCAGCGCACGATGGCCATCAGCCAGGATCTCGCGCAGCGTGGATATCTCGCCGACCGATTCGAACCTGCCGGCCTCGACCACCGTCAGCGCCTCATTGAGCCGGACGGTCTGACCCTTCTTGAGGGTCGCGACCTCGATGTTGGGCGAGATGTTGACCCGCATCCGGCGGCCGGAGGTGAACACGTCGACGGTGTCGTCGTCGTGGGTGCCCAGCAGGACTCCGTAGCCGCTCGGCGGCTGTCCCAGCCGGTCGACCTCCTCACGCAGCGCCAGCAACTGTTGGCGCGCATCTTTGAGGGTGTCCATCAACTTGGCGTTGCGGGTGGTCAGCGAGTCGATCTGCGATTCCAGCGCGCGGATGTCGCGGCCGACCCGCGACGTGTCCTGCGGGCCCGTTCTGCTGCCCAACTGCTCGCGCAGCACCGCGGCCTCGCGACGCAAGTCCTCAAGCTCGGCGGCATCGTCGGACTCGGGACGCCCGGGCTCTTCCACAGTGGCCATGTTGCGCTCCTTTCCCCAACTGGAAGTTGAAGCGACGGATACCTCAACGCTACCGGCCATTGTGCATTCGCGGGCGCAGTGGCAGGCCGACACACCGGTTCGCGCTGTTAGCCTGGGTTGCGATTCAGCCGATCGAAAGGAACCCCGTGAGCGTGAAATCCCTAGCCACACGTGTAGCGACCGTCGCCGCCATCGCTGCGGCAGCATCGGCTGTGAGCTGCCTGGCAACCGTCGCTCCGGCTGCCACCGCGGCACCGGTGACGGTGTTTTTCGCTCCGTCCCCCGCAAGCGGGAGGTACCCCCAGCCTCTGGACCCGGCTATCGCCGACGTGCCCGCACCCGAACAGCTGACCGGCGTTCTGAACACCCTGGCCGACCCCAACGTGCCCGCCGTGGGCAAGTCCTACCTGATCGAGGGCGGCCTGGGCGGGGCCGAGGCCGCCATCATGGACCACAAGATGCGCAAGGGCGTCCAGAAGGGCAAGTTCCCGCTGGCGATCAACGTGGCCAACATCGCGCCGGCCGGTCCCGGTGTGGCGACCGCGGACGTCACTGCCTCCGGGCCGACGATGGAGCCGCGCACGGTCAATTTGTCGTTCGTCGACCAGGACGGCTGGAAGCTGTCCCGCAACTCGCTGATGACGCTGTCGCAGATGACGTCCGGCTGATCGGACGTTCCTCGATGTCCCGGCTTCGCCGCGCGTTGACCGCCGTTGTGGCGGCCTTGACGTTGTCGGGTTGCGGGGACGGCGGCTCGGCCGAGCCGGTGGCGCCGCCGCCCTGGACTTCGACCGCGACGACGACTGCCTCGCCGGCCTCCCCCCTACCGGCGCCCGAGGCGCTGGCCGACGTGCTCTACCGGCTGTCCGACGCTGCGGTTCCCGGTGCCGACAAGCTGCCCCTCGTCGAAGGCGCCAAACCCGCCGACGCCGCCATCATCGACAAGTTCTCCACCGCCCTGCGGGACGGCGGATACCTACCACTGAACCTGGAGGTCACCGGCCTGGGATGGTCGGACCGCCACCCCGGCTACGTGACGGCCGATGTCGCGGTCAACACCGCCAACCCCGACACCGCCGGATTCAGCTTCCCGATGGAGTTCAAGCCGACCGGCGAGGCGTGGCAGCTGTCGCAGGACACCGCCAAGACCCTGTTGGCGTTCGGAAACGCCCACACCGAGAGCACCCCCACGCGGTAGCCATGTGGATCGGCTGGCTGGAATTCGACCTGCTGCTCGGTGACGTGCACTCGCTCAAGCAGAAGCGCTCCGTGGTGCGCCCGATCGTCGCGGAGTTGCAACGCAAGTTCACTGTGTCTGCCGCAGAGACGGATTCGACCGATCTGCACCGACGTTCCGGCATCGGGTTGGCCGCCGTCTCCGGTGACCGGGGCCATCTGGTCGAGGTGCTCGACGCCGCCGAGCGCCTGGTGGCCGCACGCCCGGAGGTGGAGCTGCTGTCGGTGCGGCGCGGGTTGAGCCGCAGCGACGACTGAGGTTGGGGCGCAAGCCGTTTTACACCGAGCGTTTGCGTCCCAACCGGGTCGGCGTGACGGTGCCCGGCGCCAGCCGGCGGGCGCATACCAAAAACGCGGTGTGCCCGCGCATCGCGTGCTGGGGCCGCACCGCCAGCCCGACCACGTTCCAGCCGCGCTGCATGGTCTCCCACGACCGCGGCTCGGTCCAGCACTGTTGTTCGCGCAGAGCCTCATTCACCTGGGAGAGCTGAGTGACGGTGGCGACGTAGATCACCAGCACCCCGCCCGGTATCAGCACGCGCGACACGGTGTTGAGCACCTCCCAGGGCGCCAGCATGTCCAGCACCACCCGGTCGATCGAACCGTCCGGCAGATCACTGTCGGCGACATCGCCCATCACCAGCTGCCAGTTGTCCGGCAGCTCACCGTGGAACGTCTCGACGTTGGCGCGGGCGTGCACGGCGTGGTCGTCACGCAGCTCGTAGGAGATCACCCGGCCTTGCGGCCCGACGGCCCGCAGCAGTGAGAGGGTCAGGGCCCCGGACCCGGCGCCGGCTTCGAGCACGCGGGCCCCGGGGAAGATATCGCCCTCGTGGACGATCTGGGCGGAGTCCTTGGGGTAGATCACCTGCGCCCCGCGCGGCATCGACATCACGTAGTCGACCAACAGCGGCCGCAGCACCAGGAACGCATCTCCCTGGGCGGACTTGACCACGCTGCCGTCGGACAGCCCGATCACCTCGTCATGCGGGATGGCTCCGCGATGGGTGTGGAAGTCGCCGCCGGGAACAAGCACCGTGGTGTAGCGGCGGCCCTTGGCGTCGGTGAACTGGGCCCGATCGCCCGCCTGGAAGATCCCCGATTCGGACACAGCCGTCAACCCTACGCAAGGGTGCCCCCGGCCGGGACCCGTAGGGTTCGGCTAATGAACGCCGGCTACTACCGACTGGTCCACCGCAACGACGCCGGCGAGGCGGTATTCGAATCCAGTGAACTGACCGCCAGCGTCTGGGGCCCCGACCTGCAGCATGGCTCTCCCCCGCTGGCACTGCTCACCCGTGAGATCGAGGAGTTGCTCACCGACTCCGGTCAGCGGATCGGCCGGCTGAGCCTGGACATACTGGGTGCGATCCCGGTGGCCCCGGTCAAGGTGCGGGCCTGGGTGCAGCGGCCGGGTCGACGAATCCGCCTGCTGGAGGCCGAGATGCGGGCCGGCGACGACGACCGGCCGGTGGCCCGGCTCAGCGCCTGGGCGTTGGCGATCGGCGACACCGCGGCGGTGAGTACCGACCGGCATCCGCCGCTGATCGAGGGGCCCGCACTACCGCCGCCGGCCTGGTTCGCGCAGAACGCCGGCTACGCCCAATCAGTGCAGTGGCGGGCCCAGCCGGAGTCACGCGACGGCGCCGCGGTGGCCTGGTTGCGCCCGCAGGTGCCGCTGAGCGACGACCGGCCGACCACCGCCCTGCAACGGCTGGCGATGGTGGTGGACTCGGCGAACGGGATCGGCGCGGCCCTGCCGGTGGATCAGTACGTCTTCATGAACACCGACACCGTGGTGCACCTGCACCGGCTGCCCACCGGAGACGAATTCGGTATGCGGGCCCGGGCGTCGATCGGGCCGGACGGCATCGGTGCGACCACCGCCGAACTGTTCGACCACACCGGGTTCATCGGAACCTCGGCGCAGACCCTGCTGGTGCAGAAGCGCTAAAGAGTCACAGCGGGGATCGCAAGCGCGGCGGAGCCTGCGGAGTCGGGCGCCGCGGGTCACCGCCATCGGGCTACAGCACGGCGGTGAACGCCGCGACGGCAAACCCGCCCAGCACCGCGACGCTGTCCTCCAGCAGTGCGATCGGCAGGTCGCGGCCGCCGGTAGCCGCGACCAGACGCTGACGCAGTCCGAGGCCGACCAGCGCGCCGATCACCGCGCCGATCATCGCGGCCCCCAGCGCCGTCCAGGTGTAGTTCCAGGCGGTCCCGAGTACTGCACCGGCGAAGGCGCCCAGCACGATCCGCGCGATGAACTGCACGGCCACGGTGCGCTGCGGGGTCCCCGGCAGCAGGTCGGTGATGAGCTCGATGACCGCCAGCACGGTCAACACGGTGACCGTCGCCGGGTGGCTCAGCCACTGCGCCCAGGTGCCGTCGAGGTTGATCCAGTGCAACGCTGCTGCCCATGCCATCACCATCGGCGCGGTCAGGGCACGCAGTCCGGCGACCGCCCCGATCAGCAGCGCCAGCACCAGCACGAGGAAATGCGTCACTTTTCAGCCTCCTAGGGTCTTCCGGACGCTAACACGCCGATACTGCTCAGAAACGGCAGAACCGGATGTCGGACGCCAGAATCGCCTTGGCCCCGATCGCGGCCAGCGAATCCATGATCGCGTTGACGTCGCGGCGCGGCACCAGCGCCCGCACCGCCACCCAGTCCGGCTCAGCGAGCGGGGCGATGGTCGGCGACTCCAAGCCCGGGGTGATCGCGGCAGCCTGGTCGAGCGCCGCACGTGGACAGTTGTAGTCCAGCATCAGGTACTGCTGGCCGAAAACGACGCCGCGCACCCGGCCGGCCAACTGGTCGCGGGCCGCGGCCGTCTGTTCGCTCCGGCCGTTCGGCTCGGCCGCCTCGATGAGCACCGCCTCCGAATCACACAGTGTCTCACCGAAAGCCACCAGATCGTGCTGACGCAGGGTGCGTCCCGAACCGACGACGTCGGCGATCGCATCGGCCACCCCAAGCTGTATCGAGATCTCCACCGCGCCGTCCAGTCGGATGACATTCGCCTCGATTCCCTTGGCCGCCAGGTCTTTACGAACCAGGTTGGGGTAGGCCGTGGCGATACGCTTGCCGGCAAGGTCGCCGACCGTCCAGTCTCGTCCGGCCGGGGCGGCGTAGCGGAACCGCGACGACCCGAATCCCAACGCCAGCCGTTCGCGCACCGGCGCGGTGGATTCCAGCGCCAGATCGCGGCCGGTGACGCCGAGGTCCAACTCCCCCGACCCGACGTAGATCGCGATGTCCTTGGGCCGCAGGAAGAAGAACTCGACCCTGTTGACCGGGTCGATGACGGTCAGGTCCTTGGCGTCGGTGCGGCTGCGGTAGCCGGCCTCGGACAGTATCTCGGCGGCGGATTCACTGAGCGCCCCCTTGTTGGGGACCGCGATACGCAACATGGTCACAGCTTCCGGTACACGTCGGACAAGGTGAGCCCGCGCGAGAGCATCAGTACCTGGGTCCAATACAGCAGCTGGCTGATCTCCTCGGCCAGCGCGTCGTCGGATTCGTGTTCGGCGGCCAGCCACACCTCGCCGGCTTCCTCCAGGATCTTCTTGCCGATGGTGTGCACCCCGGCGTCCAGCGCGGCCACGGTGGCACTGCCGGCCGGCCGGGCGGCGGCACGCTCACCGAGCTCGGCGAACAGATCCTCGAAGGTCTTCACGGGTAGGGATTGTTTCATGCGGCCGCGACCGGCCGCGAGCGTGCACAGATGTACGCCCGTCACGGCGTGTCGGCGGACAGACACGCACGCTCGCGGAGGGAGGCATGAACGGTGTGCAGATCAGCGACCGACAACCCGACCAGCGAATCCACCTGGCGACGCCGCGGCCCGCCGGGCACCGGCACCGCATTGGGCACCACCAGCACCGGACAGCCCGCAGCGTCGGCCGAGGCAGCCCCGGTCACCGAGTCCTCCACCGCCAGACAGTCGGCCGGCGCATAACCGAGCAGTCCCGCGGCCCGCAGGTAGGGATCCGGCGCGGGTTTGCCGTGCGCCACCTCGTCGCCGCAGACCGACACCGAGAAGTAGTGCCGGCCGATGGTGTTCAGTGCCCGCTCGGCCAACCCTCGCGGGGTGTTGGTCACCAGAGCCATCGGTATCGCCGCGGCGGCCAGCGCGTCGAGCAGCTCCAGGGCGCCGTCGCACCAGGGCAGCCCGGCGTCGAACAACCCGCCGGTGTAGTCGTTGAGCCAGTCCGCCGAGACCGCCATGGCCGCCGGTTCGGGCTCCAGGCCCAGGTCGTCGTAGACGATGCGCATGTTGTTCGCCGCGCTGCCACCCACGGTGGCCGACCGGACCTCCGGCGTCAGCACTCCCCCGAGGTGGTCGTAGAGCGCCTCCATCGCGACGTCCCACAGCTTTTCGGAGTCGACCAGGGTGCCGTCCATGTCCCACAGCACCGCACGAAGCAGCAGGGCTCAGTCCTCCGGGTTGTAGCCGAGGTTGGCGCCCAGCCAGCGCTCGGCTTCGGCAAGGGTCCAGCCCTTGCGCTTCGCGTAATCGGCGACCTGGTCCTGGGCCAACCGGCCGATTACGAAGTACTGCGACTGCGGGTGCGAGAAATACAGGCCGCTCACGGCTGCGCCCGGCCACATCGCCATCGAGTCGGTCAGCTCGATGCGGGTCCGCTCGTGGACGTCCATCAACTTCCAGATGGTCGCTTTCTCGGTGTGCTCCGGGCAGGCCGGGTAACCCGGGGCGGGACGGATGCCCTGGTACTTCTCGGCGATCAGCTCGTCGTTGTCCCAGGTCTCATCGGGCTGGAATCCCCAGAACTCCTTGCGAACCCGCTGGTGCATCCGCTCGGCGAAGGCCTCCGCCAACCGGTCGGCGACCGACTCCAGCAGGATCGCGCTGTAGTCGTCGAGGGCTTCCTTGAACTCCGCGATCTTCTCGCCACTGCCGAGCCCTGCGGTGACGGCGAAGGCACCGATGTAGTCGGCCAGACCGGTTTCCTTGGGAGCGATGAAGTCGCCCAGCGACCGGTTCGGGATACCCGCCCGGTGCGCGCCCTGCTGACGCAGGTTGTGGAACATGGTCAGCACCTCGGTGCGGGTGTCGTCGGTGTAGACCTCGACGTCGTCACCGACGGCGTTGGCGGGGAAGAACCCGATCACCGCGTTGGCCGTCAGCCACTTCTCCTCGATGGCGCGGTCGAGCATCTGCTGGGCGTCGTCGTAGAGCTTGCGGGCGGCCTCGCCCGACGCCGGGTTGTTGAGGATGTCGGGGAAGCGACCCTTCATCTCCCAGGCGTTGAAGAACGGCTGCCAGTCGATGTACTCGCGCAACTCGGCGAGGTCGTAGTCGAGGAATTCTCGAACGCCCAAGCCCTGCACCGGAACCGGCGGTGTGTAGTCGTCCCACTCGATCGGCGTCCGGTTCGCGCGGGCCTTCTCCAGCGGCACCATCGGTCGCTCGTTCTTCTGGGCGTGCCGTTCCCGCAGCGACTGGTAGTCGGCTGCGGTCTGCTCCAGCAGCGCCGGCCGCTGTTTGTCGTCGAGCAGCGCGGCGGCGACCGGGACCGAGCGCGATGCATCCTTCACCCAGATCACCGGACCGCTGCGCCGCGGCGCGATCTTCACCGCCGTGTGAGCGCTCGAGGTGGTCGCGCCGCCGATCAGCAGGGGGATCTGCAGACCTTCGCGTTCCATCTCCGCGGCGAAGCCGGCCATCTCCTCCAGCGACGGGGTGATCAGGCCGGACAGGCCGACCATGTCGGCGTCATACTCGTTGACCGCGGCCAGAATCTTGTCGGCGGGCACCATCACCCCGAGGTCGATGACGGTGTAGTTGTTGCACTGCAACACAACTCCGACGATGTTCTTGCCGATGTCGTGGACGTCGCCCTTGACCGTCGCCATCACGATCGTGCCGTTGGTGTGGTCGCCTTCGCCCGGCTGCTTCTCTGCTTCGATGAACGGCAGCAGGTACGCCACGGACTTCTTCATCACCCGGGCCGACTTGACCACCTGGGGCAGGAACATCTTGCCCGCGCCGAACAGGTCGCCGACGACGTTCATGCCATCCATCAGCGGGCCCTCGATCACCTCGATCGGCCGGCCACCGGCGGCGGAGATCTCAGCCCGCAGTTCCTCGGTGTCCTCGTCGGCGTGGGCGTCGATGCCCTTGACCAGCGCGTGCGTGATCCGCTCGCGCACCGGCAGCGATCGCCACTCGGCCGCCGCGGGATCTTCGCCCTTCTCCGAGGAATTGAACCGTTCGGCGATCTCCAGCAGCCGCTCGGCGGCATCCTCGCGACGGTTCAGCACGACGTCCTCGATGCGCTCCCGCAATTCGGGGTCGATCGAGTCATAGGGCACCAGTGCGCCGGCGTTGACGATGCCCATGTCCAGGCCGGCCTTGATGGCGTGGAACAAGAACACCGCGTGAATCGCCTCGCGGACCGGGTTGTTACCCCGGAACGAGAACGACACGTTCGAGATACCGCC
This sequence comes from [Mycobacterium] zoologicum, assembly GCF_020172665.1. Lineage (GTDB taxonomy): Bacteria > Actinomycetota > Actinomycetes > Mycobacteriales > Mycobacteriaceae > Mycobacterium > Mycobacterium zoologicum. The sequence goes on along the minus strand of NZ_CP083985.1, from coordinate 2,029,984 downwards.
GGAGATGTGCACCCCGGGCAGGTTCTCCTTGATCCACGCGCAGGCCTCGATGAAGTCGATCCCGTAGGTGGCGTGCTCCTCGATGCCGGTCGCCAGCGCGAAGCAGTTCGGGTCGAAGATGATGTCCTCGGCCGGGAAGCCGACCTCCTCGGTCAGGATCCGGTAGGCGCGCCCGCAGATCTCCTTGCGGCGCTCCAGGTTGTCGGCCTGCCCCTGCTCGTCGAAGGCCATCACGACGACGGCGGCACCGTACTTGCGGCACAGCCGTGCCTCGTGGATGAACTTCTCCTCGCCCTCCTTCATGGAGATCGAGTTGACGATCGGCTTGCCCTGCACGTTCTTCAGACCCGCCTCGATGACCTCAAACTTCGAGGAGTCGATCATCACCGGGATGCGGCTGATGTCCGGCTCGGACGCGACCAGTTTGGTGAACCGGTCCATCGCGGCGACGCCGTCGATCATGCCCTCGTCCATGTTGATGTCGATGACCTGCGCACCGACCTCGACCTGCTGCAACGCCACCGACAGCGCGGTGTCGTAGTCCTCGGCCTTGATCAGGTTGCGGAACCGGGCCGAGCCGGTGATGTTGGTGCGCTCACCGATGTTGACGAACAGCGAATCGTCGGTGATGTTGAGCGGCTCCAGGCCCGAAAGCCGAGTCGCGACCTCGATCTTCGGCACCTGGCGCGGCGACTTGCCCTCGACCGCCTCGGCGATTGCGGCGATGTGCCCCGGCGCCGTTCCGCAGCAACCCCCGACCAGGTTGACCAGGCCGGCGTCGGCGAAGTCGGCGATGTAGGAGGCCTGACGATCCGGAGTCTCGTCGTACTCACCGAAGGCATTGGGCAGGCCGGCGTTCGGGTAGCAGGAGATATAGGTGTCGGCGATTCGCGACATCTCGGCAATGTAGGGCCGCATCTCCGGCGCACCCAGGGCACAGTTGAGACCCACCGCGATGGGCTTGGCGTGCCGGATCGAGTTCCAGAACGCCTCGGTGACTTGACCTGACAACGTGCGTCCGGACGCGTCGGTGATGGTGCCGGAGATGATGACCGGCCAGCGGCGCCCACGGTCCTCGAACAGCGTCTCGACGGCGAACACCGCCGCCTTGGAGTTCAGCGAGTCGAAGATCGTCTCGATCAGAAGGATATCGGCACCACCGTCGACCAGGCCGCTGGCAGCCTCAAGATAGGCGGCGACCAGCTGGTCGTAGGAGACGTTGCGGGCTCCGGGGTCGTTGACGTCCGGCGAGATCGACGCGGTCCGGGTCGTCGGCCCGAGTGTCCCGGCCACGTAGCGAGGCTTTTCGGGGGTGCTGAACTCGTCGGCGACCTTGCGCGCCAACGCGGCGCCGGCGTAGTTGAACTCATAGCTCAGATCGGCCATGTCGTAGTCGGCCAGCGAGATCGCGTTCGAGTTGAACGTGTTGGTCTCCAGGATGTCGGCGCCCGCCTCGAGGTACTCGCGGTGGATGCCCTCGATGATCTGCGGCTGCGTCAGGGTGAGCAGGTCGTTGTTGCCCTGCAGCGGGCTCGGCCAGTCGCTGAATCGCTCGCCGCGATAACCGGCCTCGTCCGGCCGGTCACGCTGAATCGCGGTGCCCATCGCGCCGTCGATCACCATGATCCGCCGGCCCAGAGCAGCCGTCAGTTCGTCGGTGCAGTCGGGCCGGATGTTGGGCTCAAAGGTATTCACGCGGGCTCCTTCCGTGACGGAAGGCGTCCTTAACTCTGTCGAGCGTGGCGGCCACCGGCACAGACCGGTTAACCGTTGCAACGCCTCTCGACCCGAAAGAGTCTACGTCGTCCTCCGACATAACTACGAATGCCCCGATCACGATGCCGACTCGGCCGGTCCGGTGAGGCCCGCGACCATGGCGCACGCCGTAGGCTGATGCCGTGACCCGACCGGATGACGGCACTGCGCTGCCCGACCTGCACGACACCATCGTGGTGGCGGCGTTCGAGGGCTGGAACGACGCCAGCGATGCCGCCAGCGACGCGCTGGCGCACCTCAACCGCATCTGGGAGGCCAAGCTGATCGTCGACATCGACGACGAAGCCTTCTACGACTACCAGGTGAACCGGCCGGTGATCCGCCAGCTCGACGGCGTGACCCGCGAGCTGGTGTGGCCGTCGATGCGGATTTCGCACGCCCGCCCGCCCGGCAGCGACCGCGACATCGTGCTGATGCACGGCGTGGAGCCCAACATGCGCTGGCGGACGTTCTGCGCCGAGCTGCTGGCGGTCATCGAACACCTCGACGTGGACACGGTGGTGATCCTGGGCGCCCTGCTGGCCGACACCCCGCACACCCGGCCGGTGCCGGTCTCGGGTGCGGCCTACTCCGCGGAGTCGGCGACCCGATTCGGGCTGACCGAGACCCGCTACGAGGGCCCGACCGGCATCACCGGGGTGTTCCAGGACGCCTGTGTGGCCGCGGGCATTCCGGCGGTGACGTTCTGGGCGGCGGTACCGCACTACGTCTCCCAGCCGCCCAACCCCAAGGCCACCGTCGCGCTGCTGCAGCGCGTCGAGGACGTGCTCGACGTCGAGGTGCCCCTCGGTGACCTGCCGGCCCAGGCCGAGGAATGGGAGCTGGCGGTCTCGGAGATGGCCAGCGAGGACGACGAGATCGCGGAATACGTGGCCTCACTGGAGGAACGCGGCGACGCCGAGGTGGACATGACCGAGGCGCTGAACAAGATCGACGGCGACGCACTGGCCGCCGAGTTCGAGCGCTACCTGCGGCGCCGGCGACGCTGAACCGCGGGTCTACTTCTCCATTTTCTCGTTGTAGGCGCTGGTGGAGCGGCCCAGCGCGGCGACCTCGGCGTCCATCCGCGGCACGATGGTGGCCGCGCCCTTGACGAACGGTGCTTCCACCGCCCGCAGCGTCAGCACCGGCTTGAGCCAGCGGAACACGCCCACCCAGCCCGGGCAGTAGACCCGGCGGCGGCGGCCCTCGATGCCCTTGACGAAAGCGTCCACACACTTGTCGACCGAGGTGGTCTTGTTCAGCGGCCACGGAAGCTTGCCCAGCATCTCGTCGAAGGCCCCCAGATCGGCCTTGCTGTCGCGAACCAGCGGGGTGTCGATCCAGGCCATATGCGCCGACCCGACCTCCACACCCAGGTAGGCGACTTCCTGGCGCAGCGCACTGGCGAAGTGCTCGACCCCGGCCTTGGCCACGTCGTAGGACGCCATGCCGGCCAGCGGACTGAACGCTGCCAGCGAAGACACCACCAGCACGTAGCCGCGGCGCTCGATGACCGACGGCAGCGCGGCACGCACGGTGTTGAACACCCCCATCACGTCGACGTCGATGACCCGCTTGAACGTCTCGGGATCCACGTTGAGCACCGACCCGTAGCTGGCGATTCCGGCGTTGGCCACCACGGTGTCGATGCCGCCGAAACGCTCGGTGGCCTGTGCGGTCACCTTCTGCATGGCGCCCAGATCGCGCACGTCGGCGACGGCGGTCAGCACCCGGTCACCAAGGTCGGCGGCCAGCTTGTCGAGGCCCGCCTGGTCCAGGTCGGTCAGGACCAGCGAGGCGCCCCGGGAGTGCAGGCGACGAGCCAGCTGCTCGCCGATACCGTGAGCACCGCCGGTGATGAAGACCACCTGGGAATTGATCGGAGTCATGGGACGAAACGCTACAGCGTCACACCCAATAGGGCATCGACCGCGGTGGCCACCAGCGCGGGTGCGGCGGCATCGTGGCCGCCGTACTCCAGTGCGTCGGTGGTCCAGCCGTCCAGGGCGGCCAGCGCCTTGACGGTGTCGAGGTCATCGGCAAGGTAGCGGCGCAGCCGTGCGATCACGTCCTCGGCGTCGGGGCCGGCCGAAAGCTTCGTGGCGGCACGCCAGCGGTCCAGTCGGACGACTGCCTCATCCAGGGTGGCGTCGTCCCAAAACCGGTCAGTGCGGTAGTGCCCGGCCAGCAGACCCAACCGGATGGCGGCCGGTTCCACGCCCTGCTCGCGCAGCTTGGAGACCAGCACCAGGTTGCCGCGGCTCTTGGACATCTTGTGCCCGTCCCAGCCGATCATCCCGGCGTGCACATAGTGCCGGGCGAAACGCCTTTCGCCGGTGAGGGATTCGGCGTGCGCGGCGGAGAACTCGTGATGCGGGAAGACCAGATCGGACCCGCCGCCCTGGATGTCGAGCCCGGTGCCGATGTGGCTCAGCGCGATCGCGGCACACTCGACATGCCAACCCGGCCGCCCGTCGCCGAACGGTGACGGCCAGCTAGGTTCGCCCGGCCGGGCGCCCCGCCACAGCAGCGCGTCGAGCGGGTCGGTCTTGCCGGCCCGGTCCGGGTCGCCGCCGCGCTCGGCGAACAACTCCAGCATGGTCGCGCGGTCGAAGCCGGACTCGTAACCGAACTGCTCGGTGGCGTCGGCGCGGTAGTAGACGTCGGCGTACTCGCCCTCGACCACGTAGGCGATGCCGGCGGCGAGCAGCTTCTCGACCACCTCGATCACCTCGGCGATGGCCTCGGTGGCCGCCACATAGTGCTGCGGCGGCAGCACCCGCAGCGCCGTCATGTCCGCACCGAACAGCTCGACCTGGTCGGCGGCCAGGCGCTGCCACGCAACGCCGTCCCGGGCGGCGCGCTCCAGCAGCGGGTCGTCGACGTCGGTGACGTTCTGCACGTAATTCACCTGATGTCCGGCGTCGAGCCAGAGCCGATGGATCAGGTCGAACACCAGGTAGGTGGCGGCGTGGCCGAGATGGGTGGCGTCATAGGGCGTGATGCCGCAGACGTACATGGTGGCCGTCGGGCCCGGGGACACCGGGCGCACCTGACGGTCGGCGGTGTCGTACAGACGCAGCGCCGGGCCGCGCCCGGGCAGGGTCGGAACGGCCGGCGCGGACCACGATTGCATGCCCACGACTGTAAGGCCCCCTCTAAAAGAGCGTCCGCCGGACCGCGTCCAGCAGCGTCGGCGCCACCTCGGGACGGCACATCAGCAGGTCGGGCAGATAGGGATCGGGCCGGTTGTAGCGCAGCGGCGAGCCGTCCAGTCGGGTGGCATGCATGCCCGCTGCCCGCACCACCCCGCCCGGAGCAGCCGAATCCCACTCCCACTGGCCGCCGGCGTGCAGGTAAGCGTCCACGTCGCCGCGCACCACCGCCATCGCCTTGGCGCCCGCCGAACCCATCAGCACCGGTTCGACGTCCACCACCTCGCGGATGAGCCGCACCACCGCGGGCATCCGGCTGGCGCTGACCGCAACCCGGATGGGACGCCCGTCGTCGTCGGGCACGGTGGGGGCGGTGACGGTGTCGCTGCGGAAGACGACGTTGCTCCGATTGTTGTAGGCCGGCAGGGACACCGCGGCGTCGGTGATGGCACCGGCATCGCCGCTGTCGCGCTGCCACAACGCGACGTGCACCGCCCAGTCGTCACGTCCCCGGGTGGTGAATTCGCGGGTGCCGTCCAGCGGGTCGACGATCCACACCCGGTCGGCGTGCAGCCGAGCCAGGTCGTCGGGTGACTCCTCGCTGAGCACCGCGTCGCCGGGGCGGGCGTCGCGCAGGCCGTCGAGGATCAGGCGGTTGGCGCGGCCGTCACCGGCGTCACCGAGGTGCCACGGCTGGGAGAAACCCACCTCGTCACGGACCGCCAGCAACAGCTTGCCCGCCTCGACGGCGAGTTCGGCGGCCAGCGCCGCGTCGGTCAACGTCACGTCTGGCAGTATCCCCGCCGCGCTCAGAGTTGCTGCGCGCCGGGCTCCAACAGTCGTTTGGGGTGCATTCCGTCGACCTGGCCGATGAACGGCGGGTGGATGCTGTAGCCGAGCATCCGGCGAATGTCCTCGGAGACGACGCGCACGGTGTCGCGTGTCATGGAGAGGGTGAACGCCTCCTGCGGGCGCAGCCAGGGCTCACAGTATTGAGCGGTCACGGCCAGCCGGTCCTGCTGTGACCGGTTCGCGCCCCCGCCGTGCCACAGGGTGCCGGGGAAGAATACGCACGATCCGGCGTTCATCACCACCGGTTCGCGGTCGGCGTCGGCGGGCTCGCGGTCTCCCCACTGGTGGCTGCCGGGCAGGATGTCGGTGGCGCCGTTGTCGCCGGTGAAGTCGTCGATGGCCCAGATCGTGGCCGCCCCCAACGCTTTTCGCGGCCTCGGCAACGGATAGAAACCGTCGTCGGTGTGCAGCATCTGAGCCTGCTCACCGGGCTCGATGTTGATCACCTGCAACATCGACAGCAGGTAGTTGGGCATGAAGAGGCGGTCCAGCAGCGCCAGCACCCGGGGGTGATCAACGATACCGTCACACGCGCGGGTCTTGTTGAGCACGCTGTAGACCCGTTGCGTCGCACGCCCTTCGAACCCGTTGCGTCCGGTCTTGTCCAACAGCGGGGTGACGCTCGCGCGAATCTCCGCCAGCTCGGCAACGCTGAGCAGATCGGGCAGGATGACATATCCGTCGCGCTCTACGGCGGCCAGATCCGCGGCGACGACGTCGGGGTCAACGCTTGCGCCGGCGCTCGCCGTGCGCCGATAGGTACCGGCCAGGTCCTTGTCCAGCAGATCGGCGTGCGACGTCACTTCCACGGCCACCGAAACACCTCGATCACGAAATAACATAACTGATTTCTGTTATTGTCGGATTGTGGCACGAGCTCCGATCGGGCGTCAACAGTTGCTCGACGCGGCCCGCGACGAATTGATCGACGCCGGAGGGATATTGGAGCTCGGCGCACTCACCCGGCGGGCCGGGCTCAGCACCGGCGCCCTGTACCACCACTTCGGCTCCAAGGCCGGCCTGCTCGCCGCCGTCTACGACGGCTTCTTCACCGGGCTGCGCAACGCGACCGCCGACGCACACCTGCCCGATGCCGACTGGGGCGACCGGGAACGCGAGCGCACCCGATGCTTCGTCGCCTACCACTTCCAGAACCCGTTGGCGGGCATCCTGCTCACCCGCGTCGCGCTGGACCCCCAGCTCAGCGAACTCGAGGCCGTCTACATCCAGAACATGAGCGACGACGCCGCCGCAAACATCCGCCGCGGCCAAGACCTCGGCCAACTGCCGGCGGACATCGACCCCGACAGCGCCGGCGCCTACGTGATCGGCGGCCTGCGCCTCGGGGTCGCCCAACAGCTGAGGGCCGCCCCGCGCCCCGACCCCGGCCAGGTCGCCGAACGGCTGTGGCGACTGACCGCCGGCACCCTGGGCATCGCCTGACGCCGGTTAGAACGCCGGCCAAGGTACGGGGCGGTGCCGCTGCGGGCCGGGCATCACCGGATGGGCCAGCAGGTCGGTGGCGCGCCCGCGCAGGGCGGCGATCTCGTCGGCGGTCAGGTGCGGCTCCAGCGCGGCGGCCAGCGGGCCGTCCAGAGCGCTGAGCAGGCCGGACACCGCCGACACCGCATCGTCGGCCATGTCAGCCAACGGGCGGCCCGCCCAACCCCACAACACGGTGCGCAGCTTGTCCTGGGTGTGCAGGCTCACGCCGTGGTCGACGCCGTAGACCCCGCCGTCAGCGCCGGCCAGGATGTGGCCGCCCTTGCGGTCGGCGTTGTTGATCACCGCGTCGAACACCGCCATGCGGCGCAGCCGGACATCGTCGGCGTGCACCAGGGTGACCGGGTCGCCGTCGTAGCCGTAGGCCTGCAGCACCGGCAGGTAGCCGTCGGGAATCTTCTCCGGGGGCACGACGTCGACCAGACCGGGCGTCGGCTCCGGATCGGGCTGGTCGATCCACCGCTGAACCATGCCGGGACCGGCGGGACCGTCCCGAATAATGGTGTGGGGCACCAGATTCCAACTCATCTCGACCGCGATCAGGTACGCGGCCAGTTCCCGGCCGGCCAGGGTACCGTCCGGGAAGTCCCACAGCGGCTGCTCCCCGGCGACCGGCTTGTAGACGCAGTGCAGGCGGTGCTCGGCCAGCGTCGCCTCGCACAGGAAGGTGGCGTTGCTGGCCGAGCGGATCCGGCCGAGGATCTCCAGCTGCCCGCAGCGCAGCACCTCCCGATCGTCAGAGATCGGACTCCTCCGGCTCGTCGCCAGGCCCGAAGGCGCCCCGCCGGTAGCCGTTGGTACGCACACAGATGTGACCGGCCGGGTCCAGCGGCTCGTCGCACAGCGGGCACGGCGGGCGGCCCGCCGAGATGACCCGATTCGACCGGGTGGCGAACTGGCGCGCCGATTCGGGCGTCAGGAACACCCGCACCGCGTCCGGGCCGTCCTCGGTGTCGTCGAGCACCACCGAGGCGTCGAACTCGGTCTCGCTGACGGCGAGCAGCTCCACCACCACGGTCTGTGCCTCAGAATCCCAGCCCAAGCCCATGGTCCCGACCCGGAACTCGGCGTCCACCGGTGTGACCAGCGGGTTCAGGTCCTCGATCTCGGCGGGCTCGGGGGGAACCGGGGTGCCGAACCGGCGGTTGATCTCCAGCAGCAGCGCACCGATCCGCTCGGCCAGCACCGCGACCTGCTGTTTCTCCAGCACCACCGACACCACCCGTTCGTCGTGGACGGCCTGCAGGTAGAAGGTGCGGTTTCCGGGTTGGCCGACGGTCCCGGCCACGAAGCGGTCGGGAGTGCGAAAGACGTGGATTGCTCGGGACATGGCATATCCAAAATACCGGCAGTCGTCGCTGCGACCGGTATCTCGGGCAACTACGTGGTGGACCCGCCGACGACGGCGTCGCTGGACGGGCCATCCTGGGGTGGCGGAATCTTCACCGCCGCAGCCAAAGAAGGCCCGGTGTGGTTGACGTGGATGACGAACGGGCGCAGTGCTGTGTAGCGGATCACGCTGGCCGATGCCGGGTCGGCGACGATCCGCTGGAACCCGTCCAGGTGGATGCCGAGCGCGTCGGCCAGGACGGCCTTGATGACATCGCCGTGGGTGCACGCCACCCACAGCACGTCGGCGCCGTGCTGTTCGGCGAGCTGCCGGTCGTGCTCGCGCACCGCGGTCACCGCGCGGGCCTGCACCTGCGCCAATCCCTCGCCGTCGGGGAACACCGCCGCGCTGGGCTGGGCCTGCACCACCCGCCACAGCGCTTCGCCGGTCAGCTCACTCATCTTGCGGCCGGTCCAGGACCCGTAGTCCACCTCGGCCAGGCGTTCGTCGATCACCGGCTCGAGCTCCAGGGCGGCGGCCAGCGGCTCGACGGTGCCGCGGCAGCGCAGCAGCGGTGAGCGCACCACGGCTTTGATCGGCAGGCCGGCGAAGCGGTCCACCAGCTGCGCGGCCTGCTGGCGGCCCTTGTCGTCGAGTTCCACGCCTTCGGTGCGCCCGGCCAGCACCCCCGCGGTGTTCGCGGTGGAGCGGCCGTGGCGCAGCAGGATGACCGTCATGGCTAGGCCGCCACCACGCCCGCGGCCAGCAACCCGAGTATCGCGGTGCCCACGATGATCCGGTAGCCGACGAACCAATACATGGTGTGGCTGCTGACGAACCGAAGCAGCCAGCTGATCGCCGCGTAGCCGACCACGAAGGTGATCATCACCGAGATCGCCAGCTGCAGCCCGGTGGCGCTCATCCCCTCGGTGACCGGCTGGAACGCATTCGGCAGCTCGTGCAGGCCGGAGCCGAACACCGCCGGGATGCCCAGCAGAAAACCGAAGCGGGCGGCCAGCTCCCGGTCCAATCCCAGGAACAGGCCGGCGCTGATCGTCGACCCGGAGCGCGAGACTCCGGGAACCAGGGCCAGGCACTGGGCGAGGCCGACCAGGAAGCCGTCTTTGGCGGTCAGTTGGTCTGCGTGGCGGTGCTGGCGGCCGAAGTATTCGGCGGCGGCGATCACCAACGAGAACCCGACCATGGCCGAGGCGATCACCCACAGGTTGCGCACGTCGCCGCGGATGAAGTGCTGGAACAGCACCCCGATGACCATGATCGGGACGCTGCCGATGATGACGTACCAGCCCATCCGGTAGTCCAGATCGTGGCGCCGCTGCGGGTTGCGCAGCCCGGTGAACCAGGCCCGCAGGATACGCACGATGTCCTTGGCGAAATAGACCAGCACGGCCACTTCGGTGCCGAGCTGGGTGACCGCCGTGAAAGAGGCTCCGGCGTCGCCGGCGAAGAACAGTCGCGACGCCAGGGCCAGGTGACCCGAGGATGAGATCGGCAGAAACTCGGTGAGTCCCTGCACAATCGCCAAGACCACGACTTGGGGCCACGACATCGCGGACTCGAGTACCGACATGAGCTCAGACCGTACCGGGCGGGGCTCAGCGGGTCAGATCGGCCACCACGTCCCGCACGGCCGCGGCGAGGCTGCGCTCGTCGGCGACGTCGATGTCGAACAGGCTTCGGCCAGCGCTGGCCACCACGTCCTCGGCGTGTGGCACCGGCCCGGCCAGCCGGGGCCGATACACCTCGATCACCAGCTGCTGATGCTCGACATGGAAGGAGAAGCTGCGTCCGTCACCGACTTCGCCGAAGCCGCTCGCGAACGCGCCGGTCCAGATCTCCTCGATGAGGAAATCCGAACATGTCAGCTGCCAGTCATCAGTGACCGTCATGGACGGGAGATTACACGTAAGCGAACTTATTGTTACCCGGGACATGCCGACCCGGTGTCGATACCTTCCTTAGAATCGGTGGTCGTGCCGAAGCTATCCGTCCTGCTGTTGCCGCTGCTGCTGGTCGCGGCCTGTTCAGCGCGCCCCTCTCTGGCGCCGCCGACGATCCCGACGGCCGAACCCGCCGTCTCCCCCGCCGGCACCCAGCACCCGGCCGGTACGGTCCGGTCGCTGCCCGGTACGGCGACCGGCGCGGTCTTCGACGCCGGGACCCTGGTGGCGCTGCGCCCAGACGCCACCGTGAGCCTGTTCGGAGCGGCCACCGGCAGCTTGGCGCTGCCCGGTCCGGCGACCGCGCTGACCGGCGATGGCCACGGCGTGGTGTACCTGTCCGGCCGCGGCGGCTACTTCCGGGCGGAGCCGGCCACTCGCCAGGTCAGCCGCATCGACGTCGCCGACGCCGCGGACGTCGACTTCACCGCGATCGCCCGGCGCTCCGACGGCACGCTGGTGCTGGGCAGCGCCGACGGGGCTGTGCACACCCTGACCACGGACGGTCTGCGGACCGCCGCCGTCGCGAAGATCTTCGCGAGGGTGGATCAGCTTGTGGCGCAAGCCAATATCGTTGCCGTCCTGGACCGCGGGCAGACCTCGGTGACCACCATCGGCGCCGACGGCAAGCCGCAATACGCCCTGCGGGCCGGGCAGGGCGCCACCACGCTTGCGGTCTCGGCGGACGGGCCGCTGCTGGCCGCGGACACCCGCGGCGGCCAGCTGATGGTCTACGGCATGGATCCGCTGATCCTGCGGCAGGCCTACCCGGTGCCGCAGTCCCCCTACGGCTTGGCCGGATCGGGCGGATTGGCCTGGGTGTCGCAGACCGCCGACAACACCGTGATCGGCTACGATCTGGCCACCGGAATCCCCGTGGAAAGGGTTCGATACCCCACCGTGCAGCAGCCCAACACCCTTGCCTACGACGACAAGTCGGACACCCTGTACGTGGTGTCGGGCTCCGGGGCCGGGGTGCAGGTGATCGAGCACGCCGCGGGGCGACATTGACGGGCCTGCGGCGAGGCCGGCTGCCGGCGGGTTGGGACACCGACCTGTCCGACGACTATGAGTGGATACCGCTGCGACTGCCGCCGGAGGTCACCCGGATCGGGGCGTCCACCCGGTTGTCCATCGAGGCCGAATACCGAGGTTGGGAGCTGACCCGCGTGCGCTTGTACACCGACGGAAGCCGGCGGGTTCTGTTGCGCCGCAAGAAATCCCGATTGAGTACGGTCGGCACCGTCGATCAGCCGGGACTGTAGGCCGATGAGCCTCTACGGCGCCATGCGCCGAGCATTCTTCATGGTGCCGGCCGAGCGCATCCACACCGTGGTGTTCGCCGGGCTGCGCGGGGCCACCGCCGTGCGTCCTGCCCGCCGGGCGATGAAACGCCTTCTGGCGCCACATGATCCGATACTGGCCAGTACCGTGTTCGGTGTGCGATTTCCCGGCCCGCTCGGGTTGGCCGCCGGCTTCGACAAGGACGGCCTGGGCGTCAACGCCTGGGGTGCATTGGGATTCGGCTACGCCGAGGTGGGCACCGTGACCGCCGCCCCGCAGCCGGGCAACCCGGCGCCGCGATTGTTCCGTCTACCGGCCGACCGCGCCCTGCTCAACCGGATGGGGTTCAACAACCACGGCGCCGGGGCGCTGGCCACGGGGCTGGCCCGGCACAGCGCCGACGTGCCGATCGGGGTCAACATCGGCAAGACCAAGACCACCGCGCCCGAAGACGCTGTCGACGACTACCGCGCCAGCGCCCGGCTGCTGGGGCCACTGGCGTCGTATCTGGTGGTCAACGTCAGCTCACCGAACACCCCGGGGCTGCGCGACCTGCAGGCCGTCGAGCAGCTGCGGCCCATCCTGGCCGCGGTGCGCGCCGAGACCACCGCACCGGTGCTGGTCAAGATCGCCCCCGACCTGGCCGATGCCGACCTGGACGCCGTCGCCGACCTGTCGGTGGAGTTGGGCCTGGCCGGCATCGTGGCCACCAACACCACCGTGTCACGCGACGGGCTGGTCACCCCGGGAGTCGCCGAACTGGGGGCCGGCGGCATCTCCGGGCCCCCGGTGGCGCGCCGCGCGCTGGAGGTGCTGCGCCGGTTGTATGCCCGCGTCGGTGACCGGCTGGTGCTGATCAGCGTCGGCGGCATCGAGACCGCCGACGACGCGTGGGAGCGCATCACCGCCGGCGCGACACTGCTGCAGGGCTACACCGGGTTCATCTACGGCGGCGGCCTGTGGGCCAGGGGCATCCACGACGGCCTGGCGCAGCGGCTGCGCGACGGCGGGTTCGCCTCACTGTCCGAGGCGGTCGGCTCCGCCGCTCGTTGATCCGATCCCCTCCCGCTCCCATCTCCCGCGAGCGTGCAGAAGCGTCCGGCAAAAGCCCAGGTGGGCGCGGACCTTACTGCACGCTCGGCGATCAGTGCTGCTCGTAGGTGCCGACGATCACCGCACGCGCGATCGCGTGCATGAACAGGTTGAAGCCCAGATAGGCCGGGCTGGCGTCCTCGGCCAGGTCCAGCTTCTCGACGTCGACGGCGTGCACCGCGACGAAGTAGCGGTGCGGGCCGTGGCCGGCCGGCGGTGCGGCACCGACGTAGCGGCGCAGCCCGGCATCGTTGGCCAGGGTCAGCGCGTCACCGGGCAGCAGGCTGCCGTCGCCGACGCCCTCCGGCAACTCGGTGCAGGTGGCCGGCAGGTTGGCCACCGCCCAGTGCCAGAACCCGGAGGCGGTGGGGGCGTCCGGGTCGTAGACGGTTACCGCGAAGCTGCGGGTCTGCTCGGGGAATCCCGACCAGCTCAGCTGCGGGCTGGCGTCCTGTCCCCCGGCGCCCATGATTCCGCTGACCTGCGCGGCGGCCAGGGGCTGCCCGTCGGTGACCGACGACGAGGTCAGGGCGAAGGTGGGCAGCTGCGGCAGCGCAGCGTAGGGGTCGGGGGCAGAAGTCATGAAGGGTCCTCTCATCGGGGGGATGTCAACAGTGTGTCAGGAAGTGATGCAGCACGCGGGTACCGAACTTCAGCGCGTCCACCGGCACCCGCTCGTCGACACCGTGGAACAACGCGGCGAAGTCGAGGTCCGGCGGCAGCCGCAGCGGGGTGAACCCGAAGCAGCGAATCCCTAACTGCACGAACGCTTTTGCGTCTGTGCCCCCGGACATCATGTAGGGAACGGTTCTCGCTTCGGGGTCGCAGGCCAGCAGCGAGGCGTTCATCGCCTCGACCAGGTCCCCGTCGAAGGTCGTCTCGACCGGCTGCAGGTTGGTGATCCACTCCCGGGTCACGTTCGGGCCGATCAGCTCGTCCACCTCGGCTTCGAACGCGGCCTGGCGCCCCGGCAGCACCCGGCAGTCCAGCACCGCTTCGGCCGTCGCCGGGATCACGTTGGCCTTGTAGCCGGCGCGCAGCATGGTCGGGGTGGCGGTGTCGCGCAGCGTCGCGTTGAGAATGCGAGCCATGGGCCCCAGCTTCTCGATCATCCCCTCCAGGTCCGGGGAGTCGACGTCGATGGCGTATCCGGTCTCCTCGCTGACCGCGGTCAGGAACTGCGCCACGGCCTCGGTGACCACCATCGGGAACTGGTGGCGGCCCAGGCGTGCCACCGCCTCGGCCACGGCGGTGACGGCGTTCTCGTCGTTGATCATCGAGCCGTGCCCGGCCCGGCCGGTGGCCCGCAACCGCATCCAGCACAGGCCTTTCTCGGCCGTCTCGATGAGATACAGCCGTCGTTCCCCGCCGTCGCGGCGCGGCACCGTCAACGAGAAACCGCCGACCTCGCCGATCGCCTCGGTGACTCCCTCGAACAGGTCCGGCCGATTCTCCACCAACCAGTGCGCGCCGTATTCGCCGCCGGCCTCCTCGTCGGCGACGAACGCGAACACCAGATCGCGCGGCGGCACGATGCCGGCCTGCTTGAGGTGGCGGGCCACCGCGATCATCATGCCGACCATGTCCTTCATGTCGACCGCGCCGCGGCCCCACACGTAGCCGTCCTCGACCGCACCGGAGAACGGGTGCACGCTCCAGTCGGCGGCCTCGGCGGGCACCACATCGAGGTGGCCGTGGATCAGCAGTGCGCCGCGGGCGGGGTCGCTGCCGTTGAGGCGGGCGAAGACGTTGCCGCGCCCCGGTGCGCCGGACTCGATGTATTCGGTGTCGTAGCCGACTTCCTGGAGTTGGGCGGCCACCCACAGCGCGCAGTCGGCCTCGCCCTTGGTGGTCTCGGGCTCACCGGTATTGCTGGTGTCGAAACGGATGAGGGCACTGACGAGTTCGACCACCTCGTCGACAGGATCGGGTATCGCCGTCACAGCTACCTTTCCTACCATCTGGGCTGGGTTTGGGTCGGCGAGTGGCATCCGTTAGCCTTAGCTGCCCGGCCGAGCCGGGTAGGTCCGAGTGGCGGAATGGCAGACGCGCTAGCTTGAGGTGCTAGTGCCCTATTAACGGGCGTGGGGGTTCAAGTCCCCCCTCGGACACGTCCGGCGACACGACTTAAGTCGGCAGTCGCCGTGACTCGCTGAAGATGCGGGTCGTAGTCGAGGCGCAGGCCCAGGCTTGCGTATACCTGAGCGCGTTCCGCCCCGGTTGCCTCACCAAGCACTGCTGACAGCCCGCCCAATTCCTCAACCAACTCGCTGATTTGTGCGGCAGTCATGACGCGAGGTCGCTCCGCTTGCTCAAGACGGACCTTCAGCTCGTCGCGCTCGGCGGTGCGGCGGCGCAATGCAACAGTCAAATCCTCAACGGCCACACCAGACTCCACGGCGGTAACCAGAGCAGCAACCTTCGCATTCGCCTCGCTGAGCTGGCGCCGCAAGGCCGCGTAGCCAGCCCCTGCTACCGGGTCCGCGTCTTGCCCGCGTGCCAAGTCGGCCGGATCGGCCAGGGTGGCGATCCATTCGTCAAGTCGCGCAGTCACCTCATCTTCACGGAGGTAGACGGTGCGCGGGTGATCACTCAGGTCCGCGGGTACCGAACGCGACTTACCGAGCTCACAACGGTAGAGGATGCGTGTTGTTCGCTTCCCGGCGCGGGCAGCGCCCTGCATCCGCCGTCCACATGCGGCACAGAACAGCAGCCCACGCAGTGCATATGGCACTGTTGACTCTCTGCTGCAAACAAGACCGGGACCCCGCCGCGCCTGCATCCGAAGACGAACAGCCTGCGCTAGTTCGTCACGGATCAGCGCTTCATGCGTGCGGCGTTCTGGTGCGATCCAGTCGGCCTCATCACGCCACCGCATACGAGTCTCATACCCCGCAGCGACATCATCGGGGTTGACCAGAACCTCGTATTTCTCCTGCTTGCCCCAAACACGGATACCGCGGTACGCCGGGTTGTCGAGTATCGCGCGGATCGCCGAATGGGACCATCCTCGTGGGTCACGATGCCGATTCCGTGCCGGGTCGTACTGGCTCGGTGACGGTACACCATCGTCGGTGAGCCGTTGCGCGATATAGCGCAGGCCCGCTCCGTCGGCGTACATGCGGTAGATCCGCTCGACGACCGAAGATGTCGCGGGGTCGGGTTCGAGGCGGTGAAGCCGCTGCCCAAGATTGGCCTTGGCAGGGTTTGGATGCGGGCCGGCATCGACGAGCCGGTAACCGTAGGGTGGTCGACCACCGAGATATCTGGCGGTGTCGTGCGCGAGTGCTGACATCGCCGTACGGACGCGCATCTGGATTCGAGCGCGCTCTCCCTTGCTCATGCCGCCGAACAGAATCATCACCAGGTCGTGTGCCTCGGAGCCGGGATCGACCGCTCCGCCGACCTCGGGTACCCACAGGCCAACTCCGTAGTGCGTGAGGACAGGGAAGGTGAGCGCGAACTGCGGCCCGTAGAACGCACGGGCGGGTTCCCCAATCACTACGGCATCAAAGCTACGGTCCCGACAAGCGACATCAGCAAGCAGACGTGACGCCTCTGGCCTGCGCTTCCACGGCAGTGAACGGCTCTGTCCCACATCGAAGTAGTCGGCGGCGATGAATCCGCCGTGCGGAGTGATCAGGTCCATGGCACGCCGCTTCTGCCAGCTGCGGCTCGCCTCCGGGTCTTGAGCGTCCTCCGTGCTCACTCGGCCATAGAAGGCGAACCTCAGGCTCACGCCACTCCCCTCCCTGATCCAAGCATCCGGTCCCGCACAGCCATTATCACGTGTACCAGCGCGCGGTTGGCCTCGGACGGAAGTCGATATTGGTTGGGCACAACAATTTCAACACCCCCCTCTGACACCGTCGGCGCATCGGGACGAGCGTCACACCCGGAGCGAGCACGTGCTGCTCGGGACCTGTCAGCCATCGCTTCCCCCTGGCGGATCCCATTGTTGATTGCGGGCTTGGCCACGGACTTCGATCAGTCCGATGCGGCGGGTGTGGATGTGTTGGACGGCCGCGGAGTAGATGAGGGTCCGGTCGCCGAGGCTGGTGGGGCCGGCACGATCGAATTCCCATGCCACCAGATCATCGCCATCGGTGGAGTCGAGGCCGAGATCATGTTGGTGCGCAGTGCTTTTTAAACGTTGTTCACGGGTCCAGGCCGCGCGACGTTCGCGCAGCGCGGTCATCGTGGTGGAATAGCGGCGGGATTTGCTGGTGATGTGGCCCCGGTAGCCCAGGGTGTGCAGCCACCGACCGACACCGGCCAGTCCCTTATCGGCGAGTTGGCTGATGGCGGTCAGGATCGCCCGAACGTGGTCGCAGACATCGAGGTCAGCGATGGCCTCGGTGGAGATGCGTCGCGCGCTGATCCCGACGTCAGCTAAGGATTTGGTGACGTATTTCGCGAGGTAGCGAGCTACGCGGCGGCCTGGAAGAACCCCGCCGTGTGGTGAATCCTCCTGCACAGCAGAGCCGTCCGTGCCGGCGTGCCGGTTGTCGATGGGTTGGGTGTCGACTTGTGTGCCGAACCTGATCACCCGTGTCGCTGTATTTGAGGATGAGTCGGTGACCGTCACGGCCACGGTTCGAACGGCCTGTTGGATGATGGTGGCCAGTTCGGTTGCCGCAAGGGGCGCATGCCAGTCATGACCGCCAGAGTCATCGCTGTCGGGCGGGTCGAGGCGGATCAGGGCATGAATGTGCGGGATGAGCCGGGCTTGCAGTTCGACGACTTTGATGAAGCTGACCTGCACCGCATCCGGGTCGGCGCCCGAAGCACGTAGCTCTCGGCGCAGTGTGCGTCGCAGGGTGATGGTGAAGCGTCGCCACAGTTCGGGCAGGTGCCATGTGAACAGGACATGCCCGGTGTAGTCGTAGCAGTCCGCGCAGATCGGCTGTCCCGCATAGATATCACCTTCGCCGTGGGTTGTGCTGCACCACAGTGGTTTTCCATGCGGGCATCGGCGGTAGCCGCCAGTGTGGTGGTGGTCGCGACACACACGCTGCTTCTTGTCGCCTGCACGCGCGGCGGCGTGAACAGGCCCGTAGCTAGGTGCGGTGAGGGTGACGAACACCTGCGGACGATCGGCCACTGCTGCGGGGATGTTATGGTGGCCGCCGGCGGTGCCAGCGTGCACGAGCTGCCACGTGTCGCGGGCGTACAGGTCTGAGCACGATGGGCATACCTGTGCGCGGCGGTTGTTGCACCGTGTCCACACCACCCGATCGCGGCCTATCTCGTCGGTACCTCTGAGTTGGATGGGGTGGGCGCAGAAGCCAACAGATTCCGCGCGCCGCCACCACGATTCGAACCCCGTCGAGGACGCGCGGCGCACCATCTGATCCACCACCGCATTGGTGTCGATCGAGCCGGGAACCCCGGGCAACACCAGCGTGGGGGCTGTCGTTGCAGTAGTCACCGTTGACCCCGGGCGGTGTCGGTGCGCCCGCTGTTGGACTGGTTGGTTCGGGTCGCGGCACGAGGTGGCCGGAATCGTGCTGCCAGAGTGGCGATGTCGTGGTCGGCGACGTGAAATGCCCGTACCCGCACCGGTTGGGCCGTGCCATCGATCATCATGTAGCCCACACCGGGAGTGGTGTCGGGGATGTGATCGCAGTCGGCCCCCGCGTCGCGGGCGCCCTGGCCCAAAACCATGGTGGTTTGGGTGGCTTCGGTCAACCGCAACCCGATTCGCACGGTAAACAGCTGCCGCACCGGCAGGGTGTCTTTGGCCGGATCTTGCACCGCTGCCACCACCGAAATGCCGACGGCCCGGCCTTGGGAGAGCAGCAGGCCCAACAGCTGTTCAATTTCGCTGCGCACCTTGCGGTCGGTCACATACGCAGTCAGCGCGGCGATCTCATCGATCACCACCACGAATAACGGCTCAGTCGGAGTCGGGGTGTGCATGCGCGTCTTGCCCCGTAACCGATTGGCGCGGGCGTGCATCACCTCCACTAGTTGCCGCAGCAGGTACAGGGTGGTGCCAGTGGCGTCGTGGGTGAACACCGTGAACATGGGTGCTCCGGCGCCCAGTTCCATGCCGCCTTTCGGGTCGATGACGCAGAGCCGCACTTGTCCGGTTTTCACGGCGGGGGCGAGGCCAGCGATCAGTGACCACAACACTGAACCTTTCCCCGCGCCGGTCGCGCCAGCCACGAGCAGGTGGTGGCCAAGCAGAGGTAGGTGCCACCAGTGGCGGGTTTCGGTGATCCCGACCCGCACCGACCCCACATCCACCGCAGTCGCCGTCGTGGGCATGGGCAGGGCAATCGGGTCGGCCAGCACGTCGCCGCGCATCAGGGTGATGCGTAGCTCTCCGGGCGCGGTCGCGCGGATGGCGATCCGGTCGGCACGCCAGGCGGCGGCTAGCGCCTCGGATTGCTTGTGCCAATCAGCCAGGGAGTGGCCGGTGACCACTCGCAGCGCCAGGACGTCGGTCGTCTTGCCGATGCGCACCGACTGCAAGGTCGGCACCAAGGTGCGTTCGCCAAGTGTGGCGGTCAGGCCGTGCAGGGTGCACACCGATTGCCAGGTGCGGGTGTAGCGCGACCAGGTCAACCAGCGCCGCCGCACCGGCTCGGTGACCCATCCGTGAAACGATCGCGGGTCCAGCCACGCCCAGCCCGCATACGCGGCAGCGAAAGCAATACCGATGATCAGACCCGCGCGTGAGCCATGGGTAATGGCCATCGCCACGCTGGCGATGATCGGGATGCTGATGGCCGGGAACAGGACCGCCCACCACAGCAGATACCCGGCCGCTTTGAACAGTGAGAGGATGAGGTCGGTGATCCAGTCGTCGTCGTTGGATTGAGAGTTCTTGCTGTTTTTGTAGTTTGATGCCATGACAGGCGTCCCTCTGGTGAGTGAATGGTCGATAGCAGCTCACGTGCTGGGGCGCGACACCCACGAGCGCCGCGCCCCAGCAAATGGGGTTATTTCTGCGCGCGGGACGCTTGATCGCTCGGCGCAGCCGCGGGGTTGGTGGGGGTGATGGCGTCGGCACGGAACGCCACGCCGCTGCGATCACCTTGAGCCCAAGGGATAGCAACCAGACCCGCGACTGAAACAGGTTGGGTGACTGTCACTTTCGGATCCCCGGCGACGGTGACGTTGAGCACTTCACCACCGGTGTCATCCAACGCCAACAGCTGCGCGGCATACAGTGGCACGCCGGTGGCGGTGTCCACTTTTGGGCTGCCGGTCTCGAAGTTCAGCCGCGGCTCGGCCGCTCGGGTGACGATGAACCGTGTGCCTGATGTGTCGATTCTTAAACGCATTGTCCCGCTGTTCCTTTCGTGATCTGTTTGCGCCCGTTGCGGCGCTGGGCTCAGTTCACGTGGACATCGCGGACGTAGCGAGGGACGTTGGCAGGCATTGCCGACACTGCCGCAGACATTTCGGACACGACAGGGACATGCCCGTGGGCATCGGACGGGCATCACCGCCGCGGGGCGGCGGCAGTCGCATGGCAAACTAGGAACCACGCGCTGAGGATGGACAGGGATGACACGGAAAGATGTGCGCTGAGACGACGGGCGATCAGGACGGCGACGCCGAGGCCGCCACGATCCCCAACGATCGCCTCACCCAACGGCTGCACGCCAAGGGACTCTCCCCACAGAGGTTCGCCACTGCGGTGGGCGTGGATATCAAGACGGTGCGCCGCTGGCTGGCCAACATCGACTACAACGTCCGCGAGGACAACGCCCGCCGCGCCGCTAAGCTGCTTGGCTGCACACCGCACAACCTGTGGCCCAACCAGTATCCTGCCCCTACCGCGAGCGCGCTGGCGACGACGTCGCTGGGTGGTCCGTTCACCGCGACGCTGTATGCCAGCCGCACCCAGCTGCCGATCACGACGTGGCAGCAGCATTTCGGCGACGCCACCACCGGCATCGACATCCTCGTCCTGGCGGCCACGTTCCTGTTTGACACCCTCGACGGCTTCCTCGACATTCTGCTCGACGCCGCCGCCCGCGGTGTGGCGGTGCGGTTTCTCGTCGGGGATCCTGACACTGCCACCACGATCCTGCGCGGCAAGGAGGAAGGCATCGGCGAGGCCGTCATCGCCCGCTGCCGCACGTCCGTGGAGTTGCTCGCCCCGCATGCCGATACCCCGGGGCTGGATATCCGCACCCACGACACCACGCTCTACACGTCGATCTTCCGGGTCGACGACGCCATGATCGTCAACTTCCACATCTACGGCTCACCCGGGCGCAACAACCCCGTGCTTGTGCTGTCGCGCCACCACGAACCACGGCTCTGGGCCACCCTCGAAGACGCTTTCACCCAGGTCTGGGATCGCGCCAGACCGCTCAGCGCGAAAGGCTGAACCCTATGCGAACCGACTACTACAACGACCCCAACGCCCCGCTGCCCAACAGCGTCGTTCCGTCAGCCTCGGCCATCGTCACCGACGAACAGGGTCGTATCCTGCTGATCAAACGCCGCGACAACACCCTGTGGGCGCTACCCGGCGGCGGACACGACATCGGCGAAACGATTGCCGACACCGCCGTCCGGGAAGTCAAAGAGGAAACCGGGCTCGACATTGAAGTCACCGGCCTTGTCGGTGTCTACACCAACCCGCAGCATGTCGTCGCGTTCACCGATGGCGAAGTCCGCCAACAGTTCTCTCTGTCCTTCACCACCAAGGTTCTCGGCGGTACCCTGGCCATCGATCACGAAAGCACCGACATCGCCTGGACCGATCCCGACGACATCCCCAATCTGGACATGCACCCGTCGATGCGACTGCGCATCGAGCACTACCTGCAACACCGCGACAGCCCCTACCTCGGCTAACCGGCTGGGTTTACAGCCAATCGCGTACCCGTCGGACCGCCGCCAACAGTTCGTCGCGCCCCGCGTCGACCGCGCGGTGCACCGGGTCCTCGGGTCCATAGCGGCCCAACACCTCGATCAATCGATCTCGCGGTGATACCGGCGCCCCGTCCGGCCCGGTCGTCAGATCGCAAAAGGTCAACACATCCAGAACATCGCTGGGCGGATCGCTGAACGCCGCTAAACCTGACAAGCCGCGCTCGGCAGCTTCCGCGTGCGCCCCAGTATGGAACGCCACCAGGGAGGCGACCAGCTCCCGAAAACCCGCCGCCCGGGCAAACTCTGCGCCATCGAGCGGATGAAACCCGGTCCGGCGCAACGACGGTGCGTAGCCGATATCGTGCAGCCACGCCGCTGCCACCAAAGAGTCCGCTGTCTGGGCATCGAACCGCCGACTCAGCCGCTCGGCAGTCGTCGCGACACCCCGCACATGCGCCAACCGCCGCAGCTGCCCCACCAGTCGCGTCTCGGCCTCTCGCCGTGCACGCTGCGCCAGCATCCCGCTCACAACCGCCATCCTACGAGTCCCATCGCCATGGCGCAG
The DNA here is from genome assembly GCF_020172665.1 of [Mycobacterium] zoologicum. Lineage (GTDB taxonomy): Bacteria > Actinomycetota > Actinomycetes > Mycobacteriales > Mycobacteriaceae > Mycobacterium > Mycobacterium zoologicum. The sequence continues at coordinate 2,007,640 of NZ_CP083985.1, read as the reverse complement.
ACCCGCAACTGATGCTCAGCGGAGCCCGGGCCGCCATAGCCCGCGAGGAACCGGCGGCTACCTGCGGGCTTCGCTACACTCCCTCTGCTCCCGTCCGCTGGCGCTCCCGTCCGCGCCGCTCGCTACGCTTCGCCCTCCGTCCGCCGCCACACAAGCTTGCACACGACGACGAGCGCTGTACATCTCAACGGCCACGGCATCCTGGCACCACGACAAGCCAGGACTGTCCTCGCTCCTCGCCGCATCGAGACGCCGCGGGCAGCAGGCGCGACCAACGCCCGCCTGACCGCCGCTGGCCTGCGATGTGAGAACTTTCTTTACTGCTATCAAGTCGATGGCGGCACGTTGCCACCAGCTCGACACCGCAGCCGCCCGACTCGAACGCCACGTCGACACCATCACCGCCACCGCCGCACCCGAGCTACAGCGTCGGGCCCGACACCGCTGCCACGCTGCTGACCGCCCTCGGCGACAACCCCGCTCGGATCGGCAGCGACGCCGCTTTCGCCAAACTCTGCGGGGTCAGCCCACTGGAAGCCTCCAGCGGCAAAACGATCCGCCACCGGCTCAATTGGGGAGGCAATCGCGACGCCAACCGTGCCCTGCACGTCATCCTGGTGGTGCGCATGCGCCGTCACCAGCCCACCCGCGACTACTTCGTTCACCGCCTGGCCGAAGGCAAAACCAAGAACGAGATCATGCGCTGCATCAAGCGTACATCGCCCGCGAGATCTACCACGCCCTCCGCCAACCCAGCAGAAGAACCAACGAACTCATTGCCTGAAGAACTCATTGCCTGAAGATAGGAGCATCTGGTATCAACTCCCGAAGGGCACCCGATCCGCAATGTCCACCCATTTCGTGGCGATATGGCACCTCTGTAGATGCCATCAATCCTCCCAGGTGAGTAATGTGCAGGTGGCTAATCGTTCAGGGTCATAGGGAACGCGAGATGATTTCCTTCATCACCTCATTTGTGCCGGCGTAGATTTTCTGCACGCGCTGGTCCACCCACAATCTCGAGATGGGGTACTCGGTCATGTACCCATATCCGCCGTGGAGCTGCAAACAGTCATCGAGCACCTTCATCGCTCGCTCAGTGGTCCACCATTTCGCCATGGCGACGGTCTGGACGTCGAGTTGGCCCGCGAGGTGTAGGTCGATGCAGTAGTCCAAAAATACTCGTGCGATGCGCGTTTCGGTTGCAGCTTCGGCCAAGATGAATTTCGTGTTCTGGAAGCCGAAGACGGGCCGTCCGAACGCTTCCCGCTCACGGGTGTATTTGAGTGTCTGCTCCACGGCAAGTTCCATCGCCGCGACCGCCCCAACCGCGACGATGAGCCGCTCTTGAGGTAGCTGCGTCATCAGCTGAATGAAACCCTGACCCTCGGTCTCGCCCAGGAGGTGCGAGCGGGGCACTCTTACGTCGTCGAAGAACAACTCGGAGGTGTCTTGTCCGCGTTGGCCGATTTTGTCGAGGACCTTGCCGCGCCGGAATCCGGGTCGATCGGCTTCGGCGACGATCAGCGAGATGCCGGCGGCGCCCTGACTTGGATCTGTCTTGGCGACGACGATGATCAGGTCGGCTTGCTGACCGTTGGTGATGAAGGTCTTTGCGCCGGTGATCACGTACTCGTCACCGTCAAGAATTGCTTTGGTCTTGACACTCTGCAGATCAGAACCGGTCCCTGGCTCCGTCATGGCGATAGCACCGATCATTTCGCCTGAGGCCATCTTGGGCAGCCACTGCCTCCGTAGTTCTTCGGCCGCATACTGGAGGATGTAGTGCGCGACGATTCCGCTGTGCAGCCCTGCGCCCCATGAGCTGTCCCCGACTCGGGCTTGCTCTTCGAGTACGACGGCTTCGTGCGCGAATGTGCCGCCTCCCCCGCCGTATTCTTCGGGTATGGACATGCAGAGCAGGCCTAGTTCGCCGGCTTTGTGCCACAATTCTCGGTCAACTTGGTGCTGGTCTGCGAAACGTTGCGCATGTGGGGCCAATTCGGTCGAGAAGAACTTCGCGGCAAGGTCACGAAGCTCGAGCAATTCGGCGCTCATCCAGGGAGAAATTGATGCTGTCACAGGATTCCCTCTCGGCTGTTCAATATCAATGGGTTTGATTTCTTAGGACGTTTCGATCTGATACTCGCCGGCGGAGTGACGCGCGCGTATGGCCTTCTTGTCGTATTTCCCGACGCTTGTTCGGGGAATCTCAGACACGAAGCTCCACCGCTCCGGGATCCACCACTTGGCGACCTTGTCCAACAGAAACGCGCGCAGTCGGTCGATGTCGACCTCGGCTCCACGGTGAACCACGACCAGGGCGAGCGGTCTTTCCTGCCATTTGTCGTCGGGAACTGCCACCACCGCAGCCTCGTAGATCGCCGGGTGACCAATCAGCGTGTTTTCCAGCTCGACTGAGGAGATCCATTCTCCACCTGACTTGATGACGTCCTTCGCACGATCGGTCAGCGTGAGATACCCGTCCGGGTCGATCCGGCCGACGTCGCCGGTGCGCAGCCACCCTCCGTCGAACTTGTCCGGATCATCGTCGCCGAAGTAGGCGCCGGTGATCCACGGGCCTCGCGCCTGTATTTCACCCGCTGATCGACCGTCCCACGGCACTGTCTTCTTGTGGTCGTCACGCAACCGGATCTCGACACCGCACATCGGCCGACCCTGGCTTTCGCGCATCTCCCACGCACGGGTCTCGCCTACTCCGTGCGCTGCGCGTGCGACGGTAGCCAGCGGCGAGGTTTCGGTCATGCCCCATGCCTGCACGATAGGCACGTTGTACTTGTCTTCGAATGCCCGCATCAGCGAGACGGGGACTGCCGATCCCCCGCAGGCAACCAGCCGAAGTGAGGAGATGTCCCGGGCGGGATTCGATTCCAGGTATCGATCGACATCGTTCCAGATCGTCGGCACTGCACCGGCGATAGTCGGCTGAGTCTCTTCGATGATCGACACCAGCGGCGCGGCTTGCAGATGGCGATCGGGTAATACCAAGTCCGCACCAGACATCAACGCCGCGTAGATCAGTCCCCACGCATTGGCGTGAAACATCGGGACAATGGCCAGGATACGGTCGGCCTCGCTCACTGCCAGGGCGTTCGACGTGCAGGCGGTCAGTGCATGTAGGTAGGTCGAACGGTGGCTGTAGACAACACCTTTGGGATTTCCAGTAGTCCCGCTGGTGTAGCACATGGCCGCGGCGGAACGCTCATCGATCTCGGGCCAATCGAAAGTCTCCGGTTGCTGCGCCAGGATCTCCTCGTAACGCAACACCGTCTTCCCGCATCGCTGCAGCGGAGCGAGGTCGCCGCCCCCGGTGGCGATGACCGTATGCACCGACTCCATCGCTGGTAGCGCACTAGCCAACAATGGCGCAACCGACGCATCCACCAGGATGATCTGATCGCTGGCATGGTTGGCGATGTACGCGAGTTGCTCTGGAGCCAAACGAATGTTGAGGGTGTGCAGCACCGCGCCCATGGAGGGAACCGCGCAGTAGGCCTCGAGATGTTCTTGGTTACTCCACTGAAAAGTGGCCACCCGTTGATCTGCCGTTATTCCGAGCCCGCGCAACGCATTGGCAAGTCGGCCCGCTCGCCCCAGGACGCTACGGTAGGACATACTTCGGTATCCAATTCCGTCGGGGGTGATCACCTCGCTGTTTCCGTGAATGGAGGCGGCATGGCGGACAATTGCCGAGATTGTGAGCTGGACGTCTTGCATCGTGCTGTGCATTACGCATCGGCCCTTCAGGCGAACAGGTCTGGATGGCGACTCGCATCGCCTATGAGCGTCCCGTAGTGGGTTCTGAGCGCTTGCAGGATCTCTGCCAGCGGTAGATCGTCGAAGGCGCCTCGATCCCTCAGATATTCCATGTGTTGTGTGCCGTCACCGGCGAACCCGTGCAGCAGGGCGTCTGTGCGCCCGTCGAAATCAATTGGCGGGACGCCGAACCGTGCGCATAGCTCGCGATTGAACGCCGGAGTTGCCTTGACCCAGACACCGCAGAGATGCATGAGGCTGTATCCGTGGTAGACGAAGACGTCGGTACCGCCCATCCGCTCACGCAATGTCTCGGTCTGAAGGTGGTTTCGGACATCGGCGAACCCCAGCCGCGCTGGGATGCCTGCTGCTCGGCAGGCCGCCGTCAAGAGCACCGCCTTCGGGACGCAGTAAGCGCGGTCTGCAGTTGCGATGGTGCTGGCGCGATACGCATGCGGGTCATCGGTCACGGTGTAGGGGTCATACCAAATCGAGTCGCGGACCGCAGTGAAGATGGCTATGGCCTTCGTGGTGTCGTCGACCGCGCCGCGGGTCGCCGATGCAACGAAGTCGCGTACCGATTCATGTTGCCAATCGAGGAACTCCGTGGGCTCCAGGTAAGGCGAGTTCTCACCGCTCATCGGTGCCGCAACGTCACAGGCAGTCCGTCCACGGGAATGGGCAGCGAGGTGTTGTCCCAACGCACGTGATAGTCGTTTGGGACCGTCCAAGTGTAGGTACGCAACATCTGGTGCAGGATTGCCTTCACCTCGAGTGTGCCGAACTGCATCCCAATGCATTTGTGCGCCCCCCCGCCGAACGGCACCCAGGCGAATCGGTGCTGTTGGTCCTCGCGCCGGGGCTCATCGAAGCGCGACGGATCGAAACGGTCCGGGTCGCTCCATATTCTGCGGTCGAAGTGATTTACGGCGGGTGTGATTGCGCACAAGGTTTCACGGGGGATGTGATAGCCGTCGATGGCGACATCGCGGACGGTCTTGCGCATCACCAGCGGAACGGGCGCCAGCAGACGCAGAGCTTCTTTGAGGATCAGATCGAGGACCGTCATCCGCTCCAGTTCGTCGATATCTGGCGAATCGTGACCGAAGGACCGCGCCTCCGCCGCTGCCTTCTCCTGCCACTCAGGATGTTTAGCGAGGAAGTAGGTGACAGCAGTGGTGGTGATCGTGGAGGTGTCATGGGCGGCCATCATGAGAAAGATCATGTGGTTGATCACATCCTCGTCGGAGAACCGTTCACCGTCTTCTGTGGTCGCCTGGCAGAGGGCGGCGAATAGATCGTCGGTCTCGCCTGCACGCGCGGCCGGCAGGTGTCGGGAGAAGTAGTCCTCCAACACGCGCCGCCCATGCACGCCGGCGCGGAACCTGGTGCCCGGGAGTGGAACTCGCACAAAGGAACTCGCCGCGCGAACAGTGGACACGAACGCCTCGTTGACAGCAGCGCTCTCGTCCTTGCCGCGGCCACCCATGAAGACATCCGTGGCAATATCGAGGGTGAGATTCTTCAACAACGGGTAGATCCGGACCGACGGACCGGTCGGCCACGCGGGCACGGCTGCGCGAACGCACGGGGCCACCTGCCCGACATATCCGGTCAGGCGAGGACGCGTGAACGCCTCCTGCATGATGCGCCGGTGCATCAAATGTTCGTCGAAGCTCATGAGCATCAACCCGCGATGGAAGAAAGCATCGATCAGGAAGGACCAGCCATCTTGAGAAAAGGCCTTGGCTTCGCTTGTGAACGCCTCACGCGTTGCGTCTGGACCGGCGATGACCACCATTTTGGTACCGAATGCGCCCATCCACGACACCGAGCCCAAACGTTCGTAACGCTCCCGACTGAATTCTGAACCAAATCGGATGTAGTCGACAGTGTGCCCCAGCAACGGGAGTCCAGCGTCCCCTAGGACGGCTCTCAGCCCAGATCCGGCGGGGGCCGGCGCAAGTTCCCGGACTCTCCAGTCCCGACTCCACTGTCGCCATTTGTCATCGACGACGCGGGGGGCGGGCGCCAACAGGACAGACGTCAACCGCTCCTTGGGGTGACGCGTGATTGCGAGAAGCTGATTAGCCACGATGCCTCCTGGGCGCTCTGCTGCACGGGTATCTGGTAATAGTTTACATAGATGTGCTGAATGTCAATATTCGAACAGTTAACAGTGAAATGTTAGACACCGCCTGCGACCCGGATCATCTGCGCAGCCTCGCGCGGTTCTCACTCGGGCCGTCTAACTGAAGGCGTTCAACGTGCCTGAATAGATAATCGTGACTGCGTGGTTTGCGGGTGAGGATCCGGTAGGCAAATGTAGGCCCAGGCCAGTTCGTCGGGATCGCGCCACTCGAGGTCGTGTACCAGCTCGCGCAAAGCGCCCACACCGACCTTCGCAGCCGCCGGCTCAATCGTGTGTTGTAGCTTTGCTCGATGTCTGGCCTGACGTCGACCGTACGCCCTGGGTCACTCGCCAAAATCTTGATGAGGGCACCGACATAGCGGACCTGAGACTCGATCATGTAAATGATCGACCCGGAACCGACATTCGTGTTCGGGCCATAGAGGAGAAAGAGATTCGGGAACATCGGGACTGTAATGCCCAGGTATGCGTGCGCCTGCGTCCCCCACACCTCGTCCAGAGTCACTCCGCCCCAGCCGCGAACACGCATCGGGGCGAGGAAGTCGGTAGCGCGGAAACCTGTTCCGTAAATGACGACATCCGCGCGATGGAGTACGCCATCGTCGGTCACGACTCCCTTGTCGCAAAGCTTCGCAACCGCGTTGGTCACCAACGAGACTTCACCGTTGGCAATCGCGGGGTAGTAATCATTCGAGAACAACACCCGCTTGCACCCCGGCGCATCTGATGGCGTGAGTTGCCGGCGCAGCATTGGATCGGCAACCTGCCGATGGAGGTGGTAGCGGGCGACCGCGCCGAGAATGCGTGACAAGGGCTTCGCGTCGACCAACGTCACTGCGAGCACTTCAAAAATCAGCCATACCGCGAAACGCTCAAGACGCAGCCACAGCGGCAGAACCTTAATCAGCTGTTGGTGAAGACGTCCGTACCTGCTGTCCCACTTCGGCAAAATCCAAGGCGCCGTGCGCTGATACAGCGTTACGCGCTGTGCCTCGTGTGCGATCCGTGGCACAAACTGTATCGCGCTTGCGCCTGTCCCGATGACGGCTACTTCCTTGCCGCGCAGCGATACCGAATGGTCCCAACGCGCCGAATGAAAACGCGGCCCCTCGAAGGTGTCTTCGCCGGCAATATTCGGCGTATGAGGTCGCGAGAGCTGCCCCACGGCCGAAATCACGACATCGCACCAGATCGTCTCGCTGGATCCGGTCACCAAACGCCAACGGCCGGCCTGTTCATCGAAGGTCATCTCGACGACTTCGGTCCGCGTGCGCAAATGCAGGTCCATTCCGTCGGCCAGGACGAGTCGGCGAAGATATTGGAGTATCTCGGGCTGTTCTGCATAACGTCTCGACCAACGAGTGTTGGGCTTGTCCGAGAGTGAGTACAACGCTGACGGCACGTCGCAAGCCGCTCCTGGATAGGTGTTGTCGCGCCAGACGCCGCCGATGTCTGCAGCCTTTTCCACCATGGTGAAGTTGGTGAATCCGTCCCTCTTCAGCTGATGGGCCATGGCGATACCCGCGACGCCGGCCCCGATGATCACTATCGACGGATCGTGTCCTCGAGGATCCCTCGCAAAGCCGCCTGTCATGAGACAGCTAAGAAGCAGTTGATGGCGCGGTGGCAGTGGAGCATCCACGGTCCCAACACTTTCACCGGTGGGCCGAAGCTTTCAGGAAGTTTCCAGCGCGGTGGATCGCCTCACGAGCCTCGGGCAGGATTCGGAACATGGCTTGGAACACGTGGATCTGTCCCCGGTACACCTGTATCTCAACGCTTGATCCGGCCGATCGGAGGCGGTCGGCAAGATGCCTCGAGTCATCGATCAACATTTCTCTTCCGCCTACCTGAATCAGGATCGGTGGCATGGACCTGAGGTCTGCGTCGAGCACGCTGATTCGCTCATTGCGGTGATCTGCACCAGCCACGTACAGGTCAAGAGCGCGGGCCGCGGACCGAGCAGAGGCGAAAGGATCACGGCGGCGAAGTTCGCGTGCCCTCGCGAGTTCACATGTCAGATCCAGGACCGGAGACATGAGAAGCATCGAATCCGGCAGCGGCAGTCCGTCACTACGTGCGCCAAGGGCGGTGGCCATCGTGAGCTGGCCGCCCGCCGAGTCCCCGGCCACCGCAACACCGCGTTCGCCGGAAGCCGAAGGCTGCCCTGTGACGAGCCAGCGGTATGCGTTCAGTGCATCGTCGGCGGCAGCGGGAAAGGGATAGCGTGGAGCTAGCCGATACCTCACCGCAAAGATGGGCCGACCGCTCGCGGAGGCAAGTTCACCGAGCAGGCCGCGGTGGGTAGCCGGTGAGCACATGGAGTAGGCGCCGCCATGAATGTAGAGCAACGGAACCGCGTGTGGATCGACTGCAGGAGAAGTGATCCAATCCCCGCGTATCTGATTCCCGGCGAACTCGGTATCTATTGTGCGAACCGCCACGCTTCGGCGGGGCCGCGATCCCACAAGCGCCATCCGGAGTACGCGATCCATCACCGCGAGGCCGTGGGCGCTCGACGGGATGAGTTGCGACAGCGGACGCAGTGTGTTTCGCGAAGTCATTGCCACGAAATGACTTGCAAGACTGGGGCGCCGGTCCGCCGCATCAGTGTTGGTCACCGTGCGCCAACGGATTCTGCGCGACGTTCAAATCGGTAATCGGAGAGCCGGAAGGTGCGGCTACGCCAGTAAGTCTCCAGGGTAGTTGACGGACGCAACGGAACATCGCCGTGTTTGTCGAAATAGTAACTGTTGGCATTGGAACAGCTCGGCTGCCAGAAAACCTGTCGATGTCGGCGGCTAACCATGTCACCGAAGTAGCGATCGTTCGCCTGCTGTCTGACCTCTACGTAATCAGCCTTCAGCGTGCGCGCACGACGAAGACAGCGGACGATATGCCGACTTTGCGCCTCGATGAGTGTGAAGTACGAGGAGCCGTTGTAACCATAGGGACCGAAGATATTGAAGTGATTCGGGAACCCTGGGACGCTCACACCCTCGAAGGCTTGGAGGCGGTGCTCATCCCACCAGGCAGACTGCTCCACTCCACCGCGTCCCTTCAGCACATAAGTCGGCATATTGCCCGACTCCATCACTTTGAACCCGGTGGCCAAGACCATGACATCGATCGGATAACTCTTGCCATCTTCAGTGTGAACCGAGGCATGGTCGACATGGGTGATGCCGCTGGTCTCGAGCGAAACATTGCGACGGTTGTACGTTGCGAGATAGGAATTGTGGAAACTCGGTCGCTTACAACCCAACGAATAGCGAGGAATGAGTTGGTCTCGAGTCACCGGATCGTCGACCGCCCGACGCATATAGCGTTTCGCCGCCTCTTCCATGAGGTCCGACACAGGGATCAACGAGTGAAAATGAGCTGCGATGGGAAATGTGAACTCGACGAACGCCTGACTCGCAGTGCGCGTCATCAGTTGTGCCCCTGGCACCAACCGCATCACTGTCGCGGCCCAGCTCGGTATGGAGAAATCCGGCTTCGGCAAGCAGTAAATCGGCGTTCGCTGGAAGACCGTCAGACTTGATGCGATCTTCGCGACTTCGGGAATCAGCTGCACCGCAGATGCCCCAGTCCCGATCACCGCCACCCGCTTACCGGTGAGATCTTTCGTATGGTCCCATCTGGCCGTATGCAGCGTCACGCCGGCGAAGTCGCGCACTCCTGGAATATCAGGCCACTTCGGCCGACTGAGAACGCCAGAGCAATTTATCACAAAACGCGCGGTCAGATTCTGACCAGAGGAGCAGCTCAGCCGCCATAGTGCGGCGCCTTCGTCGAAACAGGCTTCGTCCACAGTCGTGTTGAACCGGATGTAATTTTGGAGTCCGTATTTTTCTACACACCGCTCTGCATAAGCCTTCAACTCATCCCCGTGAGCGTAAGTACGTGACCAGGATGTTCGCATCTCATAAGAGAACTGGTAACTATAGGACGGAATATCGACCGCTATTCCCGGATACGTATTCCAGTGCCATGTACCGCCGACGCCATCGGCGTCATCGACTATAAGAAAGTCCGCAAATCCGGCCTTCAACAGGCTGATCGCTGTACCAATCCCAGAAAACCCGGCTCCGACTATTACAATTTCGTAGTGCTGCCCAGACTCAGAACCCATTACTTCCTCACGTGCGCTTTGATGTTTACCCTATCCGCTGCTGCAGTTCAGCGTGTTTGTGTCAACTTCAGGTCAGCATCGTCACGCCGAGTGATATCGTAATCCCGCATATCCAGACGGGACAGTTCCCTGGTGAACTGAGTCGCAAAGCCCGGATACATCGTGCCGTTATAGCCATCCTCTGTTAAATACCAGCTGCTGCAACCCGAGTTCCATGTCGTGCGTCGTAACCGCCGCTGAATATTGGAGTGGTACGCGTTTTGGCTATTCTCTTTCACATCCAGGGTATGGACTCCGTTACCTTGGTCGCGCAAGAGCTCGATCGCTTTTACGATGTAATCGATTGCCGCCTCCATATATAGAAGAGCGGAGTTGTGGCCAGGACCGGAATTAGGCCCGAAAGTGAAGAACAAATTCGGATACCCGGCCACACTCACGCTCTTGTAGGCAAATCTCCCCTCAGACCACGCGTCTTCGAGTTTTCGCCCGTCGCGCCCCAGGATCGGAAATGGCGTACCGCGTTTACACACATCGAAGCCTGTCGCGAATACTATGCAGTCCACCTCATGCTCGATGCCGTCGGCGGTTCGAATTCCGTTCGGAGCCAGTGTGGCGATCGGCCAGCTGACGAGTTTGCAGTTATCGGCCTGGAGAGCAGGGTAATAGTCGTTAGTCATAAGCATGCGTTTGCACCCAGGTCTGAACTGCGGTGTTAGCTGACGTCTCAACCAGGTATCCTTCACCTGCCGACGCAGATTCGCCTTCGCGGCCGCTTGGATGACAGATGTGGCAGCGGTATCCCAAACCATGCCCACGGCCATGACCTCATGCGCCCAAAACCACGCACCTCGTAGGGCCTGTTCGGTTGCCGGCATGCGCTTGAAAGTCGAACGCGCCCAGGCCGGATGCCGGAAATTCACCCTCGGTAGGACCCAGCCGGGCGTCCTCTGAAACACCTTGACCGACGCCGCCAACTGGACCAATTCGGGAACGATCTGCACAGCGCTCGCCCCGGTCCCGATAACCGCCACCCTCTTACCGCTCATGTCATAGGAGTGGTCCCACCGAGCACTGTGAATCTTTTTCCCCTCGTACGACTCGATGCCACGAATATCCGGGAAACTGGCGTCAGCAAGTGGTCCGCTAGCCATCACGACTGAACGGCCCCGATACCGCCTGCCGCCGGTCGTGTCGACAACCCACTCTCCGGCATCCTCGTCGAATTCCAGTGCACTCACGTCCGCACCGAAATGAATGAACCTCCCAAGATCGTATTTCGCGACAATCGCGTCGATATAGGCGAGGATCTCTGCGCTCCCCGAGTATGCGCGAGTCCAGCCTGGGTTCGGCTCGAACGAGTAGGAGTACAGCAATGACGGAATGTCGCAGGCGGCGCCGGGGTAAGTGTTGTCACGCCAGGTGCCCCCGACGCGATGTGATCGCTCCAAGATGACAAAGTCGTTAACGCCCGCTTGAAGCATTCTCATCGCCGTACCGATACCCGCGAAGCCGGCGCCGACGATCAAAGTCGTTACCGTGTCCGTCATTTAGCGACCGGTTCATAGGTCAGTTCATCCGTCCATGAAGGCGGTCGCCCGAGTACTTGCACGGGGAAGATGTCGATCGCATTGCCTAAGCGCTGGGAAACGAAGTGAAGGGGTTGGGACCGCTTGATCGAGGAGGACATGTGGGCCTTCAAGATGTGATATCCAGGCACCCTCCGCGTGTGCTCACTGCGGTCCCCGACATTGCCATATCGCGTCACCGCGTTGTACAGCTTCTCTTCGGATAGCCCCATCGCGTTGAGATTCATCAACATGCGCGTGAGAAGCGGTATATACAGCAACGCGCCAGTGAGAATACGGGGGTCCATCACAGCGCCGACCGTTTGGATTGCATGGATTCGCATGGGACTGGCGCCGAGGTCATTCAGGACTTGAAAACCTACTGCAAGGTGCCGCGATTCGTCGCTGTTGACCTTATTGAATACTTCCCCGCAAATTGGGTCGTCGACCTCATCAAGGAGAAATTTCAGCAGGGCCCCGTCCAGCGCGGTCTCCAGTGCGGGAATCGCGGCGCCGATGACAGTCAGAGGAAGAGCCTCAGCGTACCGATCTAGCCACTCGATCACGAGACGGATGTTCTTATTCGGTACAGGCTTTTCGCCTTCCTCGATCATGCCCCAGCGACGCATCAGAGCAAGTTCGGCGTTGGCGTGACGCTGCTCCTCGGCGTGAAAGTAACGGTAAATGTCTCCGAGCGCTTCGAAGGGCGCCTTCGGGGCCATCGCAGCAAAGGCGCGCGCTCCGACATGCTCAATCCACACCACGTCGGACATGAATTGCTTGAGTTTGGGACGCTGTTCGTCGGTGATCAACTCCGCACCAGGGGCGCCCCAATCGATATCGGCGAGAGCCCATTGCTTGTTCTTGATCGTCTCGAGCATGTCGCTATATGCGAACGCCATTTCACTGCTCCCTCTGTTCGGCTGGATCGTTCCATGAGGCCACGCGCTCCACCAGCCCCAACGCCCGCGTAAACTGACCGGGTAAAGCTCTTTTCAGTTGCCACAAAATTTTCGCGTCCAGTTGGGGCACTACATAGATTTGTCCGCGATCGTGCGCGTTCAAGGTCGTTCGAGCCACTTGATCCGGCGAAATGCCGGTCCACCTCATCAGGTTGGTCGCGAGTTTCGCCGCCGACTCCTCAATCTGAGGATTTTTGGCGATGTTCGTCTTGACGAAGGTGGGGCAAAGCACTGTGACATTGACGTTAGTACCGCTCAGTTCGGCCGCCAAGGTCTCGGACAGAGCGAGCACTCCGGCCTTACTCACGTTGTATGCCCCCATTCGGGGCGCCGAGCCGAAACTCGCGGCGGACGCCACATTGATCACTCCGCCACGGCCGTTGCTCCGGAGCCGGGGAACGAAAGTCTCGCACCCGTAGATAACACCCCAAAGGTTGACAGAAATCGCAGCGTTCCAGTCCTCGACCGACGTAGCGCCGATGCGATTGCCGCCCGCACCGATTCCGGCGTTGTTGATCACCAGGCTCGCCGCCTTGCCAAACCAGTCTTCACTGGCATCAGCGAGGTTACGGACCTGCTCAAGGTCGGTGACGTCGCATACGACGTCGAAACCCTCGCCGCCGGCCTGCCTCACCAACTCGGCCGACTCTTTCGCAGTGATGGGGTCTTTGTCCGCACACACAACACGTCCACCTCGGCGTGCAAGCTCAACGGCGAACGCGCGGCCGATACCGCTCCCTGCGCCTGTGACTACTGCGTGGGCGCGGTGGGTTCTACCTGGTGAACTACCGAACGGCAAGAACCTCATCTGCTTGCCTTTCGGATCGCGACACTGATTTCCGGTGCGGGAGACCATTGATTTGGGGGCATCAGCCACCATTGGTGTCGCATGCCACCAGTTTGGTCGTGAGCCCGACGTTTTGTCAAGATGTTTGATGTGCGGTCGAGAAACACGCGCTGGGGTGGTCGGACCGGTGCTGAGCGTCGAGCAGAGCGACGGCAGCAATTGATCGAGGCTGCGACCGAGATTTGGAGTGAGAGCGGTTGGGCCGCAGTGACTATGCGCGGCGTGTGCGCCCGGACAGGGCTCAACGATCGATACTTCTACGAGGACTTCAAGACGCGCGAGGATCTTCTCGTCGCAGCGTGGGATGGCGTTCGCAATGACATGCTCGGCGAGGTTTCCGCGCTCTTCGACGAGCGTGTGGATCGGCCGCCGATCGAAACCATCACCGCGGCGATCGCCATCGTGGTCGACCGGATCGCACGCGATCCTGGCCGGGCGCACATCCTCCTCGCTCAGCATGTAGGTAGCTCACCGCTGCAAGATCGCCGCGCTGTGGCGCTGCAGGAGGCAACGCAGTTGGTCGTCGAGGCAAGCCGGCCACATCTCAGAGAAGACGCCGACGAGACGGCCCTTCGTATGGACACTTTGGTTGCGGTGGGGGGGTTCGTCGAAGTCATCACGGCCTGGCACTCCGGTTTGCTCGCGGTGACCGAAAAGGAAGTGGTCGCGCACACGAGCCGACTGGCTGAAACCTTGGCTCAACGCTACGTCGTCAGCGGCTGAGGCTTAACCTTTCCGTGAGTTTCGAGGCCGACTGCACTTGTCTGTATGACTGTCGCCTTGACCCGCCACCGGGCATCCAATCCGTGACGACAGGCGCGCTGTCGATTGTTTGGAGGAACGACGCAGAAACAGTGTCTTTCTGCGTCGCCCTCCTCACGCACTTTTGCTACCCCGGCTGAGCGATGACCTTCTGTGAGCCGTCTTGGTCGAACAGTTCCTTGCTCCATCGCTCCAGGACCGCGGTGCTGTCCCAATCATCAGGGTGGAAGCCGGGGCGGTTGTACGAACGGAATCGCTGCAGCGCATCGGCGGTGAACATCGGGGTGCGACTGAAGCGACGTAGGCTACGCACCAACGTGACCGGGTTATACGAGGCCTTGTCAGAGGCCATCGACAGCGCAGTCTGCAGAATGAGTTCGCCGAACAGAATTGCAGAGGCGATCCGCATGCCCCGTACGCGGGTGCGCTCGGTGCCTCCAATCAGCCGATAGGCGTCGAAGGCGACGGCTTTGTGCTCCGACTCCTCGAACGCATGCCACAGCAGAATCGGTCGAACCTCTGTCTGTCCGATGAGCTTCTGCGCGTCATCGCTGGTGAGAATGATTTCAGCGAGCGTCGCGGTGTAGTGCTCCAATGCAGAGGTCATCGACAGCCGCATTTCTGGCGAAAAGCGCCGCTCCAATCGCTTGATCAGGCGTGCGACGTGGCGGTCGATCCGCGCGGTCGGATAACCCATGGCCTGGAGCCGTTCGTTGAGGAGCCGATGCTGGTGTCGGTGTGTGGCCTCTTGCCCGATGAAACCCTTGACCGCTGTCAGCAATTGGGGATCGTCGATGGAACTCTGGAAATACTTGACCGAGCGGATGAAGAAGTCTTCCCCTTCCGGGAAGGTCGCAGAAAGCACCGAGATGAAATGGCTCATCACCAGGTCGCCATCCACGAAGTGTCGCCGCTTCGTGGAGGTGGGCATGGGGAAACGAACGCGCCGGGGTTTTGGCAATACACGGCTCTTGGTCGAGGCTCGATCTTCCGGCATCTTGACGGGGTCCTTCCTCCGTTGCGTGATCTGACTTTAGGCCTTGTCACATGAGACTGCCAGAATGTAGGGCATGAGTCCAGCACGTGTTTATGGCGGGCTGTCCGCAACTCAACGCGATGCGCAGCGCCGCGCACTGCTGATTGACGCCGCGGTCGCGCTCATGGGCAAGCAGGGAGCCGCCGCGTGCACCGTGACCGCTGTGTGTACGGAGTCAGGAGTGACGAGCCGGTACTTCTACCAGCAGTTTCGCGACAGAGACGCGCTCCTGCGTGCGATGTTCACCAAGATCTCCACCACCTTCCAAGCCGTGATCACCAAGGCGATACCGGATGACACCGTTGCTCCTCAAGAACTCGCTTACGCTCCGATAAAGGCCCTGGTTCAGATGATCGAGAACGATCCCAGCATGGCCCGCATATTGTTTGTCGAATCGGGCGCTGAACCCCTGCTTCGGCAGCTGCGAAGCGAACTGATGTCCGAATTTGCGGAGCTCGTCCTCAGAGAGGCCCGCCTGCATCTCGATATACCCAGCGAGGTGATTCAGGTCGCAGATCTCGCCGCTACCTACGGTGTCGGGGGCCTGTTCGAGATTCTCCGTCGCTGGATAGACGGACAACTAAACCTATCGACCGAAGTGCTTATCGAGCATTGTGCGGGTTTTCTCGGCAGTCTTGGCCTGTATACCCTCGGCCAGAAACCTGACCCGGCCGCTTCGCACATCCAGGTCGATATCAACTCCCCGGCGGGCCACAACAGATGAGACCGGCGGTATTTTCGCCGACACGCTGCGGCGTCACGCTACCGAAGGCTGGTACACCACGATGTGGTCGAGTACGCGTTTGCTTAGCAAACCCCCTGTCGGCCCCGGTTCAATCCTGAGCAGCCTGCGCCGGTTGAAAAATGAGCAGATTTACGGGTTGAGTCATCCTTCCCAGGGTGGTCGCGCAGTGCAGCGTATTGACGACGCCTTCTGTATGGAGCTAGTGAAGTGATCCAGCGTGACGACGACGAATAACCCGGACGCGGACGCGACCAGCTGGCCGGTGGCTTCCTCGCGCAATTCTGTCCGCACTTCGAGTTTCCGGCCGGTTCTGGACACGAGCTCCGCGCTGACCTCGTAGGGAACCCCCAGCAATACCGGCGCGAAGAACTCGGTGTCGAGCTTACGGGTGACGGCCATCTCACCGACGACGTAGAGCAGCATGCCCACCGTGTCGTCAAGAACCGTCATGACTGCGCCGCCATGTGCGATCCCGGGTGCGCCGCGATGTCGGCCGTCGAAGATATGCCTGGCGCCCACCCCGTCGCCACGCCGACGCGCTCGCAGGCGATGACCGTGCGGATTGTCTGTGCCGCAACCAAGGCACCACGGATGGTGCGCATCGAGGTAGTCGCCGTCGGCGGCGATAACACGATTCTGAAAGTTATGCCACCACGCGATGGCCGAATCTTCTTCCGCTTGCTCGTCGATGACGAAATCCTCCTAAATAGGACCACGCAGTGCATGGACCACCATGCGACTGAAGAACTGCGCCGACGTCGGCTGGGCTGATCGCCCGAAGACAGTATGTAAAGGACTCGTTAGCCCGCCGAGATCATCGCTGCGGTACACCTTCCAGTTCCGTCACTATCAGCCATTTGGTCCTGCCCCGCAATACGCCCTCGACGCTGTCGCCGCATAGCTCGCCCGATAATGCTCGGGGTCGTCGTCGGTGCTATAGGGGTCATACCAAATCCTGTCCCCCACAGCGGTGACGGTCAACCTCGCCTTCTGCACAAGGGTCACGAACGTCACCGACCGCGTTCTGGGCGAAGCGCTGAACATCGTCATGCTGCCAATCGAGAAACCAGTAGTCTTCAGGAAACTCGATTGATTTGAAGTGCCACTCACAGATAGCCTTTCAGATGAGCTTCGATGCCGGTATCGACAGTGCCAACGGATCGACTGGCCGTTTCGAGGGCTTCGACGAGGCGCGTTTCGGCGTCCGGGATCGTCGCGGCGACTTTGGCCGCAGCTAGACTACGACTCCGTAGCGATGTGCCGGCATCCGTGGCTGCGGCCGCAAGCGTAGACCACGCTTTGGAAGCATGTCGGGCCGCGGCAGCCGCTTCGGCAGTGGCGGCGTCATCTAGGAGATCGGCGATGTTCTGGCAACCGTCTGCCTGCAGCGTACGAAAGAGCCCGCCGCCGGTACCGGCTTTCTCGATGAACGCCCCGAGCCCGAACAATGCCGCGGTCAGGGCATCGTCATCGAACAGCGTTGGCCAATGCCCTACGTCATCGGCGAAGTCCTGCACACCCTTCAAACCGGAAGATTCGACTTCAGCTGCCTCGATGCGCAGTAGCGGCGCACCTACGGCACCGCCGCGCATGAACGCTGCGCTCGCGGCGAGTGCAGCGGCCGCGATCGGCCCAAGGTCTGGCACTCGCTCTGGCCAGTCGACGTGATATGTGGTGTGCCGGGTAGGTGTGGGAAACCCGACCGAGGACCGCGCCCGGCGTAGGTCGTCGTAGGCCACCGTCTGGGTTGTCTCGCGGTCATTATCGACCACATAGGCGACCCGTTGTTCGTCATCGTATCCGGTGATGACAATGTCGTGACGGCTCATGTGCAATCGGACGCGCAGGTAAGGAAGTTCGCCGATGTCAGCCCAGACCATGACGGGTCGACCTTTGTCGATTTCGTCGGTCACAAATGCCCATCCCACGTCCGGGTCATCGGTCGATCGCACGACGAACTTTGCGCCAACCCGGGAGAGGTAATCCTGTTCCAGGTCGCTTCCTCGTCCTACCAGGTACACCTGGGGGAACAACTGCGTAGAGCGGACGTACGAGAAGTCCAAGACTCCGCCGAGGGTGAAGACCAATCCTTCACTGAGTGCTTCTGTCCCCCATCCGAGTTGGGCCCATTCAGTAAGGTCACGAAGCGCACCGGAACCACAGTGCCCTCCCCTCCTATGGGGATAGGGAACTTGAATCCTCGTCATCGCCGCTTCCTTCCTTGTCAGTAGCACTGTTGAGACTCGTCAAAAGCTACGTTTCATCACGGCTTCCCGGCTGACAGTAGGTGCCAACACCAACACGCGTGACCGCAGCCAACCTCAGCCGCGCATCTCGACAGCCTATGGCGATGGGGCACATTGACTTTCGATCGCTAGTCCTGCATCAACACGTCAACGGTAAGAGCCACAGACGCGCAGCACTCAACCGTTGTACTCAGCTCGCTTGCTCCCGTGGTCGCGCTCCCGCGCTTCGGCTGCTTTATCAGAATCGGATGAGTCCTCGGATGTTGCGGCCCGATCGCATATCCGCGTAGCCTTCGTTGATCTGATCGAGGGTGTACTCACGGGTGATCAGCTCATCCAGCTTGAGGTGTCCGGCGTTGTAGAGCTCGACGAGCCGCGGGATGTCGTGGGCGGCGTTCGAAGAACCGTACAGAGCGCCGCGGATCTGCTTTTCATACAGCGTCAATTCCAGCAGTGAACCCGACATCGAGGTGTCTTCGGGGTGCCCGATCGCGGTAACGACCACACGGCCGCGTTTACCGACCAAGGACAGCGCCTCGCCGATGTAGGACCCTTCGGCGACATCGGTGGTCAAGACGCAGACATCGGCGAGTTTGCCGCGGGTGATGTCACTGATCAGTGACCAGGCCTCGTCGATCGTGGCAACGGCATGCGTCGCACCGAAACCGCCGGCTTGTTCACGCTTGAACGCCACCGGATCGACAGCCACGATGTTCAACGCGCCCGCGATGCGGGCACCCTGAATCGCATTCATGCCGATGCCACCGGCTCCGATCACCGCCACGGTATCCCCGGCACGCACCTCACCGGTGCGCACCGCCGACCCGTACCCGGTCGTCACACCACACCCGATCAACGCCGCCTTGTCCAGCGGTGTCCCCTGGTCGATTTTGACCAGAGACGCCTTGGGGACCACGGTGTATTCCGAGAACGTGCCCAGCAGGCACATCTGGCCGACGTCCTCACCCCTGGCATGGAAACGGTAAGTGCCGTCGATCTGGGGTCCCATCATGAGCGCGGCACCCAAGTCGCACATGTTCCCCATCCCCCGCGCGCAATAGGAACAGTGCCCGCACGACGGCAGGAACGTCAGGATCACCGAATCGCCCTCGGCGACGTTCTCGACACCCGCACCCACTTCGACCACGGTGCCGGCACCCTCGTGGCCACCGACGACGGGCAGCGGAATGGGCAGGTCGCCGGTCACGAGGTGTTCGTCGGAATGGCACAACCCGGTCGCGGTCAGCTGGACGAGCACTTCATCGGGGCCGGGAGGATCCAACTCGATGTCCTCGACTTCCCACTTTTCTCCTAGGCCCCACAGCACTGCAGCACGTGTCTTCATGTGTGTCTCCTTAACGTCAGTGTTTCGGTCGCAGTGGATTGATGATTCACGCCAGCGTCTCGATGATGAGGTCACCGTCGGCGAACTGGCGGCGCAGCTTCTTCTTGTCGAACTTGCCAGTGGAAGTCAGCGGAATGTCGGTGACGAACGCCCACCGTTCCGGTAGCCACCACTTGGCCACCCGCGCACGCAGAAATTCGGTCAGCTCCGCCGCGGTGGCGGTGCGGTCGGCAGCCAGGACGACCACCGCCAGCGGCCGTTCCTGCCACTTGTCGTCGGGCACTCCAATCACCGTGGCGGTGCGCACCGCAGGGTGAGCGGCCAACTCGTTCTCCAATTCCACCGAGGAGATCCATTCGCCCCCGGACTTGATGACATCCTTGGAGCGGTCGGTCAGCGCGATGAGCGCGTCCGCGCTGATCGTCCCGACGTCCCCGGTACGCAACCACCCGTCCGGCGACGCCGCCGGACTGTCATTCTCGTAATACGACTGAGTGATCCACGGGCCGCGGACTTGAATCTCCCCCACCGATTTTCCGTCCCACGGTTGTTCTGCACCGCTGTCATCGACGATGCGGGCCTGCACACCGGCCACCACCCGGCCTTGGGTTGCGCGCAGGTGAAGCGACCTCTCCGGGGTATCAGAACTCCGCGGCAGAGCGACCGAGGCCAGCGGGGAAGTCTCAGTCATCCCCCAAGCCTGCACAATGCGGATGCCCAGCTCGTCATAGGCGGTCATCAACGACCGCGGAACCGCCGAACCACCGCAGGCCACCATCTTCAGCGAACTCACGTCATGGCCAGGATTGTCGCGCAAGTAATGCAGAACATCGGTCCAGATTGTCGGCACCGCCCCCGCCATCGTCGGCCGCACCGCCTCGATCATCTCCACCAAAGGCCCCGCCTGCAGGAAACGGTCAGGCAGCAGAAGCTGCGCGCCGGCCATCATCGCCGCATACGGCAACCCCCACGCGTTGGCGTGGAACATCGGAACGATCGCCAACACCGTGTCGTCATGACCGATGCCCAAGGCATTCGAGGTGCACGCCGCCTGAGAGTGCAACCACGTCGAACGATGGCTGTAGACAACACCTTTCGGGTGCCCGGTGGTACCGCTCGTATAGCACATCGCTGCAGCCGACCGCTCATCGACATCGGGCCACTCGAACGTACTCGACTGGGCGGCCACCACATCGTCGTACCGTAGGACGTCCTTTCCGCACCCCTCGACCGCGGCAAGATCGCCGGTTCCGGTCACTAGCACCGTGCGCACCGAGGTCATCGACGGCAACGCCGCCGCCAAAAGGGCAAGCACCGTACTGTCGACGATGATCACCCGATCCTCGGCATGATTGGCGATCCACGTCAGCTGTTCCGGCGGCAGCCGCAGGTTCAACGTATGCAGCACCGCGCCCATCGACGGCACCGCCGCGTAACAGTCCAGATGCTCCTGGTTGCTCCATTGCAGCGTCGCGACACGCTCATCTCCACGGATGCCGATCTGGCGCAAAGCATTTGCCAACCGTGCCGCACGCTCACCCACCTCGCGATAGGACACCCCAGAGATCTGCCGGGGTCCGC
Organism: [Mycobacterium] zoologicum; assembly: GCF_020172665.1. Classification (GTDB taxonomy): domain Bacteria; phylum Actinomycetota; class Actinomycetes; order Mycobacteriales; family Mycobacteriaceae; genus Mycobacterium; species Mycobacterium zoologicum. The sequence goes on along the minus strand of NZ_CP083985.1, from coordinate 1,986,487 downwards.
GCGCAGTCAGCACCTCGCGATCGCCATGGACTGCCGAAGCATGGGCCACGATCGCGGGCACAGTCAACGCAACGTCCTGCATCGTGCTCCTCATCGCACACCCGCCCTACAGCCCGCGGTGAGGCGAGGGTCACGCATCGATGAGGTCCTGCCGATTCTGGCTCTCCAGCATCAACCGGTACTCGGGGAACAGGTTCTTGGCCTGCGGGATCAACTTGATCAACTTCGGCACCGGACCTTTCGCACGTACCGTTCCCTTGGCCATCGCCATCGTCAAGTTCACCTTCCCCAACCAGAACTTGTTCCCCGTGTCTGCCGACATGAACAACTCCACGTTGGGCACCGCGGTACTGGCCGCTCCGGTCTCCACCACCTTGTTCGGCATGTCCACCGTCACAACCGCATCCGGATCTGTGTAATGCACCCGCAACACCACACCCGAATTCGCGAGCTTGTCCGCCAGACCCTCCTTCTCCAAACCCCGCCGAAAGATCCCGCCCAGGAAGGCATAGACCTCGTCCTCGTCCCTAAATGCCGCCACCGTCAACCTCAACTAACCTCATTGTCAGAACAGAACAGAACAGAACAGGCACCGACTTCTGACGCTGCTCCTCCGGAAAGAATCGTCATGCTCGTTGGGAAACCCCACTAGGTCCTGATGCGCTGCGCCAAGGCGACCGCCGGGCAGCCGCTAGCGTTCCTTTGCCAGCGGGGCTGGATGGCAATTGTCACTGAAGTACCTCTCCAAGACACGCGTCGCATCCGCCGTCGTCGTTCCCACCGCCTACGCACCGCCGGCACCTCAGTCCGAGCCGGCGAGCACCAGTTCGGCCCGTTCGACGGCGACTTGCTGCGTGATGACCCGCTTGCTGAACATGAAGTCGCGGGGACGGTTGATGCAGTCGGCGGCAAGAAGCTCGCCGGCACGGAGGTAGAAGCAGGTGAAGTCGCGCTCCCGGGTCGGGTCGCCGCTGAGGACGACCTCGTCGTACCCGGTGTTGAGACCGGCGATCTGGAGCTTGAGGTCGTATTGATCTGACCAGAACCATGGAAGGGCCGCTATCTTCTTGGACTTCCCACAGACGGTCGCGGCGGCGACCTTGGCCTGCTCGGCCGCGCTCGGCACGGACTCCAGGCGGATGCGACGGCCGTAACGGGCCATGTCGTGGCTGGCGCAGTCCCCGGCGGCCACGATGTCGGGGTCGCTAGTCCGGGCCTGATCGTCGATCACGACGCCGTTGTCGACGACCAGGCCCGCGGTGGCGGCGAGCTCGGTGTTCGGCTCCACGCCGATGCCGACAATGACGAGGTCGGCGGGAATTGATTCGCCACCGGCCAGGATTACTTCGCGGACCCTGCCGTCGCCGGACAGAGCCTCGACCAGCGTGCCCGTCCGGATGTTGACGCCCTCCTCCCGGTGGATCCGGTCGAAGAACTCCGATACCTCCGGGGCGGTGACCCGTTCAAGGACGCGCCCGGTCGCCTCGAGCAGGGTGACCTCCAGACCCAGTGCACGCAACGAGGCGGCTGTCTCCAGTCCGATGTAGCCGCCGCCGACGATCACCGCCCGACGCCCGGGTCCGGCGGCCTCTCGGATCATCTCGCCGTCCGCGGCGGTGCGTAGGTAGAAGACTCCGGCCAGGTCCGCTCCCGGGGTGGGGAGCCGACGAGGCCGGGCGCCAGTGCACAGCGCGAGCTTGTCGTAGGGCAGTGCGTCGCCGGTACTCAGCACGACATGACCAGCCGAGCGGTCGACCGCCGCCACCGTCGCATCCAGGAGTCGGATCCGCTGCTTGGCGTAGAAATCCGAGTTGCGGATCGCGAGTTCGGCCAGTTCGCATTTGTCGGCCAGGTACGACTTGGACAGCGGGGGCCGCTGGTAGGGCAACGCCGACTCATCGCCGACGAGGACGATTTCGCCGTCCCACCCTTCTCGGCGAAGACTGGCGGCGAGCTGGGTGCCCGCGTGGCTGGCCCCCGCGATGACCGCTCGCTGCACGGTCATGCGCCACCTTTCGGGGTGAGGCGGACCATCAGCTTACTGATCCCCCTCACGAAGTTGGACTGCACGTACTCGGGCTCACCGACGACCTCGATGTTCTCGAACCGCGGAAGCAGCTCCTCCCACAGGATCCGCAACTGCATCTCGGCCAGCCGGTTACCCATACAGCGGTGCACGCCGAAACCGAAGGAGATGTGGTTACGGGCGTTGGCCCGATCGATAATCAGGTCATCGGGCCGATCGAACACGCGCTCGTCGCGGTTGCCCGAGGCGTACCACATCAGGACCTTGTCGCCCTTGCGGATGAACTGCCCGTTGAGCACAGTGTCGGCCTTGGCGATCCGGCGCATATGCGCGAGCGGGGTTTGCCACCGGATGATCTCCGAGACCATGTTGGGGATCAGCTCGGGGTTCGCCTTCAGCTTCTCAAACTGGTCAGGGAACTCGTTCAGCGCCAGAACACCACCGCTCATGGAATTGCGGGTCGTATCGTTGCCACCCACGATCAGCAATACCAAGTTGCCCAAGAACTCCATCGGGCGATCGATCAGGTCCTTGGTGCTCTCGTCGCTCTGCAACATGGTGATCAGATCGAAGCCGGGCAGCTCTCCGGCAGCTGTCCGGGCTGCCTTGTCCCGCCAGTGAGCGCTGAGACCTCTAGCCATATCGACCATGCCGCGAAATATCTCGTCGTTGTCCGAGGGCCCACCGTTGGCTTGCTCCATGGAGGTGGCGAGATCGGACCATTGGACGAGCTTGCGCCGCTGCTCGAACGGGAAGTCCAGCAGCGTGGCCAGCATGCGCGCGGTTAGCTCGATCGAGACGTGCTGCACCCAGTTGAACGGTTCGCCAAGCGGCAGAGCGTCGAGCACGTCTACCACCCGCTCGCGGATGAGGCCCTCCATCTCACGCAGGTTCTTCGGTGCGACCACACCCTGGACAGCCTGCCGTTGCCGGTCGTGTTTTGGGGGGTCCATCGCGATGAACATCGCAATGTCGAGGAAGCGCGGCGGGCTCCCGATGACGATGAACGGCTCGGAGGAGAAGACCTCGTGGTTCTTGTCGACGGCCACGATGTCGGCATGCCGCGTCACCGACCAGAACGGGCCGAACGCGCTGTGGGCCTGATAGTGCACGGGAGCCTCGTTGCGTAGGCGCTCGTAATAGGACTTCCAGCGACCCTGACGATAGAGGAAAGGATTGCTAAGGTCGATGTCGGTCAGTTCAACCTCGTCAGCCGGCGGGATCGGTCGCTCGATGAAGATTTTTTCACCGTTGGTGCCGGTGACCCAGCGCCGCGTTCTGTCGTAGAGGTGGGCGCCCTGGATTATTCGGTCCATCGGAATTGTTGCCTGAGCCTTGGCAGTGACTGCCTCGCGAATATTGCTCACGTCTCACCTCTCTTTCGTCATCACAGTTGGAACTCGGGCAGATGGACGATCAAACCGTCCCACGCCTCAGAGACCTGCATCTGGCAGGACAGCCGGGAGGTCGGCTGACGCTCGGGGTTCATCGCGAGCATCTCCTCTTCATTGGCCCCGGAGAGGCCGACCCGATCGGACCATTGCGGATCGACGATCACATGGCAGGTGCCGCACGCGGCTTCGCCTCCGCAGTCGCCGTCGATGCCGGGCACCGCATTGTTGGTCGCGACCCGCATCAGTGACTGACCTTCCTCGAGAGGCGCCTCATACTTCTCGCCGCCGTGGGAGACAAATGTGACAACTGCCATAGCCAGGCTCCTTGCGTGTCCTCAGTTACTTGACACAAGTCTTGCGCCAGATGAGCGCTGCGGCTATGTTCGCCGGAGTCAGAAACTTGTGATTTCGGCTCAAAGGGGCCATGGTCAGTGAACCCCAATGACGCGGGTGTGCCCCCACTCGCATTCGTGCAAATGCTCGAGAGCCCGGCGTTTGACCCAGACGCCGTCGCGCGGCTTCGCAACATCATGGCTCGCGAAGGAACCGACGAGGCGACGCTGATTCAGCGTGATATCCAGGCCCCGTTACGGTGGTTTCGTGAGGCGTACCCCGGTCTAGACATCGATCAGGCAACGCTGCTCGGATTTGCGTTAGCCGAACAGGCACAGTTGACGTCCTTCGGCCCGCTGAGTGTTCCGCTGGTCAGCGCGGGCTCAGTGGCCGAGATCGTAGAGCTGCTGACTTATCTGCCGTTGATCACGACGGCTGTCAAAGCACAGTTTCATCCAGATGACCAAGGCCTCACCGTCGGGCTCTGGGGACACACCAGCGATCGTGCCCTGGACTGCCTCGCCGTCACGTACGCCGGGTTGGCGTTGTTGCGACTGCTGGACATGCTCGTCCGTGCGGCGCCGACCCTCACACTCCACTTGAGTTGGCCAGCGCCCGCCGCCTTGAAAGATCGCGAGGACGACCTTACCGCCGGGCGCCTGTTCTTCGACGCTCCGATGTCCTTCCTCCATGTTCCCGCGGACACGCTCAACGAGGTGTGCCGGTTCTCCGATCCCGTCGCATACCGACTCGCCATCGTCGATCTGCAGCGAACTCTCGACCAGCGGAGCGAAACCACGTCGTTCTCGGAGAAGGTGAGACGGCTGCTGCAGAAGGAGCCCGGACGCCGAAGTAAACATTGGTTCGCACATGAGCTGTCGATGTCCACCAGCACACTCAAGCGGCGCCTCTCCGAAGAGGAGACCACCTTTCGCGAGTTGCGCCAAGCATTCCTGCGCGAGCGCGCGATGCTGCAGCTACTCGACCGATCCCTATCGGTGAGTGAGATCGCCACGGATCTCGGATACAGCGACCTCGCCAACTTCTCACACGCCTTCAAGCGATGGACCGGCCGCTCTCCGAGCGAGTTTCGGCTCTCACCACATTGAGCTGTCCCGGCGGGTCCGGAGATCCCGACCTTTGCGGCGTCTTTCTGCAGCGTCGCCTCTCCCCGGGTGTTCGATGAAGGCCCGAGCCTGCGCGCCGGGCAGCAGATTCACCCGGTCACACAAGCCGGCCAGATGCTCGGCCAGCACCGAATCCAATTGGCGGGCATAACCGAAAGTGAACTCCCGCAACAGCGTTCCCATCGTTGACGGGGGATACACCCGGCGGAAAAAGGGTTTTTATGCCGCCAGCGCGGACGGTTGTGTCCCTCCAGCGGTGTAAAAGGGTTCGGACGTAGGTTCCCTCGAAGACCAGCAAGTCTGAAGGAAGGAACCCACGTCCGTGTCGAAGAGGATATCGCCTGCGCAGCGGTTGCAGACAGAAATTGATGAGGTGTTCGCCGGCGGCGAGGATCTGGCGGGTGCGATCGAGCAGGTCGCGGTGCTCGGCGCCCGGTTGCTGTTGCAGGCCGCGATCGAGGCCGAGGTGACCGCGTTTTTGGGCCGGGACCGCTATGAGCGGGCCGCAGGCAGTGCGGGCGCCCGCGCCGGGATGCGCAACGGGTACTGCCCGACCACGGTGAAAACCACCGCCGGCCCGGTGACGCTGGAGCGGCCGAAGGTGCGCGGCACCGCCGAGCGCTTCGCCTCCCAGTTGTTCGGTAAGGGGGTGACCAAGACCAACGCGCTGGAGTCGCTGGTGATCGCCGGGTTCGTGCGCGGACTGTCGACACGCGATGTGCAGGCCACCTTGACCGAGGCGCTCGGCGAGACCGCCGCGGTGTCGAAATCGACGGTGTCGCGCATCTGCGAAGACATCCGCGACCAGTTCGAGGCCTGGAGCGCTCGCCGGCTCGACGACATCGAGCTGGATTACCTGTTCCTCGACGGCAGCCACTTCAAATACCACGCCAACGCGTCGGCCGACCCGGTGCTGGCCGCGTGGGGTATCGACACCGACGGCAAACCGGTGTTCGTCGGGCTGGAGGCCGCTTCAAGCGAGTCCGGTGACGCATGGGAGGGGTTCTTGACCAGGCTCGGTGAGCGTGGGTTGGCGTGTCCGCTGCTGGTGGTCAGCGACGGTGCGGCCGGGTTGATCGGCGCGGTCGAGCGCACCATGGGCGCGGCGCTGCGGCAGCGGTGTCTGGTGCATCGCGCCAGAAACGTGTTGGCCAAGGTGCCCAAGAACGCCCAAGCGGAGGTCAAGGCCGACTACTGGTCGATCTTCGAGGTGCCCGACACGATCGAGCCCGGCCCCGACGCGGTCGGGTATGTGCAGAAGCGGCTCGACGTGTTCGAAAAGCGTTGGCGCGACTCCTATCCGGCAGCGGTGCGGTGTCTGCTCAGCGACCGTGACTCGCTGACGGCCTACCTGCGGTTCCCGCGTGAGCACTGGACCCGGGTGCGGCACTCCAATTTCATCGAGCGGACGTTCGGTGAGACCCGCCGCCGGGTCAAGGTCATCGGTCGGCTGCCCGGCGAGGTTTCCTGTCTGAAGCTGGTGTGGGCGGTGCTCGATCGCGCCTCGGCCGGGTGGCGAGGGTTCACCATGACACCGGCCGGGCTGCGGCTGCTGGCCAACCTGCGCAGGTCGCTGCATGACCCACTTGCCAAACTGCCGCAACGGAATTCGGGAGTTCACGCCGAAACCGGCGTGGCGCCAACCGATTCAGCTGCCACCGCATAGAATCGATTGTCACAGGCCGACAATTCGTTTCGGGTGGGGAGCGAGACTTCTCCCCACCCGAGCGTGGCTATGACGTGAAGCCGGGCACCGGGTAGCGGCCGTTGAGTATGTAGTTGCCGACTTCGGCGATCTTGTAGGAGACCGGGTCGTGCAGGGTATGGGTGCGGATGTTTCTCCAGAATCGGTCGAATCCGTACCGGGGGTGTGTGCCGCGGGCTCCGATGACCTCGAAGATGCGGCTGGTGATGTCGAGGGCGACCTGTGAGGTCAACGCCTTAACGCCGGACACGCAGACCATGAGCTCACCGCGATCCTCGGCGGTCAGTTGTCGGCCTTTGTCCCAGACGGTTTGCAACAGTCGCGCGGCGTCTCGCGCGGCGGCGTCCGCGCCTTGGTAGGCAATGCCCATTTCGCCGTAGGCGCGCACGACGTAGGGATCCTCGACCGCCTGTGTGACACCGGCTGGTGTCCACGGGCGGGCTTGGGTTCGGGTGTAGTCGCGCGCGGCGTCGAGCGCCCCCTGCGCGATCCCAAGGTAGACGTTGGCGAAGCTCAGCTGGACCAGTGGCCCGAACAGGCTGGCGGGCTGGAACTGGAAGAAGTCATTGATGATGGCGTTGGGGCCCCCGAGAACCTCGTCAGCGCGCACCTCCACGTCGTGAAACTCCACGGTGCCACTGTCGGTGCGACGCATGCCCAGGGCGTCCCAGTCGTCGTTGACTGTGACGCCGGCTCGGTCGGTCGGGATCACCGCGGTGATGATCGATCCCTGCAGCGCTGACGCGTCTTGAACTACTCCAAAGACGAGCAGCAGGTCTGAATCCGTGGCGCCGCTGGTGAAGTGCTTGGTGCCCTCAAATCGGTAGCTTCCGTCTTCGTGGGGTGTGGCACGGACCTTCCAGTCCAGCACGTGGCTGTTGTTCTCGCTGGATGCGTTGCCGGCCCACCAGTTGTGTTGCGCCACCTGGCGGTAGACGTGCTCCGTCTGTTCGCTCGACCCCAAGAGCTCGATGAACGCGATGCACACGGTGTGGTACCCGAACAGATGACCCAAGGAGCCGTCTACTTTGGCGATCTCGCGGATCACCTCGAAGATGGTGGGCCAGTCAGCACCCCATCCCCCGAACCGTTGCGGAACTGCCAGCGACAGTAGGCCGCTGGCGCGCAGGTCCTCGCGTTCGGTGGTGGCCGATCCGCCGGCACGGTCGCGCTCGATGAGGCCGTCCTGCCATGTCCGGGCCAGATCACGCGCTACGGCAACGGGGTCGGCGAGGTCGGCTGGCCGGGGCTTCGCGGTGTTGGTCGTCAGTGTCATGATCCGTTTCCTGGTGTCGATCGGTTCAGGCTTGCGGCTAAGAACTCCGGTGCGGCCCATTGCTCAAGATCGACCGGGTGATCGATCAGGTCGTTGTCGAGGAGGAACCGCTGTGTCTGGTCCAGCAGGTTGATGGCGGATTCGTCCAGGCGTGGCACGAGGTGCTCAGCGAAGTCGGGGCCGAATCCTCGGTCGATCGCCGCGGGCGCCACGCCGAGGTTGGCGGCATGGATTGTCACCACCTCGTCGTGGTGGTGACGGGACCACTGGCCAGCGCGCACCGCGGCGTCGACGAGCCGCTGCACCAGATCGGGGTGGGTCTCGACTATCTGCGCGCTGACCGTCCAGACGCTGGCGTATAGGTTGCGTTGGTCGCCGCTGAGGTCGGCCAGTACACGAGCGCCGTAGAGGTCTTCCAGTTCGGCAGCCCACGGCAACCAGCTGAACAGCGCGTCGACTGTGCCGGCGTCGAGGACGCCGGCTTGGTGGTGGGCCACCGCGGGGAACAGATCGGCGCCCTTGACGCTGGTGGCGGTGTTCAACCGGTCCGCGGGCAGATCCACGCCGGGAGTCTCGATGGCGACCAGGTCGACATCGCCCAGTTTCACACCGCCGCGCTCCAGCGTGGACAGCAGGCCACGAGCCTCCCAGGTGCCCAGGGCGATCAATGTCTGCCGCCACGGGTCGAGCTGGCGATAGTCACCCAGCTCGCGGCGCAAGATGCGAATCGCCGCCGCCGAGACCCCGACCCGGCGGCCCGCCAACTCGGCGGGCGACCGCACCGGACTGTCCGCGCACACGTAAAAGCCCTGAGGCCCGGCGAAGCGGGTGACGCCCAGCAGGCGGGTACGCCTGGGTGCCCGCAGCCCCTCGCTGACTAACGGCGGGATCTCCCCACCGAACCTGGTGTAGGCGGGATGGTCGTAGGTGAAGTGTAAAGCGCCCTGGGCGCCGCTCAGCACCTCCAGGGCGATACCCTCCTGCGCCAACAAACCCGCTTCCAAGGCGGTCAGCAGCGCATTGGGAACCGGGCAGTTACTGTAGGCCAGGACATCACGCTCGACCGGAGTCGTGGTCATTGCACGCTCCTACCGGTGGGGCGGCTCAACCCGAGATGCTCGCGCAAGGTAGTTCCCTCGTACTCGGTGCGGAACACTCCGCGCTCCTGCAGCAACGGCACCACCTGATCAACGAACTCGTCGTAGACGCCGGGCAGATAGGCCGCAGAGATGATGAACCCGTCTGCGGCACCAGCCTCGAAATGGCTGACGAGTTGCTCGGCGATGTGCTCGGCTGTTCCCGCCCACTGCGGCACGAACCCGACGTTGGTCCCGTATCGCCGTCCCAGTTCCCCGAGCGACAAGTCGCTGCCGCCAGCGGTCGCGGAGAACATCTGCAACATGGTCGGCACATGCCGGTCACCAAGGTCGGCCACGATATCGGCGTACTTGGTGTCCAACGGATACGCCGAGAGATCAATCCCGCTATGACTCGACAGGGTCGACAGACCGACCTCGGGGTGCACTAACCCGGATTTTTCGTGGATTGCTGCCGGTAGGGGCGTGTAGATAGGCGAAAGTGCCTGTCCTGCAAGGGATAATTGGACTTGTCTACGGTTCAACCATTCCTACGGGAAGGCACTTCGCAGGTGAACA
>NZ_CP083985.1:1944595-1976871 GCF_020172665.1 [Mycobacterium] zoologicum | reverse complement strand
CAAAGGACGCCCGCCCAACCCGGCGACACGGGCCGACCGGCCACGCCCACCACGCAAAACCACCACCGGACAACACAATCCAGCACCAGACCCGGCCCACATCAAGTCCTACGAAAAATCGAGGCTAAGGAGTTGATGTATTCCAGCCGGTCTCGGGCGATGGCTGCGGTCTCGCCGAGGACCGGCATGATCGCCGTGAAAACCTTTGTCTGGTCCGGATCGCGGCCAGCGGCGGCCACATTCGCCTTGAGGTCCTGATAGGTCGCACGCATGATGTCCAGATTTGGCGAGATACTAAACACCGCTTCGGCCCACCGCCCGGCGAAGCGCCGACCGCGCGGTGATAATCCCGCCTGCAGGATAACCGGCTCGCCCTGCGGTGACCTGGGGACCTGCAACGGGCCGCGAACCGACAACCATTTGCCCTGGTGCCCAACGTATTGGACCTTTTTCGGGTCGGCAAACCGCCCGCCCGCCTTGTCCAACAGCAGAGCATCGTCGCCCCAGGAGTTCCACAGCTTCTTCACGACCTCAAGGAACTCGTCGGCACGGTCGTAGCGGATATCGTGTTCTAGGTGCTTGTCGACCCCGAAATTGCGTGCCTCCGAGTCGTTAAGCGACGTCACGACATTCCAGGACACGCGGCCATCCGACAGATGGTCCAGCGTCGCGAAGATCCGCGCGACGTGGTAGGGCGGGTAGTACGTCGTGGAAACCGTCGCGCCCAAACCCAATCTGTCGGTCGCCGCGGCCATTGTTGCAACAACACTGGTCGGTTCCAGGGCGATCGCGCCTTGACCGCCCAGGCCGACGCCGGTCTGAAGATCCCCACCGTAACTGTCTTCGATCGCCAAACCGTCCGGCAAAAACAACAAATCGAACTTCCCGCGTTCCAAGGTCCGAGCGATCCGCTTGTAATACTCGCCGCTGAGAAAGCCATTCGTAGCGCCCACGTGACGCCACGCACCGTGGGCGTGGGTCACGTTGCCAGCCGAGAAAAACCCAGCGAGGTGCAGTTGACGGCCTTGGGGCACGGTCGTGGTCAAAGATGTCCTCCCGTTCGAGGAGTGGGCGGTCCGATCGAGTATCTATTCACGAGCCATCAGCAGCACAGGGTTAAAACCTCGATGATTCCGGTGATTCCTTTCCATCGCGCCGGGGTGATCGGATGCACGGTCTGTCGGACACAACGGTCGACTTGCCACCGACGGGACTTCCAACTGCTGCAACGGATTCGAACAGCGATCCGAAACCGGCGTCAGTGAGCATTGAGGCGATCTAAGTAAGACCAAGACATGCTCGCCGTGGCGGCATCCAATTCGTCAGCGATCGCATAAAATCACCAACGCAAAACAGGGAGCCTACGTGACGCCTCTTTTACACCGCTCCTGGGACATCGCCGCGCGGACCAGGTCGACATCATCGATGTAATCCGCGCCCGCGTACATGCTCGCGATCAGGGTGGCCAGTTTCGGAGCCGGATTGGCCGACCTCGACTTGACCCTGGGAGCTGCGATGTGAATCTTGTTGGCCAACAACTCCGATAGGCCTGCCTGCTCAGCCAGCGCCATCACCGGCACCAGGCCCGCGCACGACACCAGATGTCCTCATCGAACACATCGGACCGCGGGGTGAACGTGTGGGACACTCGCGCCGGAAGTGCCGTTCTCGAACTGGACCGATTGTTGCCTGAACAATATCAATCTTCCCAGCTCAGAACGCACTTTCCTTATCCCGACACCCCGACAAACAGTCCATTGTCAGTGGATCGAGGCTAAGACCGCTCAAGTCACAGCTATCTATAGCCAACGCCGAGGTAGCGGAGCGCCACCCGCGAGATCCGCGCACCCGTGGTGGCGATGTCCGCGGAGGGAAGGACGACGTGACTCACGGTGAGCCGCACCAGAACGTCTGCGACCTCCTCGACGTCTTCGGAGTCGAGATCGGCGAAGTGGTCGTGAAACCACGCGACCAAAGCCGCGGAGGAGAGCTGGAGCAGGGACGCCGATGTCGGCAGGAGAGGAAGAACGCCCGTCGTCGGCGCACCGGCGCGATCATCCCCTGAGTGGCTGGACGTCAGCACCGACTTCAGGAGCGGACTGGCTTCTGCTTCACGCAGGGTGAACCGCACCGCTGCGGTGATGCCGCCCTGAACGTCGCCGGTGTGTTCGGCGAGGATGGCGTGGATACCCTCCAGGAAGCGCTGACCCTCGGCCACCACGAGCGCGTCACCAAGTCCCTGCTTATCGCCGAACTCCTTGTATAGCGTCGGTCGGGAGACGCCGACAAGTTCGGCGACCTCACTCACTCGGACTTGTTCCCAGCCCTTCTCAATGGTGAGTTCCCGTGTCGCCCTCAAGACCTGCTCGCGGATATGTCGGCGAAACGACATCCGCGCCGAATCAGTTGGCATACGAGCAGAATAGGTGGCGAACTGGGATCTCCCGCGCAGCCCGACGACTGGCGTCAAACGGTACGGTCGAGAAAGTCGACGACCGCCGTCGAGAATGCGTCGTTGTTGTCGCCAGCAACCATGTGGCCCGCGCCCGACACGTCAACGGTTTGCGCGTGGGGAACCAAGGTGAGGAAATCCTTCACTGTCTCTTCGGAGACTATGTCCGACAGCAGGCCGCGGACCAGCAGCGCCGGCGCGGACACCTGTCGCGCGCCATCGACAAGGAATGCGCTCATCATCTCGAACTCCTCTGCGCCGTCGTCTGAATCACTCTGCAGGAACTGAAAATTCGACGTCGCAAACGCCGGATCCCATCGCCAGGCCCAGCGACCGTCTCCACGTCGGCGGAGGACTTTTTGAAGGCCGTCGACGTTTTCGGGGCGAGGGCGGTGCGGGTTGTAGGCGGCGATCACGTCAGCGGCCGACTCTAGGCTGTCGAAACCTTCGGGATGGGCCGACATGAACGATAGGACTCGGCGGGCGCCGTGCATCTGCATTCGCGGAGTGATGTCAACCAGGACGACGGCCTGCCATAGCTCCGATGGGGCGAGCAAGTGCGTGCCGAGGATGGTCAAACCGCCCAACGATGCCCCGATCGCGGCAACTGGGCGGGCGGAGCCGGCGTACGCGCGCACGGCCAACAGGTCGGACCCCAGCCGTTCGATGTCATAGCGTCCGTCTGGATCCCAGTCGCTGTCACCATGTCCCCTTGCGTCGTAGGCGGCAACGGTGTAGCCCCGCTGATGCAATCGTTGGGCGGTGACATCCCAGGCGTGCCGGCTCTGACCACCGCCGTGAAGGAGCAACACGACCGCCCGCGGTCCGTCACAGCGGTAGAAGTCGACCGCCAGCGAGAGCCCATCCACCGTGGGCACGCGCTCGACGACAGGAGCGGACGAATCATGTGCTCTGTTTGCAGACATCAAGAGATGGCCTTCGGTGCGACGACGGTGACGGTGCCCTGCGCCGCACACACCGCTCTGCCGTCGTTGCAGATGTCGATACGTGCCACACCGCTGGTTCTGCCCAGCGAGATGATCTCAGCCGTGGCTACACAGGTTCCGCTGGAGACTGGACGAAGCAAATTCAGTTTGAACTCCGTCGTCGCGACCCAGGATCCCATCGGAATCACGGGATAAAACACCACTCCAAGGCAATGGTCGACCATGGCCGACAAGCAGCCGCCATGCAAGTTGCCGAAAGGCGTCTTCAGGTCGTCGCGTGCGTCCATCTCCGCGACGAGCCGTCCAGCAGTGAATTCAGTGTGCCGGAAGCCGAGGTAACCGGCCAGCCCGCCCGTGGTTTCTGCTGCGCTCTGCAGTTGTTCAGCGACCTGCTGGTTGAACGCGGTGAACTGCACAGACATGTCCGGCCTCCTACCTCAGCTGTGGTTGAGACATTACGCCTTGTCTGTCACATCGGTCGACAATGGTCGCTCGCCAGGATTGCGGGAAGGAGAAACCTTGAAAGAAATGTCCGGAGCCCGTCACGACTGCGCTCCCGCGGTCCTCGAACAGTCAGCAGGCTCAGTATCGTGCGGAGAACCCACTCGGCGGCGTCGTCGACGGAGACGCCCGGTTCTACGTAACTCCAGTGTCTCCTGAAGATGGGACGGAGAAACTCGGTGACGAGTTCGAAGAGTGACGTCGAGGTCCCCGCCGCGAGGCCAACGCCGGCGAGTTCCTCGTCGCTGCCGAACAACAATCCGATGATCTCTTCGCGGCGCGCGGCCTCAACTGTGTATTCCACGAAATCGACGAGAGCGGAGCCCAGATCGGTGTGCTCCGCGATCCGGGGGTTGATGCGATCGAGATAGCGCTCGGCGGCGCGAATGATGACGCCCGACATCACCGCCTCCCGATTAGGGAAGTAGCGATACACCGTTGCCCTGGAGACACCCGCTGTTCTGCCGATGTCCTCCATGGTCGTGCCTACCACGCCGCAACTCTCTAGGCACCGCTCGGCAGCATCTAGCAATCGGTCGCGAGCGGAATCACGATCTGACGGCGCGGCGGCACCCCATCGCACCAACTTCGTCGACACAACAGCCAGTATGCCGCGGGCGCACACCATTGTGGCTTGACTGCAGATATGACACCATCGCATTCGTGTCTCACAACAGCCCGTGGCCCTGAGCGAGTGATCGATTGTCGGTAGAAGCGCGTACTCCGGTGGCGGTCGGCGTAGGCGAAGTCACCCATCGCGGGGACGACGTCGTCACCGGCCTCGGTTGGTATTCGACGAAACATTCGGTCGGTGTGTGGTCGGCCACCCCTCCACCAACCGGGTGGCGACTGATCGACACGGCAGACGAACAAACTCCGATCGATTCATCGCGGCTGGCCGTCGCAGGCGTCGACGAGGCGACCGGTCGCGCGACAGTGGACGGGTACACGGTCGAATACGACCGAGACGGGCGACCTCGATGGACACCGACCATCGCGCACCTGTCCGACGGGCGAAGAGTCGTCGCACGCAGCGACGATCCGCAGATTGCCGAGGCGATGGCGGGCGAGATGTACGTTGGCAGAACGGTTTGCCTCCGAAACACAGGGTCGTCCACGGGATTCGAGCTTCCATGATCGCCGAGGCCATGGTGTTGACCGGACCGCGGAATCTGGAGCGGCGCCAGATGACCATCCCCGACGTCGGTGACCGCGGTGCGATCCTGCGAGTTGAAGCATGTGGTCTATGCGGTACAGATCACGAACAATTCACCGGACACCTGCCTGCCGGCTTCTCATTCGTTCCAGGTCACGAAATCGTCGGCATCGTCGAACATGTCGGCAATGCGGCCAGCGAACGCTGGTGCGTCCGGGCCGGCCAGCGCGTGGCCGTCGAGGTGTTCCGGTCCTGCCGAGACTGCCCGGAGTGTCGCCGCGGCGAATACCGGCGATGTGCGGTGAACGGCATCGCCACCATGTTCGGGTTCGTCGACGTGGAGATCGGCGCCGGGTTATGGGGCGGATACGCCACCCATGTGGAGCTTCCGTGGGACGCGATGCTACTCCCGATTGCCGAAGACATGGACCCCGTTCTCGCCACGTTGTTCAACCCTCTCGGGGCCGGTATCCAATGGGGGAAAACTCTTCCCGACACCAAGGCGGGGGGTATCGTAGCGATACTGGGACCGGGCATCCGCGGGATCTGCGCGGCGGTGGCGGCGAAAGAGGCGGGAGCCGCTTTCGTCGCGATGACCGGCATCGGTCCACGCGACGATCAGCGACTGGCCATAGCCAGATCATTCGGTGTCGACCTGCCCATCGACGTATCGCAGGACGATGCAGTGACAGCGCTCCAGCGTGAGACAGGCGGACAGCTTGCCGACGTGGTCATCGATGTCACCGCCAAAGCACCCTCCGCGTTCGCCGACGCCGTCGCCCTTGCCAGGCCTGGCGGCAGGGTCGTGGTTGCTGGCACCCGCGGCGGAGGCGGCGCGCCCGGCTTTGAACCAGACACGCTGGTGTATAAGGAATTACACATCGCCGGTGCACTCGGCGTGGAGTATCCCGCCTACCGGGCAGCCCTCGAGATTCTGGCCACGCGCCGCTGGCCGTTCGACCGGATCACAAGAGAATCAACCGGATTCGCTGGTCTCGCGCCGCTGCTCAGTTCGCTTGCAGATGAAAATGCCAAATCGAGTGCGGCCCTGCACAACGTCTTCGTGCCCACGCCCTCACAGCATGCGGAGCTTCAACAGAGGAAGGTCACACGTGACGAGAACGGAACGCGTACCGATGCTCGACCTTGAGCAGGCCCGGCTGCGGGCTGCCGAGTGTGGGCTGCCCGCAGAGATGGCAGAACTGTCAGTATTTCGCGTGGCACTTCACCAGCCGAGCCTCGCAGTGGCCCTGTACGGAATGCTTGAGGCGCTGCTATTTAACGGTGTGCTCGACGCCCGGCTACGCGAATTGATCATCATGCGCATCGGCTGGGTAACGGGGTCGGTATATGAGTGGACACAGCATTGGCGAATCGCGACGCTGCTCGGTGTGGCTTCGGATGACCTTCTGGCGGTGCGTGACTGGCAGAGTTCCAATCGTCTGGGCCATGCCGAGCGTGCGGTCCTGGCGGCGACCGATGATGTGGTACGTGACGGGGTCATTGCCGAGGAAAACTGGGCCGCGTGCCACAAGGCATTCAATGGCGATCACGCGGTTTTGGTCGAACTTGTCGGAGCGATCGCCAATTGGCGGCTCTTTTCGATCCTGCTTCGATCCTTGAATATTCCGCTTGAGTCGGGTACCGACTCCTGGCCGCCCGATGGGCGAGCCCCTCGACGTGACGATTGAGTAAAAACGGTTGTTCAGCAATCGCACCCAAGTTGAAGCTCGGTTACCCCTTATGTTCCTAGTCAGTTGTGGGCTATTGAATTTCAAACGGGTAGTTGTGATTTCGGTCTCTTAGCCACGGTCTCGGGGTAATGCCACCAACTGGACATGTGGAGCCAACTGTTCTGGGACGCCTACACCAGCTTGAAGCACGCTCCGTCATACGAATACGATCCAAGGGATGTCGAGGTTCTTCGCGACTCAGGCCAACTGTTACTACTGGGAGAGTCGTTCAATCGGGTCGCTGGCAACAGAACGCCAATGAAGGCGATCGTCGGCAGTCACCGCACACAGCACCTCACGCAGAGAATTCAAGAGCCCGCTGCTGCAAGCTAGACCCGGCGTCCGACACCGAGGCGCTGCCGTCTTCATACAGCTGACCACGAACGCCAGCCGCGCCGAAGTCCCACCGGGGACGGCAAACACCTTCCGCCGCAACACCTTCGGATGCAGCTTGGACGGAAGGCCACCAGCCACCATAATATCGACCGTCTCGGCGTCGCCAGCACCGCGGACGAATCGGTGTACCGGCCCGTTGCCACCTCGCCTCCGGCTTGCGCGGGTCAATCTCTCAGGTCGTCGTTGCCACACTCAGAAGTGACATGTACAAATCACGGTTCAGCGAGTGTACAGTTCACGGTGTGGAGGTATCCGTGACCGAGTTGCGCGCGCACCTTAGCGATTGGCTCGATCGAGTTCGGGCTGGTGATGAGGTCGTCATCACCGACCGCGGGATTCCGGTCGCGCGACTCGCTGCGCTGGACAGCGCAGGCACCTTGGAGCGTCTCACGGCCGAAGGCGTGATTGCCAGGGCCACCGCGCAGCGGCCCGTCGCTGCGGGACGGTCCCGGCCCCGACCGCGGCGGCCGGTGTCTGACCAGGTCAGCGACCAGCGGCGCTGACCGGTGCCGCTCGTCTACTTCGACGCCAGCGCCTTCGTTAAACTTCTCACCACCGAGACAGGAAGCTCGCTGGCATCCGCGCTGTGGGACGGCTGCGACGCCGCATTGTCCAGCCGCCTGGCCTACCCCGAAGTCCGCGCCGCACTCGCTGCAGCAGCCCGCAATCACGACCTAACCGAATCCGAGCTCGCCGACGCCGAGCGTGACTGGGAGGACTTCTGGGCCGCCACCCGCCCAATCGAACTCACCGCCACGGTTGAACAGCACGCCGGCCGCCTCGCCCGCGCCCATGCCTTGCGCGAAGCCGACGCTGTCCATCTGGCCAGCGCGTTGGCAGTCGGCGAACCCGGCCTGATCGTCGCCGTTTGGGACCGACGCCTGCACGCCGGAGCCCAAGCCGCCGGGTGCCGACTCGCCCCCGCCCAACTCGACCCCTAATCCGACCGCTCGACGTCAGAGGTGGGTCAACCCCGGCATGGATGACGATCAGGTACCGATTCGCCAGGTCAGAACCCGTGTCGTAAGTGGCCAAGTCCCCCCTCGGACACAATTTTCGGCCCGGCTCGTGTGTCGCGATCGCACTCGGGTCCGGTATTCGCCGAGCGCTTGGGCCACAACCCAATCACGCTAACTACCCGCGCACCCCCGCACCGACTGATCTGTCCGGAACGTGGTTCGACCACTATGTGCACTTCGACGGCGACACGATCGAGAACGGGATGGCGGCGCACCTGCCGCGGGTCGCCGCCGAGTCCACCGAGTTGCCCTATGGCAGCACGATCCGGCTGACCACCGCGGAAACCACCGGCGACACCGCTGGGCGCGAGTCCGCGCTGACGGTTCCACCGCCCCATCATCTATGGCCGTACCGGCTATGACGGCTCGTCTTCGGCGAGGGCGTCGTCATCTTCAGCCAGACGGTGCAGGATTCGTTCGCTGAGGGCGGCCAGCATGTCGAGCTCAGCCGGGGTGAGCAGGTCGACGAAGTTCCGGCGGACGTCCGCCACGTGCCCCGGCGCGGCCTTCTCGATGGCGGCACGGCCTGCCGGCATCAGCCGGACCATGGTGCTGCGGGCGTCATCGGGGTTGGGCTCTCGACTGATCAGACCGTCCTTCTGCATGCGCCGCACCTGGTGGGAGACACGACTTTTCTCCCAGTCCAACATGTTGCACAGCGCGTGGGCCGGCATGCGCTCCCCATCGTGACCGGAGAGCACCGCCAGAATCTCGTAGTCGGCGCCGGAAAGGCCCGATACCTGTAGGCCCCGATTCAGGTGCGCGACGAGCTTCTGGTGCGCGTGTATGAACGCCCGCCAGGCGCGGTCCTCACGAGGGCTCAGCCATTTCGGTTCCATATGCACTCACACCTCCTGCATTTGTTGACGTATCAACCAATTAGATTTAAGGTTGAATCGTCAACCTTTTCCATCCTAAGTCAAGACAGGACACATCATGAGCAACATCAGCATCATCGGCACCGGGAACATGGCCCGCGCCATCGGCGAGCTGGCCGTAGCAGGCGGCAACACCGTCGAAATCATCGGCCGCGATCAGACCAAGGCCGCCGACCTGGCCAAAGCGCTCAGCGGCGGCACAACGACGGGAAGGTTCGGCGCAGTCCCGGCCGGAGACATCGTCATCGCAGCCCTGTTGTACGCCAATGTCGTTCCGGTCGTTGCCCATTACGGCGAAGCCCTCGCGGGCAAGGTCATCGTCGATATCAGCAACCCCTTCAATTCCACGGCCGACGGGTTGGCCATCCCCGAGGACACCTCGATCGCGCAGGAAGTCGCCAAGACGGCCCCAGTCAGCGCCAGTGTGGTGAAGGCGTTCAACACCATCTTCGGCGTTGTCCTATCCCAGGGCCGGCCGCTCGACGTCTTCATCGCAGGCGACGACGCGCGCGCCAAGGCGGCCGTGGCGGAGTTCATCGAGACCCTCGATCTGCGCCCGCTCGACGTCGGCGATTTGAACATGGCGCACTGGCTGGAAGGAACGGGCCTGGTCGTGATGGGTCTGGCCCGCCACGGGGTCGGACACTTCGACTTCGCCCTCGGCGCCACCACTGCCGCCTGAATCGCAGCACCGCCGGTCCAAACCCTGAACGGATAGGGGTGTCGTACGCCCAATTGGTGGTTGATGTATCACCGAAAGGATCGTCATGAAGCCGAGGACCTTGGCTACGACACGCTGTGGGTCGGCGATCGTCTGGTCACGCCTGTCGATATGCACAGCACCTAGCCCGGCTTCTGACCACCGATTGATCGAGCTCAATCGCCGAGGTCGCGATCAGACGTAGGCTCGATGGGGAGATGACTCGACCTGGCCTGCACCCCCGCACGTCGGCGCCCGCGTTCCTCGACCGCAGCGACGCCGGACGGCGACTGGCCGAGTGCCTGTCCGAATACTTGCCCGATTTGAAAGACACCGCCACCCTCGTGCTGGGCCTGGCGCGCGGCGGAGTTCCGGTCGGTTGGGAGGTCGCCGCGACGCTGCGGGCGCCGCTGGACGTGTTCATGGTCCGCAAGCTAGGCGTGCCGAGGTGGCCGGAGCTGGCGATGGGCGCACTGGCCGGCGGCGGACATGTCGTGGTGAACAACGACGTCGTCGCCGACCTGCGGATCAGCGACGAGGAGCTGCGCTCGGCGATCGAATGCGAACAGGCCGAGTTGCACCGGCGGGAGGTCGCCTATCGGGGCGGACGGCCCGCCGCCGAGCTGCACGGTCGGGTGGTGATCATCGTCGACGACGGCATCGCCACCGGTGCGAGCATGCTGGTGGCGGTGCGGGCGGTGCAGGCAGCCGAACCCGCCGCGACCGTGGTGGCCGTGCCGGTAGGCCCGCAGTCCGCCTGCCGCAAGCTCGCCCAGGAGGCCGACGACGTGGTGTGCGCGACGATGCCCACCGCATTCGACACCGTCGGACGCCATTACCGAGATTTCCATCAGGTCAGCGACGACGAGGTGCGCGACCTACTGGCCACCCCGCCCTCGCCGGGCCTGCCGCTGGATTAGTCGGCGGAGTCGACTTCGAAGCCCCCACCGATGGCCTCGCCGAGCGTGGCCGGGACGGCCTCCTCCTCGGAGGTCTCCGCCGCAACGGCGACCTCGTCGGCGGCGTCTGCGTCATCAAGGGCCCCGGGGGTGCCGTCGGCGGCGGTGTCGACGGCAGCGACCGCCTCGTCGGCCTCAACGGCAACGTCGACATCGTCGTCGTCATCGACGGCTGCGGGCGCTTCGGCAGTGCCGGTGGCCACCGCCCCGGCAGCCACCCCGGCTGCCTGACGGCGACGCTCCCGCAACGCATCGACGATCAACAGCAGCACACCCAGCAAGCTCGCGCCGATACACACCCACGCCACCAGTGCATTACTGGTAACCACGGCAAATACCAACGCAGCTAGTCCGATAGCGGCCAATACCAACGCGATGATCAGCATCGATTCACCTCCCCGACCAGCACACTACCCGCGATCACCGCTCGGGGATCTGATTTATGCCCTTAGTTGGTGCCGCGATTGAAATGGTTGAACCCGCCGCCGTCGCCGGCCGCACTGGTGTCGACCGGCGCCGCCGAACCCCGCTGACCCAACTCCTCGAGCTGGGATTCCAGATAGGTCTTGAGCCTGGTGCGGTATTCGCGCTCGAAGGTCCGCAGCTGCTCCAGCCGGCCCTCCAACACGGTGCGCTGCTGGTTGATGGTGCCCATGATCTCCGAATGCTTGCGCTCTGCGTCCGCCTGCAGCGCGTCGGCCTTCTCCTGGGCCTGACGCAACTGGGTCTCCGAGCGGGTCTGGGCGTCGGTCAGCATGGCATCTGCGCGCTGGCGAGCCTCGGCCACGGTGGTCTCCGCGGTGTGGCGGGCCTCGCTGACGATCTGGTCGGCGTTGGCGCGGGCGTCGGCCATCAGCTTCTCGGACTCGGCACGCGCGGTGCCCGTCAACCGGTCCGCGGTGTCCTGCGCCAGGCTCAGCACGCGCGCCGCCTTGAGGTGCTGATCATCGGTCGACGGCTCCGAGGCCGACGGCGGCGCCACTGCGGCGACCGGCGCCGACGGCGGCGCCACCGGCTCGGGGGCGGGCTCGTAGACCGGGATCGGGGGCTGCTGCTGTTGCTGAGCCGCGCCGCCGGCCCGGGCCGCAGCCAGGTCCTGGTCGAGCTCACTGACCCGCTGGCGCAGGTCGGCGTTCTCCTCGATGAGCCGGGTCAGCTCCGTCTCCACCAGGTCGAGGAACGCGTCGACCTCGTCCTCGTTGTAGCCGCGCTTGCCGATCGGCGGTTTACTGAATGCGACGTTGTGCACGTCGGCAGGTGTTAGTGGCATCTGCTGCCCCCTCAAGTCAGGTAGGTAGTACCGATCGCACAACAGTACGTCGACCGGGAATAACGTTAGCCGTGTCGTAACTGCCGTCCATCCTGTCACATCAGACGCGGGTGCCCGGCAATGAGAATGATATTAAGAGCGAATTTCAAAATGACGCCACCGAAATCACGTTGTGGCAAACATCGACGGTGACGACGATCACCGAATCGTCGCCGGTAAGGGCGCACACCCGCCGTCCAAGCCGGCTCACGACGTTCCGGCGAAATATTCGGCCGGTTCGTCGTCACGGGACAGGCCGACGACGCGGCAGCAAAGTGCCCCCGGCGCCCACTCCACCCGACCCGCCACCGCGGCGGACGAAGCCGTATTATTCACAAGCGTTAGCCGTATTTATTGAACGGCCGCCGGCCGGCGTGCCGCCGCAGGGAACCACCAACCGGAAGGACACCCCAGGATGACAACCAACGACGTGGTCATGGCCACCAGCGCGGCGGACTCGGCAGCGGTCGAAGACGTGCGCTCCCGCTACGCCGAGCTGCTCGGTCGGCAGGCGGCACTGGGTGCGGCGGTGTTCACCGCCGTCGGCTCGGCCGGCCCTGCCTTCGACGACGCCCACCGTGCGGTGCAGGAGTTCATCGAGACCGGCCTACGGCCGCAACTGCGTGCCGCGGTCGAGCTGATCTACCCCGCGTCGGTGCGGGTCGAGCGGGCTCGGCTGCTGATCGAGGGGCTGCTCGGCGAGACCCAGCTGATCGAGCAGGCCGCAGCGCGAGTCGCCCGCGACACCGACCGGGTGCAGATCGCCGCGCACACCGAAGCGCTGCGGGTGCTGCTGGAGGCGTTGTTCGGCAAGATCGCCGACCTGCTGCTGCCCGCCCTGGCCGAGACCAGCGGGGTGTCGCTGGCCGACCTGGCCGGCCAGCTGCCCAGCATCGGCTCGCCGGCGTCGCAGCAGGCACAGGCCGCGCACGACCACGGCGGGTGCACCTGCGGTGAAGAGGACGAGGCGATGCCCGAGCTCGATGTGCGCGAGATTCCGCACGCGATCCGGCACGCCACGGTGTTCGGTGCCTTCGATGCCGTCCCGGTCGGCGGTTCGCTGATGCTGGTGGCGCCGCACGACCCGATTCCACTGTTGCACCAGCTCGCCGAGCGCAGCGGTGGCCGGATCGCGGTCGGCTACGAAGAGCGCGGGCCGGAGGCCTGGCGACTGCGCCTGACCCGGGTCTGACCCGGCAGGCGGCGCCTCTCAAGCGGTGTCTTTCAAGCGGCGTGCTGCAGCGCCATCTCCATACCGACGAACGCGATCAGCAACAGCACCATGATCGACAGATCGATGCGCACCGCACCGATCGTGAGCTGAGGTATGAGGCGGCGCAGCAGCAACACCGGCGGATCGGTGATGCTCATGATCAGCTCCAGGATCACCACGGTGATGCCCGTCGGATGCCAATCCCGGCTGAACGAGCGGATGAACTCGATGACGATCCGGGCGATCAGCAGCAGCCAGAAGAGAAACAGGGCGACACCAAGAATGGTGAAGAACAGCGCCAACGGAATTCGACCTTACTGACGAGGGTGTGTCCGCATCAGCATCGCTGACCGGTACGGCCGTGGACCAGCCTACCGATACGCGTAGAAGCCGGTCTCGGCGATGCGGCGGCGCTCCTCGGGAGAGACGTCGACGTCGGCCGGCGACAGCAGGAAGACCTTGGTCGCGACCTTGTCGAACGACCCGCGCAGAGCGAACGCCAGGCCGGCGGCGAAGTCGACGAGCCGCTTGGCGTCGGCGTTGTCCATAGACACCAGATCCATGATCACCGGGGTGCCGTCGCGGAACCGCTCACCGATGGTGCGGGCCTCGCTGTAGTCCTTGGGCCGCAGCGTGGTGATCTTCGACAGCGGGCTGCTCTCGTCGAACATCTGCGCCATGCGGCGCGGTTCCATGGCCAGGGCGCCGCGGGTCGACCCGCCGCCACGCAGGGAGGAGAAGCGGGAGCGCTCGAATTCGCGGGGACGCTCGAATTCGCGGCCGCGGTAACGGCCCTCGTCCTCGTAGCCGCCCCGGTAGCCGCCCGGGGCGTCGTCGTAGTCGCGGTCCTCGAAGCGGTCGTCATAGCGACCCTCCCCGCGGCCGGCCGCTCTGTCGAACACGTCCTCGGAGAACCGCTCGCCCCGGGGCGCGTAGTCGCGCGAGTCGTCGCCGTCGTCGTAGTAGTCGTCGTCGTAGTCCTCCATTGGAGCCATCCCGAAGTAGGCCTTGACCTTGTGGAGTGTGCTCATCCTATGGACCCTTCTAGGCTGATGACCGTGATAAAGGTGTGACTGAAGTGACTAGTAATGGTGACGGTAACGGCCGCGGGCTCGTTGACTCGGCACCGACACGCGGACAGACGCAGTCGTTTTCACCGGTCGCGTCGGCGTAAACGACCGTCGGCTCATTCCAGCCACACCAGCGAGGCGAGCCGGCCGGTGCGCCCGTCCCGTCGATGACTGAACAGCTTCGGGTCGGCGGCCGTGCAGCGCGGATCGACGTCGATGGCCTGCACCCCCAACTCCGTTAGCTGCCGGGCGATTCCGGCGCGCAGATCCAGACCCGGCGTGCCGCCCGAGGTCTGGGTGCGACTGCCCGGCAGTGCCGCCTCGACCTCCTCGGCCATCGCCGCCGGCACCTCGTAGTGCAGCCCGCTGACCGCCGGGCCCAGCAGCACCGAGATGTCGCCGGCGTGCGCACCCGCGGTCAGCATCGCCTCCAGCGTTCGAACCACCACGCCGTTCTGGGCGCCGACCCGGCCGGCGTGTACCGCCGCGATCACCCCGGCACGCGAATCGGCCATCAGCACCGGAACGCAGTCGGCGGTCACCACCACCATCGCCAGCCGGGGCACCGTGGTGACCAGAGCGTCGACGCCCTGCTCACCGCCGACGACGCCGGCCTGCGGACCGTCTACCACCGCGACGCGGTCGCTGTGCACCTGGTTCATCCAGACCAGGCGGTCGGGACCCAGACCGGTGGCCTTGGCCAGCCGTGATCTGTTGGCCGCCACCGCTATTGGGTCGTCGCCGACGTGATCACCGAGGTTGAAACTGTCGAACGGAGCCTTCGACACCCCACCGGTGCGGGTGGTCGTCACCCGCCGGACACGAAAGGCCATCTAGTGGCGCATGAACGGCGGGACGTCGACGTCGTCGTCGTCATCGCCGTCGTCACGGCCTCCGCCGACGCTGACCGTGGCACCGTTGGTGGGCGCGGGCATGCTGACCGCTTCGACCGGGTCGAACAGCGAAGAGGTGACCTTGCCGGCCTGGCCGGGGGCCATCGCGTGCCGAGCCTGGCCGGGCGCGCTGGTCACCGGCTTGCGGCCCGAACCGACCGAGTCGAAGCCCGCCGCGATCACCGTCACCCGCACCTCGTCGCCGAGCGAGTCGTCGATCACGGTGCCGAAGATGATGTTGGCCTCGGGGTGCGCCGCCTCCTGGACCAGCGAGGCGGCCTCGTTGATCTCGAACAGGCCCAGGTCGCTGCCGCCGGCAACCGACATCAGCACGCCCTGGGCGCCCTCCATCGATGCCTCCAGCAGCGGCGAGTTGATCGCGACCTCGGCGGCCTTGAGGGCCCGGCCGTCGCCGCGCGCCGACCCGATGCCCATCAGAGCGGTGCCCGCACCGCTCATGATGCCCTTGACGTCGGCAAAGTCGACGTTGATCAGGCCCGGGGTGGTGATCAGGTCGGTGATGCCCTGGACACCGTTGAGCAGCACCTCGTCGGCGCTGCGGAACGCGTCCATCAGCGAGACCTCGGCGTCGCCCATCTGCAGGAGCCGGTCGTTGGGGATCACGATCAGGGTGTCGCAGCTCTCCCGCAACGAGTTGATGCCGTTCTCGGCCTGGTTGCTGCGCCGCTTGCCCTCGAAGGAGAACGGCCGGGTGACCACGCCGACGGTCAACGCACCGAGCTTGCGCGCGATGGTCGCG
Source organism: [Mycobacterium] zoologicum (assembly GCF_020172665.1). Taxonomy (GTDB): domain Bacteria; phylum Actinomycetota; class Actinomycetes; order Mycobacteriales; family Mycobacteriaceae; genus Mycobacterium; species Mycobacterium zoologicum. Next base: position 1,960,885 of record NZ_CP083985.1, on the reverse strand, counting down.
ACCACCGGGGCACCACCTGTCCCGGTGCCGCCGCCCTCGCCGGCGGTGACGAATACCATGTCGGCGCCGCGCAGCAGCTCCTCGATCTCGTCCTTGGCGTCTTCGGCGGCGCGCCGTCCGACTTCGGGGTCGGCGCCGGCGCCGAGGCCGCGCGTGGAGTCACGGCCGACGTCGAGCTTGACGTCGGCGTCGCTCATCAGCAGAGCCTGCGCATCGGTGTTGATCGCGATGAACTCAACGCCCTTGAGGCCCTGCTCGATCATCCGGTTGACGGCATTGACGCCGCCACCACCGATACCCACGACTTTGATGACGGCCAGATAGTTGTGCGGTGGGGTCATCGTTCGTCTTCCTCCCTGGTGGGATTGGATTCCTCTCTGGGGTCAAGTCCTGCCACGCAAGCCCCTGGCAAACCCTCAACCTCAACCATAGGCTTAGAGTTATGTCAAGTTGTTCCGCGCAACCGCCACAGTAGGGCCGCCGTCACCGTGGTCGGCGCCGACGCGCCGAGACATGCCCGCGAATTTTCCGGGAGCCGATAGCTGCTGTCTCCTGATCTCCGCCGAGACGGAATCTCCCGACACCCTCACCGCGTGTCGCGTCGTGAGATTCCGCCTCGGCGCCGAGGCAGGGCTACCGGGCTAGCGGACGGTCGGCAGATCCGGACTCGACACGTCATAGGTGTGGCCGGGCTGGGTGAGCAGCGCCGCCAGCTTCTGCGCCTTTTCGGGGGTACGGTCCGTGTTGCCCCAGACCACCACCCGGCCGTCGGCCAACGTCAGCGTGATCGATGCGACCGACGGGGCAGCCACCCGACCGATCTGCCCGGCGACCTCCGGCGCCAGGGCCGTCATCACCTGCAGCGCCGCGCGGCTGGCCGGGTCGCTCGGGCCGGGGTTGTCGACGTCGAACACCGGCAGCCCCGGCGGTGGCGGCGCCGTCGCGAAGTCGACCCCGTCGCGGTCGAACAGGTGCGGCCCGTCCGGGTAGTCCTTGAACACCACGGCGACGCGCTCGATCACCGCGATTCCCAACGCCGACGGGTACTGCCGCTGCACCCGGGTGCTGGCCACCCGCCGGATCGTCGCGACCCGCTCGGCGACCGCACCGGTGTCGATCTGCAACAGCGGAGTCCCCAGTTGCACGTCGGCGACGGCCACCACCTCGTCGCGGGACAGTGCCGCAAGTCCGGTGACCTCGATGTCGCGCACCGACATCGCCGGGGTGAAGTACAGGATCAGCCCCAGGCCGACGACGCCCAGCATCGCCAGAATCATGGCCAGCACCATCTTCAGGCCCCGAATGGTGCCCCGCGGAAGACGTTTCGCCGGTTCGCCCGCATTCGCGCGGATGCGCCGCTTGGCTTCCCGCCGGGCCTGCTCGATGGCCTCCGCGCGGGCTTGCGCGGCTCGCCGCTCGGCCCGCTCCCGTCGAGCCCGCCGCCGCGGTCCCTCTTCGTCGGCCTGCTCCCCCGCCGCTTCATCCCCCGCCGCCGGCTCGCCCTCGGCGTCGGCCTGCTGCTCCTCGGCAGACCCCTGGGGCGCCGGCTCTTCTGGTACGGCGTCTGGGTCTTCGGGCGGCGTGCTCACAACACGCTCGGGCGGCCGGGCGGCGTCCGGTTGGCCCGCACCCGCAGCGCGGTCACGATCTCCGGGCCCAACACCGTGACGTCGCCGGCACCCATCGTGACGATCACGTCACCGGGACCGGCCGCCGCTGCCACCGCGTCGGGCACCGCGGCGAAATCCGGCAGATAGTGCACCGGCACGGTCACGTGCTCGACGACACTGGCCCCGCTGACTCCCGGCAACGGCTGCTCGCGAGCGCCGTAGACGTCGAGCACGAACACCTCGTCGGCACCGTCAAGAGCGCGGCCGAAGTCAGCGGCGAAAGTCTTTGTCCGCGAGTACAGATGCGGTTGGAACACCACCAGGCTACGCCCGGTGCCACCCTCGTTGAGCAGAGCCCGCACCGCGTGCAGCGTCGCGGCGATCTCGGTGGGATGGTGCGCGTAGTCGTCGAAGACCCGCACCGACCCACCCGACCCCACCAACTCGAAGCGTCGGCGCACCCCGTCGAACCCGGCCAGACCGTCGAGCACCGCATCCAGTGGCGCGCCGACCTCGATTGCCGCCAGCAGCGCCCCCAGCGCATTGAGCGCCATGTGTCGGCCGGGAACCGAAAGTCGCATGGTCCGCGGCTGATCCGCGCCGGTCAGGGCGATCTCGGCGACCGCACCGGTGCCGTGCTGCTCCCAGCTCAGCATTGTTGCGGCAAGCTCACCTCGCCCAGGTCCGGCGGTACCGTAGCGCAACACCCGGATACCCTGTGCCGCAGTACGATCGGCCAGCTCCGCGGACCCGGCGTCGTCGACACACACCACCGCGGCCCCACCCGGCGCGATACGTTCCACGAACGCGTCGAACACCTGGGTGTAGGCCTCGGCGCTGCCGAAGAAATCCAGGTGGTCGGCTTCGATGTTGGTCACCACCGCCACATTCGGCGTGTACTCCAACAGTGAGCCGTCGCTCTCGTCGGCCTCGGCGACAAACAGCGGGCCGCTGCCGTGGTGGGCGTTGGTTCCGGCTCCCGAACCGGCAGAGCCCAATTCGCCGCCGACCGCGAAGGAAGGGTCCAGCCCGCAGTGCTGCAGTGCCACCACCAGCATTGAGGTGGTGGTGGTCTTGCCGTGTGTGCCGGTGATCATCAAGCTGGTGCGCCCGGCCATCAGCTTGGCCAGCACCGCCGGGCGCAGCACCACCGGGATGCCGCGCCGGCGCGCCTCGACGAGTTCGGGGTTGGTCTTGGGGATCGCCGCATGCGTGGTGACCACGGTGGTGACCCCGCCGGGCAACAGGTCCAGTGCCGAGGCGTCGTGGCCGATACGGACCTGAGCGCCGCGGGCCCGCAGCGCGTGAATCCCACGGGACTCCTTGGCATCTGAGCCCGACACCAGGCCGCCGCGGTCCAGCAGGATGCGGGCGATGCCGGACATGCCTGCTCCCCCGATGCCGACCATGTGCACCCGGCTCAGTTCCGGCGGCAGCTGCTGGGCACTCATGCCGCTCACTGGCCGCCCCTCGCTACGCTCGCGACTTCCAGCGCGACCCTGCTCATGCCGCTCACTGGCCGCCCCTCGCTGCGCTCGCGACTTCCAGCGCGACGGAAGCCACCCGCAGAGCGGCCTCGGGGTGCCCGGCCTGAGCGGCGGCGGTGGTCATGGCCGCCAGCCGGGGTTCGTCGGTGAGCAGCCCGGCCACCGTGTCGGCCACGAATTCCGGTGTGAGCGCAGCATCGTCGACGAGCAGGCCACCACCGGCGTCGACCACCGGCAGCGCGTTGAGCCGTTGTTCGCCGTTGCCGATCGGCAGCGGCACGTAGACCGCCGGCAGGCCCACTGCCGAGACCTCGGCGACCGTCATCGCCCCGGACCGGCAGATCGCCAGGTCGGCGGCCGCATACGCCAGGTCCATCCGGTCCAGATACGGCACCGCGACGTAGGGCGGGTCACCTGCGGCCGGCTTCGGCAATTCCAGGGTGTTCTTGGGCCCGTGTGCGTGCAGCACCGAAACGCCTGCGGCCGCAAGTTGTTTGGCCGCACCCGACACCGCCTGGTTGATCGAGCGGGCGCCTTGCGAGCCGCCGAACACCAGCAGCACCCGGGCATCGTCGGCGAAGCCGAACTCAGCGCGGGCCTCCGCTCGCAGTGCCGCGCGGTCCAGGGAGGTGATGGCCGCCCGAACCGGCACCCCGACCACCTCCGGATCGGCCAGCCCGCAGTCCCCGACCGCCGAGAGCACCCGCTGAGCGCCCCGAACGCCGACCCGGTTGGCCAGCCCGGCACGGGCGTTGGCCTCGTGGATCACCACCGGCACGCGGCGGCCTACGCCGCGGGCGGCCAGGTAGGCCGGCAGCGCTACGTAGCCGCCGAATCCGATCACCACGTCGGCCTGCACGGCGCGCAGCAGCGCCCGGGTCTGCCGCACGGCACGCACCACCCGCAGTGGCAGCCGGAACAGGTCGGCGTTGATCTTGCGGGGCAACGGCACCGGGGTGATCAATTCCAGGTCGTAGCCGCGCGCCGGCACCAGTCGGGTCTCCAGGCCCCGGGCGGTGCCCAAGGCGGTGATCCGCACGTGGGGGTCCAGGGTGCGCAACGCGTCGGCGACGGCCATCGCAGGCTCGACATGGCCGGCGGTACCACCGCCGGCCAGGACCACCGATATCGGCGCGCCGCAGGCCGGCGTGCTGACCGAGTCGTTCACTGCGCTAACGCTGACCTTCCAGTGCGCGAGCGCGTCCACCGGTGGGACGCGAGCCGACGCGACGCCGGCCGCCACCATTTTGCCCTGCGCGCTCGGCGCCACGAGGCACCGCCCGCTTGGTCGCCTTGGCGGTGCCGCGCTGCCCGGCCGAACGCGCCGGCGGCCGCTTACCGCCGCGCTGCTTTCCCTCCGACTGTGGCCGGGACCGCAGCCGGTCGCGCAGTGCCTCGACCCGGGTCGGCGCGTAGGGCTCGGGCAGCGGCAGCCGCAGAATCCGGTTCATCCGGTCGTCCCGGCCGGCCCGCAGCGCCGCGACCGCCTCCGGCTCGTGGCGCGCCGCATTGGCCATGATGCCGATCATGAACAGCGTTGTGGCCGTTGACGTTCCGCCGGCAGAGATCAACGGCAGCTGGATTCCGGTGACCGGCAGCAGCCCGATCACATAGCCGACGTTGATGAACGACTGGCCGATCACCCACATGGTGGTGGTGGCCGTCAGCAGCCGCAGGAACGGGTCGGCGGAGCGACGGGCGATACGCATGCCGGTGTAGGCGAACAGCCCGAACAGCGCCAGCAGCCCGAACCCGCCGATGAACCCCAGCTCCTCACCGATGATCGCGAAGATGAAGTCGTTGTGCGCGTTGGGCAGGTAGTTCCACTTGGCCGTGCCCTGGCCCAGACCGTCGCCGAAGATACCCCCGTTGGCCAGCGCGAACTTCGCCTGGCGCGCCTGATAGCCGGCGCCCAGCAGATCGGAGTCGGGGTCGAGCCACGACCGCACCCGGTCGGAACGGTAACCCTCGGTGACGGCCATGATCGCGGCGGCGGCGACGATCGCGGCCAGCGACGTGCCGAACACCCGCAACGGCAGCCCGGCGTACCACAGCAACGCCAGCAGGATGATGCCCAGCGAGACGGTCTGCCCCAGGTCGGGCTGGATCACGATCAGCACCAGTGCGACCCCGGCCGCCGGCACCAGCGGGACCAGCATCTCGCTCAGGGTGGCTCGATCCATGCGCCGGCTGGCCAACAGGTGCGCGCCCCAGATGGCGAAGGCGATCTTGGCCAGCTCCGAGGGCTGCATGGAGAAGCCGTAGACGACGAACCAGCCCCGGGAACCGTTGGACAGGGTGCCGATGCCGGGGATGAGCACCAGCACCAGCAGCACGATGGTGAACGCGTAGCCGGCAAAAGCGGTGCGGCGCATGAACCGTACCGGCATGCGCAGGGCCACGTAGCAGCCGAAGAGCCCGATAACCGTCCACAGCACCTGCTTGGCGAAGATCCGCCACGGCGAGCCGTCGACGCCGTAGGACTCCACCCCGGAGGCCGACAGCACCATGATCAGGCCCAGCGTGGTCAGCAGGGCGGCCAGGGCGATGATCAGGTGAAACGATGTCATCGGCCGGCCCAGCCAGGCCCCGACGCGGGTGCGTGGCTCGGATTTGGTGGGCTTGTCGGCGGTGGCCCCGTCGGTGGCGGCGGCTGCGGGATCAGACCGCCGCAGCCGGGCCAACAGGCCGATCACACCGATCCTGCCGCCGCACGCGCGGCGGCCGCGAACGCATCACCCCGGGCGCCGTACCCGGAGAACTGGTCGAAGGAGGCACCCGCCGGGGCCAGCAGCACGGTGTCCCCGGGCTGGGCCAAGTCACGGGCTGCGGCAACCACGGCCGTCATCACCCGCGAGCTCAACGTCTCGTCGGACCCGTCAGCTACTTGTGTCACACAAGTAACTGGAGACACGGCAGTATCACCCATACCAATATCCTCGCCTGTCACAACGTGGACGACGGGGACATCCGGCGCGTGTCGTGATAACGCCTTGGCAACCTCGCCGCGATCACGGCCGATCAGCACCGCACCGGCCAGGTGACCGGCGACCGCGGCCACGGTGGCATCGACGGATGCACCCTTGAGCAACCCACCGGCCACCCACACCACCCGCGGATAGGCCAGCACCGACGCCTGGGCGGCATGCGGGTTGGTGGCCTTGGAGTCGTCGACGTAGCTGACACCGTCGGCCACCACCACCAATTCGGCGCGATGCCGCCCGACCTGGAACGACGCCAGCGCATCGGCGACCGCCTCGGCCGGCACGTCCACGGCGCGGGCCAGCGCGGCGGCGGCCAGCGCGTCGAGCACCCCGACCGGCCCGGGCACCGGGATCGACGACACCGGCGCCAGCACCAGGCGGTCCGCGAATGCCCGGTCCATCAGCATGCCGTCGATGACGCCGAGCTCACCGGGCGCCGGCTCGCCGAGCCGGAAACCCACCTGCACCGGCGCGGGCACCGAGCCCAGCAGTGCTGCCGCATGCGCGTCGTCCATCCCGACCACTGCCACCCGGCCGCTCAGCGCGCGCGCCTTGTCGGCGGTGTAGGCGGCCATGCTGCCGTGCCAGTCCAGGTGGTCTTCGGCGATGTTGAGTACCGCGCCGGCCTCCGGCCGCACCGACGGAGCCCAGTGCAGCTGGAAGCTGGACAACTCGACGGCCAGCAGTTCGGCGGGCTCACCGAGGACGTCCAGCACCGGGTCGCCGATGTTGCCGCACAACTGCGCGGTTCGGCCGGCGGCGGTCAGCATGGCGTACAGCATCGAGGTGGTGGTGGTCTTGCCGTTGGTGCCGGTCACCACCAGCCAGCGCCGCGGCGGGCCGTAGTGCCCGGCGGCGTCCAGGCGCCACGCCAGTTCGACATCCCCCCAGACCGGTACCCCGGCCTGGGCCGCCGCGGCCGGCACCGGTGTGTCGGGGGCGAACCCGGGGCTGGTGACCACCACGGCGTAGTCGGTGATCCGCGCCGCGGCCGCAGCCGGGCTCAAGGTGGTGACCTCGGTGAACGAACCCAGGGCGGCGGCGTTGTCGTCGCACAGGCTCAGGTCCACCCCCAGCGGCGCCAGCGCGCTGCATACCGCCCGGCCGGTCACCCCCGCGCCGGTGACGAGCACCCGTGCCCCCGCGGACAGCGGACCCAGCACGTCAGCCTCCGACGGCGGTGAACCACTCGCCGTAGAACATCGAGACACCCAGCCCGCAGGCGATGGCGGTCAGCAGCCAGAACCGGATGATCACCGTGGTCTCGGCCCAGCCCGCCAGCTCGAAGTGGTGATGGAACGGCGCCATCCGGAACACCCGGCGGCCGGTGCTGCGGAACGCCACGATCTGCACCACCACCGAGGTGATCTCGGCGACGAACAGCCCGCCGAGCACCACCGCGAGAATCTCGGTGCGGGTGGTGATCGACAACCCGGCGATGATCCCGCCCAGTGCCAGCGAGCCGGTGTCGCCCATGAAGATCTTCGCCGGCGCGGCGTTCCACCATAGGAATCCGATGCAGGCGCCCGCGGTCGCCGCGGCGATCAGCGCCAGGTCCAGCGGATCGCGGACGTTGTAGCAGCCCAGCTCGGGTGCTATCGCACACGCGTTGCGGTGCTGCATGACGGTGATCAGCACGTAAGCGCCGCTGACCATCGCCATGGACCCCGCCGCCAGCCCGTCGAGGCCGTCGGTGAAGTTCACCGCGTTCGACCAGGCACTGACGATCAGGATGACGAACAGCACGAACACCGCCGCCGGCAACGTGACGGTGGCGATTTCGCGCACGTAGGACAGCTGCTGGGATCCCGGCGTCAGGCCCGAACCGTTGCGGAAGCCGAGTACCAGCAGACCGAACAGGGTGGCCGCGGTGACCTGCCCGACGGTCTTGGCGGTCTTGTTCAGGCCCAGGTTGCGCGACCGGCGGATCTTGATCAGGTCGTCGATGAAGCCCACCACCCCCAACGCGGTGGCCAGGCCCAGCACCAGCAGGCCCGAGGCCGTCGGCCCGGTACCGTAGAACACCAGGCCGGCCAGCTGCGCGGTCAGATAACCCGCCCACAGCCCAGCCACGATCGCAACGCCACCCATCGACGGTGTGCCGCGCTTGCTCTGGTGGCTGGCCGGGCCGTCCTCGCGGATCTCCTGCCCGAACCCCTGCTTGGTGAACAGCCGGATCAGCACCGGGGTCAGCAGGATCGCCACCAACAACGCGACACCGGCCGCGACCAGGATCATTATCATCCGCGATCCCCTCGATCCTCGCTGGTCAGCGCGTCAGCCAGAGCGGTCAGCCCGGCCGAGTTGGACGCCTTGACCAGCACCACGTCGCCGGGTTCGAGTTCGGCACGCAACAGGGCCAGGGCGGCGTCGACGTCGTCTACCGCCGTCGCTTCCGAGCCCCACGACCCCTCCATGACCGCGCCGTGGTGCATCGCGCCCATCGATCTCCCCACTCCGACCACTATCAGACGAGACACATCTAAGCGCACCGCCAGCCGTCCGATGCGGTCATGCTCGGATATCGCGTCCTCGCCCAGCTCAGCCATCTCCCCGAGCACCGCCCAGCTGCGCCGCTCCGTCACCCCCTCGCCGCGGGCGATCCAGACCAGCGCCTGCAATGCCGCGCGCATGGAGTCGGGATTGGCGTTGTAGGCGTCGTCGATAACCGTCACCCCGTCGATGCGGGTGCTGACGTGCATGCGGTGCTGCGACGCCGGTCCGGCAGAGGCCAGGGCGGTGGCCACCTGCTGTGGGGTGGCACCGCATTCCAGCGCGACGGCGGCCGCACACAGCGCGTTGCCGACCTGGTGCTCGCCGGAAACTCCGAGCGCTATCTCGGCCTCACCGCGCGCGCCGGCGTGCAGGGTGAAGCGCGGGCGGGCCAGCTCGTCGAGCGCCACCGGGCCGGCCCACACATCGGCGGGGGCGCGGCTGACTCGCACCACCCGGGCATCGGTCTTGTCGGCCATCGCTGCCACCGCCGAATCGTCGACGTTGAGGATCACCACGCCGGACTCCGGAACAGCTTGGGCGAGTTCGGCTTTGGTGTCGGCTATCGCCTGCCGCGAACCGAACTCACCCAGGTGCGCGGTTCCGACGTTGAGCACCACCGCCACCTGCGGCGGCGCGATGGCCGCCAGCGCGGCGATATTGCCGCGATGCCGCGCCGAGAGTTCCAGCACCAGAAAGTCGGTGTCCTCATCGGCGCGCAGCACCGTCCACGGGTGGCCCAGCTCGTTGTTGAACGAGCCGGGCGGGGCCACCACCTGGCCCAGCGGCGCCAGTACCGCGGCGATCAGGTCCTTGGTGGAGGTCTTGCCCGACGATCCGGTGACGCCGACGATTCTCAGCCCGCGGGCCACCAGCCTGGCGGCCACCGCCGCGGCCAGAGAGGCCAGGGCGGCCAGTACGGCGGCACCGGATCCGGCCTCGTCGTCGTGTTCCAGCGCGCCGGACCGGCTGAAAGATGCGGGTTCGGCTGGATCTACAACGATGGCCGGCACCCCGACCGGGCGCGCGGCAAGCACCGCCACCGCACCGGCGTCCACCGCGGCGGCCGCGTGGTCGTGGCCGTCGGCGCGCGCACCCGGCAGCGCCAGAAACAACGATCCCGGCGTGATCCGGCGGGAATCGAACTCCACCGTGCCGGTGATGTAGGTGTTCGCGGCAGCGTCGGCTGTGACGTCGGCCAGCCGGCCACCGACGATATCGGCGATTTCGGTGAGGCTCAGCTCGATCATCCGAGCCGCTCCAGCACCGCGGCGAGTTCGACGCGATCGTCGAACGGTTGGGTCTGCCCGCCGGCGGTCTGCCCGGTCTCATGGCCCTTGCCGGCGATCAGCACCACGTCGCCGGGACGCGCCCAGCCCGCCGCGTACTCGATGGCGGTCCGGCGGTCGCCGATCTCGACCGTCTGCGCCGAACCGGCTTGCGCCCCGGCCAGGATGGTCCGGCGGATGTCGGCGGGGTCCTCGCTGCGCGGGTTGTCGTCGGTGACGACGACCAGGTCGGCGAGTTCCGCAGCGATCTGTCCCATCGGGGTGCGCTTGCCATGGTCGCGGTCCCCGCCGGCACCGAACACCACGGCCAGCCGACCATCGGTGTCCGCCAGTTCGCCGCGCAGCGTGGTCAACACCGCCTCCAGCGCACCCGGCTTGTGCGCGTAGTCGACCAGCGCCAGGAAACTCTGACCGCGGTCGACGGGCTCCATGCGTCCGGGCACCCGAGCATCGCGCAATCCGGGCGCGGCCTGTTCCGGGGAGACACCGACCGAGTCCAGAATTGCCAGCGCCACAAGGCAGTTGGCGATGTTGTAGTCGCCGGGAAGGCCGATGCCGATCAGGTGGTGCACGCCGGCGGGATCGACCACGGTGAACTCTTGAGCAGCCGGCCCCGAACCGGCGTCAACCGATTCCAGGCGCCACTCCGCCGGGCGGCCCGTCGCGCTGACGGTCACCGGCGACGCCGCACGCGCGGCCATCGCCGCACCGGCCTCGTCGTCGACACAGACCACCGACACGGCGGCGTGCAACGGCGACGCCGGGTCGAACAGCCGTGCCTTGGCCTCGAAGTAGTCGGCCATGGTCGGGTGGAAGTCCAGGTGGTCGCGGGACAGGTTGGTGAAGCCGCCCACCGCGAACCGCGATCCGTCCACCCGGCCCAGGCTCAGCGCGTGACTGGACACCTCCATGACCGCGGTGTCCACCCCGCGCTGGGCCATCAGCGCCAGCAGCGCCTGCAGCGCCGGGGCCTCCGGGGTGGTCAGCGCACTGGGCAGGTCGACCCCGTCTATCCGGACGCCGACCGTGCCGATCAGCCCGGCGGTGCGGCCGGCGGCGCGCAGCCCGGCCTCGACCAGATAGGCGGTGGTGGTCTTGCCGGATGTTCCGGTGATCCCGATCAGGCCCAGGCGTTCACAGGGGTGCCCGTAAACCGCGGCGGCCAGCTCCCCGAGCACCGCACGCGGGGCCGGGTGCACCACCACGGGTATACCGGGTGCCATTGCGGCACTCCCGATCTCGGTGACTCCAGCTCCGTCGGAGAGTATCGCCACCGCACCGCGCGCCACCGCATCGGCGACGAACCGCGCGCCGTGGGTCTTGGCGCCGGGCAGCGCGGCGAACAGGTCACCGGGCTGCACGTCCTGAGCCCGCAGGGTCAAACCGGTGATCGGCAGCGGCGGCACCACGTCGCCGGTCACCGCGACCGCCCCGATCCGGGCGGCCAGCTCCGGCAACGGCGTGCCCCCACCGACATCTGGGCGCATTGCGGCAGACACCGCCGTCACCTCCGTCCGCTGCGATCAACTCCTCTGGATCGGACCTGAGACTACCCAGCCGGGCGGCAACAACGGCGCAGGCTATCCGACTTTCGGCGCCGGGTCCCCCATTGCCCGGCTCGACCAGTCCGACCGGTTACATCGCCTGCAGGAGCAGCGGTGGTCCCGGATCCGGAGACAGCGGCACATTGTGGCGCTGCAACAGCCAGGCGGCGATGTTGTGGAACAGCGGCGCGGCCGAGGTACCGGGTGAACCGTCAGCGGCCCGGTGCGGGTTGTCCATCATCAGCCCGATCACGTAGCGCGGATTCTCGGCGGGAGCCATCCCGGCGAACGTGATCCAGTAGACGTCGTCGTAGTAGCAGCCGCAACCGGAGTTGATCTGCTGCGCGGTGCCGGTCTTTCCGGCGATCTGGTAACCGTCCACGGCGGCCTGCCAACCGGTGCCCTGCTGGACGCCGGTCGGGTCGCGCTGCACCACCGACCGCAGCATGTTGCGCACGGTCTGAGCCGTCGTGGCGGAGACCACCTGGACGCCTTCGGGCCTCGGCTCCTCGGTGCGGGTGCCGTCGGGGGCGACGGTCGACTTGACGATGCGCGGCGCGATCCGCACCCCGTCGTTGGCGATCGCCTGGTACATGCCGGCCATCTGCAGCAGTGTCATCGAAAGACCTTGACCGATAGGCAGGTTCGCGAACGAGCTGCCCGACCATTGGTCGACCGGCGGCACCAGCCCGGCGCTCTCCCCGGGCAGCCCCACGCCGGTGCGCTGCCCGAGTCCGAACTTCCCCACCATGTCGAACCAGCGCTCCGGCCCCACCCGCTGCGCCAGCATCAGGGTGCCCACGTTGGAGGACTTACCGAAGATCCCGGTGGTGGTGTAGGGCGCGACGCCGTGCTCCCAGGCGTCACCGACGGTGACGTCGGCGACGTTGATGGAGCCGGGAACCTGCAGGACCTCGTCGGGGTTGGACAGGCCGTACTCGATCACCGATGCCGCGGTGACGATCTTGTTCACCGAGCCCGGCTCGAACGGCGTCGACACCGCGAGATTGCCGAGTTGGCGGTCCTCCTGGCGGCCGATGTCCTGCGACGGGTCGAAGGTGTTGTCGCCGGCCATCGCCAGCACCTCACCGGTCTTGGCATCCAGCACCACCGCCGTGACGTTGCGGGAACCGGTGACGTTCTTGGCCTGCTGCACTTGCTGCTGGACATAGAACTGGATGTCGTCATCGAGGGTGAGCTGGACTGTGGACCCATTGACCGCCCGGTGCCGGTTGCGGTAACTGCCCGGAATCACCACTCCGTCGGAGCCGCGGTCGTAGGTGACCGACCCGTCGGTTCCGGCCAGCACGGCGTCCATCGAGTCCTCCAGGCCCAGCAGGCCGTGGCCGTCCCAGTCGATGCCGCCGACGATATTGGCCGCCAGCGACCCGCCTGGATACTGCCGCAGGTCCTGGCGTTCGCTGCCGACCTCCGGGAACTTGTCGCTGATCGCCTCGGCCAGCGCCGGGTCGACGGCGCGGGCCAGATAGACGAACGTCTCTTTGCTGTGCAGCTTCTTGAGCAGCTTCGCGGAGTCGGTCTTGTCGCCGAGTCGCTGGGCGATCTCCTTGGCGATCTCCTGTAGCCGGCGCTCCGGGTCGGGGGCGGCGGCGCTCTTCTTCTTCGCCTCGGCGAGCATCTTGCCCACCTTGATCGGCTGGAAGGTCAGCGCGCGGGCCTCGATGGTGAACGCCAGCTTATCGCCGTTGCGGTCGACGATGTCGCCGCGCATGGCCGGCTCGACATCGGTGACCTTGAGCTGCCCGGCAGCTTCGGCCCGCAGCCCGGAGGCTTCGGGCACCTGCAGATAGAACAGCTGTGCCGCCGCCAGCGCCAGCACCAGCAGGATGACGGCATTGCCGATGCGCTGCCGGAAGGCAAATGACGCGCTGCGCCCGCCCAGTTCGGTCGCCGTGCGGGTACGACGGTCCCGCGCCGAACGCCCCTCTGCCACTGCCCCTTTCGGAGCCTTGGACTGCTTGGGGGCTTTCGCCGAGCCGGGCCGTCTCATCGCAGCGCTCCGGGCGCCGCCGGCACCACCACCGCGTCAGGCGGCCCAGGCAGCGGCTCGGGCGGTAGAACGGCCTCCGGCGGCAGGACGGCCGCGGGCGGCAGAACGGACTCGGGCGGCAGCACCTGCCCCGGCGGCAGAACCGACTCGGGCGGCGACACCGGCCCCGGCAGCACGGCGACCGGCAGGGTGTCCACCCCGGGTCCCGGCGCCGGACCGAGCAGCGGCGTCCCGGACAGGCCGGGAATGGTCAGGGGGGCACCGGGCACACCGGCCGGCGGCATCCCGGCGTCGGGCAGATGCGGAGCCGGCGGCTTGGCGACGGCGACCGGCACCCGAACCGGCACCTCAGCAGGCGTCGGCCGGTCGTCGGGCAGCTTGGTGTTCAGCGGCGGCGGCGGCACACCTTCGGCGGGCTTGGGAACCCCGACGACCACCCAGTTGCCCACCGGGTCCTGGACCAGATGCGCGGTGTCGCGGGTCGGAATCATGCCCAGTTCGCGGGCCGCCTCGGCAAGTGCGGGCGCGGACTCTGCGGTGAGCACGTCGCGTTCGAGGGCTTCCTTCTGCTGCAGCAGAACGCGATTGCGTTCCTTGATGCTGCCCAACTGATAGGAGCGTTCGGCGGCGTCCGTCGAGAGCCACAATGTGATCCCCAGCCCGATGCCGAGCGCACCGATGATCAGCACGACGAACGGGACCTTGGCCGCAAGCGTGCGCGGGCGCAGGTCGACCGAGGCCAGCCGGGTGATCAGGCGTTCACGCAGCGGTACGCGTACTACCTTGGGAGCCTTGGCCTTTCGCGCCTTGGCGCGCGCCTTCGCCTGCTTGGTGCTCTTCGGCGGCGCCGGCCGGGCGTCGGGGCGCGGGCCAGCGGTGTTCTGCGGTCCGGACCGCGGCCGGGTTTCGCGGCCCGGCGCGGTGGCCGTCGCGTGCGGCCGGCGGATCCGCCGGTTCGCTGCGGTGTCACCCGCCCGGCGCGACCCGGCGCGGGTTGCGCCCTCGGGACCCCGGCGGCGGTCACCCTGCCGCTGCGCGGGCTTGCGCTTGGTCGCCATCATCTCCCCCTCGGTGCCACGATCAGCCCGGCCTGCACCCGCTGGGCGGCCCGCAGCCGGACCGAACCGGCCCGCGGGTTCCGCTCGATCTCATCCGGTTCAGCCTGCTCGGCGCCACGCGTCAGCGCCGTGAATCTTGCTTCGTCACCAGGCAATTCGACCGGCAGGCCGGCCGGCGTGCGGGACGCGGTCGCCGCGGCGAACACCCGCTTGACGATCCGGTCCTCCAGCGATTGGTAGGCCATCACCGCGATGCGCCCACCCACCACCAGGGCGTTCAGCGCGGCCGGAACCGCAGCGCGCAACGAGTCGAGTTCACCGTTGACGGCGATCCGCAGCGCCTGGAAGGTCCGCTTCGCCGGATGCCCGCCGGTACGCCGAGCCGGCGCCGGAATCGCCTCGTAGAGAAGTGCGGTCAGCTCGCCGGTCGAGGTGAACGGCGTCTGCTCCCGACGGCGGACGATGCGCGTTGCGATCCGGGACGCGAAACGCTCCTCGCCGTAGCGGCGCAGGATGTCGGTGAGCGCAGCCGCGTCATAGGTGTTGAGGATGTCGGCGGCCGTCAGCTCGCCTTGCGGATCCATCCGCATGTCCAGCGGGGCGTCGTGGGAGTAGGAGAATCCCCGCTCGACCCGGTCGAGCTGCATCGACGAGACACCCAGATCGAACAGCACGCCGTCGATCGAGCCGGTGGCGGCAAGCCCCGATTCCGTCAGCGCGTTGGCGATCCCGTCGTAGCGGGTGCGCACCGTGGTGAGGCGATCAGCGAAACGCGACAAGCGATTACCGGCGATGTCCAGGGCGGTGGGGTCGCGGTCCAGGCCGATCAGCCGCAGGCCGGGAAAGTCGGCGAGGAATCGTTCGGCGTGCCCGCCGGCGCCCAGTGTGGCGTCCACCAGCGTCGCACCCGATCCGTCGGGAGACACCCGGGTCAATGCGGGAGCCAGCAGCTCGACGCAACGCTCCAGCAGGACCGGCACGTGCCCGAATTCACCCTGCTCGGCCACCGCAACACCTCCCCGTCCGCTCTGGCAGATTCGCCGCAATCTGCCGTCGATCCGCAACGTCCGGCTCCGCCGCGCTTGCGATCGTCGGGCCCCTGCCTCGAGGTCCCTGCCCGACTGCACGAACCTGACGTTGGGGAAGTACGTCAGGGTCGGTTCGGACAGAGGCCACGAGGCACGGGCGGGCGCCTCAGATGATGTCGCTGAGTGCTTCATCGCTGGCCGCGGAGAAGTTCTCTTCATGGGTCTGCTGGTAGTCGTTCCACGCCTGGGCGTCCCAGATCTCGAGATAGTCGACCGATCCGATCACCACGCACTCCTTGGACAGGTTGGCGTAGCGGCGGTGGTCGGCCGACAGCGTGATCCGGCCTTGGCCGTCGGGGTGCTGCTCATCGGTGGCCGCGGCCAGGTTGCGCAGGAAGGCCCGGGCGTCGGGGTTGCTGCGCGATGCGCTGGCCGCCCGGCGCGCCACCTGCTCGAACTCGGCCCGCGGGTACACGGCCAGGCTGTGGTCTTGGCTCTTGGTGACCATCAACCCCCCTGCCAGTGCGTCGCGGAACTTGGCGGGCAGTGTCAGCCGCCCCTTGTCGTCGAGCTTGGGCGTGTAGGTGCCGAGAAACATTGGGCACCTCCCCCTCAAGTCAACAACGTTAGCCCACGATACCCCACTTTGACCCACTACGCACCATTTCTAGGGCACAAGTTGCCCCCGCTCCCCACTCCTGGGCGTTGATACCGGTTTGAGCCGGGCGCAACCAGTGCGTCGACGGCAGAAAACGCCTGGTCGAACCTGTCTCTTATACACATCTC
>NZ_CP083985.1:1944411-1944567 GCF_020172665.1 [Mycobacterium] zoologicum | reverse complement strand
TATGCCGTCTTCTGCTTGAAAAAAAAAAAAAAAACCACACCCCCCCCCCCCCCCCCTTATTGTCTTCCTCTACCTCAGCCAGTTAGGGTATCATACATGCCAGATCATGTCACGTGCTTCGATGTCACGTCGATTCTACGCGCTCCCACAGTAATC
>NZ_CP083985.1:1895200-1944208 GCF_020172665.1 [Mycobacterium] zoologicum | reverse complement strand
AGATGTGTATAAGAGACAGCCATTGGACCGACCCCCAGAAGCGGGAACGACGCCGAGTGAGCGGTTTTCTCGCCTCGACGGCTGGCATTCCGACGAGAACGCACACTCGCCGGGATGGAGGGGTCGGAGGCGGAGAACGGTGGGGCTCACTGGGAGGCCCCGGTGCCCGGCGCACAGAAAAGGGCAGCCCCGCGGGGCTGCCCTTTCACGTCAAATGTGGGTTACGGCTCGAAACGGCGGCGGAACCGGTCTTCCATGCGACTGGCGAAGGTGCCGCTGCCGCCCTTGACCCGGCGCTGTGGACCGCCGCTGCCCTTCGGCGCGGCCTCGTGGACGGATTGATTCCCGGTGATCGCGAACACCACGCCGGCGAACATGACCACGAAGCCCACCACGCTCACGATCAAGAAACCGGGGTTGACCGTCGCATAGAACGGGATGCCCGAGACCAGCATCAACAAGCCCACCACGAACAGCACCAAGCCCTGCACCCGACGTCGGGTGGTGGGCGTGCGCAATCCGCCCCCGCGAACGCTGGACGCGAACTTCGGGTCCTCCGCATAGAGGGCGCTCTCGATCTCATCGAGCATGCGCTGCTCATGATCGGAGAGTGGCATTCGTCCCTCCTTGTCGACGACCGGTCACAAAAAATCACTGCCCGCCGCGTGGATACGTCATCGATGCGGGCAACTAACACTGATAATACGAGGTCGGCCTGCGTCGTACCACAGGCTTCGTTCAATTGTAGCCGCGCATTCGTGATCATCGACCGGGAGAGGACCCTGCACGTTGCCGAGACTCCTCATCGACCTGCCCCCCGAAGGGATGGCCGAGCGCCTCGGCGAGGCACTGCGCGTGTACGTCACGGCCATGGGGTATCCGCCGGGCACCGAGAACCAGCGGGCCGCGATGTGGCTGGAGCACACCCGCCGGCGCGGCTGGCGGGCGGTGGCCGCCGTGGAGGACACCGATCTACTCGGGGTCGCCTATGGCTACAGCGGGTCATCCGACCAGTGGTGGCAGCAGCAGGTGGTGCTCGGCCTCCGGCGCCGGGGCGTGCCCCAATCCGACATCACCCTGCTGATGACCAACTACTTCGAGCTGACCGAACTGCACGTCATACCTAGTGCACAGGGCGACGGCCTGGGCGAGGCGCTCGCGCGGCGACTGCTGTCGGGGCGGCCGGAGGCCAACGTGCTGCTGTCGACACCGGAGATCAGCGGCGAGCGCAACCGCGCCTGGCGGCTCTACCGCCGGCTGGGATTCGTCGACGTCATCCGTGGCCACAACTTCACCGGAGATCCCCGGCCATTCGCCATCCTGGGCCGAACCCTGCCGCTGGAACAGCCGTCCGCCCCACCGTCAGCGCCTCGCTGAACCGCCGGGTCTGGCACGATGACGTCCGTGCATGTACGGCATTCCCCCACGCCCGTCCGACGGTTCACCGCAACCCGACGACTGCTCGCGATCGCCGGCCTGTTGTTGCTCACGGCGCCGATGACGGTTGGGTGCGTACGGATCAAAGCCAGCATCACCGTCTCCGCCGACGACCAGGTGTCGGGCCAGATCGTCGTCGCCGCGGTACCGCACAATGACGCCGACACCGGCCCCAAGCTCAGCGCCGACCTGCCGTTCCCGCAGAAGGTCTCGATTTCGAGCTACAAGCGCGACGGCTACGTCGGCTCCCAGGCGGTGTTCTCCGACCTGACCTTCGCCGAACTGCCGCAGCTGGCCGAAATGAACCGCGACGCGGCCGGCGTCAACCTCGCCCTGCGCCGGGCCGGCAACCTGGTGATCCTGGAGGGCCGGGTGGACCTCACCTCACTGAACGACCCGGAGGCCGACGTCGAGCTGACCGTCGCGTTCCCCGGCGAGGTGACCTCCACCAACGGCGAATACATCAATACCGACATGGTGCGCTGGAAACTCAAGCCGGGCGTGGTGAGCACGATGAGCGCCCAGGCCCGCTACACCGATCCCAGCACCCGCTCCTTCGTGCACGCCGCACTGTGGCTGGCGCTGTCCACGCTGGTCGCCGCCGGCGGGGTGGCGCTGATCGCCTGGCTCGGCCGGGATCGTTCGCCCCGGTTGCGCGCCCCGGCCGACGACTAAGGCGACCAGTACTCGAGCATCTGCGCGAACGTGGTGAAGGCCGCCCCGGACACCCCGTAGGTCGCCTCCAGATGAATGCTCAGCGGGAAGCCGAGGTCGGCGACTCCGTCGATCACCCGCTTGTAGAGGTCGAGCATGAGCGTGCGGCGCTGCTCGGGTTCACTGGCGGCGAGCTTCATGACGAACTCCTGCTCGGCGGCCACCGCCGCATTGCCCGGGTCCTGGATCAGCCAGTTGATCAGCCCGACCCGGTTCTCGAACGTCGGCACGAAACCGAACGACAGCAGAATCTCCGGGCGCGAATCGCTGTGCCGGGCGAACTCGGTCAGAAACGGCACGATCGCATCGGAGTACAGCAGCTGGCACAACCCGAACGTCGCGCCGCGCTCGCACTTGAAGTTGAACCGGCCGATCTCCTCGGTGCGGGTGGGGATCAGGATGACGCCGCGGTTGGGCACGTCCGCCCGAAACGTCGCCAACGCATCGGTGGGCGGCACTCCCGAGCCCTCGCCGTCGGCCATGGTCCGGGGCACCCCGACGAACACCACGCCCTCGATGCCGGCGGTGGTCATCTCCCCCAGCCGGGCACGCAGCGTCGTCTCGTCGGAGAACGCGGTGACCTGGGTGCACAACCCAGCCATGTCGGGCAGCTCCGGGGTGATGGCCCGCCAGAAGTCGAGCACGTCGAGCTTGGGCTTCATCTCGATCGGCCGGTCGTCGTCCTCGGCGATCATGCTCGGCATCAGGATGTGTCGGATCCGGCCCTCGATACCGGCCTCGTCGGCGCACCGCAGAACCTTGTGGGCCTCCTCGACGGCGTACCCGAGACCGCGGTCGACATTCGGCGGCACCAGCTCGAGTGCGACGGTGTTCATGGTCACGAGGTTGCTCCTCATCAAAGGGTGGTAGGGCGCCCACTGAAGCAGGAGCGGCGCCGCCGGTCGCCAATCCCCCCCGGGCGTGGTGGCACACTTTACGCTGAACGCACGCCGGGGCCCGCCCCGGACCGGGCCAAAGAAGAAAGGGGCGCGGCGCTGAGCGACACAGCCGCACCGTCAGCGATCGAGCTCGCCGGCGCCGTCACCGAGCAGTTGCGCTGCTACCTGCGCACACGTCACGACGAGACCGCGTACATGGGCGAGGACTACCACGACCTGGTCACCGGCCTCGAAGAGTTCGTGCTCAGCGGCGGTAAGCGTCTGCGCCCGGCGTTCGCGTACTGGGGCTGGCGCGCGCTCACCGGCCGCGACGCCGACGACGGCGAACTGCTGCTGTTCTCCTCGCTGGAACTGCTGCATGCGTGCGCGCTGGTGCACGACGACGTGATCGACGCCTCGGCGACCCGGCGCGGCAGCCCGACCACCCACCGCAAGTTCGCCGAACTGCACCGCACCCGCCGGTGGCGGGGCTCGGCCGATCAGTTCGGGCTCTCGGCCGCCATTCTGGTGGGTGATCTGGCGCTGGTCTGGGCTGACGACATCGTCGCCGAGGCCGATCTGCCGCCCGCGGCTCGGCGCCGCGTCCGGCGGGTCTGGTCGGACATCCGCACCGAGGTGCTCGGCGGCCAGTACCTCGACATCGTTGCCGAATCCAGCGGAGTCGAGTCGATCGCGTCGGCGATGACGGTCAACACCTACAAGACCGCCTCATACACCGTGGTGCGCCCACTGCAGCTCGGCGCCGCCGCCGCCGACGACCGGCCCGACATCGCGACCCTGTTCTCAGAACTCGGCACCGATCTGGGCGTGGCGTTCCAACTGCGCGACGACGTGCTGGGGGTGTTCGGTGATCCCGCGGTCACCGGCAAACCGTCCGGCGACGACCTGCGCTCGGGCAAACGCACCGTGCTGGTGGCCGAGGCGGTCACCCGGGCCGACCGATCCGATCCGGCGGCCGCTCAACAGCTGCGCGCCTCGATCGGCACGGCACTGACCGACACCGAGGTCCGGGAGCTCTGCGGCATCATCGAATCGGTGGGCGCCCTGGCAGCAGTCGAAACCCGGATCGATGAGCTGACGCGCCGTGCCATGGACGCGCTGGCCGCCGCGCCGATCGACGACGCCGCCAAAGCCGGACTGACCGACCTGGCCCGCCGGGTCGCCGACCGAACCGCCTGAACCGCCCCGGAGCCCCCATGCCTGAGACGTCAACGGCTGCAGCCGATCCCATCCGATGGCTGACCCGACTGCGCCGGTTCGCCACCAGCGAGGAAGCCGGCGCGGCCTGGCTCGGCTGCGTGGGCGCAATGCTGATCACGGTCGGCGGGCTCGGCGCCGGCAGCACCCGCGTCCACGATCCGGTGCTGGAGTCGCTGCACCTGTCCTGGCTGCGTTTCGGCCACGGGCTGGTGCTGTCCACGGCACTGTTGTGGACCGGAGTCGCGGTGATGTTGCTGGCCTGGTTTGGCCTGGGCCGACGGGTGATCGACCGCACCGCAAGCGAATACACCCTGATCGTCACCACCGGGTTCTGGCTGGCCCCGCTTCTGCTGTCGGTTCCGGTATTCAGCCGCGACACCTACTCCTACCTCGCCCAGGGCGCGCTGCTGCGTGACGGCTTCGACCCGTATCAGGTCGGCCCGGTCGCCAACCCCAACTCGCTGCTGGAAAATGTCAGCCCGATCTGGGCGGCCACCACCGCACCGTATGGGCCGGCGTTCATCCTGATCGCCAAACTCGTCACGATGCTGGTGGGCAACAACGTAGTGGTCGGCACCATGGTGTTGCGCCTGTGCATGCTGCCCGGGCTTGCGCTGCTCATGTGGGCCGCGCCGCAGGTGGCCCGCCGAGTCGGGGGCACCGGCCCGGCGGCGCTGTTCCTGGCGGTGCTCAACCCGCTGGTGATCATCCACCTGATGGGCGGGGTCCACAACGAGATGCTGATGGTCGGCCTGATGGTGGCCGGTATCGCCCTGACCCTCATGGACCGCCCACTGGCCGGGGTGGCACTGCTGGCGGTGGCAGCGGCGGTGAAGGCGACGGCGGTGATCGCATTGCCGTTCCTGGTCTGGATATGGATGCGGCGGCTGCATCAACGCCGCGGCTACTCGCCGGTGGCGGCGTTCGCGGCGGCCGCGGCTGCCTCGGCGGTGATCGTCGTCGCCGTCTTCGCGGTGCTGTCGGCGCTGGCCGGGGTGGGCCTGGGCTGGTTGACCGCGCTGCTGGCCGGCAACGTCAAGATCATCAACTGGCTGACCATCCCGACTGCCGTCGCCAACCTCCTGCACGCCTTCCTGACCCCTGTCGGGTCGCTCAACTTCTATGCGGTGCTGCACGTCTCCCGAATCGTCGGGGTCGGGGTGATCGCTGTGGCACTTCCGGTGATCTGGTGGCGATCACGCCGCGACGATCGCGCCGCGGTCTCCGGGATCGCCTGGGCCACGCTGGTGATGGTGTTGTTCGTGCCGGCCGCACTGCCCTGGTATTACACCTGGCCGCTGGCGGTGGCCGCCACCGTAGTTCGCTCATCCGGGGCCATCGCCGCCATCGCCGCGGCCTCGACCTGGATCATGGTGATCTTCAAACCCGACGGTTCACACGGCATGTACGCCTGGCTGCATGTGATCGGCGCGACCGGCTGCGCCGTGTACGCCTGGTACCGGCTGAGGCAGCCGGCCGAAGAACCGGCTGCGGCCTGAACGCCCCTCAGTACGCCATGGCCTGGGCCCGGCGCATAACCTCGCGGGCCTGATGGGCGTGCAGAGCGTCGATCGGGCGGGCGTTGACCACCACCTCTTTGACGCCGTCGTGGGTCAACGACAGCGACGAGTCCGGGGTGAACAGCCAGCGCAGGATCTCCGTCGGGCGGTAGCCGCCGTCGGCCAGCACCGACAACAGCCCGGGCAAACTCTTGACCACATCGCCGTCCTGCGTGAAGAACAGCTGCGGGATCAGCAGCACGCCGTCGCGCCGCACCGCCATCAGGTGGCTTTCGCGCAGGTACTGGTGGACCTTGGTGACCGGTAGCCCGAGCATCTGCGCGACGTGGGGCAGGTCGAATGTCGGTTCGTCGGGCTCGAGGACGTCTTCGGCGGCCGGAATGCTGCTCACGACATGAAGTCTAGAACCGTCGCGCCGGTCGCCGGCGCACCTACCATGACCAGGTGACTGTCACGTGGGGGCCCGACGCGCTGGAAGGCGCGTTGCTGGACGGCAGGTACCGGGTCGGGACCCGGATCGCCACCGGCGGTACCTCCACGGTGTACCGCGGTCTCGACGAACGACTGGACCGCCCGGTGGCGGTGAAGGTGATGGACCTTCGCTACGCCGGCGATCAGCAGTTCCTGACCCGATTCCAGCTGGAGGCACGCGCCGTCGCCCGACTCAAGGATCCGGGCTTGG
The DNA here is from genome assembly GCF_020172665.1 of [Mycobacterium] zoologicum. GTDB lineage: Bacteria > Actinomycetota > Actinomycetes > Mycobacteriales > Mycobacteriaceae > Mycobacterium > Mycobacterium zoologicum. The sequence goes on along the minus strand of NZ_CP083985.1, from coordinate 1,937,756 downwards.
TCGCGGTCTACGACCAAGGTTTCGGCACACCGCAGGACGCCGGACAACCGTTCCTGGTGATGGAGCTGGTCGAGGGCGGTACCCTGCGCGAGTTGCTCGACGAGCGGGGGCCGATGCCGCCGCACGCCGTCGCGGCGGTGCTGCGGCCGGTGTTGGGGGCGCTGGGAATCGCGCACCGCGCCGAACTGGTTCACCGGGACGTCAAACCGGAGAACATCCTGATCGCGTCCGACGGCCATGTGAAGGTGGTCGACTTCGGGCTGGTCCGTGCCCTCGCCGCAGCCGGGATCACCTCGACGAACGTGATTCTGGGCACGGCCGCCTACCTGTCCCCCGAACAGGTCCGCGACGGCAACGCCGGGCCCGCCAGCGACGTCTACGCCGTCGGCGTGCTCACCTACGAGCTGTTGACCGGCCACACCCCGTTCACCGGCGACTCCCAGCTGGCGGTGGCCTATCAGCGCCTCGATCATGACGTCCCGCCGCCGAGCTCCGTGATCGACGGCGTCCCAACCGAATTCGACGAGCTGGTGGCCCGGGCGACCACGCTCGATCCGGCCGACCGGTACGCCGACGGCCTCGAGATGGCCGACGCGGTCGATGCGATCGCCCACCGGTTGAACCTGCCCGCGTTTCGGGTGCCGGCGCCGCGCAACGGTGCCCAGCACACCACCGTGCTGCCCCGCCAACCGCCGAGCCCGGTGGCGCCGGTCGGCCACACCCTGCAGATGCCCCGCGACGCACGGGACTGGACTGTTGACACCGACACCCGATACGAGTTGGTGACAGGCGAATTCGCCGGGATCGAGCTGGGTCAGTTCATGCTGGAGCGCGCCCATGCGCGGCGCATGACGGTGATCTGGCTGGCCGCGGTGCTGGCACTGACCGGGCTGGTGGCCGCCCTGGGCTGGACCCTGGGCAACAACGTCGGCGCGCTGCTGTAACCCGCTACTCCCCTGGCGCGAGTGCGCACAGTTGTACGCGCCGGGCGGCGTGTCGGTGTGCAAACACGCCCGCTCGCGGTAGGGGGGGAGCTCAGCCGCGCAGCATCTCCGCGACCAGGAAGGCCAACTCCAGGCTCTGCTGGGTGTTGAGCCGCGGGTCGCAGGCGGTCTCGTAGCGACCACCGAGGTCGGCATCCGAAATGTCCTGCGCGCCACCGAGACACTCGGTGACGTCCTCGCCGGTGAACTCCAGGTGGATGCCACCGGGGTGGGTGCCCAGTGCGTGATGAACCTCGAAGAAGCCCTGCACCTCGTCGACGATGCGGTCGAAGTGCCGGGTCTTGTGGCCGGTGGAGGCCTCGTGGGTGTTGCCGTGCATCGGGTCGCACTGCCAGATCACCTGGTGCCCGGTGGCCTGCACCTTCTCGATGATCGGCGGCAGCAGGTCGCGCACTTGGGCGTTACCCATCCGGCCGATCAGCGTCAGGCGGCCGGGCACATTGTGCGGGTCAAGGCGTTCGACGTACTCGACAGCCTGGTCCGGGGTGGTGGTCGGGCCCAGCTTGACGCCGATCGGGTTGGCGATCACCTCGGCGAGCGCGATGTGCGCGTGGTCGAGTTGGCGGGTCCGCTCACCGATCCACAGGTAGTGCGCCGACAGGTCGTAGAGCTGCGGCTTGCCGTCGATGTCGGCCATCCGCAGCATGGCCCGCTCGTAGTCGAGCACCAGCGCCTCGTGGCTGGCGTAGATCTCGGCGGTCTGCAACTCCCGATCCGCCACCCCGCAGGCGTTCATGAACTTCAGGCCGCGGTCGATCTCACCGGCCAGCGCCTCATAGCGGGCGCCGGCCTTCGAGGTGCGGACGAACTCCCGGTTCCAGTCGTGCACCAGTTCCAGCGAAGCCAGCCCCGAGGAGGTCAGGGCGCGGACCAGGTTCATCGCGGCGCTGGCGTTGGCGTAGGCCCGCACCAGTCGCGACGGGTCATGCTCGCGCAGCGCGGCATCCGGGGCCAGACCGTTGACCATGTCACCGCGGTAGGACTTCAGGCCCAGCGCGTCGATGTCGGCCGAGCGGGGCTTGGCGTACTGACCGGCGATGCGGGCCAGCTTCACCACGGGCATGGACGCGCCGTAGGTCAACACCACCGCCATCTGCAGCAGGGTGCGAATGTTGCCCTTGATGTGCGGCTCGGTGTTGTCGGTGAAGGTCTCGGCGCAGTCACCGCCCTGCAGCAGAAACGCTTCCCCGCGCGCCACCTGTGCCAGCAAGCCCTGCAAGCGGACGACTTCGGATGCCACCGTGATCGGTGGCACGCTCTCCAGCACCGTACGCATCGCCTTGGCCTGGTCGACGGGCCAGCTCGGCTGCTGAACCGCCGGCCGGGCCAGCGCCGCGTCGAGGCGCGCGCGCAGGTCCGCGGGCAACGGCGGCAACGCCGGCAGCTGGTCGATCGGTACGTCAACGGTCCAATTCACCCGACCATGGTAACCGGGTGCAGACCTGCGCTGATCAGGCCAGTTCAGTCCCGGTGATCACCTGGAACCGGATCGACTGGTCGCGGGCGTCCACCAGCGCGTCGTGACTGCCCGCCGAACGCGGTGGCAGCTTCGGGCGGCCCCGATCCTCCCAGAGTTGGCGCAGCTCATGGGTGAAGCGCGGAATGGGCGCCGGCAGCTCCGGCATCGTGCCCCACAACTGGCAGAGCACCACGTGATCGTAGGCGGCGACCCAGGCCCACAATTCGATCGGCTCGCCACGATCCACGCCGAAGAACTCCTCGAGGTCGGCGCGGATCCGGCTGCGCGACCGCCACGCCTTCGACGCCGGGGACGGCAGCTTGGGCAACACGTGAGCAGCCACCCACGGCCCGGCCCGGCCCGGGTCGAATTCGGATGACACCGCGTAGTATTCGCGGCCGTCCTCGGCGACCACGCCGATCGAGATCAGCTCGATGGTGCGGCCGTCCTCGATGAACTCGGTGTCGTAGAAGTACCTCACCGCGGCGGCCCTCCCGGCCGGCGCGGTGGCTGGCGAGGCACCAACGGACCCGACGGCACCGAGAACGGCATCGTCGGCGCCGCCGCCTCCCGAACCGCCCGACTGGGCGCCGGACGGGCCGGCGGGAGGGGGCCGCTTCCGGGCGGCGGCCGACGATCGGGGCCGCGCCGGGTGGACACCAACGGCCGGCCGATCATGATCGGCTCGGTCGGCGCCGCCGCCGCGCGCACCTCACGGTCGAGCTCGGCGTCGACGGTGCGGTCGTCGGGCAGCTGCGGTCGGCCGGCGATGGCGTCCTGCAGCCAGAGCTTGACCTGGATGACGGGGCGGCGCAGCCAGCGTTCGCGCTCCAGCGCTCGGCGCATCCGCTCACTGTTCTTCAGATACCACCACCGGGCCCAGGGCGCGTGCGGCCGGGACATCCGGATGGCACCGATCAGCAGCAGCGGGAAGAAGAACATCCCGATCAGACCCGTCCACACCTTGCCCTTGAGCAGCACCACCACGCCCAGCGGCAGAGCCATTACCAGACCCGCGACCACCCCGACATGGACCAGCGGCGACGAGGTGTCCTGCCATCTCGACAACAGAAACGTCAGCGGGTGAAAACCCAGCACCAGCAGCCCGACCACGGCAGTGGCGGCGAACACGGCGTCCATCGAGGCTCGCCCGTCCTCCTCCCAATACACGTCGGACAGGTGCAGGATCAGCGCGTACTCGTCGAGCACCAAGGCCGCGCCGATGCCGAATCCGATCGCGGCCAGGGAGAACTGTGGCTCATGGCTGTTGGGACCCGCGGCCACCAGCGTCACCCCGGAGATCATCACCAGCACCACCCCGAAAACGACGTGGTGGATGTGTGTCGACCCGATCTGGAAATTGCGCGGCTGCCACCAGCGGGGTGTGTACTCGCTGCGCCCGGAGGTGCTGCGGATGTAGCGCACCACCGTGCGAGTCACCAGAAACGTCACCAGGAACGCGACCAGGCAGGTCAGCAACGGCAGCCTGCCGCGGTCGACGATGTCGTCGCGGAACCATTCGAGCACCTAATGAAACGTACGCGCTCACGGACCGCCACACGCGGATCACCACCGGCATGGCCCGGTAAAACCGACAAAAGCCGGCCACCCGATAGGCTGTGCGGCGACATGACTACATCGCGGCCGTCCGACCCGGGCCGTCCGCACGGGGGCGTCGCCGTTTGGTGGGGCGTCACTGTGCTGGCAATCGCAGCCCTGGGCTACACGACGTGGCAGGCGCTGGGCACCACGCCGTACCACATCGACCTCGACGTCTACCGGATGGCCGCGCAGGCCTGGCGAGACGGCCGCCCGCTCTACGGTGACGACTGGTTCCACACCCAGATCGACGGCACCGTGCTGCCGTTCACCTATCCCCCGATCGCCGCCGTGCTGTTCTCGCCGCTGACCTGGGTGCCGCTGGGTGCGGCCACCGTGGCGCTGACGGTCGGCTCCACGCTGCTGCTGGTGCTGTCGCTCGCCATCGTGCTCAGCGGACTTGGCGTGCGCGTCGGCCCGGCCCACGGCGGCGGCCCGCTGTGGTGGCGCCGGGGCGTGCTGGCGGTAGCGATCGTCGCCGCGGCGATCGCGTTCGACGCCGAACCGATCTGGGCCAACTTCGACTTCGGCCAAGTCAACGTGGTGCTGATGACGCTGGTGATCGCCGACTGCGTGCCGCGGTGCACCTGGTGGCCGCGCGGTGCCCTGCTGGGGGTGGCGGTGGCGCTGAAGCTGACACCCGCGGTGTTCCTGCTCTACCTGCTGCTGCGACGCGACATGCGTGCCGTGCTGACCACCGTGGCGTCGTTCCTGGCCGCGACCCTGGTGGGCTTCGCACTGGCCACCAGCGACTCCTGGCAGTACTGGACGCACACCGTGCGCAACACCGACCGGATCGGCGGCGCCACGCTCAACACGAATCAGAACCTGGCCGGTGCGCTGGCCCGGCTGTCGCTGAGCGAACAGCAGCGCTCCGTGCTGTGGCTGCTGGGGAGTCTGTTGGTGCTCGCACTGGCGGTGTGGGCGGCCCGCCGGGCACTGGGCTCCCCCTCTGAAGGGGAGCCCATCCTGGCGCTGATCTGCGTGGCACTGTTCGGACTGGTGGTCTCACCGGTGTCGTGGTCACACCACTGGGTGTGGATGCTGCCCACCGTGGTGGTCATCGGCGTCCTGGGGTACCGGTATCGGGCGGTGCTGTTGGGCACACTGAGCGCCCTCGGCGTGGCGCTGATGCTGCGAAGTCCGATCGAGCTGCTGCCCGAGAATCACGAGGCCGGTGCGGCGTGGTGGCGCCAACTGGCCGGCGCATCGTATGTGTGGTGGGCGCTGGCGGTGCTGGTGACGGTCGGCGCGACGATCAAACCCCTCGGCGCCGGGCCTCGTGCGACCCGAGGGGCCGGTGGGACTCCGGATCAGCCGGCTGCGGTCTCCGGAAACCGGGCGACCGGCTGACCTGCTGAGGCAGCCTGGGTCGGGCCGCCGTTTTTGAGGCTGGCGGCGTAGATGTCGACGTATTCCTGACCGGACAACCGCATCAGCTCGTAGATCACCTCATCGGTGACGGCCCGTTCGATGAATCGGTTGTCGGCCATCCCGTCGAAGCGGGAGAAGTCCATCGGCTCGCCGAACCGGACGGTGACCCGGCCGAACCGCAGCATCTTCGTGCCCGGCGGGTTGACGACGTCGGTGCCGATCATGACGACCGGGATCACCGGTACCCCGGTGTGCAGCGCCAGCCGGGCCAGGCCGGTCTTGCCCTTGTAGAGCCTGCCGTCAGGTGAGCGGGTGCCCTCCGGGTAGATGCCGAGCAGCTTGCCGGCCGACAGGATCCGTGCGGCGGTGGTCAGCGCGGCCTGCGCGGCATCGGAGTCGTTGCGGTCGATCGGAACCTGCCCGACCGCGGTGTAGAACCAGCGGGTGAACCAGCCCTTCATTCCGGTGCCGGTGAAGTATTCCGCCTTGGCCAAAAAGGTGATGCGGCGGCGGACCACCAGCGGCAGGTAGAAGCTGTCCATGACGGCCAGGTGATTGCTGGCCAGGATCACCGCGCCCTCGTCAGGGATGTTCTCCAAACCCTCGACTTTGGGACGGCCGATCAGGGCCAGCAGTGGTCCCAGGAGCACGTACTTGAACAGCCAATACCACATCGGCCCCTCCCTCCAGCCCATGAGCGCGTGTTCGCGCCAACATTACCGACCCGCCGATTCCGGGGCCACAAGGTGAATCGTTCACACCATGGATTCCCCGGAATTCCTCAGCTTGTCCAGGTCTCCACGACGACCGGGATCGGTTGATAGCCCGGCCTGCCCGGCTCATCACCCGAGCCGCCGCCCGGCCCCTCAGGCGGACCGTCCGGCGGCGTCGGATCGCCGCCCCCGGTCTCGCCGACCACCGCGCGGATCACGTCGAACAGCACAACGCTGTTCTCGGCGATGACATTGAGCAGGGGATGCTCCTCGTCGTTCACCAACGCCGCGAGCGCGCACACCGGGCACCACACCTGCTGGCACTTGCCGGGGCCGCCGCTGTCCGCGAGGAGCATCGCCGCCGCCCGCACCGCCGGGTCCAGCCGGTCCAGGATCGCCTGGGCCAGCTTCCGCAGCTCGGGCCCCAGCTCGCCCAGATCGGGGTGCGCGCCAGCGTTCACCGTCGCACCTCCTCGCCACTGCTTAGGGGCCACACCGCCGGGTCCGGCCGGAAACGCACCGTAAGTTCACTACCGCGCAGCGTGGCATCCATGACCGTGCATCGCCGCAGTACCGACGCCAGCCGAACCCGTCGTCGGGTACCACCGACACCGATGACCAAGTCGTCGCCCGAGCGCCCCAGACTGAGCGCACCGGAATCAACCTGGGGTAACTCTAGCCGCAACCGGTACACCGCACCCAGTCCGGAACCCGACTCCCGGTCCACGACCGGGCGCACCGGACCCGGTAGCGCCGAGCCGTCCCGGCGGCGGCTGCCGTCGAGCAGGTCGCCCAGCGCCTTCGGGCCGATCGGCTCGCCCGCCAGGTGCGGGACCAGCACCATGGCCACATCGCCGATGACGCGGTTCAGCTCGTCGAGGACGGTGCGCTGTTCTGCGATCCGCTCGGCGTACCAGTCGAACGCCGGGTGCGCGGGCAGATTGGTGTAGACGTACGAATCATCCTGCAACAAAATCTGATTGACGATCAGATCTTCGACGCGCACCCCGGCCAGCGCGAGCGATCCCAGGGTCCGGACGGCTTCGGCGGCCACCACGCGTTCAGCGGTCAACACCAGGTGCGCACCGACCCGTGCGTCGTCGGCCAGCAGCGCGGCGAGATGCTCGGCGGCTCCACTGATCCGCTCGATCAGCCCGACCAGGGCCGCCGACCGGGCGTCCTCGATGCCGCTGAGCCGGCGGTGCCGCGGCCATGATCGCTCCGCGTAGAGCGCGACAGTGGCGGGTAGCGTCAGCATCCGCATCGCGTCGGCGGTGGACGCGCAGTCGACTACCACCCGGTCCCACTGACCGCTGTCGGCCAACTCGCCGACCTCGTGCAGACCGAGCACCTCCTGCACGCCGGGGAGCGCCGAAAGCTCCTCGGGCGCAACAAGACCCAGATCAGATTCCGGGAGGTTCGCGGCCAGCACCCCGACCACGTCCACCCAGTGCGCCTCCAGCAGCGCCAGGGCGTCCAGCGCCAGCACATCAAGCCGGCCGGCGCTCACGCCGTGCTTATGCGGCGGTCCCAGCTTCGCCTCTCCTTCGTCGAGGATCGCTGAACCGCCGTGCCTATGCGGCGGTCCCAGCTTCGCCTCTCCTTCGTCGAGTAGCACCGGGACGGCATCTCGATCGCCGCTGGGCGATACGGCCACACCGAGCACATCGCCGACCGAATGCGCCTGATCGGTGGAGACCAACAGCACCCGGTCGCCGGCATGCGCCCGCGCGACGGCGGTCGCTGCCGCCAGCGTGGACTTGCCTACGCCGCCCTTACCGACGAACAGGCTGATCCGCGCCGGCCCCGGGGTCACTGGTTGGGTGGGGCTCACTCAGCCTCGGCTCGCTTCTTCAAGTCTTTCAACGCGGTGTCGGTCAGGCGCCGCTCCGCTTTACGCTTGAGCAGACCGATCATCGGGATCATCAGGTCGACCGACAGCTCGTAGACGACTTCGGTACCGGATCCCTTGGGCGACAAGCGATATTCACCGTCGAGCGCCTTCAGCAGCGAACTGGACACCAACGTCCAGCGGACCGAACGGCGGTCGGCCGACCAGTCGTATTCGAGCACCATGGTGTCTTTGAGCACCGCGGCGTCCAGCACGATCCGGGCGATCTTCGGATAGCCGTCGGCGTCGGTTTCGAGCACCTCGGCGTCGGTGTACTCCGAGACCCATTCCGGGTAGGCGCCGATGTCGGCGATCACCTGCATCACCGCGCTCGGATCCGCCGCGATGAAGATCGTCTGCGCTGTCTTGTCCGCCACCTGGTTATTTCCCTACCTCGTTCGCGCCTACCGCCGGTCCCGGCAGAAACGGTACCTCGCTGCGCCCGGTTTCGATCCGGTCAGGCGAGTCAGATCACTGCCAGCGGGGAGACCCCCACCGGACGGGACCGCTCCAGGCGGGATTTGATCTCGAAGGCCATCTTCTTGCCCGCCACCCGGCGGCGGTGAACCAGTTTCGGCAGGTTCAGCCGGGCCAGCTGACGGCCGCTGACCCCGGTCGGCTCGGCGTGCAGGAAGTAGTGCAGCAGCACACCGTCGAGCATCTCCTCCAGCCAGATCTCCATGGTGCCAGTCAGCGGCCCACCCACCGTCCAGCGAACGCCCTTGTCGGCACGGTCCTCGACCACGTCCAACTCCAGGTCGGGCCACCACCGCCGCCAGTTGGACCGATCGCCGGCCATGGCACCGACCTGCTCGCCGGATGCGGCGACGAACGTCTCGTCGGCAACCTGGATACTGTTCATCGCCCCAGCTTCACATATGACCGCCCTGCGGCGGTACGCGCCGGGTACCCAGCGTGCCCGCGGTAGTGAACACCGTCACATCAGCCGTAGCTCGCCTACTAGGCTGAGAGGGCAGACAACCGGCAGTCAAGAGAGGTCATCGCAATGCGTGAGTTCAGTGTTCCCGCGCCGTTCACCGTCGAGGAGCACGACAACGTCGCCGCAGTCGTCTTCGAACACGAGCGCGACAACCCCGACCACGTCATCTATCAGCGCCAGGTCGACGGCGCGTGGACCGACGTCACCTGCGCCACCGCTGCCTCGCAGATCCGTTCGGCCGCACTGGGACTGATCGCCCAGGGCGTTGCGGCCGGAGACCGGGTGGTCATCTTCTCGGCCACCCGCTATGAGTGGGCCATCCTGGACTTCGCCATTCTGTCGATCGGGGCGGTCACCGTGCCGATCTACGAAACCTCCTCTGCCGAGCAGGTGCGCTGGGTGATGCAGGACTCCAGTGCGGTCCTGGCATTCGCCGAGACCGACAACCACGCCCAGATGGTCAACGAACTCGCCGGTGACCTGCCCGCGCTGCGGCGGGTGCTGACCATCGACGGCACCGGCGCCAAGGCCCTCGACGAGCTGGCCGACGCCGCGGCCGGCCAGGATCCGGCGCAGGTCACCGCGCGCCTGAGCGCGCTGCGGGCCACCGACCCCGCCACACTGATCTACACCTCCGGTACCACCGGTCGGCCCAAGGGCTGCCAACTCACCCACTCCAACCTGATCTACGAGGTTCGCGGCACCAAGGCCGCGTTGCCCAGCCTGCTCACCGATGGTCAGCGTCTGCTGGTCTTCCTGCCGCTGGCGCACGTGCTGGCGCGGGCGCTGACCCTGGGGGCGTTCGCCAACCGGGTCACCGTCGGATTCACCAGCGACATCAAGAACCTGCTGCCGATGTTCGCGGTGTTCAAGCCGACCGTCGTGGTCTCGGTGCCGCGGGTGTTCGAGAAGGTCTACAACACCGCCGCCCAGAACGCCGCCAGCGACGGCAAGGGCAAGATCTTCGAGATGGCCGCGCAGACCGCGGTGGACTTCAGCGAGGCGCTGGACTCCGGTCGTCCCGGATTGCTGCTGCGCGCCAAGCACGCCCTCTTCGACAAGCTGGTGTATCGCAAGCTGCGGGCCGCGCTGGGCGGCGACTGCCGCGCCTCGGTGTCCGGCGGGGCACCGCTGGGCGAGCGGCTGGGGCACTTCTACCGCGGTGTGGGCCTGTCCATCTACGAGGGGTACGGCCTGACCGAGACCACCGCCGCTGTGACCGTCAACCCGGTCGGCGGCATCAAGGTCGGCACGGTCGGAACGCTGGTGCCGGGCAACAGCATGCGTATCGCCGAGGACGGCGAGCTGCTGGTGCGCGGTGGCGTGGTGTTCGGCGGCTACTGGGGCAACGAGGCGGCCACCGCCGAGGCGTTCACCGACGGGTGGTTCAGGACCGGCGACCTGGCGGCGATCGACGACGAGGGCTATCTGAAGATCACCGGCCGCAAGAAGGAGATCATCGTGACCGCCGGCGGCAAGAACGTCGCGCCCGCGGTGCTCGAGGACCAGCTGCGGGCCCATCCGCTGATCAGCCAGGCGATGGTGGTCGGCGACGCCCGCCCGTTCATCGGGGCGCTGATCACCATCGACCCGGAGGCCATCGAGGGCTGGAAGCAGCGCAACAGCAAAGCCGCCACGGCCAGCGTCGCGGACCTGGCAGGTGACCCGGACCTGCTCGCCGAGGTGGACGCCGCGGTCAAGCAGGCCAACCTGTCGGTGTCGCACGCCGAGTCGATCCGCAAGTTCTCGATCCTGCCGGTCGACTTCACCGAGGCCACCGGCGAGTTGACCCCCACCATGAAGGTGAAGCGCAACGTCGTCGCCGAGAAGTTCGCCGACGCGATCGAGGCCATTTACCGCAAGGATTAGGCGGTTCGGCGAGGCTCGCCGGAGTTGGCCCGCAGGGTCGGCGGAGGCGAGGGGAAGCCGGGACCGCCGCAAGGATTAAACCTTCTCAGGCCTGCAGCAGGTCGGCCATCCGGTCGGCCAGGCCATCCCAGCCCCAGTGGCCGGTCGCCCACTCGCGCCCGGCGTTGCCCATCGCCGCGGCCCGGTCCGGATCGGCGAGCAGCGTGCTGACGGCGTCGGCGATCTGGCTCACCGATCGGCCGTCGACCACCCGCCCGGTCCGGTTGTCCAGCACGGTTTCCGGTGCGCCACCGGAGTCGCCGGCGACCACCGGGACACCGGCCGCCGACGCCTCCAGAAACACGATGCCCAGACCCTCGACATCCATCCCGGAGCCACGGGTGCGGCACGGCATCGCGAAGACGTCGCCGAGCAGGTAGTAGGCCGGCAGTTCGGCGGCCGGCACGCCGCCGGTGAAGGTCACCGAGTCGGCAACCCCGCATTCGGCGGCCAGCTTGTGCAGCCGCTCGGCGTACGGTCCGCCGCCGACGATCACCAGCGCGGCCCCGTCGACACGTTGCCGAATCGCCGGCAGCGCCCGGATCAGCATGTCCTGGCCCTTGCGGGGCACCAGCCGGGACACGCAGACCACCGTGGGCCGCCCGCCCAGCCCGTGGCGTTCGCGCAGGCGCTCGCGGGCGGCCGGGTCGGGACGGAACCGGCCGGTGTCCACCCCGGGCGGCAGGTGCTCCAGCGCCGCGTCGGGACCGAACGCCGCGGCGAACCGGCCGCGGGTGTAGTGGCTGACGAAGGTGACGGTGTCGCAGGTGTCGCCGATCCGGCGCAGCACCGACCGGGCGCCCGGCAGCATCGACCACCCGACCTCGTGGCCGTGTGTGCTGGCCACCACTCGGGTGGCTCCGGCCGAGCGTGCCCGCTGCGCCAGCAGCGCCAACGGTGCGGCAGCGCCGAACCAGACCGTGTCGATCACGCCCTCGGCGATGAGCCGGCGCATCCGTGCGTCGACGGCCCGGCCCGGCAGCATCAACGTGCCGGGGTGACGCACCACCTGGTAGCCGGCTGCGTCGGCGGCGGCGTCGAAGTCCTCGGCCCCACGCCATTTCGGGGCGTACACGGTGATCTGGTGACGCCCGCCGGCGGCGATGCGGCACACCAGTTCTTCCAGGTAGCACTGGATGCCGCCGGGCCGCGGCGGAAAATCATTGGTAACCAGCAGGACCCGGCTCACCCGAGGGATGCTAGCGGGTCGGCCTAGCCGATGCGGTCAACCCTGCCACTGCTGCCAGCCGGTGAGCAGGTCGGGCAGACCGACACCGAGCACCAACGGCACGGCGACGGCCGGGGCGACATCGGCGGGGCCGCAGGCGGACAGGTAGAGCTCACGCAGCTTGTCGGCCCCGAAGCGGGCTGCGACGTACCGGGCGAACCCCCAGGCCCGGTCGTAGGCTTCGGCGCGGCGCGGGCCGGGGGCGTCCAGCTCTTGGTCGGAGGGCAGCGTCAGCGGGGCCGTCGTGGGCGGCTCCTGGCCGGGGCGGGCCACGAAGTCGGCCACCCCCTCGGTGAGCCAGCGTGGCGCTTCGGCGGCAGTGTCGGCGCGGGCCGCGTAATGAAAAAGCTCGTGAGTCAACACGATTCGCAGCGCGGTGTCGCTCATGGCGGTCGCGCCCGGCGCGAACACCACGCGTTGGCCGCTCACCCGCCGCCGCTCCGGATCGACCCGATCGGCCACCGCGACCGCGGCGACGTCGACCCACTGCGCAACGTCACCGGCTCCCCTACCGGCACCGGCCAGCGCGGCGAACTGCTGGACCGAGCCGGTGGCGGTGATCTCGATTCGATGCGACCAGTCGGTTCCCCAGAATGATTCGACCGCGTCGACGGCCGGTCCGATGTCGGCGGCGATCCGGGCCAGCAGCTGCGCGCCGGCCTGCCCGCCGCGGTTGTCCAGCACGACGCTGCGATGATCGCCGACTGTTAGGGGCGGATCAGCGGCCGGGCCCGGCACGGCCAGCACGACGACGACAGTGATCAGCTCGGCCGTCAGCAGCACGGCCAACAGGCGTCGGATTACGGACCGCTCAGTAACGGCGGGCGTTGTGGATCGGGCCGGACGAGGTCATCGGCACCACCCGGACCGGCTGACCGTAGGTGGACGAATGGATCATCATGCCGTCGCCGACGTAGATCCCCGAGTGGGAGGCATCCGAGTAGAACGTCAGGACGTCGCCGGGCTGCAGATCAGACAGCGACACGGCCTGGCCACCGTTGGCTTGGGCCTGGCTGGAGTGCGGCAGGTTGATCCCGGCCTGGTGGAACGCCCACATCACCAGCCCGGAGCAATCGAACCCGCCGGGTGCGGCGCCACCCCACACGTAGGGCGAACCGACCTGGGTGAGAGCGGCCTGCACGGCCGTCGCGGCCGCGCCGCCACCCCCGCCGCCACCGGGGAAGGCCAGCTCCATCGGCGGTGCCGGGTCTGCCGGGTTTCCGGGGGCCGGCAATCCGAACACCGGGGGCTGTCCCTCGGGGGCCGGTGCTCCCGGGGCGCCCTCGGGGACCGGCCCGGGGGCGGCCATCGCGGCGCGCTGCTGCTGGGTCAGCGCGTAGTACTGGGACTTGACCACCGAGATCTGCAACTGCAGGCGGCTCTGGCGGGCCTGCACTTCGGCGCGCACGGCGGCGGCCTGCTCGGCTGCGGCACGGGCCTCATCGGCGGACTTCGCCGAGGCCTGCTCGGCCTGGTCCGCCTGCTCACTGGCGGCGCGGAAACGGTCCATCTGCACCGACAGGTCACCGGCCACCACGCGCTGCACGGCAAGCTTGTCGATCAGCTGCTGCGGTGACTCCGCGGTCAACATGGCGTCCATACCGCCGACGCGGCCGCCCATATAGGTGGTGGCGGCGAAGCGGTTCACCGCGGACCGGTAGCCGGAAAGTTGGTCGCGGGCAGCGGCCAAGGCGGCCTGGTCATCGTCGTGGGTGCGGTCGGCGGCGCGTTGCGCGGCGAGCTTCTCGTCAAGATTGAGCTGCGCGGTGTGCATCGCCTCGGTGGTCTGCTCGGCCTGCCGGGACAGCTCGCTGAGCTTGGCCATGGCGTCATCGGCCGGATCGGCGTGCACCTGGCCCAGCAGCGAGCCGGTCGCGACAGTGGCGCCGACCAGAAGGCCGGTGGCAACAGCGCGCACAGGACGCCCAAGAGCACACAGGTTCCACTGCATACGTCCGAGCTTCAAGATTGCATCCTTATACACTGCCGAGGATGGACATGGCCGTGCCGCCGCCGAGTACGTAAGAGTCTCGAATAGGTTACGAAATGGCAACGGCGTTGTCCATCACGAGCCGCCTACGTTAGCAGCCAAAATTGCGAGATCTCTAAGAGCGACGCGCCGGTTTCAGGCCACGCCGGAACGCCGTCCCGTTCGCCCGTCGCCACGGATCGGGACCAGGCGCAACCGGGGCGCCATCCCCGCCTCGGCGAGCACGTCGAGCGCCGCCCGCTCGTCTTCGAGCAGCTCGTTCGGCACCCCGATCAACACACTGACCACGCAGTCCCGGCAGGCGGGCCCGCGGACCGCACAGTCGTCGCAGTCGATCACCACCGGTTCCGCACCGGTGGGGCGGCTGCCGTAATGGTCCGAGATCTGTGCCATGGCGATTCCTCTCGATCTGTTGCCGGCACGCTAACCCCGGGTACCGACAACCCTCGGGCGCTCATCTGTCGGTGCCCCGACCTACCGTGCTCGCTATGACCCCCGCCGCGGCCGGACAGCTGAGCTTCGATCACCTCGCCGCGCAGCTGGAATCCGTATCGGAAACCACCCTGCGGGACACCACCTTCGTGGTGGTGGACCTGGAGACCACCGGCGGCCGGGCCTCCCCGACCGGCGATATCGAGCCGGACACCATCACCGAGATCGGCGCGGTCAAGGTGCGCGGTGGGGTGGTCGAAGGCGAGTTCGCCACCCTGGTCGACCCGCAGCGCGGCATCCCGCCCCAGATCGTCCGGCTGACCGGCATCACCACCGCGATGGTGCACGAGGCGCCCCGCATCGACGCCGTGCTGCCGAACTTCCTAGAGTTCGCCGGCTTCGATCGCGGTTCGGTGCTGGTCGCCCACAACGCCGGGTTCGACGTCGGCTTCCTGACCGCGGCCGCGCACCGCTGCGAGACCCCCTGGCCGCGGCCACCGGTGCTGTGCACGGTCCGGCTGGCACGACGGGTGCTCAGCCGCGACGAGGCACCCAGCGTGCGGCTGGCCGAGCTGGCCCGATTGTTCGCCGTGCGCACCACCCCGACCCACCGTGCCCTCGACGATGCCCGCGCCACCGTCGACGTGCTGCACGCGCTGATCGAACGGCTGGGCAACCAGCGGGTGCACACCTACGCCGACCTGCGTGCCTACCTGTCGCACGCCACCGCGGCGCAGCGCAGCAAACGCACGCTGGCCGAAGGGCTTCCGCACCGGCCGGGGGTCTATCTGTTCCGCGGCCCCGGCGATGAAGTGCTCTACATCGGTACCGCCACCGACCTGCGCCGCCGGATCGGCGCGTATTTCAACGGGTCCGACCGCCGCAGCCGCATCTCGGAGATGGTTGCCCTGGCAACCCGGATCGACCACGTCGAATGCGCCCACCCCCTGGAGGCCGGGGTGCGGGAGCTGCGCCTGCTGGCCGCGCACGCTCCGCCCTACAACCGCCGGTCGAAGTTCCCACGACGGTGGTGGTGGATCACGTTGTCGCAGGAGGCGTTTCCCCGCCTGACCGTGCTCCGCGCCCCACGACACAACCAGGCGGTCGGCCCGTTCCGCTCCCGCGCCGACGCCGCGCAGACCGCCGCCCTACTGGCCAGGTTCACCGGAATCCGCACCTGCACAACACGATTGAGGCAATCAGGTCAGCACAGCTGCCCGCCGCTAGAAGTCAGCCCGTGCCCGGCCACCTCCGGGGTCACCTCAGCCGAATACGCCCAGACCGCCGCACGTGCCGCCGCGCTGATCGACGGCTCGGACAACACCGCCCTGGGCGCGGCCGTAAAACAGGTCACCGCACTGGCCGAACGCGGGCACTACGAGAGTGCCGCACGCCTGCGCGACCAGACCGCCACCGCCATCGAGGTGTTGTGGCGCAGTCAGCGGGCACGGGCACTGGCCGCCCTACCGGAGTTGGTGGCCGCCGCACCCGACGGAGCCGGCGGGTGGCAGTTGGCGGTCATCCGCCACGGCCGGTTGGCCGCGGCCGGCTGCGCCGCACGCGGTGTGCCACCGCTGCCCGTCGTCGATGCCATCACCCTCGGCGCCCAGGCGGTGGTGCCCGAATCCGCTCCGTTGGCCGGCGCGCTGGTCGAAGAGACCGGGCTCATCGCCCGCTGGCTGGCCGCACCCGGGGTACGCCTCGTGCGCGTCGAGGCTCCCGCCGAAACCGCCGGCGGTTCAGCAAGGCTCGACGGAGGAGACGCGATGCTGGGGCCGCCGGATCAGCACGGCTGGGCATCGCCGGTGGGCTCGGCCGGTCCGTGGACACCGTGGGCCGCCGTGGCGCGCTCGGCGCGGCTGGCCTCAGACCTGGGCGCCGAATCGGACCCAACGCGCGAGCAGTTGTTCCGCCGCGCCGCTGTCGATGGCCGCCGCGGCACGGGCGAGACCGTCTTCCCAGGCCGGCAGCCATTTGGCGTCGCTGGATAGCCCGGTGTGCGCCACGATGGCCCCGGCGGCATTGAGCACCACGGCATCACGCACCGCGCCCGGGGTGCCGGCTAGAACCGACCTGGCCTCCTCCGCGTTGGCCTGCGCGTCACCACCGAGTAGTTCATTCACCTCGGCGCGGGCAAATCCGAACCCGGCCGGGTCGAAGGTCAGCCGGTCGATGGTGCCGGCCTGCACCCGCCAGATGGTGCTGGTGGTGGTCGTGGTCAGTTCGTCGAGGCCGTCGTCACCGTGCACCACCAGCACGCTGGACCCGCGCGCGGAGAACACCCCGGCCATCACCTCGGCCAGTTCCCCGAACGCGCAGCCGATCAGCCCGGCGCGCGGCCGGGCCGGATTGGTCAGCGGTCCCAGCAGGTTGAACACCGTCGGCACGCCGATCTCACGCCGTGCCACCGAGGCGTTGCGGTAGGACGGCTGGAACTGGGGTGCGAAGCAGAAGCCGATCCCGATCTCGGCGACGCTGCGTGCGACGTCGTCCGGACCCAGGTCGATGCGCACCCCCAGAGCTTCGAGCGTGTCGGCCCCGCCGGACAGCGAACCCGCCGACCGGTTGCCGTGTTTGACCACCGGCACACCGGCCGCGGCCACCACGATCGACGCCATGGTGGACAGGTTGACCGTGTTGGCGCCGTCACCCCCAGTGCCCACCACATCGACGGTGTCGGTGCCGATCGCCTCGGTGGGGACCTTGCGGCCGTGCGCCAGCATCACCTCGGCGAGCTCACCGACCTCGGCCGCGGTCGGACCCTTCATCTGCATCGCGACGCCGAACGCCGCGATCTGCGCCGAGGTGGCGCCGCCGGCCATGATCTGCTCCATCGCCCAGGCCGCCTGGCCCTCGGTCAGATCCGCGCCCGAAGTCAGGCGACCCAACACCTGCCGCCACTGCGCGATCTGGGCTTTCGGCTGGACCTCACTAACCGGCTCGACCACGCGCCGATCGTCGCACGCTATGCCCGAGCCGGCCGAGCCGACCCTCGACAGACCACCGGTCACCCTTCGAGAGGTGGGACAACACCAGTTCGGGCTAATTGTCCGCCCCGGGTGGAGTTCTTCAACTACATAGCGTCATACTTGCGGGGTGACGAGCGCCGTTGGTTCTTCGGGTACTGCCATCACGTCGCGTGTGCATTCGCTGAACCGTCCCAACATGGTCAGCGTCGGCACCATCGTGTGGCTTTCCAGCGAATTGATGTTCTTTGCCGGACTGTTCGCGATGTATTTCACAGCACGCGCACAGTCGGGCGGCCAGTGGCCGCCGCCACCAACTGAGCTGAACCTGGCACTTGCGGTCCCGGTGACCCTGGTGCTGATCGCGTCGTCGTTCACCTGCCAGATGGGCGTGTTCGCCGCCGAGCGCGGCGACGTGTTCGGGCTGCGCCGGTGGTACCTGCTGACCTTCCTGATGGGGCTGTTCTTCGTCTGCGGCCAGGCATATGAGTACTCCCACCTGGTTGCGCACGGCACCACCATCCCGTCGAGCGCCTACGGCACCGTGTTCTACCTGACCACCGGGTTCCACGGCCTGCACGTCATCGGCGGTCTGGTCGCCTTCGTCTTCCTGATGCTGCGCACCACGATGAGCAAGTTCACCCCGGCACAGGCCACCGCGTCGATCGTCGTGTCCTATTACTGGCACTTCGTCGACATCGTGTGGATTGCACTGTTCGCCACGATCTACTTCATCCGATGAGCAACCGCCCGACGAACAGGAGTGTCCGGTTGAAGACACTGAAGAAGTGGGCCCGACCTGGCAACAACGACACCGTCGCCCGTCGGCGGTTTCGGCGCCGGCTGTCCGGCGGCCTGATGCTGCTGGTGGCCCTGACCCTGGCCGGCGGGCTGGCCGCGGTCGTGACGCCCACCCCACAGGTGGCCGTCGCCGACGAATCCGCCTCGGGCATCCTGCGTAAGGGCAAGGAGCTGTTCGACACGTCCTGTATCAGCTGCCACGGCGCCAACCTGCAGGGGCTGGACGGCCGCGGGCCGAGTCTGATCGGTGTCGGCGAGGCCGCGGTCTACTTCCAGGTGTCGACCGGGCGGATGCCCGCGGCGCGCGGCGAGGCCCAGGCGCCTCGCAAGGACCCGATCTTCGACGCTGAGCAGACCGACGCGCTGGGCGCCTACGTGGCGGCCCACGGCGGCGGACCGGCCGTGGTCCGCAACGCCGACGGCAGCATCGCGCAGGAATCTCTGCGCGGCGACGACCTGGGCCGTGGTGGCGACCTGTTCCGGCTGAACTGCGCGTCCTGCCACAACTTCACCGGCCGCGGTGGTGCGCTGTCCTCCGGTAAGTACGCGCCCGACCTGGAGCCCGCCAGCGAACAGCAGATCCTGACCGCGATGCTGTCCGGACCGCAGAACATGCCGCGCTTCTCCGACCGGCAGATCTCCATGGAGGAGAAGAAGGACATCATCGGCTACGTCAAGGCCGTCACGGAGGAACGTAACCCGGGCGGCTCGGGACTGGGCGGCTTCGGCCCGGCCCCGGAGGGCATGGTCATGTGGATTATCGGAATGGTCGCGGCCATCGGCGCGGCAATGTGGATCGGGGCCCGTTCATGACCGACAGCACCAAAGACGTTCCCAGCGACGCCGAACTGGCGGAGATGAGCACCAGCGAGCTTCTCGAACTGGGTGGCCGCATCGACGGCGTCAACACCATCTTCAAGGAGCCGCGCTGGCCGGCCGAGGAGACCCGCGCCGAGAAGCGGGCCGAACGTCGGGTTGCCGCTTGGTTTTTGGCGGCCGGCGGCTTCGGATTCGCGCTGCTGCTGATCTTCCTGTTCTGGCCGTGGGAGTACGCGCCCACCAACTCCCCCGACGGGTTGGCCTACTCCCTGGCCACCCCGCTCTACGGGCTGACGTTCGGGCTCTCGGTGCTCTTCATCGGTATCGGCGCGGTGATGTTCGTCAAGAAGTTCATCCCCGAAGAGATCACCATCCAGGAGCGCCACGACGGCAGTTCGGCCGAGGTCGACCGCAAGACGGTTGCCGCGCAGCTCACCGATGCCTTTGAAGGCTCGACGATCGGCCGCCGCAAGCTGCTCGGTGCGTCCCTGGGTATCGGGTTCGGCGCGTTCGGCTTGGGCACCGTGGTGGCCGCTGCTGGCGGGCTGATCAAGAATCCGTGGAAACCGGTCGTGGACACCGCAGAAGGCAAGAAGGCCGTACTGTGGACGTCGGGCTGGACTCCGCGCTACCACGGCGAGACCATCTTCCTGGCCCGGGCCACCGGTCACAGCTCCGAATCGCCGTTCGTCAAGATGCGTCCCCAGGACCTCGACGCCGGCGGCATGGAGACCGTCTTCCCGTGGCGCGAGTCCGACGGCGACGGCACCACTGAGGAATCACGCGAAGCCATCACCGAGATCATGATGGGCGTGCGCAACCCGGTGATGCTGATCCGCATCCGGCCCGACGACATGCCCAAGGTGGTCAAGCGGGCCGGCCAGGAGAGCTTCAACTACGGAGACTTCTTCGCCTACACCAAGATCTGCTCGCACTTGGGTTGCCCCTCTTCGCTTTTCGAGCAGCAGACCTATCGGATTCTGTGCCCGTGTCACCAGTCGCAGTTCGACGCCCTGCACTTCGCCAAGCCGGTCTTCGGCCCCGCGGCGCGTGCACTGGCCCAGCTGCCGATCACCATTGACGCCAACGGGCATCTGGTCGCCAACGGCGACTTCGTCGAACCTGTCGGACCGGCCTTCTGGGAGCGCACCTCATGAGCCCTGCAATCGGCGATCTGCTCGGACGTCAAGCAGACGACATCGATACCCGCTACCACCCGGCGGCCGCGCTGCGTCGGCAGTTCAACAAGGTCTTCCCGACGCACTGGTCGTTCCTGCTCGGTGAGATCGCGCTGTACAGCTTCATCATCCTGCTGCTGACCGGTGTCTACCTGACCCTGTTCTTCGACCCGTCGATGGCCGAGGTCATCTACCACGGCGTCTACCAGCCGCTCAACGGCGTGCAGATGTCACGGGCCTACGAGACGGCGCTGAACATCTCCTTCGAGGTGCGCGGCGGCCTCTTCATTCGCCAGGTCCACCACTGGGCGGCCCTGATGTTCGCGGCGTCGATCATGGTGCACCTGGCACGCGTGTTCTTCACCGGCGCGTTCCGCCGCCCGCGTGAGGCCAACTGGGTCATCGGCTCGCTGCTGTTGATCCTGGCCATGTTCGAGGGCTACTTCGGCTACTCACTGCCCGACGACCTGCTGTCCGGCATCGGCCTGCGTGCGGCGCTGTCGTCGATCACGCTGGGTATGCCGGTGATCGGCACCTGGCTGCACTGGGCGCTGTTCGGCGGCGACTTCCCGGGCACCATCCTGAT
Organism: [Mycobacterium] zoologicum; assembly: GCF_020172665.1. Classification (GTDB taxonomy): domain Bacteria; phylum Actinomycetota; class Actinomycetes; order Mycobacteriales; family Mycobacteriaceae; genus Mycobacterium; species Mycobacterium zoologicum. The sequence continues at coordinate 1,916,868 of NZ_CP083985.1, read as the reverse complement.
CCCCCGGCTCTACGCACTGCACATCCTGCTGATCCCGGGCATCATCCTGGCCCTGATCGGCGTGCACATGGCGCTGGTGTGGTTCCAGAAGCACACCCAGTTCCCCGGCCCCGGCCGCACCGAGAGCAACGTCGTCGGTGTGCGGGTGCTGCCGGTCTTCGCGATCAAGTCCGGCGCGTTCTTCGCCATGATCTTCGGCATCCTCGGCCTCATGGGCGGGCTGCTGCAGATCAACGCGATCTGGAACCTGGGCCCCTATCGGCCCTCGCAGGTGTCGGCGGGCAGCCAGCCGGACTTCTACATGATGTGGACCGAGGGTCTGGCCCGTCTATGGCCGGCATGGGAGTTTTACTTCTTCGGTCACACCGTGCCCGGCCCGGTCGGTGTCGCGCTGATCATGGGCGGGGTCTTCATCGGCCTGATGGCCTACCCGTTCCTGGAGAAGAAGTTCACCGGGGACTACGCCCACCACAATCTGCTGCAGCGGCCGCGGGACGCTCCGGTCCGCACCGCGATCGGCGCCATGGCGATCAGCTTCTACATGGTGCTGACCCTGGCGGCGATGAACGACATCATCGCGTGGAAGTTCCACATCTCGCTGAACGCCACCACCTGGATCGGCCGCATCGGGATGGTGGTGCTGCCGCCGCTGGTCTACTTCGCCACCTACCGCTGGTGCATCGGGTTGCAGCGCAGTGACCGCGACGTGCTCGAGCACGGTATCGAGACCGGCATCATCAAGCGGCTGCCGCACGGTGCCTACATCGAGCTGCACCAGCCGCTGGGCCCGGTCGACGACCACGGCCACCCGATTCCGTTGGAATACCAGGGAACTCCGCTGCCCAAGAAGATGAACAAGCTCGGCTCGGCCGGTGCCCCCGGCAGCGGCAGCTTCCTCACCGCGGATCCGGTGGACGAGGACGCGTTGCTCAACGAGGCGGCACACGCCGGCGAGAAGCGCGCGCTGACCGCGCTGGCCGAGCACCAGGTCGGCGACACCAACGGCCACCACTAGCAGTTCCGAACCATCGGGCAGCCTGCGCACACAACTGCGCGGGCTGCCCGTTTTGGTTTGTGCCGCACCGGAGTTCGACCCGGCGTCAGCACCCGATGAGCCTGTAGAACTGTTCGTCGGATGGCTGCGGCACGCCATTGACAGCGGAGTCACCGAACCGCATGCGATGACGGTTTCTACCGTGTCGGGGAGGTGTCCGTCAGCGCGGGTGCTGATACTTAAAGATGTCGATACGCACGGTTGGCACTTCGCCGTCAGTGCGCTGAGCCGCAAAGGCGTTGAGCTGGCGCGCAATCCCGCGGTGGCACTGACCTTCTACTGGCCCTCGCTGGGCCGCCAGATCAGGGTTGAGGGCACCGCACGGGCCGATCCCCCGCAGTTGACGGCCGATGACTTCCTGGCACGCTCCGAAGACGCCAGGGCGATGGCGCTCACCGGGCGTCAGAGCCAGCCCTACGCCGACGACGCCGAAGTCGATGCGGCACTGGTCAAGGCCCACCACGAACTCGGCCAGTCCCCCGGCCTGGTGCCGGCCGATTGGGTGTCGTATGCGGTGTGGGCCGACACGGTCGAGTTCTGGCAGTCCGACCCGGGGCGCCGGCACCGCCGACTTCGTTACGAACGCGACGATGAGGGCTGGTCGGCGATGCGCCTGTGGCCCTGAAGCGGCTCAGCCGAAACGGGACGGCAAGACCAACACCTCGCCGAGCCTGCGCAGGTACAGCCACGGGATCACGGGCATGGCCACGGTGATGGCGCCGGCCACCCCGTAGCTCACCCAGGACCCGGTGTCCTTGCCCATCGCCATCAGGTAGGTGGCCAGCGCAACCATGGTCAGCGCACTGCCGAGGGCCCCGGCCAGCACCGTGATGCCCCGCAGCAGCACCCGATCCACCTGGGCCTGATTGGGCAGCGCCGCACGCTCGGTGGCCGCCCTGCGGCCAGGAGCGTCGAACCCGCGCTGTGGCAGCGGTCCGCTCCGCCGCGCCGGCGGGGCGCCGTGCGCACCGAAGTCCGTCGCCGGTCGCGACGCCTCGGCCGCTCGGGCGCGCAGCAGCACCGGGATGGCGGCCAGGATCACCAGCGCCGAGACGCCGATGACGATGTAGAGCAACCCGGTGTGTGACTTCTCGGCCGGTTCGTGAAAGCCGCGTCCCAGGTCCGCCAGCGCCACCGTCGCCGCCACGCCCATACCCAGCAGTGCCAGCCAGATCGCGGCGCACACCCCGACCAGGATCCGGTCCACCAGCTCCGGGGTGTACCCGGGCCGGACGAAGCGGTCCGCCGTGCCTCGGGCCATCATCCGCAGCTCGCTGCCGGTGCGTCGTTGGTGTTCGATGAGAGCACCGTACCGTCGCTCCTCGTGATCGAGCAGTTCAGCTTGCTCAGCCGCAACATGCTGGTCGCTTCCACCGAGCCGACCTCCGACAGCGAGATCGGTGTCACCGTCACCGACCAGGGGATGTAGGCGTTACGCAGGGTCCGCCGCTGTCCGGAGGCGTCGACGTAAGTGATCGTGATCTGGTCGAACGGCGCCTTGGTTCCGGTCACCGAGTAGGTCACCTGCAAGGGCTTGGCCTGGGTGGTCGTAGGAGGCTCCGATGTCGTGGTGGATGGTTCTGGGGCCGGCGCCTCCACCGGTGGCGGCGGCTCCTCAGTGGTAGTCGAGGTCTCCACCGGCGGTGGTGGCTCCTCGGAGGTCGTCGACGACGGCGGGGGCGGCGGTTGGGTGGTCGTGCTGGTTCTGGTGATCTCGTCCTGGACCGGCGGCATCAGGTCCCTGGAACTCGTGGTGACGTCTGCGCTCTGGTCATGAAGGTCGGTAGTACGGCTGGCAACCAAATATCCCACAGCCGCCACCAGCGTGACCGCGGCGACGATCACCGCGACACCGACGACCCACGGCCAGCGCGGCGCCTGGGCGTGCAGATCGGAGTCGTCGTGCGCGTCGTAGCTGTCGTAGTCGTAGAGCCGGGGATCGACCGGCACGTAAGGACCGCTGAGGAACTGCTCCGACTCGGGCGCCGAATAGGCCTGCGAGTAGGCGGTGTTGTCGGGAGCCGGGCCGGGATCGGCGGCGATGGCCTCATCGATCCCTGCGGCGCTGTCAACGGCCGGTTCCGAGGTGGGTTCCGGAGCCGACTGACCGACGCCGGGGTCCTCTTCTCCAGAGCCCGGTTCCGGGGGATTCGGCCCGCTCATTCCCGCCTATCCTCTTTCAACCGCGGCGCCCACACGCGCCACGATGTGACCTGGCACGGTCGGCGTCGCGACCGCTTCGGGTCATTGTGCACCGGCAACCCTACCCACTTCGGTTGACACGGCGGCGCATGCGGATCGGGGTCAGTGCTTTTCGGGTCCGAGGTAGTACTCGAAGACCAGACCGGCCACGCTCGAAAGAATGAACACCACCCCGGCCCCGATCAGCCACGGCAGCCACAGCGCGATCCCGACGGCGGCCACCGAGCCCGAGAGTGCGATCAGGATCGGCCACCAGCTGTGCGGACTGAAGAAGCCGAGTTCCCCTGCGCCGTCACTGATCTCGGCCGCCTCGTAGTCCTCCGGGCGGGTGTCCAGCCGGCGCGCCACGAACCGGAAGAAGGTGGCCACGATCATGGCCATCAGCCCGGTGAGGAACAGCGCGGTGGTTCCGGCCCACTCGACGCCGCCGGTGGCGAACTTCGCGGTCAGCGCCGCGTAGATGATTCCGACCACCACGAAGAAGGTGGCCACGAATTCGAACAGCCTGGATTCGATGCGCATGGAGGTAGGTCCCTACTTGTCGCTGACTTGGAGGCCGCGGCGGCTGTCGAACGGACGGGTCGTGGTGGCCAGCGGCGCCTGCCCGATGGCCTCCAACGCCTCAGCGTTGGTCTTGCCCGCCTTGCGCTCGTCGAGGTAGAGCTTGAACTCGGCGGGCGAGACCGCCCGGACCTCGAAGTTCATCATGGCGTGGTAGGTGCCGCACATCTCGGCGCAGTGACCGACGAACGCGCCTTCGGAGTTGATCTTCTCGACCTGGAAGGTGTTCACCTGGTTGTTGCGCTCGGGCCAGGCGATGACGTCACGCTTGAACAGGAAGTCCGGCACCCAGAACGCGTGGATGACGTCGGCGGAGTTCAACACGAACTCGATGCGCTTGCCGGTGGGCAGCACCAGAATCGGGACCTCGCTGGTGGTGCCCAGCGTCTCGATCTTGTCGAAGTTCAGGTAGGTCCGGTCGTCGGGGTTCAGGCCGCGGATCGCTCCGACCCGCTCGTTGCCGTGCTCGTCGACGCCCTCGGGCTTGGAGACCATGTCGGCCTTGCGGGCCGGGTCCGAGCCGTCGTAGCCGCGCAGTGTGCCGTCGTGGAAGTCGACCTTCTGGTAGCCGAACTTCCAGTTCCACTGGAACGCAGTGACGTCGACGACCACCTCGGGGTTGCTCTCCTGGTGCAGCATCTTCTCCTGCACCACCACGGTGAAGTAGAAGATGATCGCCACGGCCAGGAACGGGACGACCGTCAGCCCCAGTTCCAGCGGCATGTTGTAGCCGAACTGGCGCGGCAGTTCGGTATCGGTGGCCTTCTTGCGGTGAAAGACCATCGACCAGAAGATCATTCCCCAGACCATGCCACCGATGACCACCGATGCGATCACCATGCCGATCCACAGCTGATAGTTGGCCTCGGCCTCCGGCGTGATGCCCTTGGGCCAGCCGAAACCGACCACGTCGGTCCAGTCGAAGCTGCAGCCGCTGAGCGTCACCGCCAGCAGCCCCAGCACACCGGCTCCCGCCAGCGGTCGAAGCAGACGGCTGAGCGCAACGCCCTGCCCGCGACGTGTCACGTTGGTGCCTCCTCGAGTCACAGAACGGGCCGACTGGCCCGGCGCAGCAGTCGAATACTACGCAGCGTAGACCACCCGGATCACGTTGGTTCGATGTACCTGCCCGTTGGCCGGTGCGGCATACTGAGACCCGATGTGTGGACTGCTGGCCTACGTGCGTGCCCCGGCCGGCACCGCCAACCCCGACCTGAACCGTACCGACGCCGCGGACGCGATCGCCCAGGCGACTCGCCTGATGCGGCACCGCGGCCCCGACGAACCCGGCGGGAGCTGGGCCGGCGAGCAGGTCGTGTTCGGCTTCAACCGGCTGTCGTTCATCGACATCGCCCACTCCCACCAGCCCATGCAGTGGGGGCCGCCGGATGCACCGGCGCGCTACGAGCTGGTGTTCAACGGCGAGATCTACAACTACCTGGAGTTGCGCGAGGAGCTCGCCGCACAGCACGGCGCGGTGTTCGCCACCGACGGCGACGGTGAGGCGATCGTCGCCGGCTACCACCACTGGGGCACCGGGGTGCTGACCCGACTGCGGGGCATGTTCGCCTTCGCGATCTGGGACAACGTGGCCGGCGAGCTGTTCTGCGCCCGGGATCCGTTCGGCATCAAGCCGCTGTTCATGGCGACCGGACCCGGCGGCACGGTGGTGGGCAGCGAGAAGAAGTGCCTGCTGGACCTGGTCGAAACGGTCGGATTCGACACCGGAATCGACGAGCGCGCCGTCCAGCACTACACGGTGCTGCAGTACGTGCCGGAGCCCGAGACCCTGCACCGCGGCATCCGCCGGCTGGAATCGGGCTGCTACGCCCGGATCCGTCCCGGCGGCGCCCCTGCGGTCACCCGCTACTTCACCCCGCGATTCGACGCGGTCCCGATCAGCCGCGACACCGAGCAGGCCCGCTACGACGAGATCACCGCGGTGCTGGAGGACTCGGTGGCCAAGCACATGCGGGCCGACGTCACCGTCGGCGCGTTTCTGTCCGGCGGGATCGACTCCACCGCTATCGCCGCGCTGGCGATGCGCCACAACCCGAAGCTGATCACCTTCACCACCGGGTTCGAGCGGGAGGGCTTCTCCGAGATCGACGTGGCGGCGGCGTCGGCCGAGGCGATCGGCGCCCGGCATGTGACCAAGGTGGTCTCCCCCGATGAATTCGTCGCCGCGCTGCCCGAGATCGTCTGGTACCTCGACGAGCCGGTCGCCGACCCGGCATTGGTCCCACTGTTCTTCATCGCCCGCGAAGCCCGCAAGCACGTCAAGGTGGTGTTGAGCGGTGAGGGCGCCGACGAGCTGTTCGGCGGCTACACCATCTACCGCGAGCCGCTGTCACTGCGGCCGTTCGACTTCCTGCCCGGGCCGATCCGCCGGTCGGCGGGCAGGGTGTCGCGGCTGCTGCCCGAGGGCATGCGCGGCAAGAGCCTGCTGCATCGCGGCTCGCTGACCCTGCAGGAGCGCTACTACGGCAACGCGCGCAGCTTCTCCGACGAGCAGCTGCGCGCCGTGCTGCCCGGCTTCTCGCCCCAGTGGACCCACACCGACGTCACCGCGCCGCTGTACGCCGAATCGGCGGGCTGGGATCCGGTGGCCCGGATGCAGCACATCGACCTGTTCACCTGGCTGCGCGGCGACATCCTGGTCAAGGCGGACAAGATGACGATGGCCAATTCGCTGGAGCTGCGGGTGCCTTTCCTGGACCCGGAGGTGTTCAAGGTGGCCTCGGCGCTGCCGGTGTCGGCCAAGATCACCCGCACCACCACCAAGTACGCGTTGCGGCGGGCGCTGGAGCCGATCATCCCCGCGCATGTGCTGCACCGGCCCAAGCTCGGGTTCCCGGTTCCGCTGCGGCACTGGCTGCGCGAGGGGCCGCTGCTGGAGTGGGCCTACGCCACGGTGGACGCCACCGGCGCGGGTCACCTGATCGATGTCGCCGCGGTGCGCACGATGCTCGACGAGCACCGCACCGGCGTCACCGACCACAGTCGTCGCCTGTGGACGGTGCTGATGCTCATGCTGTGGCACGCGATCTTCGTCGAGCACTCGGTGGTGCCGCTGATCAGCGAGCCGGTCTACCCGGTGGAGCTGTAACCACCGCTGAGCGTGCACAAACGTTCGCTCCCACCTGGGGAAATACCGGACGCTTGTGCGCGCTCGCGGAGAGTAACTGCTACTTGAGGACGGCGCCGATCTCCGCGGCCACATCGTCGCCGTAGGCGTCGGCCAGCCGGGCCGCCGCGATATTGCGGTCCCACACCCATTCCTGGGTTCCGGTGGACTCCAGCACCAGCACCGCCACCAGCGAGCCCAGCTGCGCGGAGCGCTCCAGGGAAAGCCCGGCGCTGCGTCCGGTGAGGAAACCGGCGCGGAACGCGTCGCCCACCCCGGTCGGGTCGGTCTGAGCCTTCTCCGGGACAACGCCGACGTGGATGCGCGTGCCGTCCGGGTTGATGATGTCGACGCCGTCGGCGCCCAGGGTGGTCACCCGAAGGCCGACCTGCTTCATCACGTCGGCCTCGGTCCAGCCGCTCTTGGACAGCAGCAGGTCCCACTCGTAGTCGTTGGTGAACAGGTACGCCGCGCCGTCGATGAGCCGGCGGATCTCCTCACCGGTGAGCCGGGCGAGCTGCTGGGACGGGTCGGCGGCGAACGCCAGGCCCAGCTTGCGGCACTCGTCGGTGTGGCTGAACATCGCCTCGGGGTCGTTGGCGCCGACGATCACCAACTCTGGCTTGCCGGCGGCCTCGACCAGCTTGGCCAGCGAGATGTTGCGGGCCTCCGACATGGCACCCGGGTAGAAGGACGCGATCTGTGCCATGTCCAGGTCGGTGGTGCACACGAACCGGGCGGTGTGCGCGGTCGTGGAGGTCAACACGTGGTCACAGTTGACCCCGTGCGAGACCAGCCACTGCCGGTAGTCAGCGAAGTCGGCGCCGGCCGCACCCACCAGGGCGGCGTCACCGCCGAGCACCCCGATGGCGTAGGCGATGTTGCCGGCCACCCCACCGCGGTGCACCACCAGGTCGTCGACCAGGAAGCTCAGCGAGACCTTTTGCAGGTGATCGGCGAGCAGTTGCTCGGAGAACCGACCCGGAAAGCGCATCAGATGGTCGGTTGCGATCGAACCCGTCACCGCAATGGTCACCGAAAATTCCCCTTTGTGTCGTCAACGCGGACCTGAACGTGGGTACCCACGGTAGCGGCCCGGTGACCGCCGCCTGCCGTCGGGGACGGCGGCAGGCGGTCTCAGTCGCTCAGTTGAACGAGTCGCCGCACGAGCAGGAGCCGCCCGCGTTCGGGTTCTCGATGGTGAAGCCCTGCTTGTCGATCTGGTCGGCGTAGCCGATCTCGGCACCCTCCAGATACGGCGCGCTCATCCGGTCGACGGCCAGCTTCACACCGTCGAACTCGGTGATCACGTCCCCGTCAAGGGTGCGGTCGTCGAAGAACAGGTTGTAGCGCAGGCCGGCGCAGCCCCCGGGTTGAACCGAGATGCGAAGGGTCAGGTCGTCACGGCCTTCCTGTTGCAGCAGCGACTTCACTTTGGCTGCGGCTTCGTCGGTCAAGATAACGCCACTGTCGGCCTCGGTGGTCGACTGATCCTGAACAGTCATTGCGTCTCCCTATTGCGGTTGATCACGGGGTGGGCATTCCGCGACACAGACGGCCGTCGGACGTTGGGCCCACCGCAACAACGATACCCTGCGCCGACGATTGCCCACCGATCCGCGCGACGTTACGGATCGGCCGGCCGGGTGCCGATCTGCGCCGAGGTCACAGTGGCCAAGCCGATGAGCTGGTTGGCCGCGTCGACCAGGGCCAATCGCACCGAGCCGGCGTAGTCGGCCATGGCACGGGCGACCGCGATCCCCGCCGACAGCAGTGCGGGTTCGTCCAGGCCGATCTGGCCGGCCAACACCAGTACCGGCAGCTCCCGCTCGCGTCGCCGTGCCGCCTCGGCCAGCGAACCGATGACCTTGCCGTGCAGCGATTGTTCGTCGATACGGCCTTCCCCGGTGACCAGCAGGTCCGCTTCGGCCAGGGCGTCGGCGAGCCCGGTGTGAGCGGCCACGATCTGCGCCCCGGATTCGATCGTGCCGCCCAGCGCCAGCAGGGCCGCGCCGCTGCCACCGGCCGCGCCCGCCCCCGATGCGGAACTGACCGGCCAGCCGGCGGTGGCGTCCAGGTCGGTGGCCCACGCCGTCAGCCGGCTTTCCAGTACCGCGACGGTGGCCTCGTCGGCGCCCTTCTGCGGCCCGAACACGCGTGCCGCGCCCCATGGACCCAGCAGCGGGTGTTCTACGTCGCAGGCGGCGATCAGTTCGACGCCGGCCAACCGGGACCGCCCGGCTGCCAGGCCGCCCAGGGCCTCGACCATGCCCCTGCCGCCGTCGGTACAGGCGCTGCCGCCCAGCCCCACCACGACCCGCTGCGCCCCGGCCGCCAGCGCGGTGTCGATCAGCTGCCCGACACCGGTGCTGTGCGCCGCGAGCGCGGTCTGCGGCGAGGGCGGCCCGCCGAGCAGCGCCACCCCGCAGGCCTGGGCGCATTCCAGGTAGGCAGTGTGCGATGCGGCGTCCCACACCCACTCGGCGTCGACATACCCCTCCAACGGTCCGCTGACCCGCGCATGCCGCACCTCGCCCAGTTGTTCGGCCAGCACCGAGACGAAACCCGGACCGCCATCGGACTGCGGCGCGATCGTCAACCGGTCGTGTGGCCGACTGCGATGCCATCCGGTCGAGATGGCGGCGGCGGCCTGCACCGCGGTCAGGGTCTCGCCGAAGCAGTCCGGGGCGATCAGCACCCTCAGGGAGCTCGCAGCAGCTTTGGCGCGAGCACCGACACCGGACCCGTCAGCCATACCGGCAGGGTATAGCCACAGGATCGGCGATGCGGGCAGGGCAAGTAATCTGGCGGGCGTGAAACTGCCGGGCCGTAAAAGAGATGAGGCGGCGTACACCGACTCGCTGGTCGGCGCCGCGCCCTCCGACGGCACCGACACCGATGAAACCGCACCTTCCGGGGTCACCGCACCCAAAGGACGGCCCACCCCCAAACGCAACGCGGCCGCCAAGCGTCGCGGTCCGGTGGCGCCAGCTCCGATGACGTCCTCAGAGGCCCGGGCCCGCCGCAAGACCCTGGCCGGACCGAAGCTCAGCAAGGAGGAGCGCCGCGCCGCGAGTGCGCTGCGCCGGGAGCGCCAGGCCACCCACCGGGACCGGGTGCTGGCCGGCGAAGAGGCCGCTCTGCAGCCCCGTGACCGGGGACCGGAGCGCCGGTACGCCCGCAACATCGTCGATGCCCGTTACAACCTGCTGGGCCTGTTCATGCCCGTGATGCTGGGGCTGATGTTCATCATGATCGCCGTCCCGCAGATCCAGTTCTACATCTCCCCGGCGATCATGTTGCTGATGATCCTGATGGCCCTCGACGGAGTGCTGGTGGCCCGCAAAGTCATCAAGCTGATCGACACGAAGTACCCGGAGAACACCGAATCCCGTTGGAAATTCGGGCTTTACGCCGCCGGCCGGGCATCCACGTTGCGCCGGATGCGGGTGCCGCGCCCTCAGGTGCGGCGCGGTGAGCACCTCGACTGAGGGCGCCATGGGATTCCCGACGGTCACGGCGCCCGACGCGGAGGCGGCCGCCGCCGCGCGAACGCGCCAAAATCTGCTGACCAAGCCTGCCGGCGCACTGGGGCGCCTTGAGGACCTCTCGGTCTGGGTGGCGTCGTGTCAGGGCCAGTGCCCGCCCCGGCAGTTCGAGCGGGTCCGGATCGTGGTGTTCGCCGGCGATCACGGCGTCACCCGGGCACGGGTGTCGGCTTATCCGCCGGAGGTGACCGCGCAGATGGTCGCCAACATCGAGAGTGGCGGAGCGGCCATCAACGCCTTGGCTGCGGTCGGCGATGCGGGCGTCCGGGTGGTCGACATGGCGGTAAACAACGAAACCAACGCTGCCTCCGCTGTCTATAAGGTGCGCCGCGGCAGCGGCGACATCGCACGCGAGGACGCCCTGAGCACCGAGCAGACGCTGGCCGCGGTCGAAGCCGGGCGGCGCATCGCCGACGAGGAGGTCGACGGCGGGGCGGACCTACTCATTCCCGGCGACATGGGAATCGGAAATACCACTGTCGCAACGACGTTGGTCGCCTCCCTGACCGGTGCCGAGCCGGTGGCGGCCGTCGGCCACGGCACCGGGATCGACGACGCCGGCTGGGCGCGAAAGACCGCGGCGGTACGCGATGCGCTGTTCCGGTCCCGATCGCAGCGCTCCGACCCGTTGGGTCTGCTGCGCTGCTGCGGCGGCGCCGACCTGGCCGCGCTGGCCGGCTTCTGCGCCCAGGCCGCCGTCCGGCGCACCCCGGTACTGCTGGACGGCCTGGCGTCGACGGCCGCCGCCCTGGTCGCCGAACAGCTGGCCCCGGGTGCGCGGGCGTGGTGGCAGGCCGGCCACCGCTCCCCCGAGCCGGCGCACGCGCTGGCCTGCACCGCACTGGGACTCGAGCCCATCCTGGACCTGCGGATGCGCCTGGGTGAGGGCTCCGGTGCCGCGGTGGCGCTGCCGGTGCTGCGCGCCGCGGTGGCGACATTGGCTTCTATGGCGACGTTCTCCGAAGCCGGCGTATCCGGGCCCGCCGATCAGGCCGGCCAGTGATCGCTTCCCTGGCAGCGTCTTTCGGGTTCGGAACGATTCTGCCCGTATCAGGTGACCGGCCCCTGGGGCGCGGAGCGATGACCGCGTTCCCGGTGGTCGGTGCGGCGCTGGGCGCGCTGGCGGCAGCGGTGGCCTGGGCCGGCGAGCAGGCGTTCGGCCCGGGCAGCCCCCTGGCGGGCCTGCTGGCGGTGGCCGCACTGCTGGCCGCCACCCGAGGCCTGCACATCGACGGGGTGGCCGACACCGCCGACGGACTCGGGTCATATCGTCCCGCGCCCCAGGCCCTGCAGGTGATGCGTGACGGTTCAACGGGACCGTTCGGGGTCGTTGCGGTGGTGCTGGTGATCGGGCTGCAGGCGCTGACGTTCCCGATGCTGAATCCGGCGGGGATCGTGGTCGCGGTCGCCGCGGGCCGGGTGGCGGCGGTGCTGGCCTGTCTGCGTCGGGTTCCCGTGGCTGCGGGCAGCACCCTGGGCGCCGGGGTGGCCGGCAGTCAGCCGGTTGCGGTGGCGGTTGCCTGGGTGCTGGCGCTGGCAGTCGCATCGGTGACGGCCGGTGCGGTGTCGTGGCAGGGACCGCTCGCCGTGGTGCTGGCGCTCGGCTGCACCGGGCTGTTCATCGCGCACTGTGTGCGCCGACTGGGCGGCATCACCGGAGATGTGCTGGGCGCCGCCGTCGAGGCGGCGACGACGGTGACGGCCGTCGTACTGGCCGCCTGGCACTGACGAATCCAAAGTGCAGTAGTCGACTACTGCATGCAGTTCTTCTCAGCGGTCTTAGCGTCTGTGCTTATCGGATCGTCAGGTCATCGGAGAGGAGCACTTCATGTCCGGTCTGCGCAGCAGCACGAGTGCCCGCAGCCGCTCTCGGCTGATCGGGCTGGGCAGCACGGTTGGAACGTTCATTGCGGTCGGGATGAGCCCGCTGGTCAGCGTCTCGACCGCCCACGCCGACCCGTTCATCGACTGGATCGACGAACTGTTCGAAGCTGCGAGTTGGTCGCCGGTCGCCGCTGCCACCGACCCCACGATGGCCCAGTTGTTCGACACCTGGATCTACACCCCGATACACGACGCCGGCCAGGCCTGGCTGGCCACCCAGTCCGGCATGGAGATCAGCACCTGGATCAACAACACCTTCGGCAACGGCCAGATGCTGATCGGCAACGGCGCCGACGGCATCGACGGCAGCACCAACGAAGCAGCTGTAGGTGGCGACGGCGGGCTGTGGTTCGGTGACGGTGGCGACGGCGGTACGACGGCAGCCGGCTGGGGCGGAAACGGCGGCAACGCCGGATTCTTCGGCAACGGTGGTGCCGGCGGCGACGCCGACGGCGAGCGTCAGATTTACACCGCCTACTACGCGGTCGGCGGTAATGGCGGCAACGGCGGCACCTACATGGGTAATGGCGGCGACGGCGGGACCGGCGGAAACGGCATCCACGGCAGCATCGAAGTTGAGAGCAACGGTAACGGTAACGGCGGGCAGGGCGGCAGCGGCGGCTACGCGGTGGGCTGGCTTTTCGGCAACGGTGGCGCCGGCGGCGCCGGTGGGGACGGCTTCGACGAAACGGCGGGCGTCGTCGGCGGCGACGCTGCCAGCGGCGGGCAAGGCGGTTCCACGGCGGCGCTGTTCGGTGACGGCGGCGACGGCGGTGGCGGCGGTAATGGCGGCAACGGTGGCGACGGTGGCAACACCGGCTACGGCGGCGACGGCGGATACAGCGGCAGCGGTGGCAGCGGTGGCGGCTCCGCGAATGGTGTCTACGGAAACGGCGGAGCCGGCGGAAACGGCGGCAACGGCGGCAACGGGCTCGGCGGAGGGCACGGCAACGGTGGCGGCATGGGCGGCAACGGCCATCTCGGCGGAACAGGCGGACGCGGCGGCAACGGTGGCGCCGCCACGGCCGACGGCTACCTCGCCGGCTCGGCCAGCGGGGGCGGTAGCGGCGGTAACGGCGACATCGGCGGGACGGGCGGTGACGGCGGCACCGGTGGAAGCGGGTCCGGAGGCGCACTCGGCAATGTCGGCGGCCCCGGTGGAGAAGGCGGGTACGGCGTCATCGCCGCCGGTGACGGCGGTCGCGGCGGCAACGGCGGCAGCGACGGCAACGGCGTCGGAGGGACCGGCGGCAACGGCGGCACCGGCTCCAGTACGGGCGGCGGCGGAGGCGGCGGCGGAGGCGGCGGCGCCGGCCATGCCGGCGGCAAGGGCGGCACCGGAGGCACCGGAGGTGACGGCGGCGCCAGCAGTGGACGCGCCTACGACGGAGATCTTGTGGGCATCGGTGGTACCGGCGGACGCGGCGGAACCGGTGGCAGCGCCAGCGGTCTCGGCAGCACCGGCGGCGACGGCGGCGACGGCGGCGACGGCGGCCAGGGCCATATCAGCACCGCAACCGGCACTGCAGGCGGCTACGCCTATGGGGGGACTGGTGGTGGAGGCGGCACCGGTGGCGCTGCGGTCAACGGCGCCACCGGCGGCACCGGCGGTCATGGTGGGCACGGCGGCGATAGCGCCAACGGCAGCACCGGCCTCATCAGCTCGGCCGTCCGCGGTGGCGCCGGTGGCACCGGCGGCACCGGCGGCGATGCCGACGGCGCGACAGCTGTCGGCGGCGACGGCGGCGCGGGCGGCACCGGCGGAAATGCGAGCACCAGTGCAACCGGCGGCCTCTGGGGCGCCCAGGCCGGTGGTGGCGGCACCGGTGGTGCCGGCGGCGATGCGACCAGCAATGCGGCCGGCGGCGCCAGCGCCAACGGCGGCACCGGCGGCACCGGTGGAACCGGCGGCGATGCAGCCACCAATCCGTCCGGCGGTCCGTTGGGCACCGCGGGTGGGTACGGCGGCGACGGCGGCGCGGGTGGCGATGCGTCAACCACTGCGAGCAGCGGCGACGGCGCCCGAGGTGGCACCGGCGGTGACGGCGGCACCGGCGGGATCAACGTCTCCCCCTACGGCATCGACGGCCACGGTGAAGGCGGAGTCGGCGGCAATGGCGGCGACAGCATCGGTGGCTTCGGTGCGAACGGCGGCCCGGGTGGACCCGGCGGCGCCGACGGTACAGCCGGTAGCCCCGGGGCGCCCGGCTGACGCCGGCGCACGCGTTGCGATCGGCCGCGCGGCATCATCTGAAAGGTTGCATTTCTGCGAATTGATTTGCTTCTCTCCCACCCGGCGCCTTACCGACAGAGTAGATTTGTGAAAATGGAACCGGCATTAACAACCGGTAGTCACAGGCGTCGCACGGGAGGGCAGCACCGATGGCTCGGCACCACCGATACAGCAAGCGGAGTCGCGAATCGCGCAAGGCGATGGGTGACGGCTGCGATCACGAACCTGACGTCGAAGCCGAGGACTGGCCTGCCTTGGAAAACGAAGCGAACGAGGCGATGGCCACCGAGGACTGCCCGAGCCCTTTGCCCTGTCACCAAAACTGGGCGGCGCCCGCTCAGTCCAGCCGGGCCATCCAGCCGTGAGTGTCGGCGAAAGTGCCGCGTTGGATTCCGGTCAGAGTGTCCCGCAACGCCATTGTCACCTCACCGGGCCGGCCGTCGGCGATGGTGAAGTCCCCTTCCGCAGACTTGACCTGTGACACCGGCGTGATGACTGCCGCGGTGCCGCACGCAAAGACCTCGGTGATCTCGCCGGTGGCGGCCTTGTCCCGCCACTCGTCGACGTCGATCTTGCGCTCCTCGACGGCGAAACCCGCGTCGGTTGCCAACTGCAGCAAAGAATCCCGGGTGATACCGGGCAGCAGCGAGCCGGACAGCTCCGGCGTCACCAGCCGCGCCGACCCGCCGGTGCCGAAGACGAAGAACAGGTTCATCCCGCCCATCTCCTCGACGTAGCGCCGCTCGGCGGCATCCAGCCACACCACCTGGTCGCAACCGTTGTCGGCGGCCTGCGCCTGGGCGACCAGCGACGCGGCGTAGTTGCCGCCGAATTTGGCGGCGCCGGTCCCGCCCGGGCAGGCCCGCACGTACTCCGTCGACAGCCACACGCTCACCGGTTTGATGCCGCCCTTGAAGTACGCGCCGGCCGGTGAGGCCATCACCAGGCAGCGGTATTCGTTGGCGGGGCGCACACCCAGTCCCGGCTCGGTGGCGAAGATGAACGGCCGCAGGTACAGCGATTCCTCACCCCCGGCGGCCGGGACCCAGGCGGAGTCGACGGCGATGAGCTGCTGCAGCGAGGCGATGAACAATTCGTCGGGCAGTTCCGGGATCGCCAGCCGCCGAGCCGACGCACGCATACGCGCCGCGTTGGCCTCCGGCCGAAACGACACGATCGAGCCGTCGGTCCAGCGGTAGGCCTTGAGACCTTCGAACACCTCCTGCGCGTAATGCAGAACGACCGCTGAGGGGTCCAATTCGATCGGCCCGTAGGGCATCACCCGCGCGTTGTGCCACCCGGCGTCGGCGGTGTAGTCGATGGACACCATGTGATCGGTGTGGAACTTGCCGAAACCCGGCTCGGCCAAGATGGATTGGCGCACCTCGTCGGGCGTCGGATTCGCGGTGACCGACACGTGGAAATCGAGAAGGCCGCTTTTCATGCAGCGATTGTATAACCGGTGCGCTAGCGGGTTTTTGCCGTCACGAACGGTGGCGCCACCACTTCGCACTCCACGGCGCGGCCTCGCACGTCGACGGTGACCTGTGCGCCGTCGGAGATGCCGGCGTCGGCGTCGATCAGCGCCAGGGCGATACCGGCCTTGATCGTCGGCGAGAACGTGCCCGAGGTGGTGATCCCGACCTGACGGTCACCGCTGAGCACCGCCAGATCGGCCCGCAGCACTCCCCGGCCGGTCACGCGCAGTCCGCGCAGCAGCCGGGCCGGACCGGCCGCCTTCTCGGCCAGCAGCGCGTCGCGGCCGAAGAACGCGTCCTTCTTCCAGCCGATCGCCCAGCCGCAGCGGGCCTGCAGCGGCGAGATGTCGAGCGACAGCTCGTGGCCGTGCAGCGGGTAGCCCATCTCGGTGCGCAGCGTGTCGCGCGCCCCCAGTCCGGCCAGTTCTCCCCCGAGCCCGGTCACCGCCGCCACCAGCGCGTCGAACACCACACCGGCGGAGTCCCAGGCCGGCAGCAGTTCGTAGCCGTGTTCACCGGTGTAGCCGCTGCGGCACACCCGCACCGGTACGCCCGAGTAGGTGGCGTCGGCGAAGCCCATGTAATCCATCTCGGTCGGCAGGCCCAGACCGGCCAGCACCTCGGTCGATTTCGGGCCCTGCACCGCCAGCACCGCCCGTGAGCGGTGCTCGTCGGTGACCCTCACCCCGGCCGGGGCCGCCGCCTGCAGGGCGGCCACCACCGCGGCGGTGTTGGCAGCGTTGGGCACCAGGAAGATCTCGTCGTCGGAGACGTAGTAGGCGATCAGGTCGTCGATCACGCCACCGGATTCGTTACAGCACAAGGTGTATTGCGCCTTGCCGGGCCCGATTCGGTTCAGGTCGTTGGTGAGCGTGGCGTTGACGAACTCCGCAGCGCCCGGGCCGGCGACGGTGGCCTTGCCCAGGTGGCTGACGTCGAACAGTCCGACACTCTCTCGGGTGGCGTTGTGCTCGGCGACCGTGCCGGCATAGGACACCGGCATCAGCCAACCGCCGAATTCGGCGAAGCTGGCGCCCAGCTCGCGGTGACGGTCTTCCAGGGGGCCGTGTTGCAGTTCGCTCACGTCGAGCCACCCTAATCGGCACACTGGTAGGGATGGTTGATTGGGACGCGCTCGAAGCAGCAGGAATCGTCGACGCACGGGAACGCGCCGGCCTGATCGAGTACCTGGACGGTCTCGGCTTCACCACCGAGCAGATGGCCGACGCCGAGCGGCGAGGCCGGCTGTTCGGGCTGGCCGGCGACGCGGTGGGTCGCTCGGGTCCACCTGTCCACAGCCTGCGGACCGCCGCCGAGGCGCTGGGTATTCCGGTCGGCGAGGTGGCGGGGGCCTGGAGGATGCTGGGCCTGAGCATTGCGAACCACGACACGCCTGCGCTGAGTCAGGCCGACGTCGAAGGGCTGGCCACCTGGGCCGAGATGCGGGCGAATCTCGGGGAGCCCGTCGACGGCTTCCTTCGGGTGTTGGGGGCCACCATGGCGCGACTGGCCGAGGCGGAGTCGTCGATGATCCGGCTCACCCAGCCGGACATGTGGCTGGGGCACACGCGCGACGAATTCACCACCGCCCGGGCCTGGCGCTCGGTGGCGTCGTACATCCCGCGGATCGGCGCGATGATCGACGCCGTCCACCGGCAGCACCAGGTCAGCCACCGGACATTCCTCGAGGGACTGGCCGGCGGGCCGTCGACGGCCATCGTGTGCGGCGTCGGGTTCGCCGATCTGACCGGGTTCACCGCACTGACCCAGATTCTCACGGCATCGGAGTTGTCGGTGCTGCTCACGGAGTTCGGTGGCACCGTCTCCGATGTGGTGCACGCCGACAACGGCCGGGTGGTGAAGTTCATCGGCGATGCCGTGATGTGGGTGAGCTCGACGCCGCACCAGCTGGCCAAGGCGGCGATCGACCTGGTCAATCATCCGAGAGCGCGCGAGGCCGGCCTGCGGGTTCGGGCCGGGCTGGCCTACGGCGAAGTGGTGACGCTGATGGGCGACTACTTCGGCACTCCGGTGAACCTGGCCGCCAGGCTGGTGGACACCGCGGATCCCGGACAGATCCTGGTCGCCTCCGATCTTCGCGACAAGCTGCCGGACTTGCCGGCAACGGTGCTGGATCCGTTGACGCTCAAAGGTTTTGATGAGCCCATCACGGCCTATGACCTGCACTGCGGCTGCGAATCGCTAGGGTGAGTGCCTGTGAGCACCGAAGCCGGATACCAGTCCCCCGCCGTCACCGTCACAGCCGCTCTGCCGCCCCGCGCCGACGAGGCCGTGTTGATCGTGCCGGTCGTCTCGGCCGGCGACGACGCTGAGGTCTCAGTGGCCGGCGCCTCGGTCGCCGCCACCGAGCCGGCACTGCCCGCCGAGGCGGTCGCCGAGATCGAGGCCGGACTGCGCGCACTCAACGCCAAGGGCGGCAGCGAGCAGGTGAGCCGGCTGGTGGTGGCGTCCCTGCCGGTGGCCAGTGTGTTGGCAGTCGGGCTGGGCAAGCCGCAGGATTCCTGGCCCGCCGACACCGTCCGGCGGGCGGCCGGAAGTGCCGCACGCTCGCTCAACGGCACCGCGACGGTCATCAGCGCACTGGGCGCGTTGCCCGGTGACGGTGTGGTCGCCGCCGGTGTCGAGGGACTGCTGCTGGGCGACTACCGCTTCACAGCGTTCCGTAGCGACAAGACCGCGCCCAAGGAACAGGGCCTGGGCTCGGTGACCGTACTCGCCAATGCGACCGACGCCGAGGAACAGGCCGCACATGGAGCCGACGTCGCCGCCGCGGTTGCCATCGCGCGGGACTTCGTCAACACCCCGCCGAGCCACCTGTTTCCGGCTGAGTTCGCCGATCGTGCTCGCGCACTGGGCGAATCGGCCGGCCTGGACGTCGAGGTGCTCGACGAGCAACAGCTGGCCGACGCCGGCTACGGCGGGGTGATCGGGGTGGGCAAGGGCTCGTCGCGACCGCCGCGGCTGGTGCGCCTGGCCTATCGACCGCAGGGCGTCACGTCACCCAAGAAGGTGGCCCTGGTCGGCAAGGGCATCACCTTCGACACCGGCGGTATCTCGATCAAGCCGGCCGCGTCCATGCACCACATGACCTCCGACATGGGTGGGGCGGCCGCGGTGATCGCGACCGTGGTGCTGGCCGCCCGCCGGGGCCTGCCCATCGAAGTCACCGCCACGGTGCCGATGGCCGAGAACATGCCGTCGTCGACCGCGCAGCGCCCCGGCGACGTGCTCACCCAGTACGGCGGCACCACGGTGGAGGTGCTCAACACCGACGCCGAGGGTCGGTTGATCCTGGCCGATGCGATCGTGCGGGCCTGCGAGGACAACCCGGACTATCTGATCGAGACCTCGACGCTGACCGGTGCGCAGACCGTGGCGCTCGGCGCGCGCATCCCCGGTGTGATGGGTTCCGACGAGTTCCGCGACCGAGTGGCCGCGATCTCGAACGCCGTCGGCGAGAACGGTTGGGCGATGCCGCTGCCCGACGAGCTCAAAGAGGACCTGAAGTCCACGGTGGCCGACCTGGCCAACGTCAGCGGGCAGCGGTTCGCCGGGATGCTGGTCGCCGGGGTGTACCTGCGTGAGTTCGTGGCCGACGGCGTGTCCTGGGTGCACATCGACGTCGCCGGGCCGGCCTACAACTCCGGCGGCGCTTGGGGTTACACGCCCAAGGGCGGGACCGGTGTGCCGACCCGCACGATGTTCGCGGTCTTGGAAGACATCTGCGAGCGGGGTTAGCTCTGGTCGACCCGGTGACGGTCAGGTAACCGTCTCTCATCACGTCGAGACCGGGACCCTCGACACCTTTTTGGAATGCCAGCGCGACGCTTTGAAACAGCACCATGCCGGTGAGCAGAAGCACCCATGTCCAGCCCTGGCCGGCCGTAATCCGCGACGTCGGATCTGCGGTCGGTAGCCCCACAACCGAATGAATCCTCGCGCCCATGACGAATCCGATCGTGATGTACGGCAGTGCTGTTTGAGTGCCACGGGCGATCCGCCCCGATGCACCGCACAGGGCCATGACCGACAGTCCGATCGGAACCGCCAGTCCGTGCGCCTGGTCCCACAGCGGTTGGAGTGGCTGCTGCGTTTCCG
Organism: [Mycobacterium] zoologicum; assembly: GCF_020172665.1. Taxonomy (GTDB): domain Bacteria; phylum Actinomycetota; class Actinomycetes; order Mycobacteriales; family Mycobacteriaceae; genus Mycobacterium; species Mycobacterium zoologicum. Next base: position 1,896,662 of record NZ_CP083985.1, on the reverse strand, counting down.
GGGAACCGAGAGAGACAGCGAGGTCCATGAGCTTGATTTCGGCGAAACTAACCACAACAGGGGGAACGAGAACCGCCACAATGAACCGCGCGTGTTTGGCAAGTGCGGGAGCCGATGTCGCGGCGAACTGCACCAGGCCGTAAACCAGGATGTAAATGGCGGCGCCGAACATCACGTCACCCAGTAGTTCTTCGGACGCGGCCCGTCCACCGGTGAGCGCACAGCCACGCTCACCGGACAAGATGCCGTATTGAAAGCTTGCAAAAAGCAGACCGAGAAATGCGCTCACCAGCGCGAGTCCGGTCAGTTTCTCGTATTCGATCGCACGTGCGCCGCGCTCATCGGCGGCGATGCGATGTCTATGTGAGCGGTCAAGCACAACGGTGATGGCGGCAAAGGTGAATCCGGCGAGGATGCCGGCGATTGCCTGGTAGTTGCTGGCCACTCCCGAGATGTCGTAGCCGGACCAGAGTTCGCAGCGGTCGACGACTTCTCTCGGTCCCATTGCCGGGATTTTAGTGGCGGCGGAACCCAACTGGCGGGGAATCGAGCCGGCCAAGCAGTCGACCCGACACCGGTGTCGCTGTTTGTGGCTTGCCCCGCCGTCATGACGTCCGCATCGCTCGCGGGTACTAGTGTGGCTGTCGCGGCTGAATCCCATCTCCATCAGGTGTCAATGGTGTCGACGATCCGTCGGCATGCGGCATCGGGACTGCGTCGCTGTGGTAAGCCAGAAGCGCGCCTGCTACACCGGGCCAAGCAGCCCGCCGACCTATCGAGGAGTCAACTGCGATGGCGTTCTCAGTTCAGATGCCGGCACTCGGTGAGAGCGTGACCGAGGGAACCGTGACCCGCTGGCTCAAAAAGGAGGGCGACACGGTCGAGGTCGACGAGCCGCTGCTGGAGGTGTCCACCGACAAGGTCGACACCGAGATCCCGGCGCCGGTGTCGGGTGTGCTGACCAAGATCGTCGCCCAGGAGGACGACACCGTCGAGGTCGGCGGCGAACTGGCGCTGATCGGCGAGGCAGGCGAGAGCACTGCGGCTCCCGCGGCTCCGGCCGCCGCTCCCGCTCCCGCGGCTCCCGCGGCTCCGGCCGCCGCTCCCGCTCCCGCGCCGACGCCGCCGCCGGCACCTGCGCCGGCCGCCGCTGCGGCGCCGGCCGGTGACGGCACGCCGGTGCTGATGCCCGAACTAGGCGAGTCGGTGACCGAGGGCACCGTGACACGGTGGCTCAAGCAGGTCGGCGATGCGGTGGCGGTCGACGAGCCGTTGGTGGAGGTCTCCACGGATAAGGTCGACACCGAGATCCCGTCCCCGGTGGCGGGCACGCTGCTGTCGATCACCGCCGGCGAGGACGCCACGGTCGCAGTCGGCGGCGAGCTGGCCAGGATCGGATCGGGGTCGGCGGCAGCGCCGGCGGCTGCTCCAGCTCCCACGCCCTGTCTCTTATACACATCTC
>NZ_CP083985.1:1895103-1895172 GCF_020172665.1 [Mycobacterium] zoologicum | reverse complement strand
TATGCCGTCTTCTGCTTGAAAAAAAAAACCGATACTATCCCTCCCCCTCCCGTGAATGCGCCTGTTCGG
>NZ_CP083985.1:1894897-1895003 GCF_020172665.1 [Mycobacterium] zoologicum | reverse complement strand
ATCACAATCGTGTGCGAGACTCTCTCAGTTGTCATGTGACATTATCTACGTTGTGTATCACTATTCCACTTATATTTTTTTTTTTTTTCAAGCAGAAGACGGCATA
>NZ_CP083985.1:1861097-1894869 GCF_020172665.1 [Mycobacterium] zoologicum | reverse complement strand
GAGATGTGTATAAGAGACAGCTCCCCCTGCTGCTCCCGCCGCGCCCCCGGCTCCTCCGGCTCCGGCACCTGCTCCGGCGGCTCCTGCTCCAGCAGGAGACACCACGCCGTATGTGACTCCGCTGGTCCGCAAGCTCGCGGCCGACAACGGCGTCGACCTGAGCCAGGTCAGCGGAACCGGCGTCGGCGGACGGATTCGCAAGCAGGACGTGCTGGCAGCCGCCGAACAGCGCAAGGCTCCCGCAGCTGCGGCCGCACCGGCCGCGCAACCGGCGGCAGCGCCGTCGGCGCCGGTTTCGGCCCTGGCCCACCTGCGCGGCACCACCGCCAAGGCCAACCGGATCCGGCAGCTCACCGCCCGCAAGACCCGCGAGTCGCTGCAGGCCACCGCCCAGCTCACCCAGACCCACGAGGTCGACATGACCCGCATCGTGGCGCTGCGGGCCCGGGCGAAGGCCGACTTCGCCGAGCGCGAGGGCGTCAACCTGACCTACCTGCCGTTCATCGCCCGCGCGGTGATCGACGCACTCAAGGCGCATCCGAACGTCAACGCCAGCTACAACGAGGACGCCGGCGAAATCACCTACTACGACGCCGAGCACCTGGGCTTTGCGGTGGACACCGAACAGGGACTGCTGTCCCCGGTGATCCACAACGCCGGTGATCTGTCGCTGGCGGGTCTGGCCCGTGCCATCGCCGACATCGCCGCACGGGCGCGGTCGGGCGGTCTGCGACCGGACGAATTGGCCGGCGGCACCTTCACGATCACCAATATCGGCAGCCAGGGCGCGTTGTTCGACACCCCGATCCTGGTCCCGCCGCAGGCCGCCATGCTCGGCACCGGAGCCATCGTCAAGCGCCCGCGGGTGGTCATCGACGAGGCCGGCAACGAGTCCGTCGGCGTGCGGTCGATCTCCTACCTCCCGTTGACCTACGACCACCGGCTGATCGACGGCGCCGACGCCGGACGGTTCGTCACCACCATCAAGAACCGGCTTGAGGAAGGCGAATTCGAAGCCGAACTCGGGCTGTAGGGGGGCGCGTGGCCAAGGTCGCAATCGCCGGGTCGTCGGGGCTGATCGGCTCCGCCCTGGTGTCGGCCCTGCGTGCCGCCGACCATCGGGTGCTGCGCATCGTGCGGCGCGCACCGGCCAACGACGCCGAAGTGCGCTGGGACCCCGAGGCCGGCCTCATCGACGTCGACGCCTTGGACGGTGTGGACGCCGTGGTCAACATGTGCGGGATCGGTGTCGGCGATCGCCGTTGGTCCGGTGCGTTCAAACAGAACCTGCGCGACAGCCGGATCACCCCGACCGAGGTACTGTCAGCCGCGGTGTCCGTCGCCGGAGTGCCCGTCCTGGTCAATGCCAGCGGGGTCGGCTATTACGGTGACAGTCGGGACCAGACCGTCGACGAATCCTCCTCCGCGGGAACGGGTTTCCTGGCCCAGCTCTCCCGGGACTGGGAAGCGGCCACCGAGTCGGCCAGGCAATCCGGGGTGCGGGTGGTGCTGGCCCGCACCGGTATCGTGCTGGCGCCCTCCGGCGGCGCCCTGGGCCGGTTGCGGCCGCTGTTCTCGCTGCGCCTCGGCGCACGACTCGGCAACGGCCGGCAGTACATGTCGTGGATCAGTCTCGAGGACGAGGTGCGCGCGCTGTTGTTCGCCATCGCGAACGACACACTGTCCGGCCCGGTGAACCTGACCGGCCCGGCGCCGGTGACCAACGCCGAGTTCACCGCCGCGCTGGGTCGTGCGCTGCGTCGCCCGACCCCGATGCTGCTGCCCGAATTCTTGGTGCGCGCTGGGCTCGGCGAGTTCGCCGACAGCCTGCTGACCGGTCAGCGAGCCATTCCCGCAGCGCTGGAAGAGGCCGGCTTTCAATTCCGGCACAACACCATCGGCGAGGCTCTGCAATACGCCACCGCCCACCCGACCCCGCTGTAGCGTCCGGGCCGAGTAGCCTGCGACCATGACGTCCATCCGGTCCCTTGCCACACCGGTCGACGTGCGACAGCTGGACACCGTCGATTACGGCACCGCCTGGCAGCTGCAACGCGATCTTGCCGACGCCCGGGCGGCCGGCGGTCCAGACACTCTGCTGCTGCTGGAGCATCCGCCGGTCTACACCGCCGGACGGCGCACCGAACCGCAGGAACGCCCGCTTGACGGGACCCCGGTGGTCGACACCGACCGGGGCGGCAAGATCACCTGGCACGGCCCCGGACAGCTGGTTGGCTATCCGATCATCGGGCTGGCCGAACCACTGGATGTGGTCAACTACGTACGGCGCCTTGAAGAGTCGCTCATCGAGGTGTGTAACGGATTGGGCCTCAACGCTATTCGCGTCGACGGTAGGTCCGGCGTATGGCTGCCCGCCGGCGACGGCCGGCCCGAGCGCAAGATCGCGGCGATCGGTGTGCGGGTGGCCCGCGCAACCACCCTGCACGGATTCGCACTCAACTGTGATTGTGACCTCAATGCGTTCGGCTCGATCGTGCCGTGCGGCATCAGCGACGCCGGTGTCACGTCACTGTCGGCCGAGTTAGGCAGCCTGACCAGCGTCGATGACGTTCGGCTCGCGGTGGCGGACGCTGTCGTCGCCGCGCTCGACGGCCTGCTGCCGGTGCGTGACCATTCCGGGCCACGCGTAACATCGACCCAGTGAGCGCCGTCGGAGAAGGTCGCAGGTTAAGCCGAGCCGAAGCACGCAACGCCGAGACACCGATCGAACGCAAACCGTCATGGATCAAGACCCGCGCCCGAATGGGGCCGAACTACACCGAACTGAAGGTGTTGGTCAAACAGGAGAAGCTGCACACGGTCTGCGAGGAGGCCGGCTGCCCCAACATCTACGAGTGCTGGGAAGACCGCGAGGCCACCTTCTTGATCGGCGGCGAGGTCTGCACCCGAAACTGCTCGTTCTGCCTGATCAAGTCCGGTAAGCCCGCAGACCTCGACCGCGACGAGCCGCGCCGGGTCGCCGAGAGCGTGCAGACCATGGGGCTGCGGTATTCGACGGTGACCGGTGTGGCCCGCGACGACCTGCCCGACCAGGGCTCCTGGCTGTACGCCGAGACCGTGCGGGCCATCAAGAAGCTCAACCCGACCACCGGTGTCGAGCTGTTGATCCCCGACTTCGGAGGCCGGCCCGACCTGTTGGGCGAGGTATTCGAAACGCGACCGGAAGTACTGGCGCACAACGTCGAAACGGTCCCGCGCATCTTCCGGCTGATCCGGCCGGGGTTCAGCTACGAACGCAGCCTGAACGTGCTGACCCAGGCCCGCGCTGCCGGCCTGGTGGCCAAGAGCAATCTGATCCTGGGCATGGGCGAGACCCCCGAGGAGATCCGCGAGGCACTCTCTGCGATGTACGAGGCCGGCGCCGAACTGGTCACCATCACCCAGTACCTGCGGCCCAGCGAGCGTCATCACCCGATCGATCGCTGGGTCAAGCCCGAGGAGTTCGTCGAGCACGCCCGTTACGCCGAGCAGCTCGGGTTCGCCGGGGTGATGTCAGGACCGCTGGTGCGTTCGTCCTACCGGGCCGGCCGGCTTTACCAGCAGGCCATCGACAACCGGGCGAACCGGGCCCTGGCGAACAGGCCCGCCACCCCGGCCCACGGCTGACCCCGGAGGCCGCTGGGTATCCTTGGTAGCTATGCCCAGACAGCGCAGCACCGCCGAGAACAAGGCTGCTCGGGAGGCGGCCAAAGCCACCCGCAAGGCCGCCGGCAAAGAGCGCCGCAGGCAGCTGTGGCAAGCCTTCCAGATTCAGCGCAAAGAGGACACCCGGCTGCTGCCGTACATGATCGGCGCGTTCGTCCTGGTGGTCGGCGTGACGACTTTCCTGGGGCTGAACGCCGGGACCTTTGCCAAGGTGACCACGATTCCGCTCGGCGTGGTACTGGGCGCGCTGGTGGCGTTCGTGATCTTCGGCCGCCGCGCTCAGCGGTCGGTCTACCGCAAGGCCGAGGGGCAGGCCGGTGCCGCCGCCTGGGCTCTGGACAACCTGCGCGGCAAGTGGCGCGTCACCCCGGGGGTGGCCGCCACCGGGCAGCTCGACGCCGTGCACCGGGTGATCGGGCGACCGGGCGTCATCTTCGTCGCCGAAGGCTCGGCCTCGCGCCTCAAACCGCTGCTGGCGCAGGAGAAGAAACGCACCGCCCGGCTGGTCGGCGACGTGCCGATCTACGACGTGGTGGTGGGCAACGGCGAAGGCGAGGTCCCGCTGGCCAAGCTGGAGCGCTTCCTGACCAAACTCCCGGCCAATATCACCGCCAAGCAGATGGACTCGCTGGAATCGCGGCTTGCCGCGCTGGGCTCACGGACCGGGGCCGCGGCCATGCCCAAGGGCCCCATGCCGGCCGGCGCCAAGCTGCGCGGCGTGCAGCGCGCCGCGCGGCGTCGCTAGCCGCCGGCAGAAATCAGCGGCTGCGCACCACCGCGGTGGCCGTCGCCCGGTCCTGCAGGCCACGCCCGTCGGCGTCGGCGAACAGCGCCGGGACCACCAGCGCGATCATCAGTCCGCGCACCAGAGCGCGCACGATCCCCACGCCGGCGTCGGGACTTTCCACCGGGATCACCCGCAGCCTGCAGGCGTACTGCCCCGGGGTGAAGCCGAACAGTCGCAGCGCTGCCGCACCCAGTACCAGCCAGATGCCCAGCACCACGGTCGCGAGCAGTTCGGGTGTGACCACACCCGCCCGCACGCCCAGGCCGGTCACCCCGTAGGCCACCAGCCAGTCGACCAGCAGCGCCAGCGCGCGGCGTCCCGTCGGGGCCAGCGAACCGGGTCCGGCGGCCGGCAGGCCGAGACCGGCCCCCGGCGCTGCCTCGCCGGGGTGGGGTCCGGCCGACTCGGGCCCGGACAACCACGATGAGAACGTGCGGCTCATGGCCCATACGATAAGCGAGCGGAGAACCCGACCCGGCGTCGAGAGGCCACGCGCCGGTTGCGTAACGTCCATACCGGCAACCCCTGCATTCGACCGGGGCTACCTGCGGAGGAGAGCACTTCTGTGACCGACAAGACGGCCGACGACATTCTCAAGCTCGTCGCCGACGAGAACGTGGAGTACATCGACATCCAGTTCTGCGACTTGCCGGGCATGATGCAGCATCTGTCGATCCCGGCTTCCACGCTGAGCGCCGACGTCTTCACCGACGGGCTGGCGTTCGACGGTTCGTCGATCCGCGGCTTTCAGTCCATCCACGAGTCGGACATGATGCTGCTGCCCGACTACTCCACCGCGCAGATCGACCCGTTCCGGGCCGCCAAGACGCTGAACCTGAACTTCTTCGTGCATGACCCGTTCACCCGTGAGCCTTATTCACGCGACCCGCGCAACGTCGCCCGCAAGGCGGAGAACTACCTGGCCAGCACCGGGATCGCCGACACCGCCTACTTCGGCGCCGAGGCCGAGTTCTACATCTTCGACTCGGTGAGCTTCGACTCGCAGATGAACGGCACCTTCTACGAGGTCGACTCCGATTCGGGTTGGTGGAACACCGGCTCTCCCAACGACATCGGCGGTGGCCCCAACCGCGGCTACAAGACCCGGCCCAAGGGCGGCTACTTCCCCGTCGCGCCCAACGACCAGTACGTCGACCTTCGCGACACCATGAGCACCAACCTGACCAACGCGGGCCTGTATCTGGAGCGCGGTCATCACGAATGCGGCTCCGGCGGGCAGGCGGAGATCAACTACCGGTTCAACACCCTGTTGCACGCCGCCGACGACCTGATGCTGTTCAAGTACATCATCAAGAACACCGCGTGGCAGAACGGCAAGACCGTCACCTTCATGCCCAAGCCGCTGTTCGGCGACAACGGCTCGGGCATGCACGTGCACCTGTCGCTGTGGAAGAACGGCGACCCGCTGTTCTACGACGAGGCCGGCTACGCCGGCCTGTCCGACATGGCCCGGTACTGCATCGGCGGGATCCTGCACCACGCGCCGTCACTGCTGGCGTTCACCAACCCGACCGTCAACTCGTTCAAGCGGCTCGTCCCGCACTATGAGGCGCCGATCAACCTGGTGTACAGCCAACGTAACCGCTCAGCGTGCGTGCGTATCCCGATCACCGGCACCAACCCGAAGGCCAAGCGCCTGGAGTTCCGCTGCCCCGACTCGTCCAGCAACCCGTATCTGGCGTTCGCGGCCATGCTGATGGCCTGCATCGACGGCATCAAGAACAAGATCGAGCCGGCCGCCCCGGTCGACAAGGATCTCTACGAGTTGCCGCCCGACGAGGCCGCCGATATTCCGCAGGCTCCGGCCACCCTCGCGCAGGTGATGGACAACCTGGAAGCCGATCACGAATACCTCACCGAGGGAGGGGTTTTCACCCCCGACCTGATCGAGAACTGGATCCGCTACAAGCGCGACAACGAGATCACCCCGATCAACCTGCGGCCGCACCCGTACGAGTTCGCGCTGTACTACGACTGCTGACGCTCGGGGTCCCCGGACCCGTACGTCGTTATCCCCAGTTGGGGTTTGATCCACAGTCTGGGCTGTTGCACGGGTGTCTACCGGCGGGGCTGTCGGGGTGCATTCTTAACGTCGCTGTATGGCAACAGCACTGGGTGCGGCAGCGGCGCGAGAGCAGATCTCTGCGGCCCTGGATGCCATCGACGCCGCCCACGACGTGTTGCGGGCGACCTCTTCGGATCTGGTGGGCAATGACTTCCGGGTCGACGTGGCCGAGCGGCTGGAAACCCAGGACCGCACCAACCGGGGGCTGATGTACCGGATCTTCGGCGAGTTGGCCGACCCGCCCGACGGCGTCGGCACCCTCGAATCAGTGCGCGCAGCGTTGTGGCAACGGCTGCGCATCACCCCACGCGAGATCGCCCGCCGCACCAAGCTGGCCGCCCGCATCCGGCCGCGACGCTCGTTGACCGGCGCCGAGATCCCACCGGAGTTACCGGCCTTGGCCGCCGCAGTCGAATCCGGCACTGTCGGTCACGATCACATCCGTGCGGTCTGCGATGCCGTCGACGTCCTTCCGGCTGCGGTACCGCCGGCCGAGGTCACCAAAGCCGAACAGAGCCTGGTCGACCACGCCAGCCGCGTCGACGCCGGTATGGTCACCAAGATCGGGCAGCGCATCGCCGATCACCTCAACCCCGACGGCCAGTTCAGCGATAAGGACCGCGCCCGACGCCGCGGCCTGACACTGGGCCGCCAAGGCCCCGACGGCATGTCGAAAATCTCCGGGCTGCTCGACCCGCGGGCCCGCGCGCACTTCGAAGCCGTCGCCGCCGCGGTCAGGCCCGGACACCGCCAGCCCGACGGATCCAGCGGCCGGGATGAGCGCAGTACCGCCCAACGCAACCACGACGCCTTCACCCTCGCCCTGGCCACCGCTATCGCCTCAGGGAAACTGGGTAACCATCGCGGCCATCCGGTCACGGTCGTAGTCACCACCACCCTGGCCGAAATCAACCAAGCCGCCCACGCCTTTATCGACCCGACCATCGCGATGCCGGCTCCCGCACATACCGGAGGCGGCTCGCGACTCCCCATGCGGGATCTGATCGCCATGGCCGGCAACGCGATTCACTATCTGGCCGTATTCGACGACCACACCAAGCGCCCCCTATACCTGGGCCGGCAGAAGCGCATCGCCACCGCCGACCAACGCCTGATCTGTCACGCGCGTGATCGCGGATGCACCAGGCCGAACTGCACCGTCCCCGGATACCACAGCGAAGTCCACCACGCCCACCCCTGGGCAAAAGGTGGGCGCACCAACGCCGACGAACTGTTCTTCGCCTGCGGCCCCGACCACACCGACGCCAGCGAAGGTCGCCAGGTTACGGTGCCGACCGAATCAGGCCGCCTGGGCTGGACCGACGGCACCGCCCCGCCGGAAATCAACCACGCGCATCACCCCGAAGAACTCCTCCGAGGCGACCCCGACCCACCCGACGACGGCGCCGTCTGAGCCGGCGACGGTGACGTCGGCTTGTTCACCACCGGAATCCGCGATCCCCAATTATGTCGTAGTACGATAAATCAATGCGTACGCCGACACTCGTCATCGGCACGGCACTGCTGGCCGCCACGCTGGCTTGCGCCGCTGACGCCCAGGCCGATCCCGAACCGCCACCCGCGGCACCGGTCCCCACCGCCGAGCAGGTGGCAGTGATGCTCAACCAGCTGACCGATCCGAACGTCCCCGACGATGACAAGGCCAAGCTGATCGACGGCGGTTTATCACCCGATGAGATGGGCCGGAACGATCAGGGGTTGGCCAAACTGGTCCGACACCACGCCTTGCCGTTCACGTTCGACGTCACCGACATCCAGCCGGCGATCAACAACCTGGCCGGTGTCACCGCAACCCTCACCGGGCCGCGGGCACCGATCCCAGTGGTGCGTCCGCTGGTTCTGGTCGACCACGACGGAACCTGGCAACTCACCCACGACTCCTACGATCCGACTTTCACCGGAATGGTCGCCTATGTCATCCACCGAGTCGGCCGCCACGGTCACAGCCCCGGCAGCAACGTGGCTGTCTTCGGCTGGTGACCAGGTGTGCCGTGCCGGCCGGTCAGAAGAGGAGGCCGAGGTCCGACACGGACACGGCATCGTCGAACAGGCTGCCGATCCATACGACGGGAACGGACATCAGCGCCGCCGGGATCACCTGAAAGAAGTCGACCCCGAGTATTTGGAGTTCAGCGGCCATGATGTCCGGTATCGAGCCGGACGTGACCGCACCGTCGAACGCCTGCATGGCCGTGAGCATCGACTCGCTGGAATCCGCCCACTGCTGGTTGAGCGGCGTGAAGAACAGTTGATCGATCAGCTCCGCCATCGAGCCCGACTGCGAAAGGATGGCCGCTTCGGCCGGCGACACGTGGTTGTCCAGGATGTTCACCGCCCGGTCGAGAATGTCGGGCTGGCGATGAAGCGCCTCGACCGCGGACGCCACCTGGTCGGACAGCTCAGTGGTGTCAATCCCGGTGTAGATGTCCTTGGCATCGAGGAAGTTCGTGCTGGCCATCCCCAGCAGGTCGCTCGCATCGGCGTTCTGACCGGCGGCAGCGAGGCTGATCTGCTGATCCGAGGCACCGGCGTCGACTCCGCCCAGCCCCAGCGTCATCGCGACGGCGGCCACCCCACCGATCAGACCCGCCCCGGTCATCGAATAACCGACTCGACCAGACATCGACGCACCCCCCAATCACAAGACAGTTTTCAGAACAATATCAGATTTAATTGGGATCGGCCTCAGGAATGCATCCGTCACTCCACCGATTCGCGAGCCCAAGCCGGGATGATGAACACCCCTTCGGCCTCCACCGTGACCCCGGCGGAGTCCGCGATATGGCCGCGGGCATACGTCTTGATGGCCTCTCGGCGATACACCCAGGCTTCGGCCCGCAGTGGCCCCAGTGGGGTGCCACGCAGGTACTTCACCGTGATGGTGCCGGTGAACAGCGGTTTGGTCAGGCCTTCACTGGCGGCCTCGCCGAGCAGATGGTCGAGGATCAACGCACTCACGCCGCCGTGGACCAGCGACGGCGGGCCCTCGTAGGCGGCGCCCAGGTGAAAGTCGCTCCAGCAGTGGCCGTTCTCGCCGTGTTCATGCGGCGGTCCCAGCGTCGCCTCTCCTCCGTCGAGGCTCGCTGAACCGCCGTGTTCATGCGGCGGTCCCAGCGTCGCCTCTCCTCCGTCGAGGCTCGCTGAACCGCCGTGCTCGATCACCAGTGGCGGGGCGATCGGGTTGCGCAGGCCGATCACCGCGTTGCCCCATGCCAGCGGCCGGCCGTCGACGACATAGCGCATTCCGGGTGCGTCGCTGAGGATTCCGTCGCGCAGCCGCTCGGTCACCTGGCGCACCTGCGTGGTGGCCTCGCGCATCGTGGCGTCGTCGGCCTGGGTCCGGATGGTGGCATCGATGAGCTCACGTACCGCCTCCGCCAGCGGGCCGTAGCGCGCCAACAGCTGCTCGCTCTCGTCGGCGCCGATCGTCGGCACGCCTGACTGCGCTCCGAAATCCACCACAGATGTACTCCCTCAATCTCCGAATACCTTGCGCACCACAGACTTCGCGCGCCGCGTCACCCGCAGGTAGTTGTCCAGGAACTCACCGCCGTCACCACCGGGCCAGCCGGCGGCCACCGCAACCGCATTGAGCGCACGCCCCGGGCCCGGCAACTGATCGGTGGGTTTGCCGCGCACCAGCACCAGCGCGTTACGGGCCCGAGTGGCGGTCAGCCACGCCTGCCGCAGCCGATCCACATCGCCTTCGTCGAGCAACTCCGCGGCGGCTATGGCGTCCAGGGTCTCCAGCGTCGAGGTGTTGTGCAACGCCGGTACACGATGGGCATGGCGCAACTGCAGCAACTGCACCGTCCACTCGACGTCGGCCAGCCCGCCGCGGCCCAGCTTGGTGTGGGTGTTGGGATCGGCGCCCCGCGGCAGCCGCTCGGCGTCGACCCGGGCCTTGACCCGGCGGATCTCGCGCACCGCATCGGCGGACACCCCGCCGTCGGGATACCGGGTGTCATCGACCATCAACAGGAATCGGCGACCCAGATCCGCATCGCCGGCGACCCAGTCGGCGCGCAGCAACGCCTGGACCTCCCAGGGTTGCGCCCACTGCGCGTAGTAGGCCGCATAGGACGCCAGGGTGCGTACCGGCGGCCCGTTGCGGCCCTCGGGTCGCAGGTTGATGTCGACCTGCAGCGGCGGGTCGACGCTGGCGGTGGCCAGCAGCGCCCGGACCTGCTCGGCGATCAGGGTCGCCCAGCGCACCGCGTCGGCGTCGCCCACGCCCTCGACAGGTTCACAGACGAACATCACGTCGGCATCCGAGCCGTAGCCGAGCTCGCGACCGCCGAGGCGGCCCATCGCGATGACCGCGATCCGGGCCGGGGCCTGCTGCTCGTCGGGCAAGTTGACCCGGATGATCGCGTCCAAGGAGGCCTGTAGCACCGCCACCCATACCGCGGTCAGCGCGCGGCAGATGTCGGTCACGTCGAGCATGCCGAGCAGGTCCGCCGAGGCGACCCGAGCCAGCTCGTAGCGGCGCAGGCTGCGGGCGACGGCGATGGCGCGCACCGGGTCGGGGTAGCGGGCCACCGAGGCGAGCAGTGCCCGCGCCACCGCGTCCGGGCTGGTCTCGAGCAGCTTGGGCCCGGCCGGACCGTCACCGTAGGCCTGCAGGACATCCGGGGCCCGCATCAACAGTTCCGGGACGTACGCCGAGGTGCCCAGCACCCGCATCAGTCGTTTGGCGACGGCACTGCTGTCACGCAAGGTGCTCAGATACCAGCGCTGCGCGGCCAGTGCCTCGCTGAGCCGCCGGTAGGCCAGCAGCCCGGCATCGGGGTTGGGGGTGTCCGACAGCCAGTACAGCAGCTTGGGCAGCAGCACCGTCTGCACCCGCCCGCGCCGGCCACTCTGATTGGTCAGCGCTGCCAGATGCGACAGCGCGTTCTCCGGCGCCTCGTAGCCCAGGGCGGCCAGCTGCCGGCCGGCCGCGCCGGGCGTCAATCCGCCGGCCAGCTCGAGCGCCGCCGGGCCGACCGACTCCAGAAGAGGCTGATAGAACAGCTTGGCGTGCAGCCGTGAGACCCGACCGTTCTGCGCCTTGAGCTCCTCGCGCAGCACACCCAGCGCGTCGTGCCGGGCGTCGGGACGAATGTGGGCGGCACGGGCCAGCCAGCGCAATGCCTCGTCGTCGTCGGGCGGCGGCAGCATGTGGGTGCGTTTGAGCCGCTGCAGCTGCAATCGGTGTTCCAGCAGCCGCAGGAACTCATACGACGCGGTCAGGTCGGCGGAGTCCTCGCGGCCGATGTACCCGCCGGCCCCCAGCGCAGCCAGCGCATCGACGGTGGACGCCACGTGCAACGACTGGTCTGCGCGGCCGTGCACCAGCTGCAGCAGCTGCACGGCGAACTCCACATCGCGTAGGCCCCCCGCGCCCAGCTTGATCTCGCGGGTTCGGATCTCGGCCGGTACCAGTTGTGCGACCCGGCGACGCATGGCCTGTACGTCGACGACGAAATCCTCACGCTCGCAGGCCGTCCACACCATCGGCAGCAGCGCGTCGGCGTAGGCCCGGCCCAACTCGGGGTCACCGGCCGCGGGACGCGCCTTGAGCAGGGCCTGGAACTCCCAGGTCTTAGCCCACCGCTGGTAATAGGCCAGGTGCGACTCAAGGGTTCGCACCAGCGCACCGTTGCGGCCTTCGGGCCGCAGCCCGGCATCCACCTCGAAGAATGCCTCGCCGGCCACCGCCATCAGCTCTCCGGCCACCCGCACGCTGAGCGCGTCGACCTCTTCTGCCACGAAGATGACATCAACGTCGCTGACGTAATTCAGTTCCCGCGCACCGCATTTACCCATGGCGATCACCGCCAGCCGCGGGGCGGGCTCGCCGGCACACACCAGTATCTCGGCCACCTGCAGCGCGGCGGCCAGTGCGGCGTCAGCTAGGTCGGACAGGTGTTCCCCGACGGCGGTGAACGGCAGCCCCGGCAGGCTCTCGACGACGGTGGATGACAGGTCCGTCGCCGCCAGCACCATCAACCGGTCCCGGTAGAGCGCCCGCAGCCGCTCGACGTAGGCACCGTCGGTGGTCTGGGTAACGCAGTCGCAGAACAGCTTTCGCAGCTCTTCGGCGGTCGGTAGGGTGATCAGCCCGTCGTCGGCGTCGGTACTGGCCAGCAGCTTCCAGGACTGCGGGTGGGTGATCAAGTGATCGCCCAGCGCCAGTGAGGATCCGAGCACCCCGAACAGCCGCCCCCGCAGTCCGCGGTCGGCCATCAGCGCCGCGCTCAGCTCCTCCCAGTCGATGCCCGGCGCCTCGGCCAGCCGAACCAGGGTGCGCAGGGCGGCGTCGGCGTCGGGGGCGCGCGACAGCGCCCACAGCACCTCGACGTTCGCCTGGGTGTAGGAGCTGTACCAACCCAATTGGGTCAGGTCCGCGGTGGCGTACCGGTCGACCAGACCGAGCCGCCCGACGCTGGGCAGCTTGCGGCGCTGCGCTGCGGGGTAGGCCACGAGGCGTCCGGGACTAGAGCGCCAGGTAGTTCTGCAGCTCGTAGGGGGTGACGTGGCTGCGGTAGTTGGCCCATTCCTGGCGCTTATTACGCAAGAAGAAGTCGAAGACCTGCTCCCCCAGCGCTTCTGCGACCAACTCGGAGTTCTCCATCTCGCTCAGCGCGCGCTCCAGGGTGCCGGGCAGCTCCTTGTAGCCCATCGCCCGGCGCTCCTCGGGCGTCAGCGCCCACACGTTGTCCTCGGCCTCCGGGCCCAGTTCGTAGCCCTTCTCCACCCCGCGCAGGCCGGCGGCCAGCAGCACGGCGAATGTCAAGTACGGGTTGCACGCCGAGTCCGGACTGCGCACCTCGACACGACGCGACGACGTCTTGTGCGGGCTGTACATCGGCACCCGCACCAGCGCGGAGCGGTTCGACGCGCCCCATGATGCCGCGGTCGGAGCCTCCCCGCCGTGGATCAGGCGCTTGTAGGAGTTCACCCACTGGTTGGTGACCGCGCTGATCTCGTTGGCGTGCTCCAGGATCCCGGCGATGAACGACTTGGCGGTGCCGGACAGCTGCAGCGGGTCGTCAGGGCTGTGGAAGGCGTTGACCTCGCCCTCGAACAGGCTCATGTGGGTGTGCATGGCCGAGCCCGCGTGCTCACGGAACGGCTTGGGCATGAACGACGCCCGCACACCCTCCTTGAGGGCGATCTCCTTGATCAGGTAGCGGAAGGTCATCACGTTGTCGGCCATCGACAGCGCGTCGGCGTAGCGCAGGTCGATCTCCTGCTGACCGGGCGCGTTCTCGTGGTGGCTGTACTCCACCGAGATGCCCATCGACTCCAGGGCGTCGATCGCGTGGCGGCGGAAGTTGGCGGCCGAACCGTGGATCGACTGGTCGAAGTAGCCGGCGTCGTCAGCCGGGACCGGAGTCGACCCGTCGAAGGGGCCGGGTTCGAGCAGGAAGAACTCGATCTCGGGATGCACATAGCAGGAGAAGCCCAGTTCGCCGGCCTTGGCCAGCTGCCGGCGCAGCACATGCCGCGACGACGCCCAGGCCGGCGATCCGTCCGGCATGGTGATGTCGCAGAACATCCGCGCCGAGTACTGCCGGCCGGCATCGGAGGTCCACGGCAGCAGCTGGAACGTGGACGGATCCGGATGAGCGACCATGTCGGACTCGAAGACCCGGGCGAAGCCCTCGATCGCCGAGCCGTCGAAGCCGACACCTTCCTCGAAGGCACCCTCGAGCTCAGCCGGGGCGATCGCCACCGACTTCAGGTAACCCAGCACATCGGTGAACCAGAGCCGGACGAAACGAATGTCGCGTTCCTCCAGCGTGCGGAGCACAAACTCCTTCTGACGGTCCATACCGCGAAGCGTAGCAGCGCTCAGCACTTCGCACCGGCAGGCGGCAGGCTCCCTTCGACCAGGTAGCGGGTGGCGAAGCCGTCCACGCATTCGTTGCCCTGAAACACCACCGTGTGTTGGGTTCCGTTGAACGTCAACAGGCTGCCGTGCAGCTGCTTGGCCAGGTCCACTCCGGCCTGATACGGGGTAGCCGGATCGCGGGTGGTCGACACCACCATCGTCGGCGGCAGGTCGGGTACCGAGATGGCGTGCGGCTTGGTGGTCGGCGGCACCGGCCAGAACGCACAGGTGCCCAGCGGTGCGTCGCCGGTGAACTTGCCGTAGCTCATGAATGGCGCGACCTCCCGCGACCGCCGGTCCTCGTCGATCACCTTCTCGCGGTCGGTGATCGGCGGCTGGTCGACACAGTTGACCGCCACCCGGGCGTCGGTGGCGTTGGTGTAGTGGCCGCCTGCGTCACGGCGCATGTACAGGTCGGCCAGCCCGAGCATGATGTCGCCGCGGCCGTCGACCAGATCCGACAGCCCGTCGTTGAGGTGCGTCCAGAACGTCGGCGAGTACAGCGCCATGATGGTGCCGACGATAGCGTCGCTGTAGCTCAGCCCGCGCGGGTCCTTGGTCTTGGCGGGCTTGTCCACCAACGGGTCGACCAGGCTGTGGTAGACATCGACGGCCTTGGCCGGGTCGGTGCCCAACGGGCAGTCCTCGTCCTTGGCGCAGTCCTTGGCGAAGTCGTCGAACGCCCCCTGGAACGCCTCCGCCTGGCGCAGGTCTTCTTCGATCGGGTCGGCGTTGGGGTCCACGGCGCCGTCGAGGATCATCGCGCGGATGTTCTGCGGGAACGCCTCGGCGTACGCCGCACCGATCCGGGTGCCGTAGGAGTAGCCCAGGTAGGTCAACTTGTCGTCACCGAGCCCGGCCCGGATCGCGTCGAGGTCGCGGGCGACGTTGACAGTGCCGATGTTGGCCAGGAACTCCTTGCCGGACTTCTCCAGGCAGCGCGCGACGTAGTCCTTGGTCTCGTTCTCGATGCGCTCGACGCCCTCGGGGCTGTAGTCGACCTGATTAAGGGCCCGCAGCCGGTCATTCTCCTTGTCGTCGTTACACCAGACCGCCGGCCGCGACGACGCCACCCCGCGCGGGTCGAAGCCCACCAGGTCGAAATGCTCCCGGACCGGGCGCGGCAGCGAGGTGACCAGGCTGACCGCGGTTTCGATGCCCGACTCCCCCGGGCCGCCGGGATTGATCACCAGCGAACCGATCTTGTCCTTGGTGGCCGGGAACCGGATCATGGCCAACCGGGCGACCGGACCCTTGAGGTTGTTGTAGTCCACCGGGACACCGAGGAACCCGCACTGGGCATCGCCTGGCACCTTTATGTTGGTGTCGGCGGTGAACCTGCACTTCTCCCACTGGACCGGCTGGCCGAGCTGAACCGTGGCCGGCACCGCGTGCCCCGGGGTCACCCGGGTGCAGCTGCCGACCGTCACGGCCACCATCGCGATCGCGAGGCAGGTCAAAGTGGTGCGCACGGTGTCGTGGCGACGGGGGGGCCTGTGCATGACACCACATGGTGCCATGCACAGGCACCGACGACCGGACAGCGGGGCGCTCAGCAGTTCGGGTCGGCCGGCCCGGTGTGAGGAAATCCACTCCCCCAGCTGGTTCACCTGCGTCATCGCGGGTGGCACACTGGCTGTGTCAGACGACCCGGAGACCCGTCTTGGGCTTCGAGGATCGACCCGACCATCAAGGGACACCGATGTCTGAGCAGCTCTATGGCTCCTCAACCGCAATAACCCGTGTCGCACCGCAGACCCGCGTCCATCATCTGCAGCAGATGAAGGGCGAGGGCCGAAAGTGGTCGATGCTGACGGCCTACGACTACTCCACCGCTCGGATCTTCGACGATGCCGGCATCCCGGTGCTGCTGGTCGGCGACTCGGCCGCCAACGTGGTCTACGGCTACGACAGCACCGTGCCGATCACCATCGACGAGCTGATCCCGCTGGTCCGCGCGGTGGTGCGCGGCGCCCCGCACGCGCTGGTGATCGCCGACCTGCCGTTCGGCTCCTATGAGGGCTCCCCGGCGGCGGCGCTGGCGACGGCCACCCGGTTCATGAAGGAAGGCGGCGCCCACGCGGTCAAGTTGGAGGGCGGCGAGCGGGTGGCCGACCAGATCGCGACGCTGTCGGCGGCCGGTATCCCGGTGATGGCACACATCGGTTTCACCCCGCAGAGCGTCAACACCCTGGGCGGGTTCCGGGTGCAGGGCCGCGGCGACGCCGCCGAGCAGACCATCCACGATGCGATCGCGGTGGCCGAGGCGGGCGCGTTCGCGGTCGTGATGGAGATGGTGCCCGCGGAGCTGGCCACCCAGATCACCGGCAAACTGACCATCCCCACCGTCGGGATCGGCGCCGGACCCAACTGCGACGCACAGGTTCTGGTGTGGCAGGACATGGCCGGGATGACCAGCGGCAAGACCGCCCGGTTCGTCAAACGCTTCGGGGACGTGGGCGGCGAATTGCACCGCGCGGCAACGAACTACGCCGCCGACGTGGCGGCCGGAACCTTCCCGGCCGAAGAGCACTGCTTCTAGAACGGCTGTTTTTTGCAGCGACTGCTTTCGCAACGCAGTGTCCGGGCGGCCCGGATATGACAGGCTGGGCCCGTGCCTGCAACCGACCCGAGCACCTCTCGGTTTCGCGAGGTGGAACGCAAGTTCGACGTTGACGCGTCGGCGATCTCGCCGTCCTTCGACGGCATCGCCGGGGTCGCCCGAGTCGAGCAGTTGCCGGCACAGGCACTTGCGGCCGTGTACTTCGATACGCCCGGCCACGACCTGGCGGCACGACGGATCACGTTGCGCCGGCGCACCGGCGGTCCCGACGCCGGCTGGCACCTCAAACTTCCGGCCGGGCCGGCGACCCGCACCGAGGTGCGCGCACCCCTGAGCCCGGAGGTTCCGGACGAGCTGCTCGACGTGGTGATGGCGATCGTCAGGGATCGGCCGCTGGCACCGGTCGCCCAAATCGGTACCGCTCGCAGCGTCGTGGTGCTGCGCGACGATCGAGGTGAGGTGCTGGCCGAGTTCTGCGACGACCAGGTCATCGCGTCGACCGAAGGCGCCGAGCACGAACGAGCCGAACAGCACTGGCGGGAGTGGGAACTGGAACTGGGCAGCGGGGACCTCGAGCTGCTGGAACGGCTGAGCAATCGGCTGCTCGACACCGGTGCCAGGCCGGCCGGATACGGCTCCAAACTGGCCAGGGTGCTCGGCACGCCGTCGGTGGTCGCCCACCCGAGCGACCTCCTGCATCGGGCACTGGCCGAGCAGATCGAGCAACTGCTGGTCGCCGATCGCGCGGTGCGCGCCAACGCCGACGACGCGGTTCATCAGATGCGGGTGACGATCCGACGGATTCGCAGCCTGTTGCACGGCGAGGAGGCGGCCCACGCCCCGCTGCTCGGCGAACTGCAGGAACTGGGTGCGGTGCTGGGAGGCGCCCGCGACGCCGAGGTCCTGGCCCAGCGCTATCAGCAGGCGCTCGACGAGCTGTCGCCAGAGCTGGTCCGCGGGCCGGTGGGCGAACGGCTGGTCGACGGCTCGCTGCGCCGCTACCAGTCGGGACGGCGGCGCAGCCTGGCCGCGATGCGTTCGCCGCGGTACTTCCGGCTGCTCGACGGCCTCGACGACCTGGTCAGCGCACCGGCCGCCGAGCGGTACGCCACCGTGGACATCGCCTACCGGCGGCTTCGCAAGGCGGTGAAGGCCGCCAAGACGGCTGCCGACCACGACGCGGCACTGCACCGGATCCGCAAGGCCGCCAAGCGGCTGCGCTACGCCGCCGCAGCAGCCAATGAGAAGAAGATCGCCAAGCGAGCGAAGACGATTCAGACCCTGCTCGGCGACCATCAGGACAGTGTGGTGAGCCGGGCGCATCTGGTTCAGCAGGCCGATATCGCGGCGGCCGCCGGCCAGGACACCTTCACCTACGGGCTGCTGTATGCCCGCGAGGCCGACCTCGCCGCGCAGAGCCGGGCGGCGCTGCGGCCCGCGCTGCGCAAGCTGAATCGGGCGGTTCAGTAAGGCTCGACGGAGGAGAGCCGCAACTGGGACCGCCCATGAATCGGGCGGTGTAGGCGGACGAGTTGGCCTGTAAGCCGGATTCTGTTCCGCGCCGCTGGGCGACGCGGCGGCGACCATCCATCTGGGCACACCGTCGCCGGGTACCTCAAGCGGCCTACCCGCAGATTCGGGCGAGCAACCCTCGAACACCTGCGCGACCGCACCGAAATGCGGCCTTCTTGGCCTTGCTTCGGGTGGGGTTTACCGAGCCGTACCGGTCACCCGGAACGCTGGTGCGCTCTTACCGCACCGTTTCACCCTTACCACCGCGAGGGTGGCGGTCTGTTTTCTGTGGCACTATCCCGCGAGTCACCTCGGATTGCTGTTGGCAATCACCCTGCTCTGTGAAGTCCGGACTTTCCTCGACGCGCTTGACGTGCGCCGCGGCCGCCCGGCCAACTCGTCCGCGCTGATCACCGTACCGGCAAGCGTCGGCGCAGGCCAACCGGCATGATGGCGCCGTGGGCGCACTTTCGACAACACGGTGGCAGCGGCGGGTGGACGCCGGCGACTGGGACGCGATCACCGCCGAACTCGACGAGTGCGGCGGCGCACCGCTGCCCCGGCTGCTGACGGCCTCGGAGGCGGCGAAGCTGCGGCGGGTCTACGAGCACGACGAGCGCTTCCGCGCCACCGTCGACATGCGACGTCACCGCTACGGCTCCGGGCAGTACCGGTACTTCGCGGCCCCGGCGCCGAATCCCGTCGACCCGCTCAAACGGGCCCTGTACCCCCACCTGCTGCCGATCGCCCGGGACTGGGCGGCCCGCCAAGGCCGAGATGCGCCCTGGCCGGACGACTTCGAGGACTGGCTCGATCACTGCCACCGCGCCGGTCAGACCAAACCGACCGCGCTGATGTTGCGCTACGGCCCCGGCGACTGGAACGCACTGCACCGGGACCTCTACGGCGAGTTGGTGTTTCCGCTGCAGGTGGTGATCAACCTGAGCGACCCGGCCACCGACTACACCGGCGGTGAGTTCTTGTTGGTCGAACAGCGGCCGCGCGCCCAATCGCGGGGCACCGCAACGCAGTTGCCGCAGGGGCACGGTTATGTGTTCACCACCCGGGACCGGCCGGTGCGTTCGACCCGAGGCTGGTCGACGGCTCCGGTGCGGCACGGCGTGTCGGCCATCCGCTCCGGCGAGCGCTACACGCTGGGGCTGATCTTTCACGATGCTGCGTGACCATCCAGCCGGCGCAGCAGGATCACGTTGTCGGTCAGGGTGGCGGCCTGGCCATCGGGTCCGACGGCGTCGCGCTCGACGGCCCCGGCGCGCAACCGTTCCCACTGCCCGTCTTCGAGCCGCAGGCCGGCCAGCACCTCGTCGATCGTGTCGAACTGATGCTCGTGGTCGTGGTCGCCGGCCCACGGCGGCGCGGCACCGTGGTCGACGATCAGCAGCCGCCCTCCGACCGCCACGGCCTCGGCGGCGCGGCGCAGCACCGCGTCGCGGTCCAGCCGCGCCGGAGAATGCAGGAACTGCGCCGACACCAGGTCATAGCGGCCGTCGGGGAAGCCGGCGGACAGGTCGTGGCGCTCGAAGCGGATGCGTGCTGCGACCTGGTGCTGTTCGGCCGCGGCCCGAGCCCGGTCCAACGCGTTGGCAGAGACGTCGACGGCGACCACCTGCCAGCCGTCTTCGGCCAGCCAGATGGCGTCGGCGCCCTCACCGCAGCCCAGGTCCAGGGCGCGGCCCGGAGCGAGGTCGGCGGCGACCTCGGCGAGGTGGAGGTTCACTTTCCCGCTCCATACCCGCCGGTCACCGGCGTAGAACTCATCCCAGAACTCGCGAGCGTCCCGCACCGACTCGGTCATCGCGCAGCGCTTCCGCGCTCGGGCAGCGGCAGGCCGTAGTCCTGGGCCGCCAGGCTCTGCACCACCGCCGCCGCGGCCCGCGAACCCGCCGCGATCGCCGCGGCGACCTGCGGCATCTCCCCGGTGATGTCCCCGGCGGCGAACACCCCGGGAATCGAGGTCCGGCATAACGGATCGACACCCACGGGGTCTTCGGCGACCGGGGTGGGCGCCGCCGCGGCCACGCCGAGCCGTTCGGCCAGCCGGTCACGCTGCCACATGGTCACACCGGCCAGCAGTCCGCGCCGCGGCAGCCGGCTGCCGTCGGCGAACACCACCGCCGACAGCTGACCGTCGGCCCCGTCCAGCGCGGTGACCGGCCGCTCGTCGACCCGGATGCCGGCACTCGCCAACCGGGCGGAGTCGGCGTCGCCGAATTCTGCGGGACCGTCGGTGAGCACCACGACGTCCGCACTCCAGCACCGCAGCAGCAGCGCCTGGTGCACGGCTCGGTCGCCGCGGCCCAACACCGCCAGCGGCTGATCGGCAACCTCCCACCCGTGGCAGAACGGGCAGTGGAAAACCGAACGCCCCCATAGCTTGTCGACGCCGGGCAGATCCGGCGGCGAATAGCTCATCCCGGTGGCCAGCAACACCCGGCGGGTCCGCTCGACGGTTCCACCTGTCAGGTGCACGACGAAATCCTCTCCCACCCGCCCGATATCGGACACCGCGCCGCTGCGAATCGCGACGCCGTAGGTCGCGAGCTCACCCCGGCCGCGCGCGTACAACTCCTCCGGCGGGCGACCGTCGTGGCCCAGCAGGCCGCCGATGCCGTGCGCGGCCAGATTGCTCTGCTCCCCCGCGTCGATCAGCAGAGTCTTGCGTCGCGCCCGGCCCAACACCAAACCGGCGCTGAGCCCGGCCGCTCCGCCACCCACCACGATGCAATCCCAGCTGTCGGTCATGCACCCGAGCATGCGGTCCCCGTCCAGAATTCGGCAAGCTCCTTTGCCATACTGGCAAATTTCGAGACGGGCCGGCGCTTGCTCGGGTCACGGTCGGCTTCGAGTTCCTCCGGGCTGTGCGACGCATCGCGGAGGGCGGCGCATAACATCGGGGGCGGGGCGATCCACCCGGTGCAGCGCGTACCCCTGGACGAGCAGCAAGAGATAAGGGCTCCTAATGCACAGGATCTACGACAACGTCACCGAGCTGGTCGGGCACACGCCGCTCGTCCGGCTCAACCGGTTGACCGACGGCCTCGGCGCCGAGGTGGTGGTCAAGCTCGAGTTCTACAACCCGGCCAACAGTGTCAAGGACCGCATCGGGGTGGCCATCATCGACGCCGCCGAGCAATCCGGCGAACTGCGGCCCGGCGGGACGATCGTCGAGGCGACCAGCGGCAACACCGGTATCGCGCTGGCGATGGTGGGTGCCGCACGTGGCTACAAGGTCATCCTCACCATGCCCGACACCATGTCCACCGAGCGCCGGGTGATGCTGCGGGCCTTCGGCGCCGAGATCGTGTTGACGCCCGGTGCCGAGGGCATGTCGGGTGCGGTGGCCAAGGCCAAGGCGATCATCGCCGAAACCCGCAACGCCGTCGCGGCCGATCAGTTCGCCAACCCCGCCAATCCGCAGATCCATGCGACGACGACGGCCGAGGAGATCTGGTCGGACACCGCCGGCGCCGTCGACTTCTTCGTCGCCGGGATCGGCACCGGCGGAACACTGACCGGTGTGGGTCACGGCCTCAAGGCCCACAAGCCCGAAGTGAGCATCATCGGCGTCGAACCGAAAGACTCCGCCATTCTCAACGGCGGCAAACCCGGGCCGCACGGGCTGCAGGGCCTCGGGCCCAACTTCGTGCCCGAGGTGCTCGATCGCAACGTCTACGACGAGATCATCGATGTCGCCTCCGACGACGCCCTGCGAGTCGCGCGTGCGCTCGGGACCGAGGAGGGCATTCTCGGTGGAATCTCCACGGGTGCAAACGTCTGGGCCGCACTCGAATTGGCGAAACGGCCGGCCAACGCCGGCAAGCTCATCGTGGTGATCGCCCCCGATTTCGGCGAACGCTACATCTCGACGCCGCTGTTCGAGCACATCAGGGAATAATCACACCCATGAGTCTGCTGTCCGCTGTCCGCGACGATCTGCGTAATGCGCGGGCCCACGATCCGGCGGCGCGTGGCGACCTGGAGAACGCACTGGTCTATTCGGGTCTGCACGCCATCTGGTCCTACCGCGTGGCGCACCGGCTCTGGTCCCGGCCGGCGCTGCGTGGCACCGCCCGTCTGCTGTCGCAGGCGACGCGCTTGGTCACCGGCATCGAGATCCACCCGGGCGCGACCATCGGCAAGCGGTTCTTCATCGACCACGGGATGGGCGTGGTGATCGGCGAGACCACCGAGATCGGCGATGACGTGATGCTCTACCACGGCGTGACGCTGGGCGGCCGTTCGCTGAACCACGGCAAGCGCCACCCGACGGTCGGCGATCGGGTGACCATCGGCGCCGGCGCGAAGGTGCTCGGGCCCCTACACATCGGCGACGATTCGGCGGTGGGCGCCAACTCGGTGGTCACCCATGACGTGCCGCCGAATTCGATCGCCACCGGCATTCCCGCAGTGGTGCGCGCCCGCAACGCGAATCAGCGCGAACCCCTTGTAGATCCGACGAGCTATATCGACCCTGCCATGTACATCTGATTGCACGGCCCACAACCAGCTGGCAAGCTGGCTTGCCATGCAGGCAAATGTCGACGAGGCCGGCGTCGAGCTGCGGGTGCGACGACGGTTACGTGAGTTGCGCACCCAGCAGGGCCTGACGTTGCAGGAGGTGGCCGACCGAGCCCGCATCGACCTGTCGACGCTGAGCCGGCTGGAATCCGGCAAGCGGCGGCTGGCGCTCGATCACCTGCCCCGGTTGGCCCAAGCGCTCTCGGTCAGCACCGATGAGCTGCTGCGCGCCCCCCAGCAGCCGGATCCGCGGGTTCGGGGGGCGTCCCAGACTCGCCACGGCATCACCTACTGGCCGCTGACCCGGCACGGCCCGGCCGGCGGCCTGCACGCCTTCAAGATCCGGGTCGGTGTGCGGCGCCGCCGACCGGCGGAGCTGCCGGTGCACGAGGGCCACGAATGGATGTACCTGCTGTCCGGCCGGCTCCGATTGGTGCTGGGCGAGGAGGACTTCCTGATCGAGCCGGGCGAGGCCGTCGAGTTCTCCACCTGGACGCCGCACTGGTTCGGCGCGGTCGACGGCCCGGCCGAGGCGATCATGATCTTCGGCGCCGGCGGTGAACGGGTGCACCTGCACGAGTGAGCGCGGGCTAGAGGTAGGCGGTCTGGTTGACCAGCCGCACCGACGCCGGCCCGTCGCCGTAGAACTCGGCGATGCTCAGCGAGGCCAGGTCGAGGTGCAGCCGGTACAGGATGGCGGGACCGGCGTCGAGCGCCAGTCGAAGCATCGTCTTGATCGGCGTCACGTGCGAGACCACCAACACAGTGGAACCGTTGTGCTCGGCGACGATCCGGTCACGCGCAGCCACCACCCGCTGCTGCACCGCGTCGAAGCTCTCCCCGCCGGGAGGTTCGACGGACGTGTCCCGCAACCAGCGCCGGTGCAACTCCGGATCGCGTTCGGCGGCCTCGGCGAACGTCAGGCCCTCCCACGCCCCGAAATCGGTTTCGGTCAGGTCCTCATCGACGTTCACGTCCAGGCGCAGCAGTTCCGCTGCCGCACTTGCTGTTTCCCGGCACCGCTGCAACGGTGAGCTGATGACCGCCGCGATGCCGCCGCGCTGCGCCAGGTAGCGTGCAGCCGCGTCGGCCTGCGCCCGGCCGGTGTCGGTCAGCTGTGGGTTGCCCCGTCCGGAGTAGCGTCGCTGCACCGACAGTTCGGTCTGCCCGTGCCGCAGCAGCAACAGCCGGGTAGGCGTTCCGACCGCGCCAGTCCAACCGGGCGCCGTTGGCGCCAAAGACTTTTCAGACTTCTCGGGCTTCGCGGGTTTCTCCTTACCTGCCGCGGCGTCCATCGCCTCGTTGGCCAGCCGGTCCGCGTGCGAGTTCTTCTCCCGCGGAATCCAGGAGTAGCGAACGTGGTCGAACTGCGAGGCCAGCCCGCGAGCCTGGGTGTGCAACGTGATCAGGTCGGGATGCTTGACCTTCCACCGCCCGGCCATCTGTTCGACCACCAGCTTGGAGTCCATGAACACCGCGACCTCGGCGGCACCCAGCCGGACCGCCTCGACCAATCCCGCTATCAGACCGCGATATTCGGCGACGTTGTTGGTGGCCACCCCGATCGACTCGTTGGCCTCGGCCAGCACCTCTGCCCGATCCGCCGACCACACCACCGCTCCGTAGCCCGCCGGCCCCGGATTGCCGCGCGACCCGCCGTCGGCCTCGACTACGACCTTCATCCCAGGACCTTCACCGGCGACGCACTATCCGAGGTCCTTGACCCGCAGCAGAATCGCACTGCACTCCGTGCAGCGCAGCACCTCCTCGGGCGGGGCCGCCGAGATCCGTGCCAGCTCGCCGCGGTCGATCTCGATCCGGCAGGCGCCGCACTGGCCGCCGCGCAGCAGTCCCGCACCGATCCCGCCGGAGGCACGCTGACGCTCGTAGAGCGCCAGCAGTTCGTCCTCGACGGTGCCGGCCAGCTCGTCGCGGCGGGCGGAACGCTGCCCGCGGGTGGTTTCGATCTCCGCCGCGGCTGTGTCCAGCCTCTGTTGCACCCGGGTCAGCTCCGCCTCCAGTTCGGCGACCACGTTCGACTCGGAGGTGGCCTGGGCCTGAAGCTGCTCGCGCTGCTCCATCAACTCCAAAAGCGAGTCCTCCAGGCTGGATTGGCGCCGTTGCAGCGTCTCCAGTTCGTGCTGCAGATCGGTCACCTGCTTGGCGTGGGTCTGCCCCGAATCCAGCAGGGCGCGGTCGCGGTCCTCGCGCTGACGCACCGCATTGATCTCGGACTCCAGACGCCCGGCTTGAGCATCCAGGTCCTCCAACGCCAATTCCAGCGCGGCCAGCCGGTCGGCGGCCGCGGTGTGGTCGGCCTGGATGCGCTCACGGTCCTGCTGCTCGGGCAGATGTCCCGCTCGGTGCGCCAGCCGGGACAGTTCGACGTCGAGCTCCGCCAACTCCAGAAGTAAACGCTGCTGTGCCAGTTCGGCCTTCATCGCCGTTCTCCTTCGCAGGCCAGGTTCCAGGGGTCGGTGCGCAGTGCGCTGACGCGCACCGGCAGGGTCGCGCCGAAATGCGAGCGGATTATCTCGGCAGCCTGTGCGCACCACGGGTATTCACTGGCCCAGTGCGCCACGTCGACCAGTGCCATCCCTGAGCGTCGAGAGTGCTCGTCGGCCGGATGATGACGCAGGTCTGCGGTCAGGTAGACCTGGGCGTCGGACGTCGCCGCCGCGCCCAACAGCGAATCTCCGGAACCACCGCAGACCGCCACCCGCGACACCGGCAGATCCGGGTCCCCGGCGGCCCGCACTCCCCACGTCGTCGCCGGTAGCCGCTCGGCGACGCGCGCCACAAAAGCACTCAGCGGCTCCGGGGAGTCCAGGGTGCCGATCCGGCCGATCCCGACCCCCGCCGGCAACGGCTGCATCGCGAAGACGTCGAAGGCCGGCTCCTCGTAAGGATGCGCCGACTGCATCGCCGCATGGATCCGGCCGCGCGCGCGGGCCGGCGCCACCACCTCGATGCGCTGCTCGCTGACCTGCTCCACAACACCGGCGCGACCGATCGCGGGCATCGCGGCCTGGCCGGGCAGGAACTGGCCGACACCGGTCGTGCTCCAACTGCACTGCGAATAATCGCCGATCGCTCCGGCGCCGGCCGCGAACACCGCGGCCCGCACCGCGTCGGCGTGCTCGGCGGGGACGTAGATCACCCACTTGTCGGTGTCCGGTTCGGCGGCCGCCGGGTCCAGCACGGCCCGCACGGTCAGCCCGAGGGTCTGCGCCAGTGCGTCCGACACCCCGGGCGAGGCGGCGTCGGCATTGGTGTGCGCGGTGAACAGCGAACGCCCGGAGCGAATCAGCCGATGTATCAGGGACCCCTTGGGGGTACTCGCGGCCACGGTGTCCACGCCGCGTAGCAACAGTGGGTGATGCGCCAGCAGCAGGCCGCCGTCAGGCACCTCGCCGACCACGGCCGCGGTGGCGTCCACTGCGATCGTCACCGAGCCCACCACGTCGTCGGGGTCCCCGCACACCAGCCCCACCGAATCCCAGCTGCTGGCCAATTGCGGCGGGTAGGCAGCATCCAGGACGTCGATGACGTCAGTCAGCCGCGCAGTCACCCGTGCAACAGTAGTGCGCCACCTGGCAACCGCACCGGGCGCGTCGGGGACAATGGGCTCGTGACGCGCACTACCACCGATGTCGCCGAACTGGTCATCTTCGACCTGGACGGCACCCTGACCGACTCGGCAGCCGGGATCGTCGCCAGCTTCCGCCACGCACTGGCGCATATCGGCGCGCCGGTGCCCGGGGGCGATCTGGCGCAGCGACTGGTCGGCCCGCCGATGCACCACACGCTTGCCGCGATGGGCCTGGGTGATCAGGCCGAGGCCGCGATAGCCGCCTACCGGGCCGACTACACCACCCGAGGCTGGGCGATGAACAGCGTCTTTGACGGGATCGTCCCGCTGCTGGAAGACCTGCTTGCCGCCGGGGTCCGGCTGGCGGTGGCCACCTCCAAGGCCGAGCCGACCGCACGCAAGATCCTGGCCCATTTCGGGCTCGGCGGGTTCTTCGAGGTGGTCGCCGGCGCCAGCGTCGACGGCACCCGCGCGACGAAGTCCGACGTCGTGGCCCACGCCCTGCAACAGTTGGAACCCCTGCCCGAGCGAGTGCTGATGGTCGGCGACCGGCGGCACGACGCCGACGGTGCGGCCGCGCACGGCATCGACACCGTCCTGGTCGGCTGGGGTTACGGGCGAGATGATGCCATCGATGCCGCGACGACCCGGGTCGACGACATCGCCGAACTTCGCGAGGTGCTCGGTGTCTGACCTGCTCCTGCACGTGACGTTCGTGTGCACCGGCAACATCTGCCGCTCGCCGATGGCCGAGAAGATGTTCGCCCATCAGATCACCGGACGGGGCCTGGGCGCCGCGGTGCGGGTGAGCAGTGCCGGCACCGCCGACTGGCACATCGGCAAGGGTGCCGACGAGCGCACCAACCAGGTGCTGCGCGCCCACGGCTACCCCACCGACCACTTCGCCGCACAGTTCGGCGACGATCACGCGGCCGCCGACCTGGTGGTGGCATTGGCCCGCAACCACATCCGGCTGTTGCAGGATCTCGGTGCGCCGGCCGAGCGGATCCGAATGCTGCGATCCTTCGACCCGCGCTCGGGCGCGGTCGCCCCCGACGTCGACGACCCGTATTACGGCGGCCTGGAGGATTTCGAGGAGTCGTTCACCGTCATCTCGGCAGCCCTACCCGGTCTGCACGCCTGGGTCGACGAGCGGTTGGGCTGATGCGCCGGCTGGCGTTCCTGCTGCGTCCGAGCTGGCTGGCTCTGGCGGCGGTGGTGCTGGCCTTCGCGTATCTGTGCTTCACCGTGCTGGCGCCGTGGCAGTTGGGCAAGAACACCACCACGTCGCGGGCCAACAGCCAACTCGAACACGCCCTGACTGCCGAACCCGTGCCGGTGACAACGCTTCTGGCCCATCAGGATTCGTCGGCACCGGAGGAGCAGTGGCGGCCGGTGACCGCGCGCGGCCACTACCTGCCCGAGGCGCAGGTGCTGGCGCGCCTGCGAGTGATCGACGGAGTCCCGGCCTATGAGGTTCTGACACCGTTCGCGGTCACCGGCGGGCCCACGGTGCTGGTGAACCGGGGCTTCGTGCGCACCGACGACGGCGGCACCCGCATACCGGAGATACCCACACCACCGGCCGACGAGGTCACCGTCACCGCCCGGCTGCGGGACTCGCAACCGGCGGTTCCGGGCAAGAATCCCTTCACCGAGAACGGTTTTCATCAGGTCTACTCGATCAACACCGATCAGATCGCGGCGTTGACCAAGGTGGCTTTGACCGGTTCCTACCTACAGTTGGTCGATGACCAACCGGGCGGGCTGGGTGTGATCGCACTGCCGCGCCGCGACGCCGGGCCGTTCTTGTCCTACGGAATCCAGTGGATCGCATTCGGAATCCTGGCGCCTATCGGCCTGGGCTACTTCGCGTTCGCCGAGCTGCGGGCCCGCCGCGCGGAGCGCTCCGAAGCCGAGGGCGGGACCGCGGCCGACGAGCCGGCACCGCCGATGACGGTCGAGCAGAAGCTCGCCGATCGGTACGGACGGCGCCGCTAGCACACCGGTTGCGCGGGCTGTGCCATCCTGGGGCCATGGTGAACATCTCGGGTGTCGGTATCTGGAGTGCGCCGCTGCGCTATGGCGACCAGGGCGAAGCCGCCGACGCGGCCGCCGAGTGCGAGGAGCTGGGCTACAGCGCGCTGTGGATTCCCGATGTGGGCGGGCCGGTGTTCGACGCGGTCGGCAATCTGCTGGCCGCGACCCGAAACACGGTGATCGCCACCGGCATCCTGAACCTGTGGATGCACACCCCGGCCGATGTGGCGGCGTCTTTCGCGGCGCTGGCCGCCAAGCACGGTGACCGGTTCCTGATGGGGATCGGCGTCAGCCACGCCCCGCTGATCGACGCCGGCGATCCCGGGCGGTACCGCCGGCCGTTGCGGGCGATGAGCACCTTCCTCGATGGCCTGGATGCCGCCGAGAAGCCCGTTCCGGTGCAGTCCCGGGTGCTGGCCGCACTCGGCCCGAAGATGCTGCGGCTGGCCGCCGACCGCAGCCGCGGCGCCCACCCCTACCTGACCACCCCCGAACACACCCGGTACGCCCGCGAGCAGCTGGGCACCGGGCCGCTGCTGGCACCCGAGCAGACCGCGATCCTGTGCGCCGACCGCGAGCAGGCCCGCGCGATCGGCACCGGCTGGCTCAAGACCTACCTCGGGTTGCCCAACTACGCCAACAATCTGCTGCGCTCAGGGTTCTCCGAAGACGACATCGCGCAAGTCAGCGATCGGTTGTTCGACGCGATCATCGCCTGGCGCAGCCCACAGGACGTCGTCGCCCGGATCGCCGAGCACCGGGACGCCGGGGCCGACCACGTGTGCGTGCAGCTACTGGATGAGAACCCGAATGCCTTCCCGCGGGAGCAGTGGCGGCAGCTGGCCGCCGCGCTGGGGTGACCTCAGCCGACGGAACGTTCTGAGCCGGACCAGAACTGGGCACGCAGCGCCTTCTTGTCCGGCTTGCCCAGCGCGGTCACCGGCACCGATTCGGCGATGATGACCTGCTTGGGCGACTGGACCGAACCCTTGCGTTCCTTGACCGCAGACTGGATCTCGGCCGTCATCGCGGCCACCGCGGCGTCGTCGGCGTCGGCACCCGGACGCAGCACCACGATCGCGGTCACCGCCTCGCCCCACTTCTCGTCGGGGGTTCCGATCACACACACCTGCGCCACCGACGGGTGCTCGGCGATGACGTCCTCGACCTCGCGGGGGAACACGTTGAAGCCGCCGGTGACGATCATGTCCTTGGTGCGGTCCACGATGTAGTAGAAGCCGTCTTCGTCCTCGCGGGCCAGGTCGCCGGTGTGCATCCAGCCGCCGGAGAAGGTGTCGGCGGTGGCCTCCGGCAGTTTCCAATAGCCGCCCGACACCAGCGGCCCCGCCACGCAGATCTCGCCGACCTCACCCTGGGCGACCGGCATGCCGTCGTCGCCGAGCAACGCCACCTGGGCGAACAGCGTCGGGCGACCGCAGGAGGTGAGTCGCTTCGCGTCGTGATCGCCCTTGGCCAGGTAGGTGATCACCATCGGCGCCTCGGACTGACCGTAGTACTGGGCGAAGATCGGGCCGAACCGATCGATGGCCTCCCGGAGCCGGACGGGGTTCATCGCCGAGGCGCCGTAGTAGACCGTCTCCAGCGAAGACAGATCGCGGGTATGCGAATCCGGATGATCCATCAGCGCGTAGATCATCGAGGGCACCAGCATGGTGGCGGTGATCTTCTGCTCCTCGATGACCCGCAGCACCTCGGCCGGATCGAACTTGGTCAGCACCACCAGTTGGCCGCCCTTGACCACCGTCGGCACGAAGAACGCCGCGCCCGCGTGCGACAGCGGGGTGCACATCAGGAACTTCGGGTGCTCCGGCCATTCCCACTCGGCGAGCTGGATCGTCGTCATCGCGGTGATGGACGAGACCGTGCCGATGACGCCCTTGGGCTTGCCGGTGGTGCCTCCGGTGTAGGTGAGGCCGCCGATGTGATCGCCCGGCAGGTCGGCGGCCACCAGCGGCTGCGGGTCGAACTGGGCCGCCTGCGCGGCCAGGTCGATGGCCTTGCCTTCGAGCTCGGGGGGCACCGGCCCGATCGTCAGCACCTGCCGCAGGGTCGGCACCTTCTCCAGCAGGCCCAGCGCGCGCTCGACGAATGCCGGGGTGGGGTCGATGATCAGCGCGCTGACGGCGGCGTCGGTCAGCACGTAGGCATGGTCGTCGAGCGATCCCAGCGGGTGCAGTGCGGTGCGCCGGTAGCCCCGGATCTGGCCGGCGCCGATGATCATCAGCACCTCGGGACGGTTCAGCGACAACAGGCCGACGGTCTCGGCGCCCAGCGACTCGAATGCCTGGATGTACTGGCTGATGCGCTCGGCGAGCTGGCCGCCGGTCAACGTGGTGTCGCCCAGGAACAGCACCGGATTGTCCTTGTTGCGCTTGAGCGCACCCACGGTCAGATGCCCGGAATGGATGGGCTGGCGCATGGACTGCGTCGACATGGGTTACCTCCGCTGTTGGGCTGACGGCCTGCCGCTGGACACTACCCACGAGCCGGGGGTTGACACCCCGCCCACCCCAAGACTTATTATCTGCGTATGCATGCAGATAATGGTGCAACCGAACGTCTCCCCGACGACCAGGTCGGCCTGATCGTCGAAGTGTTCCGGATGCTGGCCGACCCCACCCGGGTGCAGGTGCTGTGGGCCCTGACCAGCCGGGAGATGTCGGTCAACGAGCTCGCCGAGCACGTCGGCAAACCGGCCCCCTCGGTCTCCCAGCACCTGGCGAAGCTACGGATGGCGCGGCTGGTGCGCACCCGCCGGGAGGGCACCACGGTCTTCTACAGCATGGAGAACGAGCACATCTGCCAGTTGGTCACCGATGCCGTCTTCAATGCCGAGCACGCGGGCCCCGGGGTGCCGCCGCATCACCGAGCCGCTACAGCCGTAGGTCAACGCAGTATCGAACAAGGGAGATGAATATGTCGCACCACAATCACGACCAGGTCGAGCACACCCACGAGCACACCCACGCCGACGGGACGGTGCACAGCCACCCGCACGTCCACCAGGCGGGGCAAGAGGATGCGGGTCACGATCACTCACACTGAGTGCCGTTTCCTGGTGGGCGCGGACGGTTTCGAACCGCCGACCGCTGGTGTGTAAAACCAGAGCTCTACCCCTGAGCTACGCGCCCCTGCCTGGGGCAGGTTACCCGGACGTGCGCCCACGCCCAAAATTCCCAACCCTCCGCGACCGTGCGGAAATGTCCGCCAAAACCCACGTGGGACCGGACGATTCTGCACGGTCGCGGCGGAGTGGCCGGGCGCGGACTAGCCCTTGAGCGCCGCCAGCGCGTCAAGCCAGAGCTGCTGGTCACGCGCCTCACCGGGCTGCTTCATCTCGGCGAACCGGATGATCCCGGACTTGTCGATGACGAAGGTGCCGCGGTTGGGGAAGCCGGTCTCGGAGTTGAACACCCCGTAGGACTCGGCGACCGCGCCGTGCGGCCAGAAGTCGGACAGCACCGGGAACAGGAACCCGCTCTCGGTCGCCCAGATCTTGTGGGTGGGCGGCGGACCCACCGAGATCGCCACGGCCACGCTGTCGTCATTGACGTAGCTGGGCAGGTGGTCGCGCAACTGGTCCAGCTCGCCCTGGCAGATTCCGGTGAACGCCAACGGGAAGAACACCAGCAGCACGTTCTTGTCGCCGCGGAAGGCACTCAGCGTGACCTGCTGCTGGTTCTGATCCCGCAGGGTGAAGTCAGGAGCTTCGGCGCCGACGCCGAGCATCAACGCTTTCCCGCCCGCGACTTGGGCTGCACCAGGCGGCTGGCACTCCAGTCCCCCAGGTTGACCGAAGACGTCGGCATCAGGCCGGCCGTGGGCGCCGCCTCGGCGATCTCAGCGGGCTGTACGTGCCCGGGCTTACCGGTCTTGGGTGTCAACACCCAGATCACGCCGTCGTCGGCCAGCGCGGTGATCGCGTCCATCAACGTGTCGACCAGGTCCCCGTCACCGTCGCGCCACCACAGCAGCACCACGTCGACCACCTCGTCGGTGTCTTCGTCGAGCAGTTCGCTGCCGCAGGCCTCTTCGACGTCGACACGGATGTCGTCGTCAGCGTCCTCGTCCCAGCCGAACTCCTGGACCAACTGCTTACTTCCGATGCCCAGTTTGCGGGCGAAGCTCGGGGCGCTATCCGCCGCGACCACCGTGTGACCTCCTTCGATCATCAGCGCGTCTTGTGCTGGGCATCATCGTTGCACAGCACCGCGGGTCAGTTGTGCGCGAATCAGAATGCTCGGCACAGTTCCATCCCCTTCTGCCTGGCCCGGTTGAGCTCGTCCTTGCGGGCGTTGTAGATCGAGATGGGCGCCTTGGTCGAAATCGCGTTCGCCACACCGCGGGCGGCTTCGGCGTAGGTGCCGAACGCCTCCTTGAGCGCATCCGACAGCTTCTCGTTGACGGCACCGGTCACCTCATTGGCACTCTGGTTGAGCGCCTCGATCGCCGGAGCGGCGGTACCGGGGATGTCCCCGCCGTTGTTGAACGCCTCGACGTACTTGTTCACCGTCTCGACGGCGTCACTGCTACTGGAGGCGAACCTGCCGCAGGCACCGCGTACTGCCTGGGTCGTCATCGAATGCTGGCGCTCGGTCTCGCGAATGCTCGACGTCACCTCCGACGCCGACACTGAGGAGCGGTACGCCGGCGCCTCGGAGACGTTCACCTGCGGGGAGCCACCGATGATGCTGGTACACCCGACGACACCCATCGCCAGGGCCGCGGCCCCACCGACCGCAAGCGCGCCCACCCGACCGTGTCGCCGCGCCTGCTCGCGCGAGGCGGTCCGCCATCCGGTCAGCACTCGACAGACGTTACCGGGTAGTGAACGACGGTCGGAGATCAGCCCACCGGTGAGGCAGGATAAAAAGGACGGGACCGTTCGGCGAGATCGGTTCGGTGTTGTCCCAGCCACAAGCCGGGAGGCACTAGTTGTAACTCCCAGACAGGTTGTGAACGGCGTGGTGAGCGGAAGTAGGTGAGGACCTCCGGTATCGGTGTGGTTACCAAACACGCACATCCGATTACCGAGAGGTCCTCATGGTCCACGCTAATGCTTC
>NZ_CP083985.1:1752740-1860997 GCF_020172665.1 [Mycobacterium] zoologicum | reverse complement strand
GAGGCCGAACGCGCCGGAACCTACCAGCACTGGCTGCATCACTACAATCACCACCGACCCCACACCGGCATCGGCGGAATGACACCAATCGAGCGCCTACGCGTTCACAACCTACCCGTGAAGAACAACTAGTTCACCTCCAAACCAAGGAGCAGTTCGTTGACTATCGATCCGGCAGGCCAGGATCTGGCCAAAAAACGAAGCGGCGCAAGCGAATCCGACCGGGTGCGGGTTATCCGGGAGGGCGTGGCGTCCTACCTTCCCGACATCGATCCCGAAGAGACCGGCGAGTGGCTGGACTCCTTCGACGCACTACTGGCCCGTTCGGGACCGGTCCGGGCCCGCTACCTGATGCTGCGGCTGCTGGAACGCGCCGGCGAGCAGCGCGTCGCGATCCCGGCGCTGACCTCCACCGACTACGTCAACACCATTCCCACCGAGCTGGAGCCGTGGTTCCCCGGCGACGAGGACACCGAGCGCCGCTACCGCAGCTGGATCCGCTGGAACGCCGCGGTGATGGTGCACCGCGCGCAGCGGCCCGGCGTCGGTGTGGGAGGGCACATCTCGACCTACGCGTCGTCGTCGACGCTCTATGAGGTCGGGTTCAACCACTTTTTCCGCGGCAAGGACCACCCCGGCGGCGGCGACCAGGTGTTCATCCAGGGGCATGCCTCCCCCGGCATCTACGCCAGGGCGTTCCTGGAGGGCCGGCTGAGCACCCATGACCTCGACGGCTTCCGCCAGGAACACAGTCACCCCGGCGGCGGTCTGCCGTCCTACCCGCACCCGCACCTCAAGCCCGACTTCTGGGAGTTCCCCACCGTGTCGATGGGGCTGGGGCCGATGAACGCCATCTACCAGGCCCGGTTCAACCACTACCTGCACGACCGCGGCATCAAGGACACCTCCGATCAGCACGTGTGGTGCTTTTTGGGCGACGGCGAGATGGACGAGCCGGAGAGCCGCGGGCTGCTGCACGTCGGTGCGCTGGAGGGCCTGGACAACCTGACCTTCGTGATCAACTGCAACCTGCAGCGACTCGACGGCCCGGTCCGTGGCAACGGCAAGATCATCCAGGAGCTGGAATCGTTCTTCCGCGGGGCGGGCTGGAATGTCATCAAGGTGGTGTGGGGCCGTGAGTGGGACGCCCTGCTGCACGCCGACCGAGACGGTGCCCTGGTCAACCTGATGAACGTCACCCCCGACGGCGACTACCAGACCTACAAGGCCAACGACGGCGGCTATGTGCGGGAGCACTTCTTCGGTCGCGATCCGCGCACCAAGGCCCTGGTTCAGGATCTGTCGGATCAGGACATCTGGCACCTCAAGCGCGGCGGGCACGACTACCGCAAGGTCCATGCCGCCTACCGGGCGGCCGTCGAGCACAAGGGCCAGCCGACGGTCATCCTGGCCAAGACCATCAAGGGCTACAGCCTGGGCAGCTACTTCGCCGGCCGCAACGCCACCCACCAGATGAAGAAGTTCCGGCTGGCCGACCTCAAGGACTTCCGCGACGAGATGCGAATTCCCGTCTCGGACACCCAACTTGAGGAGAACCCGTACCTGCCGCCGTACTACCACCCGGGCGAGGACGCACCGGAGATCCGCTACCTGCTGGACCGTCGCCGTGCGCTCGGCGGTTTCGTCCCGCACCGTCGCACCACGGCCCGACCGCTGGCCCTACCGGACTCGTCGGTCTATGCGGCGGTCAGGGCAGGCTCGGGCAATCAAGAGGTCGCCACCACCATGGCGACCGTGCGGGTGTTCAAAGAACTGTTGCGCGACAAAGAGATCGGACCACGACTGGTCCCGATCATTCCCGACGAGGCCCGTACATTCGGGATGG
Organism: [Mycobacterium] zoologicum; assembly: GCF_020172665.1. Classification (GTDB taxonomy): domain Bacteria; phylum Actinomycetota; class Actinomycetes; order Mycobacteriales; family Mycobacteriaceae; genus Mycobacterium; species Mycobacterium zoologicum. The sequence goes on along the minus strand of NZ_CP083985.1, from coordinate 1,859,151 downwards.
ACTCGTGGTTCCCGTCGCTGAAGATCTACAACCGCAACGGGCAGCTCTACACCTCCGTGGATGCTGATCTGATGCTGGCGTACAAGGAGAGCGAAACCGGCCACATTCTGCACGAGGGCATCAACGAAGCCGGGTCGACGGCCTGCTTCACCGCGGTCGGGACCTCGTATGCCACCCACGACGAGCCGATGATCCCGATCTACATCTTCTATTCGATGTTCGGCTTCCAGCGCACCGGCGACGGCCTGTGGGCCGCGGCCGACCAGATGGCACGCGGATTCGTGCTGGGCGCCACCGCCGGCCGCACCACGCTGACCGGGGAGGGGCTGCAGCACGCCGACGGTCATTCGCTGCTGCTGGCCTCCACCAACCCGGCGGTGGTGGCCTACGATCCCGCGTTCGCCTACGAGGTCGCCCACATCATCGAGAGCGGCCTGGAGCGCATGTTCGGGCCAGACCCGGAGAACGTCTACTTCTATATGACGATCTACAACGAGCCGTACGTCCAGCCCGCCGAACCGGACGACCTCGACGTCGAAGGCCTGCTGCGCGGTATCTACCGGTACCGGCAGGCCGGCGAGCCGCGGACCAACACCGCCCAGATCCTGGCATCGGGGGTGTCGATGCCCGACGCGTTGCGGGCGGCGGACATGCTGGCCGCCGACTGGGATGTGGCCGCCGACGTGTGGTCGGTGACCAGCTGGAACGAGCTCAACCGCGACGGAGTGGCGGTCGAACGCGAGCGGCTGCGCCACCCGGAGCGTCCGGCCGGGGTGCCGTATGTGGCCCGGGCGCTGGCGAACGTCACCGGCCCAGTCGTCGCGGTATCGGACTGGATGCGCGCGGTGCCCGAGCAGATCCGGCCCTGGGTGCCCGGCACCTTCGTGACGCTGGGCACCGACGGGTTCGGCTTCTCCGACACCCGGCCGGCGGCCCGGCGGTACTTCAACACCGACGCCGAGTCGGTGGTGGTGGCGGTGCTGGCCGCGCTGGCCCGCGAAGGCACGATCGACTCCTCGGCACCGGCCACGGCAGCGGCTCGCTACGCGATCGACGATGTGCTGGCCGCCCCCGAGCAGACCTCGGATTCGGGGGTCGCCTGAGGCAACCCTCGACGGGTTGTGGGGACTGTCCACAAAACAGGCGTAGCTTTTAGGGATGGTTGACAACGTCGTTTCGGCCAACCCGGACGGCCCGAACCTGCCCCGGTCCACCTTGGACCTGCTCAGTACCGTCCCGGACACCCTGCTGCGCAGGCTGAAGCATTATTCGGGCCGGCTGGCCACCGAGGCGGTGTCGATGATGGGCGACCGGCTGCCGTTCTTCGCCGACCTGCAGGCGTCCCAGCGGGCCAGTGTCGCCCTGGTGGTGCAGGCCGCGGTGGTCAACTTCGCCGAGTGGATGCAGGACCCGCACGGCAACGTCAGCCACACGGCGCAGGCGTTCGAGCTGGTGCCCCAGGAACTGACCCGGCACATCGCGCTGCGCCACACCGTGGACATGGTGCGGGTCACGATGGAGTTCTTCGAGGAGGTCGTGCCCCTGCTGGCCCGCTCCGAGGAGCAGGTGACCGCCTTGACGGTGGGCATCCTCAAGTACAGCCGCGACCTGGCCTTCACCGCCGCCTCCGCCTACGCCGACGCCGCCGAGGCCCGGGGCACCTGGGATTCCCGGATGGAGGCCAGCGTCGTCGACGCCGTGGTCCGCGGCGACACCGGACCGGAACTGCTGAGCCGGGCGGCCGCGCTGAACTGGGACACCACCGCGCCCGCCACCGTCGTGGTCGGCACCGCGCCGCACGGCCCCGATACTCCCCCGCAAGCGGGAGGTGCCCCCATCTCCGGCGAGAAGGCTAGCCAGGATCTGCGCGACGTCGCCGAACGGCACGGCCGCGCCGCACTGACCGATGTACACGGCACCTGGCTGGTGGCGATCGTGTCCGGCCCGCTTTCGCCGACCCAGAAGTTCTTCGCCGACCTGCTCGGGGCGTTCTCCGACGGGCCGGTGGTGATCGGCCCGACCGCACCGACCCTGACCGGGGCCTACCACAGCGCCAGCGAGGCGATCTCCGGCATGAACGCCGTCACCGGCTGGACCGGGGCGCCCCGGCCGGTGCTGGCTCGCGAACTCCTCCCGGAGCGGGCCCTCATCGGCGACGCCTCGGCGATCGCGGCCCTGCACACCGACGTGATGCGACCGCTGGCCGAGGCCGGACCCGCACTCACCGAGACTCTGGAGGCCTATCTCGACTGTGGCGGCGCCATCGAGGCCTGCGCCCGCGCCTTGTTCGTTCATCCAAACACCGTGCGCTATCGCCTCAAGCGGATAGCCGACTTCACCGGCCGGGACCCCACCCAGCCGCGCGACGCCTACGTGCTCCGGGTCGCCTCCACAGTGGGACGGCTGGCCAACCAGGCCCAGCGGGCCAGCTTCGGCGGTGTCGATGCGGCGCACGAGATGCCGCAGGTGGCCGGTTCAGGCCCCGGGTGAGGTCCGGTAACCGATGACGGCCGATACACCGCTGACCACCGCCGACACCACCGGCCGGGACTCCGGTCAGCGGGCAAGTTGTCGCGGGACGGTATCAAACACGTCGCATCAGATGCCCCATTTGTAGAGTCTCCACAAAAACATAAGACAATGTTCATAATCTAGGACATCCTGCAAAACGCGCTTCACAATGTTCTCTTAATGATGTGATTGCGTTGCTCGCTCCCGGACAGGGATCCCAGACCCCCGGCATGCTGTCGCCGTGGCTCGAGGGCCCGGATGCCGGTGAAGCCCGCGCCCAGCTGACCGCCTGGTCGGACATCAGCGGCCTGGACCTGGTCGCGCTGGGCACCACGGCAACCGCCGAAGAGATCACCGACACCGCGGTCACCCAGCCGCTGGTGGTGGCGGCGACGCTGCTGGCCTACGCCGCGCTGTCCGAACGCCGCAGCGGCCCGCTCAGCCAGGACGTGATCGTGGCCGGCCACTCGGTCGGCGAGATCGCCGCCTACGCCATCGCTGGCGTGATCTCCCCCGACGACGCCGTCATGCTGGCCGCCACCCGCGGCCGCGAGATGGCCAAGGCCTGCGCCCTCGAGCCGACCGGCATGGCCGCGGTGCTCGGCGGCGACGAGGCCGAGGTGCTGGCGCGCCTGGAGCAGCTCGACCTGATCCCGGCCAACCGCAACGCCGCCGGCCAGATCGTCGCCGCCGGCCCACTGACCGCGCTGGACAAGCTCGCCGAAGACGCGCCCGAGAAGGCCCGGGTTCGCAAGCTGGCCACGGCCGGCGCATTCCACACCCAATACATGGCCCCGGCCCTGGAGGCCTACTCCGCCGCGGCGGCGCGGGTCACCACGAACGAGCCCACCGCGACCCTGCTGTCCAACCGCGACGGACAGCCGGTCACGTCGGCGGCCGCCGCGATGGAACAGCTCGTCGCACAGCTGACCCAGCCGGTGCGCTGGGACCTGTGCAGCGACACGCTCCGCGCGCGCGAGGTCACCGCGATCGTGGAGTTCCCGCCCGCGGGCACGCTGGCGGGCATCGCCAAACGCGAACTTCGGGGGACCCCGACGCACGCCGTCAAGTCCCCCGCAGATCTGGACGGGCTCCCCGAGTTTTAGCGCCCGCTCCAACCTGCACAACCAGATACGCAGTAATCACCCCGCACACCCCGTGCGGATCCAACGAAGGGAAACACAGTGCCTGCAAGTCAGGATGAAATCATCGCCGGTCTCGCCGAGATCATCGAAGAGGTGACCGGGATCGAGCCGAGCGAGGTCACCGTCGAGAAGTCGTTCGTCGACGACCTGGACATCGACTCGCTGTCGATGGTGGAGATCGCCGTGCAGACCGAGGACAAGTACGGCGTGAAGATCCCCGACGAGGACCTCGCGGGTCTGCGCACCGTCGGTGACGTGGTCGGCTACATCCAGAAGCTCGAGGCCGAGAACCCCGAAGCCGCCGCCGCGCTGCGCGAGAAGTTCGGTTCGGAGAGCTAAGTGTCCAAGCCTTCTACGGCCAACGGCGGTTACCCCTCTGTGGTGGTAACCGCCGTTGAGGCAACAACATCGATCGCTGCGGATATCGACGGCACGTGGAAGGGTCTGCTGGCCGGCGAGAGCGGTATCCGTACCCTCACCGGTGATTTCACCGAGAAATGGGAGCTGCCGGTCAAGATCGGCGGTCAGCTCAAGGACCCGGTCGACGACCACATGGGCCGACTGGACATGCGCCGCATGTCCTACGTCCAGCGGATGTCCAAGTTGCTCAGCGAGCGGCTCTGGTCCAACGCCGGCACGCCGGACGTCGACAAGGACCGGCTCGCGGTCGTCATCGGCACCGGATTGGGCGGCGGCGAGAAGATCGTCGAGACCTACGACCTGATGAACGAGGGCGGCCCCCGCAAGGTGTCGCCGCTGGCCGTGCAGATGGTCATGCCCAACGGCGCCGCTGCGGTCGCCGGTCTGGCGCTCGGGGCTCGCGCCGGGGTCATCACCCCGGTCTCGGCCTGTTCGTCGGGTTCGGAGGCCATCGCGCACGCCTGGCGTCACATCGTGATGGGTGACGCCGACATGGTCGTCTGTGGCGGCGTGGAGGGCATGATCGAGGCGCTGCCGATCGCGGCGTTCTCGATGATGCGCGCGATGTCGACCCGCAACGACGAGCCCGAGAAGGCGTCACGGCCCTTCGACAAGGCCCGGGACGGCTTCGTGTTCGGCGAGGCCGGCGCGATGATGATCATCGAGACCGAAGAACACGCCAAGGCCCGCGGCGCCAAGCCGCTGGCCCGATTGATGGGTGCCGGAATCACTTCCGACGCCTTCCATATGGTGGCTCCCGGTCCCGACGGCCAGCGGGCCGGTCAGGCCATGAAGCGGTCGATGGAGCTGGCGGGCATCTCCGCCAAGGACATCGACCACATCAACGCCCACGGCACCGCCACCCCGATCGGTGACACCGCCGAGGCGAACGCGATCCGGGAAGCCGGATGTGAGCACGCCGCGGTGTACGCACCCAAGTCGGCGCTCGGCCACTCCATCGGAGCGGTCGGTGCGCTGGAGTCGGTGCTGACGGTGCTCACGCTGCGCGACGGCGTCATCCCGCCGACGCTCAACTACGAGACGCCGGACGAGGAGATCAACCTGGACGTGGTCGCAGGTGCCCCCCGCTACGGCGAATATCAGTACGCGATCAACAACTCATTCGGGTTCGGAGGACACAACGTCGCGCTCGCCTTCGGGCGGTACTGACACTCTCCGACGGGGGAAGGATTCCGCAACACCCATGTCAACACTGGCTACAGGCAACGGTTTACCCAACGTCGTCGTCACCGGTTTTGCCATGACGACCGCTCTGGCCGCCGATGCAGAGAACACCTGGAAAGGTCTGCTCGACGGCCAGAGCGGCATTCGTACGCTCACCGACGACTTCATCACCAAATACGACCTGCCGGTACGCATCGGGGGTCACCTGGTGGAGACACCGGACCGCTTCGACGAGGGCTTGTCCCGCACCGAACTGCGGCGGTTGTCCTATCTGCAGAAGATGGCACTGACCCTGAGTCGACGGGCCTGGGAGAACACCGGTTCGCCGGAAGTAGACCCGCGGCGCCTGCTGGTGTCGGTGGGTACCGGGCTGGGCTCCACCGAGGAGCTGGTCTACGCCTACGACGCAATGCGCGAACGCGGCTTCCGCGCCGTCTCACCGCTGACCGTGCAGAAGTACATGCCCAACGGCGCCGCCGCCACCATCGGACTGGACCGCAAGGCCAAAGCCGGTGTGATCACCCCGATCTCGGCGTGCGCGTCCGGCTCGGAGGGCATCGCTCATGCCTGGCAGCAGATCGTGCTCGGTGAGGCCGACATCGCGATCTGCGGTGGCGTGGAGACCCGCATCGAGGCGGTGCCGATCGCCGGATTCGCCCAGATGCGCATCGTGCTGTCCAACACCAACGATGACCCGGCGGGCGCCTGCCGCCCCTTCGACCGGGACCGCAACGGCTTCGTGTTCGGCGAGGCGGCCGCGCTGATGGTGATCGAGACCGAGGAGCACGCCAAGGCGCGCGGCGCCAACATCATCGCGCGCATCATGGGCGCGTCGATCACCTCCGACGGCTACCACATCGTGGCGCCGGATCCCGACGGCGAGAGTGCCGGCCGGGCGATGTCGCGGGCGATCCAGGTCGCCGGTCTGCAACCCGGCGACATCGACCACGTCAACGCCCACGCCACCGGCACCTCGGTGGGCGACGTGGCCGAAGGCCACGCCATCAACCGCGCCCTGGGCAAGCACGGCGGCGACGCCGCGGTGTACGCCCCCAAGAGCGCATTGGGCCACTCGGTGGGCGCGGTCGGTGCGGTGGAGTCGATCCTGACCGTGATGGCCCTGCGCGACCAGGTGATCCCGGCGACGCTCAACCTGAAGAACATCGATCCCGAGATCGACCTGGATGTGGTGGCCGATGCGCCACGCCCGGGCAACTACCAGTACGCGATCAACAATTCGTTCGGATTCGGCGGGCACAATGTCGCGCTCGTCTTCGGCCGGTACTAGACCAAGGAGAGGCGCGATGACGACCATGGCTCCCGAGACAGTGGGCGAATCACTCGACCCGCGTGACCCCCTGCTGCGCCTGTCGACGTTCTTCGACGACGGCACCGTGGAGCTGCTGCATGAGCGTGACCGCTCCGGCGTGCTGGCCGCAGGCGGCACCGTCAACGGCGTGCGCACCATCGCGTTCTGCACCGACGGCACCGTCATGGGCGGCGCGATGGGCATCGACGGCTGCGACCACATCGTCAACGCCTACGACACCGCGATCGCCGAGCAGAGCCCGATCGTGGGCCTGTGGCACTCCGGCGGCGCCCGGCTGGCCGAGGGCGTGCGCGCACTGCATGCGGTCGGACGGGTCTTCGAGGCGATGATCCGCGCCTCCGGTTTCGTCCCCCAGATCTCGGTGGTGGTCGGTTTCGCCGCAGGCGGCGCGGCCTACGGCCCGGCACTGACCGACGTCATCGTGATGGCGCCGGAGGGACGGGTCTTCGTGACCGGCCCGGACGTGGTCCGCAGCGTCACCGGTGAGGACGTCGACATGGCCGCGCTCGGTGGCCCCGACACCCACCACAAGAAGTCCGGCGTGTGCCACATCGTCGCCGACGACGAGCTCGACGCCTACGAGCGGGGCCGCCGCCTGGTCGGATTGTTCTGCCAGCAGGGCCATTTCGACCGCAGCAAGGCCGAGGCCGGCGAGGTCGACCTGCACGCGCTGCTGCCGGAGTCGGCCCGGCGTGCCTACGACGTGCACCCGCTGGTGACCGCGCTGCTCGACGACGACGCTCCCTTTGACGAACTGCAGGGCAAGTGGGCACCGTCGATGGTGGTCGGGCTGGGCCGCCTGTCCGGGCGCACCGTCGGTGTGCTGGCCAACAACCCGCTGCGGCTCGGTGGCTGCCTGAATTCCGAAAGTGCCGAGAAGTCAGCACGTTTCGTGCGGCTCTGCGACTCCTTCGGGATTCCGCTGATCGTGATCGTGGACGTGCCGGGCTACCTGCCGGGCGTCGGCCAGGAATGGGGCGGCGTGGTGCGCCGCGGCGCGAAGCTGCTGCACGCGTTCGGCGAGGCCACCGTTCCGCGGGTCACGCTGGTCACCCGCAAGACCTACGGCGGGGCCTACATCGCGATGAACTCCCGCTCGCTGGGCGCCACCAAGGTGTTCGCCTGGCCGGACGCCGAGGTCGCGGTCATGGGCGCCAAGGCCGCAGTCGGCATCCTGCACAAGAAGAAGCTGGCTGCCGCTCCCGATCACGAGCGCGACGCGCTGCATGAGGAGCTGGCGGCTGAGCACGAGCGGATCGCCGGCGGCGTGGACAGCGCCATCGACATCGGCGTCGTCGACGAGAAGATCGACCCTGCGCACACCCGCGGCAAGATCACCCAGGCGCTGGCCGAGGCCCCCGCTCGCCGCGGTCGCCACAAGAACATCCCGCTGTAGCCGTCATTTCCGGCGAGCGTGCGTGTCTGCCCGGCAACACGCCGGTCACGGCGTACGACTGCGCACGCTCACGACCGCGGGTGCCGGCTAGCTGTACTGACCTGAGAGGTTGGGCACGCGGTTGGCCGCTGGTCGGCTCGGGGCGGTTCTGACGCTCCGACGCGATCTCGTGGGCCGGGGTCGCGTGCAGTTTCGCCGGCCTGCTGCTGGTCGTGCTGACCCTGGTCGCCTTCGGCAGTAGCTTCCGCGTCGGCATCGACACCGATCGCCCGGACAAGCTCGTGACCTCGGGCGTGTTCTCGATCAGCCGCAACCCCATCTATGTCGGATTCGGACTGCTGCTGCTCGGCCAGTTTCTGGTGTTTCCGAGCTGGATCCCGCTGATCTACCTGCTCGCCGCGGTGTGGCTGTTCAACCGCCAGGTGCTGCGGGAGGAAACCTTCATGCGGGAGCACTACGGCCGCGAATACGCCGAGTACCGCAGCCGGGTCCGCCGCTACCTGTAGGAGCGCGGCCACCACCGAGGACCGCGGTCAGCGCCCGCTGCAACTCGACGCCGGGGTCGGCCGGCAATGTCTCGGCGCGCCAGCCCACGAAGTCATCCGGGCGGATCAGCAACGCGCCGTCTGGTGCCAGTCCGGTGGCACCCGCCCACTGCTCGTCGGTGATCCGATGCGAATCCAGTGGGACTCCCAGCGCCTCCGATGCGTGCGACACCGCGACCCGCCACGGTCCACCGTCACGACCGGTCAGCACCGTGAAACCCGGCCCGAGTAGGTCAAGAGTCGAAACCCGTTGCCCCCCGTGTTGCAGCCACACGTGCGGGACCCGGGTGCCGGGTTGGCCGCGCAATTCCTTCACCAGCGACACGGCGTCGGGATCCGTCGGAACCGGATCGCCGGAAAGCACTGCGGCCGAACGGTATCGATGACCAATGAGCAGATCGAACATCGGCGCCTCCTCGTCGGCGGGAAGTCTCGGATCGGTGTCGTCTCGCCATAGCAGGTGCACCGACGGCCCCGTGAGCGACTGGCGTGCGCTGAATCGCCCGATCGGGTGCCGCTCGGCCTGGTAGGTGTCCAGTAGCTCGGGAGCGGCCATGCCGTTCAGCACCGCCGCCAACTTCCAGGCCAGATTGTGCGCACTCTGGATGGCGCAGTTGGCACCGCCGGCCTTTGAACGGGGGCATGGCGTGAGCCGAATCGCCGACGAGAAACACCCTGCCGCAGCGGAGCCGGTCCGCGACACGCTCGTATGGCTGCCACGGCGTGGCCGCGACAATCTCGACGTCGATGGGCTCACCGATCGCCGCGCGGAGCATCTCGCGGCAGCGGTCGGCGGTGAACTGCTCCGCGGACTCGCCCTGCCCGGGCAGGTAGGTGGTGGCCAGCATGCCGAAGTCGTCGCGCACCGGCAGGAAAATACCTTTCACGCAGTCGTTTTCGACGTGGATGGCGTCACCGTCACCGAGTTGTGGGACGAATTGTCGCCAGGGCCCCCGGAAGTAGATGAAGACGACGTAGATCGGCAACGCCCCGTGTCCCGACGTCGGCACGCCAAGGGTGTCGCGGATTGGGCTGTGCACGCCGTCGGCAGCAATCAGATACTCAGCGCGCACAGTGTCGCGAGCACCCGAATCCCGGTCACGAATCACTGCGGTGACGCCGGTTTCATCCTGCTCGAACGAACTGAGCTCGGTCCCATAGCGAATCCGGTTGCGGTGTCCGCGGCTGTACTCCAGCAGCATCGGCTCCAGCGCGCTCTGCGGACAGTACTGCGCGGACGGCTCGGGGCTCAGGCCATCGAACGGCGCGAAGATCGCGTCGACGTCGAAGGCCTGCCTCGTCTCCGCACTGCTGAGCGAGGTCTTGGTGAGCATGCCTGACATGCCATCGGCGACCGCGTGGACCTGTTCGGCGAGTCCCAGCCCGCGCAGGATCTCCAGACTCCGGAAGCTCAGATTGCGGGCTTTCGGGTAGATGAAGACCTCCCTGCGCCTCTCGACCACCAGCGACCGCACGCCATGTTTGGTCAACAACGCTGAGGCGGTCAGGCCGGCCGCGCCGGCACCGACGATCAGTACCGGAACCGGGACGTCGTTCATCGCCACCTCCACCACAGGCGGAACTAATCAGTTTCGTTAGGCCAGACTGGCACGCTCTGGCGAGACACGCAACCGATCAGTCCGGGGAGCCGACCAGCGGCAGGATGACGTCCTGCAGCACCCGGCGGATAAAGACCCGGTCGACTGGCCGACCGGTCATCACGCGCAGCACGTTGAGACTCAACGCGACGTCGGGGATCAGACTCATGTCGCGCCCGGCTGGGATCTCGCCGCGCGCCAGCGCGTGGTCAAGCAACACCCGGAGCACGTGACGCGGCGGGTCCAGTACCAAATCGTCCAGGGCAGCTGCGAGCACCGGATCGTGCATCGCAGCGGTCGCCACACCCACAATGACTTGCATTGTTCCCATGCCGTATTCGTCGAATTCCGGCGACATGTCGACCAGAGCCTCGATGTCGCCACGAAGGCTCCCCGTATCGGGCGGATCGACCGGCCCCTGTCGCCGCCGCCAGTGCGCTATTGCATCGGCCACCACGACGGCCTTGGACGGCCAACGCCGGTATATCGCTGCCTTGCCGACGCCGGCGCGAGCCACGATGTCGTCCATGGTCAAGCGGTCGTACCCAACCGCGGCCACGCCCTGCAACGCCGCGTCGAGAATCGCGGGGTCACGAGACCGGTCGAGACGGCCCCGACTGCGGCTCGGTCGCGATGCGGGCGACTCGGCTCCCATAACGCGCCAGTTTAGACGATACGGATCAGTTTCGTCTGGGCTCGACTCACCGGGTGGTCGCGACAAACTCCCGCGCCGCCTCGATGCCCCGCTCCCGGTCGGCGGGCACCAGGCCGATGCGGGTCCGGCGGTCGACGATGTCCTCGACGGTCAGCGCACCCTCGTGGCTGACGGCGTATTCGAACTCCGCGCGGATCACGTCGATGCCCTCGGTCACCGGTTCTTCCGGCCGCGCGCAGGTGGCCGTCGCGACCACGTTGGCCGCCTCCGCCCCGAAGCGCGCCACCAGCGATTCGGGCAGTGCGCGGGCCGGGGATTCGGAGACTCCCGGGTTGCCCGGCGCACCGACCAGTGGCAGGTCGCGGGTCCGGCATGGCGCGGCGCTCAGGCCCCGTAAGCGCACAGCCCGATCCAACACGTCTTCGGCCATGTGCCGGTATTCGGTCAGCTTGCCCCCGATCACGCTGAGCACTCCGGAGTCGGATTCGACAACGGCGTGGTTGCGTGAGACGTCGGCGGTGCGGCCCTCCCCGGTGTCGATCAACGGGCGCAGGCCGGCGTAGGAGCCGCGGACATCGGCGACGCTCAGTGCGGTCTCCAACGCGGTGTTGACCGTATCGAGCAGGAACGCGATTTCCGTCGAAGTCGGCTGCGGTACATCGGGAATCGGGCCGGGCGCCTCTTCGTCGGTGAGCCCCAGGTAGACCCGGCCGAGCTGTTCGGGCATGGCGAACACGAACCGGTTGAGCTCGCCAGGTATCGGCACCGTCAGCGCGGCGGTCGGGTTGCCGAACGCCGCTGCGTCGAACACCAGGTGGGTGCCCCGGCTCGGCCGCAACCGCAGCGCCGGGTCGAGGTCGGCGGCCCACACCCCGGCCGCGTTGATCACGGCACGCGCGGCGACGTCGAAGGACTGGCCGGAGACCTGGTCGGTCAGCCGCACCGATTCACCGGTGGCGTGTGACGCCGCAACATAGGTGAGAATCCGCGCGCCGTGCTGGGCGGCGGTCCGGGCCACCGCCGCGACCAGTCGGGCGTCATCGATCAGTTGGCCGTCATAGGCCAGCAACCCGCCGTCGAGGCCGTCCCGGCGCACCGTCGGCGCCAGCCCGATGGCCTCGTCGTAGGAGATCCGCCGCGACCGCGGCAGCACCGCGGCCGGCGTGCCGGCCAACCTGCGCAGCGCATCTCCGGCCAGGAACCCGGTGCGCACCAGCGCCCGGTCTCGCCGGGGCATGGAGCCGAGCAGCGGCACCAGCTGAGGCATGGCCCGTACCAGGTGAGGCGCGTTGCGGGTCATCAGGATCCCGCGTTCGATGGCACTGCGCCGCGCGATGCCCACGTTGCCGGTGGCCAGGTACCGCAGTCCGCCGTGCACAAGCTTGGAGCTCCACCTGCTGGTGCCGAATGCCAGGTCGTGTTTCTCGACCAGCACGGTACGCAGGCCGCGGGTGGCGGCGTCCAGGGCGATGCCGGCGCCGGTGATGCCCCCGCCGATCACCACGACATCAACAACCGGGCGCTCCGCCAAAGCCGTCAGATCGGCTGTGCGGCGGGCGGCATTGAGAGCGGTGCCGTCGGGCATCACGACAGGTACCTGTTCAGTGCGTAGGCCAGTTCGTCCGAGAGCGCGTCCTCGTCCAGGATCGGCGCGACGACCTGCGCCGACTGGATCGCCGACTGGGTGGTCAACAGGCACATCGCGGCGAGTTGACGCGGATCGCCCGGCCGCACTCCGCCGCCGCCCTGGGCAGCGGCGAGCTCGGCGGAGACCAGGTCGATCAGCCGCCGTTGGCTGGCGCCCATCCGCTCGGCGATGTAGACCATCGCCAAATCGGGTGCGTGATGCAGCACCTGCATCACCACTTCGTCACGGCGCAGCCGCGCCGCCACCGCCACGATCCGCCTCACCAGCGCCTCGCGCCCGGTTCCCGGTTGCGCCAGCTCCGTCCAGGCGGCGGTGATCCGGGCGGTGAGCAGCGCGGCGATCACCGACTGACTGTCGGGCCATCGCCGGTACACCGTGGGACGACTGACCCTGGCGCGGCGCGCGATAGCCGCCAGCGTCACCCGCTCGACGCCCAAAGCGAGCAGACAGCTCGCGGCGGCGTCGAGGATCCGCTCCCCGACGTCGACTTGCTCGTCATTACTGATTGACAACATATGTAATACTGTAACGCATGACACGGCCCGACGCTCAGGATGACCTGACCCCCCCGATGAAGTGGAACGCCTGGGGTGACCCCGCGGCGGCCAAACCGCTGTCCGACGGCATTCGCAGTCTGCTCAAGGCCGCGCTCGGCGTCGACGGCACCGCGGCCGCCGAACCCGATCCAGGCCAGGTCCGGTTGCGGCCCTCGTCGCTGGCCGAGCCGCACCGACAAGCTTTGGCGGGCATCGTCGGCGAGCAGTACTGCCGGGCCGACGACCACGGCCGGCTATTGCGGGCCGGAGGAAAGTCGACCCTGGACCTGTTGCGCCGCAATGGTTCCGGCGTCCAGGATGCGCCCGATGCGGTGCTGCTGCCCGGCACCGACGACGAGGTCGCGGCGATCCTGGACTACTGCAGCCGGCACGGAATCGCGGTGGTCCCGTTCGGCGGGGGCACCAGCGTGGTGGGCGGGCTCGACCCGATCCGCGGCGACTTCGAAGCCGTGATCTCACTCGACCTGCGCCGGTTCGATGAACTGCACAGCCTCGACGAGGTCTCCGGCGAAGCCGAACTCGGCGCCGGGGTCACCGGCCCGGAGGCCGAACGCCTGCTCGGTGAGCGCGGCTTCTCCCTCGGCCATTTCCCCCAGAGCTTCCAGTTCGCCACCATCGGCGGGTTCGCCGCCACCCGGTCGTCCGGTCAAGACTCGGCGGGTTACGGCCGGTTCGACGACATGGTCCGGGGGCTGCGGGCGATCACTCCGGCCGGCGTGCTGGACGTGGGCCGCGCTCCCGGCTCGGCGGCCGGTCCGGATCTGCGTCAGCTGCTGCTCGGTTCGGAGGGACTGTTCGGGATCATCACCCGGGTGCGGGTCCGGGTGCATCCGGTTCCGGCGACCACCCGCTATGAGGCGTGGTCGTTCCCGGACTTCACCACCGGCGCCGCGGCGCTGCGCGCGATCACCCAGACCGGCACCGGAGCGACCGTCGTGCGGCTCTCCGACGAAGCCGAGACGGGGGTCAACCTGGCCAGCACCGAGCAGATCGGCGAGCAACAGATCACCGGCGGCTGCTTGGCGATCACGCTCTTCGAGGGCACCGCCGAGCACACCGATGCCCGGCACGCCGAGACCCGTGCGCTGCTGGCCGCAAACGGCGGCACCTCCCTGGGCGAGGAGCCGGCCCGGGCCTGGGAGCACGGCCGATTCGGCGCGCCCTACCTGCGCGATTCGCTGCTGGCCGCCGGAGCGCTCTGCGAGACGTTGGAGACCGCCACCGACTGGTCGAATGTTCCCGCGCTCAAGGCCGCCGTCACCGAAGCCCTGACCGCTGCGCTGGCAGACACCGGCACCCCGGCGTTGGTCATGTGCCACATCTCGCACGTCTATCCGACCGGCGCGTCGCTGTATTTCACCGTCGTGGCCGGGCAGCGCGGTAATCCGATCGAGCAGTGGCGGGCCGCGAAAACCGCTGCCAGCGAAGCGATCATGCGCACCGGCGGAACCATCACCCACCACCACGCCGTCGGCGCCGACCACCGGCCCTGGATGCGCGACGAGGTGGGCGAGCTGGGTGTGCAGGTGTTGCGCGCGGTGAAGGCCACGCTGGACCCGGCGGGAATCCTCAACCCCGGCAAACTGATCCCATGACGATCGGCCACATCACCTTGCTGACCAACCCGGCTGCCGGACACGGCAATGCCCGGCACGCGGCCGAGCGGGCCATCACGCGCTTCCAGCAGCGCGGCGTGAACGTGCACCACATCGTCGGCGCAGACCCGCAGCACGCACGCCGGCTTCTGGACGAGGCGCTGGCGGCCGGGACCGGCGCCGTGGTGGTGGCCGGCGGCGACGGTGTCATCTCGCTGGCGCTGCAGTCCCTGGCGCAGGGCGATGTGCCGCTGGGCATCATCCCGGCCGGCACCGGCAACGACCACGCCCGCGAATACGGTTTGCCCACCGGCGATCCCGAAGCGGCCGCCGATGTCATTGCCGAGGGCTGGAGCGAGACAGTCGATCTGGGCCGGATCGTCGGCGATGACGGCGCGGTGAGTTGGTTCGGCACGGTGATGGCGGCCGGTTTCGACTCGCTGGTGAGCGACCGGGTCAACCGGATGCGCTGGCCGCACGGCCGGATGCGTTACAACGTGGCGATGGTGGCCGAGATGTCCAAGCTGCGCCTGCTGCCATTCCGGCTGACCTTCGACGACGACGCACCGCTGGACATCGAACTGACGCTGGCGGCGTTCGGCAACACCCGCAGCTACGGCGGCGGCATGCTGATCTGCCCAGGCGCCGATCACGCCGACGGCCTGCTCGACGTCACGATGGTGCACTCGGGTTCACGCACCAAGCTGATCCGGCTGTTCCCCACCGTGTTCAAGGGCACGCATGTGAATCTCGACGAGGTGAGCACCCGGCGGGCCAACACGATTCGAGTGGAATGCCCCGGAATCAACGCCTACGCCGATGGGGACTACGTCGCCCCGCTGCCGGTCACGGTGTCAGCGGTGCCGGGCGCGCTGCGGATACTGCGGCCGCAATAGCCCGCGACCGTGCAGAAAGGTCCACCTCAACCTGCGGGTTTGCCGGACGTTTGTGCACGCTCGCGGGAGAAACTCAGCCCACACCGCGGCTGAGCCAGGACACCTCCGCGCCGTCGCCGCCGCCGCGGTAGGGCTCCAGCGCCTCGTCCCAGGCACTGCCCAACACCGTCTCCAGCTCCGCGGCCAGCGCGTCGGCGCCGGCGGCCAGCATGGTTCGAAGCCGCATCTCGCCCACCATCACGTCGCCGTTGGCGCTCATCGCCCCGCTCCACAATCCCAGTTGCGGCGTGTGGCTGAATCGCTGACCGTCCACCCCGGAGCTGGGGTCCTCGGTGACCTCGAAACGCAGGACCGACCACGAGCGCAGCGCACTGGCCAACTGCGCGCCGGTACCCACCGGGCCGACCCAGTTAACGATCGCGCGCAGCTGCCCAGGCATGGCCGGTTGCGGCGTCCAGTTGAGCTTCGCCGGCGCCGTACGCGACCCCAGGGTCGAGGTCAGTGCCCACTCGACATGTGGGCACACCGCAGCAGGCGATGCGTGGATGTACACCACACCGCTGGTCACGTCGGCGAATTGATTCGTCGTACGCATCAGTTGCTCCTTCGGATCCACGAGGGACGTCTTCCCCAACGACCTGGTGGAACCTCAAGAGCGCTGATACTCCTGTTTAGCTAGTTACCGATGTGTCTATTGTGCCTTGTGGGACGCCTGTTGGCTAGTCCCGGCCGTACTCCGACACCACCGAATCACCAAGCGCCGGCCAGTGCGGCGTCACCCAGTCCCCGAAATCACGGTCGGTAAGCACCACCAGGGCCCGCTGGATCGCCGGATCGGCCCAGATCAACGTACCGGACTGACCGAAATGACCGAACGTCCGCGGCGAGTTGGCCGCACCCGTCCAGTGCGGGGATTTGCCGTCGCGGATTTCGAAGCCCAGCCCCCAGTCGTTGGGCCGCTGCGGTCCGTAACCAGGCAAGACACCGTCCAGACCGGGAAACTGCACACGAATGGCCTCGGCATGCAGCTCCCGTGACACCGTGACCGGCGTCAACAGGTCACCGGCGAAGGCGGCCAGGTCCGCGACCGTCGAAGTGCCGCCGAAGCCGGCCGCCGCGGCCCCCCCGTCCAGCCGGCTGGCCGACATGCCCAGCGGCTCGAACACCGCCTCGGTCAGATACCGCCCGAACTCGATCCCCGACGCATCCTGCACCGCCGCGGCCAGCACCGCGAAGCCGTGGTTGGAGTAGACCCGGCGGACCCCGGGCTTGGCCAGCACCTTCTCGGAGTCTGCAGACAACCCGGAGGCATGCGCCAGCAGATGCCGCACCGTGGCACCGGGCGGCCCCGCCGGAGTGTCGAGTTCGACGGCGCCCTCCTCGACCGCGACCTGCACGGCCCGGGCGACCAGTGGTTTGGTCACCGACGCCAGATAAAACGGCCGCGCGGTATCACCGTGAAACGCCAGCACCCCCTGCGGGCCGACCACCGCGGCGGCCGCGTGACCTACCGGCCAATCATCAATGGCATCAAGTGCGGACATCGCCGCCAGCCTAACCGTGGCCCTGTAATCGGACCGTCTTGCGATAAGTGCTGGCGCTGCACCCGAACCAGCGCCGGCAGGACCGGCTGAGCACACTCTGCTCGGCGTACCCGAGCTCACGGGTCAGATGCGCCAGGCTCAGGTCGGTGTCGCGCAGATAGCGATCCGCGGCATCACGGCGGACACTGTCGACCAGGGCGGCGAACGTGGTCTGCTCGGCGGCCAGCCGCCGGTGCAACGCCTTGGGATGCAGGCCCAGCTCCCCCGCGATCAACTCCAGGCTCACCGTGCCGGTCGGCAGCAGCTGACGCGCCAGGGCGCGCACCGAGGCGGCCAGGCCGGGCGACCCGGCGGTGACGCCGCGCAGGTACTGCACCATCGCCTGATGGGCGTGGTCTTCGTGGTTCGGTGACCGGTGCAGTGGCCGGTCCAGGTCAGCGGTGCGGAAGGTGAAGCCCGCGACCGGTTGGGCGAAATAGGGCCGGCAGCCGAAGTAGGCCAGGTACTCGCGCACCGGTGTCAGCGCCTCGTGCGGAAAGTGCACCGACAGCGGCGCGTACGGAGCGTCGAACATCATTCGCATGACCCCCAGCGACACCCCGAGTGACAGCTCGGTGGTCTGCGGGTGCGCCGGGGCCCGGTCCACCAGGACCTCGAACGCGTAGAACGATTCGGAGGCCTTGGCCCCCGGGGTGACCCGCGCCGAGATCGCCGGGCTGTAGGCGGACATGAACCGCTCCACGATCGAGAAGGCGCCACCGACGGTGCCGGCGGTACGCGCGGCGATCCCCAGTGGCCCGAAGTTGCCGATGTCCTGGCGCAGCGCCAGCCGCCGCCCGAAATCCAGTGTCGCGGTCGTCGCCGCCGCCGCCTCGACGGCCAGGATCACCGCGCGGTACGGCACGAATACGTCGTGGTTTCCGGCTGCCCCGGCCGGGACGCCGGCTGAGGTCAGCAACTGCTCTGGATCACCGCCCAGCTCCGTGACCAGGCGTGTGTAACCCGACAACGCCGTGCCGCGCACCACCGACATGTCCGCAAATATCAAAGAAATGTCCGCAGATGTCAAGACTTGACCTCCCCCGGCGGGCCATGCTGGGAGCAGCATCCCGTTTGAAAGGAACTCCCCCGTGAGCTTTGACACCGTGATCCGCGACGGCCGCTGGTTCGACGGCACCGGCGCCCCGTCGGCGATCCGCAACATCGGCATCCGCGACGGACATGTCGCCGCCATCACCGCCGAACCCCTCGACGAGACGGGGTGCCCGCAGGTGATCGACGCCGCCGGCAAGTGGGTGCTGCCCGGGCTGATCGACATCCACACCCATTACGACGTCGAGATACTCGTCGCGCCCGCCCTGTCGGAGTCGGTGCGCCACGGCGTGACCACGGTGCTGGTCGGCTCGTGCTCGCTGTCCACCATCCACGTCGACGGCCAGGACGCCGGCGACATCTTCGGGCGAGTGGAGGCCATCCCGCGCAAGTACGTGGTGGACACCATCGACGAGTTGAAGGACTGGTCGAGCTGCGCGGGCTACATCACCAGCCTGGAGAAGCTGCCGCTGGGCCCGAATGTGACTGCATTCATCGGACATTCGGACATGCGCGCGGCAACGATGGGCCTGGACCGCGCCACCCGCGCCGACGTCTCCCCCACCACTGCCGAGCAGGACCGGATGGAAGCCATGCTCGACGAGGCACTGGAACAGGGCTTCGTCGGAATGTCTTCCCAGCAACTGCTCTTCGACAAGCTCGATGGTGAGGTCTGTCGATCACGTACCCTGCCTTCGACCTATGCCAAGGCGAAGGAACTGCGTCGCCTCAAGTCCAAGCTGCGCCGCAGCGGGCGGATTCTGCAGGCCGGGCCGGACGTGAAGAACCCGCTCGACATCGTGTCCCAACTGGCTCAGGCGCTGGGGATCTTCCGTCGGCCACTCAAGACCAGCCTGCTGGCCGCCGCCGACGTCAAGGCCAACCCGGTGGCCGTTCCGCTGATGATCAAGGCGGCGCGCGCACTGAACAAGCTGGGCGCCGACTTCCGTTGGCAGCATCTGCCGGTGCCGTTCGAGGTCTACGCCGACGGTATCGACCTGGTGATCTTCGAGGAGTTCGGCTCAGGCGCCGAAGCACTGCACCTGCGGGAGTACGTCGAACGCGACGAGTTGATGCGCGACGAGGACTACCGGCGACGCTTCCGCAAGGACTACGCGAACAAGTACGGACCGCGGGTCTGGCACCGCGACTTCTTCGACGCCGAGATCGTCGACTGCCCCGATGCGTCGGTGATCGGCAAGTCCTTCGGACAGGTCGGGGTGGACCGCGGCGGGGTGCATCCGGTCGACGCCTTCCTGGATCTGGTGCTTGAGCATGGCACCGCCCTGCGGTGGCACACCACGATCTCCAACCACCGGCCCGAGATGCTCCGCAAGATCGCCCAGGAGCCTGGCATTCAGATGGGCTTCTCGGACGCCGGCGCGCACCTGCGCAACATGGCGTTCTACAACATGGGGCTGCGGTTGTTGCGCCACGTCGTCGAGGCGGAGCGGGCCGGCACCCCGTTCCTCTCCGTCGAGCAGGCGGTGCACCGGCTCACCGGAGAACTGGCGGACTGGTACCGGATCGACGCCGGCCACCTGCGGGTGGGCGACCGCGCGGATATCCTGGTCCTTGACCCCGACCACCTCGACGCGACCTTGGACGCCTACGCCGAGGAGTCCTTCGAGCCCTACGGCGGACTGTCACGGATGGTGAACCGCAACGACGACGCCGTCACCGCGGTGTTCATCTCGGGGCGCAACGTGATCCGCGACGGCCGACCCACCGAGGTGCTCGGCACACAGCGCACCGGAAGCTTCCTGCGTGTCGACACCCGCACTCCCGCGGTCGACGCCCAAGCCAAGGTCCCGGTGCCGGGCGCACAGACGGGAACATAAGGTTGGGCGCATGAGTCAGACAGTGCGCGGCGTGATCGCCAGAGAAAAGGGCAAACCGGTCGAGGTGACCGACATCGTCATCCCCGACCCCGGCCCCAACGATGTCGTCGTGGCCGTCACCGCCTGCGGGGTGTGCCACACCGACCTGACCTACCGCGACGGCGGGATCAACGACAGCTTCCCGTTCCTGCTGGGCCACGAGGTCTCCGGCACCGTGGAGTCGGTGGGGCCGGCGGTCACCGCGGTGGCGCCCGGCGACTTCGTGGTGCTGAACTGGCGTGCGGTGTGCGG
This sequence comes from [Mycobacterium] zoologicum, assembly GCF_020172665.1. GTDB lineage: Bacteria > Actinomycetota > Actinomycetes > Mycobacteriales > Mycobacteriaceae > Mycobacterium > Mycobacterium zoologicum. Next base: position 1,838,902 of record NZ_CP083985.1, on the reverse strand, counting down.
AAAGTGCCGGGCCTGCAAGCGCGGCCGCCCGCACCTGTGCTTCGACACCTTCAACGCCTCGGTCCCGATGACCCTGACCGACGGCACCGAGCTCACCCCGGCGCTGGGCATCGGGGCATTCGCCGACAAGACTCTGGTGCATGAGGGCCAGTGCACCAAGGTCGACCCGCAAGCCGACCCCGCGGTGGCCGGACTGCTGGGCTGCGGGGTGATGGCCGGTCTCGGTGCGGCGATCAACACCGGCGGCGTCACCCGCGACGACACCGTCGCGGTGATCGGCTGCGGTGGCGTGGGCGACGCCGCGATCGCCGGAGCGGCCCTGGTGGGCGCCCGGCGCATCATCGCCGTCGACACCGACGACACCAAGCTGGCCTGGGCCCGCGACTTCGGTGCGACCGACACCGTCAACGCCCGCACCCAGGATGCGGTCGAGGCGATCCAGGAGCTCACCGACGGCTTCGGCGCCGATGTGGTGATCGACGCGGTCGGGCGCCCGGAGACCTGGAAGCAGGCGTTCTACGCCCGCGACCTGGCCGGAACCGTTGTGCTGGTAGGCGTTCCGACCCCGGATATGCGCCTGGACATGCCGATGATCGACTTCTTCTCCCGTGGCGGGTCCTTGAAGTCGTCCTGGTATGGCGACTGCCTGCCCGAACGTGACTTCCCCACCCTGATCAGCCTGTATCAGCAAGGGCGGCTGCCGCTGGAGAAGTTCGTCACCGAACGTATCGGCCTGACGGACATCGAGGACGCGTTCCACAAGATGCACGGCGGCGAGGTGCTGCGCTCAGTGGTGATGCTGTGAGCGCCATCCAGCGGGTCGTCACCCACGGCACCTTCGAACTCGACGGCGGCAGTTGGGAAGTCGACAACAACATCTGGATCGTCGGCGACGACTCGCAGGTGATCGTCTTCGACGCCGCCCACGACGCGGCCCCGATCATCGAAGCCGTCGGTGGACGCGACGTGATCGCGGTGGTGTGCACGCACGGCCACAACGACCACATCACCGTGGCACCGGAGCTGGGCCGCCGGCTCGACGCGCCGGTGCTGCTGCATCCGGCCGATGAGATGCTGTGGCGAATGACGCACCCGGACAACGAATTCCGTTCGGTCGCCGATGACCAGCGGTTGACCGCCGGCGGCATCGAGTTGCATGCGCTGCACACGCCGGGGCACTCGCCGGGCTCGGTCTGCTGGTACGCCCCGGATCTGGGCGCAGTGTTCAGTGGCGACACGCTGTTCTGCGGAGGCCCGGGAGCCACCGGACGCTCGTTCTCAGACTTCCCGACCATCCTGGAATCGATCTCCGGGCGGCTCGGCGCGCTGCCGGCCGACACGACCGTCTACACCGGGCACGGCGACAACACCCGGATCGGCGACGAACTGGTCAACTACGACGAGTGGGTAAAGCGCGGCCACTGAAGCCGGGAGTCCTCAGGGGCCGTCGAGTATTCGCCGCTTCTCGGCCTCGAACTCGCGCCGCGTCAACGCACCGGAATCACGTAGCGCGGTAATCGTTTTGAGCTGCTCGAGGCGCACGCCCGTGGCGTCGGGGCTGAACATCGTCTCCGGGTCGTGGTCCGGCACGTCTGCCACCGAAATCCGGGGCCTGCCGCTGCCGCGCAGCAGCCACAGCGCCGCAATCAGGTCCAGGGCGCCGAGCCCGAACATGCCCGCGAACACCCAGACCAGCGATCCGTACCGGCCGCCGTGACCGAAGGCCAGCCGCGGCGCGATGAAGCCGCCGACCTGGCCCTCGGTGGTGATCCGGTACTCCCCGTCTGCCACAACGTGCATGCGCCACAACCGCCGGTGCGCGTCATTGTTCACCGTCGTGGTGCCCCCGACGCTCTCCTCGACGGCCGGCTGCGCCACCCCATCCGGCGGCTGCACCCTCAGACTCAACGGCGGCACCGGTAGCCCGCCGCCGCTGGGGCTGGAAATGACCTGGGTGTGCAGATTGATCGTCACCTCACCCGCGGGCAGGTGGATACTGCTCGTGCCCGGGATCGGCACCTCGCCGTAGGCGTTGTACTTGTCGAACAGAAACGCGTTGAGCGCCAACGCAATCGCGAAGCCAAGGCCCCCGACGACCATCAGCACCACCGCGATCATGACCAAGATGCGTCGGGCGACCCACCGCGCGCTCACCCCGGTGGGGCCGACTCGGTGCTCTCCGGCGCAGGATGCGTCGGGATCTCCGGGTTGGCCGGCCCCTCGGGCAACTCGGGTGGTTCGGTGAGCGCCGGCGGCGGCAACTCGAACGACGGCGCGAACGCCGGAGGCAACTCCGGCGGCGTGTACACCGACGTGGTGGTCGTCGATGTCGGTGTGAACACACCGGAATCCTGGTCACCTTCGGCAGCGTGACGCAGTACCAGCACGGCCGCGGTGGCCAGCAGGATCGCGATCACCGTCGCCAAGATCACCACCGGAACCGTTTGCCGGTACCACGGCAACCCGGACCCGGCCCGACCGTCGTCGACTTGGGGGACTTCGGCCGGCCGCGGCGGCGCCGGCCTGGGCGGCGGTGGCGGCGGAGTCATCAAAGGTTGCGGAGTGACCGTCGAGGCGCTGTCTATCGGCGGTACAGAATGCTCGGGCGGCGGCGTGGTCTCCGAAAAGGGCTCCGGCTCAACCGGCGGCGCCGTCTTCGGGGTCGCCACCACATTGCCGGCGACGCTGAGCGCGGCACCGATGGCCGCCGTCAGTTGCGGCCGCGGAGAAGTGATGACAGCGGTCCCGAAGCGTTGCGACAGTCCGGTCGTGACAGCCGGCATATTGGCTCCGCCGCCCACCGCCACGATCGCCGACAGACCTTCCGAGGCAATCTCGTTGTCGTCCAAGACCTCCTGCAACACCGTGAAGAATCCTGCGAGCGGCTGGCGCAGCGCCTCATCGAGTTCGGCCCGGGTCAGCCAGACTCCGCCGTGGAAACCGGCCAGCTCGGCTACCGTCTCGGAAGACAGCTGCTCCTTGGCATCTCGGCATTGGCCCCGCAACCTGGTCAACGAACCGACCGTCGGGGGGCCGTCGCTGTTGCCGCCGAGATCGGCCACCACATGATCGAGCAGTGCCTGGTCAATCACGTCGCCGCAGAATGTGGTGTTGCGCAGTGTGGCGCCCATCGGTTCGAATCCACGCCGCGCGTCGACCAGGGTGATGTTGGTTCCGCTGCCGCCGAAGTCGCAGACCGCGATGACGCCGTGGTCTGGCAGACCCGGATTGGCCTGCAGCGCAGTCAGAACCGCAACGGTGTCCGACATCAGCGCTACCGGCTGCTGCGCCCACTCCGACACCCGCCCCAAGGCGGTGCGCAATGCGGCCACGGCCTCCTTGGTCCAGTGCGCCGGGTGGGTGATCGCCACTGCGGGCGGCATCGGGCGTCCCTCGGTGGCGGCGTAAGCCAGCGCGTGCATTCCGTCGCCTAGCAGTTGTTCGGCCCGGTGGGTGGAGCCGTCACCGGCCACCACGGGCCGTCCGCCGCCGACTCGGTCGACGAAGTCGGTGACCACCAGTCCTCGGTCGTCGAGAAGTGGGTTGCCGGTGGACTTCTCCGAGGGCATGCCGATCTGTGAGGGCCGGTCGCGGAACAGCGTCAGGACCGGCCGCCGGGTGATCGCGCGGTCGGCGGTGACCGCGGCAAGCGTGGTCGCCCCGACGGACATGCCCATCGCGGGGCCGGTGTCTTGCGCCATGCTGTCCCATCCACGCTGCCTACCGGCAATGAAGAAAAACGCCGGCTGTCGGGATTTTATCGACGTGCGTCTGATTTACCCGGCATTGAAGGGCCCGTGGTGTGCCGGAGAAGTCACAATGGTCCATTCAGCACGCGTTTAACATCGGTAACCATGCGAACGGTGCACCCCGTTGCATCCCGCCCGGCACTGAGCGCCTGGCGGTTCGTGACCGTGTTCGGCGTCGTGAGCCTGCTGGCCGACTTCGTCTATGAAGGCGCCCGATCGATCACCGGCCCGCTGCTGGCGTCACTGGGGGCGACGGGTCTGGTGGTGGGCACCGTGACCGGGATCGGTGAGGCCGCTGCACTCGGGCTGCGGCTGGTGTCAGGTCCCCTGGCCGACCGCACTCGACGGTTCTGGACGTGGACCATCGCCGGCTACGCCCTGACCGTGATCACAGTGCCACTGCTGGGCGTGGTCGGCACACTGTGGGCCGCCGCGGCCCTGGTGGTCGCCGAGCGAGTCGGCAAGGCGGTCCGAAGTCCTGCCAAGGACACCTTGTTGTCGCATGCTGCCAGCGCCACCGGCCGCGGCCGGGGTTTCGCAGTGCACGAGGCACTCGACCAGATCGGCGCCGTGATCGGGCCGTTGACGGTCGCGGGAGTGCTGGCCGTCACCGGCGGGGACTACACCCCTGCGCTGGGCGTTCTGGCGTTACCCGGCGCGGCGACGCTGGCACTGCTGGTGTGGCTGCGGGTGCGGGTTCCCGATCCCGCGAGCTACGAACCGGACACCCGGCCGGCACACCGGGCAGGTGCGGGCGGTGGCCGGTTGCCGGCGGTCTTCTGGCACTACTGCTGCTTCGTCGCACTGACCATGACCGGCTTCGCGACCTTCGGGCTGATCTCGTATCACCTGGTCGTCGGCGGTCTGCTGCCGGCGGCGATGGTGCCGTTGCTGTATGCGGCCGCGATGGGGGCCGACGCACTGGCGGCCCTGGCCTCGGGCTGGTGTTACGACCGGTACGGCGGTCGGGTCCTGCTCTCGCTGCCGATCCTGTCGGCGGCGGTCGCCGCGTGTGCGTTCGCCGGAAGCCTGGGCACCGTGGCGGCAGGAGTGCTGCTGTGGGGCGCGGCGGTCGGAGTTCAGGAATCGACGCTGCGAGCCGCGGTGGCCGACATGGTCGGACCCGGGCGCCGAGCCAGCGCTTACGGGGTGTTCGCTGCGGGTCTGGGCGCGGCGGCCGCCGCGGGCGGTGTGCTCACCGGGTGGCTCTACGACGTTTCCGCCGGTGTTCTGGTCGCCACGGTGGCCGGCATCCAACTGCTCGCGCTCACTCTGGCAATCGTTCTCAAAGTTTGCTCAGCAGGTGATGCGAACGTGATGGCGCGCCCGGGCAGGCAGGAGACCCGGTCCCCGTGACCACACCCCGAAGATGTCGAGCTCAGCCAAGCCTCAGCTCATCGAAACGACACACACAGCGCAATACCGCAGCTATATGCCACCATGGGCGGGTGAACACACCTCGGATTCTTCGCACCCTCGGTGTTGCTCTGGCATTGACATGGCTGCTGCAGAGCACCGTCGCCACATCCTCCCCGGCCGCTGCCGAGCCGTGTCCAGATGTTCAGGTTTTGTTTGCTAGAGGCACCGATGAGGCCCCCGGCCTCGGCGAGACCGGGCAATCATTCGTCAGCGCCCTGCGGTCCCGTCTGCCCGAGCGATCCGTGGACGTCTACCCGATCAACTACCCGGCCAGCAATGACTGGCCGACCGGCGTGCAGGGCATCCGCGACGCCGCCGACCACATCCAGACCACCGCGTCGGCCTGCCCCAAGACCAAGATGGTGCTCAGCGGCTTCTCCCAGGGCGCCGCGGTGATGGGTTTCACCACCGCGGCCGTCATCCCCGACGGCGTGGACGGCACCGATGTACCACCGCCGATGCCGCCCGAGGTGGCCGATCACGTCGCCGCCGTGGTGCTCTTCGGGACCCCGAACGAGCGGGCGATGAACTTCCTCGGCCAACCGGCCGTCGTCATCGGGCCCGGCTACACGGGCAAGACGATTCAGCTGTGTGCGACCGAGGACCCGGTCTGCTCGGAAGGCATGAACTTCTCCGCGCACACGCCCGAGGCGTACGACGGGATCACCGACGAGGGTGCCGCCTACGCGGCAAACAGGGTGTAAGCACCTTATTCGCCGTTTGGAACCGAGCCGTTTCTTTGCTGTCAGCCCAGGTGGCGGCGCCCAACGCCGACCCACGGGCCAGCAGACCCACCGCGGCATGTCAGCATTGAGGGCATGACCTTGCGTGACCTCATTCGTCCTTTTGCTGCCGCGGTGATGCTGACCGGAACACTCCTGTGCACGCCGACGGGGACCCCGGTCGCGGCCGCCGAGCCCTGCCCGGACACCGAGGTGGTCTTCGCCCGCGGTTCCGGGCAGCCCGTCGGGCTCGGTGATGTCGGTGAGGCGTTCGTCGGCTCTCTCAAGGAGCAGCTGCCCGGCCGCGACGTCGCGGTCTACCCGGTCGAGTACCCGGCCAGCACCGACTACCACAACAGTGCCCTGCTCGGTGAGGCCGACGCCACCGCCCACATCCAGGCCACCGTCACGAACTGCCCCAAGACCAGGCTGGTGCTCGGCGGCTACTCCCAGGGCGCCAGCGTCATCGAGATGTCCAGCAATTCGCTGCCGGCCACGGTGGCCCAGCATGTCGCCGCGGTGGCGCTGTTCGGCCCCCCGTCGAGCCCGTATTCGACCTCGTTGTGGGGCGGCCCGCTGCCGGTTCTGGCCGCGTCGTACCACCCCAAGAGCATCGCCTTCTGCCTCGCCGGCGACATCTACTGCGAGGACAGCGGCAGTGTGGTCCCGCACCTGATGTACGTGAACGACGGGAAGGCCGTGGAGGCCGCCACGTTCGCGGCGCAGCGGCTGACCGCCGCGTCGACCGCCACCAGCTAGATCAGCGCCGGGATCCGCGCGTCGATCAGGTGCGGACCCGGTTCGGCCAGTGCGGCGCTGAACTGTTCGGCGAGTTCCTCGCAGGTGGTCGCCACCGTGGCGGGCACGCCGAAGCCTTCGGCGATCTTGGCGAAGTCCATGTTCGGCCGGGACAGGTCGAGCAGGGCTTCGGCCTTGGGGCCGTGTCCCCCTTCGCTCTCGGCGCCCACCCGGGCCAGCTCCAGGCGCAGGATCGCGTAGGCGCTGTTGTTGATCAGCACCACGGTGACGTCGGCGTTCTCCCGCGCCATCGTCCACAACGCGGAGATCGTGTAGGCGGCGCTGCCGTCGGCCTGCAGCGCGATCACCGGCCGATCGGGCGCCGCGACGGCCGCACCGAGCGCGACCGGCAGGCCCTGCCCGATCGCGCCGCCGGTCAGGGTCAGCACGTCGTGGCGCGGCGAGCCGGCGGTGGCCGCCGGAAGCATCAGTCCCGCGGTGTTGGACTCGTCGGAGATGATCGCGTTGTCGGGCAGCAGCGCCGCGATCACCTGCACCCAGTTCTGTGCGGTCAGCTCGCCGGTCGGCAGCTCCGGGACGGCGGCGGGCGCCGGCCGGGCCTGAACGTCGGGCGCCACCAGGTCGGCGAGTGCCTCCAGCGCCGCGGCCACGTCGATCTCCAGACCGGCCAGGTTGTGGACGACGCAACCCTCGGGTACGAGGTCACTGGGTTTGCCGGGATAGGCGAAGAACGACACCGGGGCTCGGGTTCCGGCGACCACCAGGTGCTGAATCCCGTTGAGCTGGAAGGTGGCCTGCTCGGCCAGGTAGCCGAGCCGAGCGATCGCCGGCACCCCGGCCCCGCGCGTGAGCCGGGCGGGGAAGGTCTCCACCAGTGCGACCACACCCGTCGCGGCGGCGATCCGGTCCACCGCCGCCAGCGCACGTAGATCACCGGCGGCGGGCCCGCCGATCAGCAGCCCAGCCGGTTCTCCGCTGCGCAGCACCTCGGCGATCTCGGCGATGGCCGCGTCGTCGGGGGCGCCCGCCGGCACCGGTTCGGTCGGCGCCGCGGCTTGTGCCCCGTCGTTCCAGGAGATGTCGGCGGGCAGGATCAGGTTGGCGACCTGCGCGGGGCTGGCCATCGAGGCGGCGACCGCCTCGGCGGCGTCGCGGCCGATGTCGGCGCCGGAGCCGGTGCGACGCACCCAGCCGTGGGTCCAGTCGGTCAGCGGCTCGATGTCGGATTCCAGTGGCGCGTCGTACTTCTTGTGATAGGTGGCGTGGTCTCCGATGACGTTGACCACCGGGACGTGCGCGCGTCGCGCGTTGTGCAGGTTGGCCAGGCCGTTGCTCAGGCCGGGTCCCAGATGCAGCAGGGTTGCCGCCGGCTTCCCCGCGATCCGGGCGTAGCCGTCGGCGGCCCCGGTCACCACACCTTCGAACAGGCACAGCACCCCGCGCATCTGTGGCACCGAATCCAGCGCGGCCACGAAGTGCATCTCCGAGGTGCCGGGGTTGGCGAAGCAGACCCGCACTCCGCTGTCGACCAGGGTGGTGATGAGCGCCTGTGCTCCGTTGGTCATCTGGTCGCCTTTCGTCCTGCCGCTGTCCTATAGAAGCACGCCGGGGTTGAGGATCCCGGCCGGGTCGAAGGCGGCTTTGATCCGGCGCATCAGGGCGATCTTGGCCGGATCCTCCAGTTCGAGGAAGTGCTGTGTCTTAGCCCGGCCCAGGCCGTGCTCACCGGAGATCGCCCCGCCCAACTCCATCGCGGCGGCGAAGATGTCGTGCAGCAGCCGGTGCCGGATGTCGTCGTCGGCGCAGAACACCGCGAGGTGGACGTTGCCGTCGCCGGCATGCCCGCAGCCGACCACCCCGGCGCCTGCGGTCTCGGCCAGCTCTTGGGCACTGGTGAAGAACCGGTGCATGACCGCCCGCGGGACCACCACGTCGATCACGTCGTGGGCACCGGCAGCCTTGGCGGTCCAGAACGCCTTCTCCCGGGCCTCGATCAGGGCGTGCGCCGAATTACCTTCCAGCACATAGACGTCAGCCGCCCCGAGCGAACCGAGCAGCTCGCCCAGCATGGCGACATCGTCGTCGAGGCGATCCCGGTCGCGGTTCTCCAGCCCGATCACCAGGTGTGCCTCGGCGGTGTCGCGCACGGCGTCGGGGATACCCAGGTTCAGGTTCTGCGAGTAGGTGATCGCGGCCAGGGTCAGCTTGTCGACGTATTCCAGGATCACCGGGTCCACGCCGCTGCGCACCACCGTCGGCACCGCGGCCATCACCGCGGGCAGGTCGCCGAACGGGGCCAGCAGGGTGGCCGAGTGCGCCAGCCGCGGGTAGAGCCGGACGGTGACCTCGGTGGCCAGCGCGCAGGTGCCCTCGGAGCCGATGATCAGCTGGGTCAGGTCGTAGCCGGTGGACAGTTTGGTGATGCGGCCGCCGGTGCGAATCAGCTCGCCGGTCGGCAACGCGGCCTGCAGCCCGACCACGTTGTGGCGCGTCACCCCGTATTTGACCGCGCGCATGCCACCGGCGTTGGTGCCGACGTTGCCGCCGACACTGGCGGACAGCTCACCGGGGAACACGGTGTATATCAGTCCCGCCTCGGCGGTCGCGGCATCGAGGTCGGCCAGGCTCACCCCGGGTTGCACCACCGCGACCTGGTTGTCGGTGTCGATCTCGCAGATCGCTCTCATCTTCTCGAACGAGATCAGCAGTCCGTCGGAACACGGCCGCGCCCCGCCGGACAGCCCGGTGCCCGACCCGCGGGCGGTCACCGGCACCTTGGCGGCGGTGGCGGCGGCCAGCAGTTGGGCGACCTGCTCGGCGGTCTGCGGGCGGGCGAGGTAACGCGGTGGTACCGGTGCGCCCACCAGCGCCTCGTCGTGGGAGTAGTCGGGGCCGATCTGCTCGCCGGTGAGCAGATCGCCGGCGCCGACGATATCGGCGAAACTCTCTGCGACGTCGGTGTTCAGCGCGCCCATCCGTTCCTCACCTTCCGAATCCGGCATCCCGCAGTGCCTGGGCCATCGATCCGCCTGCCGGGCTCGCATCCCGTCGGCCGCCGGTGTTTGCGGGACGCTGTCCCCGATTCTGCTTGCCCGGGTCGCGGCGCGCAGCGGGTTGGCCGGCTGGGCCTCGGGACGGCTTGCCCCCGGTCTTGTCCCCCGGCTTGTCGCTGAGTCGCAACGTCAGCCCGATCCGCTGGCGTTCGACATCGACGTCGAGCACCTTGACCTTCACGATCTGGCCGGAGTAGACCACCTCGTGCGGGTCGGAGACGAAGCGATCCGACATCGCCGAGACGTGCACCAGGCCGTCCTGGTGTACGCCGACATCAACAAAGGCGCCGAACGCCGCAACATTGGTGACCACGCCCTCCAAGACCATGCCCACCTTGAGGTCGGCGACCTTCTCCACACCGGTGGCGAACGTGGCCGTGGAGAACGCCGGACGCGGGTCACGTCCGGGCTTCTCCAGTTCGGCGAGGATGTCGCTGACCGTCGGGATGCCGAACCGGTCATCGGCGAAGTCGGCGGGCTGCAGTTTCCGCAACAGCCGCTCGTCGCCGATGATCTCGGCCAACGTCACCTGCGAGCGGTCCAGGATGCGCCGCACCACCGGATATGCCTCGGGATGCACCCCGGAGGAGTCCAGCGGGTCGTCGCCGTCACGGATCCGCAGGAATCCGGCGCACTGCTCGAATGCCTTGGGCCCCAAGCGCGGGACATCGAGCAACCCGGCCCGGCTGCGAAACGGCCCGGTCTGGTCACGGTGCGACACGATGGCCTCCGCCAGCGACTCCGACACCCCCGACACCTTGGCCAGCAGCGGCGCCGACGCGGTGTTGAGGTCGACCCCGACCGCGTTCACCGCGTCTTCGACGACCGCATCGAGGCTGCGCGCCAGGGTTCCCGGCGTCACATCATGCTGATACTGGCCGACGCCGATCGACTTCGGCTCGATCTTGACCAGCTCGGCCAGCGGATCCTGCAGCCGCCGGGCGATCGACACCGCGCCGCGCAGGGTGACGTCCAGGTCGGGCAGTTCGTGCGCGGCATACGCCGACGCCGAGTACACCGAGGCGCCGGCCTCGCTGACCATCGCCTTGACTGGTGCGGGGGCACCGGCGGCCTTGATGTCGGCGATCAGCTCGGCGGCCAGCGCGTCGGTCTCCCGCGACGCGGTGCCGTTGCCGACGGCGATCAGGTCCACCCCGTGCCGGGCGACCAGTGCGGCCAGCGTCGCCTTGGCCGCATCCCATTGCCGCTGAGGCTGATGCGGGAAGATCGCGCAGGTGTCGACGACCTTTCCGGTGCCGTCCACCACGGCCACCTTCACCCCGGTGCGAAAACCCGGGTCCAGGCCGAGCGTGGTCCGGTTGCCCGCCGGAGCGGCCAGCAGCAGGTCCTTGAGATTGCGGGCGAACACCGCCACGGCATCGGCCTCGGCACGCTGCCGCAGGCGCATCCGGGCCTCGACGGCCGCAGAGAACGCCAGCCGGGTGTCCCACGCCCAGCGCACGGTGTCGGCCAGCCACGGCGTCGCCGCGCTCGACCCGGTCATGTCCACACCGAGGGAGCGCGCCACCATCGCCTGGTAGGGCTCGTTGTCGCCGCCGTCGAAGCTCAGCGCCAGGGCCTCCTCCTTCTCACCGCGCAGCACGGCGAGCACCCGGTGCGACGGCATCGCCTCAAGCGGTTCGCTGAACTCGAAGTAGTCCCGGAACTTCTGCGCCGCAGCACTTTTCGCTGCCTCATCCGATCGCGGGCCGCTCCGCAGCGCGCCGGCCGACCAGAACCGCTCCCGCACCGCACCCACCAGTTCGGCGTCCTCAGCGGCGCGTTCGACCAGGATGGCGCGCGCCCCCTCCAATGCCGCTGCGGCGTCAGCGACCTCCTCGCCGATGAACTCGGCCGCGAGTTGCTGTGGGTCGATGCTCGGGTCGGCCAGCAGCCGTTCGGCCAGCGGCTCCAGCCCGGCTTCGCGGGCGATCTGCGCCTTGGTGCGGCGCTTGGGCTTGTAGGGCAAGTAGATGTCCTCGACACGGGCCTTGGTGTCGGCGGCCAGCAGGGCTGCGCGCAGCACGTCGGTGAGCTTGCCCTGCTCGGAGATCGAGGCGAGCACCGCAACCCGGCGGTCGTCGAGTTCACGCAGGTAGCGCAGGCGCTCTTCGAGAGTGCGCAGTTGGCCGTCGTCGAGACTGCCGGTGATCTCCTTGCGGTAGCGGGCGATGAACGGCACCGTCGCCCCTTCGTCGAGCAGCGCAACGGCGGCCGCGACCTGCCGTTCGGCCACCGCCAGTTCCTCGGCGAGACGGGCGTTCACGGGTTTGAGGGATACGTTCGCGGTCACGCCGACGGACCCTACCGAACCGTTCCGACAGCGCCCGGCAGCGACATCGCGGCGCGGCGTCAGGGCATGATGGCAGCTGTGACGACCTACAACGAGATCCGCAACAACGCGCCGCTGTGGCCCGGAGTCATGGACCGCTCGCTGTTGGGTAACCGGCAGGCCCAGGCCGCGCTGTATCTGGCCGATGCGGCCAAGCGGGGCAAGTGGCGCCACGTGGTCCGCGAACTCGACCGGGGCGACCATGTCGTCGACGTCAAGTCCTGGCGGCCCGAGGGCAAGAGCTGGCTGACCGTGCTGCATCAGGCCGGCTGGCACGGGGCCCCGACAGACGTGGCGTCGTGGATGCTCGGGCAGGGCGCGCTGCGCGCCCAACCGGATGCCGCCGGGCGCACCGCCTACGACCTGGCCGTCGAGCACAACCGGCCCGCCGAGTTGCTGGAGATCCTCAAGCCGCCGGCGGCGACCATGGACCGCGACCGGATCGGCGCGCTCAACAGCGAACTCGCCGCGGTCATCGACGAATTGATTCAGCCGTTGTTCCGCGGCGTGGACCTGCGGCAGATGTTCCGCTATCCCCCGGTCGAGGTGTTGCACGAGTTGACCGGCAAGCAGTTGTGGTTCCCGGTGCCCTACCTGTGGGGTGGTTTCCGGGTGGGCCTGACCGATGACGCGGTCGAATTGTTCGGGGGATACCGGGAACTCGACCCGCTGGGCGAGGTGCACATAGCGACGGTGGGCTATCTCATCACACCCGACGGGCCGTCTCAGGTCTACGAGGGCTACGAGTAGGGCTGTTCGCGCAGTTGCCCTTTGGCGATCTTCCCGCCCGAGGACCGCGGTAGTTCGGCGACGACGAGCCGTTCGGGCAGCAGTTCCTTGGACACCCCGAGCCCCAGCAGGTGTTCGACGAGGTCAGCCAACTCAAGCGTGCCGCCTCCGACGAGTTCGACGTAGACGCAGACCTTCTCACCGAACACCTCGTCGGGCATCGGCACCGCGGCGGCCACCGCGATCGCCGGGTGGGTCATCACGGCATCCTCCACCTGGACGGCGCTGATGTTCTTGCCGCCCCGCAGGATGAAGTCCGAAGTCCGTCCGGTCACACTGAGGTAGCCGTCGGAGTCGATCTCGCAGATGTCGCCCATCCGCATCCAGCCGTCGGCGGTGAACAGCTTGTCGTGATCGGTGCCGCCCAGGTACCCGAGGCTGGTGGCCGGGCCGCGGCAGGCGGGCTGGCCCCGGCCGGTGTCGGTAACGTCGACGTCCCCCTGCTCGCCACCGAACAGTCGGACCGCCATCTCGCCGACGATGCGCCCTCCGGTGCGCAGTCGCCGCTCCAGGGGGTCGTCGAGGGTGGTTCCACTCAGCACGCCGGTCTCATTCGAGCCGTAGAACTGCAGGATGGTGGCGCCGGTCAGCTCCTCGAATTCGGCGGCCGGCCGGTACGGCAGCGCCTCCCCGCCGGTGAACACCACCCGCAGCGAGCTCAGATCGAATTCACGGCTCGCCGGATCGGCCATCATCATGGTCAACTGCGTACTGACGCAGCACAATACGGTTACCCGATGTTTGGCGATCGCCGCGCAGGTCGCCGCTGCCGTGAAGCGATCCAGCAGCACAGCGGTCACCCCGAGGTGGATCGGGGTGGTGTGGCTGGTCCACAGGCCGAACCCGAACGGGGTGGGAATGATCGGCAGGAAGACGTCGTCGGCGCTCAACCGCCCGTTGGCGACTGCCAACTGATGAAAGTAGTGCCAGCGATTCTGGGTGTGCACCACGCACTTGGGCAGGCCGGTGGTGCCCGACGTCGAGTTGATCAGAAATACGTCGTCGGGGCCGAGTTGTGGTCCCGGTACCCCGATTTCGGTACCCAGCGCCTCGCTGCTCATGACTTCGATCCCGAGGCCGCCGGCGCCGGCGTGGTGCTGCTGGTCGGTGATCAGCAGCTTGGACTGCGATGCGGTCAGGATGGCGTTCACCTCACGGAGTCCGGCGCGGGCGCCGATACCCACCACCACCGCCCCGCAGCGTTCCAGCGCGACGAACAAGACGTGGATGGCTGCGGAGTCCCGGTGCCACACCGCGATCCGGTCGCCGGGCGACACCCCGGCACCGGCCAGTCGGCCAGCCAATTCATCTGCGGCGGCGTCGAATTCGCGCCAGGTCAGCGCCGTCGAGCCGAGGTAATCCAGATAGCCGGTCTTGTCCGGTGAGCGTTGCGCGTTTCGGCGAACCGCATCCGACAACGTGGTCTGCGACCACCAGCCGGCGGCGTGATACCGGGCCACCTCGGCCGCGGTGTAGGCCGGCGACTCCCAATCAGGCACAGCAACTCCTCATCACGCGCTGGCTTCCGGTCAGTAGATGTAGTCTTCGCCGCTGGCCCGAACGGTGATGTCGCTGATGCTGATTCCCCACGGCTGGTCGATCACGTGCACCACCGCCTCGGCCAGATCGTCGGGGGTGATCAGCCAGTACCTGACCGAGTCGACGTCGGCCTGCTCCGGCTCCAGGGTGCCGTTGGCGAACGCGGTCATGGACGCCATGTAGTCCCCGCCGCGAGTCCCGACGATGCCCATGATCGCCGCACCGTTGACCACTCCGCTGCCGAGTTTGGTGCCCAGCACTCCGGTCGGCTTGACCGTGGTCACCTTGATCTTGCCCTTCGCCTCGCTGCGCAGGGAGTCCGACAGCACGGTGACCGCGGCCTTGGTGGCGCTGTAGACGCCCGAACCGGCGACGCCGGCGTTGCCGTAGATCGAGGAGATATTGACGACGTGACCGCGGCCCTGCGCGATCATCTGGTCGTAGACGGCGGAGATTCCGTTGACCACACCCTTGATGTTGATGTCGATCGCGCGGTGCCACTGCCGCCAGGCCTGCGCGTGGTCGGCGAAGAAGGCCAGCGGCATCACGCCGGCGTTGTTGACGATGACGTCCACCGCGCCGAAGGTCGCCACCGCGTGCTGCACGGCGGCCTGCATCTGCTCCATGTCAGTGACGTCGGCGACCTGATGGGTGCCGGCCAGTCCCGCGGCCGTGATTCCGTCGAAGACG
Organism: [Mycobacterium] zoologicum; assembly: GCF_020172665.1. GTDB lineage: Bacteria > Actinomycetota > Actinomycetes > Mycobacteriales > Mycobacteriaceae > Mycobacterium > Mycobacterium zoologicum. The sequence goes on along the minus strand of NZ_CP083985.1, from coordinate 1,823,850 downwards.
GAGGCCAGTTCGTCGGCGCCGATATCCACCCCCACGACCCGGGCGCCCCCGGCAGCGCATTTCTCGGCGATCAGTTTGCCGAATCCGCCTCCGGCGCCGGTGACGAGAACCACCTTGTCCTGCAGATGCTGCGACATGATCCGCCTTCCGACGACGCGATTCGGGCTGGTTGTGCTCTGCGCAGTGTAGGTGGCTGCTGTTACCCCTGTTGCGTCCGCCCGATTTGCTCGCCGACAGGCCGGACGCGAGGACCGCACACCACAGTCACGGGAGCTATGGTCACTTCGTGAAACGTCGAACGGCGCTGGGGCTGCCTCTGCTGCTGGCGGCGGGTCCCACGTTGAGCCGGCTCCCGCTCGCCGGCGCGGACCCGGGCCGGTGGTCCATTGATCGTGTCAACCGGTGGTACCAGGCACAGGGCTGGCCCGTCGGGTCGAACTACATCACCTCGACCGCCGTCAATCAGCTTGAGATGTTCCAGGCCGGAACCTTCGATCTGCAGCGCATCGACAACGAGCTGAGTTGGGCCCACAACGCGGGTTTCAACACCATGCGGGTGTTCCTGCACGACCAGCTGTGGGCCAACGACCGCAAGGGCTTCCAGTACCGGCTGGCCCAATTCGTGTCGGTCGCCGCCCGCCGGCGGATCAAACCGCTGTTCGTGCTCTTCGACTCCTGCTGGGATCCGCACCCCAAGTCGGGTCAGCAGCTCGCACCGCGGCCCGGCATCCACAACTCGAGATGGGTGCAGAGCCCCGGCGCCGAGCGGCTCGGCGACCGCAACTACTACCGCACCATGTATGACTACGTCACCGGTGTCATGACCCAATTCCGGTACGACGACAGAGTTCTCGGCTGGGATCTGTGGAACGAGCCGGACAACATGGCACGCGAGTACAGCGCCGTCGAGCGGTCCGACAAGCTCGACCTGATCAGCGACCTGCTGCCCCAGGTTTTCAGCTGGGCTCGATCGGTCGATGCCCGGCAGCCGCTGACCAGTGGTATCTGGGAGGGCTCGCGTGAAGGCAGCTCGATCGTCAACACCCAGCTGGGCAGCTCGGACTTCATCACCTTCCACTCCTATGACAGGTCCACGACGTTCAACCAGCGGATCGCCGAGCTGGCGCCCTTGGGCCGGCCGATCATGTGCACCGAATACCTGGCGCGAACCCGCGGCAGCACCATCGACGACATCCTGCCCATCATGAAGCGGCACAACGTCGGCGCGTACAACTGGGGTTTTGTGGCCGGGCGGACGCAGACCTACCTGCCGTGGGACTCCTGGGACAGTCCCTACACCACCGCCCCCCAGCTGTGGTTTCACGATCTGGTTCAGCCGTCCGGACTGGCCTACCGCAACCTCGAGATCATGACCATCAGTAACCTGACCGGTCGCTGACCGGGCAGGTCAGGTGGATTTGGGCCCAACTTGACGCGACCGGCTGATGCCCGGCGCGTTCAATGATGAAATCATGGGCGGCGATGTCGTCGGGGCCGCGCCCGCGACGATCGGGTTTTGGGCGCTTTCTGGAGGAGTCGTTGATGGGCGAGACCGCGTCGGGTTCGCGGGCTGGGTCACGTGTTGGGCGCTACCTCCTGATTCGACTGCTGGGCCATGGACCCACCGGTGAGGTGTACGACGCCGTCGACGTCCAGAAGAACCGGACGGCCGCACTCAAGCTGGTCACACCGGCATTGGGCCACGATCCGGCGTTTCGGGAATGGCTGCAGCGTGAGGCTCTGACCGTGGGGCGGGTGCAGGAACCGCATGTGGTCCCGGTCCGCGACTACGGCGAGCTGGACGGCGAGGTGTTCATCGACATGCCGTTGGTGTCCGGCGCCGACCTGTCGGCGGTGCTGAAGCGGACCGGCGTGCTGCCCCCCTCCCGCGCGGTGAACGTGGTGTGGCAGGTTGCCGCGGCACTGGACGCCGCGCACGCCGCCGGGGTAATCCACCGAGGCGTCAAACCGCGCAACATCCTGTTGACCAGCGATGATTTCGTCTACCTGGTGGACTTCGGGATCGCCGGCGCGCCCGGTGCCAGCTCTGTGGACGCCGAGCACGGCGGCGCCCGCTGGAAGTACTCCGCGCCGGAACTGTTCGGCGGCGGTGATTTCGGTGCGGGCGTCGACGTCTACTCACTGGCGTGCGTGCTCTACCAATGCCTGACCGGTGCGCCGCCGTACCGGGCCGACAGCGTCAAGATGCTGGCCAACGCCCACCAGAGCAAGCCGATTCCGCGGCCCAGCCTTGCCGGCTCGACGATTCCGCCCAGCTTCGACGCGGTGATCGCCAAGGGCATGGCCAAGGACCCCACGGAGCGCTACAGCAGTGCCGCGGAGCTGGCGACCGCGGCCTACCAGGCGTTGAGCGCTCCCGACCAGCATCGAACCGTGCAGATCTACGAGGCCAGCCAACAGGCGACGCCCCCGTTGATCGAGCCGCCGACCGCGGTTGCGCCGCCCGCTCCGGCGGCCGAAGTACCCCCGACACCCCCGGTGCTGCGTCCCGCTGTCCAGCCGCCGGTAGCCCCGCCGGCACCTGCGGCCGAACCGCGGCCGACTCCGCCCGAGACTCCGCCGTCGGCACCCCCTGCCCCGTCGTCCCCCGCATCGCAGGAGCCCGAGATCACGGTGCCGGAACCGGTGGCCTCGCCCACCAACCCGAGCCTGCCCCGCGTTTCTCGCGTCTCGGCGGCCGACGATGACTGGTTCAGTTCACCGAAATCAGTTCCCGCCTATCGCGATCCCGCCAAGCGCGCGCTGCTGATCCGCCTGGCGGCGATATTCGTCGTCGTTGTCGGGCTGATCACCTGGCTGATGAACCGCTCCGGTTCCGACGACTTCGCCGTCGATTCCGACGATTCGGGAGCCTCGCAGTCCACCGTGACGGTTGCGAACGCCGAAGCCGAGGCCCGCCTGCTCAAGCTGCTGCCGGCCGGTTATCCGGAGGGCACCTGCAAGTCGACGCAGCCGCTGGACGGCGCCATCGCGGCGATGACCTGCGGACGCAACGTCGACCCAGGAGGCCCGCCGTCGGCGATCTATTCGCTGTTCGAAGACGCCGAAGCGATGCGCCAGAGCTTCGACAACACGACGCACTCCAGCACCGTCGTCGAGTGCCCGAACAAGATCCTGTCGCCGGGCGCCTGGCACGCCGCGAACAGCCAAGAAAAGTCGGGAATGCTGCTCTGCGCCAATCGTCAGGGCGCTCCCCTGCTGGCTTGGTCCAACGAGAAGCACCTGGTGATCGGCTCGGTACGCAGCGAGCACAACACACCGAGCCTGGAACAGATCTACTCCTGGTGGAGCCTGCATTCATAGCCGCAGGGCCAGTTGCGTGACCAGCGGATACCTGAGACGCGGGCCACCGATCGTGGTCAATCCGTTAAGATTTGCTCCCTGAGCAAGCACCCCCGAGATCCAGTCGAACCCGAGGAGTCACCCCCCCGATGAAGTTAATCCCGACAGCCATTGCCGCAGCCGGAGCGCTGGCCGCAGCCGGCGCATTCAGCGCAGCTATCGCCGCCGCAGACGCCGGTGAAGCCGGCCCCACCACCCAGCCCATCGGTAGCCAGGGCACCGTGGTGGACGGTGGCGTCGTCCAGGGTTGGACGGTGAGCGACCTGCGTCCCAGCTCGGACGCCATCCCCTACCAGCCCCGCGGCACGCTGTGGGAGGCCACCGCCACCGACGTAGCCATCCAGGGCACCGTCACCCCGGTCATCGCCAACCTGGGCGCCCGCTCCTCGAGCGGTCAGACCTACCCGGCACTGTTCACCGTGGCCACCGCGCAGGGCGTCAACCCCTCCAACCTGGCCCAGGGCCAGCGGACCAGCGGCAAGGTCTACTTCGACGTGACCGGTGACGCCCCCAACAGCGCGGTCTACCAGCACGCCGGCAAGGACATGCTGGTGTGGACCCCGGCCGCTCCGGCCGCACCGACCGGCGGCGGTTCGCCGGCTCCGGCCGCCGCCCCGCGCGGCACGTCAGCCCCGGCGGCCACCGCCCCGAAGCCCGCGCCGGCCACCGTCGGCAGCCCGAAGACCGACGCACCGGCCACGACCGGCAGCCAGGGCACCCCGGTGGCCGCGGGCAGCTCGGGCACTCCGCTACCGGCTGAGGCGGCGGGTACTCCGGCGGCGGCAGGTAGCGCTGAGGGCACCCCGGCGGCGGGTAGCGCGGAGAGCACCCCGGCTGCCGGCTCCGAGGGCACCCCTTCGGCAGGCACCCCGGTGGCCTCGGCCCCGGAGGGGCAAGGCTCGTCGGGCACCCCGGCGGCGTCGGCCCCGGCGGCGGGCGCCAGCTCCGGCACCCCGATCCCCGCGGAGACCGCAGGCGCCCCGGCGGCGGGTAGCGCGGAGAGCACCCCGGCGGCGGCCGGCAATCAGGGCACCCCGGTCCCCTCGACCGGCACCGCTTCGTCGGGTGCCGCCGTGGCGGGCGCTGCGAACAGCTCCGGTTCGTAACCCCTTACGCCGTAGAACTCCGGCCCGGCTCCCGCTTTCTGCGGGTGCCGGGCCGGAGTCATTCTGGGTAGCCTGGCAGGCAGCCCGTAATGATTCAGCACTTGGACACGTACGCCACCGGGATGAAAAACGCTTAGAGGAGTCAGACCGATGAAGTCCATCTCGACCGCCTTGGCTCTGGGAGCATTGGCCACCGCCGGTGTCCTCGGCACGGGGATCGCCGGCGCTGAGCCGGACCCGGCACCGACGCCGGCAACCCATCCGATCGGCACCCAGGCCACGGTGCCCGAGGGGCCCGGCGTGAGCGGCTGGACGATCAGCGATTTGCGGCCCAGCTCGGATTCCATTCCCTACCAGCCGCGCGGCACACTGTGGGAGGCAACCGCCACCGACGAGGCGGTTGCGGGCACGGTTTTCCCGATCATCGCCAACCTCAGCGCCCGTTCGGCCAGCGGCCAGAACTACCAGGCACTTTTCACGGTGCCCACGGCGCAGGGCATCATGCCCACCGGACTCACGCAGGGCCAGAAGACCAGCGGCAAGGTCTACTTCGACGTGACCGGCGACGCCCCGAACAGCCTGGTGTACCAGGCCGGCGGTGCCGACCTGATCCGCTGGGTGACACCGGCTCCGGCACCGCAGGCCGCACCACGGCAACAGGCGCCCCGGCAGCAGCCGCAGCAGCAGGCTCCGACGTCCGGCGGTGGCAGCAGTCATCGAGCGCCCGCGCAGCAGGCTCCGGCGCAGCGCCCCTCCCGTCCGGTGCCGGCGACGCCACCGCCGTCGGGAAGCGCGGGCACCCCGATCACCGAAGGCAGTGCCGGAACCCCGATGCCGTAGGTGACGCGCGTCAGAGCTTGAAGCGTCCGGCGAATCCTCGCAGTGGCAGGTCAGCACTGGTCAGCAAACCCGGCCTGGCGGCCACAACAGATGTGATCGCGTTGAGGGCGGGCAGGCCGGTCACCGTCATGCCGATCGAGGCGAAGTTGTCCGGATCCGACAGGTCCAAGCCGGGCTTGGGGAAGATCATGTGCTTGTTGTAGACGCACGGGTCGCCGCTGACCCGAGTGATATAGCAGCCCTTGATATTCCAGTTCGGCTGTGTGAACGGCGTCATCTGCCACTCAAGATGCGTCTCGATGCGCGGCACGCCGTCGACCATGCCCTGGTACTTGATGTAGCTGCCGCCCAACGATCCCTTGGGCAGCGCGTACCAGCCCAGGTCGACGTCCCCGGTGCACACGCCCAGCTCGTAGCCGAACGTCACCTCGTCCAGCGTCAGGCCGAAACAGTCGGCCATCATCAGGACGCTGTCGGCGAAGACCCGGGTGAACTTTTCCAGCTTGGCCGGGATCTCCGGGTCGTCGGCCGGCTGACCATAGCCGACTTCGATCCAGGTCTCCTTGGAGTGATGACACGACACGTCGACGGATTCGATGGTGGTGATGTTCTCGATCTCGGCGACATCAGCCGCGCACACCACACCCAGAATCTGGTTGAGACCGGGGTTCATCCCGGTGCCGTAGAAGGTCGCACCGCCCTTCTCGCACGCCTCGGAAAGTAGTTGTGTCACAGGCTTGCCCGAGGGATGCGGGTGGTTGTGGTCGCGGTGCCAGCCGGTGATCCAGTCTGCGGTGGTGACGATGTTGATGCCCGCCTCCAGTACGGCGACGTAGAGGTCTTCGTCGGGGAACACGCCGTGGAAGGTGACCACATCGGGCTTGGCCGCGATGATCTCCTCGACGCTGCCGGTCGCGATCACCCCGTTGGGGGCGATGCCGGCCAACTCGCCGGCGTCCCTGCCCACTTTGTCCGGCGAGTAGCAGTGCACGCCGATCAGTTCTAGGTCGGGCCGAGTGGCGATCCGTTTGATCATCTCCTTGCCGACGTTGCCGGTGGCGACCTGGAACACGCGGACGGGTGCGACGGATGTGCTCATGCGGTGGAGCCTTTCTGGGCAGTGGCTTCAGCGACCTCGGCAGCACTTCCGCCGATGCCGTCGGGATAGAACTGCTTGGCCCACTGGCGGATTGCGGTGAAGCCCTCGTACTCGGCGGTGGCCAGGGCCGGTGGATCCGAATAGCGCTGATGCGACCAGATGTGGATGTCCTGTTCGAACTGGCGGATCACCTCTTGCCCGAATTCGCTGGCTCTGGCGTCGGCACGGGCGGGATCGGCGGGTTTATGCGGCGGTCCCAGTTTCGCCTCTCCTCCGTCGAGCCGCGCTGAACCGACGGCCGGTGTGCGGCCGATGTAGACCATGAACCGGACGTCGGAGGTGGATTCGTCGACGGGAGTGATCGCCGAGATGGTGCGGTTGTCGATCATGCCCCAACTCTTGGTCACCGCAACGCCCAAGCCGCCGTTGATGGCCTCCACGCCGCTGTTGACGTCCTCGATCCTCTGGCCGTCGTCTCCTTCGAAGGTGATGGTGAAGTCGACGTAGGACACCGGCTGCGCGAAGTCGTGGCGGGTGAACACCGGCACGATCGGGGTGCGGTGCACGTACTTGAAGTGAGCGAAGTCCACGCCGTTCTCCAAGACGTACTGCGGGTGCAGCTCCAGGGCCTGGCGGTAGAGCCGCCGCTGCGGGTAGTAGTCCGCGGCGCTGCGGTCGTCGAAGTCGGCGAACACATCCGGCGGATCGAAGTACGGCTCACGCCGGTGCACGTCGTGCCAGATGTAGACCGACTCGTTGCGCTCGATCACCGGGTAGGTGCCGATGCGACGGCCGCGATTGGGCTTGTCCTGATACGGGATACAGACGTTGCGGCCCTGGGCATTCCACTGCCATCCGTGAAACGGACACTGCAGCACCTCACCGCAGACGGTGCCGCCGTAGCCCAGATGCGCACCGAGGTGCTCGCAGTAGGCGTTCATCACGGTGAGCCTGCCGGACTCTGCACGCCAGGCCACCATCTCCTGGCCGAAGTACTTCATGGTGTGGACGTCGCCGATCCCGATCTCGTCGGACCAGGCGACCTGAAACCAGCCAGTCGGCTTCATCGACAGTGGCGGTTTGGCCATGTCTGCGTATCCTCTCGCCGGTTGTCGCTCGCAGGAATCATAGCGGGCACTATGAAACAATTGCTAGACTTTCGCAAATGACTCAACCGGCGGCGCGGCGCAGCAACAAGCGGGGGCAGGCGACCCGCGAGACGATGCTGGATGCCGCGGTGCGCTCACTGGCCACTGGTGACCCGGGCGCGGTGTCGGCCAGCCGGATAGCCAAGGAGAGCGGTGCCACCTGGGGCGCGGTGCAGTACCAATTCGGCGATGTCGACGGCTTCTGGGCGGCGGTGCTGCACCGCACCGCAGAGCGCCGCGACGCGGCGATGTCGGCGTTCGCCGGGGTGAAATCGGATGCGCCGCTGCGAGATCGAGTCGCGGGAATCATCGACACCCTCTATGACGGCCTGGCGTCGCAGGATTCGCGCGCCATCGAGAATCTGCGGGCCGCGCTGCCCCGCGACCATCGCGAGCTGGAACGGCTCTATCCGCGCACCGCCGCCGAACTGTTCTCCTGGGGCCGCAGCTGGCTGCAGACCTGTCACCACGCGTTCGCCGATCTCGGCGTCGACCCGCAGCGGGTGCGGGAGGTCGCCGCGCTCATCCCGGGCGCGATGCGCGGGCTGGTCTCCGAACGTCAACTCGGCTCATACGCCGACCTCGACGAAGCCCGCCGCGGATTGACCAACGCGCTGGCGGCATATCTCGAACAGTCCCGAATCGGCTGACGCTCGGTGCGACAGGGTGAGCACCGATCACTAAAATCCCCGTCGTGAGTGATTCCCGGGCCCGCACATTCAGACTCGCAGGTCGAGGCACCGTGCTCGCGGCAGTGCTGCTGACCGCCCCGATCGTGATTCCCGCCGGAACCGTTGCACCGGCCGGCGCGGCCTGCCCCGACGCCGAGGTGGTGTTCGCCCGTGGGCGTCTGGAATCGCCCGGGGCCGGAGCGGTCGGCAATGCGTTCGTCAGCGCCCTGCGCGCCAAAACCTCCAAGAACGTCAGTGTGTACGCGGTCAACTACCCCGCCGACAATCAGGTCGACCAGGGTGCCAACGACATGAGCGCCCACATCCAGAAGACCATCAACGGCTGTCCCAACACCCGCATCGTTCCCGGGGGCTACTCGCTGGGTGCCGCAGTCACCGACGTGGTGCTCGCTGTCCCCTTCTCGGCGTTCGGCTTCACCAATCCCCTGCCGCCGGGCGCCGACGAGCACATCGCCGCGGTTGCACTTTTCGGCAACGGCAGCCAATGGGTCGGCCCCATCACCAACTTCAGCCCGGTCTACAACGATCGGACCATCGAGCAGTGTCATGGCGCCGACCCGATCTGCAACCCGGCCGACCCGAACACCTGGGAAGAGAACTGGCCGCAACACCTGGCCGGCGCGTATATCTCGTCAGGCATGGTCAACCAGGCAGCTGACTTCGTCGCCGGAAAGCTGTAGTACTCCCCTGCCGAAAGCCAGGTGGTTCCTGGCGCCGCTGCGGTCGAGGCGAAACTCGTGAGACGAGGCGAACTGCTTCGAGTCACGGTTGGCCGCACCCCACAACAGCAGCAGCCGCGAATCTGCAGTCCGGGTGCTTCTAGCCCTGTGGTGTTGGCCGCTCAGTGATCCAGCGGCCCAACGCAACATGGTGGAGCGCTTCCTCGGTCCGGCGTACCCAGGTCTAGCTGCGCCGGATTCCTCAGCCCACGGCATGCTCGGCCGCGCCACGGCCCAGGCTGCGGAATCCCGCGCCGGGCTGTTTGGCTCCGACCACGAACGGCAGCGCATTCCAGCGGAATTTCAGTTTGTCGGCCAACCCCATGGCATCCGCCGGTGGCTCTACCGCTGACTTCGCCAGATCCAGGTAGTACGTCGGCGTTTGGCCCAGCCCCTCGAAGTCATGCACCAGCGCCGTGCACGCCGCACGGACGGGCTCGTCGAGCCGTTGCGCGACGACGTCGGTCATCAACACGTACTCGGGAACCGGTACCTGGTTCTTGAGCATCCGGTGCACCAGGATGACGTCCACGCCGGCAAGTTCGCTGCGGCGCTTGACCTTCTGCTCGGCAACCTCACCCTCGTGCGCAACGAACTTCAGCGACAGGTTCTTCAACTGCTCGCAGCTCTCGCAGCGGCAACCGCGGCCGTTCTCGATACGAGCCCGCTTATTCAGGAACGCCTGATGCATTCGCGATACCCGCTCGCTGACCAACTCCTGGGCGTCACCGTCGGGCGCCCAGAAGAACGCCGCGTCACCCTCCAGCTTCGCCAGCTTCATGCCCTTGGCGGCGTCGATGACCGACTCCAGCAATGCGGCCACGGCCATCTGGGCGTGCACCAGATGCATCCGGTTCCAATTCATGTAGGCGGTGTAGCCGCCGATGTCGGCGATGACCAGCACCGCGCGCCGGATAGCCATGAACTCAAGAGTCTAGTCCTGCTCAGTGCCGCACCGGAATGATCAGCAACGACCTTTAATCGATCTTTACCGCGCGTTGAATCACCTCACCCACGATGGGTGTCATGAGTACGCTACAAGCCGTGGAGCTGGGGGTTTTATGGCCTCTCCAGGTCCGGCAGCATGGTGCGCCGGTCACGATTCCGGGCGCCAAACCCCGCGACACCCGACTGGGTGAACATCGACCACCGTCGCGGGGCAGCCGTCACCTCCGGCCACGTGATCGCCTACATCCAAGCGGCATGGGACGACTCGCCTGACACTCGGCTCTACATCGCGGCGGTACACCGGCTCAGTAATATCGGAGCTGTCGTTACCCATGTGATGCACGGGATCTCACAAGAGGGCTTCGACGCCGAGTGGCGTGATATCCACGTGCTGACCTTCGACAATGGTCTGATCGACCGCAGCGAGTTGTTCGAAGGGTCCGACCTCGACGCCGCACTCGCCCGCTTCGATGAGCTGCAAAGCTCCGAAGAACCAGGCGCCTACCCGTAGCCGCGCTTGACCAGATGCCGGGCGCCGGCGGCCATCGCCGCCGGGCCGGCCACCTCGAAGCCGAAGGCGTTGGCCAGCCGGTCGGTGATATTGAAGGCGAGGCTGACAGCCAAGGCATCTCGGATCTGTTCGGGGGTGACGCCGGCCGCCAGCACGGCGCGCATGTCGTCGGCGTCGACACGGTGCTCCCGAGTGAGCTTGCCCAGCAGGCGAAGCGTCGCGCGCAGCGGCTCTGAGATCGGGGCGGTCTCCAGGTCGGCGAGCGTGGCGGCGGCCGTCGCGTCATCGCGGTAACAGAGATTGGCAGTGGCGGTGTGCGCGGCGACGCAGAACGGGCAGGAATTCACGTGGGACACATAGGCTGCCATGAGTTCACGTTCTCCGATGCTCCACGCCGACGGGCCGCGCATCGCCTCCTGGGTGAGCGGACCGGCGCCATAGAATTCGCGGCGGTAGAACGCCAGTTTGACGGCGTCGACGACGGGCTGTCGTGACACCAGCCGGATCATGCCCAGCAGCACTTTGGTGCCCGGTCGGTGTCCGTGGTCGAGGATCGCCAGCCTCATCGCTGTCCCGGTCCTTCGGTTAGCCCTGCCAGGACGGCCATGGCCCCGGCGTACTGCCGGGTCGCCTGCCCGACGGCGGCACACACCACCACCTCGAAGATCTGATCTTCGCTCAGGCCGGCGACGCGCGCGGCGGCGACGTCACCGTCGGTCACCCGGTAGGAGTGGTGCGCCACCTTGTCGACCAGGGTGGCCATCGGTTCGTCGAGTCCGGTGTTGTCGAAGGCGGCGCGCCGTAGCCCGACCGGCGCGGTCGCCGCGCCACCGAGAATGCGGTCCAGCAGCGCGCGATGCAGTTCGATGATGCGGGGCATGCCTCGGAGTACCCGATCCCGCACCGTCGTCAAACTTCCTTGCCGGCTTCCTGGTAGTGCCGCAATTCGGCGCGCACCGCGGTGTCGAACGCCCGGTCCAGACTCGCGTGCGCGGAGCGGCGCGCCACCCGGCGCATGGTGTCGACCAGGTCTGCGGCCCAGGCGAGTTCGTTGTCGTTGCTGGGCAGCCACCCTTTCCCGCGCTGCCGGACCACCTCGGTGTGACCGGAGCGGGTCAGCGCCGCGGCCGCGTCATCGAGCTTCTTGTCCACCGCGGTCATGGTTTTGAGGATCATTGCCAACGGCAGCCCGCGCGAGACCAGCTTGGCAAAGTCGTCGACCTGACGCACGTCGATCACCCGGTAGACGCCGTCGGTGTCGGTCGCCTCGATGACGCCGCCGCTCACCAGCCGACGCAGCATCGGCGCGTCGAGGCGCCCCAGGCGCGCCTCCAGTTGATCGAGAGCCATGGTCTGCGACACCGGGTGCGACCACGGCGCGGTCACCAACTCGCTCAGATCGGCCAGATCGAGTACCTCGGCCAGGGCCTCACCCCGCTGCAGACCGGTCAAGAACTTCAAGATGTGCTTGACCGTGAAACCCTCGCTGAGCAGACGGATTATCGCCTGCAACTGCCCCAGGTGCCGGTCGGTGTAGATGGCCACCCGGCCCCGGCGCAGCGGCCGGGGAAGCAGGCCGTTCTCCTGGTAGACCCGCACATTGCGGGTGGTCGTTCCAGCCTCCCGCGCAAGGTCGTCGATGCGGTACTCGGTCACCAGCGCGACCCTATGCCGTCAACACCGGGTCACCGGCCGTCTTCGCCTCGGTGATCGTGTAGTCGTGCAGATCCATTTCCTTGAGCTGGTTGACGTACTGGGTGGCGAAACCCGGAAACATGGTGGCGTTGAAGCCGTCATCGGTCAGATACCAGCTCTGGCAGCCGGAATTCCAGGTGGTGGACTGCAGGCGCCGCTGGATCTCCTGGTTGTGCCGGGCCTGGACCTCGGGCCGCACGTTGAGCGACTTCCAGTTGAACCGCAGCAGTTTGGCGATCGCCTCGACGATGTAGTCGATCTGGGCTTCCATGTACACCAGCGCCGAGTTGTGGCCCGGCCCCGAGTTGGGCCCGAAGGTGAAGTACAGGTTCGGGTATCCCGACACCGCCACACTGCGATAGGCGTATGCCCCGCCGCTCCACTCCGAGCCCAGATCCCGGCCTTCGAGCCCGGTCACCGGGAACGGGGTGCCCGCCTTGGAGACGTCGAAGCCGGTGGCGAACACGATCGCGTCGAACTGGTGCTCGATCCCCTCTACGGTGCGAATTCCCTTGGGAGACAACCTGGCGATCGGCCAGGTCACCAGTGTGCAGTTGTCCGCCTGCAGCGCCGGGTAGTAGTCGCTGGTCATCAACAGCCGCTTGCATCCGGCCGAGAAGTCCGGCGTCAGCTGGCGACGCATCCACGGATCCTTCACCTGCAGCCGCAGATTGGCGACGCTCAGGGCCTCGACCAGCCGGGTGAGTGGGGTGTCCCAAACCACGCCGAGAGCCACCGACTCATGCCCCCAGAACCACGCCGAACGCATCAGCTTCTCCGCCAGCGGGACGTGTTTGTAGAGCTGCTTGAGCCGGTCACCGGTCGACGTGTTGAGCTTCGGCAGCACCCAGCCCGGCGTGCGCTGGAACACCTTGACCGACTTGGCGACCTTGACCAGTTCCGGGATGATCTGCACACCGCTGGATCCGGTGCCGATCACGGCCACCTTCTTGCCGGTGAAGTCGTAGTCGTGATCCCAACGGGCACTGTGGATCTTGTTGCCTTCATAGGTCTCGATGCCCGGGATGTTCGGGAAGCTGTGATTGGACAACGGGCCGGACGCCACGATCACATTGCGGGCCCGCAGCGGCTTGCGGCGGGCCAGCCGAATGCTCCACTCCCCCGCCTCGGCGTCGTATTCGACACCGGTCACGTTGTGCCCGAACCGGATGTTGGGTTCGATCCCGGCGGATTCCACCATGGTGTCGATGTACCCCAGGATCTCGGCGCTACCGGAGTAGGTCTGCGACCACTCAGGGTTGCGGGCGAAGCTGTAGGAGTACAGCCTCGACGGGATGTCGCACTGCGCGCCGGGGTAGGTGTTGTCCCGCCAGGTTCCGCCGACGCGCGAATCGCGTTCGAGGATCACGAAGTCGGTGATGCCCTGGTCTTTGAGGCGTATCGCGGCGCCGACTCCGGCGAATCCGGCGCCGATGATGGCTGTTGAGATAGTCACAGTGATCGTCCCTCTTACTTACGCGACCGGCTCGTAGGTCAGTGCGTCTGACCAGGTCGGGGTGTTGTGCACCAGCGCCGGCGGGATCACGCCGGTGATCGCGACCAGGGAGTCGGCCAGCCAGTGGTACTTGGAGGTCCGGTCGATCACCTTCTTGCCGTGCCAGGAGATGAACTGGTACATCGGCACCCGCCGGACGAAAGCGCTGCGCTCACCGACATTCCGGAAGCGGCGCATCGCCTGATATAGGCGTTCTTCGTCGACACCCATCGCCACGATGTTGTCGCGCATCTTGTTCAGCAGCGGGAAATAGCTCAGCGTGCCGATCAGCAGCGCGGGATTCATCCAGCTGCCGACGAACTCGACCGCCAGCTTGCGCAGGTTCGCGTGGCCCAGGATATCCATCACCTCGAAGTCGACAGCCAGATGACGCGACTCGTCGGAGTTGATCCGCTTGAACACTTCCTGGGCCACCGGGTCTTGGACCTCATCGGTGATGAACTTGATCAACGCGCCGTCGAGTGCCACCTCCAGCATCGGGATGACGGTGCCCAGAATCGACAGCGACATGCTGTCGGAGAACTTGTCGAGCCAGGTGATGACCAGCTGGACGTTGACGCTGGGCGGCGGGACCTCGTCGTCGTCGAGCATGCCCCACCGGCGCATCAGGGCCAGCTCGGCGTTCGCGTGCTTCTGCTCCTCGGCGTGGAAGTGCTCGTAGATGCTCTTGAGCGTGGGCGTGGGGGCCTTCTTGGCCAGTGCAGCGAAGCCGCGAGCGCCGACGTTTTCGATCCACATCAGGTCGGTCATGAACGGCTTGAGCTTGGCCCACAGTTCGGGCTCGATCAGGTCGGCTCCCGGTGCATCCCAGTCGATGTCGACCAGAGCCCACTGCTTGTCCTTGATCTTCTGAAGCATCTCTTCCAGATTCATCGCCATGATCGCCTGGTTCCTTTCGCGAGTCGATTTCTCGGAGTTCAGTTCTGGGGCAGCACGCGGCCGAGCAGTCCGGCGCCGCGGACGTAAAGCTCGGGAAAGTGCCGCTTCATGTGCCAGATGACGTTGGCGTCGAACTGCGGCACCACGTACAGCCGGCCGTCGTCGTGGGCGTCCAGGGTCCGGGCCGCGACGTCGTCCGCGGACAATCCGGTCCAGCGGGCCAGCTGCTGGCTGAGGTTCATCGAGCCGGGTGTGATCCGGCCGTCGGTGAAGACGTTGGTTTTCACGAACGTCGGGCACAGCACGGTGACGGCGATGCCGGTGCCGTCCAGTTCTGCGGCGAGCGTCTCCGACAGCGACATCACGCCGGCCTTGGACACGTTGTAGGCCGCCATCGACGGTGCGGCGGCGAATCCGGCCGCCGAGGCCACGTTGATGATTCCGCCACGGCCGGCGGATCGCAGGATCGGAGTGAAGACCTCGCAGCCGTAGACCACGCCCCACAGATTGATCCCGAGCGCCCAGTCCCAGTCGTCGAAACCGATGTCGCCGACGGGCTTTCCGCCGACTCCAACGCCGGCATTGTTGATCACCAAGCCCGGCGCGCCGCCGAAGATCTCCTGAGCCTGAGCGGCGAGGCGTTCGATCGCGCCGCGGTCGGAGACGTCGCACTGCACGGCGTGCCCTGAGCCGGTGGGCAGTTGCTCGATCAGCGCCACCGTCTCGGCAGCCCGCTCGGCGTCGATGTCCGCGCAGATGACGTCGCCGCCGCGGCGGGCCAGTTCCAGGGCGAAGGACCGCCCTATGCCGCTGCCGGCGCCGGTGACCACGGCCTTGGCGACGGCGGTTCGCCGGTGGTTACTGCGGAACAGGGACAACACGGTGTCGATTCCGAACATCAGCAGGTCTCCTCGAGTTCATCAGATCGGGTGTCGGCGTAGCTCTGGGCGATGAACGCCGCTGCGCGGCGCAGCGCGGGCTTGGCCTCCGGGGCCAGTCGCGGCAGGGCCTGGAAGACGTGGACCATCCCGGGCCACACCTCCAACGTGCTCACCCCGCCGGCCCGCCGGATCTCGGCGTCCAGGTACCGCGCGTCGGCGCTGAGCATCTCGAATCCGCCCACCTGGGTGAGGAACGGCGGCAGCCGATCCGCGGCGGTGAAGTCAAGGCGCAGCCGCACGTCGGCGGGATCTTGGCCGTCGGTGTAGAGCGCCACCAGCCGGCACGCCGCAGCCGCCGATATCACCGGGTCGGGCTGAGCCGCCTCCTGCTGTTGGGCCAGGCCCAACGTGAGGTCGATCAGCGGCGAGAACAGCACGACGCCGGCCGGCGCGAAGGCCGGTTCGCCTACATGGGTGAGCAACATGTCGCAGGTCAGGTGGCCGCCGGCAGAATCAGCGCAGATCACGATGTCGGACGCGGAATAGCCCTGGGCCAGCAGCCACCGGTATCCGGCCTCGACATCCTGAGCCGCAGCCGGGAAGGGGTGCTCGGGAGCCAGCCGATAGTCCACCGAGAACATCGGCATGCCGGTCGCCTGCGAGAGCCGGGCGACCAGCTTGCGGTGAGTGCGCGCCGAACAGATCACGTAGGCACTGCCATGCACGTAGTAGCCGGCCCGCCCGCCGAACTCGACGCCCGGCCCGAGTACCCACTCGCCGCGCACCGGCGCGTCGTGCACGGGAACGATCCTGGTCCCGGCCGGCATCGACCCGAAGGTCCCCATGATGGTGGCGATCAGTCCGCGCGCGAAGGCTATGCCCGGAGAATTCATCGGAATGGCGTTGTTGAGCCGCCGCAGCGTCCATCGCGTGATGGCGGCCGCCGCCCGCGCACGCAGTGGTGCGCCGGTGGGCACGTCCGGGAGTTCACGGCCGTCAGGTTCTGCCACGGCAGATACAACACCAGTGATTGCGCCATTTGTCAATGGCACGGTTGTCGGTGTCGGCATCTGCGGGGCCCCACCGCGCGGCCAGAGGTACGGACCCGAACTGCACAAGGCCTTCCGGGTTGACCCTGACCGAAGTCCGCTCGGGCGCAATTTCAGTAGACAGCGTGTGCGCAATAAGCGACATCGTGACACTTGTCTCCACTGAGACGTGGGACGCATCGTTCACTTATTCCGCGCCGCATGATGCACGTGGACTGCCGGCGCGAGATCCTTTGACCGGCACATATTTTTACCGGCGAATATTTCGATTCCGGAGACGAAATTTTCGCCGACTGCAATAATTTTCAACGTCGACAACCGGTACTACAGCGCACGCCAGATACCTGCCGGAGGGCAGGGCGCTGGCTACTGAATTCGTGCGCCCAGCAGATTCGGCTCGGCGTCATCCCCCAAATCATCCGTGAACTTGCGCTCAAGGTGGAGCCATGAAGAAAATGATCATCGGTGCCGTGCTGTGCGGTGCCGCCCTCATGTGGGCGGCCGCTGCCAACGCCGAATCCTATACCTTCGACAATCGCCAATTCCTCGACGGCTCAACGGATGCATTGGTCCTGGGACCGACCGGCATCCCGACACCGCCCGCCAGCTACATCAGCAGCGGGATGGATCTGTACCTCAATCCCCTGGGATACGAGGGCACTACGGACTCGACCCTGGCGCTGACTCTGCCCAACACGTTCAATTTCTTCCAGAGCGTCCCGGAGGGCCAGTCCATCCTGGTCAACCAGATCCTCGCCGACTACCATGCCGGCGACATGGGCTGTGACGCCACCGGTGTGTGCAGCGATCCGCTGACAATTTTCACCTACTCGCAAAGCAGCCTCGTGGCCGCCTTGTCCGAACAGCAACTCATGGATGCGGGCGTTCCCACTGACGCTTTGCGTTTCGTCATGCTGGGCGCCAACGCCGCTTCCGTCCCGACCAACCTCTACCCCACCGAGATTTTCAACATCAACGGCGACGTCTTCGTAGCGGACGTGACCAAGAGTTGGCTGGACCTGCTGTTGGGGGGCACCAATTGGGAGCAGCTGCTCTTCGGGCTGGGACTGCACAGTGCCTACCTCGGGTTGACCGCAGACCAGATTGACTCGGCTACCACGGTTGTCGACGGCATGACCACGATCAACGAGATTCCGACACTTTCCACCGACGAGTTGTTTCAGGCTCTGTTCAATGTCTGGTTTGGCGGATGAGGTCTTGACAGTGCACTGACCGGAAGAGCCCCATTACGGCTTGGGCTCCCACGCCAGGCCGTCGCCGTCCCGGTCAAGCTTGGACGAATAGGCATTGTCGTCCTGCGCAATGTTGTAGCGGCCGTCTTTGTGCGCTTCCGTGCAGTTCTTCTGTGCGTCGATTCGTTGTTGTGGGTGGCATTCGGAAGCTCATTCAGGCAGTGTCAAGGATCAACCGAAGTCATAGAAGCAAAGTGGGGCGGGCGGGGCTCGAACCCGCGACCAACGGATTATGAGTCCGCGGCTCTAACCGACTGAGCTACCGCCCCCGGTGCCAACTGGCGATCACGACTTTATCGCCCGGCCACATCCGGGGGCGCGGGCAGATCGATCCCAGCCAGCCGGACCGGGTCCGCGATCGACACGATGCCCACCAGGCGACCGTCACGCACCGTACACGCCATCAGGTTCAGCGGCCGGCCGGACGGACCCCAGCCCAGGATTCCGGGCTCGCCATTGACCAGGACCCGACGCGCGGTGAAGCGCGCCCCCCGGCCGCGGCGAACGACTTCGACGACCGCGTCGGACCCGGTCGTGACCGTCACCCCCCTGGCCGTCTGCTGGCGCCAGGTGACATCGGGATCGAGCACCCGCAACAATGCGCCGAAATCCCCGCCCTGCGCGGCCGCCAGGAACGCGTCGACCACCTCGCGCCGGGCATGCCGATCCCCCGACGGCGCGGGCACCTCCTGGACCTTGCGGCGCGCCCGACTGGCCAGCATCTTGGCGGCATCGGCCGATCTCCCGACGATCGGGCCGATCTCGGCGAACGGCACCGCGAACATGTCGTGCAGCACGAACGCCAGGCGCTCGTCGGGACGCAGCGCCCCCAGCACCACCAGCAATGCCAGCCCCACTGAATCCGACAGCACCGCAGTGTGCTCGGGAGTGTCGTCGTCCTCGGTCACCACCAGTTCGGGGAGCTCGGTACCGATCGAGACCTCGGGCCGGGCGGCCCGCGAACGCAACGTGTCGATGCAGATGCGGCTGATCACGGTCGTCAACCACCCGGGCAGGTTGTCGATCGCGTCGGTGTCCTGACGGGACAACCGCAGCCATGCTTCCTGCACCGCGTCCTCGGCGTCGGTACGCGAGCCCAGCACCCGATGCGCCACCGCCAGCAGGCGACGACGCTGCCGTTCGAAATCCCGCGCCAGCTGTGATTCGGTCGTCATCGGTTACCTCTCGTGGTGTCGGTCCGTCACAGCTATGACGGGCCCCACCCGACCGGGGTAACCACAAACGACAAGGAGTACGCCATGAACACCGCCCTGTGGATCATCGCGGGCATCCTCGCCACCGGATTCGTCATCGGCGGCGCAGCCCTGCTGCTGCTTCCGCGGGAGAAGTACCGGGCGCTGGGCGCCAACCAGCACTGGGTCGATGACTTCGACAACGGTCATCTCAAGACCATCGGCACCATCAAGCTGATCGGCGCGATCGGCCTGGTGCTTCCAGCGGCGGTCGGGGTGGCGCCACTGCTGGGGCCGATCGCCGCCTGCGGCCTGATGCTGTTCATGTCCGGCGCCGCCACAACCCGACTGCGCCGCAACGAGTGGGGCTATATGGCCGGCGACATCGCCTTCATCACTGTGTTCGCGCTCCTGGCGTGGGGCCGGTTCGCCGTGGCGCCGTTCGCCTGAACGCGCCGGGCACCAGCATCG
Source organism: [Mycobacterium] zoologicum (assembly GCF_020172665.1). Taxonomy (GTDB): domain Bacteria; phylum Actinomycetota; class Actinomycetes; order Mycobacteriales; family Mycobacteriaceae; genus Mycobacterium; species Mycobacterium zoologicum. The sequence continues at coordinate 1,804,487 of NZ_CP083985.1, read as the reverse complement.
GCACCTGGCGACGGTACTGCTGGTACCGGTCGCCCAGTGCGGCGATCAGGTCACGCTCCTCCAGCTGCGTCGCGATCAGGATGTAGCCGGTGGTCGCCACCGCAAACAGCAGATGGCCGACGGTCATGGTGGGCGCCGCCCAGAATGCGATCACGAAGCCCAGCATGAGCGGATGCCGCACCACGCGATACAGCGACCGGGCACGGAAACCGACATCGGTGTACGGCTGGGCCCGCCACGCCAGATATACCTGGCGCAGGCCAAACAGATCGACGTGACTGATCAGGAAGGTCGACACCAACGCAATGAGCCAGCCCAGCCAGAACAAGCCCCACACCACCAGCCGTACCGCCGGCGTCGTCACGTCCCAGACGATGGCGGGGATCGGCCGCCACTGCCAAAACAACAGGGCCAGAACCACATTCGACGCCAGGACATAGGTGCTGCGTTCGAGATACTGGGGCACCGCGCGCGTCAGCCGCTGCTTGAACGCCGGGCGTGCCATCACACTGTGTTGGACCGCAAACAGCCCCAGCAGTGCCACGTCGATGACGAAAGCGGCCCCCACCGGCGTCGTCGGGCCACAGTCGACACTGCGCGGCACCACAAGGTTGCCGACGAAGCCGACGGCATACAGAAAGACAACCAGAAAGACCAGGTAGTTGAGTGCCCCGTAGACCAGGGCGAGATGACGGGCCATGATTGCCCTCCCGAAGCGATGAATACATCATCGTAACCCCGATAACCCGCAGCTCAACAGCCTTTTTCCCGGGCAGACGATGGTCGCATGCCGATACCGTCATACGATGCTTAGATGACCTCGGAAACCTTCGTTACCCACGCACCAGGCGATGTGCGGATCATCGCCGATCGCCACGGTGACCCCGACGCCCGAGCAGTGGTGTTCCTGCACGGCGGCGGGCAGACCCGACGCTCCTGGGGTCGCGCCGCTGCCGCGGTGGCCGAGCGGGGCTGGCAGGCCGTCACCGTCGACCTGCGCGGCCACGGCGAATCGGATTGGGCCAGCGAGGGCGACTACCGGTTGGTCAGCTTCGCCGCCGACATTCACGAGGTGCTGCGCACCCTGCCGCCGAACCCGGTCCTGGTCGGCGCATCACTGGGCGGATGCGCCGCGATGCTGCTCGGCGGTGAACTGGCGCCCGATACGGTCAGCGCGGTGGTGCTGGTCGACATCGTGCCCAACATGGACGCCTCGGGCGCGCAGCGGGTGCAGGCGTTCATGGCCGAGAACATGGAGTCCGGCTTCGACTCGCTCGATGAGGTCGCCGACGCGATCGCCGCCTACAACCCGCATCGGCCGCGCCCCACCGACCTCACCGGGCTCGCCACCAACCTGCGCCGCCGCGGCGACCGCTGGTACTGGCACTGGGACCCGCAGTTCATCAGCGGCGCCGAGCATCACGGGCCGATGGAGATCCACGACGTCGACCGGCTCAACGCCGCGGTGCAGACCATCCTCGACGGCGGCGTGCCGATCCTGCTGGTGCGTGGCCAGCTCAGCGACCTGGTGAGCGCCGACAATGCCGAGGAGTTCCTGATCCGGTTCCCGCAGGTGGAGTTCGTCGATGTCGCCGGCGCGGGTCACATGGTGGCCGGTGACCGCAACGACGTCTTCGCCGACGCCATCCTGGGCTTTTTGGCCCGCCACTCCGGCCGAGTTCAGCCGTAGACGGTCTGGCCGTCGGCGTCGAGCAGGTAGCGCTCGGTGCCTTCGGTCACCCGGGGTGCGTCCGCACCCAGTGCCACCGCGATCTTGTTGCCGGCGTTGCGCATCACGTCCAGGGTCAGCTCGATGGCCTGCTCATCGGTGAAGTGCCTACGCACTCCGGTGGCCACGTCGGCGTCGATGTGTCCCGGTGTCCAGATCAGCGCGTCGACGTAGCGCAGCGCCGCCTTGTGAACCTCACTGAGCAGCGGCGAATCCTCGAACCGCTCGATGTCGTCATAGAGCGACTCAGATCCGCCGGCGTTCAGGGCGGTCGTCTCGCGCAGCGACCTGCACAGCCGGCAGTTGTGTTGGGCCGCGCCGCGCAACCGCACCACCTCAGAAGTCACCGGATCCAGGGACCGCAGCCGGGCGACGGCGGGCATGAACCCGTTGAACAATGCGTCGGCCACGTTGCCCGTGCGATCCTGGGAGTTGGTGTCCGGCCATGCCACCTGAACACCCAGCGCGTCGAGACCGGCGCGCACCCTCGGCACGAAGTCGGCGATGAACATCTGCACCACAGCGCTGAAGGTCCTCTCCCCCAACGCCTCCCACAGCCGGGACCGTTGAGAATCGGTGATCATCGAGACATCGACACCGAACTGCTCGGCAAACTCGGCCACCGCGGGATCGGAGTCGGCCGCCTCCGCGCCCGACAGCGCCACCAACCTGTTCAGCTCATCGAGAACGTCCACGCAGACGATTATGGCCTTCGGAGCAATAGGCTGGCACCCATGCGCGTCGTCGTGATCACCAAAACCGGCCCCCCATCGGTGCTCCAGGTCCAGGACCGCGCCGACCCTCCGCCGCCCGGTGGCGGTCAAGTGCGCATCGGGGTGCGCGCGGCGGGGGTGAACTTCGCCGACCACCTCGCGCGGGTCGGACTGTATCCCGATGCCCCGAAGCTGCCCGCCGTGGTCGGCTACGAGGTGGCCGGCACCATCGAGGCCGTCGGTGACGGTGTCGACCCGGCCCGCATCGGTGAGCGGGTGCTGGCCGGCACCCGTTTCGGCGGCTACGCCGAGATCGTCAACGCCAACGCCACGGACACCGTCGTGCTGCCGCCGTCGATGAGCTTCGAGGAGGGCGCGGCCATCCCGGTGAACTACGCGACGGCTTGGGCCGCGCTGCACGGCTACGGATCGCTGCAGGCCGGCGAACATGTGCTGGTGCACGCCGCGGCCGGTGGCGTCGGCATCGCGGCGATCCAGCTGGCCAAGGCCGCCGGGGCGGTCGTGCACGGCACCGCGTCACCGGGCAAACATGACCGGCTCGCCGCGCTGGGTATCGACCGCGCCATCGACTACCGCCGCAAGGGCTGGTGGAAGGGCCTGCAGCCCTACGACATCGTGCTCGACGCGCTCGGCGGCACGTCGCTGCATCGGTCGTTGGGGTTGTTGCGTCCCGGTGGACGGCTCGTGGCCTACGGCCTTTCGTCGCTGCAGCAAGGTGAGAAGCGATCCCTGCTGCGGGCGGCGCCGCAGGCGCTGGCGATGCTGCGCGGATTCAATGCGATCACGCAGATCGAGCAGTCCAAGACCGTCATCGGGTTGAACATGCTGCGACTGTGGGACGATCGCGGCACACTCGGACCCTGGATCACCCCACTGTCCGAGGCGCTGTCGGGCGGCATCGCGGCCCCGGTGGTGCATGCGGCAGTGCCGTTCGCGAATGCCGCCGAGGCCCACCGCATTCTTGCTGCGCGAGAAAACGTCGGCAAAGTGGTTCTGGTGCCCTAAGGCGGGCTCAGATGGTTCGGGCCAGCCGATCCGCCAGCAGCTCGGCGAATCGCGCCGGATCCTCCAGCGCCCCACCCTCAGCCAACAGCGCTGTGCCGTAGAGCAATTCGGCGGTCTCGGCGAGCCCGGGGGCGTCGCCGCCTCGCTCGGCGTGCGCCTGCCGCAGACCGGTGATCAATGGATGGCCCGGGTTGAGTTCGAGGATGCGCTTGCCGACCGGAACCTCCTGACCGTTGGCACGGTAGATGCGTGCCAACGCCGGGGTCATCTCGAAGGTGTCGGTGATCAGGCAGGCCGGGGACTCGGTCAACCGGGTCGACAGCCGCACCTCTTTGACGTGGTCGGTCAGAGTCTGCTCCAGCCAGGCGATCAGGTCGGCGAATTCTTTCTCCTGCTCCTTACGTTCGGCCTCGTGGGCGCTCTTCTCCTCATCGGAGTCCAGGTCCACCTCGCCCTTGGCGGTCGACTGCAGCGGCTTGCCGGCGAACTCGCTGACCGCGTTCACCCAGACCTCGTCGACCGGGTCGGTCAGGAGCAGCACTTCAAAGCCCTTGGCTTTGAACGCCTCCAGGTGGGGTGATTTCAGGAGCTGCTGGCGAGATTCGCCGGTGGCGTAGAAGATCTGCTCCTGGCCGTCTTTCATGCGTTCGACGTACTCGGCCAGCGTGGTGGGCTCGGAGTCACTGTGCGTGGAGGCGAATGAGCAGATGCCCAGCAGTGCCTCCTGATTGTCGAAGTCGCTGAGCAGTCCCTCTTTGACGACCCGGCCGAACTGGGTCCAGAAGGTGCGGTAGTCCTCGGGGCGGCCCGACTGCAGCTCCTTGATGGTGGACAGCACCTTCTTGGTGAGCCGCCGCCGGATGGCGTTGATCTGCCGGTCCTGCTGCAGGATTTCCCGAGAGACGTTGAGTGACATGTCCGCCGCGTCGACGACGCCCTTGACGAAGCGCAGATATTCGGGCATCAGCTGGTCGCAGTCACCCATGATGAACACCCGCTTGACGTACAACTGCACGCCGACCTGCGCGTCGCGGTTGAACATGTCGAACGGCGCGTGCGACGGGATGAACAGCAGCGCCTGGTATTCGAAAGTGCCTTCGGCCTTCATCGCGATGACCTCGAGCGGGTCATCCCAGGCGTGCGCGATGTGTTTGTAGAACTCGCTGTATTCCTCTGGCGAGACTTCGTCTTTGGGGCGCGCCCACAGCGCCTGCATCGAGTTCAGCGTCGCGGTCTCCAGGGTGACGGTCGGTTCGCCGCCTTCTTCAACAGGTGGACTCACCCGCTCGACCTGCATCCGAATCGGCCAGGCGATGAAGTCGGAGTACTTCTTGATCAGGCCCCGGATCGTCGGATCCGCGGTGTAGTCGTGCAGGGCGTCTTCGGCGTCTTCGGGTTTGAGGTGCAAGATGATCGAGGTGCCCTGGGGCGCTTGCTCGCCCGGGTCGACCGCTTCGATGGTGTAGGTGCCGTCACCGCTGGATTCCCAGCGGATGGCTTCGCTCTCGCCGGCCTTGTGGGTCAGCATCTCGACGCGGTCGGCGACCATGAACACCGAGTAGAACCCGATCCCGAACTGCCCGATCAGCTCTTCGGACGCTGCTTCGTTCTTGGCGTTCTGCGCTTCGCGTAGTTGCTGGCGCAGTTCGGCGGTTCCGGATTTGGCCAAGGTGCCGATCAGGTCCACCACCTCATCGCGCGACATCCCGATGCCGTTGTCGCGGACCGTCAGGGTGCGTGCCGCCTTGTCCACCTCGATCTCGATGTGCAGATCGGAGGTGTCTGCCTGCAGGTCCTTGTTACGGAACGCCTCCAGTCGCAGCTTGTCCAGCGCGTCGGAGGCGTTGGAGATCAGCTCCCGCAGGAAGGCATCCTTGTTGGAGTAGACCGAGTGGACCATCAGATCCAGCAGTTGCCGGGCCTCGGCCTGAAATTCCAACTGCTCCACGCGCGCGCTCATTTGCGATCTCCCTCCTCGATGATTGACACCGGCTTCGCAACCCGGTTCAGTGACCATCATGATGGACGCCTCCACGACGGATTCAACCACCGCAACCGGCGACGTTGTCTTGGGCATGTGGCACGCGTTGGCCCGATTTGACTGGGATGCGCTCAAGACCTTCCTGGCGCCGGATTGCCTTTACGTGGACATGCCGATGCCGGCAGCCGCGGCCCGCGGGCCCGAGGACATCGTCAAGCGGCTCCGGCTGTTGTTCGACCGGTTGGCCGAATACCGGCACCACGGCGGCCAACTGGTGTCCAACGGCCCGGACGTCATGTACGAACACTCCGAGACGTGGGTATTTCCCACCGGCGAGCGGGGCACCTTGAGGTTCGCCACCGTGCACCGAGTAGTCGACGGGAAAATCACGGTGTGGAAGGACTATTGGGACTACTCCAGTGTGCTGGCCTTCGCACCACCCAACTACCTCGAGAACCTCGCAACCGAAGACATGTCCTGGATATTCGACGCCACCGCGCTGGTCTGAACCCGCGCCGTCACGGCGCCTGAAACGCCCGCTGCTCCACACCTTCGCCGGCGGGGGTCGAATCTACTGTCGGCTTCGGTCTGTTACTCGGGGGTGAACCCGAGAGCCGTCTTTACCCGACCTTGACCGCCTGTTGAATCGCCCCACCGACCATTGGTCACGTGACTACCATTCAAGCCGTGGAGCTGGGGGTTTTGGGACCTCTCCAGGCCCGGCGGGACGGCGCCCCGGTGACAATCCCGGGCGCCAAACCGCGTGCGATCCTCACGATGCTCGGCCTACACGGCGGCTCCGTCGTGTCGGCCGAGAGTCTGATCGATCTGCTGTGGGGCGACGATGCGCCGCGTACCGCCGTCAAGGCCCTGCAGACGCACATTTCCGCATTGCGCCGGGCACTGGGTGACGGCTTCGTCATCACCGAGGGAATGGGCTGGATTCTCAGCACGACCGAGGTCGATGCATCGCGTTACAAACTCGCCACCAAGACGGGCCGGGATGCCGTGGCCCGCGGCGACATCCCCCAGGCGGTGGCCAGCTTCGACGAGGCGTTGGCGCTCTGGCGCGGAACCCCCGAACTGCCCGATTCGCGCCGAGGACTGTCCGAGAAGACCCGCTGGCTCGAAGGCCACGCCGCGATGGTCGAGGACCGTGCCGATGCGCTGCTCGCGACCGGCCGGGCCGCCGAACTCATCGGCGAGCTCGAGGCCGCGGTGGGCGACGCGCCGCTGCGAGAGAGGCGATGGGGCCAGCTGATGCTCGCCCTCTATCGCGCCGGCCGGCAGGGTGAGGCGCTGGGTGCCTATCAGCGGGCACGCTCGCTGCTCGCCGATGAACTCGGGGTCGACCCCGGCCCGGAACTCCGGCGCCTCGAGGCCGCGATCGTCGCCCAGGACACGGCGCTGGAATACCCGGTGGGACAGCACCCTTCGCCGGTGACGCGCGCCGTGACCTTTCTGCTCACCGACATCGAGGGCTCGACTGCCGCGTGGGAGGCCGATGCGAACGCGATGGCGATTGCGCTGGCCCGCCACGACGAGCTCGCCGAACAAGTCGTCACGTCCCGCGGCGGCCGGCTGATCAAGACGCGCGGCGAGGGCGACGCCACGTTCTCGGTCTTCGAACGGCCATCAGCGGCGGCCGCCGCCGCGCTGGAACTGCAAGATGCCATCCTTCACGAGCCCTGGGCCCTGCGAGAGCCCATGCGTATCCGGATCGCATTGCACACCGGCGAGGTGGAGCTGCGCGACGGCGACTACTTCGGCCGCGCGGTCAACCGTGCCGCCCGGCTGCGCTCGCTGGCCGTCGGCGGCCAGATCCTGTGCTCCGGCGCGACCGCCGAACTCGTCATCGACGCACTGCCTGACGACGTCATGCTCGCCGACCTCGGGATGCGCCAGCTTCGTAACCTGCCGCGCCCGGAACACGTCTTCGAGCTCCGGCTGGAGGCCGCCGAGCGACCCGAGGAGACCAGCGATGCTCCGCTGCAGCGGCCCGACCTTCCCGCGATACTGACCGGCCCCGGCGGTTCAGCGAGGCTCGACGGAGGAGAGGCGAAGCTGGGACCGCCGCATGAACCCGGCGGTTCAGCGAGGCTCGACGGAGGAGAGGCGAAGCTGGGACCGCCGCATGAACCCGGCGGTTCAGCGAGGCTCGACGGAGGAGAGGCGAAGCTGGGACCGCCGCATGAACCCGGGCCGTTCGTGGGACGCAGCCGCGAGCTGGAGCGACTCGCGTCGGCCTGGCAGACCACGCTCACCGATGGCATTCACGCCGTGCTGATCTCCGGTGAACCGGGTATCGGGAAGACACGCTTGGCAGGTGAATGGTCTCGACAGGCCTACGAGTACGGCGCCGTCGTGTTGTACGGCCGATCCGACGAGGATCTCGGTGCGCCCTATCAGCCATTCGCCGAAGCCCTGCGTTCGCTGGTGCCATGCGTCGAACCCAAACGGCTGCGGGGGCTGCGGGGTCTCGAAGCACTGCTTTCCCTGGTCCCCGGGCTGGCCGATGTCCTGCCCGATCTGGTCGCGCCACCGCGTGCCGACCCCGACACCGAACGCTACGCACTGTTCGACGCCGCCGTCGCGCTGCTGGAACTGGCCTCCGCGAGTGCACCGGTCGTGCTGATTCTCGATGACCTGCACTGGGCGGCCAAACCCACACTGTTGCTGCTGCGGCATCTGCTGCGCTTCGGTGACCACACCCGCCTACAGGTCGTCGCGACATATCGCAGCACCGACCTCGACCGCTCCCACCCGTTGGCGGCGATGCTCGCCGATCTGCACCGGGACGGCACCGCCGACCGCCTTCAGCTGAGTGGCCTCGACGAGGATGATGTGACCGCCTACGTCACCGAGGCCGGACACGATGACGAAGAGCTCGCCCACGCGTTGGCGTCGGTCACCGGCGGCAATCCGTTCTTCCTGATCCAGGCGCTGCGCCATGTCGCCGAAAGCGGCGGCATCTGGGATCCGAGCACCCTGCCACAAGGTGTTCGAGAAGCGGTGAGCCGCCGACTTTCTCGGCTTCCGGCGGAGACGAACAAGGCCCTCGCCGCAGCCGCGGTCGTGGGCAGTCACTTCGCGTTGGAGTTTGTCGAGCGGGTGGTCGACAAGGATCTCGTCGACGCGTTCGACGAGGCGCGCCAGGCGGGCATCGTCGTCGAAGAACCCGGCGGGCGTTACCGGTTCAACCACGCGATCGTCCGACAGTCACTGCTTGCCGAGCTGGCGTCGGTGCGCCGGATGCGGCTGCACCAGCGCATCGCCACGACGTTGGAGGCCCAGCCGGGTGCGGACGACGACCTGCTCGCCGAATTGGCGTATCACTACTTCGAATGCGCCTGGGCGGGCAATGCGGCCAAGGCCGTCGAGTACTGCCGGCGTGCCGCAGACCAGGCGATGGCCCGCCTGGCCTATGAGGGTGCGGCCGATCTGTACGACCACGCCCTGCACGCCTTGGACGAGATCGACGAGGAGTTGCCCGACCGCGGCGAGCAGGTTGCTGAGCTGCTGATCGCCCGCTGCGAGGCACTGTTGGCCGCGGGCGATGTGACTTCGGCTGCCGGAGCGGTCGAGCAATTGCAAGCCGCAACAGTCGATTCGGACCGACTGGCGGCGTGGGCCACCTGCTTCGACGGCCAGCTGTCGATGCTGATTCATCCCGAACGGTTGGACGACGTCGAGGTCACCGTTGGGCAGGCCGCCGGTAGGCTCGCCGAGATCGCCGATGCGGCGGGAGAAGCCAAGGCGCACACCGTGCGTGCCGGGTGCCTTGCCCGCCTCGGGCGGATAGGCGACTGCGAAGATGCCTTGGACGACGCTCTCACCGCCGCTCGACGCGCAGGTGAGCACCGGCGGGTCAACGCCGTGCTGGCCAACGCGCCACTGGCCGCGTTGTGGGGCCCCAACCCGGTTCCGCGAGCGGGCGGACGCTGCCTGGACGTGGTGCGGCTGCTGCGCATCACGACGGATTCGCCTGCGGTCGAGGCGACATCGACACGGTGCCAGGCCCTCTTGGAGGCATTTCGCGGCCGTACCGAGGCGGCCCGACGGATGATCGACTCGGCACGGCGCACCATCAACGAACTCGGCCTGCGCCACGCACTGCTCGAGGTTGGGCAGTTCGCCGGGATGGTCGAGCTGGTGGCCGACGATCCGGGCGCTGCGGAGCCGCATTTACGTAAGGCCTACCACGGTTTTCGCCGGATGGGCCTGGACGCCGACACCGCCGAGACCGCCGCGATGCTGGGTCGGGCGTGCCTTGCGCTGGACCGGGATGCCGAAGCTGCGGAGTTGTGTTCGGAGAGCGAGCGTCTCGCCGGCCACGCGCTGAAGGCGTCGATCTCCTGGCGCACACTTCGAGCACTGCTGTTGGCTCGTCGCGGCGAGCACGACGAGGCCCGGCGGATGGCTCAATCCGCGGTCGGCCTGGCCGAGCGCACCGACCTCTTGGTCGACCACGGCGATGCCTGCCTGGCGCTGGCGACGGTGTTGAACGCCGCCGGCGACACCGCCGGGGCGCGCGCGGCAGCCGAGCAGTCCTTGGGCCTGTATGAGCGAAAAGGCGCCGGCGCACTTGCCGACATGGCGCGGCTGGTTCTTGGAGAGCGCGTCGCACCTCCCGCCGAGGCGCCGACCGAAGCACCGGCCATCACGCTTGACACCGCATGTGTCCGGGTAGGCGACCGCCTAATAGCTGCGGTCGATCGCGGGTCCTGGGATGAATTCGAGCAGATGTTTGCACCCGATGCCACTCTCGAGAGCCGCCGGAAGATCGTCGGATTCAAGCCGATCGACCTCCCATCGGACTGGGTACATCAGAATCGGCTCATCCTCGAGACCGGCGGTGCGCGAGTCACCTGGGTAGTCATGGCTGTGCGGGGCGAGCGGCTGGCTCTGGGGCGACTAACAATGCATACCGCCGACGAGAGCCCCGGGGCGCCCCAGGACGAATTTCTCCAGTTGTACGGCATCGACGATCAGGGCCGAGTCGCATTGCAGATCTGGTTCGACGTCGACGACATGGACGCCGCGCTCGCCGAACTCGACGCCGTGTACGCACAATCCGAGGAAGCTCGCCTCAGTCGGCTACCAAAGAACGCGGCAACCCGACTGCTCGAGCAGTACGATGGCCGGTTTGTCGCCCGCGACTGGGATGCCATGGCCGGAACCTTGGATTACGACTTTGTGTCCGACGACCGTCGGCGGGTGGCGAATGCCGGAGTGCGGTACGGGCGGGATGCCGAGATCGCCAACATGCTGTCCTTTGCCGAGATCGGGATCTTGAGTATCGCACCGGCTGCCATTGCGACCCGCGGCGAGCGACTCGTGCTCTGCCGTCACCAGGTGCTCCTCTGCGACTGGGCCGAACCTTCCGGTGACGTGATCGGCGTTGTCGAGATCAACACCGACAACCAGATCTCGGCCCACGTCATGTTCGACGGCGCCGATATCGGCGCTGCGTTCGAGGAACTCGATGCCCGCTACCTCGCCGGCGAAGCTGCCGCTTATGCGCACACCTGGTCGCTCGTTACTCAGGTTATCGCCGCACTCAACCGGCGCGAACTTTTCCCGACGACGCCCGATTGGGTGAATATCGATCACCGGCAGGTGATCACAATTCCGTCGGGCGACCTGTTCGCAAACCTGCGTGCCGCATGGGACGCCATACCGCAGAGCAGCTACTACGTCGAGGCCGTCCACCGGATAAACGATTTCGGAATCGTCGTCACCCATTCGGCAAGCGGTATCTCGCAGGAGGGATTTTTCGCCGAATGGCGAACGATCACCGTTATCACCTTTGAAGGCGACCTGGTCAACCGCTGCGAAGTCTTCGACGAGGCAGACTTAGACGCCGCGATCGTGCGGTTCGACCAGCTCGGCCGGCCAGCGCCGCGGCTGGAAAACGCGGCCGCGCGCGTATACCGGCGCAACCTGGCGAATTGCGCTGCTCACGACTGGGATGCGCTGTCAAAGGCCTTGGCGCAGAACATCATCGAAGATGATCGGCGTCGAATGGCCAATGCCGGTCTCCGACGAGGCAGAGACGCCGTCACCGCAGGAAACAGGGCACTGGCCGAACTCGGGGGAACCCTCACAGTAGACACGATCGCGATTCGTGGAGAACACCTCGCATTGAGTCATGGCCGAGCCTCGACGGGCCAGTCCCCCGATGACTTCCACGGCGATTTCCTCGATGTGGCCGAAATCGACGCCGACGAACAGGTCGTGGCACACGTCATATTCGAGGCCGATGACGTCGATGCCGCCATCGCCGAACTCGACGCCCGGTATCTTGCCGGAGATGCGGCTGCATACGCACGTACATGGTCGGTGATCACGGGTGCCTACGCCTCGATCACCCGGCACGAATTTCCAGCCATGACGCCCGGGTGCGTGACTGTCGACCATCGTCGGGCGGCAGCGTTCGCGTCCGGCGAGCTGCCCGAATACATCCGTGCCGGGTGGGATCTCGACCAGAGCATCCGGATCTTCGTCCAGGTGGTGCACCGGCTTAGCGAGCTAGGCGCGGTCTGCACCTATACGGCACATGGCGTTTCGCGCGATGGTTTCGCCGGCGAGTGGCGCAAGATCGCCTTGACGACGGTCGACGGCGACATGGTGAACCGCTGCGAAATGTTCGACGAGACAGATCTCGACGCCGCCCTGGCGCGGTTCGAGGAATTGCGTCCCCAGCCCTGTTGCCCAGAAAACGCGGCAAGCCGAGTCTACGAGAGGTTCCGGGCGTATTTCGGGGCGTCCGATTGGGACGCCGTCGCAAAAATTCTGGTCGACGACGTGTCCACTGAAGACCGTCGTCGGCTGGTGGGCTCCGACGTTCGACGGGGCCGCGACGCCGCGATCTCCGAACTTTCGGCTCTCAGCACTGGTACCCGAAACCACACCCTCACATCGGAGGTGCTTGCCACCCGGGGTAGCCGTCTCCTCCTCGTCCGTAGCCGATACTGCGCCGGCGACGATCAGGCGACGTACTACATCGACGGCCTGGAGACCGTCGAGATCGACGCCGACGAGCGGCTGGTGGCGCGGATCGCGTTCGACCCCGATGCCGTCGATGCCGCTCTCGCCGAACTCGACGCACGTTATCTGGCCGGCGAAGCGGCCGGCCATTCGGATGTCTGGTCAACCGTTGCAGCTAGTTACGCAGCACTCAACCGGCATGAGCTGCCGTTGACCACGCCGGATTGTGTCAATATCGACCACCGACGGGAGATAGCCTTCGGGCCGGGTGATGTGACCGCATACATCCAAGGCGGGTGGGACACCGGGCAAGACATCGATATCTATGTCGAGCAGGTGCATCGACTGAGTGGCATGGGAACGGTCGTCACGTACGTGGCGCAGGAGACGTCGCATGAGGGGCTTGCCGCCGAGTGGCGCGGCGTCGCGGTCTTTACCGTCAACGGCGAGAAGATCAACCGCACTGAGGTATTCGACGAGTCAGACCTCGACGCCGCGCTCGCTCGCTTCGACGAACTCAGCGCACCGACGCTGCGGCTTGGGAACGCCGCAAGCCGCTTGGCGTCACGTTTCGAGGTGGCGTTCGCGGCCCGCGACTGGGATGCGATGGCCGAGCTGCTGACCGACGACACCGCCACCGACGATCGTCGTCCGCTGATGGGCGTCGGAGTCCGACGCGGCAGAGACACCGTCATCGCCGACTGGCAGGCCGCCGCCGATGTCGGGGTCAAGAACCTGACGTCCGCCGTCATCGCTACTCGCGGAGAACATCTGGTCCTCAGCCGTTATCGTTTCGCGGGTAACGATCAGCGACCCGGGGCGTTCCACACCGATGTGCTCGGCATCATCGAGACCGACGACAACCAGCGAATCGCGTCGACGGTCATGTTCGACCTCGACGAGATCGAAGTCGCGTTCGCGGAACTGGACACCCGTTACCTCGTCGGGGAAGCGGCCGCCCACGCGCGCACGTGGTCGGTGATCGGCGAGGTCCACGCCGCATATAGCCGGAACGAACTTCCGGCGGAGGACTGGATCAGCGTCGACCACCGGCGAGGCACACCGTTCGTGACCGGCGACGTGACCGCCGTTATCCGCGCGTGGCGGGAAGTCACGCCGGACTTCAGCATGCACATCGAGGCCGTTCATCGCCTCGACAACGTCGGTGCGGTCGTCACTCACGCCTCATGTGGCACTTCGGCAGAAGGCTTTGACGCCGAGTGGCGAATGATCCAACTCTTGACTGTCGACGGTGCCCGGATCGATCGCTGCGAGATGTTCGACGAGTCGGACCTCGACGCCGCGCTGGCTCGGTTCGACGAACTCAGCGCGCAAACGCGGCAACTGGAGAACGCGGCGACCCGGGCCTGCGCATGCGCCGCCGACGCATACAACCGTCGTGACGGGGCTGCGCTGTTCGCGCTCACGAGCGCGGACAGCCGACTTGACGACCGACGAAAAGGCCTGCGCGACACACATGAGGGTGCAGAAGTACAGAAAGTCGTTGCTGTCACGTTGGAGACGACACCCGGCAGTTGGCGAATGGAGATCCGGCCCATCGCGACCAGAGGGTCTCGCCTGGCCCTGACCCGCAGGAGCTACCGCGACAGCGATGATCCCGACCGGGCGCTCACCGTCGACCTGTTGAGTGTCGTGGAAGTCGGCGCCGACGGCCTGATGAACCACACCGTGACTTTTGATCCCGAAGATTTCGACGCCGCCGTCGCGGAGCTCGACGCCCGCTACCTCGCCGGCGAAGCGGCCGCCCACGCGCACACCTGGTCAATCATCATGGGCGCCTACGCCGCTCTGAACCGACGCGAGATCGCCCCGACGACGCCGGATTGGGTGAACATCGACCACCGTCGCGGTGCAGCTTTCGAGCCCGGCGACATGGTTCCGTATCTCCAAGCCGCCTGGGACGACTCCCCTGACACCAGGATGTACATCGCAGCGGTACATCGGCTCAGCGACATCGGAGCAGTCGTCACCCACGTGGCACATGGAATGTCGCAAGAGGGCTTCGACGCCGAATGGCGCGATGTTGTCCTGTTCACCGTCGACGGAGACGTGTTCGGCCGCTGCGAGATTTTCGAGGAATCAGACGTCGATGCCGCACTCGCGCGCTTCGACGAACTCAGTCGCCCGGCGCCGCGGCTGCAAAACGCGGCAAGTCGAATGTACGTCCGCTTCAACGCGTGCCTCGCGGCTCGCGACTGGGATGCCATGGCGGAGATGCTGGCCGACGACATTTGCGACGACGATCGTCGCCGGGTGGTAAGCGGCGGCATCACCCGCGGTCGGGATGCCCAGATGGCGAGTCTGCGGGCCATCGTCGACGTTGGGGTCAAGAACAACGAATCGTTCGTCATCGCGACCCGCGGGGAGCGCCTCGCGCTCAGTCGAGCCCGCATATCGGGCGGCGACCAGTATCCCGAAGCGTTTGGCCTCGAGTTGCTGACCATCGTCGAAGTTGACACCGACAACCGGATCACGGCGGGCGTCTCGTTCGACCTCGACGACTTCGACGCCGCCATCGAGGAACTGGACGCCCGCTATCTCGCCGGGGAAGCTGCCGCCCACGCGCACACCTGGTCGCTCGTCACGGGCGCCTATGACGGGTTCAACCGCCGCGACCACGCAGGGACCACGCCGGACTGGGTGAACATCGACCACCGTCGCGGGGCTGCTTTCGCCTCCGGTGACATGATCGCGTACATCGAGGCCGCCTGGGATGACTCGCCTGACACCAGGATCTACATCGCAGCGGTGCATCGGCTCAGTGATGTCGGTGCGGTTGTCACCCATGTGGCGCAGGGTATTTCGCAAGGAGGATTCGATGCCGAGTGGCGAGATATCAACATCCTGACCGTCGACGGCATCCTGGTCAATCGTTCTGAACTGTTCGACGCGTCAGACCTCGACGCCGCGCTCGCGCGGTTCGACGAACTCACTGCGCCTGACTGACCGACGACATGTTGAAATCGGGGATGCGAAGCGACGGCATCACCGCCCGGGTGGCCCAGTCGCCCCACTCCCGCGGCAGCGTCGGCTCGGCGATACCGGCCTGGGTGGCGCGACGCAACAGATCCAACGGGCTCTCGTTGAACCGGAAGTTGTTCACCGCCGCGGTCACCTTGCCGTCCTCGACCAAATAGACCCCGTCGCGGGTCAGCCCGGTCAGCAGCAGCGTGGTCGGGTCGACCTCGCGGATGTACCACAGCGTGGTCAGCAGCAGTCCGCGCTCGGTGGAGGCGATCATCTCCGCCATGCTGGCCGTGCCGCCGGTCATCACCAGGTTGTCGGCGGGGATGGCCACCGGGACGCCGAATTCGGCGGCGGCCGCCCGCGGATAGGCCAGCGCGTTGATCACCCCGCCTCGAATCCAGTCCACGCAGCCGATGTCCAGACCGTTGTCGAACACCGACGCCGTCTCCGAAGACGTGCCGGTAGCCACGAACGGCGCACACTCGAGCTCGAATGCGTGCGGATCGGAATACAGGGTCAACGGCAGTTCGGACAGGCGCTCCCCCACCCGGGTGCCGCCGCCGGGTGCCGACAGAGCGGTGCGGCCCTCCTGCGCGCCACGGCCGCTCATGGTCCAACCCAGGTAGATCGTCATGTCGGCCACCGTGGACGGCGGCATCAGCGTCTCGTAGCGGCCGGCCGGCAGCTCCACGCTGCGCGCCGCCCACCCCAGCCGGGTCGACAGCTGCTCCAGCAGCGAATCCGCACGCACATCAACGAAATCCGGTGTGCTGATACCGGCCCAGGCGCTCGCGCCGTCCCGTTTGGCGTTGATCTCCACCGTCCCAGTGGGCTGGGTGAAGCGGCGCCGCAGTCCGGTCGAGGACGCCAGGAACGTCGTCGCCACTTCGTGGCGGGCGAACCCGTACAGCTGATCGGTACCGCGAAAGCCGCGGCTCAGCGAGCCGGCCAGCCCGGCGAACACCTCGGCCCCGGTACCCGGAACCTCGGCGTCCCAGTCGTCCGGTACGCCGTTGCCGCCCACCAGCTCCGCGGCGTCCCGGGCCTCCGGCGCCTCCGCGGCCGCCTCCGCCGACGCCGCCACCAGTTCGGGGATCAGCGCCGGGTCCACCTCCGCCGAGCACAGCGAGCCCACCCGCGCACCCTCGTCGTCGCGGACGATCGTGACCACGGTGGTGGTCCGGCTGTTGGACTCCCCGTTGGTGGTCATCGAGTTGCCCGCCCAGCGCAGGGATGCCTCGGTGCGGTCGGTGACCAGCACGATGGTCTCGGTGTTGTCGCGTTTGGCGGCACCTAATGCCGTGTCAATCACCTGCTGCGGGTTGATCATCGGCCTCCCTCCGCCCGCGTGTTGAGCACGTTGATCCCCCGGAACAGCGCTGACGGGCACCCATGACTGACCGCGGCGACCTGACCGGGCTGGGCCTTGCCGCAGTTGAACGCCCCGCCGAGCCGCCACGTCGACGCGCCGCCGACGGCCTCCATCGCATTCCAGAAATCGGTGGTGGTGGCCTGGTAGGCGACGTCGCGCAGCTGTCCGTCGAGGCGCCCGTCGCGGATCCGGAAGAATCGCTGCCCGGTGAACTGAAAGTTGTAGCGCTGCATGTCGATCGACCACGATCGATCGCCGACGATATAGATGCCGTCGCCGACCCGGGAGATCAGATCGGCGGTGGATAGATCCTCGGAGCCCGGCTGCAGCGACACATTGGCCATTCGCTGGATGGGTACGTGATGCGGCGAGTCGGCGTACGAGCAGCCGTTGGAACGGGCTTGGCCCAACCGCGGCGCGAACACCCGGTCCAACTGGTAGCCGACGAAGCGCCCGTCGCGCACCAGATCCCAGCTCTGCGCGGCCACGCCCTCGTCGTCGTAGCCGATGCTGGCCAGTCCGTACGGCACGGTGCGGTCAGCGGTCACGTTCATCACCGATGAGCCGTACTGCATGGTGCCGAGCTTGTCCGGGGTGGCGAACGACGTGCCGGCATAGGCCGCCTCGTAGCCGATCGCTCGATCGTATTCGGTTGCGTGCCCGATGGATTCGTGGATGGTCAACCACAGGTTGGTGGGGTCGATCACCAGGTCGGTCGGCTCGGCGGTCACGCTGGGGGCCTTGACCTTCTCTGCCAGCCAGACCGGCAGCTGGGCGAGTTCCTCGGTCCAGTTCCACACGTCGTCACCGGCCACCGCCTCCCAGCCGCGGGCGGTCGGGGGCGCGCACGTGCGCATGGAGTCAAAGCCGTCCGCTGAAACCGTGACGGCCTCGCAGACCGGCATCAGCCGCACCCGCTGCTGAGTGATCGACGACCCGAACGTGTCGGCGTAGAACGTCTGCTCCTTGACCGCGGTCAGCGAAGCCGTCACATGATGCACGCCATCGGATGCCAATAGCCTTCCCGAGTAGTCCTCCAGCACGTCGATCTTGTCGGCGGTGGGCACCTCGAACGGGTCGATGGAAAAGTCCGACGCCCACATGGCGTCGCGGTACACCGGCTCGGCGGCCAGCTCCACACGTTCGGCGTTCAGCGCGGCCAGCGTCTTGGCCACCTGCACGGCGCGGCGCGCGGTGTCGGCGGCCACGCCCGGCGACAGCTCGGCATGCGAGGCGAAGCCCCAGGTACCGTCGACGATCACCCGGACCGCCAGCCCCAGCTCACGGTTGACCACGGCCGTCTCCAGCTCGCCGTCGCGCAGCCGGATCACCTCGGTGGCGATCCGGTGTATCCGCAGGTCGGCGTGCTCGACTCCGGCTGCTCTGGCCGCCGACAGCGCGGCATCGGCCAACGCGTGGCGGGGCAGTGCGACAAATTCGGCGTCGATCCCCCTGTTCGGTGTCACCGGTCCACGGTAACGAGCGGCTTTAATACCTGCATGGCAGACTCGCCGCGCGCCGGTCGGCGCTCCACCACGCTCGGGTATGCGCTGCTCGCGCCCAGCCTGTTCGGGGTGGTGGCGTTCCTGCTGCTGCCGATGCTGGTGGTGGTGTGGCTGAGCCTGCACCGCTGGGATCTGCTGGGCCCTATCGACTATGTGGGCACCGACAACTGGCGCTCGGTGCTGACCGATCCGGTATTCGGCAATTCGCTTGCGGTGACGGTCCTTTTCGTGGCCCTCGTGGTCCCGCTGCAGACCGTGCTGGGGTTGGGTGTGGCGGTCCTGCTGGCCCGCCAGCTGCCCGGCAGCGGCGCGTTCCGCACCATCTACGTGCTGCCGTGGATCTGCGCGCCGCTGGCGATCGCCGTGCTGTGGCGCTGGATCCTGAGCCCCACCGACGGTGCGGTGAGCACCGCGCTCGGGCATCGCATCGAATGGCTGACCGACCCGGGTCTGGCGCTGCCGGTGACCTCGGCGGTGGTGGTGTGGACCAATGTCGGCTACGTCGCACTGTTCTTCCTGGCCGGCATCCTGGCCATCCCCACCCAGGTGCTCTCGGCGGCGCGCATGGACGGCGCGACCAGCTGGCAGCGGTTCCGGCGTGTCACGCTGCCGATGCTGCGGCCCACCATGTTCTTCGTTCTGGTCACCGGGGTGGTCAGCGCAGCGCAGGTGTTCGACACGGTGTACGCGCTGACCGGCGGGGGGCCGGCGGGACGCACCGATCTGATCGCGCACCGCATCTACGACGAGGCGTTCGGGGCGGCGGCCATCGGCCGGGCGGCGGTGATGGCACTGGTGCTGTTCGCCGTGCTGGTGGGTGTCACAGTGGTGCAGCAGCTTTCGCTGGGACGGCGGGTCAGCTATGACCTCACGTAACGCCGCGGTGTACGCGCTGCTGACACTCGGTGCGCTGATCACGTTGGCGCCGTTCGGGCTGGGGTTGTTGACGTCGTTCACCCCGGCGCGTCAGTTCGCCACCGGCTCCCCGCTGGCATGGCCGAACCCGCCGACCCTGGCCAACTATGTCGATCTGGGCGGTGCCGGATTCGGCCGGGCGGCGGTGGTCACCACGCTGATGACGGCGGTGATCGTGCTCGGACAGCTGACTTTCTCGGTGCTGGCCGCCTATGCGTTCGCGCGACTGGAGTTCCCCGGCCGCGACAAGTTGTTCTGGGTGTACGTGGCGACCCTGATGGTGCCGGCCACCGTCACGGTGGTGCCGCTGTATCTGATGATGGCTCAGCTGGGCTTGCGAAACACGTTCTGGGCGTTGGTGTTGCCGTTCATATTCGGCTCACCGTATGCGATCTTCTTGCTGCGACAGCATTTTCGCACCGTCCCCAATGACCTGATCAACGCCGCACGTCTGGACGGGGCGAACACCCTCGACGTGATCGTGCACGTCATGCTGCCGGCCAGCCGGGGAATCCTGGTCACCCTCGGGCTGATCACGGTGGTTTCGCAGTGGAACAACTTCATGTGGCCGTTGGTGATCACCAGCGGAGCCAAGTGGCGGGTGCTGACGGTGGCGACCGCCGCTCTGCAGTCCCGGTACAACTCGCAGTGGACGCTGGTGATGGCGGCGACCACGGTGGCGATGATCCCGCTGATCGTGTTGTTCACGGTGTTCGCGCGCCGGATCGTGCAATCGATAGTCGTCACGGGGATCAAATGAATCGGCCACGGTTCTCCACGCTGTTCGCCGCAGCGGTGGTCGGGCTGGCCGCGCTGCTCGGTGCCGCGGCGGTGTTGCTCGACGCCACCGCAACCCGCACAGCCGGCGGAAAGACGGTGGTGACGGTGCGACTGTGGGACGAGCAGGTCGCCGCCGCCTACCGGGAGTCATTCGCGGAGTTCAACCGCACCCACACCGATATCGAGGCCCGCGTCAATGTCGTGGCCTACGCGACGTACTTCGACACCCTGCGCACCGACGTGGCCGGCGGCGGCGCGGATGACATCTTCTGGCTGTCCAGTGCCTACCTGGCCGGTTACGCCGACCACGGCCGGCTGATGGCGATCGAATCGTCCTGGGCGGATTGGGAACCGTCGGTGGTCGCCCAGTTCAGCCGGGGCGGCACGCTGTGGGGGGTGCCGCAGTTGACCGACGCCGGTATCGCGGTCTACTACAACGCCGACCTGCTGGCCAAGGCCGGGGTGACGCCCGCCGAGTTGGCGAAGCTGCGCTGGGATCCGGTCAAGGACACCGACACGCTGCGGCCCGTGCTGGCGAAGCTCACCCTTGATGTAGCTGGACGCGCTTCAGGCACAAAGGGTTTCGACGCTCGTCGGATCCGGCAGTGGGGCTACAACGCCGCTAACGACCCCCAGGGCATCTATCTGAACTACATCGGCTCGGCCGGCGGGATCTTCCAGCGCGGCGACGACTTCGCCTTCGACAACCCAGAAGCAGTTGCCGCGTTCAAGTACCTGGTCGGGTTGATCAACACCGACCACGTGGCACCGCCGGCGTCGGAGACCAACACCAACGGCGACTTCTCCCGCAACCAGTTCCTGGCCGGCAAGATGGCGCTGTTCCAGTCCGGCACCTACAACCTGGCGGCCGTTGCCGAGCAGGCCTCGTTCCCCTGGGGGGTGGCGAGGATGCCGTCCGGACCGGCGGGGCGGGTCAGCGTCACCAACGGGATCGCCGCGGTGGGCAATGCCGCGTCCAAACACCCTGAGGCGGTGCGGGAGGTGTTGGGCTGGCTCGGCAGCAGCGAGGGCAACGCCTACGTGGGCAGGCACGGTGCGGCCATCCCGGCGGTGCGCACCGCCCAACCCGTCTACTTCGACTACTGGTCGCACCGCGGCGTCGACGTAGCCCCCTTCTTCGCGGTGCTGAGCGGGTGGCAATTGCCCGCCCCGGGCGGCGGCGAGGGGTTTGCGGCCGGAAACCAGGCGATCAAGCCGTATTTCGATGAGATGTTCCTGGGCCGCACCGAGGTGGCCACGGCGCTGCGCGAGGCCCAGGAGGCCGCCAACAGCGCGGCCCGCCGGTAGCGCCGCCACGAAATCGGGTTCACGCAGGGAAAGATCGAGTGGCTACCTGCGTGAGCGCGATCTCGCGGGAGTCAGGTGGTGCTCAGCACCGTCAGCTCAAGGGCGAGAGCTGCGCCGCAGACCGCCGCCACCACGGTCAGGGCAAGCACGTCGCGCAGCCGCGCCTTCGCCGGGGACGCTGAGATCTGCCCGACGCCACCGCGCGCGGTGATCGCATCCCCCATCTCATCCGCCCGGCGCAGCGTGACGGTGAAGGCGGCGGCCAGCAGGTCGATCGCCTCACGGGCCCAACGCTGCCGGCGTTCGCGGCGGCTCCGCGGTCGTGGCCTGGGCCGCAGCCTGCGCGCCGCGTAGAGCACCCGGAACTCGTCGATCAGCATCGGGAAGGCCCGCAAGGCCAATGCCAGCGCAACGGCCCAGTCGTCCACCGGGATTCGCACCAGCTTCAGCGGTCTGCACAGCGTGGCTACCACGGGGGCGATCTCAGCGACATTGGTGGTCCACGACACCATCGCCCCGAGGCCCAGCAGCACGATCGACAGCGCGGTGATCCGCAGGAAGTTCAACAGCCCGCCCAGGCCGACCGGGTCGCCGCCGGCCATTGCAGCGGTGGCCCCACCCACCACCAGCAGCACCCACAGCCAGCGCGGCATGGACGGTAGGGCGCCCCGCGGAATCCGCGCGATCCTGGCCGCGGTGAACACCACCAGGGCCACCGCACCGATCGGCACCCAGCCCGGATAGAACGTCAGCAGCACCGAGATTGCGAAGACGATGGTCAGCTTGGTCCCGGCCCACAGGCGGTGCACGACGGACTCACCGGGCACCGGGCGCAGCAGCACCACCGGGCGGGGGGCCGGATTCGCGGTGCTCACGGTGCGCCCGCCTCGGCCGGAACCAGCGCGCCGTTGCGCAGGTGCAGGGTGTTGGGGCACAGCTGCCCGAGCCCGGCGAAGTCATGCGAGATCACCACCACCGTCAGTCCGGTGTCGCGTCGCAGATCCTCCAGCAGCCGCAACAGCCCGTGCCGGCTGGCGGCGTCCAGGCCGGCCAGTGGCTCGTCGAGGATCAGCGCGCGCGGTGACCGGGCCAGCAGACCCGCCAGCACCAGCCGGCGCATCTGCCCGCCACTGAGTTGGTCGATACGCCGCCCGGCCAGGCCCGCATCGAGGCCGACGGTCGCCAGCGCGGCATAGACGCGGGGGTGGTCATACGGCGAGAAGCCGCCCGCCGAGGCCACCTCCAGGCCCACGTGGCTGCGCATCAGCTGCAGGCGGGCCGCCTGGAACGACAAGGCGACCGCGCCCACCTGCTGGTCGGCGGGGCGACCACCGAGCAGGCATGTTCCGGTGGTCGGCGACGTCAGCCCGGCCATGATCCAGGCCAGTGTCGACTTGCCCGAGCCGTTGCCCCCGTGGATCAGCAGACCGTCGCCTTGGCCGACGGTGAAGCTGATGTCGCGCAGCGCGGTCTTGGCCCACGGCGTGCCGCTGGCGTATTCGTGCCCGACGCCGGACAGCTCCAGCACCGCCGGACCGGCCCGCGCGACGGCGGACGGTACCGCAGGAACCTCAGCGGTCTCGACCATGGCGGTGTTGTCACGCGAGCCGCTCAGGTCGATGACGCGGTCGGCACTGCCGACCTCGTCGTTGTAGTGGGTGATGTGGACCAACGAGGTCCGGTGCCGACCGGCGAGCTCGGACAGCACCCGCAGCAGGACCTCACGCCCCTGCGGATCCACCATGCTGGTGACCTCGTCGGCGATCAGCAGCGCGGGTTCGCGGGCGAGGGCCGCGGCCACCGCCAGGCGCTGCAGTTCTCCACCGGACAGGCCGCCGGTGTCACGCTCGGCGAAACCGGCCAGGCCGACCTCCTCCAGCAGACGGTCGATGTCGGTGGTGGTGCCCGCCGGCAGCCCCCACACGACGTCGTCGGCGACCCGGGTGCCCAGTACCTGGCTCTCCGGGTGCTGCATGACGACCGCGGTCCCGCCGGGGGCACCCAGGCCCACCGCGCCGGGTCGCTCGACGGTGCCGGCGGTGGGTGCGCGACCGGCCAGCAGCAGCATGAGCGTGGTCTTACCTGAGCCGTTCGCGCCGGTGACGGCGACGTGTTCACCGGCGCGGACCTCCAGGCTCAACGGCCCGAGTGCGTCGTGGTCGGTCTGCGGATAGCGGAACCGGACCGCATCGAGCCGGACCGGGACCGGCGCCACCGGGCCGCTTTCCGCCGGCAGTTCGAGCTTGTGGACGTCGGGCACGCCGCGCAGTCGATGCAGCACCCGCGACAGCGCCCACCACCCCAGCAGCGAGACCAGCATGACGCTGACCACCGACTGCGCCAGGATGAGCCACGGCCAGTGCCGCAGCAGGGCGCCGAGGAATCCGGTGAGATCCTGTGCGGCGCGCTGGAATTCCGGCAACGGGACTTTGCCCATTGCGGTTGCGACACCGTTCACGTTGGCGGTGATCGCGTCGAAGATGAGGTGACGCAGCCGGGACAACACGCTCAACGCGGCGATGGTGAACCCTCCGAAGATCGCCCCGGCCGCCGCGGAGGCCACGAGCACCGTCGGCAGGCCGCGGCGGTGCCGTCTGATGACACCGGCCAGCCCGCCGATGTAGGCGCAGTTGACCACGGTCATGAACCCGCCCAGCCCGGCGATCAGGAAGGCGATGGTCGCGGCGGCCACCGAAGCGGCGATCAGCACCCGAAATCGGTGCCGGTAGGCCAGCAGGCCCATCGGCACGGTGCCCAGCAGCGCCAGCCCGCCGGCGAAGGGCACCACCACCGCGAGGATCGCGGTCGCGGCGCACAGTGCCGCCATCACCGCGGCTTGCGCGATCTCGACCGGTCGCATAGACCGGGCCCGGACCCTGGTGCCCTGGCCGGTCGTCATCACCCGTCGATTCTGCCAGCCGGCCGCGCCGGAGCCGCCGGGCGATTGCTCTACGCTGCGAACCTTTGGAATACTCGCCGGATGGTCGCCCCTGTTCACGCCAGTCTGGGAGCGGACTTGCTCAGCGTTGTCGCCCGCCTCAACCGGCTCGCGACCCAGCGAGTCGCCCTGGCGATCCCCGGTGCGCAGGCCCGGCTGCTGTCCACGATCGAAGACCTGGACGAGGCACGCATCTCCGAGCTGGCGGCGGTGGACCACTGCTCGCAGCCTACGATGACCACCCAGGTCCGCCGCCTTGAGGATGCCGGCCTGACCACCCGTGCCACCGATCCGAACGACGCCCGGGCGGTGCTGGTACGGATCACCGACAAGGGCATCGAGACGCTGGCCCGGGTTCGGCAGGACCGGGCCGCCGCCATCGACCCGGAGCTGGACCGGCTCTCGGCCGACGAGCGCCGCACCCTTGCCGAGGCGGTGACGGTGCTGCGCCGTTTCCTGGCGGATGCCGCGCCCGCTCGACCGGTTCGTTGAGCACCTGGTCGGACCGGCGCGAATTCCACTGAGTGGTTTCCCGCCCGCGGGATTGTCGAATATGCTCAGTGCGGTATCGGCCCGAATCGATTCCAGGCCCGCGGCGGCTCCTGCACCGGGCTGACGGTCTCCGGGGAAGGGCATCGTGGCGGACAGATTGGCGCTGGTCACCTCGATCGCCGCCCAGTTGATGGCCACCACACCGTCGTCGGCGCCCGAGGTCAGCGAGCGGGTGTTGCAGACCCTGGTGGAGCAGCTCAACGTCGACGCCGGGTTCCTGCGCCACAACGACCATGAGATCCGGGCCTCCAAGCTGGTGGCGGAGTGGCCGCCGCGAGTCGATCCACCCGACCCCGACCCGCTCGCGGTGGTCTCGTTCACCACCGCCGACCCGGTCTTCACCACCTGCGCACACGGCAAGCGCGTCGCCGTCATCCGTCCGGAAGCCGACGACTCGGGTTATGTGCGCCAGATGGCCCGGGATCACGCCGTGGAATCGCTGTCGGTGGCCACCGCTCCGCTGATCTCCGGCCCGGTCACCACCGGAATGCTGGGCTTGGTGAAGTTCCGCCGGCCCAAATGGCGTCCCGAGGAACTCAACACGATCGAGGCGATCGCGTCCCTGTTCGCGCAATTGCAGGCCCGGGTGGTCGCCGAGGAGCGGCTGCGCTACCTGGCCGACCACGACGACCTGACCGGCCTGCACAACCGGCGCGCGCTGGTCGCCCACCTCTCCGAGCGCCTGATCCCCGGTAGCCCGGGACCGGTCGGCATGTTCTACATCGACCTCGACCGGCTCAAGCCGATCAACGACTACCTCGGCCACGCCGCCGGCGACTGGTTCATCCAGGACTTCGCCAGGCGGCTGCGCGCCTACGCCGGAAATCGAACCATGGCGGCCCGGATCGGTGGCGACGAGTTCGTCGTCATCCCGGACTGGCCGATGTCGATGGCCAGCGCCGAGACCTTCGCCGACCGGCTGCAGATCGCACTGCGCGAGCGGGTGGAGATTCAGGGCCACACCGTCAACAGCACGGTCAGTGTGGGCGTGACGGTGGGCCTGCCCGGCGAGGACACCAGTGCCGGACTGCTGCACCGCGCCGACGAGGCCGTGCTGGCGGCCAAGCGTGGCGGCGGCAACCAGACCGTCAGCTCGACCGATGACATGTCACTGAAAAGCCTGTTCCGCAAGGACATCGAGCTGCACCTGCAGGGCAAGATCGACGACGAGTCGCTGCTGCTGTACTACCAGCCCGAAGTCGACCTGTGGAGTGGCGCGATCGTGGCAGTGGAGGCGCTGGTCCGCTGGCGCCATCCCACCCGCGGACTGTTGCTGCCGGGCTCGTTCATCAGCATCGCCGAGTCGGCCAACCTGGCCGACGATCTGGGCCGGTGGGTGATGCGCAGCGCCTGCGCGGAGTTCAGCCAGTGGCAGGCCAACGGCGTGCGGACCAATGCCACCCTGCGGGTCAATGTGTCCCCGGTCCAGCTTGCGGCCCGCGGCTTTGTGCAGAACGTGGTGGACACGATCGAGGAGTTCGGCCTGCGCCCCGGCACCTTGTGCCTGGAGATCACCGAACGGGCGGTGGTGCAGAACATCGAGTCCACCAGGCGCACGCTGGCCGAGCTGCGCGAGGCCGGGGTCAAGATCGCCATCGATGATTTCGGCACCGGCTACGCGGTGCTGTCTCACCTGAAGGACCTGCCGGTCGACACGCTCAAGATCGACACCGTTTTCGTCCGCGAACTGGGCGTCAACGCCGGCGATCTCGCGATTGTCCGGGCGATCATCGCCCTCGCAGAGGCGTTCGGCCTGCAGGTGGTCGCGGAAGGCGTGGAGACGTCAGCGGCCGCGCTCACCCTGATGCGGCACGGCTGTCACCGGGCTCAGGGCTTCCTGTTCTCGCGCCCGGTGCCGGGCCCCGCCGCAGCGGCGATGCTGGCGTCGCGCTGGATGGCCATGCCGTTCCTGGCCGACAGCCAGGCCCTGGTCATCTGAAAAGATCAACGCCCGGTAATGCGGCACCAACCGCACCCCCGGATGCCGGCCGGCGAGTCCCGCGGTAGGTGCGGTGCACCTGCGCGTCTCTGCGAACGGCGGCAATCGGCGATACGGACCCCTCGAGGTGCCCCGGGCGAAGTTTGTGTGCGGAGACTGGTGCGGGCAGCGAAGCGCTCCCCCAAGCGCCCGCGCCCTGCAAACCAGCCCCTCGCATAAATAGAGATATTACATACTTTTTGGATGATGTCTAGTCGATAACAGACTTGCCGTCAGGCGGTGGTCGCCGCCGCGGACCCGGCCGGCGACGCGTCCGGCTGCCGAGACCGCCAAGGGTGTCCACGCCGACCGGGCGGCCCGTCATAATCGATGCATGGAGCGACGGCGCAACGCACAGACCCCCCAGCCCCCGATGGACACCCTGCGACAGCTGCCGGCCCTGGTGGCACTCGAGCGGATTCCGGTCCCGGTACTGGCGATCGCCGACGACGGCACCATCCTGTTCGCCAACACTGGGTTCGCCACCATGTTGGGCTACGCCCCGAAAGAGGTGCTCGCCCTGGAGTTCCGCCAGATCTTCGGACAAGTTCCGCCCGCCGAGGAGTCCGCACTGGCGGTGATGCACTCGTTGGCCAATCTCGTTGTGTCCCTGGAACATCGAGACGGATCAACGGTCCGGGCCCTGATGAGCAAGTCGGCCCTGGAACGCGCCGACGACCGGGTTGCCCTGGCCACGTTCCAGGACCTCACCGAACAGCTGTGGCTGGACGAGCGGTAGCCGGCTCAGGCTTTGACCGGGACGGTGCCCTCGTTGCTCTCGTCGCCCGCGCCTGGGTAGTGACGCATCGATGCGCGAGCCAGGAACTGCCGAAAGTACGGCTGCGAGTCCACCTCGACCAGCGCGGGCAACAACGCCTCCCACATCCGGGTCACGCGGGCCACACCGTCTTCGCGGGACGGCGACAGCAGCCATGTCCCCAGCATCGCTCCGATGATCGCCTCGGCCACTTGACCCGGTTGCAGATCCTGGCGCAGGTCCCCCTCGGCGATCGCGCGGCCGGCTTGCGCGCTCACCGCGGCGATCCAGTCCTCGGCGACCTGAGCCCCCAGAGTGTTGGCGTCGGCCAGCGCAAAGATCAGGTGCCCCGAAGCGCGTGCCTCCTTGTCCGAGGCCAGCACCGCGTTGACCGCGAACATTCCGTGGATCATGCCCTCCAACGCCGGTGACGACGGACCGCACATGCTCCCGAAGGTGCCCATCACCGTGGCGAACCCGCCTTCGATGATCGCCGCCACCAGGGCGTCCATCGAGTCGAAATGATGGTAGAGGGCACCTTTGGTCACTCCGGCCCGCTCGATGATCGCGGTCCGCCCGGCCGCGACATAGCCGACTTCGGCGAACACGTCGATAGCCGCATCGAGAAGCTTGCGCCGGGTCGCCTCAGACCGAACCTGGCGTGCCATCAGCCCACCCGATCGTCGGCCGCATCAGGGGTCCCGGTGCCGGATGTGGCCTTGACGGCCAGCGAGGTCCGTCGCCGAATGAACTGGAGGAAGTAGTCGATCCGTTCGGCCGGCACCACGCCGGCCAGAAGGACCGCCCAGGCCCGCTCCAGCCGACGCAGAAACTGCTCGGGCTCGTCGAGATCGCCGGCCTGGCGCATCCCCAGATACACCGCGACCAGCACCCGGGTCATATCCTCGGGGTCGGTGTCGGCGATGTCGCCCTCGGCGATGGCACGCTCAGCCACCACGCACAGCGTCTTGACGACGTCGTTGAGCACCGTGGTCTGCATTCCCTCGGTACGCCCCACCACCGGCAGCAGATGAAGCATCGCGCGGGTGGCGTCGGAGGTGATGTCGCCGACGGCCATCTGGTAGCCGAAGTCGATCAGGGTCTCCAACCCGGAGAGCTTGCGATCCACCAGCTCCTGCACCACCAGACCCGCCCGGCTGAGTTGGCCGTCGACCACAGCCAGCGCCAGTGCGTGTTTGGAACGGAAATGGAAATACATGGCGCCCTTGGTCAACTCCGCTTCGGCGAGTATGTCGTCAAGGCCGACAGCGTGATAGGGCCGCTGCGCGAATTGATGCGCAGCGGCTCTGATTATCTGCTGACGCGTGGTGTCGGCGCGCCGGTCGGTGGAGTCAGCCAACGCGCTATCTCAGCCTCGTCACCGACCGCAGATTGATCCCCATCGCACTAACGCTATCAGTCCAGCGATCCACTTGAGCCTTTCGATACTCCAAATCGCCTAATGCACGCAGGAGCCATTCCAAAAAAATGAATAATCGAGATTCAACGCCTATTCAGGCTCCACGGGCCGGGATCGCGAACACGACGAACTGGGTGACCTGCCGCGGCGAGAAGTTGTCGTCGCTGACCAGCACCAACGTCTGCCTGCCGTCGGGCAGTCGCGGACCCAGTGTGATCCCCTCGATGTTGTCCACCAGGTCCAGCCCGGGAACGGCCGACAGGTCGACCAACAGCGTCTTGGTCATCGGCACCACCTGTGCACCCTTGAGCGCCGGGACGCCGAGCACATCGGTGGCCGCCGGATCGGAGCCGATACCGGCCCGGAACAGCCGCACCGTCGGCCGGAGACTGAATGCCCGCTCGATCACCAGGAACTCGGTGTCCGACAGTGCCACCAGGTCGGTGAGGCCGTTGGTCTGGCCCGGCTCCGCATCGGCGGGGGCGGGTTCCAACGGATAGACGTATTGGGCCACCGGCGTGGCCCATCGGTTTCCGGAGTCCAAACCGTAGGCGGTGATTCGGGTCAGCGCGCCGTGGGCCTGATCCGGCACCGGCCCGTCGTCGTAGCCGGGTCCCTCCATCGCCGCGAACAGCATCCGGCCGTCGGCGGTCACGCTCAGACCTTCCAGGGTGCGGTTGCGCCGCGGCCCGGTGCGCTCGGCCGACATGACCAACTGCGGCGGTATGTCGAATCGGCCGAGATAGCCGCCGTTGAGCGCGGCGATCCTGATCCACGGGTCGGCCAGGACGGTCCCGTCCCGCTCCCCCTCCGACGTCCAGTACAGCCGGTTCCGGGTGCTGTCGAACGCAATCCCTTCGGGGTCGGGCGGAACCACCGGCGGCGACGCGTCGACGTTCAGCGCAGCGAAAGGCCGCCCGCCATCGTCCAGTAATGGGTGGACGCCGCTGATGTGGACGCCGCCGACGCCGCGCTCCGACAGTTCCAGGCTTACCGTGTAGAACCGGGCTGGTCCCGCCGCCGACCGGTCGTCACTGATGACATAGAAACAGTCCCGCCTCGCGTCGTAGCTGATACCCGACAGGCCGCCGACGACGGTGCCCTCGAACACGGTGTGCCGCGCCAACCGGGCCTGGCCCAGGTATTCCAGCGTGGGCGCCGCAACCGGTGAATCGCACGGTGCGCAGCTCGCGACCACGAGAACGCATACCGGCAGCAACCGATTCAAAACCCAACGCACCCTGTTATTTAAACCCGGTTTAGCGGACGGGCCGACGGGATACCGTCCAGAAGTGACCACCTCCGATGCTCTACGCGACGCGTTGGACGGCCGCTGGCGAGCCGTCAAAAATCAGGTCCGAGCCACCCTGTGCGATGAAAAGTTCCGACCGCACTACACGCCCAACACGGCGATCGCCCGCACCAAGGTCGCCGAACAGCTGAAGATCATGGCGGGTGCCGGCGTCGCCGCCGACAGTTTCCGCAAGGAGCACGGCGGTACCGGCGACGTGGGCGCGGCGGTCAGCATGATCGAGATGCTGGCCATGTCGGACCTGTCGCTGATGGTCAAGGCCGGGGTGCAGTGGGGGCTGTTCGGCGGAGCGGTGGAGAACCTCGGCACCGAGCGGCACCACCGGGCCTATGTCAAGAAGATCATCGACCTCGAGGTGCTCGGGTGTTTCGCCATGACCGAGACCGGCCACGGCAGCGATGTGCAGGCCCTGGAAACGACCGCCACCTACGACCCCGAGACAGGCGAGTTCGTCATCGACTCCGCCACCGGAACCGCGCGCAAGGACTACATCGGCGGTGCGGCCGAAACCGCCACCGTCGCGGCGGTATTCGCCCAGCTGATCACCGCGGACAACAGCCATGGCGTGCACTGTTTTCTGGTGCCGATCCGCGACGCAGACGGCAACGACCTGCCCGGCGTCACCACCTCGGATTGCCACTACAAGGGTGGGTTGCCCGGGGTGGACAACGGCCGCATCGTGTTCGATCAGGTTCGGATTCCGCGGGAGAATCTGTTGAATCGATACGCCGACGTCGAACCCGACGGCAGCTATCGTTCGCCGATCGAAAGCGACGGCCGGCGGTTCTTCACCATGATCGGCACGCTGATCCGGGGCCGGGTGTCGGTCGGCGGCAGCGCTGGCGCGGCAGCGCGAGTCGCCCTGGACATCGCGACGCGGTATGCGCTGCAGCGCAGACAGTTCAGCGCACCCGACGACAGCGGGACCGAGCGCGGGGTGCTGATCATGGACTATCTGGCACACCAGCGCCGGCTGTTCCCTTTGATAGCGCGCTCCTATGCGTTGCAGTTCGCCCAGAACGAGCTGGTTGGCCGCTGCCACGACCTGCAGACCACCGACACACCCGATGCCGAGGAGCAGCGTGAGCTCGAGGCGCGCGCGGCCGGGCTGAAGGCGGCCAATACCTGGCACGCGTCGCGCGCGATCCAGGAGGCACGGGAGGCCTGCGGCGGTGCGGGTTACATGGCCGAGAACCGGTTGATCGCCTTGCGCGCCGACACCGACGTGTTCACCACCTTCGAGGGCGACAACCATGTGCTGACCCAGCTGGTGGCCAAGCAACTGCTGACCGCCTACGCCGACGACATCGCCGGCATGAGCCCCGTCGACTGGGTGCGGTTCGCAGCCGAGGCCGTCGGCGACCGCGTGCTCAAACGCACGGCGGCAGAGACGATCATCCAGACGATCGTGGATGCCCGTCAGGACAGCGACGAAGAGGGCAGCCTGTTCAACCGGGGCACCCAGGTGCACATGTTCGAAGACCGCGAGAAATATCTGCTGACCTCGGTGGCGCGTCGGCTCAAGTCCAAGTCCGAGGAGATGAGCGACTTCGACGCGTTCAACGCGGTGCAGGATCACGTGTTACATGCGGCCGCCGCCCACATCGACCGAGTGGTGTTGGAGGCGTTCGTCGCCGGCATCGAATCCTGCCCGGACACCGACGCCCGCGAACTGCTGGAGCTGGTCTGCGACCTGTATGCGCTGGGGGTCATCGAAGACGACAAAGCCTGGTACATCGAGCATCGGTACCTGTCCACTGATCGGGCCAAAGCCGTCACCCGGGGCATCAACGACCGGTGCCGGAGGCTACGGCCGCACGCCGCGACACTGGTCGACGGGTTCGGTATCCCCGAACAGTTGCGCTACGCCGAGATGCTGCATCCCGAGCATCTGCGGGTGGACGCCCGCCGATGAATCCGCCGGACGCGCGTCTATAGGCTGTCGGCATCGATGCCCGAACAAAGGAGTACCAATCATGGCGTGGTTCCTCGCGCTGAACGCCTCACCGACCAAGGGCGGTCAGTCACCGACCTATGAGCTGCAGGAAAACGCCGACATCGAGCGGATAACCGTGGAAATGTCCAGTTTCGCCGCCAGCGATCGGGCCGTGGCGGTTCCGGCCGTGTTCAACAACGGGCGCCAGCAGGTCACCCTGTACGTCCGCCCGGCGGCCTGGGGCGCCTGGGCGATCTACGAATTGAGCGAAGAAGAGCGCCGCGAGATGATGGCAGCCAGCCCGCTGATCAACGCGATCGCGCAGGCCCGCGCCGCTCAGCAGCAGCAACAGCAGCCGCCTTCAGCGCCTCAGACGTTCACCGCGCCGCCACAGCCTCAGCAGGGCGGGCCTTCGGTCATTCCCCGGCTCGACTGAGCCTGGGCTGCCGCTGAATCAAACGTGGCTCCCCCGGGTGGACTCGAACCACCAACCCTCCGGTTAACAGCCGAATGCTCTGCCAATTGAGCTACAGGGGACTGCTTGTCCTCGTGGACTTGCAAGACTCTAGCGCATCGCGGCGGCGGCTTTGACCAACGGGGGTCGCACCCCAACACCCCGGGGCCACGTCAGGCAGGATGTAACCACCAGTTCTAAGGGGCCGCATTGATCGGATACGTCGTGGTGATGGGCGTCGGCTACGTGATGGGCACCAAAGCCGGGCGTAAGCGCTACGAGCAGATCGTCGGCACCTATCAGGCCATGACGAGCAGCCCGGTCGCCAGAGCGGTGATCGACAAGGGCCGGCGCAGCATCGCCAACCGGATTCATCCCGACCCGGAGATGGTGACGCTGACCGAACTCGAGGACGGCACCACGGTGGTCCAGCCGGTAGACCCGCAGGACCCCGACGCGCGCTAGACAGCGCTGTCAGACGGTGCCGATACGCCTGACCCGTCCCCCGCGAGCGGGAGGTGCCCCCAGCGCCCGGCCTGGCGGCCGCGCTTGCGATCAGACGGTCAGATCATCGCCGCTGGCCTGCTCCAGCAGACTGCGCCGATAGGTCTCCATCGCCACCAGATCGCCGAACAGCGAGTGGTATTCGTCGCTGTGCTCCACCGGTGACATGCGCTGCAGTTTGGATTTGACCTCGGCGATCTGCCGGCCTACCCACACCTCTTGCAGCCGGGCCAGCACGCCACCGATGTAGCGGGGCAGCTTGTCGTCCTCGACCCGGATGGACTCCACACTCAACTCGTTGATGAGCCCGGTGGTCAGCGCTGAGGGCGTCTGCCCGCGCACCGTCTCGATCCACTGCGCGGCGGCCCCGGTCGAGGCCGCGCCGTTGGTTCCGCCCGCAGCGTCGATCGCCGAGCGCACCGCCGCGTAACCCGGGTGGGTGAAGCTCTCCACCGTCAGGCTGTCGAACACCGGCCCGGCCAGTGCGGGGAACTGCAACGCCGCCTTGAGGGCCTCCCGCTGCGGCCACAGCGTCGGGTCGGCCGGATCGGGACGGGCCACCGCCGCCGGGGAGGACTGTTCGGCCGACGTCGCGGCGGGACGTGCCCTGGGCCGCCCACCATCGGCCGGCCCACTCTTGGCCTGCGCGCGGACCCGGCCGATCACCTGGGCGACGTCGTCCCAGCCCACCCAGCCGGCCAGCTGTCGCGCGTATTCGTCGCGCAGCGTGCCGTCTTTGATCTGCGCCACCATCGGCACGCAGCGACGCAGCGCGGCAACGCGGCCTTCGGCGGTGTCCAGGTCGATCTCGGCCAGCGCGGTGCGAACGGCGAACTCGAACAACGGAGTTCGCCGCGCCACCAGGTCCCGAAGCGCTTCGTCGCCGTGCGCAAGCCGCAGATCACACGGATCCATCCCGTCGGCGGCGACCGCGACGAAGGACTGCCCGGCCAGCTGCTGCTCACCTTCGAGTGCCTTGAGCGCGGCGGCGCGACCCGCGGCGTCTCCGTCGAACACATAGATCAATTCGCCGCGAAAGAACTTGTCGTCCATCATCAGACGGCGCAGCATCGCCAGGTGTTCGTCGCCGAAGGCCGTGCCGCACGACGCGACCGCGGTGGTCACCCCGGCCAGGTGCATGGCCATCACATCGGTGTAGCCCTCCACGACGATGGCCTGGTGCCCGCGCGCGATGTCCCGCTTGGCCAGATCGAGCCCGAACAGCACATTGGATTTCTTGTAGAGGGTGGTCTCCGGGGTGTTGACGTACTTGGCCTCCATCGGGTCGTCGTCGAACAACCGGCGGGCGCCGAACCCGATCACCTCCCCCGCCGCGGAACGGATCGGCCACAGTAGGCGGCGGTGAAACCGGTCCATGGGACCGCGACGCCCCTCCCGGGACAGGCCCGCCGCCTCCAGCTCCTTGAACTCGAAACCCTTGCGCAGCAGGTGCTTGGTCAAGCTGTCCCAGCCCGACGGAGCGAATCCGCAGCCGAATTTCTGGGCCGCGGCCGCGTCGAAGTTGCGTTCGGTGAGGTACTTTCGCGCCGGCGCGGCCTCGGCGGTGCCCAGGGCGGCGGTGTAGAACTCGCCGGCAGCGGCGTTCGCCGCGATCAGCCGACTGCGTCCTCCGCGCTCGCGCTGGATGTTGGTGGCCGACGCCCCGGTGTAGGTGATGGTGTGGCCGACCCGATCGGCCAGCAGTTCCACCGCCTCGACGAAGCTGGCGTGCTCGATCTTCTGGATGAAGGCGTAGACGTCGCCGCCCTCACCGCAGCCGAAGCAGTGGAACATGCCATGGTTGGGCCGGACGTGAAACGACGGCGACTTCTCGTTGTGAAACGGGCACAGGCCCTTCAACGAGTCGGCCCCGGCGCGCCTGAGCTGCACGTAGTCGCCGACCACATCCTCGATGCGGACACGCTCGCGGATGGCGGCGATGTCGCGATCGGAGATACGGCCAGGCACCGGGCCAGTGTAGAGCGCACCCGCCGATCACAAGTGACCGTGATTTAAGCTCGACTGGCCAATATCGACGTCAGGAGAGCGCATGAGCGTATCCGAGCAGCCACCGGCGGTGAAATCGAAGCGCGGATGGCTCATCGCGCTGGTCGGTCTCGTCGTGCTCGTACTGGCCGCCGTGACGACGTGGGTGGTTCTGCCCAGCCGGTCGCGCGACGCCGCCGGCGTCATCACCGGCGACACCGTCCGGCAGATCCTCCTCGACGGCACCGAGCTGACAGCCATGCTCGACCAGCCCTTCACCACCGTCACCGGCCCGCCGGCCTACGGCGGTATCGAGGCGATGGACGACACCACGTCACCCGGCGAATGCGCCGGAGTCGTCGACGTCGCACAGAAGCAGCAGTATGCCTCGGCCTCGGTGCAGGGCTACGCACGCGAGACCTGGATCGACTCCCAGACGGGTAACGGCGACTACAAGCCGCTGGAGACCCGGGTGATGTTCGTCAAGGAGGCTGTCGTGGCACTGCCCAGCGCGGCCGACGCCCGGGAACTGTTCGACAAGTTCGCGCAGGAGTGGAAGCACTGCGACGGCCAGCCAGTCGACGCCGCCGACCCGGACGCCGAAGGGACGCCGCGCCTGCGCGGCACCGAGATGCACATCACCGACGTGCGGATCACCGATGACCTGCTGGCGGCGTCCATCGTGCTCGACAAGAGCCCCAAAGCCCCCGACACGCGGGCGATCGGCGTGCAGGGCAACTGCATCGTGGGCGTGCTGATCGCGTTCACCGGCGTCGAGAACGCCAGTGGCTCAGGTGACCCGCAGACCAGCAGCATGGACGTCGTGCGCGCGATGATGGCCAAGGTCGCCGAACACAGCTGAGCGGGCCGCCGCCACGTCCTAGCCCGGCTCGATGCGCTCGAGTCGTCCCTCGGTGTACGACGCGATCTGGTCGATGATCACCCGCAGCCGGGCGCCGTCGTCGCCGGCAGCGATGAACGCCGTGGCGAATATCGGATCCAGGCTTCCCGGCGCTGTCGCGAGCAGTCGCCGCGCCACCGCGTGAACCCTTTCGCGCTGGGCGGCCTGAATGTTGCGATGCTGATCGGATGAGATGATGAACTGCACCGCAAGGGTTTTCAGCACAGCAACTTCGGCCCTGACCAGTTCGGGAACCTCGAGGTCGGCCTGATAGCGGGCCAGCGGCCCCGGTCCGGCGGCGGCATGGGTGGCGGTGATCGCCGCGGAGGCGAACCGGCCGACCAGCTCACTGGTGAGTCGCTTGAGTGCCACCGAGGCCGACAGGCCCGCCGGGAATTTGCCGTAGGCGGCCACCGCGGCAAGCACCGGCAGTTCGGTGAGCCGGCTGGCCGCCCCGGCCAGATCGTGGATCCCGTGCGGGTCACCGAGGCGGGACAACTCGGCCACCGACGCCGCGTCGCCGAGTACCCGCAGGTCGATCCGCCCGGAGACGACGCCGTCTTCGACGTCGTGCACCGAGTAGGCGACGTCGTCGGCCCAGTCCATGATCTGTGATTCCAGGCAGACCGTGGCGCTCGGCGCTGCGCGGCGCATCCATTCGGCGGCGACGCGATCATCGTCGTAGAACCCGAATTTGGTGCGGACCGTGCCATCCGCCGACCGGCGGGGCCACGGATACTTGGTTACCGCATCCAACGCCGCCCGGGTCAGATTCAGGCCCGCGCTGCGGCCCTGCGCGTCCAGAACTTTCGGCTCCAGGCCCGTCAGGATCCGGAAGTTCTGCGCATTGCCCTCGAATCCGCCACAGTCCGAGGCGATCTCGTTCAGCGCGTGCTCACCGTTGTGACCGTAGGGCGGGTGACCGATGTCGTGGGCCAGCCCGGCCAGGTCGACCAGATCCGGATCGCACCCCAACCCGATCGCCATCCCCCGGCCGATCTGCGCCACCTCCAGCGAATGGGTCAGCCGGGTGCGCGGGGTATCGCCGTCGCGGGGACCGACCACCTGGGTCTTGTCGGCCAGCCGGCGCAGCGCGGCGCTGTGCAGCACCCTGGCCCGGTCGCGAGCGAAGTCGGTCCGGTGCTGGCCGCCGGTTCCGGGCAGGCCGGCGGTTTTCGACGGCTCCGCCACGATGCGCTCGCGGTCGGCTGCGTCGTAGTTGTCGTGCTCGTTGGTGGCCACTGCCGCCAGTCTATTTTGGTTACGATCGAGACCGTGACACGCCGGGTGAATCTCGCGCGGAGCCGTCGCAGGCGACGAGATTTGCGACGTTGTGTCACCCAACGCATATACATTGAGCACCATGCGATTCACCCGCCTGGCCGGCACCGTCCTGGCTGTTCTCGCCGCCGTGCTGCTGGTGGCGCCCAGCGTGTCAGCGCAGCCGGCGATGCGCCTGCCCAGCTCGATCACCGACAGCGCCGGGGTGCTGTCGCCGTCGGACCGCGACGCGGTGCAGGGTGCTATCGACAGGCTCTACGCCGAACAGCACATCCGGCTGTGGGTGGTCTTCGTCGACGTCTTCTCCGGGCAGACCGCCGACGGCTGGGGCCAGAGCACCGCGAAGCTCAGTGACCTTCGCGACAACGACGCACTGCTGGCAGTGGCCACCGCCGACCGCAGCTACGCGTTTCTGGTCTCCACCGGTATCTCCGGGCTCAGTGCCAGCAAAGTCGAAACGCTGCGGCGCAACCAGATCGAACCCGCCCTGCACCGCAACGACTGGGCCGGTGCGGCCACCGCCGCCGCCAACGGGCTGACCGCGGCAGCGGCGCCCACCCAGATCAGCTGGGCGCCGATCCTGATGGCACTGGCCGCGGTCGCGCTGGCCGGCGTGCTGGTGCTGCTGGTGGTGCGTCAGCTGCGAACCCGGCGGCGCAATGCGGCGCTGGTGGCCGCGCGCCGGCTCGATTCCACCGACCCGAACGCGTTGGCCAACGTCTCGGTGGACGTCTTGGACGCGCTGTCGCGGGAGAAGGTGGTCGTCGTCGACAACGCGATACGCACCAGCGCCAACGAGCTGGAGCTGGCGGTCGATGAGTTCGGTGAGGACCGCACCCGATCGTTCACCCAGGCGGTCGCCGCCGCCAAGGCCAGCATGGCCCACGCCTTCACCGTCCGCCAGCAGCTCGATGACGACATCCCCGAGACACCGGCCCAGCAGCGTGACCTGCTGACCGGGGTCATCGTCACCGCCTCCAGGGCCGACCGCGAGCTGGAGACGCAGCGCACGTCGTTCGAGCAGCTGCGCGACCTGGTCCTCAACGCACCGGAGCGGTTGGACGCCATGACCCAACAGCTCGTCGAGCTGACCGGACGCATCCCGGCCGCCGAGCGGCACCTGCTCGAACTGCACAACGAATTCGATGACACCGCACTGAGTTCGGTGGCCGGCAACGTCAAGACCGCGCAGGACCGGGCCGACTTCGCCGAACGCAACATCACCCGGGCCCGCGGGTTGGCCGACCATCCGGTGACCGGCGGCCAGAGCGATCTGGTGGATGCGGTGCGGGCCGCCGAGTCGGCGCTGGGCCAGGGCCGCTCACTGCTGGACGCGGTGGACACCGCCGCCCGCGACATCCGGCATGCGGTCGCCACGCTGCCCGAGGCCATCAGCGACATCGAGGCAGGCATCACGCAGGCCAACGAGCAGCTGCAGCGCGGGGTGGGTAGCCACAAGTCCGAACTGACCTCGGCCCGCGACAAAGCGACCTGGGCCGCCCATGATGCACGCGCCTCCGGAGATCCGTTGGGCGCCTTCACCACATTGATCAAGGCCGACGCCGCGCTCGACCAGTTGCTCGCCACCCTCGCCGAGGAGCGCGCCGCCGCCGAACGCCTGGCCCGCACGTGCGAACAGGCCCTGTTCACCGCGTCGTCGCGGATTCGCGCCGTGTCGGACTACATCGACACCCGCCGCGGCAGCGTCGGTCCGGAGGCCCGCACCCGCCTGGCCGAGGCCCGCCGCCAGTTGGACGCCGCGCAGGACAAACGCAGCACCGACGTCGCCGGGGCCATCACCCAAGCCAACGGGGCGGCCACACTGGCGGCAGCTGCACAGTCACTGGCTAAGGCCGACGTGCAGTCCGCGCAGCGGGCCTATTACGGGCGCTACGGCAACAGCGGCAATGACACCGGCGCCATGCTGGGCGGCATCATCATCGGCAACATCCTCAGCGGCGGCGGTATGGGCGGCGGCTTCGGCGGTGGCAGCGGCGGCGGAGGCTGGAGCCCGACCTCGTTCGGCGGCTCGTCGGGCGGCGGAGGCTTCTTCGGCGGCGGCGGCCGCTTCTGAGGTCCATCGGAGCTGGTGGACAGTTGGCCGGCGTTTTGGCCGGAAGCACGGTCCTGGCGTGCCCGGACCGACTGGTTGGAGCCGTCCAATCCCCCAGCGCCCGAAGTCACCGGCGACTGACAAGGGGCCCGCACGCCAACGGCGTGCGGGCCCTTCTGCGTGCCAGTGGTGTCAGGGAGTGGGTGCGGTCGTCGGTCCGGCCGCGCCCTCCTGGCCGGTCGCCCCGTTCGCGCCGACCGTACCGTCCACCGTGTCGCTGTCGTTGCCGGTACCCGTAGCGGTACCACCGCCACCGCCGGTGCCGCCCGGTCCGCCCTGGCCGCCGCTGGCACCGGTTCCGCCGGTGCCACCGTTGCCGCCGGCACCGCCGGCACCGCCGTCGCCGGCGGTCGAGCTGCCGCCGGCACCGTGGGTGGTCGAGTCGCCACCGGTCCCACCGTTGCCACCGGCGCCGCCGGTCGAGCCCGGCTGGCCGGCCGCACCGGTCGCGCCGGTCGCGCCGACACCACCGGTGCCGCCGGCACCAGCGGTCGCGATTCCGCCGGCACCGTTGGACCTGGCGGCACCACCAGCGCCACCGTCACCACCGGTGCCGGCAACCAGACCCTGACCGCCGGTCCCACCGGTCCCACCGGCACCAGCGGCGGCGATGCCATCGGAACCGTTGGACCTGGCGTCGCCGCCGGCGCCACCGACACCGCCGGTGCCGCCGTGTCCGTTCTCGGCGGTACCGCCGGTACCGCCCATGCCG
Organism: [Mycobacterium] zoologicum; assembly: GCF_020172665.1. GTDB lineage: Bacteria > Actinomycetota > Actinomycetes > Mycobacteriales > Mycobacteriaceae > Mycobacterium > Mycobacterium zoologicum. Next base: position 1,764,336 of record NZ_CP083985.1, on the reverse strand, counting down.
CCGCTGCCGCCGGTCGAGTTGCCCTCGTGGCCGTTGGCGGTGCCGTCACCGCCGGCACCACCCGCACCGCCGACGCCGCCTTCGCCGCCGTTGCCGATCGGTGCGCTGGAGTTACCGCCGATGCCGCCGGCTCCACCGTTGCCGCCGGTGTCGGTGCCGCCCGCACCGTTGGCGGTGGCATCGCCGCCGACGCCACCGGCACCACCGGCACCACCGTTGCCGAAGATCAAGGTGGCGGCGTCGCTGGTGTTGCCACCGGCGCCACCGGTGCCACCGTTCGAGCCGGTCGTGACGCCGCCGGCACCGTTGGCGGTACCGCCGTATCCGGCGCCGCCGGCACCGCCGGCCCCGCCGTTACCCATCACCGTGCCGCCGGTTCCACCGTTGCCGCCGGCGCCGCCGTCTTCCCCGGCCACGGTGGAGTTCCAACCGGTACCGCCGATGCCGCCGTTGCCGAAGAACCCGGCATCGCCGCCGTCACCACCGGCCTCGCCCTGAACGGTGGAGTTCCAGCCGTCGCCGCCGTCGCCGAACCACAATCCGCCGGCGCCGCCGTCCGGCTCCGTCTGAGTTCCGTCGGTGCCGTCGCAGATCAGGCCGCAGGCGCCGTTGAGGCTCTCCACGCCGTTCATCTGGATGTAGGCGGTGTTGATCGCGTCATCGATCTGCTGGCCCAGGCTGCTGTTGATCCAGCTCTCCACCATCGTGTGCCACGGGTCATACATCGCCGAGTCGAGCACGCTGGCCGGGTCGAGATCGGGGTTGGCCAGCACCAGCTGGTCCCAGAACGGCGAGTCACCGAAGACGCCGTCGACGCCGCTGGTGTCCACGGCCGAACCCGCCACCGCGCTGGGCTCGAACATGTCCACCAGCCAGTCGAATCCATCGAATCCATCGGCGTGCGCGCCCGGCGCGGCGACCAACGGGGCCATTCCGAATGCCAAGAAGGCGGCGGCCGAGCCGCCGACTCCGATCACACGACTGCGGCGGCGCGCCTTCGCGGTGCGTGAATCACGCTGTTTACCTACAAGTTTCCTGTCAGTCATCTGCCGACCTCCCCTGTCGTAACCCAAATTTCCGACTCAACGAGCCTGGATCATTTCTCAGCCGTAGTTGAGCCAACACTGAGCGGAACGAAGTTGTCAACCTGAGCGCAAATAGTCTCAGAGACAACGTGATTCAACCGTCACCCGGGCAGCACGGCACGTTACGAAATTGGTCGATCGGTCGAAAATCGGAGTCTGAAATCCATTGAAACGGACTCGCTAGCAGCCCTTGAGGCGGACGGCCAGGTAGTCACAGACCGCGTCGATGGCCACGCGCTCCTGCGCCATCGTGTCGCGCTCGCGCACGGTGACGGCGTGGTCTTCGAGCGAGTCGAAGTCGACCGTGATGCAGAACGGCGTACCGATCTCGTCCTGGCGCCGGTAGCGCCGGCCGACGGCCCCGGCGTCGTCGAACTCGACGTTCCACGACTTACGCAGCTCCGCGGCAAGGTCGCGGGCCTTCGGCGACAGGTCGGCGTTGCGGCTCAGCGGCAGCACCGCGGCCTTGACCGGCGCCAGCCGTGGGTCCAGCCGCAGCACGGTGCGCTTGTCCACCCCGCCCTTGGCGTTGGGGGCCTCGTCCTCGTGGTAGGAGTCGACCAGGAAGGCCATCAACGAGCGGGTCAGGCCGGCTGCAGGTTCGATCACGTAGGGCACGTAACGGGTGTCGGTGCCCTGGTCGTAGAACGACAGGTCCACCCCGGAATGCTCCGAGTGCGTGGTCAGGTCGAAGTTGGTGCGGTTGGCGATGCCCTCCAGCTCACCCCACGGGTTGCCGGCGAAACCGAACTTGTACTCGATGTCGGTGGTGCCGGCAGAGTAGTGCGACAGCTTCTCGAGCGGGTGTTCGTAGAGGCGCAGGTTCTCACGCGTGATGCCCAGGTCGATGTACCACTGCAGGCGCGCGTCGATCCAGTACTTGTGCCACTCGGGTGCGGTGGACGGCTCGACGAAGAACTCCATCTCCATCTGCTCGAACTCGCGGGTCCGGAAGATGAAGTTGCCGGGGGTGATCTCGTTGCGGAAGCTCTTGCCGATCTGGCCGATTCCGAACGGCGGTTTGCGACGCGCCGTGGTCACCACGTTGGCGAAGTTGACGAAGATGCCCTGTGCGGTCTCGGGTCGCAGGTAGTGCAGACCCTCCTCGGACTCGATCGGGCCCAGGTAGGTCTTGAGCATCATGTTGAAGTCGCGGGGCTCGGTCCACTCGCCCTTGGTGCCGCAGTCCGGGCAGGAGATCTCGCTCATCGGCACGTCATCAGGGTTGCCGCCCTTTTTGAGCGCCACCGCCTCCTGCATGTGGTCCTGCCGGTGCCGCTTGTGACAGTTGAGGCACTCCACCAGCGGGTCGTTGAACACCGCGACGTGACCGGAGGCCACCCACACCTGACGCGGCAGGATGATCGCGCTGTCCAGGCCGACGACGTCGTCGCGGGAGGTCACGACCGAGCGCCACCACTGGCGCTTGATGTTCTCCTTGAGCTCCACCCCGAGCGGCCCGTAGTCCCAGGCCGACTTGGTGCCGCCGTAGATCTCGCCCGACTGGAAGACCAGTCCACGTCGCTTGGCCAGGTTGGCAACGGTGTCGATGATGGACGCCACGAGGGGGGTGTTCTCCTGTCTTGCCGCGAACGCGCCGACAACGCCGGCGCGCAAACCATCTGACATGGTATCGACCCACCTGGACATCTTTGACATGCGTCATCACGCATGGAACAGTGGAGCCAGCTGAAAACGATTTCCAACTCGGCCTGAGGTGGTGGCATGACTCCCGCAGCACCCGGTGTGATGGCCGACGATCACCAACACTCCGGTACCGCTTTCCCGGCGACACCTCCGCGGGAGATCCTTGATGCCGCAGGCGAATTGCTGCGCGCGCTGGCCGCCCCGGTACGCATCGCGATCGTCTTGCAGCTCAAAGAGTCGCACCGCTGCGTCCACGAACTCGTCGACGCGCTGGGGGTGCCGCAACCGCTGGTCAGCCAGCACCTGAAGATCCTCAAGTCTGCCGGTGTCGTCACCGGGGAGCGGTCCGGCCGTGAGGTGCTCTACCGGTTGGCCGACCACCACCTGGCCCACATCGTCATCGACGCCGTGGCCCACGCCGGTGAAGACCGTTGAGCGCCCCCGGAGTGCGCTCCACCCGCCAGCGTGCGGCGATCTCGGCGCTGTTGGAGACCATCGACGACTTCCGATCCGCGCAGGAACTGCACGATGTGCTGCGTGAACGCGGCGAGAACATCGGGCTGACGACGGTCTACCGCACGCTGCAGGCGATGGCGACGGCCGGACAGGTCGACACGCTGCGCGCCGACACCGGCGAGTCGGTGTACCGCCGCTGCTCGGAGCATCATCACCACCACCTGGTGTGCCGCGACTGTGGCGCCACCGTCGAGGTGGGCGACCGCGAGGTCGAGGAGTGGGCCGCCCGCATCGCCGCCGAGCACGACTTCGTCGACGTCGGCCACACCATCGAGATCTTCGGCACCTGCGCGGACTGCCGGAAGTAGGCCCGGCCCGCTCGGATCAGCCCGGCGAGCCGTTGGCGGCGCCGCCACCACCGGTACCGCCGTTACCACCCTTGCCGAGGTTGCCGCCGTTGCCGCCGTTGCCGCCGTTGCCGCCGGAGGCGCCGGTGTCGGTGCTCGACGGGTCGTAACCGTTACCGCCGGCGCCGCCGTTGCCGACCGGCCCAGTCGGGTTGCTACCGGCCGTGCCGGAAGTGCCGGCCGATCCCCCGGTACCGACGCCACCGGTACCGGCTCCTCCGCCGGAACCTCCCGCGCCCTTGAAACTGGTCGTGCCGCCGTTGCCGCCGTTACCGCCGGCGCCTACGTTGTCGCCGGTGGCAGCACCCACACCGCCGCCGGCCACCCCGGCGACGCCCTGAGCCCCTTCGCCGCCGTTGCCGGCGGCGGCTCCGTTGCCGCCTGTGCCGCCGGCTCCACCGTTGGCGTTGTTACCGCCGGCTCCCCCCGCCGTGGTGCCGCCACCGCCGCCGGCGCCGCCGGTGCCGCCCGCACCGGCGGTACCCGCGCTGCCGCCGTTGCCTCCGCCGCCGCGGGCAGCACCGGTGTCGGTGCCGCCGACAATGCCGGACTGGCCGATGTCGCCGTTGCCGCCGGTACCGGCGTTGCCGCCGGTCCCGCCCTTGCCGCCAAGGCCACCATTGCCGTTGGCGCCGATGGTGCTGCCGGTCCCGCCGTTGCCGCCGGTACCGCCCACGCCACCGTTGCCGCCCTTGCCGCCCGCACTTCCGTCTTCGCCGTTGGCGGTGGTGGTGGAGGTGTTGACGCCGTTGCTTCCGTTGTATCCGGCGCCGCCGGTGCCGCCATTGCCGGCGGCACCGCCGGAGCCGCCGTTACCGCCAGTACCGGCGGTCGCCGGGGCGCCGGTGCCGCCGAGCAGTTTGCCGCCGGCGCCGCCGTTGCCACCGCTGCCGCCAGTACCGCCGGCACCGCCGAGGCCGCCCCCAGTGCCGGCGACCGTGCTCGATGTGCCGGCAATACCCGCGTTTCCTGTTCCGCCGCCACCACCGACCGCACCGGTACCGCCGTTACCGCCGATCCCGGCAGCACCGGAGGTCGAACCGCCGTTGCCGCCGGAGCCGCCGTTACCGCCGGAGCCGCCGGTGCCGCCGCCCAAGCCGGTGGTGTTCGCGGAGTTGTCGGTGCCCGCGACGCCGGAGCCGCCGGCGCCGCCGTCTCCGCCCTTGCCGATGTTGCCACCATTGCCGCCGGCACCACCATCGCCCCCGCTAGTGCCCGCCGACGCACCAGCGGTCAACGCGTCATACCCGGCTCCGCCGGCGCCACCGTTGCCGGCCGGCCCGCTCACACCGTTGCCGTCGGAAGCTCCATTGCCGGCGCTGCCGGTGTTCGCCGCCCCGCCGGTGCCGGCCGCGCCCGCGGTGCCGGCGGCTCCGCCCTGGGTGGAGTTGCCACCGGTGCCGCCATTGCCGCCGCCCCCGATGCTGCCGTGGGTGGTCTGGCCCGCTACCCCGGCCTTACCGGCTCCACCGTCACCACCGGCGGCACCGTTGCCGCCGGCTCCGGCGTTACCGCCGGAACCGTTGGCGCCGGCCGAGCCGCTTCCACCGGCAACACCGCCACCGTTGCCGCCCTTGCCGCCGCCACCACCGGTTCCGACGCCACCGGCATTGCCGCCGGCCTGACCATCCATGTTGTTGGCTCCGGTCCCGCCGGTGGTACCGGCGAAGCTGTAGCCGGCGCCGGCATTTCCGCCGAGCGCACCGTTGCCACCGAGGCCACCGCTACCGCCGTCACCGGAGATCGAACCACCGAGTCCACCGCTACCGCCGTTACCGCCGGAACCGCCGTTGGTACCGGTTCCGCCGGTGACGCTGAGCGACGTTCCCGGGCTGCCGTTGCTGCCGGCGACGCCGGAGCCGCCGGCGCCGCCGTCACCACCCTTGCCGATATTGCCGCCATTACCCGCGGCACCACCATTACCACCATTGGTGCCCGCCGACGCCCCAGCCGTCAACGCGTCATACCCGGCACCACCGTTGCCACCGTTGCCGGCCGGGCCGGTCACCCCATTGCCGCCACTGCCCGCATTACCCGAGGTAGTGGAGCCATCGCCGTTCTCACCGGCAGCACCACCGGCACCGGGACCCGCCGAATTCCCACCATTACCGCCGTGCCCACCAGAACCGACAACACCATCGAAACCAGCATCGGTCGCGGTGCCCGCCGCACCCTTACCGCCACCACCACCGGCAGCCCCATCGCCACCGTCACCACCACGCCCACCAGCACCATCGGTGCCCGCAGTAGCACCAGCAGTCGAACCACCCGCACCACCATTACCGCCCGCACCACCAGTACCCGCAGTGCCCGCAGCACCACCGTTACCACCACCACCGAGCGCCGCACCGGTATCACCACCACCAGCCTGCCCGGCCACCCCCAACGCGCCAGTACCACCGGCACCGGCATTACCGCCAGCACCGCCATCACCACCGGTACCACCCGAACCATTAGTCCCGGTAGTGGCCCCACCAGCAGACCCAGCACCAGCCAGCGTCTTGCCGGCAGCACCACCATTACCCCCGACGCCACCGTCGCCACCTCGACCACCCACACCACCGGCCGTACCCGCACCACCATTGCCCAGCGTCGTCCCAGCACTACCGCCGCCGGCACCCACCGTTCCTTCGACCCCGGCACCACCGCCACCACCAATGGCGCCACTACCGGCATTGCCACCGTTACCAGCAGCACCCGAATCCGAACCACCATTACCACCGGCCCCACCATTACCACCGGCGCCACCGGACCCACCCGCCAAACCATCGATCTCACCGACACCCGCCCCACCCGTGGAACCAGAGTTATCGACTCCCGTGACACCGGAACCGCCGGCGCCGCCGTCACCACCCTTGCCGATATTGCCGCCGCTACCGCCATTGCCGCCGTTACCGCCGTTGGCGCCGGCCGCCGCCCCCCCAGCCGTCGACGGGTCATACCCGGCACCACCGTTGCCACCGTTGCCGGCCGCTACCGTAAGACTCTGTCCAGCGTTGCCGGCTCCCCCGGCCGTGCCGGTCGTGCCGGTCCCGCCGGTGCCGTTGCTGCCACTGCCGCCGGCTGTTCCGCCCTGCGCTGAGTTCCCACCGGCACCGCCGTCACCGCCGGCGCCGAGTTTCCCGTCCGAGCCGAGGGCGTTGGCCAGCCCCTGCGCCCCTTCGCCGCCGTTGCCGCCGGCGGCACCGGCACCGCCGTCGCCTCCCTTACCGCCGACGCCGTTGTTGCCGGCACTGCCGCCGACGGTCGAACCGCCCCCGCCACCGTCACCGCCGCGGCCACCCGTCCCGGCGCTTCCGGCCGCCCCGCCACCGCCGCCGGCACCCTGGTTGATGGCCAGAGTGGTGTCACCGTTCGCCCCCAGACCACCGGAGCCGGCCTGCCCGCCGTTGCCGCCCTGGCCGCCGTTGCCGCCATTGCCGTTGACTCCCACCGTGGCGTTGGCGCCGTGGCCGGCGTTGCCGCCGGTACCGCCGTGCCCACCCGCGCCGCCTTCACCGGCCTGTCCGCCGGCCTGGCCGTCGCCGTTGTTGGCCGACAGCACACCCTGCTGGCCGATATAGCCCACGCCGCCGTTACCACCCAGGCCGCCCTTGCCGGCATCACCGCCGTTGCCGGCGGTTCCCGGTGCGCCGGCATCAAGGCTGGACTGGTCGCCGGTCCAGTTGCCCCCGGCGCCGCCGTTGCCACCGACACCGCCCACGCCGCCCTTGCCGCCGGCGCCAATGGAGCTGCCTTCCCCGCCGACGCCGCCGGAACCACCGTTCCCACCCACACCACCGTTGCCGGCGGCCCAGCCGCCGTTGCCGCCGACACCACCAGCGCCGCCGGAACCACCGTTTCCGCCGTCGCCGCCGACCCCGGCGTCGAAGGCGGCCGCGCCGCCGAACCCGCCGTTGCCGCCGGCCAGGCCGGCCGGCGCGGTGTCAGACGTGACGGTGGCGGCCAGCCCCGCGAAGCCACCCTGGGTAGCCGGCGGTGTCACCGGGGACCGGTTGAATCCTTGGCCACCGGCACCCCCGTTGCCGCCCAGTAGTCCCTTGACTCCGTTGTCGCCGTTCGACCCAGCCGTTCCGGTACCGGTCAGCCCGCCGGTACCGGCCGCGCCCCCGGTTCCGCCGCTGCCGGCCACGCCGGCATTGGCACCGGCGCCGCCATTACCGCCGTTGACGTGGCCTGAGGTGCCGTTGGCGGCGTCGCCGCCATTGCCGCCGGAACCCGCGTCGCCCCCGGCGCCGCCTTGGCCGCCGTCGCCGTTGGCCCCGACACTGCCGGAACCGCCGGCAGCCACCCCGCCGCCGGCGCCGCCCGCACCACCGTTGCCGCCCTGCCCGCCGTTGCCGCCGACTGCGGCGTTACCACCGTTGGCACCACCTGCGGCCTGGGCATCAGTCGCCGCGTCGTAGCCGTCACCGCCCAGCCCGCCGGCGCCGCCCGCACCACCGGCGCCCCCGGCACCGCCTTCACCACCGTCGCCGGAGATCGAGCCGCCCAGCCCGCCGGCACCACCCGCACCACCGTTGCTGCCGGCGACGCCGGCTCCGCCCGTGGTGCTGGATTGTCCCGCCGTGGTCGCTGCCGTCCCATCGCCGCCGTTGTCACCGGCCGCCCCGGCTCCACCGGCACCACCGTTCCCGCCGTTGCCGTAGCTGCCGCCGTTGCCACCGGCGCCGCCGTGACCGCCGTCGACAGTGGAATCGGTCGATGTCCAGCCCGCTCCGCCGTCACCACCATCACCACCGCTGGTGGCCACCCTCCCGGCGGCCGCCAGCCCGGCCACGCCCAGTCCGCCGGCACCGGCCGTGCCGACTTCACCGCCGTTGCCGCCGGCTCCGCCGTCGACGTGGTCGGCGGTGGCGTGGGCGCCGGCCCCGCCATCACCTGCGGCACCGGAGTTGCCGCCGACCCCGCCGGCACCGCCGATACCGGCCAGCCCCGCACTGCCCCAGAGCGCACCCTGGCCACCGTTACCGGCCTGCCCGCCAGCGCCACCGACGCCGCCGCTACCGCCGGTACCGCCGTCACCGCCGGCGCCAGTTGCCCGAGCGGTGAAGTCACCGGCTGCGCCCAACCCGCCGACACCACCGTTACCACCGGTTGCACCATTGCCGGCACTGCCGCCCCGACCACCATCACCGAACAGCAGCGATGTACTGGAGCCACCCGCTCCGCCGTTGCCGCCGGCGCCACCGCCGCCACCGACACCGCCCTGGCCGCCCAGACCGCCGGCCGCCGACCAGATGCCCTGAGCACCGGCGACGCCCGCGCTGCCCAGTCCGCCGTCACCGCCGAGGCCACCGGCGCCACCGCTACCGAACAGCCAACCGATTCCGGCACCGCCGGCGCCACCGTTGCCCCCGTTGGCGTCTGCATCGCCGTCGCCGCCGGCGCCACCGTTGCCCCCGACACCCATGAACGACCCGCCGGCACCACCACCGCCACCGGTGAAGCCGCCACCGCTGTCGCCGCCGGCCCCGCCGTTGCCGAACAAGCCGGCGTCACCACCATCGCCGCCCGCGGTACCGTCGGCGGCGCCGTCATAGCCCGCGCCGCCATCACCGAACAGCCAGCCACCGGCCCCACCGTCGGGGTTGGCCGCGTCGCCGGCGGCACCGTTGCCGATCGCGAAGGAACCCAGCAGGGAGTTGATCGCGGTGTCGACCTGGATGCCCAGCGGGCTGTTGATCCAGTCCTGCACGCCGTCGTACCACGGGGTGTAGATCCATTGGTCGACGAGCGCGGTCCAGTCGGTTGAGTCCCATCCGGCCGGCGAACTCGTGGCCAGGCCCGGGCTGAACCAGTCCTGCAGGTCAAACGTGCCGGCCAGCGAGCCGGTGTCGGGTTCTGGCGTAAGCCCTGAACCGAACAGGTCGGTCAGCCAGCCGAAGTCCAGATCGGCCTGCGCGGGCGGCGCGCTGGCCAGGGGTGCCACTCCGAAAGCCAAGAAGGCTCCGACAGCGGTTCCGGCACCGAGCACTCGACGACGCCGACGTGGCACCGTGCGGAGTGTGACCTGCTGTCCCGTGGCACGGCGCTGACCCGTCATCGAAAGTCTCCTATCCGGATCCCCGGTTCAGAAAGTAGAGATTTAGTTATTTCTCACCCGGGCTTAAGTCTATGGTTTCGGAGCGTCGTCAAGAAGAAAATCTGTGAATTCGTTCACACTTCTTTCATCTTGCTCGGCTTGTCCACGACGCCGTGCGCTTCAGCCCCGGCGCGGTGGCACCTCAGGGGCAGGGCGGTGTGCCCAGCGGGGTGCAACCCAACGCGCCTTGATCGCCGGGTGAGCCGGGGGCGCCGGCGTTGCTACCTGGTGCGCCCGGGGTGCCGCCGCCCCCGGTTCCGGCGAGGCCCCCGGAGCCGCCGGTGGTGCTGCCCGCGCCGCCGGCGCCGCCGCCACCACCGGTGCCGCCTTTGCCCTGCGAATCCAGGCCCAGCAGAGCCCCGGCCAACGACGTCCCACGACCGCCGGCACCGCCGCTGCCGCCCACGCCACCGACACCACCGGTGCCGGCGTTGCCCCCGACGCCACCGTCGCCGGCTTTGCCCGCCGACCCGTGTGACGCCGTGCCCGCGGCACCGCCCTGACCGCCGGCACCACCGGCGCCACCGGTGCCGCCCGTTCCGCCGGTGCCGCCGAGGCCACCCCCACCGCCGCGGGTGGTGCTGGCGGCCAACACGTTTGAAGCTTGGCCGCCGGTTCCGCCGGTGCCGCCCACCAGGCCCGCGGCTCCGGTGCCACCTTTGCCACCGGCACCGCCGAGCCCCCCGGCGCCGCCGTCGCCGGAGATCGACCCGCCGGCACCACCGGCGCCACCGGCGCCACCGGTGCCCCCGGTGCCCCCGGTGCCCCCGATACCGCCGGTGCCGCCTTTTCCACCGACTCCGCCGGTAGCGCTTGCAATACCCACCCCGACGGAGGCAGCGCCGCCGGTCCCGCCCACACCGCCGGGAGCACCCGTTCCTTGCGCACCCGGATTGGCACCCGCGACGCCGGGGCTGCCGTTGCCGCCATTGCCCCCGGCGCCCCCGAGGTACGCACCCAGGGCGAGCGTGGCGGTGGAGCTGCCGCCGGTACCGCCGGTCCCACCGATTTGGACGACCGTGGCGCTGCCGTTACCGCCGTTACCACCGGAGCCGGCGGGACTGATTAGCCCTTGGCTGCTACCGGTCGATCCAGGATTGGGCGTGGCGGTCCCGGTCGGCGCCGGGTTCTGCCCCGTCGTCCCCTGCCCGGCGTTCCCGCCGGCGCCACCGTTTCCGCCGTTGCCGATATTGCCGCCGTCACCGCCCCGGCCGCCCTGACCGCCGGCGAGACCGTTGTTCACGCCGGCGGGCTGGTCGTAGCCGCGTCCCCCGTTGCCGCCGTCCCCACTGTGACCGCTGGGCAGCCCGCCGGGTGCACCGTCGCCTCCGGCGTTGCCCGCACCGCCCACGGTGCTGCCGGCCGCGCCGCCCTTACCGCCGCCGCCGCCGGTCCCGGCGTCGCCGCCGTGACCGCCCGCTCCGCCGATGCCGCTGTTGACTCCGGTGGTGTTGTTCGCGCCGACGCCGCCGTTGCCGCCCGCACCGGCGACACCCCCGGCACCCCCGGCGCCACCATTGCCGTTGACGCCGACCGCGCCGGTGGCGAGGTTGGTGCCGGCATTACCGCCGCTGCCGCCGGCACCGCCCTGCCCGCCGCCACCGCCGTTGGTCCCGGTACCTCCGGCGCCGCTGTTCACGATCAGATCACCGGTGGCGCCGACCGCCCCGGCGCCACCGGCTCCGCCGAGGCCGCCCTTACCGCCCTGGCCGCCCGCGCCGATCCCACCGGCACAATCGGCGCCCGGTAGGTCGAGGCAGTTCCCGCCGGCACCGCCCGCCCCGCCCTTGCCGCCGCTGCCACCGATGCCGCCGTCACCGGTCAGGCTGCCCGCCCCGCCGGTGCCGCCGGCGCCACCATCACCACCACTGCCACCGGTGCCGCCCTGATACCCGCCCTGTCTCTTATACACATCT
>NZ_CP083985.1:1518146-1752536 GCF_020172665.1 [Mycobacterium] zoologicum | reverse complement strand
AGATGTGTATAAGAGACAGGAGCAGGGCGGCATTGCCGCCGAGACCACCGGCGCCGCCGACCCGAGCACCACCCGCGGGCGCGGCCAGCACAGCGAACCGGGCCGGCGTGGCCGCCCCGGAATAGTCGAAGCCGCGTCCCCCGACGCCGCCGTTGCCGCCGCCGGTGGCCAGCAGCCCGGCGGCACCGGCCGTACCGGCACTGCCGCTGCCGGCACGACCACCGGTGCCCGCCGCTCCGCCGGCACCGCCGACGCCGCCCGCACCGGGGTCGGCGCCGTTGCCGCCGTTGCCGCCCCCGATGTGTGCCGCGGTGCCGGCGCCACCGTCACCGCCGTTACCACCGGCGCCGGAATCCCCACCGGCGCCGCCGTTACCGCCGTCGCCGTTGGCACCGGCCAGCCCGTGTGTGGCAGCGCCGCCGTCGCCGCCCCGACCACCGGAACCACCCTCGCCGCCGGCCCCGCCCAGCCCGGCATTGCCACCGTTGCCGCCGAATACCCCGTCGCCGCCGTCACCGCCAACACCACCCGCGCCGCCCCGGCCACCGTCACCGCCGAGACCACCGGCGCCACCGTTGCCGGCGATGGCGCCCCCGGCCCCTCCCATTCCGCCGTCGCCACCGGCACCACCGGTCTGACCGGCCTGCCCTGTCGCGCCGTCGGCGCCCGTCGCGGTGGGTCCGACATCGGCGCCACCCTCGCCAGCCGCACCGTTGCCACCGTTACCGCCGGCACCCCCGTCACCGTGATCGCCGCCGGCGCCGCCGGCACCCCCGTCACCGCCGGCCGCCCCGGGCGCGCCGGCGTCCATGCCGTCACCGCCGGCACCGCCGTTACCGCTGCTCGCGGGGGCCGACGCCCCGGTCGCCCCGTCCGACCCGGTTGCCCCGAGCACGCCGGCGCCTCCGCCGCGCCCACCAGCGCCGGCGACACCGGCATCACCGCCCGCACCGCCGGCCCATCCATCGAGGTGTCCCTCGACGCCGTCGGCACCGGCGCCACCGGTGCCCCCGACGCCCGCCGTACCACCGGAACCGCCCCGGCCGCCGATCCCGAACAGCAGTCCGCCCGCGCCGCCGTTGCCGCCGACCCCACCGGTGCCGCCACCAAGACCGGCGCCGCCGGCCGCCTCGATTCCGGCCGCGCCGTCCGTACCGGCGATCCCGGCACCGCCCTCGCCGCCGTCGCCGCCCCGGCCGAGCAACCACCCGCCGGCGCCACCGTCCCCGCCGGCCAGGCCGTCGATTCCGGCGCCGCCCGCTCCACCGTTGCCGAACATCCCGGCATCGCCGCCCCTGCCGCCATTGATCCCGGCGCCGCCGTCACCGATCAGCCAGCCGCCGGCGAAACCGTCGCTGTGATCGGCGTTTCCGGCCGCGCCGTCACCGATGGCATAGCTGCCGAGCAGAACGTTGACGGCTCCGGCGATCTGCTGACCGGCGGCGCTGTCGAGCCACTCCGCGACATCGGTGTGCAGTGGGGTGTAGAACCACTGGTCGAATAGTTGACTCAGGTCGAAGGGCTCGAAGGTGACCGCCGGTGCCGGCCCGGGATCGAACAGGTTGAGCAACCAGTCGGATTCGACGACGTCAGCGTGCGCGGGCGGAGCGGACAGTGGCGCCACGCCGAGCGCCAGCACACTGCCGAACGCTGTGGCAAACACTTGCCGGCTGCGGCGTCTGCGAGCCACATCCAACCCCCAATCCGGCCCCGCCGTTGGAGCTGATCAGCAAACTCAGTTTGGATTAAGCTAATACCCAGCAATGGGGCAGTCAACGGATGTCGTCAGCCGATCAACGCGTCGCGGATGTCGACACCCTTGGCCAGCACCAGCAGGACAAACGTGGACAGCGCATCGTCGGACAGCCCCGAACCGGGAAAGTTGTAGCGCAGCAACGCATCTGCAGACTGGGCATCCTTTTCGACCAGGGTCACCGTCCCGAGCTGACTCAGCCTCCCCTGCTCGGTCGCCCGCTCCCTCAGCCCGTCGTCCAGGGGCAGGTCCCAGGCCAGGACCTGAGTGAACGACACCAGTTCCAGGCCCTCGGCCACCGTCACCACTCGTATCGACGCCAGCGTGCCCTCGAAGCGAACGGTCAGGGCCCCGTCTTCTTCGGCGTCGGTCGACAGCACTTCGGCGAGCACTGTGGCGAGGCGGTCTGTCAGCCCGGCCGGCCCGGCCATCACGCCGTCCCGAACCGGCGCTGCCGCGAGGCGTACTGTTCGCAGGCCTCCCACAGGTCGCGGCGGTCGTAATCCGGCCAGAGTTTCTCCTGGAAGATGAACTCGGCATACGCGGCCTGCCACAGCATGAAGTTCGACGAACGCTGTTCGCCGGAGGTGCGGATCAACAGGTCGACGTCGGGCATGTCGGGCCGGTGCAGGTGCCGCGCGATGGTGGCCTCATTGATCCGGTTCGGATTGATCTTGCCCGCAACGGCTTCCGCGGCGATCGCCTGTGCGGCTTCGGCGATCTCGGTGCGGCCCCCGTAGTTGACGCAGTAGTTGATGGTGATGACGTCATTGCCGACGGTCATGTCCTCGGCGATCTCGAATTCCTTGATGACGCTGCGCCACATCTTCGGCCGCGAGCCCACCCAGCGCATCCGCACACCCATCGCGTTGAGGTTTTCCCGGCGGCGGCGCACCACCTCCCGGTTGAATCCCATCAGGAACCGGACCTCCTCGGCGGAGCGCTTCCAGTTCTCGGTGGAGAACGCGTACACCGTCAACCACTTGATGCCGAGTTCGATGGCGCCGCAGGTGATGTCGATCAGCACCGCCTCGCCCATCTTGTGCCCCTCGGTACGGCCGAGGCCGCGCTGAGTGGCCCAGCGGCCGTTGCCGTCCATCACCACCGCGACGTGGTTGGGCAGCGCCTCGGCGGGAATCTGCGGGGCGACGGCCTTGGAGGTGTGTTGCGGCGGACGACACGGGCCACCACCCGGGGGCGCCGGCAGCTGCGGGAAGACCACCGGCCAGGTGGACTTGTCGGGGAACATCGGATAGTCGTCGGGCGCCGCCGGCAGCTGCGGGAAGGCAGCCTTGCGCCCCACCCGGTTCAACACCATGAGTTCCATCCTGCCCGAACGGCATTGTGCCGCCCGCAGCTACCACACATCCGCCGCGACGGTCCGCTTACTACGCCGGTGATGAACCGGCGCCCAGGTCCATCGCCACGAAGTCCAGTCGCCACAGTCCCTGGAAGAACTTGCGGCCGAATTTCTCCAGGTCGGACGCGCTGGCCCGGTTCTGACCGCCGGCCTGTGCCAGACCCGCGGCGATGTCGCGGATACTGCGGCGGCCATCGATGCTCTGAACGAACGGCAACTGCGCCTGGTTGAGCGGCATCCGCCAGCCCGGCCGGAAGATCTCGTTGCCGTTGAGACCACACTTCCAGCGGAACATCGGCACGTAGTCGAGGCTTTCCGGCGTCGAGAAATCGATCTGGTAGCTGCTCTTGGGCCGGTCACGGCGGGTCGCCATGAAGAAGTGCCGCGCGTTGAGGGTGTGAATGCGCTCCATCGCCGACCAGATCTTGGCCTCGGGCAGCTTGTTGATCGCGTCGTAGAAGCTGCCGGACGGCCCGGACACATCGTGGGCGTAGTAGGGCGCCTTGAGCAGCCAGCCCTGGAAGTCCAGCCCGGCGGAATCGGCGAGGTCGATACAGCCGTCGACGTCGTAGCTCTTGGCACGACCGTGTAGGAACGTGTCCACCAGGCCCGAATCCGAGGCCAGATCTCCGGCGATCTTCAGGTACGGCCGCACGGGGTGCTCCGGGGAGAGCATCCGGATGGCATCCCGCACCACGTGGATCGACTCGTCGCTCTGCTCGAGTCCCAGCTCCTGGAAGACCCCCTCGAGGATCTCGATCCCGATCCGCCCGTAACGGGCGTACAGCATGATCGCGGCGACGCCGTCCGGCCGCAGCTGATCGGCGACCGCCTTCATGCCGACCTCCGGGTCGGCCATGTGGTGCAGCACACCGGTGGAGACCACCAGGTCGAAGTCGCGGCCCAGCGTGGACAACTCCTCGATCGGCAGCTGGTGCAGCTCGAGGTTCCACAGACCGTGCTTGTCCTTGAGGTACTGCTGGTGGCCCAGGGACGCCTGGCTGATGTCGACGGCCACCACCCGGGACTGGGGGTTGTTGTAGGCGAAGACGGCAGCCTGGTTGGTACCGCAGCCAGCGATGAGGATGTCCAGTTCCGGGCGGTACGGCTTATCCGGCCACAGCACTTTGTGCGCGTGGCTCGGGTCGAACCACTCCCAGTTCCCTGCGGACCACGCCTGCAGGTCGTGGATGGGCGGCGGGTAGGTCCACCGCTCGTACTGCCGCGAAACGACGTCAGCGCGTGGGTTATCAGTCACTACGTTGTGGCTCCTTATTACATTGCCCTCGGCGATCAGGTCAGACTTTAGTGGGGAGTATCCGGCTGGTGCGTGAAACGCCTCCGTGGGCCGTCTCAGCCGGGCCGGCCGGGGTGTCCGGGTTGACCGGGCTCGCCGGGTTTCCCGGGCTGCCCCGGTGTTCCGCCGGGGCCGGCCGCGCCGCCGGCACCACCGGCACCGCCCAGGCCGGGCTGACCGCCTGCCCCACCGGCCCCACCGGCACCACCGGCACCGCCGTGGCCCCCGTGGCCGCCCTTGCCGCCGGCACCGCCCTGGCCACCCTTACCGCCCTGGCCGCCCTTACCACCTTGACCACCCTTGCCGCCCTTACCACCGAGTCCGCCCTCTCCGGCGGCACCCGGGGCGCCGTCAGCACCGTCGGCGCCATCAGCACCGTCGGCGCCGTCCGCACCGTCCGCACCGGGGGCGTGAACCTGCAGGGGGACGGTGATCCCGAATCCAGGGCCGGCTTCGGCGCGCGCCTGAGCCGGCGGCAGCACCGCCGGAATCATTCCCGCGACCAGCAGCGCACCCGCCGCCGCACCGAAACCGTTCACGTAGCGCGGCGCAGCGTCATACGCCCTGCGCCCCCACCCGGTGTCATGAATCATTCGGCCTGCCTTCCGGATTGAGCCCTCGGATCGTGAAGTCGCACCAGCCTACCGCCGAGCCCGGACCAGTCCGCCGAAACCGGCCCAATCGCCCGGCTCGGCACTCGCGGCCGGCACCCTCAGACCGCGTCCGCTTCTGGGTCCGCCCCGGCGTCGATGTTCTGGCTCGCCCGCTGGACCCGTTCCACCAGCGGCAACGTCCGCAGCCGCCGCTCCAGATGCCACTGCAGATGCGCGGCCACCAGTCCGCTGGCGTGGCTGCGGTGCGCCGCCGTGGCGATCTCCGCACCCTCCCAGTCCCCGTCATGCAGCGCCGACATCAGCTCCAGCACACCCACCGGCGGGGTGGTCGCCCCGGCCGGGCGGCAATGCGCGCAGACGCTGCCGCCGGCGGCGACATGAAACGCCCGGTGCGGGCCGGGGGTGGCACAGCGGGCGCACTCGGTCAACGCCGGCGCCCAGCCCGCCACCGACATGGCGCGCAGAAGATAGGCGTCCAACACCAGCTCACGCGGGCGGCTGCCGTCGGCTACCGCCCGCAGTGCACCGACGGTGAGCCGGTGCAGCGCCGTCGCCGGGGCGCGCTCGGCACCGGCCAGGCGCTCGGCGGTCTCCAGCATCACGCAGGCGCAGGTGTAGCGGCCGTAGTCGCTGACGATGTCACCGGCGAACGAGTCCACCGACACCACCTGGGTGACGATGTCGAGGTTGCGCCCCGGATGCAGCTGCACGTCGATGTGCGCGAACGGTTCCAGTCGGGCGCCGAACTTACTGCGGGTACGACGCACGCCCTTGGCCACCGCGCGAACCAGCCCGTGGTCGCGGGTGAGCAAAGTGACGATCCGGTCGGCCTCGCCGAGCTTGTGCTGGCGCAGCACCACCGCCCGGTCCCGGTACAGCCGCATCGCACCAGTTTCGCACTGCACCGGACGCGTTGCGAGGACGGCGACCGGCGTGGCACGCCGATAGTCTCATCACCGATGACCTATCCGCCCGCGCCGTCCGGCGCCCGTTTCCCCACCGTCACCGAGCAGCTCTACCAACTGGCCAGCGGCGCGGTGACCTCGGTCGAGCTGGTCCGCCGTTCGTTGCACGCCATCGACGCCAGCCAGTCCACACTCAACGCCTTCCGGGTGGTGTTCACCGAGTCCGCGCTGGCCCAAGCTACCGAAGCCGACCGGCGCCGGGCGGCCGGCGGGCGGGCGCCGCTGTTGGGCATCCCGATCGCGGTCAAGGACGACACCGACATCGCGGGTGTCCCCACCTCGTTCGGCACCTCCGGCTACGTCGAGCCGGCCGGCGACGACGCCGAGATGGTCCGGCGCCTGCGAGCCGCCGGCGCGGTGATCGTCGGCAAGACCAACACCTGCGAGCTGGGTCAATGGCCGTTCACCAGCGGTCCGGGCTTCGGCCATACCCGCAATCCCTGGTCGCGCCGGCACACCCCGGGCGGGTCCTCGGGCGGCAGCGCCGCGGCCGTTGCGGCGGGCCTGGTCGCCGCGGCGATCGGCTCGGACGGCGCCGGCAGCGTGCGCATCCCCGCCGCATGGACCCACCTGGTCGGCATCAAACCGCAGCGGGGCCGGATCTCCACCTGGCCGCTGCCGGAGGCGTTCAACGGGATCACGGTCAACGGCGTACTGGCCCGTACCGTCGAGGACGCCGCGCTGGTGCTGGATGCGGCGTCGGGCAACGTCGAGGGCGATCGCCACCAGCCACCGCCGGTGACCGTCTCCGACTACGTGCGCACCGCCCCCGGGCCGCTGCGGATCGCGATCTCCACCCGGTTCCCCTTCACGGGGTTCCCGGCGCGCCTGCATCCGGAGATCAGGGCCGCGCTGGAACATGTCGCCGCCCAGCTGCGCCTGCTCGGGCACAGCGTGGTGCCTGGAAATCCGGACTACGGCCTACGGCTGTCCTGGAACTTTCTCGCCCGCTCGACCGCCGGGGTGTTCAACGCCGGCGGGCGTTACGACCCGGCCGACCTGGACCCTCGGACGCTGTCGAACATGCGTACCGGCCGGCTGCTGTCCCAGGCGATCCTGCGCCAGGCCCGCGCCCACGAGATCAAAGACAGGCGCCGGGTGGGCTCCATCTTCCGGATCGTCGACGTGGTTCTGGCGCCCACCACCGCCCAGCCCCCACCGCTGGTGAACAAGTTCGACGATCTGAGCACCACCGAAACCGATCGGGCCATGATCGCCGCCTGCCCGGTGACCTGGCCGTGGAACCTGCTGGGCTGGCCGTCGGTCAACGTGCCGGCCGGATTCACCGCCGACGGGCTGCCGATCGGGGTGCAGCTGATGGGGCCCGCACACAGCGACGGCCGGCTGGTTTCGCTGGCCGCCGAACTGGAGGGCATCAGCGGCTGGGCCGCCAAGCAACCCACGCCGTGGTGGCGCACCCAGCCCGACCGGCGCCCGTAGAGTCGGCGGAAAACCCCCTGCGACTTGGCCTTCTGCGCGGTCTGCGACTGTCCGCTAAGCTGACACGGTCGTACCGGACTGCGTAATCCGCGTAGCGTTCACCATGCGAAAGGCGTTTTCGAAAATGGCCACTCTGTCGTTGACCAAGCTTGCTGTCGCGGCTGGCAGTCTGGCGCTGTCGCTGCCGCTGTCCATGGGAGCCGGATTGGCGTCCGCTAGCCCCGACCTCACCCCGTTCGTCAACACCACGTGCAACTACGGACAGGTCAACCGGGCACTGCACGCCGAGAACCCGGCCGCGGCCGGTGAGTTCGACGCCGCGCCGAACGTGCAGGGCATGCTGCAGATGTTCCTGAACGCGCCCCCCGCCAAGCGGCAACAGCTGGCGACCATGATCTCGGGCATGCCCGAGGCGCAGCAGTACATCGGCACGATCACCTCGGTCGCCGGTTCCTGCAACAACTACTGAACTGAACCGCCCGGTGGGTCCCCGCAGCAAGGTTCTGATCTCTGCTGGGGAGCTCACTGAGCTGTTGCGAGCCGGTGATCCGGTCAGCATCTTGGATATCCGTTGGAGCCTGGAGGTGCCCGACGGGCATCCGGCCTATCTGCGCGGCCACATCCCGGGGGCGGTCTACGTCTCGCTTGAGGACGAGCTGTCCGACCATTCGGTCACCGGGCGTGGTCGGCATCCGCCGCCGACCGGCCGCAATTTCGAAGCCGCCGCCCGCCGCTGGGGTGTGCGGCGCAACCGGCCGGTGGTTGTCTACGACGACTGGAACCGGGCGGGCTCCGGACGGTTGTGGTGGCTTCTGACCGCCTCGGGTCTGACCGACGTCCGGATTCTCGACGGGGGTCTTCAGGCCTGGATATCCGCCGGTGGCGAGTTGGAGCCCGGCGAGCGCACCCCGCAACCCGGCACCTTCACCGTGCTGCCCGAAGACTTCTCCGACGGTGTGCGGTCGACCCTGACCGCCGACGAGGCCGGCGACGGCGCCGAGGCCGGCACCTGGGCGCTGCTGGACGCCCGCGCACCCGCGCGGTTCCGCGGCGAAGAAGAACCCCTCGACAAAGCCGCCGGGCACATCCCGGGCGCCGTCAATCTGCCGTTCACCGCGGTGCTGGCCGACGACGGCACATTCCTGCCCGACGACGCCATCGCGCGACTTCTCGCCGAACGCGGCATCGGCTCTGGCGACAGCGTCGGGGCTTACTGCGGCTCGGGGGTCAGCGCGACGGTGCTGGTGGCGGCACTGGCCGCGACCGGCCGTGATGCCGCGCTGTTCCCGGGCTCCTGGTCGCAGTGGAGTTCGGACCCGTCGCGGCCGGTGGCCAGGGGCGACCACTAAGTCAGGTGGAAGTCCGCCGGCTCCGGGCTGCCCAGCATCTGGTTCATGGTGGTGCGGTCGAACGGCCACAGATCGATGTTCCCGTCCTCGGTCAGATACCAGGAATTGCAGCCGGTGTTCCACACCGTCGGGCCCATCGCGGTGGCGACGTCGTCATTGAAGCGGGTGGTGGCCTGCTCGGTGACCTCCACGGTGGTCAACTCCCCCGCCCGGAACTTCTCCAGCCACTGCGCGATGTAACCGGCGGTCAGCTCCGAGGTGTACTGCAGCGAGATCGATCCGGTGGGTGAGTTCGGCCCGAGCACGGTGAACAGGTTCGGGAACCCCGGGATCGCGGTCATCCGGTAGGCGCGCGGCCCCTTGGCCCAGGCGTCGTCGATGTCGATGCGGTCGCGACCGATCAGCCGCATGGGCCGCATGTAGTTGTGCGCCGCAAACCCGGTCGCCAGCACGATGATGTCGGCGTCCCGGTGGGTGCCGTCGGCGGTGCGGATCCCGCCAGCGGTGACTTCGGCGATGCGAGCGGTCACCAGCTCGGCGTTGCCGGAGCCGATCGCCCGGTAGTAGCTTCCCGAGACCACCTGACGCTTGCACAGCGGCTGGTAATCAGGTTCGAGTTTGGCCCGTAATTCTTTGTCGCGCACCTGAATTCGCAGACACAACCGCGCGTATTCCTGCACCGCCCGGCGCCGCCAGGACGGCCGGGTGGTGACGTCGGTGAGCAGCGCCGAGCCACCGAATGCCATCATCCGGTACAGCGCACGATGCAGCGCCGGGAACCGTGCCAGGACCGCCGCGATGCCGGGAAGCTGCCGGATCGACATCGGCGCCCACAAGATCCACTGCGCCGAACGGACGTAGTGGTCGATCGAGGAGGCGTCGGGCTGCAGCGCCGAAACCACCTGCACTCCGGTCGAACCGGTGCCGATCACCGCGATACGTTTTCCGGTGGTGTCGAGGTCATCGTCCCAGCGAGCGGTGTGCACCACCGGCCCGGCGAAATCGGCCAGACCCGGGATGTCGGGGGTGAACGGGTGATGCAGCACGCCGGTCGCGCAGATCACGAAGTCGGCGATCAGCGTCTCTCCGGCGGCCGTGGTCAGGCTCCAGTGCCCGGTCTCGTCCCACACCAGGTCGGTGACCTCGGTGTCGAGCCGGATCAGCGGTGCCAGACCGAGCTGGTCGACGACGTCGCGGTGGTAGCGCGCAATGGTGGTTCCGGTGGCCCAGGTGTGCTGCCAGTCGGGCTTGGGGGCAAAACCGAACTGGTAGATCTGCGACGGCACGTCGCAGCGCAGCCCCGGGTAGTGGTTCCAGTACCAGACGCCGCCGACGTCGGAGCCCTTCTCCAGGACGGTGACATCGGTGAATCCCCGCTCCCGCAGGACGTAGGCGGTGGTGATGCCGGCGACGCCGGCGCCGATCACGATGACGCGGGGCTCACGTCCGCTCATGCCTGGGGGTCAGCGTCAGCTGCGCAGCGCTGCGACCGCATCGACAAGCAGCTGGCGGGCCCGGTCGGCGTCGACCATCGCCGGCGGCTGACCGCGCACCGGCGCAGGCGTCGCGGTGACCTGCACCATCGCGTCGCCGAGGTAGGCGGTGAAGGTGTAGGACTCGCGGGACTGCTGCTGCCCTTCCTTGTCGGTGATCTCGATCTCCGAGTGCGAACCCGATGTCTGCGCCTTGTCGATGGCAGGGGCGTCGACCGCGTCGAGGTAGCCGGTGAGCTTGCCGGCCTCGAACGACACGTGCTTGCACTTCTCGGCGAGCGCGGAGTCGTAGGGAATGTCCGAGTCGGCCTGCATGGCGATCGCGACGAGCTGGTTACCGGCGCCGTTGACCGACAGCATCGACATCTTGCCCCGGATGCCCTTGGGTGGCCGGCCGCTGCTGGACGCGTAGTCGGCGCAGTCCGACGGCTCGAAGGTCACGCCGGGCGGCATCTTCTGCGGCCCGAGGATCTTGGGGTCGATGTCCTTGGGACCTTGGTGCTGGGTCTTGAAGTCCGAACCGAACGTCGACTCGACGTTGAACAGCTTGGTGGTGTCGAAGGGCTTATGGCTCCCTCCGCAACCCGTCAGTGCTTGCGCACACAGGACCAGGCCAACAGAGGAGACGAGCAACGACTTGCGTACCGGCACCCAAGGAATGTACCCAATGCCGCGCTGCGGAGCGGGCGCACGTCCCAGGTGGGTGGTCGGCGTGTCCGTCGGGAGTGCTCAGAAGCCGAGGCGACCGAGCTGTTTCGGGTCACGCTGCCAATTCTTGGCGACCTTGACCCGCAGGTCGAGAAAGACTTTGGTGCCCAGAAGCTTCTCGATCTGGGTGCGCGCGGCGGTGCCCACCTCGCGCAGCCTGGCGCCGCCCCGGCCGATCACGATCCCCTTCTGACTGTCGCGTTCGACGTAGAGCAGCGCGTACACCTTGATCAGGTCGTCCTTGCCGTCCTGGCCCTCACGCCTTTCGATGTCGTCGATCACCACCGCCAGCGAGTGCGGCAGTTCGTCTCGCACCCCTTCCAGCGCGGCCTCCCGGATGAACTCGGCCATCAATGTCTCTTCCGGCTCGTCGGTCAGCTCGCCGTCGGGGTAGAAGGCCGGCCCCACCGGCAGCGCCGCGGCCAGCACGCCGATCAGCACATCGACCTGTTCACCGCTGACGGCCGACACCGGCACGATCTCGGCCTCCGGTGCCAGCTCCCCGACGGCCACCAGCTGCGCGGCGACCCGATCGCGCGAGGTCTTGTCGATCTTGGTGACGACGACCACCAGCGTGGTCTTGGGGGCGACCTCCCGGATCTGTTCGATGATCCAGCGGTCCCCCGGGCCGATCGCCTCATCAGCCGGGATACACAGCCCGATGACGTCGACCTGGGAGTAGGTGTCGCGGACCAGGTCGTTGAGCCGCTTGCCCAGCAGGGTGCGCGGACGGTGCAGCCCGGGAGTGTCGACCAGGATGATCTGGAAGTCATCACGGTGCACGATGCCGCGGATGGTGTGCCGGGTGGTCTGCGGCCGGTTGGAGGTGATCGCCACCTTCTGCCCCACCAGCGCGTTGGTCAATGTGGACTTGCCGGTGTTGGGGCGTCCGACGAAACACACGAAGCCGGAATGGAATTCAGTCATCTGCGGCCTCCTCGCCGTCGGGCTCCGCGGCCGGAGTGATCAGTACGGTGGCGATCCGCACCCGCCCCCGGCCGTCACGGTTGCCTTCGGCCTGCAGCCGCAGCCCGTGTGAGGTTACCTCGGAGCCGGGCAGCGCAACCCGGCCGAGCTCCAGCGCCAGCAGACCGCCCACGGTCTCGACGTCCAGATCCGGGTCGAACTCCACGCCGCACAACTCACCGACGTCCTCGATGGGCAGCCGCGCGGAAACCCGAAACCTGTTGTCGCCCAAATCCTGCACCGGGGCGACTTCACCCTGGTCGTACTCGTCGGCGATCTCCCCGACGATCTCCTCCAACACATCCTCGATGGTCACCAGGCCGGCTATCGCGCCGTACTCGTCGACCAGCAGGGCCATGTGGTAGCGGCTGCGCTGCATGTCGTGCAGCAGGGCGTCGAGCGCCTTGGAGTCCGGCATGAACACCGCCGGTCGCATCACCTGCGCCACGGTGGTGTCGCGTCCGCCGTTCGTCGAGTAATAGGTCTGCTGGACAAGGTCTTTGAGATAAACCACGCCGAGAATGTCATCGACGTTCTCGCCGACCACCGGGATGCGGGAGTGGCCGCTGCGCACCGCCAACGAGGTGGCCTGGCCGGCGGACTTGTCGTGCTCGATCCAGACCATCTCGGTGCGCGGCACCATCACCTCGCGGGCGGGGGTGTCGGCCAGCTCGAACACCGACTGGATCATCCGGCGCTCATCGGCGGCCACCACCCCGCGCTGCTGTGCCAGGTCGACGACCTCACGTAACTCGATTTCGGAGGCGAACGGCCCGTTGCGGAAGCCGCGCCCCGGGGTCAGCGCGTTGCCCAGCACCACCAGCACCCGGCTGATCGGTGTGAGCAGCACCGAAATGACTTGCAGCGGAAGCGCTGTCGCCAAGGCGATCGAGTAGGCGTTCTGGCGGCCCAGGGTTCGTGGGCCCACGC
This sequence comes from [Mycobacterium] zoologicum, assembly GCF_020172665.1. GTDB lineage: Bacteria > Actinomycetota > Actinomycetes > Mycobacteriales > Mycobacteriaceae > Mycobacterium > Mycobacterium zoologicum. The sequence continues at coordinate 1,739,661 of NZ_CP083985.1, read as the reverse complement.
CGATCACCACGAAGCTCACCACCACCATGACCGCGGCGGCACCGAACAGCCCCCAGTCGAGGCCGAGCACCGCGTGCAGGAGGAACACCAGCAGTGCGGTGGCGGTGATCTCGCAGGTGATGCGCAGCAGCACCACCAGGTTGATGTATTGCGGTCGCTCGGTCAGCAGTTTGTTCAGCCACACCGCGCCGGGACGTTTGGCCCGCACCAACTCCTCGACCCGCGCCGGCGAGACGGTGGTGACCGCCGCATCGATCGCCGCGAACAGCCCGCCCAGGCCGATCAGCGCGATCACGCCGAGTAACAGCGGTGTGCTGCTCACAGTTCGTCGAAGTACCTGGACTTGTCCAGCAACCGGCGGTCCTTCTCGCTCTGGGTCTGCACCCGGTAGGTCTCCACCTGGTCGGCCACCCACTCCTCCAGCAGCCGGCGCTGCAGCGCGAACATCTCTTTTTCCTCGTCCGGCTCGGCGTGGTCGTAGCCCAGCAGGTGCAGGACGCCGTGGACGGTGAGCAGTGCCAGCTCCTGGCCGAGTGAATGCCCGGACGCGGCAGCCTGCTCGGCGGCGAACTCCGGGCACAGCGCGATATCGCCGAGCATCGACGGGCCGGGCTCGGGGGCGTCCGGGCGGCCGCCGGGCTCCAGCTCGTCCATCGGGAAGCTCATCACGTCGGTGGGCCCGGGCAGGTCCATCCAGCGCATGTGCAGGTCGGCCATCGCGGCGGTGTCCAGCAACACCATCGACAGCTCCGCACCCGGATTGACGTCCATCTTCGCCAGCACGAACTTGGCGACGCTGACCAGCTCGACCTCGGAGACGTCCAGGCCGGACTCGTTGGAGACCTCGATGCTCATCGGCGCGACCTGCCTTGTGATGCGCGCCGCGACGCCCGGTTCATCTCCAGCCCGGGCCCGGTGCGCTGCGCCTCGTGGCGGGAATAGGCGTCGACGATGTCGGAGACCAGCCGGTGTCGGACCACGTCCACGCTGGTCAGCTCCGCGACGCAGATGTCGTCTATCTCGTCGAGGATGTCCACCGCGGCCCGCAGGCCCGACTTCGCCCCGCCCGGCAGGTCGATCTGGGTGACGTCGCCGGTGACGACCATCTTGGAGCCGAACCCCAGCCGGGTCAGGAACATCTTCATCTGCTCGGCGGTGGTGTTCTGCGCCTCGTCGAGAATGATGAACGCGCTGTTGAGGGAGCGGCCGCGCATGTACGCCAGCGGCGCCACCTCGATCACCCCGGAGCTCATCAGCTTGGGAATCAGCTCGGCGTCCATCATGTCGTGCAGTGCGTCGTAGAGCGGACGCAGATACGGGTCGATCTTCTCGCTCAGCGTGCCGGGCAGAAAGCCAAGGCTCTCACCGGCTTCCACCGCCGGCCGGGTCAGGATGATGCGGGTCACCTGTTTGGACTGCAGCGCGCTGACCGCCTTGGCCATGGCCAGGTAGGTCTTGCCCGTGCCGGCCGGACCGATGCCGAACACGATGGTGTTGGCGTCGATCGCATCCACATAGCGCTTCTGGTTGAGCGTCTTGGGCCGGATCGTCTTGCCGCGCCGGGACAGGATGTCGAGGCTGAGTACTTCGGCCGGCGACTCGTTGCCGGTTCCCACCAGCATGCCGACGCTGTGCCGCACGGTCTCAGGCGTCAGGGACTGACCACCGGCAACGATCGCCACCAACTCGGAGATCACCCGCTCGGCCAGCGCCACATCGGCCGGTTCCCCGGAGAAGGTGATCGCATTGCCGCGTACGTGCAGGTCGGCGGTCAGGAGGCGCTCAAGCGCGCGCAGGTTCTCGTCGGCGGAACCCAGCAGACCCATGACGAGGTCGGGCGGAACATCGATGCTGCTGCGAACCTGGGAGGCGGCGCTGGTATCGCGGGACGTCACGTGGCTTCCGATGCCTGCTTCCTGGGGGCCTGTACAGCAATAAGACGGACGCCTCAGTCTACCGTCGGCCTCCGTCAGCTCCCAGCGGTTCGCCCCGGACCAATCGGTACCAAATTCAGTGCCAGGAGCGGTACCATGGTCGAGTGCCGTCTCTGAACATCACCTTCACCGAGGACGAGCTGGCCGCGGTCCGCGCCGCCGCAGGCGACGAGAACGTCTCGCTGCGCGCGTTTGCCCATCGCGCGGTTGTCACCGCAGCCAGCGAACATCGCCGTCGAGTCACCGAGGCGGCTGCACTGGTGGCACAACGCTCCGCCGAATTGAATCGTCGCCTGGCTTGACCGAGTTCCTGGACCGCGACGACGTACTCACCGCCGGCGCGTTCGCCGTGGGTCAGCCGTGTGAAGTCGGTGACTACGGTCTGCTGGATTCCGCCGTCGCGAGGCCCCGGGCGACGGTATTCGGCGTGGACGCCTACCCCGACCTGTACACGAAGGCGGCGGGATTGTTGCAGTCACTGGCCCGCAACCATGCCATGGTGGACGGGAACAAGCGCACCGCATGGGCGTCGGCGTGGACCTTCCTGCACATCAACGGCGTTGAGCTCTCGCCTGAATTCGACGTCGATGCGGCCGAGGTGTTCATAAACGATGTCGCCCAACACGGCGAGCTCTCGGTCGAGGACATCGCCGCCATGCTGGCGTCGTTCGCGACCGGGTGAGCGGTTTGTTCAAGACGGCACGGTGCCGCCCGGGCGAGACTGGCGGTATGAGCGATGAGACCTTCACCCCCGCCCTGGGCCGGCTGGCGCCGACCCGCCTGCTCGGCGCCGGCTTCTTCGACACCGTCGTGGCGATGACGCGCGAGCGGTTGTGGCGGGGACTGACCGTCATGCACCTGGCTCCGCGCCCCGGCGATGCGATCCTCGACGTGGGTTGCGGCACCGGATCTTTGGCGCTGCTGGTTGCGCGTGTCGAGCCGCAGGCCACGGTTACCGGCCTGGACCCCGATCCGAAGATCCTGGCGGTGGCACGCGGCAAAGATGCCGACGCCCGAGTCCGCTGGCTGACCGGGATGGGCGATGCGCTGGTGGATTCGGTGGGCGCGGAGTCGATGGACGCCGTGACATCGAGCCTGGTGCTGCATCAGTGCCCGATGGGCGTCAAACGCGCCATCCTGGCATCGATGTTCGCGGTGCTGCGCCCGGGAGGCCGGCTGGTGATCGCCGATTTCGGGTTGCAGCGGACGCCGTTGATGCGCTTGGCGTTTCGGTTCGTCCAGTTCGCCGACGGCAAGACCGATACCCAACCCAACGCCGACGGTGTGCTCCCGGAACTGATTTCGGCTGCCGGCTTCGTCGATGTTCGCGAGGCCGAAGTGATCGCCACCGTCAACGGAACCATCTCGATCTATACCGCCCGAAAACGGTGATCACCCGAGGGTGTGGCGCACTACCGCCGGGGTCAGGCCCATCATCTCGCGCATCTGCCGGGTGAAGTGAGCCTGATCGGAGAACCCGGCCGTCACCGCGGCCTCGGCCATCGGCACACCGGACTGCAACGCCTCGACGGCCCGGCGCAGCCGCGCCCAGATCCGCCACCGGGTCAGCGGCATACCCAATTCCCGGCGCGCCAGCGCCCGCAGGCGCTGTGGCGAAATACCCAGTGTGGCAGCAAGATCCGATATGGCGACATCGCGGCCGGCCAGCATGGCCAGTGCCGTCACCAGGCGAGGATCAAGCTCTTGTGACGTTCCCCGGCATGCTGTTGCGACGTCGTCCCGGCGCAGTCCGACCAGTTCGGGGGCGAGCGCTATCCCGGGGGCGTACCGCTCCCGTAATCCGTCGGCGAACCGGCAGTGCGGCTCGATGTAGTAGGTGATCAGATCGGCTGCGGCCTGGATGCGATGGGCCGTCATCGGCGAGATCACCAGCGCGGCACCGCGATAACTGATTCCGGGCCGGTCGACCATGGTGACCTCGCCGCGCCCGGCGACCACAATCTGGTAGGCACCGTGGCGGTGGATCGGTCCGCCGCCCACCGGCCCGCGGTAGACCGCGTAGCCGTCGCTGATGGTCAGCTCCACCGCCTCAGCCCCAGCGCGGCGTCAGCACCCCGAGTGCCCCCAGCGCGACCGCCGCCGCCGTCGAGGTACGCAGCACGGTCGGGCCCAGCCGGGCGGCGACGGCGCCGGCATCGGTGAGCGCCGTCAACTCCGCCTGCGTGATGCCACCCTCCGGGCCCACCACCAGGGCCACCGCCCGGGCGGCGGACATGTCGGGCAGCCCGGCGCCGGCCGCGTCGTGCAGCACCAGCACCGTCGCGCCCGCGGAAACCTGCGAGCGAACCCACGCCACCAGCTCGGGGGTGCCCAGCACGCCGTCCACCGGCGGCACCCAGGCCCGGCGGGACTGCCCGGCGGCCGCCCGGGCCACCGCGGCCCACCGGCGCAGTCCCTTGTCGGCCCGCGGGCCGTCCCAGCGGGCCACACACCGCTCTGCCTGCCAGGCGATAAAGGCATCGGCGCCGGCCTCGGTGGCCAGCTCGATCGCCAGCTCGGAGCGTTCGGATTTGGGCAGGGCCTGCACCACCGTGACCGGCGGGGCGGGCGGGGCGACCTCGCGGCGTTCCACGACCCGGGCGCGCAGCCCGTCGCGGCCGGCCTCCTCAACCTGGCAGTCAGCCAACACCCCGGCACCATCCCCCAATGTCAGATGCTCACCGGGCCGGATCCGGCGCACCGTGGCGGCGTGGAATCCGGCATCACCCTCGACGACGGCCACCCCACCCACTTCGGGCAGTGCCCCGACGTAGAACAGGCCGGCCAAGGCTCAGCGGCCGGTGAAGGTCTCGCGCAGTCGGCTGAACAGCCCGCCGCCGTGCGGGGCGTGAGCGGAGCGGACCTGCGCGACCTCACGATCGCGGTGCTCCTTGAACTTGCGCAGCAGCTCGGTGTCGTGGTGGTCGAGACGATCGGGCACCACGACCTCGATGTGGGCGTGCAGGTCGCCACGCGCCCCGGACCGCAACGCCGGCATTCCGTGGCCGCGCAGCACGATGACCGCGCCCGGCTGAGTGCCGGCGGGCACGGTGATGTCGGTGGCGCCGTCCAGGATCGCCTCCACGGACACCGTGGTGCCCAGGGCGGCGTCGACCATAGGCACCGAGACATGGCAGTGCAGGTCGTCGCCGTCGCGGGCAAAGAGCTCGTGGGTCTGCTCGTGCACCTCGACGTAGAGATCACCGGCCGGCCCGCCGCCGGGGCCCACCTCACCCTGGGCGGAGAGTCGGACCCGCATCCCGTCGCCGACGCCGGCGGGGATCTTCACCGCGATCTCGCGGCGCGCCCGTACCCGGCCGTCGCCCGCGCACTGGTGGCACGGATCCGGGATGACCTCGCCGACGCCGCGGCAGGTCGGGCAGGGACGTGACGTCATCACCTGGCCGAGCAGCGAGCGTTGCACGCTCTGTACCTCGCCGCGGCCGTGGCACGTGTCGCAGGCGGCGGGCCGGGAGTCGCCGTTGGTGCCGCGTCCCTGGCAGCGATCACAGAGCACCGCGGTGTCGACGGTGACGTGCTTGGTGACACCGGTGGCGCACTCGGTGAGGTCCAGGCGCATCCGCAGCAGCGAGTCCGAACCCGGCCGGACCCGGCCGATCGGGCCGCGGGAGGTCGCGCCGCCGCCGAAGAACGCCTCGAAGACGTCCCCGAGACCCCCAAATCCGCCGAATCCGTTCCCGGCTCCCATGCCGCCGCTCTCCAGCGGGTCACCGCCGAGGTCGACGATGCGGCGCTTCTCCGGGTCGGAGAGCACTTCATAGGCGGCGCTGATCTCCTTGAACTTCGCCTGCGCGGCCTCGTCGGGGTTGACGTCGGGGTGGTATTTGCGCGCCAGCTTGCGGTAAGCGCGTTTGAGTTCGGCGTCGCCGACGCCCTTATCGACGCCCAGCAGCCCGTAATAGTCGCGTGCCACGCCTGACCTTCCCCACTTCTGGTCTGAAAACTCTGGTGGCCGCAGGTCAGCGGGCCCCGAGCACTTCACCGATATACATCGCAACTGCTGCGACGCTGGCGATAGTTCCCGGATAGTCCATCCGGGTGGGACCCAGCACCCCCATGCCCCCGTACACGGTGCCCTGCGACCCGTAGGCGGTGGACACCATCGAGGCGCCGGCCATCTCCTGCGCCTCGGTCTCGTGACCGATGCGCACCGTGACTTTACCGGCCTCCTGCTGCACGGCGAGCAGCCGCAGCACCACGACCTGCTCTTCGAGCACCTCCAGCACCGAACGCAGCGAGCTGCCGAAGTCGGCGGCGTTGCGGGTCAGGTTGGCGGTGCCGCCCAGCAGCAGACGTTCCTCGCGGTGCTCTACCAGCGATTCCAGCAGCACCGTCGCCGACCGTCCGACAGCGTTGGCCAGCCCGGGGGAAAGCCCGCTGCGCCCGTCGAGGTGCCCGGCGAGTTCGGCGACAGCGGTGGACGCCGCCGAGATCCGTTTGCCCTCCAGCGCGGCGCCCAGCAGCTCCCGCAGCTGGCTGAGCTGGACGTCGTCGATGGAGTCCCCCAGTTCGACGATGCGCTGGTCGACTCGTCCGGAGTCGGTGATCACCACCAGCAGCAACCGCGCCGGGGTCAGCGCGATCACCTCGAGATGGCGCACCGTGGACACCGACAGGGTCGGGTACTGCACGACGGCCACCTGCCGGGTCAGCTGGGCCAGGGTGCGCACCGCACGCCGCAGTACGTCGTCGAGGTCGACACCGGAGTCCAGGAAGGACAGGATCGCCCGGCGCTCCGCGCTCGACAGCGGCTTGACCTCGTCGATGCGGTCGACGAACTCGCGGTAGCCCTTCTCGGTGGGTACCCGCCCGGAACTGGTGTGGGGCTGGGCGATGTAGCCCTCGGCTTCCAGCACCGCCATGTCATTGCGGACAGTGGCCGATGAAACCCCGAGGTTGTGCCGCTCGACCAGCGCCTTGGAGCCGATCGGCTCCTTGGTGGCCACGAAGTCGGCGACGATGGCCCGCAGCACCTCGAAGCGACGATCGTCCGCCACGCTCATCTGCTACCCGCCTCATTGTCCGGACCGGAGACCCCGATTTTACGGTGTTGCGATCCGCCGAGTCTCGATACGCCGCACGGTCTCCTGCTAAGAAGACCTCACCGGCCGGGGTCAGCGCGACATTGCGGGTGTTGCGGCCGGCTGAAGTGCAGCTCCTCGGCGACCAGCACGAAGTGTCGGAGCTTGCGCGTGTTGATGTCGATGAGCAGGAATCGTAGCTATGACTCAGGGCGCCACGTGGCCTTCGATCACCGGCCGGTCCGGTCCCGGTCCGGCCTTGAGTTCGACGCCCGAGCGGCCCAGCCGATGGGCGCCGTCGATCAGGGCATCGACGACCCGGGCCGCTTCGATGTAGCCGAGGCCTTCCGGGGGGTGCACGTTGGACACGCAGTTGCGTTCTGCGTCGGTGCGTCCGGGCCGCGGCAGGTGCGTCAGGTACACCCCGAGGCTGGCCGCCACCGACAGCCCCGGCCGCTCACCGATCACCACGACCACGGTCTGGACACCCATCGCCGCACCGATGTGGTCGCCGAGGGCCACCCGGGCCCGGGTGGCGATCACCGGCGCCGCGATCGAGCGGTGTTCGCCGATGACATCGGCCAGCGCTCGCAGCAGCGGCACCCCGTGCTCGGCCAGTGCCGCCGACGAGAGCCCGTCGCACAACACGATGCCCACTTCTGCTCGGCTGCACGGTATTTGGCTGAGATCGGCGGGTTGACGGCCCAGATCGGGCCGGCGCAGGTATTCCTGGCGGCCGGTGGCCCGGCCGGTCACCACGACGGGTTCACCGAGTCCCAGGCCGGCGACGCCGCGCACCAGGTGGTCGACATCCAACGGCCGGCGCACCGCGTCGCGGGCCAGGGCGTGCGCCGCCCGGAATTCCAGCACGCTGCGGGTCGGTTGCGCATCACCGGCCCGGCCCAGCCCGATCCGCGCCTGGGTATGACGGCGCAGCTCCTGCCAGATATCTTCGGGCTCAACGGGTCTGGGAGCCATGTCGCTCACGGCGGGGCCGCCAGGGATCGCAGCGGGGAGCCCTCCACCGCGGTCGGCAGCACCCGCCCGGATTCGTCGGCGATACCGATGCCCTGCAGCCAGTCCTCGAATTCCGGCGCCGGACGCAGTCCCAGCACCGCCCGCGCGTACAGCGCGTCGTGGAAGGACATGCTCTGGTAGCCCAGCATCACATCATCGGCGCCGGGCACGGTGATCACGAAGTTGCAGCCGGCCACCCCGAGCAGCGTGAGCAGGGTGTCCACGTCGTCCTGGTCGGCCTCGGCGTGGTTGGTGTAGCAGACGTCGACACCCATCGGCAGGCCGAGCAGCTTGCCGCAGAAGTGATCTTCGAGCCCGGCCCGGATGATCTGCTTGCCGTCGTAGAGGTATTCCGGTCCGATGAACCCGACGACGGTGTTGACCAGCAGCGGCGCGAATTCCCTTGCCACCGCGTACGCCCGGGCCTCCAGGGTCTGCTGGTCCACCGGCCGGCCGCCGGTGCCCAGGTGGGCGTGCGCGCTCAGCGCCGAGCCCTGGCCGGTCTCGAAATACATCACGTCGTCGCCGACCGTGCCGCGCCGCAGCGAGCGCCCGGCGTCGTGTGCGGTGCGCAGTAGGTCGAGGTTCACCCCGAAGCCACGGTTGGCGCCTTCGGTGCCGGCGATCGACTGAAACACCAGATCGACCGGCGCACCCCGGCCGATCAGGTCGATGGTGGTGGTGACGTGGGCGAGCACGCAGGATTGGGTCGGGATCTCATAGCGCAACCGGATGTCATCGAGCAGATGCAGCAGATCGGCTGTGGCACTTGGCGAGTCGGTGGCGGGGTTGATGCCGATCACCGCGTCACCGCAGCCGTGCAGCAGCCCGTCGAGTGTCGCCGCGGCTACGCCTTTGGGATCGTCGGTGGGGTGGTTGGGCTGCAGTCGGGTGGCCAGCCGACCCGGTAGGCCCAGGGTGGTGCGGAACGCGCTGGTCACCGGGACGGCGCGAGCCACCGCAATGAGGTCCTGATTGCGCATGAGCTTGCTGACGGCAGCGACCATCTCGGGTGTCAGTCCCGGGGCCAGGCGCCGCAGCGTGTCCGCCGCCGCGGGGGTGGCCGCCACCTCCAGCAACCAGTCCCGCAACCCGCCGACGGTCAGGTGCGACACCGCCCGGTAGCTCTCGCGGTCGTGGCGATCGATGATCAGCCGGGTCACCTCGTCGGCTTCGTACGGCACCACAAGGTCATTGAGGAAGGTGTCCAGCGGCACGTCGGCGAGCGCCCACTGCGCCGCCGCGCGTTCGGCGTCTCCGACGGCGGCGCAACCGGCCAGCTCGTCACCGGAGCGCTGCGGGGTGGCCTTGGCCAGCAGGTCGATCAGCCCGTCGAACTGGTAGGAGGTACCGGCCAGGGTCTGCGTGTAGGTGGTCACGTCACCCCTCCCAGAGCCGCCGGAATGCCGCCGGTGCCAGTGTCACATACCGCCGCCGTACCGATATCGTCGTATTCTAGGCGTCTACCTGCGTTTACACCTTTTTCGAGTCAATACCGGGTTGAATTGGTGTTGGAGTTCTCCGGTGCCGTTTGTGAGCCTGGGTTTGCAGTCGGGAACCATGAACTGCACCGCGACAGCCCCCACCGTGGGGAGTCACCTGAGATGGAGGTTGCGCCGACGCCATGTCCGATTTCCCCTACACGGATCGATTCACCGTCAACCGGGTACTGCCCGAGAAGGGCCGACCGCGCGACGAGGTATTGGCCGAACTGCGTCAGATGGCCGCCGCCGAAGATCCCACCTGGGAGACCGGCAAGGTGTCGGGAACCATGTACTGCGGTGACCACGAGCACTACCGCTTCCTCGACGAGGCGTTCGGGCTGTTCGCTCACGTGAATGTACTGCAACGCGACATCTGCCCGTCCGCAACGAAATTCGAGGGTGAGGTGATCGCGATGGCCCTGGATCTGATGCACGCCGACGCGGTCACCGACACCGAGCCGGTCGGCATGGTCACCACCGGGGGAACGGGCAGCATCATCCACGCGCTGCTGGCCTACCGCGACCACGCCGCAGCGCACCGGGGCATCACCCGGCCGAACTTCATCAAGCCCGAGACCGGCCATCCGGCGTTCGACAAGGGTTGTCACCTGTTCGGCATCGAATTGCGCCGTGCGCCCATCGATCCGGTGACGACTCAGGTCGACGTCGACTGGGTGGCGAACAACATCGACGAGAACACCATTGCGATCATGGGCTCGGCCTGCAACTACGGCTACGGCACGGTCGACCCGATTCCCGAGCTGGGTGAGCTCGCGTTGCAACGCGGGGTGGGCTTGCACGTCGACGGCTGTTTGGGCGGTTTCGTGCTGCCGTTCGCCCAGGAGCTGGGTTATGACGTTCCGCTCTTCGACTTCCGGGTGCCCGGCGTCACCAGCATCTCCGCGGACAACCACAAGTACGGCTACGCGTTGAAGGGCGCCTCCACACTGCTGTTCCGCGACAAGGCCTATCGCAACGCGCAGTACTTCTATCTGCCGGAATGGTCTGGGGGCAAATATCATTCGCCGGGTATCGAGGGTTCCCGATCGGGTGGTCTGATCGCCGCCGCGTGGGCGTCGATGGTGCAGCTGGGACGTGAGGGCTACCGCGGCTACGCCCAGGCCATCCTGGAGACCGCGTTCACCATGCAGGACGCCGTGCGCAGCCACCCCGAGCTGAAGATCCTGGGCTCACCGACGTTCTGCTTCAGCTTCCGCTCCGACGAGTTCGACATCTATCACGTCGCCGACGCGATGAAGCCCAAGGGCTGGCGCTTCAACGGCCAGCAATACCCCAACGCCATCCACATGGCGGTCACCCGGCCGCAGACCCAGCCCGGCGTGGCGGAGGCGTTCGCCGCCGACCTCGACGACGCGGTCGAGTACGCCAGGAAGAAGACTGCGGCCGGCGAGGCGCCGATCAGCGCCGCGATCTACGGGGGCATCCCGGGCGGAATGACCGACGAGGCAGCACAGTTCATCGAACTGTTCATGGAGCGGATGCTCGACACCCAGCAGTCGTTGCCGCCGGTATGACCGATCGTGTCGTTCTGGCCGTCGACCTCGGCACCGGCGGTCCGAAGGTCGGATTCGTCGCGCTGGACGGCACGGTGCTGTGGTCGGATCTCGTGGACGTGCCCACGCAGTACGGTCCGGGCGGGTCGGCGACGCAGGATGCCGGACTGTGGTGGGAGATCATCCGCGACACCACCCGGCGCGGGCTCGTCGAAAGCGGCGTGCAGGGCGATCAAGTCGCCGGGGTGTCGATCACCGGACAGTGGGCCAGCACGGTTCCCGTCGGCGCCGACGGCCGCCCGGTCGGCCCGTGTGTGATGTGGATGGACACCCGCGGAGCGCCCTACAGCCGCAAGGCATTCGGCGGCCGATTGCAGGGCTATCGGCTGCGGGCACTGCTGAGCTGGATCCGCCGAAACGGGGGAATCCCCAGTGCCAGCGGCGACGACCCGGTCGGGCACATGCTGCACCTGCGGCACGGTGATCGGGCGGTGTTCGACGCCGCCGACTGGCTCATGGAGCCGGTCGACTACCTGAGCATGCGCTTCACCGGACGGGCTGCCGCCTCAGGCGCGTCGATGATGGGCGCCTGGCTGACCGACAACCGTAACCCGGGTGCGCTCGACTACGACGACGTGCTGGTACGCCAGTCCGGTGTCGACCGGTCGAAGCTGCCGCCGCTGGTTCCGACCGGTTCGATCATCGCGACGGTGACGCGGCAGGTCGCCGCCGAGCTGGGCATTTCGCCTGCGGCGCAGGTGGTTACCGGCACCCCGGACCTGCACAGCGCAGCGGTGGGGTCGGGCGCGGTCCGGCCGGGCGAGCTGCACCTGACCATCAGTACGACGTCATGGATCGGCTGTGTGGCGCGGGCCAAGAAGACCGATGTGTTCCACCAACTGGCCACGGTGCCCGGCCTCGACCCGTCGACCTACCTGCTGGTCAACAATCAGGACACCGCGGGCCGCGCATTGCAGTGGTTGCGCGACAACATCTTCGACGATCTCGACTATGACGCCCTGACCGCCCTGGCCGCCGGTGCTCCGGCCGGTTCCAACGGGGTGATCTTCACCCCCTGGCTCAAGGGCGAACACTCCCCCATCGACGACCGCAACGCACGCGGCGGATTCCACAACCTGTCGCTGGACACCACCCGCGCCGATCTGGTGCGCGCAGTGCTTGAGGGGGTGGCCTACAACAGCCGCTGGCTGCTCGACTGCGTGAACCGGTTCTGCGACAACGCCGGACCGATCCGGATCGTCGGCGGCGGAGCACGCTCGGATCTGTGGTGCCAGATCATCGCCGACGTGACCGGCCGTACCTGCGAACGAGTCGCCGACCCGCTCAACGCACAGTTGCGCGGGGCGGCACTGTTCGCCGGCATCGGCATGGGCGAGTTGGACCGTGCCTCGTTGCGGGAGCTGATCCCGCTCGACGGCGTCTTCGAGCCCGACGCCGCCAACCGCGCCGTCTACGACCGGTTGTTCGCCGAATTCCCCAGGCTCTACAAAGCGCAGAAGCCCATGTTCGCCCGGCTGAGCCGGTAGACGTCAGCCCTGGGAAAGCACCTGCATCAGCTGCGTTGCCGAGTCGTGCGACAGCACCCAGCTGCCCTGGTCGACCAGCTTGAGCGGGACGGTCTGCGGCGCCGGCATCTTGGGGCCGGCAATCGTCACGTTAGCCAGTGCCTGGCCATCGCCGGTCGACACGACGTTGAGCACATTGAAGTCATAGGGCAGCTCGCCGTCGCGGTAGGCCTTGCGCAGCTCATGGTCGAGGCCGTGGCCCTCTTCCTGGGTGATGCCGTTCCCGACCAGGTCACCCTTCTCCTTGTAGCCGATCCCGGCATCGCTGAGCCTGGTGAGCATGCCGGCCACCTCACCGGTGGTGGGCAGGGCAGCGCCGGAGGGCACCGGCTGTGCCGGCGGGGCCGGATCCAGCGGAGCGGGCACGCCCGGCGTGGCGAAAGCCGGCACCGCAACCACCAACGTTCCCCCGACAGCGGCGCCGATACCGGCTGCGACCGCCATCCCGGCAGTGATCAGTTTCAGATTCATGCTCGCCGAACCTAGTACAGCTACCATCGAATCCCCTGTGAATCAGCCGAGACTACCCGCGATCAGCCGCCATGGCATCACGAAGACTCTTGGGCCGCAGGTCGTTCCAGTGCTGCTCGACATACTCCAAACAGGCCGTTCGCGCGGCACCCTGTTCACCTCCGTAGACCACTCGCCATCCTGCTGGAATATCGGCGAAGGTCGGCCACAGACTGTACTGCTCCTCGTCGTTGACCAGAACGAAGAAGCTGCCGTTCTCGTCGTCAAAGGGATTGGTGCTCATCGGTTCTCCTCGGTATCGGTGGCGCAGCGTAAAGGTGGGTGCCCAGGACCCGGTCGGACAACAGCCCCAGGCAGCTCAGGTTGGGAAAGCCGGGTCCCTGGGTGAGTCCGGCCAGGTTGGGCAGGAACAGTTTCGGGGCCACACCCGCGACGGCCAGGTCGTGACCGATGGCCTCGGCCAGCCGGTCACCCGACAGCGGCCCACCCAGGCCCAGTTCGAGTAGATCCAGGGTGTCCTGGCCGAACAGCGAGACGAACCACAGCGGGTCCGCTCCGGAGCCATCGATGACGAGATCGAAGCCGTGCACGGTCTCGAAGTTCTCACCACCGCGATTAGTGCTCAGCGTCAACCGGATTCGACCGTCACGGGCCACCGCGTGGGCAACCCTGCCCCGCAGGTGCCGGATCCGGTCATCGGCCAGCAGTGCGTCCTGGACCCGCGCGGAGAACACCCCGCGGTCGGTGCGGGCCAGCGCATCACGTCGCTCGGCCAGCGTCAGCGCCGTCCAGTCGGTCGGGTCGGAGAACAGGGTGTTCTCGAAGAAGCCCTCGCCCCGGGTGAACAGTGTCACCTGCGGCGAGATCACCGTGATCGTCGAAACCCGATGCCGGAACAGTTCGTTGAGCATCGACGCGGCGGTCTCTCCGCCGCCGATCACCGCGACACGCTCGGCGCTGATCCGGTCGGCGGCCGCCCGGTGCCAGAACTGGGCGATGGACAGCACCAGCGGGTTACCCGGCAGGATCGACTTCTCGGCCTGTCCCGGGCCGGTGATCATCACCGCGTCGGCAGCCACCCGTGTCTCCCGGGTGGTCAGCGACCAGCCCTGGCCGTCGACCGCCAATCGGTCCACCTCGCCGGGGATCACCGTGAGCCGGACCGCGTCGGCGACCCAGCGCAGGTATTGACTCCATCGCAGGTGGGTCGGCGCCGGCCGGCCCCGGTCCACCCATTCGGCGAACTGGCCGGTGGCGATCAGGTAGGACTGCCAGCTGTAGCGGGTCATCCGCTCGTCGATCTCGGCGTTGCGGCCGGCCACCAGCGTCGATCGGTACGGGAAGCCGACATCCTTCTCCGGGCTGGTGCCCAGCCGGTGCGCGCCGTCGGTCCAGCCGCCCGCCGCCCGCCAGTTGGCGGCCACCTCGGTGCGTTCGACGGCGACGACATCGGGTGCCTCGACGCCCATCTCCCGCAGCACCGCGGCCTTGGCCGCCACCGCGACCGCCTTGGCGCCCGCACCCACCACCGCCAGCGTGCTCACAGCGCCTCCCCCAGCATCCTCACCGCGTCGCACCACAGCGTTGCCAGGTCGGCGGCCTCCGCCTCGGTGGTCAGTTCCTCGCTCCAGCACCAGGTCGTCCGCAGCTGCGGGCCGGCCGCCCCGACCTGCACAGCCGCAATCACATCGAAGGTGTAGCGCAGCGGCAGATCGGGCTCGGACACCAGCGGCAGCAACGCGTTCAACCCCGGATCGGCGCACAGTGTCCAGGGCGCCGCCTGCGGGGTCAGGTCGAGCCGGCCGACGTAGTTGAACTCCACTTGGGGTTGCCGCGCGGCGGCGAGTTCGGGGTCCCGGCAGACGTAGCGCAGCAAGCCGTAGCCCAACCCGTTACCGGGCACCGCCCCGACGTGGTCGCACACCGCGCGCAGCAGGGCACGCGCCGCCGCCGGGTCGCGGCCTGCCGATTCGATGTCCACCGGTGCCGCACCGCCGAGGCGGACCGGGAACACGTTGGTGAACCAGCCCACCGTGGCCGACGAGTCCAGCCCGGGCAGCTGGTCGTCTTCGCGGCCGTGGCCCTCCAGTGCCACCAGCACGCCGTCATCGGTGGGTTGGCCACGCCTGGCCCGCCAAGCCGTCAGCGTCATCGTCAGTGCGGTCAACAGGAATTCGCGCACCCCGACGCCCGCTGCGGACACCTTGTCCAGCATCACCGCCGTGTCGTGCACCTCGCTCAGCGCATCGGTAGTCCGAAGTGAGTCCCAGGTGTCGCGGTCCGGATCGGCCAACCGGGCACCCAGTGCCGGGTCTGCCCCGCCCAACTGTGCCAGCCAGTAGTCGCGCTGCCCGGCCACCTCCGCAGTCCGGGCGTGCTCGTGCAGTGCGTGTGTCCACTGCCGATATGTGGTGTACTCGCTTGGAAGACAGGGTGTTTCGGAGTCACCGGGCTGTTCCCAGGCCGCGGCGAGCCCGGCCAGCAACACATACCAGGACACCACGTCGGTAGCCAGATGGTGCACCACCAGCAGCAGTTGGCTCTGCGGCGCGTCGTCACACCACAGCGCCCGCACCATCGCTCCGGCGAAGGGATCGATACCGTCCACCACCTCGCGGGCGTGGCGGGCCAATGAATCGGACACCGGCCCGCTCACCCGGGTCAGGATGTCGGCCGCGGCCACCACACCGGGCGGCCTCGTGACGAGCCGGTAGTCACCGTCGACGGCATCGAGGCGGGCACGCAACATGTCGTGGCGGTCCAGCACCGCCTGCAACGCCGTCTCCAGTTGCGCCGCATCGATTCCCAGCGGCAACGTGATCAGCATGTTCTGTGCCAGGCGGCGGAAGCCCCCGTATTCGTAAAGCCACGACACGATCGGCGCCGGCACCACCTCGCCGAACCGGTCCGCGCCTGCGACCGCGGGCAACCCGGGTGTCGCCTCCGCGAGATCGATTGCGGCAGCCAGCAGCTCGATGGTCGGATTGTTGAGCACCAGCCGCGGTGTCACCGCCAGCCCACGCAGCTTGTTCACCAGGGAGATCGCCACGATGCTGTCCAAACCCAGTTCGAACAGGTCGTGGCTGACGCCGGGTGCGACGCCGTCGAACAGCTCGGCCAGCGCGGCCGCCAGCACCCGCTCGGTGTCGGTCTCGGGTGCACGGCCGGCGTCGTGACCGGCCACATCGCCGGCCTGGGTGAGTAGCGCTTCGGTGTCCAGTTTTCCGTTGACGGTCAACGGCATTGCGTCCACCGCGACAAGACGCGCCGGCATCATGTAGACCGGCAGCCGGGTTCCGACGTGGGCCCGCAGCTGCGGCAGGTCCGCACCGGCCGGGCCCGTGACGAAACCGATCAGCCGGGTGCCGGTGCCGCTACCCAGCGGCAGCACCGCTGCAGCCGCCACACCGGGACTGGCTGACAGTGCGGCTTCCACTTCGGCGATCTCGACCCGGTAGCCACGCACCTTGACCTGGTCGTCGGCGCGACCCAGATAGACCAGCCGGCCGTCGACGCGTCGCCGCACCAGATCGCCGGTGCGATACATCCGGGCACCGGCGCGAAACGGATCGGCGACATAGCGGGCTGCGGTCGCACCGGCCCGGCCCTGGTAACCGCGGGTGACCTGCGCACCGGACAGGTACAGCTCGCCTGCCACCCCGTCGGGCACTTCCCGCAGCCCCGAATCCAGCACGTAGGCCGTCATACCTCGCACCGCTTCCCCGATCACCGGCACATCGGTGTCGGCGACGGCGGCGACGACGGCTTCCACGGTGGTTTCGGTCGGCCCGTAACAGTTGTGGACCGCGGTCGCCGGCGCCGCACGCAGCCGCGCCCAGGTGTGCGGCGTGATCGCCTCCCCGCCGAGCGCCAGCACCGTGAGCCGGTGGTCGGATTCGGCGTCCAGCAGGCCCGCGTCGAACAGTTGGGTGAACATCGACGGCGACGTGTCGATCATGTCCAGGCGGTGCCGGCGGATACCGTCGATGATCGCCTCGGCGTCGCGCATCTCCTCGGCGGAGAACAGGTGAACGGTCTGGCCGCCGAGCAAACCGACCAGCGGCTGCCAGCTCGCGTCGAAGCTCAGCGACCAGGCATGCGCCACACGCAGTTTCCGGCCCAGCCCCGCCACCGCGGGAGCGTACATGCGCCGCTCGTGGTCGGCGAAGTACGACGCCAGCGCACGGTGGGTGCCGACCACGCCCTTGGGCTCCCCGGTGGAGCCGGAGGTGAAGATGACGTAGGCCGCGGAGTCGGGGTGGATGACCGTCGGCGTGGGACGCAGTTCGGCGGTGTCCGACCGAAGCTCGGCGAGCAGTTCGGCCGTGAGGGTCAGTATCGGATCGGACTGGCGCAGAATGGACTCGATGCGCGCGGTCGGCAGGCTGATGTCGAT
This sequence comes from [Mycobacterium] zoologicum, assembly GCF_020172665.1. Classification (GTDB taxonomy): domain Bacteria; phylum Actinomycetota; class Actinomycetes; order Mycobacteriales; family Mycobacteriaceae; genus Mycobacterium; species Mycobacterium zoologicum. The sequence continues at coordinate 1,722,217 of NZ_CP083985.1, read as the reverse complement.
CGGGACGTATGCCGCCCCGGCCGCCAGCACCGCGAGGATCGCGATCACCGAATCCGGTGAGCGCGGCAGCGCGATCGCGACCCGGTCCTCGGGGCCCACGCCGCGCCCGGCCAGAGCCCGGGCCAGCCGGTCCACCTCGGCGGCCAGCTCGGCATAGGTCAGCGAGCGGTCCTCGCCGGTGAGCGCCGGGGCGTCGCGGTGAGCCGCGACGGCGGCGGCGAACAATGCGGGCACCGACATCGCCGGTGCCGCCGGCTGTTCGGCGTGGCGGGCCCGCTCGGCGGGCAGCAGCACATCCAGGTCGGTGATGCGGCGACGCGCCGGGTCGACCAGTTGGCGCAGCACCTGCAGCAGCCGTTGCCCCAGATCGGGGATCGACAGCTCCCCCAGCGCCCCCGGTATCGCCTCGAGCAGCACGGTGAGCCGGCCGTCGCGGGGCGGGGAGCTGACCACGGTGAGCGGGTAGTGGGTGAGGCTCTCCACGGTGACGGGGACGAACCGCACCCCGTCGGGCGTGGTGACCCCGGCGGTCGCCGAGCCTAGCGGGGCGTTCTCGAACACCAGCAGGGTGTCAAACAGCGTGTTGCCGGCGGCGCGCTGCACGGTCGCCAGGCTCACGTAGCCCAGGTCGCGCATGGTGGCCGTATCGCGTTGCAAGGCTTGGCAGGTCGCGACGACTTCGGCTCCGGGGGAAGTCGATGCGAGCACCGGAACGGTATTGATGAACAGCCCGACCATGGTCTCGACGCCGGTGAGCTGCTGGGGCCGTCCGGAGACCACCGTGCCGAACGCCACCTCGGTCCGGTCGGTCAGCCGGCTGAGCAGCACCGCCCAGGCGAACTGCAGGACGGTGTTGAGCGTCAAGCCGTTTCGGCGGGCCCACTCGGTGAGCCGGTCGGTGTCACTGCGGTCCAGGGCCACCTCGTGCGTGCGCGCCGTGCTGCCGCCGAGTTCGACCTTCCCGCCGTCGGCCAGGATCGCCGGGGTGCCCAGCGGGGCCAGGTAGTCGCGCCAGGCCGCGACGGCTTCCTCGGTGTTCTGGTTTGCCAGCCAGCCGATGTAGTCGCGGTAGGGCCGCGGTGCGGGCAGCGGGTCGACACCACCGGCGCGGTAGATCGCCACCATCTCGTCGAAGAACACCGCCATCGACCAGCCGTCGAGCAGCAGGTGGTGCACCGTGATGATCAGCCGGTGCTGTTCGGGCGTGCAGCGGGCCAGCACGAAGCGCAGCAGCGGCCCGCGGGCCAGATCGAAGTTGGTGGTGCGTTCGGAATGCGCGATCTCATCGAATTCGTCCGGCATCGCATCGATTTCGCGCCACGGCAACCGGGCCTGCGCCGGCACGATCTGCACCGGGTGCGGCAGGTCCACGTCCCAGAACGATGCCCGCAGGTTCGCGTGCCGCGCCAGCATGGTCTCGGCGCTGCGCCGCAACAGTCCGGCATCGACGGCTCCGACGATGTCGATGACGAACTGCACGGTATAGACATCGACGCCGTCCGCCCCGGCGTCCACATCGTCGGCGACGAGCTTGGCCAGCGAGAACAGCCCCTGCTGCAGCGGGGACAGCGCCAGCACGTCCTCGAGATGCGGGGTCGCGCGTTGAGTTGTCGTCTCGGTCATGGTGAATCGCCCCATGCCGCAGTGAGATCGGCCAATGCTTCTCCGCTGAGTCCCGAGACGCTCATCGGGGCGAACGCGGAGTCTGCCACCTCGGGAGCATTCTCGGCGGCGTCGACCGCGGCGGCCAGCTCGGCGAAGGTCGGGTGCTCGAAGATCATCCGCGGGTCGACCTGCAGGCCGGCGGCCCGGGCTCGGGCGGACAGCTGCACCGACAGGATGCTGTCGCCGCCGAGTTCGAAGAACCCGTCGCTGCGCCCGACCGCGTCGACGCCCAGCAGTTCGGCGCAGATCCCGGCCAGGGTCTTCTCCGTGGCGGTGACCGGCGGGTCGGCCTCGCCGCGGGTGGCCACCGCCGGCTGCGGCAACGCGGGCCGGTTCAGCTTCCCGGAGTCGGTGAGCGGCAACGCCTCCAGCACCGTCAGCGAAGCCGGCACCATGTAGCCGGGCAGCGTCGCGGCCACCGACGCCCGCACGGCGGCGATGAATTCCGCCGGCGGTTCAGCGAGGCTCGACGAAGGAGAGGCGAAGTTGGAACCGCCGCGTAAAACGTCGTCCAACGGTTCGGCCGGGACGAGATAGCCGGCCAGCGTGGTGACACCCCGCAGCTCCCAGGTGCGGGCGGCGGCCATGGCCACGCCGGGGGCGGCCCGCAGCGCGGCCTCCACCTCGGCCAGCTCGACCCGGAAGCCACGCACCTTGACCTGATGGTCGGTGCGGCCGACAAACTCCAGCACCCCGTCGGTGCTCCACCGTGCCCGGTCACCGCTGCGGTAGAGCCGGTCGCCTGGATCGGCCGAGTACGGATTCGCCACGAACCGGGTCGCGGTGAGTTCGGGCCGGCGCCAGTAGCCCTGCACGATCTGCGGGCCCGCGTAGTAGACCTCACCGACCACACCCGGCGGCACCGGCTGCAGCGCGTCGTCGAGCAGGTAGGCCTGCGCGCCTGGCGTGGGACGGCCGAGTTTCGGTGTGGGCGCGGCCAATGCGCCGCGCACCACCGCGCCGGAGGTCTCGGTGGCTCCGAAGTTGTTGAGCAGCTGGGTGTCCGGGCCGAGCACCGCATCCAGCCGGGCCAGCAGATCCGCCGACACCGGTTCACCGCTGCACACCAGGCGTTGCAGACCCCTGAGGCCTTCACGGCCTCGGTCGGTTTCAGGGTCGACCAGTACCGAGATCAGGCTGGCGACGGCGGTCACTTGGGCCACCCGTTCGTCGGCGATCAGCCGGGCCAGCGCCTCGGGGTCGCGGAACGTGGTGTCGTCGGCCAGGATCATGGTCGCCCCGGCGGCCAGCCCGGCCAGCATCTCCATGCCGCCCTCCAGGAACGTCATCGAGGACTGCGCCAGCCGGATGTCATCACCGGCCACCGGATAGTGGGCCAGCTGCCAGTTCAGCCGAGCGCTCATCGAACGATGGGTTCCCAGTACGCCCTTGGGCGTTCCGGTGGATCCGGAGGTGAACACCAGGAACATCGGATGGTCGGGGTGCGGGACCGGGAGCCCGGTACCCGCAGCCTCTTTCGCCAGTTCGGTCTGCACGGCGGCGTCGTCGAGGCAGAGCAGCGTCACCCCGTCGGGGGTCGGCATCAGCTCACGGGTGCCGGAGCTGACGACGATCACCCGCGGCTTGATGTCGTCGACCATGAACTCCAGGCGCTGCCGCGGATAGCTCGGGTCCAGCGGGAAGTAGCCGGCACCGGCCTTCATGATGCCGACCAGCGCCACCGCCAGGTCCAGGTCGCGGCGCACCGACAGGCCCACCAACGTGCCGGGCCGCACGCCGTTTTCGATCAGCAGTTCGGCCAGCCGGTCGGAACGACTGTGCAGTTGCGGGTAGCTCAGCTGCTCCCCGGCGCAGCGCACCGCGACGCCGGTGAACTCCCGGCTGGGGGCAAGGACTTCGGCGATGGTGCGCGGATCGGTGTCGGGAGCCTGTGCGCCGCGGCTCCATTCGTCGAGGATCAGCCGGCGCTGATCATCGTCGACCAGGCTGATGTCACGCAGGTTGCGCCCCGGCGAGCTCGCCATCGCCTCCAGCACCCGGCCCAACCAGTCGGCCAGCCGCTGCACCGTCTCGCGTTGGTACAAGTCGGTGCGATAGATCAGGTGGCCGTCATAGCCGGGACCGCCGGCGCCGTCCTCGTTGCCCGCGGTGGCGAACAGGTTCACCGACAGGTCGGCGTGTGCGATGTCGAAGGTGGGCATCACGGTGCGGAACACCAGATCGCCGCCCTCACCGCTGCTGACGACGTGCGTGACGTCGGCGGCGTCGCGCACGTGCACCACCACCTGGAACAGCGGGTTGCGCGACAGCGTCCGCACCGGGTTGACGGCTTCGACCAGACGGTCGAACGGCAGGTCGGCGTGCGCGTAGGCACCCAATGCGGCCTCCCGCGCCCGCAGCACCACGTCGCGCAGAGTCGGGTTGCCCGACAGTCGGTTTCGCAGCACCACGATGTTGACGAAGAACCCGACCAGGTTGTCCAGGGCGTTGTCGGTCCGACCGGCGATCGGCACCCCGAGTGGGATGTCGTCGCCGCTGCCGGCCAGGTGCATCAGCACCGCGACCGCGGCCTGCACCACCATGAACTCGGTGGCGCCGGTGTCGCGCGCCAGTGCGGCCAGCCCGGCCCGTACCGCCGGTGTGACGGTGAACGCCACAGAGGCGCCGGAGCCGTTCGCGGTGGCCGGGCGGGGGAAGTCGGGCCGCGGGCCGGTGTCGTCGGCCAGTCCGGCCAGTTGCTCGATCCAGTAGCGGCGCTGCGCATCGATCAGTCCGGATTCGTCGCGCAGCAACTCGCCCTGCCAATGCGCGAAGTCGGCATATTGCAGTTCCGTTGTCGCCCAGGATGGTTCGGCACCGGAGGTCCTGGCCCGGTAGGCGATCAGCAGGTCGGTGAAGAGCACCTCGACCGACCAGTGGTCGGCGGCGATGTGGTGCACCACCAATGACAGCACCCGTTCGTCGTCGGGTAGGTGCAGCAGCGCGGCGCGGATCGGCCAGTCCTGCTCGAGGTCGAACCCGAGGCCACGTTGTTCGTCGAGCCGGTCGCGGGTCCAGTCCGCCACCGCCTGCGCATCGGTTGCCGGGCAGTGCAATTCGGTCACCTGGATCGGTGCGACCGGGTTGATGACCTGATGGGGCAGTCCGTCGATCTCGGCGAAGGTGGTGCGCAGGCTGTCGTGGCGGGCGACCACGTCGCCGAGGGCGGCGATCAGGGCCGCGGTGTCACAGGGGCCGGTGAGCCGGGCCGACAACGGAATGTTGTCGCCGGTCGCATCGGGGTCGAGCCGGTAGGCGAACCAGGTCCGCAGCTGCGACGCAGACACCGGCAACGGCCCGGTTCGCGGCACCGCGACCAGCGGCGGGCGCCGCGGTGTGGCTTCTGCCAGATCGATGGCGGTGGCCAGTCGAGCGACCGTGCTGGACTCGAAGATGTCCCCGATGCCGATCTCCACGCCGCACCGGGCTCGGATCGCCGCCACCAGTTTGGTGGCCAGCAGGGAGTGCCCGCCGAGGTCGAAGAAGGAGTCGTCGGCGCCGACCCGGTCCCGGCCGAGTAATTGCGAGAACAGTTCCGCCACCGTGCGTTCGGTGTCGGTTGCCGGCTCGCGGTAGGGCGCGGTCTCCGGCGGCTGCGGGTCGGGCAGTGCGGCACGGTCGATCTTGCCGTGCGCGGTGATCGGGATGTCATCGACCACCACGTAGGCCGCCGGGGCCATGTATTCCGGCAGCGCGGCGGCCACCCGGGCCCGGATCCGCGGGATGTCGACGGTGTCCTGCGAGTCCCCGGCCGGCGTCACGTAGGCCACCAGGCTGCGTCCCAGCGCGGGCAGATCCGAGACCACCACCACGCACTGCCCGACGCTCGGGTCCACCGAGATGGCCGCGGCCACCTCGCCGAGTTCGATCCGGAACCCGCGCACCTTGACCTGGTCGTCGGCGCGGCCGATGAACTCCAGGTCTCCGGCGGCGTTGCGGCGCGCCAGGTCGCCGGTGCGGTACAGCCGCTGCCCGGCGGCCCACGGGTCGGCGACGAAGCGCTCCGCGGTCAGTCCGGGTCGGTCGAAATAGCCTCGTGCGATGTGTGTTCCACCGATGTAGATCTCGCCGATCACGCCGACCGGGACCGGCTGCAGAGCGCCGTCGAGCAGCCGGACGGTGGTGTTGATGTTGGGGCTGCCGATCGGGACGATCCGATTACCCTGGGTGCCTTCGACTTTGAAGCGGGTGGAGTTGACCACGGTCTCGGTGGGCCCGTAGAAGTTGTGCAGCAGGGCGTCGAAGGTGGCGTGGAACTTGTCCGCGAGCTCACCGGGCAGCGGTTCGCCGCCGATCGGGATGCGCCGCAGGGTGCGCCACTGGTTGACCCCCGGCAGTGACAGGAACAGGCCCAGCAGCGACGGCACGAAGTGCATGGCCGTCACGCCTTCGCGCTGCAGCAGGTCGGTCAGATACCCGATGTCGCGCAGCCCGTCCGGGCGTGGAATGACCAGGCGGGCACCGTTGGCCAGGGTGCCGAACAGCTCTCCCACCGACACGTCGAAGCTCGGCGAGGCCACCTGCAGCAGCACGTCGGTCTCGTCGATGCCGTACTCGCCGCCGAACCAGGCCAGGTACTCCGCGATCGGCGCGTGGGCGACCTCGACACCCTTGGGCAGCCCGGTCGAGCCCGACGTGTAGATCAGATACGCCAGGCTCTCCGGCCGCAGCGGGCGCACCCGGTCGGCGTCGGTCGGGTCGGTGTCGGGCTGTTCGGCGAGCACCGCGGGGTCCAGCGGCTCGCGCAGCACCAGGGCGGCCCGCGCGTCGCCGAGGATGAATTCGATGCGGTCCGGCGGGTATTCGGGGTCGACGGGCACGTATGCGGCGCCGGCCTTGGCGATGCCCAGTGCGGTGACCACCAGATCCAGCGAGCGGCCCATCAGCACCGCGACCTTGTCCTCGGTGCCGATCCCGGAGGCGATCAGGTGGTGGGCGATCCGGTTGGCGCGGGCGTTGATCTCGGCGTAGCTGTAGCGGCCGTGGTCGTCGACGACGGCGATGGCCGCCGGGGTGAGTGCCGCCCGGTCGGCCACCAGCGAACCCAGTGTGGTCGGAGTGGCGGTGAAATCCGGTCCGCGCGAGACGGTGTCCAGCCAGGCCCGGTCAGCGTCGCCGAGCATGTCGAGTTCCCCGACGGTCGCCGCCGGCTGGGCCACCACCGCGCCCAGCAGTTGCACCAGGTGCCGCAGCAGCTGGTCCACCAATGCCTCGTCTAGTACGTCGAGCAGGTACTCGGCTTCGATCAGCGCACCGGCCGCGCCGGCCTCCACCATGATGCCCAGCGGCAGCTGGGCGATCTTTCCGCGGTATTCGGCTCGGGCGCAGGTGATCCCGTCCGGGCAGAAGCCTTCGCCGTCGCCGGCGCGGAAGCCGAAGCTGAGCCGGGTGAGTCGCTCCACTCCCCCGTTCCGGCGGTCGGGATTGAGTTCGCGGACCACCCGGTCCAGGTTGATGCCCTGGTGCGCGAAGGCCCCCAGTGCGGTGTCGCGGGTTCGGGCCAGCAGGTCGTTGAACGAAGCGGCGATGTCGACTTTCGCGCGCAGCACCACGGTGTTGCCGAAGTAGCCGATGGTGCCCTCGGTGCCCGCGGCGCGGTTGAGCACCGGTGAGGCGATCAGGAAGTCGTCGGTGCCGGTGTAGCGCTGGATCAAGGCCGACAGCGCCGCGGCGACCACCATGTAGGGGGTGGCGCCGTTGCTGCGTGCCAGCTCGGTGATGCCGTCCATCAGCTCGGCGGGCAGCGTCTTGGTGCACAACCCGGCCCGCAGCGTGTGCGGCACCGCCGAGCCCCGTGGGCCGGGCAGTTCCAGGGGGTCGGGCGGATCGGCGAGCAGGGTGCGCCAATAGTCCAGGTCCGCAGCGTGATCGGTGCGCACCGGTGCGTTGAGCACGTGGGCGACCGGGCGGGCGGCGAAAGCCTCCGGGGCGGTGTAGGCCTGCGTGAGGTCGGCGAAGAAGACCGCCCAGGAGGCGTCGTCCCAGGCGATGTGGTGGGCCACCAACAGCAGCACGTGTTCGTCGGGGGTGACCCGAATCAGGCTGAGTCGCAACGGGGCGTCGGCGTCCAGCCGGAACGGGGTGGCGAACTCGCGCTGGGCCAGCACCTCCAGCCGCAGCGTGCGGGCCCGGCCGGCCAGCTCGGAGAGGTCATGGTAGGCGAAGCCCGGTGTGACCTCGGCGATCCTGGGCTGGGGTTCGCCTGTCTCGTCGACGACGTAGGTGGTGCGCAGCAACGGGTGCCGGTCCGCCACCGCGGCCAGGGCGGTGCGCAGCCGGTCGGAGTCCAGCGTGCCGGTCAGCCGGTAGGACACCGAGATGTTGGCGACGGTGCCGTCGGGGTCGAGAGCTTGGACGAACCACATCCGGCGCTGCCCGTCGTTCATGGTGGCAGCGGCAGGCTCGGTGGCCTGCCCGGTGGGCGTGGCGGCCAGTCCGCGCTCGGCCAGCCGGCGGCGCAGCAGTTCCAGCCGCTGATCGCCGGCCTGCTCGACGGTGTCATACGGCGATTCCAGCTTCGCCTCTCCTTCGTCGAGCCTCGCTAAACCGCCGGTGTCAGTCATGGGTGAAGACAGTCCTTTCCGCCCCCGCTGCCGGCGCGGTCTCATCAGAGAGCACAGCCGTCAGTTGAGCCGCGGTGATTCCGGCGAGCAGCGGTCCTAGGGCCACTCGCCTGCCGGTGGCCCGGCCGAGTCGTTTGCGTAGGTCCAGGGCGAGAAGCGAATCCAGGCCCAGGTCGACCAGCGCCCGGTGCTCGTCGACGTCGTCGGGGTGCTCCAGGCCCAGCACCGCAGCGAGCTCGGCGGCCACCACCTCGCCAACCGGGCGGTCAGGGCCGCCGTCGGTGGGTGCTGCCCCCGGTGACTGGTCGAACGGCCAGGGCACGCCTTGGCTGTCGAAGAACACCGCCAGCCGGTCGAAGTCGGCGGCCAGTATCACCGGGTCGTCGGCCTGCGCCGTCAGCCCCGCGGTGATCGCGGCCTCGGGCGGCATCGGGGTCAGTCCGGTCCGCGCGATCCGGTCCTTCTCCTGGCCATTGACCACGGCCACGCTTCGCCACAGGCCCCAGCGAATCGAGTTGGCGCGCAGTCCATTCGCTCGCAGCCGCCCCACCAGGGCATCAGCCATCCGGTTGGCCGCCGCGTACAGGCCGTGCCCCGAGCCACCCCACAGCGCCAGCACCGACGAGCAGACCAGCACATCCGCATCGGCGTGTCGCGGCCAGTCCCGCACCAGGTTGTCCAGCCCGATCACTTTGGCGCCGAAGGCATCACGAACCGCGTCCGGCGTGATCCGGTCGGTGGCGACCGCTTCCGCCGAGGCGGTGTGCACCAGTAGCCCGGCCGGCGCCGGGTGGTGCTCGGTGATAGCCGCCGCGAGCGATGCGGCGTCGGTGACATCGCAACGGATCACCGTGATGCGTGTCCCGGTGCTCGACCGAAGCATGTCAAGCAGTGCCGCAGTGGTCTCGCCTGAGCCACTGCGACTGAGCAGGGTGATGTCGCGGGCCCCGTGTTCGGCGCAGTACGTGGCGTACGCCATGCCGATGGCGCCGGTGCCGCCGGTGATCACGACGGTTTCCGGGATGGCCGGGGCCCCAGCGGCGGCCGGGGCCGCACACAGCCGGCGCACCGCCGGCCGCCCGGCCCGGATCGCGACCTCGGTGTCGGTCAGTGCCAGGGCGGTGACCGCAGCCGACAGGTCGGCGGGGGTCGGGTCTACCGGCAGGTCCAGGTGGGCGAAAGTCTGGTCGGGGTAGCCGAATCCGGTGCTGCGGTGCAGCGCGGCCAGCGCGGCGGCCCCGGGCTGCGGTGGCGGGTCGGTATCGAGTTGTTCGGCGCCGCGGGTCACCAGGCACACCCGCCGGCACCGGGTGCCCGGCGTCCTCGCGGTCTGGGCGGCCGCGTGTGCGGTGAACTCCGCCGCTGCCGTCGCGACGTCACCGGCGGCGGCCGGCGGCGCGACCAGTACCAGCAGTTCGGCGTCCCGTTCGTGGCGGGCATCCAAGGCCGCGGACAGCTGCGCGGCCAGCTCCGGAGACTGGCCGCTGTAGTCGACGACGGCCACCCCGGTGGGGCGCTGCCCCGGGTCCCCGGCCGCCATCCACCGTTCGGCCATGACCACCGGCGATTGCGCGCTGGATTCGGCGCCGGCCCACAGCCGGGTGGCGTGCATCGGCGCGTGCGGGAAGTGCCGCAGTGCCGGAACGGATTCCGGTGCGGCGAAATCCCGCCAGCGGTAGCCGGGGTCGGCGATCGCCGCGGCGGCGATATTGGCGGCCAGCGCCTCGACCGCCGGGTGGTCGCGGTCGGTGCTGCCCAGCACCTGCGCTGCGGCGGCGGTGTCGGCCAGCGGGACGAGCAGTGTGGGGTGCGCCGACATCTCGACGAAGGTGGTCACGCCGCGTTCGACCGCGGCGGCGGTGGCCAGGTCGAACCGCACCTGCCGACGCAGGTTGTCGAAGCAGTACTGCCGGAACGTCTTTCCGGCCGGGATCGGCCCGCCATAGGCCGAGGCGATGAATTCCACCGGGGCGTTGTGGAATTGGGCGTCGGGAAGCCGGCTCAGCATGCGTTCACGCAGCGCATCCAGGATGCTGGTGTGCGCCGGGTAGCGCACCGCCAATTCCCGGGCGAACAGCGCACGCCGGTCGGCGCGCTGCAGAACCTGTTGCACCGCAGACCATTCACCGGACACCACCACCGACTCGGGGCCGTTGACCACCGACAGCTCCAGCCAGCCCGGGACACCTGCGATGAACTCGGCGGCCTGCTCGGCGCCCAGCGCGATCATCGCCATGCCGTACCGGCCCGGAGCATCATCGGTCAACTCCGCCCGGGCGATCACCGCCGCCGCCGCGGAGTCCAGGTCCACCACTCCGGCGGTGTAGCCGGCGGCGAATTCACCCAGGCTGTGGCCGACGGTGAGGTCGGGCGGCACACCGAAGTGGCGCCAGGTGGCGGCCAACGCCGCGGCGTGGGTGAACTGGGCGGCCTGCACCACCACCGGGTCCGGGTCGTCGGTTCCGCGCAGGTAGGCCACCGGTGAGGCGTGACCGGCCCGGCGGAACGCGGCGTCGCAGCGGTCCGCCTCGGTCCGGTAGGCGGCGATGCCGAGCAGGTCGGCGCCCATGCCGGGCCACTGGTTGCCCTGGCCGGGGAACACGAAGGCGGTGCGGGCGGGTTCCTGATGCCCCGATCGGGCCACCAACGGGTGATCGGCGTCGCGGTAGATCGCCTCCAGGCCGCAGACGAGTTCGGCCGTGTCGCGGGCGCGGATGACGGCGCGATACCGCCGGATCGATCGGGTGGCCCGCATCGTCTGGGCGACGGCTTCGACTCCGGCCGGGTGCTGCTGCAGGTAGCGGATCAGTGCGGCGGCCTCGGCCTGCACCAGATCGCGGGCGTGCGCGGAGATGACGACCGGAATGCGGCCGTCGGGCAGGGTACTCGGGTGGGCACTCAGCACGGGACCGCCTGCGCGTCCTGCACCGCGACGATCATGTGCGCGTTGGTGCCGCTCATACCGAACGCCGAGACCGCACCGATTCGACGGCCGTCACCGGCAGGCCAGGCGGTGAGGGTCTCGGCCAGACCGATGCCCTGACCGTCCCGGTCGATGTCGGCGTGCCAGCCGTCGCGCACGTGCAGGGTGGGCGGGATCTGCTGGTGTTCGGCGGCCAGCAGCACCTTGGCCAGGCCCAGCGCCCCGGCCGCGGCCTGGGTGTGCCCGATGTTGGACTTGACCGAGCCCAGCCGCGGGCCGGCGCCCGGCTCGGTGTCGGTGCCGTAGACGTCGACCAGCGACCGCAGTTCGACCGGGTCGCCGACACGGGTGCCGGTGCCGTGGCCCTCGATCATCCCGACCTGCGCGGGCTTCACGTCGGCGTCGGCCAGGGTATGCCGGAACAGTCGCTGCTGGGCGGACTCACTGGGGGTAAGCAGGCCGGTGGTGTGGCCGTCCTGGTTGAGCCGACTGGCCAGCACTTCGCCGTAGATGTGCCGTCGGTCGCGCAGTGCATCCGATTTGCGTTGCAGCACAAAGATTCCGGCGCCTTCGGCCCACACCGTTCCGGTAGCGGCGGCGCTATAGGGCCGGCAGTGTCCGTCGTCGGACAGCGCGTGCTGCTTGGAGAACTCGATGAAGAAGCCGGGTGAGCCCATCACGCAGACCCCGCCGGCCAGTGCCATGTCGGCGTCCCCGGTGCGGATCGCCTGCACGGCCAGGTGCAGCGCCGAGAGCGCCGACGAACAGGAGGTGTCAACGGTGAGGGCGGGGCCGGCCAACCCGAGGGTGTAGGCGATCCGGCCGGAGATCACCGACAGCGCGGTGCCGGGCAGCAGGTGACCGCTGTGGGTGGAGAACTGCGCCATGTCGGGGCCATAGCCGGTGACCGAGGCGCCGAGGTAGACGCCCACATCGTGGCCGGTCAGTTCATCGGGGTTGATGCCGGCGTCTTCCAGCGCGCGCCAGGCCACCCGCAGTGCGACGCGTTGTTGCGGGTCCATGGCGATGGCTTCACGCGGGGCGATCCCGAAGAATCCGGGGTCGAATTCCGCTGCGCCGGAGAGGAATCCGCCGATGTTGTAGATGGGTTTGAATCCGTCGCGGTGTGAGCCGTCGATCAGGTCGCGCACCGCCCAGTCGCGGTCCTCGGGGATGGCGCTCAGCGCCTCGCGTCCGTCGGCGAGCAACGACCAGTACTGCTCGGCGGTGTCGATTCCGCCGGGCGCCTCGACACCGAGCCCGGTGATGACGACCGGATCCTCGACCCGGTCAGGCATCGGCGATGATCCGTCTGCTCAGGGTTTCGATGTGCTCGTAGTGGTAGAAGTGCCCGCCGTCGTACAGCGAGACCGTGGAGGTGCCGGTGGTGTGATCCGCCCAGCGCGCCAGCATGTCGGGGCGCACGCGGTCGTCGGAGCGACCGCCGAGCACGTTGATGTCGGCGCGGATGCTCACCCCGGGAGCGCAGCTGTAGCGGTTGAACGCCAGGTAGTCCGAACGCACCGGGGTCAGCAGCAGCGTGAGGAACTCCTGGTCGGCGAGGATGCGGGGGTCGGTGCCGCCGAGCTCCTCCAACTCCGCGCGCAGGTCCGCATCTCCGGTGGGCAGCTTGCGCAGCCCGGCCACCACGCCCGGGGCCGGCCCGGCCGAGGCCCACAGCCGCTGGATTGCGATGCCGCGTTCTTCGGCGAGCCGGGCGAACTCGAAAGCCACCAGCGAGCCCATGCTGTGCCCGAACAACCGCAACGGACCCAGGTGGTGCCACGGCGCGGCCTCAAACAGGCTGCGAGCCAGGTCAGGCAGGGTTTCGGCGGCCGGTTCACGAAACCGGTCGGCGCGCTGCGGGTACTGCATGACGTAGGTGTCGACGCCGGCGGAAAGGGCCAGCGCCAGGGGGCGGTAGTTGACCGCGGCGCCGCCGGCGTGCGGGAAGACCAGGGTGGCCGGGCCGGGGCCGGGAAAGCGACCGATCCAGGACGGAAACTGCGCGACGGCCGAGGTGTCGTCGCCGCCCATCCGGTCCCCCTATGTATTAGTAAAGGCTGCCCTAATTTTCTCGGGTCAGATTACCCCCATCGGACGCGGGCCGGAAATCCGGGCGGCTGCGGTGCCGCGCCTGAGCCACACTGCTGTGATGGACGTTCCAGCAACCATCGACACCTACTTACGCGCCTGGATGACCCAGGACCCGGACCTGATCGTCACGATCTTCACCGACGACGCGACCTACCACGAGCGGGTGCTGGGCGAACCGATCCGCACCCGGGCCGGGATCTACGACTACTGGCAGGCCAAGGTGGTCGGCGGGCAGGCCGACATCGACGCCCGGCTGCTCAACCTCTATACCGCCACCGACGGCACGACGGTGATCGCCGAGTGGGAGGCCACCTTCGACGACGTCGTGCAGGGCCGGCGCAAGCGGATGCGCGAGGTCGCGATCCTGGAATTCGCCGGGGAAAAGATCGCCAGCCTGCGGGAGTACTGGGCTTCTGAGGTGGTCCCGTAGAGGGTCAGAGATGGGTCGCCACGAATGCCGCGGCCTGACCGGGCATCGGCGATTGCGCGTAGGACAGGTGCGGCGCGGAGGCAGTCTCCTGCGGCGAGGGCAGCGCCAGGGCGCCCGGAGTACAGATCGGATCACCGTCCGCGCACAGATCGATGGCCTTGGCCCCGTACCACGGGCTGATCTCGCTGATCGGTCCACCCAGGTACCTGTCGGTCGGGTTCCCGAACACGGCGACGGCGGCCACGTGTTCGGCCTCCTCCGCCGACAAGGTGGCGGCGTTGAAGCCCGCCACCGATGCTCGTGCGATGGTGATCAGGTCGATGACCATCGCGCCCTGGGAGTATCCGCCGAGCACCAGTTTGGTGCCGGGGCAGTTCGCGACCATGGCTTGGACGTGCGCGTTGGCGTCGCCGGCGCCGGCCGATGCCGACGGCGGCCAATCGTCGCCTGCCGGGTAGTTGACCGCATAGACGCCGACGGACCGCCCGCCGAGCTGGGAGCGCAGGGCGTCGATGAATTTCCCTCCGACTCCGCCGACGCCGGGCGGCTCGCCGGTGCCGCGGGCGAAGGTCACCTCGACGTCCGGGCAGGCGGCAGCGGAGGCGGCGGGGACGAGCGTGGCACCGGGCAGCGCCGCCAAGGTGGCCACCACCGGAACACCGAGCGATTTGCGCCTTCGGCGCACGTTCATGTCATCGATGCTGGCACACAGCTACCGCAATCCACCAGTCCTGATCGCGACGTTCAGTTATCACCGAACGCGTGCCGGCGTGGATAGGAGTTACGCGGAGACGCAGGCGCTGATATCCGCCCCGGTGAAGTTGACGGTATTGACACAACTATCTACTATTGACGCTGTTGACGAAAGGGGTCCGACGGTGAGCGCCCCACTGAAGGGAGATGACCGCGAGTTCGTGTCGCAGGCAACCCGGGAATTCCAGCGAGCGCTGACCCGCGTTGTTCAGTCCCACGAGCGCGTTGGGCGCAGCGCCACCGTGGCGCTGGGCGACCCCCGATCCTTCGCCGAGCGCGCCGTGCAGGCTACCGCGCCCGAGGCGTCACCGTGGGACGAGCTAGTCGGACCGTTCCTCCGCAGCGACGGGGTCCAGGCCCGGCTCGGGATCAGCCGGCAGGCCGTCGCCGCCAAGGCGGCACGCCGGCGCCTGTTGCGGACCATCACCGCCGACGGCGAGCACCTCTACCCGCTGTGGCAGTTCGACGGGGACCGGCTCGTCGACGGGCTGGTCGAGGTGTTCTCGCTGTTTCCCGAATCGGCGGTGGACGGATGGACGCTGGCAGCCTGGCTGCGTACCCCCGACCCCGACCTCGACGAGCCACCCCTGGACGCCCTGGCCCGTGGCGAACGCGAGAAAGTCGCAGTGGTGGCCCGCGCTGCGGCACGGACCCTGGCCGCGTGACCCCGGCACGCACGCTGGGCGAGCCGGGCGATCTGACCGGTTTCCCCACCGTCGCTCCACCGAAGCAGCTCGTGCGGGTGTGCCGAACCGGGCGGGCAACGTGGTGTTTCTCCGCCGATGGATCCGGGCGGTTCGATCTGAGCCCGCCCGAAGGAACCTGCTACCTCGCCACCGACGCGTTCGCAGCCATCCGAGAGGCCACCCGGCTTGGACCCGTCTCGACGGCCTGGGCAGCCGACCGGGAACTGCGCCGAGTGTCCCCACCGGATCGCAACGCACGGTTGGCGGCAACAACTCGCCAGGCCGCGGGTCGCTACGGGGTGACGACGGAACTGGCGACGGTGATCCCCTACGATCTGTCCCGCCGGTGGGCTGCCGCGTTTCGGGCGGCGCGGTTCGACGGCATTCGCCATCAGCTCCGCCACGACCAGCGGGCCTGCCCTTCCGGAATCGCGCTATTCGGACCCGCCGGCCCCGCCGATCGCGACGACGGCACCCGAACACCCCTGACCCCCGCCGACATCGAGGCGGCCGGTGTTTCTGTCCTGCCGCCGCCGCATTCGACGGTGCTCACCGTCGTGCCGTGATCAGCCCTTCGACGCGGGCCGCGACAGTCAGTCGACGCCGGCCAGCGCCGCTGCGACCTCGGCCGAATTCAGCTGCGCGACTTCCAGATACACCTCGGCGACGGCGTCCAGCCGGCCCGGATCGGCTTCGGCGGCGGTGAGCCTGGCGGCCAGCCCCGCCACGGTGCGGGTGGCGAAGATGTCGGCCACCACCGCGCCGGGCACGTCCAGCCAGGTACGGATGCGTGAGATCGCAGCGGTGGCCAGCACCGAGTCGCCACCGAGGGCGAAGAAGTCGTCGTCGAGACCCACCCGGTCTGCCCTCAGTACCTCGGCGATGATCGCGGCCAGGGCGCGCTGCAGCGGGGTGACCGGCTCGCGATAGCCGTCCCCGGCGGCGAATGCCGCGGCCAGCTCCGCGGTCACCGCCCGCCGGTCGATCTTGCCGGAGACCGTGTAGGGAATCGCCGAAACCACCCGCAGCTGCCGCGGGATCATGTGCTCGGGCACCACCTCGGACAATCCGTCGCGCAGGCCCTCGACACTCACCGAAGAATCGCAAGCCCGGACTGCGGCGGCCAGCACCTCCCGCCCGGAATCCGGCAGTGCCACCACCACCGCCTCGGCCACTCCCGGCAACCGGCGCAGCGCTGCCTCGACCTCGCCCAGTTCGATGCGATACCCGCTGACCTTCACGCGGTGGTCGGCGCGGCCGACGAACTCCAGGGTGCCGTCCGGCCAGTAGCGCGCCAGATCGCCGGTGCGATACCAGGTTTTGCCCTCGTGTTCCACGAACCGATCGGCGGTCAGGTCGGGCCGGCCGCGATAGCCCGAGGCGATGCCGCGCCCACCGACCCACAGTTCGCCGGCCACCCAGTCCGGGCGGTCCGCCCCGTCGGAGCCGACCACTCGGCAGCCGATGTTGGGCAGCGGGGTGCCGTAGGGCACCGACGCCCACTCGGGCGGCACGTCACTGTCGACCTCGCAGATGGTGGCGTGGATGGCGGTTTCGGTGGCCCCGCCCAGTCCGGCGAAGCGCACCCCGGGCGCCAGCGCGGCGAGACGGCGGGCCAACTCGGGGCGCACCCAGTCGCCGCCGGTCAACACTGCCTTCACCGAGGGCAGTTCAGCGCCGACGGAGGCCAGCATCTCCAGCGCACCCGGCATCAGGTTGAGCACGCTGACCCGGTGCCGCTGGATCAGATCGGCCCACACCTCGGGGCTGCGGCGGTCGGCTTCGTCGACCATCACGATCGCCCCGCCGGCTCGCAGCATGGCGAACACGTCGAGCACCGACATGTCGGCGTCCAGGGTGAGCAGCGCCAGACTGCGATCACCAGGCCCGAATCCGAAACGGGCGCTGAGGGTTTCGACGGTGTTCATCGCCGCATCGTGGGTGAGTTCGACACCCTTGGGTTCACCGGTGGACCCGGAGGTGAACACCACGTAGGCCAGTGCGGAGGGGTCCACCTCAAGCGGTCCGGCAGCGCGGCCGGCGGCGACGGCATCGGCCACACCCAGGCACCGAATCGGCAACTGCGGCACCGCGTCCCCGGTCACCAACGCCACTGATGCCCCGCCCAGCGCCAGGATGCGCGCCACTCGCTCACCGGGCTGATCGGCGGCGATCGGCAGGTACACCGCGCCGGCGGCCAGGATGCCCAGCAGCGCCGGAATCTGTTCGGCGCCCTTGGGGCCCAGCAGCGCCACGGTGTCACCGGGCCGCACACCATGCTCGGTCAGCGCACCGGCCACGGCCAGCGCCTGATCGCGCAGCTCCCCATAGCTCATCACCCCGCCGGAGTGCAGCACTGCTGCAGCATCGGGCGACGCGGCGGCATGCCGAAAGAACCCGTCCTGCAAGGCTTCCCCGCTGGGTTCGGCAATGCCGAAGTTCACCGCCGCACGCACCCGAGCCTGCTCGGCGGGCAATGCGGCCGGCGCCGGCGAATCCCATCCCTGCCCGCGGGCCAGCCGGGTCAGGTCGGCGATGTGGTGGGCGAACATGGCGTCGATCACCCCGGGGGCGAACATCTCTTCGCGCACATCCCAATTCACCAGTACGCCGCCGTCGAACTCGGTGACCTGGGCGTCCAGCAGCACCTGCGGGCCCTGGGAGATGATCCACACCGGCCTGCCGAACGTCTCGGTCACCGCGTCAGAGAACAACTCCCCCAGCCCGAGGGCACTGGTGAACACCACCGGCGCCAGCACCTGGGTGCCGCGGTGGCGGCTCAGATCGCGCAGCACCGCCAGGCCCGGATAGTCGGCGTGGGCCGCGGCGGCGCGCATGGCGTCCTGCACGGCAACAGCGCGCTGTAGCCCGGTGGCCGCGCAGCCCAGATCCACGTCCAGCAGCAGCGACGAGGTGAAGTCGCCGACCAGATTCTCGACGTCATCGTGCAACGGTTCCCGGCCGAACAGCGGCACGTTGAGCAGGAAACGCGGCCCGTCCGACCAGCAGGCCAGGGCGTGGGAGAACGACGCCGCCAGCGCCATGGCCGGGGTGACGCCGTGGCTGCGGGCGTGGCCGAACAGGGCGTCGCGGGTGGCCGGGTCCAGCCAGTGCCAGCGCCGGGTGCTGCGGCGCGGGTCCACCGGAGCGCCCGCGGGCTGCGGCAGCTTGGGCGGGTCGGGCAACTCGGGGATGCGCTGCGCCCACCACTGCCGGTGGCCCTCGTCGGGGGTCCGATCGGCGGTGGCGTGCCGGTATTGCCGATAGGTGTAGCCCAACTCCGGCAACGCCGCCCCGCGGTAGGCGGCGGCCAGATCCGCCATCAGGGTGCGGTAGCTCATCGCGTCGGCGGCCTGCATGTCCAGGTCGACGTGCAGCCTCGACGTGCCGCCGGGCAGCAGCGAGACGGTGAGCTCGAAGACCGCGCCGTCGAGTTGCTGATGCGATTTCGTCTCGCGGGTCGATTCCAGGCGCGCCGAGGCCTCATCGGCGCCCAGCCCGCGCAGGTCCTGCACCGCGACGGGCAGCCCGGCGTCGGCCCGGATCTGTTGGCTGCCATCCGGCAGGAACTGCACCCGCAGCATCGGGTGCCGGGCGGCCAGCGCGTCGGCGGCGACGGCCAGCCGGTCCGGGTCGATGCCGGGGCCCTCAGACCCGGATTGGAACTCCACGTACAGGTGCCCGGCCACCCCGCCGAGCGCCACGTCGTCGTCGCGGCCGACCCACATGGCGTGCTGCATCGGGGCCAGCGGGAACGGCGCGGTGTGATCTTCGGGCGCGAGGTCGGCGACGACGGGCGCTTGCGCCGACGACGCGCCGGAAACCAGCGCTGACCAGGCGGCGACGGTGGGTTCGGCTGCCAGTGCGGCGAAGTCCACATCGAGGCCCCGGCGCCGCCACTGCCCGGCCAGGCTCATCATCCG
The DNA here is from genome assembly GCF_020172665.1 of [Mycobacterium] zoologicum. Taxonomy (GTDB): domain Bacteria; phylum Actinomycetota; class Actinomycetes; order Mycobacteriales; family Mycobacteriaceae; genus Mycobacterium; species Mycobacterium zoologicum. The sequence goes on along the minus strand of NZ_CP083985.1, from coordinate 1,703,177 downwards.
GATCGAGTCCAGGCCTTGTCCGACCAGGTCGGCGGCGGGGTCGACGGCGTTGGCGTCGGTGCCGAGCAGCTCGGCGACCTGCGCGCGAATATCGTCCGGCCCCACCGCGCCCCCAATTCCGGTTAGTAAAGGCTGCCCTAATTTCGTCGAAGCTACTCTATCTACGTTGCACCGTCGTCAGGGAGTCACATGCAGGGGTTCGTACCGTTTCCGGCCGAGCGGGCCGCCGCCTACCGGGCAGCCGGGTACTGGCGCGACCGCCCGCTGGAGTCGTTGCTCACCGATGCCGCCCGGCGTTGGCCCGACCGTCCCGCGGTGATCGACGATACGGCGACGCTGTCATTCGCCGAGCTCGATCGAGCCGTCGATCGGGCGGCGGCCGGGCTGCGTGTCGGCGCCGGCGATCGGGTGCTGCTGCAGTTGCCCAACAGCTGCGCGTTCGCGGTGACGTTGTTCGCGCTGCTGCGGGCCGGCGCCGTCCCGGTGCTGTGCCTGCCCGGCCATCGGGCCGCCGAGATCGGGCATCTGGCCGCCGTCAGCGACGCCGTCGGGATCGTGATCCCTGACGCCACAGCGGGATTCGACTATCCGGCGATGGCCGCCGAACTGGGGCTGCGGCGAATCGTCATCGACGACGCTGCCGGAGACCCGCCCGCACCCCGATGCGCCCCCGATCCGAACGCCCCGGCGGTGCTCCTGGTCTCCGGCGGCACCACCGGCCTGCCCAAGCTGATCCCCCGCACCCACAACGACTACGTCTACAACGCCACCGCCAGCGCGGCGCTGTGCGAGCTGAGCGCCGACGACGTCTACCTGGTGGCATTGCCTGCCGCGCACAACTTTCCGCTGGCCTGCCCGGGCCTACTGGGCGCCATGTCGGTGGGTGCGGCCACCGTGTTCTCCGCCGATCCCAGCCCGGAGGCGGCGTTCGCCACCATCGCGCGGCACCGGGTGACCGTCACCGCCCTGGTGCCCGCGCTGGCGGCACTGTGGGCGGCGGCCTGTGACTGGGAGCCGCAGAAGCCGACGACGTTGCGGCTGCTGCAGGTCGGCGGCGCGAAGCTGGCGGCGGCTGACGCCCGCCGGGTCCGGGAGGCGTTGACCCCGGGCCTGCAGCAGGTGTTCGGCATGGCCGAGGGGCTGTTGTGCTACACCCGGCCCGGCGATGCCGCCGAGCTGCTGGACACCACCCAGGGCCGGCCGCTGTGCGCCGATGACGAGGTGCGGGTGGTCGACGAGGACGGCGCCGAGGCGGACGAGGGCGAGCTGCTGGTGCGCGGGCCGTACACGATCAACGGCTACTACAACGCTGCGGAAGCCAATGAGCGATCCTTCAGCCCGGACGGCTTCTACCGCAGCGGAGACCGGGTGCGCCGGCTGGCGGGCGGCTATCTGGAGGTGACGGGCCGGATCAAGGACGTGATCGTCCGGGGTGGGGAGAACATCGCCGCCGACGAGCTGGAGGCGCACCTGCTGGGCCATCCGGCGATCCGCTCAGCGGCCGCCATCGGCCTACCGGATGAGTACCTGGGCGAAAAAGTTTGCGCGGCAATAATTTTCCGTGACGAGCCGCTGACGCTGGCGGAGCTGAACCGTCATCTCGACGAGTGTGGGGTGGCCACCCATGTGCGGGTCGATCAGCTTGCGGCGCTGCCCGCGCTGCCCACCACGGCGGTCGGGAAGGTCGACAAGAAGGCGATCGCGCGGCAGATCAGACACACCTGACGGAGTAAGCGCCGAGTCGCGCATCGGCAGTCACGAACTCAAGTCGCTCGACCAGTGCCTGCGCCACCAGCATCCGATCGAACGGATCGCGATGGTGCCACGGCAGGTGGCGCAACTCCTCGGCGTGCGATGCGGTGAAAGGCAATTCGCGAAACCCTGACTCACGCACGGCATCATTGAAACCGGCCGGCGCCCCAAGTTTGCCGAGCGACGCCTTGATCGAGACCTCAGCGACCGTCACCGCGGAGACGAACAACTCATTGACGGGTTCGCTGATCAACTCCCGATGGGCGGCTGACAGCCGGTCGTCGTCAGCGAGCCACCACAGCACGACGTGCGTATCGAGAAGCCCTCGCATCGGCGGTCATTCCCCGTGCCAGGCACGCTCGTCAGCGGCATCGAAATCATCGAAGTCCGGTGCGATGCTGACCTGCCCGCGCCAGATTCCCGGACGGCGCACCGTGCGCTCGGGCTGATAGGGAACCAACCGCGCCACCGGCCTGCCGTGACGGCTGATCACGATTTCATCGCCGCTTTCCGCGCGCGCAAGCAAGCGAGAGAAATGAGTTTTGGCGTCATAGACGTTGACCTGCTCGGTGTGCATAAGCCAGCATAGCTGGTCTGGTCAAGTCTGACCAGATTGTCGGCTACCCCGTATGAATCCGCCAGCCTGCGGCCTCATGCTGCTGGCGCCAGAACTCGTCGAAACGGCCGCCGGCGGCGCGTAATTCGTCGATCGAACCGTCCTCGACGACCCGGCCGTCGTCGACGAACAGCACCCGATCGGCCTGGGCGATGCTGGCCAGCCGGTGCGCCACGATCACCCGGGTGCGCGGCCGCAACTCGGCGGTGAGTGCGTCGACCACCGCGGCCTCGTTCTCGGTGTCCAGGGCACTGGTCGCCTCGTCGACCAGCAGCACCGGTGCGGGTTTGAGCAGGGCGCGGGCGATGCTGACCCGTTGACGCTCACCGCCGGACAGTGCGCCGCCGGCCTCCCCGACCCGCGAGTCCACCCCGTCGGGCAACCGGGCGGTCAGCTCGTCGACCCGGGCGAGTTCGGTGGCCCGCACGAAGCCGTCCTGGTCTGCGTCGGGGTCTCCGACCATGACGTTGTCGCGGATCGTGCCGTCCAGCAGGTAGGGGTGCTGGAACACCACGCTGCTCGCCGCACGCCGCGCCGCCTCGTCCAGCTCGGTGGCGTCGACCCCGTCGAGCAGGACCCGGCCGCCGGAGGGTTCGTGCAATCCGGCGATCAGACCCAGGATGGTGCTCTTGCCCGACCCGGACGGTCCGACGATGGCGGTGGTGGTGCCCGGCTCCAGCGTGAAACTGACTCCGTCGAGCACCGGGGCACCGCCATAGCCGAAGGTGACATCGTCGAACTCGATGCGCGGCGCGGCCGCGGCGTCCCGCGGCCCGCCGGTTCCCACCGTCAGCCCAGGCGCGGTCAGCACCGCCCGGATCCGTTCCAGACTGGCCCGCGTCGACTCCAGGGCCGGCCCCAATTCACTGATGACGGTGAACGGTTCGAGGTAGCGGGCGATCACCACGATCAGCGCAATGGCCTCGGGAATGCTCAGGGTTCCGGCCACGGTCAGCGCGGTGGTGGCGCCGGCCAGCAGGATCAGCGCGCCCTGACTGGCCAGGCTGAACAGCAGCTGTCCGGGAATCTGCATGAGCAACAACCGCATTGCGGCACCGTGCTGCGCGGTCAGCGCCTCACCGACGGTGCTGCGTTCGGGCTCGACACGCCGGGCCGCGCGCAGCGCCTGCTGGGTGCGGGCGAACTCGATGATGCGCTCGGTCAGCGCGGTGTTGGCGTCACCCGCGGCGGCATCCGCGCGGGCGGACAGCCGGTTGGACGCCCACAGCGCGCCCAGCAGCAGCGGTACCCCGCCCAGGGCGGCCAGCCCGAGCTGCCAGGACACTCCGAGCAGCGCCACCGCGATGGCCGGCGGTAGCAGGACCGCGCTGATCAGCGGCGTCAGCAGGTTGACGATCAGGCTGACCAGTTCGGGACCGGTGGCGGCGATCGCCTGCCGCGCGGTGGCGGTGTTGTCGGGGGTGAACCAGTCCAACCGGATGCCGGGCAACCGGTCGGCCACATCATGCTGGGTGTGATCGAGAACTGCGAAGCCGAGATCGAATCCGATTCGCGCGCAGGCGAAGTCGATCAGCCAGCCGGACACGGTCGCGACTGTCAACCAGCCCAGCCAGACCACGGCGTGGTGTGGATCATCGGAGAACAACGCGGCCACCAGGGGCACCAGCAGCACGGTGCCCGCCGCCCGCACCGCCACCGACAGCAATGTCAGCACGGCGTAGCCGAGCATCCGGGGGCGACGGTCCCGGGGGATCAACCGGATCAGGGTGCGGATCATCGCGCCACCTCCGCTCCGGCAGCGACGCTCTGGCGGCCGGTGTCCCACAGTTGTTGGTAGCGGCCACCGGCGGCGAGCAGTTCGTCGTGGCGGCCCTGTTCGACGATGGCGCCGTGGTCGAGCACCACGATCTGGTCTGCGCCGGTGACGGTGTGCAGCCGGTGCGCGATGACGAGCACGGTGCGATCGCGGGTCAGGCGGTTCAGCGCCTGTTGCACAAGGTATTCCGACTCCGGGTCGGCGAAGGCGGTGGCCTCGTCGAGGATCAGTACCGGTGTGTCGGCGAGGATGGCGCGGGCGATGGTGAGCCGCTGCCGCTCACCGCCGGACAGTGCCGCGGCCGCCCCGAGCACGGTGTCGTAGCCCTGTGGCAGTCGGAGTATCCGGTCGTGGATCTGGGCCTGCTCCGCGGCGGCCTGCACCTGCTCATCGGTGGCATCCGGCACCGCCAGCGCGATGTTGTCGCGCACACTGCCGTGCACCAACTGGGTCTCCTGCAGCACGAATCCGACCCGGCGGTACAGCTCATCGGCGCTCAATGTGCGGATGTCGTGTCCGTCAACCGAGATCGAGCCCTGCCCGACGTCGTGGAAGCGGGCCAGCAGCGCCGCCAGCGTCGACTTGCCCGACCCCGACGGGCCGACCAGCGCGGTCACCGTGCCAGGCCGCAGGGTCAGCGAGACGTCCCGGATCACCGGGACCCCGGGACGGTATTCGAAACCGACCGCGTCGAAGCGCACCGTTCCCGGCTCGTCGGTCGGCCGCGCACCGTCGACGACCGCGAGTTCCGGCTCGTCCAGTGCGATCTGCAGTCGCCGGGCGGCCAGCATGCCGCCCCGGATGCCACCGACGCCCAGACCGATGCCCAGCAGCCGAGCGCCGAAGGTGGTGCCCAACAACAGGAATGGCAACAGGTTCACTGGGTCCATCCGACCGGACACGACCAACGGGGTGCCGATCAGCATGATCAACCATAGGAACGTCGACGGGCGGGTGACCAGATCCATCAGCGTCTTCTTGCCGACGAACGGGCGCTGCCAGTCCACCAGGAAATCGATGTAGGAGTCCAACCGGCGGCGGAAGGTCGACGCGGCCGCGCCGCCGAACACCCGGATCACCGGCTGGCCCTCCAGGTAGGTGCCGGCTTCGCCGTTCATCCGTTCCGCCCAGCGCTGCGCCTGGCTGATCTTGGGACCGGACTGGGTCATCATCACCGACATCAGCACCATGTAGACCAGCACGGGCGCGAACAGCACCAGCGCCACCCGCCAGTCGACCGCGAACAGGTAGATCAGTACCGCCACCGGTGCGATGACCGCCGCGACGGCGTCGGGAATGGCGTGGGTGACCAGGTAGTGCAGCGACAGAGTGTCGTCGGCGACGAGTTGTTTGATCGACCCGGAGCCCCGGGCGGTGAACCAGCCCAGCGGCAGTCGGGACAGCTTGGTCAGGAGTCGGGTTCGCAGCTCGCTGGAGAACCGGGCGTCGACCGCGTGCAGCCACAGGGTCAGGCCGGCACCCAGCAGGGTGCCCACCCCGAGCAGGGTGACCGCGGCGATGCCGACGGTCCACAGCCGCGACTGGTCGGCGCCGGAGAGCAGCAGCCGCGCCAACTCCACCAGCAGGACGAACGGCGCCAGCTGCGCCACCGTGATCAGGGCCTGCAGGACACCGGAGGCGATCAGCGACCGCCGCAGCGGGGCCAGCAGCCGGCCCGCGGCCTGGGCCCGCCACTCCCCCTTGACGACTCTGCGCTCACCAGGCGCCTCACTCGCACTTTTGTCTGGTGTAGGCAGAGTCAAACCTGAAGGCGCGGGTTCGGGTCCGCGCTCGGTGCCCATGGCACGCCCGGCCGTCCAATAGGCCTGCGCGTGGATCTCGGATTTGGGGAAGCCGAACTCGTCGCGCAGCCGGGCCCGCAGCGCCTTGAGCGTCGCGGCCTCCGGGGTGGCCCAGGCGTACCAGTCCGACCAGTCCCGGACTTCGATCGCGTCGGCCAGCGAGTTCGCGTCGCGGCGGGGCACCCAGTGCACCCGCAGCCGGGGATGCTCGTGAATCGGGATGAGCGGGTCGTTGTCGTCGTGCTGCTCGAGGTACAGCTCGATGGGCACGTCGGGTCCCACGGCGCCGATGATGCCGTTGATGCCAGGGATCGATGCCGAATCCCCCAGCAGCAGGTAGCCGGCGGGCTGCGCGTCGACGTCGGAGGGGGCTTCGAAGCGCGACGAGCCCATCAGCGACATCGCCGCGATGCTCGCGCCGGGTTCGACGGTGCGGGCCCACCGGGTGGCCGGCCCGGCCGGCTCGTGCAGCATCATGTCGACCGCGAAGCGTCCGGTCGCGGCGTCGCCCTCGGCGATGGTGTAGGCCCGCTGGAATTCGGTGTCGGAGCCGTCCGGGTCGGGGAACCAGAACCGCAGCCAGGCGCTGGGTTCGACGGTCGCCTCGGCGAACAACGTGGGTGAGTGCATCCAGATCCGGATGCAGTGCGGGGCGGTCCAGCTGGTTTCCAGCACCGTCACGGCGTGGTCGCGGGCGCCGAAGCCCCGCAGAATCGCACCCTGCAAGCCGCGCGCCATCACGGTCCTTTCGCCAACGGTTGCCCAGTCGCGGGGCCGGACCCGGCGCCCGCGCCGGCAAGCCGAACCTAGGTTACCCTAGCCTCACTTAGCCGGACAGCCGCCCGAGGTAGGCTCTGCGCTCGTTATGACTGACACCCCGTTCACCCTGCACCGCGAGCTGACGGACATCTCCGACGAGGTCCGCGGTGTGCCGGCACCCCCGATCCCGGTTCTGGCCGACCCCTATGTGATCCGGGTGGCCGACGCGGACGCCGATGCGGAGATGGTGTCGGAGTGGATGAACCGGCCGCATCTGGCCCAGACCTGGGAATCCGCCTGGACACCCGAGCGCTGGCACACCTATCTCAGCGCCCAGCTGGCCGGCACCTACTCGCGGCCGTTGATCGTCAGCCGCAACGGAGTAGACGGGGGCTACATCGAGATCTACCGGGCCGCAAAGGATTCCATCGCCAAGTACTACGAGGCCGACCCCTACGACCTGGGCATCCACGCCGCCATCGCCGACACCACGGTGGTCAATCGCGGCTTCGCGGCGATTCTGTTGCCGCGCATCATCAAATACGTCTTCGAGGCCGAATCGCAGTGCCGGCGGATGATGTTCGAACCCGAGTACCGCAACACGGCGATGCGCCGGCTGGCCGAATTCGTCGGCGGCACCTTCCTCGGCGAACACGACATGGGGTATCGCAAGATGGCGCTGTATGCGGTGCTGCGCTACCCCGACGACGACCCGCTGTCGAACAGTTCGTCGTAGCCGTCGTAGTCGGGGCGCATGCCGGCGGCCACCAGTTCCCAGAGCACCTCGTCGGTGCCGCCGCCGGTGCGGGCCAGCTTCATGTCGCGCCACCACCGCCCCAGCGGTGTCTCGTCGACGAGGTAGCCGGCGCCGCCGAAGATGTGCATGCATTCGGCGATCACCTCTTCACCGAGGCGCGCGGCGGTGACCTTCATGGCCGCGGAGGTCCGCAGATCCAGTCGTCCCCCAGCGGCAAATCCGTTGAGTCCGTGGCGAAGAAGGTCGACGCGGGCCTGCAGGTCGGCCAGTCGCAGCCGCAGCGCCTGATGCTCGAACAACGTAACGCCGAACTGCTGGCGGTGCATCATCCGGGCGTGGGTGATGCCGATGACCTTCTGACTCGACGACGCGACCTGCCCGGCGATCGACATCCGCTCGTGCGCCAGCCCCCAGGAGATGGCGGCCAGCCCGGTGCCCGGGCGGGCGATCAGGGCGTCGGCGGGGACCCAGGTGTCGATGTCGACCGGGGCGGTGTCCAGCGGGCCCGCACCGACCTTGCTGAACGGCTCGTGCACCTGAACCTGGTCGGTGGGCACCGCGATCATCAGCACGTTGCCGTGCCGGCTGTTCTCGTCGTGGTCGGTGCTGCGGGCCAGCACCAGGATGTGGTCGGAGATGGGCGATAGCGAGACGAACTTCTTGCGGCCGCGCACCTCGAAGCCGTCGCGCACCGAACGCGCCTCGGTCTGCACGCGCTGCAGGTCCGAGCCCCCGGACTCCTCCGAGGCTCCGATGCACAGCACCGCCTCGCCACGGATGGCCCGCTGGCAGATGTCCTTCAGATAGTCGGAGCGGCCGAAGCGGTGCAGAATCGAGATCGACGAATCCTGCAGGCTCACACCGACTCCGATGCCCGCCGAACCGAGCCGCCCCAGTGCGTAAGCCAACTCCAGCAACTTGGCCACATCGGTGGGCGCTGCATTCGCCCACTTGCTCGTGAAAACCCCTGCGGCGCCAAGGTGTTCGATCAGCTTGCGCGGGAAGCGCCCACTTTCTTCGGCTTCGGCGGTCCAGTCCACGACCTGCTGGCCGAAGGCCTCACCGAGCAGGCCACGATATGCGTCGATATCCGCCCCGGTCACTTCATAACCTCCAGGTTGCGCTTGACTTCCAGCCGACGCAGCTTCCCCGACGATGTCCGGGGCAGCGACCCCGGCGTCAGGAAAACCACGTCCGAGGGGACGACCCCGCACTGCGAGGCCACCCGGGAGATCAGTTCGGCGCGAGCGCCGGCCTCGTCGCGGCCGCGAAACTCCGCTGCCACCACCAATCCCGGGCGAGCGCCTTCGGCCCCCACCGCCACCACGGCGCCGTCGCGCACACCGCGCACCTCGGCGGCGACCCGCTCGATCTCGGTGGGGAAGACATTGCGTCCGGCGATCGTGATGATCTCCTTGGCCCGGCCGCAGACCACCAGGCCGGCGTCGGTGAAGTAGCCGAGGTCCCCGGTGGGAAACCATCCGTCGGCATCCAGCGCCGGCTCGCCGAGGTAGCCCGACATCATCGAGGTTCCGCGGATCTCGATCTCGCCGACCTCGCGTCCGGACAGCTCCTCGCTACCGTGCGTGGCCGACCCGATCCGGACCGCCATCCCGGGGATCGGCTCGCCGAGCACGGCGTGCCGGCGGGTCACCCGCGTGCCATCGCTCGCGGCAGACGTGACTTCGTCGTAGTTCAGGCCGGTGCCCGGCCGGGGTGCGGTCACCGCGCAGGTGGCCTCGGCCAGGCCGTAGGACGGGGTGAGTGCGCCGGGGTCCAGGCCGAACTTCGCCAGCTCCTCGGCGAACAGTTCCAGCCCCTCGCAGTCGACCGGTTCGCCGCCGTTGATCGCGACGCGCAACGCACCCAGGTCTACCTCGGGGACCCGGCGGGCGTACTTGCCGATCACGCCGTAGGCGAAGTTGGGCGCGGCCGTCATGGTGGCGGCACTGTCGTGCAGCCAGCTCAGCCACCGAAACGGCGAGGCGGCGAAGGCCGCGGTGGGCGCCAGCCACAACGGCACACCGGACAGCGCGCCGCTGAGGAAGAAGGTGAGTCCCATGTCGTGGTACAGCGGCAGCCAGGTGCAGCCGACGTCTTCGGACGCATCCAGTTCTACGTGGGCCAGCAGCCCGCTGATGTTGGCCAGCACCGCGGCCGGAGAGAGCTGCGCGGTGCGGGGCGTTCCGGTCGATCCGGCCGTGCCCTGCAGCACCGCCGGTGCACCCGGTGCGGCGGCTACCGGCGTGAAGGCGGCCGACCGCTCGGTCGCGACAGTGGCGACGTCGTGCACCGCGACTTCGGAATCGGTCTCACTGAGCAGTTGCAGCGAGCCGGTGTGGCTAAAGACCGTGTCGACCCCGATGCCGACGAACCGGTTCAGCGTTACCTGAGCCCACTGCTGGGGGTCGGCGCCGCGCACCGGACCGGGCAGGATCGAGACCGGACGCCCAGCCAGCCAGGCCCCCTGAATGGCTGCCACCATCTCGACGGTCGGATCCCCCACGAGGCCGACCGCACCGGTTTGGTCCGCTTCGAGCACCCTGGCCGCCACGCTCTGCGCGCGGGAGTGCACCTGCGCCCACGGGTTTCGCTGCCAGGTCCCACTGACCTGGTCGAAGATCACCAGATCCTGCTCCGAACCGGTCATTGCCCGGGTCAGGGCGCCAGCCAGCACGCTCACGCGTCGGCGGGGGCTTTCGCCCGAATGGCGGCCTCGAGATCGCCGACGGTGTCACAGGTCAGCAGGTCTTCCTCGGACAGCGCGACACCGAGCCGGTCTTCGATGGCGACCATGCCGATGGCAAACGCCACCGAGTCCAGGCCGACGTCATCGACCAGTCGCGACTCCGCGGTCAGTCGACTGAGGTCCACGTTCAGGTCGTCTCGCAGGATCTCTCGCAGGGCGGCACCAACGGCGTCAGAGGGCGACGAACTCATGCTGGGTGACGCTACACGACACCCGAAAGTAAGGTTAGCCTTGCCCTACTTTCGTGATCCGCGACACACGGTTAGGTAAGGCTTGCCTAGGGACGAACGGTCTGGTTAAGGTGGGCCCGCGTTCAAACACAAAATCAGCCTCATGTCAGATGAGGCCACCATAAGGAGAAGCAATGCAGCTCGCCCTCGCGGCTCGCACCACTGACCGTGGCACCCCATCGAACCTTGTGCAGACCAACCGCGCCAACCTGGTGCTGGCCGCCGGCGTCGCCCTGGCCGGCGCAGGTGTGATCGCCGTGAGCCCGGTCGCACCGATGACCTCGGCGGAGGCACACCACGCTGCCGTGCAGCTCGTCAACACGACCTCGGACAATCTTGCGGGCGTGATGGACTTGCTCTCGGGCCCCAACCCGATCGTCACGGCCATCGGCGAACTGTCCAGCTACTACAGCACGGTCGCCCAAGACAGCATCGAGCAGTCGTTGGCCGGCGTCGAGGGCATCTGGTCGGGCCTGGGCGGCTCGAAGGGTCTCGAGACCATCCTTCCGCTGATGATGGACTACCTCAAAGCCGGTGACACCAGCAACGCCTACAACCTGTTGAACAACGACATGTTGTTCAACATCCAGAACATCTTCCAGCCGCTGTTCAACCACACCCCGCGCGGCGGCACCGAAGAGATTCCCGGCATCCTCAGCATGAACGCCGAACTGACTCAAGTATGGGCAAACGTGCAGGACGTGTTCAGCGACTTCAGCTTCTGGAAGGGCGCCTCGCGGTACTTCATCGAGCCGCTGGCCGGCTTCCAGTTCGCGCTGGCCGACCAGTTCAACACCAGCGCTGACCACGTTGCGCAGGACCCGTTCGACGCGCTGCTCAACGGCTACGTTCCGTGGGACGTCCCGGACGGCTCCACCTCCACCGACCCCCACGCCGCGTTCATCGGCCTGATCTCGCCGACGGGTAGTTTCAACTACTTCTTCGACGTGTTCCCCAACTTGATCGCCGACGCGTTGACCAAGGAGCTGCCGGTGGTCGACACCGACATCGACACTTCGGCCATGGCGGACGCGAACCTGTTCGACCTGAGCTGGCTCGACGGCATCTTCGCCTAGCGGTAACCCCGCGCGGTCGCGCAGGACCTAGAGCCGGGTTCGGGCCCAACGGCCCGAGCCCGGCTCTAAACATTGCCATTGACTAATGGCACCATTGACTGTTAGCTCAGTCACATGATGTTCGAGCGATCGCCGAAACGCAGCCACAACGCCTGCGCGGTGGTGACCGGCGCCGGCAGTGGTATCGGAGCCGCGTTCGCGGTCGAACTCGCCCGCCGCGGCAGCGCCGTGGTCTGCAGCGACATCGACGACGACGCCGCCCGGCGCACCGTCGACACCATCGCAGGCGCGGGCGGGCGCGCCACCGCCGTGCGCTGCGACGTCTCCCAGCGCGACGACGTCACCGCACTGGCTGAGGCCGCACAGTCCTGGTTCGGCCAACCGCCCACCCTGGTGATCAACAACGCCGGCGTCGCCGCCGGCGGCCAGCCGATCGGCGAGATGACACTCGACGACTGGAACTGGACGCTGGGCATCAACCTGTGGGGCCCGATCCATGGCTGTCACGTGTTCACTCCGATCCTGCGGGAAGCACGGTCGGGCCAGCCCCGCGGCATCATCAACGTCGCCTCGGCCGCGTCGTTCGGCGCCGCCCCGGAGATGGCGGCCTACAACGTCAGCAAGGCCGGGGTGCTCTCACTGTCGGAGACCCTGGCGGCCGAATTGTCCGGTACCGGAATCGTTGTGACGGTGCTGTGCCCGACGTTCGTCAAGACCAACATCGTCGAAGCCGGCCGGATCACCGCCCAGTCCAGCGAGGCGGCGAACCTCCTGATGCGCTGGACCGGGCTCTCCGCACAACGCGTTGCCCGCGACTGCCTGGACACCCACGACCGCGGCGGCCTGTACTGCATGCCCCAGCTGGACGCCAAGATCGGTTGGAACATCAAACGTTTCGCCCCGGAGACATTCACTCGAACCATCGGGCTGGCATTCCGTGCCGGTGCGGCATTGCCAGGCAGGTCCGACTAGAGGAGATCACGATGGCTCTCGACATGGACGTCATGCTCGCCAAGATCAAGAATCGGCAATGGGCGCTGGCCGAATTCGACTGGGATGCACCGGGAGCCGAACTGATCCGTCCTGAGATGGTGCCCAACCTCAAAAAATTCATGGCCGACCTGTGCTGGATCGAGAACATCGGCGCCCGCGGCTTCGCGGCGATGGCCCGCAAGGCCCCCACCGCGACGCTGGCCGAGATCTACCGGTACTTCCACGCCGAGGAGCAACGCCACGCCAACGCCGAGCTGGCGCTGATGAAGCGCTGGGGCATGCTCGAAGACGGCGAAATACCCGAACCCAACGTCAACATCCGGTTGGCGATGCAGTGGCTCGATGACTACGCCGACGACCTGCCGCTGTCGGTGCTCGGCACGGTCATCCCGATGCTGGAAGTCGCACTCGACGGGGCGCTGCTCAAGTTCCTGCTCGACGAGGTCGACGACCCGGTCTGCCACCAGGTGTTCGAGAAGATCAACAACGACGAATCCCGGCACATCGTAGTCGGTTTCGACGTCCTGGAGCTGATCGGACATGCCGATGCCCGCAGGCTGGCCATCGAGTTCGTCGGCACCGTCGTCTCGCCGTCACTGCTCGTCGGCGCGCTGATCTCGATCCCACTGCTCAACCGGATCCGCAACGAGGTGATCGGCATGGGGCTGGATCCCCAGCGGCTCTACGCGGCACTGATGCGTTTCACGCAGTTCGGCGAGCGCGGCGAACGCACCCGGCGGGTGCCGGCCTACCAGGTGGTCAAGCGCTACTCAAAGTGGATGGCCAACCCGGACAGCCCGTATCACCTGCTGGCCAACCCCGCGGTGTGGCTGTCGGGCTTCTACCCCAAGCGACTACTCAAGCCCATCCCGAGTTGGTTCAAAGAGCTCACCCACGAGCCGGCGGCCTGAGATGGCGCGCGCACACGTCTATCAGACCCTGATCGTGGGCGCCGGCTTCAGCGGGATCGGTGCGGCGATCAAACTGGCCGAGGCCGGCATCGACAGCGACGACGAGATCGCCATCCTGGAGCGCAGCGACCGAGTCGGGGGGACCTGGCGCGACACCCGCTATCCCGGTGCGGCATGCGATATTCCGTCGCTGCTCTACTCGTTCTCGTTTGTCGCCAACCCCGGCTGGTCACGGGCCTATCCGTCGGCCGGCGAGATCTGTGCGCACATCGAGGACATGGTCGACCGGTTCGACCTGCGCCGGCGCATCCGGTTCGGCACCGAGGTCACCGGGCTGGTGTTCGACGAGAGCGCGGGCGCGTGGACCGTGTCGGCCGGTCGCAGGAAGTTTCGGGCCCGCACGGTGGTGCTGGCCTCGGGCCCGCTGCCGGACTCCAGCTTCCCGGCGATCCGCGGCCTACAGACCTACACCGGTCACAAGATCCACAGCGCCCGATGGGATCCCGACTACGACTTCACCGGCAAGCGGGTCGCCGTCGTCGGAACCGGAGCCAGTGCGGTGCAGATCATCCCGGAACTTGTGGAACAAGCCGGCTTCGTCAAGGTCTTCCAGCGCACCCCGGGTTGGGTCATCCCCCGCCTGGACGTGGCGATGCCGGCGAGCGTCCAAGAACTGTTCGCCAAAGTCCCTGCGGCTCAACAACTTGCCCGCCAGGCACTGTTCTGGGGTCATGAGGCCAGCGCCACCGCGCTGGTGTGGAACACCCCGCTCAGCGGCCTGGTGGCGCAGTTGGGCAAGGCCCATCTGCGGGCCACGGTCAAGGACCCGTGGCTTCGCCGTCAGCTCACCCCGGACTTCACCCCCGGATGCAAGCGCATGCTGGTCTCCAGCGACTACTACCCCGCCCTGCAGCGCGACAACTGCAAGCTGATCTCCTGGCCGATCGCCACCATCAGCCCGGCCGGCATCCGCACCAGCGACGGCGTGGAACACCACGTCGACGCCATCGTGTTCGCCACCGGCTACGACGTGCACCTGACCGGTCCACCGTTTCCGGTCACCGGACTGGCCGGCAGGTCATTGGCCGCGGACTGGAGCGGTGGCGGCCAGGCCTTCAAAAGCATTCAGGCACACGGCTACCCGAACCTGTTCTTCATGACCGGCCCCAACTCCGGGCCGGGCCACAACTCACTGCTGGTGTACGTGGAGGGCCAGGTCGACTACGTGGTGCGCGCCGTCGAGGAGATTCGCGGGCGGCGCCTGCGCTACTTGGACGTGCGCGACGACGTGCAGCGCCGCCACAACGCGCAGATTCAGCGGCGGCTGGGCAAGACGACCTGGATGTCGGGCTGCCGCAGCTGGTATCTGACCGAAGACGGTTTCAATGCGTCGATGTACCCGGGGTTCGCGACCCAGTATCTTCGGCAGATGCGCAACTTCCGGCTCTCCGACTACCACACGGTGGCATGAGCACACCGGATCGTCCTCCCCGGCCGGACTCCATCGCCGGCGTGCTGGCGAACCTGCGCCGGGTGCCTCGCCGGGTGCGGCGCGAGTCCCGCGAGGTCATCGAGGCCGCGGTGACCCAGCTGTTCGAGATCGTGGTGCACCACCCGGGGGGCAACACGGCATCGCGGGAGTATCGGATCGACGACCTGGCCCGGCTGGCCGGCAGCACCACCCGCAACGTGCGGGTTTACCGGGATCGGGACCTGCTGCCGCCACCGCGGCGGGTCGGACGGATCGCACTGTTCAACGACACCCACCTGACCCGGCTGCGGCTCATCACCTCGATGCTCGACCGCGGCTACACGATCGCGCACGTCAAAGAGATGATCGGCGCCTGGGAACAGGGCAAGGACCTGGGCGACATCCTGGGCCTGGAGAGCGCGATCGCCGGCAGTTGGACCACCGAGCGGCCCGAGACCGTGTCACGTGTGGAAGCCGAACGCCGGATCGGCGACCCGCAGGCGTTTGGGCGACTGGTGGCGCTCGGAGTGATCCGCGTCGACGGTGGTGACGAATCTCTGGCCACCATCACCCGGCCCAAGCTGATCGAGGCGTTCAACGAGGTCCGCGGTTACGGCATCGCCGTCGACAAGCTCATCGACCTCTACGAGCAGTCGCTGCCGCATATCGACGCGATCAGCCAGATGTTGGTGCGGGCCGGCGCCGAACACGTCCTGACCAGGATTCAGCCCGGGGCGCCGTTGCCGGCCGACACCGAGATCGCGGAGCTGATAGGCATGCTGGTACGGCTCCGCACCCAGGCCGTGGCATCCGTCACCGCCACTCTGGCGTCCTCGATCGAGTCCACCATCGAGTCGATGGTCTCGGGCCTGCTCGCCGACTCACTGCTGCGCTGACGCTTCGGAGACGACGAGGCGGTAGGGCTCAGGCGCGCGCGATCAGGTACGGGGCCAAGGTCGCGAGCTTCTCGCAGGTCTCCTCGAACTCGCGCTCGGGACGTGACACCCCGATGACACCGGCGCCGGCCCGCAACCAGGTCCGCCCGTCCCCCTCATAAGCGGCCCGCAACGTCAGCGCCGCATCCAGACCGCCGTCGGCCGAGAACACCACGACCGCACCGGAATACAGGCCTCGTGGACATTCGTCGAGCCGCAGGATCGCGTCGATCCCGGCGGGCTTCGGTATGCCCGACGCCGTGACCGCCGGGAACAGTGCCTCCAGGGCGTCCATCCGGTCCCTGGATCGGTCCAGGCGTCCGCAGACCGTCGATCCCAGGTGCTGGACGCTGCCCCGCTCTCGCACCGTCATGAAGTCGACGACCGCGGCGGTACCGGACTCGGCGACCTGCCCGATCTCCTCCACCGACGTGCGCACCGAGATCGCGTGTTCGACGATCTCCTTGTCATCGCTTTCCAGTTCGGCCCGAACCGGGCCGTCGATCGCGGGGTCACCGGTGCGGGCCCGAGTGCCGGCCAGCGGTTCGGTGACCACCGTGCCGTCGGCACCCACCGAGGCCACCAACTCCGGGCTGTACCCGAGCGCGCGAATCCCACCGAGCCGCAACAGGAATGACCGAACCGGGGTGTTGTGCCCGCGGGCCAGCCGATACGTGGCCGGGAAGTCCAAAACGAACGGCACATCGACGCAGCGGGACAGGATCACCTTGCGGTAGCGCCCTGAGGTGATCTCGCCGACCGCGGTCGACACCCGTTCCCGGTAGCCGCTGGCGTCGGCGTCCACCACGATCGGCGTGGGGCTGTCCAGCGCCGAAACACCTTCGGCCAGCAGCCGTTCCAGCACGGCGACCTCGCGGTCACCGGCACCGAACATCTCCACCCGATCCGCGGTGACCACGATGCGGATCCACGGCCAGAACACCCGCGCCAACGCGGTTCCCGCGGCCAGCTGATCCTGCAGCCCGAAGTGATAGGCGCCGAACTCGAAGGCGACCCAGCCGAACGCATGATCGGTCTCCAACAGCAGGCGGTCCACCGCCTCGCCGAGCACCGCGGCGGGCCGGCCCTGCCAGGGCTCACAACGGATCACCCCGTCACGGACGGTTCGCAGTTCATCGGTGTCCAGTTCGACGGCGGCGCGTACTCCGACGGCCAGCGTCCAGCTGCCGTCGCGCTCGTAGAGCAGGTACTCCCGGCCGTCCTGCTCGGGCAGTGCCGCAACCAACTCTGCCGCCAGGTCGGCGGGGTCCACGCCCGCGGGCAACGGGATCGCCGACGTTTCGGGAGGCGCTTCGACACCGAGCTCGGACACGATTAGTAAATGTAGCCTAACCTACTTAGAAGTGCCCGCTCCGGTCCGCGAACGCGGCTATAACGCCTTCAGCAGCTTCGCCCGTGCCCGTACGTGGAACTGCTCGAACTTGGAATCCCGCTGGCGCTGCATCTCCGTGGCCATCCGGATGCCCAGGTCTTCCAGCTCCGAGTCGCTCAGGTCGACCGGCGCCGGCGGCGGCACCAGATCGCGCTCCTCCTCGTCGGCATGCGCCTCCAGCACGGTGAGGAACGAATTCCACTCGTCGACGTGCCGCGGTGAGTCGACCGGTGTCCGCAACGCCACCGCCAGCTGGTCGTAGATCTGCCGATGCTCGGCGTGGGCGATCGCAATCAGCCTGCTGGCCGCCGCCAGCGCGGGGTAGTAGATGTCGTCCTCGATCTTCATGTGGATGGTGAACTCGCGCAGCAGTTCATCGAGGATCTCCTCCCGCTCGGCCGAACCGACCGGCGCGGCCTTGAACCGGCCGCCCAGACCTCGCAACACGTTGTGGTGGTCCCGCAAGACCGTGTAGGCATCAGTCATCAGGCGATCTCTTCCTGCTCGGAGGTTTCAACGCATTCCAGGGATTTCGAGTCCAGGTACTTCTCCCGGCCCACACCGAGCGGGGTCGGGGCGCCGTCTCGCAGCTCGACCATTCCGTTGCGCAGTCGAGCTTGGTAGCACGGCAACGGGGAGGCGGCCGGTCCGCGCACCACCTCACCGGTCTGCACGTCGAACTGCGAACCGTGCCACGGGCAGACGACCTTGCCGCGGTCCACCCAGCCGTCCTCCATCGGAGCGGCCAGGTGCGGGCACATTCCGGCGAACGCCGATACCTCGTCGCCGTCGCGGCACACCACCACACCGACGCCGTCGACGTCGACCCGCTTGAGCTTGCGATCGGCGGGCAGCTCCGCCTCGGGAAGCACCGGCGTCCATTCGTCGATGCGCAGCCGCTCACCGGACTGATCCATTCCGATGCCGGACCCGAACACCAGCGCGCCGCCCAGGAAGCCGCTGGCGGAGGTGATGCCGTAGCCCACCGCACTGGTCACGATGCCCCGCAGGTGCCGTCCTTTGCGCCGGTCCCGCCAGGACTGGATGTAGAGGCCGGTTGCGATCAGGTTCAGCACACCGTGGACCGCGCCGATCCGCCGGTCCTTCTCATGGGTGTGCTGCCAATCGGTGACCCCGGTGGCCGCGGAGGCGAAGTTGCCCAGAATCCCCAGCCCCAGCGCGTGCTCGGCGAATCGCGAGGCGTCGAGCACCTCGCTCGACGACTTGCCCGGCAACAGGCTCAGCGCGTCCAGCGCCACCGTGGTCCCGATCGCACCGGTGGTCAGCGACGCCAGCGGCGGATGCACCGGGTGGCCGAGCCAGACCCCGTTCAAGAAGTTGGTGACCTTGTTGCGCGCCCCACCGAATGCGTTGAACACGAAGCTCAGCACGTTTTCCAGCCGGTAGCTCGGCCGATCTATCCACTCTTGCCGACCGAGGAGGTCAAGCACCCGGCCGCCGAGTCCATGCGCGGCACGTCGCGCCCGTTGTACTGCCATCCCGCCGATCCTCCATCCAGCTCACACCTATTCCGCGTTTGCGGATCTGATGTCGCAGCCTAACCGCATCTGCTGACTTCATCAAATACCGGATCGCGATATTGCTGTCCGGCCACGTTCGCCCATGCTGAAGCCCGGACATTCGACTGTTACTCCGTTGAATGTTGTTATTTTCAAGTCGTTTTGGACCTCCTACGAGATGCCTCCGGGCGTCCGGTAGCTCAAACTGTGAATGCGCTGACGGCTTTGCTGTCAATACGTTGTCAGCGAGAATGCCGAAACAACGGTATCCGCAGTTGCGGTATACAAGCGCACTGTGACGCCGGTCGCTGCGCCGGGATCAGCGTGATGTGTTACGGCCGTTCACGATCCGGTATCGGTACGCACACAACGGTTGGCAACGACGGCATCCACGCGGACTATGGAGACATGCTAAGTATTCGGAATCTCGTTGGATCGATGTTCGTAGCCGGTGCCGCGGCAGCGATCGCTGTCGCCCCGACCGGCCTGATGCTGACGGCAGCGCCGGCGGACACGGCGGGTACCACCGTCGTCGCCCAGCCGCACGGGACCGGCGGCCCCGACGGCAACGGTGGTGGCAGGGGCTGTGGCCATGACGCCAATTGGCAGGGTTGCGGCGGATTCATCCCCGGCCAGGGCGGTTTTGGCCACGGCTGCTTCAACGGCATCTGCGGCAGCTGGGACAGCGGCCGCGGTTGGTTCAGCGGCTGACCAGCAACGACCGCACCACCGCGTCCGCCAGGAGCCGACCGCGGTCGGTCAGCACCAGGCGCTGACCGTCGGAGCTCAACAGACCGTCGCCGACGGCCACCGCGGCGCGCTCCTGCTCGGCCGGATCCAGTACCGCCAGCTCCAGCCCGTCACGGGTTCGTAGCCGCAGCATGACCGCCTCGGTGTGCCGGTCGGCCGCCGAGAGTTCCTCGAAACCGGCCACCGGCAGCGTCGCCTCGCCCAGCAGCTTTGCGTAGGCGTTGGGGTGCTTGACATTCCAATAGCGCAACGCGCCGTCGTAGCTGTGCGCCCCGGGCCCCGCACCCCACCACCGGCCACCGCCCCAGTAGCCCAGGTTGTGCCGGCAGGCGGCGCCCGGCCGGCTCCAGTTGGACACCTCGTACCAGTCCATACCCGCGGCCCGCAGGGTGGCGTCGACCAGCTCGTAGCGCTGCGCGAGCACGTCGTTGTCGGGAGTGGGCAGTTCCCCGCTGCGCACCCGCCGGGCCAGCGCGGTGCCGTCCTCCACGATCAGGCTGTAGGCCGAGACGTGGTCGACGCCGGCTTCCAGCGCGGCCTGGACCGAACGCAGCAGGTCGTCGTCGGTCTCTCCGGGGGTGCCGTAGATCAGGTCGATGTTGAGGTGCTCGAAGCCGGCGGCGAGCGCTTCTCGGGCGGCGGCCACCGGGCGGCCCGGCGAGTGGATCCGGTCCAGGGTGGCCAGCACCCGCGGCGACACCGACTGCATGCCCAGCGACACCCGGGTGTAGCCGGCCGCGCGGATGGCATCGAAGAACGCCGGCGACGTCGACTCCGGATTGGCCTCGGTGGTGACCTCGGCGTCGTCGGCCAGCCCGAAGGACTCGCGGACCAGGTCGAGCACCTGCACCAGTCGTGCGGCACCGAGCAGCGACGGAGTGCCGCCGCCGACGAAAACGGTGTCGGCCCGCGGGGCACCCAGTCGGGCGGCAGCCAGCTCCAGCTCGCGGGCCAGCGCCGCCACCCACTCATCGGGGTTGGCGCCACCCAGCTCCGCCGGGGTGTAGGTGTTGAAGTCGCAGTACCCACACCTGGCGAAACAGAACGGCACGTGCACGTACACCCCGAACGGGCCCCGCTGTTCGCGTGAACCCGGCGGTTCAGCCGGCAATGCCACCGCGGTGGGGGTGAGCGTCATAGGGCCAGATCATCCCACGCGACGAGGGACGGCGTTGACCGGCGAAACTCAGTAGGGCGCAGCGCCGGACCCGTCGGCCTCGTCGAGCAGCGCCGTCAGATAGTGCGTCAGCGATCCGACCGGGGCCGAACCGTCACCGCTGGTGGCTGCCGCGCCGCGGGATGCACACGTGGGCCAGGCTCCGGGGCCCTGGCTGGCCATGATCCGCTTGGCGACGGCGATCTGCTGTGTCTGACTGGCTTGCGAGGGCAACCCCACTCCCCCGTTGGCATCCCAGGCCGCGGGGCTGATCTGCAGACCGCCGTAATCACCGTTGCCGGTGTCGGCCGACCAGTTGCCACCGGATTCACACTTGGCGATGGCGTCCCAGTTGATCGGGTCGGCGTGGGCCGCTCCGGTCAGCCCGGCGGCGATCAGCAGCACGCCGGCCGCCGGGATTGTGAATTTGCTCATACCAACTCCACCCTGCTGGCCAGCCAACGGCCGTCCACCTTGTCCATCGTCATCCGGATCCGGCTGCGGTCGAGCACCGGTTCGGGGTTGTCGGCGTTGCGTACCGACTGGTTGACCAGCAGCACCACCACCGCGTGACTGCGATCGGCGGACTTGACCACGCCTTCGGCGACATAGCCGCGCGCGGTCGCCCCGTTGTCGATCAGCGTGCGACGGAGGGTGGCCCCGGAGCGCGTGTGCATCGCCTTGAACTCCCCGGTAGAGCCGTCGGCGATCTGCGCAAATCCGCGATCGATGTCGTCGGCATCAATGTTGGTCAGTGCCAACGCATACGTCTCGGCGGCCTCGAGTGCTTCGGTGCCGGCCAGGTGCGACGCATAGTGCTCGACGGCCAGCCAGCCGCCGCAGCCGGTGATGGCCACCAGCGTCGCGATCGCCAGCCAACGCCGCAGCAGAGCACGTCCGTTGGCGCGCGGCGGGGGCGCGGGAGCCGGCGGCGGCTCCCAAATCGGGTCCCACCCGTAGTCGACCACACTCATACTTTCCCCACCCACCTTCCGTTCTCCCCGACCGCCGAGCGGCCGGGCCCCGGAGATGAGTTTTGCTCACGCTGATCACAAATCTGCGCCGGTAAGGAAGATTTTCGGCATCCATGGCATAATCGCCGCTATGACCGCCGCCCACTGCACCTCGTCTGGGGTTGCCCTCGTGGCTCGTCGGCATGTCGATTTCAAGCGGGTATGCAGCTGTCGCTGTCTGCCTTGATGCCGTAGAACCGCCCACCTGTTTTTTCCAGCTGGCTGTGAGGATCTGCGCTGTCGGAGACAGTCCGCGCTCAATCCCGCCGGCTCCTTTCCAAAGGAGAACCCATGACCGCCACCCCCAGTGCCCCGCCGAGCAGGGCCAAGCGCAGCGAGGCCCAGTGGGCGCTCGGTGAGACCGAGCCACAGAACCCCAACGAGCAGTTCAAGCTGGAGGACCCCGCGCTGAACGTGCGGGCCCGGATCCTCGACGTCTACTCCAAGCAGGGCTTCGACGCCATCACCAAGGACGACCTGCGCGGCCGGTTCCGCTGGATGGGCCTCTACACCCAGCGCGAACAGGGCTACGACGGCACCTTCACCGGCGACGAGAACGCCGACCTGCTGGAGGCCAAGTACTTCATGATGCGGGTGCGCTGCGACGGCAAAGCGCTCTCGGCCGAGGCGGTGCGCCTGCTGGGCCAGATCTCCCTGGACTACGCCCGCGGCACCGCCGACATCACCGACCGGCAGAACCTGCAATACCACTGGATCGAGATCGAGAAGGTGCCGGAGATCTGGGACCGGCTGGCGACCGTCGGTCTGCAGACCACCGAGGCCTGCGGCGACTGCCCGCGCGGCATGCTCGGCTCCCCGCTGGCCGGTGAGTCCCTCGACGAGGTGCTCGACCCGTCCCCCGCGCTCGACGAGATCGTCCGCCGCTACATCGGCAACCCCGACTACGCCAACCTGCCGCGCAAGTACAAGACCGCGGTGTCGGGGCTGCAGGACGTCGCCCACGAGGTCAACGACATCTCGTTCATCGGCGTGGTGCATCCCGAGCACGGCCCCGGCCTGGACCTGTGGGTCGGCGGCGGGTTGTCGACCAACCCGATGCTGGCCCAGCGGCTGGGTGCCTGGGTGCCGCTCGATGAGGTGCCGGAGGTCTGGGAAGCCGTCACTCGGCTGTTCCGCGACTACGGCTACCGCCGGCTGCGGTCCAAGGCCCGGCTGAAGTTCCTGGTCAAGGACTGGGGGCCGGAGAAGTTCAGGGAAGTTCTCGAGACCGAGTTCCTGGGCCGCAAGCTCATCGACGGTCCGGCGCCGGAGAAGCCGACCGCCACCATCGACCACGTCGGCGTGCAGAAGACCCGCAACGGCCTCAACGCCGTCGGCGTCGCCCCGATCTCCGGTCGGGTCAACGGGACCACGCTGGTCAAGGTGGCTGAGCTGATGGAGCAGGTGGGCTCGGACCGGGCACGGCTCACCCCGTATCAGAAACTGATCATCCTCGACGTCCCCGACGAGAAGCTGGACTGGCTGACCGGCGAACTGGACGCGCTGGGCCTGCCGGCCAACCCGTCGCCGTGGCGGCGCAACCTGATGGCCTGCACCGGCCTGGAGTTCTGCAAGCTGTCCTTCGTCGAGACCCGGGTGCGCGCCCAGAGCCTGGTGCCCGACCTCGAGAAGCGCCTCGACGACCTCAATGCGCTGCTGGACGTACCGGTGACGGTCAACATCAACGGCTGCCCGAACTCATGCGCCCGAATCCAGGTCGCCGACATCGGGTTCAAGGGCCAGATGATCGACGACGGCAACGGCAACTCGGTCCCGGGCTTCCAGGTGCACCTGGGCGGCAGCCTGGGTGAGGACAGCGGGTTCGGCCGAAAGCTGCGCCAGCACAAGGTGATCAACGACGAGCTCGGCGACTACATCGAGCGGGTGGTGCGCAACTTCATCAAGGGCCGCAACGCCGGCGAGCGCTTCGCCCAGTGGGCGGTGCGTGCCGAGGAGGACGACCTGCGATGAGGGACCGGAGCGAAGAGCAGTTGCGGGAGCTGGCGGCGCGCGGCGCAGCCGAGCTCGACGGCGCCGACGCCACCGCGTTGTTGCGCTGGACCGACGAGAACTTCCCGGGAAGCTGGGTGACGGCCTCCAATATGCAGGACGCCGTGCTGGTGGATCTGGCGGCCAAGGTGCGCCCGGGGGTACCGGTGCTGTTCCTGGACACCGGTTATCACTTCGCCGAGACCATCGGCACCCGCGACGCCGTCGAAGCGATGTACGACATCTCGCTGATCAATGTCACCCCCAAGCTGACGGTGGCCGAGCAGGATGCCGCACACGGCAAGGACCTGTTCGCCCGCGACCCGGCGTCGTGCTGCCGGATGCGCAAGGTCGAGCCGCTGGCGCGGACGCTGCAAAACTATTCGGCGTGGGTGACCGGGCTGCGCCGGGTGGAGGCGCCGACGCGCGCCAATGCCCCGCTGATCAGCTTCGACGATCAGTTCGGACTGGTGAAGATCAACCCCATCGCCGCTTGGAGCGACGAGGAGTTCAACGCCTACATCGCCGCGAACAATGTGCTGGTCAACCCGCTGATCGACGAAGGCTATCCGTCGATCGGCTGCGCGCCGTGCACCGTCAAACCGGCGGCCGGTGCCGACCCCCGCAGCGGACGATGGGCGGGCCTGGCCAAGACCGAATGCGGGCTGCACGCCTCGTGACCACGCTGGTCCTGACGGCCCACGGGAGCCGGGATCCGCGATCGGCCGCCAATACCGAGGCCATCGCCGGGCACCTGCGCCGGGTGGCGCCGGATTTCGATGTGCGCGTGGCGTTCTGCGAACACAGCGCCCCGAATCTGCGGGACGTGCTGACCACGGTGGCCGAGGACAGTGTGGTCGTCCCGTTCCTGTTGGCCAGCGCCTATCACGCCCGCATCGACATCCCGACGGTGATCGCGCAGTCGGGCGTTCCGGTCCGGGTGGCCCCCACTCTGGGCGAGGACGACCGGCTGGTACAGGTTCTCGGCGAGCGGATCAGCGCCGCCGGCGCGTCCCGGTTCGACCCGGATCTCGGTGTGGTGGTGGTCGCGGTGGGTTCCTCCCACCAGGAGGCCAACGCCCAGACCGCACGAGTCGCCACGCCGTTGTCCCGCGGCACCCGTTGGGCCGGTACCGAAGTCGCCTTCGCCACCCAACAGGGGTCGGTGCAGCAGGCCGTCGAGCGCCTCCAGGCGCGGGGAGCCACCAGGGTGATGATCGCGCCGTGGTTCCTGGCGCACGGCCGGATCACCGACGGAGTCGCCGATTACGCTGCGCGCGCCGGGATTCCGATGGCCGAGCCGCTCGGGGCGCACCGCCTGGTGGCCGCGACCGTGCTGGATCGGGCCGAGGCGGCGCTGGCCGCGACGCTCGCCGCCTGATTCACGCCGAAACCGGTGCCTCATCCCGCAGCGGCGGCACCCGGGTCGCCCGAACGTAGACGGTGTCCCCCTCGACCAGCGAGAGCGCCTCGGCGTCGCCGCGGGTGATCTGTGCGATGAACGGCTCCTTGGTCTCGGCATTGGTCAACTCAACCCGAACCTCAAAGCCCAACACCACCACCCGCGCGACCACTGCGCGCAGCACGTCGGGGGGCGCACTGTCGCCCAGCCCGCCGCCCACCGCCATCTCCGCACTGCGACCGACCCGGATGTCATGCGGACGCACCAGCGCACCGTTGAGTGAGGACACCGCCCCCAAAAACGACATCACGAAGGCGTTCGCCGGGGCGTCGTACACCTCGGTCGGTGAGCCCAGCTGTTCGATGCGGCCCTGATTGAGCACCGCGATCCGGTCGGCGACGTCGAGTGCCTCGGCCTGGTCGTGGGTGACCAGCACCGTGGTGACGTGCACGTCCTCGTGCAGGCGGCGCAGCCAGGCACGCAGGTCTTCGCGGACCTTGGCGTCGAGCGCCCCGAACGGCTCGTCGAGCAGCAGCACCTGCGGGTCCACCGCAAGGGCGCGCGCCAGCGCCATCCGCTGGCGCTGCCCGCCGGAGAGCTGGTTGGGGTAGCGGGTCTGAAAGCCGCTGAGCCCCACCACTTCCAGCAGATTGTCGACCTTCTCTTTGATCTCGGCCTTGGGGCGCTTGCGGATCTTGAGCCCGAATGCCACGTTGTCACGCACCGTCATGTGCTTGAACGCCGCGTAGTGCTGGAACACGAAGCCGATACCGCGTTGCTGCGGCGGGATCCCGGTGACGTCGACGCCGTTGATGGTGACGGTGCCGCTGTCCGGGTGGTCCAGCCCGGCGATCGCCCGAAGCAGCGTCGACTTGCCCGAACCGCTGGGGCCCAGCAGCGCGGTCAGCGAACCGGACGGCACCGCGAAGTCCACGTTGTCCAGTGCGACGAAGTCGCCGTAGCGCTTGTTGGCCCCCCGCACGGTGATCGCATTTGTGCTCATCAGGAGCTCCCCTTCCCGGCCCGCCGCATGTCGAGCACCATTTGAACGATCAACACCAGGACCGACACCCCCATCAGCAGTGTCGACAGGGCGTAGGCGCCGTACTCGGCGCCGCGGTTGTAGCGGTCGGAGACCAGCAGGGTCAGGGTTTGGGACTTGCCGGGCAGATTCGACGACACGATCAGCACCGCGCCGTACTCACCGAGCGTCCGCGCGACCGTCAGCACGATCCCGTAGGTCAGCCCCCAGCGGATGGACGGCAGCGTGATCCGCCAGAACGTCTGCCACCAACTCGAACCCAGGGTCGCGGCGGCTTCCTCCATGTCGGTGCCCAGTTCGTGCAGCACCGGCTCGACTTCCCGAATCACGAACGGCAGGGTGACGAAGATGCTGGCCAGCACGATTCCCGGCAGGCCGAATATGATCTTGAAACCCCAGTCGTTCTCCACGAAGCCCAACAGCCCGGCCGAGCCCCACAGCACGATCAGGGCCACACCGACGATCACCGGTGACACCGCGAACGGCAGGTCGATGATCGCCTGCAGAGCTCCCTTGCCACGGAAGCGGTTACGCGCCAACACTAATGCGGTCGGAATGCCGAAGACGACGTTGAGCGGCACCACGATCGCCACCACCAGCAGCGACAGCTGCAGCGCCGAGATCGCCGCCGGGGTGGAGATGTAGGCGAAGAACTGCCCGAGACCCGGTTGAAAGCTGCGCCACAGGATCAGCGACACCGGAACCACCAGCAGCAGCCCGATGTAGGCCAGCGCCACGAAGCGGACCAGGTAGCGGACGGTGCGCGACGAGGTCATGAGCGCTCCTGCCTTCTGGTCACCCGCGCGCCCAGCAGCCGCAGCGCGAGCAGCACCAGGAACGAAATCGCCAGCAGCACCAGCGAGATCGCCGCCGCGCCGGTGCGGTCGTCGTTCTCGATCAGGGTGCGAATCCACTGCGAGGACACCTCGGTCTTGCCGGGCACCGCACCACCGATCAGCACCACCGAGCCGAACTCGCCGATCGCCCGGGAGAACGCCAGACCCGCCCCGGTCAGCAGCGCCGGTGTCAGCGACGGCAACACCACGGTGCGAAGGATCGTCAGCCCGGATGCGCCCAATGATG
Organism: [Mycobacterium] zoologicum; assembly: GCF_020172665.1. Classification (GTDB taxonomy): domain Bacteria; phylum Actinomycetota; class Actinomycetes; order Mycobacteriales; family Mycobacteriaceae; genus Mycobacterium; species Mycobacterium zoologicum. Next base: position 1,676,001 of record NZ_CP083985.1, on the reverse strand, counting down.
CGGCGGCCTCCTCGACCTCACGGTCGATCTCCAGGAGCACCGGTTGCACGGAGCGCACCACGAACGGCAGAGTGACGAACGCCAGCGCCAGGCCGACGCCCCAGGCGGTGTGCTGCAGGTGCAGGTGCACCGGGCTGGCCGGGCCGTACAGGGCCAGCATCACCAGGCTGGCGACGATGGTGGGCAGCGCGAACGGCAGATCGATGATCACATCGAGCAAGCGTTTGCCGACGAAGTCGTCGCGCACCAGTACCCAGGCGATCAGCAGGCCGAACACCACATTGATCACAGTGACACCAGCCGCGATCGTCAGTGTCACCCGGAATGACTCCAGCGCGGCGTGCGAGGTGACCGCCTGCCGGAACGCGTGCCAGCCGCCGCCGGCCGCCTGCCAGGACACCGCCGCCAAGGGAGCCAGCACGATCAGAGACAGCCACACCACCGCGGCCCCCACTCGCAGCGAAACCCCTTCACGGCTCGCACCCGACCAGGTCGGCGGTGCCTCCTCGCCGTGTCCGCCGACCTCTGAAACCACTTCGGCGGTCATCCGGTTGCCTGCGTGTAGATCTTGGTGATGGAGCCGTTCTCCTTGTCGAACAAGGTGGTGTCGATGACGTCCCAGCCGCCGAGATCGGTGATCGTCCACAACTTGTTCGGCTCCGGAAACGAGCTGCGGAACTCAGCACCGATACTCGGGTCGGCCGGGCGGAATCCCGCCTGAGCCCAAAGACGCTGCGCAACAGCGGTGTACTGAAAATTCTTGAACGCGGTTGCGGTGTCGAGACTCCTGGTCGAGGTCACCACCGCCAGCGGGTTCTCGATCTTGAAGGTCTGCGGCGGGTTGACGTGCTCGACCGCCTTGCCCTTGCGCTCGATCGCGATGGCCTCGTTCTCGTAGCTGATCAGCACGTCACCGCTGCCCTGCAGGAACACATCGGTGGCCTCACGCCCCGAACCAGGGCGCAGTTTGACGTGATCGGTGACCAGGCGATCGACGAAGTCCAATCCGGCCTGGGCGTTCTTGCCGCCCTCGCTCTTGACGGCGTAGGGAGCCAACAGGTTCCACTTGGCCGAGCCCGAGCTCAGCGGGCTGGGGCTGATCACCTCGATGCCGGGTCGCAACAGGTCGTCCCAGTCCTTGATGTGTTTGGGATTGCCCTGCCGCACAACCAGGGACACCACCGAACCGAACGGGATGCCCTTGGTCACATCGGCGTTCCAGTCCTCAGCGACCTTGCCGGCCTTTACCAGCCGCGTGATGTCGGGCTCCACCGAGAAGTTCACGATGTCGGCGGGCTTGCCGTTGACCACACCGCGGGACTGGTCCCCGGAGGCACCGTAGGAGGTGACGATCTGGACGTCGGCGCCCTCCTCGGTCTCGTAGAACGCCGGGATCACCTTGCTCCAGCCTGGTTCGGGAACGGCGTAGGCCACCAGAGTCAGCGTGGTGTGGGTGTCTGACCGGTCACTGCCGCCGACCACATCGCTGGGGCCGCCGCCACACCCGGCGATCAGTACTGCGGCCAGCGCGAGGACGGCGCCGCGTGTGACGGTATGAGACATTGATGACCTTTCAGTGCAGGCTGAGTAAATAAGTCCCGTCGCTCCGCAAGAGTGGTCGCCGAATGGCTGAGATACCGCGCATCACGACACCATAACGTCGACGGTGAAGGAGTTCAGCGACAACAGTGCACGTCGGCCACAGCGCAATTACCCACGGCAGTGTTCTCCAAGAGGGCCGGACCACGGCACTCCCCACTACCGGACGCTGCGAACATGCCGGGAAGCGTAACAGACGTCAAACGGGTCAGCGGGTCAGCGGGTCAGCAACCAGCTGACGATCACCAGGGCGATCAACAAGACCAGAATCAATGTCACCTGCGAGCGAGGCATCAGCTGGATACGCCGTCGCGAGCGTGCCGGAAATGCTCCAGCACTCGGATCCCCTGCCCGAGCGCGGCATCCGCCGTCGATGCCAGGGCATAGGCCAGCACCAGGACCACCGGCATCACCACCGCGGTCTGCGCCACGAAACCTAGGCCCGACAACCACAGCTCAACGCTGTCCCACCAGCTCAGGAAGCCAACCATCCCGACCAGCCTAAACCAAGGTGCGGGCGCGTCAGGTAGACGCATGGCGAACCGGCAGAGATGATGTCGGAATGGTCTTGAAAACCCCGCCGTTGTCGGAGACCGCGCCCGTGCCCTACACCGCCGCACCGGGGCAGATGCGCAACCCGTTCCCGCCGATTGCCGACTATGCGTTCCTGTCGGACTGCGAGAACACCTGCCTGATCTCCGCGGCTGGCTCGGTGGAGTGGATGTGCGTTCCGCGGCCCGACTCCCCCAGCATCTTCGGCGCGATCCTGGACCGCGGGGCCGGGCATTTCCGGCTGGGGCCCTACGGGGTTTCGGTGCCCGCGGCACGGCGGTACCTGCCCGGCAGTCCGATCATGGAGACCACCTGGCAGACCCACACCGGCTGGCTGATCGTGCGCGACGCACTGGTGATGGGCAAGTGGCATGACATCGAGTCGCGGTCGCGCACCCATCGCCGCACCCCCACCGACTGGGACGCCGAGCACATCCTGCTGCGCACCGTGCGCTGCGTCAGCGGCACCGTCGAGCTGATCATGAGCTGCGAGCCGGCCTTCGACTACCACCGAACGACCACGATCTGGGAGTACTCCTCCGAGGGCTACAGCGAAGCAGTGGCCCGGGCCCGGCAGGACCCGGACGATCACCCGACCCTGCGGCTGACGACGAATCTGCGGCTGGGCCTGGAAGGCCGGGAGGCGCGGGCCCGCACCCGGCTCACCGAGGGCGACGACGTCTTCGTGGCACTGAGCTGGTCGAAACACCCTGCGCCGCAGAGCTATGCCGAAGCCGCCGACAAGATGTGGAACACCACCGAGTGTTGGCGGCAGTGGATCAACATCGGCAATTTCCCCGACCATCCGTGGCGGGTCTATCTGCAGCGCAGTGCACTGACGCTCAAAGGGCTCACCTATTCGCCGACCGGCGCCCTGCTGGCGGCTTCGACCACATCGCTTCCGGAAACGCCTCAGGGCGAACGCAATTGGGATTATCGCTACGCCTGGGTGCGGGACTCCACGTTCGCCCTGTGGGGCCTGTACACGCTGGGGCTGGACCGCGAGGCCGACGACTTCTTCTCCTTCATCGCCGACGTATCCGGGGCCAACAACGGCCAGCAGCACCCGTTGCAGGTGATGTACGGCGTCGGCGGGGAACACAAGTTGGTCGAAGAGGAGCTCGATCACCTGTCCGGCTACGACAACGCCCGCCCGGTCCGGATCGGCAACGGCGCCTACAACCAGAAGCAGCACGACATCTGGGGCACCATGCTCGACTCGGTCTATCTACACAGCAAATCCCGAGAGCAGATTCCCGAGACCCTCTGGCCGGTGCTCAAACGGCAGGTCGAGGAGGCGACCAAGCACTGGCGCGAACCCGACCGCGGCATCTGGGAGGTGCGCGGCGAACCGCAGCACTTCACCTCGTCGAAAGTGATGTGCTGGGTGGCACTGGATCGCGGGTCGAAGCTCGCCGAACTGCAAGGCGAGGTCTCCTACGCCCGGCAGTGGCGGGTGATCGCCGAGGAGATCAAGGCCGATGTGCTGGCCCACGGCGTGGATTCGCGCGGGGTGCTGACCCAGTCCTACGGCAGCGACGCACTCGACGCCTCCCTGCTGCTGGTGGTGCTCACCCGATTCCTGCCCGCGGATGACCCGAGGGTGCGCGCCACCGTGCTGGCGATCGCCGAGGAGCTCACCGAGGACGGGCTGGTGTTGCGCTACCGGGTGGAGGAGACCGACGACGGGTTGACCGGCGCCGAGGGCGCTTTCACCATCTGCTCGTTCTGGCTGGTGTCGGCGTTGGTGGAGATCGGCGAGATCAGCCGCGCCAAGCACCTGTGCGAGCGACTGCTGTCGTTCGCCAGCCCGCTACACCTCTACGCCGAGGAGATCGAGCCGCGCACGGGGCGACACCTGGGCAATTTCCCGCAGGCCTTCACCCACCTGGCGCTGATCAACGCCGTCGTGCACGTGATCCGCGCCGAGGAGGAAGCCGACTCCAGCGGAGTGTTCCAGCCCGCCAACGCGCCGATGTGAGCCGATCAGCCGGTCAGGCCGCGGACCTTGTCCAGCATCGCCCGGGCCAGGTCCGCCGCCGTGGGGTCCCCGGCCGGCGGGGTGTCGCCGTCATCGTCTTCACCGGCGAACCAGAACACGTCGACGTCGACCACACAGTTCACCCGTACCGCCACGGCCCGGGTGACCATCAGCCCCTCCACGCCGTCGACATTGGTGCGCACCGTGGCGGTCAGCACCGCATCGCCGGTGGACACGGCGCTGACCTCGCCGCTGGTGCCGCCGGAGTCCTCTTCGCCGCGGACCACCCTTACCCCGTCGCAGTGACCCCACTGCTCGGCGAACTTCTCGAAGAGCGCGTTGGCGGCCGCGGCGTTCTCCATCGCGACCACCGACTCGCCCAACCCGGTCATGGCCGAGTCGTCGGCGGAGCTGTCCCAGAACTCGTGGGCGACATCGCGCACGCCGGCGGACTCGTAGACGCCCCTCTGGCCGCCGACCGCGGTGCCGACACAGTCCGCCGGGGTTGCCCCGTCCCAGCCGTCGGGCAGTTGGTCGACTCCACCGAACCGCGGCGGCAGCGAGGGGTCACTCCGAAACGAGCGGCCGAGCAGCTTGGACAGATCGGAGTCATCTAGCAGCACCTGGCGCACCGCGATCCCGGTGACCGGGTCAGGCGCCAATCCGGGTGCCGGCCGCGGGGCACCGGAGACCACCGTGGTGCAACCGCTGGTCAGCAGCACGAGCACCGCCGCACCCGCAACGGTCGCGCCTGCCCGGCCGCCCACTACTTCTTGGCCTTTTCCCCGCCGCCGTCGGTGGACAGGGCGGCGACGAACGCCTCCTGCGGCACCTCGACCCGCCCGATGGTCTTCATCCGCTTCTTGCCTTCCTTCTGCTTCTCCAGCAGTTTGCGCTTGCGGGTGATGTCACCGCCGTAGCACTTGGACAGCACGTCCTTGCGGATGGCTCGAATGTTTTCGCGGGCAATAATTTTCGACCCGATGGCAGCCTGCACCGGTACCTCGAACTGCTGGCGCGGGATCAGCTCTTTGAGCTTGGTGGTCATCTTGTTGCCGTAGGCCGACGCCGAATCCTTGTGCACGATCGCGGAAAACGCGTCCACCGCCTCGCCCTGCAGCAGGATGTCGACCTTGACCAGGTCGGCCTCGGCCTCGCCGGCCTCCTCGTAGTCCAAGCTGGCGTACCCGCGGGTCCGCGACTTCAGTGAGTCGAAGAAGTCGAAGATGATCTCGCCCAACGGCATCGTGTAGCGCAGCTCGACCCGTTCCGGCGACAGGTAGTCCATGCCGCCGAGTTCGCCACGCCTGGACTGGCACAGTTCCATGATGGTGCCGACGAATTCGCTGGGAGCGATCACCGTGGTCTTGACGACGGGTTCGAAGACGTGGCGAACCTTACCTTCCGGCCAGTCTGACGGGTTGGTGACGACCAGCTCGGTGTCGTCTTCGCGGATCACCCGATAGACCACGTTGGGCGAGGTGGAGATCAGGTCGAGGTTGAACTCGCGCTCCAGCCGTTCGCGGGTGATCTCCATGTGCAGCAGGCCCAGGAAACCGCAGCGGAAGCCGAAGCCCAGCGCCACCGAGGTTTCCGGTTCGTAGGTCAGCGCCGCGTCGTTGAGCTGCAGCTTGTCCAGGGCGTCGCGCAGGTTCGGGTAGTCCGACCCGTCCACCGGGTACAGCCCGGAGTAGACCATCGGTTTGGGCTCGCGGTAGCCGGTGAGCGCTTCGGTGGCGCCTTTGCGGGCGGTGGTGACGGTGTCGCCGACCTTGGATTGGCGCACGTCCTTCACCCCGGTGATCAGGTAGCCCACTTCGCCGACGCCGAGCCCCTGGGTGGCCTTGGGTTCCGGCGAGACGATGCCGACCTCGAGCAGTTCGTGGGTGGCACCGGTGGACATCATCGCGATCTTCTCGCGCGGGGTGATCCTGCCGTCGACGACGCGGACGTAGGTGACCACGCCGCGGTAGATGTCATAGACCGAGTCGAAGATCATCGCCCTGGTGGGGGCTTCGGCGTCGCCGGTGGGCGCGGGGATCTGCTTGACGACTTCGTTGAGCAGCTCGGTCACGCCCTCGCCGGTCTTGCCGGACACCTTGAGCACATCCTGCGGCTCGCAGCCGATGATGTGGGCCAGCTCGGCGGCGTAGCGCTCCGGGTCGGCCGCGGGCAGGTCGATCTTGTTGAGCACCGGCACGATGGTCAGGTCACGGTCGAGCGCCAGGTACAGGTTGGCCAGGGTCTGGGCCTCGATGCCCTGGGCGGCGTCGACCAGCAGGATGGCGCCTTCGCAGGCTTCCAATGCCCGCGACACCTCGTAGGTGAAGTCGACGTGGCCGGGGGTGTCGATCAGGTGCAGGACGAACTGCTCGCCGTCGACGGTCCAGGGCAGGCGCACATTCTGGGCCTTGATGGTGATACCGCGCTCGCGTTCGATGTCCATCCGGTCCAGGTATTGCGCGCGCATCGACCGGTCGTCGACGACGCCGGTGAGCTGCAGCATCCGGTCGGCCAAGGTGGACTTGCCGTGGTCGATGTGGGCGATGATGCAGAAGTTCCGAATCTGCGCCGGCGCAGTGAACGTCTTGTCGGCGAAGCTGCTGATGGGAATCTCCTGGTGAACGGGTGGTACGGCGGTATGTACCGGTTGCCTGTCAGGGTAGCGAGACGGCGGCTACAACACGAAACCCCCGGAGGCTCACGCCTCCGGGGGTTTCGTGTTGCTACGACGATTCAGGCGGCGACGTCGGCCGGACTGAAGTAGCCCAAGATGTCGTTGAACCCGACCTCGAAGTAGTCACCGGCCTGCGCCCAGCCGTCGCCGGATGCGGCGGCCGCGGTGGCGATGGCCTCCGCGGTATCCCCACCGAACAGCGCACCGCTGTCCCAGTCGAGGTTGGCGCCGTCGTTCATCAGCGCCCACATGACGGTGTTGCTGCCGTTGTAGAACTCCATCACCGCGCCGTTGAGCAGGCTGTAGGAGCCCGAGTCACTGGAGGACATCTCTTCTGCCCAGTTCGCGCCGTACAGCAACTGGGCGAAAGCCTCCTGTCCGAGCAGATCGTCGTGCGAGATGGTGGCGAACGAGCCGGTGGCGCCGGCCGCGACGATGTCGGTGGCCGGGACACCCGTGAGGCTGGCACCGGTGGTGAAGAGCCAGTTCATCGAGTCGTGCTGGCTCTTGACGATGCCGCTCCAGTCGTAGGCCTCCGGCTCCTGGGCGGCCGCCAGCGGCGCCAGGGCCAAGGCCGCACCGGCGGCGAACGTGCCGATCACGCCAATCTTGTTCAAGTTCATAGGAAATTCCCTTCACGATGTCTATCCGGCAGGCACTACTCCGCCTGGCCGGATGCCCCCCAGCACCGTCTGCTGCAAGCTCGCTCAAACGTATTGACTGCCTGTGAGAATTACAAAGCGACACTCGCTCCGCCGTTAGCGGATCGGCTGTCTTATCAGGTCATCCCGCTAAGACCGGTGAGTGTGATCCCCGTCATGATCGAACCGCAGTGCGTCAAGTGAACGCCGCGCCCGCCCTCACCCTTACCCCACCCGGCCGATTACCCGGCCCGGGCGCTCCCCAAAGTCGCCTATGCTGCGACCATGGCTTCCCCCCGGAAGACCCCGTGGCAGACCGTGCAGGAGTTCGCGGAGAACCTGGTGTTCAACGAAGCTCCGAGGTTGATCGAGCAGGGCATCAAAATCGGCCTGGAGGTGCTCACCGGCGTGCCGTCCGATCAGACACCGGCGATACCGGCCGGCCGGCCGGTCACCAACAGCAGCGTCCCCACCGCGCATCGCGCCCGCAAGCTGGTCTACTCCCCCGACCTCAACGGCCGGGCCGACCCCGGCGAGATCGTGTGGACCTGGGTGGCCTACGAGGACGATCCGCATCAGGGCAAAGACCGCCCGGTGCTGGTCGTCGGCCGCGACCACACCACTCTGCTGGGGCTGATGCTGTCCAGCCAGACACGCCACCGGGACGACACGAACTGGGTGGGTATCGGCGCGGGCGGCTGGGACGAGGACCATCGAGCCAGTTGGGTGCGGCTGGACCGGATCCTGGACGTGCCCGAGGAGTCGATCCGGCGCGAGGGTGCCATCCTGGCGCGCGCGGTGTTCGACGTGGTGGCCGCGCGACTGCGCAGCGACTACGCCTGGAGCTGAGGCGGGAGCCGAGCTATCCCTGGCTGATGTAGGAACGCAACTGGGCGTGCTCGGCCTGCAGCTCCTCCATCCGGGACTTGACCACGTCGCCGATGCTGACGATTCCGGCCAACCGTCCGTCTTCGAGGACGGGTATGTGGCGTGCTCGGTGCTCGGTCATCAACATGCTGACGTCGTCGGCGGAGTCGGCCTTGGTACACGTCGCCACCAGCGTGGTCATGATGGCCGACACCGGTCGGGCCAGCAGGCTGGCGCCATGGACGTTGAGCTGCCGCACGACATCACGTTCGGAGGCCACCCCCTGCAGGCCGTCGGGGCCCATGACCACCATGGCACCGATGTTGTGCTCGGCCAGACCGGCGAGGAATTCCATGACAGTGGCGTCCGGATGGATGGTCACCACCGCCGCGCCCTTGTTCCGCAATACGTCCGCGATGCGCATAGAGGCCTCCCGCCGCAGTGATCTGCTTCACACCAGGCTAGGCCATTTGCCTGGCGGAGGGGCCCGATGACGCAAAGTCTTTCGCCGGCACACCTGAATGTGGCATATGTGAAGTCATGAGTATCGAGATCACCCTGCTGGGCACCGGCAGCCCGATTCCCGACCCGCAGCGCGCCGGACCGTCCACCCTGATCAGGGTCGGCGACCAACAGCTGTTGGTCGACTGCGGGCGCGGGGTGCTGCAGCGGCTGGCCGCGGCGGGCGGGTCCGCCAACACACTGTCCGCGCTGTTGCTCACCCACCTGCACAGCGACCACATCGCCGACCTCGGCGACCTGATGATCACCCGGTGGGTCACCACGTTCACCCCGGACCCCGCGCCGCTGCCCATCATCGGACCGCCGGGAACGGCCGAGGTCGTGGCGGCCACGCTGCAGGCGTTCGGCCACGACATCGGCTACCGGATCGCCCACCACGCCGACCTGACCGCACCTCCCCCGGTGCAGGTGGCCGAACACACCGACGGTCAGGTCTGGGATCGCGACGGCGTACGGATCACCGTCGCACCCACCGATCACCGCCCGGTGACGCCCACCATCGCGTTCCGGGTCGAGCACGCCGATACGGCCGGAACGGCCTCGGTGGTGCTGGCCGGCGACACGGTGCCGTGCGACAGCCTCGACAAGCTGGCCGCCGGGGCCGGCGCTCTGGTGCACACCGTGATACGCAAGGACCTGATCGACGCGATTCCCCAGCAGCGGATCCGCGACATCTGTGATTATCACTCCTCGGTGGCGGAGGCCGGCGCGACGGCCCGCCGCGCCGGGGTGGGCACCCTGGTGCTGACCCACTACGTACCTGCCATCGCGCCCGGGCAGGAGGAGCAGTGGCGGGCGTTGGCCGCCGCGGAGTTCGACGGTCCGATCGAGCTCGGTGACGACCTGCACCGGGTCGAGGTGAGCGCGCGCGGTTGAACCGAGTTGGGGAGTTGCCTCGCCAGCTGGTAGTCTGAACAGCCGTTGCCCCCGTGTCGGGAGGCTCAACCCAACCTCAAGTTTTTACGAAGGAACATTCGTGGCCAACATCAAGTCGCAGGTGAAGCGCAACCGGACCAACGAGCGTGCCCGGCTGCGCAACCAGTCGGTGAAGTCGGCGGTGCGCACCGCGATTCGTTCGTTCCGCGAGGCCGCCGAGGCCGGCGACAAGGAGAAGGCCGGCGAGCTGCTGCTGTCGACCAGCCGCAAGCTGGACAAGGCCGCCAGCAAGGGCGTGATCCACAAGAACCAGGCCGCCAACAAGAAGTCGGCGCTGGCGCAGGCGCTCAACAAGCTCTGATCCCGCGGGTCATCCGCGAACACGGGCCCCCGATTCCATCCGGAACGGGGGCTCTCGTGTTGTCGGGGGTCAGCGATCCGCCAGCTCGGCGACGCGGCGAACCGCGGCCTCCAGGGCGTAGTCGGCGTCGACGGCGGCGCCCTTGACGTCGGCGTTGAGGGCGGCGACCAGCCGCACCGCCACCGCAACCGACTCCTGCTCCCAGAGCCGGGCCTGCTTCTGCGCCTTCTGCACCCGCCACGGCGGCATACCCAGTTCGCCGGCCAGCCGATAGGGGTCACCGGACTTGCCGCGCACCCGGGCGATGGTGTGGATCGCTTCGGCCAGAGCGTCGGCCAGCACCACGTGCGGTTCGCCGCGCAGCCTGGCCCAGCGCAGTGCTTCGACGGCACCGGCGACATCGCCCACGACGGCCTTGTCGGCGACGTCGAAGCCCTTCACCTCGGCCTTGCCGCTGTGGTAGCGCCGCACCGCGATGGCGTCGACGTGACCTCCGGTGTCGGCGACCAGCTGTGAGCAGGCTGCGGCCAGTTCGCGGATGTCGGAACCGACGGCATCCAGCAGCGCGGTGACACATGCGTCGTCGACGCGGACCTTGAGCCGGCGGAACTCGGCGCGGACGAAGTCGGCGCGTTCGGTGGCCTTGGTGATCTTCGCGCAGGTGTGCACCTCGGCGCCGAGGTCGCGCAGTTGCCCGGCCAGGGCCTTGGCCCGCCCCGCACCGGAATGCACGACCACCAGCACGGTTCCGAGCGGAACGTCGGCGGCCGTCGCGGCGATGAGCGCCACCGCTTCCTTACCGGCTTCGCCCGCGGCCTCGAGCACCACCACCCGTTCATCGGCGAACAGCGACGGGCTCAGCAGCTCGGCCAGTTCACCGGCCTCGACCTCTCCGGCGCGCATCCGGTCCACCGGGACGTCGGTGCTGCCGGCCTGTGCCCGCACGGCGGCTGTCACCTGCGAGACGGCACGTTCGACGAGCAGCTCCTCATCACCGAGGATCAGATGCAGCGGCGAAACCGGTTGGCTCACCCGGCAATCGTGTCACGCAATGCCGACACCCGACCAGCCGGTCAACATCTGCGAGACCGAGAACGCCAGCACGCCCAACGCCAGCGCGGCCAGCACCCAGCGGCCCCATCGCCAGCGCCAGCAGATCACCACCAGCACCGCCGCGGCGCCGACGCCGACCACCCCGGCGATCCCCGCGGGTACCGGTACCGTCGCCGCCGGAACACCGCCGGTCCAGTGCGCCACCCGACACACCCACCACAGCTCGGGGCCGGTGAAACGCATCAACAGTTGAGCGGCCGTGGGCCAGTACCCGCACAGCACCGCCGCCGCGCTGCCCAGCACCGTGATCGGGGCGACCAGGACGGCCACCGCCAGGTTGGCGAGCGTGCTGATGAGGCTGAGCCGGCCGGAGATGGCGGCGATCAGCGGTGCGGTCACCAGGTTCGCCGACCACGCCACACTCACAGCCACGGCCAGGGGTTTGGGCCAGCCGCGAGCCACCAGCCGGGCCGCCCACACCGGCGCGATCAGCACCAGGGCAGCGGTGGCGGCCACCGACAGCGCGAACCCGACGTCGATGGCCAACTGCGGGGCCAGCGCCAGCAGTATCAGCACGCTCGCGGCCAGGCTCGGGATGGCCTGTCGTTGCCGAGCCGAAACCACGCCCAGCAGTGCTATTGCCCCCATCGCCGCGGCTCGCAGCACGCTGGCTGTCGGCTGCACGACGATCACGAACGCCACCAGGGCGATGCCGGCCAGCCCGGCGGCGGCCCGCGGCCCGACCAGTCGCGCCGAGAACAGCACCGCCCCGCAGACGATCGTCACGTTCGCTCCGGAGACGGCCATCAGGTGGGTGAGGCCTGCGGCCCGAAACTCCCGTCCGGTCGCCTCGGAGATGGCCGAGGTGTCACCGAGGACCAGGGCGGGCAGCATCCTGGCCTGCTCGTCGGGCAACACCTGCCCGGCCGCGGCAGCGAACCGGGCCCGGACCCGGTGAGCCGCCCGCGCGATTACACCGGGCTCGCCCAGCCGCGGCCGTCCCTGAGCCGTCAGGGCCGCCACTGTCAGGTCGCGCCGGGACGGGCGGGCGACCTTGGCGCGAAAGGTCATCGGCCGGCCGACCATCACCTCGGCGGCGTTCATGCCGGACGAGAAGACCACCACCCGGCCCGAGGAGTCGGCACCGTCGAGGCGTTGCAGGGTGGCCCGGAACATCACCCGCCGGGTGCCGGCGGACAGCGGACTCTCACTCGGAGTGACCGTCACGGTCGCGGTGCCGCCGAACACCGCGGTGATCGGGTGGGCCTGTACCGCGTCGGTGCGCAGCGCAACCGCCCAGCCGAATCCCGCGCCCACCACCGACGCGGCGGCCAGGGTCGCCCCGGCCAGCCGCCAGCCGGTTCGCCGGGCACGTCCGGCATAGCAGCACAGCACCACCGCTCCGACCGCGAGCAGGGCGCAGACCACCGCCAGTGCAGCACCGATCTGCCATCGGATACCAGCCGCGGTGACGCCCCAGCCGACCAGCGCGGCCGGCACCAGCCGGACATCCAGGCGCAGCGCCTCCGGGGCGCCCGCCTGGGGAGTCACCGCTCACACGCGGACCAGCGCACGCAGCTTCTCCAGGCGCGCCGGGCCGATACCGTCGACGTCGCCGAGCTGGTCGACGGTGGCGAACTTGCCGTGCGCGGTGCGCCAGGCCACGATGGCGGCCGCGGTCACCGGCCCCACCCCGGGCAGCGTGTCGAGCTGATCGACGCTCGCGGTGTTGAGGTCCAGGGGTCCGGGTCCGCCCGGTCCAGCAGATCCATGCGGTGCAGGCGGCACGGTGGTGCTGGTCCGGGGCGGCTCCGGTGCGGGTCTGCCCGGTCCGACCGAACTACCCAGCACCGGCCGCCCCGGCGGAGGCTGCAGACCGACCACGATCTGCTCGCCGTCGATGAGCGGACGGGCCAGGTTCAGGCCGATCGTGTCGGCGCCGTCGAGGGCCCCACCGGCGGCGGTCAGTGCGTCGGCGATCCGCGAGCCGGGCGCCAGCGTCGCCAGGCCGGGATTGTGCACCAGCCCGACCACGCTGACCACCACGGCTTCCGGCGCCGCGGAGGCGGGTTCGGCGGTCTGCGGGCTGGCGGTCGAAACCATCTCCACCTCAGGAAGTTTGGCGCTCACCACTGGTGCGGGCCGGTCACGCACCACGGTGAACACCGTGACGAGTACGGCCAGCGCGGCGATCACCGCCAGGGCGATCGCCCCGGCCCGACCGGGGTCAGCGCGCACCTTGGCCAGCCAGCCGGGCTCGGCGGCCGGATCCGGCAGCCAGCCGGGCAGCGATTGGTCGGGGTCGGTCTGGTCATCGGCGTCGGCGGCCTCGGCTCCGGCACCGGAGTCCGGCAACAGACCGAGGCGACGCTGCAACCGCTCGCCGGGTGCTTCAGGTGACATAGCGCCGACGGTAGGCGTCGGCACCGTCGGGAGGGCTCGCGATCAACGGCTTTGCGGCCCGGTCTGTGGACAGCCGCCGGGTTGTGGACAGACCGGTCAGGGGTAGCGGCGATCGCAAGCGCGACGGAACCGGGCGCGGCGGGTCGCCGCCATCATGGGTTCAGCCACTCCCCGATGTCCTGGGATATCCCCGACGATGGTGAATAGCGGACCTTGGCGACGGTGACGCCGGTGGGCAGCGCGAACACCACGCACCCGGCTTTCGACGATCCGGCGGCGATCAGGAACCACCCGTCGGTGAAGTCCGAGCACTCGGTCACCGTCGCGAAATCGGCCGTATAGCTCTGATCGTCGGAACCGATCACCGAGACATCGCTTTGACTGTTGCCCACGATCGTCGTCGTTCCGGTGTTCTCGATGCGCAGTTTGGTCGCGATGTAGGACTTGCCGGCCTCACCCCAGCCGTTGGGGACGGTGGCCGGCGAGACGATCTCGGTCAGCGTCACCGCGATCTGCTGCCCGCCGATCCGCAGCAGGTTCAGGGTCTGGCCGAGATGTGCGGCCGGTTTCACCGCGGGCCGCTGCTGGGTGCTCGACGGTGATCGCGGCTCGGCCTTGTGTGCGGGCTCGGCCGAGCACGACGCGACACACATCACCAAGACACAGAGCGCGACGACCCACCGTCTCATGAGCTCCAGACTACAAAAACGCATGGCGCGACCTCCCCCGCAGCACCCTGGGGGTGCCGATTAGGGTGCTTACCAACCGTGTGTTCACCAACCAACCGGGAGGTAGACGTGAGACTGGCACTGTCCGCGGAGGAAGCTGCGTTCCGCGACGAGATGCGCACCTTCTTCACCACCGAGATCCCCGCCGAAATCCGCGAACGCGGCCGGTTGGGCCACTCGATCTTCCCCGACGACATCGTCACCACCCAGAAGATCCTCAACGCGAACGGTCTGGCGGTGCCGAACTGGCCGGTCGAGTGGGGCGGCAAGGACTGGACGCTGGCCCAGCACCAGATCTGGCTCGACGAGATGCAACTGGCGTCGGTACCCGAACCTTTGACTTTCAACGCCAAGATGGTCGGTCCGGTGATCGCCGAGTTCGGCTCCCAGGCCACAAAGGAGCGCTTCCTGCCGGCCACCGCCAACCTCGACATCTGGTGGTGTCAAGGCTTTTCCGAGCCGGACGCGGGCTCAGATCTGGCCGGCCTGCGCACCACGGCGGTGCGCGACGGCGACAGCTACATCGTCAACGGGCAAAAGACCTGGACCACCCTGGGACAGCACGCGGACTGGATCTTCTGCCTCGTGCGCACCGACCCGCAGGCACCCAAGAAGCAGGCCGGCATCTCGTTCCTGCTGTTCGAGGTGAACACCCCCGGTGTCGAGATGCGGCCGATCAAGCTGATCGACGGTGGCTATGAGGTCAACGAGGTGTTCTTCTCCGACGTGCGGGTGCCCGCCGATCAACTGGTCGGCGAGGAGAACCACGGCTGGACCTACGCGAAGTTCCTGCTGGGCAACGAGCGGACCGGCATCGCCGGGGTGACCCGCACCAAGGTGCGCCTGGCCGAGCTCAAGCAGCGCGCCCAGTCACTGGGCGCTCTCGATGATCCGCTGTTCGCCGCCCGGGTCGCCGAACTCGAGAACGACCTGCTGGCACTGGAACTCACCCAGATGCGGGTGTCGAGCGACTCCGCCGACGGTAAGCCGAGCCCGGCTTCGTCGGTGCTCAAGCTGCGGGGCAGCCAGCTGCAGCAGACCGCGACCGAGCTGTTCGTGGAGTTGGCCGGGCCCGACGGTCTGCCGTTCGAGGCCGGCGACGGCATCGCGTCGCCGGTGTGGGCACAGGATGCGGTACCGACGTACCTGAACTACCGCAAGACGTCGATCTACGGCGGCAGCAACGAGATTCAGCGCACCATCATCGCGTCGACCATTCTCGGCCTTTAGGAGGTATGACGGCCATGGACTTTCAATTCAGCGACGAGCAGGTTCTGCTTCGCGACACCACCCGTTCGATCTTGGCGGGCTATGACACCGAGACCCGCAACGCCGTCATCGAGACCGAGCCCGGGTTCAACCCCGAGTTGTGGAAACAGTTGGCGGAGACCGGGATCCTCGGCCTGGGTTTCGACCCCGAAGAGTCCGGTCCGCTGGAGATCATGGTGGTACTCACCGAGTTCGGCCGGCGACTGGCGCCGGAGCCCGTGGTGCACGGCGCACTGGGACCCGGTGCGCTGATCGCCGAGCGCGGCGATGAGCAGCAGCGCGCACTGCTCGACGCCGTCGCCGAGGGCGAGCAGATCCTGGCCTTCGCCCACACCGAGCCGGGTCAGCGTGGCGCATCCGCGAAGGTGACCACCACCGCGGTGCGGCAAGGCGATTCATGGTCGCTGAACGGCTGCAAGAACCCGGTGCTGACCGGAGACCGGGCCGACACGCTGGTGGTCAGCGCCGCGCTGCCCGACGGCGGAACCGGGCTGTTCCTGGTCGACGGGCAGGCCGCCGGACTGTCGCGCCGGCCGTACCGGACCTATGACGGCCAGCGCGGTGCGCAGATCGACTTCGCCGACACCCCCGGCACGCCGTTGGGTGAGGCCACCGATGCCACCGCCACCATCGAGCGCGCGATCATCCGGATCTCCTCGGCGGTGTGTGCCGAGGCGGTCGGCGCGATGGAGGAGGCGTTGCGGCTGACCACCGATTACCTCAAGACCCGCAAGCAGTTCGGGGTCACCCTCAACACCTTCCAGACCCTGACCCAGCGCGCCGCCGACATGTACGTGTCGATGGAGCTGGCGCGCAGCATGAGCATGTACGCGGCCATGTCTATCGCCGACGACAACCTCGACCCGCTGGTCGCTGCCCGCGCCAAGCTGCAGATCGGCCGGTCCGGGCGGCACATCGCCCAGGAGGCCATCCAGTTGCACGGCGGCATCGGAGTGACCTGGGAGTACCCCGTCGGTCACTACGCGGCCCGGCTCACCGCGATCGAGCACACCCTGGGCTCGTCGCAGGACCAGCTGCACGTGCTGATGAACAACCTGGGCAGCTACGACTTGGTCAAGCTGTGACCGATCGCCCGCTTCGCGTCATCCAGTGGACCACCGGCAACATCGGGCAACGCTCGCTGCACGCCATCATCGGTCGTCCCGACATGGAGCTGGTGGGTGTCTACGCCCACGCCCATGACAAGGTCGGGGTGGACGCCGCCGAGCTGGCCGGCTGGCCGGAACCGACCGGGATCACCGCCACCGACGACATCGACGCGCTGATCGCGCTGCGGCCGGACGCCTGTTGCTACAACCCGCTGTGGCCGAGCATCGACGAGTTGGTGCGACTGCTGGAGGCCGGCGTCAACGTGTGTTCCACCGCGGCCTGGATCACCGGCGGCAAACAGAGTCCGGCCGACCTCCAGCGCATCGAAGACGCCTGCCGGACCGGCAATTCCACGATATTCGGCAGTGGCGCGCACCCGGGGCTGACCAACATGGTCGGCATGGTGCTGTCCGGGGCGTGCGAGCGGGTCGACGAGATCCGGATCACCGAATCGGTGGACTGCTCGACGTATGAGTCCGCGCCCACCATGGAGGCAATGGGATTCGCCCAGGATCCCGACACCCCGGGGATGGCCGAGAGCGTCCGCCGCGAGAGCGAGGTGTTCGCCGAGTCCGCGGCGATGATGGCCGACGCGATCGGCGCGAAGCTGGATCGGATCACCTTCGACGTCCAGTTCACCGCCGCCACCGCCGATTCCGACCTGGGCTTCATGAAGATCCCGGCCGGCACAGTGGGCAGCGTGTTCGGCTACCACCGCGGCTGGGTGGGTGAGCACAATGTGGTCAGCGTCGGCTTCAACTGGATCATGGGCAGCCACGTCACACCACCCAAGCCGGTTGCGCACGGCCACGTGATCCAGGTCTTCGGGGTGCCCAACATGCGCACCGTGATCAACTGCCTGCCGCCCAAGGACTGGAACGAACCGAACTTCAACGGCCTGGGCTCCATCTACACCGGGATGCCGGTGACCAATGCGGTGCCGACGGTGGTCGCGGCCGCACCGGGCATCGTCACTCTCGCCGACCTGCCGCCGATCACCGGCCGCGCAGGCACAAGCTGAGCTGAGCGGCTAGACCTGCCGGTTGGCGGTGACCGCACCCGATGCCGCGTCGACGACGACGTCGTGTTCGACCAGGTCGGTGTCCCACACATCGGCGTCCCACACCACGGTGCCATTCATGTCGAGCAGGCTGAGCTCGGTGATAGACCCGTTGGGCAGCGCTGCGAGCACCTTGGCGACCGCGGCCCGGTAGTCCAGGTGCGCGCCGTTGACATTGGCCCGGCGTTTGGCCCTGTCGCCGTCACCGTCGTCGGTGGCCGTCGGACCGACCAACACCGCGATCGCGTCGGAGCCGATCTCGAGTTGGTGTTCGACGCCGTCGGGGGTGACCACCCGCGCCTTCCAGGTGCCCGCGTCGTTGGTCTGGCTCTCAATGAAGATCAGCACGCTGTCGGGGACCTGCGCGACGGCGAGGTCACCTGCGCGCAGCAGGGTGCGCGGGTCCGGGGGCGCATCCGGGCGCGACCAGGCCGACGACGGCGATGTCTGCGCCGACGTCGGGTCGGATCTTCCAGCACCGCTGCAGCCGGCCAGTGCCAGCGTTGCCACGATGACCACCGCGCCGAAACGGACGCCATTCACCAGATCGTGCATCAGCGGCCATGCTACTGAAACGCCCGCAGCCGTGCCGCGCTGCGGGCACCCCCAGGTCAGTTCGGCGAGCCAGGCGCAGCACTTGCATTGGTTAGGTAAGCGAAGGTTATGCTGCCTGAGGCGACGTTCGACCGCGTTATCGACCAGCGTGAAGGCGGTGAGATGAGGAGGGTCTCCCCTGTCGGCGTACTCAAAAGGCACTGGATTCCACTGGTCTTCATTGTGGTCATCTGTATTTCGAGTGTGATCGTCATGAGACTGCACAAGGTGTTCGCCTCCCAGGATCTCAATCCCAACGCCGGTGCCGGCATCGACATCGTGCAGTTCAATCCGAAGTCGGTGGCCTACGAGGCGTTCGGGCCGCCCGGCACCACGGCCGACATCAACTATTGGGATGCCGAGGCCAACGTCCACCAGCTCAGCGGTGTGGCGCTGCCGTGGAGTTTCACCGTCGTCACGGTGCTGCCCGCCGTTCAGGCCAACATGATCGTGCAGGGCAACTCCGGTGAGATCGGCTGCCGGATCAAGATCGATGACCGGTTGCTCGACGAGCGGCGCGCCAGCGGCTTCAACGCCCAGACCTTCTGTCTGGTCAAGTCCGGATGATCAAGCGGCCGTTCTTCGCGCACATGCTGCGGATCTTCGCGGTGCCGATCATCATCGCCTGGATCGTGCTCACCGTCCTGGTGAATGTCCTTGTCCCCCAGCTGGAAGTGATCTCCGAAGAACACTCCGCACCACTGGCGCCGATGGATGCGCCGTCGATGGTGGCCAGTCAGCTGGTCGGCGAGAACTTCCAGGAATACAAGTCCAACAGCACCGTGATGGTCGTGGTCGTCGGCCAGGAGGAACTCGGCGAACCCGCCCACCACTACTACGACGAGATCGTGGCGAAGTTGGTGGCCGACAAGGACCACGTCGAGCACGCCCAAGACTTCTGGCATGACCGGCTGACCGCGGCGGGTGTGCAGAGCCCGGACGCCAAGGCCGCCTACATCATGCTGAACCTGGTCGGCAACCAGGGCATGACCGAGGCCAACGACTCGGTCGTCGCGGTGCGCAAGGCCATCGACGACACCGCGGCGCCGCCCGGGGTGCAGGCCTATGTGGCCGGGCCCGCGGCGCTGACCGCCGACCTGCGCGAGATCGGCGATGCCAGCCTGGTGAAGATCACCCTGTTCACCATCGGCGCGATCGCCATCATGCTGCTGATCGTCTTCCGGTCGATCGCGGCGATGCTCACGCAGCTGTTTCTGACCCTGCTGGAACTCATGTGTGCCCGCGGCGTGGTGGCATTCCTCGGTTTTCACGACTTCATGGGCCTGACCACGTTCGCGGTCAACATCATGGTGATGCTCGCAATCGCCGCCGGCACCGACTACGGCATCTTCCTGATCGGCCGCTACCGCGAGGCCCGGCTGGCCGGTGCCGAACGCGTCGACGCCTACTACATCACCGTGCGCAGCGTCACCCCCGTGGTGCTCGGGTCGGGGCTGACCATCGCCGGGGCGTCGGCGATGCTGTACTTCACCCGGCTGCCCTACTTCCACACCATGGGCATCCCGGTGTCGGTGGGCATGCTCGTGGTGGTCGCCGCCGCCCTCACGCTGGGGCCGGCAATGCTGGTGGTGGTCACCAGCTTCGGCCTGCTCGACGCGAAAGAGACCGGGCCGGGTGGCTTCTGGCGACGCGCGGGGATCGCCGTGGTGCGCTGGCCCGCGCCGATCATGGTGGCCAGCCTGGCGGTGATCATGGTGGGCCTGGTCGCCCTGCCGGGATTCAAGCCGGGCTATGACGACCGGAAGTATCTGCCCAAGGACACCCCGGTCAACGTCAGCTACGCCGCTGCGGAGCAACATTTCCCGTCGGCACGGATGGCCCCCGACATCACCATGGTGACGTCCGACCATGACATGCGTAACCCGGCCGACATGCTCGTCCTGGATCGGGTGGCCAAGAACATCATGCGGGTGGTCGGCATCGGGATGATCCAGGACATCACCCGGCCGTTGGGAATTCCGCTGCAGCACAGCTCGATACCGTTCCAACTCAGTGCGTCCAACCAGTTGATGATCCAGAACATGAAGTCGCTCAAGGACCGCATCAAGGACATCGACACGATCTCCGAGCAGCTCGACAAGGACATCTCGCTGCTGATCCAGATGTACGGCTACCTGCAGGAGGTCGATCGGACGTTCGACGACACCGCCGAGGTCACCCAGCGCACCGTGGAGATCTCCGATCAGATCCGCGACCACATCGCCGACTTCGACGACCAGTTCCGGCCCCTGCGGAGCTACTTCTACTGGGAACCGCACTGTTTCGACATCCCGATGTGCGCAGCGATGCGGGCCACCTTCGACACCACCGACGGCATGGACCAGATGACCGAGCAACTGCATCATCTGTCCGACGACATCACCAAGACGGCCCACCTGCTGCCGCAGGCGGTGGAGTTGCTGCCGGCGGTGGTCGACACCATGAAGATCATGCGCGGGCTGGTGCTTACCGTGCATTCCACCTTCGACGCGTTCGTCAACCAGATGGAGTCACTGAGCAACACCCAGATCATGATGGGTCAGAGTTTCGACGACTCCAAAAACGACGACTTCTTCTACCTGCCCGCAGAGGCGTTCGACAACAAGGACTTTCAGATCGGCCTGCGACAGTTCATGTCACCGGACGGAAAGTCGGCGCGCTTTTTCGTCACCCACCAGACCTACCCGGCCACCGCGGAGGGCATCGCCCGGGTGGAGCCGGAGCGCATTGCGGCCCAGGAGGCCCTCAAGCAGTCGTCACTGTCGGACGCCAAGGTGTACATCGGCGGCATGGCCGCGCTGTACAAGGACATGAGCGACGGCGCCAAGTACGACCTGATGATCGCCGTGGTGGCGTCGCTGACGTTGATCTTCCTGATCATGATGATGATCACCCGCAGTCTGGTCGCCGCGGTGGTGATCCTCGGTACCGCGTCCAGTTCGATCGCCGCGTCGTTCGGAATCTCGGTGTTGATCTGGCAGCACATCTTCGGCCAGCACATCTACTGGGTGACCCTGGTGCTGGCGGTGATCGTGCTGCTCGCGGTGGGCTCGGACTACAACCTGCTGCTGGTCTCGCGGTTCGAAGAGGAGATTCACGCCGGGCTCAAGACCGGCTACATCCGGGCGATGGCCGGCAGCGGCGGTGTGGTGACCTCGGCGGGCATGGTGTTCGCCGCCACCATGGGCATCATGTTCTTCAGTGACCTCAAGGCGATCGGGATGTACGGCACGACCGTGGCCATCGGACTGCTGTTGGACACCTTCGTGGTGCGGGCGTTCTTCATGCCCTCGATCGCGGTGCTGCTGGGCAAGTGGTTCTGGTGGCCGCAGGTGGTCCGGCCGTGGGGACCCAACAAGAACATCCGGGGCATCGCCGCGCACACCCCGCACGAGGAGCCCGCCGGCGTCTAAGCGGGATCGACGTCCACGCACACCGCGACCGCGCCGGCCCCGACGTGCACCGCCAGCGTCGAGCACATATCGGTGATGAGCGCCGGCGCACAGGCCGGCAGCCGCTCGGCCAGCGCACCGGCCACATCCTGGGCGCCTTGCGGATTGGCGACATGATGCACGGCCAGTGCCGCGGGCCTGTCCCCCACCACATCGCAAACCCGGTCGATCATCGCCGCGACGGCCTTGCTGAAGGTGCGAATCCGCTGGGCCAGCACCAGCTTTCCGTCGTCCACGGCAAGTAGCGGCTTCAGTGAGAGCGCAGTGCCCAGCCAGGCCGCCGCGCTGCCGATCCGGCCGCTGCGCCGCAGGTTGTCCAGCCGCTGCACCGCCAGGTAGGCGTAGCTGCGCCGTTTGGCCGCATCCGCCGCGGCCACAACGCCGTCCAGGTCGGCGCCGTCAGCAGCGGCGCGTGCGGCGGCCAGCGCGACGAACCCGGTGCCCATCCCCGCTGACTTCGAGTCGATTACCCGCACTCCGGCGCCGATCCGGGCGGCTGCATGCTCGGCGGTGCCGAACGTCCCCGACAGTGCGGACGAAATATGCACTGCCACAACACCAGAGCTCTCGGCCAGTCCCCTGCGGTAGGCGTCGGCCAGCTCCTCGGGGCCGGTGCCCGCGGTGCTGACGTGCTCTCGTGCATAGATGTCGGCGGGCACGTCATCGATCCCGTCACGCAGATCTGCGTCGCCCAGCAGGATGTGCAGGGGCACTTCGCGAATACCCCACCGGGCGCGCAACTCGGCGGGCAGGCATGCCGAGGAGTCCGTGATGACGGTGACGGTCATGGCGGGTCTATGGGGCGGATCCGGGTACGCCGGCTGGGGCCATCAGCACCGCTCCTCCGCGTCGCTGCGCTCCGCATCGTCGACGGCGCGAGCCAGCGCTTTGAGCATCAGGTCGGCGACCGCCCGATGCGCCTCGAAGTTCCAGTGAATGCCGTCGGGGTTCGCCCGGCCGCTCATCACCTCGTGGGCCACCGCCAGCTTCAGGTCCACCAGCGCAACGTCGTGCTCCTGAGCCCACCGGGTGATCGCCCGCACCGTCGGCTCCCGGCCCTGATGGGCCCGGCCGTAGGTGTCGGCGATGTGCACCGACGGCAGGCAGGCCACGATCGGGATACCTGGACGGTTGAAATCGATTGCCCCTCTGGTCATTTCGAGATACTTGGCGGTCAGCTGCGGCGGCAGTGCCGCGCGGGCCATCGGTGAGAATCGGGGTTGCAGCCAGCCGTAGCCGTCGCGGACCCAACGCCGCAGACGCGACGGCCGCACATAGCGGATCAGCTCGCGCAGCGCGGTCGGCCACACCGACGGCAGCGAGTCCATCCCGCTGGTGGCGATGATGACGGCCCCGGCGCGCGGCAGTGCGGCCCACGCGCGCGGGTCCTGGGTGGCCGCCCACCACACGTCCCGGCAGGTCCAGCCGATCCGGCCGATCAGCTCGACGTCCCAGCCCAGTTGTTCGCCGACGATGTTCGGCCAGATGCGCGGATCGTCGGCCGGCAGCCCGCCGGTGGGCCCGTAGTAGGACAGCGAGTCGGCGAAGATCAGGAGCTTCGGCCGCGGTTGCGAGGACATCGGGTCAGAGGACCTAGAGTTCACAGTCGGCCACCTGCGCTGAAGCGTTCCACACGTCGAGCCGCCACCGAACATCGGCGGGATCGTGCACATCGTCGTCGGAGTATCCGCTGAGCTGGGTCCAACTGGCGTTGGCCATCCCGCCCAGCACCGGCCAGTTCTCGACCGGCAACCGCAGCAGTGCGGCGGTCAGAGCCGCGATCAGGCCGCCGTGGGCGACCAGCACCACCGGCCGCTCGGGGTCTTCGGTGCTCCCCCAGTCGGGTTCACCGCTGATCAGCTCGGCAACCAGCGGCTCACTGCGCTCGGCCACGTCGATTCTGCTCTCGCCGCCGTGCGGCGCCCACCGGGCGTCGTCGCGCCAGGCCAACCGGGCACCGGGCGCCGCGGCGTCGACCTCTTCGTGGGTCAGGCCCTGCCAGTCACCCAGATGGGTCTCCCGCAACCGGGTGTCCACCCGGACCGCCAATCCGTTGTGTTCGGCCAGCACCGTGGCGGTGTCGTAGGCCCGCCACAGATCCGACGAGACGATCAGCAGCGGATGCCGTTTGCGCAGCACCTCGGCCGCCGCCCCGGCCTGCGCCCGGCCGAGATCGCTCAGGACGGTGTCCAGTTGGCCCTGCATCCGGCTGCCGGCGTTGAACTCGGTCTGGCCGTGCCGCAGCAGGATCAGCCGACGCACCCTCACTGTGCTCCCTCGGATTGCGGCGCTCCGCCGGAATCGGGCAGCTCGATCGGCAGCACCGGGCAGTCCTTCCACAGCCGGTCCAGGGCGTAGAAGTCTCGCTCGTCCTGGTGCTGGATGTGCACGACGATGTCGATGTAGTCCAGCAACGTCCAGCGCCCCTCGCGGGTACCCTCCCGCCGGGCCGGCTTGTGACCGGCCAACCGCATCTTCTCCTCGACCTCGTCGACGATCGCGTTGACCTGACGTTCGTTGGACGCCGAGGCGATGACGAAGCAGTCGGTGATCACCAACTGGTCGGACACATCGATGACGACGACGTCGTCGGCCAGTTTGTTCGCGGCGGCAGCGGCGGCCACGGTCGCCATCTCGACGGCCTCGGGGTTGGCGGTCATGCGTTGTTCCCGGCGGCCAGGCTGGTGGACTGGCCGACGGCCTTCTTCTCACCGGGACCGTCGGCGCCACGGTACAGGCGGCGCTTGGACACGTACTGCACGACGCCGTCAGGCATCAGGTACCACAGCGGACGGCGCTGTTCGGCACGCGCGCGACAGTCGGTCGACGAGATCGCCAACGCCGGAATCTCCACCAGGGTCAATGCGTTCTCCTCCAACTCGCCCAGTACGTCGGTGATGTGGTCATTGCGCAGCTCGAATCCGGGCCGGCTGACCCCCACAAACCGCGCCAGGTCGAACAGCTCCTCCCAGCCCTGCCAGGACAGTATCGACGCGAGCGCATCGGCACCGGTGATGAAATACAGCTCGGAGTCGGGGTTGAGCGCGTGCAGGTCCCGCAAGGTGTCCCGGGTATAGGTGGGGCCGGCGCGGTCGATGTCCACCCGGCTCACCGAGAACCGCGGGTTGGACGCGGTGGCGATCACGGTCATCAGGTAGCGGTCCTCGGCCGCCGAGACGTGGCGGCCCTTCTGCCAGGGCTGCCCGCTGGGCACGAACACGACCTCGTCCAGGGCGAACTGGTGCGCCACCTCGCTGGCCGCGACCAGGTGGCCGTAGTGGATGGGATCGAACGTCCCACCCATCACCCCCAGCCTGCGCAACCCGTCGTGCATGGTTCGCCAGCTTACTGGACCAGCAGAAACGGGGTTCCCGGGCGGCGACCGGCGGCGAAGCGAGCTCAGACCGGTAGCAGGGCGTCGATCACCCCGGCCAGCTGCTTGGCCGAACGGCATTCATGCACCGGGATGACGTCCTGGTAGCGCGGTACGGCCGAATCCCCACTGCCCCACAGGTGTTGGGCTTCGGGGTTCAGCCAGTGCGCGTGCCGGCTGGCGCTCACCAGATGCGTCAGCGCCGTGATTCCCGGGTCCCGGTAGTTGGTCCGGCCGTCACCGAGCACCAGCAGTGCGCTGCGCGGCGAGACCACGCTCGGGTACTTCTCGGCGAACGAGAC
This sequence comes from [Mycobacterium] zoologicum, assembly GCF_020172665.1. Taxonomy (GTDB): domain Bacteria; phylum Actinomycetota; class Actinomycetes; order Mycobacteriales; family Mycobacteriaceae; genus Mycobacterium; species Mycobacterium zoologicum. Next base: position 1,650,581 of record NZ_CP083985.1, on the reverse strand, counting down.
GAAGGCATTGCCGTAGTCGGAGTGACCGTCGCGGGTGTACACCCCGGACTCCCGGGTGATCCGCTGGATCGCCACCGCCAGATCCGCCTCCGGCCCGAACAGGTGTGTCACCTCGTCGGTGGTGTCGATGAACGCGAAAACGCGGACTCGTGAGAACTGTTGGCGCAGTGCGTGTACCAGCAGCAGCGTGAAGTGGCTGAATCCGGCGACCGATCCGGACACATCACACAGCACCACCAGCTCCGGGCGGGCCGGTCGCGGTTTGCGCAGCACCACGTCGATCGGCACACCCCCGGTGGACATCGACTTTCGCAGCGTCTTGCGCAGGTCGATGGCGCCGGCCCGGGAGCGCCGGCGACGGGCCGCCAGCCGGCTCGCCAGGGTGCGGGCCAGCGGCGCCACCACCCGGCGCATCTCGCGCAGCTGCTCACCGGAGGCCCGCAGGAACTCGACGTTCTCGCTCAGCTGCGGGATGCCGTACATCTGCACGTGGTCGCGGCCCAGCTGTTCGGCGGTGCGCCGCTTGGTCTCGGCATCGACCAGCTTGCGCAGCTGGGTGATCCGCTGCGCGGCCATCGCCTTGGCGATCTGCTCCTGGCTGGGGCTGGGTTCGTCGCCGTAGGGCGCCAGCAGCCCGGCCAGCAGCTTTGCCTCCAGCTCGTCGAGCGCCAGCGCCTTGAGCGCCTGATAGGCCGAGTAGGACGGGCCCCGGCTGGAGCGGTACTGCCCGAAGTTGCCGACGATCGCCGCGATCATCGCCGACAGTCGCGGGTCGGCGTCGGCGAGGTCGGGATTGGCCGTCAGCAGATCGGCCAGCATCTGCCGCATCGCCTCGGCGTCCTCGGGCAGCGGTGCATCCTCGGGGGCGTCCGGGTCATCGGATGCGATCACGGTACGTTCGCCCAGCGCGGCGGGGAACCACAGGTCGAACATCGCGTCGTAAGTGTCGCGGTGATCCGGCCGGCGCAGCACCGCGCACGCCAGGCCCTCCCGCAGCACCTCGCGCTCGCCCAGCCCGAGCACGGCCATCACCCGGCCGGCGTCGACGGTCTCCGACGGTCCCACCGAGATACCCTGCCCGCGAAGGGCTTCGACGAACCCGACCAGATGCCCCGGAATGCCATGCGGGGCAAGGGGTTGCTGCGGGCGGATTCGTCGAACCATCAGTTCAGCCGCAGTTCTCCGGTTGCGCGCACCTGGTCGGACTGGTGCTTGAGCACCACCCCGAGCGTGGCGGCCACCGTGGCGTCGTCGATGGTGTCCAGTCCCAGCGCCAGAATCGTTCTGCCCCAGTCGATGGTCTCGGCCACCGACGGCAGCTTCTTGAGCTGCATCCCGCGCAGCACGCCGATTATCCGCACCAGTTCGGCGGCAAGATGCTCGGGCAGCTCGGGTACCCGCGACAGCAGGATTCGGCGTTCCAGGTCGGGGTCGGGGAAGTCGATGTGCAGGAACAGGCAGCGCCGTTTGAGCGCCTCGGACAGTTCCCGGGTGGCGTTGGAGGTCAACAGCGTGAACGGCTTCCGCGTCGCGGTGATGGTGCCCAATTCGGGGACGGTGACGGCGAAGTCGGAGAGCACCTCCAGCAGCAGGCCCTCGATCTCGATGTCGGCCTTGTCGGTCTCGTCGACCAGCAGCACCGTCGGCTCGGTGCGCCGGATCGCGGTCAGCAACGGCCGCGACAACAGGAACTCTTCGGCGAACACGTCCATCTTGGTGGCGTCCCAGTCGCCGGATCCCTGGCCGGATTGAATACGGAGTATCTGCTTGGCGTGGTTCCACTCGTAAAGCGCACGGGCCTCGTCGACGCCTTCGTAGCACTGCAGCCGCACCAGGCCCGAGCCGGTGGCGGCGGCCACCGCGCGGGCCAGCTCGGTCTTGCCGACACCGGCCGGCCCCTCCACCAGCAGCGGTTTGCCCAACCGGTCTGCCAGGAACACCGCGGTGGTGGTGGCGGTGTCGGCCAGGTAGCCGGTCTCGGCGAGCCGTCGGGCGACATCGTCGATGTCGGCGAACAGCGGCGCCTGGCGGGCCGGAGTGGCGGGAACGGCGGGGTTTTCCATATCGGCTACGACTCCTTAGGCCGGGCGGGTGTGGCCGTCACCCCACACGATCCATTTGGTCGACGTCAGCTCCGGCAGTCCCATCGGACCACGGGCATGCAGCTTCTGGGTGGAGATGCCGATCTCGGCGCCGAAGCCGAACTGCTCGCCATCGGTGAACGCCGTCGACGCGTTGACCATGACCGCGGCGGCGTCGACCTGTTCGCTGAACCGCTGGGCCGCGGCCATATTGGTGGTGACGATGGCCTCGGTGTGACCGGTGCCGTACTCGTTGATGTGGTCGATGGCGCCCTCCAGCCCGTCGACCACCGCGCAGGCGATGTCCAACGTCAGGTATTCGCGGCGCAGGTGGTCCTCGGGTGCGGCGTCGGCGGCACTCCCGTGCACGGTGACCCCGGCAGCGGTCAACGCATCCACCAGCCGCGGCAACGCCTTCTCGGCGATCGCGGCGTCGACCAGCAGGGTCTCGGCGGAGTTACAGACGCTGGGCCGGCGGGTCTTGGAGTTCAGCAGGATCTCCTCGGCGACAGCGAGGTCGGCGGCCTCGTGGACGTAGACGTGGCAGTTGCCCACCCCGGTCTCGATGGTCGGCACCAGCGCGTCACGCACCACCGCCTCGATCAGTCCGGCGCCGCCACGCGGAATCACCACGTCGACCAGGCCGCGGGCCTGGATCAGGTGCGTGACGGTGGACCGGTCGACCGCCGAGAGCAGCTGCACGGCATCGGCAGGCAGATCCTCGGCCTCCAGGGCGGCGCGCAGCACCTCGACCAGAGCCCGGTTGGAGTGCGCGGCGGACGCGCTGCCGCGCAGCAGCGCCGCGTTGCCCGACTTGAGCGTCAGACCGAACGCGTCCACCGTGACGTTGGGACGGCCCTCGTAGACCATGCCCACCACGCCGAGCGGGACGCGCTGCTGGCGCAGCAACAAGCCGTTGGGCAGGGTGTAGCCGCGCAGCACCTCACCCACTGGGTCCGGTAGCCCCGCCACCTGGCGCAGCCCGGCGGCGATCCCCTCGACCCGCTCGGGGTTCAGGGCCAACCGGTCCAGCATCGCCTCTGGGGTGCCGGCCGCCCGCGCCACCGCGAGGTCCTCGGCGTTGGCCGCCAGAATGTCGTCGGTGTGGGCCAGCAGCGCATCGGCGGCGGCGTTGAGCACGTTGTTCTTGGCCGCGGTGGACAGCGACGTCAGCGCGCGGGAGGCGACCCGGGCGCGGCGGGCGGCGTCGTGGACCTCTTGGCGCAGGTCGGGAAGCACAGGCACGCTCATCGTGCCAGCGTATCGGCGAACGCCCGATCAGGTAAAACGGCCCCTGCTCGAGGGCGCGCCGGCCGTGGCCCGAGGTCAGGCGGACACGGTGTGACGCCGCTGATCGATGACCCGGCCCAGCTCCTGCAGCAGCAGCGGCTTGGCCATCACCAGGTCCTCGATGTGTTCGCGGTCGATCACCACCGCGGTGACCTCTTCCAGTGCGCAGGCGTCGAACTGGCTAGCCTGTCGGGTCAGTGTGGTGACCCCCAGAAAGGCGCCGTGGCGCAACGTGGTGTCCGGCACCGCCGGGTCCCGGGCTGTGAGCCGGACACTGCCCTCGGTCAGAAAGATCATCGCGGTCGGCACCTGACCGGCTTTCTCCAGGATCTCGTCGGCGCCGTATCGGACCAGTCCGGCGTAGGGCGCCACGGCCTGCTGATCGGCGTCGGTCAGCCGCAGTGCGGGCGCCACCACCGTCCGCAGCGCCTCGGCCACCCGCTCCGGTGTGGAGAACTCGTCGTCGCAGTCGTCGAGGTGCAGCCCCTCGCGCCGCGCGGCGTACCAGAGCCACCGCAGGAAGGTGGCGTGTGCCGGACCGTCGTCATCCGGGGAGTCGAGCGCGATGCTGGTCCGGTATTGGCCGCTGCCCAGCGCCACCGGGCAGGGCGCCGCTCCGGTGGTCCGCTGCGGCAGCGCGGCGGCCACCCGCGACAGCAGCGCACACACCCGGTCCGGTGGGTCGAAGACCGCGAACGTGGTGGTGATCGACACCCGATGCGCACCACCGGAACGGCTGACGTTGGTGAACGAGGTGCCAGCCAGCACCGAGTTCGGCGTCACCTGCAGGCCGGCGCCGGTACTGATGTGCACCGCCCGCCAGTTCACCTCGACGACCCGGCCGTCGGCGGTCGGGGTGGACAGCCAGTCGCCGATCCGGAACGGCTGCTCGAACAACATGAACAGCCCGGAGACGATCTGGCCGACCGAGTTCTGCAGCATCAGGCCGATCACCACCGACGTGACGCCCAGCGCGGTGAACAGCCCGCCGATCTTGGCGCCCCAGACGTGCGACAGGATCAGCGCAAGGCCGACGCCGATCAGCAGGAATCGGGCGACGTCGACGAAGATGGTCGGAATCCGGTTTCGCCAGGAACCTTTCGGGGCGCTCTGGAAAAAGGTGACGTTGAGCCCGGACAGCAGCAACACCAACAGCACAAAGCCGAACAGGGTGTAGATGACCCGCACCGTCGGGTCCTGTCCCGGTACGCCGGCCACCTGCGCCAGCAACACCAGCAGCGCGCCCAGCGGCAACAGGTAGTTTCGCACCAGTGCCACCGGCCGGGCCAGATAGCTGTCCCGACGAGCCAGTGCGACATGCCATTCGGTGAGCAGGATCAGACCGACGGGAAAGCCGATCGCAACGCCGATCGCCCAGTAGAACCACTGTCCGAAGACGTTCACGACGGCTCCGATATCGCCCAGGCCTGTTCTTCGGTCTCCCCCAGGCTCACCGTGCCGACCAGGCTGAACTCCTCCCCCGCGCCGAGCATGTCTCGCACCGCCCCGGTGACGTAGATTCCGGTTTGCGGTGTGCCCCTGCGCAACTGGTAAGCAAGATTGACCGCCGATCCCCACAGGTCGTAGGTGACTCCGGATCGGCCCACCAGGCCGCTGACGACCTCGCCGGTGTTGACACCAGCCCACAGATTGAGTTTGTGTCCGGATTTGGCGTTGAACCTCTCGACGATGCGCTGCATCTCGCACGCGAAGTCGACGATCCGGTGCACGCCGTCCAGCCGCGGGGTGGTCAGGCCGCAGCCGGCCAGATAGCCGTTGTACATGGTGCGAATCCGTTCGACCCCAATGCCTTCGGCCGCCGCATCGAATTGCCGCACCAACTCGTCGACGATCGTCACCAACTCGTTGGCGGATGCCTCGGCGGACAGTTGGTCGATGCCCTGCAGTTCGGCATAGACGACACTGACGTTGTGGTGCTCCTCCGCGATTGCCTGTTCGCCCCCGCGGTAGCGCCGCACCACCGACTCCGGCATCAGCGACAACAACAGCTCGTCGTTCTGCCTGCGCTGCTCGTTGAGCAGTTCCTCTTTGGTCCGCAGGCTGTGGCTCATCTGGTTGAACGCTCTGGTCAGATCGCCGATCTCGTCGGCTGTTCCGGTCGGCACCGCGGCGCTGTAGTCCCCGGCGCTGATCCGTTGGGCGGCGACCTGCAGTCGACGGATCGGTTGCAGGAAGAACCGGGCGAGCAGCATCGCCAGCACACAGATCGCCACGACGACCCCGGTGGTGGCCAGCACCACTCGCCTGCTGAACGAGGTGACACCGGCGTAGGCGTCCGAGTAGTCCCGAGTCGCCAAGATCGACCACTGCAGCTCCGAATTGGGGATGGTCAGCGGCGCGTACGCGACCAGCTCGCGGTTACCCAGGTAGTCGTAGCCGGTGTTGAGCGTGTCGGTCTGTCCGCGTTGCGCGTCGCGCAGAGCCGGGGACCCCACCGGCTGCACCAAGGTGGTGGTGCCCAATCGCAGCGCTTTGTCCACGGTCGCCGTCGGCGTGCCCGCCGCCACCGCTTCCCGGCGATAACGCTCGGGGTCCTCCAGGAACAACCGCGAGTCGGAGCGCATCAGGTCGTCCGCGCCGGCTAGGTAGGTCTCGGTGGTACGTCCGACCTGGGCGGCCTTCCAGTCGCGGTTGGCGGTCATGACCCGGTTGACCTTCGCGCTAGGCAACGGCAAGGCCAGCACTCCCTCGACCGTGCCACCGGTGCCGACGGGCGACACCAGCCATGCGGTGGGGGTGTCCAACGCGGGTTGGTAGGGCTGGTAGTCGGTGATCCAGACGAAGTTGACCGCGTTGGACGCCAGCACCTTCCGGTAGGCGTCGCGCAGCGGGGATTCCCGGTACGGGCCGGTCAACACGTTGGTGCCCAGATCCACTCCCTTGGCCACCGTGTAGACCACGTTGCCCCGGGTGTCCAGCAGCAACGCATCCAGGATCTCGTTGCGTGCGACGATCTCGGAGAACATGCTGTTGAACCGAGCGTTCGCCGCCGACCAGGCACCGTGGTCGCCGGTGTCTTCGGTCTTGGGCGAGGCCCCGGTATAGCCGGCGGTGTAACGGGCCTGGAGGTAGCGCTGTGCGGGCGATGTCGGCAGCAGCGCGGCGACATCCGCGCGCTCGCCGGTCCGCTCGGCCAGCGACTGGACGAACTTGTCACGGTAGTAGCCCTCGATCGCGCGCTGCTGATCGGGAGTGACTGTGGCGTGGGCCAGTTCGTCGAAGCCCGCGGTGAATGCCTCGACCGCGTTGGCCGCCATCTCTCCGCCGCTCAAGATCACCAGGGAGTTGGTCATCTCGGCGAACAGGTTGATCACGGCCCGGCGCTGCGCCTCGCGGGCCTGAACCAGCTTGCTGGTCACCGATCGCTGCAATTCGGCTGCACCGTACTGGAACTCGACGAAGCCGACGATCCCGACCGAGGCGATGCTGGTGAGCAGCAGGATCAGCATCAGTTTGGTTTGGATGCTGAGCCGCGACCCCAGTCGCCAGCGCCGAGCCGCATCGTTCGCGATGTTCTCCACGCCTGCCGACGGTGCCGAGTCCACTCGGCGGCTCCCTTCCCCGGTTGGTACGGTTACCCACCCTAAGGGATTCGCCACATCCCCCGGTCGTGAATGCGAAGCTGAGACCGTGGCGACGGGTGTGTGTGTGGTGGGCAGCCTCAACCTGGACACCGTGTTCACCGTCGCCGCGCTGCCCGCCCCGGGCGAGACGGTGCTGGGTTCGGCACCGGCCACCGTTCCCGGCGGCAAGGGCGGCAATCAGGCCGTCGCGGCCGCCCGGGCCGGTGCGCAGGTCTGCTTCGTGGGTGCGGTGGGTGACGACGACGCCGGTGCGCTACTGCGTCGGCACCTGACAGACAACGGTGTCGACACGGCCGGGTTGGTGACCGTGCCCGGGCCCAGTGGTGCCGCCGTGATCACCGTGGACACGGCTGGGCAGAACACCATCGTGGTGGTGCCGGGGGCCAACCGTGCGGTCGCCCTCGACGCCGGACGCGACGCGATCGCCGGCGCCCAGGTGCTGCTGTTGCAGTTGGAGATTCCGATCGCGACGGCCGCCGCGGCCGCCCGGATCGCGCGCACCGCCGGGGCGACGGTGATCGCCAATATCTCCCCGTCCGGCGGTGACGTGACCGAGCTGGCCGGACTGATCGACGTGGCGGTGGTCAACGAGACCGAAGCCGCGCAGTTCGATCATCCGGTGCCGCACCGGGTGGTCACGCTGGGCGCGAACGGGGCGCGCTACACCGGAGCGGACGGAACCGTGCACGTGCCGGCGGCGGTGGTCGACGCCATCGACACCTCCGGCGCGGGTGACGTGTTCGCCGGTGTGCTGGCCGCCGAATGGCCCAACGGTGTTGCGCATGCGCTGCGTGCCGCGTGTACCGCCGGGGCGCTGGCGACCCTGGTCCCCGGGGCCGGGGACTGCGCACCCGACGCCACAGCGATCAATGAGGCAATGGAAAAGTCCCACATCCAGTGACCTGACCCGGAAAACGAAGGCTCGGATGATTTGTTCACCCGAGAGTTCGAAGATGGGCGGCAGGTGCTTTCGCTAACAACTGATGTCAGCCGAACGTACGATGCGCAAATCAATTCGATCCGGCCACCGTCCAATTGTATGGCCATTACTTCACTGCCGCTTTCGTTTTGATGTCGGAGACGCGTACACAACGGTCAGTCTTGCACTGGCCGCACCGGCAACTATCCGCAGAGGAACTGCTGGAGCGCGCTGTTGGCCAACCAAGGCAAACAGAATGTGTTTCTAGCGTGCGACAGCCCGGTTCCCGGCCTGATGGCGGAACAGACCCAACGCCCCCATGCCAAGGGGTACTGGGCGGAGTACTACGGCATCCGCTCCGGGTCGTGGTGATCTCGAGCCGGATCCTGGACTGATCTCTACATCAGCCTCGCTTGGCCCGCACCCACTGAATGGTGGTGAAGTTCTTGGTCCGCACGCTGGTGAACTCGTGCTCTTCGAGGGCATCGGCGATCTCGTCGTCGCCGAACACGTGCGCCCCGGCCTTGGGCAGCAGCCGCCACAGCCGGGAGGCCGAGCCGGCGGTGGGCACCATCAATACCAGCCGTCCCCCGGGCTTGAGCACCCGCCCCATCTCGCCCAGCGCCGCCACCGGGTCGGGGATCAGCTGCAGCGCGGCTATCGAGATGACCCCGTCAACAGTGTTGTCGCGCAGCGGGAGTCGTTGTGCGTCGGCACGCAGGAAACCGGCCTGCGGACCGGCCTGGATGCGGACCGCGCGGGCCAGCATCGGCTCGGAGACGTCGACGCCCAGCGCCAGCCCGTCAGCGCCCACGGCTTGCGCCAGCGAGGCGGTGATACTGCCGGGCCCGCAACCGATGTCCAGGGCCACGCCGCCGGCCGGAATCTTCAGCCAGTCGGTGCGGTGCTGCCATGCTTCGAGCGTCCGGCGGGCCAGCGCCTGGGTGTTGTCGTAGAACATCGACCCGAATGACGAGGCCCAAAACCTTTGGATCGCACCGGTGTTCTGCTCCGTCGCATCGCCTTCCGAAACCCCCAGCAGGTCAAGATAGCCGTTGCTCACATCGGGAACGGAAGGTGGATCGCTGAGCAGTGCCATCGCCTTGCGCAACGCGGGCGGCACCGCAGGTCCTCGAGTGTCGGCCATCGTGACTGCTACTCCCTTACTGGTCCGGTATCTCCCGCTCGATCTCGTCGAGCCAGATCCGCGCCGACATGTCCGACGGAGCCCGCCAGTCGCCGCGCGGCGACAGCGAACCACCGTGGGACACCTTGGGCCCATTCGGCAGTGCCGATCGCTTGAATTGGCTGAACGAATAGAACCGTTGGGCAAATACTTTCAGCCATTTGCGGATCTCGGCCAGCGCGTAGGCCTGCCGCTTGTCCGCAGGATAGCCCGGCGGCCAGGAACCCGCGTCGATGTCATGCCAGGCGTGCCACGCCAAAAATGCGATCTTGGCCGGCGAGAAGCCATGGCGCAGCGCGGAGAACAGCGCGAAGTCCTGCAGCGAATAGGGGCCGACGGTGTCCTCGCTACGCTGAATCTCCTCGCCGTCACCTGCTGGCACCAGTTCCGGGCTGATCTCGGTGTTGAGCACCGAGGCCAACACCGCACACACGTCAGCGTCGAACTCACCGGAGTTGATCACCCAGCGGATCAGGTGCTGGATCAGGGTTTTGGGTACGCCGCCGTTGACGTTGTAGTGCGACATCTGATCGCCCACCCCGTAGGTGGACCACCCCAGCGCCAGCTCCGACAGATCGCCGGTGCCCAGCACGATGCCGCCGTGCTGGTTGGCGATCCGGAACAGGTAGTCGGTGCGCAGGCCGGCTTGGACGTTCTCGAACGTGACGTCGTAGACGGCTTCACCGCGCGCGAACGGGTGCCCCAATTCGGTGAGCATCAGCTTCGCGCTGTCACGGATGTCGAGTTCGGCGAACGTCACACCGAGGGCCTTGCTCAGCGCTGCGGCGTTGGCCTTGGTGTGCTCACCGGTGGCGAAGCCGGGCATGGTGAACGCCAGAATGTCACTGCGCGGCCGGTTCTCGCGGTCCATAGCCCGCGCGGCGACGATCAGCGCGTGAGTGGAGTCCAGCCCGCCCGACACCCCCAGGACCACCTTGGGATAGTGCAGTGCGCGCAGCCGCTGCTCCAGGCCGGATACCTGGATGTTGTAGGCCTCGTAGCAGTCCTGTTGCAGCCGTTGCGGATTGGATGGCACGAACGGGAACCGTTCGACCACCCGCCGCAGTCCGATGTCACCGGTCGGGGGGTCGAGCATGAACTCCACCCGCCGGAACGCGTCCGTTGCATCCCGATGATGGCGACGGTTGTCGTCGAAGGTGCCCATTCGGAGCCGCTCGGAGCGCAGCAGCCCGAGATCGACGTCGGCGACCGATCGGCGGGGGCCGTTGGGGAACCGTTCGCTGTCATCGAGCAGCGTGCCGTTCTCCCAGATCATGGTCTGGCCGTCCCAGGCCAGATCGGTGGTCGACTCCCCCTCTCCCGCAGCGGCATAGACGTAGGCGGCCAGACACCGCGCCGACGCCGAGCGGGCCAGCAGTCGCCGGTCTTCGGCGCGGCCCACGGTGATGGGACTGCCAGAGAGGTTGGCGAGCACAGTCGCGCCGGCCAACGCCGCCTGCGCACTCGGCGGCACCGGCACGAACATGTCCTCGCAGATCTCGGCGTGCAGCACGAAGCCCGGCAGGTCGGTTGCGGCGAACAACAGGTCCGAGCCGAACGGCACCTCATCCCCGGCCAGCCGGATCAGGCCGCGTTCTCCGGTACCGGCGGCGAATTGGCGGCCCTCGTAGAACTCGCGGTAGGTGGGCGGGTACGACTTGGGCACCACCCCGAGGATGCGGCCCCGATGAACGACGACGGCGGTGTTGTACACCCGGTGGCCGTAGCGCAGCGGCGCCCCCACCACCAGGACCGGTAGCAGTTCCAGCGACGCGGCGACCAGGTCGAGCAGCGCGGCCTGGACCGCGTCGAGCAGGGTGTCCTGCGCCACGATGTCATCGAGCGAGTAGCCCGACAGCGTGAGCTCGGGGAAGACGGCCAGTGCCACGCCGTCGTCGTGGCACTGGCGCGCCCGCTGCAGCACCGACTCGACGTTGGCGGCCGGGTCGGCAAGCGTGGCGCGGTGTGTGCAGGCAGCGACCCGCGCAAACCCGTGCCGGTAGGCGCTGTAGAAGTCCCCTGAATAGTCCATCGCCTGCCATTGTCGCCTGGAATGTGTCCATACGCAGCTTTCGGGTGCCACCGGCCGACGACGCGGCGCTGGTGGCCGGCTGCCGCGGGGTGCTTAGGCTGGACCGGATGGGCGACATCACGCCGACGGTCTGCGACCTACTGACTCTGTTGACAGGCCGTCGAATTGCGGTACTCACCGGCGCTAGGATCTCCACCGATTCCGGCATTCCCGACTATCGCGGGCCGGACTCCCCGCCGAGCAATCCGATGACCATCGCCCAGTTCACCGGCGACCCGGTCTTCCGCCAGCGGTACTGGGCACGCAACCACGTGGGCTGGCGCCACATGGCCGCCACCGCGCCCAACGCGGGTCACTGGGCGCTGGCCGCGCTGGAAGCCGCCGGCGTGGTGACCGGGGTCGTCACCCAGAACGTCGATCTGCTGCACACCAAGGCCGGCGGTCACCGGGTCGTGGACCTGCACGGCAGCTACGCGACGGTGGTCTGCCTGGGGTGCGGGATCACCATGAGCCGCATGACTCTGGCCGAGCAGCTGGAGGAGCTCAACCCGGGGTTCATCGAGCGCGCCGAGGACCTCGGCGGTATCGCGGTGGCACCCGACGCGGACGCCGTTGTCGCCGATACCGCGTCGTTCCGCTACGTGGATTGCTATCGGTGCGGCGGGATGCTCAAACCCGACATCGTCTACTTCGGCGAGAACGTCCCCAAAGACCGTGTCGAACAGGCGTTTTCAGTGGTCGACGACGCCGAGGCGCTGCTGGTCGCCGGGTCCTCGCTGACCGTGTTCTCCGGCTACCGGTTCGTCCGGCACGCAGCGGCGCGTGGGGTCCCGATCGCGATCGTCAACCGCGGTCCGACCCGCGGCGACGAGCTGGCGGCCATCAAGTTCGACGGTGGCTGTTCGGCGGCCCTGGCGGTGCTGGCCGAGGAGCTGACCCCTGCGATTTCGGCGCGATAATCGCCGCACAGCGCACACAATCGCGCCGAAATCCGGCACGATGCTCGGGTGACGAAGCAGCGCCTCACCCCCGACCAGCGCAATTCCTTCCTGGCCGCCGTGCTGGGCTGGTCGATGGATGCCTTCGACTACTTCATCGTGGTGTTCGTCTACGCCGACATCGCCAAGACCTTCGGCCACACCAAGACCGAGGTGGCGTTCTTGACCACCGCCACCTTGATGATGCGTCCGCTCGGGGCGCTGATCTTCGGCCTGTGGGCCGACCGGGTCGGGCGACGCATCCCGCTGATGGTCAACGTGATCTTCTACTCGACGGTGGGATTCCTGTGCGCCTTCGCGCCCACCTTCACCGTGCTGGTGATCCTGCGGCTGCTGTACGGGATCGGAATGGGCGGCGAATGGGGATTGGGCGCCGCGCTGGCCATGGAGAAGATCCCGCCGGAGCGCCGCGGCTTCTTCTCGGGGCTGCTGCAGGAGGGCTACCTGTTCGGCTATCTGGCCGCCACGGTGGCCTCGCTGCTGGTGAACGACGTGCTCGGATTGTCCTGGCGCTGGCTGTTCGGACTGTCGATCCTGCCGGCCATGGTCAGCCTGCTGATCCGCTACCGGGTCGCCGAGTCCGAGGTGTGGCGGGCCACCCAGGATCGGATGCGCTTGACCAGCACCAGGATTCGTGACGTGTTCACCGAAGCCAAGGTGATTCGCCGTTTCTGCTACCTGGTGTTGCTGATGACGGCCTTCAACTGGATGAGCCACGGCACCCACGACATCTATCCGACGTTTCTGACCTCCGAGAACGGCGCCGGCCTGTCGCATGTCACGGCCAAGTGGATCGCGGTGATCTACAACATCGGCGGGATCATCGGCGGGCTGTTCTTCGGCTCGCTGTCCCAGCGGCTGGGCCGGCGCTACGCGATCATCTGGGCGGCGGCGATGGGTCTGCCGATCGTGCCGCTGTTCGCGTTGTCGCAGACCGCGGGCATGCTGTGCCTCGGCGCGTTCCTGATCCAGATCTGCGTGCAGGGCGCCTGGGGCGTGATCCCGGCGCACCTCACCGAGATGTCGCCGGACGCGATCCGCGGCTTCTATCCGGGCGTGACTTATCAGCTGGGCAATCTGTTCGCCGCATTCAACCTGCCGATCCAGGAACACCTCGCGGCCGCGCATGGCTACCCGTACGCCCTGATCGTCACGGTGGTGCCGACGCTGATCGCGGTCGTGGTGTTGACCGCGATCGGCAAGGACGCCACCGGTATCCGGTTCGGGACCTCGTAGCGACCTCGTAGTGCGTTCCCTCTTGCCGCGACCGTGCACTAAAATCCACTCCCACCTGGGGAAATGCCGGACCGCTCTGCACGCTCGCGGCAAAAAAAGGCATCAGCGTCAGAACGTGCAGGGCATGGCCCGGATCCCGTGGATGAAGCTGCCCGCTAAGTACTCCGGTTCCCCGGCCTCGATGCGGGGCAGCTCGTGCAGCAGCTCATCGAAGATGGCGCGTAGCTGGGCTCGCGCGACGTGGGTGCCCAGGCAGTAGTGCTGCCCACCGCCGCCGAAGCCCAGGTGCGGGTTGGGATCCCGGTTCAGGTCCAACCGGTCCGGGTCGGTGAAGACCTGGTCGTCCCAGTTGCCGGAGGCGTAGAACATCGCCACCTTGTCGCCGGCCCGGATCAGCTGGCCGCCGAGTTCGTAATCGGTTGCGGCGGTGCGCCGAAACGTCATCACCGGGGTGGCGTAGCGGATGAATTCCTCGACGGCCATCCCGATGCGCCGGTCGAAATCGTCCATCAGCCAGGCCCGTTGCTCGGGGAAATCGGTGAGTGCCCGCATCGCGTGACTGGTGGTCTGGCGGGTGGTGTCGTTGCCCGCCACCGACAGCAGCACGAAGTAGGCGCACACCTCGGCGTCGGTGAGCCGGTCGCCGTCCACCTCGGCGGTCACCAGCGCGCTGAACAGGTCGTCGCCGGGGCGCTCGCGGCGCTGCGCGGCCAGCGTGGCGGCGACCTGATGCAGGTACATGATGTTTTCGCCCATCACCGCCAACGGGTCTCGCCCGTCGAGGAACACCGGATCATTGGTCGACACCAGCGCATCAGCGGCGCGGGCTACCTGTGCACGCTCGGAATCCGGAACGCCCACCATGTCGGCCAGCGTGCGCAGCGGCAGTTCCTTGGCGCAGTACTCGACGAAGTCGGCACCGCTGCCGGCGGCCCGCAGTTCTCCGACGATGTCCTTGGCGCTGGCCTTGATCGAATCCTCGATGCGCCGGATCTGCCGGGGAGTGAACGCCGCGGTGGCCAGCTTGCGCAGCCTGGTGTGCCGGGGCGGATCCATCGCCAGGAAGGACTGCGTGGACGCCAGCATGTCCGCGGGATAGTTCTCGAACTGCACGCCCTTGCCGGACAGGAACACGTCGTTGTTGCGGCTCACCTCGACGATGTCGGCGTGGCGGGTGACGGCCCAGAACCCCGCGTCGTCGGGATCGTTGAGCATGGCGTCTTCGACCGGCGGGTGCCAGCTCACCGGCCGTTCGGCACGCAGCACGGCGAACGAGCGTTCGCGTTCCGCGGCGGTACCCGACCAGAACGTGCGCGACGACAAGTCGACCGGGTCATAGCTGCGGATCGTGGCGGACGGTGCTGACATGGAGCCTCCTCGGCGTATGACCTGAATCACGATCGGATGATCCGACAGTAAATCTAGACAGTATGTCTAGTCAAGATGTTGTATCGGCCGGTACGCTGTGCGTCGTGCCATCTGTGACCCGCAAGCCCCCGACCGGCCGCCGCGAGCGCCGTGGGGAGATCGAGCGTCGGCTGCTCGATGCCACCGAGCGGCTGATGGGCGAAGGCGCCAGTTTCACCGAACTGTCCGTCGACCGGCTCGCCACCGAAGCCGGGATCTCCCGCGCCACCTTCTACATCTACTTCGAGGACAAGGGTCATCTGCTGCGGAGCCTCGCCGGCCAGGTGTTCGGCGACCTCGCCTCGGGCGGCGATCGCTGGTGGGCCGTGGCGCAGCGCCGCGACCCCAACGATGTCCGCGCCGCGATGGCCGCGATCATCGCCAGCTACCGGCGGCACCAGCCGCTGCTGATCGCGCTCAGCGAGATGGCCGGCTACGACCCGTTGGTCGCGTCCGCCTACCGGGAGTTGCTGACCGGGATCTCCGGCCGGGTGGCCCAGGTCATCGAGGACGGTCAGGCCGACGGTTCCATTCGCCGCGAGTTGCCCGTCGATGCCACCGCGAGCGCACTCACGTGGATGGTGGAACGATCCTGCCAGCAGACCCTGCCGACCCGAGATGCGGGTTACGATTCCGAACTCGCCGCGGCTTTGACCGAGATCGTCTGGGGCGCACTGTATCTCCGCTCCGCCGTTCAGTAGCTCCAGGCCGAGCGGTCATAGCTGCCCTCGATCCGCTGCCGCCTCCTGCGCCGGGTGGGACACAACACGTAGCTGACGTTGCCACGCCGGACCCGGAGGTTGTCGGGGCTCTCCAGGTTGACCCGGAAATAGTTGTTGTGCACGGTCACCAGTCCCACCAGTGCGTTGCATACGGCCAGCCAACTGACTTGTGCGGCGGGACGGTTGGGAAAATCCGCCATGCCGTCGTACTGGCGGCACACATCGGTCACCGCGAACGGGGTGTTCGGCGGCACGCCGACGCCGCCGTAGTCGGGCAACGTCATGAACCACACCAGCTTCGGGTCGGCCGCATAGATGCCATGGAACGGCTGCTCGGGATTGGCGAGCAGTAGAAACGACACCCTGCCGACCGGGATCGAGGTGCCCGGACCGTAGTCGCGCAACCATTTGCACGCCACCTGCGAGCCCATGCTCACGGCGTAGACCAGCACATCGTCGGCGTCAGGCCGGCCGGCGAAGTGTGCGGTCAGCATGTCGTCAAGGGCCTGCGCACCGCGCCGCACCGCCTCGACCGCTGGGACATAGCGCAGGCCGTCGAAATAGGTGTTGGGGTACTTGACGTTCCGCACCTTCTTGCCCTTGGCGACAGCGCCACGGCACATGAATCGCAGCAAGCCGCTCCAGCCTGCCCCTTCGATGGTGAAAACGGTGCTCATGCCGGTGGGTGTCAGACTGCGACCAGGTCGTCGGCGTGGACCACCGGCCGGCGGGCATCAGGTGCCAGATCCGTGGTGGAACGCCCGATCATGGCGGCCAGCTCCACCGCGTCATAGCCGACGACGCCGCGAGCCACCACCGTCGCGTCCGGGTCGCAGAGTTCGACGACGTCACCGCCGTGGAATGCGCCCGAGGTGGCGGTGATCCCGGCCGGCAACAACGACCGCCGCCGGATCAGCACCGCCTCGACCGCACCGGCATCCAACGTCAGGGTGCCGGCCGCGTCGGCGGCATGGCGCACCCAGAACTTGCGCGCCGAAAGCCGTTGCGCGCGAGGAGCGAACACGGTGCCCACCGACGCCTCGGACAGCGCCGCTGCTGCGTCGCCGGCGGCGGCCAGCAACACCGGCACACCCGCGTCGGCAGCCAGCAGAGCCGACGACAGTTTCGACACCATCCCGCCGGTGCCCAGGTGACTGCCCTCGCCGGCCACCACGCCGGCGAGGTCGTCCGGGCCGGCCACCTCCGGGACCAGCCGCGCCGGACCCTTGCGAGGGTCCGCGTCGTACAGGCCGTCGATGTCGGAGAGCAGCACCAGCGCGTCGGCGCCGACCAGGTGCGCCACCAGCGCCGAGAGCCGGTCGTTGTCGCCGAAGCGGATCTCGTTGGTGGCCACGGTGTCGTTCTCGTTGACGATGGCGACCGCGTGCAGTGACCGCAACCGGTCCAGCGTTCGGGCGGCATTGGTGTGCGACACGCGCATCGACACGTCCTGCGCGGTGAGCAGCACCTGCCCGACGGCGCGGCCGAACTCACCGAAGGCGGCGCTCCACGCGTTGACCAGCGCCACCTGTCCCACGCTGGCGGCAGCCTGCTTGGTAGCCAGATCGGTGGGCCGCTTGGACAGTCCCAGCGGCTCCAGGCCGGCGGCAATCGCGCCCGAGGACACGATCGTCACGTCCGATCCGGCCTTCATCCGGGCCTCGATGGCCGCGGCGAGCCCGGCCAGCCGGCCCGCGTCGAACATCCCCGACTCGGTGGTGAGTGCGGTGGTACCGATCTTGACGACGACGCTGCGCGCGGTGCGAATCGCTTCTCGCGCACCGCCGCCGGTCACGTGTCCTCCGAATGCTCTCGGCGCTGTTTGCGCGCCACCTTGCGTTCGGCGGCCCCGACCCGGTCGGTCTGCTCCAACCTGACGTCGGTGCCCCGACCGGACAAGGTCATGTCGACTCCGGCCGGCGTGGCCGGCTCCCAGTCGAAGGTCATCGCCCCGATCGTCACCGCGCAACCGGGTGTGGCGCCGCGTCGCACCAGTTCGTCCTCGACGCCGAGCCGGGCCAACCGGTCACCCAGGTAACCGACGGCCTCGTCGTTGTCGAAGTTGGTCTGGTTGATCCAGCGCTCGGGTTGCTCACCGCGGACGATGAAGCCGCCGTCGCCGTCGGATTCGACGGTGAAGCCGGTCTGGCCCCGAGTCGGGATCGGCCGGATCACCGGCCGGCGCGCCACCGGCTCGGGTTGCGCGGCACGATATTCGACGACCATCTCAGCCAGCGCGAACATCAACGGCCGCAAGCCTTCCCGGCTGGCGGTGGATACGCTGAACACCGGCCAGCCCCGAGCAGCCACCTCCTCGGCGACGAACTCGGCCATCTCCCGCGCCTCGGGCACGTCGATCTTGTTGAGCACCACCGCCCGCGGCCGCTCAGCAAGATCGCCCAGCGCCGAATCCCCTTGCAGGGTGGGCGTGTAGGCCGCTAGTTCGGCTTCCAGCGCGTCGATGTCGGAGACCGGGTCGCGGCCCGGCTCCATGGTGGCGCAGTCCACCACGTGCACCAGCACCGCGCAGCGTTCGATGTGCCGCAGGAAGTCCAGCCCCAGGCCACGACCGGCCGAGGCACCCGGGATCAGACCCGGAACGTCGGCGACGGTGTAGGTCTGATCACCAGCGGAGACCACTCCCAGGTTGGGCGCCAAGGTGGTGAACGGGTAGTCGGCGATCTTCGGCTTGGCCGCCGAGATCACCGACACCAGTGAGGATTTTCCCGCCGACGGGAAGCCGACCAGGCCGACGTCGGCAACCGTCTTGAGTTCCAGGGTGAGATCGCGGGTCTCGCCCTTCTCCCCCAGCAGCGCGAAGCCGGGCGCCTTGCGGGCGCGCGACACCAGGGCCGCGTTGCCCAATCCGCCGCGGCCACCGGCGGCGGCATCGAAGCGGGCGCCGGCGCCCACCAGGTCGGCGAGTATCCGGCCGTGCTCGTCGAGCACCACGGTGCCGTCGGGAACCTTGATCTCCAGGTCGGCGCCGGCCGCGCCCTCCTTGTTGTTGCCCTGCCCCTGTTTTCCCGACGTCGCGGCGATGTGCGGCCGGAAGTGGAAGTCCAACAAGGTGTGCACCTGCGGGTCGACGACCAGCACCACGCTGCCGCCGCGTCCTCCGTTACCGCCGTCCGGGCCGCCGAGTGGCTTGAACTTCTCGCGGTGAATCGACGCGCAGCCGTTGCCCCCGTCGCCCGCGCTCACATGGATGACGACGCGGTCGACAAACCGGGACATGGCGCTACTACCTATCCGGCGCCCTGCGGCGCCCAGTTACGCCGGCGACTAGTCGCGGGCGACAGGCACGATGTTGACGGTCTTGCGGCCGCGCTTCGCACCGAACTCGACCGCACCGGGGGCCGTGGCGAACAACGTGTCGTCGCCACCGCGCCCGACGTTGATGCCGGGGTGAAAATGAGTACCCCGTTGCCGCACCAAAATCTCGCCGGCCTTGACCACCTGGCCGCCGAACCGCTTGACGCCGAGTCGCTGAGCGTTTGAGTCGCGACCGTTACGTGAGCTGGAAGCGCCCTTCTTGTGTGCCATCTCGTTCGCTCCTACTTGATTCCGGTGACCTTGAGCACGGTCAGCTGCTGACGGTGACCCTGCCGCTTGTGGTAGCCGGTCTTGTTCTTGAACTTGTGGATACGGATCTTGGGGCCCTTGGTGTGCTCGAGCACCTCACCGGTGACCGACACCTTCGCCAGCTTGGCGGCGTCGGTGGTAACGGTGCTGCCGTCCACGACCAGCGCGACCGGCAGCGAGACGGAGGCACCCGGCTCGGATTCGAGCTTCTCGACCTTGAGCACGTCACCGACGGCAACCTTGTACTGCTTGCCGCCGGTCTTGACGATTGCGTACGTCGCCATCGTTGGTCTCTACCTCTACTTCTCGGTTACTTCTCGGGTGCCGCTCACAGCGCACGCCATCGGGACTTGCGCAGGTGGTTTGGGTTCTGCCCGCCGGGCCGGGGCGATACCCGGCTGCAGACAACTGGTCTAGGGTACTTGACCAGCAACTAAAGGGTCAAACCGGCCTCTTCCGGGTCTTTGTCAGCTGGGCGGACCCGCCGGACGGGCAGCGGCGCGGCGCCGAGGGGGCCGCTGATAGGCCTCATAGGCCGAAGCGGCCGGCCAGGCCTCCTCGTCAGACTCCTCGTCGTCGTCGTGATCCTCGTCGTCTTCGTCGGAGTCATCGTCCTCGTCGGAGTCGTCGTCCTCATCGGAGTCATCGTCGAGTCCTTCCAGGTCCTCGTCGAATTCGTCGTCGTCGCCGTCCAGGTCGACCTCGTCCTCGTCGGAGTCAGCGTCCTCATCCTCATCCGAGTCGTCGACCTCGTCGGTGTCGTCAGCCTCGTCCAGGTCGTCGTCGACCACCTCAGACGCCGCCTGCTGATCGACGTCAACGCCTGCTCGGGCGTCGGTGCCCTGCACCTCGGCGTCGGCGCTCTCGCCCTCGACCCCGACGCCGTCCTCGGACTCGTCGTCCTCGTGACGGTCGGCCATCGCCTTGAACATCGGGTGGTCACCGGGGGTGTGCACCGGAACCTTGGCCACGGCCGGTTCGTCGACCTTGGGCTTGCGGGAGCGCTTACTGCGACGGCTGCCGCTGCTCGACTCCGACCTGCGGCCCGGAGCGGCCGAATCCACCGGGTCGGCGTGCAGCATGATTCCGCGCCCGGCGCAGTGCTGACAGTTGGTCGAGAACGCCTCGATCAGCCCGGTGCCCAGCCGTTTACGGGTCAGCTGCACCAAGCCCAGCGAAGTCACCTCCGAGACCTGGTGGCGGGTGCGGTCACGGCCCAGTGCCTCGGTCAGCCGGCGCAACACCAGGTCCCGGTTGGACTCGAGCACCATGTCGATGAAGTCGACGACGATGATGCCGCCGATGTCGCGCAACCGCAGTTGCCGCACGATCTCCTCGGCGGCCTCCAGGTTGTTCTTGGTCACCGTCTCCTCGAGGTTGCCCCCGGCGCCGGTGAACTTGCCGGTGTTGACGTCGACGACCGTCATGGCCTCGGTCCGGTCGATCACCAGCGTGCCGCCCGAGGGCAGC
Source organism: [Mycobacterium] zoologicum (assembly GCF_020172665.1). Classification (GTDB taxonomy): domain Bacteria; phylum Actinomycetota; class Actinomycetes; order Mycobacteriales; family Mycobacteriaceae; genus Mycobacterium; species Mycobacterium zoologicum. The sequence goes on along the minus strand of NZ_CP083985.1, from coordinate 1,630,050 downwards.
CAGACCTTGCGGTCCATCGCCTTGGCAAGCTGCTCGTCGATGCGGTGCACCGCGAACACATCCGGTCCCGCCTGCCCGTCGGGCCCCTCGGGAGCCTGATATTGGGTCAGCTTCGAAACCAGCTCGGGCGCCACCGAACCCACATAGTCGTTGATCGTCGCCCAGGCGTCGTCACCGGAGACCACCAGCTCGGAGAAGTCCTCGTTGAACAGGTCCCGGATGACCTTGACCAGCACGTCGGGCTCTTCGTAGAGCGCGACGGCGGCGCCGGCGGCCTTGGCCTGGGTCTCCGCGGCGGTGGCCTCGATCTGGGTCCAGCGCTCCTGGAGTCGTTCCACATCGGAGCGGATGTCGGCTTCCTTGACACCTTCGGACGCGGTGCGGATGATCACGCCGGCGTCGGCCGGCACCACCTCACGCAGGATCTCCTTCAGCCGCTGCCGCTCGGTGTCGGGCAGCTTGCGGCTGATCCCGGTCGACGACGCCCCCGGCACATACACCAGGTAACGACCGGCCAGCGACACCTGCGTGGTCAGCCGGGCACCCTTGTGTCCGATCGGGTCCTTGCTGACCTGCACCACGACGTAGTCGCCAGGTTTGAGGGCCTGCTCGATCTTGCGGTTGGCGCCACCCAGGCCGGCAGCCTCCCAGTTGACCTCACCGGCGTAGAGCACACCATTGCGGCCCCGGCCGATGTCGACGAACGCGGCCTCCATCGACGGCAGGACGTTCTGCACGATGCCCAGGTAGACGTTGCCCACCAGCGACGTCGATGCCGCCGACGTGACGAAGTGTTCGACCATCACGCCGTCTTCCAGCACGGCGATCTGGGTGTAGCGCGCGCCCTGATGCGGCGGTTCCGTGCGCACCCGGTCCCGAACGACCATCCGGCGTTCAACGGCCTCGCGGCGGGCCAGGAACTCGGCCTCGCTCAGGATCGGGGGGCGGCGGCGCCCGGCGTCACGGCCGTCGCGGCGACGCTGCCGCTTGGCCTCCAGCCGGGTCGAGCCGGTGATGCCCTGAATCTCGTCGTCGCCCGTACCGCGGCCGGTCTTGCCGGACTTGGCCCGCGGGGCCCGCTCGTGCACGACGGTATTGGGCGGGTCGTCCGACGATGCGGTGTCGTCGTCGTCCCCGGCGCCGGACTTGCGACGACGACGACGGCGGCGACGGCGGTTGCCCGCGTCCTCGCCCGATCCGTTCTCGTCGTCGCCAGCTTCCTCCTCGCCGTCGCCGGCCTCGTCGGAGTCGGTTGCGACATCGTCTTCGGAGTCGTCGGCGCCATCAGAGCCATCAGTTCCGTCATCGGCCGAACCGTCGGATCCGCGACCCCGGCCGCGTCCCCGGCGTCCCCGGCGGCGCCGGCGGTTGGCTGGGCGGTCGCCGTTCTCGTCGTCGGTGTCGGCGTCGGTGTCTGCGCCGGCGGTGTCGTCGTCGTCTTCGTCGAGGTCGTCGTCGGTCTCACGGACGATCGGGGGCTGGTAGGCGACCGGCTGGGGTGCGACGAACAACGGCATGTAGTCCACCCGGGTGGGTGTGGCTTCCGGGACGGTCTCCAGCAGTAGCCGGGACTCTGGTTCGTCTGCGACCTCGGCCGACCCTTCCGCCACCTCCGGGGCTTCCGAGGCATCGGTGGAACCCAGCAGGTCACGGACCCGAACCGCCTCGACGCGGTCCACGCTGGACTGGGCGCTGCGCGTCCGGCCGTCCAGCTCGATCAGGGCATCGAGCACCCGCTTGCTGGTGGTGCCCAGGACCCGCGCCAGCGAGTGGACTCGAAGCCGGTCCGGCAGCTCCTCATGCTCGGCCGGCACCTGGTGCTCGGCCGGTGCAGGTGCCGGGTCCGAGCCGGGGTCCGACGCGGGGCCTTCAAAGCCTTGGAAAAGAGAACCGTCTGACACGTAAGTCTCCTCAAGCCCCCGGGCGCGTCATTTCGACGCGGCCACGCGAGGGCTTCTCGTTATTCGCCCGGTTCGATTCCCCGGGCTTGTAGTGGTCTCGCTCCGAGGGGCTCGGGTGGAACCGACTCGGTGCCTGGCTGAATGAGGACCGGCGATCGGCGCCGCATCACTTCAGCGCGACCGTCGCACTCGCCTAAGTCTTCATTCGGGTGTCGGACACCGATCCGGCGACGTTCACCCGTTGGCCAGTATCCCACACAACGGCGCGAGTCCGTGCGAAAGGCCGTAAGTCCGGCCTCAGGCCAGCGTCATCGGCGACGTCGGAGCCGACGGCTTCAGGTCAGGGAACCACAGCGCGATCTCGCGCTCGGCCGACTCCGGCGAGTCCGAACCGTGCACCAGGTTGTACTGGGTCTCCAGCCCGAAGTCACCGCGGATGGTGCCCGGGGTGGCCTTGGCGACCGGGTCGGTGCCACCGGCCAGCTGCCGGAACGCCTCGATCGCCCGCTCCCCCTCAACGACCATGGCAACGACCGGCCCGGAGGTGATGAAGTCCAGCAGCGAGGCGAAGAACGCCTTGCCGTCGTGCTCGGCGTAGTGCTTGCGGGCCACCGCCTGCTGCACCGGCCGCAGCTCCAGCGCGGCCAGCGTCAGGCCCTTGCGCTCGATCCGGCTGATGATTTCGCCCACCAGCCGACGGTTGACACCGTCCGGCTTGATCAACACCAAAGTCCGCTCAGTCACGGGCGACAGCGTACCGAACACTCCGGCGGGTCAGCCGCGGCGCAACACCTCGGCCCGGAAATAGGCGATCAGCCCCCACACCGCGGCGAAGACCAGCCCCATCACGCCGACACCCGGATAGACCGCGAATCCCGCGATCAAGACGACCTGCACGCCCAGATTGGCCCAGATCGCCCACGGTCGGCCCTGGATTCCGCAGAGCAGCAACAGCACCACTGCCAGGCCGAGCAGGTAGGCCAGCGACACCGGTGTCAGGCCCCCGCCGACCATGCTGACCACCGGCAGCGCCAACAGCACCACGATGGCCTCCAGGATCAGAGTCAGGGCCATGATCCCGCGGAAACCGCGCCACGGGTCAGGAGTCTGCGCCTGTTCGCTCATGCCGGGTCCCTTCCGAACAGCGTGCGGGCCGCTCCGGCGGTGACCACCGAGCCGGTGATCACGATGCCTGTCCCCGAGGCGATTTCGCCGTCGGAGTCGAACTCGTCCACCAAGGCGGTCGCCGCGTCGATCCCGTCGCCGAGCGTCTCGGTGGTCACCACCCGGTCCTCACCGAAGTGCCGCACCGCCATCGCGGTCAGCGCATCGACATCCATTGCCCGCCCAGATCCGTTGTGCGTCACCACGATCGTGTCGAACACCGGCTCCAGCGCGGCGAGAATCCCGTCGACGTCCTTGTCTCCCAACACGCTGACCACGCCGACCAGGTACCGGAATCCGAATTCCTCGGTCAGCGCCTGGGCCAGGGCGACGGCGCCGGCCGGATTATGCGCGGCGTCGATGAACACCGTGGGCGAACTGCGCATCCGCTCCAGCCGGCCTGGGCTGCGCGCCGCGGCGAACCCGGCCCGGACCGTGTCGACATCGAGCTGCCGGTCGGCACCCGCGCCAAAGAACGCCTCGACCGCCGCCAGTGCCAGCACCGCGTTGCGGGCCTGATGCTCCCCGTGCAGCGGTAGGAAGATCTCCGAGTACACCCCGCCCAAGCCCTGCAGCTCCAGCATCTGGCCGCCGATCGCGAGCTGGCGGCCGAGAACGGCGAACTCCGAATTCTCCCGGGCCACAGCCGCGTCCGCGCGCACGGACTGCGCCAGCAACACCTCCATCGCCTCGGGTTCCTGGCGGGCGATCACTGCGACGGTGTCGGCCAGCTCATCGGTGGAGGCGTGGATGATGCCGGCCTTCTCCTCGGCGATTCCGGCGAGGGAGTCACCGAGGTATTCGACGTGGTCAACGCTGATCGGGGTGATCACCGCCACCGGGGCGTCGACGACGTTGGTGGCGTCCCAGCGCCCACCCATGCCGACCTCCACCACGGCGACGTCGACCGGGGCGTCGGCGAAGGCTGCGAACGCCATCGCGGTGAGCACCTCGAACTTGCTCATCGCCGGTCCCCCGTCCTCCTGCGAGGATGCGTCGACCATCTGCACGAAGGGCTCGATCTCGGCGTAGGTCTCCACGTACTTGGCCGGGCTGATCGGCTGGCCGTCGATGGCGATGCGCTCGACCGCCGACTGCAGGTGCGGGCTGGTGGTGCGCCCGGTGCGGCGGGAGAACGCCGTGAGCAACGCGTCGATCATCCGCACCACCGACGTCTTGCCGTTGGTGCCCGCGACGTGGATAGACGGATAGCCGCGCTGCGGGGAGCCCAGCAGTTCGAGCACCGCGTTGATCCGGGTCAGGCTCGGCTCGATCGTGGTCTCGCCCCACCGCTGGTCGAGCAGGTGCTCGACCTGCAGCAGCGCGGCGATCTCGTCCGGGGTCGGCTCGCCGGTGTTGATCGGATGCTCGGTCACGCCAGGCCCGCAAGACGAGCGGTGATCCGCTCCACTTCGTCGCCGGCCAGCTGCTGGCGGGCCCGGATCTTGTCCACCACCGCTTCGGGCGCCTTGCCGAGGAACTCCGCGTTGCCCAGTTTCGCCGAGGTGGCGGCGAGCTCCTTCTGCGCGGTCGCCAGATCCTTCTCCAGCCGCCGGCGCTCGGCTGCGACGTCGACGGTGCCGGAGGTGTCCAGTTCCACCACCACGGTGCCTCCGCCCAGGCGCACCTCGACGGTGGCCGACGGCGCGAAGTCCGCGCCGGGCTCGGTGAGCCATGCCTGGGAAGCCACCGCGGCCACCTGGCTGGCCAGATCGGCCTCGTCGATACCGGTCAACCGGGCCGGAACCCGCTGCCGGTCCCGCAGGCCCTGATCGCTGCGGAAGCGACGCACCTCGGTCACCAGCTTCTGCATGTCGGTGATCCGTTGCGCGGCAACCCGGTCCAAGGCGACGCCGGACGACGACGGCCAGTCGGCGATCACCAGGGACTCCTCGCCGGTGAGCTCTTGCCACAGGGTCTCGGTGACGAACGGGATCACCGGGTGCAACAGCCGCAGCAGGGTGTCGAGCACCGCCGCCAGAACCGCGGTGGTGTGGGTGTACCCCTGCCCCAGTTGGGTTTTGGCCAACTCGACGTACCAGTCGCAGAACTCGTCCCAGGCGAAGTGGTACAGCGCCTCGCAGGCACGCCCGAACTCGTAGCTGTCGAACGCCGAATCCACCTCGGCGCGAACCTCTTCCAATCGGCCGATAATCCACCGGTCGGCATCGGTCAGCTCATCGGACTGCGGCAGTGGCGCCGGCCGAGCGCCGTTGAGCAGCGCGAAGCGGGTCGCATTGAACAACTTGGTGACGAAGTTGCGCGATGCGCGCGCATGATCCTCGCCAATGGACAGGTCGCTGCCGGGGCTGGCCCCGCGGGCCAGAGTGAACCGCAGGGCGTCGGCGCCGAAGCTGTCCACCCAGTCCAGCGGGTCGATACCGTTGCCTTTGGACTTGCTCATCTTGCTGCCGTGTTCATCGCGAATCAGGCCGTGCAGGAAGACATCCCGAAATGGCACCTGCGGCGCGCGGGTGCCGCCCAGGGTAATCGCCTCGTCGTCCCCGACGAAGGTGCCGAACATCATCATCCGGGCCACCCAGAAGAACAGGATGTCGTAGCCGGTGACCAGAACCGAAGTCGGATAGAACTTCTCGATCTCAGGGGTACGGTCGGGCCAGCCCATCGTGGAGAACGGCCACAACGCCGAGGAGAACCAGGTGTCCAGCACGTCAGGGTCCTGCTGCCACCCCTGCGGCGGGGTCTCATCCGGGCCGACGCACACCTTCTCGCCGTTGGGCCCATGCCAGATCGGGATGCGGTGCCCCCACCAGAGCTGGCGGGAGATACACCAGTCGTGCATGTCGTCGACCCAGCCGAACCAGCGCGGCTCCAGACTCTTGGGGTGAATGACGGTGTGGCCGTCGCGGACCGCATCGCCGGCAGCCTTGGCCAGCGAGGAGACGTCGACCCACCACTGCATGGACAGCCGCGGTTCGATCACCTCACCACTGCGCTCGGAATGCCCGACGCTGTGCACATAGGGCCGCTTCTCTGCCACGATGCGACCTTCGGCGGCCAGCGCCTCGCGCACCGCGACCCGCGCCTCGAAGCGGTCCATCCCGTCGAACTGTGTTCCGGTGCCGGTGATCCGGCCCTTGGGGTCCAGGATCGTCGGCATCGCCAGCTGGTGACGGAGCCCGATCTCAAAGTCGTTGGGATCGTGAGCCGGCGTGACTTTGACTGCGCCGGTTCCGAATTCGGGGTCGACGTGGGAGTCGGCGACCACCACGATCTCGGTGGCCAGGAACGGGTGCGCCAAGCTGGTTCCGACCAGGTCGCGGTAGCGGTCGTCGTCGGGGTGCACCGCGATTGCGGTGTCGCCGAGCATGGTCTCCAGCCGGGTGGTGGCCACCACGATGTGGGGTTGCGAGTCGTCTAGCGAGCCGTACCGGAACGACACCAGTTCGCCTTCGATGTCGGAGTATTTGACCTCGAGGTCGCTGATCGCGGTCTGGAGCACCGGCGACCAGTTCACCAGCCGCTCCGCCTGGTAGATCAGACCGGCGTCGTAGAGCCGTTTGAAGATGGTGCGGACCGCCCGCGACAGCCGGTCGTCCATGGTGAACCGCTCGCGGCTCCAGTCCACCCCGTCGCCGATCCGGCGCATCTGGGTGCCGATGGTGCCGCCGGACTCACGCTTCCAGTCCCAGACCTGCTCGACGAAGCGTTCGCGGCCCAGCTCTTCCTTGGTCTGGCCGACGGCGGCCAGGCGCCGCTCCACCACACTCTGGGTGGCGATGCCGGCATGGTCCATGCCCGGCAGCCACAACACCTCATAGCCCTGCATCCGCTTGCGCCGGGTCAACGCGTCCATCAGCGTGTGATCCATCGCGTGACCCATGTGCAGGCTGCCGGTGACGTTCGGCGGCGGCAGCACGATCGAGTAGCCCGGCTTGGCGCTGGCCGGGTCGGCCGTGAAGTAACCGGCGTCCACCCAGCGCTGGTAGATCGCGTCCTCTACCGCACCCGGCTCCCAGGATTTGGGCAGGTGTTCGGGATCGGCGGCGATGGGGGTGTCGGTCACCGGTCAATTCTAGGAAGGCCCGCCGATACGACGCGAAAGCCCCCGGACCGGGCGGTCCGGGGGCTTTGCGAGGGGTTGCTACTTCTTGCCGCCCAGCAATCCGCCGAGGATGTCGCCGATGGCGCCGCCGGTCTTGCCGCCGAGCATGTTGCCCAGGATGCTGCCCATCGACTGGTTCTTGGCACCGCCACCACCGGCCATGCCACCGAGGATGCCGCCCAGCACGTCGCCGAGGCCGCCGCCGGAGGCCTGCTGCTGTGCCGGCTCGGCCTTGTTCCCGGTCAGCTGCTTGCCGATGTAGGCGAGCACGATCGGGGCGAGGATCGGCAGCAACTTCTGCAGCAGGTCGTTGTTGCCCGCGCCGGCGCCCGAGAGTGCCGAGGCGACCTGGTTGGTGTCGTTGCCACCGAAGATCGTCGAGATCAGCTGCTGGCCCTCGGAGTGGCTGGCGCCCAGAGCGTTGTCCAACAGTCCCTGAGCCGCGAAAGTGTTGGCGGCGTTGGCGATGTTGTCGGCCTGACCCGGGTCTTGAGCGTGCTCGCTCAGGCCGCCGACGAGCACCGGCACCAGGGTGCGGATGGTGTTGTCCACTTCCCCTGAGTCGGCACCGAGCTGGTTGGCAATGTCCTGAATGGGGATCTGCGCGAAGAGATCGTCGAGGCCGGCCATGGTTTTCATCCACCTTCGTTGCTGTGTGCTGCTGTGGCAGCGGTCGAAAACGACACTAGCGGAAAGACCAGCCGCAGGGCACCGGTCGATTCGGTCCGTCAGTTCAGCCGGGACACTTCCAGCCTCACCCCGGCGGCTGGCAGCCTGACCAGCAGGGCGTCGCCCATCGCTGCAGCCGGGGTGAGTACACCGAGGTGCTCGGAGAGCAGGTCGCGGTTGCACGCCAGCGCCAGGGCGCTCTCTCCCAGCAACACCGCGGTGGCCTGGTAACCGGGGTCGCCCTGCTGCGCCATGACGGCCCGGTAGCGGGCCCCGGTGCTGGTGGTGGTGTATGTCTCGATGCGGTAGTGGCCGTTCTCCCGGCGGCGCCGGCTCGGACCGGTTCCCGGCTTGGGCAATGCCCGTTCCAACAGTCCGGTCGGCACCAGCCGGAGAATGTAGCCCCCGAGCCCGAACGCCACCTTGCCTATCCCGGTCGCCAATCCAGACAGCGCAGGTGCCGCGGCCGACGAGCCGACGCTCATGTGCTCGGAATAGCGGAAACGACGTCCGTACGCCCAGTCCAGCAGTCCGTTGCTGCGCCGCACGATGCGGGTGTTGACGGGCGCCATCGCGAAGCCGGCGGTCCAGATTCCGTCCAGTTCGGGTGCGATGTCGCGGCCCCGGCGCCAGGACAGGTCCGGTTCGGGGCCCAATCGGGGTTCGGCGGGACGATCGGAACTGAGCGTGTAAGGGTCGAACATTTCGCGTCGGGCGTCCGGATCGTTGGCGGCGGTGGTCAGAACCTCGATCATCGTGGCGAGGGTGCCGCCGGACACCCCACCGGAGAAGCTCCGCACAACGTAGTCGGTGTCGAGCAACTCGCCGGCGTCGTCGTCGCGGACCGCCCGATAAAGGGCGTACACGCTCATGTCCGATGGAATCGAGTCGAAGCCGCAGGCGTGCACGATCCGGGCCCCGTTGTCGGCGGCCTGCTTGTGGTAGAGGTCGATGCTCTCTCGCATGAACAGCGCCTCACCGGTGAGATCGACGTAGTCGGTGCCGGCGGCCGCGCAGGCGGCGACCAGAGGCATGCCGTAGCGGGTGTAGGGGCCGACGGTGGTGATGACCACCCGGGTACGGGCCGCCATCGCGTCCAGTGTCTCGGGCTTGTCGGCGTCGGCGACCACGATCGGCCAGTCCTGCGCCGCTGGGCCGAGGGAATCTCTGATCGCGCGCAACCGGTCAGCCGAGCGGCCCGCCAGGCCGATCCGGACGCCGCCTGCGGCGCGGGACAGGTATTCGACGGTCAGCTTCCCGGCGAATCCGGTCGCCCCGTAGACGACGACATCGAGCTCACGTGACGTGTCGGGCATGTGGCCGACGCTACCCGCCGACCCGGACCTGCCGACGGCGACGGCGCCGGACTGAAACAGTCCGGCGCCGTCAGAGATGCGTCAGGTCAGCCGCGGCGACCGCAGACCGGCCACGCGCCGATGCCCTGGCTGCGCAGGACGTTCTCGGCGACCCGGATCTGCTCGGACCGGCTGGCGTTGTGCGGCATGCCGCTGCCACCGTTGGCACGCCAGGTGCCGGCGTTGAACTGCAGGCCGCCGTAGTAGCCGTTGCCGGTGTTGATCGACCAGTTGCCACCCGACTCGCACGCCGCAATGGCGTCCCAGTTCACGCTGTCCGCGTGCGCGGTGGCCTCGGAGAGAGCCACCGAACCGGTGATCAGTGCACCGGCGATCGCGGCGAGGGTGAGGGGCTTGCGGACGTTCTTCAACATCGTTCCTTTCGCAGTGCGCGCTCCGAAGTGCGCCCACAGCGTGGGCTGGCTTGCCTGGGTGCTCCAGGCGGGGAGTGGTCTTCGAGACGTGCCATCTCGGTTCAGGCACGACAGCGGGGGCAAGATCTGCCCGCCGGGATGACACCCGGCACCGCGGAAGCATTGAGGGGCCGCCCGCGGCCCCGCTAACACGCGGTTCCGTCGATTCAATTTGTTTGCCCCTTATTTGGGCCGAAGGAAACTTACGAAATGTTCATACGGCTCGTCCAGCACCATGACGCAAGCATTTCGAACAGATAACGAAACCATCACACCACGGGCGATAATGGTTTTGGCAGGTCAGCAATGACTTTTACGGTCGGACCACCTCCGACCATGCCGTGCAGGCCGTGAGTCAAATCACGGATATTTTGTGGCCTAGGCCACCGGAAATGGCAGGATTTCACACTCTCGCGGGCCTCCGAGGCGGCTCAGCGATCGCCACACCAGCCCCACACGACGCATAAACCGCAGGTGGTCGCCCTGCGGACCGGCCACGTCACGTCTCGCACAAACCCAGACGACGGGCGGGTCCCAATCGCGCCGCGTAGCGACGTCTCATGCCTGCAAAACCTGTCGACCGCCTTGTACGGCGAATAAAATCCACCCGCCGATAACCGAGCCGGCGAACCCGCACCCTGAGCTCATCTCAGCACATTGATGGCACTAAATCGATTCTGCTGCAACGGTTTTGGATGAACAAACGGCCACAGCGGCCGGAACCGTCAAAATTCATCACACGACCAATAATGTTCAAATATTACCGAGATAACACGGAGATATATTTCGGTAAGCGGCGAGAGCCCGATGTCCATTATTAAATCCCTCGACCACTATTTGCTGTCGACGGATCAGTTCACGCCCGTCCGGCGATGTCGTCCGGAGAGTTCAGATTGGTCAGTGGGCCTGCATCGGCCAGCTCGATCCGCTGGACCTCGACGGCGTCGATCAACGCACCGACCCGGCGCTCCCCGGCCGCCACCAGCCCGGCGATGGTGCCGGCCAGCGCGGTGCGGTAGACCGCCGCCAGGTAGTGGTCCCGGCCCGCCACCGGCACCACGACATCAGCACCCGACGCGCGGGCGGATTCGGTCAGCCGGTCGATCAGCTCGGACGTCAGGTTCGGCATGTCCACGGCGCAGACGAACGCATGATCCGCGCCTGCCCCAGCAGCAGCACCCAGGCCCAGTCCCAGGGCCGGCAGCGGTCCCTGCCCGGGCACCTCATCACGCAACACCTGCGCGGGAAGGTCGGGCAGCGACTGGCCTGCGGCGGCGACCACGAAGACCGGATCGCAGCGCTGCCCGATCATCGACACCACATGTTCGACCAGGGTCCGGCCGTCGAACAAGCCGGCCACGGTCAGGGTGGCCTTGTCGCGGCCCATCCGGCGCGATTCACCACCGGCCAGGACCACACCGGCCAGGCGGCCGGTCACGGCGTCAGTCGACGGTCCAGGTGTCGCGGCCCCGCAGCAGCGCCTGAAGCGCGGCGGAGTCGTGCGCCGAGGCCTGCCGGGCTTCGGCGACCTGCGCACGCGCTTGGTCGTCGTAGGTGGGCTTGCTGACCTTGCGGAAGATTCCCATCGGGAAGTGCGACAGATCCTGCTCGGACAACCGCGACAGCGCGAACGCGTAGGAGGAGTCGGCCAGCGTGGCGTCGTGCACGACGATCTGGTCGGCCGAGACGTTGGCGGTCTTGGCAACCTCAAGGCCGTAGCCGGACTTGATCACGCAGTACTCGCCCTCGGCACCGAAGGTCACCTTCTCGCCCTGACGGACATTGATGAGCCGGTTCTCGGCGCCTTCCTTGCGCAGCAGGTCGAAGGAGCCGTCATTGAAGACTGGGCAGTCCTGCAGAATCTCCACCAGTGCAGATCCGCGGTGTTCCATAGCGCCGCGCAGCACCTCGGTGAGGCCTTTGCGGTCGGAGTCCAGCGCCCGCCCGACAAAGGTCGCCTCGGCGCCGATCGCCAGCGAGACCGGGTTGAACGGGTTGTCCAGCGAGCCGAACGGCGTCGACTTGGTGATCTTGCCGGTCTCCGACGTCGGCGAGTACTGGCCCTTGGTCAGACCGTAGATCCGGTTGTTGAACAACAGGATGGTGATGTTGACGTTACGGCGCAGCGTGTGGATCAGGTGGTTGCCGCCGATCGACAATGCGTCACCGTCACCGGTGATCAGGAAGACCTTCACGTCCTCGCGGGCGGTCGCCAGCCCGGTGGCGAACGTCGGGCCACGGCCGTGGATCGAGTGCACACCGTAGGTGTTCATGTAGTACGGGAACCGGCTCGAGCAGCCGATCCCGCTGATGAAGACCACGTTCTCCCGGCGCAATCCCAGCTCCGGGAGGAAGTTGCGCATCGAGTTCAGGATTGCGTAGTCGCCACAGCCCGGGCACCAGCGCACCTCCTGGTCGGAGGTGAAGTCCTTGGACTTCTGCGGCTCATCGGTGGTGGGAACACCGCTCAGGGCAGTCAGCCCCAGGTCGGTGCCGACCAGGGAGGTGCCGGATTCGGTGGTTGTCATCAGCTCGCTCCTGCAATGGTGACCGCCGCGGCCCTGGCCAGCGACGCCTTCTCGTTCTCCCGATCGGCCAAGGTGCCGGCCAATGCGTCATCGATGATGGCCTCCACCTCGTCGGCGAGGAAGGCCTTGCCGGCCACCTTGGTCACCGACTGAATGTCGACCAGGTAGCGGCCTCGCAGCAGCAGCGCCAACTGGCCCAGGTTCATCTCCGGCAGCACCACCTTCGGATAGCGGCGCAGCACCTCGCCCAGGTTGGCCGGCAGCGGGTTGAGATAACGCAAGTGCGCCTGCGCGACCTTGACACCGCCGCGCCGGGCACGTCGGCACGCCTCGGCGATCGGGCCGTAGGAACTGCCCCAGCCCAGCATCAGCAGCTCGGCGTCGCCCGTCGGGTCATCCACCTCGAGGTCGGGAACCTTGATGCCGTCGATCTTGGCCTGGCGCAGCCGGACCATCAGGTCATGGTTGGCCGGCTCGTAGGAGATCTCGCCGGTGCCGTTGGCCTTCTCCAGTCCACCGATCCGGTGCTCCAGCCCCGGGGTGCCCGGGATGGCGAACTGACGGGCCAGCGTCTCCGGGTCACGCGCGTACGGCTGGAAGGGCTCGTCGGACTTGGCGAGGTTGCGCTCGATAGGCTCCAGCGCAGTGACATCCGGGATGCGCCACGGCTCCGACCCGTTGGCGATCGCCCCGTCGGACAGCAGCACCACCGGGGTGCGGTAGGTCAGCGCGATCCGGACGGCCTCGATGGCCGCGTCGAAGCAGTCCGACGGCGTGCACGGCGCCAGCACCGCGACCGGCGACTCGCCGTTGCGGCCGTAGAGCGCCTGCATCAGGTCGGCCTGCTCGGTCTTGGTCGGCAGGCCGGTCGAGGGGCCTCCGCGCTGTACGTTGATCAGCAGCAGCGGCAGCTCGGTCATCACGGCCAGGCCCAGCGCCTCGGCCTTGAGCGCCAACCCCGGGCCCGACGTGCTGGTGACGCCCAGCGCCCCACCGTAGGAGGCGCCGATGGCCGCGCCGATGCCGGCGATCTCGTCTTCGGCCTGGAACGTCAGCACATTGAAGTTCTTGTACTTCGATAGCTCGTGCAGGATGTCCGACGCCGGGGTAATCGGGTAGGTGCCCAGCACCACCTGGGTGTCGGCCAGCTGACCGGCCACGATCACGCCGTAGGCCATCGCGGTGTTGCCCGAGATCTGGCGGTACTCCCCCGACGGCAGCTTGGCCGGGGAGATTTCGTAGGTGGTACCGAACGCCTCGGTCGTCTCGCCGTAGTTCCAGCCCGCCTTGAGCGCCAGCACGTTGGCGTCGGCGACGTCGGGCTTCTTGGCGAACTTCTCCCGGATGAACTGTTCGCTGGTCTCGATCGGCCGACCGTACATCCAGGACAGCAGACCCAGTGCAAACATGTTCTTGGCGCGGGCGCCGTCCTTCTTGGTGGCGCCGATCGCCTCGACCGCACCCAGGGTCAGCGAGGTCATCGCCACCGGGACCACCACGTACTCGGAGAGCTCTTCGGTCTCCAGCGGGCTGGTCTCGTAGCCGATCTTGGCAAGGTTGCGCTTGGTGAACTCGTCGGAGTTGACGATCACCATGCCACCGCGCGGCAGGTCGCCGATGTTGGCCTTCAACGCTGCGGGGTTCATCGCCACCAACACGTCGGGGCGGTCACCGGCGGTCAGGATGTCGTAGTCGGCGATCTGGATCTGGAACGAGGAGACACCGGGCAGGGTGCCCTGAGGTGCGCGGATCTCGGCGGGGTAGTTCGGTTGGGTGGCAAGGTCGTTGCCGAACAGCGCCGCCTCGGAGGTGAATCGGTCGCCGGTGAGCTGCATGCCGTCGCCGGAGTCACCAGCGAAGCGGATCACGACCTTTTCGAGTTTTTGACGCCCGGGCGCCGACCCGGCTCCGTTACCGCTCGGACCCACGGCCCCGCCTTCCATCACTGTCCTGATCGGGCTCGCACAGCACGTCTGGCGCACCCACATTTTTTTCTGTCACTGGCAGTACCGATTATTGCACCGTTCTTAGAGAGTATTCGACGCCACACCGTGTCGAAACTCCACCGCATGACCGCTAAACCCCGACGTCAGGGCAGGGTTCCGAGTCAGCCAAGAGCGGAAATGTGGTTTTCATCACTATAGACAGCAGGCCAACTTTAAGAAACGTCCGCTACCGCTGAGTAACTTTCGGCGGCGCGGAGCGCCACCGCCCGGGTCAAGCGCTCTTGTCGCGGCGCTCCGACCGGGACGCCTTGCGCGGCACGATGGTCGGCAGCACGTTGTCCTGCACCGTTTCCTTGGTGACGACGACCTTGGCGACGTCGTCGCGGCTGGGGATGTCGTACATGACCGGCAGCAGGACTTCTTCCATGATCGCCCGCAGGCCACGCGCGCCGGTGCCCCGGTGGATCGCCTGGTCGGCGATGGCCTCCAGCGCGTCCGGGGTGAACTCCAGCTCCACCCCGTCCATCTCGAACAGCCGGGTGTACTGCTTGACCAGAGCGTTCTTGGGCTCGGAGAGGATCGTGACCAACGACTCCATGTCCAGGTTGGTCACCGAGGCCACCACCGGGAGCCGGCCGATGAACTCCGGGATCAACCCGAACTTGATCAGGTCTTCGGGCATGACCTCGGCGAAGTGGTCGACGGTGTCGACCTCTGCCTTGGAACGGACCTCGGCACCGAAGCCCAAGCCACGCTTGCCGACTCGGTCCGAGACGATCTTCTCCAGGCCGGCGAACGCCCCGGCCACGATGAACAGCACGTTGGTGGTGTCGATCTGGATGAATTCCTGATGCGGGTGCTTGCGTCCACCCTGCGGCGGAACCGAGGCCTGGGTGCCCTCCAGGATCTTCAGCAGCGCCTGCTGAACGCCCTCACCGGAGACGTCGCGGGTGATCGACGGGTTTTCGCTCTTGCGGGCGATCTTGTCGACCTCGTCGATGTAGACGATGCCGGTCTCGGCGCGCTTGACGTCATAGTCGGCGGCTTGAATCAGCTTGAGCAGAATGTTCTCGACGTCCTCGCCGACATAGCCCGCCTCGGTCAGCGCGGTGGCATCCGCGATTGCGAACGGGACATTGAGCATCTTCGCCAGGGTCTGAGCCAGGTAGGTCTTACCGCAACCGGTGGGTCCGAGCATCAAGATGTTGGACTTGGTCAGCTCGACGGGCTCGCCGGAGCGCGAATCGCGGCTCTTCTCGCCGGCCTGGATGCGCTTGTAGTGGTTGTAGACGGCCACGGCCAGCGTCCGCTTGGCGGTGTCCTGACCGATGACGTAACCCTCCAGGAACTCCCGGATCTCGGCGGGCTTGGGCAGCTCGTCGAGCTTCACGTCGTCGGCGTCGGCGAGCTCTTCTTCGATGATCTCGTTGCACAGGTCGATGCACTCATCGCAGATGTAGACGCCCGGACCCGCGATGAGCTTCTTGACCTGCTTCTGGCTCTTTCCGCAGAAGGAACACTTCAACAGGTCACCGCCGTCTCCGATGCGCGCCATGGTGCGTGAGGACCTACTTCCTGTTCGCCGTCTGTCGTCGGGGATCGGTGTGTATTCCCCGACGCTACCCGCTCGTTCGGTTGCGAGGCGACCGATAAGGCCGAATCGCGTCGTTGGTATTTGGTTTCTACGCCCGGTACCTGTCTGCCCAAGAACATATCGCCCGAGCTGCCGACGCGGCGCGTGACGCGCTGGCGCGGCGCAAGCGTGTTGCAGGTGTTATCTGGAGCCCTACAGTGGCGGACGTGGGGTTCGCCGTTCCCGACGATACCGTGCCCGATGGGCCCCGGCTCTCCTCGCGCAAGCGCTCGTCGACCGGAGCCGTGCTCATCGCCGACGGGGGCTTGGCGACGGAGCTGGAAGCCCGCGGCTTTGAGCTTTCCGGGAACCATTCCCGGGACCCGTTGTGGTCGGCCCGGGCACTGATCGATGCCCCGGATGAGATCACCGCCGTACACCGAGCCTTCTTCGCCGCGGGCGCCCAGATCGCGACCACCGCCAGCTATCAGGCGAGCTTCGAGGGCTTCGCCGCCCGCGGAATCGGGCGGGCGGACGCGGAACTGCTGTTGCGCCGCAGCGTCGAGCTGGCCCGTGACGCCGCCGGAAGCGGCCACTGGGTGGCCGCATCGGTCGGCCCGTACGGCGCCGCCCGGGCCGACGGCTCGGAATACCTTGGCCGCTACGGGCTTTCGGTCGCGCAGCTGACGGCGTGGCACCGGCCCCGCCTGGAAATCCTGGCCGACGCCGGGGCCGACGTGCTGGCATGCGAGACGGTGCCGGACGTTGATGAGGCCGAAGCCCTGGTGAACCTGATACGCCAAACGGACGTACCGGCCTGGCTCAGCTACACCATCGAAGGCACCACGACCCGGGCCGGGCAGCCCCTGGCGGAGGCGTTCGCGGTAGCCGCGGGCGTGCCGCAGATCGTCGCGGTGGGGGTGAACTGCTGCGCGCCCGGCGACGTGCGGAACGCCGTCGAGATCGCCCGCCGCGTCACCGGTAAGCCGGTGATCGCCTACCCCAACAGCGGGGAACGCTGGGTCCGTGGCGGCTGGAGCGGGCCGGCGCGCTTCTCCCCCGACCTGGTGCCGGGATGGGTGGCCGCCGGCGCCCGCATCGTGGGCGGCTGCTGCCGGGTGCGCCCGGCCGACATCGCCGCCCTGTCAGCGAGCAGTCGCGAAAGCCCCCTGTAGCGGTGCTGCCAGGGGGCTTTCGCGACTGCTCGACGGAGAGACTAGGCCGTCTGAGCCGACAGCTTCCGGTACTCCAGGACGGTGTCGATGATCCCGTACTCCTTGGCCTCGGCCGCGGTGAGGATCTTGTCGCGGTCGGTGTCCTTACGGACCTGCTCGGGGTCCTTGCCGGTGTGGCGGGCCAGCGTGCCCTCCATCAGCGTGCGCATCCGCTCGATCTCGGCGGCCTGGATCTCCAGGTCGGAGAACTGGCCCTGGATCACTCCGGACAGCGACGGCTGGTGGATCAGCACCCGGGCGTTGGGCAGCGCCATCCGCTTGCCCGGCGTGCCCGCCGCCAGCAACACCGCAGCAGCCGAGGCGGCCTGACCCAGGCACACGGTCTGGATGTCGGCCCGCACGTACTGCATGGTGTCGTAGATCGCCATCAGCGAGGTGAACGAGCCACCCGGGGAGTTGATGTACATGGTGATGTCGCGGTCCGGGTCCAACGACTCCAGCACCAGCAGCTGGGCCATGATGTCGTTGGCCGAGGCGTCGTCAACCTGCACGCCGAGGAAGATGATGCGCTCCTCGAACAGCTTGTTGTACGGGTTGGACTCCTTGACGCCCCAGCTGGAGTGCTCCACGAACGACGGCAGGATGTAGCGCGCCTGCGGCGCGGTGGCTCGCAAGGTTTCGGGGTTCATTTGGCATCTCCGTTGACGTGGGCGCGGGTGATGATGTGGTCGACGAAGCCGTACTCGAGGGCCTCGGGGGCGGTGAACCACCGGTCGCGGTCCGAGTCGGCCTCGATGCGCTCGATGGACTGGCCGGTGAACTCGGCGTTGAGCCGGAACATCTCCTTCTTGATGACCGCGAACTGCTCGGCCTGGATGGCGATGTCCGCGGCGCTGCCGGTCACCCCGCCCAGCGGCTGGTGCATCAGGATCCGGGCGTGCGGCAGGGCGTATCGCTTGCCCTTGGTGCCCGCGGCGAGCAGGAACTCACCCATCGAGGCGGCCATGCCCATCGCGTAGGTGGCAACGTCACACGGGGCCAGGACCATGGTGTCGTAGATCGCCATCCCTGCGCTGATCGAACCGCCAGGGGAGTTGATGTAGAGCGAGATGTCCTTGGTCGGGTCCTCGGCGGCCAATAACAGGATCTGGGCGCACAGCCGGTTGGCGATGTCGTCGTCGACCTGCGACCCCAGGAAGATGATGCGTTCTCGCAGTAGCCGCTCGTACACCGAGTCGACAAGATTCAGACCGGGCTGGCTCACAGTGGGATACCTGCTTTCTCGAGATTCGTCTGCCGAGACATGTTTACGACCCTAACCAAACCGCGGCTGCGAGGACGGTCCGAACCGCCCTCGTTCGCTCACAGCGTCACTCGTCGCCTTCGGCCTCGGCTTCCAGAGCCTCGTCAAGGGCCTCAGCGGCCTCAGCGGCCTCGTCAGCGGCGTCGTCGACCTGGCCGCCGCCGAAGAACTCGGTGACGTCGATCTCGTTGCCGGCGGTGTCACTGACCGCGGCGGCACGCACGGCTGCTGCCAGCGCCATGCCCCGGCGTACGTCGGCGAAGACCGCGGGCAGCTGGTTGTTCTGCTGCAGGAAGCCCATCAGCTGCTGCGGCGCGATGCCGTACTGACGCGACATCAGCACCAGGTGCTGGGTGAGGTCGTTCTGGCCGACCTGGATGTCCAGCTCGTCGCCGAGTGCATCGAGCAGCAGCTGCGTCTTGACCGACTTCTCTGCCTCGGCGCGGGTCTCGGCGTCGAACTCGGCGCGCGAGGATCCCTTCTCGACAAGCGACTCGGCGAACTTGTTCTCGTCGTGGTCAAGACCGTGCAGAGCGTTGTGCAGAGCGTTGTCGACGTGCGCCTTGACCACGGCCTCGGGCAGCGGCATCTCGACCTGCTCGACCAGGGCCTCCAGCGTCGCCTCGCGGACCTTCTCGGCCTGCTGGATGCGCTTGGTCCTGCGCACCTGCTCGACGAGGTTGTCCCGCAGCTCGCCGATGGTGTCGAATTCACTGGCCAGCTGCGCGAATTCGTCGTCGGCCTCGGGCAGCTCGCGTTCCTTGACCGCCTGCACCGTGACGGTGACGTCGGCGTCCTTTCCGGCCTGCGGTCCCGCGGCCAGCTTGGTGGTGAACGTCGCGCTCTCACCGGCCGACAGTCCGATGATCGCGTCGTCGAGCCCGTCGATGAGCTGGCGGGATCCCACCTGGTGCGACAGGCCTTCGGTGGCCGCACCGGGGACCTCTTCGCCGTCGATGGTGGCGCCCAGGTCGATCGAGACGAAGTCGTCGGCCGCCGCCGCCCGGTCCACACCGGTCAGGGTGCCGAACCGCGCGCGCAGCGATTCCAACTCGGCATCCACCTCTTCGTCGGCGACCTCGATCGGGTCCACGCTGATCTTGATCTGCTCCAGGTCGGGCAGGGCGATGTCAGGACGAACGTCGACCTCGGCGGTGAAGGTGATCTGGTCGCCGTCATCGATCTTGGTGACCTCGATCTCGGGCTGGCCCAGCGGCTTGAGCTCGGAGGTGGTAACCGCCTCGCTGTAGCGGCTGGGCAGCGCCTCGTTGACCACCTGCTGCAGCACCGCGGCCCGGCCGAAGCGCGCCTCGATGAGCTTGGCCGGCGCCTTGCCCGGACGGAAGCCCGGCATCCGCACCTGCTTGGCCAGCTCCTTGTAGGTGCGCTCGAAGTCCGGCTTCAGTTCGGTGAACGGCACCTCCACGTTGATGCGAACCCGGGTCGGGGTCAGCTGCTCGACGGTGCTCTTCACGGGCGTACTCCTCGATATTTCGGTGATGGACGGTCATGCCGGTGCGGTGCGCGCTGCTGGTCGGGGTGACAGGATTTGAACCTGCGGCCTTCCGCTCCCAAAGCGGATGCGCTACCAAGCTGCGCTACACCCCGCACTGACCAGGCGATCTTACGGCCCGGCGACGACGGCAATGCAGCCGCCCGCTCCGCACGCCCCCGCAGGGGTCCCAGTTGGATTTGCAGTCGGCCACGCCGGTACAGTCTCGCTCTAGCCATTCATGCGGGCGTAGCTCAATGGTAGAGCCCTAGTCTTCCAAACTAGCTACGCGGGTTCGATTCCCGTCGCCCGCTCCACCAGGGCCGATGCGGTCCCCGGACGACGGCTGGGGCCAGGTCTGTGCCCCAGCCTGTTGTACGGGCGCCCCACCGCCGACCTATCCTTCCTAACAAGCCTCGCGGGGTCCGGTCGACACCGAGGAAGAAGACCCCGCCGAAGGGGATTCGCCAAAAGCAGGAAGGCACTCCATGGCCGGCACACGGCACGTCCAGATCCACGGGACGTGCTCCGCGCGCTTCGAGAAGGTGCGCCACGAGTTCGAGCGCAACTTCACCGAGCGCGAGGAACTCGGCGCTGCCGTCGCGGCGTACGTGGACGGCGAACTCGTCGTCAATCTGTGGGCCGGCTCGGCCGACCCCGAGGGCGTGCGGCCCTGGCAGGAAGACACCCTGGGCACCGTGCTGTCCGGCAGCAAGGGCCTGACCAGCACCTGCGTGCACCGGCTCGCCGAAGCCGGGGAACTGGACCTGCGAATCCCGGTGGCGCACTACTGGCCGCAGTTCGGCCGGGCCGGCAAGGGCGACATCTCGCTGGCGATGGTGCTGGCGCACCGCTCCGGGGCGATCGGGCCGCGCGAGCCGATGCACTGGCGCGACGTCACCGACTGGGATCTGGTCTGCGAGCGGCTCGCCGCGGCCGAACCGTGGTGGCGCCCGGGTGCCGCGCAGGGCTATCACATGACCACCTACGGGTTCATCATCGGCGAGGTCGTCAAGCGGGTGACGGGCATGACCGTCGGCGAGTATCTGCGGCGCGAGGTCGCCGGTCCGATCGGCGCCGAGGTGCACATCGGGGTACCGGCCGACCAGCAGCCCTACCGCTGCACCGACCCGGTGGGCAAGCCGACGATCCGGGAGATGCTGGCGTCGGCCGGCGCCCCGAAACGCCCGACCTCGCTGGACGACCACTCCAAGGCGGGCCTGGCGGTGGCGATGGGATTCGCCCCCGACGACGAGATCGCCACCAACGACTTGACCCTGTGGCGCGAGCTGGAGTTCCCCGGCACCAACGCCCAGGTCTCAGCGCTGGGTATGGCCACGTTCTATAACGCACTGGCGCAGGAGAAGCTGCTGAGCCGTCCCACCATGGACCGGCTGAGGGTGCTGCAGGGCGGCACCGAGACGGATCTGGTGCTGGGCCCCCGGGTCGCCGAGCATGGCTGGGGCCTGGGCTACATGCTCAACGCCGAGGGCGTCAACGGCCCCAACCGGCGGATCTTCGGCCACGGCGGGCTCGGTGGGTCATTCGCGTTCGTCGACCTCGAGCACCGAATCGGCTACGGGTACGTGATGAACCGCTTCGACCACACCCAGGCCAACGCCGACCCGCGCAGCGTTGTGCTGTCCAACGAGATCTACCGCGCGCTCGGCGTGGCGATACCGCCCCGGCGCGAGGGAATCTACGACGACTGACGCCGCCGGGATCAGTGCTGGCCGAACCCGGGCTGGTCGCCCTGGTGCTCGAAATCGCCGGGCCCCCGCTGGTCGCCCTGCCTTTGCTGGTCCCCCGGCCCCCGCTGGTCGCCCTGCCATTGCTGGTCCCCCGGGCCCCCGCTGGTCGCCACCGAAATCGCGACTGTGGTCGTTGCCGTCACGATCGCGGTGATGATCGTCATGGCACTCGTTGTTGTCCCAGTTCATGCCCCACGCCTGGTCCCAGGCTTGCCCCGGGCACCAGTGATACATCGGCATGGGCGCCGGCAGAGCCCGTGCTGGAATTGCCATGCCGACGCCGGCCAGCCCCGCCCCTGCGGCCACCGCGACGGCGGCAACCAATTTGCTGATCGATTTGATTCGGCCATTTATACCCGCGCCGCCGACCCACCAACCCCGCGAAACACGTTCAATCTCATGGGCTTTCGCTGGGAGTCCCCCGTCAGCGCTGCGTCACGACTGACAGGACGGGCACCAGAACAGGTTTCGGCCCTCCAGTTCAGCGGTACGCACCGCGGTCCCGCACACCCGGCACGGATCGCCGGCGCGGCGGTAGACGTAGGTGCGCGGCTTGCCCGGTGCGTAGGCGGGCGCGCCGTGGTCGTCTTCGGGCCGGACCACGACGATGTTGCCGCGACGCAGCCCGACCTTCATCAACGCCACCAGGTCTGCCCAGATCGCGGCGAAGTCCCCCTCGTCGACGTCGGTACCGGGCCGGTACGGATCTATCCGGTGGCGGAACAGCACCTCACTGCGATACACGTTGCCGACACCGGCCAACACCGACTGATCCATCAGAAGCGCCGCAATCGCCTTGCGGGACTTGATGATCCGCTTGAATGCCAGGTCCGGATCGGCGTCGGCGCGCAGCGGGTCGGGCCCGAGGCGGGCGATCACATCGGCGCGCTGTGCCTCGTCGATGACCTCGCAGGCCGCCGGCCCGCGCAGATCGGTGCCGTACTCGGCGCCGATCATCCGCATCCGCACCTGGCCGACCGGTTCGGGCACTGCGCCGTCGCGCACGTCGAACTCGCTGAACTGGCCATAGATACCCAGGTGCACGCGCACGATCGCGCCGCCCGCGTAATGGTGGAACAGGTGCTTGCCCCAGGCTTCGGCGCGGGTCAGCGAGTGCCCGTCGACCGCGGCGGCGCCGGCGTCGAAACGACCCTGCGGACTGGACACCCGCACCGGGGCACCGGCGAAGCGGCGCTGATGCAACCGGGCCAGCCGGTGCAGGATGTGCCCCTCGGGCATGTCAGATCGGGTCAGGCGGGAGCGCCGGGAACCGGCGGCGCCTGGTGGTCGGCCTCGTAGGCGGACAGGATGTCGATACGCCGTTGGTGGCGTTCGGCATTCGACCACGGGGTGCTCACGAATGCGTCGACGATCGCGAGTGCCTCGGCAGTCGAATGCATCCGGCCGCCGATGCCGATCAGCTGGGCGTTGTTGTGCTCGCGGGCCAGCTGCGCGGTCTCGGTGCTCCACGCCAGCGCGCACCGCGCGCCCGGCACCTTGTTCGCCGCGATCTGCTCACCGTTACCGGAGCCGCCGATCACGATTCCGAGACTGCCCGGGTCGGCCACCGTTGCCGCTGCCGCGGCGATGCAGAACGCCGGGTAGTCGTCGTCGGCGTCGTAGCTGAAGGCCCCACAGTCGATCGGCTCGTGGCCGGCCTTGGTGAGGTGGGAAAGGATCTGTTCTTTGAGTTCGTAGCCGGCGTGGTCGCAGCCGAGGTAGACGCGCATGGCCGTCATTGTGTCAGACCCCGCCGGCCGCCCCTCCCGCGAGCGTGCACCAGCGTCCACCCCCAACTGGCCCAATGGCGGACCGGAGTGCACGGTCGCGGGGAGTGGGGTCAGTCGAACTGCGGCGCTTCACCCCGGGTGCGCTTGAGCTCCCAGAAGTGCGGGTAGGACGCGAACGTCACCGAGGCGTCCCACAGCTTTCCGGCCTGCTCGCCGCGCGGGATCCGGGAGAGCACCGGGCCGAAGAACGCCACCCCGTTGACGTGGATGGTCGGGGTGCCGACGTCCTTGCCGACCGCGTCCATGCCGGCGTGGTGAGACTTGCGCAGCGCCTCGTCGTAGACGTCGGTGGTGGCCGCATCCGCCAACTCGGCCGGCAGCCCCACCTCCGCCAGTGCGCCGGCGATGACGTCGGGGAAATCCTTGTTGTTCTGGTTGTGGATCCGGGTTCCCATCGCGGCGTAGAGCGGGCGCAGGATCTCATTGCCGCGCTGCTGTTCGGCGGCGATCGCCACCCGAACCGGGCCCATCGCCTGCTTGAGGCCCTCGCGGTACTCCGCGGAGATGTCATCGCGGCCCTCGTTGAGCACGGCCAGGCTCATCACGTGGAAGGTGACGTCGATGTCGCGGACCTTCTCGACCTCCAGGATCCACCGCGAGGTGATCCAGCACCACGGGCACAGTGGGTCAAACCAGAACTCGGCGTTGGATCTCACGGTCACAGGCGATCCTCTCGGAAATTGGCGGGTTCTTACAGGCTCAGGGCGAGCAGCGCGACCGCGAGGGCCGGAAACACACCCTGCACGGCGGCGGCGCGGGCCTTGGCGGGAGACGAAGCAATCAGAACCAGTGCCGCGGCCAGCATCGAACCCGCGCCGGCGAACACCAGCGCCGCTCCGACACTCGTGCAGCCCTGTGCCACCGCGGCGACACCGAGCCCCGTCACCACCGCCAGGAACAGGTTGTAGAAACCCTGGTTGAAGGCCAACAACTTGGTGGTCTCCGCTTCCTCGGCGGTGGTCCCGAACACTGCTCGGGTGCGCGGAGCGGTCCACTGCAGCGACTCCAGCACGAAGATGTAGACATGCACCGCCGCGGCCAGCGCGGCGAAAACCAAAGCTGCGATGCGCATGGGGACCATTAAAGCCCGGTCTGGCGGCCACCGACACCCCACGCCGTCTACTGTTGGCGGGCGTGGCACTCCCTAACCTCACCCGCGACCAGGCCGCCGAACGAGCCGCGCTGATCACCGTCGACAACTACCGGGTCGCGCTTGACCTGACCGACGGCGAGCAGACGTTCCGCTCGACGACCACCGTCACTTTCGACGCCCTGCCCGGCGCCGACACCGTCATCGACATCGCCGCCCAGTCCGTTCGCAGCGCCACCCTCAACGGCCGCGCACTGGACGTCTCGGGCTACGACGAGTCGGTCGGCATCGCACTGACCGGACTGGCCGAGCACAACACCGTCGAGGTCGATGCGGACTGCCTCTACTCCAACACCGGCGAGGGCCTGCATCGCTTCGTCGACCCCGTCGATGACGAGGTGTACCTCTACTCGCAGTTCGAAACCGCTGACGCCAAGCGGATGTTCGCCTGTTTCGACCAGCCTGACCTGAAAGCCACCTTCGACATCACCGTCACCGCACCGGCGCACTGGCAGGTGGTCTCCAACAGCGCCACGGCCTCGATCGACGACGGCGTGCACACGTTCGCCACCACCGCGAAGATGAGCACCTACCTGGTGGCGCTGATCGCCGGGCCCTACGCCAAATGGACCGACGTCTACCGTGACAGCCACGGTGAGATTCCGCTGGGCCTGTACTGCCGGGCCTCGCTGGCCGACCACATGGACGCCGAGCGACTGTTCACCGAGACCAAGCAGGGATTCGGCTTCTACCACCAGAACTTCGGTGTCCCCTACGCATTCGGCAAGTACGACCAGCTGTTCGTACCGGAGTTCAACGCCGGAGCAATGGAGAATGCCGGTGCCGTAACGTTTTTGGAGGACTACGTCTTCCGCAGCAAGGTCACCAGGGCGTCCTATGAGCGCCGCGCCGAAACGGTGCTGCACGAGATGGCGCACATGTGGTTCGGCGACCTGGTCACCATGCGCTGGTGGGACGACCTGTGGCTCAACGAGTCGTTCGCCACGTTTGCCTCGGTGCTGTGCCAGAGCGAGGCCACCGAATACACCAGTGCCTGGACGACTTTCGCCAACGCGGAGAAGTCGTGGGCCTACCGCCAGGACCAACTGCCCTCGACGCACCCGATCGCCGCGGACATCCCCGACCTGGCCGCGGTGGAGGTCAACTTCGACGGGATCACCTACGCCAAGGGCGCATCGGTGCTCAAGCAGCTGGTGGCCTACGTCGGCCTGGATCACTTCCTGGCCGGCCTGCGCGACTATTTCGCGACGCACGCCTTCGGCAACGCCACCTTCGACGACCTGCTGGCGGCACTGGAGAAGGCGTCCGGCCGAGACCTGTCCGACTGGGGTGCGCAGTGGCTCAAGACCACCGGATTGAACACCCTGCGGGCGAACTTCGATCTCGACGACGCCGGGCGCTTCACCCGGTTCGCCGTCACCCAGGACGGCGCCGCCCCGGGGGCCGGCGAGACCCGGGTGCACCGGCTGGCCATCGGCATCTACGACGACGACCCCACCGGCTCCGGCCGGCTGGTGCGGGTGCATCGCGAAGAACTCGACATCGAGGGACCAGCTACGGCCGTGCCTGGCCTGGTGGGGGTTTCGCGCGGCAAGCTGATCCTGGTAAACGATGACGACCTGACCTACTGCGCCCTGCGCCTGGATGCGGAGTCGCTGGCCAGTGCGCTGGACCGGATCGCCGATATCGCCGAGCCGTTGCCGCGCACCCTGGTGTGGTCGGCGGCCTGGGAGATGACCCGCGAGGCCGAGATGCGTGCCCGGGACTTCCTGGCGCTGGTGCAGCGCGGGATCGGCGCCGAGACCGAAGTCGGCGTCGCCTCGCGGTTGCTGCTGCAGGCGCAGACCGCGCTGGGGTTCTATGCCGAACCGGGATGGGCGGCCGAGCATGGCTGGCCGGCATTCGCCGACCGTCTGCTGGAGTTGGCCCGCGCAGCCGAGGCCGGGTCCGATCACCAGCTGGCCTTCGTCAATGCGCTGTGCACCTCGGTGCTCGCCGAGCGGCACACCGCGGTGTTGGCGGAACTGTTGAACGCCGATCCCGCCGCTCAAGGTCTGGACGGGTTGTCGATCGACACCGACCTGCGCTGGCGGATCGTGGTGGCACTGGCCCGCGGCGGTGTGGCCGACGAGGAGCTGATCGCCGCCGAGGTCCGGCGCGACCCGACCGCAACCGGTCAGCGTCAGGGGGCCCAGGCCGCGGCGGCCCGCCCGCAACCGGAGGTCAAGAAGGCGGCGTGGCAGCAGGTGATCGAGGACGACACGCTGGCCAACATCACCGGGCGGGCGATCATCGCCGGAATTGTGCAGCCCGGGCAGGGTGAGCTGCTGGCGCCGTTCACCGCGCGCTACTTCGAGGCGATCAACGGGGTGTGGCAGCGCCGCTCCAGCGAGGTGGCGCAGACCGTGGTGGTGGGCCTGTACCCGGGGTGGGACGTCAGCGAAGCCGGGTTGGACGCGGCGGAGAAGTTCCTGTCCGACCCGGAGTTGCCGCCGGCGCTGCGACGCCTGGTGACGGAGGGCCGGGCCGGTGTCGAGCGGTCACTGCGGGCGCGGAACTTCGATGCCGCTGGGGTGGATACCGCCTGATCAGCGGTATCCCCCGTCGGACAACCCGGCCTGCTTCTCGAATCGGTTGGTACCGCCGAAGATCCGCACCCTGGTCTCTTCGGCCAGATAGCGTGCGGGCAGTTGCACCGGACCGAATTCGGCCCACTGCTGGGCGTGGATCTCCTCGTGGTGCAGCAACCGGTCCAGGCCCGGGCCACCCGCATGAGCCCGTCCCGTTTCGATGATCGCTCGCAGCCGACCGGCCGGGTCGTCGACCTGATTCATGCTGACCATGAACAGATCACCCCAGGTGGTGCCACCGCGTCGGCTGAAGTGGGAGTGAATACGGTTGCCGCCCAAGCCCATCAGCATCCCGTTCGGGGTGGTCACCAGCCGACCGCCGGAGTCGCAGACCCGACGAATCGCCGCATAGCTCCAGCGGTTCGACCACTGCCGGTCGATGATCCGGTGCATCTCGGCGGCACCGTAGGGTGTCGCGGCAAAATCGCAGCGGGTTCCGCCGTAGCCGGTGCCGGCGTTGAGGATGTAGGTCAGCAGGGTCGCACGCCGGGCGTCGTCGGGCCGGGTGTCGCAACCGATAGCGAAGTAGCTCTTGCCATCCGGATCGGCGATCTGCTCCATCGCATCGAGAATGCCGAAGCTGTCGCGGGTGATGCGTTGGCTGCGGACGATGTCGGCCAACGCCTGCGGGGCGACCGCCTGTCGGTCGATGTTGGCCAGCCAGGCGCGGTGTGACCGGGGGACGAGCACAACGACCACCGGAAAGCGGGGCTGCTAGGGCCGGGAGATCCCGGCGCTGATCAGCTGCACCGCGCTGATCAAACCTTCGACGAGCCGGCCTTCGGTGAACGCCGCGGTGGCCGCGGCCACACCCTGCGGTGCCGCCGCGGGGGCGATCCGATCGGCCACGCCGGCGCCGTAGGCCACCTCGATGAGCCGCTGGTCCGGTGAGACCGCGATCAGCACGGCATCGTTGGGGGTGGGCACCTTGGCCAGGATCTCAGCCGCCCGGGCAGCGCTGTCGGCACCGAGGTCACCGATGTAGGTGGCGAACCGGGCCTTGGCCGCCCGTGAACCGTCGGACAGCGCGTTGTCGAGCGCCACCAGGTCCTTGGTCGGGAACGGGTAGTGCAGTGACAGCTCACCGGGCTCGGTGACTCCCGAGACCCGGCCGCTGTAGGTGATCGCCGAGCCGTACGGCAGGTCCGCCGGATCGATGGTCGCGACCTCACCAGTTGCCACTGGTTCCACCTCCCAGGCTGAACTCGGCTGCGCCGTGACCGTGCCCGCCGACGCGCTCGTCGGTGGCCGCCCACAGGATCGGCGGATGCGTCCAGCCGTCGGCCATCCGGTAGGTGGCCGCGCGCGGCGATTTGTAGGACAGCACCCGCGCCGCCAGCAGCGACACCAGCAAGGCCGGAATGGCGATGAAGTAGCCGAGGAATTCCAACACGCTCACGCCGTAGACCGTATCCCACCGCTGATCGATCGGTGCGAGAACCCGGGCCGAGTTCGCGACGACACCCGACTATGGTCAGCGTCATGGTGCTGGCGGCGGCAGTTCAGTTGGAGGCCGTGCTCGGCGATGTCGCCACCAACCTGGCCTCCTGCGAACGGCTCGGAGGCGAGGCGGGCCGGGCCGGTGCACGCATCATCGCGTTGCCGGAGTTCTTCACCACCGGGATCGGGTTCGCCGAGTCGCTGGCCACCGCGGCCCTGCCGCCGGACGGTGCGGCCACCGACCTGCTGACCTCGTTGGCCAGACGGCACCGCGCGCTGGTCGGCGGGTCGTTTCTGTGCCGTGACGCCGACGGCCATGTCCGCAACGCCTATCTGCTGGCCGGTCCCACCGGCGTGGTGGGCCGGCACGACAAGGACCTGCCCACGATGTGGGAGAACGCGTTCTACACCTGCGGCGACGACGACGGTGTGCTCAGCGCGGGCGAGCACACGGTGGGTGCGGCGGTGTGCTGGGAATTGATGCGCACCCAGACCGTACGACGGCTGCGCGGCCGGGTGGATCTGGTGATGACGGGCTCGGGTTGGTGGTCGATTCCGCGCTGGCGTCCGCACCGACTCTTCGATCGCCTCGAACGCACCAACGCCCGCACCGCCCGATGGTCGGCGGCATCGTTCGCCCAATACGTGGGCGCACCCGTGGTGCATGCCGCTCACGCCGGTGATCTGACCTGCGCCATGCCTTGGCTGCCCGTGCGCTACCGCGGCCATTTCGAGGGGGCCACCCTGATCGCCGCCGCGGACGGCACGGTCGTCGCCGAACGTGGCGTCAACGAGGGCGAGGGCGTAGTGCTCGGTGAGATCACCCTGGAGCGCCGACCGCCTGCGCTGGACCCGCCGGCCGGCTTCTGGCTGCATCGTCGGGGGATGTTGCCCGCCGCGGTATGGCACTACCAGCGCTGGCACGGGCGACGCTGGTATCGGCGCCACGTGGCGCCTCAGGCCGCCCCTTCGCCCAGGTAGCGCATCCACACCGGGTCCAGGTCGTGGATCACCGCCAGCAGTCGCCAGTGCTGTCCTTTCGGTGAGGTGGGCACCAGGCTCAACGTCCAGCCGAGTTCGGTCAGCAGACGATCCGCCTTGCGGTGGTTGCAGGCCGAGCAGGCGGCCACGCAGTTCTCCCAGGAGTGGTCCCCACCCCGGCTGCGCGGCACCACGTGGTCGACGGTGTCGGCCTTGCCGCCGCAGTAGGCGCAGCAGTGCCGGTCACGGTGCATCAGCGCGGCCCGGGTGAGCGGGATGCGCGCGCGGTAGGGCACCCGGACATAAGACCGCAGCCGGATCACCGACGGCACCGGCACCGTACGGGTGGCCGAGTGGATGGCGGGCCCCGACGGGTCGTCGTGCACCATGTCGGCCTTACCGCAGATGAGCATGACGACGGCGCGCCGCAGCGACAGCGCGGTCAGCGGTTCGTAGGTGGAGTTGAGCAGCAGAACCCGGCGTCTGTTCCAGATCGACGCGGCGGCATCGTCGTCGGGCAACGAATGGGCGACCGAGTGCAGGCATGGGGCGGCGGCAAGCCCGGTCAGGCTCGCCGCGGGGGCACCGGTCTTGCGGTGGCCCCGACGCTTCATCGCCGGCTTAAGTGCTGCACCATAGATCCTCCGCCGACCAGTTCACCATGATTCGGCACTGGTCGCACGCCCATTTGCCGTGTGTTCACACCGCGGGTGGCGGCACCATCCCACAGATGGCCCACAATGGGGGGCGATGCAGCCGATAGAAGAACTCTCCTTTTACGACGCCGTCGGTGGTGCGGACACCTTCCACGCGATCGTGTCGCGGTTCTATCAACTGGTGGCCCAGGACGCGATTCTGCGGCCGATGTACCCCGACGACGACATGGACGGCGCCGAGGATCGGCTGCGGATGTTCCTCGAGCAGTACTGGGGCGGCCCGCGCACCTACAGCGATCTCCGTGGCCATCCGCGGCTCCGAATGCGGCACATTCCCTTCCGGATCGGCCCGCTGCAACGCGACGCGTGGCTGCGCTGCATGGTGACCGCGGTCGGCGAGGTCGACCGCGACACCCTCGACGACGCGCACCGCGCCGAGCTGCTGGACTACTTGCACACGGTGGCGGACTTTCTGGTCAACGCGCCGATCTGATGGGCACCGGCGACCGTATCCCGTGGTGGGAAGGCTGCGTGTTCTACCAGGTCTATCCCCGCTCGTTCGCCGACAGCACCGGCGACGGGGTGGGTGATCTGGACGGGGTGACCGCGCACCTGGACTACCTGCGCGAGCTGGGCGTCGACGCGCTCTGGCTCAACCCGGTGATGGTGTCGCCGATGACCGACCACGGTTACGACGTCGCCGACCCTCGCGACATCGATCCGCTGTTCGGGGACCTGGCGGCGCTGGACCGCTTGGTCGCGGCCGCCCATGAGCGCGGACTCAAACTGACCATGGACCTGGTGCCCAACCACACCAGTTCGGCGCATCCGTGGTTCGTCGAGGCGCTGGCAGCCAAGCCGGGCAGTCCCGCCCGAGACCGCTACTTCTTCCGCGATGGCCGCGGACCGGACGGGGAGCAGGCGCCCAACAACTGGATATCGGTGTTCGGCGGGCCGGCCTGGACCCGGGTGCCCGACGGTCAGTGGTATCTGCACTTGTTCGACGTCCAGCAA
Organism: [Mycobacterium] zoologicum; assembly: GCF_020172665.1. GTDB lineage: Bacteria > Actinomycetota > Actinomycetes > Mycobacteriales > Mycobacteriaceae > Mycobacterium > Mycobacterium zoologicum. The sequence continues at coordinate 1,599,092 of NZ_CP083985.1, read as the reverse complement.
CCGGACCTGAACTGGGACAACCCCGAGGTGCTGGCGGACTTCGAGAAGACCCTGCGGTTCTGGCTGGACCGCGGGGTGGACGGCTTCCGCATCGACGTCTCGCACGGCATGGCCAAGCCGCCCGGCCTGCCGGACATGCCCGTCACCGACATCAAGCTGCTCACCCATCAGGATGACGACCCGCGGTTCAACCGGCCCGGCGTCCACGCGATCCACCGCGCGATCCGCCGGGTGATCGACGACTATCCGGGCGCGGTGAGCGTCGGTGAGGTCTGGGTGCATGACAACGCCCAGTTCGCCGCCTACCTGCGGCCCGACGAGCTGCACCTGGCCTTCAATTTCCGGCTGCTGCAGGCCGACTTCGACGCCGGCGAGATCCGCGACGCGATCGATAACTCGCTGGCCGCCGTCGCCTCGGTCGACGCCAACCCCACCTGGGCGCTGGAGAACCACGACGTGCAGCGGTCGATCAGCCGTTACGGCGACGGCGCGGTCGGCCCGGCCCGGGCGCGGGCGATGGCGCTGGTCCTGCTGGCGCTGCCGGGCACGGTGTTCGTCTACAACGGCCAGGAGTTGGGGCTGCCGGAGGTCGAGTTGCCCGACGCCGCGCTGCAGGACCCGGTCTGGGAGCGCTCCGGGCACACCGAACGCGGGCGCGACGGCTGCCGGGTGCCGCTGCCGTGGTCGGGTGACGCGCCGCCGTTCGGCTTCTCCGAGCAGGCCGAGACGTGGCTGCCCATGCCGTCTGATTGGGTGTCGCTGACCGTTCAGCGCCAGCTCGACGACGCCGAATCGACGTTGTCGCTGTACCGGCGGGCACTCCAAATCCGCCGGGAGCAGGCGGGATTCGATGCCGGGCTGCAGTGGTTGCCGGCACCGGAGGGCGCCGTGGTGTTCCGGCGCGGCACCCTGGTCTGCGTGCTCAACACCGGTTCGCAGCCGGTGGCGCTGCCCGACGGCGAGCTGCTGCTCATCAGCGGGCCGCTGTCCGGCGCCGAGTTGGCACCGAACACCGCCGCCTGGCTGATCTGAACAGCCGGGTCACCTCAGAGTCGACTACGGGCCCCTGGACCACTTGCGGCACTGGCGAATTCGGCGACCAGATCTGCCAGCCGGTCCGGTTGATCGATCATCGAATAGGTTCGCGCGCCCTCGATGAGTTCGAACCGCGCGTCGGGCAAGGTCTTGGCCACTCGCCTGCCGTCTTCGACCGGAAAGAACAGATCGTCGGCGGACCAGGCGACAAGGGCCGGTTTGGTGAACCCGGACAGTCGCGCCCCGGCATCGAGGGAGGTCTGCTGGTTGAGCGACTTGGTGAGGTGACGGAGGTCCTCGGCGACCGCCGCGTCGCGCAGGGCGGGTTTGACCCATTCGCGCACCAGGTCATGGATGTCGCGGTGCGCCAGCTTCCCGTAGGCGTAGTGCCGAAACGCGCGCAGCCGCATCGGCTGTAGCGCAACCCGAAAGGTGAACGCGGTCTTGGCGGCCACGATGAACGGATTGATGATGGGCGGCGGGAAATGCTCGAAGGCGTCACAGCTGGTCAACACCAACGCCCCGAGCCGGTCCGGGTGGTCGACTGCGACCAGTTGGCTGACCAGGCCCCCGGTGTCGTTGCCCACCAACACCACGTCCTCGAGGCCGAGCGCACCCATGAACGCGTCGACCATCGCGGCGATCCCCGGCAAGGTCCTGTCCGCGCCGGCCCGCAGCGCCTGCGGATGCGCGCCCAGCGGCCAGTTCGGGGCGATACAGCGCAGATTCTGCTTCGCCAGGCGTGCGCTCAGCGGCCCCCACAGCGAGGCGCCCATGGCGTAGCCGTGGACGAACAACACCGGGCGCCCGTCCTGCGGGCCCGCGGTGTCGTAGTGAATGGTTCCGGCGTCAATGTCAACGGTGGGCATGGGAAGCTCCTAACATAGTTACGTGCAACCTGCCGATAACTTACCGACAGCCTGTACGGAAATCAAGCGTCGGACGCAGGCCGAGCGCTCGGCCGCCACTCGCGCCGCGCTGACCAGCGCTGCCCGCACGTTGTGGGGGGCGCGCGGGTATGCCGCCGTGGGCACGCCCGAGATCGCCGAGGCCGCCGGCGTGACCCGCGGCGCGATGTATCACCAGTTCCCGGACAAGGCGGCGCTGTTCCTGGCGGTCGTGGAGGCCGTCGAGGCGGACATCATGGCGCGCCTTGCCGATGCGGTGGCCGCCTCCGCTGCTACCACTCCCGCCGCCGCGTTGCGGTCGGCGGCGGACAGCTGGCTGGTAGTGGCCGACGACCCCGAGGTACGCCAGATCATCCTGCTCGACGCCCCGAATGTCCTGGGCTGGGACGGCTTTCGCGATGTGGCACAGCGTTACAGCCTGGGCATGACCGAGCAACTGCTCAGCGAGGCGATGAAAGCCGGGCAACTCCCCGAACAGCCGGTCCGCGCGCTGGCACACGTACTGATCGGCGCACTGGACGAGGCCGCGATGCTGATCGCGACAGCCGACGACCCCGAGCAGACGCGCGCCGAGGTGAGCAACGTGGTGCACCGCCTGCTCGACGCCATGCTGACCAACGGTTGACCCCGCTACCTCGGCCCGTTCGCCGCAGCCTCCAGAGCCGCCGCCACCGCCTCGAACTCAGCAAGGGCAGCGGTCAAGTCTTCGACGATCTCGCGGGCGATGATCTCGGGTGCCGGCAGGTTGTCGGTGTCCTCCAGTGAATCATCGCGCAGCCAGGTGATGTCGAGGTTCACCTTGTCGCGGGCGATCACCTCGTCGTAGCTGAACGCCTTCCACCGCTCCGACTCGACACGTTCGTCGCGTGGCTTGCCACTGAGATAGAGATCGACGAACTCGTCGAGGTGCTGGCGGCGCAACGGGTTCTGCTTGAGCGTGAAATGCTGGTTGGTACGCAAGTCGTACACCCAGAGTTTGGTGGTCCAGGGCTGTTCGGAGGCGGGCTTCTTGTCGAAGAACAGCACATTGGCCTTGACGCCCTGGGCGTAGAAGATCCCGGTGGGCAGACGCAGCATCGTATGAAGATCGAAGTCGGCCAACAATTTCCGCCGCAATGTCTCCCCCGCACCGCCCTCGAACAACACATTGTCAGGTAGGACGACGGCGGCGCGGCCGTTGATGTCCAGGATCGTCATGATGTGCTGCAAGAAGTTCAGCTGCTTGTTGCTGGTGGTGACGACGAAATCCTGCCGCTCGATCTCGATGTCCTCGCGGACCTCGCGGCCGTCAGCACCGACCATCGTCAGCGAGGACTTGCGGCCAAAGGGCGGGTTGGACAACACCACTGACCAACGCTGACCGGGGTCGGCGACCAGGGCATCTCGCACGTCGATCAGTGAGTCGCCGTCGGCGGTGCCGATGCCGTGCAGCAGCAGGTTCATCGCGGCCAGCCGAGCCGTGCCGTCGACCAGCTCGTAGCCGGAGACGAAGTCGTCACGCAGATGCTTGCGCTGCGGCGGGGTGAGGTTGTCGGCATCGCTCGCGGCGTGTTCGTGGGCGACCAGCAGAAAACCGCCGGTGCCGCAGGCCGGGTCCACGACCGTGTCGGTGGCCGTGGGGTCAATCACGTCGACGATCGCCCGGATCAGATCGCGCGGGGTGAAATATTGACCGGCTCCGGAGCCCTTGTCGGAGGCGCCTTTGGCCAGCAGCGACTCGTAGGCGTCGCCTTTGAGGTCGGTTCCCGACGCTGACCAGTTCTCTTTGTCGATCAGATCGACGATCAGCCGTTTGAGCTTTGCCGGGTCTTGAATCCTGTTCTGCGCCTTGCGGAAGATGGTGCCCAGCGTGCCGGGCTGCTGGGCGAGAGCGACCAGGATCTCGGTGTATTTGACCTCAAGTCTGGTGCCCTCGGCGTCCAGGAGCGTCTGCCACGAGTACTCGCTGGGAACGATCTGCTGCGGGTTGAGCTTTCGGGTGGCCCGCTCGTGCGCCATCTTCAAAAACAACAGGTACGTGAGCTGCTCGGTGTACTCGATGACGCCGACGCCGTCATCGCGCAGCACATTGCAGTAGGACCAGAGCTTGTCGACAAGACGACGCGAATCAGACGCTGTTGTAACCCTGACATCATCATTGTCGGTCGCCATATGGCCGCCTCTTCCTAGAATGTGCTGCTTGCAACGCCAGTCGTCACTGACGTGCGGCCGGCGAGGGCATCGGGGACGCGTGAGTTGCTCTGAACCCACACAACTGCGGCAGGCGAAATCGCACTCAAGACGCTCATGAGTCGATCGTGATCTGCAGCGAGGTCCCTGCCAAAGATCGGCTCATGGTGGGCGATCCGATTGCGCAGCTTGCGCAGACTCTCCTGCTGGCGATGCAGCTCACGGCGCGGGCCCGTCAGGCACGGAAATGCCTGGCTCAGCGCGGGTACCCACAGTCGTTGGTGATAGCGGTTGGCGAGTAAACCCGTCCAGAAGCCGAAGCTGAGCTCGGCGACCACATGCCCGGGCAGCATCCTGTCACCTTTCGCCCGTCGCGCCGTCGAAATCGCGTCCGCGATGCGCTGCTGCTCAAACGGATGCAAACGAAGTCCTCCGGTCCACCAGTCCTCCCGCCCGGCAAGTCGCGCCAGTTGGCTGTGGATTACATTGCGCACCGCGACTTCGAGCACATTGAACCCGCCCCAGAACGCCGACGCCACTGCCACGTTCCAGGCGTACAACCGCAAGGCCCTTTCCTGGTTACCTCCGCATGCATCGATATACGTCGCAAGCCGACCCGCGCTCAGTAGCCTGCTCAACTCAGTGATATCGACGGACGCTGGCGCGGCCCCATCGGCGAGGGTATCCTGATTACGGTAAGCCCCGGACGAGGCCGCTCCCGCGGTCGCCGCGCCGGGGCAATTCTTTTGCTCCGGTACCTCGCCATGTACCTGCGGACCGTCCACGCTGTTTTGCCCTCGTCGTCGAACTGCACCCCGTTTGCACATGGTGGCAGTCGCCTCCGACAGGTCGGTGCCGCTGCCCAACGCTGCCGGCACTACTCGACCCCCCGGCTCTCCCACGCGCCGAAGGTCCCTTCCGACGAGATCCACTCGCGCCGGCCGTTGCAGGACCGGCCCAGCGCGACGGCACCGGCGGTCGATGGGGAGGTGAACACGACGCTACGGGTGATCCGGCCGATCGCACCGTCGACCGCGATGGCGCCGTTGGCGATGAGTTGCTCGTGCTGAGCCCGATAGGAGGCGTAGGCCTTCATGGTGCTGTCGGCTTTGCCGACGCCGTGCCAGGCCCCGACGACGAGCGAACCCGGCAGCACGGTGAACTCCCCGTCGATCTGCTGGGCTTGCGCATCGACGCCGAGCTTGGCGTGCCGGAGCCGGAAGATCGGTGATTCGGCCGCTGGGGAAGCCGCGGGCGCCACGGGTTTGGCCACCGGAACCCGGATGGCGTTGACGCCGAGCACCGGCAGCACGATCTGCAGCTGGGACACGAAATAGTCCATATCCGAGGCGTCCGCCTCGGGCAGCGCCGGGAGCGCGGGAGCGGTGCCGTTCTCCAGCGTGACCCGGCCGGCGCGTGTCGCCAACGCGATCAGCCGAGACTCCAAGTAACGGCCGTGGGCCTTGGTCAGGTTGGCGTCCTTGGACGTGATGACCACCACCCGGTCCCAGAAATCTTTCTCCCGCTGGTGATAGCGCAGCCGTTCGGCGACGATGTCGGCTTCCCCGATATAGCAGCGGGTGTTGCCGACGGCCGCCTCGTCATCACCCAGCAGGATGTAGGCCCCGGTGCGTTGGGCTTCGTCACGCTTGAGCAGATCCGCCAGGTCCGAACGGCTGCCAGAGAGCACATGGCCGGTCCAGTTGGTGATCTCCGCCGTGGTCAACCCGCCGGGTGTGCCGTCGACGAGGAACAGCTTTGATCTGCTTGCCGCTCATGCGTTGATCGTCTCGTCAATCGCTGACAGGTCAAAGGGTGAGCCTGTCAGGCGGCCGGAGAAGGCTGCAGCGAGCAATGCACGGCGGAGTGCTACTGATCGCGAGGCGGTGTCATTGATCGCTTGCCGAAGGCGGTTGCGCTTCGACAGAACTTCGTAGTGTTCCCGGACTCGGCGATCTTGCTCTATGCAATCCGGAAGGGGCAGCGGAAACGCCTTGAGTTTTGTGCCGTTCACGTTGGCTTGCCCGACCTGCTGGGAAATCACCGACGCGACGTAGCCTCGGCCCACTGGACTGTTGATAACCATGTTCACCCAATCTGGATTTGCGTCAGGCTTGAACCGAACTCGTATCAGGTAGGAGGCGAAAGACGCGACCACGCCGCCGCCGAAGACCGCAGATTTCCCGACGAGCTCAGCGCTATTAGTGCGGTTGAAGAGAAGATCACCCCGCTGGAGCAAAAGCTTGGGAAAATGCTCGTGTGCCGCAGGTAGGTACTTGAGGGAATCCCAGACGAGCTCTCCGCCTTGAAGATTCCCCATACGCAGAACTGGAACAGATGAGTCATCCTCTGCAGGACCACATTTGGCGCTAGACCCATACTCGACGAGTTCAGCTTCCGCACCAACGGTACTGTGTCGCAACGATGGACACTCCGCAGTGGTGTGCGCGGCGAGAGATGACGTCACCATCGCATCCAATTTGCGAACTGCCAACCACAGTGAGGCCTCAGCGGCATCGAGGCGGGAGAGGTGGTCTTCGAGCAGATCGACTATGCGTCGCTGTTCGTCGAGGGGTGGATGCGGCACCGGAATCCGTCGCAATTGTTGCTGGGGCAGGTGCGCAATCGTCGATCCCGTGCTGAGGCCGGCGAGTGTGCCATTGCCTGAGTAATGCTCCAGCAGGTAGCGCAGGAACCGGCTGTCCAGCGACTCATGGGGTCGGATTCGGTGTAGTGCCTTCTGATAGGCCATGTATTCCGCTCGGCCCTGCCAGATTGCGCATCGCCCGATCTCTCCCCCCTCGCAGACAAGAAGATCGCCCGCCCTGACACCGAATCGCGCTCGCTCGGCGTCCGCGAGTTCCATCGTCTTCAGGTCACCCGTGTCGATGCGTCCCCACTGCACGTTGATGTTGCGCAGGTAAGGGACCTTCGGTAAGCCTTTTGACCTGCCCTTGTCGAGCATCTTGCCGAGCGCAGTTTCAGCAAGCGTGTCTAACGGCCGGACCGACCACCTCACGCTGTCAACTCCGCATTTAACTCGTCAACCAACTCTCCCGCCCGATCCCCCAAATCCCTTATCGCCCCATCGGTTCCACCGCGCTCGCTGAACGGTGCGTCGTCAAGATCCTCGACGCGGATACCCGCTGAGCTGGCAATCACCGACACCATCCGGTCCAGCCACCAGCGCTCGGCGTCGGTGAACTCCACACCCGCCTGTTGCTGCTGAGCCAGCCAGCCCGCGTACCTCTCGCGCACCCGCTCGCCGTAGGGAACCAGTTCGTCGTCGACGCCGACGGTGTACCGGATCAGCGACACCAGGTCGGTGAGTGTATGGGTCGCGCAGGTGTGCACCTTGGCTGCGTCGACCGCCGCGTAGGCATCCCAGAGGATTTCGGGCGTCCAGTTGTGCGGCGGGCGCGCGATCCGGACCGCCAGTCCCTGGATGTGCGCGAAGTCGATGCGCTGCTGACCGGCCTCGTAACCGAGCTGAATCGCGGTGATCTCGTCGCGGTGCTCATCGAGGTACGCCTGCCAGGATTCCACGATCGAGCGGGCCCGCTCGGTGTCGACCACCCCGCCGGCCTCCAGGAGCTCGTCGCTGCTGACTTCATCGATCACCCGATCATGGGCACGGCGCAGCTCCAGAATCCGGTTGCGCAGCTCCGGGTTTGACGCAATGGGTTGAACGGCCGGCTCGATGACCTCCGCTGAGGTCGTCGCCGGATCAACCGCGCCGACCAGGGACCGCACGATGTCACGCACAGACCGCCCGGCAACGTCGTCGAGCTCGTGGCGTTCCTCATCGGTGAGGTCGAGTTCGAGCTTCGCCAGCCGCGACGCCAGCGTGGCCGCCTCGTCCTCGGTCAGGGTCAGCGCGGCGGCCTTGTCCAGCAGCTTCTTCAGGCTCACCGATTTCTGCCGGTTCAACGGCGGCTCGACAAACGGATGCTCGGTGACCCCGACCGCGTCGACGATGACGAATCGAGTCTTATTGTCGGCATCGGGAGTGACCGACCGAAAGTCCGCTGAGGCGATGGTCCGCGCCCCACGACCTTTCATCTGTTCGAAGTACTGGGCGGAGCGCACATCACGCATGAAGAACACGCATTCCAGCGGTTTGACGTCGGTACCGGTGGCGATCATGTCGACGGTGACCGCGATCCGCAGGGCCGGGCTGGTGCGCAACGCTTGGAGTTGTTCTTTGGGATTGCGGGCGTTGTAGGTGATCTTGGCGGCGAAGTCGTTGCCCTTGCCGAACACCTGCCGGACCTGGGTGACGATCTCCTCGGCATGGTTGTCGTCCTTGGCGAAGATGAGCGTCTTGGGCACGGTGGAGCGCCCCGGGAAGATCTCGGTGAACAACCGGTCCCGGAAGGTCTCCAACACGGTGCGGATCTGATCGGGGGTGGTGACATTGCGGTCGAGGTCGGTCGTGCCGTATTCCAGGTCCTCATCAAGGGTTTCGAGGCGCTGCACACGGGTGCGGCGATCGACTTTCGGCACGATGGTTCCGGCGTCGATCCGGCTACCTTGCTCGCTGATCTTGGTGCGGATGCGGTAGATGTCGAAGTCGACGTTGACACCGTCTGCCACCGACTCCGGATAGGTGTACTCCGAGACCAGGTTCTGCCGGAAGAACCCGAAGGTCTGCTTGCCCGGGGTGGCGGTCAGCCCGACGATGTGGGCGTCGAAATACTCCAAAACCCCGCGCCACACTCCGTAGATGCTGCGATGGGCCTCGTCGCAATTACTGAACGTCCCAGCGCCCCAGGGCGAATTTACCCAGTTAGACATGTGGAGGACACGTTCGCGACACGCCACGGAACTACGCGGTCCTGTCGGTTGGTGCGTGCATACTGAAAAGTACGAGTTCCGCTTCCACTCGGCTCCCGGGCGTCATGACCGCGGACGGGTGTCGGCGTGGGTTCACCTACTAGCTGATCGGCGGCCTAACCGATGAACGTCCTGACGGTCGATCAGTTCGGCGACTCCGTCATGAGCGATTTCTGGCGCCGCCAGGCGGGTCACCGGTCAGTTCAGGCATCAGCCTCCCCCTCGTTGGAGAGCAAAGCGATGGGACATCCGGCGTTCGAGAAGCTCGAGGTGGGCGATCGATGCTCGGCGGCGTTGGCTGTAGCGTTCATCGACCTGACCGATTTCACTGGGCGCTCATTCTGGGATGACGAAGATGAAGTGGTTGACCTCGCGCACGCGGTCCTAAGTGCCTTTGTCCAGATAACTTTCGGCTTTGGCGGGTATCCGCTCGGCCTCCGCGGCGACGGCCTCTTCGCGGGATTCGGGCCGAGTAGGGATTCACAGGTGGATGCTGCGATGGCTCTTGCGGCATGCGCCCACGCGCTCAACGCGGTGGAGCAGGGCCTGAACCCACGGCTTGAGGCGGTGGGGATCCGACGGGTCCAAGCTCGGGCAGGCGTCGATCATGGCCGGTTGACGTTCGTGCGTTCGGGAAGCCGGGATCATAGCGAGGTCAACGTGATTGGCTTTGCGGCCAACTTCGCAGCCAAGTGTGAGAAGCAGGCGAATTCCTGGGAAGTAGTTGCGGGCGAGGGCATAGGCCAGCTGCTGCCTGATGCGCAGCTCGTTGAACATGAGAAATCGCCGAAACGGTATCAGCGCGACCACAAACAGCGCACGTACCGATTCTACGACTATCGCTGGCGAACAACAGTTCAGCACACCCGGGGAACGATGGCTCAACTCGGTGGCCACCCCACAAGTCAGATAGCAATCCACTGAGCTGGAGATCAAATAATGTCCGTTCCTTCACTTCTCAGACATCACGGCGTCCGCGTTCCACGATTTGTCACCGTAGCCGGGCAGGTCGTGTTCGACAACGTGGATACAGCGCCTTCCGGGTTTGTCCACCGTGAATTCGGCCCGGTTACTGCAGTGGCCCCACACAGGTTTCACGGCGGTGCCGAAGAGCCGGAAGCTGCACTTGCCCAACAAGGTTCGGATTGGTGGGACGAACCAGATACTCTTGCCCGCCATGTCGACGCTATGGGCAGCTCCTTCCCTGGATTTGTTTATCTTCCGGCAGAAGACGGGCTACCGCCATCCTGGGGAGGGACCATCAACACTGGTCGCGGTCAGTTTGAGGTGCTGATTATGACTCGCCGTGATCAAGGTTTGCCTCGCGTGCATGTGAGTAAGCCGCGGCTAGGTGCGAACGCCGGCCGTCGCTGGCAGAGGCCGCCGCATTTGTATTCGAGCGGAAGCTTGTGTGTCGCGGACAGTGGTGACTGGGATCCCAGTAGGGACACTGCGGCAACGGTAACTGCCTGGGCGGCGCACTGGTTGGCTGCCTACAGCGAGTGGCGGATTACGCGGCAGTGGCCTGTTGAAGGAGTCGACTTCGTTGCCGTCTGATTACGGTTCTTCAGACGCTGCGTTGACGCCGCCGGAGTCCACAACTAATAACTCGGCGACACCCGACTTGACGGGAAGTGTTGCTGCTATTGATCAGATGGCAGAGTGGGCCCGCTTTGGCGACACCAAAGCGACCATTCTCGCAGCGGGCCTCGGTGTGGTAGCGACTATGTTCGCCACCAACGCCCCCGCAGTCTTGACTGCTATGCATAAGCCATGTCCGATCGATCTCGTCGTCGGCGGACTAGCCTTGATCACGCTGTTGGCGTTCATGTGGACGTTGTTTTGGGTAGTTCGCGCCATTGCACCTCGATCTGAAATCCCCTACGAAGGACTAAATAGGTTCGCCTGGCCATCCGTAGCCCGTGTCACCGCGGCCCAGCTTGTTGAGCACGCTCAGCGGAACAACATTGAAGTTGACGCTTGGCAACAGGTGGTTGATCTTTCCAAGATCGCTAAGCGGAAGTTCGAATTCTGCAAACTGGCCGTTTATGGATTCGGAGTGACGATCGCGACGGGCGTTCTCACTGTGATTCTATCGGCGCCATTCACTCCTCCGAAGAGTTAAGCAACTTCGCTATTCGGATTCCACCCCCAGACCTGGCGGACCCGCCAACCCGCGCTGTCGATAGAGCTTCGCGTTGGGGCCGGGGACTATGGCGATGTCGTCCCCCACAGACACCGCGTTCGCCGCCGCAGGGTCGGCGAGCTGGGCTACACTCCAGTTCGCTACCACTCCTTCTAATTGGTAGGTCGACCCGCCGTATTTGACAGAGAAGGGAATGAAGCTCAGAAACTGGAAGAGCGGACCCGATTCCAGACAGGCGTTCAAAGCCTGCTGGTTACTGAGTTTAAATTGCGTCCCTGTCCACTCTGACTCAATGATCTCTCCTTCGAGAAGCCGGACCGCGTCAGAAATACCTTCCGCCTCGGACCCAGTCAGAGTCGTAGGCATTACTAGTTGCTGCGAAGCCACTGATTGCAACTGGATCAGTTGCCCTGCAATTTTCAGCCATTCGCAGCTTTCACCATGAAATGTGTCAGCATTCGGAAACGTGCCGAATGACAGTAAATCCCTTCCATGCGGTATCGCCAGCGATGCGGCGCTCCCGGCTGTCCAATCCCGCAAAAATTCGAGGCCCGGTACAACAACGTGAGGAAGTTCACCCCCGATAGGCGTTGTCTCGACCGCAATCTCTCGGGTACGACCCCCGTCATGGAAAGTAATGAATACCTTGAACACACCTCCTTGAGCATCTCCTGATACCTGTAGACCGTTGAATCCGCGGGTCGTTCGAATGTTGACGAACTCAAGATGTCGGTCACCCATTCGAAGCTCTAAATTGGGGCGCACCGGCTGGTCTAGGTTCATTACATAGAGCAGGGCCGACCCACTAGACGCTTCGGCTCCGGGTGGGCCTTCGGATCGGATTACATTGACCGGAATGGGTCCATCAGGTTCAGTGCCATACGCGAGCATGTCATGGGCTGCCTGTAACGCCTGCTCATCGGCCGTGGGATCCACGCTGACTGTCATCGAAATCGGCCTCAGCCGACCGGATTCACGGCATTTCGGATAGATCGATACCTGCTGGTAACAGTCGCCCTCGAGTTCGCGAAAAGTAACCAACGCCGCATGTCGATCCACCGTCGACAATTGATCGATCGCGGACTCTGTCAGGCGCCCGCTGCGAACCGCAACTTCGTAACGGTAATATGGATCGACTGCATCGAGATGTCGACTGAGCTCCTGCTCACGTGCTAATACGGCGTCGAGGACTGCGGCGCCAGAGACCTCGGGTATCTCGCGAGCGCCATTCAGGGCGGAAGCCAAAAGTTCCATCATCTCGCTGCGCCCGTTACCGAAGAAATAATCGGCTAAAGCCGGGTTATCGGCAGACCAGGAATCTAGAGCTCCTCGACCCAGCCAATCACGTTCGATACTTGCCCCAGCGGTAAGTTCATTGAGCATCCAGCTGTGCCGTTCGGGTGTAGGATTCCACGGCATCACCAGGTTCCAGCGACGTATGGGATATGCTGGCATGAACTCCGTGATAAATCTTGTCCACGAATCTACGATGCTCCTTTCTTCGCTGGATGATCTACCGAACGGCCTTGTGTATCGCTTTACCTGGTACACATCATAGAGGCCGTTATCTACAGGAGCGAGAATATCGACCCCCTTATCGCCACGAGAAGGGGTTATACGAATGGCGCGTGGATTAACTGTGGTCAAAATCAATGCCTCGACGTACTCCTCGACGGTATCGCCGGGCATCCGTTCCCAATTGATCGTCGTCATGGGTTCGCAGCATACAAGTCGGCACCGACGAGAACGCTTGGTCGCACCCGGAGCGCGTAGCGTTCGGGAGAACGCCTCAGCAACCCACCTTGACGCGACTTCACTTAGCACGACTCGCAAAGGGCAGGACGCGGGATCGGTTGTTCCAGGACAGTAGGCAACGAACTGAGGCCTGCCGAAGCTATTTCTTCTTCTTCCGCCTGCGCGTCTTCTTGGTTTTGCCCGTCGGGTTAGTGGGTGGCTGGCCCGACGCGGGCTCGGCTTTCTGCTCCGCTTCCACCTCGGCTAGCACCTCGTCGATGTCCTCGCCTGGCTGAAGTACGCGGTCCCACAGGCCAATCGGCCGCTCCTCACGCGGAACGTCGGGGTTGTCGGCGTACTTGAGGCTGGAGTCCTCGAATGCCTTGAACTGATAGATCGCAGCGTCCATATGGATGGGGTTGAATACCCCGATCTGGTTGAGCAGCTTGAAATCCTCGACGCTCAGGCCCGTCACCCGTTCAAAAAGCGGGCCGTCCACCCCGAGGATGATGTCTCTGAGTGCCTGTTCGCGGATCTGGGTGACGTACATGAACACCGGGATCTTCGCCAGCAGCTTCTGCAGCTTCTCCCGGATCTCCTTGCGCCGCTTGGCGATCTCGGACTGCTCCTTCTTCTGCTCCTGATTAAGCTTTCCGTGGTCGTTCTCCCGTTTGGCCTTCTTGAGCAGCTTCGAGGACGTGACGATCTGCTCCGCGGTCTGCGCCAGGTTGCGGAAATCTTCGATCCGGCCGAGGGCCTCCAGCAGCTCCGGGTGGTCGAGCAGCTTGGTGAGGGTCTGTTCATTGATGTTGACCAGCAGCGGAGAGTTCCACCGCTGCGCGAGCGCGGTGGCGCCGATGCCGGTGGTGGCCCAGTTCAGCACGTCGGCGGCGTCGAGTTCGGTCATCATGCCACCAGCGAAGGCGAAGATCGGCAGATAATTCAGCAGCTGGCCGATAGCTTCCTGCGGTGTCGCATCCCCTAGTGCCCCCAGTCGCATGCCGTACTCGCCAACCAGGGTCAGGGCCCGGTTCGGATCGAACTCGAAGACGTACACCGGGTCCTTGAGCACCTCCACGGTCCCATCCGGGAGGCGCTTTGACCACGGTGACTGCACCCGGAACGCGGCCTGGAAATAGCTTTCCGGGGACTTCAGGGAGCGCAACATGAGGATCGCGCCCCATTCGCGCACTGTCACCCCGGTCATCAGCTTGCCGCAGGTGAGGGTGATTGACCCGGTGCCGGCCTTGGCGGCGCGGTCGATGGCGTCGGTCACCGGGGGTTTGGCCGCGGCGCCCATCCCGACACCCCTACCGGCGGCCACCACGATCTCGAAAGTAGAGAAGTATGGGTGCTTCTGCAGGGCGTCGCGCATGGCGAAGCAAGAGGCCACGTCGTTGAGATACCAGACCGAGTGCGTGATGGCGCGCGCGAACACCGGCGCCTGGTAGGGGAACGGCGGCTTCTGCCCGCCGACGATCTGCAGCTTCATCTGCTCCGGCAGCGTGCCGCGCAGCATCTCAAGGAACTCGAATACCCGGTCGGGATCCTCGAACAAATATGCCCCGGGCGCGGTGGAGGCAGATCTCGGTACGACCTTCTTGGCCCTGAAGTATTCGTTGAGCGAGAAGCCGTCGAATTCCCCGTCGACAGCCCACTTTTCGGCGTCTCCACCAATGTCGTAGCTGAAGATCTGCATTCCCGGCAGGTCGATGTAGGGGTTGGGTTCGGTGGCAATGTCCCAGCGTTCCTTCTCGCGCTGCTCGTCGACGTAGGTCCAGTTGAAGATCTGATCCTCGGTGAACTCACCGTTAGTGATCGCACGAAACGGGGTTCCCGACAGGTACAAGTAGTGGCGGCTAGACAGACCCAGATCGTCCTCAGTGACCGAGTCGTCGGGTTCCTCGGCCTCGGCGATCTCGGCGTCCGTAGGGTCGTACAGCTCGCGAGCCGAATCGCGCCAAGCACCGAAATGGTATTCGTCAAGGACGATGACGTCCCAGTCGATGAGGTGGATTACCTCGTTGTGCTGCTTGATATTCCCATCTACAGTTCTACCGCGCATGTCCTGGAACGAGGCGAACCAGACCACCGTCTCGGGGGCGTCAGCCGCGGCGTCGCGGTCCTCCGGCGAAGACTCTCGGTCCACGAATCGCCAGCCCTCGAAATCGACGTGGGTGAGCAGGTCCTCTTTCCACGCGGTCTGAACCACGGGTTTGTAAGTGAGCACCAGGACGCGCTTCCAGCCCATCTCACGGGCGAGCTGGTAGGTGGTGAAGGTCTTGCCGAAGCGCATCTTGGCGTTCCACAGAAACCGCGGGGCGTGCCCGTCATCAGCGTGGGAGCGGTAGTAGCCGGCGGTCTGGGCTACCGCCTCCTCCTGCTCCGGGCGCATCCCGAAGTCGGCGGTGCGGGTCCCGTCGTAGGACTGGCCGTTGCGGACCGCGACGATCGCGGCCTGTACTTCTTCGACGGTGGCCTCGAACCACTCAGCGTCCTTGCGGACGCCCTTAGCGACCAGTGCGCGGTGGACGTCGTGGTCGCGAAAGGCGCTGCCATCATTGCGCTGAGCCTCTACGTCCAGCAGCAGCGTCACCCCTTCGAGGTGCGGGAAAGCGGTACCAAGCTGCTGCTTGATGCGCTGGAGCACATCAGCTTTCGTTGTGTCGCCGACTTTAATCAGACCCGTTCCGCTGACGTGGGTTCCGCCGACCGTCCGTTCCCACGGCTGGACATCCTTACCGGGCAGGGTGTAGGCGTAAATGCGGCGCGGGACTCCGGTGGAACCGACGGTCTCGACATCCTCCGGCAGTAGCGATGCCTCCTCGTCGAGAGCCGTCACTCCTCATCCTCGTCGTCGGTTGTTTCCTGGTCGTCGATCACGCGGTACTTGTATCCGCCGGGCAGGTGAGATGCGGGGATCGGAGAATCGAGCGAGAGGTTGACCGACCTGGGTTTGATGCTGGACTCGATGTAGTCGATTTCGCCCGGGCTCAGGTCGAACTGCGTGTACAGGTCGTCGTCGGTCCAGCGCCTCGTCATATCCAGCATTGGGACGAACCGAAAGCAATCAGCCGTCAGGTCCTGGGTCGTCTTCCGCTGCAGAACCAGGAATCGGACGAACTTGGTGGCGAGGTAGTGAGCGTAGTTCTCTGTCTCGGTTTTGGTATCGAACATTCCCGCGATGAAGTAGGTCTGTGTGCATGCCGAGCCCGGCGCAAGGGCGATCGGCTCACCGAGGACGACATCGACAATGCGGCCGTGCTCGTCTATGGGAGTGTCTCCGCTGGAGGCACGCGGCAGTAGTACCTTCCAGCGGTTGATCCACTGATGGTTGCGTTGGATCTGGTCAGGCCGGCTGTAGCCGATGCGGTTGTTGTAGATCAACGGGATGGCGCCCTCGAAAGAATCGGGGACACTGCCCTTGTAGTTGGACCGCATCGTCAGGCCGAACGGTTTGGTCACCGTGCATCGCGCCTCGGCCATCTCCGTCGCCCGTTCCTGAACTTTCTTGATGATGGGTATTGCCCGGCTGTCGCGGACCAGAACCCCGTCCCCGTCGCCCAGATCACGAGTAGCAACGGACACGACGCGGCCTTCGATACGGGTGGTGAACTCACATGGTCCGTCATGGTCGCGGTCCCACAGGAAGTAGCTGACCCCGCCTCGGATCTTCACCCCAGGGAAGCAGTCGAAAATCCTCGGGTTGTCGACCAGCTTCGCGATACGACGGTCGCAAAGCATCTTGTCCCGGAACTCATTCAAGCCCTTGCCCCCGGAGAACCAGCGCGATGGAGTGATCATGACTACATATCGTGGATCCATGGCGATGGCCTTCTCGACGAACAGGTGATAGACCGTCGACGCAGTGGCCCCGTAGCCTTCGGTGCCGACTTGGTAGGGCGGGTTCCCGACTATCACGTCCCACTGCATGTCTTTCATCTCCTCCGTGGGGTAGGCGCCGTGGATGAACGAGTAGGCATAATTCTCGCGTCCCTCGCGTTCCAGGCCGGCCGGCGCGCGGCAGATCGTGCAGCGGTCATTGACAAAGGTGTGCGCCGCGGGCACGAACGGAAGATTGCCGCTGGGATTGTCGAACTTCACCACCGATTGGTCGCTCGATGCGTCGCGCGCATAGTAAAGGCTGCGGCGGGAGATCATGCCGGTCATGGTGGTGATCGCGGCCCCGTAGAGCATGTTGCGGAAAATGTGATCGCGGCGCTTCTCGAAATCTGGCTCCCACCCGGCCAGTCCGTCCAGCAGTCGTTCGGCCACCTCCCGTAGGAACACCCCTGACTTGCTGAACGGGTCGAGCCACTTGTAGTCAGGTTTGGTCCACACCTCGGTAGGAAGCAAACTGAGCATGTCGCGCGCCACCTTCGGCGGCGTCGGAACCTCGTCGTTGGACAGTTGCGCTAGGCAGTCGAGAATGTCGGGCACATGGTTGCCGAACCGGCGGTGCAGGACATCTGTCATCGCCTCTTCCCCTTGACGGCCAACGGCTTCGGGTTAGCAGCCAGTTGCGTGTAGTGCACCGGAATCTCGTCACGTTGCGGCTCGTCAGGCAGTACGTCGAACAGATCGAGTTGAGAGTCCATCGCCGGCTCCTCCAGGGTCGACCACTCCCGCAGGAAGGTGCCGGCCACGCCCGGCTGGTAGGAGACCAGTTCGATCACCTGGGCGTCTGCGAGGGTATCGGCGCGAATGATGTTGGTGGTGAGGATGGCATCGACGGCCGACCAGAAGCCGTCGGTTCGGGATCCCGGGTCGCCGACGTGGGTGGCGATGACGGTACGCATGTGCCGCCGGGAGTCGGTCACGTTTTCGGAGTCGATGTCGATGCCATAGATCGAGGACAGACAGCGCAGGATCCGGTGCTCGTACTCCTCGCAGCTATACCGGGCGGGAGTCACCACGGCCAGTTTGCGGCGCAAGATCTCGACCAGGAAGTTGCCGTGACCTGCGGCCGGCTCGAGGAAGGTTTTGTCGAGGTTATCGGGGGCGTCCTCGCTGGGGAACATGTCCGGTACCAGGTCGAGCATCGCGGTGACCTCGCGGTAGTGGGTGTAGACCTCGGCGAGATCCCGGACGCGGTTGCGGTCCTTGATCTGCTCCGGGCTGGCTTGAAATAGCGCCGGCGCAACACCCCCGCTGGTTTCCGTCACCGCTTACCTCACCTCCCTACTGGTCGAGCTTACAAACAAGCAGGTCAAATCCGGTCCGATAGTTCTAGTTGATTCCATTGAAGAGCTTGTCGGCTTCCTTCCGACGCAGGTGACGCACGTTCGACCGAGACGCTTCGAGTCGCCGCTCGGCGTCAGAACGGGCGAGGCGCTCCGCGGCCAGGGCCGCACGCAATGTCGTGTTTTGCTGCCGTAGTTGTTCTCTGTCGTCTTCTACCCATGTCCCGTCGGGATCGCGGAGCTGACCGAGCAGGTCGGCCACCGTTCGTGTCAACGAGTTGTTTTTCTCCCGGAGGGAGCGCAGTTGCTGCTCGGCGAAGAGCGCTCGTTCGCGCCAATTGGCTTCGTCGACCGTGTCCGATGCGGGAGCGTCTTTCACGGGCGAGGCCTTCATACGAATCTCTGCTTGCGCGATGAGCTTCCGGGCATCCTGGTTCTGGTAGAGGAAGGTTCGTGAACAACCAGCTAGGGCGGCGAGATGAGACTTGTCGATCTCCGTCACCTTCTGTTTAAGTAGCCGCTTCAGGGCTTGCTCGACGCTGGCCACCTTCGCCCGGGAGTCCTTTTTGCGAGCGTCGATCGCCGCGAGGGGCGGGCCTGGCTTCTCGGTCACGCTGCTCCTTCGCCTTCTTTTTCGGTCGTTGCGCCTTCGGCATCGTGGTCAATTGTGGTGGACCGTTCGGTGAGGTCGATGAGATCCGATGACCGCCAACCGTGGTTCCAGATCGGGTCGAAGAAGTCCTGGTACGGGTTGCGCAGGTCCAGGTTCTTCGCCTGCTCTAGCAGCCCGAGGGTCGAGAGCGCCCTCTCCAGGCCGGCGATGGCCAGCGACGAGCTTTGGAACAGGCCGTAGACGTAGGCCCTTGAGGAATGATCTGGTGCGTTCTCTGCGTACGTTGCCCACCGTTCCTCTTGACGTTTCCAGTAGGCGTAATCCGCACCGGTGAGGACGAAGTCTTCGCAATCGGTACAGCGCCGTCCTCGCGGGCATTCGGCGCCGCCCACGACGGGCTTGAAGGTGCAAAGGCCACCCTCGGTCGGAAGTGCAGCTATGTCAATCATTTTGGATTGAATGGCGGACGGGGTCGATGAATCCGGAGTCCGCACGAGTTCGCCAGGTGCGCTGCTGCCGGATCCCTTAACCCACACCTGCTGCAGGTAGGGCTCGATCTTGGACGACGAGATGAGCGTGTAGTGCTCCGACATCCGTTCGGATACATGGCCGAGTATTTGCTTCACCACGACCATGGGTGCGCCGGCATCGACGAGCCGCGTTGCGAGGGTGTGGCGGGCCTGGTGGCTTACGTGCCCTGGTAGCTCGATCTCTTCCAGCCATTGCTTGAAGCGGGCCTGAAAGGTCGCAATTGCTATGGCGTTCACGAAGTCCGAGTTCCTCGTGGCGCTGGGGAACAACGCTATATTCTGCGCCGTCTTCCCGGTAGGCGCAGCGCCATGCTTGAGCCGATACTTCTCGGCAGTCTTCTTCTGGCGTTCACGGATTACCCGGAACACGTCGTCGGGTATCAGGACGCCGTAGTCGAGCTGGTTCACCTTCGTCATATCGAACCACGCGTATTTGCGGTCTAGGTGCTCGCTCACGCAGTCGTAGCGAAGATTGACGACTTCGCCGATCCGTCGCCCCACGCGGATCTGAATGAACCAGATGTCTTCGATACCAAGATCATTGATGTCCTTGGCAGCAAGCAGTTTCATGTTCGTAGGCGAAATTAGGTGCTTGAAGACTTCATCGCTCAACGGTCGGGGTCGCTTGGAGTACTGCGTTCTTCCTTCCGGGAAAACGAGCATGAATTCTCTGCGCAACCCGATGACGTCGGCGATACCGCTCTCCAGCGCGTAGCGCATGAGCCGCCTAAGCCCGTTGAACGTCAATGACTTGCTAAGGTCCGTGGCAATACTCGGCTGCCCATCTGGCAGATAAAGGCCGAGCTGCGGCTCGCCGTTCCGTGCACGACGAGTGAGATCGGCAACAAAGGACCGACCGACGTCCTCAGTGAGTCGGGAGGCGTCCGCACCGCCATCTGGAACGGACCCTTCCAAGTAGGCGCTGAGGGTCACCGAACAGCGTCTGAGCTGCTCTAGAGATGATGCGGTTCGGGGTCGATCCGGGGAATCGAAGATCGCTGCGATGAGATCCCAAGTCAGTGTGCGTAGCCAGCCCTGGGTGATGGCCCTGAGGTCGAATGGTCTCCGGCGGTCCTTGAGGCGAAAGCCCCAATGCAACGGGTCGACATAGCCTAGCTGGCGGCTCTCTGTGCGGGTGACATGCACCGGCGCGCAGTGACCCTGCATCACGGCGATCATGATCTCGCAGGCGTCGCTGTACTTCGGCCAGCGCTTCAGAGTCCCCTTTTTTCCTCGCCCAGGTGGACGCTTCGTGGTGTCGATCTCCATGATCGACGCGACACACTTCTCTCCGAGGCCCTCAATCAGCGCACGCAAGCATCTTGGGTCCCATTTTGTTGGTCGAGGTGACGTCGCGTTGGCATAGAGCGCATACCGGATCTCTGCGGCCGCCAGTGGCGGCAAGCCGGCTAAAGAAACCTTACCGGCGCCCGATGTGTCGATGTGTTCGGGAGAGTGGTGCGGAGAGGCCTGCTTCCGCCAATCCGGTTCTGATATACCGTTTTTCCCCGCGGCGACCCGCTCGCGTCGGTGTGTTTCGCAGAACGCTTTGCCCGACGCGACGAGTTCGCAGTCGGGGATGTCGCACAGGTATCCGTAGATCTGGTCGTGGCCGTCAAATATGATTGGTTCTGCGCGAAGGCATTCGGGGAAGTGCGGTCCCGCAACGAGTTCTTCGAACCGCTGCAAGGGCGAGAGTTTCATGAACGCATCGACGGTCGAGAGGCTCAACGGCCTGGCTGCAGCGGACGCAATCACCGCCGTGTCCTCGTATACGGCTTTGTTGGGGCCACTCATGCGCCGTTCCGGCTCCACACGCGTTGCAAAGACTCGCTGACGATCTCGCTGGCCGCGAGGTGGAGGTAGGTTTCTTCAACGGTCTTCGCGCTCGTCCAGCCACCGGCCTTCGCGGTGAGTGCGGGTATGCCGCTTGCCTCGGTCAAGGCGGTCGCCCACGTGTGGCGGAACGAGTGCGGGCGCACCTTCCGGCCCCGGCCCGTCGTCCAGCTCGCCTCAGCATCTGGCGCACCCCGTGAGTTGAGAGCGGCATGCCGATATCGTTCTGTAGCTGCACGAGCACGAGATTGCTTGTCGCCAAGCCCCGCACGTCAAAATATTCGTCGGTTAGGTATTCCAGATACGTCTCGATCATGGCCGGGCTGGCGTAGCGGACGCTGCCGCCGCGGACGACGCCGTCTTCCAGCCGGCCTGGTTGACCGCGTTTGGCCCGCGCACGATTGGGGTTCGAACGCTTGACGACGTGGAAATGGGCGAGTCTTTCTTCACCGCATTCATGGTTGGCCCGCAAGTGCAGATCAGCGTGGTGTAGCCCGCATAGTTCGCCAACTCGTATGCCGGAGTCGTTAAGCCAGGTCACGATCATGCGATCGCGGGCAGTGTTCACGGTATCAATCAGCGCAGCCGTCACCCCGTCAGGCACGAGGCGAGGATGACGTCGCGGAGGTGACTGCGGCGCAAGCAGATTCGCCGGCGCGTCCTGGCCGGATACGTGGGCAAGGAACTGCTTATCCTTCAGAGCGCGGGTCGGCAGCTGAGTCTCGGTGAGCTGCGTCTTCAACCCCTCATTGATGTTCTCGCGCGACGTGACATCGAGGTAGTAGCCCTTGAGTGCCGCCGCGCGGACTTGCAACGCAGCCCCGCTAAGTGGTGCGTCGAGCCACGGGGAACCCAATGGCCCAGCATGCTCGGCACCACACAGCGCCATGTACCTGCGGAGGTCATCGAGACTCACCGCCTCCTCGGACACGTTGACTGCCTTGAGCCAGCGCAGGTGATCAACAAGGTGGTAGGCGTAGGTGCGCTGGGTGCCTTCGGAAAAGGTTCTCAGCCAGCGGTCACTGCGGGCGTGGATCCTCGCGGTGCTGACATCGAATATCGAGAAGCTCTGCGAATGGTCTTTGTGGTTCACGGCTTGGACGAAGTACTCCAGCGTTCCCGAATGCACTCGCACCCCTTAACAGGTCGATGTTCAGCAACCCTTGCCTCGTGTCGTGAACAGTACCTCCGAGGTGTGTGACACAGCCGTATTTCCCCGTATCGGCGTACGTGTCGCACACCGTTGGGGCGAGAGGAAAAGTCCACAATGACCAGGTCGAACGTTTCCGGGGGAAGGGCGGCGCTGTAGGCGACGGTCACCGGGACGTCCGGGGTGAACTCGTCGAGGCCGGGATCGTCGGCGTCGCTGACTTCACCCTCATTCAGGAACTTGTAGACCCGCTGGATCGTCGAGATCGACACCTTGGTCGACCCCAGCAGCCCCGCACTGGACAGTTTGGCGACGTTGTAGAGCTCGGTGAATCGGCGTCCGTCGTCGGGGGTGCGGTAGTTCTGAAACTCCGCCAGCGTCTGATCGGCGAGGTTGTTCCGGTCGACCAGGAACAGCACTCGGTGAAAACCACCGTGCTTGAGCAGCCGGTAGGCCTCGGTGACGGCGGTATAGGTCTTACCGGCGCCGGTCGCCATCTGTACCAGGGACCGGTCGAAGCGCTGATCGGCCAGGCTGGTTTCGACGCCGTTGATGGCGGTGATCTGTGCAGGGCGCAGCGCGGTGGTGTCCAGAGCCGGCAGGTCGCGGACCTTGGCACGCCACGTCGGGCGCTCGCGCGGATTCTGCGCGTCCCGCAGGATTCGGGCCAAGGTGGCCGGTTGCGGAAAGTTGAAGATCAGCCGGGCCCGCGGCGCCGGGTCGAAACCGTTGGTGAAGTGGGTTTCGACGCCCGATGCCTCGAAGACGAACGGTAGCCGGCCGTCCCGGGTCGTCGCTTTGAGCCGCACGTCTGCGGGGAGCCCGTCGGCATACATGGCCGACTGCCATTCGACTCCCGACAGCGGCGTGCCTGCCGGTTTCGCCTCGATGACGCCGACGACGGCCTTGTCGACGTACAGCAGGTAGTCGACCCGGCCGTGCCCGGCTTTCATGATGACCTCGCGGACCGCAATTCCCTGACCGGCAAACAGATTGAGGTTCTTCTTGTCCTGAACCTGCCAACCGGCCTGGGTGAGCTGCTGGTCGATGAGCACACGGGCCCGTGCCTCCGCGGGAAGAGAACTGGCGTCGTCGCTCATGGTGCGCCAAACTTTATCGACATTTCGATGCCTGTTGCAGCTCAGTGCACGAATTTCTCCAGGTAGGCCCGGTGCTCCGGCGACAGCCGCACCAGCTTCTGCTCATCGATGCTGAACGCGGCCAACTGGGTCTCGGCGATCACCGCCGGCTTGGAGTCCGGTGCGGCGTGCACCGAGCGCACCTCGTAGCCGATGGTGAAGTCCACCGCACGCAGCCGCGAGATCCACATCGTCACCTGTACCGGCGAATCGGTCAGCCGCAGTTGGCCTTTGTAGCCGATCTTCACCTCGGCGATCAGCAGGCCGACTTCGGTGATGTCGACCGCGAACGCCGGTGACAGGAACGGCACCCGCGCCTCTTCGAGGATGGTGACCATCACCGCGTGGTTGACGTGCTGGTACATGTCGATGTCCGACCAGCGCACCGGAACCGCCGCGACGAAACCTGGTTTGGCGGTCATGAAGCCGATACCTGACCGCTGGCGTGGGTCATGCTGCGGATCTGCCGCGCCGCCACCGACAGCGTGGCCAGATCCCGCTGCTCGGAGTCATAGATCTGCGTCAGCGTGCGCCGCGCCCGCTCCACCCGTGACCCGTTGGTCGATTCCCACTCGGCGATCTTCTGCACCCCGTCCTCGTCCGGTTCTCCGACCGCCAGCACATCCCGGCACAGCGTTCGCACCGAATTGTAGATGTCGTCACGGATCGCCAACCGCGCCAACGCATGCCAACGGTCTGCGCGGGGCAGCTCGGCGACCGCGGTCAGCAGTCCGTCGGTGCCGAGCCGATCCATCAAAGCGAAGTAGGTGTCTGCCACCTCGGCGGCATCGCGTTCGGCGATGTCGGCGATGTCGATGATGTCGAGCAGGCTGTAGCGATACAGGCCGACGGCGACGTCGACGGCCAGCTCTTCGGACACCCCCTGGGCCCGGAACTCGCCGACGTGCTCGGCGACGATGCCCGCGTCGTCGCCGCGCAGCCATTCGGCCATCCGCGGCGTCAACTGGCGCACCTGCTCGGCGAACCGGTTGATCTCGGCACCCGCCGCCAGGGGCTGCGGGCGATAGTTGAGCAACCAGCGCCCGGCCCGGTCGATCAGCCGACGCAGATCCAGCGTCATCCGATCGGTCACCGCCACCGGCAGGCCGTCCTGTTCGCCGGCCGCGCGGATCCGGCGCCACAGCTCCCCCACCCCGAAGATCGCGTCGGTGGCCACATACGCCCGCACCGCATCGATCAGGTCGACGCCGGCATCCTCGGTGATCCGGAAGGCGTAGGTGATCCCGGCGGTGTCCACCACGTCGTTGATCAGCATGGTCGCCACGATCTCGCGGCGCAGTTGGTGCGTGCGGATCTCGTCGGCGAACCGCTGCTGCAGCGCGACCGGGAAGTACTGCGGCAACCGGGCGGCGAACACGTCCTGATCCGGCAGGTCGCTGGCCAGCACCTCGGCCTTGAGGGTCAGCTTGACGTGGGCCATCAGCGTGGCCAGCTCGGGTGAGGCCAGCCCCAGCCCGGCGTCGGTACGCCGATCGATCTCCTTCTCCGACGGCAACGCCTCCAGTTCCCGGTTGAGGCCGCGGTCGGCGACCAGGTGCCGGATCTGGTCTGCGTGCACCGGCAGCAGGCTGGCGGCGTTGGCGCGGCTGGTGCCCATCAGATCGTTCTGGGCGGTGTTGTCGGCCAGTACCAGCGCGCTGACCTCGTCGGTCATCGACGCCAGCAGCTGCGCCCGGTCGGCCGGGTCCACCTTGCCGACGGTGACCAGGGAGTCGATCAGGATCTTGATGTTGACCTCGTGGTCGGAGCAGTCCACCCCCGCGGAGTTGTCCATCGCGTCGGTGTTGATCCGGCCGCCGGCCAGGTCGAACTCGACGCGGCCCAGCGGCGTGACGCCCAGGTTGCCGCCTTCGCCGATCACCTTGGCGCGCACTTGATTTCCATTGACCCGGACCTGATCGTTGGCGCGGTCACCGACGTCGGCGTCGGATTCGGTCTCGGCTTTGACGTAGGTGCCGATGCCGCCGTTGAACAGCAGGTCGACCGGCGCGCGCAGGATCGCGCGGATCAGTGCCGGCGGGGTCAGCTCGGTGGTGCCCTCGTCGAGACCCAGCACCGCTACCACCTGTGGACTGACCGGAACCGATTTCAGATCGCGCGGGTAGATGCCGCCGCCTTCGCTGATCAGCGACTTGTCGTAGTCGTCCCAACTGGATCGGGGCAGGTCGAACATCCGCTGCCGTTCAGCGAAGGAGTGAGCCGGGTCCGGATCGGGGTCGAGAAAGATGTGCCGGTGGTCGAACGCAGCCAGTAGCCGGATGTGTCGGCTGCGCAGCATTCCGTTGCCGAATACGTCGCCGCTCATGTCCCCCACACCGACGACGGTGAACTCCTCGGTCTGGGTGTTCACGCCCATCTCCCGGAAGTGCCGCTTGACCGCCTCCCATGCACCCTTGGCGGTGATGCCCATCTCCTTGTGGTCGTAGCCGACCGAGCCGCCGGAGGCGAAGGCGTCGCCGAGCCAGAATCCGTAGGACTTCGCGACGTCGTTGGCGATGTCGGAGAAACTGGCGGTGCCCTTGTCGGCGGCCACCACAAGGTAGGCGTCGTCGCCGTCGCGGCGCACCACCTGCACCGGCGTGCTGATCGCACCGGTGGCGTGGTCGACGTTGTCGGTGATCTCCAGCAGTCCGGAGATGAACAGCCGGTAGCAGGCCACTCCTTCGGTGCGGGTGGCGTCACGGTCGAGCGCGGCGTCACCGGTGGGCAGCGGCGGGTTCTTCACCACGAATCCGCCCTTGGCCCCGACCGGGACGATGACGGCGTTCTTCACATCCTGGGCCTTGACCAGCCCGAGGATCTCGGTGCGGAAGTCCTCCCGCCGGTCCGACCAGCGCAGCCCGCCGCGGGACACGAAGCCGAATCGCAGATGTACCCCCTCGACGCGGGGTGAGTACACGAATATCTCGAACTTGGGACGCGGCAGGGGAAGTTCGTCGATCAGGCGCGCCTCGAGCTTGAACGCCAGAATGTTCTGCGCGCGAGCCGAATCGGGTCGGGTGATGAAGTAGTTGGTTCGAATGGTGGCCTGGATCAGCGAGGCGAACGCGCGCAGCACCCGGTCGGTGTCCAAGCTGACCACAGCGTCGATGCCGGCCGAGACAGCCGCGGCAGCGGCTTGCGCATCACGGCCGCCGGCCGGCCGGGACGGGACGAACAGCGCCTCGAACAACTCCACCAATGCCCGCGCGGTCCCCGGATGTTCGTTGAGCACCGATGCGATGTGACTCTCGCTGTAGGGAAAACGGGCCTGGCGCAAGTATTTTGCGTAGCCGCGTAGCACCACCACCTGCTGCCAGGTCAGTCCGGCTCGCAGCACCAACTCATTGAACCGGTCGACCTCGACTCTGCCCTCCCAGATCGCGGTGACACCGTCGGCGAAGCGTTGCTCGGCGGCGTCGCGTTCGGCTCCGGTCTCCGGGATATCGATGCTGGGGTGCGCCGACACCCTGAACTTGTAGATCCACACCAGTAGACCGTCAGCGCGGGTGACGGTGAATGGCCGCTCGTCGAGTACCGCCACCCCCATGCATTGCAGCATCGGCAGCAGTTGACTCAACGACGCGCCGTGCCCGCCGAGAAACCAGGCCAACTGACTTCCGTCGGCCTCGCCGTAGTGGGTGAACACCAACTTCACCGAGTCGTCCGACAACTGCTCGATGATTGCTATGTCATCGACGGCTTCGGCCGGCGTGACCGCCTGCTTATAGGTTTCGGCGAACGCCCCCGCGTAGTGCTGCGCCTGCGCCTCGGTCAGCGCACCGTCCGCCAGGCCGACCATCCGATCCGCCCAGGTGCGGGTGGCCTCGGTCAGCCGTCCCTGGATCCGAACCCGGTTGGCCTCGGAGACGTCGACGGTGCGCGCCTGCGGTTCGTCGGAGAGCCGGACCATGAAATGCACCAGCGCCCAGGGGGCTTCGCTGACCCGGGCACTGTATTCGACGCCGGTCCCGGCGAACTCACCGACCAGGATGTCCTCCATCTGCAGCCGGACCGGGGTGGTGTAGCGGTCCCGCGGCAGGTAGACCAAGCAGGACACGAATCGCCCGGTTCGGTCACCGCGCAGGAACAGCAGCGCACCGCGCCGCGACCCCAGATCCGAGACCGCCATCGCCATCTTGAGAAGCTGGGCGGCGTCGACCGCGAAAAGCTCTGAGCGCGGGACGGTTTGGATGATGTCGAGCAGTAGCTGACCGGGGTGGCCGGGCTCGCTCTCGGCCAGAGCGAGCGCTTCGCGCACGGTATGGGAGATCACCGGTATCTCGAAGACGTCGGCGTTCATGGCTCCGGCGGTGAACAACCCCACGAAGCGATGCGCGACGATGCTCTCGCCGGTGTCCTCCCGGATCACCACGACGTAGGTGCGTGAACCGAACCGCATGTAGCTGGGAACGGTGGCCTGCGCCAGGGTGAGCAACTTGTCGCCGGTGAGCCTGGGCCGCAAGGACGCCCGCACCCGCAGCACCCCCATCCGGTCGGCGTCCTCGACCAGCACCCGCCCGTCCTGCACCACCCCGCGCTGGTAGCCGAGCAGTACGAAATGCCCATCAGCCAGCCAGTGCAGCAGTTTGGCCACCTCGTTACGGTCCGGGGCGTCGTAGTGACCGTGCGCGTCGGCTTCGACCTCAGCGGCCAGGGCGTCGAGCGCCTCGCGCATCGCGGTGGAATCCGCGGCGACCTGACGGACATCGGCCATCACATGCGGCAGCAGTTGCTCGATCTCGGTCAGGGTGCCGTGGCTGACCGACGGCGAGAGCTGGACGTGGATCCAGGTCTCGGCGCCGGCTTCGGTGCCTGGTGAGGCGAGGCTCGAACCGCCACTCAAGCCCGCGGAATTCGGCTCCACACTGGACAATTCACCGGCGGCATCGCGCTGCACGGTGAACACCGGGGTCATGATCCCTAGGTAGGCGACCCCGAGCCTGTGCAGCAGTACCGCGACCGAGTCCATCAGCATGCCGCCGTGTTCGGTGATCATCTGAAGCGCCGGGCCGAAGCCGGCCGGATCGTCGGCGGCGTAGACAGCGACCCTGGTTGCCGCACCCGGGCGTTCGCGCGCCAACCGCGCGTGGGCGGCCAGCACCGCCGGGGTAACCACTGCGGCCGCCGCGGCACGGCCGGCCGAGTCGGCTTCTGAGTCATCGACGCCCAGCGAGTCGCTGTGCGGGCCGCGATAGCTCTCGATGTAGGCGGCGGCTACCCACTCGGGAACATCGGATGGATCGGTGAAACGTGTCCAGGCCATCGATCCGTGTGGAATGGACCCCGTCATCTGAACCCTCCCCGCCCCGCGTGAGTTCCGGCAGCTGCCGCTACCGGGTTCACATTAGTCGCGGGTCAGTCTGCGGTGGGTCACTCGGTGCGGACGGGCCGCATCGGCGCCGAGCCGTTCCACTTTGTTCTCCTCGTAGGCACCGAAGTTGCCCTCGAACCAGAACCACTTGGCCTCGTTGGTGTCGTCACCCTCCCAGGCCAGGATGTGGGTGCAGGTGCGGTCGAGGAACCAGCGGTCGTGGCTGATGACGACGGCGCACCCGGGGAACTGTTCGAGGGCGTTCTCGAGCGAGCTGAGCGTTTCGACATCGAGGTCGTTGGTCGGCTCGTCAAGCAGGATCAGGTTCCCGCCCTCTTTGAGGGTCAACGCCAGGTTCAGCCGGTTGCGTTCACCACCGGAGAGCACGCCGGACGGCTTCTGCTGGTCGGGGCCCTTGAATCCGAACGCCGAAACGTAAGCGCGGGAGGGGATTTCGTTCTGTCCGACCTGGATGTAGTCCAGCCCGTCGGAGACCACTTCCCAGACCGTCTTCTTCGGGTCGATACCCGCGCGGGACTGGTCGACGTAGCTCAGCTTGACTGTCTCACCGACCTTGACCGTGCCGCTGTCCGGCTCCTCCAGACCGACGATGGTCTTGAACAGGGTCGTCTTACCGACGCCGTTGGGGCCGATCACACCGACAATGCCGTTGCGCGGCAGCGTGAACGACAGATCCTTGATCAGCTGGCGCGAATCGAAGCCCTTGTCCAGATTCTCCACCTCGACGACCACACTGCCCAACCGCGGCGGGGTCGGGATCTGGATCTCCTCGAAGTCGAGCTTGCGGGTCTTCTCGGCCTCCGCGACCATCTCGTCGTACCGGCCGAGGCGGGCCTTGTTCTTCGCCTGCCGAGCCTTGGCGCCCGAACGCACCCAGGCGAGTTCGTCCTTGAGCCGCTTCTGCAGCTTCTGGTCCTTCTTGCCCTGCACCTCGAGGCGCTCGGCCTTCTTCTCCAGGTAGGTCGAGTAGTTGCCCTCATACGGGTAGGCCCGGCCTCGGTCGAGTTCGAGGATCCACTGCGCCACATTGTCCAGGAAGTAGCGGTCGTGAGTGACCGCCAGGATCGCGCCCGGATAGGAGGCCAGGTGCTGCTCGAGCCAGAGCACGCTCTCGGCGTCGAGGTGGTTGGTGGGCTCGTCGAGCAGCAGCAGGTCGGGCTTGGCCAGCAGCAACTTGCACAGGGCCACCCGCCGGCGCTCGCCCCCCGAGAGGTGGGTGACGGGCTCGTCGGGCGGCGGGCAGCGCAGCGCGTCCATCGCCTGTTCGAGCTGCGAGTCGATGTCCCAGGCGTCGGCGGCGTCGAGCTCCTCCTGGAGCTTGCCCATCTCCTCCATCAGCTCGTCGGAGTAGTCGGTGGCCATCAGCTCGGCGACCTCGTTGTACCGATTGAGCTTGGCCTTGATCGGCACGCCCTCTTCGACGTTCTCCCGGACGGTCTTGGTGTCGTCCAGCGGCGGCTCCTGCTGCAGGATGCCCACGCTGGCCCCCGGGGCCAGGAACGCGTCGCCGTTGTTGGCGGTGTCCAGACCCGCCATGATCCGCAAGACGCTCGACTTGCCGGCGCCGTTGGGGCCGACCACACCGATCTTGGCTCCCGGCAGGAAACTCAACGTGACGTCGTCGAGGATGACCTTGTCGCCGTGCGCCTTGCGGACCTTCCTCATCGTGTAGATGAACTCAGCCATGCCGGGGTGTCGCCTCCTGGTCTCGCGGAATTACTCGCCGACCATCCTAGGGGGTGGCCGCACCCGGCCGTCGGCTGCGCTCAGGCGGTCAGCGCCATCCCGTCCATCTCGGCGTCATCGGCATCGGGCTCCTGTTCGTCGGCCTCGACGACGGGCGCAGCGGCCGGCGGAATGTCGGGCCCGACCGCGATGAACTTCTCCACCCGAGCCGAACAACGCGCCAGGTCGGGACCCACCGCCGTCGCTCGCATCTCCAATGAGGACCGGCGCGCGCCGTCCTTGTCCTCGTACTCGCTGGTGAAGACGTTGCCGACCACGACCACCGGCAGGCCCTTGCTCAACGACGCACCCACCCCGGCGACCAGCTTGTCCCAGCAGTTGACCGTGACGAACAACGAGTTGCCCGTCTCCCAGCTGCCGTCGGGGTTGCGTCGCCGCGAGTTGCTGGCGACCCGGAACTTGATCACTTCGTGCTCCCCCGCCCGGCGGCGGACGGGGTCGGTCGCGATGTTGCCGACCACGGTCAGCATTGTCTCGTACATGGTGTGCTTCCTTCCTGAAGGCGGGCGGGGCGATCCCGCCGGCGCTGCACCCATTGAGCCGAGACAGCCCGACAATCGGGTCGGGTCGACCGCCCCGCGCACGGGCGATCGTGGAAGAAGGGCGAACTGGGGATAACTCCCGAAGCCGGTCGCTAGACCCGGGGTTTGCCGACGGTCACCGGCTCATTCCACTTCGAGAAGGTCATCTGCACGTCGTCGTCGGCGCCGGAGGCCAGCTGCAGCTGAACCAGCTGGTGATCGCCGGTCTCCTGGATCCAGACCGCGCACGGCGTGCGCTTCCCGGCGTGTAGTTGCGGCATGATCTTCTTCGCCGCCGCCGCCGAAACCTCGCCGGTGATCCGGACGGTGTGCACGCCGTCGATCGTCTCGCGGCCCGACACCTCGGGATCGATGAAGTCGGTCAGCAGGTCAGCGAGTCCGGTGTCCGGACTGAGAATCTTCGCCGCGTCGTAGAAGTTCTCCGCCGGCCCGTAGTCGACCCACCGGCGAGGCTCCTGCGACACGTACAGATCGCCGCCGAACATCACGAACCGGACGTAGGCCGGGCCGCCGCGGTAGGCGATCTTGGCGTAGCCCTTGGCCGCGGAGTCGGGCACCCGGGTGACATCGCCGTCGAGCGCGATGATCGGCAGATTCTCGATATTGCCGGACACCGACATGGTCAGATGCACGCTGTCCAGTTCTGCTGTCACAGTGCCGGATTCCTTGAGGATCGCCGAGGCGTCCGGCAGTGGCTCACTGGCCTTCTTCGCCGGCGTCGGAGTGGTCGTCGCGGGAGATGTCGATGCAGGTACCGGCGCCGCCGTCGACCTCGCTGATGAGGACGGCGCTGACGAAGACAAGATACCGGACGTCGTCGTAACCGACTCGGACGGAGTGGGTGAACAACCGGCGACCAGGGCAGCGGCGGCGCTCGCAACGGTCACGACGACGGGGAGCCTGCGCATGCCCGCCATCGTAGAGGGCTCGCTCAAAACCGACAGGGCGCCGATCCCACCCGGAACTCCGTCCGGAGTTGGTATACGTTGCTTGCAGTGGATACCAAGGGCCGATCCGGCGGCGGTGCACACACCCGCCGCCGACAGTGGGCACGCGACGACATCCGAGTCTCGGATCCGAAATCGATGCGTCGGTCGATCGCAGGCACCGCTGTCGGAAACTTCATGGAGTGGTACGACTTCGGCATCTACGGCTTCCTGGCCACCACGGTCGCGCAGGTGTTCTACCCCAATGACAGCTCCAGCGCAGTCGGCCTGATCGCCACCTTCGGCACGCTGGCGGCAGCCTTCGCGGTGCGGCCGTTGGGCGGAGTCGTCTTCGGCGCGCTCGGTGACCGCATCGGCCGCAAGCGGGTGTTGATCATGACCGTCACCCTGATGGCGATCGGCACCACCGTGACCGGACTGCTGCCGTCCTACGAGAAAATCGGGGTCTGGGCTCCCGTCCTGCTGATCGTCACCAAGATCTTGCAGGGCTTCTCCACCGGTGGTGAGTACGTGGGCGCCATGACCTACGTCAGCGAACACGCCCCGGACCGCAGCCGTGGCGCGCTGACCGGATACCTGCCGCTGGGCACGCTGGGCGGCTACATCACCGGCGCCTCGGTGGTGACGTTGATGAAATCCCAACTGCCGGTGTCAGACATGCTGCACTGGGGCTGGCGGGTGCCCTTCCTGCTGGGGGTGCCACTGGCCATCGTCACGCTGTACATGCGGCTGCGGATCGATGAATCACCGGCCTACGAAGAACTCAACGAGAACCATGACGAAGCGCACACGAACGGGTGGCAGCAGTTCCGGCGGATCGTCGTTCGACACCGCGGTGGCCTGCTCATCTGCATGGGTCTGGTGCTGGCCGAGAACGTCACCAACTACATGCTCACCGGATATCTGCCGACGTATTTCAAGCAGGTCGGCGGAATCCGTGGCAGTCACGGGCTGGCGATGATCGTGGTGGCGCTGATCGTGATGCTGGTCGCGGTGATGCCGATGGCCACGCTGTCCGACCGAATAGGCCGCAAGCCGATCCTGTGGACGGGCGCCGGGCTGCTGATCGTCGGATCGGTGCCGGCCTTCCTGTTGATCCGGTCTGGCGGAAACTATCCGCTGCGACTGCTCGGGGTGCTGATTATCGGTGTGGCACTGCTGTGCTTCTACAGCACCACGCCGTCGACGCTGCCGGCCCTGTTCCCCACCAAGGTGCGCTATTTCGCGGTGGCGATCGGCTTCAACATCTCGGTTTCGGTGTTCGGCGGCACCACTCCCCTGGTCGCCGAAACGCTGGTGTCCGGCACCGGCAACGTCATGGTGCCGGCCTACATCCTGATGTGCGCGGGCATCGTCGGCGCGATCACGCTGTGTTTCACCCCGGAGATGGCGGGCAAGAGACTGCCGGGCTCCGGGCCGTCGGTGGCCACCCAACAGGAGGCCGACGCGATTGCCGAGGCCGGGCGGTCCGATCGGACATAAGCACCGGCAACCAGCCGTGGCGATCAGTCCAGGCCGACCAGTCCGGTGGAGATCTCCCATAGCCCGTCGATCAGCTTCTGGTCGTGAGCTTGACGGTTCTCCCGGCCTTCGGCGCGATGGCGGTGGAAGTAGACGCCGTTGATCGCCGGGTCCGCCCCGCGCCGGGCCAGCTCGATCAGCGGTGCGGCGCCCTGGGCCGGGGTGATCGTCCCGAGGTGGCGCAGCGGGGTGCGATAGAGCAGGCCCACGAACCGCGAATCCCTGCCGAAGCTGGACGCCGCCGGACCGGGATGCACTGCGGCCGAGATGATCCCGTCGTCGGTCCAGCGCTGGGCGATGCCCCGGGTGAACAGGATGTTCATCAGCTTGCTCGAACCGTAGGCACGCGCCTCCAGAGCACGGCGGCGCCGGTAGTCCAAGTCGCCGAGGTCGATGTGCCCGAACAGGTTTCCGACGCTGGAGGTGTTGAGCACCAGCGCGCCGTCGGCTGCGGCGAGCCGGTCGCGCAGCAGGTGGGTCAGCAGGAAGGGCGCGAGGTGGTTGATCTGGAAGTTGGGTTCGTGGCCGTCGGCGGTGCGCAGCGACGGCGAGAACATGCCGCCGGCATTGTTCATCAGAACGTCGATGGTGCCGGCGTGCTCGCGGATCCGCTGAGCCAGGGTGCGGACCTCATCCAGTCGGGCGAAGTCCGCGGTGAACGCGGTGGCACCGGTATCGGCGGCGACCGGGGCCAGCTTCTGCGCCGACCGGCCGACGACGACGAGGTCGACCTCCGGCCCGGCCAGGGCGCGGGCGGCCACGGCGCCGATTCCGTCACTGGCTCCGGTGATCACGATGGTTTTACGTGCGGTCATGAACGGTCTCCTTGGGTTCGACTGCTACCACTATGGACTCAAGCGAGCAGCGCCGTCCTCGCCGCCAGCTCGGTTAACGCTCGCGACGGGCCACTTCGGCCAGCATCGCGTTATAGGCCGCCAACTCGGCATCGTCGTCACGGTCGGCGGCCCGGTCCAGCCGCCGGGCCGTCCGCTCATCGCTGCGATG
Organism: [Mycobacterium] zoologicum; assembly: GCF_020172665.1. GTDB lineage: Bacteria > Actinomycetota > Actinomycetes > Mycobacteriales > Mycobacteriaceae > Mycobacterium > Mycobacterium zoologicum. The sequence continues at coordinate 1,564,717 of NZ_CP083985.1, read as the reverse complement.
CCACTGCACCAGCAGCGCCACCATCACCAACAGCAGCGGCAGCTCCCCCGCCGCCCACGTGATGCCACCGCCGAGACGCTGATCGCCGGCCAGATCGGTGTGCCATGGCAGATTCAACGGGCCATAGAACCATTCGCCCAGCACCTTCTGTAGGCCCATCAGCAGCACCCCGAAGAACCCGTGCAGCGGCAACGCAGCAAACACCACCGCCACCTTGGCGATCGGCGGGAGGGGCCGCGGTGTGGGATCCACGCCGATCACCACCCAGTAGAAGAGATAGCCGCTGAGCAGAAAGTGCACGTTCATCGCCAGGTGGCCGGCGTGGCTGCCCACGATCGAGTCGAACAGGGTACTGAAGTACAGGCCGTAGAAGCCGACGACGAAGATCACCGCCGCGATGATCGGATTGGTCAGGAAGCGCGAAACCCGGCTGTGCAGTGCGGCCAGCAGCCATTCCCGCATGCCGGGCGGCTCGCCGCGGCCGGCGGCCGGCAGCACCCGCAGCGCCAGAGTGGTCGGCCCACCGAGCACCAGCAGGATCGGGACCAGCATCGAGACCAGCATGTGCACGATCATGTGCATGCTGAACATCGCCGGCATGTAGCGCCCGGTCCCCGACGAGGTGGCGAACAGCAGCGTCAGGCAGCCCAGCAGCCAGGCGGTGGTCCGTCCGGCCGGCCAGGCGTCGCCGCGTCGTCGCAGCCGCAGCACCCCGCCCACGTAGAGCGCCGCCAGCACCAGCGCAGCGGTCCCGAAGATCAGGTCGAACCGCCAGTCGAACAGGATCCGTGCCACCGTCGGCGGCCCGGCGAAGTCGTAGCCGATCTTGACCATCGGGATAGACGGGTCCAGCACCGTCGGCGGTGGCGGCGGGGTGCGCCCCAGCCCGACCGCGACACCGAAGGTGGCCGCGAAGATCCCGGCCTCGATCAGGGCCAGCCGGATCAGCGGGGCGCGCTCGTCCGGGTTTTGGCGCAGTGCCGCCACCCCGCGCCGGCGCTGACGCCAGCCGAGCACACCGAGCAGGCACAGCGCGACGAACTTGACCACCACCAGCCGGCCATACGGGCTGGTCAGCAGGTCTGCGGGGGTCAGCCGCACCAGCGCGTTGAGCACACCGGACAGCCCGATGGCCACAAAGCACCACAGCGCCAGCGCCGAGAATCGCCGCGCCGCCAGATCGGCGTGTTCGCCGCCGCGCAGCGCGTGTACCAGCAGTGCGAGCAGTCCGCCCGCCCACAGGCCGGCGGCCACCAGGTGGATCAGCAGACTGTTGGTGGCCAGGTCGTGCGAGCCGCCGGCGGCCGAATGCCCGGTCAGCCCCAACGGGATCAGCGTCAGCAATGAGCCGGCCAGCAGCAGCGGCGTCCAGGACCAGCGCAGTACCGACCTGCTCAGCAGGAACACCCCCGCGGCCACAAACGCCGTCCAGCGCCATGCCGACGCGGTGTCGACCATGCCGGCCAGCGACCACGTCCGTACCGGGTCGAGGAACTCCGACAGCCGATGCCCGGAGACGTCGGAGATGGTCAGCGGAACCAGCAGCGCCGCACAACCCGCCCACACGCCCGACGCCACCGTGCCCAGCCGCAGCGCGCGATAGCCGGCGACATCGAGGACACCGCTGTCCTGCGGGGGCACCAGAAACGCCGCGAGCAGAAACGACCCGACCGCCAGCACCGCGGCGATCTCACCGGCAGCGCGCACGAAAGGCAGCCCCAGGGTGGTCGCCGGCCCCGGATCGGGCAGACCGGTGGCGGTCAGCGCGTCGGCCAGCGACAGCGCTCCGATACCGGCGGCCGTGCCACCGGCCAGCAGCGCCGCCCCCAACAGCACCGGCAGATACCCCTGCCGGGGCGTCGCGGTGTCAGCGGTCATCGCGGGCCGCTCGCTGTCGCCGCACCTCGGCGTCCCGGGCGAAGAACTCCCGTCGGGCGATCCGGCCGATGTGATCGGAATCCTTGAGGATGCGGCGCAATTCGCTGCGGAACGCGACGCGGCGTTCGGCCAGGTCCGGGGAGTTCCCCAACAGGCCCTGGTCGGCGACCACCTGACGGGCGGTGGCGAACAACAGGGTGGACACCGACTCGCTGCTGCGGACCCGGCCCTGCGCCACGTACTGACGGCCGACGCCGAGCGCCAGCTGAATCATCTCCTTCTCGCCGATGTCGGCCGGCGCATCGCAGAGCACATCGGCGACGATCGCATACGCCTCGAAGAACACCCGCAACATGACATCGGACATCACCGGGCTCTTCTGCGAGAGCAGCCCGTCGATCTCGGCGCCGCCGGCCGACACGCGGGCTTCCCAGTCGGAGAACCAGGACATCTCTTCGGCGATGTTCTCGCGGAACGCCGCCGAGTCCGCGAAGTAGAAGTCGAACTTCAGCAGGTCCCGCAGCCGCATCGCCTGGTTCCAGAAGGCGTCGAGCCGGTCGCCTTCACCGCGGCCCGCGTGCGCCAGTGCCAACTCGACGATCGAGGTCTCCAGGAAGGCGTGGATCACCGAGTTGCGGTAGAACGACGCGGCGTGCTCGTCCTCGGGCGCGATCCGCCATACCGCCTCCCGGCCACCGTCGACGCGGGTGACCGGATGCCCGTTCGACAACGCGTCCACCGCCGCCCGCACCCCGTCGCGGCTGCGCAGCCGCAAGCCACTGGTCGAGATCGGAGTCTGCTTGCGCTCCAGGTAATCCAGCCCCTCCTGCAGCGAATGGTGGATCTGCCCCAACGTCAGCGCCAGCCCGTGAGTGGTCAGCAGCAGCGCCGAGACCAGGCCGGTCGCGCTGATCGGGGTGACGCGCTGAATCCGCCACGCCACCTCGATTGCCATCTTCTGCATGGCCAGCCGCTTGGCGTCCGGGTCCATCTCGCCCTCGGGCGACCCGAGGTATTGGCGCATGGAGACCGCCTCGGGGAACCGCACATAGATCTTGCCGTAGTTGCGTTCGCCCTGCGCCTTGATGAACCGGTACAGCCAGCCGAGCCCCTCCGGAGTCTTCTCTCCCCCACGGGCGTATGCGGCGTATTCGGCGGTCTCGTGCAGCTGATCGAAGCTGATCGAAACACCTTGCAGCAAAACATCTTCCGTGCGATCTTCCAGGTAGGCATCGGCGACGTAGGTCATCAGCCCCAGTTTCGGGGGCAGCATCTTCCCGGTGCGCGAACGGGTTCCCTCGATCGACCAGCTCAGGTTGAACCGCTTCTCCATGACGTAGCCGACGTACTCCTTGAGCACGTACTTGTACAGCGGGTTGCCGCCGATGCTGCGTCTGATGAAGATGACCCCGGAGCGCCGCAGCAGCGGCCCCATCAATCCGAAAGACAGGTTGATTCCAGCGAATACGTGCACCGGTGGCAGTCGGTTCTCCTGCATGGCCACCGGCATGACCGCACCGTCGATGTAGGACCGGTGCGAGAACAGCAACACGGCGGGGTGGCTCTCCAGCGCCGTGCGCAGCGCGGCGACCTGATACTCGTCGTAGTCGATGTCGGGGTCGAACCCGCGGCTGAGCAATCGGGTGAGCACGCTCACCAGGTCCACCGACACCCGGCTCCAACCGGTGGACAACTCGTCGAGCATCTTGCCGGCCTCATCGAGACTGGCACCCGGGATGGCCTCGAGTCCTTCCCGAAATCGGGTGGACGCCAAGATCTCCGGCTTCACCAGACGCGGTGATTTGTACTGCGGACCCAGAATCCGGTACTCGGCGCGCTCCAGCGCCAACGTCGCGCGCCGGGTCACGTAGTGCGCGAAATCGCGGGGGTTCTCACCGACGGTGTCCTCACTCCACTGGCGGCGCATCTCGGCGACCCGGGCCGGCTCACCGACCACTACCTTCGACAGCGACGACTCGGTGCGCACGATCAGCCGCTGCTGGCGCTCACTGGGCCGGTAGGGATTACGGCCCGGCAGCAGCGCGGCCACCCGGGACAGCGCCGACGCCCCGGCGCGCGGCATCCAGAACACCCGCACCGGCAGGATCGACCGCTGTTCGTCGCGTTCCAGTTGCCCGACCAGTGCCGCCATCTCCGCGGGCAGCCGCTCGGACCGGTCCAGTTGCAGCAGCTCGACGCGGGTATCGGGGTGCGCCTGGCGGTAATGTTTCAACCACTTCTGAACGAGGCTGGCCTCTACCTGCGACGACGCGAACGCCAGCACCAGGGTCTCAGTTGCGGTGGACGGATCCGCGGCGGGCGGGGCGGTCACGGCCGCCCCTTCGGGTTGGGCTGCGCCTTCTTGGCCGGCACTTTCTTAGCCGGAGCCTTCTTGACGGCCGCCTTCTTGGCAGGCGCCTTCTTGGCAGGCGCCTTCTTGGCCGGAGTTCTCTTGGCGGGCTTGACCTTCCACTCCGGCAGCTCGTCGACCGGCCAGTCGGCCAGGGTGTCGAGGTAGAGCTGGCGCACCTCGGCGATCCGCTCGTTGAGATTGTCCACTGTCCAGTCTTCAACCGAGATCGCCGGAAACACTGCGACATCCACGGTTCCGGGGTTGACGCTGATCGAGTCCCGGGCGGCGACCACCTCGGCGTTGCGGATCACGATCGGGACGATCGGGATTCCGGCGGCCATCGCGATCCGGAACGGCCCCTTCTTGAACGGCCCCACCTCGGTGGTGTCGTTCCGGGTGCCCTCCGGTGCGATCACCACCGACAGGCCTCGCTTGGCGCGTTCTTCGACGTCGTGCAGGGACTCCACCGCGGCGGCTGCGTCGTCGCGGTCGATGAACACCATCTCGGTGAGCTTGCCCAGCGGGCCGGCGATCGGGTCTCGTTCGAGTTCCTTCTTGCCGACACTGACCCAGTTGTCGCGCACCAGCGATGCGCTGATGACCGGGTCGACCTGATTGCGGTGGTTGAAGATGAACACCGCCGGCCGGGTCGCGGTGAGATTCTCCTTGCCGATCACGTTGAGCCGCACGCCGTTCAGAGTCAACAGCAGGTGCGGGAAGAACGCGGTGAAGAAGTTGACGCCGCGGCGCCGGCTGCCACTGAGCAGGCCCAGTCCGATCGCCCCCGCACCGACGGGAACCATTGACCCGAGGCCGGCCAGGTTGCGCAGCTGACCGACCACACTGCTGCCCCGGCTGGAGAACTGCAGGATCGGCCAGCCCCGCTTGCGGGCCACCGAGGCCATCTTGCCCTCGGGGTTGGTCGGCCGCGGGTTGCCCACCAGGTGCATCAGCGCGACGTCCTCGTCGCCGTCGGCGTAGAAGTAGCTGTCCTGCAGGTCGATGCCGTTGGCCGCGGCGAACTTCTGTACCGCTGCGGCTTTCCCCGGCCCCCACAGGATCGGCTCCACCACCTCCCCGGTGAGCGCACCGTCCTCATCGGTCACGAATGCGTTGGTGAGGGTGTTGGTGATGCCCAGGAAACGGGCCACCGGCTCGACTTGAATGGTCAGCGCCGAAGAACTGAGCACCACGGTGTGACCGCGCGCCTGGTGCGCCCGGACCACTTCGCGCATCTCCGGGTAGATCCGCTTGGCGATCTTCTGGACGAACAGCCGCTCGCCGATCTCGTCGAGGTCGGTGATCGAACGCCCGCGCAACGCGGAAGACGCGGCGGTGATGAGGTCTTCGAACTCGATGCGGCCGAGCTGGTGGTTGAGCCCGGCCTGGATCATGCCGAACAACTCCCCCAACCCCATGTCGCGGCTGCGAAACCGCTCGCGGGTGAGGATGACCGCGGTGAAGCCGGCCACCAGAGTGCCGTCGAGGTCGAAGAAAGCGCCGATCTTCGGGCCCGGTGGGCTGGCCGCGATCTCGGCCACCGATCCGGGTAGACGCATGTCCCGCGGCGGCGGCGTGCGGTCGTCGCTCATGGCCGCACCCCCGGGTCGAAGGATGCCGCCACGCAGTGCGGGGCGGGTTCACCGGCCATTGCGAGCACCTCGTCGAATCCCTCGACCAGGCAACGGGTGAACAGGTTCTCGTCGCGCACCGCGGCGCGGTCGTAACGGACCGTGATGCTGCACTCGCCACCGCGCGAGATCAGCACCACCATCATCGCCACCCCAGGCAGTGGACCGATTCCGTAGTGCCGCAACACCTTCGCTCCGGCGATGAACGTCTCACCCGGATAGAACGCCACGTTGCTGGCCTGCACGTCGGCGGCGACCACCGATTCGGTCATCTTCTCCAGCACCGGAGACGGGAACACGCTCAGCAACGGTGCGATGGACCCGATCACGTCCATCGCGGGCTCGTCGCGGCGCTGCGTCATCTGCGCACGGATCCGCTTGATCCGCTCCACCGGGTCGATGACGCCGACCGGGGCGGCCAGGTTCACCCCGGTGAATCGATTGCCTCCGGCCGGGTCCGCCTCGGCACGCAGGTTCACCGGGATCGCCATCGGCAGCGTGGCGATGGGCACCCCCAGCGCCCGGTGGTAGCGGCCCAGCGCACCGGACAGCGCGGCCAGATAGGCGTCGTTGATCGATCCACCGCCGGCTTTGGCCGCCCGGTGCAGATCCGACAGCCGGATGTCGATCGCCTGGGTGCGGCTGCTCAGACTGCGCCGGCGCAACAGCGGCGACGGCTCGGCCGCCTGGGCCATCACCCGCGCACCCGACCGCGCGTAGTCGATGGCACCGGCCACCGCGCCCAACGGGTCGCGAACCGTTCGGGTGGCCATCGACAGCACGCCGATCAACGCGTCCCGGGTGCCGCCGAGCACCGCGGCCGGCAGGTGGTTGATGCCGTCGCGCATCAGGTCGCCCGCGGTCAGGTCCTGCGGGACCGGTTGCGGCGGCAGTTCGCGGGCCGGCGGATCGCGTTCCAGGTCATAGATCTGGCCGAACATCGCGGCGCTGCCCACCCCGTCGGTGACGGCATGGCTCAGGTGCAGCAAGGTGGCGGCCCGCCCGCCGGCCAGTCCCTCGACCAGGGTGGCCGCCCACAGTGGCCGCTGAATGTCCAGTGGGGACTGCAGACTCACCTCGGCGAGGTCGAGTACCTCACGCAATCCCCCGGGTTCGGGTACCCGGATGCGGCGGACGTGGAAATCCAGGTTGAAATCGGGGTCGACCACCCAGCGCGGCGCGGCGGTCGGCAGGGTGGGCACCACCACCTTCTGGCGCAGCCGCAGCACCCGGCGCGAGACGTTCTCGAACAGGCCCCGGAAGCGATCCCAGTCCGGTGTGGTGTCGAGCAGTTCCAGACCCATGATCCCCGAGCGGGTGCGCGGATTGGCCTCACCTCGATGCAGCAGGTAGTCGACGGCACCGAGTTCGGTGGGCAGGCCGGCCGCGTCGACGAGGTCACCCATGTGAAGCTCCCGGTTCCGCAGCCTCCACCACGCGCCCCTCCTGATTCACACTCTTCACGCGCACCATTCAACGCTAGTTGTTTGCCCATTGCGAAGGTTACCGATTTCCCAGAAACGGCCGCCGTGCGGCAAAACGAAACAACTTGTTGGCGCGCTGAATTGGAACCGGCGGTTCAGCGAGGCTCGACGAAGGAGAGCCGAAGCTGGGACCGCCGCATGAAACGGCCGGACACGGCATTGCTCAGTCGCCGCCGATACGCCACCCGCGGCGGATAAACTGGGTCCGGATTGCCTCCGTAGCTCAGGTGGATAGAGCACATGACTTCTAATCTTGTGGTCGCAGGTTCGAGTCCTGCCGGGGGCGCATCAGGATAGGGTGAGCGGATGAGTCACGAACGTACGATCTTCCTGTACACCGCCTTCATGGTTGCCCTGGTGGTGATATCTGCCGTGGTCATCTACTTCGTCGCCTGACCGGCTCGCGCGTCAAACAATATGGTGATGACGTCACCTGATCTCGTCCTGTACAGCGTCACCGGCCGGGTGGCGTTGATCACCGTCAACGATCCCGATCGCCGCAATGCGGTCACCGCCACGATGTCGGCGCAACTGCGCGCCGCCGTGCAGCGCGCCGAATCCGATCCCGATGTACACGCCGTGGTGGTCACCGGCGCCGGCCGGGCGTTCTGTGCCGGCGCGGACCTATCGGCGCTGGGCGCCGCCACCGAGGACGGGTTGCTGGCACTCTACGACGGCTTCATGGCGGTCGCACAGTGCACGCTGCCCACCATCGCCGCGGTCAACGGCGCCGCCGTGGGCGCGGGCCTCAACCTGGCTCTGGCGGCCGACGTCCGGATCGCGGGTCCCGCAGCACTGTTCGACGCCCGCTTCCAGAAGCTCGGTATCCATCCGGGTGGCGGCGCCACCTGGATGCTGAACAGGTCGGTGGGGCCGCAGGTGGCTCGCGCCGCGCTGTTGTTCGGCATGCGCTTCGACGCCGACGCAGCGGTGCGGCACGGGCTGGCCCTGCAGGTCAGCGACGACGCGGTGGCCGCGGCGCTGGACCTGGCCGCCGGCCCCGCATCAGCGCCGCGCGATGTGGTGCTGGCGACCAAGGCCACGATGCGGGCCACCGCGAGTCCCGGTGCCATCGAGGGCGAGCAGCACGAGTTCGCCAAGCGCACCGAACTCGGCCCGCAGGCGGCCAGTGTCGAGTCACCGGAGTTCGCGGCCCGGCTTGCCGCCGCCCGGCGCAGCTGAGCTACAGATCCAGCAGCGCGGTATCCGGGTTCTCGATCAGATCCCGTAGCGCACAAAGGAATTCGGCAACCTGGGCGCCGTCGGCCACCCGATGGTCGAACGCGCAGGTCAGCCTCATCTGCGGACGGACCACGACGGTGTCACCGACGGCCGCCGGGCGTGGTTTGAGCGAGCCCATGCCCAGGATGGCCGCTTCGGGGTAGTTGATCACCGGCACGCCGTCGTCGATTCCGAGTGCGCCGAAGTTGGACACCGTGAACGTCGAACCCTGTAGCTCGGTGGGCGCCAGCGTGCCGGCCCGCGCCCCGGCGATCAGCCGCGCCACCTCATCGGCCAGCTCTCTGGTGGTTTTGCGGTCGGCGTCGAACACCACCGGCACCAGCAGGCCGCGGGGCGCGGCCACTCCGAAGCCCAGGTGTATCGCGTGGTGGGTGCGGATCGATGGCCCCTCGGCCGCGTCGATCCAGGTCGCGTTGAGCACCGGATGCCTTCGCAGGACGACGATCAGCAGCCGCAGCGTCAGCACGAACGGAGTGATCGCCGTCTGGCCCGACGTGGCGGCGAGGCGATCGCTAAGCTGCAGGAGGTTGACGCAGTCCACCTGCACGCTGGCGTGCGCATCGGGAATACTGCTGCGGGACAGCGTCATCCGCTTCGCCATCGCGGCCTGGACCGGCGTCACCGGATGTTCGTCGACCTCGGTATTGCGGCTGCCGGCGGCTGCCCGCACACCGTCGGCGGTGATCACCCCGCCGGGGCCCGGCGCCACAGCGTTCAGGTCGACTCCCAGTTCGGCGGCGAGCTTTCGGGCGGCCGGTTTGGCCTTGGGCCGCCCGCTGGCGGTGCAGGTGCGGCGGCTGGTGTCGAAGGCGTCGTCGGCCCCGTAGCCGACCAGAACCGGTGTGCGCCCGTCGGCGTCGGTGTCGATGCACACCAGGGGCGCCCCGACGGCAAGCACGGCACCTTCGGCACCGCCCAGCTCGAGCACCCGTCCGGCGAACGGACTGGGGATCTCCACCTCGGCTTTGGCCGTCTCTACGGTGCACAGCACCGCATTGAGCTCCACCTGATCGCCCACGGCGACGTTCCACTTGGTCAGGATCACCTCTTCGAGGCCCTCGCCGAGATCGGGGACGGCGAACGTCTGGGCGCTCATGGCAGCTCCAGGACGCGCTGGACGAGGTCCAACAGCCGGTCCGGCCCGGGCAACCAGAGCCGTTCCAGCCGCGCCGGTGGATAGGGGGTGTCGAAACCACTGGCGCGCAAGACCGGTGCCTCCAACTCGTAGAACAGTTCCTCGGAGATGCGCGCCGCCAGCTCGGCCCCGTAGCCGAGGTTGCGCGGGCCCTCGTGCAACACCACACACCGCCCGGTGCGGCGCACCGATGCCGCGACGGTGTCGAAGTCGAGCGGGACCAGCGAGCGCAGGTCGACGACCTCCAGGCTCCACCCGTGTTCTTGGGCGGCGATCTCCGCAGCCGACAGTGCGGTCGCCACCCCGCCGCCGTAGGTGAGCACCGTGACGTCGGTACCGGAACGGCGCACCGCGGCGCACCCGATGCCCGGCGCGGGGTGTTCGGTGTCCACGGCCCCGCGGACCCAGTACCGTCGCTTGGGTTCTAAGAACATCACCGGGTCGGGAGTGGCGATGGCGTGCCGCAGCAGCCAGTACGCATCCGACGGGTCGGCGGGGACCACCACCTTCAGGCCGGCGGTGTGCGCCCAGTAGGTCTCGGTGGACTCCGAATGATGTTCGGCGGCACCGATTCCCCCGAACGACGGAATGCGCACGGTGACCGGCATGGGCACCGCGCCGCGGGTTCGGGTCCGGTACTTGGCCAGGTGGCTGACCACCTGATCCAGGGCAGGGTAGCTGAACCCGTCGAACTGGATCTCCGGCACCGGAACGAATCCGCGGACCGCCATGCCGATGGCGATGCCGATCACCGCGGATTCGGCCAGCGGCGTGTCGAAACAGCGTTGTTCTCCGAAGGTTTCGGTCAGGCCTTCGGTCACCCGGAACACCCCGCCCTGCACGCCGACGTCGGTGCCGAACACCAGGACTCGTCGATCGGCGTCCATCGCGTCGCGCAGCGCCTGGTTGAGCGCGGCCACCATGGTCAGCTGGCCGGTGGTCGCGCCGTTGCGGGGTTGGGCCGACGGTGTTTCCGGCCGGGTGGGCGGCTCCAGGATCTGGGTCATCAGCGCTCCCTGGCCAATTCGGCGTGCAGCGCGCGTCGCTGCTGCTGCAGTTCCGGGGTGATCTCGGCGAACACCGCGGTGAAGACCTCCTCGACGTCGATGTCGCCGGCGCCGACGGTGGCCTCCCTTAATTCGGTGCGCAGCCGCTTGGCCCGTGCGTCGAGCCGGTCCTGTAGGCGCTGCGACCAGATCCCGATGTTGTTCAGGTAGGCCCGGTAACGCGGGATCGGATCCAATGCGGCCCACTGTTCGACCTCGGCACTGCTGCGGTAACGGGTCGGGTCATCGGAGGTGGTGTGCGGGCCGAGCCGGTAGGTGACGGCCTCGATCAATGTCGGCCCGCCGCCGTTGCGGGCCCGCTCGGCCGCCTCGGCCATCACCGCGTAGCAGGCCAGTGGATCATTGCCGTCCACCCGGATGCCGGGCATGCCGTAGCCGATCGCCTTGTGCGCCAGCGTCGGTGCGGTGGTCTGCTTGTGCAGCGGTACCGAGATGGCCCACTGGTTGTTCTGCACGTAGAACACACACGGGGCGGCGAACACCGCGGCGAAGTTGAGCGCCTCGTGGACGTCGCCCTCGCTGGTGGCGCCGTCGCCGACGAACGCGACGGTGGCGGAGTGTTCGTCGAGGCGCTGCGCGGCCATCGCCGCACCGACCGCGTGCAGTGCCTGGGTGCCGATCGGAACGCAGATGGGTGCACAGTTCTTCGCGGTGAACTCCAGGCCGCCGTTCCAGGTTCCGCGCCAGGCGGCCGCGACGTGCCAGGCCGGAATGCCCCGGGTGAGGAAGACCCCCAGTTCGCGGTACTGCGGGAACAGCCAGTCGGTCTTGTGCAGCGGTGCCGTGGCGCCGACCTGCGCCGCCTCCTGGCCGCGGCAGGACGCATACAGCGCCAACTCTCCCTGCCGCTGCAGGTTGACCAGTTCGACATCGAGCTCACGGGTGAGCACCATCTGCTCGTAGAGCCAGCTCAGGGTCTCTTCGGGGAGGTTCCGGCTGTAGCGTTGCTCGCCGGTGGGAGCGCCGTCGGGCCCGATCAGCTGCACAGGGTCGAGGTCGACCTGCGGACCGGTAATGCCTGGCAGCTGGCCCATGCGAGCCTCCTTGTGACGCTGCTCTCATTATGCCAGCTGTCGCGCGGGGACCTCGGTGATCTGATTCGGCGTGGCTGTTCGTCGAATGTGCGGTTTGGTAGGCCGCCAGGCGCGTGCCGCGTACCAAACCGCACGCTCGGCGCGTCGCCGCTATTGCCTGAACTACCCCGAGACCTCGAAGATGCCGTGCGCCCCGTTCTCGGCGTGCCGCATGTCGTGATCCATGAACGGGTAGTGGCCCGGCTCGGGGAAGGTCATCTCGACGAAGCCGCCTTGGGCGGGAGCGAGATCCAGTGCCTGGGACCCACCGGGATCGTTCGGGCGCAGCAGCCAGGCGCCTTCCTTGTAGACGGTGTCGAACTGGGTCCCGACGACATGGAAGGCGAGCGAGTCGCCCGGCCCGGCGTTGACGACCCAGACCCGCACCCGCTCACCGGTGCGAGCCGATAGCGGGGCGTGCATGTACTGCGCTGCGGTGCCGTTGAACATCCAGCCGTCGGGCTGCCCGGCGCGGATCGCGGCGGGCTTGGCGTCGCCGTCCGGCGGGCCCGCGTACAGCTGGGCGCCGACCAGCGCGTACTCCCGGTCGACCGGCGGCAGGCCGGGCGGGTCGATGATCACCGCGCCGTACATGCCGTTGGCGATGTGCAGGGTCATCGGCGGTGTGCTGCAGTGGTACAGCCACGCCCCGGCCCGGCGCGCGGTGAACCGGTAGACGAGGCGCTCCCCCGGATTCAGCGTGCGCATCGGTTGGTCGGGGGCGAGCGCGCCGGCGTGAAAGTCGATGCCGTGGCCCATGGTCGCGTCGTTGATGAGGGTGATCTCGAAGGTGTCGCCGACCTTGCCGTGCAGCGTCGGTGCCGGTTCGACGCCGCCGAATGTCCAGCGGACCTCGCGGCGGCCGGGCGCGACCTCCAGTTCCCGGTCGATGGCGCGCAACTCCACCCGATGCACACCGGGGGTAGCCGGAGCCAGCACCGCGTCGTGGGGCGTCCAGCCCGGCGACGGATCGGCGGCCAGATCCAGAGTCATCGGTGCGGGCGTACTGCCGCCATGCCCGCCGCCGGAATGCTCATGCCGCGGGACGCCGCCGACGGCGTGAATCGTCATCGTCATGCCCGCGGCCTTATGGCCGGGTACATCGCACCACACGTCCCGGTCTTGTTGCACCACACCGAGATCGAGCACCGCGGTCTGGCCGCGGGTCAGCCGCGGGGTGTGTTCGCCGGTGTCCACTCGCAGGTCGTGCGGCAGTCCGTCGGCGTTGGTGACCCGCAGCACCAGCCGGGTTCCGGCCGGCACGTCGATGACGTCCGGCGAGAAGCGCATGTTGTTCAACGTCACCTCGACGGTGTGGGCCGCACCGGAGACGGCCGCTGCCCCCGACGGTGCCGGGGCGCCCATTCCCAGCGCCAGCGCCGCGGAGACCGCCACCAGCGACGCCACCGCAACCCCGGCCGTCACCGCCTTCGGATGCGACCTCATTGCCTCGGGGTCTAGGGGTCCACGCAGCGCCACCGGCAGCGCCAGCCGAAGGGCTAACAGCAGGAATCCGGCGACCGCGACGGCGGCCAGCACCCAGCCGATCACCGGGACCACGCCGTGCCACGGCCCGGCCACCAGCGGCACGGCGACGTTGATCGCGCCCACCCGCACCTGCCAGCCCTGGTCCAGATAGGCGATGGCGGCCTTGCGTATCGGCGGGCCGTGGGCCACCAGAACCGGCAGCAGTTGGCTCAACGCACCCATCAGGATCTGGGCGACGAAGCCCACCGCCAGCAGCGGCAACAGGGTGTGCTCGACGAATGCCGGCAACCCCTCGGTGGATCGAGCCGCGATCAGGCCGACCGCCTCGACCACCACCGCGATTCCGAGCCAGCAGATCGCGCCGACCATCATCCAGGCCGCCGAGCCGGTGAAGCTGCGGCCCGGCCACAGCCCGACGACGGCGACGACGACGCCTGCCGCGTAGCCGGCCAGCCCCGCGACCGTCACCCACCAGCTGCCGGCCAGCAGGCCCACCACGGCCACACCCAGTCCGGCCGCCAGCACCGGCAGCGCCCGATGTGCCATCGCATAGCTGCGGTCGGTGATCTTCTCTCGGATTGTGGTGGGCCACAGGGTGAAAAGCGTGCCCACCACGGTCAGCCCGATCCAGCCGTAGAGCATGACGTGCACGTGGGTGGTCCACAACCGCGGATACCACGTGGCAACGTCGTTGAAGCCCAGCGCCATCGCCGCGCCGACGGCCGATCCGATCAGCAGCGCCGTCAGCGCGGCCAGGTAGAAGCTGATCAGGTAGTCGAAGCGCGCGGACAGCGCCTTCTTCTTCATGCCGAACAGCTCGACGCCGTGGGCGACGGCGACCACGGCCACCACCGCCCCACCGAGACCGGTCAGCGCCATGGCACCCAGGGCGACACCGCCGAGCGCGGCGATCACGCCGGTGTTGAGCACCGCCAGCTTGGCCACCAGGTGCCAGTGCGGCGGGTCGGGCACCCGGCACAGGGTCGGGGTGAAGTGTCCCGACCAGATGACGATCGCGTTGGTAGCCGCACCGAGCAGCAGGGCATGTACCGGCAGCCAGATCGGGTGCGCAATCGCGTCGTGCGCCAGCAACAGCGTCACCGCGACGACCAGCCAGCCCAGGATCACGATGTTCGAGCCCAGGAACACCGGCCCGCGCGGTCCGCCCCTGCGGCGCGGCGCGATGGGCGGCGCGGGTGACGGCGCCATGCCTGGTGCAACGACGGGCACCGACGGCTGCCCCCACTGGATCATGCTCGCCAGGCTACGGTGGCCGCACCGCTAGGCGAAAGTGACCTAAGACATCGATAGCCATCAGTCGACGACGAATCGGTTTCGGTAGTCGCTCAGTCGGGTTGCCACCTCGTCGGCATCGAGGCCCAGATCGGCGGGCCGGTAGTCCACTGCGCCATAGCGCCCCCGCGGGTGATCGCCGCGGAACTGCGTCATCGCTTCTTTCGCCCGGGCGTCGAGCGGCTGACCGGCGAGCTCGTAGACGGCGGCGACGGTACCGTCCTCGTCGGCCATGAAGTCCTCGAAGCGCACGTCGATCGACTGTGCCGCCGGCAGCACCTCGCGGTCACGAAGGCATCCGGTGAGCAGGTCATCGGCCCGGTCCAGCCAGTACTTCGAGATCTTGACCGGGTCGGGACGGTCGCAGCTCATCCGCGCAGCGTAGCTGATCATCGTTGCCATCGACCGCGTCACCTCGACCGGATCACGATGGGTGACAACGAAAGTGGCATCCGGGAAGGTGGCGTACAGCGCGGGGAACTGCTCCAGATGTTGCGGCGATTTGAGCACCCAGCGGGTGCCGCCGCGCAGCCACTGCAACGCCTGCAGCGTGCGCTTCATATACGCGTACGACGCACTCTGATCATGGGTCTTGTAGTGCTGCGCGAAAGCCGGTAGGTGGTAACTGCATTCGAAGAGCATTCCGGAGATGTCGTTGGCCAGCAGCTGGATCTCTTCGTGCGCGTGGTCGACGGTCATGTCGTGCATGCGTTTGAAGTCGGGCATCGAGGTGTTGATCAGGTCCAGGCCGACTCCGCAGCGGTCACGCCGGGCCTGCGGATCGGCTTCGCCCGGAGTGGCGACCGGCTCCATGCTCTCCCAGTACGGCAGGTACCGCAATGCGGGATCGGCGGCGATCAGGTTGTGCAGATGGGTGGTTCCGGTGCGCGGCAGCCCGCAGATGATGATCGGCCGTTCGATCTGGACGCGTTCGATCTCGGGGTTCGTCGCGATCAGGTCTTCCAGTCGAAGCCGGTTGACCAGGTGGCCCACCAATTGTTCGAAGGCCATCGCGCGGCCGACCGCGGACAGGTCGGCATCGGTGATCAGCGATTCGCACAGGACCTCGAGGCGTTCGCGGAATGCGTTGTCGCCCCAATTGTTCAGGCCCGTTCGTTGGGCCGCGGCGTCGAGCAGTGCCTCCGGTGTCAGTTGCAGTACCGCACCGTAGCCCGCCAGGCCGTCGCGCATCGGGGCGGCCGCGGCGGGAAAGACCGGGTCGGCCAGATCGTCGAGCCGAATCGCGGCGGGGCGCGTGGCGGCGCTCACGACGCCAGCTCGGCGACGTCGACGACCCGACAGTTCAGCGGGTCGGGAGTGGCTTCGGGCAGGAACCAGCGCAACCAGATCAGGCCCTTCGACCGGCCCGCGGTGGACACCCAGTTCGGGTGCCCGGGATCGGTCTCGCTGATCACGATCTGCCACGATCCGTCCGGCGCGTAGCTGACGTGTGCATCGTTGATCGTGACTCGTTCACGGGTGTAGTCGTATGTGTGCAGGAACGGATTCCACAGGCACAGGTTCCAGAACACGCACTCCGGTGAGGTGCCCTCGATGACCAGCGCCTGGCCCGGCTGCAAGTCGTAGGCCCCCATCGAATAGGCCGCATCGCCGGCGGCCCAGCCGACCGTGCGACTGGGCACCGGGTAGGGCTCCTGAAGTACGTTGGCCGGCAACCGGACCGGTGCCATGGCGGCCTGCTCGCGAATCCAGGTCCGGGCCGCACGCATCCGCCGGCTCAGGTCGGCGGGGCTGTCGGGGCGCCGCGGCGTGTCGTCGAGCGCCTCGATCTTCCACTGCGTCCGGCGGCCGGTCTCAGGTTCGGTGAGGTAGTCGCGGGTCAGGATGAACACGGCGTCGGGCTCCAATTTGAGCCGATTGCCCTGCTGCTCCTGGGCACTGATGACGAACTCGAAGTCACCGCCGGAATCGCAGCCCAGATCGCGGTCATTGATGGTGTCGATGATGCGGTCGCTGTAGCGGCCGTCGTCGGGGCCGCCGTAGACGGTCATGGACAGGTAGACGGCGTCGCCGCGGTTGCCGGTGACCCGGTAGCTGCGAGCGGGGTCGATCGGCGCCAGCTGGTAGAAAGCGTCCGAATTGTCGCCTCCCCATTTGAGGTAGGGGCCGATCACATCGGTCAGGATCGGCTTGTCCGCGTCGCCCCAGATGTAGGCCTCGGAGGCCACCCGCAGCAGGCTCAACGCCCAGCGGTAGCCGTCGAGGATGTCGGCCTGCTCCAGCGGCGGATCGGCGCCCAGCAGGCGCTGCTCGACGGCACGAACCTCGTCGAGCAGGCCTGAATACGCCTGGGAAAGCTCCGCCAACTCAGTCATCGTGTTTCTCCTTCTTTCTCAATCCGCGCAGCAGCAGCGAGCACAGCCGGTCGGCGGCGTCGGCGACGCTCTCGGCGGCCAGGACCTGGGTGATGTAGAAGCTGGTGCCGACCATTGCGTCGTAGGCCATCTCGATATCGGTGTCGGCGTCCAGCACGCCCTGCTCGATACCGGCGTGGACCAGCGCACCGAACGCGGTGCGGGTCTTCTCGTCGAGCAGCTGTTGGGTCCGGATGAACAGTTCCGGATCGCGGTGGCGGTCGGCCAGGATGCCCAGTGCCGCAGCGGCGACGTCCGGTGCGCGCCAGAACGCGAAGACACCGGTGACGAGCTGGCGAAGGTCGGATTCGAAGTCACCCGAGCTGGTCAGTACGTCGTCGACCTCGGCGGCACCGAAGACGGCGTCGAATACCAGGTGGGTCTTCGAGGGCCAGCGCCGGTAGACGGTGGGGCGGCTGACGTCCGCCTCGCGGGCGATCGCCTCGATGGACACCTGCTCGTAGCCATCGCGGGCCAGCAGCAGCCGGGCGGCCTCGGTGATGGCCTGCTCGGTGCGTGGATCCCGCGGGCGCCCGCGGCCGGCCGGGCCGGGTTCCGGGCCGGACGTCACTGCCGCACCCTGCGTCGTCGACGACTCACGCCTAAACAGTTACATTACGTAACGTAATTAGTCAATGATCGGTCGATGGCCTGCTTCAGAAGACGTAGCGGTGGTACTGCGACATGTTCGCCACCGCCGGAATCACCGCCATCGCCTTACCCAGTGCCCGGTAGCGGCGAGGAAGCAGGCGAAAGGTGTCCGACTCGAACCAGCGCACCCACTCCACCAGCCGGGTGCCCGGCACCGCGGTCAGAATGTCGCTGGGCCCATTGATCGCCCAGTGCAGCGTGGCACCGGCGCGACGCACCACCGCGTTGGACCATTGCGTCTTGATGCCCAACGAATTGAACGCGTCGAACTGTACCTCCCCGCTCGGAAAGCGCTCGACTATGCGGCGAAGCAACCCGACGCCGTCCTGCTCGGTGAGGTACATGGCCAGGCCTTCGCCGAGCATCAATGTCGGCCGGTCGGTGGGGATCTCGGCGAGCCAGGCCGGGTCGGTCACCGACGCTGCCACCACGTGGTTACCCTGCCGTGTTGGAAGTAGCTGCCGGCGCAGCTCGGCGACGGTAGCGTAATCGATGTCGTACCAGTCGATTCCCGGCCCCGGCTCCAGCCGGAAGTATCTGGCGTCCAGCCCGCAACCCAGGTGCAGCACGACGGCACTCGGGTGCTCCACCAGGAACCGGCGGGTCCAGTCGTCGAAATGCGCGGTGCGAGTGGTCACCGACGGTGAGCGGGCAGCGGTGATGGACGTCGTGGACCAGTCGTAGTCGATGCGGGCCACCGCCTCTTTGGCGAAGCGATCGCCCAGGATCGGGGCAGGCAGGTCGGCATCGAGCGCCTTGGCGTACAGCGTGGCGAGCATGGTCTGCGGGGCACCGCGCAGATCCACCCGCGTCTTGTCGTCGGTCATGACAGTCCAGGCTAGCGCCGTCGCGTGCTCGGCGCACCGGCTGAACGGCGCCCGGCGTGGCGTTCAGCCCTCAGGTGATCCACTGTCGCTCAACGGATTTGACCAACATGCCCGGGCTCGGGAAGGCGTGGCGACGGTCGAAACCGTCGCTGACCACCGCGACCATTGAGACGGTGTGCCGGGAGAAGTCGACCAGCGCGTTGGCGATCTCGCCGCGCAACGGCACCGACGTCTCGACGATCCGGGTGATGCGCACGCGCGGTCAGTCCTCCCGGTGTGTCAGTCCGCCCTCCGCAGAATAGCCTCGGCGTGCCGCAGCACCGGCGAGTCCACCATCTGGCCTTCGAACGCGAACACCCCGCGCTCGGTCTGTGCGGCCGCGAGCACCCTTCGCGCCCAATCGATTCGCTCCGGTGCGGGCCGGTAGGCGTCGCGGACCACCGCGATCTGGGTCGGATGGATGCACACCGTGGCAGCGAATCCGACCGCCGCGCCGTCCAGCGCTTCGGCCTTGAGGCCGTCGAGGTCGCCGATGTTGAGGTACACCGCGTCGAGTGCGGCCCGGTCGAACGCGGACGCCGCCAACAGCACCGTCGAACGGGCGTGGCGGGCGAAGTCCCGATAGGTGCCGTCGGCATGCCGACTCGAGCCGCCGCCCATGGCGGCCACCAGGTCTTCGGCTCCCCACATCATCGCGACGCATCCCTGCGCGGCCGCGATCTCGGTGGACAACACCACACCGCGCGGGGTCTCCAGCAGCGCGACCACCCTCCGGGGCGCCAACGCTTCGACCTGAGCTGCCGACTCGGTCTTGGCCAGCATCACCGTGGTGTAGGCGGTGTCGGACAGTGCCTGCAGGTCGCGCGCCTGATCCTCGGTGCCGGCCGGGTTGACCCGCACGACCGTCCGGGCCGGGTCAAGTGGCGTGTCGCGCAACGCCTTCCGCGCGGCCGGCCGGTCGGCGGCGGCCACACCGTCTTCCAGGTCCAGGATCACCACGTCGGCCACCGCGGCAGCTTTGGCGTAACGCTCCGGGCGGTCCGCCGGGCAGAACAGCCAGGCCGGGCCGGCGCTCACTGTGCGTCCCCGGCGGGCTTTTTGCGCACCAGCGTGGTGCGCACCGCACGGGCGACGATGTCGCCGTTCTGGTTACGTCCGAGGTGTTCCAGCGTCACGATGCCCTCCCCCGGACGGCTCTTGGATTCGCGTTTGTCGGTGCACACCGTCTCGGCGTAGAGGGTGTCCCCGTGGAACACCGGCTTGGGAAACGACACCTCGGAGAAGCCGAGGTTGGCCACGATGGTGCCGAGGGTGAGTTGCGCGACCGACAGCCCGACCATGGTGGACAGCGTCAGCATCGAGTTCACCAGCCGCTCACCGCGAAACCCGGGCTGCTCGGCGGCCCAGGCCGCGTCCAGGTGCAGCGACTGGGTGTTCATGGTCAACGTGGTGAACAGCACGTTGTCGGCTTCGGTGAGGGTGCGGCCGGGCCGGTGTGCGTAGGTGGTGCCGATCTCATATTCCTCGAACCACAGGCCGCGCTGCTCTACGGTCTTGCTCTCGTTGTCGGCCATCATCACAGTCCCAACGATCGTGCGATCAGCATGAGCTGCACCTCGGTGGTGCCCTCGCCGATCTCCAGGATCTTGGAATCCCGGTAGTGCCGGGCCACCGGGTATTCGTTGATGAAGCCGTAGCCGCCGTGAATCTGGGTGGCGTCGCGGGCGTTGTCCATCGCGGCCTCCGAGGAGATCATCTTGGCGATCGCCGCCTCCTTCTTGAACGGCTTGCCCGCCAACATCTTCGCCGCGGCGTCATAGTAGGCGGTGCGGGCAACGTGCGCGCGGGCCTCCATCCGGGCGATCTTGAAGCTGATCGCCTGATAGGAGCCGATGGTCTGGCCGAACGCCTCGCGTTCACCGGCATATTTGACGCTTTCGTCGACGCAGCCCTGCGCCACCCCGGTGGCCACCGCGGCAATGGCGATGCGGCCCTCGTCGAGGATCGACAGGAAGTTCGCGTAACCCCGACCTTCCTCGCCGAGCAGATTCGCCTCGGGGACACGGGCATCGACGAAGGTGAGCGGGTGCGTGTCGGAGGCGTTCCAGCCCACCTTGTTGTAGGCCGGCTCCACGGTGAAACCCGGTGTGCCGGACGGCACGATGATCGTGGAGATCTCCTTGCCGCCATCGGGACGGGTTCCGGTGACGGCGGTGACCGTCACCAGCGAGGTGATGTCGGTGCCGGAGTTGGTGATGAACTGCTTGGTGCCGTTGATGATCCAGTCGCCGTTGTCCCGCCGCGCGGTGGTGCGGGTGCCCCCGGCATCCGAGCCGGCGCCCGGTTCGGTCAGACCGAAGCCGGCCAACGCGCGACCGGTGACCAGATCCGGCAGCCATTGCTGCTTCTGATCCTCGGTGCCGAACCGGTAGATCGGCATCGCCCCAAGTCCTACCCCCGCTTCCAGGGTCATCGCCACGGACTGGTCGACCTTGCCGAGTTCCTCCAGCGCCAAGGCCAGCGCGAAGTAGTCGCCGCCCATGCCTCCGTACTCCTCGGGGAAGGGCAGCCCGAACAGGCCCATCTCCCCCATCTTGCCGACGACCTCGTAGGGGAAGCTGTGTTCCTCATCGTGTTTGGCGGCCACCGGAGCCACCACGGTGCGGGCGAAATCAGCGACGGTGTCGCGGAGTTCCTGGTATTCCTTCGGCAGACTCCCTGCCGTAATGGTCGTCATTGCTGCTTGTCCTCACTCACCTCGGGGATCAGACGGGCCAGTACCTGGTCCACGGCCACCTGATCGCCAACCGACACCAACAGCTCCACCCGGCCGCTGATCGGCGCGGCCAGGGTGTGCTCCATCTTCATCGCTTCGACCACCACCACCGGATCGCCTTCCGCCACGGGCGATTCCGACTCGACATGCAGCGCGATCACGCTGCCCGGCATCGGGCTGACGATCTCGGCGCTGCGGGTGCCGCCACCGCGCTGCACCCGCACCACTTCTGCTTCTCGCAGCTGCCAGGTCCCCCGCTCATCGGAGATCCACAGATGTCCATCGGATTCGGCGAAGCCGTAGTGCCGTCGCTGCCCGGCTACCGTCGCGACCAGCCGGTCACCCTCGACTGCGACGCTGGCGTCGTGGATCTCGCCGTCGCCGATCTGAACCCGCGCTGCCGCGGGCAGCCCCCACACCGAAACCGTCTCCGAGCGCAGCGGGGTGCGCATATCGGTGCGCACCGGCGCCGCAGCGCCGATCCGCCAGCCACCCGGGGCCGCCCACAGCGATTTCGGCGCGGTTTCCCTCGCTGAGCGAGCACTATCGCGCCGAAATCGCCCGGCGAGCGCCCACTGGCGATACAGACCGGCCGCGGCCAGCACGTCATCGGGCGCGGGCAGCGGTGCGAAGTCGGCCGACCGCAAGTCCAGCAGTTCGGTGTCCAGGTCGCCGGCGATCACCCGCTCGTCGGCCAGCAGGAAGCGCAGGAACTCGATGTTGGTCTGCACCCCGAACACCGCGGTGCCGGCCAGTGCCGCGTCCAGTCGCGCGAGCGCCTGGGCCCGATCGGTGCCGTGGGCGATCACCTTGGACAGCATCGGGTCGTAGTCGCTGCCCACCACGGTGCCGGCCTGCAACGAGGAGTCCACCCGCAGCCCCGGTCCGGACAGCTCGTGCACCGCCAGCACCCGCCCGCCGGTGGGCAGGAAGCCGCGCGCCGGGTCCTCGGCGTAGACCCGGGCCTCGATCGCATGCCCGGTGAGGGTGATCTGGTCCTGGGTGAAGGCCATCTTCTCGCCGTCGGCCACCCGTACCTGCCATTCGACGAGATCCAGACCGGTGATCGCCTCGGTGACCGGGTGTTCCACCTGCAGCCGGGTGTTCATCTCCATGAAGAAGAACTCGTCCGGACGGTCCGCGGAGACGATGAACTCCACCGTGCCGGCGCCGGCATAGTCGACGCTGCGGGCGGTGTTGCAGGCCGCCGCGCCGATCCTGGCGCGAGTGTCGGCATCCAACAGCGGCGACGGCGCCTCCTCGATCACCTTCTGGTGGCGACGCTGCAGGCTGCATTCCCGCTCGCCGAGGTGCACCACGCTGCCGTGGGTGTCGGCCAGGATCTGAACCTCGATGTGGCGCGGCCGCAGCACGAATCGCTCCAAGAACAAGGTGTCGTCGCCGAACGCCGAGGCCGCCTCCCGCCGTGCGGTGCCCAGCGCCGCCCGCAGCCCGCCCGGTTCTTCGACCAGGTGCATGCCCTTGCCGCCGCCGCCGGCCGACGGCTTGATCAGCACCGGGTAGCCGATCTCGCCCGCCGCGGCCACCAGGTCGCCGTCGGACAGACCGGGTTTGGCGATACCCGGAACCACCGGAACCTCAAAGGCGGTGACGGTGTTCTTCGCCGAGATCTTGTCGCCCATCACCTCGATTGCCCGCGCCGGCGGACCGATGAATACCACTCCCGCGCGTTCGCAGGCGGCGGCGAATCCGGCGTTCTCGGAGAGGAATCCGTAGCCGGGGTGAATCGCCTGGGCGCCGGTGGTCGCAGCGGCCCCGAGCACAGCAGGAATCGACAGGTAGCTCTCGCCCACCGGGGCGGGCCCGAGCCGCACCGCGGTGTCGGCCTCGCGCACATGCAATGCCCCGGCGTCGGCGTCGCTGTAGACCGCCACCGAGCGAATACCCATCCGACGCAGGGTTCGGATCACCCGGACGGCGATCTCACCACGGTTGGCCACCAATACGGACTCAAACATTGTCACTCACATCCGGAAGACGCCGTAGGAGACCGGATCCAGCGGCGCATTCGCACACACCGAAAGGGCCAGTCCCAGCACTGTTCTGGTGTCGGCGGGGTCGATGATCCCGTCGTCCCACAACCTGGCGGTCGAGTAGTACGGGTTGCCCTGCGCCTCATACTGCTCGCGGATCGGGGCTTTGAACGCGTCCTCCTCGGCGGGCGACCACGGCTTGCCGGCGGCCTCGAGCTGTTCGCCGCGCACGGTGGCCAACACCGAGGCGGCCTGTTCGCCGCCCATCACCGATATCCGGGCATTCGGCCACATCCACAGGAAACGTGGCGAATACGCCCGCCCGCACATCGAGTAGTTGCCCGCCCCGTAGGACCCGCCGATCACCACCGTCAGCTTGGGCACTCGCGCGCAGGCCACCGCGGTCACCATCTTGGCGCCGTGCTTGGCGATGCCGCCGGCCTCGTAGTCGCGGCCGACCATGAAGCCCGCGATGTTCTGCAGGAACACCAGTGGAATCGAGCGCTTGTCGCACAGTTCGATGAAGTGCGCTCCCTTGACCGCGGATTCGCCGAACAGCACCCCGTTGTTGGCGATGATCCCCACCGGATGCCCGTGGATGCGTGCGAACGCGGTCACCAGGGTCTTGCCGTATTCGGCCTTGAACTCGCTGAACTCACTGCCGTCGACCAGCCGTGTGATCACCTGCCGCACGTCGTAGGGCACCCGCGGGTCGGGCGGAACCACGTCGTAGAGCCCGGACGGGTCATGCCGAGGCTCGACGGAATCCGCTATATCCCAAGGGCTTTCGATCCGAGGGCCGAAGGTCGCCGCGATCTGCCGCACGATGCGTAGCGCGTGTTCATCGTCGTCGGCCAGGTAGTCGGTGACTCCCGAGACGCGCGAGTGCAGGTCACCGCCGCCGAGTTCTTCGGCGGTCACCACCTCTCCGGTGGCGGCCTTCACCAGGGGTGGGCCGCCCAGGAAGATGGTGCCCTGCTCCCGGACGATCACCGCCTCGTCGCTCATCGCCGGCACGTAGGCGCCACCCGCGGTGCACGATCCCAGCACCGCCGCGATCTGCGGGATGCCCAATGCGCTCATGGTGGCCTGGTTGTAGAAGATCCGGCCGAAATGCTCACGGTCGGGGAACACCTCGTCCTGGCGGGGCAGAAACGCGCCGCCGGAATCCACCAGATACAGGCACGGCAGCCGGTTGCCCAGCGCGACCTCTTGGGCGCGCAGATGCTTTTTGACCGTCACCGGATAGTAGGTGCCGCCTTTGACGGTGGCGTCGTTGGCGACGATCACGCACTCCCGCCCAGAGACCCGCCCGATCCCGGTGATGATCCCGGCTCCGGGGCACTCGTCGTCGTACATGCCGTCGGCAGCCAGCGGGGCCAGCTCCAGGAAGGGGCTGCCCGGGTCCAGCAGCCGGTCGACCCGGTCGCGGGGGAGCAGCTTGCCGCGGGCGACGTGCCGCTCCCGGGAGCGCTCGTTGCCGCCGAGCGCGGCCGCCGCCAGCTTGGCGTTGAGTTCGGAGACCAGGCGCCGGTGCTCGTCGGCGAAAGTCGGCGCGGTCATGACGCGTTCGAAAGATTCAGCGGTGCGCCGGTTTTGGCGACGACCTCCTCGACGGTGACACCCGGCGCGGTCTCGATCAAATCCAGGCCCGCTTCGGTGACGTCGATGACGGCCAGGTCGGTGATGATCCGGTCGACGCAGCGCGCACCGGTGAGCGGTAACGTGCACTGCTCGACGATTTTGGCACTGCCGTCCTTGGCGGCGTGTTCCATCATCACGATCACCCGCCGCGCTCCGTGTACCAGGTCCATCGCGCCGCCCATGCCCTTGATCATCTTGCCGGGAATCATCCAGTTGGCCAGGTCGCCGGTCGCCGAAACCTGCATGGCGCCAAGGACTGCCACGTCCAGGTGACCACCGCGGATGACTCCGAACGAAGCGGACGACGAGAAGAAGGACGCCCCGGGCAGCACGGTCACCGTTTCTTTGCCGGCGTTGATCAGGTCGGCGTCAAGGTCCTCGGGCAACGGGTACGGTCCGACGCCGAGGATTCCGTTCTCCGAGTGCAGCACCACGTTGATGCCGTCGGGAATGTGGTTGGGAATCAAGGTGGGCAGCCCG
The DNA here is from genome assembly GCF_020172665.1 of [Mycobacterium] zoologicum. Classification (GTDB taxonomy): domain Bacteria; phylum Actinomycetota; class Actinomycetes; order Mycobacteriales; family Mycobacteriaceae; genus Mycobacterium; species Mycobacterium zoologicum. The sequence goes on along the minus strand of NZ_CP083985.1, from coordinate 1,539,326 downwards.
ATCCCGAGGTTGACGTACTGTCCGTCGCACAGTTCGGCGGCCACCCGTGCGGCCAACTCGTCTCTGGTGAGGGTCATGCGCGCACCGTCTCCCGCTCGATTCGCTTGACCGGATCGGGCACATGCACCACCCGGTGTACGAAAACCCCCTGGGTGTGTACCTCGGCGGGGCAGATCTCGCCGGGTTCGACCAGGTGCTCGACCTGCGCGATGGTAATGCGGCCCGCCGCAGCGCATTCCGGGTTGAAGTTGGCGGCGGCTTCGCGGTAGACCAGGTTCCCGTGCCGGTCGCCCTTCCAAGCGTGCACCAGGGCGAAGTCGGTGCGGATCGCGCGCTCCAGAACATAGGTGCGTCCGTCGAAGTCGCGGGTCTCCTTGCGTGGCGAGGCCACCGCCACCCCGCCGTCACCGTCGTACCGCCACGGCAGGCCGCCGTCGGCCACCTGGGTCCCCACACCGGTGGGTGTGTAGAACGCCGGGATACCCGCGCCGCCCGCGCGCAGCCGTTCGGCCAGCGTGCCCTGCGGGGTCAGCTCGACTTCGAGCTCACCGGAGAGGAACTGGCGGGCGAACTCCTTGTTCTCGCCCACATAGGAGCTGACCGTCCGACGAATTCTTTTGTGCTCCAAGAGCACTCCCAGGCCGATGCCGTCAACGCCGCAGTTGTTGGAAACGGTCTCCAGATCGGTGACGCCGAGCTGCAACAAGGCGTCGATCAACGCCTCCGGAATGCCACAGAGCCCGAACCCGCCCACCGCCAGGGACGCACCGTCGGTCACGTCGGCCACGGCTTGCGCCGCCGTCGCGACGACCTTGTCCATCGCCACCCGCGCCTCCTCGATTTCAGTTAATGTTGATTAACTGATGCCAGAGAATACCATTCTCTAGCCGCGCTGTCAGCCGTCGGCCAAATGCTCGATCGCCTGCCGGCGCATCTCGTCCTTGCGGACCTTGCCGGTCACCGTCATCGGAAAGTCATCGACGACCCGCAGATAGCGCGGCACCTTGAAGTGCGCCAACCGGCCGGCGCAGAAGTCCCGCAACATTTCGGCCGTCAACGACGTCGCCTCGTCGCGCAGCCTGACCACTGCCATCAGTTCCTCTCCGTAGGTCGCATCGGGCACCCCGATGACCTGGACGTCGAGGATGTCGGGGTGACCGTGGAGGAATTCCTCGATCTCACGCGGGTAGATGTTCTCCCCGCCCCGGATCACCATGTCCTTGATGCGCCCGGTGATTCGCACATAGCCGTCGTCGTCCATGACCGCCAGGTCGCCGGTGTGCATCCAGCCGTCGGCGTCGATGACCTCGGCGGTCGTCTCCGGGTCGTCCCAGTAGCCGGTCATCACCGCATAACCACGGGTGCAGAACTCGCCGGTCTGCCCGCGCGGCACCACCTGACCGGTGATCCGATCGCTGACCTTGATCTCCAGGTGTGGTCCAACACGCCCGACCGTTTCGACCCGGCGTTCCAATGAGTCGTCGGCGCGGGTCTGCGTCGACACCGGCGAGGTCTCGGTCATGCCGTAGCAGATCGCGACCTCGGCCATGTGCATGTCGTCGATCACCCGCCGCATCACCTCGGCCGGACACGGCGACCCGGCCATGATCCCGGTGCGCAGGCTGCTCAGGTCGTAGTCGGCGAAGTCGGCCAGGCCCAACTCGGCGATGAACATGGTGGGCACGCCGTACAGGCTGGTGCACGCCTCGTCCTGGACGGCACGCAGCGTAGCCGCCGCGTCGAAGCCGGCGGCCGGGATGACGATGGCCGCGCCGTGGCTGGTGGCAGCCAGATTGCCCATCGTCAGGCCGAAGCAGTGATAGAACGGGACCGGCAGGCAGATCCGGTCGGATGCGGTGTAGCCGAGCAGTTCGCCGACCAGATAGCCGTTGTTGAGGATGTTGCGGTGAGTGAGCGTGGCAGCTTTCGGGTAACCCGTTGTGCCCGAGGTGTATTGAATGTTGATCGGATCCTGCGGGTCCAGCGTCACGGTACGCTGCGCCAGGGCCGTGGCATCGACCGGAGTGCCCGCGAGTTCCCGCCAGCGGGTATCGCCGATGATCACCGTCTCGCGCAGCTGCGGACAGCCCGGGGCGGCCTCCCGCAGCATTCCGGCATAATCCGAGGTCTTGAAACGCGAAGCCGCGATGACCATCGCCATCCCCGACTGCCCTAGTGCGTGGGCCAATTCGTGGGAGCGGTAGGCGGGATTGACGGTGACCAGTACCGCCCCGATCTCGGAGGTGGCGTACTGCGTCAGCACCCACTCGGCGCAGTTGGGCGCCCAGATGCCCACCCGGTCCCCCGCCACGACACCCGCCTGGATCAGGCCACTGGCCAGCCGCCGCACGTCATGGACGAACTCGGCGTAACTCCAGCGCCGACCCGACGAAACATCAACCAGTGCATCACGATCCGGGAAGGCCGCGGCGCTGGCCGCCAGATTGACCCCGATGGTCGTGGTCAGCAGAGCGAGCGAAGTCTCGCCGCGGTCATAGGACGGCGCACCGCGTGAGCTGGTTCCCGCGGTTGCCATCGGGCCTCCACCGTTGCGCCCGAGACCGGCTCGGATTCCGTCGATGAGTGTTACGTTAGTGACCATTAACTCAGCTGTCCACGATGAGCGGAGGCGTCATGGCAGCGTCCGCCCAGGCCGATGACGACGAACCGGTCAACCGGCGCAGTCGGCTGAAATCCGACCGGCGCAGCCAGTTGCTGGCCGCAGCCGAGCGACTCTTCGCCCAGCGCGGCTTTCTCGCGGTGCGACTGGAGGACATCGGTGCCGCGGCCGGGGTCAGCGGGCCTGCCATCTACCGGCACTTCCCCAACAAGGAAGCACTGCTGGTCGAGTTGCTGGTCGGCATCAGTACCCGGTTGCTCGCCGGTGCACGCGCCGTCGAAGCGGGTGGCCAGAGTCCGGAAACGGTGCTGGGCGGCCTGGTCGACTTTCATCTGGATTTCGCGTTCGGGGAGCCGGACCTGATCCGCATCCAGGACCGCGATCTGGCGCATCTGCCGGCCGGGGCGCAGCGCCAGGTGCGCAGCGCCCAGCGCCAATACGTGGAGGTCTGGGTGGCGGTGTTGCGTGCGCGGCACGACGGACTGGACGAGGCCGACGCCCGGATGATGGCGCATGCGGCCTTCGGCCTGCTGAACTCGACGCCGCACAGCATGAAGCCCACCGGGGCCCGGCCGGCCGCCCCGGAACGCTCGCGAGCGGTGTTGCGGGCGATGACGATCAGCGCACTGGACGCCGCCGGGAGTTGACCGCCCTGCGCGGCGTCACCGCCGCAATCCGCCCGGCGCAGGTACCCTGCAATCCATGAGGTGGGCATGACGGATCCGTATCAGCCGGAGGGTTCCGATCACTACTGGCGGGGCCAGACCTCGCCTCAGGGGCCCTACGAGCCACCGACCACCGGCATTCCGTCCCAGGTGGATCCGGCCTATGCCGGCCAGGTTCCGATGTATCCGTCCGGCTATTCGCCGCAGGTGCCACACCCGACTGCCGAACTGCCGCGCCAAGATTGGGATATCCCGCAACCCCCCAGCGGCGGCCCGGCCGGCGGCGGCCCACCCGAGCCCCCGCGCTTCCCCAACTGGTTGTGGCTGGTGGCCGGGGCGGCGGTGCTGTTGGTCGTCGGCATGGTGATCGCCCTGGTGATCGCCAATGGGTCACAACGGAATTCGGCCACGCTTACACCGGTCACCCCGCTGCCGACCGCTCCGAGTGTGCCGGTTCCCCCGCGCACATCCACCACCACCGCGCCCCCGCGGACATCGGCGCCGGAGACCACGCCGAGCGCCCCGAGCACCACACCACCGACGACGTCGACCACCGCTGGGGTTCCCGAGACCATCGTCTACCGGGTCACCGGGACCGGAAAGGTGCTAAGCATCGCCTATCTGGACACCGGCGGTGTGCTCAAGACCGACTTCAACGTGACCCTGCCGTGGAGCAAGGAGGTCACCCTGGTTCCGCCGGCGACCACGGCCGCGGCGGTCACCGTGGTGAACTTCGGTGAGCAGATCACCTGTTCGTTGACGGTGGACGGGACCCTGGTCCGTGAGCGCACGGGCAGCATCCTGACGGTCTGCGCGGCGGCCGCCTGACGGTTCAGCCGCGCGGTACCCGCACGGCCAGCATCGCCAGCAGGCCGATCCCCAGCACGGTGCACAACCCGCCCATGCCGGCCCGGTCGGTGTGAAACACGTCGACGAAGACCGAGAACAGCCAGGGCGCCAGGAACGACACGGCCCGGCCGGTCATCGTGTAGAGGCCGAAGGCGACGCCTTCGAACCCCTCCCGGCCCTGCTGCGCCATCCGCAGCAGCAGTGTGCGCGCCGAGGATTGGGTCGGCCCGATGAACAGGCACAGCAGTAGCCCGCAGACCCAGAACGCCTTCGGCCCGGACAACGCCATCAGGGTCGTTCCGGCGGCGACCATCGCCACCAGCGACCCGACGATCACCGTCTTGGATCCGATCCGGTCGTCGAGCAGGCCCCCGGCGATCGCCCCGACGGCGGCCACCACGCTGGCGACCACCCCGAAGATCAACACATCGCCCGACGAGATGCCGTACACGTTGACCCCCAACACCGCGCCGAAGGCGAACACCCCGGCCAACCCGTCCCGGAAGATCGCACTGGCGATCAGGTAGAAGACCAGATTGCGGTCGCGATGCCATTCGGTGCTGATGTCGCTCCACAGCCGACGGTAAGCGCCGAACAGCCCCAGCCGCGGCGGCAGCTCCTCGTCGTCGGCGGCCATCCGGTGGGCGCTGAAGACCAGCGGTAGCGCGAACACCGCCAGCCACGCCGCGGCCAGCAGCATCGCCGCCCGCACGTTGACCCCGTCGTGGGTGGGCAGACCCAGCAGGCCCCGATGCGGGCCGTCCCCGGAGATGAAGCCCACATAGACCAACAGCAGCAGCACCACGCTGCCTCCGTAGCCCGCCGCCCAGCCGAATCCGGAGATCCGCCCTGCGTTTGTCGGCGTCGACACCTGCTTGAGCATGGCGTTGTAGGGGACGCTGGCCAGATCACCGCAGGCGGCGGTCAGCGCCAGCAGCGCCAGCCCCGGCGCCAGATAGGCCGGCGATTCGCGGATCAGGCTCATCGACGCGATCAGCAGCACCGCGGTGCCGGTCAGCGCCGCCAGGGTCACCCGCCGGCGGTGTGGCCCGGCCACCCACACCCCGACCACCGGCGCCACCACGGCCACGGTCAGCCCGGAGATCGCCAGCGTGCGGCCCAGCCAGCTGGCCGGGGACACCTCGCCGGGCAGATCCCGGCCAACGCTGCTGGTCAGATAGACCGAGAACACGAACGTCACCACGATCGCGCTGACCGCGGCGGCGCCGGTGTCCCACAGCGCCCATGCCACCACCTGCGACCGCCCGGACTTGACCACCGCCGGGGCACCCATGTCTGGCACTCTACGATTGCCTCATGCCAGTGCCTGCTCCCAGCCCTGACGCCCGTGCCGTTGTCACCGGAGCTTCCCAGGGAATCGGTGAGGCGTTAGCCACCGAGCTGGCCGCCCGCGGCCACGGCCTGATCATCACCGCCCGCCGCGAGGACGTGCTCAACGATGTAGCCGAGCGGCTTCGCGACAAATACCGGGTGGCCGTGGAGGTCCGCGCGGTCGACCTGGCCGATCCGGCGGCCCGCGACGTGTTCTGCACCGAGTTGGCCGGCCGCGAGATCTCGGTGCTGTGCGCCAACGCCGGCACCGCGACCTTCGGGCCGATCTCCGGACTGGACCCGGCGGCGGAGAAGGCCCAGGTGCAGCTGAACGCCGTCGCAGTGCACGACCTGGTGCTGGCCGTGCTGCCGGGCATGCTGGAGCGCAACGCCGGCGGCATCCTGATCTCGGGTTCGGTGGCCGGCAACTCACCGATTCCCAATAACGCCACCTACGCCGCGACCAAGGCTTTCGCCAACACCTTCAGCGAGTCGCTGCGCGGCGAGTTGCGCAAGACTGGCGTGCACGTGACGGTGCTGGCACCCGGGCCGGTGCGCGCCGAGATGCCTGACGCCGCCGAAGCCTCGCTGGTCGACAAGCTGATCCCGGACTTCCTGTGGATCTCCGTCCAACACACTGCCAAGCTGTCGCTGGATGCGTTGGAGCGCAACAAGATGCGGGTGGTACCGGGGGTCACATCCAAGGCCATGTCGATGGCCACCGGGTACGGCCCGCGGGCCATCGTCGCCCCGATCGTCGGTGCGGTCTACAAAAAGCTCGGCGGGGGCTAACGGCGATCGCCAGCGCGCTTGACGCTGAGGTTGAGGGGATGCCCTGTGCGGGAAGGCCATTGAGCCGACAGAAGGCTCCGGAGTCTGCGCTGCAAAGCCGCCATCCCCGGCCGTCGCTAGGAAGGCGGGCGTCTCCAGCGCTGCGGCATAGCCGTCGCTCTTGTTAGTTTTGGCGACAATGATCCGCTTTGGTATCTAACACTTCCAGTAAACCAAATTGGATTCGGTCACGACATTCAAACCGGAAGCGAACTGGTATCCGGGCCAACAGAAATGCAAGTGCTAATATCATCCGGGTCGGGATTTAGCGGCTGGCTCAATTTTGCGCTCGGATTGGCCTTTCTCAAAGATTTCGACTATGTCGATAAATACGGTGCAGCTTCAATCATGGGCGTAGGACTGGGCACCGGCGGCCCCGGTCCAATCGTTACCGCGGCCCTGCCAGGAAACCTCGGCTCGGTCTTGGTCATCGACGAACCGGAACACCTCTTGGGCTTCGGAACGCCGCCTGGTGTTCACTGGACGGAATATTACGGCGATAGGCCGGGAGATGTCGATACTCCATATTCATCATTGTGGGTGAAGATCGGCGACCAGGCACCCGTGAAAGTACATGCACTTTGGGACACGGGCGGCGGCTGGGGAAACATTCCGTCAAGCGTCCTCGACGCCGGCCATCAGAACCTGATCGACGGAGGCGGCCTCAAAAATGGGGTACCGGTCGCCGTATATGGCGAAATCGACGGCGTAAGAAAACTAATATACTCGTTTGTAACGGATGCATATCACAACACCTACATCAACGATGATCCCGACATGAACACTGGATTCTTTCCATTCGTCAATAATATAATTGGGTTCTGCACGGCGGCAGGTAAATGCGACAGTTGATCCGCCATCGCGCCTAATTCTCCAGCGCCTGGCGGTGTCGGGCTCAACGCCTGCGGCGCCCGGTGCCCATTGCGCCGCGGGTGATCTGACCGACCACCACGGTAGTGACAGCACGGGTCACCTGCTTGCCCTCCCGGGTAGAGAGGAAGTGGGCGAGCCAGCGACCGAACCGCGTCCACCAGTGCACTTTCGATGGCGGCGGCACACCGTCGTACCCCTGCGGGTCGGATGGCGGCGCGGTGCCCTCCCCCGCTGCGAGCTTGCCGGACAAGATCTCATAGGCCGACTCGCGATCCACGGTCTCGCTGTAGACGGCGTGTAGGGGGCTGGCGGTGGCCGCCGCGGTGATCGCCGAGTCACCGACGGAGGCCATCAGCGATCGCGGTGCCCGCAGCCGCGTCCAGGCGACCGGGGTGGGGGCGCCTTTCTCCGACAAGACGGTGACGATCGCCTCGCCGATCCCCAGCGACGTCAGCGCCGACTCCAGGTCGTACACCTTGGTTTTGGGGTAGGTGCGCACCGTTTTGCTCAGCGCCGCCTGGTCATCGGGGGTGAATGCACGCAACGCATGCTGAATCCGGGCCCCCAGCTGGGACAGCACGCTGTTGGGCACATCGGTGGGCAACTGAGTGCAGAAGAACACCCCGACGCCCTTGGAGCGGATCAGCTTCACGGTCTGCTCGACCTGCTGCAAGAACGCCTTCGAGGCGTCGGTGAACAGCAGGTGCGCCTCGTCGAAGAAGAACACCAACTTGGGCTTGTCGACGTCGCCGACCTCGGGAAGCAGCGTGAACAGGTCGGCGAGCACCCACATCAAGAAGGTGGAGAACAACACCGGGCGGGCAGCTTGATCGCCCAGTTCCAGCAGCGAGATGATGCCGCGGCCCTGACTGTCGGTGCGCAGCAAGTCCTCCGGTTTGAGCTCCGGCTCACCGAAGAAGGTGTCGCCGCCTTCGGCCTCCAGATTGACCAGGGCACGCAGGATCACTCCCGCGGTCTGAGCCGATACCCCGCCGAGGTTCTTCAGTTGGGGCTTGCCGGCATCGCTGGTCAAAAACGTGATGACCGAACGCAAATCCTTCAGGTCCAGCAGCAGATAACCGTTCTGGTCTGCCCAGTGGAAGATCAGTCCGAGGGTCGACTCCTGCGTGCTGTTGAGCCCCAGTACCTTCGACAACAGGATGGGTCCGAAGCTGGAAATGGTGGCGCGCACCGGGATTCCGAGACCGCCGGTCCCCAGCGAAAGAAACTCCACCGGGAAGGCCGTCGGCGTCCAGTCGTCACCGGTCTCGGTGGCGCGCTGGGTGATCTTGTCCCCGGCCTCCCCCGCCCGCGACAGCCCGGACAGGTCGCCTTTGACGTCGGCCATCAGCACCGGGACACCGGCGGCGGACAGCTGCTCGGCGATCACCTGCAACGTCTTGGTCTTGCCGGTGCCGGTGGCGCCGGCCACCAATCCGTGGCGGTTGATCGTGGCCAGCGGGATGCGGACCTGCGCGGAGGCGTCTGCGGTGTCGTCGATGACGACCGTGCCCAGTTCGAGGGCCTGGCCGTCTCCGACATAGCCCGCCGCGATCTGCTGCGCGGCGTTCGCCGCCGACTCGGGACTCACAGGTCACGACATTACTTGGCCGGTCTGTACCGCTGTGCGCCTATGGCTGCGGCGAGCGGCTAACGTTGGCTCACTGTGAGTGCTGCACGAGACGAACTGGTCTGGATCGACTGCGAGATGACCGGGCTTGACCTGGGCTCCGACAAGCTGATCGAGATCGCCGCCCTGGTCACCGACGCCGAGCTGAACATCCTCGGCGACGGTATCGACGTGGTGATTCATGCCGACGACGCCGCGCTGGACGCGATGAGCCCGGTGGTGACCGAGATGCACACCCGGTCCGGCCTGATCGAGGAGGTCAGGGAGTCGACCATCGACCTGGCGACCGCCGAGAAGATGGTGCTCGACTACATCCGGGCGCACGTCAAGCAGGCGAAGACTGCGCCACTGGCGGGCAACTCGATCGGCACCGACCGCGCCTTCCTGTCCCGCGATATGACGACGCTCAACGACTATCTCCACTACCGGATGATCGACGTGAGCTCCATCAAGGAGCTGTGTCGACGCTGGTACCCGCGGATCTACTTCGGTCAGCCCGAGAAGGGCCTGGCGCATCGCGCCCTGGCCGACATCCACGAGTCGATCCGGGAGCTCAAGTACTACCGCGGTACCGCGTTCGTGGCGCCTCCTGGGCCGTCTACCAGTGAGATCGCCGCCGTGGCGGGGGAACTTGGCCCGCCCACCGACGCGCCCGGGTAAAACGATTCGGCAGCCGAGCACCCGAGCGGTTACTATCGACGACGCTGCCTGCTGAGCTGGCAGCAATGGTGGCTGTAGTTCAGTTGGTAGAGCACCAGGTTGTGATCCTGGGTGTCGCGGGTTCGAGTCCCGTCAGCCACCCCGCAGGTGGGAGGGTATTTTTACCCTCCCACCTTTTGCTTGACCCGGAGAGCTTGCACCCTTATTGCACCCCTAGGCGATCCCCGGCCAGCGAACCCGTCCCGGCGGTCGCTCGGCGCGCCGCGCCCCCCGGCGTTGCTCGGCACGTAAGGCCGCCCGCTCGATCTTCTGACCTGCCACAACGCCCGAGGCTACGCGCGTCCACCTGCCCGTTTACCGCGCCGCATGTCCGACAAGATCGTTGGCACTGGTTGGTGAATCGACCCCCGATAGCACACTTGTTGACATGGCAACACATACGACAGCAAACCTGCCGACGCGTCCGAGCATCGCCCAAGCGGCGCAGTACCTCGGCGTCAGCGACATGTCGGTTCGGCGATGGATTGCACAGGGCAGACTCAGCGCGCACCGCATCGGCCCGCGACTGATCAGGCTCGACAGGGCCGAATTGTTGAATTTCGGCCGACGCATCGGGGGCGGCGCGTGACGGTCGCCAGCATCACGCGCGACCTGTTGACGCAGCACGGCCTACCCATCGGTACGTCACTGGAGAACCGCGTCACGTGGCGACTCCACCGGTTCGGCGTCCTAGACCGGGTGCAGTACCGCGTAGGGCGCTACCGGCTTGACTACGCATGGCCTGACGTTTCCGCCGCGCTGGAGGTCGACGGTCCCCATCACTGGCACCCCGATGTCGCGGTGAACGATGTCGCACGCGATGCCCGATTGCGCGACCTCGGTTGGTTGGTGCTGCGGATCAACGACGGCCCGCAGATTGACGGGCAACTGTGCCGGGTCGCCCAAGTTGTCCGTGCGCTGCGGAGTGTTGCGGCGTGAACCGCCCGCTGGTCGTCACGCTGATCATGCCCGACATCGGAACCGTCAACGGACACCTACGCGCCTCCTCCGGTGGCCGCTGGCATGGAGAGCTGGCAACCGACGATTACGAGATTGCGGTGTACGTCAACCCGCGCAGGCGCAGCGATGACCGCTAAGCCTTATGACCCGTGGACGCGGCACCGTCAATCGGGGTGGTTGAACCTCACGGCCGACCACACACTGCCCGCGTGGTTACGTCTCGCCTGCTACGCCTACGGCAACCATCGGGCGAACCGCCATGCGCCGCTGAAGTCCGGAGTGCTGGCGGTCCTCCTCGGTCATCCCGGACCTAGCGGCGTTGAACCGGCGGCGCGCCAGCGCGTGCATGAAGCCATCGGTGTCGCGGTACGGCACGGCTGGCTTGCCGACGGTTCATGTTCACGGTGTTTGATCGTTCCCGCGTTCATCGAGGGGCCAACCGGCGACCCGCAGGAGCGGTGTCCGGTCCATGACAAGCGTCACGGTTGAACCGTGACAAATCGGCCAAATGTAACGATTAAAGCGTGACACGCGTAACGATTAAAGCGTGACGCCCAACGCTCTGACCTGCGGCTTTTATCGCGCTGTCTTGATCTATCTTCTTACGTGGACAAGACGCACGCGCCAGCGGGCGGCGCGACCATCCTTCGCAACCCGACGCCGAGCGCTACCAATCACCCCGAAAACCCGCATGGATGACGGGATGCACAACAAAGAATCATGGAGGGCGGTAAATGCCTGAACTTCTTGAAGTCAACGAGGTATCAAAGATCATGCACACGCCCGCCGAGACGTTGAAGCGCTGGCGACGTATCGGCTATGGTCCGCAGTCTGCCAAGTTCGGCCGACGCGTGCTGTATCGACGTACAGATGTTGAGGCATGGATTACCGACAGGTTCGCGTCGCAATAATTGGTTGCTGCCGCGTGTAGACTGTTCATAGAGTGTCATTAGCGGTCGTCGACGACGGAAACCGTGCAAAAACGGTCAATATGATACACTGATAATGGAGGGTTACGCGGCCCCGGCAAAAACGCCCCTGTTGAATCGCGTCCCTCAACATTTCCCCTCATGGATTGAAGAATCACACTTGGATGATGCAACCGTAATCAATGACAACGGCGTAGGGCGCTATGAGTCCGTCTCATGCTCACACTTCGTAGTCGTCACCGATCCCGAACACAAACGACTTGGCATCAAGTTCACGCCGCACGATGAGACACGGCCGGCGTTCGTCGTGCCGCTGCAAGTGGAGTGGGCCAAATCTTTGGCCGAAGATATTTTCGCCTTCGCGTACGAATTGAATCCCGAACTATTCACGGATGACTTGATCACGTGACCGACCTAATCCTTGCCGACACTGCCGGTGCATTGATCACTGTCCGATGCCGAGACAATGGTGGGGTACACGTCGAACACAATGATCGCGTGATCTCACTCGACAGATACGAGGCAACAAGTCTTGCAAGGTTCATTCTTGGTGAGGCCGCAATCCAAAGACACCCGGCCGTCTCACCGGCTAAGGCACGTCTGGCGTGATCGGTTCACCTATCCGCATTGAAGTGAGCACCGATGAACCGCCCGCGAAAACACCGCGACTCATTCACGTCTACCTCGGACCTGATGACAACAAACTAGGGCGCAGACCAGAACGCCCCGCATTGCCGTCCGATTGACACGCTAAGCGACTTTTATCCATTCTCCGGTGCCGTCTATCCAGCGCGGCGTAGAACCCCCGCACAATGGCACACAGGGCGCGGCGTCACGCCGGAGGACCCGAACACAACAATTCGGGGCCCCGGACACAAACGCCCGACCACGGCCCGACTCCATGCCATCCACGTCGCCACCGGCAGAGACATCCACAACCAGCACACACGCGACGAACACGGCGTCACTAGCTAGCACATCTAGCGATAGTTTGCTGGACACCTCCCGACCGCGTAGTTCAAGGGCATTTCCTCAGGAAACCGCCACAGCTCGGCGTTCAGGGTTTTCACGGCATTCCAGCAAACACCGAAACACCCGCACTTACTCTATTTCCGCAGGTCAACCGGGGTGGGTGGGGGTGGGTTTCGGCTTCTGGCAAACGGCCCCTCCCCACCGTTCCTAGGCCGCCGTGCGAGATGTCACGTTTTGGAAATATATAGCCGCTCTAATCAGTTGTTTTGACAAGCCTCTGACCTGCGGAAATGCAGACGTTCCGATGGCTCGATCACCAGCAAACAGGGCGGTTTCGGGCCGATTCGACCAGTTTCTGAGAGAAATCGAGTTTGCTGGACTCGTCACCGGCACCCACTCGTCACCCGTTGCCACGCCTAGGAGTCTAGATGCAAAAACCGCCCCGCCGCTGTAGCCGCTGCGCGCAGCCCGTGCTACGTGACGGTATGTGTCGTGTCCACTACAGCCAGCGTGAGACGCGCAGGGGAACGCCCCGCCAGCGTGGCTACGGCGGTCCTCAATGGACACGATGCCGTGCCGCTGTGCTGTCCCGCGATCCCGTATGCGTTCTCTGCGGTGAGCGTTCCGCGACGGTAGCCGATCACTACCCGGAGACGTTTAGAGCCATTAGCGCGCGCGGTGGCGACCCTTACGACCCCGCCTGTTGTCGCGGCCTGTGCCGTCCCTGCCACAGCTCCGTGACACTAAGTCAGACCAGGAAACAATAGCCATGCCCGCTTATGTCGGACCCGACCATCTCCGTTACGACGACGGACTTCTGCAAATCTACACCAACGTGGAGATTTCCCAAGTGTCCATTGCCGCCACCGAAATAGCGGAGAAGTGTTTACACCACCCCATTGTTAAGGCTGCTGTAGGCTCGTACGCAAAACAGGCACAATCCTATTGGAAGAGCATTGCGCCCGTTTCTGCGCGACCGCCTCACCCGTATTCGAGATATTCAAAAGACAAGCCGGATACGTGGGACACGCCGGGAGCATATCGAGATTCGATCAAAGTTCGCACGTGGGCGAACGCTAAAGGATTCGGCGCTAGAGTTTACTCCAACGACGTTAAGGCCGGCTGGATTGAATTTGGCACCGAAAAGATGAGTGAATTTGCATGTGCCGCCCGCACTGCTGAAAACTTCGGCGGCAGCCATGAACGCGATGTCGTTGCCGAGGATGCAAAGGCGGCCGAGGAGATCGGTCTAGCGTTCTGTCGGGTCGTCGCATGAGCGATCCCACTACCGAGCGTTTCGTCACGCTGGTCTGGGATGCGCTAAAGAGTCCTGAATGTATCGACCGCTCCGCCCTGCTATCGGCCGCTAACGCGTTTCTTGACGCCATCGGAACCGAGACGGGACCCACCGCAGACATTGCCCGAAAGCTGGGCAACGTTGCAATGGATCAATCCGTATTCGGCGGCGACATCTCGGAATTACGATGGTCTGCCAAAATACTTGCCATGCACGGCCATCTGACCACTATCGGCAAACGTATCGCCCGACTAGAACACTAAGACTTGCGGGACATCTGTCCCGCGATAAAGGGCGTGACACGTAGGTAACCCGCCGCTCACATTTGTGACCCGCCGCTTACCGAGTTTCACGCTAACACCGCGCCGCCGATCAGCCGCTCACATTTGTGACCCGTTGATAGCCCGCGACGGTTGGAAACTGCCACTTGTGGCAACAACAACCATTTGAAAGTTACAAAGTTGAACAAAATTGAGATTGACGCTAAGCAGCGTGAATTGAACAACCGTAAGAAGATCCTTCAGGCGGATCTAGTGGGGGTGAAGTCTGGTAATGCCAGCACCGCAACGCTGAAGTCATTGCAGACGCGAACCGATTCCGTTATTGCCGAACAGGCCGAGCTTGACGAACAGCGCGCGATCTATGACAAGGCGATGAAGATGGTCGACTTCGGCAATGCCATCGGCCACGACGGTGCCGCAACGGAAACCAAGACAAACACTAATTTCTCTGCCGATCCGCGATTTATTCCAGAATCGGATTGGCGCGGACTGTACGAGGCGAGCGTTAAACGACTTCCCTCGTACCGAGTCGACATCAAGTCGCCGTTCGGTGAAGGCAATTTCACGTCGGGATCGTTGCCGCCGGTCATGTTGCCGCGCGCGCTGGAACTCCCTTACGAGCCCGACCGGTTGTTGGATCACTTCATCCAAGAGACCGCGCCAACCGGTCCCGGTGTTGAATGGGTTTCGCATACAGGGAACCAGAATACGGCCGGCGTCGTTGCCGAATTGGGAGAAAAACCCGACCTCGGGATGATTCTAACAACCAACACGGCTAGTTGGGTAAAGATCGCCGCCACCGCATCGGTGTCAATGGAGGCCGCCAGCGATTTTAAGACATTTCAATCGTTTGTGCCCGGAGAAATCTACCGCGCGATTGTCGACAAAGAAACCGACACTTTCGTTAATGACGCGAATCACGGACTGCTGCACGTATCCGGTACGCTCACGCGGGCGGTCGGTAGCGACACCAGCATCGACGCGATTAGGAAAGCCGCGAACGACATTCGAGTCGGGGCCGCGTTCGGTGAGGCTAATCTCATTGCCATGAATCCCGCGACCTGGAGTTCTGTATCACTCTCCAAGAGCAGCACCGGTCAATACCTTTTGTCACCCGATGACCCCTCGGCTATCGGTGACCTTAAGAGCATTTTCGGGATGACCGTCGTTCAGAACACCCACATTCCCGCCGGTACTGCGCTAGTGTTCGACACGCGTAAGGCCGTGTTGCGCTGGGTACGGTGGGGTTTCAGTCTGGAAATCAATTCGCAGGGCAGTGACGGAACCACTAACTTCTGGACACAGAACGCTATTGGTTATCGTGGCGAGATCCGTGAGCAGATCGGCGTTCAGTATGCGTCCGCAATCAATATTCTGACCGGTCTGCCGACGAGCTAAGGGGTATTATACGCATGTATTCGGATTCTCTCGGTAACCGCATCGGCGTCTACAGTCTGGGAATGGCCCCCTCCGTATCGTTGAGCGCTGTTTCAGCGGTCGGTGCGGGTAGCGTTCTGGACGGCTTGACCGTGCGATCTAGCGCCGTACTGTCCGTCACTGCCACTACCGGCGTCACTGCCGGTGCTGTGCAGCTACAGGGCAGCTTGGACGGGTCTAATTGGTTCAATCTCGGCAGTCCCGTAAGCACCACCGCAGCCGGGACAACGCAAACCGTCGTCACGTCTGCCTATGCCCAATATGTCCGCGCAGCAATCACCACCGCCATTACCGGCGGCAAGGTGAGCGCCAGCGTCGGCGTATCGGGTTAGTTAAATCTCGCGCCCCGTCCCGTTTAGCCATTTTCGGGACGGGGCGCACCTACCACTAGCTTTCCGCCGCACCATCGGCGGGAGGTGTCCGCAGTGATCTAGGCATAGTCACGTGGCGGGCATTCGCAATCCCTGCGGCCAATCCTTACGCCGCACCATTTGCAAGGGATTGCATAGAGCCGGGAACGTAAGCAGTCTGTTCATTGTCCATTATTGGGTAACTACAGTCGTCACTCGGAGACGTTCCCGGCTCCCCTAAACCAACCTTGCCGCTGCGCCCATTACGGTTGTCGCGCGGCAACGGCATGGCCGTCGTGAGCCATGTCCCGTGACCCGGCGTAGTTCCATCCCGCGCCGGGTCACCATTCAATGCGTCCCGCCATGCGGCGGGCGAACCGCGCAGTAATGCGTGTGCGTAAGAGTCACCCGCGTCGGGCCGATTCTCCTTGTCTGGTCGGCCCGCGCGGGTGGTCTAAATTGCCGCCTCATTGCGCCGTAGAGCGACGTTCACTGACCCGATGGACAATGACACCCGACTCTATGACAATGCGTAATCACGGCCATCATTCGCGGGACCGGCCGCAAGCCGGGTGATGCTCCCACGGATCGCATCAACCTTGCCGCCAAATGTTCCGCAACCATCCGGGCATTGAGTCTCCCAGCGACCGCCGGAGTCGGCACCCACGGACGGCCACGGCCGAAACTTGTCGCCAACGGATTCGTATAGCAGTTGTTCATTCGTCGCATTTGTTGGACGCCATAGCCTGCCGACCGCGTGCCCATTGGGACACCGCAGCGTCAATATCGCGCCAACATGATGCGTGTTGTTGTCATTCATTTTCGCTGACCTCCCGTTCAGTAACCTACGGGTGTCTGTAACTCACGGTTACGGGTGATTTATTCCAGCGTCAAGTCTCGGCGGTGACCGTGGGTACGACTTGCCGTCTCGCCCCTGCACCCGGTCGGGGGGCGGAGTGTACGCGGTGTTGTCCGGTTTGTCAGGTGGCCCATTTGGGACACCTGCGGCAACGTCTCGGGACACCTGAGATTTGGATGCACCCACCACGTCGGCTATCGCCCGGTTCGTCATCCCCGCCCCGGACAGTTCCGCCACCACCCCCCTTCGTCCCACCGCTGGCAGCTTGAAGCCGTTCAGCCCCCGGTCGCACCACTCCGACCAGAGACACGAAAACGGTCCTCACAATCGCTGTGAGGACCGTCTACGGGTGTCGTCAGTTCAGCGCCACCGACTCATCGGCCACCAGCCACCCGGCACCGCGCAGCGCGTCGCGCGCCCGCGCCTTAGCCTGTTGCGCCGCATCGAGTTCCGCCCGTGCACAGTCCAGATCACGCACCGCCGCGTCATAGTCGGCCCGCGCGTTCTCCGCATCCCGCCGAAGCATTTCCAGCCGCCGGTTTCGCACCACCGCGAACGCGATGATGGCCGGTATCACGATCAGCGACCACCACCCGCACATCAGGCCGATGAAGGTCAACAACACGACGCCCCACATGACCCGCAGCACGTCGCCGTTCACGATTCGCCCTCGGTGTCCGGCTCGTCGGCGCGGGGCGCAGGATCGGCGGCGTCGAAATCGTCGTCGTCAACGAATAGCTTGCGAACCAGTAGCCATTGATCGCGTGTCATGACTCCACACTCCCATCGGTGTCTGACATCAGCGACAGCAACTCGCACGCACCGCCGGGGTACAGTGCCGCCAGCTCGCGCCCGGACAGCTCCCACAACGAACGCCCGTGCACCGCCTCGGGATGGCCCGCCGCAACCATGACATCGGCAACATCGGCAGGGTTGCGCGCGGCAAGTAGCTTCTCGGCTGCCGCTTCCTGCGCCATCTCCGCAGATACCGCACACATAGCCCGGTGCAATTGGAGCAACGCTAGGCCCAACGGTCCCGCCGCAGACGTTCCCGCCAGTGAGGCCGCTGCGTCCTCCAGCGCCGCGTGGGCGACACCCAACCGTGCCGTGCCGACGTGGCCGCAGTCGCGCGTGTGCCGCCCGATCCCACCGCAACACCTGCGGGTAGTCGAGTCCACCGGGTACGGGTTTTCGCCCAATTGTGTTGTTGTGTAGTCATTAACGGCCATGTGACCGATCCCTTCACTAGTTGGTCCTATTGGCTTACACCCGCGATCCCGTACCACGCAGGTACACCCGCTAGACCTGCGCGAATCCTGCGAGCGCAGAGAGCTTGTCGGCAATCGCCGCGTCCCGGCCCTCGGCCACATGCTGATAGCGCAGCGCCATCGCGGGCGTTGTGTGCCCGATCCGTAGCATCAGCTCCTTTGTGGTGGCTCCGGCCTGCGCCGCCAACGTGGCGCCCGTGTGCCGCAGATCATGGACCCGCATACCCGGCTTGCCTACCTTCGCGTACCCGGCCTTAAGCGACTTGGTGAATGCGGTCTTGGACAGCCGCAATCCTCGCGTCGTCGTGAACACGAACGACTCCGGCCCCGACTTGGTATGACGCTTCATGTGCGCCCGCAAAAGGTCCGCAACGTGCGGCGGCACTGTCACGTCTCGGATACCGGCGTCCGTCTTGGGTTGCCCGACTACGATCTTGCCGTCAACCACGGTTGCCGCCCTGCGAATCCTGATTACCGCGCGCTTATCATGCGTCTGAATGTCCTTGCGGCGCAGCTCAATTAGTTCGCCGAATCGGAGTCCGCACCACGCGGCGAGCGGCACCGCTACCCGATATTTCTCGGGCACCGACTCGGCTACCTTCACCAGCTCGGCAGGCGTCAACACCCGGACCTCGCGCGGCCTGGATGCCTTAACCGCCGTCGCGATCTGACACGGGTTATCGGTCACCAGGCCGTCACCGCGAGCCGTGTTGAACACCGCCCGCAGAAGCTGGTAGGCGTGCCGGTTACGCGTAGGCGTCGACTTGTCCATGTCAAGCCACCATGTCCGAACCGTCGCGGCGGTAACCGAGGTCAGGCGTTCATCGCCCAACGATGGATAGATGCGCCCTCCCAACAGCTCGCCATACATCGCGCGCGTCTTGGGCGTGAGGTCTCGTTGTGCAAGCCATTGCTCGGCGTACTGCCGCAGCGTGAGGCCGACTCGCGACTTGACCGCTGCGCGGCTTGCGGGCGGTGTCCAGTCGCCGCGTTCGATCAGCTTGCGCTCGTCGGCAAGCCATCCCTCGGCGTCCATCTTGGCGCTGAACGTATGCGGCGCGTAGTACCTGCGCCCGTCGTCGTAGACGTAGCTCGCCTGGATACGCCCGCTGCGCTGCGTCTGAAGTCTTCCCCATGTCCGCCGTTGACCGGTGGTCCGCTTACGTGCCATGCGGCCAGACTACGCCGAGCTTGCACCCTTATTGCACCCCTAAGGGGTCATATCGTGCCTGGTCACGTGGGGTTATGTTCGCTTGTGTCGTCTAAAGTTCTAATCAAGAAATTGGCTTTGACCTGCCGATATGGCGCGATTTCACTGCCACATTGTGATCCTGGGTGTCGCGGGTTCGAGTCCCGTCAGCCACCCCGAGTAGAAACCCCGTCTGACCTCAGGCGGGGTTTCTTTTTGTCGGACGCTGGACAGACCCGGCTCGGCCCCGCGCCGTTGTCAGCTCGGTACAACGGCGACCGACAACCACCTCGTAAAGGACCAGTGGCCAGCCAGGCTAGCGGATCAGATCGGTTGGCGCTGAATGAAATCCGCCATACCAGGGACCGTGAACGAGACGATGCCATGCTCGGGAGCGAATATCAGCCCCTTGGCGATCAGGCTGGCTCGCATCGGACCGGTACTGCTGGCGCTGCGGCCAAGTCGGCTCGCGATATCGCCCGAGGAACTTCCGGCTTCCCCGTCTGCGGCCATCTCCCGTAAATATCGCTTCTCGGTTGGGGTGGCTCGGTCCCACCGTGCACGGTAGAACCCGGCATCGAGATCAGCTCGGCCCCGAGCTACGCCGACCCGGGCATCGGCGAGAGTGATAGTCCGCTCGGGGGCCTCGTTCCAGGATTCCTGCCCGAATTGTTGAAGGAAGTAGGGGTAGCCCGAGGCCTCCTGGGTGGCGAAGCTCACCGCATCGTCGTCCCAGCAGACCCCTTCCTGCGCGGCCGGATCGATGAGCGCCTTTTCGGCAAGATGCCGGTCGAGGTGCTCGATCCGTTCGAAAGCGAATAGCCGCTCCGCGTAGGACTTCGCCTCGGCAAGGACTCGCGGCAGGCTCGGCAATCCTGCCAACGCGAACAGGCACGGCCATCCCTGCTGCCCTGCTGTATGGGCAACCGAGCACACTGCGGTCAGTTCCTCGGGGCTGAGGTCTTGTGCTTCGTCGATCAGGATTGCCAGCCCGACAGATTCCTCCCGGGCCGCCTCGGCCAAATCACGGGCCAGTTTGCCCAGGTCAGTTTCAAACACGCCGGTATCCGCACCGCCGCCGGCGGTCTCCGTGAGGTCGATGCCGAAGTTCCACGTACCGCCAAGGTCATAGGACGCCTTGAAGCTCACCGCTGTCTTGAGCCCTTTCAGCAGCCGCTTTCCAGCCGAAGGCCTCGCGAGGTCGGCAAGCGGAGCATGTAGCGCTTCACCGAGTGCTTCGCGCAAAGACTTTCCGGCCGCCGCCTCCACTTGCGCCGCAATCCAGCTTCGGTCGCGAGTGACGGCGAAGAATCGTGTGAGCAGGACTGTCTTTCCGACTCCACGCAGCCCGTATAGCACCAGCGACTGCGATGTCCGGCTCGCCTCAATCCGATCCACCGCGATCCGCCAGCGGTCAAGCTGGGCATCGCGCCCGACCAGCGCGGCAGGTGGGCGACCGGCACCAGGGGCGTACGGGTTAGAGACCGGGTCCATCGATCCTCCCAATTCTAGGGAAATATAGCCGAGTATAGAGAAAAGCTATATCTGGCTATATCTGGCTAGATATCCCTAGACTCGAGACACGACACCACTAGGGCCGCGCCGGCGACGCGATCGCCGATCAGCGGGGTAACCAGCAGGAATAATCGGCCAAACGTACGATCGCGCCGCCCGATGTTGTCGTCGCCGACCCGGCATCGGTGGGTTGAGTCAGCTTTGCTGGACAGGGCGTGCCCGGTAACTGGTCGCCACACTCGGCCCCGTTTTCCCGTCGGGTACGCCGTGGAATCTAACGAATGTGACGAATCCGGTGGTCCGCAGCGGCGAACGTGACGGCGCGGACGGCCGACCTGGACCCGATACTACAATCAATGCTGGTCAGAGAGTCTTTTGACTGCCGGCAAAGCGGGGTCGGGGGCGACGCTCCGAGCCATCGGACGTGTCGTTTCAGTCCTTGTTTGTAACGGTTCCCGGCGTGCCGGACTGGTGCAGATGTCACGTTTTGGTTACGGTTCCCTGCGTGCTCACGCAAGGACTGCTTGATCTGCGCATGAAATCTTCGGTTCTGGCGGCTACGGCTGTGTTGCCGGCCGCCGTCTTGTTGGCCGGCGGTGTCGGTGCTGTCTCTTATACACATCT
>NZ_CP083985.1:1517997-1518099 GCF_020172665.1 [Mycobacterium] zoologicum | reverse complement strand
AAAAAACAAAGACCATTCGACAACCCGCCGCTCCTCGATCCGTCACTGCCATCTTGTCGCCGCCCTGCGCATCAGCACGCCCGCGGTGTTTACCTCCCAGAC
>NZ_CP083985.1:1460890-1517897 GCF_020172665.1 [Mycobacterium] zoologicum | reverse complement strand
CACGCCCCCCCACCCCCGCCGGAAGACGCACCCCCGCCCCCGCCCGAGGACGCACCCCCGCCCCCGCCTGAGGAGGCGCCCGCGCCCGCTTGGGACCCGCCTCCGCCGGATGCCGGCGGCGAGGCCATGTGGTCTATGCCCGCGCCGCATGCGCTGCCGCCCGGTGTGGTCAACGAACGCGGCATGCAGGTCAAGACCATTCTGGTCGCCCGCAGCATCAGCGAGGCATTCCCAGAGATCCACAACATGATCGGCGTTCGCCCCGACGGCCAGCGCTGGCATCCCTCGGGTCTGGCCATCGACGTGATGATCCCCAACCCGGGCAGCGCCGAAGGCATCGCGCTGGGTGACCGGATCGTCGCCTACGTCCGGCAGAACGCCGGTCGGTTTGCCATGCAGGACGCCATCTGGCGCGGCACCTACTACACGCCGGCCGGACCCAGTGGCAGCGGCAATGGCCATTACGACCACGTGCACGTCACCACCTACGGCGGTGGTTACCCGAACGGCAGCGAAGAATACATCTGGGAATGATGCGCGACTAGCGCGTTGGTTCGTTGGCGTTGCCGGCCAGCCACTGCGACCACGGGACGTTCCAGTCACCGAGGCCCTCGATCCCGGGCAGTGGCGGCCCGATCGTGTTGGAGATCTGCACGATGTCGCCGCGCTTGACGTGGTCGTAGAACCACAGGGCGTTGCTGGGGCTCACGTTGATGCAGCCGTGGCTGGTGTTGGCGTAGCCCTGGGCGCCCACCGACCAAGGTGCCGAGTGCACGAAGATCCCGCTGTAGGAGATCTGGGTGGCCCAGTCGACGTCGGTGCGATAGCCGTTGGGCGAGTTGACCGGAACACCGTAGGTCGATGAGTCCATCACGATGTGGGCGAACCGTTCGCCGACGATGTAGGTGCCGTTGTTGGTGGGGGTGCTTTCCTTGCCCATCGACACCGGCATGGTCTTGGCGACCTCGCCATTGATGCGTACCACCATGGATTTGGTGTCGTCATCGACGGTGGCGATCAGCTCGTCGCCGATCACGAAGCGGCTGGCCGCGTTGTCCTGGCCGTACACACCGTTGCCCAGGTCGATCCCGTAGGTGTTCACCGCCACGTTCACGGTGGTTCCGGGCTTCCAGTAGGACTGCGGCCGCCAGCGCACCTCGCGACTGTTGAGCCAGTAGAACGCGCCCGTCACCTCCGGCTCGGTGGTGATCTTGATGGCCTTCTCGGCCGCGGCACGGTCGGCGATGTTCTCGTCGAACTTGATCATCACCGGCTGTCCGACGCCGACGACCTCACCCTCGCGCGGCACGATGTAGGGCATCGTCAGGTTCTGCGGCGAGTGGGTCTGGAAGGTCATCTGACGGCTGGTCGCACCGCCGAGTCCGAGTGACTTCGCGGTCACCGTATAGCGCTTGTTGTAGCCGAGCGGTTCGGTCGTCGACCACGTCAGCCCGTCGGCGCTGAGCTTGCCGTCGACGACCGCGCCGTTCTCGTTGACCATCGTCACCGAGTCGAGCACGCCGTCCTCGGAGGTCACCGTCACCGGAGTGTCCACCGCCACACCGACAGCCTTGTCGGTGACCGATGCGGTGAGCTTGGGCACCAGCAGGTCGGCAAAAGGGGTGCCCTTGTCCGTGATGATCTTGGCGGCTTCGGCATCGGCATTGTTGCCGCACGCGCTCAGCCCCAGCATCACAGCCGGCACCACCAGCAACGCCACCAGCCGGAATCGCTCCCGCCGGCGGCGCGTCGAACCAACCTGCGTCATGTTCTTCCCACCTAATAACCTGCTCAAACTGCTCGCAGGCAGTCTAGTGGGTAAAAGGTCGCACCGCTTATGTCGCGAGTTCGGCCGCCGGTGATTTCGCCCGGCGGCGCAGGGCCTGTTATTGTCTCTCTCGCGGTCTTGACCGCCCAGCGCCGTTAGCTCAGTTGGTAGAGCAGCTGACTCTTAATCAGCGGGTCCGGGGTTCGAAACCCTGACGGCGCACCCACACCGCACGACGTGCGCTACTCGGCCGGTTCCGGCTCTTCTGTGACGTCGACGATCCGATAGCTCGGATCAGCCATGTACACCGGCTCGTTGCCGCTCTGCCGGGCCTTGCCGGTGAGCGCGACGATGTCCCCGGGGGCGATGTCGGTACCCCGCCCGGCGTGGAACCTGGCGCGCAGCTCACCGCTGCCGTCGCCGATCACCACCACGCGCACCGGCTTTCCGCGGCTGATCGTGTCGTCGACCTCACTGACCCGGCCCTCGACGGTGGCCAGGTGCCCGGCGATCAGCCCGTCCACGGCGATGACGTCCGGCGGTGGCACCGGATGCTCGTAGCGGTCGAACACCTGCTGGTCGTTGCGGGCCACCCACTGCTGCAGTTTCTCGACCTCACGGGCCAGCCGCTGCTCGAACAGGTCCGGGAACGCCTGCCGGATCCGCGATTGCACGTCGTAGGGCACGATCGTGGCCGCCGCGTCGGGAATCAGGCTCACCGCCTTGGCGATCCGGTCGGCGGTGCGGTCGTGCAGCAGCCGGCCCAGCACCGGCGCGTAGGTGCGCCGGGGCAGCAGAACAGTCACGTGCGAGTCGGGGTATTCGCGGCGCGCGGCGTCCACCAGTTGTTGAGCCGTGCGGGTCAGCCGGCGATCCGGGCAGTCCACCACCCGCAGTGGGGTGTCCAGCCCGTAGTAGTCCCAGCGCCGTTGCAGCACCGCGGCATGGGCTGCGTCGAGCATCAGGTGCACGGCGGTCAGATCATCGGCATGCAAGCCCCTGCCGTAACGCAGGGCCTCCACGACGGCCGGGTCCAGCGAATGCACGAACACCATCACCCGGTGCCGGGCGTACTTGATGACGTCGGGACGGTCGGTGCGGAATCGCTCCAGAATCGCGGCTTCGGCGCGATATTCGCGGTTCAGGCGGATCAGGGCCAGAACCAGCAGCGGGAAGATCACCACCACCAGCCACGCCCCCTCGGTGAACTTCGCCACCGCGAAGATGCCCACCACGACGGTGGACAGCACCGCTGCCGAGAGGTTGATGGCGAATTTGCGGCGCCAGCCCGGTTCCCGGTGTGTCACATGATGTTTGGTCATCCCGTAGCCGGCCATCGCGAACCCGGTGAACACTCCGATGGCGTAGAACGGCACCAGCGCGTTGACCGAACCTCCGGTTATCACCAGCAGTGCCAGCGCCAGCACGGCCAGGGTGATGATCCCGTTGGAGAACACCAGCCGATGACCGCGCTTGGTCAACTGCCGGGGCAGAAAACGGTCTTCGGCGACGAAGCTGGCCAGCATGGGGAATCCATTGAAGCTGGTGTTGGCCCCGGTGAACAGGATCAGCGCCGTCGCGGCCTGTACCAGGACGTAGAGGATCTGTCCCAGCCACCCGCCGCCGAACACCGCCCGCGCCACCTCGGACAGCACCGAGGGATAGCCGGCCGCATAGGGCGGGGTGTGCGTACGAAACGCCAGGTAGGTGACGCCGGCCAGCAGGAACCCCAGGATGCAGGCCATCGTGGTGAGCACTCGGCGGGCGTTGCGGCCCTGCGGCTTGTGGAAGACGCTGACGGTGTTGGAGATGGCCTCAACACCGGTCAGCGACGATCCACCGTTGGCGAACGCCCGCAGCACCACCAGGATCGTCGCCCCCATCACCAGCCCGTCGCTGTGATGGACCGGTATGGTTCCGGCGATGTTCTCGGCGTCGTAAACCGTTAGGCCCCAGAAGATCTCACGCACCACACCGGTGACGATCATCAGCCCGAGCATGACCACGAAGAAGTAGGTCGGGATCGCGAATGATCGACCGGCCTCCCTGACGCCGCGCAGGTTCGCATAACACATCCCGATCACCACGGCCACGGTGATCTCCAGGCTGTAGGGGCCCAGCGGGCGGATGGCCGAGACGACGGCCACCGTGCCGGCCGCGGACTGCACCGCCACCGTCACCACGTAGTCGATCAGCAGCGCCGCCGCCGCGACCTGTGCCGCGCGCGGGCCGAAGTTCTCCCGCGCCACGATGTAGGACCCACCCGCGCGGGTGTATGTCATCACCACCTGGCGATACGACGCCGTCACCAGCACGAGGATCAACAGCACCACGCCGGTGATCGGCAGCAGCAGGGTGAACGCGGCCAGGCCTGCGAACGGCAGCAGCTCGATCAGTATCTCTTCGACACCGTAAGCATTCGAGGAGATGGCGTCGGGTGAAAGTACGCCCAGGGCAACGGGATTGGACAGCCGCTGGGACTGCAGCTGCCCGGTGACCAACGGCCGGCCGAGCAGCAGCCGTTTGAGCGTGTAGCCGATGGTGTCCGGCCTGGGGGCCGGTGGTTGTTGCGCGTGCACCGCAACATCCTTGTCCTGACGGCTTCGCGGCGCCAGAGCCAATCTTCGCGCTACTGCGCGGGGACGCCGTTAGCGGCGGCGGACCCGGCGGAACGCCAGGATGACGAGTAGGCCTCCTGCACCGGCCAGCGAGACCAGCACCACCGGTTGCGTGACGAACTCGACGGCTCGAGCCTTGACCCGGTCGGCCAGCTGACGGGGGTTCGCCCGCTCCGCAAGAATGTCCACCGTCGACGCCAGCTGCTCGCGCGCCTGATCGATGTCCCTCTTGATCCGTTCGGGATCGCGCTCCGCCACTGTCGTCCTCCCTGTCCGCCCGAGTCTGTCCTTGTCGAACTACCCTAGAGCAGCCGGGGTGATTCGCACCCTCCGGCGAGCAGAAAGGGGCAGTCGTTGACCGACACCGCACGCCTGACGACGGGCGACAAAGCGCCCGCGTTCAGCCTTCCCGACGCCGACGGCAACACCGTGTCACTGGCCGATTACCGGGGGCGGCGGGTCGTCGTCTACTTCTACCCGGCGGCGTCCACCCCCGGCTGCACCAAGCAGGCCTGCGACTTCCGGGACAACCTGCGCGAGTTCAACGACGCCGGACTCGACGTCGTGGGCATCTCCCCCGACAAGCCGGCCAAGCTGGCCAAGTTCCGCGACGCCGAAGGTCTGACCTTCCCGCTGCTGTCCGACCCGGACCGCACGGTTTTGGCGGCCTGGGGCGCCTACGGCGAGAAGATGATGTACGGCAAGAAGGTGCAGGGCGTGATCCGCTCGACGTTCGTCGTCGACGAGCAGGGCAAGATCGCCGAGGCTCAGTACAACGTGCGGGCCACCGGGCATGTGGCCAAGCTGCGGCGCGATCTGGACGTCTGACGCTTCGTTGCCCTGTTGGGTCAGTGGGCCGTCGGCCGTCTTTGAGGTAAGGGCGGCTGATCTCACACAACATCGCCTTGTGGACTGACAAGCACAAGACCCCTAGCCGCGGACTGCTCGAAGGCGAAACATTGTGCCCAACGGTCGGACTGTCACCTCAGCTCCAACCGAACGAGCCGTGGAAGGCAGGGCAATGTCCGAATATGACTGGGCAGTGATCGGAGCCGGTCCCGCGGGGATCGCCGCGGTGGGCAAGTTGCTCGACCACGGTGTCGTCGGGGAGGCGATCGCCTGGGTCGACCCCGACTTCGCCGCCGGCGATTTCGGTACGAAATGGCACGCCGTGCCCGGCAACACCCAGGTGTCGCTGTTCGGTGAATACCTGAACGCCTCACCGTCGTTCCGGTTCGCGCAAGCTCCCCCGTTCGAGCTGAACACCCTCGACCCGCAGCAGACATGTCGGCTCGGCATCGTCGCCGAACCCCTGGTGTGGATCTCACAACACCTGTGCGAACAGATCACACCGGTCAGGGGGCTCGCGACCGAACTCTCGCTGCACAACCGGGAGTGGACCGTGCGCACCGAGACCGGTGTGATCACGGCGAAGAATGTGATCCTGGCCGTCGGTTCCACCCCCAAGAAATTGCACTATCCCCACCTGGAGGAGATTCCGATCGAGGTCGCTCTGGACCCGCAGAAGCTCGAACAGCTGTCCTTGGACGGGGCCACGATCGCGGTGTTCGGCTCGTCGCACTCGACCATGGTGGCGCTGCCCAACCTGCTGGCCACACCGGCACCGAAGGTGGTCAATTTCTACCGAAGCCCGACGAGATACGCCGTGTACTTTGATGATTGGATTCAGTTCGATGACACCGGCCTGAAAGGCCAAGCCGCTCAATGGGCCCGGGAGAACATCGACGGGACCCTTCCCGAGCGCCTGGACAGGTACTCGGTGAACAGCCCGGAGTTCTCCGAGCAGCTCCGGGCCTGCACTCACGCTGTCTACACCGTCGGGTTCGCGCGCAGGCTGATGCCCGCGACGCCGCAGTGGGGGACGCTGGACTACGACCCGTCGACCGGGATTCTGGCACCTGGATTGTTCGGGGTGGGTATCGCGTTTCCGGAGTACTGCACCGATCCGTCCGGAGCGGGCGAGTACCGGGTCGGACTGGCCAAGTTCATGCAGCGGTTGGAATCGGCCCTACCCCTGTGGCTGCGTTACGGCGCATAGCGCCCGGTCACCGTGCTGTGGCGGTGCCGCCGATGTGACTCAGCAGATCGCGGACCGCGCCGGCCGGTGGTGTACGCCCGCCCATCCAGATCGCCCTCAGATCGCGGTGCAGATCAAGCTCCGGCACGTCGATGCGGCGAAGCCGTCCGACGGCGAGATCATCGGCGACGGCCAACCGGCTCATCACCGCCGGCCCCGCTCCGACCAGCACCGCGCCCCGCACGGCCACCGCAGACGCCAATTCCAGCACCGGGCTCGCTTGTTCGACGCCCTCGCCCAGCACGGCACGCAATGCCGTCGTCAGCGAATCGCGCGTTCCCGAGCCGACTTCACGTACGACCAACGGTGTCCGGCTCAGTTCCAATGCGCTCACGCCCTTTGAGCGGCGAACCCATTTGTGATCGGGTGGAACGATCACCACCAGCTCGTCGTGGGCGACAACACGGCTTCGTATCCCGGTCAGTACCCCCGGACTTTCGATGAAACCCAAGTCCGCAGATCCGTCTTGGACACTGGAGACCGCGTGCTCACTGTTGGTGGCGGTCAGGATGACCTCCGGAGCCTCGCGGCCGGCACGGGTGGTCGCGGTCTGCAGGGACACCAGCCATCGCGGCATCAGCTGTTCGGCGATCGTCAGGCTCGCAACCACCTTCATTCGTTTGCGGCTTTCGTTACGCAACGAAGCCAGTCCGGCATCGACGTGCCCGGCGACGTCCAGTAGCTGATCTGCCCACTCCGCCACGACCGCCCCTGCCGCAGTCAACCGCGAACCCCGGGCCGTGCGGATGGCAAGCTGCACGCCGGTCTGAGCTTCCATCGCCGCCAGCCGCGCCGAGACCGCCTGCTGCGTCAGCCCCAGCGCTCTGCCCGCCGCACCGATACTGCCCGTTTTGGCCACAGCCAGTAATACCTCGAACGCGGACAATTCAGGCATGCGGGAGCTGAGCGCCATGGCCCATCAAAGCACAAGGCGCCGTTGTGGGACCACCGCCGCCGGCCGGGTATCGCCGATCAGCTGTCGCCCAGCTTCGCCAGCAACAACGCCTCGGCGGTAGCGGCGCGTTCCAGCACCCCCAGGTGCAGGCTCTCGTTGATGCTGTGCGCTTGCGTCCCAGGGTCTTCCACCCCGGTGACCAGGATGGTCGCCTGCGGATAGGCGGCGGCGAACTCGGCGATGAACGGGATCGATCCGCCCATGCCCATGTCGATCGGTGCGACGCCCCACGCCTGGGTGAACGCCGCCCTGGCCGCGTCATACACCGGGCCGGTCGCATCGATCGCATAGGGCTGGCCGACATCTCCCGGAGTAACAGTGATGTGCGCGCCCCACGGGACATGCTGTTCCAGATGGGATGTCAGCGCCCGCAGATGCTGGGCGGCATCCCCGCCGGGAGCCACCCGCAGGCTGATCTTGGCCCGGGCACGTGGGATCAGCGTGTTCGACGACGCCGCGATGCTGGTCGTGTCGATGCCGATGACGGTGATCGCCGGCTTCGCCCACATCCGCTGCGGCACCGAATCGGATCCGATCTCGGCCACCCCGTCCAGCAGCCCGGTGTCGGCACGCACCCGACCCGGCGGGTAATCGATTGGGGCCGCAGTGCTTTCGTGAAGTCCGGTGACCGCGACGTTGCCGTCGTCGTCGTGCAGACTCGCCAGCAACCGCACCAGCACGCTCAGCGCATCGGGCACCACACCGCCCCACAGTCCGGAGTGCAGGCCGTGGTCCAAGGTGGCGACTTCCACCACACAGTCGGCCAGACCGCGCAGTGACACCGTCAGTGCCGGGACCTCGGTGCTCCAGTTGTCGGAGTCGGCGATCACGATCACATCCGCGCTCAGGGCGTCGCGATGCGCGGCCAGCAGCGCACCCAGCGACGGTGAGCCGGACTCCTCCTCACCCTCGACGAAGACCGTCACCCCGACCGGAGGCCGGCCGCCGTGGGCCCGGAAGGCCGCCAGATGTGTTGCGATACCGGCTTTGTCGTCGGCGGTGCCGCGGCCGTAGAGCCGCCCGTCGCGTTCGGTCGGTTCGAACGGCGGCGAGGTCCACTGGCTCGCGTCGCCCTCGGGCTGCACGTCGTGGTGGGCATAGAGCAGTACCGTCGGCGCGCCTTCGGGCGCTGGATAGTGCGCGATCACCGCCGGGGCGCCGCCTTCGGCAACGATGCGCACCTCGGGAAATCCCGCCTGGCTCAGCAGGTCTGCGGTCAGCTGCGCGCTGCGGTGCACCTCGGGCCGGCGTGCCGGGTCGGCCCACACCGATTCGATACGCACCAGGTCTTCCAGGTCGGCGCGCACCGACGGCAGCACGTCACGGACTCGCTGCACCAGATCGCTCACGCGTCACACCCCTTCCCGCCGAGCGTGCACCTAGGTGCGCCCTCACCTGGGATTTTGCCGGACACTTGTGCACGCTCGCGGAGGATTTACGTCTCCAGGATGGCGACGGCGGCGGCAGTGTCGGCCTCGTGGGTCAGCGACACGTGGATGGTCACCTCGGCCAGGTGCCGGCCGATCTCACCGGAGAGCCGCACCTTGGGCCGGCCCCACATGTCGGTGACCACCTCGATGTCGCGGTGAATCGCCTCCGGCAGCACCGGTTTCTGCGCGAAGCGCGATCCCGACCAGGCTTTGATCACCGCCTCCTTGGCCGCCCAGCGGGCCGCCAGGTGCCGGGCCGCCGACGAACTCTTGTCGGAGGCGTCCCGGCGCTCACCGGGCGTGAACGTCTCGGCGAACACCGTGCCCGGCTGGTCGACCTGCTCGGCGAAGTCGGGGATCGACACCAGGTCGATCCCGACACCCACGATTGCCATGCGCTGACGCTATCCGATGTAGACGTCGCCGTCGCCGAGCCGAGCCGCCGGGTTGAGCAGCATCGCCGACTCCTGGCGCTTCTCCGACGTATCGTGGTCGAACCGCCGGTCGGCGGGCCGCTCGTACATCGGCTTGCCGCCGGCGATAGCCGAGGCGAGCCGACGCTGACCGGCCAGCACGCGCCCGGAGGCCTGCGCCAGGTACGCCTCGCGCTGAGCCGGGTCGAGCGCGGCCAGGAACGCCTGCGGGTGGACCAACGCGACCAGACCGGACACGTGGCCGAATCCGAGGCTGGTGACCAGACCGGCCTTGAGCGGGAACTTCTCCCCCAGCTCCAGCGTCTCGCGCACCCACACCAGGTGCCCGGCACCAGCCAGCTCGTCGTCGACGCAGTCCAGGCTGCGGTTCGGCGGGATGACCCCGTCGCGCAGCACCTGGCACAGCCCCATCAGCTGGAAGACCGCCGCGCCGCCCTTGGCGTGCCCGGTGAGGCTCTTCTGGCTGATCACGAACAGCGGCGCGCCGTCCGAGCGGCCCAGCGAGTCGGCCAGCCGCTCATGCAGCTCGGTCTCGTTGGGGTCGTTGGCCAGCGTCGAGGTGTCATGCTTGGAGATCACCGCGATGTCGTCGGCACCCACCCCCAGCTTGGCCAGCGAACGGGCCAGCATCGAGTCGCTGCCACCCCGGCCGGCGCCGAGCGCACCCAGGCCCGGGGCCGGGATGGAGGTGTGCACGCCGTCGGCGAAGCTCTGCGCGTAGCCCACCACCGCCAGCACCGGCAGACCCATCTTGGCCGCCAGGTCGCCGCGGGCCAGCAGGATGGTGCCACCGCCCTGGGCCTCGACAAAGCCCAGCCGGCGCCGGTCGTTGGCGCGGGAGAACTTCGAGTCGCTGATGCCCTTGGCCCGCATCATCTCGGTGTCGGCGGTGGCCGCCATGTCACCGAAGCCGATGATGGCCTCCAGCGTCAGGTCGTCGTAGCCGCCGGCGACCACCAGCTCGGCCTTGCCCAGCCGGATCTTGTCGACGCCCTCTTCGACCGAGACCGCTGCGGTGGCGCAGGCCGCCACCGGGTGGATCATCGAGCCGTAGGACCCGACGTAGCTCTGAACCACGTGCGCGGCAACGACGTTCGGCAGAACCTCTTGCAGGATGTCGTTCGGCTTGGCCTTCCCGAGCAGGTTGCCGTGGTACATGGTCTGCATGGAGGTCATGCCGCCCATGCCGGTGCCCTGGGTGCTGGCCACCAGCGACGGGTGCACCCAGCGCATCAACTCGGTCGGGGTGAAGCCCGCCGACAGGAATGCGTCCACGGTCGCCACGATGTTCCACAGCGCCACCCGGTCGATCGAGGTGGCCATGTCGGCGCTGATGCCCCACACCGTCGGGTCGAATCCGGTCGGGATCTGAGCCCCCACGGTGCGTGACAGCTTGTTCTTGCGCGGCACCCGGATCTCGGTGCCCGCCTTGCGGATCACCTGCCAGTCCGATGAGTCCGGCACCGGGCGCACCACGGTGTGCTCGGGGTCGAACTCGACGAACGCCCGCGCGTCGGCCTCGCTGGAGACCACGAACGAGAAGTCCTTGTCCAGGAACACACTGACCAGCAGCGGCGAGGCGTGGTCGGGATCGATCGCGCCGTCGTCCACGAACTCGCGGACGCCGACCCGCTCCACCACGGTGTCGTGGTAACGCTCGACCAGTTCGGCCTCATCGATCAGCTCGCCGGTCGCGGTGTCGTACCAACCGGGGACCGGGTCGTCCTCCCACTTGACCAGACCGGTAGTCCAGGCCAGCTCCAGCACACCGGCGGCCGACAGCTCGCCGGAGACCTCCATCTCGAAGCGGGTGCGCGACGAGCCCAGCGGCCCCAGTTCGGCGCCGCCGACGATGACCACCAGGTCGGCCGGGTCGACGTCGAGGTCTTCCCAGACCGGCGGGGGCGCCGGGGTGTAGCCGCGTGGCGGGTTCGGTAGTGCCGGAATGGTTCCCTCGGTCACTTCGTCGTCGACGGACGCCTCCGCGGTCATCTCCTCGCGGGCCTTCGCGGCCAGCTCGGCCATGTCCAGGTTCGCCTCGGCCAGTCCGCCGGTCAGGTCGGCCTCGATCGGCGAGTTGGCCGCGGCCACCTTGGACTCGACGTCGCACAGACCCAGCAGCATCGCCGCCATCTGCTCGCTCGAGTAGGTGGTGACGCCGGCTTCCTCGACCGCGTCCACGATCACGTCGTTGTGGCCCATCAGCCCGGTGCCGCGGGTCCAGCCGATCAGGGCGTGCGCCAGGCTGACGCGAGACGCCCAGGACGACTCGGCCTTCCAGCGCGACACCAGCGCGTCCAGCGACGCCTTGGCCTCGCCGTAGGCGCCGTCACCGCCGAACATCCCGCGGTTGGGCGAGCCGGGCAGCACCACATGCAGCCGGGAGGCGATGTCGCGCTCGGCACCGATCTTCGACAGACCGGCGATCAGGCGCTGCACCGCCCACAGCAGGACCTTCATCTCCATCTCGGCACGCGCACCGACTTCCGAGAGGTCCCCGGTCACCCGCGGTGCCGCGAACGGGAACAGCAGTGTCGGGGTCTGCGCATCCTTGAGGTGAATCGACTGCGGCCCAAGGTTTTCGGACTGCTCGGTGCCCACCCACTCGACAAGTGCGTCGATGTCGGCGTAGGAGGCCATGTTGGCCGGCACCACCCACAGCGCCGCGCTGTAGCGGGCGTGCTCGCGGTACAGGTTGCGGTAGAACGCCAAGCGGTCGTCATCGAGCCGCGACGTGGTCGCGATGACGGTCGCGCCGCCCTCGAGCAGCTGACCGATCACCGAGGCGGCGATCGAGCCCTTCGAGGCGCCGGTCACCACCGCCACCTCGCTGCTGTAGTGGCCGCGACCGGGGTTCTCCGCACCGGCGGCGATCCGGGCGTACAACGAGCCGTGAATCTGCCGGCCGGAGGCCAGCGACCGGGCCTGCCACCAGGAAGCCTGGGTGGCCACCACGTGGCCGGCGCCCTCGAAGCGCTCCGCCAGCCGGGGCCAGTCGGCGTCGATGTCGCGCTCGTCGGTCAGCCAGAGCTTGACCAGGTCTTCGCGGGCACTGGCCCAGCGGTCGTCGAACAGCACCGCCTTGCGCCCGTCGAACGCCGGCGCCACCAGACGCGGCCAGTCCGAACCGAGTTCGGCACTGACCAGGTCGATCAGCTCGGCGTCGGTGGCCCCCGCGGGGACCGCGGCCATATCGTCGCTGAACCCGAGCTGACCCAGCACCAGCCGGGCCGCCGAGGCGAGCACGCCGTCACGGCCGGTGATCTGCGCGGTGAACTCTCCGAGCGCGGCGGCGTCCACCGTCGCGCCGCCGCCACCACCGGCGGACGGCAGGCTGACCGCGACACCGCGGCGCGCGGCGACCGCGGCGACGGCGGCATCGATAGCCTTGTCGACGGCGCCGCCGTCGGCCAGCGCGCCCTCATGCAGACCGCCCAGGGCTCCGCCGCGCACGCTGGTGCCCTCACGGGTGCCCAGCGCCACCTCGACGGTGACGTGCTTGGCCCAGCCGTCGCCGAGCTCCCAGGTCTTCTTGACCCGTTCGGCGATGGCGCCGGGGCGCTTGCCGGACGGCCCGAGGACCGTGCGGAGCTGGTCGTTGATCGCATCGGTCAGCACCGGGCCGTAAGGCTTATAGGTGCGCGCCAGCTTGGTCACCTGCGACTTCAGCCCGGACAGGTCTGCTTCGGCAGCGCCGTCGATGGCACCGAGGTTCAGCTCCGACCCCAGGTCCACCAGCAGCTGGTTGCGTCGCGAGGACGCGCCGTCGGTGATGGACTCGATGGAGTCCAGAGCCTCGATCTGGTCGATACGCATCTTGGCGCTCAGCGCGATCAACGCCAGCGTGGCGTCGGCGGCGTCGAACCCGATGTCGTCGGGGCGCGGGCCACCACTCGGCCCGGAAGGCGCAGCCGGTGCGGCGGGCGCTGAGGCCGCTTCCGCGGGAGCGCCGTCCGCCGATGCCTCGGCCGGGGCTTCCTCTTCTTCGGGCTCCGGCTCGGGGTCGGTGTCGGTGGCGAACAGCACCGCGGCGTCGCGCTCGCAGTTGAGCACTTCCACTGTGCTGTGGGCGTATTCGGGCAACTTGAGCGTGTTGGTGGCCAGCCCGGCGACCGTCGGGGCGGTCTTCACCCCGATCTCGACGAACCGCTCCACGCCCAAGCCGCCGGCGGCCTCCTCGATGAACAGCAGATCCTGGGTCTCGATCCAGCGCACCGGACTGGCGAACTGCCAGGCCAGCAGTTCGATGACGATCTTGCGGCACAAGTCGGCCGGCTTCTCGTTGCGCCAGGTGTCGTAGTCGGCCAGCACCTCGTCAAGCGGTTCGGCCGGCACCAGGTCACGGATCTCCTGGATGAACTCACGATCCAGGGTGAACGGTTTGGGCACCAGGTTGGGGATGTAGCGGCCGATGATCAGGTCGGGGTCCTGGCCACGCGGCATCACCCGCTCCAGCGAGCGGCGGAAGTCGTCGACGCCGATACGCAGCACCTCGGAGTGGAACGGCACGTCGATGCCGGGCACCAGGATGAACGACCGCTTGCCGCCGCTGATCTCGCGGCGCCGCTCGACCTCGGCCTCCAGCGCCTCCAGACCGGCGACGGTGCCGGCGATCGCGTACTGCGAACCGCGCAGGTTGAAGTTCACGATCTGCAGGAATTCGCCGGTGCGCTCGGCGATCTCGGCGACGAACGCGGTGACGTCGGCGTCGTCGAGGTCGATCTGCGACGGCCGGATCGCGGCCAGCCGGTAGTTGGACCGGCCCATCGCGTCGCGCGGCACGATGTCGTGCATCTTCGAGCCGCGGTGGAACACCACCTCCAGCAGCGCTTCCAGTTCGTAGACCCCGCTGACGCAGGCCAACGCGGTGTACTCACCCACCGAGTGACCGCAGGCGATCGCACCTTCGACGAAGGCGCCCTGCTCACGCATCTCGGCAACCTGTGCCGCGGCCACCGTGGCCATCGCCACCTGGGTGAACTGCGTCAGGTACAGCACACCCTCGGGGTGCTGGTAGTGCACCCCGGAGGCGATCAGGGACGTCGGGTTGTCGCGAACCACGTGCAGCACCGAGAAGCCCAGGGTGTCGCGGGTGAACTTGTCCGCGTCATCCCAGACCTTGCGGGCGGCCTTGGAACGGGCCCGGACCTCCATGCCCATGCCCTTGTGCTGAATGCCCTGCCCCGGGAACGCGTACACGGTCTTCGGCGCGGTCAGCCGTGCCGTCGCCGACATCACCAGATCCGAGCCGATGCGTGCCTGCACCTCCAGAACCTCTGCGCCCAAGTCGATTCCGACCCGGTCCACCCGGAA
Source organism: [Mycobacterium] zoologicum (assembly GCF_020172665.1). GTDB lineage: Bacteria > Actinomycetota > Actinomycetes > Mycobacteriales > Mycobacteriaceae > Mycobacterium > Mycobacterium zoologicum. The sequence goes on along the minus strand of NZ_CP083985.1, from coordinate 1,503,281 downwards.
GTCGACGTCGTCGCCAGGCTTGACCATGCCCAGGAAACGCGCCGTCCACCCGATCATCCGGGCCGGCGGGCGGGCCCGGCCATCGGTGGCGGTCACCACGTGCTGGGCCGCGGCCGAGAGCCACATGCCGTGCACGATTGGGCCCGCCAGGCCGGCCAGCAGCGCGGCGGCCCGGTCGGTGTGAATGGGGTTGTGGTCACCGGAGACCACCGCGAACGGCCGCATGTCGACCGGCGCGGTCAGCGTCACGTCACGGCGACGACGACGGGGGGTGTCGGTGGCGTTGTCGGAGACCGCTCCACCGGCCCGCACCGGGTCGGTCAGCTCGGCGGCACCGGTGCGGCCGCGGATCGCGAACCGCTCCTCGAGGGTGGCCAGCACCGTTCCGTCGGCTGCGGTAACCGTCACCGAGACCGGGACGACACGACCCACCTCGGTGTCGGTGGCCGCCGAAGCCGTTGCCACGACGGTCAATTCGGCCGGCTCGGCAGGCAGTGCGGCAAGCAGGTGCGCCGCGTGGTCCAGGTGCACCAGCGAGAGCAGGCCCTCCACGACCGGGAATCCGGTGTCGGTGACCGCGGAGCCGATGGCGGCGAACACCGCGGGCCAGCAGCGGCCCACCAAGGCGTCGGGCACCGTCGACAGGCCGGGAGCCAGTGGCGCACCGAAGGTGGCGGTCACCCCGGCGTGGTCGGCGACCTGCTCGGGGTTCCAGCCCACCGTCACGGTGGCGGTGCCGTCGACGACCGGCGGCAGTGCGCCGGGACCGTCGACGCCCGCGGCGATCGCCAGCACCGAGCGCATGGCGGTGGCCGCGTCCTCGGTGGAGACCTGCGGGGTCGCGCCGTCGGCGGCCGACGGCGGAACGGTGAAGCGGATGTCGATCCAGACGCCGGACAGCGGCACGCTGAGCACGACATTCGACTCCGACTCGACCTCCAGGCGCGCCCCGGTCGACGGGTGGGTGGCGGTGCGGTTCTCGTGCACCTGCCACTCGTCGGAGGCAGCGATCCGGTGCACCGGGTTGGTGGCGGTGCGGCCGGCCCACAGCACGTCGGGGGCATCCAGCAGCACGGCCAGCGGACCGGTCACATCGGTGCGGCCCCGGCGGCGCGCGCTGACCGGTCGGGGCTCGCCGCCGGCGGCGAGCACCTGGTCGATCGCGGCCTGCTCGAAGCGGTCCAGCAGCTCACCGACCGGCTCGTCGACCCTGGTGATACCGGCGACCGCGGTGATGCCGGGAATGATGCAGACCTGCTCGGCGGTGTAGCGGGCATCGTGGGCCTGCCACAGCGAGTCGCTGCGCCACCAGCGGCGGACGTCCTTGTCGATCACCGGCACGAAGTTGACCGGCTTGCCCGGCGTCTTGCACAGCTGGGTGAAGAACGGCGCGTCTGCCGGGTGCAGGACGACGGTCTCGGCCTCCGGGTAGGCGGCCAGCAGCGCGGCGATGGCCTGGTCCGGGCGCTCCAGGATCGACGCGTGCGCGTCGGCGAACAGCGTCTCGATCGGGCCGGACTCGATCTCGTTGAGCCGGGCTTCGGCGCGCTGCAGCATCTGCCCGAACCGCTCGCGCCAGGTGTCGGCCAGCCAGGGGCTGTCCGGCGACGCGGTGTCGGCGGTGGAGTTCCCCTCACCGATCGTCAGCTCGACGTAGCGGCGCAGCCACTGCGCGTAGGTCATCTCGGTGACATCGCCGAAGTAGGGCTTGGCGGTGTCGGCCAGCGCCGCGATGATCTCGTCACGGCGGGCCGCGACCGCCTCACCGTCGCCGGCGACCTCGTCGAGCAGCCGTCCGCACCGCGAGGCGACGTTGTCGATCTCGTGGATGTCGGCGCCGAGCTGGCTGCGCGAAGAGGCCATGCCGCCCTGGGCTTTTCCGGCGCCGATCCAGTGGTCGGTGCCCTTGGTGTCGACCAGCATCTGCTTCACCGCCGGCGAAGTGGTGGCTTCCAGCGCGGCCATCGCCGCGGTGCCGACCAGGATGCCGTCCACCGGCATCGACGGGAAACCGTACTGCTGCGACCACCGCCCGGACAGGTACTCCGCAGCCTGCTCCGGGGTGCCGATTCCGCCGCCGACGCAGACGGTGATGTTGGGCTGCGAGCGCAGCTCGGAGTAGGTCGCCAGCAGCAGGTCGTCGAGGTCCTCCCAGGAGTGGTGGCCACCGGCGCGGCCACCTTCGACGTGCACGATCACCGGCGTGGTGGGCACCTCGGCGGCGATGCGGATCACCGACCGGATCTGCTCGACGGTGCCGGGCTTGAACACCACGTTGCTGATACCCGCCTCATTGAGCTCGGCGATCAGCTCGACGGCCTCCTCCAGCTCGGGGATGCCGGCACTGATCACCAGACCGTCGAACGGTGCACCGGACGCACGGGCCTTCTGCACCAAGCGTTTTCCGCCGACCTGCAGCTTCCACAGGTACGGGTCCAGGAACAGCGAGTTGAACTGGACCGTGCGGCCCGGCTCGAGAAGGGTGGTCAGCTCGGCGATGCGGGCATCGAAGATCTCTTCGGTGACCTGCCCACCGCCGGCCAGCTCTGACCAGTGTCCGGCGTTGGCGGCCGCGGCGACGATCTTGGCGTCGACGGTCGTCGGCGTCATCCCCGCCAGCAGGATCGGCGACCGGCCGGTCAACCGGGTGAACTTGGTGTCGAGCTTGATCCGGCCGTCGGGCAGCCGCACCGTCGAGGGCGCATAGCTGCTCCAGGGCCGGGCCACCTCCGGCACGGCGCCGATGGTGAACAGGTTGCGCTGGCCGCCGCGGGTGGCCACCGGCACGATCCCGATGCCCAGGCCGCGGATCACCGGTGCGGTCAGCCGGGTCAGGATGTCGCCGGGTCCCAGGTCCAGAATCCAGCGGGCACCCGCCTCGTGCAGTTCGGTGATCTCGTCGACCCAGTCGACCTGGCCGACCAGGATCGACTCGGCCGTCGCACGGGCCAGCGCGATGCCATCGGCGTCGAAGCCTGCCCGGGTGGCCCAGTCCACCACGATCTCGATGCCGTCGGCCAGCCGCGGCGAGTGGAATCCGACCTCAACCTGGACCGGCTCGAAGACCGGCGCGAACACCGCGCCGCCGCGCAGCTTGTTCTTGCGCTCGGCGGCCTCCTTCTCGGCGATCTGCTCGCAGTACAACTCGAAGCGCGACAGCTGCTCGGGGGTGCCGGTGATGACGACGGAACGCCGGCCGTTGCGGATGGACAGCACCGGCGGCAACACGGTCCGCACGTCCTGGGCGAACTCTTCCAGCAGTTCGTGGATGCGCTCGGGGTCGGCGTTGCCCACCGACACCATCGGCGAGCGGTCACCGAGGACCACGATGCCGCGACGACGCGCCACCAGGGTTCCGACGGCACCCACCAGCTGGGCGATCGCCAGCAGTTGCACGTCGGTGGCGCCGCCGGCCTTCACCGACTCGACGGCCAGGATTCCCTGGGAGTGTCCGGCAAGCGCGACCGGTGGGGTGGCCGACAGGTCCAGGCCCTGACGGGCCAGGGCCCGCACCGCGGCCATCTGGGTGAGCAGCACGCCCGGCACCGAGACCGCCGCCGAGGTCAACTGCTTGGCCGACGGAATCGCGTCCTCGGCGGCCAGCGCACGCACCCACTGCAGCGGCTCGAAGCCAATGGGCCGCACCACCACGAGTTCCTGGGCGACCGGCTGCAGCAGCAGGTCGGCTTCACCGGCCAGGGTGGCCAATTCGGTCTCGATCCCGGCCGAGGACACCAACTCCTCCAGCGACTCCAACCAGGCGCTGCCCTGACCGCCGAAGGCGACCGCGAACGGCTCACCGGCCGTCAGACGATCCACCAGTGCAGACGCGGCGTTTGCGAACGGCGCGGGATACGCACCTTCGGAAGCCACCCGATCGTGTTCGTGGATCGTCACGTTATGCATCTCCCCTGGTCTGGTACATCGCATCTGCGTCCTGGCCGATTCAGGCCTATACGGCTGTGGGCAGCGGGATCTCGCACCGTCGCTGCCTCGCTACAGCCGTAAGAGTGTCATAAGAACCTGTGCCGTTTCTGCAGCTAATTGGTTACTGGTGAGTTCTACGCTCGGGTAACCCAGCCCCGAATATCACCCGCTCCGACGACGGCCGCGAACGTCCGGTACAAACGTCCTGTTGGAGTGGGGTTACGGTTGAGTAGCCACAACGGCGCTGATCAAGGCTCCATTGTTATTGAATCGTTATAAACCGTCGGGCTGGGCCAACATGGCCGGTAGACAGCTGCGGCCCCGGTGTACAAGCGAGGCGGTGACGCCGGTCACCCGTCACACCCACTGACCGAATGCCGGCGTGAGTATCTCGTTGACGTCCACCCCGATGTCGCCGACCTTGCGCCGGTCGATCTCGACCTGGTGCAGGTTGGCCGCCGGGTGCGCGACACCGCCGGGTGAGCCGAAGTTGTGCTGCCAGAACAACGAACCCAGACCGTCCTGCAACGCCCACTCGATGGTCTTGGAGTTGGCGTACACACCGGTGCGGTCATGCCCGATCACCGACTCCCAGCCGCGCAGGTAGGGCGCCACCTGCTCCCGATACTGCTCGAACGTCGGGTTGTCATCGATCGAGGCGTAGATGGGCGCCTGATCCGGGCCGCCCGCCGCGTCGTGCAGTTGCCGGCCGCGCTTGCCGTGCTCGATCCCGGCGTCATGGCCGCCCAGCCAGTCTGCGGTGGCCTGCTTGCCGAACTGGTAGCAGGACACGATCTTCAGGCCGGCCTGATGCAGGTCGTGCGCCTCGGCCGCCTGCATCGGTTTGCCCAGCATCCATTCGGCCCCCGGTCGCCGGTCCGAGACGTACCGGATCGCTCCGGCCGCTCCGGCCGCCCGGATCTCGGCGCCCGACAGCACCCCGGCCGAGTAGTCCAGCAGGATGCCGAGCGGGTCCGCATCGGCGGCAGCAGCCAGCAGCGCCGACGCCGCGGCACCGAATCCGACCGCGGCCGGGGCCAGTTTGAGCACGTCACGCCGGGAAATCACCACGGTCACAGGATAGGGCAGCCCAGGACGGGTGATTTCGGCGCGGTTTTCTCCGCTCACCGGGCACTTTCGCGCCGAATTTGTGTGTAACCATTGCGAGGTCCGGCACCAGACAGACAAGGCGGGCCCAGATTGCGTCCCTGGATCGTGTGGGGCACCGGACTGCTGGCCTATGTGGTCGCGGTGCTGGACCGCACCACCTTCGGAGTGGCGGGCCTAGACGCCGCCGAGCGCTTTCACACCGGCCCGGGGGCCCTGTCGTCGTTCGTGCTCCTGCAGCTGGTCATTTACGCGGCCATGCAGATTCCGGCGGGCGTGCTGCTGGACCGCTTCGGCCCCAAGGCGATGATCGCCACCGGCGTCACGGTGTTGTCCGCCGCGCAGTTGACCCTGGCGCTGACCCACTCGCTGCCCATCGCGATCGGCTCCTACGGCGCGGTCGGATTCGGCGACGCGTTCATCTTCATCTCGGTCATCCGATTGCTGCCCAATTGGTTTGCCCCCGAACGCGTTCCGTTGCTGACCCAGCTGACAGGGATCTGCGGCCAGTTCGGCCAGCTGCTCTCGGCGGTGCCGTTCCTGGCGATTCTGCTGCGCGGCGGCTGGACGGCGGCATATCTGTCGACGGCGGCACTGGGCGTGCTGGCAGTAACCCTGATGCTTGCGCTGGGCCGCGACGCGCCCGAGGGCACGCCGATCGCGTTGCAGACACGCAGTTTTCGCGCGGTATTCGGCGACGTCACGACCGTCTGGTCACGGCCGGGCACCAAACTCGGTTTCTTCACCCATATGGGCACACCGTTTTCGGCCAACGTTTTCACGCTGATGTGGGGGGTGCCCTACCTGACCACCGCCCAGGGCCTCTCCCGCGGGCTGGCCGGGGCGTCGCTGACGCTGTCGGTGGTGACGTTCGTGGTGGTCGGGCTGCTGGTCGGGACTCTGTCGGCTCGCCGTCCGCAGCACCGTGAGTCGGTGGTGCTGGCGATGATCGCGCTGACCGCTCTGGTCTGGACGGTGCTGCTGGCGCTGCGTTCACCGGCGCCGCACTGGTTGCTTGCGGTGCTGATCGTGGTGATCTCGGCGGGCCAGCCGGTCTCGATCCTGGCCTTCGACTTCGCCCGCACCTTCAACCCGCCCGCCGCGCTGGGCACCGCGCAGGGCATGGTCAACACCGGTGGTTTCATCGCGACACTGCTGGTGATGCAAGCGATGGGGATCGTCATCGCGCTGGCCGGCGGTTATTCCTTCGCGGCCTTCCGGCTGGCCTGGACGGTGCAGTACGTCATCTGGGCGGTGGCCGCCGCCGGCGTCGTGATCACCTCACGCCGAGCCCGCGGCGGCCTCAGGGAAGCATCGTGTACGGGTCCGGCGACTGCGGACAGTAAGCGCTCCGCGCAGCTTCGATGACGGCATGCGCGTCACTGGGCGAGACCTGCAGATTCGCGATCACCGATACCGGAACCACCTTCGGGGCGACACCCAGCGACGAGCAGACCACGTGGGCCTCCTCCACCAAGATGGTGCCCAGCGACTCGCACTTGGCCGAGCCGCAGACTTGCTTGGCGGCATCGGGGTGCAGGCCCGACTGCTGCAGCTGATCGAAGAACACCTGATCTTCATCGGTGGGCTCGGCGCATGCGATAGGCATCGGCAGAACACCGGCAAGCAGGACGGCGAACGCGGCCGCGAGGGTTTTCCTGTTCATGGACCTGCCCCAATCCGCCCACTCCGATGAGGACGATGACGTCCATTCTGGCACCGGCCGGCCCGGCGAGCAGCGCGTTGTCGGTGTGAGTTTTTTTGGTGCGGGCGGGGGGACTCGAACCCCCACGCTCTTTCGAGCAATGGCACCTAAAGCCATCGTGTATGCCAGTTTCACCACGCCCGCAAAGGCCACTCAGTCTAACCAGCACGGCGAACACCGAACGTGTCCGGTGACGCGCAACGCCATGACCGTCGGGCACCGCAGCGCGGTACCTTCATACGGTGTCCACTACGCGACGTCGGAGACCCGCACTGGTTGTGCTGGTGATCGTCGCCGCCGGCGCCTGCCTGGCGTTGGGCTGGTGGCAGTGGACCCGGTTCCAAGAGGTCAACGGCAACTTCCAGAATCTGGGCTATGCGCTGCAGTGGCCGCTGTTCGCCTGGTTCTGCGTGTACGCCTACCGCAAGTTCGTGCGTTACGAAGAAGAGCCTCCCGAGCTGCACCCCGCCGACGCGGTGACCGAGATACCCGACGGACTGTTGCCGCAGCGGCCAGCGGCCGCCGCATCCACCGATGACCCCGCGATGCGGGAATACAACGCCTATCTGGCCGAGCTCACCGAGAACGACCGACAGAACAGGAATACCGCATGACCGAGACACCCGCCCGGGCCACCGCCGACAAGGTCCGCGGCGCGCTGCTGCCCTACCGGGTGATGGCGTGGACAACCGGGATCTGGCTGATCGCGCTGTGCTACGAGATCGTGGTGCGCTACGTGGTCAAGGTGGACAACCCGCCGACCTGGATCGGCGTGGTGCACGGCTGGGTGTACTTCGCCTACCTGCTGGCCACCTTCAACCTGGCGGTCAAGGTCCGCTGGCCACTCGGCAAGACCATCGGGGTGCTGCTGGCCGGGACCATTCCGCTGCTGGGCATCATCGTCGAGCACTTCCAGACCCGAAAGATCAAGGCCCAGTTCGGTATCTGATCGGTACCCGCCGCCGAACGTGAAGCCAAGTTCACGGTCGGCGTCCAGCGTGAACCCACTTTCACGTTCGGCGTGGCGGGCGTAGCGGGCGTGGCGAGGTTTTCACTCCGGAGGCGGGTTCAGCCATCGCCCCACCCCGGCGTGGTTGGAGCATGCACCGCTGCGGTGCCTACTGAACGAGTAGGTGCCGTCGCGGCAGATCGCACTGGCTCCCGCCGGCGGTGAGACCGGCACCGCCGAGGCCACCGGCGGTGGCACTAACGTCGGCGGCGGTGCCGACATCAGCGGCGCGGGCGGCAAGGGAGCCGACTCGCTCGGCGGGGCCGACGCACTCACCGTGACCGTGATCGGCGCCGGGCGCACCGTCGTAGTCGGAGCCGCGGGCACGACGCCATCCGGATCGCCGTCTGTGCCGACCAGGCCCAGGGCACCGGCCGCCCCTGCCAGCACGGCCGCGCCGCCGGCCACCCACGGCCAGCGGCGCCGCCGGGCCCCGGCGGGGACCACCTCCGAGACCGTCGCTCCGGCAAGCGCCTCGGCGAAGTCGGCACAGCTGTCGAACCGGCCGGCGGGATCTTTGGCCAGCGCGCGTAGCACGACCGCGTCGAGGTGGGCCAGTTCCGGCCGCCGGTCGCTCAACCGCGGTGGCGGGGCACTCAGGTGCCGGCTGATGACCGCCACCGGATTGTCGTCCCGGAACGGCGGCACGCCGGTGAGCAGATGGAATGCGGTGGCCGCCAGCGCGTACTGATCGGCCCGGCCGTCCAGCGTCTCGCCCATCAGCTGTTCGGGGGCGGCGTACGACAGGGTGCCGACGGTGAAATTGGTGGCGGTCAGCCCGGTGACCTCGCCCAGCTGGCGCGCAATCCCGAAGTCCGCCAACAGGATCCGTCGAGGGGCATCGTCCGGCTCAGCCACCATGATGTTGGCGGGCTTGACGTCGCGGTGCAAGAGCCCGTGGTGATGGGCGTGGTCGAGCGCACCGGCGATGGCGGTGATGATCGCCAGCGCGTCGGCCTCCGGCATTCCGTTCGGGAACCGGTTGGCGATCAGCGCAGCCGCATCGGTCCCGTCGACGTAGTCCATGGCGATCCAGAGCCGCCCGTCGAACTCACCACGGTCGTGCACACCAACGATGTCGGGGTGGAAAAGACCCGCCGCAACGTCGGCTTCCAGCTGGAAGCGTTGCCGGAATTCGTCGTCGGCGGTCAATGCACCGGAGAGCACCTTGAGCGCGTCGTGGCGCGGCAACCGGGGATGTCGCGCCAGGTAGACCTCGCCCATGGCTCCCGAGCCCAGCAGGCGCTCGATCCGGTAACCGGCGAAAACCGCGCCCGCCTCCAGCGTCACGGCTCAGACCGCGAGCCGCAGCAGGGCGGGCACCAGCAGCGCCAGCGCCCGCCCGCGGTGCGATGCGGCGTCTTTCTCCGCCGGGCTCAGCTGCGCAGCGGTGCGGTCGGCACCCTCCGGCACGAAGACCGGGTCGTAGCCGAACCCGCCGTCGCCGCGCGGTGCCCGGGCGATGCTGCCCGGCCACTCGCCGCGCACCACCACTTCCTGGTCGACTCCCGAGCCCCACACCAGCGCGCAGGCCGAGACGAACGCCGCGCCGCGCCGCTCGTCGGGGACGTCACCCAACTGGGCCAGCAACAGTGCGGTGTTGGCGGCGTCGTCGCCGTGCGCACCCGACCAGCGCGCCGACAACACGCCGGGCATCCCGTTCAAGGCGGCCACGGTCAGGCCGGAATCATCTGCCACACAAGGCAATCCGGTGGCAACAAACCCGTCGCGGGCTTTGGCGAGCGCGTTGGCCTCGAACGTCGCCCCGGTCTCGGGGGCTTCGGGGTAGGCCGGCACCTCGTCCAGCGCGACCAAGTGCACACCCGCCACTCCGGCGTGCTCGAGCACCCGGCTGAGTTCGGCCAGCTTCTTGCGGTTGCGGCTGGCCACCAAGACCTCAGTCAGAGCCGAATGCCTTCTTCTTGGCCGGCCCGTCCGGCAGCACCCCCGGATACGGCAGCGCCAGCGCCTCGCGCTGCACCACGAACAGCTGCTCGCAGGCGCCCAGCGCCGCATCGAGCATCTTGTCCAGCGTCGAGCGCGGAAACGTCGCCCCCTCGCCGGTGCCCTGGATCTCCACCAGCGTGCCGGTGTCGGTGGCGACGACGTTCATGTCGACCTCGGCGCGGGAGTCCTCCTCGTAGGGCAGATCGACCCGGACCCGGCCGTCGACCACGCCGACGCTCACCGCCGAGATCGCACACGAGATCGGACGGGGGTCCGACAGCTTGCCGGCCGCCGACAGGTAGGTCACCGCGTCGGACAGCGCCACATAGGCGCCGGTGATCGCCGCAGTACGGGTGCCGCCGTCGGCCTGCAGCACATCGCAGTCGATCGCGATGGTGTTCTCCCCCAGCGCCGCCAGGTCGATGCAGGCCCGCAGTGAACGACCGACCAACCGGCTGATCTCCTGGGTGCGCCCGCCGACCTTGCCGCGGACCGACTCACGGTCCGAGCGGGTGTGGGTGGCCGCGGGCAGCATGGCGTACTCGGCGGTCAGCCAGCCCCGCCCGGAGCCCTTGCGCCAGCGCGGGACACCCTCGGTGACGCTGGCCGTGCACATGACCCGGGTGTTGCCGAATTCGACCAGCACCGATCCGGCGGGGTTCGCGGTGAATCCGCGGGTGATGACCACCGGGCGCAGCTCGTCGTCTTCGCGACCGTCTTCTCGTTTGGACACGCGACCAACCCTAGTGGAGCAGTGTTTCAGCTCCGCCGGATGTCGAACTTCTCGTCGCACGTCACCGCGTGCACCGGCCCGGAGAACTCCGCCTTGGCCTCGCGGATCACCTCTTCGCGCGACGTCCACGGCGGAATGTGGGTAAGCAGCAACTGTCCGACACCCGCTGCGGCGGCGATACGGCCCGCGTCAGTGCCGGACAGGTGCAGGTTCGGCGGGTTGTTGGGCTCGTGGGTCCACGACGCCTCGGACAAGAACACGTCGGCGTCCCGGGCCAGCTCGATCACGCTCTCGCAGTAACCGGTGTCCCCGCTGTAGACCAGCGTCACACCGGAGGCATCGCTGATCCGCATCCCGAAGGACTCGGTCGGGTGACACACCAGCCTGGGCTGCACACTCAACTCACCGAACTGGACCGGCTCACCGTCTACCCAGACGTGGACATCGAAGATGTCGGTGATGTCGTCGATCTCGCCACCGTAGGGCGATGACGCGGCACCCATCCGCGACCAGGTGTCACTGGGCCCGTAGATCGCGCCCTTGTCGAACGGACGGGTGGCCACCGACGGGTGGTAGCGACGCCAGACGAACAGCCCGGGCAGGTCCAGGCAGTGATCGGCATGCAGGTGCGACAGCAGCACGCTCACCGACCCCGGATCGGCGTGCCGTTGCAGCGCACCCAGCACCCCGCCGCCGAAGTCGATAACCAGAGGAGGGGTGCCCGGAGCCTCCAGCAGGTAGCCGGAGGCCGGCGAATCCGGTCCCACCACACTGCCGGAGCAGCCGAGCACGGTCAGTCGCACGTTCCCTACTGTGCCATGTTCGCCGCGACCATGACCAAGACACGACCGCTTTGCTGACTATTCGTCGTCGAAATCACCGTGTGGAGGCGTGATGACGTACCGCACCGACCCCGGTGATGGCCGGGCCGAGGAAGCGGGTGGCCAACTCGGCGAACGCCTCGGGGTCGCCGGTGGCCTCGAATACCCGGGTCGCCGGCGTGCCCTCATGCGGGGCCAGCAGGTCACGCTCGGTCAGCACTCGCAGCAGATCCTTGGCGGTCTCCTCCGCGCTGGACACCAGCGTCACCTCGTCGCCCATCGCCAGCTGGATCAGCCCCGACAGCAGCGGATAGTGCGTGCAGCCCAGCACCAGGGTGTCGACGCCGGCACTCTGCAGCGGCTCCAGGTAGCCCTCGGCCAAGCCCAGCACCTGGCGGCCGCTGGTGATGCCGCGCTCGACGAAGTCGACGAATCGCGGACAGGCCACCGCGGTGATCTCGGTGTCGCGGGCGGCGGCGAAGGCGTCCTGGTAGGCGTGGCTGGCGATGGTCGCGCTCGTCCCGATCACCCCGATCCGGCCGTTGCGGGTGGTGGCCACCGCGCGCCGCACCGCCGGCAGGATCACCTCGACGACCGGCACGTCGTAGCGTTCCCGTGCGTCGCGCAGGCACGCCGCCGAGGCGGTGTTGCAGGCGATCACCAGCGCCTTGACGCCACGTCCCACCAGGTCATCGCCGATGGCCAGCGCGTGGGCGCGGACCTCGGGGATGCTCAACGGGCCGTACGGCCCGTTACCGGTGTCGCCGACGTAGACGATGTCCTCGTCGGGCAGCTGGTCGATGATCGACCGCGCGACCGTCAGCCCGCCGACCCCGGAGTCGAAGATCCCGATGGGGCTCATGCCCTCACCGCCCGTCGCTGTTGTCGGGCCCGGCGTTCGGGGCCCGACAACAGGTAGGCGGCCAGCACGCCGGCCAGCGCGCCGCACAGGTGGCCCTGCCAGGACACCCCGCCGCAGACGTTCAACACCGGCATCGCCCCCCACAGAATCCCGCCATAGACAATCAGCACGCCCACGCCGACCAGGATCTGCCAGATGCTGCGGGTGAACAGCCCGAACACCATCAGGAATGTCAGCCAGCCGAAGATCAGCCCGGAGGCGCCGATGTGGTCGGTCGGCCGGCACGACGAACCGACGTCGCCGATCAGCCAGGTCCCCAGCCCGCCGACGATCCACACGATCGCCGTCGCCCACAGGAATCGCGACAGGCCCGCCCAGGCCAGCAGGAACCCGAGCACCAGCGCGGGGCCGGTGTTGGCCAGCAGGTGACCCCAGTTCGCATGCAGCAGCGGGGCGAACAGCACCCCCCACAGGCCGTCGGCCTCCAGCGGACGGATGCCGTTACGGTCCAGCCGGTGACCGGACACCTGATCGAGCGCTTCCACGACGTAGAGCAGCGCGACGAACCCGAGGACCGTCACCCCGCCGGTCTGCCAGGCCGGGCGGGCGTCGCGTTGCGGTGGCGGCGTCAGCACATCAGGACCTTCCGCCGGCACGGTCGGCGAACGCACCGGGCAGCGTGCCCCGGTAGGTCGGTATTGCGGCCACCGAGTCGGCGGCCAGCACGCCCACCAGCACCGCACGGGCCATGCAGTCCGCCGCGGCGGCGCCCACCAGCGTCACCAAGCCGGTCTCCGGGGACATCGCGTCGGGTGTTCCCGCTATCGGGGGGACCTCGACGGCTCCGGTAGCCAGCGCGAACACCGTGTCGCCGTCCACCGGGGTGTGGGCGGGCCGGATGGTGCGGGCCAGCCCGTCCTGGGCGGCGATCGCCACCCGTCGGCACCCGGCGGGGCTCAGGGCCGCATCGGTGGCCACCACGGCGATGGTGGTGTTGAGACCCGCGGATTTGGGTGCGAGCCCGCCGAGTATCGACAGTTGCTCCGACGGCGGTGCCGTCAGCCCGAACTCTTCGATGAGCTGCGCCGACCACGGCAGCCCGGTGGTGTCATCGATGACCTCGCCGGTGGGGTTGACCACCACCAGTGCCCCCACAGTGACGGTCTGGTCCTCCAGGTCCAGCGTCACCGACGCGGTGCCCACCCCGCCTTTGAGCATTCCGGCGCGGGCTCCCGTTCCGGCGCCGACGCTGCCGACCCGCGGGCTCTCGCCGTCGGGGCCGGCCGCCGCCTGGGCCGCGGCGTAGCCGAACTCGGCGGTGGGCCGTCGATCCCAGCCGCCGACCGGCAGGTCGAAGATGACCGCGGCCGGCACGATCGGCACCACCCCGCCGTCCAGCGCCACCCCGCGGCCCTGCTCCTCCAGCCAGGCCATCACCCCATCGGCGGCCGCCAGGCCGTAGGCGCTGCCACCGGAGAGCACCACGGCGTCCACCCAGCGCACGCTGTTGGCCGGATCCAGCAGGTCGGTCTCGCGGGTCCCCGGCGCCCCACCGCGGCCGTCGACGGCCCCGACGGTTCCGGGGGGCGTCAGCACCACGGTGGTCCCGGTCGCCCAGCCCGAACCGAGGCTGGCGTCGGGATCGAGCCGCTCGTGGTGGCCCACCCGGATACCGGCGACATCGGTGATGGCGCCCAGGTCGCTCATCGGCGGGACCTCTTCATCAAGGCGACCACCAGGTATTCCTGCAGTACGGTCAGCCATTGGTACACGCTGAGCTGGCCGACCATCGGGTGGCCGGGCGGCAGTTCATCCGGGCCCTCGGGACCGATCTGCAGCATGGTGCCCAGCGCCAGCCGAATGTCGTTGACCGCCGCGATCCAGGCGTTGGCCTGTTCCTCGGTCAGCTCGAAGCGGCCGCCCTGTTCGGGAACGGTGTCCACCACCTGTTGCGCCGAAACACGTTTGGCGTCGATGATCGCCGGCTCATGCAGACTGCGCAGCGCTGCGTTGAGGCCGTCTTCGATTTCGGAGCGAGAGAAATCCGGCAGCAGACGCCGCATGGTGGCGTCCTCCGGCGGTGCGGTGTTGCCGGTCCGGATGCCGGTGATCATTTCGAGCTCATCTGGCGGAGAAGCGGATTCGCGTGCGTCCAGCATGCCGATGATCGAGTTGGCCAGGCTCCGCAGCAACGCCGACTCGTGCAGCGCCAGCGCCGACCGGAAGCGGGGTCCGTCGTCGGTCTCAACCCGCTTCCACTTGTGCATGGTTCGGCCCGGTCCCCTTCGGCTGACGTCTCAACGGTCCTGCTGCATGGTCGCCCACAACCCGGCGGCATGCAGTTTGGACACATCGATCTCCATCGACTCCCGGCTTCCCGCCGACACCACGGCCTTACCCTCGTGGTGGACCTGCAGCATCAGTTTGGTGGCGTGCGGCTCGCTGTAACCGAACAGCTTCTGCAGGATGTAGGTCACGTAGGTCATCAGATTGACCGGGTCGTCCCAGACGATGGTCACCCACGGTGAGGCGGTCTCCTCGGCGACGTCGGCATCGCGTTCCCGCACGGGTGTCGACATCGGGGCGGACGCGGCCATGCCCCTCAGGATACCGAGTCGAGTCGGCGTCCCGATACCGTTGGCGTGTGCACGACATGAGGCGCGGCGGGCTGCTCACCGACAAATACGAGCTGACCATGCTGGCCGCGGCCCTGCGCGACGGCACGGCGCACCGCCCCACGACCTTCGAACTGTTCGCCCGCCGGCTCCCCGCGGGCCGACGCTACGGAGTGGTCGCCGGCACCGACCGGTTCCTGGCCGTCCTGCCCGACTTCGGCTTCGACGACGCGGCGCTGGGCCTGTGCTCGGAGTTCCTGGACCCCGAGACGCTGGCTTTCCTGGCGGATTTCCGATTCCGCGGCGACGTCGAGGGCTACCCGGAAGGTGAGCTGTACTTCCCCGGCTCCCCGGTTCTCAGTGTGCGTGGCAGCTTCGCCGAGTGCGTCGTGCTGGAGACCCTGGCGCTGTCGATCTTCAATCACGACACCGCGATCGCCTCGGCGGCGGCCCGGATGGTCAGCGCCGCCGGCGGCCGGCCACTGATCGAGATGGGGTCGCGCCGCACCCACGAGCAGGCCGCGGTCGCCGCAGCGCGCGCCGCCTACCTGGCAGGCTTCGCCGGGACGTCGAATCTGGAGGCACACAAGCGTTTCGGCGTGCCGGTGCTGGGCACCAGCGCGCACGCCTTCACCTTGTTGCACACCGGCGCCGACGGCGAGCTCGCGGCGTTTCGCGCCCAGGTCGCCGCGCAGGGCGTCGGCACCACCCTGCTGGTGGACACCTATGACGTGGCCACCGGGGTAGCCAACGCGGTCGAAGTGGCCGGGCCGGGGCTGGGCGCGGTCCGCATCGACTCCGGCGAGTTGGCCGTGTTGGCCCATCAGGTCCGTGACCAGCTGGACAGGCTGGGCGCCACCGGCACCCAGATCGTGGTCTCCGGCGATCTCGACGAGTTCGCCATCGCGGCGCTGCGGGCCGCACCGGTGGACAGCTACGGCGTGGGAACCTCCCTGGTGACCGGCTCGGGCGCGCCGACGGCCGGCTTCGTCTACAAGCTGGTCGACGTAGACGGTGTGGCGGTGCACAAACGCAGCGTCAACAAGCAGTCCTCGGGCGGACCCAAGCAGGCGCTGCGGGTCTCGCGTCCCAGCGGCACCGTCATCGAGGAGGTCGTCCACCCGGCCGGGCACCCGCCCGCGGTGGACGGTCCGGCCCGCGCGCTGTCGGTGGTGATGGTGCGCGGCGGCGACGTGGTGGTGGCCACCGGCGCCGAGGCGCTGGCTGCGGCGCGCGACCGGGTTGCGGCGGGGCTGCACAGCCTGCCCTGGGAGGGGCTGAAGCTGGCGAACGGCGAGCCGGCGATCGAAACCCGTCGCATCTCCTAGCTCGAACGCCGATGGACTACAACAACTCGATGCGACACCGCGGTCCGGGCGCGTTCGCCAGTCGTGCGTCGGTGGTGAGCAGTGCGGTGGCGTCGGTCAATTCGGCCAGCGCCACGAACGTGGCGTCATAAGCGCTGAGGTTGTCCCGCAGCTCCCACATCCTCGGCCGCAGCCCATCAGCCGGGAACCTGGTCAGTGTCAGCCGCATGAAACCCTCCATCGCCAGACCGCCTTGTTCCGCGTCGATGACGCCTCGCCGGGCGAGTCCGCGGAGCACGTGAGTGACTTCGCTGTCGACGAGGTGCGGAGCGGCTAGTTCTTCGTGCCCGAGCCGCTGCGGATCAAGTCCGCCGACGAGCAGTTCCACCACCACTCCGGCGTCGACGACCTTCACTCACCGCGCCCCTCGTGCAGCACCGACAAGATCGTGTCGCGGCCGGCCCGGTCCCCCACCGCGCGCTGCGTGCGGCGAATGATGGCCGCGTTGTGCCGCACCACTTGATCCCGCTTGGCCAGGTGCTCCAATTCACGCTGGAGGTACCTGGTCAACGAAAGGCCCTGCGCATCGGCGGCCTGGACCAGTGCGGCGTGGACCTCATCGGGAACGTCCCGAATGTGCATGATCTTCGGCATCGCACAATCGTACCGACTACTGGGTGCACTCTGCACCCATCAGGCGCCGCGCCAACTAAGGGTTTCCAACGCCATCGCGATGTGCACACTGGCACGTTCCAAGGGTTGCGGGAGCAGCTCGTTGGCACGAGCAATCCTGCGCAGCAACGTATTCCGATGCGTGAATAGCCGCCCCGCTGCTCGCGAGGCATTGCACTGCTCATGGACGAAGGTCAAGACGGCCTGCTGAAGTTCGACGTCCGCGTTCGCGAAGTCGCCCAGCGTGTGCTTGACAAATCGGTCCGCTCGTTCCGGATCGGCCGTGATCAGCGCGATCAGTTCGACATCGTTGTAGCTGACAACCCGTTGAACCGAACTTAACCGAGCCATCATCCGCTGGGTGTTGATCGCATCGAGATGGCTCCGCCGAAACCCCTCCACCCCGACCGCTGTGGGTCCGACCGCGATCCGCACGGCAGGCAACTGGGCCACCTCGGTGGCGATATCCGACAAGTTGGGGCCGGCCGCACCCGGCAACCACACCCACCGAGTGGCTGCACTGGCCGGTACCGCCAGCGGGCGAGGACCACTGGCGGTACGCAACAACGCATCGGTGGCACGGTCCAGGTCGGATAGATCAGTGCTCGATTCGTCGCTCCAAACCACCGCTCCGGTGTGGTGCTGGCCCAGTTGATAGCCAAGTCGGTCTTCGGCGTGCTGCTGGGCGATCGGCGCCCCATCGAGTATCAATGCCACCACCTGCCGGCGGTCGGCATTTGTACCACGGGTGAGATCGTCGCGTTCTGCCTGCATCTGCTGGTAGATCCCGGCGATCGTCTCGTCAATGAATAACGAGATCGAACGCGCGGACACGTCCAACAGTTCTTGTTGTTCACCAACGTCTGCCGTTAGGCCGGACACGGTTCGCATCCAGCCTCGCCATGCCACGTTCTGCCCGATTCGATACAGATCCACCACAGCGGACTCATCCATCCCGCGCCGAATGAGATAGCGAACGACGACGAGTGATTCGGCCCCGACGTTGGGAGGTACCTGCTCACCGGGATGGCTGATATTGGCGGCGACCCAATGCAGTTGGTTCGACCGATTGCACCGCCGGATCGCCTCGGCAAGGACCGGGTCATCTGCGATCTTCCTCATATAGGGCGAGGAGAGTGTGGCTTCATCGAGCTTGGCGAGCAACTCCTTAGAACCGCTGACAGCGAGCTGGGCTCCCTGTCGAATCAGCTCGCGCACTCGCTCCGATGGTCGGACCCAGTTCATTTGCATGAGCCTAAGCCGCAGAAGTGCACTCTGCACTAAATCCAAGCGATCTTGGTGAAAATCGCCCTTGTTCCCGCGGCGCCGAGTTGTAGATCATTGATTCCGAGAAGTTTAACGAAGTTCTCATTCATCGCACATCAAATATGTGATCGAGCATTCGCAATGACACATGCGATTCAGAGGTTGTCGTTGATTTCAGGGAAGGTGGGGCGGGATGACCGAGGGTTCACGCCAGGGAGAACAGCGGTCAGCTGGTGCGCCCGGTAGACCGCGCCGACGGGACCGGGCACAGGTCTTCGGGCGCGGTGCCGTACCGGCCGCAGTGGCTGCGGCTGTGTTACTCCCCGGCCTGGGCGCTGCTACCGCGCATGCAGACGAATGGGACTGGATTCTTGACCCGCTGCTCACTCCCATGATGAATCTGGCCGACGCCGGACCGGCCGACGCTGAGGGCAGCGGGTTGATCGACGGTCCGCTGCCCGACCTCGATTCAGTATTAGTCGGCGTAGTCAACTCTCTCAATACGGCGACGATCGGGTTCGCGCAGGCCTACATCAATAGCCCGCTCGGGGCGGCCCTCGACCCGATCCTCAACGCGCCCACTGTGTTCCTGTTCGGGCGGGATCTGATCGGCAACGGCGTCGACAGCTTCACCGGAACCAACGACTCGATCTTCGGCAGCTCGGGGCTGTTCGGCAACCTCGGTGACGGCGGGTTCCTGCTCGGCAACGGCGGTAGCGGCGCAGCCGGGACGGCCGGCGTCGACGCCGGCGCCGGTATGGCTGGCGGTTCCGCCGGGATGATCGGAGACGGCGGCGTCGGCGGCATGGGCTCGGCCGGTGGCCAGGGCGGAGACGGCGGCGATGGTGGCTGGCTCTTCGGTAGCGGTGGTGCCGGCGGGATCGGCGGAACTGGGATAGGCGCCGCGGCAGCCGGGACCGGTGGCCTCGGCGGCGACGCCGGGTTGTTCGGCAACGGTGGCACCGGTGGCGCCGGAGGGAACGGCGCGACCGGCACGCACGGGACACCCGGGGCAGCCGGAGCAGCTGGCGCGAAAGGCGTTCTGGGTGTCAACGATGGGCTGGGCGGCGCCGGTCGATCTGCCGGCGACGGGACAGCAGGCGGTGCGGCCGGATCCGGAGGAATCGGTGGGGCGGGCGGTAAGGGCGGGACACTCGTCGGTGACGGCGGAGCAGGAGGTGTGGGCGGTGCCGGTGGTCTGGGCGGAGCTGGCGGCGCCGGCGGCTTAGGCGGGGCCGGCGGGGCGGGCGCCGACGGCGGCACCACCGTCAACGGTGGTTCTGGCGGTGCCGGCGGAACCGGTGGCGATGGCGGCCTCGGCGGTGCCGGCGGGATCGGAGGCGTCGGCGGCCTCGGCGGCGCGACAGGCTTCTTCGGCGCGGCCGGTACCGGCGGAGCGAGCGGTTCCACGGGTCTTACCGGAGCCGACGGCAATGGCGGTGCCGGCGGAGTCGGCGGCTCGGGCGGTACGGGCGACATCTTCGGCGGAACCGGCGGAACCGGCGGAACCGGCGGAGCTGGCGCCGTTTCCGGCGACGGCGGGGCCGGCGGGGCTGGCGGAGCAGGCGTAGTCGGCGGGAATGGTGGGGACGGCGGCCTCGGCGGTACCTCCGCTAGCACTGTCGGCGGCGGCGGAAACGGTGGGGCCGGAGGCAGTGGCGGTACCGGCAGCCAAACCGCCGGAGCCGGCGGGGACGGCGGCAACGGAGGCAACGCCACCGGGGAGCTCGTCGGCCGCGGTGGTGAAGGCGGCGCAGGCGGGGCGGGCGGCAGCGGTGGTCCCGGCGTCTCGGGCGGTGCCGGGGGCTCCGGCGGTGACGGCGGCACTTCGACCAGCGGTATCAGCGTGGGTGGCCCGGGCGGCACCGGCGGTGCAGGCGGCACCGGCGGCACCGGATTGCAGCAAGGCGCTGATGGCGGAGCCGGTGGGGCCGGCGGCCAGGGCGCTGACGGTACATCTGGCGGTGGGGCAGGCGGAGCAGGCGGGGCAGGCGGGGCCGGGGGCAGTGCAACCGCTTCGGGCGGCCAAGGCGGCACCGGCGGACTGGGAGGCAGCGGCGGGAGCGGCGGAACCGGTGCGGGTGAACCCGGCGGTTCCGGAGAGGCCGGGACACCTGGCGCCACCCCCACCGGCGCTGACGGCGGTGCAGGCGGTGCGGGCGGTGCAGGCGGTCAAAGCGCCGGCGGAATCTAGCCGGCTCGCTCGTCAAGTTGTTATTGGGTTTTGATGTCACAGAAGGGTTGCGGCGGGCATGGCTGAAAGTTCAGGTGGGCAACAGCGGCGCTGGCAGGGCGCAAAGAGATCTTCAACACCCCGTCGCGGCGGGACAGCACGAGGCACTTGGGCCATCGCCGCACCGGCGGCCGCTACTGCTGCGTTTCTCGCAGGCTCAGCGGCACCGAACGCAGACGCCGACGTGTGGGATTGGATCTTGGACCCCCTCACCGCCATGGACGGCGGAGCAGACACGGTCCCACTGGCGGCCAACGCGGGACTGCCAGCCGATCCCTTCGCCGACCTGGAGTCGATGCTGTCGGGTGCATCTGCCTCGTTCGGTCCCTTTGTCGACGCGCTGACACAGGACTACCTGAACAGCCCGCTGTCGGCTGCGCTGGACCCAATCCTCAACGCTTCCACGGTATTTCTGTTCGGGCGTGATCTGATCGGCAATGGTGTCGACAGCTTCACCGGAACCAATGACTCGATCTTCGGCAGCTCAGGGCTGTTCGGCAACCTCGGCGATGGCGGGTTCTTGATCGGCAACGGCGGCGCCGGAGCGGCCGGGGTGAACGGCGGCGCCGGGCAAGACGGCGGCGACGGCGGATGGCTGTTCGGCAACGGGGGCGCCGGCGGCGCCGGAGGTAATTCACTGACAGGCGCCGGTGGCAACGGCGGCAACGGCGGAGACGCCGGGATGTTCGGGGCCGGCGGTTCCGGCGGCGTGGGAGGCAACGGCCTGACCGTCGGCGGCGAGGGAGGCAACGGCGGTAACGCCGGCTACTTCGGCAACGGGCCTGGTGCCGCCGGTGGCCAGGGCGGCACGGGTGTGCTCAACGGCGGCGCCGGAGGCAATGGCGGGGACGCCGGGATGCTCGGCAACGGCGGACAAGGTGGCAGCGGCGGCACGTCTACCGCCCCTTCCGGCGTCGACCCCGCCGGACGCGGCGGTGCGGGAGGCTCCGGAGGCACCGGCGGATGGCTATTCGGCACCGGCGGTAACGGCGGCTACGGAGGATTCAGCTCGGGCCGGCTCGGTGGCATCGGCGGAAATGGCGGAGATGCCGGCGCATACGGTAACGGCGGCGCGGGTGGCGTCGGCGGTACCGGCTTTCTCGGTGACGGCGGCACCGGGGGCACCGGTGGCCAGGCCGGGTTGATCGACGGTATCGCTGGTGCAGGCGGAAACGGCGGCCAAGGTGGCCTCGGCGCCGGCGGCGATGGCGGGCAAGGCGGCCGCGCCGTCTTGAACGGTGACGGTGGCCAGGGTGGCGTCGGCGGTACCGGTGTCGGCGGCGACGGCGGCAACGGCGGCGCCGGCGGCGCGGCGGGGGTATTCGGTACCGGCGGTGCCGGCGGCAATGGCGGTACTGGAACCGGCACCAACGGCACAACCCAGGGGTTCGATGTGGTCGGCGGGAACGGCGGCGCCGGCGGCACCGGCGGCAGCTTGTTCGGTACCGGCGGTGCGGGCGGAACCGGTGGCTTCAGCGGACCGTTCACGACCAACGGCGCAGGTGGAAACGGTGGGTCCGGAGGCAACGCCGGGCTGCTTGGCGTCGGTGGTGCCGGTGGTTTCGGCGGTGCCGCCGGGTTCGGGACCGGCGGTGACGGCGGCAACGGCGGCAACGGCGGCGTCATGGCGGGCATGGGCGGCGCCGGCGGGGATGGCGCGTTCGGCGCCGCGGGCGCCGGCGGGGCCGGCGGATCTGGCGGGGTCGGCAGCACCGGTGGGTTCGGTGACGGCGGAGCGGGCGGCTCAGGTGGCGGCAGTGGGACCAACGACGGTGGCGCTGGCGGAGCCGGCGGAGCCGGCGGTCAGATCTCGGGCCACGGCGGCGACGGCGGCTCGGGCGGTCCCGGCGGCACCACGTTCATCAACTCAGGTGGCGCCGGTAGCAACGGCGGGGCAGGCGGTGACGGTGGCAAGGGCGGCGGCCTCTTCGGTGACGGCGGTGCCGGTGGAGCCGGTGGAGCCGGTGCGCGGTTGCCAAGCGCCACCGGCGACAACGGTGGCGACGGAGGCGATGGCGGTGCGGGCGCCCAGTTCCTGGGCAATGGCGGTGCCGGCGGAGCCGGCGGACCCGCCGGAGCTACCGGTACCACCGGAGCCGGTGGCACAGGCGGTAAGGCCGGGCTGATCGGCATCGCCGGCTATCCCGGCACCGGCAGCAACTCGCCTTAGCGACAGCCCCTAGTCTGAGGCCCTTCACCCCGAGCCGTCCCAGGGCGGAGAACGCACCATCAGGTCAGCGACCGTTACGCTCGCGGTGCTTACACCCAGGCCAGCAGCAGGGCCGGCGCATACCCTCCTCCAGTTCCTCACGGGTCCGGCGGATGCGGCGCTCACGGGTTTTGGCCTGCTTGGCATCCTCGACCCAGCAGATGAATTCGTTGCGGGCCAGCGGCGTGATGTCGAGCCAAGCAGCCAAGGCCGTGGCACTGACAGTCAGCCCGTCACGCAGGTCATCGGGAAGTTCGTGCACCGCCCCGCCGGGCAATCGCTCGGTCATCGCTTCAGGCTAGCGCCGGTGGCGGAAATTGACTGGGCCGCAGCGGCGGGTGTCGCTAAAGTCCGCGGAGTGGAACTCGATGCGACGACATTCAGCCACGACTGGGTGCATGCCTGGAACGCCCACGATGTTGACGCAGTCCTGGCGCACTTCCACGACGACGTGCTGTTCACCTCGCCGGTGGCCGCCCAGATGTATCCCGAGACAGCGGGGACCATCCGCGGCAAAGCCGCCCTGCACCACTACTGGACCGGTGCGCTGCAACGCATTCCAGATCTGCATTTCGCCGTCGAGGCCGTCTACCGGGGCATCGACACCGTCGTCATCAACTACCGCAACCAGAACGGTGGTCTGGTCAACGAGGTCCTGCGATTCGGCGTCGACGGCTTGGTCATCGACGGACACGGAACATATCTGGTTACCATCGACCCGGCATGACTGACCCGTCCGTACCCGAGCTGCTCGCCGCCGCCGTGGCCGCGCTCGGCGGCAGCGAACGCGACGGCCAAGTCCGCATGGCCGAGGCGGTGGCACAGGCCTTCGACACCGACGAGCACCTGGCGGTGCAGGCCGGCACCGGCACCGGCAAATCGCTGGCCTACCTCGTTCCCGCGATAGCCCGGGCGGTGGCCGATGACAGCCCGGTGGTGGTGTCGACCGCGACCATCGCCCTGCAGCGTCAGCTCGTCGACCGTGACCTGCCGCGGCTGGCCGACGCACTCGAACCCGTGCTACCCCGCAAGCCCACCTTCGCACTGCTCAAAGGGCGCCGAAATTATCTGTGCCTGAACAAGATCCACAGCGGAGCCGCCGAGGACTCCGACGAGGCGCCGCAGGAGGAGCTGTTCGAGCCGATGGCGGCCAGCGCCCTGGGCCGCGATGTGCAGCGTCTCACGGCCTGGGCCGAAGACACCGACACCGGCGACCGGGACGACCTCAAACCCGGTGTGCCCGAACGGTCCTGGTCGCAGGTCAGCGTGTCGGCGCGAGAATGCGTGGGCGCCACGCGGTGCCAGTTCGGCACCGACTGCTTCGCCGAGCGGGCCCGGGCCGTGGCCGGCCAGGCCGATGTCGTCGTCACCAACCACGCGCTGCTGGCCATCGACGCCATCTCGGATACCGCGGTGCTGCCCGAGCACCAACTGCTGGTGGTCGACGAGGCCCACGAGCTGGTGGACCGGGTGACCTCGGTGGCCACCGCCGAGCTGACGGCGGCCGCGCTTGGCGTCGCGGTGCGCCGGGTGGGCCGGCTGGTCTCCCCCGAGCTGGTTCAGCGCCTCGACGCCGCCTCCCTGACGTTCGGCTCGGCGATCCATGATGGCACACCCGGCCGGATGGATCACCTCGACGACGAGATGGCGATCTATCTGACCGCGCTGCGCGACGCCGCCGGCGCCGTCCGCTCGGCCATCGATACCGCACCGTCGGACCCCAAAGCCGCTGCGGCACGCAAGGAGTCGGTTGCCGCGCTGACCGAGATCGCCGACACCGCGGCACGCATCCTGACCTCGTTCGAACCGTCCATCCCCGAACGCACCGACGTGGTGTGGCTGAGCCACGAAGACCACCGCGGCTCGGTGCGGCCCGTGTTGCGGGTGGCACCGCTGTCGGTGGCCGCCCTGCTGCACGACCGGCTGTTCGGCCGGGCGACGACGGTGCTGACCTCGGCGACCCTGACGATCGGCGGATCCTTCGATGCGATGGCCGGAGCCTGGGGCCTGACCCTCGGCACCGGTACCGAAGCCGCGCCCTGGCGGGGCCTGGATGTCGGCTCCCCGTTCGAGCACGCCAAGGCCGGCATCCTGTACGTGGCCGCGCACCTGCCGCCGCCCGGCCGCGACGGCACCGGAACCGCCGAACAACTCGACGAGATCGCCGGGCTGATCACCGCGGCCGGTGGCCGCACCCTGGGGCTCTTCTCCTCGATGCGGGCGGCGCGCACCGCGGCCGAGGCCATGCGCGAGCGACTGGACACTCCCGTGCTGTGCCAGGGCGACGACACCACCGGCGCACTGGTCGAGCAGTTCGCCGCCGCCGACGAGACCTCACTGTTCGGCACGTTGTCGCTGTGGCAGGGCGTCGATGTGCCGGGGCCGTCGCTGTCGCTGGTGCTCATCGACCGCATCCCGTTCCCGCGGCCCGACGATCCGCTGCTGACCGCCCGACAGCGCGCCATCAGTGCCCGCGGCGGCAACGGATTCATGGAGGTCGCCGCCAATCACGCCGCTTTGCTGCTGGCCCAGGGCACCGGACGGCTGCTGCGCAGCGTCGACGACCGGGGAGTCGTGGCGATCCTCGACTCACGGATGGCGACCGCCCGCTACGCCGGATATCTGCGCGCATCACTGCCGCCGTATTGGGCGACGACTGACACCGACAAAGTCCTACTGGCGCTGCAGCGGCTGCGGGAGGGCTGAGGCCAACTATTGTTCTTCCCCATGCCACCTGCCTGCCGAACCCCTCGTATGTGTGCGGCGGCCTGCACCCTGATCCTGCTGCTCAGCGGATGCGCCCACATGCTCGACGGGAAAGCGGTGTCCAGCTTCGCCGACCCGTTCCGGGTGGGCGGTCTGCAGGCCGTCGACGGGCCGACCGGGCTGCGGCCCGACGCCCCGCCGCCGGACCGTGAGGTCAAGGACACCGACGGCGGGCGGATCGATCAGCTCGCCGCACAATCCGTCAGCGACCTCGAGGCGTTCTGGACGACCACCTACCCCAACAGCTTCGACGGTGACTTCCGGCCGGCGAGCTCGCTACTGTCCTGGGACCCTGCGCGGCCCCGCGGAACGTTCTGCCGGAGCAGGACTTTCCTACTGGTCAACGCCGCCTACTGCTACCTGGACAACACCATCGGCTGGGATCGCCGGATATTGCTGCCTGCGCTGCGCCGCGCCTACGGCGACATGGCCATCCCGATGGTGCTCGCCCACGAGTACGGTCACGCGATCGCCCGGGCGGCCGGCATCACCAAACGGCGTGAGACCCCCACCCTGGTCGCCGAACAGCAGGCCGACTGCCTGGCCGGTGTCTACCTGCGTTGGGTGGCCCAGGGCGACTCGCCGCGCTTCACGCTCAGCACCGGCGACGGGCTGAACGGCGTGCTGTCCACGATGCTGGCGCTGCGTGATCCACTGCTGCAGCCCGACGAGACGATCGGCGACAACGAACACGGCTCGGCATTCGAGCGAATCTCGGCGTTCCAGTTCGGGTTCACCGAGGGCGCGGACTCGTGCCGGTCCATCGACGCCGAGGAGATCGAACAGCGCCGCGGTGAACTTCCGATCCAGTTGCAGCAGGACCAGACCGGTGAGGTCGCGGTCAGCGAAGACTCGGCGCAGGTCATCGTCGAGGCGATGAACATCCTTTACAAACCCGCCAAGCCCCCGCAGCTCAGCTTCGATGCCGGGGCCGCGTCGTCGTGCACCGACGCCCGCCCCAGTCCGCCGGCGTCGTACTGCCCGGCGACCAACACCATCAACGTCGACCTGCCGGCTCTACAGGCCATCGGCACGCCCAATCGGGACGAGAAGCTGGCGACACTGTCCGGCGACAACACCGCGTACTCGATGCTGGTCTCGCGGTATCTGCAGGCCGTGCAGATAGAGCACGGCGGGCTGGTGCTCGACAACGCCGCCGCCGCACTGCGAACCGCGTGCCTGACCGGGGTGGCCACCACCAGGCTGTCCCAGGGGGTCACCACCTCCAACGGCGGCATCATCGCGCTGACCGCCGGCGACCTCGACGAAGCGGTCGCCGGGTTGCTCACCAACGGCCTGGCGGCCGGCGACGTCAACGGCGAGTCGGTCCCGGCCGGGTTCTCCCGCATCGACGCCTATCGCACCGGGGTGCTCAGCGACGACGACCGTTGCCTGCAACGCTTCCCCTGACGTCTCACCTCTCAGGCCGGTGCCCCACCGATTACCGTGGGTGAAAAGCCCGACGACGAACGGAGTATGCGTGGCTGGCCGTGCCGAGGTCGACGACATCGAGCCGGTCATCTCGCTACCACCCAAGCTGTCGCCCGTGGATATCGCTCGGCTGCTGGCCGGCGAACACCACGATCCGCACTCGATACTGGGCGCCCACGAATACCACGGTGTCACCGTGGTGCGGGTGCTGCGGCCACGTGCGCGTCAGGTCGTGGTGCTCGCCGGAACCGACCGGTTCACCATGGACCCCCTGGGCTCCGGGCTGTTCGCGGTCGAGTTGCCGGTCACAGGCCTGGCCGACTACCGACTGGAGCTGCACTACCCGGAATCGGCCCGGTTCGCCGAACCCACCGGAGTGCACACCATCGTAGACGGTTACCGCTTCGCGCCGACGCTGGGCGAATTCGACCTGCACCTGTTCAGCGAGGGTCGACACGAACGTCTGTGGGAGGTGATGGGTGCCCACAGGCGGACGTTGACCACCCCAGACGGCGAGGTCGTCGGAGTCTCGTTCGCGGTGTGGGCGCCCAATGCCGTCGGCGTGGGCCTGATCGGCGACTTCAACGGCTGGGACAGCAACGACGCACCGTTGCGATCGTTGGGTTCCTCCGGGGTCTGGGAGTTGTTCTGGCCCGACTTCCCCCCGGATGGCCTGTACAAGTTCCGTATTCACACCGCCGGCGGTGCGATCACCGACCGCGCGGACCCGTTCGCCTTCGCCACCGAGGTGCCACCGCGGACCGCCTCGCAGGTCACGCGCAGCACCCACGCCTGGACCGACGACGAATGGATGTCACAGCGGCCCACACGCAATCCGCTGGCCGAGCCGATGAGCACCTACGAGGTACACCTGGGCTCCTGGAAGCCGGGGCTCGACTATCGCGAACTCGCCTCTGAGTTGACGGAATACGTTGTGCAGCAGGGATTCACCCACGTCGAGTTTCTTCCGGTGGCTGAGCACCCGTTCGGCGGGTCCTGGGGATACCAGGTGACGTCGTACTACGCCCCCACCGCACGTTTCGGTACGCCCGACGATTTCCGGATGCTGGTCGACACGCTGCACCGGGCCGGGATCGGCGTGATCGTGGACTGGGTGCCGGCGCACTTTCCGAAGGACGACTGGGCCCTGGGCCGTTTCGACGGGACGGCGCTCTACGAGCATTCCGATCCACGCCGCGGTGAGCAACTCGACTGGGGCACTTATGTCTTCGACTTCGGCCGGCCCGAGGTGCGCAACTTCCTGGTCGCCAACGCGCTGTACTGGCTGACTGAGTTCCACGTCGACGGGCTGCGGGTGGACGCGGTGGCGTCGATGCTCTACCGGGATTATTCGCGGCCGCACGGCGGTTGGACGCCGAATATCCACGGTGGCCGGGAGAATCTAGAGGCGGTGCAGTTCATTCAGGAGTTGACTGCGACCGCGCACCGGGTGGCGCCGGGCACCGTGACCATCGCCGAGGAATCCACCTCATGGCCAGGTGTCACCCGGAACACCAGCCTTGGCGGCCTGGGCTTTTCGATGAAATGGAACATGGGCTGGATGCATGACACCCTGGCCTACCTCGGCCACGACCCGGTGCATCGAAGCTACCACCACCACAACATGACGTTCTCGATGCTCTACGCCTACAACGAGAGTTACGTGCTGCCGATCAGCCACGACGAGGTGGTGCACGGCAAGGGCACGCTGTGGTCGCGAATGCCCGGTGACGATCACCAGAAGGCGGCGGGCCTGCGGGCGCTGCTGGCCTACCAGTGGGCGCATCCCGGAAAGCAGTTGCTGTTCATGGGCCAGGAGTTCGGGCAGCGCAGCGAATGGTGCCACGACCGCGGCCTGGACTGGTTCCAGCTCGACGAGCCGGACGGCTACTCACGCGGCATTCAGCGCCTGGTCAGCGACATCAACGGCCACTATCTCGCCATTCCGGCACTGTGGAGCCAAGACGACGACCTGCGCAGCTACTCCTGGATCGACGCCAACGACTCGGCCAACAACGTGCTGAGTTTCCTGCGCTTCGGCGCCGACGGGTCAATGCTGGCCTGTGTGTTCAACTTCGCCGGCATCACCCACACCGAGTATCGGCTGGGCCTGCCGCAATCCGGCGGGTGGCGCGAAGTGCTCAACACCGACGCGCAGATCTACCGGGGTTCAGGCATCGGCAACCTGGGTGAATTTCACGCCACCGAAGATCCCTGGCATGGTCGGCCGGCGTCGGCGGTGCTGGTGCTGCCGGCGTTGTCCGCGCTGTGGCTCGAGCCCGAATAGCCCGGTCAGTACAGCGCGTTGGCCAGGTTGCGGCGGCCGGCGACCACGTCCGGATCGGCGGGGTCGAACAGCTCGAACAGCTCCACCAGCCGGGTCCGCACCGCGGCGCGCTCGTCGCCGGCGGTCCGGCGCACCAAGGCGATCAGCCGGTCGAAGGCGGCATGGACGTCCTGGTTCATGATCGACACGTCGGCTGCGGCAAAGGCGGCCTCGATGTCGTCGGGGGCGGCGTCGGCAATCCCCGGTGCATCGGGATTCCGGCCGGTGGCCCGTTCCAGGAAGGTGAGCTGGCGCAGTGCACCCTTGGCCTCGGCGTGGTTCGGGTCGGCGTCCAGCAACCCCTGATAGGCGACGCGGGCCGCGTCGAAGTCACCGGCGTCGAGGTATTGGCGGGCTTGGGCCAGGACGGGGTCGACCGGGGCGGGCTGTTCGGCGTCACCGCCGCCGGAGAGCTTGCCCGCGGTGGCCGACAGCAGCGAGTCCACCCAGCGGCGCAGCTGGTCCGGCGGCTGCGGCCCTTGAAAGCTCGTGATGGGTTGTCCGGCGGCCAGCGCCACCACGGCGGGTACCGCGTCCACGCCGAACACCTGCGCCACCCGCGGGGCGACGTCGACGTTGACCATGGCCAGCGACCAGGTGCCGCCGTCACCGGCGGCCAATCTGGCCAGGTTGTCGGCCAACTGGATGCAGGCTTCGCTGCGCGGGGACCACAGCAGCACCACCACCGGTACCTGATTGGACCGGACCAGCACCTCGTCTTCGAAGTTGGCCTCGGTGATCTCGGTGGCACCCGGCGGAGTCGGGACCTCCCCGGCCGGCCCCGCAGCCGGTTGCTTGAGACCGGACAGGTCCACTGCGCCGGCCAATGCCGGGCCGATCGGGGGCCGAGGACGCGTCACGCCGTCAAGTCTGTCATGTGCGCCGCCGCGTCCACGGCGGCGGTCGACTTCGCCCCGACAAGGCCCACTATGAGCAAGATCACACTCCCATTTCCCCGGTGCCGGACCTACGGGTCCAGCAACCTACGCAACCGTAGGAAGGCCGCTACCCGGCGCGCAGAATCAGGGCGTCACCCTGGCCACCGGCACCGCACAGCGCCGCCACCGCGTAGCCGGACCCGCGCTGCTTGAGCGCCAGCGCGGCGTGCAGCGTGATGCGGGCGCCCGACATCCCGATCGGGTGTCCGACGGCGATCGCCCCGCCGTGCACGTTGACGACGTCGGGGTCGATTCCCAGTTCACGGGTCGAGGCCAGCGACACCGCCGCGAACGCCTCGTTGATCTCCACCACGTCGAGTTGATCGACGGTGATGCCCTCCTTCGCGATGGCTTTCTTGATGGCGTTGGCCGGCTGGGATTGCAGGGTCGAATCCGGCCCGGCGACGACGCCGTGGGCGCCGATCTCGCACAGCCAGTCCAGCCCCAATTCCTGCGCTTTGGCCTTGCTCATCACGACCACCGCGGCGGCGCCGTCGGAGATCTGCGACGACGAACCGGCGGTGATGGTTCCGTCCTTGCGGAACGCCGGCTTGAGCCCGCCGAGGGAGTCCGCGGTGGTGTTGGCCCGGATGCCCTCGTCCTCGGTGAACTCCAGCGGATCCCCCTTGCGCTGCGGGATCTTCACCGGCACCACCTCATCGGCGAAGACGCCGTCCTTCCACGCCGCGGCGGCCTTGCGGTGCGACTCGGCGGCAAACTCGTCCTGCTCGGCGCGGGTGAACTTGTCCTCGTCATTGCGCTGCTCGGTCAGCGCACCCATCGGCTGATCGGTGAACACGTCGTGCAGGCCGTCGTAGGCCATGTGGTCGAGTGCCGTGACGTCGCCGTACTTGTAGCCCTCGCGGCTCTTGGGCAGCAGGTGCGGAGCCTGGGTCATCGACTCCTGGCCGCCGGCGACCACCACGTCGAACTCGCCGGCGCGGATCAGCTGGTCAGCCATGGCGATGGCGTTGATCCCGGACAGGCACATCTTGTTGATGGTCAGCGTCGGGACGTCCCAGCCGATGCCCGCGCCCACCGCCGCCTGCCGGGCCGGCATCTGACCGGCGCCCGCGGTGAGCACCTGGCCCATGATCACGTAGTCGATAAGCGACGCCGGGACCTTCGCTTTCTCCAGCGCCCCGGCGATGGCGATGGCCCCCAGGTCACTGCCGGAGAATTCCTTCAGCGAACCCATCAGCCGGCCGATGGGGGTCCGAGCCCCAGCAACGATCACCGATGTCGTCATGACTACCTCCAGGCCGGGTGTGAACGGCCGATCTTGCCGATCGGCGCAGCGCGATGTTTCCAGTCAGGTTACCGTTAGCCCTATGACGACCGAATCCTTCGCCGGCCCGTTCGAGGCGCGCACCCCGTTGGCCTCGGCCCTGGTGACAGCGATCGACCACGTCGGCATCGCGGTGCCGGATCTGGAAGCGGCCAAGAAGTGGTACCACGACCAGCTCGGCATGATCGTGCTGCACGAAGAGGTCAACGAGGAGCAGGGCATCGTCGAGGCGATGCTGGCGGTGCGCGGCGCCCCGGTCGGCAGTGCCCAGCTCCAGCTGATGGCCCCCATCGACGAGTCGTCGACCATCGCGAAGTTCCTGGACAAGCGTGGCCCCGGTCTGCAGCAGCTCGCCTACCGAACCAGTGACATCGATGCCCTTTCCGAACGTCTGCGCGAGCAGGGCGTCCGACTGCTCTACGAGGCGCCCCGGCGTGGCACGTCGAACTCGCGGATCAACTTCATCCACCCCAAGGACGCCGGCGGCGTGCTGGTCGAGTTGGTCGAGCCGGCAGCGAGCGCCCCGAAACACTGAGTCTTTAGGACCACTTCGTGGTCGGGGCTACTTAAGACCACTTCCGGGTCGGGCCCCGGGTTGCGCGATTGGTCCAGCACGGTGTGTGCCAGTGCCGCCGATCCTCACCGGAAGCATCTGACTCGGCTCGCCATGTCACCACATGCGCTACGCCGCAACGAATCTCATGATCGCAGCCGGGACACCGATACACCTTGAGCGCCCGGGAGCCGGCGATGGACGCCACCACGTAGTCGTAGCCGTCCGGTCCGGTCTCGACGCGCTGCGGGTTCGCCGACAGTCGCAACGGCTGGTGCGGACGCGAGGGGCTGCGGCGGCGAGCCATGGTGAACAGCGTAGCGATCAGGCCAGTTTGGAAAGCGCGACCGCCGCGTCGTAGCCGCCGAACCCGTCCAGCTCGCCTCGGCGCAGACGATTCACCCAGGTCGGGTCGGCCAGCAGGGCGCGCCCCACCGCCACCACATCGAACTCCCCCGCCTCGAACTGCTCCACCAGAAGGTCAGTCGGTGCAGGCGCGATCACCTCGCCGCGTTTCTCGCTGCGGAACTGGGTGTCCAGGCCGACCGATCCCACCGCGATCACCGGCACACCGCTGACCTTCTTGGTCCATCCGGCCAGGCTCAGCTCGGCGTCGTCGTCGGGGAACGCGGGCACGTAGTGCCTGCGCGTCGACGGGTGCAGCATGTCGACTCCGGCTTCGACCAGCGGCGTGAGCAGTTCGGCCAACTGGGCCGGATCCTCGACGATCGACGCCGCGTAGTCGGTGCCCTTCCACTGCGAGAACCGGAAGATGATCGGGTAATCCGGTCCCACGGCGTCGCGGACCGCCGCGACCACCTCGGCCGGGAATCGGGTCCGCGCGGCCAGCGAGCCGCCGTATTCGTCGGTACGACGGTTGGTGCGCTCCCAGAAGAACTCGTCCAGCAGATAACCGTGGGCGCCGTGGATCTCGACCGCGTCGAAGCCGACGTCGCGCGCGTTGACAGCACTGCCGGCGAACTCCTGCGCTATCTCGTGGAGCTCGTCGCGCTCCAGCGCCCTGCCGCGGGGCTCACCCCGTCCGTCGACACCCGACGGCCCGACCGGCACCACCCCGTCGTCGTCGCGGCGTTCAACCCCCTGGTGCCACAGCTGGGCGGCAATGGTGGCGCCTTCGGCGTGCACGCCGTCGACGACGCGTGTCCAGCCGGCGAGCACCTCGTCACCGGCGATCGTCGGCACGCTGGCCGGGAATCCCGCCGCCGGGTCGGGCAACCGGATGCCCTCGGTGATGATCAGCCCGACCCCGCCCGCGGCACGCCGTCGGTAGTAATCGGCGACGTCAACTCCGGGGATGCCGCCCGGTGATGCCTGCCGGGTCATCGGCGCCATCGCGAACCGGTTCGGGATGGTCAGCGAACGAACGGTCACGGGCTGGAATAGATCTTGCAAGAATTCACGCTGTGCCACGGACGGCTCCAACGCGCGACCCGCGCCGGCTATTCCGCCGCTGGTTCAGAACAGCCGGTACTCGTCGCTGGCCATGCCGCGCATTGCGTCGTAATCCAATGTCAGACAGCGGATACCACGGTCGGTGGCCAGTGTGCGCGCCTGCGGTTTGATCTGCTGCGCGGCGAACACCCCGCTGACGGGCGCGAGCAGGCCGTCCCGGTTCAGCAGGTCCAGATACCGGGTGAGCTGCTCCACACCGTCGATCTCACCGCGCCGCTTGATCTCCACGGCCACCGCTCGGCCCTGCGCATCGCGGCACAGCAGGTCCACCGGGCCGATCGCCGTCATGTATTCCCGGCGCACCAGGGAGTAACCCTCGCCGAGCAGTTCGACATGCTCGGCGAGCAGTACTTGCAGCTGGGCTTCGACACCGTCTTTCACCAGGCCGGGATCCACGCCGAGTTCATGGCTGGAGTCGTGCTCGATCTCCTCGATGGTGATCCGCAGCTGATCACCAGTCTTGTTCGCCACCACCCACACCGGCAGCTCACCACCGGTTTCCTCGGTGAACCGACACGGAGGGCTCATCCAGTTCAGCGGCTTATAGGCACGGTCATCGGCATGCACGCTCACCGAACCGTCGGCCTTGAGCAGCAGCAGCCGCCGAGCCGACGGCAGGTGTGCGGTGAGCCGGCCGACGTAGTCGACGGTGCACTGGGCGATCACGAGTCGCATCCGATCCACCTTAAAGGCCCGCGCCGAGCAATTATCCTTACGCCACAATGAAGCGTCCAAAGACGACCGCGCAACGCCTGGGCCGAATTCTGGAGCTGTTGACCCGCCAGAGCGGCCGACTGCCCGAAACACCCGAATACGGTTCTTGGCTGCTGGGCCGGGTGTCGGAGAGTCAGTACCTGCGCCGGATCCGTATCCAATTCATCATGACCGTCGTTATCGTCGGGACGAACCTGGTCGGGGTCGGCGTGGCGGCCCTGCTGGTGACCGTGGCCTTTCCGACGCCCAGTGTGTTCTCCGACGCCCCGACTTGGCTGACGTTCGGGGTCGTTCCGGCATACGTGGCGATCGCGTTGATCTTCGGCACCTACTGGATCACGCGGCGCACCATCAAGAAGTTGCGTTGGGCGATCAAGGAACAGGAACCGACACGCGTGGATGAGCGCAACGCCTTCCTGGCGCCGTGGCGGGTGTCGCAGGTCGTGCTCGCGTTATGGGGTGTGGCGATTGTGCTGTTCACGATCCTCTACGGGCTCTCGGACAACTACTTCATTCCGATCGTCGGATTCACTCTGAGCGTCTGCGGCATCCTCGTGGCCACCGCCTGCTATCTGTGCACCGAGTTCGCATTACGGCCGGTGGCCGCGCAGGCACTGACCGCCGGCCCGCCGCCGCGGCGATTCCTGTCCGGCATCATGGGCCGGACGATGATGGTCTGGCTGCTCACCTCCGGGGTTCCGATTCTCGGTATCGCCCTGACTGCACTGTTCGCCGTGGTGCTGAAGAACCTGACCCTGACTCAGTTCGGCACCGCCGTGCTGATCGCATCGGTGGCGACGCTGATCTTCGGATTCCTGCTGATGCTGATCCTGGCCTGGCTCACCGCAACTCCGGTGCGGGTGGTGCGCGCCGCGCTCAAGCGCGTCGAGCAGGGCAACCTGGGCGCTGACCTGGTGGTGTTCGACGGCACCGAACTCGGGGAATTGCAGAGCGGTTTCAACGCGATGGTGCACGGGTTGCGGGAGCGGGAGCGGGTGCGCGACTTGTTCGGCCGGCACGTCGGCCGCGAGGTCGCGGCTGCGGCCGAACGTGAGAAGATCCAGCTCGGCGGTGAAGAACGTCATGTCGCAGTCCTTTTCGTCGACATCGTCGGTTCGACGCAGATCGTCACAGCCAAGCCGGCGACAGAGGTCGTGACCCTGCTCAATCGGTTCTTCGCCGTGGTCGTCGACGAAGTGGACCGCCACAGTGGGCTGATCAACAAGTTCGAGGGTGATGCGACGCTGGCGATCTTCGGTGCCCCCAACCACCTCGATCAGCCAGAAGACGAAGCGCTGGCCGCAGCTCGCGGCATCTTGTACCGGCTGGCCGACGAGGTGCCGGAGATCCGGGCCGGTATCGGGGTGGCGGCCGGACAGGTCGTCGCCGGAAACGTCGGGGCCAATGAGCGTTTCGAATACACCGTGATCGGCGAGCCGGTCAACGAGGCCGCCCGGCTGTGCGAGCTGGCGAAAGTTAAGACGCTGCCGCTGTTGACCACCGCACGGACGCTGCGCGCCGCGAGCATCGACGAGCAAGCGCAGTGGGTGCTGGGCGATTCGATGGTGTTGCGCGGTTATGACCAACCCACCGTGCTGGCCGGCCCGCTGTAGGTACGCCCGCCGCTACAGCGCGGCGAGCGCGTCCTTTGCGGTGGCGAACACCATCGCGTCGTAGTCCGCGGGTGCGACGGTTTCAGCGGGATCAACGAGCAGTCCCCGCTTGCCCAGTGCTTCCAGATCTGCCGCCAGGCCTGCGAGCAGGCCGCGCGCCGGGTCGCTGATCGTGTGCAGGCGCGACACGTCGAGGATCGCCGTGTCGAATTCGGCGCACTCGCGGGTGACGGTACGGGTCACCTGTTCAGCGCCGGCGAACAGCAGGTCGCCGTGCACCTCGTAGACCCGAACGCCGGGACGCGGGTTGTATGTCCCGCGGATCGCCGCGTGGGCATCGCTGCTGACGGTCAGGAAGTGCAACCCGAGCTGCTGAGAAAGACTGCGGCACACCAGCATTCCACGAACACTGTTGCCCTTGGCGTCGATCCTGGGCGAATAGACTCCGATACCGAGTTGACCGGGCAGCACCGCCACGATGCCGCCGCCCACGCCACTCTTGGCGGGCAGGCCCACGGCGCTGACCCATTCACCGGCGGCGTCATACATTCCGCAGGTCACCATGACCGACAACGTGCGCCGCACCACCGTCGCATCGGTCACCTGCCGCCCGGTCGCCGGATTGCGCCCGCCCCGAGTCAAAGTCGCGGCCATCCGGGCCAGATCGGTGCTGGTGACCTTCAGGGAGCACTGCCGGATGTAGACATCGAGAGCCTCGTCGGGGTCACAGGCCAGTGCACCGAAACTGTCCATCAGATAGGCGATTCCGCGGTTGCGGCTGCCGGTGGCCTTCTCGGAGCGGTAGACCTCCTCGTCGAACTCGAGACTGCGGCCCGCGCACGCGCTGTAGAACTCACGGATCAGGCCGAAACGGTCGGCAGCGGTCCTACCCGGTATCAACGAACACGCCACGATCGCACCCGCGTTGATCATCGGATTCTTCGGGACGTTGGTGACCTGGTCGACGCTGATCTTGTTGAAGCCTTCACCGGAGGGTTCCACCCCGATCCGCGCATCGACAGCCGCCAGCCCCAATTGGTCCAGTGCCAGTGCGTAGGTGAACGGCTTGGAGATCGACTGCATGGTGAATTGCACACCCGCGTCACCGGATTCGTAGACATAGCCGTCCGATGAGGACAACGACAGACCGAAGCCGGTCGGGTCGACCCTCGCCAGTTCCGGGATGTAGTCGGCCAACTGTCCGCCGGTGACGGCGGCGTGTTCGGCGAGGATTCCGTCGAGGTATCGCTGTACCAATGCCGCCACGTCCAGATCGTAGCCCGTCGGCCCGGCACTGTCGTGTCGCTTTTCCGCTAGTGTTGCCGGCCTTCGCGTGCCATCGTTACAACCGTGCACGACGACTTCGACCGCTGCTATCGGGCTGTGAGGTCCAGCGATGCCCGCTTCGACGGCTGGTTCATCACCGCGGTGCTGACCACCGGGATCTACTGCCGGCCCAGCTGCCCGGCGCGTACCCCGCTGGCACGCAACGTGCGGTTCTACCCGACCGCCGCGGCCGCTCAGCGGGATGGCTTCCGAGCCTGCAAGCGGTGCCGCCCGGACGCGGCTCCCGGCTCACCGGAATGGAACATCCGCGGCGACGTCGTCGGCCGGGCGATGCGTCTGATCGCCGACGGCACGGTCGATCGCGACGGTGTCGCCGGGATGGCCGCCCACCTCGGCTATTCGGCCCGCCAGGTGCAACGCCTGCTACAGGTCGAGGTCGGCGCGGGTCCGCTGGCTCTGGCCCGGGCGCAGCGGGCACAGACCGCGCGCATCCTGATCGAAACGACCGACTTGACGATGTCCGACATCGCGTTCGCGGCGGGGTTCGCCAGTATCCGCCAGTTCAACGACACCATCCGCGCGGTGTGTGCCGCCACCCCGAGCGCATTGCGGGCCCAAGCGGACACCCGAGGCAGCCGCGACAGCCACGGGCCCGGCACGGTGTCTCTGCGACTGCCGGTACGTACTCCGTTCGCCTTCCAGGGCGTCTTCGGGCACCTGGGGGCCTCCGCGGTCCCTGGCTGCGAAGAGGTGCGCGACGGAGCCTTCCGGCGCACCCTGCGGCTGCCGCACGGCAACGGTATCGCCGCACTGACTCCCGCCCCCGATCACGTTCGATGCCTGTTGACACTCGACGACTTCCGGGACCTGACCACGGCGATCGCCCGCTGCCGACGGCTGTTGGACCTCGACGCCGACCCCGAGGCGGTCATCGAAACGCTCACCGGCGACCACGAATTGGCGGCCCTGGTGGCCAAAGCCCCGGGGCAGCGTATTCCGCGAACCGTCGACGAAGCCGAACTGGCGGTACGGGTGGTGCTCGGCCAGCAGGTGTCGATCAAGGCCGCCCGCACCCACACCCGGCGACTGGTGCTGGGACACGGCGACCAGATCAGTGACCCGGCAGGCGGTCTGACGCATGTGTTCCCGTCCGTGCAGCGACTGGCCGACCTCGATCCCGACGAACTGGCGCTGCCCCGAGCACGTCGGCAGACCCTGGTCAGCCTGATCGCAGCGCTCGGCGATGGCAGCCTCGGGTTGGGGGCCGGCTGCGATTGGGAGCAGGCCCGCCACGATCTGCTGCGCCTTCCGGGGATCGGGCCGTGGACCGCCGAGGTCATCGCGATGCGAGGCCTGGGCGACCCGGACGCGTTTCCGGTAGCCGACCTGGGTGTTCAGCTGGCCGCCCGCCATCTGGGCCTGCCCGATACCCCACGGGCACTGATCGAGCGCAGCACCCGCTGGCGTCCGTGGCGGTCCTACGCCACCCAGCATCTGTGGACCGCACTCGACCACGCCGTCAACGACTGGCCCCCGACTTCCGAGGAGATCGCATGACCATTCAGCGCATCATCGACAGCCCGATCGGCCCGCTGACGCTGGCCGGTGCCGACGGCAGGCTCGGCCATCTGTTGATGCTCAACCACTCTCACGCTCCCGATCACACCGGCTGGCAACGCGATGACACCGCGTTCCCCGACGTCGTCGAGCAACTCGGGGCGTATTTCGCGGGAGACCTCACCGAGTTCGACCTGGCCTACACCATGGGCGGCACCGAGTTCCAGCGACGCGTGTGGACCGCCCTGCTGACGATCCCCTACGGCCAGACCCGCTCCTACGGTGAGCTCGCCGATCAGATCGGGTCACCCAGCGCGTCGCGTGCCGTCGGATTGGCCAACGGCCGCAACCCGATCTCGATCATCGTCCCGTGCCATCGCGTGATCGGTGCCAACGGCAGCCTGACCGGGTACGGCGGCGGTATCGAGCGCAAGCGCGCACTGCTGGACCTGGAACGACGTCACGCCAGCGCGACCTTGTTCGACTAAGCGATCATCAGTCCGGCATCGGGTATTCGGTCGTGTCGGTGAAGCCCTGCAGGAAGGTCCAGAGACCGGTCAGGGCCTCCTCCAGCGTCGGATTCGGCGAGTCCACGACTCCCACGATGTACCCCTCCTGAATGAGAGCGGCCAGTGACGGGTCCTCCATGAGCGGGACGACCTGGTAGGTCGCGGGGTCCAGCAGGCTGGCGAGAGCATTGCTGATCCCTTGTTGCACACCGTTTCCCAGCGCAGTGGCGAGCTCACCCAGATCGATATTGGCGGGGAACAGCCCGGACGCCGGAGTCACATCGACGTCTCCCGGAGGCCAGCCGTGATCGATGTTGCCGTAGCCGAGGTTCACCAGGATGCGGGTGACGGGCTCCAACAGCTCATAGAGCGGTTGTCCGAGCACCGGGATCAGCTTCAGCGGGGCCAGCAGCGGCAGCAGCTCCGAGGGAAACATGTAATACGAGTTCAGCGAGTCGGGATCAGAAGTCGGCAGCTCGACTGCGGACGCGACCTGTTCGGGCGTCACGCTCAACAACACCGAATGCCCGTAGATGAAGCCCATGAATGAGTTCAGATCGGCCAGCGGATTGAAATACGTGGGCCGGAACGCGACCATATCGTATTCGTAGTTGTAGACGTCGGTGTGATACAGATCGGTGGGAATCTCACTGGTGCCCGGGGAGCCGATCAACACGAACCGGACCAGATCGTTTGACACTCCCTCGTCGGCCAGTCGCTGCATCAGATCCGAGGAGATCAGCGCGCTCTGCGAATAGCCGAACACCACGACAGGGTGATCGGCGTCGACGCCCGCCACCGGCGATCTGGCCCATGATCGCGTTGTAGAGAATCTGCCCACCGACCGCCTGCGACGTCGAACTGACATTCTCCGGCGTCCACAGCGACACCAGATCGCCGCCGAATCCGTGCGGTTGCAGATATGCGGCGTTGATGGCCTCGAGGTACCGCTCGGACGGCTGCGGCATACCGGTGCCGCCCATCACGAATGCGACACCGTCACCCAGCGACGTTCCGTTGCCGGTAAGCCCGATCGCCCGCGATTGCGCGCCGGCCACCGGTGCCCCGGCCAAGAGCCCGGCCGCTGCGACCGCGATGACAAGGGGTACGCAAGGGAAGGTTCGCACCGAACACCATCCTGTTGATTTCCTTAGATTCCGCTTAACGGTATCGCCCGGGGGCAGATACGGCAACAGCAATCACCCGCGAGGTTTGACGAGCCCGGTAAATGCCAGGGAAATCCCCGCGCGTTTTCAGGCCGCCGTTGCAAAGGAAAGCCCTGTATCGCTGAGCGGCCCGGTGTGGCTAGTTTCGTGTTACGTGGGCGGCCCGAGGGGTGTCGCCCACGCGCGGGTAAAGGCGGGGCCAGTGTCGCGATCGCCGACATCGACGGTGACGGCGCGGTTGCGGCGGCCACCGAACTCGGAAACGGATCGATCGGAATCGCCTGTGACGTAAGGCCCGGCGCCGATGTGGCGGCGGCGGTGAGCACTGCGGTCGAGGCCTTCGATTGTGACCTGACCGCGCACGGATCAGCGCCGCTGCCCGGCTACACCGGGCTATGCATATTCCGTGATGTCGCAGTCCAATTCGGAACGACCAATCGTCGGCCTGACAGCCGCTCGGCGTGCTTAAGTGAGGGCGCATGTGCGTTGCGACCGACGCGGCGTTGGGGCCGGGGGAGCCACATTCGATCCGGATCAATCAGGAGGATTCTTCTCATGAGCTGGGGAATGACACGGCGATCGGCATTGAGCGCAGCAGGATTGGCAGTCGCCTCGGTCGGCGCCGGGGCCGCGTTGGCCGGGTGCTCAACCGACAACACCGCGCCGACGGAGACGTCGGGCGAATCAGCCCAACCCCATCCGTCTGAGACGCCCGCGGCCAAGATCACCCAGCCCGTGCCCGGGGTGGTGATGCACCCCGGCTATACCCGCACCTTCGGGCAGACGGCGTATCTCTGGGGATGGCCGCTGGTCAATATGCTCAACCGCAAGGCCTCGATCACCAGGGCGCCGCATCCCGGTCGGCTCAACGGGGTGCTGCCCGCCGCCCCGCGAGGGCGATTGGCCATGCTGTCCGACTACATCGATCCCGCCCAGACCTTCATCGCGTGCCCCAATCAGGACGTTGTCTACGGGTTGTCGTACATGTCGCTCGACGAAGAACCTGTGATCATCCAAGTGCCTGATTTCGGCGATCGGTTCTGGGTGTACGCGCTCTATGACCAGCGCACCGACCAGTTCGGCGAACTCGGCAAACCCTATAACTCCAAGCCGGGGTTCTACCTGCTGGCCGGTCCGAACTGGAAGGGCGACAAGCCCGACGGCGTCGAAGCTGTGCTGCGGTCCTCGACCGCGTTGGCGGCGGGAATCCCCCGGGTGTTCATGGATGACACTCCCGAAGACCGTGCCGCTATCCAACCGGTGATCAAGCAGATCAACATCTACCCGCTGACCGAGTTCGACGGATCGATGAAGACGGTCGAATGGGCCAAGCTTCCGAGCCTGCCCACCCCTCCCACGCAGGGCGGCGGTGAAACCAGCTGGGTGATCCCCGAGCAGTTCTTCGACCAGATCGGCACGGCCCTGGAGGCGGTCGCCCCGCTGCCGGGGGAGGAAGCGCTCTATGCGCAGTTCACTGCGCTGCTCGACGCCGGGAAGGACCCGGAGGTGAAGAAAGTCCTCACCGACACGGCGGTCGCCTCCGAGACTGATGTCATCACACCGTTCCGGCAATGGGTCCACAACGGTGTGCCGGTGGGCAGCAATTGGAACCGATCGGTCAACAACGCCATGTTCGGCTTCGATTACTTCAACCGTACCGCGACCGCCAAATCGAATATGTTCGAAAACCGCCCCAACGAGACCCAGTACTTCTACACCGACCGCGACGGCACCGGCGCCGCGCTGCACGGTAATCGCACCTACCGGATTACTTTTCCTGCGGGACAAGAACCCCCGGTCCAAGGCTTCTGGTCAGTGACCCTCTACAACGAAGAACATTTCTTCAACCCGAATCCGTTGAACCGCTACTCCCTGGGTACCAAGAACAAGTCGCTCACCCGCGGCGAGGACGGATCGTTGACCCTCTATGCCGGCGCGAAATCACCCGGTCCCAACAAAGAAGCGAACTGGCTGCCCGCACCGGACGGACCGTTCTCCCTCTACATCCGCGCCTACTGGGGCAAGCCCGCCATCACCGACGGCACCTGGAAACCACCCGCCGTCGAGGCCATGTGACCGAACGACCGGTCGTCTGAAGTGCCGCCGATCGACGTGACGAGATCCGTGCGACAGCTGGACTTGAAGCAAAGCGGGCGGGCCACGGTGAGCCCTACGCCGAAACGCAGTACAGCATTGCCCTTTTTCTTGATGCGCACTCGATTGATAAAGGAATAAAAGTGCCTGTGCCCCCCAATTTTTGTTGGGGGGCACAGGGCTTTATGTTGTGTTCGGCGGTGTCCTACTTTTCCACCCGTGTGGGCAGTATCATCGGCGCTGACAGGCTTAGCTTCCGGGTT
>NZ_CP083985.1:1405066-1460790 GCF_020172665.1 [Mycobacterium] zoologicum | reverse complement strand
AAACATCAGTTCCGAAAAACCGACAAAAACAAAAACCACACCCCCAACACGGGGCGTCAAGAATGTGGCCAAACAACAACAAACAAAAACCACCAAACACACTATTGAGTTCTCAAACAACACGCCCGGTTTCAGGCAACCCCGCCACTCTACTCCACAGCAGAAGCTGCGTCAACTCCGAGTTTTCGGGGCTACCGGAAGGTCTTCCAGACTGCTCGTCGCTCCACTGGGGTGCGCCGGCTCGTCCTATCCTACACGCTCGATTTCGGCGCCCAAACCGGCCAGGTATTCCACGAACAACGGGTACCCGCGATCGATGTGATAGACGTCGTGAACCTCGGTCTCACCGTCTGCGACCAGGCCCGCAAGGACCAGGCCGGCGCCGGCCCGGATGTCGGAGGCCCACACCGGAGCGCTGGAGAGCTGGGGCAGACCGCGCACCACGGCATGGTGTCCGTCGGTGCGGGCATCGGCGCCCAGGCGGATCATCTCCTCGACGAACCTAAACCGCGCTTCGAAGATGTTCTCGGTGATCATCGACGTACCGTCGGCGATCGCAGCCAGGCCGATCGCCATCGGCTGCAGGTCGGTGGGGAATCCCGGGAACGGCAGGGTGGCGACGTTGACGGCCTTGGGTCGGTCGTACTGCACGACGCGGAAGCCGTTGTCGGACTGGGTGACCGTCGCCCCCGCCGCGTGCAGTTTGTGCAGCACCAGCTGCAGGTGCGCCGGGTCGACGCCGGTGACCGAGATGTCGCCGCGGGTCATCACCGCCGCGATGGCCCAGGTCGCCGCGACGATCCGGTCGCCGATGACCTCGTGTTCGGTCGGGTACAGCCGCGGCACCCCGGTGATCTTCAGCGTCGGCGAGCCGGCACCTTCGATCTGGGCACCCATCTGATTGAGCATCGTGCACAGGTCGGCGATGTCGGGTTCGCGTGCCGCGTTGTGAATCGTGGTGACACCCTCGGCCAGCACCGCCGCCATCAGGATGTTCTCGGTGGCACCCACCGAGGGGAACTCCAGCTGAATCTCCGCACCCCGCAGGGCATCGGCGTGCGCGACGACGCAACCGTGCTCGATATTGCAGGTGGCGCCCAGTTGACGCAGGCCGGCCTGGTGCATGTCCAGTGGCCGCGACCCGATCGCATCGCCGCCGGGCAGAGCGACCTTCGCGCGCAGACACCGGCCCACCAGTGGCCCGAGCACGCACACCGACGCGCGGAAC
Source organism: [Mycobacterium] zoologicum (assembly GCF_020172665.1). Taxonomy (GTDB): domain Bacteria; phylum Actinomycetota; class Actinomycetes; order Mycobacteriales; family Mycobacteriaceae; genus Mycobacterium; species Mycobacterium zoologicum. Next base: position 1,459,562 of record NZ_CP083985.1, on the reverse strand, counting down.
TGGCGCACCGCGGCGAAGTCGGCGTCGTATTTGGGTTCCTCCGGTGAGGTGATTCGGACCGTGGTTCCGTCTAGCTCGACGGTGGCGCCCAGGCCGCGCAGCACCTCGGCCATCAACGGCACATCGAGGATGTCGGGGCAGTTGGTGATGGTGCTGGTGCCCTCCGCCAACAGGGTCGCTGCCATCAGCTTCAGGACACTGTTCTTGGCTCCACCGACAGCCACTTCGCCGGACAACCGATTGCCGCCGACAACCACGAAACGCTCACCCACTCGCGTCAGTGTAATGAGGTCTGCACCGCTATCCCGAATAATCGTGACCTCATGCCACCCCGGTACGGTTTGAGCCATGGCAGTGCACATCACCCGCGTCTACACCCGCACCGGCGACGACGGCACCACCGGATTGAGCGACTTCTCCCGGGTGCCCAAGACCGATCCCCGGCTGGTGGCCTACGCCGACGTCGAGGAGGCCAACGCTGCGATCGGTGTGGCGATGGCGCTGGGCAGTCCCGACGCCGCCATCACTGAGACACTGCTGCGCATCCAGAACGATCTGTTCGACACCGGAGCGGATCTGGCGACGCCGGTGGTCGAAGACCCGAAGTACCCGCCGCTGCGCATCACCCAGGACTACATCGACCGGGTCGAGACCTGGTGTGACGAATACAACGAGCAGCTCGCCCCGCTGAACTCGTTCATCCTGCCGGGTGGTTCGCCCCTGTCGGCGCTGCTGCATGTGGCTCGCACCGCGGCTCGGCGCGCGGAGAGATCCGCGTGGGCGGCCGTCGAAGCACACGGCGACGCGGTGTCGGTGCTGCCGGCGAAGTACCTGAATCGGTTGTCGGACTTGATGTTCGTGCTCTGCCGCGTGGCCAACGCCGACGGCGACGTGCTCTGGCAGCCTGGTGGCGATCGCACCGACCGTCCCGAAAAATAGTTCGCGACAGCGGATTTCGAGCGGTCAGAAGCTCTGTCTGCGAGCTCGCGGCGACGGTCGCGCCTCCAGCCAGGACAGGAATGCGGTGCGGGCACCCCGGTCCAGGGCGATCTCGAATCCGGCGCGGCGATCCTGGGTGGTGTCCCGTAGCTCCAGGATCACGAGCTCGTCGGTCATGATGTCGAACTCGTCACCGCGCGGGGCACGCCGCGCCACCACGTCCACGCCGCGGCGGCCCAGGCGCCGGTCCGGCCACAACCGGACACTGGAGAGCCGGTAGAACGCGGCTTCACCGCCGCGATAACGCACCACACCATGACGCCAGCCGTGTCCGCCGACGGCCGGCAGGTCACGCATGATCGCCGCGGTTCCGCCCTGACGCAGCTTCCAGAGCCGATAGCTCAGTGCCGCAACGGCAGCCAGCAGGACGGCGATGAGCACGACCATCCAGATCATGACCGTGCTCATCGACTCATGCCTGCTAGTCGATCACACCCAGGGCGCGCAGCCGGGCCCGGCCCCGAGCGGCCATCTTGGGGTCGGCGGACTGCGCCTCGTGCCGCGCGGATGCCTCGTCGATCTCCGTGGTGAAGTCGACGGATTCGGCCAGGATGCTGACACCCTCCTCGGTCACCGACAGGAAACCACCGTGTACGGCAAGCCGCAGCTCGCCCTCGTCCACGCGGTCCACCCGCACCATCGCGTCGTCGACCAGCTCGGCGACCAACGGGATGTGCCGCGGGTAGATCCCGATCTCCCCCACCGTGGTTCGGGTGAAGATGAACGTCGCCCTGCCCGACCACACCTTGCGGTCGACGGCAACGATGTCGACGTCAATCTCGGCCATTACCCACCGCCTTTCACCGCAGTAAGGATCCGGATCACAGCTTGGCGCCGAGGCTCTCGGCCTTCTTGGCCAGGTCGTCGAGACCACCGATCAGGAAGAACGCCTGCTCGGGCAGGTGGTCGAAGTCGCCCTTGGTCAGGCGGTCGAACGCCTCGATGGTCTCCTTGAGCGGTACCGTCGAGCCGGGCTGGCCGGTGAACTGCTCGGCCGCCATCATGTTCTGGCTCAGGAACCGCTCGATACGCCGCGCCCGGCCGACCAGCTGCTTGTCTTCTTCGGACAGCTCGTCGATACCGAGGATGGCGATGATGTCCTGCAGGTCCTTGTAACGCTGCAGCACCCGGATGACCTCCTGGGCGACGCGGTAGTGCTCGTCGCCGACGATGGCAGGGTCCAGAATGGTCGAGCTGGAGGCCAGCGGGTCCACCGCCGGGAAGATGCCCTTGGAGAACACCGCACGGGAAAGCTCGGTGGTCGCGTCCAGGTGAGCGAACGTGGTCGCCGGCGCCGGGTCGGTGTAGTCGTCGGCGGGCACGTACACGGCCTGCATCGAGGTGATGGACCGGCCACGGGTCGAGGTGATCCGCTCCTGCAGTTCACCCATCTCGTCGGCCAGCGTGGGCTGGTAACCCACCGCCGAGGGCATCCGGCCCAACAGGGTCGAGACCTCGGAGCCGGCCTGGGTGAACCGGAAGATGTTGTCGATGAACAGCAGCACGTCCTGGTTCGCCTCGTCGCGGAACCACTCGGCCATGGTCAGGGCCGACAGGGCCACGCGCATACGCGTGCCCGGCGGCTCGTCCATCTGGCCGAACACCAGGGCGGTGTCCTTGAGCACATTGGCGTCCTCGAGCTCGACCCACAGGTCGTTGCCCTCACGGGTGCGCTCGCCGACGCCGGCGAACACCGAGGTGCCACCGAAGTTGCGGGCGATACGGTTGATCATCTCCTGGATGAGCACGGTCTTGCCGACGCCGGCACCACCGAACAGGGCGATCTTGCCGCCACGCACGTACGGGGTGAGCAGGTCGACGACCTTCAGACCGGTCTCGAGCATCTCGGTCCGCGGCTCCAGCTCGTTGAAGGCCGGGGGCTTGCGGTGGATGCCCCAGTGCTCGAAGTCCTCGCCGTAACCCGGCTTGTCCAGGCAGTGGCCCAGGGCGTTGAACACGTGGCCCTTGACGTCGTGACCCACCGGCACCGAGATCGCGGCACCGGTGTCGGTGACCTCGGTGCCACGCACCAGGCCGTCGGTGGGCTGCATCGAGATGGTGCGGACCAGGTTGTCACCCAGGTGCTGGGCGACCTCGAGGGTCAGCGTCTTCGCCAGCTCCGAGAAGGAGATCTCCGCGTGCAGAGCGTTGAACAGCTCCGGCACCGCGCCCCGGGGGAACTCGACGTCCACCACGGGGCCGGTCACGCGCACGACGCGTCCGGCGGTTGTCTTGTCAGCGGTAACAGTCATTATCTTCTTCGCTTCCTAGTGCTTAGCGGGGTGGCTTACCGGGCGTCGGCGAGCGCGTTCGCGCCGCCGACGATTTCGCTGATTTCCTGGGTGATCTGGGCCTGGCGCTCGCGGTTGGCCTCGAGCGTCAGCGCCTTGATCAAGTCGTCGGCGTTGTCGGTCGCCGACTTCATCGCGCGCTGGCGAGACGCCAGCTCAGAAGCCGCCGAGTCGAGCAGCGCCGCATACACGCGGGTGGTCAGGTACCGCGGCAGCAACGAGTCGAACAGCGTGGTGGCGTCCGGCTCGAAGGAGTACAGGGTCCTGGGACCGGTCTCCTCGCCGACGTACTCGACCAGCATCGGCGCGATGCGCCGGGCCTCGGCCGACTGCGACAGCATCGAACGGAAGTCGGTGGAGACGATGTGCAGCTCGTCCACACCGAGCACGCCGTCGGCTCCCGGGTGGGTGCCCTCGTCGTCGACACCGGCCAGGAATGCCTCCACCAGCGTCGAGGCGATCTCGGCGGCGTTGTCATAGGTCGGCTGCTCGGAGAAACCGGTCCATGAGTCGGTGACCGCCCAGTGCCGGAAGGTGTAGTACGCCAGCGCCTTTCGGCCAACGACGTAGAGCACCGGCTCCTTGCCCTCCGAGCGCAGCAACGAGAACAGCTCCTCGGCCCGCCGGAAGACATTGGCGTTGTACCCGCCACACAGCCCGCGGTCGCTCGACACCACCAGCACGCCCGCCCGCTGCGGCTGGTCACGCTCGACCAGCAGCGGGTGATCCAGGGCCGCCTCGGCGGCCAGGGTCGTGAGCATCCGGGTGATCTCGTCGGCGTACGGCCGCGCCGTTTCGAGTCGGGCCTGCGCCCGGCCGATACGCGAGGTGGCGATCAGCTCCTGGGCCTTGGTGATCTTCTTGATCGACCCGGCGGAGCGGATGCGCCCGCGTAGTTCCCGAAGTGTGGCTGCCATAGCGGGGTTACTTCTTCTTCGCCGGCGCGGCCTTGCGGACCTGCACCGCTTCCTTGCCGAGCTTGTCTTCGTCGAGCGCCTCGACGCGCTCGTCAGGCACCACTGAGCTGCCGTCGGTGGCGGCGAAACCCTTCTTGAACTGGTTGATCACCGACACCAGCTTCTCGCTGGCCTCATCGGACAACTTCTTCGACTCGCGGATCCCGGTCAGGATGTCGCCCTCGGAAGCCTTGATGTGGTCCAGCAGCTCGGTCTCGAAGCGGCCGACGTCCTCGACCGGAACCGAGTCCAGGTGGCCTTCGGTGCCGAGGAAGATCGAGATCACCTGCTCCTCGACGGCCATCGGCGCGTACTGCGGCTGCTTGAGCAGCTCAACCAGGCGCGCACCGCGCTCCAGCTGGGCCTTGCTGGTGGCGTCCAGGTCGGAGGCGAAGGCGGCGAACGCCTCCAGCTCGCGGTACTGCGACAGGTCCAGACGCAGCGAGCCGGCCACCTCTTTCATGGCCTTGATCTGGGCGGCGCCACCGACACGGGACACCGACACACCGACGTTGATGGCCGGACGCACACCCTGGTTGAACAGGTCGCTCTCCAGGAAGCACTGGCCGTCGGTGATCGAGATGACGTTGGTCGGGATGTAGGCCGAGATGTCGTTGGCCTTGGTCTCGATGATCGGCAGACCGGTCAGCGAACCACCACCGAGCTCGTCGGAGAGCTTCGCGCAGCGCTCCAGCAGCCGGGAGTGCAGGTAGAACACGTCACCCGGGTAGGCCTCGCGGCCCGGCGGGCGGCGCAGCAGCAGCGAGATGGCGCGGTAGGCCTCGGCCTGCTTGGTCAGGTCGTCGAACACGATCAGCACGTGCTTGCCCGAGTACATCCAGTGCTGGGCGATCGCCGAGCCGGTGTAGGGGGCCAGCCACTTGAAGCCGGCGGAGTCCGAAGCCGGCGCCGCGACGATCGTGGTGTAGTCCATGGCGCCGCCCTCTTCCAGCGCGCGCCGCACACTGGCGATGGTGGTGCCCTTCTGGCCGATCGCGACGTAGACGCAGCGGACCTGCTGGTTCGGGTCCCCGGTCTCCCAGTTCTTGCGCTGGTTGAGGATGGTGTCCACGCACAGCGCGGTCTTGCCGGTCTTGCGGTCGCCGATGACGAGCTGGCGCTGACCGCGACCGATCGGGGTCATGGCGTCGACGGCCTTGATACCGGTCTGCAGCGGCTCGGACACGCTCTGACGCTGGACCACCGAGGGGGCCTGCATCTCCAGCGGACGACGGGTCTCGGCCTCGATCTCGCCGCGGGCGTCGATCGGCTGGCCGAGCGGGTTGACCACGCGGCCCAGGAAGCCGTCGCCGACCGGCACCGAGAGGACCTCACCGGTCCGCTTGACCTGCTGGCCCTCTTCGATGTTCTCGAAGTTGCCCAGGATCACCGCACCGACGTTGTGCTCGTCGAGGTTCAGCGCCACGCCCAGCACCCCGCCGGGGAACTCGAGGAGCTCCTGGGTCATCACCGAAGGCAGGCCCTCGACGTGTGCGATGCCGTCGCCGGCGTCGATGACGGTGCCGACCTCCTCGCGCGCGGTGTCGGCGCTGAAGGAGCTCACGTACTCCTCGATCGCCCCCTGAATGTCGTCAGAGGAGATTGTCAACTCTGCCATGGCTTTTCGTCTTCCTGCCTTCGAAATGGGTTGTGGGCTCTAGATGTTGCTCAGTCGGGCAATTGCGTCTGTGCGGCCGCGAGGCGGGACGAGAGCGTCCCGTCGATCACCTCGTCGCCGACCGAGATCGACAATCCGCCCAGCAGTGCGGGGTCGACGCCGACCTGCACCCGCACCGGGTGGCTGTAGATGCGGCTCAGCACGGTGTTCAGCCGCGTGCGCTGGGCGTCGGTCAGTTCGGCGGCCGCCCCGACCTGCGCCACCACCTCGCCGCGGCGGGCCACGGCTATCTGGGCCAGTTCGGTCACCGCTTGGTGGGCGGACTGGCCGCGCAACAGGCGGACGGTCTGCTCGAGCAGGGCTGTGGTGATCGAGTTGGCACCGCTGCCACCGCCGAGGACGGTGCCCAGCAGCCCGACCCGGCCGGCGGCCGGCATCGCGGTGTCGCCGAGCAGGATGTCCAGGCGGGGTTGCGCCTCCAGGACGCGAGAGAACCGGAACAGCTGGTCCTCGACCTCATCGATCTTGCCGGCGCGCTCGGCACCCAGCAGCAATGACTGACGGGCGACGTGCTCGACGGCACCGACCAGGTCATCGCTGTTGGACCAGCGGGCGGAGGCGGCGTCGGTCACCAGGGCCAGCGCCGGAACGCTGATCTTGCCGGAGAACAACCGCTGCACCAGCCGCACCTTCGGCGCGGCGTCATCGGTGGGAACGGTCAGGTGCCGTGTCACCACGGCTTCGCGCCCGAGCACCTCGGCGACCGCGGTGAGGTCACCGGCGAGCCCGGACAGACCCTGCTCGTCCAAGCCACCGGTTACTTCGCCGAACTTGTCCAGCAGGGCGCCCAGCGCCTGACGGCTGGCTGAACGCAGCCGGGCCAGGATGGGCGATTCGACCTCCACCGCTTTCGGGGCCATGGCGTCGAGCTCATCGAGGAACCGGTCGACGGTCGCGGACTGCCGCTGCGGGTCGGCGACGTGGCTGCGAACCAGTTCGGCCGCCCGCTGCACAGCCTCGGCACCGAGGCCCGACCGCAGCTCGCGGATCAACTGCGCCCGCATGAGGCCGACCTGCTGACCGCCGGCCGCTTTGACCCGCTCCGACTCGACGCCGGCCTGGTCGCGCAACTGCTCTACGATCCGCGCGGCGTCCGCGCGGGACTCCTCGGTGACCCGCTGAGCCTCGGTCTTGGCGTTGGCCAGCGCGGTGGAGTGAGCCTGGCCGGCTTCGGCCAGTTTGGCGGCGGCCGCTGCGGCCTCCTCCAGCTGCCTGCGCACCGACTCCTGCTGGTCCGCCATGAGCTTGCGCACCGGCGGAACCACGAACTTGACCAACAGCCAGACGATGGCCGCGAAACCGACCAGCTGCCCGATGAATGTCGACATCTTTGTTGCTACCGCCCCGTTTTCGCCGCGGAGAGTGCGTCGACCTCGACGCCGAGAATCCGACTGGCCAGTGTGGACGACAACACATCCACGCGGGCCTGCAGCTGCTCGTTCACCGCATCGCCTTCCAGCTTCAGTTGCTCGGTGGCAGCCTGCACCGTCGAGGCCACTTCCGCCTCCGCGGCCGACCGCTTCTCCTCGATGACCTTGCGACCCTCGGCGCGCGCTTCGTCACGCGCCGACGTCGCGGCAAGGCGTGCCGCCGCCATCTGACTCTGGTAGTCGGCATCGGCAGCCGCGAACTGCTCGGCTGACTCCCTGTTGTCGGCGAGGGTCTTGGTGACCATGTTGTCGCGCTCCCGCAACACCCTCATGATCGGCGGAACCACGAAGGTGCCGATCACACCGAGCACGATCAAGAAGATGCCCAGCACGACGAAGAAGGTGCCGTTGGGGATGAGGAAGTTGCTGGTTTCTTCTCCCTCGCCTCCCTCGGCGACCTGGCGAGTCACGGCCAGGACGAGAGCGCTCATGTCACCCATCTCGTGCGTTACTGCGTCGCGGCGATCGGGGTGGCGAACACGAACAGCGCCATGAAGGCCAGGTTGATGAAGTAGGCCGCCTCGACCAGACCAACCGTGATGAAGAACGGGGTGAACAGTCGACCCTGAGCCTCAGGCTGGCGGGCGATGCCGGCGATCAGCGCGTTGCCGGCGATACCGTCACCGATACCGGCGCCGATGGCACCACCACCCATGATGAGACCGCCGCCGATCAGGGCACCGAGTCCGATCAGATTGGGATCTGCCATTTCTTATCCTCCTTGCTAGCTGGTAGTGGTCTACCAGGTCTTTGTTGTGGTGTCGGGCTTGCTAGTGGTCCGCGTGCTCATCCATCTCCATGGCCTGCGAGAAGTACAGAATGGTCAGCAGCGCGAAGATGAACGCCTGGATCAGCCCGACGAACAGGTCGAATGCTTTCCAGATCGCGTTGGGCGCCCAGAGGATGTAGGGCGGGAAGAGGGCGATCAGGCCGACCAGGATTCCGCCGGCGAAGATGTTTCCGAAGAGTCGCAGCGACAGCGAGATCGGCTTGGCGACCTCCTCGACCAGGTTGATCGGCATCAGGAAGACCACGTGCCCCTTCAGCACCCGCCACGGGTGGCCCAGGAGGCCGCGGCGCCAGAACCCGGCCAGGTGGTAGCAGAGGAACACGAACAGCGCCAGCGCGAACACATAGTTGATGTCGGACGCCGGCGGCGCGAACAGCTCCTTGGCGCTCCCGGACTCGTCCGAGTACTGCAGGGGCAGCACCGACAGCCAGTTCGAGATCAGGATGAAGACGAAGATCGTGACCGCAAGCGGCAACACGAACGGCGCGATGCGCATGCCGATCGCACTTTCGATCTGGTTGCGCATCTGAACGGTGATCGCCTCGAAGAACAGCTGCACACCGCCGGGAACCCCGGTCGAGGTGACCTTGGCCCGCAGGAAGAACGCCAGCGCGATGACGATCACCGCTGCGATCGCGGTCGCGGTGATGGTGTCGATGTTGACGGTCCCGAGCAACGGCCAGTGCGCGGTCTCGTGGTGGCCGACCTCGATCTTGGCTTCGGCCAAGGTGGTCTCGATCATTGCTACTGTGCCGTCCCTTCAGCGCCCGACTCTGACGCTTGCGCGCGGAGCTTTTTTACCACTGGCAGCGTGGTGGTCAGCACCAGCACCACCTCGAACAGAGCCAAGCCGAACAGCACACCCAGGCCGTCCGGCCGGAACGAGTAGGCGATCGCCAGGCCGATCACGCTGATGACCAGCAGACGCGACGCCGAGTTCAGCGCCATCTTCTTCTTCAGTGGGTGGTCTGCGGCGGTGATCTTCAGCGCGGATCGGCGGATCAACAGCGCGTTGCCCAACCCGAGTGCCAGGCCCAGCCCGAAGAACACCCCGAACAGCGGGTGACCGAATTGGGCGGCCGCAGCGACAGCGACACCGGTGAGCACGAGACAGATCAGCAGCAGCCGCATCGGCTGGAATACCACCGACGGCAACACCAACGGCGCATCCTGCGCTGGTGTCGTCACCGCCTCACCCCAATCCCCACATGTCCTACGTCACTGTTGCGAAGTCGCCCGCCGAGCGTATCGGATGCCCGAACGCGTTGCCGAACCACCTACAACCCCATCCTAACCGGTCCTACTACCGAGCGTCGTAGGGGGCGTCGTCGGGGCCGTCGGTACCGCGTAGGAGCGGGATCAGCGTAACGACGATCGCGATGAGCATCGCACCCAGCATCACCGCCCCGGTGTAGCGCGGATCGACGAAAATCGTGCTGGCCGCACCGAATGCGACGATCGCCACCCATAGATAGATCAGCAGCACCACCCGGCGATGGGAGTGACCGATCTGCAGCAGTCGGTGATGCAGGTGCATCTTGTCTGGGCTGAACGGGCTGCGGCCGGCCCGCGTGCGGCGGATGATCGCCAGCAACATGTCCAGCGCGGGCACACACACCACCGCCGCCACCAACAAAAACGGCGACAGCAACGCGAAGACGTCCCGGGCACCGTAGGCACTCTGCGAGATCGGGCCCGCGGCCGTCGTCGACGCAGCGGCCAGCATCAGACCGATCAGCATCGACCCGGAGTCCCCCATGAAAATCTTGGCCGGATGGAAGTTATGCGGCAGGAAGCCCAGACAGGCCCCGGCCAGCACCACCGAGATCAGGGCCGGCGGATAGAACAGCACGTCGCCGCCGTGATCGGAGAGCAGGCCGACGGAGAACGCGCAGATCGCCAGGGCGGTAATCAGCCCCAGGCCGGCAGCGAGCCCGTCGAGGCCGTCGACGAAGTTCATCGCGTTGACCACCGACACCGTCAGAGCCAATGTGATCAGGATCGACGACACCTGGTCGAGCACTACCGTGCCGACCCCGCCAAACGGGATGTAGAGCACGCTCCAGGCGACTCCCATGGTGACCAGCACACTGGCCGCGGTGATCTGGCCGGCGAACTTGGTCAGCGCGTCCAGGCCCCACTTGTCGTCGAGCAGGCCGATACCCATGATCACCCCGCCGGCCAGTACCACCGCCGGCATACCGGTGGAGTAGGCGAAACCCCGGGTCAGCGCGGGCAGCTGCGAGGCCAGGAAGATCGCGGCGACGATCCCGACGTACATCGCCAGCCCGCCCATCCGCGGCGTCGAATGGACATGGACGTCACGTTCGCGCGGGACGGCGACCGCCCCCAGCCGGGTTGCCAGCCAGCGCACCGGCCCGGTGGTGAAGTAGGTGATGATCGCGGCGGTGAGCCCGACCAGCGCGAGCTCCCGAATCGGAACGCCGGCGCCGCGGTCGGCGAGGGCGAGCAGGCTGGTCACCGCTCCCCCGCCAGCTCTGCCGGGTCCAGCCCCAGCACCTGCGCGATCTGCTCGGCGGAGACGGGCCCGTCGCGCACCACGCGCGGTGCGGGTCCGGTCAGATCGACGATGGTCGAGGCCGCCTGTTGTTCGGCCGGCCCCGCGTCGAGGTAGACCTCGACGGACTCGCCGAGTTGGCGTCGGGCCTCGGTGGCGTCGACGGCCGGTGCGCCGCCGGAGATGTTGGCGCTGGATACGGCCATCGGGCCCACCGTCTTGAGCAGCTCGAGTGCCACCGGATGCAGCGGCATGCGCACCATCACGGTGCCGCGGGCATCGCCGAGATCCCATTGCAGCGACGGCGCCTGGTTGACGATCAGGCTGACCGCACCCGGCCAGAACGCCCGGATCAGTTCCCGTGCCGTGTCGGGCACGATCAGCGCGAGCCCGTCGATCGACGTCCACGATCCGACCAGCACGCCGACGGGCATGTCGCGGCCGCGGTTCTTGGCCGCCAGCAGGGCAGCGACCCCGGCGTGGTTGAAGGCGTCCGCGCCGATCCCGTAGACGGTGTCGGTGGGCAGCACGACCAGCCGGCCGCGGCCCACGGCGTCGACCGCGGCGGCGAGTCCGGTGGCGCGCTGCTCGGCGTCGGCGCAGTCGAAAAGCTCTGTCATGGTTGACCGTTCCTGACTGCTGTGACGAATCGTGGCCGCCCGGCCAGGTCGGTGCGCGGCGCCGCGTCCTGGAAACATCCGGTGTCGAGCAAGGCGGCTACGGTCGCCTCCGAGGTGGTGTCGTCGTGCTCTATCGCTACCAGGCCGCCCACACGCAGCAGCCGTGCGGCGAGCGCAGCCAGCGGAACGATCACCGACATGCCGTCCGGCCCGCCGAACAGTGCCTGCGCGGGATCGTGTTGAGCCACTTCCGGATCCAGCACCGCGCCGTCGGGAATGTAGGGCGGGTTGGACACCAACAGGTCGACCCGGCCGTCGAACTGCGACAGCAGCCCCGGCGCAGTGACGTCGGCGTCGATCAGCTCCACCGAGGTGCCTGCGCAGTTGCGGCGGGCATAGTCCAGTGCCGCTTGGGAGTTCTCGACGGCCAGCACCCGCGCTCCGGGAAGACTGTGCGCCAGTGCGATCGCCAGGGCGCCCGATCCGGTGCAGGCGTCGACGATCAACGAAAGCGGTTGCGCTGCCGCTTGCTTCAATGCCCATTCCAGCATGGCCTCGGTCTCGGGGCGCGGAGTGAACACACCCGGGCCGACCTGTACGGTCACCGGTCCGAACGGCGCGGTGCCGATCAGGTGCTGCAGCGGAATCCTGGCACTGCGCGCCGCCACCAGATCCCGGTAGCGCCAGAAGAAGTCGGCGTCCGGCGGAGCCAACAGGGCCAGCCGGCCCCGGTCGGTTCCGGCCAGGTGAGCTGCCAGCGCTTCGGCGTCGTAGCGCGCCGAGTCTATTCCGGCATCGGCGAAAACCGCTGCGGCGGAGTCGATCGCATCCCGGAGCGTGGTCACGTCGTCTGCTGCAGCCGGGTTTGCCTGTCGGCAGCGGCCAGCGCATCGAACATCGCGTCGAGATCCCCGTCGAGGACCTGGTCGAGGTTGTGCGACTTATAGCCGATGCGGTGATCGGTGATCCGGTTCTCCGGGAAGTTATAGGTGCGGATGCGCTCGCTGCGGTCCACCGTGCGAATCTGGCTGGCCCGATCAGCCGATGCGTCGGCCTGCGCCTGCTCCTCGGCGACCGCCTGCAGCCGGGCCGCCAGCACCTGCAGCGCACGGGCCTTGTTCTGCAGCTGGGACCGCTCGTTCTGGCAGGTGACCACGATGCCGGTCGGCAGGTGGGTGATGCGGACCGCGGAGTCGGTGGTGTTGACTCCCTGACCGCCCTTTCCGCTGGACCGGTAGACGTCGATGCGCAGATCCGACTCGTCGATCTGCACTTCCCCGACCTCTTCGGGCTCGGGGTAGACCAGCACGCCGGCTGCCGAGGTGTGGACGCGGCCCTGGGATTCGGTGACCGGCACCCGCTGCACGCGGTGCACGCCGCCCTCGAACTTCATCTTCGACCACACGCCGTCGGCGCTGTCGCCCTTGCCGGCGATGGTCAGCGTGGCGTCCTTGTAGCCGCCGAGATCCGAGGTGGTCTCATCCAGCACGGTGACCTTCCAGCCGTTTCGCTCGGCGTAGCGGATGTACATCCGGGCCAGGTCGGCGGCGAACAGTGCGGATTCCTCCCCACCCTCACCGGACTTGACCTCCAGCACGATGTCGTCGGCGTCGTGCGGGTCGCGGGGCGCCAGCATGTCGGTCAGTGTGGTGTCCAGCTCGACGACGCGGGCCTCCAGCTCGGGAACCTCCGCGGCGAACGACGCGTCGTCGGCGGCCAGCTCACGCGCGGCCTCCAGATCACCACGCGCCGACTCGAGCTTGCGGTAGGTGGCGACGATCGGCGCCAGCTGGGCGAACCGGCGACCGGCTCGGCGGGCCTCGACCGGGTTGTTGTGCAGTTCGGGATCGGAGAGCTGGGTTTCCAGATCAGCGTGCTCGGTCAGCAGGGCGTCGATCGTCTGTGTGCTGCCGGTCATCTCACCTCCATCCCCGAACGCAAGCCGACGCCCGGGCTACCTGCTGGAGGCTCCGGGCGTCGGTGAGGGCGCTAGTTGTCGGCGGCTTCTGCAGCGTCGGCTGCGCCACCGACCTTGCGCTTGCCGTAGCGCTTCTCGAAGCGAGCGACGCGGCCGCCGCTGTCGAGGATCTTCTGCTTGCCGGTGTAGAACGGGTGGCACTGCGAGCAGACCTCGACCACGATGTGGCCGCTCTCCTTGGTGCTGCGGGTGGTGAAGCTGTTGCCGCAACCGCAGACCACGGTGGTCTCACCGTAAGCGGGGTGAATGTCAGATTTCATGATGTCCTCTTCGATCGTCGGCCGCCGGGTCGCCCGCCGTCGAGACGGACGTGAACCGGAACCTGAGGTGCTCGATTATGCCAGCTGCGCTGTCGGCTCCCAAAACGCCGATCAGTCGTTGTCCATTCCCGGCGTGGTCTTGGAGACCTGAACCAGGAACTCGTAGTTGTTCTTGGTCTTGCGCAGCTGGCTCATCAGCAGGTCGATAGCCTGGTGCGAGTCCAGCCCGGACAGCAGACGACGCAGCTTGTGCACGATCGCGAACTCATCCGGCGAGAGCAGCAGCTCGTCCTTGCGGGTGCCGGACGGGTTGACGTCGACGGCCGGGAACACCCGGCGCTCGGCGATCTTGCGGTCCAGCTTGAGCTCGGCGTTACCGGTGCCCTTGAACTCCTCGAAGATCACCGTGTCACCGGTGGAGCCGGTCTCGACCATCGCGGTCGCGATGATGGTCAGCGAACCGCCGTCCTCGATGTTGCGGGCCGCGCCCAGGAACCGCTTCGGCGGGTAGAGCGCGGTGGAGTCCACACCACCGGACAGGATGCGGCCCGACGCCGGCGAGGCGTTGTTGTAGGCACGACCCAACCGGGTGATGGAGTCCAACAGCACGACGACATCTTTGCCCTGCTCAACTAGGCGCTTGGCCCGCTCGATGGCCAGCTCGGCGGCCTGGGTGTGGTCCGACGGCGGTCGGTCGAAGGTCGAGGCGATGACCTCACCCTTGACCGAGCGCTGCATGTCGGTGACTTCCTCGGGACGCTCGTCGACCAGCACCACCATCAGGTGGCATTCGGGGTTGTTGCGGGTGATCGCGTTGGCGATGTCCTGCATGATCGTGGTCTTACCGGCCTTGGGCGGGGACACGATCAGGGCGCGCTGTCCCTTGCCGATCGGCATGATCAGGTCGATGACGCGGGTGGTCAGCTTCTCGCCGGTGGTCTCCAGGCGCAGCCGCTGGTTCGGGTACAGCGGGGTCAGCTTGGTGAAGTCAGGACGATTCCTCGCGTCCTCGACCGGACCACCGTTGACCGAGTCCAGCCGCACCAGCGGGTTGAACTTCTGCCGCGGGTTCTTGTCGCCGCTGTCGCCCTCCCTGGGCACTCGCACCGCGCCGGTCACCGCGTCGCCGCGACGCAGCCCGTTCTTGCGGACCATGTTCATCGAGACGTAAACGTCACCGGGACCCGCCAGGTAGCCGGAGGTGCGCACGAAGGCGTAGTTGTCCAGCACGTCGAGGATGCCAGCGACCGGCTGCACGACGTCGTCCTCGCGCAGTTCGGCCTCGCCGCCGCCCTCGCCGCCCCGCTCGCCGCGGCGCCGGCGGTCCCGGAAACGACGGCCTCGGCGCCCGCCGCGGCCGTCGCCGTCGTCATCGGCGCCGCCACGGTTCTGGTCGCCGCCCTGGTCGTCCGACCTGGCCTGGTCGTTCTTGTCGTTCTTGGCCTGGTCGTTCTTGTCGTTCTTGTCGTTCTTGGCCTGGTCGTTCTTGTCGTTCTTGTCGTTCTTGTCGTTCTTGGCCTGGTCGTTCTTGTCGTTCTTGGCCTGGTCGCTCTTGTCGCCCTTGGGCTGGTCGTTGGCGGGCTGGTCGTTGGCCTGCTCGGCGCCGTTGGCCGCCGGGGCGCCGGACTCGCGGCTCGCGCCACGACGTTCGCGCCGGCGCGGGGCTCCACCCTCGGTCTGGCCCTCGACCTGGCCCTCGGCCTGGTTGTCGGCGCCTGCCGGCTCGGCACCGTTGGCGGGCGCCTGGGCGCTGGGTTCCGCGCTTGGTGCAGATTCCGGGGATTCTGCGGCCTGCGCCGCCTCGCCACCGTTCACACTGTTACCCCCGTTGCCATTGACATCGCGGATCGCCGCGATCAGCTCGCTCTTGCGCATTCCGGAGGTGCCTTTGACTCCGACGCGGTTTGCCAGGGCCCGCAATTCGGGCAACACCATCGCAGACAACGAAGCGTCGGAGGCAGCGCCTGCCTCGGCGGTGGTGGGAGACGAGACCTCGGCAGCGCTGTGGCTCGGGGTCTCGGGAGTGCTCTCGGGAGTAGACAGCGTGTCCTGTTCGGCGCTGCCTTCAGCCGTGAAGAGGTCCGTTTCGGTCACGGATTTCCTTTCTATCCCTCGTCGGTTTTGTCACGCGAGGGGTTTGGGTGCATCCAGCGGAATCGCCGAGTGCGTGACACCGTCGAAGCGTGCAACGGTGTTTACCTGTGACTGCGGCGTCATATCGCAAGCCGTCAGCCACGGGAAGAATTTGGTGGTATCCCAGTGACATCGCATTCTGATTTAGGTGCTGATGCCGCGAATGCGGGACGGGACCGAGGATAACGCGGTTGCGAGTCGTGCGCAACAATTGCAGCGCGGCGCGCCTCAACCCGGCACCACGACGCCGGAGTTCCACCGAACTCCGTCGCCGACCTGCATCTCGGTCATGGTGAACGCCCGCGCCTCCGGGGACTCCCGTACCTCGGCGGGCAGTTCCGCGGCCGTGCTCAATGCGATCACCGCTGGTCCGGCACCGGAAAGTACGGCTGCGATCCCGTTTTGGCGCAGCAACTGCAGCAATTGCGCCGACTCGGGTTGCGCGGCGGCCCGCTGCGGCTGATGCAGCACGTCCTCGGTGGCCACCAACAGCAGATCGGGCCGTTCGGCGAGCGCCACCACCAGCAGCGCGGCGCGACTGAGGTTGAACCGTGCGTCACTGTGGCTGACCTGGTCAGGCAACAACATGCGGGTCTCCGCAGTCGACGACCGCAGTTCCGGTATCGCCGGGAACAGGTGGATATCGGGGTGCAACCGCAACGGCGCCGCCGAATATTCCGGCTGGCCGTCGGTCGTGCTCGCGGTCCACGAGACCACCGCGCCGCCCATCACCGCGGCGGCCGCGTTGTCGGGGTGCCCCTCGAACTCCGAAGCCAACTGAACCAGCCGGGCTTCCGACAAGACGGGCCGATCAAGTTGTGCCACAAGGCCGTTCACGGCCGCCAGACCGGCCACCACCGCAGACGCCGAGGAACCCAGGCCGCGCTGATGCGGGATGGCGTTGCGGCACCGCACCACCAGCCCCGGGACGTCGAGGCCGAGCTCGTTCAGCGCGCGCCGGATGCCCTGGATCACCAGGTGATCCGAGGTCAGCGGAACCTGACCGGCGCCCTCCCCCTCGACCTGGACTACCAGCCCCGAGTCGGCAGTCTCGACGAACACCTCGTCGTAGAGGCCCAGCGCCAGGCCCAGGCTGTCGAAGCCCGGACCCAGATTGGCGCTCGACGCCGCCACCGCGACGCCGGCCGTCAACCCGCTCGGCAGCCGGTCGACCACTACGCCAGCCCCAACGCGGCGACCACCGTGGCCGCGTCGACGGGAAGCGCGGCGACCTCGGGCATGTCCCGCAGGGCGGTGTCGGGATCCTTGAGCCCGTTGCCGGTCACGGTGCACACCACGGTCGAGCCGCGCGGCACCCAGCCGTCTTCGACCGACTTGAGCAGCCCGGCGATGCTGGCCGCCGACGCCGGCTCGACGAACACGCCCTCGGACTGCGCCACCAAGTGGTAGGCAGCCAGGATCTCTTCGTCGGTGGCGGCCAAAAACCGTCCTCCGGAGTCCTGCTGCGCCTCCACGGCCTGGTTCCACGACGCCGGCGAGCCGATGCGAATCGCGGTGGCGATGGTCTCCGGGTTGGCCACCGGTGCACCGTTGACCAGCGGCGCGGCGCCCGCGGCCTGGGTTCCCAGCATCTTCGGCAGCTTCTCGGTCAGGCCGTCGGCGTGGTACTCGCGGTAGCCCTTCCAGTACGCGGTGATGTTGCCCGCGTTGCCGACCGGCAACGAGTGGATGTCGGGCGCGGCGCCCAGCACGTCGACGATCTCGAACGCGGCGGTCTTCTGGCCTTCGATGCGCACCGGGTTCACCGAGTTCACCAGCGAGATCGTCGGGAAGTCGGTGGCCATCTTGCGGGCCAGTTCCAGGCAGTCGTCGAAGTTGCCGTCGATCTGAATGATCTTGGCGCCATGCATGACTGCCTGAGCCAGCTTGCCCATCGCGATCTTGCCCTGCGGGATCAGCACCGCACAGGTGATGCCGGCACGGGCGGCGTAGGCGGCCGCCGAGGCCGAGGTGTTTCCGGTCGAGGCGCACAGCACCGCCTGTTGTCCGCGGGCCACCGCGTCGGTGACGGCCATGGTCATGCCGCGGTCCTTGAACGAACCGGTGGGGTTGAGGCCCTCCACCTTCAGGTGCACGGTGCAGCCGGTCTGCTCGGAGATCCGCTTGGCGTGGATCAGCGGGGTGCCGCCTTCGTGCAGGGTGACCGGGGTCCAGTCCGCGGCGTCGGGCAGTCGGTCGCGGTAGGCCTCGATCAGCCCGGGCCACGCGGTGTGGATCGGCGTCCGGGTGGAGCTCACTGGTCTGTTCCTTCCAGTCGTAGCACGCTGGCGACTCGCTGGACAGAGTCCAGGTCGGCCAGTGCGGCAACGGTTTTGGACAAAGATGCTTCGGGAGCACGGTGGGTGACCACCACAATTCGGGCACCGATCGGTTTGCCCTCGTCGTCGATCACGCCTTCCTGACGCACCTCGGCGATGCTCACCTCATGCGAGGCGAATTCCGCGGCCACCGACGACAGCACGCCCGGCTTGTCGGCGACGTCCATGCTCACGTAGTAGCGGGTCGAGATGTCGCCGATCGGCGCGATGGCCAGCTGGGCGTACTTGGACTCGCGCGGGCCGCGCCCGCCCTGAACCCGGTTGCGGGCGGCCATCACCAGATCACCGGTGACCGCTGAGGCGGTGGGGGCACCGCCGGCGCCCTGGCCGTAGAACATCAGCCGCCCGGCGGCCTGTGCCTCGACCACCACGGCATTGAACGCCCCGTTGACAGTGGCCAGCGGATGGCTCAGCGGCACCAGCGCCGGGTAGACCCGGGCCGAAACCCGTTGCTGCCCAGCGGCGGTGGTGATGCGCTCGCAGATTGCCAGCAGCTTGATGGTGCAGTCCAAGGCGCGGGCGGCGGTGAAGTCCGCCGGGGTGATGTTGGAAATGCCCTCGCGGTAGACGTCGTCGGCGGTCACCCGGGTGTGGAAGGCGATGGACGCCAGGATCGCGGCCTTGGCGGCGGCGTCGTACCCCTCGACGTCGGCGGTGGGGTCGGCCTCGGCGTAACCCAGCGCACTCGCGTCGGCCAGTGCGCTGTGGTAATCGGCTCCAGTGGCGTCCATTTCGGACAGGATGTAGTTAGTGGTGCCGTTGACGATGCCGGCGACCCGCTCCACGGTGTCACCGGCCAGCGACTGGGTCAGCGGACGGATGACCGGGATGGCACCGGCGACGCTAGCCTCGAAGTACAGGTCCACCCGCGCAGCCTCGGCGGCCTCGGCAAGCTCGCCGGCCGAGCGGGACAGCAGCGCCTTGTTCGCGGTGACAACGGACTTGCCGTGCGCGATCGCCGACAGAATCGCCTTGCGCGCCGGCTCGACCGGGCCCATCAGCTCCAGCACGATGTCGACGTCGCTGCGTGAGACCAGGGCCTCGATGTCGTCGGTGAGCAGCTCGGCGGGCACGCCCCGATCGGCCGAAACGTGGCGCACCCCGACACCGCGCAGCACCAGCGGAGCACCGATCCGTGCCGCCAGATCGTCGGCGCTGGACTCGATGATGCGCACGACTTCACTGCCGACATTGCCCAATCCCAGGACGGCGACGCCCACGGGACTTGCGGTATCGGACACGGTTACCTCACCTCCAGGCTAATCAGATCCTCGACGGTTTCCCGGCGCAGCATAAGGCGCGCCTCCCCGTCGCGTACCGCCACCACCGCGGGACGGGTGAGCAGGTTGTAGCGGCTCGACATCGAGTAACAGTAGGCGCCGGTGGCCGCGACGGCGACCAGATCACCCGGGCCCACCTCGTCGGGAACCCAGGTGTCGCGCACGATGATGTCGCCGCTTTCGCAGTGCTTGCCCACGACGCGGGCCAGCACCGGTTGAGCGGACGTGTTGTTCAGTGCCCGCGACACCAGCCGGACGTCGTAGTGGGCGTCGTAGAGCGCGGGGCGGATGTTGTCGCTCATGCCGCCGTCGACGCTGACGTAGCGACGCTGGGCCGACGCGCTGACGTCGACGTCCTTGACGGTGCCGACTTCGTAGAGCGTGATCGTGCCGGGCCCGGCGATGGCCCGGCCGGGCTCGACGACCAGGGTCGGCGTGGGCAGGCCGACGGCCGCGGACTCGTCGCGCACGATGGCGCCCAGTTTCGCGGCCAGCTCGGCCATCGGCGGCGGATCATCCTGCGGCAGATAGGAGATGCCCAGTCCCCCACCGAGGTCGATGATGTCCATCTGCGCGGCCCGCTCGGCCCCGAACTCGGCGGCCACATCTTTCAGCAGCCCGATAACACGGCGGGCGGCGATCTCGAAGCCGGCGACGTCGAAGATCTGCGAGCCGATGTGACTGTGCAGGCCGACCAGGCGCAGGTGCTCGGCGGCGAACACCTTTCTGATCGCGTCCATCGCCGCGCCGCTGGCCAGCGACAGACCGAACTTCTGGTCTTCGTGGGCGGTCGAGATGAATTCGTGGGTGTGCGCCTCCACCCCGACGGTGACGCGCACCAGGACGTCCTGCACGACACCGGCCTTGGCGGCGACGGCTTCGAGGCGTTCGATCTCGATCAGCGAGTCCAGCACGATGTGCCCGACGCGCGCGTCGACCGCGGTGGTCAGTTCGGCGACGGATTTGTTGTTGCCGTGGAACGTGATCCGCTGGGCGGGGAAGCCTGCGTTCAGGGCCACAGCCAGCTCACCGCCGGTGGCGACGTCCAGGCACAGGCCCTCCTGGTCGATCCAGCGGGCGATCTCGCTGCACAGGAATGCCTTGGCGGCGTAGTGCACGTGGTCGCCGCCGCCGAACGCGGTGGCGATCTCGCGGCAACGGCCGCGGAAGTCGTCCTCGTCGAGAACGAACAGTGGGGTGCCGAATTCCGCGGCCAGGTCGGTGACCTTGACTCCGGCAATGCTGACCACTCCGTCGTCGCCGCGAACGGTGTTGTGCGGCCATACATTCGGTGCCAGATTCAGCAGGTCGTGCGCGGTCGATGGCCGCGACGGAAGGCCGTCGTGGTGGATCTCGTCGGCGTGACGGGGCCCGGCGGGGTGGACGTTCACATTCGCTCCGGTGCGCTCACGCCGAGGATGCCCAGCCCGTTGGCGACGACCTGGCGGGTGGCCTGGCACAGCGCCAGCCGCGCGGCGTGCAGGTCACTCGGGGGTTCGTCGCCTTGGGGCAGCACCCGGCAACTGTCGTAGAACCGGTGGTAGTCACCGGCGAGGTCTTCCAGGTAGCGGCACACCCGGTGCGGTTCACGCAGCCCCGCAGCGGTTTTGAGCACCCGCGGGAACTCCCCCAGGCTGCGGATCAGCGCGCCTTCCTTCTCGTGGTCCAGCAGCCCGAGGTTGGCGGTGTCGGCGGTGATGCCCAGTTCGGCGGCGTTGCGAGCCAGCGCGCAGAGCCGGGCATGGGCGTATTGCACGTAATAGACCGGGTTTTCGTTGCTGGCCGAGGACCACAGCGCCAAGTCGATGTCGATCGGGGTGTCCACCGAGGAACGGGTCAGGCTGTAGCGGGCGGCGTCGACGCCGATGGCCTCCACCAGGTCGTCCAGGGTGATCACGGTGCCGGCACGCTTGCTCATCTTGACCGGCTGGCCGTCGCGCACCAGGTTGACCATCTGGCCGATCAAGACCTCCACGGTGGCCGGGTCGTCTCCGAAGGCGGCCGCGGCGGCCTTCAGCCGGGCGATGTAGCCGTGGTGGTCGGCGCCGAGCATGTAGATGCACAGGTTGAAGCCGCGCTCGCGCTTGTCCAGGTAGTAGGCCAGGTCGCCGGCGATGTAGGCGGGTTTGCCGTCGCTCTTGATCACCACGCGGTCTTTGTCGTCACCGTAGGCGCTGGTGCGCAGCCAGGTGGCGCCGTCCTTTTCGTAGATGTTGTCGTTGGCGCGCAGCCGCTCGATGGCCTGCTCCACCCGGCCGGAGGTGTGCATGGAGTCTTCGTGGGTGAAGACGTCGAAATCGGTGCCGAATTCGTGCAGTGAGGCCTTGATGTGGGTGAACATCAGGTCGACGCCGATCTCGCGGAACGTCTCCTGCGCCTCGGGACTGCTCAGGGCGTCGGGCGCCTTGGCCTGGATCTGGGCCGCGATGTCGGTGATGTAGGCGCCGGCGTAGCCGTCCTCGGGGGCCGATTCGCCCTTGGCGGCGGCGATCAGCGAGTTGGCGAACCGGTCGATCTGGGCGCCGTGATCATTGAAGTAGTACTCGCGGGTGACCGCGGCGCCCTGGGTGCTCAGCAGCCGGCCCAGCGCGTCGCCGACCGCGGCCCAGCGGGTACCACCGATGTGGATGGGGCCGGTCGGGTTGGCCGAGACGAACTCCAGGTTCACGTTGAGGCCGTCGAACTCGCCGGATTGGCCGTATTGGGCGCCGGCCCCGATGACGTTGGCGACGATGATGCCCTGCGCCGAGGCGTCCAGGCGGATGTTGACAAACCCCGGACCTGCGGTGTCGGCCTCGGCGATCCCGTCGGCCTGCGTCAGCGCCTCGGCCAGCCAGCCGGCCAGGTCACGGGGGTTGGCGCCGACCTTCTTGCCCAGCTGCAGCGCCAGGTTGGTGGCGTAGTCGCCGTGCTCGGGGTTGCGCGGGCGCTCGACAGTGACCGCCGCGGGCAGCGCGGCGGGGTCCAGGTCGTGCGCGGCCAGCACCGCGGCTGCGGTGTTCTTGAGCAATTCGGCCAGATCGGCGGGGGTCACGAGGCCCCATCCTAGAGTCTGACGTGGTCAGGACCCGAATCCGTTCCCATGACGGGCGGGACCTGGTGATGCGTTAGTCTGTCAAAGCCCAGTCGGCGCCCGTAGTACGTGCGCCCCCGTAGCTCAGGGGATAGAGCGTCCGCCTCCGGAGCGGAAGGCCGCAGGTTCGAATCCTGCCGGGGGCACCATCTGACCAGCGCACCTGTCGGACCTCGATGCGACACTGCCGGGTATGTACTCCACCACCAATTCTGCGGCCATGAAGCGATTCATCTTCGCCACGCTCGCGGCTCTCGGCATGCTCTTGGCCCCGGCCGCGCACGCCGACCCGGCCGGCAACGCGATCTGCCGCCTACTGGCTGCCGGGAACACGCCCAGCGGATTGGAGAACTCCGTCACCGTGCGGCAAGTCCTCGGACCCGACGCCACGGCAGCGGACGCACGGGTCTACATCCGGTCCGTGGTCGCGGGCCAGTGCCCGCAATTCTTGTGGCGATTCTGATTCCAATCCATATTCCGCCGAAAAGTCCCACGAGCCGATCACCGGGCCGCGGAGGAGATCATCGGCACCTACGGCAAGGGACGCCACCGGGCCACACTGAATGAAGGCGACGACGTCGGCTACACCGACCTCAGCGCGGTCAACCCTCTTCGCGGGTAGCGGAATCGCCACGGCGGCGTCCCCGCTCGCCCTAGGGTCGATCGGGTGACGATCCGCCTTGGCTTCCAGATCCCCAACTTCTCCTACGGCACGCCCGTTTCGGAGCTGTTCCCCACCGTGATCGCGCAGGCCCGCGAGGCCGAGGCCGCCGGGTTCGACGCGGTTTTTCTGATGGACCACTTCTATCAACTGCCCATGCTGGGCTCCCCCGATCAGCCGATGCTTGAGGCCTACACCGCCCTGGGCGCACTGGCGACGGCGACCGAGCGGGTCCAGCTGGGCACCCTGGTCACCGGCAACACCTACCGCAACCCGACCCTGCTGGCCAAGATCATCACCACACTCGACGTGATCAGCGGGGGCCGCGCGATCCTGGGTATCGGCACCGGATGGTTCGAGCTCGAACACGACCAGTTGGGCTTTGAGTTCGGCACCTTCACCGACCGGTTCAACCGGCTCTATGAGGCGTTGGAGATCATCCTGCCGATGATCAAAGGTGAGCGGCCGACCGTCGAGGGCAAGTGGTATCGCGCCGAAGAAGCGATGGCCAACCCTCGCTTCCGCGACCACATTCCGCTGCTGATCGGTGGCAGCGGGGAGAAGAAGACCATCCCGTTGGCGGCGCAGCACTTCGACCACCTCAACATCATCGCCGGCTTCGACGAGCTACCCGCGAAGATGGATGCGGTACGGCGCAGCTGTGAAGAGATCGGCCGCGATCCGGCCACCCTGGAGACCACCATGCTGCTCACCGCGCTGCCCGGCGACTTCCCCGCCGATCAGATCCCCGCCCAGATCTCTCAGCGGGCGGTGGCCGGCAGCCCCGAATCGATCGCCGAGCAGGTCAAGGCCAAGGTGTTCGACGCCGGCGTCGGCGGGGTGACCATCAACATCCCCGGTTACACCCCAGGGGTGATCACCGAGGTCGGTGCCGCGCTGCGTGGGGCGCTGGACGGTTAGGCAATAAGTGAAGTCAACGGGCGTCGTTGACTTCACTTAATCCGTTAAGTGAAGTTAAACTGGGTGGGTGACTTCACTTCGGCCCGTCTCCTACGAGGACGTGCGCTGGGAACCCCAGGGGGTTCGGTACGCGCGCACAACCCTGCCGCGATACGGCACCTACCGCCCGGCGGTGCCGGCCGACATCGCCGCCATCGCCCCGGACCTACCGGCATCCCTCGTCGCCGACGCCGAAGCCGCCGGCCAGCAGATCACCCGTTTCGACGCTGAACTCGGGAACGAAATCGCACCATTCGCCGCCGTGCTGTTACGCTCCGAATCGGCGGCCAGCTCACAGATCGAGAACCTGACGGCTTCATCGCGGGCTATCGCAGAGGCGGAGCTGTCCGGCGGCAAGACCAAGGCCAACGCCGCAATGGTCGTCGCGAACACTGCTGCGATGCAGGCGGCGATCAGCTTGTCCGAGAACGTCGATGCCGCCGCTATCCTGGCGATGCACCGCGCCCTGATGGCCAAGGAGCCGCGCCATACCCCCGGCGAATTCCGTACCGAGCCGGTGTGGATCGGCGGTGGCTCCACGCCCATCGGTGCGACGTTCGTCGCGCCGCGCCACGAGCTGATCCACGGCGCGATCACCGACATGATCTTGTTCGCGCAGCGCAGCGACCTCCCGCTACTGCCGCAAATCGCCATAGCCCATGCACAATTCGAGACCATCCACCCGTTCACGGACGGGAACGGGCGCACGGGCCGCGCGCTGGTGCAGGCCATGTTGCGCAATAAGGGTATGACCCGTCAGGTGACCGTTCCGTTGTCGGCGGGCCTACTGGCCGACACAGCAGCCTATTTCGCCGCGCTCACCTCCTACCGCGATGGCGATGCCGGACCCATTGTCGAGCAGTTCTCGAAGGCCAGTGTGCGCTCGATTGCCAACGGACGGGAATTGGTTACTGAGCTTCGGGCCATCCGGGAGAACTGGAGCACGCGAATCACCGCTCGGTCCGACTCGGCGGTGTGGAGGGTCGCCGACCTGCTGGCCCGCCGCCCCGTCGTCAACGCGGCACTGCTGGCGCAGCAGTTGGGTATCGAATCGACCAACGCCCACCGCTACCTCAACCCGCTGACCGAGGCGGGCATTCTCATCGAGACATCAAGCGGGCCCCGTAGCCGGGTGTGGCGTTCGCCGGAAGTGCTTGCCGCACTGGACGCTTTCGCTGAGCGCGCCGGACGACGTGACCGATCCGAGCCGTGATGCTCAGCCCAGCACGGTATGCATCAGCATAACGTCGTAGGCATTCCACAGCGACAACGTGAAGTACACATCCTTGCCCGTCGACCAGGGATGCAGGTACGGCGCGTAGATGCCGCCGGGAATCTGTCCGGTGGGAATCAGTGTCTGCTCGGCGCTCCACGGGCCCTGCGGGCTCGGGGCGGTGCGGGCCACGACGTCGTTGCCGCCGTTGCCGTACAGCACCAGGTACTGCTTGAGATAGGTGTTGTACTGCACCGACATCTCGCCGACCGGGCCGGGGATCACCGGGGTGGCGGCCGCGGGATTGCCTGGCACCCACTGGCCCTCACCCCAGTACTGGTACTGGTTGACGTCGGGGATGGCACGTTCGGGCACCCGCGACAGATACGCCGCGCCGCCCCGGCCGGCCGGAGTTCCGTAGGAGTAGAGGTAGCCGTCGCCGCCGCGCAGGAAGGCGCCCTGCTGGAAGTTCTCGTTGCCCGGGACGTAGTGGGCGTTGGGGACGTTCTGCGGCGACGACGACCGCACGGTACCCGGGTAGAGGTTCCAGGTCTCGCCATTGTCGCCTGACACCGCGATCGCCGAGTAGTTGGTGGACCATTCGCCGTCGCGGCCCCACTGTTTGACCGACATGAAGTTCATGTACTGGTTGCCGCCGATCCCGACTCCCGCGGTCGGAATCACACTGTCCTGGACGGGCGCGAACTTCCAGTCGGGCAGGATCTGTTTGGCGAAGTTCGCCTGCCGCAGTGGCGATCCCGAATACCGGTTGCCCACCGCACCGGGACCGACCGTGATCCCGTCGGCCAAGTTCTGGTCCTGACTGCGCAGCAGCACGTTGTGCCGCCACTGGTGGCCCTGGATCTGGCAGTAGCCGAAGGTGTCGCCGAAGGCCATCAGCACCTGTCGATTGCCGGGATCGCCGTTGTCCCACGGAATCCCGAGGTCGGTTCCGGCGATACCGAACCGCTGTAGCGTCTGGTTGGGGCTGTTGGGCCCCGTCACCCACTCCGCCAGTGACGTCTGGGCGCCGGCGATCGCGCCGCCGACATCCTGCGCCGACGGTCCTTGAGCCGCACCGGCATTCGGCTGGACCGGCTGTACCGGCTGGGCAGCGTTCGGGGCGGCCTGGCCACCGGGGATTCCCGGGACGACCGCAGCCTGCTGCTGCACCGGCCGTTGCGGTCCGGCGGCCTGGATCATCGCCGAGATCAGCGGTCCCAGTTTGGGCAGCGGCGCGGAGTCGTTGGCGCCGCGCGGCCGGCGCCCGGTCGGAAGCTGACCGGCGCCGGTGGCCGGCGAACCGGGTGGTGGAGCGACGTTGGCCTCGGGCGCGCTGCAGGTCGCGGCCTGTGCCGGCACACCCTCCGCAGCCAGCACCATCCCCAGGACGACCGTCGGCACCATCGCCGCCGAGACGATCCGACGTGTCATCGACATGCTGTGACGATAGTTATTGCAGAGGCAGATGTGACTACTGAGTCGGCGATAGAGACGCAGCTGTGACCGGGTCGCGACCCGCTCTATGGTTGGTCACCGACGGAATTCGGCCACTACCTCGGCCGCACGCCGCAGTTGACCCAGGTCAGAGCTGGTCGGGATCAGGTGGACCTCATCGGCGCCCACCGCCGCAAAGCCGTGCAGCACCTCGGCCAGCTCGTCCTGGCTGCCGGCCCACCCCGTGGTCGGTGCCATCGCCTCGACGTACTCGGCCGGAATCCAGTTCATGTAGCGCAGCAGGTGCCGGCGCACCTGATCGCGGGCTTCGTCGGGATCACCCAACGCAAACCAGAACGACGTCGCCAGATAGGGCTTGCCCTTGCCGGCCTGGCGCCAGGCGTCGCGGGCGACGTCGAACAGCTCGTTCTGCTTGGCCACGTCGAGGTCCATGGTGATACCGGCCAGTCCTTCGGCCCAGGTCGCCGCGCTGCGCAGCGTCTTGGGTCCGATGGTGCCGACCACCAGCGGGGGCCCGCCGGGCTGCGTCGGCGCCGGCCCCACCGGCAGCACCGATTCGGTGACCTTCTCCCCCGCCCACACCCGCTTCATGATCGCGACCCGCTCGGTCATCTCCCGCATGGTCTGGGTTGCCGGATCGGCACCGGCCGCCCGGTAATCCTCGTGCCGGCCACCGATGCCGATACCGACCGTGAGCCGGCCACCGCTGAGCAGATCCGCCGTCGCCAGCGCCTTGGCGAGCATGACCGGGTTGTGCAGTTGCGGCACGATCACCGTCGTCACCAGACGCACCCGCTGCGTCCACGCGGCCAGTGCACCCAGCAGGGTCAGGCTGTCGGGGTTGGTGAAGGCGATCCGCTCACCCCAACTCAGTGATGAGAACGGCCCGTCGTCGACGGCACGCGCCCAGTCCCGCAGCAGTGTTGCGTCCAGATCCGGCTCCATCACCGGCATGGTCATTCCGACCTGCATGACCGCGATTGTGGCACGGCCGACGCGCAGCGCCGACACTGGAGTCATGAGCATTTCCTTCAACCACACCATCGTCGCCGCGCACGACAAGCACGCGTCGGCAGCGTTTCTGGCGGAGTTGTTCGGCCTGCCCGACCCGCAGCCGTTCGGTCGCTTCATGGTCGTCGGGCTCGACCACGATGCCAGCCTGGACTACGCCGACGTGCCCGCCGATGAGCCGATCCGGCCGCAGCACTACGCCTTCCTGGTGTCCGAAGACGAATTCGACGCCATCTACGGCAGGATCGCCGCGCGCGGGCTGCCGCACTGGGCGGACCCGGGAGCCCAGCGGCCCGGGGAGATCAACCACCGCGACGACGGACGCGGGGTGTACTTCCACGACCCCGACGGTCACGCCATGGAGATCTTGACGCGTCCCTACGGCTCGGGTTCCTAGGGCACGCGCTCGGCGCGAGGGTGCGCAGAATGCCACCGTTGACGGTGTGCCGCTGTGCAAACACGCCCGCTCGCGGAAAGGAGAGTTAACCGCCGTGGCCGCGCTGGCGCTCCTGGCTGCGGTAGTCGGTGGCGAATGCGGCGACGTGATCGGGCAGCTCACCGGAGGCGACGTCGGCCAAGCTGGTCTGCTCCAGCACCGAGCGCATGCTGGCCCGCAGTGCCCGCCACACGTCGGTCAGCGCGGCGGTCGGGCCCGAGTAGGGCAGGTCGCCCAAGCCGATGTCGCGGACGCTGGCCAGCGGGCCGTCGATGCAACGCAACACGTCGGCGACGCTGATCTCGGTGGCCGGCCGGGCCAGTTCGTAACCACCGTCGCGGCCGCGCTGACTGCGCAGCAGACGGTCGGTGCGCAGATCGGACAGAATGTCGACGAGGAACTGCGCCGGAATGCCTTGGGCCGTGGCGATGTCGTCGGTCTTGACCAGCGTGCCGGCTTCGGCGGTGGCGAGTTGGACCATCGCCCGCACCGCGTACTCCGCCTTCGCTGACATCCGCATGGTGCAGAAAACCTAACCGATCGCGGCCAGGACTGCGTCAGCGTACTGGGGGCGGCACACCACCAGGTCGGGCAGCAGCGGATCGGGCCGGTTGTAGACCAGCGGCGAACCGTCGATGCGCGAGGTGAACAGGCCCGCCGCGCGAGCCACTGCCACCGGCGCGGCCGAGTCCCACTCGTATTGCCCACCGGCGTGGACGTACACATCGGCGAAGCCCTGGACGACGGCGGCAACCTTCACCCCGGCCGATCCCATCGGGACCAGCACCCCGTCGAGCCGCTCGCGCACCGCCTCGGCCACCGCCGGAGGACGACTGCGCGACACCGCGATCCGCGGCGAGCCGGTGTGGGTGGGCGGCGCGGGCACCTGCGGGGCGGCCAGGGTGATGTCGCGCGCAGGCATCGCCACGGCGCCGGCCACCAGTTCGCCGGCCTGCCACAGTGCGACGTGCACGGCCCAGTCGTCACGGTCGAGCTCAGAGAACTCCCGGGTGCCGTCCAGCGGGTCGACGATCCACACCCGCTCAGCCTGCAGTCGCACCGGATCATCGGCGCCCTCTTCGGAGAGCACCGCGTCGTGCGGACGCTCGGCGGCCAGTGCAGCCATCAGATAGTCGTGAGAACGCTTGTCGCCTGCCGCTTTCCGCTCTGCCTCGGTGGCCTGGGACAACTCCTTGCGGACCGTCAGCAACAGCCGGCCCGCGTCGGTGGCGAGCTTGGCGGCGAGCTCGTGATCGCTCATCGGCGCGCGTCGATCGCGGCGATGACTTGGCGGGCCTGCTCGTCGATGGTGTCGCGCGGGGTCAGCCGCACGTCCGGATTCTTCGGCCGCTGATAGGGGCTGTCGATCCCGGTGAAGTGCGTGAGCAGACCTGCCCGGGCTTTGGCGTAGAGCCCCTTGGGATCTCGTTGCTCGCAGTCCTCCAGCGGGGTGTCACAGAACACCTCGATGAAGTCGAACCCGGCGTCGGTGTGCACCTGACGGGACAGCTGGCGATGCTCGTGGAGCGGGCTGATCGCCGGTACCAGCACGATTTGGCCGGAGTCGGCCAGCAGGGCGGCCACGTGAGCCAGCCGGCGCAGGTTCTCCGCCCGGTCGGCCATCGAGAAACCGAGGTCGGCGTTGAGCCCGTGGCGCAGGTTGTCGCCGTCGAGAACGTAAGCGGGCGTGCCTCTTGCGAGCAGCAACTGCTCTACTCGCATGGCCACCGAAGACTTGCCGGCACCGGACAGTCCGGTGAGCCACACAGTGCGGCCCTTGGAGAGCCGGTCGGTAGTGGACACCAGCGAATCGTGGCGCACCGTGTTGGGGCTCGCACCGCGGCCGGACACGTCACGCAGCACCATCCCGGCCGCCACGGTTCCGTTGGTGACCTGGTCGATCAGGATGAACGAGCCGGTGGCATCGTTGTGGCTGAATTCGTCGAGCATCAGCGGGACTTGGGCACGCAGCGACACACGCCCGAGTTCGTTGAGCCCGAGTTCGTTTGCCTCCTTGTCGCGATGCAGGGTGTTGACGTCGAGGCGGTAGTCCAGCGCCATCACCTTCACCCGGGTAGTCCGGGTGGTGTGCTTGATGACGTAGTCGTTGCCGGGCTGCAGCGAGGCACCGTCAGCCATCCAGCACACGGTGGCGTCGAAGTCCTGGGCGATGCGCGGCTGGTTGTTGGTACGGGCGATCATGTCGCCGCGGGAGACGTCGATGTCGTCGGCGAGGCTCACCGAGACGGCCATCGGCGGAAACGCCTCCTGCACCGGACCGTTCGGGCCTTCGATCACCTCGATGCGGCTGGGCTTACCCGACGGCAGCACCACTACGTCGTCACCGGGGCGCAGCACTCCACTGGCGACCGTGCCAGCGTAGCTGCGGTGGTCGGCGTGTTCGTGGGTCTGCGGGCGGATCACGTACTGCACCGGGAACCGGACGTCGACCAGGTTGCGGTCGCCGGCGATGTAGACGTCCTCCAGGTGCGACAGCAGCGCCGGCCCCTCGTAGTAGGGCGTCTTGTCGGACTTGGTCACCACGTTGTCGCCGAGCAGCGCCGACATCGGGATGGTGGTGACGTCGTGGACGTCCAAACGCGTTGCGAACGAGTGGAAGTCGTCCCGGATCGCCTCGAACTTCGCTGCATCCCAGTCGATCAGGTCCATCTTGTTGACCGCGAGCACGATATGACGGATTCCGAGCAGCGAAGCCAGGAAGGTGTGCCGACGGGACTGCTCCTGCAGGCCGTGCCGCGCGTCGACAAGCACGATGGCCAGCTGCGCGGTCGAGGCGCCCGTCACCATGTTGCGGGTGTACTGGATGTGGCCCGGGGTGTCGGCGATGATGAATTTCCGCTTGGGCGTGGCGAAGTAACGGTAGGCCACATCGATGGTGATGCCCTGCTCACGCTCGGCGCGCAGGCCATCGGTCACCAGAGCCAGGTCGGTGTAGTCATTGCCGCGCTCACGGGAGGTGCGCTCCACCGAGGCCAACTGGTCTTCCATCACGGCCTTGGAGTCGAACAGCAGCCGGCCGATCAGCGTGGACTTGCCGTCGTCGACCGAGCCGGCCGTGGCAATGCGAAGCAGCGTCGTTGCCGCACTCATCAGAAATACCCCTGCCTCTTGCGGTCTTCCATGCCTGCTTCGGAGATTCGGTCGTCGGCGCGGGTGGCGCCGCGTTCGGTCAGTCGGGACAGCGCGGTCTCATCGATCACCTGCTCGACGGTGGCCGCGGTGGACTCCACGCAACCGGTGCAGGTGACGTCGCCGACGGTGCGGAACCGCACCGAGGTCTCGAACACTTCCTCGCCGTCGGCCGGCCGCAGGTACTCGTGGTCCGCCAGCAGCATCCCGTCACGCCGGAACACCTTGCGTTGATGCGCGTAATAGATTGTCGGCAAAGCGATTTCCTCAGCACCGATGTAGGACCAGATGTCGAACTCGGTCCAGTTCGACAGCGGGAACACCCGGATGTGCTCACCGGCGCGGTGCCGCCCGTTGTAAAGGTTCCATAGCTCGGGCCGCTGCGCCTTGGGGTCCCACTGGCCGAACTCGTCGCGGAAGCTGAAGACCCGCTCCTTGGCGCGCGCCTTCTCCTCGTCGCGCCGGGCGCCGCCGAACGCCGCGTCGAACTTGTTCTCGCGGATCGCGCGCAGCAGGGTGACGGTCTGCAGCGGATTGCGCGACGGCCCGTCGTCGACCACCCGTCCGGCGTCGATGTCGTCCTGCACGCTGGCCACCACCAGCCGTACACCGGTTTGGGCGACCAGTTCGTCGCGCGCGGCGATGACCTCGTCGAAGTTGTGGCCGGTGTCGACGTGCATCACCGGGAAGGGCAGCCGGCCCGGCGCGAACGCCTTGACCGCCAGATGCAGCATGACGATCGAGTCCTTGCCGCCGGAGAACAGCAGGACTGGGCGCTCGAACTCCGCGGCCACCTCGCGGATGATGTGGATGGCCTCGGCTTCCAGGGTGCGCAGATGCGTCAGCTGATAGTGCCCGGCCGTGGTGGCCGTCGGGGCATCGGTGATATTGCTGGTCATGACGTCCTTGCGGGGTTTTCCGATAATCTTGGTGAGACTTACCTGATTTATTTGGTTATAGGCGCTATGAAAGCAGGCTCGGCGCGGTGCTGTCAACGACCCATTCCCGCGAGCGTGCAGAAGGGTCCACCCCGACATGGGGGAATACCGGACGCTTGTGCACGCTCGCGGGAGGAGGTGCCCCACGCTCGCGGGGAAACGGGATCAGAGGCTGATCTCCCCCAGCTTGCCGGTGGCCACGTCGAACACGAAGCCCCGCAGCGAGGTCGTCTGGGTGATGAACGGGCTGGCCTTGACCCGCCGCAGCGACTGCCGCACATCCTCGGCCGGATCGGCGAACGCCTCGGCGGCCCAGCTCGGCCGGATGCCGGTCTCCTCGACGATCGAGCGCTTGAAGTCGTCGTCGGTAAAGGTGAGCATGCCGCAGTCGGTGTGGTGGATCAGGATGATCTCGCGGGTGCCCAGCAGCTTCTGACTAATGGCCAGCGACCGGATGGCGTCCTCGGTGATCACCCCACCGGCATTGCGGATGCAGTGCGCCTCACCCTCGTTGATCCCGAGCACCCGGTAGACGTCGAGGCGGGCGTCCATGCAGGCCACCACCGCCACGTGCTTGCTCGGCGGCATCGGCAGCGGACCGGTGAAGGTCTTCGCGTACTGCGCGTTGTGCGCCAGGTAGTCATCGGTGACGGTCACGGGTGTCTCCTCGTCAGCTCGGTGGGTCCGAGCCTAGTTACTGCACAGGCCCGCCGCGAGGGTGCAGATTTGTACGCCCGTTCGCGGCGTGTCGCGTACAGACACGCACGCTCGCGGTAATGGGGTGCAGCTGGCGCTCCAGAGCAACCTCTACCCTTGCGCCATGGCGCGGTTCCTGGTGGGCAGGCTGCTCAACTATCTGGTGCTGTTGGCGCTGGCCTCCTTCCTCACCTTCTGCCTGACCTCGCTGGCGTTCGCCCCGCTGGACAGCTTCATGCAGCGCAACCCCCGCCCCCCACAGGCCGTCATCGACGCCAAGGCCGCCGAACTGGGCCTGGACAAGCCGATTCCGCTGCGTTACGTGCACTGGGCCTCAAATGCCGTACGGGGTGACTTCGGCGTCACCGTCACCGGCCAGCCCGTCTCGGCAGACCTCGGCCGTCGCATCGGGGTCAGCCTGCGGCTGCTGCTGGTCGGGTCGGTGGCCGGCACCGCGATCGGCGTGGTGGCAGGCGCCTGGGGGGCGGTGCGCCAGTACCGGGTATCCGACCGGGTGATCACGTTCGCGGCGCTGCTGGTGCTGTCGGTGCCGACGTTCGTGCTGGCCAACCTGGTGATCCTCGGCGCGCTACGAGTGAACTGGGCGTTGGGCGCCCAACTGTTCGACTACACCGGCGAGACATCGCCGGGGCTGGTCGCCGGCTTCTGGCCCCGGCTGACCGATCGGCTCCAGCACCTGGTGCTGCCGTCGCTGACGCTGGCGCTGGGCTCGGCCGCCGGGTTCAGCCGGTATCAGCGCAACGCGATGCTCGATGTCCTGGGCCAGGACTTCATCCGCACCGCCCGGGCCAAGGGGCTGACGCGACGACGCGCCCTGTTCAAACACGGGCTGCGCACCGCGCTGATCCCGATGGCGACGCTGTTCGCCTACGGGGTGGCCGGGCTGGTGACCGGGGCGGTGTTCGTGGAGAAGATCTTCGGCTGGCACGGTATGGGCGAATGGGTGGTGCAGGGTGTGGCGACCCAGGACACCAACATCGTCGCGGCCATCACGGTGTTCTCCGGCGCGGTGGTGCTGGCCGCCGGACTGCTCTCCGACGTCATCTACGCGCTGCTGGATCCGCGGGTGCGGGTGTCATGAGCACCGAGATCGAGTTCGCCTCGCGGCGCACGCTGGTGCTGCGCCGGTTCCTGCGCAGCCGCGGCGCCGTCGGCGCCCTGGTGCTGCTGGCGGTGCTGTTCATAGGCTGCTACGCGCTGCCGCCGCTGCTGCCCTACTCCTACACCGACCTCGACTACGACGCGCTGCTGGTTCCACCGGGCGCCCGACACCTGTTGGGTACCAACGCCCTTGGTCAGGACCTGCTGGCGCAGATTCTGCGTGGCATGCAGAAGTCGATGCTGATCGGGGTGTGCGTGGCACTGATCTCGACGGTGATCGCGGCGACGGTGGGCGCGGTCTCCGGGTACTTCGGCGGATGGCGCGACCGGGTGCTGATGTGGCTGGTGGACTTGCTGCTGGTGGTTCCGGCGTTCATCCTGATCGCGATCATCACCCCGCGCACCAAGAACAGCGGCAACATCGCCATGCTGATCCTGCTACTGGCGGGGTTCAGCTGGATGATCAGCGCACGCATGGTGCGCGGCCTGACCATGAGCCTGCGGGAACGTGAATTCATCCGGGCTGCAAGGTATATGGGCGTCTCAAGTCGACGCATCATCATCGACCACGTCGTCCCGAACGTGGCGTCCATTCTGATCATCGACACCGCGCTCAACGTGGCGGTGGCGATCCTGGCCGAAACCGGCTTGAGCTACCTGGGGTTCGGCATCCAGCCGCCGGATGTGTCGCTGGGCACCCTGATCGCCGACGGCACCGCCTCGGCCATCACCTTCCCGTGGGTGTTCCTGTTCCCCGCCGGAATGCTGATCACGATCCTGGTCTGCGCCAACCTCGCCGGTGACGGCCTGCGCGACGCACTGGACCCCGACGCCGCGACGTTACGGGGCCGCGGATGAGTGCCTTGCTGGAAGTCTCCGATCTGGCCGTCACCTTCGGCCGCGGCGCCGAAGCGGTACAAGCGGTGCGCGGCATCAGCTATCAGGTCTCCCCCGGCGAAGTCGTGGCGATGGTCGGCGAGTCCGGCTCCGGCAAGTCCGCGGCGGCGATGGCCGTGATGGGATTGCTGCCCGAACACGCGCAGGTGTCGGGATCGGTGCGCCTGGCCGGCACGCAGCTGATCGGCCTGGGCGACACCGCGATGTCGAAGTTCCGCGGCGCCTCGATCGGAATGGTGTTCCAGGACCCGATGTCGGCGCTGACGCCGGTCTACACCGTGGGCGATCAGATCGCCGAGGCCATCGAGGTACATCAACGCCGAGTGGGTCGGGCCGCGGCCCGCCGACGTGCGGTGGAACTCTTGGAGCTGGTCGGCATCTCTCGGCCGCAGGAGCGGGCGCGCGCATTTCCACACGAACTGTCCGGCGGGGAACGTCAGCGGGTGGTGATCGCCATCGCCATCGCCTGCGACCCGGACCTGCTGATCTGTGACGAGCCCACCACCGCACTCGATGTCACGGTGCAGGCCCAGATCCTCGAGGTCCTGCGGACGGCCCGCGATGTCACCGGCGCCGGGGTGCTGATCATCACCCACGACCTGGGCGTGGTCGCCGAATTCGCCGACCGGGCCTTGGTGATGTACGCCGGGCGGGTGGTGGAATCCGCACCGGTCGAGGTGTTGTACCGGGATCGGCAGATGCCCTACACGGTAGGACTTCTGGGGTCGGTGCCCCGCCTGGACGCCCCGCAGGGCACCCGGCTGGTGCCGATTCCCGGGGCCCCGCCGTCGCTGGCCGGCGTCGATCCCGGCGGTTCAGCGAGGCTCTACGAAGGAGAGGCGAAGCTGGGACCGCCGCAGCAGCGGGGCTGCCCGTTCGCGCCGCGCTGCCCGTTGGCCACCGAGGAGTGCCGGCAGGCAGAACCGGCATTGCTAGACGTCGGCTCGGCTGTTGGCGAGCACCTCGCCGCGTGCATCCACACCGATCAGGTCACCGGGCGCAGCGCCGCCGAGATCTACGGCGTACACACCGAGGTTCCGGTGTCCGAGTCTGGCGGGTCAGCCACCGTCGTGCGGGTCCGCGATCTGGTGAAGACCTATCCCCTGACCAAGGGCGTGCTGCGGCGCAACGCCGGCGAGGTCCGCGCCGTGGACGGTGTGAGCTTCGAGTTGGAGCAGGGCCGCACACTGGCGATCGTCGGCGAATCCGGGTCAGGCAAATCCACCACCTTGCATCAGATCCTGGAACTGGCTGCGCCGCAGTCGGGTTCGATTGAGGTACTGGGCACCGACGTCGCCTCCTTGAAACGCTCCTCACGCCGTGCCCTGCGCCGCGACCTGCAGGTGGTGTTTCAAGACCCGGTCGCCTCGTTGGATCCGCGGCTGCCGGTGTTCGACGTGCTGGCTGAGCCCTTGCGCGCCAACAGCTTCGACAAAGCTGTGTTCGACAAGAAGTCGACCCACGCCCGGGTTGCCGAACTGCTGGAGCTGGTCGGATTGCGGCGCGCCGATGCGCTGCGATACCCCTCGGAGTTCTCCGGCGGACAGAAGCAGCGGATCGGCATCGCGCGGGCGTTGGCGTTGCAGCCGAAGATCCTCGCCCTCGATGAGCCGGTTTCGGCGCTGGACGTCTCGATCCAGGCCGGGATCATCAATCTGCTGCTGGATCTGCAGCAGCAGTTCGGGCTGTCGTATCTGTTCGTGTCGCATGACCTTTCGGTGGTCAAGCACCTGGCGCACACCGTGGCGGTGATGTTCGCCGGGCAGATCGTGGAGCAGGGCGCGGCCGATCAGGTGTTCGGCGACCCGCAGCACGACTACACCCGCCGACTGCTGGCGGCCGTGCCGCTTCCGGAGCCCGCCTCATGACCACGAAGACGGCTGCGGCCCTGGTGGCGCTGGTGCTGGCGCTGAGCAGCTGTACCGCCGTCGACATCACCGCCCCGGAGGGCGCCGCCACCGTCGGCAGCGCCAGCGACGTCAACCCGCAGAACCCGGTCAGCCTGCGCGACGGCGGAAACCTGCGACTGTCGATGAACCAGTTCCCACCGAACTTCAACCCGCTGCACATCGACGGCAATCTGGCCGAGAACGCCGCCATGCTCAAAGCCACCATGCCGCGGGCGTTCATCATCTCCCCGGACGGTTCGGCGACGGTGGACACCGACTACTTCACCAGCGTGGAACTGACCGGCACCAACCCCCAAGTGGTCACCTACACGATCAACCCGAAGGCGGCGTGGAGCGACGGAACACCGCTGTCCTGGAAGGACATCGCCAGCCAGCTGCATGCCACCAGTGGCGCCGACCCCGGATTCGCGATCGCCAGCACCAATGGTGCCGAGCGGATCGCGTCGGTCACCCGCGGCGTCGACGACCGCCAAGCCGTGGTGCGCTTCGCCAAGCCGTATGCGGAGTGGCGGGGCATGTTCGCCGGCAATTCGATGCTGCTGCCGGCGAGCATGACCGCTGACCCGGAGGTGTTCAACAAGGGTCAGCTGCGCCAACCGGGGCCCTCGGCCGGGCCGTTCAAGCTGGCGACGCTGGACCGCACCAGCCAGCGAATAACCTTGGTACGCAATCCCGATTGGTGGGGCAAGGCGCCGAAGCTGGACACCATCACCTACCTGGTGCTCGACGAGGCCGCTCGGATGCCGGCGCTGCAGAACCACACCATCGACGCCACCGGAGTGGCCACCCTGGATCAGTTGACCATCGCCCGGCGCACCGAGGGCATCACGATTCGCCGCGCCCCGACGCCGGCCTGGAACCATTTCACCTTCAACGGGGCGCCGGGGGCGATCCTGTCCGACAAGGCGTTACGGCTCGCGGTCATGCGAGGCATCGACCGGAGCACCATCGCGAAGGTGACCCAGCGCGGCCTGACCGCCGACCCGGTGGCCCTGAACAACCACATCTACGTCGCCGGGCAGGAGGGCTACCAGGACAACAGCGCCGTGGTGGCCTACGACCCGGCGCGCGCGGCGCGTGAACTCGACGAGCTGGGCTGGAAGCTGCACGGGAAGTTCCGGGAGAAGGACGGCCGGCCACTGGTGATCCGCCACCTGTTCTACGACGCCTCCAGCACCCGTCAGTTCGCCCAAGTCGCCCAACATAATCTGGCCCAGATCGGCGTGAAGCTGCAGCTGGACGCCAAGGCCGGCGGCGGCTTCTTCACCGACTACGTCAACGTCGGTGACTTCGACATCGCCCAGTTCAGTTGGGTCGGTGACGCTTTCCCGCTGGCCGGGCTGAACCAGATCTCCGCCTCGTACGGGGAGGCCAACTTCGGCAAGATCGGCAGCCCAGAGATCGACGCGAAGATCGAGGAGACACTGGAGGCGCTCGACCCGGCGGTGGCGCGGGCCCGGGCCAACGAGGTGGACCGGCTGCTGTGGGAGGAAGGCTTCAGCCTGCCGCTGATTCAGACCACCGGCAATGTGGCGGTCCGCAGTGCGCTGGCGAACTTCGGGGCGCCGGGGCTGGCGGATCTGGACTACACCGCGATCGGGTTCATGAAGGACTGATGTCAAGATATTGTTGACGCATCCAAAGTTGTCAAGGTATCATTGACGCCATTGAGTTCATCGAATCGGCTCGCAAGCACTATGCCGAGCATGGGATCTCCGACGCGGATGCCTTGCACGTCATTCGCAATCCCGTCAGGCTTGTCGAGCAGGAGGGGGACTACGAGGGCCGCCTGCTGATCATCGGTGTAGATGCAGGCGTACGACTACTTGAGGTCGTGGTGGTCCCCGCCGATGACCCCCAGCGGATCATCCACGTGAACGTATTGCAGCCGAAAAACTACGACTACTTGTGAGGTGATGACCATGGCAACCAAAATCGATGAGACCACTGCCGCCGAGCAGTGGATCGACCAGTTGGACCCCGCGGACCCGTCGGTGAAGGTACGCGACGGCCGCCATCTACGGCATGTCCGTGAGGCGGCCGATGCAGCCGACGCTGCGACTGACGCTCTGCGTCACGCGGTGGCGGAAGCGCGAGCGAACGGCGAAAGCTGGGGCACCATCGGAATGGTCTTGGGAGTGTCACGACAGGCGGCGCAACAGCGGTTCCGCGAGGGGAAGGACTGATGACCGAGCCCCACGTGGACAAGCTTGGTTCGCGAATCTCAAGCCGGTTCGTCGAGATCGGTCTCCACGACGAGATCGGTGAGCTACGGGGTCAAATCGTGCGGCCGGCGGAGTTCGACTCGTAGCGGCTCGAAATACTCACGAGCTCAAGTCGATGCGGTGCGCATCCTTGACGCTGCGGTAGCGGTCCGGGCTGCAGGTCAGCACGATCACCTGCCCCTGGGCGCCGACGGCGTCGAACACGGCGCCCATCTTCTCCAGCCGGTCAGGGTCGGTGAAGCCGAGTGCGTCGTCGATCACCACCGGAACACTGTCCTCCTTGGCGACCAGGGTCGCCCCGGCCAGCCGGGTCAGGATGCCCAGTTGCTCCTTGGCACCGCCGGACAGCGATTCGTACGGCACAGTGCGGCCGTCTAGGGTGCGGGTGCTGATCTTCAGGTCGGTGTCGACGTCCACTTCGAAGTCGGCACCGAACACGTACTCGCCGAGCCGCTGGATCTCGGCCCGGAACGGTTCGACGTAGCGGCGACGGGTGTCGTCGCGGTGTCGGTTCATGGTCGAGCGCAGCAGTGAGACCGCGCGGGCCCGTTGGCCGATCCGGTCGTGTTCGGCTGCGGCGTGTTCCCGGGCGATCTGCGCTGCGTCGAGACGACCCCGGCGGCCCTGCGTCCCGAACACCGCGAGTTCGACCTCGACCTCGTGCAGCGCCCGGGCGGTCTCGGCGTGCCTGGTGCGCAGGGCCTGCGCCGCGATGTCGGCGTCGGCCAGTTCGGCGTCGACGGTCTCGGGGTTGGCGGCGCCCAGCTCGTCGGTCAACGCGGTGACCCGCTGCTGCGCAGCACTAGCGGCTTGGCGGTGGGATTCGGCGGCCACCGTCACAGACTCGTCGCTGCGCGAAGCCCGGTCGGTGGTCAGCCGTGCGCTGGCGATATCGAATTCGGTGCGCTGCGTCGATGCCTTGTCACCCAACAGCGCCACTCGGGTGGCGGCCTCGGTACGCCGAGCGGCCACCTCAATGGCCTCGCGGCGCCGCGCCTGCCAGTCGGAATCGGCTTGGACACGCAGCGTTTCGGCTGCGTCACGCTGAGTGCGGACGTCCTCGGCCGTGATGCCGGCTGCCACCTGTTCGTGCTCGGTGCGCAACAGGGTCAGTTGGGCACGCAATGCCTCGACCTCGTCATCGCCGAGCAGCCCGGTCAGGGTGGCGCTGAGCTGATCGCGTGAGCTCGCCAGTTCGCGGCGCCGCTGGTCGGCCAGCCGGGCCTGCGCCACATCGCCTACGCCGGCTTCAGCCAGTACCGCCGACAGCCCCGCTTGCGCCGCAGCGTATTTGGTGTTCGCGTCCAGAGTGCTGTCGCCGGCGCTGACTCGCACACACAGCAATCCGGGCACCTCGACCTCGGTGGCGTCGGTGACGGGCGCCGACCAGCTCTGGCCGGCCGGCAACGCCGTGCGCTCGCCGGCGATCATCAGCTCGATGTCGGCGGCCGCGGTGAACTCCAGTGTCGCTGAGATCGCGGCCAGCGATGCCTGCGCCCGATCCAGCGCCGCGGCGGCGTCTTCGACCCGCCGCAGCATCGGCTCGGTCACCACGACTCGCGACAGTTCACCGCGAATCTGATCCAGTTCGGCCTCGGTGGCCTGAATACGAGCCAGTCGGGCTGCCAGCCGATCGGCCTCGTCGCGGGCGGCGATCTGCTCGACGACGCGGCGGGTGGCGTCGACACGCCCAGTGGCCGCCGCCAGTAGCTGTTCGGCCTGCGTTGCGGCGTCATCGGCGCTCGCCGCGGCAGCCTCCGCGTTGGCAAGCCCCGTTCCGGCATCGACGATTTCAGCGTCCAGGGCCTTGACCGCCGCGGCCCGCGAGTCGACCTCACCGCACAGCCGCACCCGATCAGCGTGCGAGGCCTCGGCCATGGCGGCAGTGGCTTCGGCGGTGGTGGCCTCCAGTTGGGCCGCGCGCAACTGATCGCGCAACGCGGCGATGGTGGCGCCGGCGGCCTGGGCGGCGGCAAGGCGGGCATCGGCCGTCGCCTGCTCGGAGGTCAGCTGGGCCAGCTGCTCGGACAGCTCGGCGTGGCGCTGCACCCGGTCGTCGACCTCGGCGAGCAGTTCGGTGCACCGTGTCACCTCGGCGTCGGCGTCCGCCAACGAGGAGACCGCCGTAGCCCACTCCCCGGTGGGGCGCCCGGTCGGGGTGAAGTAGCGGGCGTATTCGGTGTCGATCCGCTCGATGAGAACCGGTTCGGTGCCGCTGAGGGTGGCGGTGTCGCCGGCGGCGATATCGAGCGCGCGGGATAGCGCATCGCAGCCGGACAGGTCCACCGCAGCCGTCGACGCCGCCTGGAGCACCCGCTGGGCCTGCCACAGGCCGGTGTCCATGGTCTCGGCCAGCATGGCCCGGACCCGCTCGTGCGCCTCATCGCCGGTGAGCTGCTCGCGGCGGGGCTCCATGATGGTCAGTTTCGTTTCGGGGGCCTTATGGAAACGCTTGCGATAGACGAACCGGTAAGGGCCGGTGCTGATTTCGGCGGTGACCTCGGCGCCGGCGTCGGCGTGGGTGGGCTTGACCTGTTTGACGTCCCTCTTGGCGGAGCGGTCCTTGGACTCCAGCAGCAGATCCAGCGCCTCGATCATCGAGGACTTGCCGACCTCGTTGGCGCCGGACACCACCACCACGCCCCGGTCGGGGAACTCGATCTCGCGATGCGCCACACCGCGATAGTTGGTCAGGACCAGCCGGTGCAGCCTCATGCCGCACCCCGATCCACCAGCCGCAGCAGCAGAGCCAGGGCGGCGTGCGCGTCGTCGGCCGCGGCGCTGTCTGCGCCGCCGCGCGCCGCGGCGACCAGCTCCTCAACCGCGTCGGCGGCGAACCCACCGATCCCCAGATCGGTGAACTCACCGTC
Source organism: [Mycobacterium] zoologicum (assembly GCF_020172665.1). Taxonomy (GTDB): domain Bacteria; phylum Actinomycetota; class Actinomycetes; order Mycobacteriales; family Mycobacteriaceae; genus Mycobacterium; species Mycobacterium zoologicum. Next base: position 1,417,670 of record NZ_CP083985.1, on the reverse strand, counting down.
GGCCGGGATCACCACCAAGTCGGTGTGGCGCTTCCAGGTGCCCACCCAGGCGAACAGACGCGAGTAGCGGTCCAGGCAAGCGTCGAGGGAAGCCCGGTCGGTGACGCTCAGCGAACCGGTGAGGGCCAGCCGGACCACCGTGCGGTCCTTGTCCGGTAACTGGTCGAGGTTGATGTCCAGATCGGCGACGTCGCGGCCGGAGTCGAGCTGGCGGTGCAGGGTCAGGAACCGCCACGAGCCGACGTGGCGTGGTTCGACATGAACGGTGCCGTCGGCCTCGTCGACGTCGACCACCAGGACGTGGCCGGAGTCCGATTCGATGTCGTCGTAGTTGGTGACCTCCGGCGAACCGGAGTACCAGACCCGCCCGGTGGCGCCGACCTGGGTGCGGGAGTGCTTGTCCCCCAGCGCGACATAGTGGATCGCACCCCGCGACAGGGCGTCCTCGATGCTCGCCAGGTGGATCAGCGCCGGGTTGGTCGGGTCGGGATCCAGCACGTCGACGCCGCCGTGGGCGACCAGGATCCGGGTGGTGCCATCGGCGTCCAGCCCGTCCAACGCGGCGGTCGCCAGGTCGGTGGTGGGCCGCTTCGAGCGCCAGGGTGCGGCGACGATCTCCACGCCGGGCCGAACCTGTTGTGCGCCTGCGGTGTCGAGCACGACGACGTTGTCGGGGCATTCAGCGGTGAACAGTGCGCTGGTGTACACCGAGGCGGCATCGAGGGGGTCGTGATTGCCGGGCAGCAGATAGATCGGAATCCCGATGGTGCGCATGGCTTCCAGGGACTGGCTGATGATCTGCGGGTCGAGTTGGTTGTCCTCGAACACGTCGCCGGCCACGACGACGAACTCCGCACCGACCTCGGCCGCCAGTGCCCCGAGGCCGGCAACGGCTCCGCGTCGGGCGGCCGAGTAGCGCGGCTGGGCGTCACCGGCGAGGAAGTGCCGTGTCATGCCGAGCTGCCAGTCGGCGGTGTGCACGAAGCGCATGTCGGATCGGTCCTTTCCACCCAGCTGCCGGCCGGGCACCGCGAGTGTATGACCGGCCACCGACAAGTCCTTGGACCTCGATCGGCAGGTCCGGACGAGGGCACGAGGGCGGTGTCCCGTGCGTCACATGTGGCACTTTGGTAACTGGCGATATCGTGGGTCCGGTGAGCGATCACCCACGCACCCTGATCCTGCTGCGGCACGCCAAGTCGGACTATCCGGGCGGCGTCGCCGACCACGACAGGCCGCTGGCGCCGCGCGGCATCCGCGAGGCCGGGCTGGCCGGCGACTGGATGCGCGCCAACCTGCCCGATGTCGATGCCGTGCTGTGTTCGACGGCGACCCGAACCCGGGAAACCCTGGACCGCACCGCGATCGACGCCCCGGTGCGTTACGTCGACCGCCTCTACGACAGCCCCCCGGGCGCGGTGATCGACGAAATCAACTCCGTCGCCGACGATGTCGCCACCCTGCTGGTGATCGGCCATGAGCCGACGATGTCGCAACTGGCCCTCGGGTTGGCCGGCGTTCGCGGCACCGACCCGCGCACCGAGGCGCGGGTGGCCACGAAGTACCCGACGTCTGGCATCGCCGTGCTCGACGTCGACAGGTCCTGGCGTGAGCTTGAACTGGGCGGGGCCGCGCTGGTGGGGTTCCACGTTCCGCGCTGAGACCGGCTGCCGGGACCCCCTACACCCAGATTCCTCATCTGCCCCTCGGCGGGCGGGGTGATATGAGTTCGAATCGGATGTCACATGCGCTATCAAGCCGAGCGGCCCGACTCGAACCACCTGCCGAGCAACTACTTTCACACTGAAGCAAATGAATGCGCCACCGATCCCGCGGATCCAGCGCGTCCAGCGCGCTGACCAGCGGCGAGTGCCACCACGGCAACAGCGCGCAAGGACGTGGGCGAATCAAAGTTCGCGCAGGGTCGCTGACACGGCCCCGCAGTCCCGGTAGCTTCAGCCTGTTCGCGATCATCCAACCATCTGCGGACAACCGGGCGCTCCTCACCGGTGAGGAGCGCCCGGTACCCTTAGGCTGGCGCCCATCCTCACCGCCGCGCCAGTGGCTGCGACTTGGGACATAGGTCGACTTATCCCCTTATACGCCAAGGGCGGACGCCGCAAAAGAAGTATGAACACATCTGCAGCGCACTCGTAGTGGATACACAGTCACCTTGCAGCGCAAAGTATTTCATATCGAAACAACCTCATCAGCCATCCAAAAGTGCTTATTCAAAGGGCGTTTCGTCGTTTAGTATCGGCCCATGAACGGCTTCATTCCTGGTCGCACCGCTGGGGTAACACCACACCTGACCTTCGCCGAACACAAGTCATGGGAGAACTACTTGTCGGCGGTTCTGCGGATGACCTCTACGCTCAATCGGCAATTGACCGACACCCACCGGCTGACGCTGACCGATGTGCATCTGCTGGCCATTCTCGGCAACACCGAGGACGGCAGCGCCCAGATGAGTTTCCTTGCCGACGTGCTGCGCTCGCTGCCCAGTCGCCTCACACGGCAGGTCCGCCGCCTGGAGAGCCAAGGCCTGGTAGATCGAGCGACCAGCCCTCACGACCGCCGCCGGGTCATAGTCACCATCACCGAGGCGGGGCGAACGCTGGCAGAAGAAGCGATGTCGACTTATGCCAACGAGGTCCGGACGCACTTCCTGGGCCCGCTGACGCGTCCACAGATCAACGCCATGGCCTCGAGCTGCCGCCAGATCGGCGACGGCCTCAAGCAGATCCAGTCATAAGACTTGGCGGATGCGTCGCGGCGGGAGGCGTCACACCGACCCGGCCGGCACCACCCATGCGACAGGTTGCCCGGTGACGGTGGCAATGCGCTCGAAGTCGTCGTCGTAGTGCAGGACCGACACCCCGTGATGCTCGACGATCGCAGCGATGATCAGATCAGGCACCTTGACGCCGCGGTGCAGCCCCGTCTCGGCCAGCGCCTCTTGCACCTGCCATGCGCGGTCCCATACCGCATCGGGCGTGGTGAGGTATTCCAGCGCGTCGCTCCGGTAGACACCATGTATCGACGGTATGCCCTACATCCGCGCTGCTGCCGGGGCCGCCATGATTTCCTCCAGTGATTTCGAGGCACGCAGTGCTGCGGGACGTTACGAAGGTCGCAAGGGCATGGCGCCGTGAACCCCGAGATAGTGGACCAGCGCGAGCTCGACCTCGACGAGCTGGTCGCGAGTCAGGTAGTCGACGGGGTCGCCCACAACATGGTGGGTATCGATCGAGCGGATCTGGTCGACCAGCATCCGCGTCGGCCGACCGGCGATCTCAATTTCGGGACGGTGAATGGACGGACCAGCCGAGGTCGACGTGGGGACCACAGTCACCACCGACAGCGGCGAATCCGACGGGGAAACAACCAAACCCAGGCGTTTGCCGCCCTGCTCGTGACCGCGGGGCCGCCCGAGGTCGATCAGATAGACGGCTCCGCGGATCACCAGGCTTCGGGCTCCGCGTTGACGTCCTCGTCCTTGAGCGCTTCCGCGTCCGCGCGAAACTGCGCCAGCCACCGTTCGTGGTCCAACAGCCGCAGCGCTCGGCGCAGCGTGTCCGAAGTGCTCTCGCCCGGCCGCGAAGCCTCGCGCAGGATGCGCTCGTCATCTCGCGTCGGACGGAAACCGATTGATCCAGCCATGACACCCAAACTAGCGGAAGTTCGACAAATGTTCGACGCCATGCGGTCTCGATTCCAGCGCTGTTGACTGCTCGGCCGCAGGAGCCCAGGCCACGCGAAAAGCCCGCGTCTACGCCTCCCCTCCCTGAGTATCCGAGGACTCGGAAACACTGCGCGATTCGGCGCTCACAGCGCCGACGGACTCGACATCTGAGGTCACCGCGGCGGCGTAGTCCGACCACTTCGCGGTCTCGTGCTGTTCGAAGTAGACGTTGACCCGTCGGACGAATCGTGCCGTAATCGGCAGGACCACGAACGCACCCAGCAGTGCGAGCATCATCGGTGCGATCAGTGCCAATTGGACAGCGTTGTTGGTCGCATCGGCGGGGATCAGTCCAATCGGTACGAGAGCCACTGACAGTAACCAGGCGCCCAGCAGCCGCCGCGAAAAGCCCCGCCGAGGGACGTCAACTCCTTGACGCACAAGCGACGTGTACCGCTCGAACCACTCACCGATCCGGTAGACAAACCCAATCAGCCAAAGGAGGAGCAGCACCACAGACGTCGCGATCAGGCCAACCCGTATCGATGGAGTTACCGTCCTGCTACCGACGAAGCCCATAACAGGAAATGTCAGAAGCGTCAGGCTCACCGCGAGAGCCTTCACGCGCTCGCTCTTGAGCAGTGTCTGGTCGATCGCACTACACGCCATGCTGCCGACCAGGAATATCCAGAATGCCAACACGAGGACCCCCACTACTCGGATCGTCATGGGGCCCTTCGGGTCCACGTGAACCAGCCCAGAAAGCTGCAACTTCTTACCCAGAAGCCAGGCCCCCGCCATCAAACTGTCAATGACGGCCATCAGCAGCACGATCTTGATCACCAACGCCCATTGCCAGTTCCGCGGAGGCCCGAAACGGGAAACGGCCATCCGGAACAACAAGATGCCCATCGCCCACAAGGACAGGCCCGGAAGCACAAGCTTGGTCAGAAAGCCCATGACATCGTCCGCCGCCAGCCCAGAACCATTCTGATCCTTGACGAATAGCCAGTACGGCGAGCTCAAGAAGACCGCCGCAACACCGAGTTTGGTCGAATATGCGCTGACGATGGCCGCGATCTCATGCAGCGTGTGGAGTAGGAGCCATCCGATGCCTCGTGCCGCGACCTCGAACCGGCTGAGCCGGCGCTGCACCACCCAGACACGCGATGCCCAACGTATGGTGCGGATCCGTTCAACTCGCCGAGTTTGCCGTAGGACCATTCGCTGAAGAAGTGACTCGCGTTGTCTGGTGATCTGCGCAGCGATCACCCGCAGATCTGGAGAGCCACTCAGCACCAAGTATGCGCGTATCCCCATACCGTTCAGCGGGCTTGCGAGATTGTTCGGGTCCGCCGGCGGCAACCCCTTCATGAGGGCGACGGCGTGCCGCTCCTCCTCAGTCAGTTGCCTGCTCGTCAACCCACGACGCTGAACCTCCCAACTGGCGACCCTATAGAACGCCCTAGCCCAATCGGGCGATTCGAACGCAGTCGCACCCACTACCACGACCGCGATCAAGAACCACGTGAAAGCCAGTGTCGATACAGCCCAAACCGATGCCATGGAGTGCAAGTTATTACACGAGTCGGACAACGCCGACGTTGCACGCAGCGGCTCTGCTCGCCACCACCACACAGCAGCGCCGGCCTGGGCCTTCCCCGCGGGTGTCACCGTTGTGGGTTCATGTCCCGATCGGTTCAGCGCGTCCACCAGTTAAAATCAGCCGCCCAATATTGGCGGTACGCGAAGCGCCCGAGAGGGAGCCACACCAGTCGGGGTTTCGAACCCACGACCACGCTGATTAAGAGTCAGCGGGTGCGCGTACAGATCGTGTGAGGTCACATCCCAGGGTCAGCCCGGACGAAATGCCCGCCGAACCAGTGCCGTGCATGCGAAGTCGACGACCGCCGTACCGGGACGACTGTCGACCACGGCCGGCGGCGACGGTGCGTGCCACCGCGCCAGGGGCTCCATGATGTGGTAGACGAATTCGTAGCGGCACTGGTCGCGCAGGATCTTCCCGCCCGAGGTGGTGGGGATGCACCACGGCTGCACCAGGACAACCGCATCGGCCTGGATGCCATGGCGGGCGGCCAGCCCACCTTGGATTGCTGACAGCATGTCAACGAATTCGTCCTCATGAACGTCACGGTCGATCTCCTGCACCACCACAACGTGTTCGGCGCCACCGGATTCGGGCGCGACCGCGAACACCGCCGTTCGCCCCGCCGGGAAATCCGGGTGGCAGTGCTGCACGGTCAACTCGAGGTCACTGGGGTAGTGCTCGACACCACCGACGACGATCAGATCATGGCAGCGCCCGGTGACGAACAGCTCGCCGTCGCGCACGAAGCCCACATCGCCGGTCCGCAAGAACGGCACCTCACCGCAGCCGGCGACCGTTGCGTGGAACGTCCGCTTCGTCTGCTCCTCCAAGTCCCAGTAGCCGTGCCCCACACCGGTGCCGGAGACCCAGATCTCGCCGAGTTCATCGCCGCCACACACCCGCCGGGTGTCCGGGTCGACAATGAGGATCGGCTGCCGCGGCCGGCCGCACCCCACCACCGACGTCGCACCGCAGTCTCCCGGGCCGGCATCGACGACACGCTCGGCACGTAACCACCCACGGTCAACGTGGCGGACCATCGGATCGCCGGCGTTCGAGCCCCCGGAGACCAGCAGGGTGGCCTCGGTCAATCCATAGACCGGGACGAAGGCACGCGAGCGGAATCCCGCCGGTGCGAACGCTTCAGTGAACGCCCGCATCGTCGACTCCCACACCCGTTCACCGCCGTTGACCGCCGTGGACAGACTCGACAGGTCCAGGCCCGCGCGCTCGGCCGGGGTACTGCGCTCGACGCACAACCGGTAGGCGAAATCCGGGGCGGCGGTCACGGTACCGCGGTACGCCGAGATCGCCTCCAGCCACCGCATCGGCCGCTGCACAAAGGCACTCGGCGACAGCAACACCGTGCTGCACCCGATGTAGAGCATCTCCAGCACCGCGCCGATCAACCCCATATTGCGGTGCGGCGGCAGCCAATACACCGCTGTCTCATGGTCATCCCCGGGCCAGGCCTGATGCATCGCCGCCAGGTTGCGGATCACGTTGTCGTGACTGAGCATCACGCCTTTGGCTGAGCCGACCGAGGCCGACGTGTAGAGCAGCATCGCGGCGTCGCCGGCGTCGACCTGAGGGTCCGTCCACGCCCGAGCGTCGGCGGCGGCCACATCGGTGCCGCACCACCGCAGCGGCCGCCCGTCGGTCCACGCGATCTGCGCGTCCACCGCGGTCTTGATGACGGTCGGCATCTCCGGGGATGCCAGCGCAAAACGTGCCCGGCTACCGGGCGCCACCGACGACAGCCGCGGTGCCACCCATTCGTTCACCGGAACCGCGACCGCGCCCGCATACAGGCACCCGAGGACGGCGACGATGCCATCCAACCCCGGCCGGCAGAACACCAGCACCCGCTCACCGGTTGCGCCCTGCCACTGCAGATTCGCCGCAATGGCCCGCGCTCGGACATCGAGTTCTCGATAGGTCAGCTCAGTGCCCCGAACGCCGTCACCGTTCTCGGAGAAGGTGAACGCCACCTTGCCGCCGTAGCGGCTGCCCTGCCGACGCAGCAAATCCACCAGGGTGTTCGCGGTTGATTGTGGCTGCGAGGGCATTTCGTTCCTATGGCCCGGTTGCGGGTCAGAGATGGTGGTAGCAGGTTACTTTGGGACGCCGCTGTCCATACGTCGCACGCCTGCCGACGACAACGAGGCAGAATCTACAACGGCAATTCCCTTGGAAACTATGGAGTTTCTGAAACTCACCCGACGCCCACACTTCCCCGCAATCACCGGGTTCCCGCTTCGCAGTGGTGGTGGCATCGAAGGCCCTGCGTAGCAAATGCCCGAATCCTGCGCCTTGCTTCAAGGTGAAATCAACCTCTCGGGCCCGATCAGCTACCGACTCACCTTTTCCTTTTGAATCAATCGGGCGCACATTTACCGTTGCTGACGACCGATCTTCAAGTCGGCAACCTGCACCGGAGAGCATCGCAAAATGTTGCTGCAATCCAGGCGGATCAGCAGGTTTGGTTAAGCCCGCGTAAACCTACCGGCCGCCGGATCGGCCCTGACTACTGTCCGAGATGCACCGCTCGACAGCTGCGATCGGGAAGACGATTCCCCGAAAGATAGGGACAGCGCACCCATGCCCTCAATCCATTTCATCTCCGGCCTCCCGCGTTCCGGCTCAACGCTTCTCGCGGCACTGCTGCGGCAAAACCCGCGCGTGCACGCCGGAATGTCGGGCCCGCTCGCCGGCCTGTTCGGCGCCCTGCTCGGCGAGATGAGTGCCCGCAACGAATTCTCGGTCTTCATCGACGATGCCAAACGCGAGCGCATCCTGCACGGGCTGTTCGACAACTTCTACGCCGACTCCCCTGCCGAGGTCATCTTCGACACCAACCGCATCTGGTGTACCTGGATGCCGGCCCTGGAACGACTGTTCCCCGGCGCGAAAGTGATTGCCTGCGTGCGCGATATGCCCTGGGTGCTCGACAGCATCGAACGCATCATCCAACGCAACGTCTTCACTCCGTCGTCGATCTTCGACTACCAACCCGGCGGCACCGTCTACACCCGCGCCAACGGCGTCGCCGCCCAAAACGGCATGGTCGGCGCCCCCTACGACGCCCTCAAACAGGCCTGCTACGGCGCCCAACGCGAGCGGCTGCTGCTGGTGCAGTACGAGACCCTGACCACCGACCCCGCCAAGACCATGGACACCATCTACCGCTTCCTCGACGAGCCGGCCTTCGACCACGACTTCGACCACGTCAACTACGACGTCACCGAATTCGACGAACGCGCCGGCACCCCGGGACTTCACACCGTCGGCAGCACCGTCAAAGCCGAACCCCGTGAAACCGTGCTGCCCCCAGACCTGTTCAACCGCTTCGTCCACGACGCCTTCTGGCGCGACCCCAGCAGGATTCCGTACGGCCTGCAGATCGTGTGATGACCTGGTGCGGAACCTCGGCAGCAGCCCGGGGCGGCCGAGTGCCCGGCTGGTGTTAGCAATCCCAGCCCGCTGTCGGCGCGGCTCGATATAGTCCCTGCCACTGGCGATACGCTGGGCGTACATGACGGCATAAGACTGAGAGGCGGGACGATGGCACGCGCGGACCTGCTCCTGGACCTCGTCGAAGCTGAGCGCCGCGGTGATAGAGATCGTTTCCGCGTCCTCGTCGAAGCCGTAATCGCCGAGGAACGAGCTAATCAACATCACCTGCTCGCCGATCGTCTCTCGGAGCTGATCATGACCACCGGGCAGGGCATGGCTCGCGACGACCGCGCCGCGGCCATCCGGGACCTGGTGCAGGAAGTCGTCCCAAGCAGGCGTCTGGATGACCTGGAGCTCGCACCGGTTCCTCAGCGAGTCGTCGCGGAGCTGATCGAGGAGCAGAAGCGCGCTGAGTTACTGCGCAGCTACGGGATCGAACCCCGCAATCGACTGCTGCTGTCCGGCCCACCCGGAAACGGGAAGACAAGCGTCGCGGAGGCGATCGCCGCCGAGTTGATGCTCCCGTTCTATGTGGTCCGCTATGAGGGTGTGGTTTCGAGTTTTCTCGGTGAGACGGCCGCCCGGCTCGACACCGCCTTCGAGTTCACCCGCACCCGCCGCTGCGTTCTGTTCTTCGACGAACTCGACACCGTCGCCAAAGAACGGTCCGACGAACATGAGACGGGCGAAATCAAGCGGGTTGTGTCCACGTTGCTACTCCAGATCGACCGTCTCCCTGCGCATGTGATCTTTGTCGGCGCAACCAATCACAGCGAGCTGCTCGACCGCGCAGCCTGGCGGCGCTTCCAGATTCGGGCAGAACTCCAACCACCAAGCCGAGCTCAAGCAACACGGTTTCTGGAGAGACTCGCAACACGCCTCGGCGGCGATCTCGGGTTCACCCCGCGAACGTTGGCGGATAAGCTCGCCGGGGCGAGCTTCGCCGAGCTGGAGGAGTTCGCACTGGACGTACGACGACGGGCTGTATTGGAGCTCCCCGACAGCGACTTGCGACGGATCGTTCTGGAACGCCTTGAGCACCGGCGTGGTCAGGCGACGGGGTGACGGGAGAACCCAGACCGCTCCTAGCCTTCGGTCCCCCGGTCGTAGCTGAACGGCCCAGACAGTCCCAGAAGGCCGTACCGCGCCTGTTCAAACCCAGCGCCGGCCGACAGGGCGAGCGTCTGACACCCCAGTTCCGCGAGCTGATTGCGGCGTTCGATGCCGAGCGGGCGAGCTTGGCCGCGGACACTGCCGACGAGATCGATCCAGCCCTGGTCGTTGTCTTCGACCTCGCGGGAAGCGTCAAGGACTTCCGCAACGCGATCAACCAGATCGACGGCCTGGAGTTCCTGACCGAGCTGCTCGGAGAGCCAGCCGAACCCGACGATGACTTCCACATGACCGAGCCCAACGCGAGCCGCACCGACAAGGCCGTCCAGCACTCGCTGTACCTCGTCATGTCGAACGCCAAGGCCATCGCCGAATTGCTTCGGTTGTTCGCGCTGTGGCAGCAAGACCCGTCGGTGTCGTTCCAACGCGGGTTGGGGAAGTTCAAGACGGCCTTCGAGCAGTTGACCGCGATCCGCCGCTGGGGGCCCGAGGATCGAATCCGCGAAACCGGCTTGCGCCAGCAGTGGCAAGAAACCCTCGACATGGTCGGCCAGTCCGTCAGCACGGTCATGGTCGAAGTCGAGTTGTGGTATCACCGCGATCCCGCGCAGCGCGCCGCCGCGGAGGCTCACGTCGAGCAGATCGTTACGGCCAGCAACGGGAACGTCGTCGATCGCTCACAGATCCCAGATATCAGTTACCAAGCGCTGCTCGCAGAACTACCGATTCAGCAGGTTCACTCCGTGCTGAACGACGGTGCGGCCTCCATTCAGCTCCTGACCACCGATGAGGTCATGTTCGTCAGTCCGTTCACCCCGATGAGCGTGACGCCAGCGTCGCTCGACGCTGTTGCGGAAGTCCGTCTGCCGCCGGCAGATCGCGTCGAAGGGCTTCCCCGGATCGCGTTGCTGGACGGGCTACCGTTCCAGAACCACGACGCGCTGGCTGGCAGGCTGCTCGTCGACGACCCCGACGGGCTGAGCGAGAATTACCCGGTATCGTCACGCAATCACGGCACCGCGATGGCATCGCTCATCATCCACGGCGACCTTTCAGCGCGTGGCGAGCCGCTGGGCCGTCCGCTGTACGTACGGCCCGTCATGGTCCCTCGCGAATGGCCCGCGGGATCCGAACAAGTCGTCCCGGACCGGTTGCTCACCGACCTTCTTCACCGTGCAGTGCGGCGCATCATGGAAGGCGAGGCTGGCCGGGAGGCCGCAGCACCCAGCGTGCGAATCGTCAACCTATCCATCGGCGCACAGCCCAGGGCGCTCGTGCGCAGGATCAGCCCCGTGGGGCGCCTGCTCGACTGGCTGGCCAACTACTACAACCTTCTGTTCGTCGTCAGCGCGGGAAACCACCTCGCCCCCATCACAATCCCCACGGACGCCGCAGTCGACGTCGACAGCGCGCGGTCAGCCTCAGCCCGGGCGGTCTACAAGGAGACTCTCGTGCGCGGCATCCTGCCCCCGGGCGACGCGCTCAACGTCGTGACCGTCGGCGCTACCCATGACGATGGACTCGGCGACATGGATATCCCCGACACGGTCTGGGACATTACCCACCCTGGGGCACCCGCTCATTTCGGTGCGACGGGACCGGGCGTCGATCGTTCTGTTAAGCCGGATCTGCATCACGCCGGTGGCCGCGCGTTGTACACGCGCCCGGTCGTCGATCCTGCGCAGGGAACAGTCACCGTAGAGATCGCGCAGACCGCGGTAGCGGGCCCAGGCCTGCAGGTTGCCGCTCCCGGTCAGGCGGGCGCGACGAACAACACGGTCTTCACTGCCGGCACCAGCAACGCCGCCGCCCTGGTAAGCCGCGAGGCCAGCCGCCTGTTCGACCTCCTCGAAAACAATGCATCCGGCACCGAGGACACACCGCTGCCCAACGCGCTGTACCACCCGTTGCTGGTGCGGGCGCTGCTCGCCCACGCGAGCAGGTGGGGAGACTGGGACACAAGACTGCGTCGCGAGCTTGGGCTCGACAACCAGCAAGCGCGCCGTCACCTGACCGCGCTACTCGGCTACGGGCGGCTGGACATCAACCGACTCGGTACGGCCACCACGAACAGGGCCGTTGTCGTCGCAGGTGGGCACATCGGAAGGAATGAGCGCCACACCTACGAATTGCCGCTGCCGACGTCCCTTCGGGCACGCGCCGACTGGCATCGTTTCACCATTACTCTCGCGCACCTGGCTCCCACAGTTGGGCAGCTCGCCCGCTATCGCGGGGCCAAGGTTTACTTCGCTACGCCCGACACCGGCCTTGCCGGCGGAGACCGGACCGACGCCGAGCACAACGTAGTCCGGCGAGGAAGTCTCCAGCACGAAATCGTCGAGGGGACTCGGGCGATGGTGTTCGGCGACGGCGATTCGTTCCCGATTCATGTCGAATGCATGGATGACGCGCAACGGCTTCGAGCCGGCACCCACGTCCGTTACGCATTGGTCGTTTCCGTCGAAACGGCGGTTGAGACCTCAACAACCATCCACAACGAGGTCAGGGCCACGCTGCGCGAGCAGGCCCGCGGTCGCGTCCGAGGGCGAATCGCTGGTAACAGCTAAGTGAGCGTGCAATCAGCGGACGAGAGTCCCTAACGCGATTTCAGAACCCGGCGGCTGATATGTAGGGAAGTTTGTCAAGGGCAGGGTGAAGCGGCGGCCACGACCGTCGTCATGGCCGCCGCTTCGTGACCAGGTGAATTGGGGTTGTCGAGCGTGTCGTATCGACGCGTATCA
>NZ_CP083985.1:1346626-1404966 GCF_020172665.1 [Mycobacterium] zoologicum | reverse complement strand
AACACTCGTACGCTGAACCTTCACTGGGGCCTCCCACATCTTGTGGCTCTACCGGCCAGGACCTGATTCCTGTCGGCAACCCACGTTCACATGTGAGTGAGGCCCCAGCCCCCCATACCGTCTAGGGCTGTACGCGCGACACGGCGATCTCGACGGCGGCTCCGGAGATCGCGTACGGGACATGCACGCCCTGCTCGGTGAGATGAGTCCCCGCAACGAATTCTCGGTATTCATCGACGACACCAAACGCATACTGCATGGACTGTTCGACAACTTCCATGCCGACTCCTCGCCGAGGTCATCTTCGACACCAACCGCATCTGGTGCACCTGGATTCCCTCACCACTACAGCGCTTACGACGAAGAGCAGATCAACCTCGCAGCGTTCGATTACCCGGGTGTCGACGAAATCGCCCTCGCCATCACGCGATTCCGCAGGTGTTTGGGGCGCCGACTCGGTTCCTCAAGACGGATGTACCGGCGATGGAGCATCCCTGCCAGTTCGGTCGTCGCGCCGGAGGAGTACTACCCGGCGCGAATTCGTTGCAGCCGAAACCTGTAACGACCCATCCCGATCACGGTTCCCTGCGTGGTCAGTGCCGTCGCTGCCCCCGCGCTGACAGATTCAGCCGCGGCGTCTTTCGCTCGGATGTCGTCACCGCAGGATTCATAGATCTGGCGCAGATCGTCGAGTTCCTTGGCCTGGTGTTGCAGCCAAGCAGGAAGTGCCACGAGCGCCACGCACAGGGCGATCACCAAATAGTCTCCGCCGCCGGGGTTTAGGCTCGGCGGACCGGTCAAGTGGGTGAAGTCATAGGCCGACGCCCGGATGACGACAAGAAGACGGTCTTGGGCGATCGCAAGTACGACGACCGCGGCTACAGCCGCACACGCCAAATACGCCAGTCCTTTCACGCGGGCTCGACGTGCATAGGCCTCTGCCTCGGCGAGGTGGCGTATCCGGCTCGGCACTTTCCAACGCCGGTCGGTGAAACGCTGCCGGAAGCGTGTCGCATCGTCGCTATCGAAGCGATCCCACTCGAAATCCCGATATAGATCAACCTCACCGGCGACCGTCCTTGCAGCCTCGGTGCGCATGTGCTTTGCCAACCGGTAGAGCCTGATCCAGTGCCAAGCCATGAGCCCAAGCTCGCCGGCCCCGGCGGCCGTCCGCAGGCCATCGCTGAGAAAACTCGTGCCGTACAGATAGACGGGGATGGCCGCGGACAGCTGGACTGTCCTTGAGCGCAACCACGCTGCATCATCTGACGAGGACCACCAGTGCTGCGTGCGCCGCCAGCGCGACCTTCGACTACCGGCCGATGGCGAGCATTCCGACACCTGCGCCCTTTGTTTGTCGGCAATCAACAACACGTCCATCAGAGCCACCGTCATCAGCAGTGCCATGCCATAGATGGCGGCGAAGTTGCGGCCCAGACCGACTCGGACTTCCGGGGTGAAAGCGTCGAGCCGGCCGGCGATCCAGAACACGCCGAACAATAAGTAGGCCAGGCCGCTGACCCATGCCAGCACGGTCGCTGTCCGTGCGGTACGCATACCGACCGCGTAGCGGTACCCAACCAGCTCAATCACCTCATGCCCCCGCCCCGTGCCATCATTCCGGCCCCACGGAGGCCGGCCGCCCTGTTCGCAACTTCCCGACCACCCCGCCATTCATTAGCCGCCTGCCTTGCCCAGATTTTTCGCGGCTTGTCTCCTGTGGGGTCGAGTAGACTTGTGAAAGTGCCTGTCCTGCAAGGGATAATTGGACTCCTTCACGGCTCAACCATTCCCGGCGGAAGGCACTTCGCAGGTAACACTATCGCGGGCCGATCGTGGATGACAGTTCCGTGACACCGTGCTACCCCCAGACCTGTTCAACCGCTTCATCAACGATGCGTTCTGGCGCGACCTGAACCGAGTTCCCGACGGCCTGCAGATCGTGTGATGGACCGCTACAAGAATGCATTGAGCCGTACGAACCGCCGCTGACAACCCAGAAAACGACGACCAGATCCGTCGCGAGAACAGCCGCATCCTTTGGGGTTTCGGATTGCCGAGCATCCATGACTTGGCCTCGCGATGAAACCGCCGGTCGTCGCGTCCGTCATGGACCCGACGACCGGCGACGTCTGAGGTGACCGGTCAACGCCCCTACCGATTAACCCGGTTGGCCGTCGGCCCCAGCCGCTCCGGCTGCGCCCGTCTGGCCGCCGGGTGCGGTACCACTCCCACCGGCACCGCCCGCGCCACCGCTACCGGGCGTGCCGGCGGTCCCGGTTCCGGTGGGCGTGCCGCTGTTACCGCCGGCACCACCGGTGCCGCCAGCGCCGCCATCACCACCGACTCCTTCAGCGCCATTGGTGCCATGGGTGCTCACGCCACCCGCGCCCGCAGCGCCACCCGCGCCACCGGTACCACCGGCACCACCGTTGCCGCCATCCAGGCCGTTGCCTGAGTGGTCCACGCTGCCTGCGCCTCCGGCGCCGCCAGTGCCGCCGGCTCCGCCGACGCCGCCGCTCCCACCGACGCCCCCGGCACCCGTGACCGCGGTGCCCCCGGCACCACCAGCACCACCGATCCCGCCGGGCCCGGCGTTGCCGCCGGTGCCACCGGCTGCGCCCACGTAGCTGCTACCGGTGGTGCCGGTCTGGCCGTACCCGCCGGTTCCGCCGTTACCGCCGGCGCCGCCGTTGCCGGTTCCTGTCGCCGCGCCGCCGGTACCGCCTTGCCCCCCGTCACCGGCAGCGCCTGGATGACCGTGGGCATATTGGTTGCCCGAGCCGCCGGCGCCGCCCGTACCGCCACTGACACTGCCGGAGGCACTACCGCCCGCACCGCCGGCACCACCATTGCCACCGGCACCTCTGTCGCCGTAGCCTCCGGTGCCGCCGTTGCCGCCGTCACCGGCGTGAGCGGCCCCAATACCGAGGGTGTTGGTCGGTACCGCGATACCGCCGCTGGCGCCGCCGGCACCACCAGCGCCCCCGGCACCGCCGGCCGTGACGGCGGCGAACCCGCCGCCACCACCGTAGCCACCGGCACCACCGTTACCGCCGGAGGCGGTTCCGGCGCCACCGGCACCACCAGCTCCGCCGATGCCACCGGCACCGGCACCGTTGCCTATGACGCTGCTTCCACCGATGCCGCCATAGCCGCCGGTTCCGCCATTGCCGCCGACACTGATCACGCCGGCGCCGGTAGCGCCGTCCGCGCCGGCACCACCCTTCCCGCCGGTACCGGCGGTAGCGCCCGCTGCGTATGCACCGCCGCCGGCACCGCCGTTGCCGCCGTTGCCGCCGATACTGAAGACAGTTCCGTTGTCGTTCCAGCCGGTGCTGGCCCCGCCGGCACCACCGTCGCCCCCCGCTGTACCGGTGGTCGCGATGGTGCTGGTGCCACCCCAGCCGCTGGCACCACCGTTACCACCCCTGAACGTGCCGGTACCACCCTGCCCACCCGCTCCGGCGGCCCCACCGGTGCCGCCGTAGCCACCGGTGCCGCCGGCACCTCCATTGCCGCCGTTGGTTTCGACGGTGTTGTCGGTCGTGGCGCCGTTGCCGCCTGCGCCGCCATTGCCGCCAACACCGCCGGTCCCGGTTACGCTGCCGCCGCCGCCAGCGCCCCTGCCGCCGGCACCGCCCGTACCGGAGCTTGCGTCACCGCCATGCCCGCCGTTACCACCGGTGCCACCGGTGTTGTCACCCAAAGAGTTACCACCGCTGCCGGCCACGCCGCCGGCGCCACCGTTGAGGCCATCACCGCCGTTCCCACCGTTGCCGCCGTTCCCGCCGACTTCACCGGACCCAGCCGTGGCGCCCGACCCGCCGGCACCGCCTCTGCCTTGGAATACGCCGTTGACCTCGTAGGCGTTGCCGCCGTTCCCGCCGTTCCCGCCGTTCCCACCGTTACCGGCCTGCCCGGCGTGGTTCCAGGTGTTGAAGTAGTTAGAGCCTGCAGCACCGCCGGCACCACCAGTACCCGTGCGGAACGGTGAGGTCCTCCCACCGGCTCCGCCGTTGAGGTGGGCCGCGATACCATCATTGACACCGTTAGCGCCGTTGCCGCCGTTACCTTGGTTACCGCCATTACCGCCGTTACCGCCGTCGCCGAGGAAGAATCCGCCGCGGCCACCGGCCCCGCCGGGGGCGGCCGTACTACCGGCGACGCCCGCGCCGTTACCGCCGTTGGCGAAGGTGCCGTTGGCACCGTCGGCTCCGTTGCCGCCGGCCCCGCCCGTGCCACCGTTGCCGAACAGCCAGCCCGCTGCATCACCACCGGCACCTCCCACTCCGGCCCTCAAATTGAAGCTTCCGGCAGCGGCAACCCCACCGGCGCCGCCGGCGCCGCCGTCACCCATAAAGGTGCCTCCGGCCCCACCAGCGCCCCCCGCCGCACCCATACCGCCATCGCCGCCGGCACCGCCGTCGCCGATCAGGCCGCCCGCTCCACCGGCGCCACCCGCAACACCTGCGTTCGCGCTTTCGTCGTAGCCGGCACCACCGTCACCGAACCACAGCCCGGCATCCCCGCCATTGGGGTTGGTCGCCGTGCCGGCCGTGCCGTCACCGATCAAATACAGCCCGGACCACTGGTTGATGGCGTTGTCGACCTGCTCACCGAACGAGCTATTGATCCATGCCTCCACGCCGGTGTGGATCGGGGTGTAGACCCACTGATTGAAAACCTGAGACATGTCGACCGACGCCGACGCTGCTGCGGCCGCACCGGAAGAATCCAAGACCGCATCGAGCGCCGCGGCGCCATCACCGGCGAACGTGGGGTCAAACGTCTGCACCCACCCAGTGACGTCGGCTCCCATAGTGGGGTCGATGCCGGACAGGGAATCAATGATCGGGTCCAAGACCAGATCGAGCTCATCAGCGTTCGCTGTGGGGGCACCGGCCAGTGGCGCCATTCCGAACGCCAGGAACGCACCGACGGTGCTGGTGACACCAATCACCGGCTTACCGTGGCGGGCGGCGGTCTTGTCGCGGCGGCCCTGGTGACTGTTGCTGTGACGACTCATTGTGGAAGACCTTCCTTAGGAATGGGGGCTCGACAGAGCCTGGGAGGAGACGCTTTTGGTGGATGAGGCGAGTGGGTCAGAACCAGGGCAGAACGTCTTGGACCAGTGCGGACAGATCCGTGGCCCCCGCGGCAGCAGTGTCCGTCGAACCCGAGCTCGCGCCGAACAGGTCAGCGAGCAGAGTCGGGAAGTCGATCCCGGCACCCGGCGCCGTGACGTCCAGCGTTATGGGGGGGCTTGCATTCCCTCCACCGAGCGCGTCGAGGCCCGAACCGACGGTCGCGGTGGAGTCGGACCATCCCGAACCCAGCAGCCCGCTAATGGTCTGAGACAACGTCTCCCACGCGGCGATTGGGCCGACCGGTTCACTCGTGAGGTTGAGGGTTCCGAGGGTGGGGACGCCGGTGAACTGTAGGCCGACGCTGTTGAAGATCGAGCCGCCCACCGCGGGAACATCGGTGCCGCCCGATACATAATTGGCCACTTGGACGCTGCCGGTGCTGAGCAGCCCACCAAAGGCGATATCGAGCTCGGACATGGTCATGCCCGGCGGAAACTCCGAGCCGATCAGACTGTTGATCGTCGGAAGCAGCGAATTGAGGTTGAGGTCGGCACCATTGAAATAGGCCCCCACCATGTTCGCCAGTGTGGTGTTCCAGTCGTCGCCATCGGTGATGCTATTGGACAGTGCCACCCACGGCGCGATCATCGGGCCCAGTGCGCCCATGACTATGGCGCTCTCGGGGGAGCCCAGGAAGTTGATGATCGGCTCAATCATCGACTGTTCATTGGCCGGCAGGTAGCCCGGAATCTCCCCGAACATCAGGGCGTGGTTCCCGATCATGGTGTGTTGCAGCACCATCGACCCGATACTGCCCGGCGACCACCCGCTAGCCTCAGTGAACGCCCCGATACTCGTACCTTGCAGCCCGATGCCGCTCAACACGGTGTCCAGGTTCTGCTGCATCTGCTGCATCACCGTGGCCAAGGTGCTGCTGGTGGGGTCATGGAAAAATTCGTTCCACAGGTTGGACTGGTTGACGAGAGCCTGCTGGAACCCCACGCCGGGGGCCAGGAAGAAGTTGCCGGCCAGCGTCGTGGCGTTCTGGGACGCGGTATTGAACTGGTCGATCCACGGCGCGGCGAGATCAGGCAAGGAGGTGCTGTCGGCAAGTGTCACGTCGCGCACCTGAATGTCGGTCAGCGGTGCCGCGATCGGAGTGACGGCGATCAGGCCGGCGCCCACGATCACGATCCCGGCAGTGGCATACGGGCGAAGGGTGTGGCGCACGGCCGTCTCCTTTGTCTGGGCACCTGAATCTGGGCGCTCACCTTCGGCTTTCGTCCGGAGCGCTGGATTGACGCACCCCCAAGGGAGCGCGCCGGCGTTGCGCGAGCGCCGATTCCAGGTGATGCGATGCTGACGAGCCATCTAGGTGTCCCTTCCAACGGGCAGGTGCATGAGTCAAACATGAAGTGCGAGTGGATAACCCGGAACGTCGTTGTCCTCGAGTCGCGCTGAGCCCCGGCCTGTTGCCGGGCGGTTCGCCGCCGTCGCGTTAAACGTTCGGGCGAGAACGAACGAAAATTTACCTGAACAATCACTAAGTCACCCACAGGTTTGGATGACTTTTTTAGATTGCTCGTCACGGTTCGCGATTCTGCAATCCCATAACTACGCGAACAAGCTGGTCACCCTCATTATCTACCTATTGCAGCAAACTTTGATAACGCCCTGTGTGCTTCAACATGAAATTACTAACGGGTAACATTTCCAGGCGTCCAGCAGTTCCGTTTACGCTCCCAATAGACGCGTTATCTCGTCGCTGAAGTGCTGTTTTACCGATCTTGGCTTCGACCAAATCATTCGGACACCCGTCCGCGTCACAACCCGGACGTCAGACACATGGTGCACGCATAAGCAAACCATAGATCGTGCATCGATATTTTCGTATTGAAACAATCTCATCGACAACGTACAGCCCGCCGCAGGCCAGGGACTACTCAGATACCGCGACCAACCGCCGCCAATGCCTTGTCGATTCCTGGCAATTTGCGTAATGGTGACTGATGGCAGTCCCGCCGCGATGCGACCCCGCGAGCCCGGATCGCTAACCGCGCTTACGGCGCTTGGATTTCGCCGAGGCCTGCAACGAAACACTGATGCGCCGGCACGTGTCGCCCAACGCGATCACCTGCGGGCGCGAGATCTGAATGAGGTAGTAAACACGAACCGCCTCGGCATCCATCCGCACCGAGCCGTCGGCCGAGCGTGCCAGCGCATCGAGCACCAGGAAATCGAACAGGTGCAAGCCGTGACGGAGGAGCAGCCGCCGATTCACCGTCCCCGTTTTCGGTTCGGCGCTAGGGCGGCCCACGCCGACAACACCTACGTGACTACCCCCGGACTTTCGATCCGGTAGCCGAGGTTGCGGCAACCCTCGATCAGCCTGTGGTCGTACACCACAACGGCGGTGAGCGCATCACCGAGTTGGGCGGCGGACGCGAGGTGGATGGCGTCGAGAGCGCGCAGTGCCGTCGGTCCGATCAGTTCAGCCTTCGCGATCACGTCATCGGTGACCGCCATGATGTCGAGATCCTCGTCAAGGATGCGCTGGGCGTTGTCGACGATCTCGGTGTCCCCACCGCGAAGAGCGGTTCGCATCAACTCGACGCGCCCTACCGCGCTGGTGACATGGTCTCGATCCTCGACGTCGGCCAGCCACCGCCGCAGAGCCGCCGATTTGGGCTCCTGGACGATCAATTTCACCAACGCGGAGGTATCCATGTAGATCATCGGTCCTCACGCAACTCGGATAGGACTGCGCTCAAGTCCCGCCGCGGCAGAGCCTCGGTGTCGATCGACGCGAGGCCGCCGCGTCGGCGGGCCGGCCTCAGCAAGCCGGCGGCAATCAGGCTGTCTCGCGTGCGGTCAGTCGCAGAGACCGGAACCAGCCGCGCCACCAACCGGCCCCGCATGGTCACCGACAACTCTTCACCCGCTTCAACACGGGCCAAGTATTTACTCGCATTCTGCCGCAGCTCTCGCACGCCAATGACGTTCACAAAAAATAATATAGCACATTATGTGCTACAAAATTGTCGGAGAACGGGCATAGGAGGCAGACGACCTACCGGCCCTTGCGGCGCTTGGACTTCGCAGAGGCCTTCAACGGCACACTGATGCGCCGGCAGGTGTCACCCAGCGCGATCACCTGCGGGCGCGAGATCTGTATGAGGTAGTAGACGCGCACCGCCTCGGCATAGGTTCGCACTGCCGGGCGCACCAACGCCCGGCCATCGCGGGTGATGCTGGCGATCACCCCACGCCCGTCGGTGCGGCTGCGATGCCGGCGGACCCAACCTTGGGCTTCCAGCCGCCGCATCAACTCGGTCAGCCGGCTCGGTGACAGCACCACCGTGTGGGCCAGATCGCCCATCCGCACCGAGCCGTCGGTCGAGCGTGCCAGCACATCGAGCACCAGGAAATCGAACAGGTGCAGGCCGTGGCGGAGGAGCAGCCGCTGATTCACCATCGAGAGAAGCAGGGTCGACGATTCCAGGAACGCTTGCCAGCACCGTTGTTCGATCTCGTCGAGACCGGGCAGGTCATGCGCCGGCGTCTCGGCAGCGTCGTCGTCCACGGCGGGGGACGGTATCCAACGACATCGCCGGATCGGCGAAGAAACTTCGGCAAACTCCCGGGTCGGGGCGGATCCATCAGCCCACAACGGTGGTCGGCTATGTTGCGCTGGCGATAAAACGCTGGTCATACGGCACTTCGATTCCGGTCAGAAAACAGCCGAATTGAACTATCTGCTTCAAGGTGAAAACTACTCGTCGGTAGGTTTCTGCAACGTGTTTCAGCATCCGTTGTGAATAGCCACACCTCGTCTGAATCAGACTAAACCTCAGCTCATCGCAGGTAAAGACCCAATTCCAGAATTTGCTGCATATCCTACTAACGCAACGCGGAGTAATGAAATGTTGCAAGCTCAGCAGGGTGTCTTGCAAACATCGCGTGGCAAAGGCCCGTCAGACCGAAAACAGGCCTGGCCCACCGCCGTACAGCGGCCGAGACGTCCCCGCCGAGAGGTCCTGACGTCCCTCGATCACTCCTGATCGGCCAACGAATCGTTGATCCGCCGGCAGCTGTCGACCAGGCTGACCATTTGCTCGGGCTCGAGTTGGTCGAGGTAGTGAGCCCGCACGCCCAGCGCGTAGGTCTCCAACACCTCGTACAGGCGCAGGTGCCCCTCACCGGTGATCGTGGGAAGAAAGCCCCGCGGGTCGGCCCGATTGGGGGTGCGCGAAACCAGGCCCCGGGCCTCCATCCGGCGGATGTGGGCCGACATCATCGCCGGCGACACCCGCAGCCTCTCGGCCAGGACGCGGATCCGGCGGCCCCGGCTGTCCGGCCTGCTGAGCAGGTTCAACAACAGCACGTCACGGATCGTGAGGTTGTGGCTGCCCCTCAGGTGCACGTTCAACACCGCCATCAGATTCAGCGAGCAGCCCAAAAACTGCTGCCAGCAATGTTGCTCGAAGCTGTCGAGCCCTGGAAGGGTCGGCATGGGCTGAATGTCGCGTGTCTGGTCCACGGCGCGCGACGCTAGCGAACCTTGTCGTTGCCCCGCCGCTGAAACCGCGCATTGCTCAGCATTTCCCACCGTTACGCGGCGGCGCGAGTGCCGTTCGGCAACCTGGGGCACGGACCGATTCCGCTGGTCAGCGAGATGGCCTGGCCCGCAACAGAAAACTTCCACTTCGAACCATCTGGTTCAAATGGAAATCTTCGGGGCGAGGCCGACGTGCCTTCGCACGCCGGCGGCGTCACTGGCCACCCGCGCGTAGAGCAGCCCCGTCTAAAAAATTCGCATGCGCCGCAGCTTCGCTGCGTCGACCAGCGGCTTCGTGTGTCGGCCAATATCGGAGGCCTCCACCTGTGCCAGCGGGTCCTCACCGGTCCCATCGTCCTTCCGCCGCAGCCACATCGCCCAGTTATCCAGGGTGTTTCCCCACTTGGATGGGTAGACCACGCCGTGGGGGCGTTCACCGCCATCCAGATGAACCGAGTCGCGAATCCACGTGGCGA
The DNA here is from genome assembly GCF_020172665.1 of [Mycobacterium] zoologicum. Classification (GTDB taxonomy): domain Bacteria; phylum Actinomycetota; class Actinomycetes; order Mycobacteriales; family Mycobacteriaceae; genus Mycobacterium; species Mycobacterium zoologicum. The sequence continues at coordinate 1,394,842 of NZ_CP083985.1, read as the reverse complement.
TGCCCGTGGTCAGCAGTTTCATGTTCACCGATGAACTGGTCAGTTCGCTGAGCGTGAGTTGCTCGATCCCACACGCGGCCAACAAAGTTGGTCCCAGCTGTTCGGAGACGACCGATATCGAGTTGGCTCCCGCGATGTCGACAAACCAGCCGCTATCGGGCAACCGCAGCTCGTAAAGGGAACGCGCCTGACGCCAGCCCTGCGAGAGCGAACGGTAGAGCATCGCGCCGTGCGCCGGTAGCTCGCGCTCGATCTGCCCCGCGAAGGTATCGGCATCCTCAGGGCCAACGTCATCGAACAGCTCGTCCAGCGGCGTCGCAGGCGGATCTGGCGTGATGTACTCAAGAACTTCGACGAAAGCCCCGGTCGCTGTCGAGCATCCATACACAGTCCGTCCAGCCGTGTCCCACCGTGACCAGTTCTCCACGGGGTGTAGACCCGGAACACGGGGCGGCGGGTTGACGGGGCCATAGGCCGTCTTCGCCACGCGAAAGATGCTCTGCCCAGAGCTGGCAACCACATTCAAACCCGTTGCCGCGCAGATGACCTCATCCATAGACGGAGCCCGCACCTACCTCCCTGTACACAGCGACCGGGCTGAGTATAGGGAGGACCCGCGACAGGAGCCGTCAGGAGAAGTAGGTGTCGGTTATGAACGCGTCCGCCGCGCGATAGACGGCCGAAAACTCGTCCTCACGCACAAGTGCCGCGGGAGTGACACCGTCGAGCCGAGGATTCGCCGAGATCAGCCAACTCCGGGCGACTTGATCATTCTCGGCGTCCTCGATCGACCGGAACACCGCGTGCGCCGCTTTGAGGCGCCGCGCCTTCTCATCCGACGGCTCGGCGTGTGCACTGTCCCCGGGGGGAGCCGCCCAGCGAGCCGGCATCGCACGGCTCTTTGACCCCGCAATGTAGGCAGTCAACGTGCGCCCGAGCCGCGCCAATAGATAAGCGGCGACCTCATGGGTGTCCATCCGTGCAGTGTCGTCGGCAGCCTTGACCAAGAGGTCAGACATTGGGATCACCTCCGCTCTTCAACAACTCTACTCACGGTACGCGGGAAGTGCACTAAAATAAGTTGAAAAATGCTCCCGTGAATGATCACCAAATATACTCATCTTTACCGAAAATTTTCACTTCGCTCCACTTCACCAAGCAAACCAGCAGGTCAGGCCCTATCCTCGGTGTCTGCGTGCCCCGAGCTGCCCAGCCGGTCAATCATCTCTGGGCGAGGCCCACAACGCACATCACACAGACGCAGCCACCGGGACTGCTGGAGGTAGGCCAGAACCAGGGCCGCTATCGCCGGCGCTATCCAATTCGAACAGGCCCCATGCCAACAGCCCAGGTGCCACTGCGATTCACGATGCCATTGTGTCGGCATGGGCTGAACGAGGCGAATAGCGTTCGGCAACTCACGGCGTTCTTCGGCCGAGTCCGACGTGCCTTCGCCCTACGAGTTCGTCGCGAGCGTCAGCTCCATCAGCTTGTTGGCCTGCTCGCACGCGTCGATCCCGGGCGCCTGGGGGTTGACCCACCAGCCCACCACGCCGGCGGCATCAGAAGCCACCCCGCACGAACCGTTCGGATCGCTGGGCCGCATCACGATAGACGGCACGCCCACAATGGATTTCGTCTCGATCTGGTACTTCAGGAACTCAGCGACCTTGCGCTCGTTGTCCAGGCTGCCCTGCTCGAACCAGAACCGGGTGATGTCGATGAGACCGGCCGGGTTGGCCGCCTGCCAACGGCAAATGGCCCCGACGAAGGTACTCTGAATGTCCAGCGGATCCGCACCGACGGTCTTGGCCAGGATGTCGGTGGTCAGCACCTCGCACTCCTTGAGCAGGTTCGGGTACTGCCGCTCGGAGTTGTTGTTGCGCTTGGTGTCCCCGGCACCCGCCTTGACCGCGGTGCCGCCGACCTCACGAGAGCAGCCCGTCGGCGCGATCAACACGGCCAGTGCGGCCAACCCGGCCAGAATCCGTCGGCTCATTTCGCGTTCGCAATCGACTGGCGGGTCAGCTCTTTGGCGACGTCGCAGGGATCAGGAAAGGGCTTCTGGGCGAAACTCACCGACCATTCGATGAAGTCGTCCTGGAACTGGATGCCGATCTCACAGAGGTTGTCGCCCATCGTCGGAGCGGTGCCCACCGCGATGAACCCGCTGTGGCCGTCGATGTTGATGTCCTCCACCGAAGTGCGCGACACCTCCTCGGTCTTGCGTTCACGCCCGATGGGGCTGCCGCGATACCAGGAGAAGGAGAAGTGCGGGCCCATGATCCCGCCGCGCAGCAGCCACTGGCAGCCCACCGAGTTCTGCGCGGTGCCGACCACCCCCGCGACCTTGGTCAGGTCCGCGATGGTCTCGTCGCTGATACCGCCGCACTGCGGAAACGACGGTCCGTGACTGCCGGTCTCCGTCTTCGATGCCGGCGACTCGCCGGACTGGGCTTCGGTCGACGAGCCGGAGTCGGAGCAACCGCCGAGAACCATGGCAGCAGCCAGCAGGGCCGGGACCGTCAATGTGAGCCGCACACGATGCACTGTAGCGGCACCGCACCCGGACAACCACGACACACGGGGTGACCAGTCGGTTTGTGTCGCGGCTGCCGCCCCCGGCCCGCACTGGTGTGCGACAGTAACCCCATGCTTCTGGCGCTGCTGCGCTGCTACATCGGGCCCTACCGCGGGGCGATCGCGGCGGTGATGGCGTTGCAGCTGATCAGCACGGGCGCGTCGCTGTACTTGCCCACCGTCAACGCCACGATCATCGACGACGGCGTCATCCGGGGCGACACGGCCCTCATCGTCCGGCTGGGCCTGCTCATGCTGGCCGTCAGCGCCGCGCAGGTGCTGTGCGCCGTCGCCGCCGTCTACTTCAGCGCCCGCACCGGGGCCGGACTGAGCCGCGATCTGCGCCGAGCGGTGTTCGCAGCCGTGATCGGGTTCTCCGAGCGCGAGACCGCCCAGTTCGGCACAGCCTCCCTGCTGACCCGCACCACCAACGACGTCCGCCAGATCCAGCTGGTGACGCAGCTGGGCACCACGGTGCTGGTCGCCGCGCCGATCATGAGCGTCGGCGGGGTGCTGATGGCGGTCCACCAGGACGCCGGGTTGTCCTGGCTGCTGGCGGTCAGCGTGCCGGTGCTGGCGCTGGCCAACTACGCGATCGTGGCGCGGATGCTGCCGAAGTTCCGCCGCCTGCAGATGCTGATCGACAACATCAACCGGGTGCTGCGCGACCAGCTCACCGGGATCCGGGTGATCCGCGCGTTCGCCCGCGAACCCTACGAACGCGACCGGTTCGCCCGCGCCAACCACGCGCTGTCGGACACCTCGCTGACGGTCGGCAACCTGCAGGCGCTGATGCTGCCGGCCACCACGTTGACCATCAACGCCTCCAGCGTCGCGCTGATCTGGTTCGGCGGGCTGCGCATCGACGCCGGGCAGATGCAGGTCGGCTCGCTGATCGCGTTCCTGTCCTACTTCATGCAGATCCTGATGGCGGTGTTGATGGCCACCATGATCCTGGCCGTGCTCCCGCGTGCCTCGGTGTGCGCCGAGCGGATCAGCGAAGTGCTGGCCACCGAACCGAGCATCGGTGCGCCCTCCTCTCCGGTGGCGCCGGCTGTTGTCGCCGGCGAGGTCCGGCTGGCCGGGGTCGGCTTCCGCTACCCCGGCGCCGACCGGGCGGTGCTGCACGACGTCTCTCTGACCGCTGTGCCCGGCAGCACCGTGGCGATCGTCGGCTCCACCGGCTCGGGAAAGTCCACGCTGGTGTCGCTGATCGCCCGGCTGCGTGACGTGACCGCCGGCGCGGTGCTGATCGACGGCGTCGACGTGCGCGAGCGCGACCCCGAGGAGCTGTGGCCGGGCATCGGCCTGGTTCCCCAGCACGGCTATCTGTTCTCCGGCACCGTCGCCGACAATCTGCGCTACGGCTTGGCCGCGGATGCTGTCGTCAGCGACGCGCAGATGTGGGACGCATTACGGGTGGCCGCCGCCGATTTCGTGTCGTCGCACCCGGAGGGGCTGGCGATGCCGGTGGCCCAGGGCGGGATCAATCTGTCCGGCGGGCAGCGGCAACGGCTGGCGATCGCCCGGGCGGTGATCCGCCGGCCTTCGATCTACCTGTTCGACGACGCGTTCTCGGCACTGGACACTCTGACCGATGCCCGGGTACGCGCGGGCCTGCGCGAGGTCGCCTTTGACGCAACGGTAATCATTGTGGCGCAACGTATTTCCACGGTCATCGAGGCCGATCAGGTGATCGTCGTCGACGACGGGCGGGTGGTCGGTGCGGGGACGCACGCCGAACTGCTGGACGGGTGCCCCACCTATGCCGAATTCGCCGAATCCCAGACGGTGGCGGGATTATGAGCGCGCCGGATCCTGGGGCCCGCGCCGTCGATTTCTCGACGACCGCTTGGCGCCTGGCGCGTCGCCTGCGCCCTTCGCTGCGGCTGGTGACCGGGGTAGTGGGTCTGTCCTTGTGCGGCATCGGGATCGGGGTTGCGGGACCGCGCATCCTCGGCCACGCCACCGACCTGATATTCAACGGCGTGATCGGCCGCGGCCTGCCTTTGGGCACGACTAAGCAGCAGGCGATCGAAACCGCGCGCGCCGCCGGGCACGGCACCTACGCCGACATGCTGTCCGGCATGGATGTGGTGCCCGGCGTCGGAGTGGACTTCGGCGCGGTGGCCCGCACCCTGATTTTGGCGATGGGGCTGTATCTGGTTGCCGCGGTGATGGTCTGGACGCAGGCCCGGTTGCTGAACATGATCCTGCAGCGCACCATGCTGGCGCTGCGCCGCGACGTCGAGGACAAGATCCATCGGCTTCCGTTGCGCTACTTCGACAATTCTCGTCGTGGCGAGTTGCTAAGCCGCGTCACCAACGACGTCGACAACACCGCGACGTCGGTGTCGATGACGGTCAGTCAGCTGTTCAGCTCGGTGATGACCGTGCTGGTGGTGCTGGCGATGATGCTGTCCATCTCCCCTGTGCTGGCGCTGATCACCCTGCTGGGCGTGCCGGCGTCACTGCTGGCGGTGCGGGCGATCACCCGGCGCTCGCAGCGGTTGTTCGCCGCGCAGTGGGCCGCGACCGGGCGGCTGAATGCCCACGTCGAGGAGACCTACAGCGGCGTCACGCTGGTACGGACATTCGGGCACCGGGATTGGGCACAGCAGCGGTTCGACGACTGCAACGACGAAATGTACCGGGCCGGATTCGGAGCCCAGTTCCTCTCCGGTCTGGTGTCGCCGGCGACGGGCCTGATCGCCAACCTGGGCTACGTGGCGGTGGCGGTGGTCGGCGGACTGCAGGTGGCCACCGGGCAGATCACCTTGGGCAGCGTTCAGGCGTTCATCGCCTATGTTCGCCAGTTCAACCAGCCGCTGGGGAACCTGGCCTCGATGTACAACATGCTGCAGTCCGGGGCAGCCAGCGCCGAGCGGGTGTTCGAGTTCCTTGACGAGGCGGAGGAACCGTCATCGTCGTCGTTAGCGCTCAACGAGTTCCGCGGGCGGGTGGAGTTCCGCAACGTCGACTTCGGTTACCGCCCGGGTGTTCCGGTGATCTCCGAGCTGTCGCTGGTGGTGGAGCCGGGCGCCACGGTGGCGATCGTCGGGCCGACCGGAGCGGGCAAGACCACCCTGGTCAACCTGCTGATGCGGTTCTACGACGTCGATCACGGGCAGATCCTGGTCGACGGCGTCGACATCACCACGCTGGATCGCTCCGCGCTGCGGTCCTCGATCGGCATGGTGTTGCAGGACACCTGGCTGTTCACCGGGACGATCTTGGAAAACATCGGCTACGGGCGGCCCGACGCAGGCGAGGACGAGGTGCTGGCCGCCGCCCGCGCCGCGCATGTCGATGCGTTCGTGCGCGCCCTGCCCACGGGCTACGCCACCCGGCTCAGTGATGACGGGGCGGGCATCAGCGCCGGAGAGAAGCAGCTGATCACCATCGCCCGGGCTTTTCTGGCCCGCCCTCAGCTGCTCATCCTGGATGAGGCGACCAGTTCGGTGGACACCCGCACCGAACTGCTGATCCAGCGCGCGATGCGGAAATTACGCAGGGGGCGGACCAGTTTCATCATCGCGCACCGGCTCTCGACGATCCGCGACGCCGACCTGATCGTGGTGATGAAGGCGGGCCGGGTCGTCGAGCAGGGCACGCACGCCGAACTGGTGGCCCGGCGCGGCGCGTATTGGGAGATGGCCGGCGAAATCAACCATTGCTGACCAGTGGTCACCGGCGTAGATTCGACCGCGAAGCAGGCCCGGTTATGGCCGTACCGAAGAGCTGGCCCCGCGAGTGAAAGCCAGTCGCGCAGGATGCGTAAGACGCCTCGCCAAGTCTGACCGGGCCTGCCCTATTTGTCTTGCCGGTCAGCCCTTCAGATCCAAGACATCGGCAAGCGGGCGCCGCGGCGTCGGCTCCGGCATGTGCTCCAGCGCGGGCGTGCCACCGACTCGAATCAGTATCTGCGGCAGGTCATCGCGGCCCACCAGGCCGGCGAGCAACGCCCGGCCCGCCGGAACCTCCGTCAGGTGCGTCACCGGGCAGGTCGCCAAACCCACCATCGTGCATTCGAGCAGAACCGTCGACAGTGCCTCGCCGCAGGCCAGCGCATCGCTGCGATCATCGGAGGCGGTGGACAGCAGCACGATCTTCGAGTGGTCGTCGCCGACCTCGACGCGCCGCTCGCGGTTATGGGTGACCGGGAACGTCCGCCCCACGTCGACGCGGTCGCTCTCCGCCGCCGAGACCAGCGCACTCTCGGGAATGCCGTCGGCGACGTCGAAAGGTGCGGTCCACCAGTTCAGTTCGGCGTGATACGCCGAGTCGTACAGGCGCAGCGCCTCGGACAGCTGCGAAGCCTCCGCAAGCGCGGGCCGCAGCTCGTCGTCGACCACGGACAGCCGCACCGGTTCGTTGACGCTGCTACGCAGCAGCACCTCGAACCGTTCCCAATAGCTCGGCGCCATGAACGGTAGGCGATCGGTACGTCGCATCAGGATCGCGCTCGCGCTGTACCGCTGTGCGTCGGTGACTCGGCCGGCGGCGGTGAAGCCGATCGCGGCCAAGTGCTCTGGGCGCTGCGCGTCGGGGAACCGCTCGATCTCGGCGGTCCAGCCGGCCGCGGCCATCGCCACCCGCAGGTGGTCGAGCACCGCGCCACAGCTGATCAACGCCTCACGCGCCGATCGGTCCCCATGGACCTCTCGGGTCGAATCCAAAAACAGGTCGAGCCGCCCGTGCTCGGCCACCCATCGCCAGGGTTGGCTGTTATGCAACGACGGGGCCCGGCAAGCCAGTCGCACCGCATCGGCGAGAACTTCGGACTCCACTGCCGTGTCGAGCATGATCCACCTCCGCGGGTTCGTTATCCACAGGTTCGCGGTCACGGATCGCCGGCAACAGGGGCCAATGGTCCCCGGTCAACCGGCATTGGGCCCGGAGCTGCTCGTGGCCGGCGGAAACAGCTCTCAAGCCGCCGGCGCGTGCCGCGCCCGGTACAGGTTCACCTCACCGCTGATCCCCTTCAGATGCCGCTTACCCGCGAACGACCAACGGAAATCCCCGGATTCGGCCAGCGCCACCCGAACCGACTCGGCCACCAGCACCGCGCCCGGCCGCGCCACCCCGGTCACCCGGCTGGCCAGGTTCACCGGGGAGCCGAACCAGTCACCGACCCGGCTCACCGCCTGGCCCGCCGCGATCCCGGCCCGCAGCCGCGGCAGGCTCTCGTCGGCCTCAGCGGCCTCCACCAGCTTGAGCATCGCGTCCACCAGCGGCGCCGGTTCCGGGCTGACGAACATCACCGCGTCGCCGATCGTCTTGATGAAGCGCACTGGCGGAACGGCGATGTCATGTCCCAGCACCGTCAGCCGCTCCGCCAGCTGAACCAGCTCCTCCGGCGGCACCATCTCGCCGAGCCGGGTGAAACCCACCAGGTCGGCGAATGCCACCGCCACCTGCCGCGCCCCCGGCACCGGCGCACCCGCCCGGCGCTCCCCCTCGGTGACCTCGTCGATGTCGAGCTGATGGCGCAACTGCATCATCAGCATGTCCTGCACGAACGGGCCCAGCAGCGGCGCCAGCCCGGCCACCATGTCGCGGGACCGCTTCGCGATCTCCAACTCGGTAATACCCGGTTCGGCGATCGCGGCCACCACCGTGGAACGCATCAGATCTGCGGTGTGCGACAACCCGTCGGCCAACACCCGCAGCGTCTGAATGGCCTGCTGCGGGTCGATGCCGGCCTCGATGAAGCGACGCGAATGCTCGGCGATGGCGCCGTCGGCACGCATCTGCACGTGGGCATCTGGATCGTCCATCCACGGCAGTCCGACCGCCCGCTGGATGCGCTGCAACTGCTCCAGATCCACCCCGGCCGCCGCAGCGACCTCCCGTGCCGAGACGTAGGTGCCGTCGTCGCCGATCAGCCGACGCGACGCCAGAAACGTCGGCGACGCCGAGGAACGGATCTCCTCGGCCGTCACGCCCTGCTCAAGAAGCCAGTCGATCAGCTCTGCGCGTTCGGCACGCGCGGTGCCCTCCAACCCGTCGAGCAGGTCGTCGATCTCGGGATCAGCCACGCGGCCAACGTATCGCGCGGCAGACTGTCGGTGTGGCTGAAGCCTTCGATGCATTGACCCCCGACCGACTCCGCGCCCGCAACACCATCAAGTGGAACCGATTCGACGCGGGCGTGCTGCCGCTGTGGATCGCCGAGATGGACTTTCCCACCGCGCCGCCGGTGCTGGCCGCGGTGCGCGACTGGGCCGACACCGAGGAGTTCGGCTACCCGGTGTTCGACTCCGATGCACTGCCGGTGGCCGCGGCGGCCTGGTGCGCGCAGCGTTACGGCTGGGCGGTGCCCGCGCAGTGGGTGCGGACCGTGCCCGACGTGCTCAAGGGCATGGAGGTGGTGATCGCCTTCCTCACCCGCCCGGAGAGCCCGGTGGTGCTGCCCGTTCCCGCGTACATGCCGTTTTTCGACGTGCTGCGGGTCGCCGGCCGTCAGCGCGTGGAGATCCCCATGGCGCAACAGGAATCGGGTCGCTACGTGATGGACCTCGACGCGCTGGACGCCGCGTTCGCCGCCGGCGCGGGGTCGCTGATCCTGTGCAACCCGAACAATCCGCTGGGCACCTCGTTCACCGCCGACGAACTGCGCGCGATCACCGACGTCGCCGCCCGGCACGGCGCCCGGGTGATCGCCGACGAGATCCACGCCCCGCTGGTCTATGACCGCGGCCACGTCGCGGCGGCTTCGGTGTCGGAGACCGCCGCCGACACCGTCGTCACGCTGATGTCGGCGTCCAAGGGCTGGAACCTGCCCGGGCTGATGTGCGCCCAGGTGATGCTGTCCAACCAGCGCGACGCCGACGACTGGGACCGAATCAACTTCCTGCACACCATGGGCGCCTCCACCGTCGGCATCCGGGCCAACATCGCCGCCTACACCGTTGGCGGTGACTGGCTCGATCAGCTGCTGGGCTATCTGCGGGCCAACCGCGACCACCTGACCGCCGCGCTGCCGGCGGCGGTGCCGGGGCTGCGGATCAGCAACCCCGAAGCCACCTACCTGGCGTGGGTGGACTTCCGGTCACTGGGACTGCCCGCCGAGCCGGCCGACCTGCTGCTGGCCGATGCAAAGGTGGCGCTGAGCCCCGGACTGCCGTTCGGCGGCGGCCCGGGATTCGCGCGGCTGAACTTCGCGACCACCCGGGCGATCCTGGACCGGGCCATCGAGGCGATCGGCGGCGCACTGGCATGACCACGATGAGCTGCGTGTTCTGTTCCATAGTCGCCGGTGATGCGCCGGCCGTGCGGATCCACGAAGACGACGAGTACCTGGCGTTGCTCGACATCCGGCCGTTCACCGCGGGCCACACCCTGGTGATTCCCAAGCGCCACACCGTCGACCTGACCGACACCCCGCCCGCCACCCTGGCCGGCATGGTGGCGCTCGGCCAGCGGATCGCAAAGGCGGCGCGGATCTCGGGCCTGCACGCCGACGGCAACAACCTGGCGATCAACGACGGCCGGGCCGCGTTCCAGAGCGTCTTCCACATCCATCTGCACGTGGTGCCGCGGCGCAGCGGCGACAAGCTGGCGTTCGCCAAGGGCATGCTGTTGCGGCGCGACCCGGACCGGGAGCGCACCGCGGAGTTGCTGCGGGCGGCACTGGCGGACGTCGACGCCGGCCGGGCAGACTGAGGCCCATGGACATTGCCGGTTGGATCGAGCAGCGGCTCGGCGGGCGGCTGCTGCGGCTGCACGGCGCGCTGTACCAGGGCACCAACGGGTGGATCGGGCACCGGTTTCCGGGCATACCGCCCAGCCTGCTGCTGCATACCGTGGGCGCCAAGACCGGCGCGGCACGGATCTCGACGTTGAGCTACGCCCGCGACGGGGACACCTATCTGATCGTCGCGTCGATGGGTGGCGCACCCCGCTCCCCCGGCTGGTACCACAACCTCAAGGCCCACCCGGACGTCGAGATCAACGTCGGGCCCGCCCGGCTCGACGCCACGGCCAGGCCGGTGCTGCCCGACGATCCGGACTACACACGGCTGTGGCGGATCGTCAACACCAACAACGCCAATCGCTATGACGCCTATCAGCGGCGCACCAACCGGCCGATCCCGATCGTGGTGGTTACGCCGAAATCCACTTAGTCGGCGACAATTCGCCTCGCCGAGCCCAAGCGTCCGTTGTTAAGGGAACGCTTCGGTAGTACTTTGACTTTCATCGCACGCCCCTAAGCGTGTGGCCGCCGGGGTTCGCCCTCGAAACGGACAGGTGAGGGCCATGGGCTTACGACGCGATCCGCAGCGGCGCCGCGGGACTCGTTGTGCGATCGGGGCATTCCTGGCCGCCGGGACCATCGGAGCGTTCGGCATGAGCCCGCCGGCGCAGGCCGACTCCTGGGACATGGACTGGCTTGTCGAGATGTTCACACCGGCGGCGGGCATCGCCGATCCCGGCCCGATGGACGCCTCGTTCGGCTTCGACATCTACGCCGCACTGCACGCCCAGGCCCAGGCCTGGATCACCAGCCCGCTGGGCATCCAGTTCGACAACTCCCTCAACGCGATGGCCGGGCAGTACTTGATCGGCAACGGCGTCGACGGCACCGCGGACAACCCCGACGGCGGCGCCGGCGGCCTGTGGCTCGGCGACGGCGGCGACGGATACGACCAGACCCTGGCCGGAGCCATCGGCGGCAACGGCGGCGCGGCCGGCATGTTCGGTGACGGCGGCACCGGCGGCGACGGCGGAGCCGGGGCTGCGGGCGGCGTCGGCGGCGACGGCGGATCGTTCATGGGCAACGGCGGCGCCGGCGGAGACGGCGGCGCGGCGCTGTCCGGCGGCGTGGGCGGGGCCGGTGGTGCCGGCGGCGACGCGGTGGCCTGGTTCTTCGGCAACGGTGGCGCCGGCGGCGACGGCGGGATCGGTGTGGCGGGCACCTCTGGTGCCGTGGGGACCGCCGGCGGCGTGGGCGGTGTCGGCGGTGCCGGCGGCTCGAGCCTGTCGGCGCAGTACGGCGAGGGCGGACGCGGCGGCAACGGCGGGGCCGGCGGCAACGGCGGGTCCGGGTCGACCGGTGCGAACGGTGCCACCGGGGACTTCGCCGTCAAAGCGGGCGCCGGCGGCGACGCCCACAACGGCGGCGACGGGGGCAACGGCGGTCGGGGCGGAGCCGGTGGGGCCGGTGGAGCCTCTGGCCACGGTGCGGCCGGCGCCAACGGTGACGGCGGGAAAGGCGGGAACGGCGGCATAGCCGGAGCGGGCGGCAACGGTGGAACCGGTGCGGCCGGCACCGCCGCGCACATCGACGGCGGCGCCGGCGGCCACGGCGGAGACACCGGCAAGGCCGGAGCCGCCGGGGCGGGCGGCGCGGCCGGGACCGGCGGCCTGACCGGAACCGGCGCCGACGGTCTGGCCGGCGCGGCGGGATTGGGCGAGAAGACCGGCGGCAACGGCGGCGACGGCGGCGACGGATTCTCGGTCGCCAGCGGAGTCGGCGGCACCGGCGGAACCGGCGGCGACGGCGGCGCGTACGGCAACGGCGGAACCGGCGGAACCGGGGGCAACGGCGGCGTCGGCGGGCAGGGAATCGACGCGACCACGGTCGGCGGCAGCGGCGGCGTCGGCGGGCAGGGCAGCACTGGCGGAGCCGGCGGTGCCGGCGGAAACGGCGGCGCGCTCGGCGGCAACGGCGGAACCGGCGGCACCGGCGGCGTCGGCGGCACCGGCGGCACCGGTGGCGCGGGATTCACCGGCGCTAACGGCGCCACGGCCGGGGCCGACGGCACAGTCGGCGGCAACGGCGGAGCCGGCGGACAAGGCGGGACCGGTGGTGTCGGCGGCGCGGGCGGCACCGCCGCGCACGGCGCTGTCGGTCAGCAGGGCGTCGGCGGCGCGGGCGGCACCGGCGGGACCGGCGGCACTCCCGGCAACGGGGGCAACGGCACCGACGGCAGCGTCGCCCACGTCAACGGCGGTAACGGAGGCAACGGCGGCGCCGTCGGCGCCGGTGGCCTGGGCGGCAACGGCGGCGCGGGTTCTTCCACCGGGGCCACCGGTTCGGCCGGCGCGGCGCCGACCGCCCACGCCGGCGACGGCGGAACGGGCGGCAACGGCTTCAGCGCAACCACCGCGGGTGCATCCGGCGGGGCCGGCGGCAACGGCGGAACCGGCAGCCTGCACGGCAACGGTGGGGCGGGTGGCAACGGCGGCGCCGGCGCCACGGGTGTTAACGGGGTCGCCAGCTCGAACGGCGGCAATGCCGGCGACGGCGGCAGCGGCGGGGCCGGCGGCAAGGGCGGCAACTCGCTGGGCGACGGCAACGGCGGGGCCGGCGGCAGCGGCGGTGCGGCCGGCGACGGCGGTCGCGGCCTGGACCAATCAGCCCTACCACCCAGCGCCACCCTGCCGGGCAGCGGCGGCAACGGCGGGCAGGGCGGAGCCGGTGGCGCAGGCGGCAGCAGCGTCAGCGCGCACGGCGCCAACACCGGCAACGGCGGCGCGGGCGGTAAGGGCGGGGCCGGTGGAAACGGTGGCGGTAACGGCATCGCCACCCTGGACGTGGCCAACAACGTGCAGTACGGCAGCGGCGGCGACGGCGGCGCCGGAGGTGCGGGCGGCAACGGCGGGCTCGGCGATCAGGGGGCCACCGGCGCAGGCAGCGGCTACGACGGCGGCAACGGCGGCGCCGGCGGCCAGGGCGGCTCGGCCGGTTCGGCCTACGCGGGCAATGTCGCCCTGCACGAGCACGGCCGCTTCGGCACCAACGGCGACGGAGGTGCCGGCGGAAACGGCGGCAGCGGCGGCGGCGGTGGCACCGGCGGCACCGGGGTCGCCAGTGCGGGCGGTATCGGCGGCAACGGCGGTAGCGGCGGGGCTGCCGGTGACGGTGGTGCACCCGGCTCCGGCACCTTCGCCCAGCCCGGGATCAACGCGGCGCCGGTCGGGATCGGCGGTGACGGCGGCAACGGCGGCGCGGCGGGAGCCGGTGGCACGGGCGGTGCCGGCGCAACCGGATTCGACGGCGGACTCGGCGGCAACGGCGGCGTGGGCGGTACCGGCGGCGACGGCGGTAACGCCACCGGCAGTTTCTACGCGCAGGGTTCCAGCGGCGGCAATGGCGGAGGAGGTGGCGCCGGCGGTAACGCGGGCGCCGGCGGTTCGGGTGCCCACGTCGGCGCGGGCGGTAACGCCGGTGCGGGCGGCGGCGGTGGTGACGGCGGCAACGGCGGCAACACCACCCTGGTAGGCACGAATGTCCACGGCGGGGCAGCCGGGGACGGCGGCGTCGGCGGAGCGGCGGGCGGTGTGGCCACCGGTGGCGCCGGAGCCAACGGCGGCGACGGCGGCAACGGCGGTGCGGGCGGTGGCGGTGGCACGGTCGGCAACAACGGCGCCAACGGCGCCCACGGTGCCGGCGGCGCCGGCTCGGGCGGCGGCTCCAACGGGGCCGGTCCGACCAGCCCGCTCAACGCCACCATCCCGCTGTACCTGCAAAGCGGCGGGATCAGCCCGATCGTCTACATCTCGATCAACGGCGGCGCGCCGGTGGCGGTCCAGATCGACACGGGTTCAACCGGTCTGACGCTACTGGGCAGCAGCAACGGTCTGGGCAACTCGGTCTATTCGGGCAGCGCAAGCTACGCCGGACTGAACGGGCAGAGCTACAGCTATCACACCTACGACACCACCGTCGGCTTCTGCGACAAGACCGGCACCTGCCCCAGCGGCCTGGTCACCGACCCGACCGCGGTCAACATCGTCGACCCGTCGTCGAACACTCTGATGACGAACTACTTCAACCAGTACGGCATCGTCGGTGTGCTCGGCATCGGACCCAACAACGGCTACACCGGAACGTCGACGATCATCTCGGCGCTGCCGGGCGCGCTGAACCAGGGCGTGCTGATCGACGAGACCACTGGGCAGGTGACATTCGGGCCCAACCCGATGACCCCGGAGATCTCCCTGCCCGGGTCCCCGTTCGTCGAGACCATGGTGTCCATCAACGGCGGAACTCCGGTGCCGGTGTCCACCTCGATCGACTCCGGCGGCATGTACGGAGCCCTGCCCCCGTCGCTGTTCCCCAGCGCCGGGATCGGGTCGCAGGTACCGGTCGGCACCGTCATCTCGGTTTACACCGCCGACGGCCAGACCCTGCTGTACTCCTACACCACAACCGCGGCCAACGGCCCGTATATCTGGTCGGACCCGTCGATGAACTCCGGCTACTACCCGTTCTCGCAGGACCCGATCTACATCGACTACCGCCCCAGCGGTTTCGGGGCCACCGTCATCAACCGCTAGAACAGCTCCTTGGCGAGCAGCTCGAGGGTCTGCTCGCGCCCGGGAGCGGTGGCGGGGTCGGTGCCGCGGTGAGCCGAGGCCACCGGGTTGACCATGACTTCGTCGACGCCGAAATGTTCTGCCAGCTCCCGGATCTGGCCGGCCGCCTCGGCGGGGGCGCCGACGACCGCACGGCGCAGACTGCCGTCGATGATCCGCTGCTCGGCATCGGAGACCTGGTTCGCGCTCGCGTCCTCGACCAACTCGACGGCGCCCAACGGCCGGCCGGTGCGCAACCGCGCCATCATCTGCAGGTTGGGCAGCATCAAAGCGATTGCCTCATCATGGCTTTCGGCGACCGCTGCGTTGACCGTCAGAAACGTCGTGGGCTCGGCGCACAACGGACTCGGGGTGAAGTTCGCCCGGTAGTAGGCCAGCGCCTCCTCGGTGCCCTGACCGGAGAAGTGGTGCGCGAACACGTACGGCAGGCCCTTGGCCGCCGCCAACTGCGCTGAATACATGCTGGAGCCCAGCAGCCACAGCCTCGGTTCGCTCACGGCGGCCGGGGTGGCCTTGAGCAGGTAGTCGCCGTCACGCAACTGGACCTGCACGCCGCGGCTGCTCATCATCGCCCGGACCTGGTCGAGGTAGTCGGGGAAGTTCTCGATATCCCGATCGTCACGGCCGGCCCCGCCGCGCAGCAGGACCGAGGTGACCGGGTCCGAGCCGGGTGCGCGGCCGATGCCCAGGTCGATGCGGCCGGGCGCGGCAGCCTCCAGCAGCGCGAACTGCTCGGCCACCGCCAGCGGAGCGTGGTTGGGCAGCATCACCCCGCCCGAACCCAGCCGCACCCGGGAGGTATGTGCGGCCAGGTAGGCCAGCAACACCGGCGGGCTGGTGGCCCCCACCGCGGGCATGTTGTGGTGTTCGGCCACCCAGTAGCGGGTGAATCCGAGCCGGTCGGCGGTTTGGGCCAGCTTCACCGTGGCCGCGAGGGCGTCGGCGGTGGACTGGTCGGTACGGACCGGGACAAGATCGAGGACGGAGAGGCGCACGTAGTCAGGCAACGCCGTCGGCCGGCTGAACCTTCCCCGGTCGGCGCAAACTCGGCGCCGAGACGGAATCTGACGACGCGACACGCCGATATTGCGTCGTCAGATTCCGTCTCGCGGCCCAGGTCAGTCCCTCAACCCGGCGATGAGTGCCGCCCGGCCGAAGATGTCGTCGAGCATCGCCGGGGTCAGCCGGCCGGTGAACATGTTCTGCTGGCTGGGGTGATAACAGCCGATCAACCGCAGGTCGGTGCCGAGTTCGGCAACGACGCCATGGCCGAACTTCGGTTTCGGCTTGGGCACCCGCTCAGCTGCCATCCGCAACGCGACCTGCCAGGCGAAGCCGCCGAGCGCCACCAGCACCCGGGCGTGGGGGGCCAGCAACCGCCACTCAGCGTCCAGCCACGGCGCGCAGGTGTTGCGCTCGACCGTTGTCGGCTTGTTGTCCGGCGGCGCACACCGCACCGGGGCGACGATCCGAATGTCGTTGGTGTGCAAACCGTCTGCCGCATCGACACTGGTGGGCTGGTTGACCAGACCGGCGCGGTACAGGGCGGCGTAGAGCTGATCACCGGAGCGGTCCCCGGTGAACATCCGCCCGGTCCGATTGGCGCCGTTGGCCGCCGGCGCCAGCCCGACGATCACGATGCGTGGCGTGGCTGATCCCCAACCGGGAACCGGGCGTCCCCAATAGGGCTGGTCCGCAAAGGACTTCCGCTTGGTGACCGCGACGTCTTCTCGCCAGGCGACCAGGCGCGGGCAGGCCCGGCAGACGCTGATCAGGGCGTCTAGTTCCTCGATCGAGTTCGTCTGGCCGGCCAGCTGCGCCACCTGAGCGGCGTCTAGGGCCTGCGGGGTGGCCGGGGTAGCCGGGTCGCCGGGCCAGCCGGAGCCGGGGGGCACGGGAGATTCGAACGGCTGGCCGGTACGGGGATGGTCGAGCATTCGTCCATCGTGCCGGATCAGCAACTCCGTAGGATCACCTGCGTGGATTCCGACACACTGACCCAGCTGATCGCCGACCTGCCCGAGGGCATGGTGGTCACCGACCCCACGATCACCGAGGGCTACCGGCAGGATAATGCGCTGGACCCGTCGGCGGGCAATCCGCTGGCGGTGGTGCGCCCGCTTCGCACCGAAGAGGTGCAGACCGTCATGCGCTGGGCCACCACCCACCGGATTCCGGTGGTGACCCGCGGCGCGGGCACCGGGCTGTCCGGCGGTGCCACCGCCGTCGACGGCGGGATCGTGCTGTGCACCGAGAAGATGCGCGAGATCACCGTCGACCCCGTCACCCGGACCGCGGTGTGCCAGCCCGGACTGTTCAACGCCGAGGTGAAGAAAGCCGTAGCGGCACAAGGACTCTGGTACCCACCGGATCCTTCGTCGTTCGAGATCTGCAGCATCGGTGGCAACATCGCCACCAACGCCGGCGGGCTGTGCTGCGTCAAGTACGGCGTCACCACCGACTATGTCTTGGGCATCCAGGTGGTGCTGGCGGACGGCACCGCGGTGCGCCTCGGCGGGCCCCGGCTCAAGGACGTCGCCGGGCTCTCGCTGACCAAACTGTTCGTCGGCAGCGAGGGCACCCTGGGAGTGATCACCGAGGTGACCTTGCGACTGTTGCCGGCCCAACCCAACTCGGCGGTGGTGGTGGCCACTTTCGACTCGGTGGAGGCCGCGGCGCAGGCGGTGCTCGACATCTCCGGGCGGTTGCGGCCGTCGATGCTGGAGTTCATGGACTCGGTGGCCATCAACGCCGTCGAGGATCACCTGCGGATGGGGCTGGACCGCGAAGCCGCGGCCATGCTGGTGGCGGCCTCCGACGAGCGGGGGGCCGCCGGCACCGAGGACATCGAGTTGATCGCCCTGGTGTTCGGCGAGCACGGCGCCAAGGACGTGTTCTCCACCGACGACCCGATTGAGGCCGAGGGATTCGTCGCCGCCCGGCGGTTCTGCATCCCGGCCGTCGAGGCGAAGGGCCCGTTGCTGCTCGAGGATGTCGGCGTGCCGCTACCGCGGCTGGGCGAGTTGATCACCGGGATCGAACAGATCGCAGCCACCCACCGGCTGATGATCTCGGTCATCGCGCACGCCGGCGACGGCAACACCCACCCGCTGATCGTGCACGACCCGAGCGATCCCGACGAGGCTCACCGCGCGCAGACCGCCTACGGCGAGATCATGGATCTGGCGATCGCCCTCGGCGGAACCATCACCGGCGAGCACGGGGTCGGACGGCTCAAGCGGCCGTGGCTGGCCGAGCAGCTCGGCGCCGACGCGATGGCGCTGAACCAGCGGGTCAAAGCCGCGCTGGATCCGCTGAACATCCTCAACCCAGGCTCGGGTATCTGACCCGCCCCTTCCCGCGCGAGCGTGCAGTAATGTCCCCGCCGACCTGCGAGTTTGGCGGACATTACTGCACGGTCGCGGAGAAGTGAGCATTGACAGCAACGCGCTTATGTCGTATTCATGAGACATGCCGACCACGATGTCTCATCCGAAGTTCGAGCCGTGCAACGCCGACACCTGGCACAACCCGTGGCCGATGTATGCCGCGCTGCGCGAGCACGACCCCGTCCACCATGTGGTCCCCGAGCACGACCCCAGCCAGGACTACTACGTGCTGTCCCGGCACGCCGACGTCTGGGCGGCGGCCTCGGACCACGAGACGTTCTCCTCGGCCAAGGGCCTGACCATCAACTACGGCGACCTGGAGATGATCGGCCTGGCCGCCAACCCCCCGATGGTGATGCAGGACCCACCGCAGCACACCGAGTTCCGCAAGCTGGTGGCCCGCGCGTTCACTCCGGCCCACGTCAAACAGCTCGAGCCGGAGGTGCGCGCGTTCGTCGTCGAACGTATCGAGCGGCTGCGCGCGGCCGGCAGCGGCGACATCGTCGCCGAACTGTTCAAGCCGCTGCCCTCGATGGTCGTCGCACACTTCCTCGGCGTGCCGGCCGAAGACCGCTCCCAGTTCGACCGCTGGACCGAGGCGGTCGTCGCGGCCACCATCAACCCCGACGGCGTCGCCTCGGCCGGGGATGCGGTGCTCGAGATGATGACATACTTCAGCGGACTGATCGAACGACGCCGCACCGACCTGGGCGAGGACACCGTGTCGCATCTGGTGGCGGCGGGCATGGGCGCCCCCGGAGACGACGCCGGGATCTTCGCGATCCTGGCCTTCGCGTTCACCATGGTCACCGGCGGCAACGACACCACCACCGGAATGCTCGGCGGCTCAACGCAACTGCTGTATCAACACCCGGATCAGCGCAAGCTGCTGGTCGACGACCCGACACTGATCAACGAGGCTGTCGAGGAACTGCTGCGGATGACCTCACCGGTGCAGGGCCTGGCCCGCACCGCCACCCGCGACGTGATCATCGGCGACAGCACCATTCCGGCTGGTCGGCGGGCCCTGCTACTGTACGGCTCGGCCAACCGCGACGAGCGCCAATTCGGGCCCACCGCAGAGGAACTCGACGTGCTGCGCAAGCCGCGTCAGATCCTGAGCTTCGGCTACGGCGCACACCACTGCATCGGCAACCAGGCCGCGAGGATGCAGGCCCGGGTGGCGCTGGAGGAACTGCTGGCCCGGTGCCCGGACTATTCGGTCGACGAAGCCGGGATCAGCTGGGCCGGTGGCAGTTATGTGCGCCGCCCCGTGACGGTACCGTTCACCGTCGGGTCATGATGGCCGGCCGGGCCTGGCTGTCCGACCAGCGCGGCGAACTGGCGGCCGAGAAGATCCTCGACGCCGCCGAGAAGCTGTTCGCCGAGCGCGACCCCGCCTCGGTCGGCATGAACGAGATCGCCCGCGCGGCAGGCTGTTCCCGTGCCACGTTGTATCGGTACTTCGAAAGCCGTGACGCGCTCTACACCGCTTACGTGCACCGCTGGGCGAATGCGCTGTATCAGGAGTTGACCCAGCGCCTGTCCGGTATCGAGGACCCGGCGCAGCGATTGGTCACCGGGATCACCGAGTCGTTGACCCTGGTGCGCAGCAACCCGTCGCTGGCGTCCTGGTTCGCCGAGACCGGCCCGCCGATCGGTGTCGCGATGGCCGAACAATCCGACGTCATCGCCGCAATGGTCCGGACATTCCTGTCCGCGCTGGGCACCGAAGACCCCGAGGCCGTGCAGCAGCGCGCCCGTTGGGTGGTCCGGGTGATGACGTCGTTGTTGAGTTTCCCGGGCCGCGACGCCGACGACGAGCGCACCATGCTCACCGAGTTCGTGGTGCCGGTCGTGGTGTCGCCGACGCGCCCCTCCCTCCCCCGCCGAGCGTGAAGCCAAGTTCACGTTCAAGCCTCCAGCGTGAGACCAACTTCACGCTGGGCGAGGTGGGGGCACCCGGGTGAACCGGTGCAACAGCCAGGACACCGGCACGGTGACGATCATCGTCACCACGAACAGGTTCAGCATCGAACCGGTGTAGACCGGGTAGTGCAGCACATTGACCATCACCACCTCCATGAGCACCAGGTGGACCAGGAAGATCTCATACGAGATCTCCCCCAGCCACACCATCGGCCGGCTCGCCAGCCACTGCGCGTACAGGCCCGAGTTGCCCAGCGCCAGCGGCGCCACCGCCAGCGCGGCGATCACCGCGTAGAAGCCCGCCTTGACCAGGGCCTCCGACAGCTTGGCCGGCGATGTGGTGGGCGCCCCGGCCAGCGGGGTGGAGGCGATCAGATAACAGATGAGCGCCAACGGAATCGCCACAAAGCCATAGCAGCGCACACCCATGGCCTGCAACACCGCCAGCACCATCCCGGCGACGAACCAGGCCAGATAGGCCGGCAGCCAGAGCCGGGCACCGTCGGGCAGATAGTCGCCTGCGTGCACCAGAGTCAACCAGGCCGGGGTGATCGCGGCGATGGCCACCAGTCCCGCCAGCAGCAGCCACGGCCGCCACTGCCGGCGGCACAACCCGACCAAAGTCAGCCAGGCCAGCAGCGGAAGCACCACATAAAAGGCGACTTCGACTGCGAGGCTCCACATCTGGGTGAGGCCCTGGTGTATATAGCCGAACATGTAATTGTCGGTGTAGATCTGGGTCAGTGTCACGTTACGCAGCAGGCCGATCCAGTTGTGGCCAGGATTCGGACCACCGGTCCGGTAGTGATAGATCACATAGGCCAGCAGCACCGTCACGACATAGGCCGGCATGATCCGCCGCACCCGATGCCAGGCGTAGCGGCGCACCGACGGGTCCGGACGCCCGAATGCGGTAGCCCGCACCCACGGCCGGAACAACAGAAAGCCGGAGAGTACGAAGAAGATCGGCACCCCGATCTCCATCCGGGAACCCGCCAGACCGGCGTAGCCGTGGGTGTACTTGCCGGTGGTGTAGGCCGCGTGGGTGCCGACCACCAGGATCGCCGCCACCGCGCGAACACCGGTCAGCGAGGCGACCCGGTCCGTCATTCCATCCGTTTCCGGTGTGCACCGCCGGCGCGGTCGCGACGCTCGGGCTTTCCGGCCGCGTGGTCACGGCGCAGGTTGATCAACTGGCCCTGAATGCGGGTCTGCTCAAGGGCTTTGAAGGTCTTACCGGGCAGTTTGGCCGGCAGTTCCACCAGCGAGTGGTCCACCTTGATGCTGATGTGGCCGAAGTCGCTGCGGCGCAGGCCGCCTTCGTTGGCCAGCGCTCCGACGATGGCACCGGGGTTTACCTTGTGCCGCTTACCCACCGAGATGCGGTAGGTGGCAAAGCCTTCCTTCGGGGGGCCTTTGCGGTCGTCGCGGCCGCCATCACGATCCGGCTTGACGCGCTCACGCCGCTTGTCCGGCGGAGGCTCCACCATCAGGAACGCCTCGCCGTCGCGGGACTGCAACGCCAGCGCGGCGGCGATGTCGGCCATCGGCACGTTGTGCTCGCGGCTGTAGTCCTCGACAAGGCGGCGGAACAATTCGATGCCCGAGCCGCCCAGGTGGGTGGTGATGGCGTCGGCGAACTTGGCCACCCGCTGCGCGTTGACGTCGTCGACGCTGGGCAGATCGGCGGCGATCAGCTTCTGCCGGGTCACCTTCTCGATCAGCTTGAGCAGGTGGCGTTCTCGCGGGCTGACGAACAGCAGCGCGGTTCCCGACCGGCCGGCGCGGCCGGTGCGCCCGATCCGGTGCACGTAGGCCTCGGGGTCGTTGGGGATGTCGTAGTTGACGACGTGCGAGATGCGGTCCACATCCAGGCCGCGGGCGGCGACGTCGGTGGCGACCAGGATGTCGATATTGCCGTTCTTGAGCCCGGTGATGGTGCGCTCACGCTGCGCCTGGGCGATGTCGCCGTTGATCGCGGATGCGGAAAAGCCTCGGGCACGCAGCTTTTCGGCAACCTCTTCGGTGGCCTGCTTGGTCCGGACGAACACGATCATCGCCTCGAACTGCTCGACTTCCAGCACCCGGGTCAGGGCGTCCATCTTGCGCGGGCCGGCGACCTCGATATAGCGCTGGGTGATGTTCTCCGCGGTAGCGGTCTTGGCCTTGACGGTGACCTCGACCGGCTCGTGCAGGTACTTGGCTGTGATCCGGCGGATCGCCGGCGGCATGGTCGCCGAGAACAACGCCACCTGCTTGTATTCCGGGGTGTCGGACAGGATGCGCTCGACGTCCTCGGCGAAGCCCATCTGCAGCATCTCGTCGGCCTCGTCGAGCACCAGGTAGTCCAGGTGCGACAGGTCCAGGGTGCCGCGCTCCAAGTGGTCGATGACCCTGCCGGGGGTGCCGACCACCACCTGGGCGCCGCGTTTGAGGCCGGACAGCTGCACGGTGTAGGACGCGCCGCCGTAGATCGGCAGCACGTTGACCCGCGGCAGGTGCGCACCGTAGCGGCCGAACGCCTCGGCCACCTGGAGCGCCAGCTCGCGGGTCGGCGCCAGCACCAGCGCCTGGGTGGCCTTGCTGGTGACGTCGATCCGCGACAGGATCGGGATGGCGAACGCCGCGGTCTTGCCGGTGCCAGTCTGCGCCAGCCCGACGACGTCGGAGCCCTGCAGCAACGCCGGGATGGTGGCGGCCTGAATCGCCGACGGGGTCTCGTACCCGACGTCGGCGACGGCCTGCAGGACCGAAGGGTGGATTTGCAGGTCGGCGAAGGTCACGTCGGGGGCGTCAGGCGAGGTCATAGCGCCTCGCAGTCTACGGGCAACGACGCGCCGATCTATCGCTGCAGCTGATCCTCACATTTGAAGGCGTCTTTGTGCGCATCGATGTGGAAGGAGAAATCGTCGCTGGCGGCGTTCTCCGAACCGGCCGGCGACCATTGCCCGTTGGTGAACGTCCAGTGGTCGGTTTCGATGATGCCGCCGCCCGGAAGCGTTCCGCCCGTCGATTCACCGGCCGCCTCGCTGGTCACCGAGATCGATCCGCCGGAGGAACAGCTCACCCAGTGTTGCCGCCCGTGGGATTCCGACAGTTGCCAGACACCGGGGTCGCCGGGATAGGACTCGGCGATGGCCGGTTGCGGAACCGGCGCCAGATCATTGCCACTCCAACCGAGTACGACGAACTCGTCCGGGCCGCCCTGGCCGCGGGCGGTGTGCAGCACCAGATCGGCGCCCTGGGTGCGGCTGATCGGATAGGCCCCGATCAGCAGATCACGCGGGCCGGACTGGTCCCCGAAGATCAGGGTGCCGTTGACCTCGCGCTGCCGGATGCCGGTGGCCGTGGCCACTCGTACCGTGGTGAGCACCGCGCCGATCTCATGCTGCTCCGGGGTCAGCCACTGTGTGGCGACACCGACCCGGTCCGCGACGCCGTCGCCGTCCACATCGACGGTGCCGAGCTGCTCACATCCGGCCGGCCCGGCCGCGCACGGGTCCGCCACCGACACAGCCGCCGGTGCTTCCAGCGAACCCGGGCCCATCTCCGGCTGGGCACCCGGGTGTTCGTGGTGCGTCGACGTCGTGCAACCCGCGAGCGCCAGCACGGACAGACCCAGCATCCACTGTTTGACCATCACGCCATCCCTACGTAGTACGCGGTTTTCACCTGGTGCGTCGTCGCCGATCCGGTCTCGCCACCGACCTCCACGGTGGATCCACCGAATCCCCAGATCCCCAGAAATGGGGAGCCGGACCCACATACGTAATCGGGAGCTCCTCGCGGTCCCCACGAACCGCCGACCACAGCACGACACTGGGTGCCGTCGTCCAACAGCAGGCCCAGTGGCCGCGGCGGCCCGTCGAGCGAACCCACCGGCTTCGCCATCCCCTCGGCCGCGTACAGCTTCAGCGTCTTGGTGAACGGGTCGACGAGACAGAGCGCGTAGTTCCCGCCGGCGGTCGGCCAGCAGGCGTAGGCGCCCTCAGAGTTCGGGTAGCACCTGCGAACTCCGCTGGTCGCGTCGAACGGCGACGCGATCCCGTCGGAACAGTCGATCGACACGTTGCGATTGCGGTCGTCCTTCATCCAGCCCGGCTGCACGTCTCCGCGGGCGTTGACCGGCTTGAGCACCACCTTCTCGGGTTCCCCGCCGCTTGCGGCCTGCGGCGCGGGCGCGACGTCAGGCGCGGCCCCGGCCTTGGGTGCACACCGGCACAGCACGATCGTTTTGACCGTGCCCAACACGGTGCCGCCGGACTCGGAGTAGTCCTGCACGACCACCCGGTAGCCGGCGTCGGTGCCCGCGTTGGCGCGGTAGGTCAGGCGGTAGCCGCCGTGGCCGTCGGACTCCGTCAGAACCGGGGCACCGTACAGCTCGGACACCCGGCTCAGCGCGGTACCCGGGACCACCCCGTCGATGGTGCGTCCACCGCCGTGCGGCTCGATGGAGTCCAGCACACCGTCGACGAACACGTAATCGCAGTCGACGTAGACCACCCGGACCGATCCCGACGTGGGCGCATCCGGGAAATCGGGGTGCGCCTTGCGGATGTCGGCGAGTTTGTCACCCAACTCGATGCCGCCGAAACCACTGCCCGACAACGAATTCTGCGCCTGGGCCAGGTTCTGCGTCGCCAGCAGCCGAGCCGCCAGCTGGTTGGCATTGTCGGCCTGCACGAAGATTCCGCCGGCAGACGTTGCGATACAACGCAACTGGTCGCTGGCCGCGCCCTCGGTCTTGAACCCCACCGTTGAGATCGTCAGGTTCGGGTGCGCCGACCTGATCTGCCCGGCGGTGTCACACGGCGGCGTGTCGCAGGTGTCCTCGCCGTCGGAGACCAACACGATCGCCTGCTCTTGGTCGCCGCCCGGCAACTGCCCCACCGCCGTGGTCAAAGCCAGACTGATCGGGGTGTACCCCGAGGCCACCAATCCGTCGATCTGCGTCTGCATCTTCCCACGGTCCAACGCCCCCAACGGGATCAGCACCGTGACGTCCCGGCAGCCGGCGGCCTTCTCGGCGTCGGTCGAGCCGGTACTGGTGCCGTAGGTCAGCAGCGACATGGCCGCACCGTCGGGCAGGCCCTCGATCAATCCATTCGCGGCCCGCTTGGCCGCATCCATCCGCGGCCCCGGCGCATCGGCCTCGGTCATGGAACCCGACGCGTCCACGATCAGCACCGTGGGCACCGACGCCGGACTCGCCTCGTCCTTCACAGACTTGTGTTGCGTGCCGCCGCAACCGGCCACCAGAACGGCGACCAGCGCGCCGACCACAACCAGACACCATCGCCGCATGCGTCAGCACGTTAACGGCGCACGGGCGTCACCACTATCGTCCGAACAACCGACAGCGGCCCCCGGCCGCGCCTCCCGGCGACGGCACCGGCGCGACGGTACGGTGCCCGGTGTGTCGGGTGCTGTAAAACCGTTAGGCCTGTTCGCCGGTGCTCTGGCCGCAATGCTGCTGGCCGGGTGCGGCTCGGGTGACTCCACCGTCGCCAAGACACCGCAGAACACCAGCCCGCCGGCTGTCGCCGAGGCGCCGCCCCCGACCGCGCCCCCTCCCAGCACCGGCGCCCAGCCCGCCGACCCGTGCGCAGTCAACCTGGCCGCCCCGGCGATCGCCAAGGCCGTCTCGGAGTTGCCCCGCGATCCGCGCAGCGGCCAGCCGTGGAGCCCGGAACCGCTGACCGGCAACTACAGCGACTGCGCCGACCTGTCGGCGGTGATCGTGAAGGCCAACACCAACGCCGAGAACCCGAGCAGACGCGCCGTGCTCTTTCACCTCGGGCAGTTCCTCCCGCAGACCGTGCCGGACACCTATGGGTTCAGCGGGATCGACCTGGCCCAGAGCAACGGCGACACGGTGGCGCTGCAGACCGCCAGCGGTATCCCGGGATTGTCGGGCACCGTGAAGTTTCACTGGAACGGCAGGGGCGTGGAGATCGTCGGCAACACCACCCGATAGCCGTCAGATGCGCCGACCGATGCGGTCGGTGTCATCCGGATCTTCACGGTAGTGCCGGTTGCGGCGCTTCGAGGGCTGACCGGTGATCCCGAACTTGGCCAGCACGTCCACCGGAGTCCCATTGACCACCGGACGGAAATGCTGGCCGGCCTCGAGGTGAAACCCGTTGCGGGTCAGCGGTTCGGTGATCGGGTCTTCGAAGCGGACCCGAACCGGCCGGGCAACAGGGGCGGCGGGAGTAACGGAAGGGACGGCGGCGACGGGAGTGAAAGGCGCCATCGGGGTGACCATCGGGGTGAGGCGCGGGAGCACCATCGTCGGCCGGTCGGCCCCGTGCGGCACATCGACCTCAGCGAAGCGCCGGGGAATGCTGACGCGCTCCACCCGCCGCTTGACCGGCCGCGGTTCATCCGGCTCAGCCGGGCCCGCATCGTCGTGATCGAACTCCGGCCCGGCCGTCCGCCGCCCGGGACCGAAGACGTGGCCGACCATGAACAGCGCCGCGGCCACCCCGAACAGCGAGATGAACGCGGGCAGCAGTGCCGACTCCGACATCGCCGTCGAGAACGGCTCGTGCAGAAACTCCGGCAGGTGCAGGCCGGGGTGCCCCGCTCCAGGCCCACCCGGCATCGGCGGCATGTTGGCCGCGATCCGCGACGTCATGAACGCGGCCATGCCGGCACTGCCCAGCACCGCGCCCACCTGACGGGTCGCGTTGTAGACGCCCGATCCCGCACCGGCCAGCTCCGGCGGCAGGTTACGGGTGGCGGTGGCGGCCAGCGGCGACCAGATGAACGCCATGCCGCCGCCCATCGCCGCGAACGGCAGCAACAGTCGCCAGATCGGTGTCACCGGCGTCATCTCGAATGACAGCCACGTCAGTGCGATCGCCAGCAGCGAGAAGCCGAATCCGACGACGGCCCGCGGATGGGCCCGGTCGACGATCTTGCCGACAACCGGAGCGAGTATCCCGGTCACGATCGACATCGGCGCGGTCAGCAGCGCCGATCGCGTCGGTGACATGCCGCACACCACCTGCGCGTAGAACATCACCGGCAGCACGATCCCGGTGGCCGCGAACCCGATGACCGCCACCCCGATGTTGGACAGGCCGAAGTCGAGGTCGCGGAAGATGTGCAGTGGCACCAGCGGCTCGCCGTTCATCAGCGCCTGCCAGTAGACGAACACCGCCAGGAACAACAGGCCGCCGCCGATCAGCGCCCAGATCCACAGCGCCCACCCCTGCGATTCGCCTTCCTGCAGGGCGAACACCACCAGGAACAGCCCGATCCCCGACAGCATCATCCCGATCAGGTCGAATCGATGGCGCTGAATCGGCAGGTCGGGGATCAGCACGACGGCCATGACCAGGCCGACGACACCGATGGGGACGTTGACGAAGAAGATCCACTCCCAGCCGAGTCGGTCCACCAACACCCCGCCGACCAGCGGGCCGACCAGGGTCGCCACCCCGGCGGTCGCACCCCAGACAGCCATCGCCATGCCGCGCCGGTCGGCCGGGAAGGTCCGGGTGATCACCGACAGGGTCTGCGGGGTCAACAGGGCGGCGCCCAGGCCCTGCACCGCGCGCGCGATGATCAGCACCTCGATGCCCCCGGACAGGCCGCACCACAGCGAGGCGCCGGTGAACACCGCCAGCCCGATCAGGTAGAGGTTCTTCGGGCCGAACCGGTCGCCGAGCCGCCCGGCCACCAGCAGCGGCACCGCATAGGCCAGCAGGTAGGAACTGGTCACCCAGATCACGGTGTCGTAGCCGACCCCGAGAGCCACCATGATGCGGGGATTGGCCACCGCCACGATCGTGGAATCGACCAGGATCACGAAGAAGCCGAGCATCATCGCCCACAGTGCGTTCCACGGGTTGACCGGCTCGCTCAAAGCGCCGTTCCTCCCATCACTGCGCCACCTCGATGCGACGCTACGGACAGATGTCGGCGACAACAACTCGCAGCGTCTGTGCAGCGGTTCGCTGACCGGACGTTCGGAGCGGGTAGACATCTTCCGGGGCGTTAGCCTGAACAGAACTGAGCCGCAATGGGAGGGCAACCTATGGGCATCTTTCGACGGCGCCGGCCGACGCAGGAGCTGACGCCGACCCCCGACCAGGGCAAGCCGGGTATGACAGCCCGAGTGTTGTCGCAGGTCATCGAACGCAGCGAACGAGTACAGGGTCCCGCGGTGCGCGCCTATGTGCAGCGAGTGCGCCGCCTCCAACCCGACGCCGGCCCGGCGCAGGTGGTGGCCAGACTGGAGAAGCGATATCTCGCGGCCGCGACGGCCAGCGGTGCCGCCGTCGGCGCCACCGCGGCGATCCCGGCGATCGGCACCCTGATGGCCCTGTCGGCGGTCGCCGGCGAGACCGCGGTCTTCCTGGAGGCCACCGCGTTCTTCGTGCTGTCGGTAGCCGAGGTGCACGGCATTCCGGTGGACAATCGGGAGCGCCGCCGCGCGCTGGTGCTGGCGGTGCTGGTCAGCGACGAGGGTAAGAGCGCTATCACCGACCTGCTCGGCTCGGGCCGCACCGGCGGCGCATGGCTGGCCGAGGGGTCGGCGGGGGTGGCCGCGATACCGCTACCGGCGGTCAAGGAGCTGAACTCCCGGTTGATGCGGTACTTCGTCAAACGCTTCACCCTGCGCCGCGGAGCCCTGGCGTTCGGCAAGCTGTTGCCGGTCGGACTGGGCGCCCTGATCGGGGCGATCGGAAACCGCCTGATGGGCAAAAAGATCGTCGGGAATGCCCGCAAGGCGTTCGGTGCCCCGGCCGACCGTTGGCCGGTCACTCTGCACCTGCTGCCGGGCCTTCGCGATCACCCCGACTCCCAAACCAGCTCGGCCTGACCCAGGGCCGAAAGTCACCAGGTGGCCCGCCTGCCGGAATAACTGCGAGGGGCTAGCCTTTATGAGGCACGGGGCGCAGCGCACCTACACCGTCGGACGACCAGGAAACGAGGCGAGAAGCTGTCGTGAGCGGTATGAATTCACCCTTCGGTCAGAACGAGTGGCTAGTCGAGGAGATGTACCGCAAGTTCCGCGACGATCCTTCCTCGGTAGACCCGAGCTGGCATGAGTTCCTGGCCGACTACCGGCCCGACGGCTCCCCCGCACCGGTGACCCCGGCGGCTCCCGCGCCGGCATCGGCCACCGCTGCCCCACCGGCACCGGCCCCCGCTGCGGCGCCGGCCCCCGCTGCGGCGCCGGCCGCCCCGAAGGCGTCCGCGCCGGCACCGGCGGCAGACGACGAGGTCCAGGTGCTGCGCGGAGCGGCCGCCGCGGTGGTCAAGAACATGGCCAGCTCCCTGGAGGTGCCGACCGCCACCAGCGTGCGCGCCGTGCCGGCCAAGCTGATGATCGACAACCGGATCGTCATCAACAACCAGCTCAAGCGAACCCGTGGCGGCAAGATCTCCTTCACCCACGTGTTGGGCTACGCGATCGTGCAGGCGGTCAAGCAGTTCCCGAACATGAACCGCCATTTCGCCGAGATCGACGGCAAGCCGAATGCGGTCACACCCGCGCACACCAACCTCGGGCTGGCGATCGACCTGCACGGCCCCGGTGGCAAGCGCTCGCTGGTGGTGGCCGCCATCAAGGAGTCCGAGTCACTGCGGTTCGCGCAGTTCGTCGCCGCCTACGAGGACATCGTGCGGCGCGCCCGGGACGGCAAGCTCACCGCCGAGGACTTCGCCGGGGTGACGATCTCGCTGACCAACCCCGGCACCATCGGCACCGTGCACTCGGTGCCTCGGCTGATGGCCGGGCAGGGCACGATCGTCGGCGTCGGCGCGATGGAGTACCCGGCGGAGTTCCAGGGGGCCAGCGAGCAGCGCATCGCCGAACTCGGGGTCGGCAAGCTGATCACGCTGACCTCCACCTATGACCATCGGATCATCCAGGGTGCCGAATCGGGTGACTTCCTGCGCACCGTGCACGAGATGCTGCTCTCGGACGCGTTCTGGGACGAGATCTTCTTCGAGTTGTCCATTCCCTACGAGCCGATCCGGTGGCGCACCGACAACCCGGACTCGATCGTCGACAAGAACGCCCGCGTCGTCGAGCTGATCGCCGCGTACCGCAACCGCGGCCACCTGATGGCCGACATCGACCCACTTCGGCTGGACAACACCCGGTTTCGCAGCCACCCCGACCTCGATGTGCAAAGCCACGGCCTGACGCTGTGGGACCTGGACCGCGACTTCAAGGTCGAAGGCCTGCCCGGCGGTGACTACCGCAAGCTACGGGAGATCCTCTCGGTGCTGCGCGACGCCTACTGCCGCCACGTCGGTGTGGAGTACACCCACATCCTCGAACCTGAGCAGCACCAGTGGCTGCAGGAGCGCGTCGAGGTCAAACACATCAAACCTACTGTGGCACAACAGAAATACATTCTGAGCAAGCTGAATGCCGCCGAAGCCTTCGAGAACTTCCTGCAGACCAAGTACGTCGGGCAGAAACGCTTCTCCCTGGAGGGCGCCGAGACCGTCATCCCGATGATGGATGCCGCGATCGACCAGTGCGCCGAGTACGGCCTCGACGAGGTCGTCATCGGCATGCCGCACCGTGGCCGGCTCAACGTGCTGGCCAATATCGTCGGCAAGCCGTACTCGCAGATCTTCACCGAGTTCGAGGGCAACCTCAACCCGGCAGAAGCGCACGGCTCCGGCGACGTCAAGTACCACCTGGGTGCCACCGGGGTGTACCTGCAGATGTTCGGCGACAACGACATTCAGGTATCACTGACCGCGAACCCGTCGCACCTGGAAGCCGTCGACCCGGTGCTCGAGGGCATCGTGCGAGCTCGCCAGGACCTGCTCGACCACGGGGGCGCCGACGGCGAAACCGGGCAGGCGTTCTCGGTGGTGCCGATGATGATGCACGGCGATGCGGCCTTCGCCGGCCAGGGCGTGGTGGCCGAGACGCTGAACATGGCTCTGCTGCACGGGTACCGGGTCGGTGGCACCATCCACATCGTCGTCAACAACCAGATCGGATTCACCACCGCTCCGGACCACTCCCGGTCCAGTGAATACTGCACCGACGTCGCCAAGATGATCGGTGCGCCGATCTTCCACGTCAACGGCGACGACCCGGAGGCGTGCGACTGGGTAGGTCGGCTGGCGGTGGACTTCCGGCAGAAGTTCCACAAGGACGTCGTCATCGACATGTTGTGCTACCGCCGCCGTGGGCACAACGAGGGCGACGACCCGTCGATGACCAATCCGTACATGTACGACGTGATCGGCGGCAAGCGTGGCGTGCGCAAGAGTTACACCGAAGACCTGATCGGCCGCGGCGACATCTCGATGAAGGAGGCCGAGGACGCGCTGCGCGACTACCACGGCCAACTCGAGCGGGTGTTCAACGAGATCCGCGAACTGGAGAAGCACGCCGCGCTGCCCAGCGAGTCGGTGGAATCCGAGCAGCAGGTGCCGCGCGGGCTCAACACCGCGGTGGACAAGGCGATGCTGGCCCGCATCGGGGATGCGTTCATGGCGATACCCGAGGGCTTCAGCGTGCATCCCCGGGTGCTGCCGGTGCTGGAGCGGCGCCGCGAGATGGCCTACGAGGGCAAGGTCGACTGGGCATTCGGTGAACTGCTGGCGCTGGGCTCGCTGGTGGCCGACGGCAAGCTGATCCGGCTGTCCGGGCAGGACACCCGCCGCGGCACGTTCTCGCAGCGCCATTCGGTGATCATCGACCAGGCCAACGGCGCCGAGTTCAGCCCGTTGCAGCTGCTGGCCACCAACCCCGACGGCACCCCGTCCGGCGGCAAATTCCTGGTCTACGACTCGCCGCTGTCCGAATACGCCGCAGTCGGTTTCGAATACGGCTACACCGTCGGCAACCCGGATGCGATGGTGCTGTGGGAGGCCCAGTTCGGCGACTTCGTCAACGGTGCCCAGTCGATCATCGACGAGTTCATCTCCTCCGGCGAGGCCAAGTGGGGCCAACTGTCCAACGTGGTGCTGCTGCTGCCGCACGGCCATGAGGGCCAGGGCCCCGACCACACCTCCGGGCGTATCGAGCGGTTCCTGCAACTGTGGGCGGAGGGTTCGATGACGATCGCGATGCCGTCGACCCCGTCGAACTACTTCCACCTGCTGCGCCGCCATGCCCTCGACGGGATCCAGCGGCCGCTGATCGTCTTCACGCCGAAGTCAATGCTGCGCAACAAGGCGGTGGTGAGCGATGTGAAGGACTTCACCGACGTGAAGTTCCGCTCGGTGCTCGAAGAGGCCACCTACGAGGACGGCACCGGCGACCGGGGCAAGGTCACCCGGGTCCTGTTGACCAGCGGCAAGCTCTACTACGAACTGGTCGCCCGCAAGATCAAGGACAACCGCGAAGATGTGGCGATCGTGCGGATCGAGCAGCTGGCGCCGCTGCCCAAGCGCCGCCTCAGCGAGACCCTGGACCGCTATCCGAACGCGCGGGAGTTCTTCTGGGTGCAGGAGGAGCCGGCCAACCAGGGTGCCTGGCCGCGGTTCGGCCTGGAGCTGCCGGAGTTGTTGCCGGACAAGCTGACCGGCGTCAAGCGGATCTCGCGCCGCGCCATGTCGGCGCCGTCGTCGGGGTCGTCGAAGGTGCATGCCGTCGAGCAGCAGGAGATCCTCGACCTCGCGTTCGGGTAGGCGCTCCCCTTCCCTGCCCCTTCCCGCGAGCGTGCGGAAACGTCCGCCAAAGTCCCAGGTGGGCCCGGACCTTTCTGCACGCTCGGCGGGTGGGGTCAGGCCAGTACCGGCGGTACCGGATAGGCTCGGCTGATCACCAGACCGCAGGGAGCGCACATGCAGGGATTCGCCGGGAAAGTCTGCGTCGTCACCGGCGCCGGCTCAGGGATCGGTCAGGCACTGGCCATCGAGTTGGCCCGCGCCGGCGCGCAGTTGGCGATCAGCGACGTCGACACCGAAGGGCTCGCCCAGACCGAGCAGCGGTTGAAAGCACTCGGCGTGCAGCTCAAGGTCGACCGGCTCAACGTCACCGAGCGGGAGGCGTTCCTGGCCTACGCCGACGAGGTCAAGGAGCACTTCGGCAAGGTCAACCAGATCTACAACAACGCCGGGATCGCGTTCAGCGGCGACGTCGAAGTCACCCCGTTCAAGGACATCGAGCGGGTGATGGACGTGGACTTCTGGGGCGTGGTCAACGGCACGAAGGCCTTTCTGCCGCACCTGATCGCCTCCGGTGACGGGCACGTCGTCAACATCTCCAGCCTGTTCGGTCTGCTGTCGATGCCCGGCCAGGCCGCCTACAACGCCGCCAAGTTCGCCGTCCGCGGTTTCACCGAGGCGCTGAACCAGGAGATGGCGATCAACAAGCACCCGGTCAAGGTCACCACGGTGCATCCGGGCGGCATCAAGACCGCGATCGCCCGAAACGCCACCGTTGCCGAGGGCATAGATCAGGCGGCGGCGGCCGACTTCTTCGACCGGAAACTGGCCTCGACCACCGCCGAGGAGGCCGCCCGGGTGATCCTCGAAGGGGTCAGCAAGAACCGGGCCCGGGTGCTGATCGGTAACGACGCCCGGGCACTGGATCTGCTGGTGCGTATCACCGGCTCGCGATACCAGAAGCTGTTCTCGTCCGTCCTCCCCAGGTTCCGCCCAAAGGGAGTCTGACGGGCAGTGACTCAGCGCCCCAGCGGGTGTTCGTCCAGGAAAGCGTCGGCCACGGCCTGCGGGTCGGCACCGCCGGTCACCCGCCGGGACATCTCGATCAGCGCCTCGGAGTCCAGTACGCCGGCCACCTGGTTGACCGCCAGCAGCTGGGCTTCGCTGAGCTCGTTGCGCCGGTACAACGGCACCACGTTCTCGGCGCGCACCAGCGCGGGCCGGCCGTCGCTGAGCACCACGGCGTCGCCGGGCACACCCACGTCAGCGGTGCTGGTCCACGCAGCGCTGACCTGACCGGCATTCAGCGCGGCGAACAACGCTGCAGCATCGGGGAATTCACGCACCTTGGGCAACGTGCACGACCCGACGACCGGCGGCGTCCGGGCATCCTTGACCGCGCCGACCGTCAGCCCAGAGCAATGCCGAACCAGCTTCGACAGGTCGGCGCCGCCCCAGGAGGTCGCGGTGGCGGTGCTCACGGCCAGCGCGGGCTTGTCGGTGGCCGTGATCGAGTAGTCGCCAAGCGCGAGCCCCTCCGGCAGCGCACCGGCCAGCGCAAAGTAGACCTGCCGATCCGAACGGGCCGGTGAGCTGGGGGCGAACACAGCCAGCAGCCGGCCGGTGAGACCGGGAACCAGGGTCAGCTCCCCGGAATCCAGCGCGGACACCGGATCTTGGACCGTGTCGATATGCACCGCGGCGCCGGTGCTGCGCAGCGCGTCGGCGTAGAGGTGGGCCAGTACCTGCGACTGCGGGTCCGGCGTGGCTCCCACGTTCAGCGGAGCGGGGCCCGGGTGAGTCGCACACCCGGCGGCGACAAGTACCGCCGCCCACCCCAGGCGCGGGCGCTGGTGCCCCGGCCGCTTCGACATCAGCGAGCTCAGGACACCGAGGCGGCCGTTGCGACCGCGGCCGCAACGGCGGGCTCGACGCGCGGGTCCAGCGGGCTGGGCACGATGCGGTCCGGCGCAAGGTCGTCGGCGACGACAGAGTAAATCGCTTCGGCAGCAGCCAGTTTCATCGCCTCGGTAATCCGGCGCGCGCCGGCGTCCAAGGCGCCGCGGAACACACCCGGGAAGGCCAGCACGTTGTTGATCTGGTTAGGGAAGTCGCTGCGGCCGGTCGCCACCACCGCCGCATACTTCGCGGCCAGATCGGGGTGGATCTCCGGATCGGGGTTGGACAGCGCGAACACCACCCCGCCGGGGGCCATCGACGCGATCAGCTCCTCGGGAACCACGCCACCCGAGGCGCCCAGGAACACATCCGCGCCGTCCAGCGCCGCGGCCAGGCCACCGGTGAGGCCGGTCGGATTGGTGCGCTGCGCCAGCTCGGCTTTCACCTCATTCATGTCGGTGCGATCCTGATGCAGGATGCCCTGCGAGTCCAGCACGACCATCTGTGAGACGCCCATCGAGTGCAGGATGTTGGCACAGGCCACGCCTGCCGCACCGGCGCCCGAGACCACCACCCGCAGCGACGTGATGTCCCGGCCGAGTACCTTGGCCGCCCCCATCAGGGCCGCCAGTGCCACGATCGCGGTGCCGTGCTGGTCGTCGTGCATCACCGGGCAGTCCAGCGCCTCGATCACCCGGCGCTCGATCTCGAAACAGCGCGGGGCGGAGATGTCTTCGAGGTTGACCGCCCCGAACGACGGGCGCAGCCGCACCAGGGTCTCCACGATCTCGTCGGGATCCTTGGTGTCGAGCACGATCGGAATCGAGTCCAGCCCGGCGAAGGTCTTGAACAGCGCCGCCTTGCCCTCCATCACCGGCAGCGACGCCGACGGGCCGAGGTCACCCAGGCCCAGTACCGAAGTGCCGTCGCTGACCACGGCCACCAGCCGGTGCGCCCAGGTGTAGCGGGCCGCCAGCGTGTGGTCGGCGGCGATGGCGCGGCTGACCTGCGCCACACCCGGGGTGTAGGCGATCGACAGCGCGCGCTGGCTGTCCAGTGGGGCTTTGAGGTCGACCGAGATCTTTCCGCCCACGTGGGCTTCGAAGATTTCTTCGTCTCCGATGACGATCTGGGCACTATTCGCGGATTGCGGCACATTTTCGGACATCGCTCGCAAGGGTACTGTGCGGGTACTCGGGGTTGCGATTGCCGTAACGGAAGGGAGTCGGTCTGTGGTGATCCGGCTGGTCCGAATCCTTGCCGTCGTCGTCGCGGCCCTGGCCGTCGGAAGCGCGGTGGCGGTCGCCGACCCGGACCAGGATCAGCGGTTCCTGGCGCTGCTCGATCAGGAGCACGCTCCCGCCGTCGAGAACGTGCCGAGCATCATCGCCGCTGCTCACCGGGTCTGTGTCAGGTTCGACGACGGCACGTCGTTCGACGTACTGCGTGACGACATGGCGGAACGGTCGATGGCGGCGAATCCGGTTGAGCGGAGCACGCCCGACCGCGTCACTTTGGCGATGACCAGGGCCATTACCGCGGCGGTCGAGGTTTATTGCCCGGCCCACCGCGATTTGATCCCAGGCTGAGCCGCGGACGGTCCGCACCGAGATCTACGCCCTTTCGCTGATGTTTTGCCGTATCCGCGCACCGCATGCTGGCTAGCATGAGCGAACGCACGGACACGCCGGCGGTGAACTGGGGTGAGTTGGGCGTGAGCGAGCTCCCGACTGGAACGGTAACGTTGCTGCTGGCCGACGTCGAGGGCTCCACGCAGCTCTGGGAGACCCAGCCCGAACAGATGACTGCCGCGATCGCGCAACTGGACCGTACCCTCGCCGAAGTCCTCTCAGCCCGGGGCGGAGTGCGGCCCGTCGAGCAGGGTGAGGGCGACAGCTTCGTGGCAGCGTTCGCCCGGGCCAGCGACGCCGTCGCCTGCGCCCTGGAGCTGCAGCGCGCACCGCTGGCACCGATTCGGCTGCGCATCGGCCTGCACAGCGGCGAGGTGCAGCTGCGCGGCCACACCAGTGGGGCGGGCAACTACATCGGGCCGACGATCAACCGCACCGCGCGCATCCGCGACCTGGCGCACGGTGGCCAAACCGTGCTCTCGGCGATCACCGAAGCCTTGGTCATCGACCGGCTTCCGGCCGACACCTGGCTCATCGATCTGGGCAGCTACCCACTGCGTGGGCTGCCGCGTCCCGAGAAGGTACTGCAGCTGTGCCATCCGGATCTGCGCAACGACTTCCCCCCGCTGCGGGCGTCCACCACCGTCGCGTCCACCCATCTCCCCCCTCAGCTGACCAGCTTCATCGGCCGTGGCGAGCAGATCGGTGACGTGCGGGCCTTGTTGGCGGACAACCGGTTGGTCACGTTGACCGGTTCCGGTGGCGCGGGCAAGACACGGCTGGCGGTGCAGGTCGCCGGCCTGCTGGCGGACCGATTCGCCGACGGCATCTGGTACGTCGATCTGGCGCCGATCACCGACCCGGAGCTGGTGCCGATGATCGCGGCCCGGGCATTGGGCCTGCCGGACCAGCCGGACCGCTCCGCGATGGACACCCTCATCCGCTGGATCGGCGAGCGGCAGATGCTGGTGGTGCTGGATAACTGCGAACACCTCCTCGACGCATCCGCAGCGCTGCTGCTCGGCCTGCTCGGCACCTGCCCACGGGTGACGTTCCTGGCCACCAGCCGGGAGCCGATCGCGGTGGACGGCGAAGTCGTCTGGCGGGTGCCGTCTCTGTCGCTGGCAGACGAGTCCGTCACGCTGTTCGCCGACCGTGCCCGCCACGCCCGTCCGGATTTCCATGTCACCGACGACAACGCCGGCGCGATCACCGAGATCTGCCGGCGACTGGACGGAATGCCGCTGGCGATAGAACTCGCCGCGGCGCGGGTGCGCGCGTTGTCGCTCGACGAGATCCTCGAGGGGTTGCATGACCGGTTCCGGCTGCTGACCGGCGGTTCGCGTCGCGCGGTACGTCGCCAGCAGACGTTGCACGCCTCGGTCGACTGGTCGCATGCCTTGCTCACCGATACCGAGCGGGTGTTGTTCCGGCGACTGGCCGCCTTCATGGATGGCTTCGATCTCGACGCCGCCCAGTTCGTCGCCGGATGCGGGGACATTGCGAGCCATCAGGTGCTCGATCAACTCACCCTGTTGGTCGACAAGTCGCTCGTGATCGCCGAAAACACCACCGGCCGAACGCGATACCGGATGCTGGAGATGGTGCGTCAATACGCACTGGAAAAGCTGGGCGAGTCCGGTGAAGCCGACGCCATCCGCGCCCGTCACCGCGACCACTACACCGCGATGGCGGCCGTGGTCGACTGCCCGCCCCATGACGGTCATGAAATGGTGCTGGCCAGAGCAGATGCCGAGATCGATAATCTCCGTGCCGCTTACGCATGGAGCCAGGAGAACGACGAGGCAGAGCAGGCATTGACCCTGGCCTCATCCCTTCTTCCGCTCTGGCTGGGACACGGCCGCATCGCCGAAGGGGTGGCTTGGTTCGACAACGTGCTGCGCGACAGCGCTGCGCGGGGCATCGAGCTCGCTCGACCGATACGGGCGCGGGCACTGGCCGATCACGCACTTCTCAACGCGTGGGGCCTGGCGTTGAACAGCCTGGACGAAGCGCAGGAAGCGGTCGCGATCGCACGGGAGCTCGACGATCAGGCGCTGTTGGCCCGGGCGCTGACAGCCTGTGTCAGCATTGCCGCCTACAAGGCGGAGGTGGCGGCACCGTACTTCGCCGAAGCGATCGAGCTCGCCCGCAAACTCGACGATCGGTGGCGGCTGAGCCAGATCCTCGGTTGGCAGACCTACGCAGCCGCGGTGACCGGTGACCTGAACGGCGCCCTCACGATCGGCCAACAGGGCCGCGAGCTGGCCGATTCCCTCGGCGACCAGTTCAACTCGCGCTACTGCCGAAACTGGCAGGGAATGGCGCGTTACATGCAGGGTGATCTGGCCGGGGAGATCACGCGTTGCCAGGAGATGATCGCCGAGGCGGACGGCGCCGGCGACCTGCTCAACCGGTTCCTGGGCTTGCAGAACCTGGCTCTGACGTTGGCTTTTCGGGGCGAGATCGACCCAGCCGAAGATGCACTGGAGGCGCTGATCGAAACCGGCTCTGAACTCAGCGGCGTGCACGAGGGCGTCGCCCATATGGCGGTGGGGCTGGTGGCGTTGGCCAGTGGCGACGCGGCGGCGGCGGCGAGCGCGCAAGAGCGGATGTGGCATCACATCGGCGTCTACAGCCAGATCGCCGCCATATTCCGCTGGTGCCGAGCCGAAACGGCGTTGGCACTCGGCGATCTGGCTGCCGCGGCGCGGTGGGCCGACGACGGTGTCGCTGCAACGACGGGGTGGTACCGGATCATGGGCCTGGTGCCGCGTGCTCGGGTTGCGATGGCGCTGGGCGAGCCTCAGCGGGCCGAGCGCGACCTGCATGAGGCACTTGTGATCGCCGCCGATACCGGAGCCCAGGTAGGGCTGCCGGAAGCCTTCGAATGCCTTGCGGCCGTGGCATTCAACGGCGAGAGCTATCACGAGGCGGCCCGACTCTTCGGCGCGGCAAAGGGCATCCGGCAGCGCACCGGCGCCGCCCGCTTCACGATCCACGACGCCGATTTCGACACCCGGGTGGCCGGCCTGCGGGAAGCGATGGGCGACAGTGACTTCGACATCGCCTGGGCCGACGGCGCCGCGCTGTCCACCGCGGAGGCGATCGCCTACGCCCAGCGTGGCCGTGGCGAGCGCAGACGGCCGCCTAACGGTTGGGGCTCACTGACCCCTACCGAGCTCGACGTCGCGCGACTGGTCAGCGCAGGACTGCCGAACAAAGACATCGCCGCTCGGCTCTTCGTCTCACCCCGCACCGTGCAGACGCATCTGACCCACGTCTACACCAAGCTCGGACTCACCTCCCGGGTGCAGCTCGCCCAGGAAGTCGCCCGCCGGGCCTAACGCCGTTAGATCAGGCCCAGCCCGGTGACGGCTTCGCGCTCCTCGGCCAGTTCTGCGGTCGAGGCGTCGATGCGCTTGCGGGAGAAGTCGTTGATCTCCAGGCCCTGCACGATGCTCCAGTCGCCGTTCTTGGTGGTGACCGGGAACGAGGAGATGAGGCCTTCGGGCACCCCGTAGGAGCCGTCGGAGACCACGGCCATCGAGACCCAGTCATCGGCCGGAGTGCCCTGCAGCCAGTCGCGGGCGGCGTTGACGGTCGCCGACGCGGCCGAGGCGGCCGAGGAGGCGCCGCGGGCGTCGATAATGGCCGCACCGCGCTTGGCGACGGTCGGGATGAAGTCTTTCTCGATCCAGGCCTCGTCGCCCACGACCTCGGCGGCGTTCTTCCCGTTGATCTGGGCGTGGAAGATGTCCGGGTACTGGCTGGCCGAGTGGTTACCCCAGATCGTCACCTTCGTGATGTCGGTGACCCTGGCACCGGTCTTCTTCGCCAGCTGCGAGATGGCCCGGTTGTGGTCCAGGCGGGTCAGGGCGGAGAACCGCTCCTTGGGGATGTCGGGGGCATTGCTCATCGCGATCAGCGCGTTGGTGTTGGCCGGGTTACCGGTCACACCGACGCGGACGTCGGAGGCGGCAACGGAGTTGAGTGCCTTGCCCTGTGCGGTGAAGATCGCGCCGTTGGCCTCGAGCAGATCACTGCGCTCCATGCCCGGACCGCGCGGGCGGGCGCCGACCAGCAGCGCCAGGTTCACGCCGTCGAAGATCTTGTCGGCGTCCGAGCCGATCTGCACGCCGGACAGCAGCGGGAACGCACAATCGTCCAGCTCCATCACGACGCCCTCGAGCGCCTTGAGGGCGGGCTCGATCTCCAGCAGACGCAGTTCGATCGGCCGGTCGGGGCCCAACAGCGAGCCGCTGGCAAGGCGGAACAGCAGGCTGTAGCCGATCTGGCCGGCGGCGCCGGTGACGGCCACCTTGAGTGGGGTTGTGCTCACGTCAAGTGCTCCTCGAACGGGTTCGATGTGGGAGAAGTCTCGGTCGGATCGAAACTAGCGCACCGCACCGCCACACCGAAACTCCGGACGGTCATGCGGGGGCCGGACGCGTAGCATTTGACCGGCATCTGCGCCGAGAGTGGAGGCTCGCCATGACAGCCCCGAGCGACCCGGCTCCGCGAGTTCTCGTCGATTGCGGCGTGTACTCCGATGGCGCGCGGGTTCCCGGCGAGTTCACCCCCGCCGGGGCCCTGGCCAAGGTGCGCCAGATCGAGGGGGCCGGCACGCAGGCTTTCGTCTGGATCGGCCTGCACGAGCCCGACGACCGCCAGATGCAGGCCGTGGCCGAAACGTTTGACCTGCACGAACTGTCAGTCGAGGACGCCGTGCACGCCCACCAGCGGCCCAAGCTCGAACGCTACGACGAGATCCTGGTCCTGGTGCTCAAGACCGTCAACTACGTCCCGCACGAATCGGTGGTGCTGGCCAGGCAGATCGTCGAAACCGGCGAGATCATGGTCCTCGTCGGCAAGAACTTCGTCGTCACCGTCCGGCACGGCGACCACAGCGGGCTGGCGCAGGTCCGCAAACAGATGGACACCGACCCCGACCACATGCGGCTGGGCCCCTACGCCGTGATGCACGCCATCGCCGACTACGTGGTTGACCGCTATGTCGAGGTGACCAATCTCATGGAGACCGACATCGACGCCATCGAGGAGGTGGCGTTCGCCCCCGGCACCCGCACCGACGTCGAACCGATCTACCAGATCAAGCGCGAAGTCGTCGAACTGCGGCGTGCCGTTGCACCACTTTCCGTGCCGTTTCAGCGGATGCAGACCGACTACAAGGATCTGATCTCCAAGGAGGTGCGACGCTACGTGCGCGACGTCGCCGATCACCACAGCCGCGCCGCCGACCAGATCGCCAGTTACGACGAGATGCTCAGCTCGCTGGTGCAGGCGGCACTGGCGCGAGTCGGTATGCAGCAGAACACCGACATGCGCAAGATGTCGGCCTGGGCGGGCATCATCGCCGTCCCCACCATGATCGCCGGGATCTACGGTATGAACTTCGACCACATGCCGGCGTTGCACTGGGCGTTCGGCTATCCGGCGGTGACGGCCGTCATGACGGGTATCTGCGTGGTGCTCTACCGCGCGTTCCGCCGCAACGGCTGGCTCTGAGCCCCGCCCCTTCGGGCGAGGGTGCGTGTCTGTACGCCGACACGCCGCAGATCTCGTACAACTGCGCACGGTGGCGATGCGGGGCGGCGCGCTTCAGCGTTGACGCCGGGAGCTGAGCTCCCTTGTGCCGTCAAGGAATACCGCGACGACGGCATCGGTGGCGTGTTCGGGTGTGACGGTGCCGGCCGCGGTCAGCGACAGCGCCCGCACGATGAGTGCGCTGAACATTTCGAAGAGCACTTCCGGGGGGAGATCACCGCGCAGGGTGCCGTCTTTCATCCCGCGGGCGATCAAGCGGCGCAACGGTTGCCTCAGGACACGGTTCTTGGTCTCCGGGTCGACGTGGACGTCGTCCAGGCTGATCAACGCGGCGAATTCGGTGCAGGTGCGGACGAACATCGCGGTGACGTGCGCGATCGCGCGATCGATGGGCAGCGCGTCGAGTCGGGCGGCTGTCAGGGCGCGCCCCATCTCGGTGATGGCGTGCTCGGCCACACCGCGCAGCACGCCTCAACACCTTGTCAGCACGGCGCTGAGTCGGGTCCCGTCCGGCGCGAGCGTGCGCAGTGGTACGGGCCAAGCCGGTGTGTCGGCGTACAGACACGCACGCTCGCGGCAGAAACTACGAGGGCTCGGAGGCCCGGCGGGCGGGGTCGAAGACGTCCACCCCGTCGGACCGCCAGGCCTCGCGCATGGCGTCGGCGCCCTTGAGCCGCACCCACGCGGCCTCGGTCGCGGTGATCGGGGTGGCCGACAGGAACCGCACCGGCTCACGCGGCGACTCCAACCCCACCTCGTCGATATCACTGTCGCCCAACAACATCGCGGTGAACGGAACCGCACCGGACTCGCCGGTCCACAGCGGCCCACCCAGGTCCATCAGCGCGTCGGGCACCAGCACCACACCCTCGACCACCGGCGCGGCCGCCACCGTGGCCAGGCTGCGGGCCAGTCCGGCCGCCGAACCGGAAACCCGCAGGCGCAACACAATTTCCGCGCGGGGTCCGTGCAACGGGTCGGCGAGGATCTCGCCCGGGTCACCCATCGGATGCCGCGAACAGCCCACCGACACGTAGTGCACCAACCGATCCGGCCCGGGCCCGAACCGCAGCACCTCGATGGGCTCGACACCCAGGAAGGTCAACCGAGCGACAGCGGGTTCCGCAGTGATGCCTTGCGCCGCGAAGTGCTCCCCCAGATGCTCGCGCACCCGGTCCAATTCGTCGCTCACTGCGCGGGCGGCGCGATGCTGAGGTTCACCCCGGACGCGGCGTCGAACACCACCATGTCGGCGGGGTCCAGCGCCAGCTCGATCGGCTGCCCGCCGGTCGCCTTCGAGGCGGCCGGAACCCGGGCCACCAGCTCGTTCTCCGCCGATGTGTCGGCCGCTTCCTCCGGCGTGAAGTACAGGTACTTGTCGGCGCCCAGCGACTCGACCAATTCGACCCGTGCGGTGAACCTCACCGCACGATCGCGCCCGTCGGCGTCGAGCAGGCCCGCGTCACCGAGATGCTCGGGCCGCAACCCGATCACCACGTCGCTGTGCGTTCCCGGGTGTTTGCCGATCGTGTCGCGGACCTGATCGGTCAGCGGCACCTCGCCGAACGACAGCCGGGCGCCGGTCGCGGTCAGCGTGCCGGGGAAGAAGTTCATCGCCGGTGAGCCGACGAATCCGGCGACGAACAGGTTGGCGGGCCGCTCGTAGAGCTCATCGGGCGTGCCGATCTGCTGAGCGATGCCGCCCTGCATCACCACCACCCGGTCGCCGAGCGTCATCGCCTCCGTCTGGTCATGGGTGACGTAGACGGTGGTGGTGCGAAGCCGCCTTTGTAGCCGGGCGATCTCGCTGCGCATCTGCACCCGCAGTTTGGCATCCAGGTTGGACAGCGGCTCATCCATCAGAAATGCCTTGGGATGCCGCACGATCGCCCGCCCCATCGCGACCCGCTGACGCTGCCCACCGGACAGCTGCGACGGCTTGCGATCCAGCAGGGCGGTCAGGTCCAGGATTTCGGCTACCTCCGCGACCTTCTCGGCGATCTGCGGCTTCTTCATCTTGGCCAGGGTCAGCGGGAACGCGATGTTGCCCCGCACCGTCATGTGCGG
Organism: [Mycobacterium] zoologicum; assembly: GCF_020172665.1. Classification (GTDB taxonomy): domain Bacteria; phylum Actinomycetota; class Actinomycetes; order Mycobacteriales; family Mycobacteriaceae; genus Mycobacterium; species Mycobacterium zoologicum. The sequence goes on along the minus strand of NZ_CP083985.1, from coordinate 1,350,846 downwards.
GTACAGGGCGTAGGACTGGAACACCATCGCGATGTCACGGTCCTTCGGCGCGCGTTCGTTGACGCGCTGGCCACCGATCCGCAACTCCCCCGACGAGATCTCCTCCAGCCCGGCGATCATGTTCAGCGTGGTGGATTTACCGCAGCCGGACGGCCCCACCAGGATGATGAACTCGCCGTCGGCGATGGTCAGGGACAGATCCTTCACCGCCACAGCACCATCGGGGTAGCTCTTGGTGATGTGGAGGAGTTCGATCTCTGCCATCGGCCTATCCCTTCACCGCACCGGAGGTCAGCCCAGCCACGATTCGTCGTTGGAAGATTAGAACAAAGATGATGATGGGCACCGTGATCACCATCGCTCCGGCGGCGATGGATCCGGTGGGCTCCTCGAACTGCGAGCTGCCGGTGAAGTTCGCGATCGCCACCGGCGCGGTCACCGAGGCCTCGGTCGCGGTCAGCGACAGCGCCAGCAGCAGGTCGTTCCAGGCGAAGATGAACACCAGGATCGCCGCGGTGACGATTCCGGGTGCGGCCAGTGGCGCGATCACCTTGCGGAACGCCTGACCCGGGGTGGCGCCGTCCATCTTGGCCGCCTTCTCCAGGTCCCAGGGGATCTCGGAGAAGAACGCCGACAGCGTGTAGATGGCCAGCGGCAGCGCAAAGGTGATGTAGGGGATGATCAGGCCTGGCCAGGTGTCGAACAGACCCGTAGCCCGCTCGATGTTGAAAAGCGGTGTCACCAACGAGATCTGCGGGAACATCGCGATCAGCAGGGCGGCACCCACCAGGAGTCGCTTGCCAGCGAACTCCAGCCGTGCCACCGCGTAGGCGGCCATCGCTCCGATCACCACCGCGATCACCGTTGTGATCAGCCCGATACCCACCGAGTTGACCAGTGCGGACGCGAACGCCGACCCGGTGCGGCGACCGCTGAAGATCCCGCGGTAGTTGTCCAGGGTCACCGACGACGGAATCAGCTTGCCGTCCTTGACCGTTGACGTCGACTTCAGTGACAGCGACAGAATCCACAACACCGGCACCAGCGCATAGGCCACCACGGCCACGTTGATGATCAGCCACGCCGCGCGGCGGCGAACGTCTGTCATTTCTGGCCCGATCCCGGTGCCGCGGCACCGAACAACTTGACGAACACCACCGCGATCAGTGCCACGCAGACGAAGATCAGCACCGAGATCGCCGAACCCAGACCCACATCGAAGCCCTTGAACAGGTTGTCGTAGCCCAGGATCGACACCGATCCGGTGCCGTTGGAGCCGCCAGTGAGCACATAGATGTTGTCGAAGATCCGGAACGCGTCCAGCGTGCGGAACAACAGCGCCACCAAGATGGCGGGTTTCATGATCGGCAGGACCACCTTCACCAGTCGCCGCCAGGCGCCCGCGCCGTCGATCTGCGCCGCCTTGAGCAGGTCATCGGGCACCAGCGCCAATCCGGCCAGCAGCAGCAACGCCATGAACGGCGTCGTCTTCCAGACCTCGGCGGCCACGATGACGGCCAGCGACGGCAGCTGGTGGGTGAGCGGGGCGCTGCCGGCGGGCAACAGATTCGCCAGGTATCCGGTGCCGGGCGTCCAGGCGTAATACCAACTGTAGGCGGCGGCCACCGTGACGATGCCGTAGGGCACCAGCACCGCGGTACGCACCAGCCCCTTGGCGAACAGACTGCGGTGCATCACCAGTGCGAGCGCCAGCCCCAGCACGAATTCGATCGCCACCGAGACCACCGTGATTCCCAGCGTCACGCCGAACGCGGTCCACCAGTAGGAGTCGGTCAGCGTGGTCTGGTAGTTCGCCAGGCCGACGAACGCGGTGTCGCCGGGGTTGGCCAGGTTGTAGCGCTGCAGACTCAGCCAGATCGCGTAGCCGATCGGGTAGGCGGTCACGGCCAGCATCAGCAGTGCCGCGGGTGCGACCAACAGCACGGCCAGCCGCCGCTGCGAGGCGGCGTCGTCGGCTCGGGGGGTCACGGAATCAGCCCCTTGCCGTCGATGGCCTTTTGTACCTGGACGGCCAGCTCGTCTGCGGTGCGCTCCGGGTCGATCGCGGTGATGGGCGCCAGCGTCGCCGAGATCCGGGTCGACACCGCCTGATAGACCGGCGTCACCGGGCGCAGCGCGGCGTTGGTGAGCTGGTCGCGGATCATCTTGTGCTGCGGGTACTTCGCCTGGAACTGCGGGTCGGTGTAGACCGAGGCGCGCACGGCGGGCAGGCCGCCCTCGATGGCGACGTATTTCTGGTTGGCCGCACTGCGCAGGCAGCGCACCGCGTCGAAGGCCTGTGCGCGGTGCCGGGTGGTCCGCGCCACCGCCAGGTTCAACCCGCCCAGCGTCACCTTGGCCGGGTACCCCTGCCGCACAGCCGGATACGGCGCGAATCCGAGCACGCTGCGGCTGGCGTCATAGGCGATCCGGTACTGGGAGTCGGTGGGCACGAACGCACCGACGTCATCGACGCTGCCGACCAGGTCCGGATTGTGCTGCAGCGGCAGGAATCCCACCCCGCCTTTGACCGCGTTCTCCAGCATCGACGGCAGCACGAACGGCCAATTGACCTCCAATGCCGCCTTGCCCTGCTCGAACGCCAACCGGGCGGTGCCCTCATCGGTCTGGGTGATCGACGGGTCGGCTCCCGGCGCGGTGGCCACCGCCTTCATGACTCGCAGTGCCGCGACGGTGGCATCTCGGCGTTCGGCGGTGTCGGTCAAGGTGACGGTCTTGCCGTCCTCGGCGAGCACGCGTCCCCCGGCGCTTTCCAGCAGCGTGTTGAACCACACCACCAGGCCCTCATACTGCTTGGCCTGCACCGCGATCCAGCTCGGCTCGCCCGCGGCATGCAGTCGGGCGGCCTGGGTGACCACGGCGTCCCAGGTGGTGGGCGCCGCGGTCATCAGGTCCGGCCGGTACCACAGCAATTGGGTGTTGGTGATCGCCGGCGCGGCGTAGAGCCGCTGGTGCCATCGGGCGGTCGCCAGCGGCCCCGGCAGGGTATCGGCGACGGCGTCGGCCTCGGCGAGTCCGGCGGGATCGTCGGAGAGCGGCAACGCCCAGCCGGCCTCGGCGAACTCCGCCGTCCACACCACATCCAGGCCCATCACGTCGAGGGTCCGGTCATTGCCGGTGAGTCGGCGGGCCAACTGCAGACGCTGGTCGTCGGCGGCTCGCGGCAGGCTGACCTGGGCGACGCGGTAGCGGCCCGCAGCCTGTTGGCTGCAGCGCCGGGCGATCACGTCGAAGGTGGCGGCGTCGTTGGCCGGGGTGTACACGCTGATCACCGGGGCACCGGACGCCTGATCACCCGAGCCGCAAGCCGCTGCGGCGGTGGCGACGGTCAGACCGGTCAGCGTGACCGCTCCCAGCCGGCGTAGACAACCGCGCCGACTCGCCACGCCACGCCTCCCTCCGCGAGAACTCTTAAAGAGTCAGCTTAGCCAAGAGGTCGCGGCCCTGCTCAGCGCTCTGCGGGTCGCACAGCACGTCGTAGCGGCCCGCGACCAGCTGCATGGTGGAGCTGAAATCCCTTGTGCCGCGTGCCATCGCATACGGCACCGAGGAGGTGATCAAGCCGAAGAACACCCCGGCGATCAGGCCGGTCACCAGCGCTTGAGTCAGGTTCTCACTGAAAATGCCCAGCACCAGGCCGATGAACAGGCCCAGCCACACCCCCGACAGCACACCGCCGCCGAGCACCTTGGGCCAGGTGAGCCGGCCGGTGACCCGCTCGACCTGCATCAGGTCGACGCCGACGATCGTCACCTGATGCACTGGAAACTGCTGATCGGACAGGTAATCCACCGCACGCTGCGCCTCGGCGTAGGTGGGGTAGGCACCGATCGGCCACCCCTTGGGCGGGGTGGGTAACCGGGCCACATCACGGTGTGCCGGGCCGGCCGCCGCACCGAGCGGATCAGGACCTTGTCCTGGCTGGAACGGGCTGGTCATGGGCTTGTACGCTCCTCACTCCGGGCGGCTTTCGGACCGGCGAGCATCAGGCAGCCCCCGGTGCATCCGCTAGGTTGAACAGCATGACAGCTCCCGGCGGAGATTCTGGCGAGAATCCACCAGGCAACCCCGACCAACCCTGGGCCGCCGGGACACCGAGACCCGAACCGGGCGGCGTGCCCTACCCTTCGGACTTCGATCCGTACCCCCCGGCGCCCGGCTATCCGCCCGCCGAGTTCCCCTGTCTCTTATACACATCT
>NZ_CP083985.1:1346489-1346601 GCF_020172665.1 [Mycobacterium] zoologicum | reverse complement strand
CAGATTTCGGCGGTTGCGGTATCATTAAAAAAAAAAGAGTACACCCGATAACAACGGGCGAGTGGCGCACCGTAAATGTGTTATATAGTGTCCCAGGAGTGACCATGCGCCG
>NZ_CP083985.1:1346304-1346389 GCF_020172665.1 [Mycobacterium] zoologicum | reverse complement strand
CGACTGCCGCTCAACAGCTCCAGCCACGTCCACCACCTGTCCCTCAACGCTTTCGTGTTGATGGTACAGCACCAGCACAGCACTG
>NZ_CP083985.1:1225151-1346279 GCF_020172665.1 [Mycobacterium] zoologicum | reverse complement strand
AGATGTGTATAAGAGACAGGCCCTCGCCGTACGGCCCGCCCCCCGGCTTCGGCGCACCGCCCGGATACGGCGCACCGTATCCGGGCGGCTACTACAACCCCGGCCAGGCGCAGCGCACCAACGTCCTGGCGATCAGCTCACTGGTGGCCTCGCTGCTGGGCCTTTTGTTCTGGCCGCTGGCGCTCGTCGGTGCCGTCCTGGGTGTGGTCGCGATAAGCCAGATCAAGCGGACCGGCGAAGCCGGGCACGGAATGGCGGTGGCCGGCACCGCAGTCGGCGGCGCGGCTGTGGTGCTGTCGTTCGTCCTGGCCATCGCCGCACTGCACTGACCCGGCTCACCCCTTAGGCGGAGGCTCAAACGGCGCCGTCTGCCGGCGCATCCCGGCCGCCCGGCCCTTGCCGGCCACCACCAGCGCCATCTTGCGGCTGGCCTCGTCGAGCATCTCGTCGCCGAGCATCACCGCGCCGCGCGCCCCGCCGGCCTGCGAGGTGTGCCACGCGTAGGCCTCCAGGATCAGCTCGGCGTGGTCGTACTCGGCCTGGCGTGGGCTGAAGATCTCATTGCCGGCGGCGATCTGGTCGGGGTGCAGCACCCATTTGCCGTCGAAGCCCAGCGCGGCCGACCGGCCGGCCACCCGGCGGAACGCCTCGACGTCGCGAACCTTCAGATACGGCCCGTCCACCGCGGCGATCCCGTGGGCGCGGGCGGCGACCAGGATCGTCATCAGCACGTGGTGATAGGCGTCGCCCTCGGTGTAGCCCTCGGGCTGCTCGCCGACTTCCAGGGTGCGGGTGTTGAGGCTGGCCATCAGGTCGGCCGGGCCCAGGACCAGTGCCTGTACCCGCGGGGCTGCGGCGATCGCGTTGATGTTGGTCAGCCCGCGGGCGTCCTCGATCTGGGCGTCGATACCGATCTGGCCGGCCGGCAGGCCGTGGACGGTCTCCAGCTGGGTGAGCAACAGGTCGAGCGCCTGCACGTGGGAGGCCTCGGACACCTTGGGCAGCACCACGACGTCGAGGCGGGTCCCTGCGGCGCCGACGGCTGAGACCACCTCGATCAGATCGGCGTGAGTCCATGCGGTGGTCCAGTCGTTGACGCGCACCCCGACCAGCGGCGCCGACCAGCCCGGCGCCGCGAGCGCTTCGGCGACCCGGGCCCGCGCCTGCTCCTTGGCGGCCGGCGCGACGGCATCCTCCAGATCGAGGAAGATCTCGTCGGCAGGCAGAGCCTTGGCCTTGTCGATCATCTTCTGGCTGCTGCCCGGTACCGACAGGCAGGTCCGGCGGGGCCGATATGCGTTGGTCACCCAATCACTCTTACCCTTTCAACCATGGCGTCGAACAACAGGGTTTACGCGGCGCGGCTGGCACGAATGTTGGTCCTGGGCGCGTCCGGCGAATCCGTCGGACGGGTTCGCGACGTCGTGATCAGCCTCAGCATCGTGCGTCAGCAACCGCGAGTGCTCGGCCTCGTCATCGAATTGCCCACGCGCCGAAGGATTTTCGTACCCATCCTGCGCGTCGCGGCGATCGAGCCGCATGCGGTCACACTGAACACCGGGACGGTGTCGCTGCGCAAGTTCACCCAGCGGCCCGGTGAAGCGCTGGTGCTGGGCCAGGTGCTCGACACCAAGGTTCGCATCACCGACCCCGAACTTCCCGAGCTGGCCGGCGTCGATGTGACCGTCACCGATCTGGCCATCGAACAGAGCCGCACCCGCGACTGGCTGGTAACGCGCATCGCGGTGCGGCACTCGCGGCGGTTGGGCCGTCGTGCCGCCGTGCACACCGTGGACTGGCACAACGTGCAGGGCCTGACCCCGTCGGCGCTGGCCATGCCCGGCCAGGGTGTGGCCCAGTTGCTGCAACAGTTCGAGGGCTGGCGGCCCATCGAAGTCGCCGACGCCATCCGTGAGCTGCCGCCCAAGCGCCGCTACGAGGTGATCAGCGCGATGGACAACGCGCGGCTGGCCGACATCCTCCAAGAGCTGCCGGAGGAACGCCAGGCGGCGGTGCTGGTCCAGCTGGGCACCGAACGCGCCGCCGACGTGCTCGAGGAGATGGACCCCGACGACGCGGCCGACCTGCTGGGTGCCATCAACCCCAGCGAAGCCGAGGCACTGCTGGCACGGATGGACCCCGACGACTCCGATCCGGTGCGCCGACTGCTGGAGCACTCCCCCGACACCGCGGGTGGCCTGATGACCTCCAACCCGGTGGTGCTGACCGCCGACACGTCGATCGCCGAGGCGCTGGCCCGGGTACGCGACCCCGACCTCACCCCGGCGCTGTCGTCACTGGTGTTCGTCACGCGCGCACCCACCGCCACCCCGACCGGCCGCTACCTGGGCTGCGTCCCGTTGCAACGGCTGCTGCGCGAACCACCGGCCGACCTGATCGGCGGGATCGTCGACTCGGATCTGCCGGTGCTGAATCCGGAGGTTGCCCTGGCGGAGCTGACCCGCTATTTCGCCGCCTACAACCTGGTCTGCGGGCCGGTGCTCGACGAAGAGTTTCACCTGCTGGGCGCGGTCACCGTCGACGACGTGCTGGATCACCTGCTGCCGCATGATTGGCGTGAAACCCCCGAGCCCGACCTGGGGCCGAAACTTGCCGGGAGGCCGTGATGACCGACCGAGCGACCGACCGCTCATCATCGCAGCGGCTGTCCACACCACGCACCTCGCGGCTGCCCGGCCTGCGGATGGACCCCGACGCCCTGGGTCGCTTCACCGAGTCGGTGGCGCGGTTCTTCGGCACCGGCCGTTACCTGGCGATCCAGACGGTGCTGGTGGTGGGCTGGATCTTGTTGAACATCTACGCGGTCAGCCTGAAGTGGGACCCCTACCCGTTCATCCTGCTCAACCTGGCTTTTTCCACCCAGGCCGCCTACGCGGCGCCGCTGATCCTGCTGGCCCAGAATCGGCAGGAGAACCGCGACCGGGTCAGCCTGGACGAGGACCGGCGGCGGGCCGCCCAGACCAAGGCCGACACCGAATATCTGGCCCGGGAGCTGGCGTCACTGCGGCTGGCGGTAGGTGAGGTCCCTACCCGCGATTACCTGCACCACGAACTCGAGCGGCTCCGCGAGGCGCTCGAGGCGTTTCGCCCGGAGCCTGAGATCGTCGATGACGAGCCGGCAGCGCCGCAATCCGGCAAACCAAACTGAGCATCCACTGGCGCGGATAGCCTCACCAGCGGTACCGGCGTTGGGTATGGTGACGTAGTTCACGAAGCCCGCGACGGGTTTCATCACCGCGAACGAGGGGCGAACGAGTGCCGACAGGGGGGACCGCAGCGGAGGGGCAGCTACCCCGCGCGGCCAAGTGGCGCAGGTCAGCGCGCGCTGCCCTGCGTCCGGCGTTCGGCCTGACCTTCATCACCCCACTGGTGTTCGCCGGCGCGGTGGGCGCCACGCCCCGGTCTGTGACCGTCCTTCCGCTGCGCACCGCGGCGGTGACGCCGCTTGCGGCCTCGGTGAACACCGGCTCCGCCGCCAAGAGCTCCCCTGGCCCGGCGGTGGTCGCGGTCCGCCGCCCCCCGCAGGCGAACCTGCACGTGGCCGCGGGGGCACTGTCGGTGCAACCGGCGGCGGTGGTCTTCTCGCCCGGCACGCTGGGCATCCCCAAGACCGCCCTGGCGGCCTACCGCAGCGCCGAACATCAGATGTCGGTGGCGGCGCCCGAATGTGGGATCAGCTGGAATCTGCTGGCCGGTATCGGCCGCATCGAATCCAGCCACGCCAACGGCGGGGCCACCGACGTGCACGGCACCGTACTGCAGCCGATCTACGGCCCGACGCTGGACGGAACCCTGCCGGGCAACGAGGTGATCGTTGCCAACACCGCCACCCCCGGACGGGTCGTCTACGCCCGTGCCATGGGCCCGATGCAATTCCTGCCCGGAACGTGGGCGCGCTACGCCGCCGACGGCGACGGTGACGGAAGAGCCGACCCGCAGAACGTCTTCGACGCGACGCTGGCCGCGGCGCGCTACCTGTGCAGCGGCGGGCTCAACCTGCGCGAGCACTCCCAGGTGCTGACCGCGATCCTGCGCTACAACAACTCGATGGCCTACGCGGAGAACGTGATGGGCTGGGCGGCTGCCTATGCCACCGGTGTGGCACCGGTGGATCTGCCGCCGATCGTCGGCCCGGCGCCGCCGATCGCCGACATTCACCTGGAGCACCTGGAGCACCCCGAGGGCCTGGGACCGGGATCGCCGCTGAACCTGCACGGACTGTCCTCGGTCGATCCGACGGCCGGGTCGTCGGTGATCGACCTGGGCCAGTCCACCGCGGAGAACCCGCTCACCAACCAGCCGTGGGTGCCGCCGTGGATGACCCCCGCCGAGCCGGCGCGTCCGACGGTGACCTGCCGCATGATCTGCCTGGAGCCGCAGTCGCCGACGGCGGCACAGGCCGGTCCGGGACCGCAGGCTCCCCAGCCGTTCACGCCCCCGGAGGCAGCCCCGGCCCCGGCAGCGCCGATGCCGGCGTATGCCGTGGCACCCGCGCCGATCGCAGCCCCGGACGAGCCGCCGGCCATGCCCGCTCAGGCTCAGGCCCCCGCGCCGAATGACGTTCCGCCGAACGGCCCGCAGGCCGGCCCGCCCGCTTGACCAAGATCACTCTCGGGGTCTCGCAAGCCCTGGCTTAGACTCATCTGTGATGGCAACTCAAGACGACACCGCCGCCCTGCACACCGCGGTCTATGCAGCACTGGGCACCGTGCTCGACCCCGACATCCGGCGTCCGCTCACCGAACTCGGCATGGTCAAGAGCATCGAGATCGCCGATGACCACAGCGTTCACGTCACCATCTACCTGACGATTTCCGGCTGTCCGATGAAATCGGAGATCACCAACATGGTGACCAACGCCGTCAACGACGTGCCCGGCACCGGACCGGTGAAGGTGACCCTGGACGTGTTCAGCGACGAGCAGCGCGCCGAGTTGCGCAAACAGCTGCGCGGTGACGCCAAGGAACCCGTCATTCCGTTCGCCCAGCCCGGTTCGCTGACCAAGGTGTATGCCATCGCGTCGGGCAAGGGCGGGGTCGGCAAGTCCAGCGTGACGGTCAACCTGGCCGTGGCACTGGCCGAGCGCGGCCTGTCGGTCGGTGTGCTCGACGCCGACATCTACGGCCACTCGGTGCCGCGGATGATGGGCGTGACCGCGCTGCCCAGCCAGGTGGACTCGATGATCATGCCGCCGATCGGCTATGGCGTGAAGGTCATCTCGATCGCGATGTTCACCAAGGGCAACACCCCGGTGGTGTGGCGCGGCCCGATGCTGCACCGGGCGTTGCAGCAGTTCCTCGCCGACGTCTACTGGGGCGACCTGGACATCCTGCTGCTGGACCTGCCGCCGGGCACCGGTGACATCGCCATCTCGGTGGCCCAGCTGGTGCCCAACGCGGAGATCCTGGTGGTCACCACCCCGCAGCAGGCGGCCGCCGAGGTGGCCGAGCGGGCCGGGGCGATCGCCCTGCAGACCCGTCAGCAAGTGGTGGGCGTGGTGGAGAACATGGCCGGGCTGGCCATGCCCGACGGGTCCACCATGCACCTGTTCGGCGAAGGCGGCGGCGAGCGGGTGGCCGAGCGGCTGACCCGGGCGATGGGCCGCGACGTGCCCCTGCTGGGTCAGGTGCCGATCGACACCGAGATGGTGACCGGCGGCGACTCGGGTGCGCCGGTGGTGCTGTCGCCGGATTCGCCGGCCGGCAAGGAGCTGCGCCGGATCGCCGAGCAGCTGTCCACCCGCAGCCGCGGCCTGGTCGGGATGTCACTCGGCCTGAACACCGGCAACACCCAGCGCTGACTGGGTCAATCGCGGTGACCCGCGGCGCCCGACTCCGTCGCGCTTGCGATCGGCTACGTCGCGTCGGCGTCGAACGGGGCCGGCCCGCGCAGCTTGGGCGCCGCAGACGGCGCGGGAGCCGGCGCCGTGAACGGATTCTCGGCCAGTGAACCGACCGCGGTGAACACCGAGTCGTCGCCGTCGAGCAGATGCTTGGTCAGCGCGGCCCGCGGCGTCATGCCGCGCAGTTTCTGCAGCTCGTTCAGCGGCGCCCGCAGGTCCTCGAACTCCGGGCCGATCTCCTCGCGCAGCTGATCGGTGGCCGTGGTGACGTAGTCGCGGGCCTGGCGCAGCGCGCCGGCGGTCCAACGGATGGCGCCGGGCAGCCGCTCGGGGCCCAGGATCACCAGGCCGACCACCACTAGGACCAGCATCTCGCCCCAGCCGACGTTGGCGAACATCTATCCGTCGCCGGTGGGAGTCACGTTCAGCGTGACGTGGCGGCCTTCGCGGACCACCTCGACGGGCGCCTCCTTGCCGATGGTCAGCTGGCGCACCGCGACCACGAACTCGTTGGCGTCAGCGACGGTGCGGTCACCGATCTTGACCACCACGTCGTTCTCCTGGATGCCGCCCTTCTCCGCCGGGCCGCCGACCTTGACGTTGGCTATCTGCGCGCCGGAGGCGATGGCGTTGCTGACCGATCGGGCGCTCACCCCGAGGGTGGCGTGAACGATCTTGCCGTCCTTGATCAGCGCGTCGGCGACGGTCTTCATCTCGTTGACCGGAATGGCGAAGCCCAGCCCACTAGCGCTGTCGGACAAGGACTTTCCGGCGGTGTTGATGCCGATCAGCTGGGCGTCCATGTCGATCAGCGCGCCGCCGGAGTTGCCGTGGTTGATCGAGGCGTCGGTCTGGACGGCGTCGATGACGGTGTCGGTGTCGGACTCCTCGCCGGAGAGCGGCACCGGCCGGTGCACGGCACTGACGATGCCGTGGGTGACGGTGCTGCGCAGGCCCAGCGGGGCTCCGGCGGCGATCACCTCGTCACCGACCCGGATCTTGTCGGAGTCACCGAGCCGGGCCACCGACAGGTTGTCGACGTTGTCGACCTTGAGCACGGCCAAGTCGGTCTTGGGGTCGCGGCCCACCAGGTTCGCCAGCACCTCTTTGCCGTCGTTGAACACCACGGTGGTCTTGAACTTGCTGGGGTTGCTGGCCGCTTCGGAGATGACGTGGTTGTTGGTGACGATGTAGCCCTTGCCGTCGATGACCACACCGGAACCCTGCATCCCCGCGTCATCGCTGACCGATTCGATAGTCACCACTGAATTGGCGATGGCCTCGGCGACCTTGGCGAACCGGCCGGCCGGCTCCTCGGCGTTGCCCTTGGTCGACAGCGTGACCTTCGAGGTGGTGAACGCCTCGACGACCTGGGCGGTGGTGCGCCCGACCCAGCCCCCGACCATGCCGATCGCCAGCGCGATCGCGGCGAGCACCCCCAGCGTGCGGTAGGACACCCGGTCGCCGAACAGCACGTCGCGCACCCCGAGCCGGCCGCCCACGTCGCCCACCGCGCGCGGCGGCGGCGGAACCACGGCCGGTGCGCCCAGGCCGGCACCGGCCGCCGGGTCACGCCACGGGTCCTCAGGCTGGGTGCGCCCGTTGCGCTTGCCGTTGCGTTCGAGCGCGCCGGCGTCGGCGGGATGACGCTGCAGGGACGGGCCGGAGCCGAAGGGACGGCCGAAGGCCTCCTTGAGCACCGGGTCCGGCGGCAGATCACGCGGGGTGAACTCACCCTGATCCCGGTAGTGCTTGGGCCGCACATCACCGGGGATGAACGATCCGGGCACGCCGTCGGGACGGCCGAAGGCCTTCTTGGACGCGCTGTCCACGGGGGGCCGGTAGACAGGCCGCGGCGCCAGGCGGTTACCGCCGGCGTTGTCGTTGTTGGAGCTCACCTAATCCTCTTCCGGGTCCGCCCCTGGGTGGGCTGTCCAGGCGCCGAAGGCACTGGGTCCACCTTACCGACGTTTACGGCGATCTTCCGGTTTGCCGTCGGTGAACCGGGCCTGCATCGGGGTGGTCGGGTCCTCGGGAGAGCATTCGGGAATCTGCGAGAGCAGGCCCAGCAGCGCCGACGGAATCCGGATCGGGTGCGAATCCCGCAATGCCGAACGCGCCCTGCCCTGATACTCCACTTCGGCCGCGCAGTCCGGGCACAGCGACAGGTGGTGGGCGGCACGCAGATGGGCGTTCATCCGCAGCTCGCCGTCGACGTAGGCAGCGATGGCCTCGCTGCACAGATGCTCGGTGGAGCCGAACTGACGCGGGGCGCCAACCGGCGCATCGCTCTGGGAGGCGAACTGGGAGGGCAACCAGGAGAACGCGCGACGGAAAACACCACCCCGGTCCGTCACACCGGACTCCTCTCCCATCACCAACAGCGCCGATCGGCAACACCGAAATTTAAGACCTAATAAGAATGTAGCGCGATATCACGCGTCAACGCGTAAAGCAGTGCCCAGCGCGGGCCGACACGGCGGGATTCAGCCGGCGGCGATGCCGCCCAGCGCCGAACCGTCACGCTGACCGGGACGGTCGGCGAGGTAGTCGCGTAGGGCCTGGCGACCCCGGTGGATGCGGCTGCGCACGGTGCCCAGCTTCACCCCGAGGGTGGCCCCGACCTCTTCGTAGGACAGACCTTCGATGTCGCACAGCACGACCGCGGCCCGGAACTCCGGCGGCAGCGAGTCCAACGCGGCCTGCAGGTCGGGGTCGAGCCGGGCGTCGTGGTAGATCTGCTCGGGGTCGGGCTCGTCAGCCGGGACCCGGTCATAGTCCTCGGGCAGTGCCTCCATGCGGACCCGCCCCCGCTTGCGGACCATGTCCAGAAAGAGGTTCGTGGTGATGCGGTGCAGCCAACCCTCGAAGGTCCCGGGCTGGTAGTTGTGCACCGACCGGAAGACCCGGATGAAGGTCTCCTGGGTCAGGTCCTCGGCGTCCTGCTGGCTGCCGGAGAGCCGGTAGGCCAGCCGGTACACCCGGTCGGCGTGCTGGCGTACCAGCTCGTCCCAGGACGGCATGGCAGCCGAGTCGCCGGTGGCGTCGAACACCGCCGTGCCCTGCGGTTCCTCGGACGGCACTACCCAATCGGTGTCGCTGTAGCGCTCCGAGTGGGTGGCCGGGTGCGACATGGCGACCGGGGGCAGCAAGGTGGTTATGTCGAGTTCCTTCGCGTCAGGGCCGCCGTCGGGTGACGTCAGCGCGTCATCTGCGCCAACGCCCGAACGGCCCTTCGTATTCCGAAGCCGGCTGCTACCTCGCTCCATGCCCGATACCGTTCCGTACCGCCGTATGCCCGCTCTGTGTTGCCACTGAACGCCGACTGTGAACTCACGTTCGAATATCCCACGCACTGCGGTTATGGGCCTCGGTAACGGTTTGGACACGGCTTCGCGCCGGGCGTGTCGAGCCGGTGTCTGCGCGCCGCCGCGCCACGGTGTGTCCTAGGCTGCGGTCATGGCCAGCACCGATGACACCTCCGGCCCGACGGCCAGCCGGGCCGACGCCCTGTTGGCGCACGCCGAGGGCTCGATGTCCGAAGACGCGGTGCTGGCGGCCGCTCGGGACCGGGCCGGCGAGATCGGCGTGACGTCGATCAGCGCGGCGGTGGGTGCGATGTTGAGCCTGCTGACCAAGCTCAGCGGCGGCAAGGCCGTGGTCGAGGTCGGGACCGGAGCCGGCGTCAGCGGGCTGTGGCTGCTGTCGGGAATGGGCGAGGACGGCGTGCTCACCACGATCGACATCGAGCCCGAACACCAGCGCACCGCCAAGCAGGCGTTCGGCGACGCCGGAATCGGGCCGTCGAGAACCCGGTTTATCAGCGGCCGCGCCCAGGAGGTGCTGACCCGCCTGGCCGACGAGTCCTACGACCTGGTGTTCGTCGACGCCGACCCGATCGATCAGCCCGACTACGTCCACGAAGCCGTGCGGCTGCTGCGCCCGCGCGGCGTGGTCGTGGTGCACCGGGCCGCGTTGGGCGGCCGGGCCGGCGATCCCGCGGCCAACGACGCCGAGGTGGTCGCGGTACGCGAGGCGGCCCGGCTGATCGCCGAGGACGAGCGGCTCACCCCGGCACTGATCCCGCTGGGCGACGGCCTGCTGGCCGCGGTCCGCGACTGATTCCCCTTTCCCCGTTTTCCCCTTTCCCCGTTCTGCCGAGCGTGCAGAAACGTCCGCCAAAACCACAGGTGGTTCCGGACGTTTCTGCACGGTCGCGCCGGGGGGCCGGAGATACTTGACGCTGCACTGAACGCGTGTTTAATCTATTGAACATGCGTTCAGCCGACTTGACGGCCACCGCCCGCATCCGCGACGCGGCCATCGAACAGTTCGGGAAGCACGGCCTCGGCGTGGGGTTGCGCGCCATCGCCGAGGCCGCCGGGGTCAGCGCCGCGCTGGTGATCCACCACTTCGGGTCCAAGGACGGGCTGCGCAAGGCCTGCGACGCCTACGTCGCCGAGACCATCAGGATCGGCAAGACCGAGGCGATGCGCTCGGCGGACCCGGCCACCTGGTTCGCGCAGTTGGCCGAGATCGAGACGTACGCACCACTGATGACCTACCTGGTCCGCAGCATGCAGGACGGCGGCGACCTGGCCCGCACCATGTGGCGGCAGATGATCGCCAACGCCGAGGAATACCTCGACGAAGGCGTGCGGGCCGGCACCCTGCGGCCCAGCCGCAACCCCAAGGCCCGCGCCAGATACCTGGCGATGGCCGGCGGCGGCGCCTTCCTGCTGTACCTGCAGATGCACGACAACCCGACCGATCTGCGGGCGGTGCTGCGCGACTACGCCGGCGAGATGGTGCTGCCCGCACTGGAGATCTACACCGAGGGCCTGCTGGCCGACCGGACCATGTACGACGCCTTCCTGGAAGCCGAACAAGGGGGAACAGATGACTGACAGTCGTTGGCCCGCAATCAAAATCCGCGGACTGGAGAAGAGCTTCGGCGCGGTGAAGGCACTCGACGGGCTGGACCTGACCGTGCACGCCGGTGAGGTGCACGGGTTCCTCGGGCCCAACGGCGCCGGAAAGTCCACCACGATCCGCATTTTGCTGGGCCTGGTCCGGGCCGACAGCGGGACAGTCCGCCTGCTCGGCGGGGACCCGTGGACCGACGCAGTCGACATTCATCGCGAGATCGCCTACGTACCAGGAGATGTCACCCTGTGGCCGTCCCTGACCGGTGGCGAGACCATCGATCTGCTGGCCCGGATGCGGGGCGGCATCGACGAGAAGCGCCGCCAGGAACTGGTGGAGCGCTTCGACCTGGACCCCAGCAAGAAGGCCCGCACCTACTCGAAGGGCAACCGTCAGAAGGTCTCCCTGATCTCCGCCTTCTCCTCACCCGCCCGGCTGCTACTGCTCGACGAGCCCAGCAGCGGGCTGGATCCGCTGATGGAGAACATCTTCCAGCAGTGCGTCGCCGAAGCGAGCCAACGCGGCGTCACCGTGCTGCTCTCCAGCCACATCCTGGCGGAGACCGAGCGACTGTGCCGCCGTGTGACGATCATCCGGGCCGGCCGCGTCATCGAAAGCGGCTCGCTGGACTCGCTGCGCCACCTGAGGCGCACCTCGATCGAGGCCGACCTGCTCAGCGACCCAGGCGATCTCACTCGCATCCCGGGTGTCGGCAACGTGCACTACAGCGGAACCGTGCTGCACGCGCAGGTCGACAGTGCCAGCCTCGGCGAGCTCATCCGGGCGCTCAGCGTCGCGGGTGTACGCAGCCTCACCAGCCAACCGCCCACGCTGGAAGAACTGTTCATGCGCCACTACGACACGGTGCAGGCGTGACCACCGTCGCGCTCGAACGCCCGCACCGGTCACCACAGCACCGGCCGGAGCTGGTGGGCACCGGCGCGATGCTGCGCCTGTATCTGCGGCGCGACCGGATCGTGTTGCCGCTGTGGGTGTTACTGCTGTCGTTGCCGCTGGCCAGCGTCTACATCGCCAGCATCAAGGCGATCTACCCCACCGCCGCCGACCGCGCCGGCCTGGCGGCCACGATCATGGCCAGCCCGGCCCAGCGCGCCGTGTACGGGCAGGTCTACAACGACACCCTCGGGGCGGTCGGCATCTGGAAGGCCGGAATCTTCCATCTGCTGATCGCGGTCGCGGTGATCCTGACCGTCATCCGGCACACTCGCGGCGACGAGGAGACCGGCCGTACCGAACTGATCTCCTCGACCGCGATCGGTCGCTACGCCGGGCTGACCGGCGCGCTGCTGCTGGCCGCAGCGGCGGCGGTAACGACCGGGGTGATCGGGACTCTCGGCCTGCTCACCACCGGCGTACCGGCGGCCGGATCGTTCGCATTCGGTGCGGCGCTGGCCGGCTCCGGGCTGGTGTTCGGCGCCGTGGCCGCAGTCGCCGCACAGCTGTCGGCGAGCGCACGTGTCGCCCGCGGCGCCGCCTTCGCCGTGCTGGGGGCCGCCTTCACCATTCGCGCGGTCGGCGACGCCGGATCCGGTGCGCTGTCGTGGCTCTCACCGCTGGGCTGGTCGCTGCAGGTCCGACCGTACGCCGGTGACCGGTGGTGGGTGCTGATCCTGCACCTGGTGACCGCGGCCGCGCTCACCTGGCTGGCCTACCAGTTCGCATCCCGCCGCGATGTCGGCGCAGGGTTGCTCGCCGACCGTCCGGGACCGCGCCGGGCGGCGCCGACGCTGGCCGGTGCCTTCGGCCTGGCGTGGCGGCTCGACCGCGGCGCCCTGGCGCTGTGGACCACCGGTCTGGTGTTCTACGGTCTGATGATCGGCAGCGTGGTGCACGGGATCGCCGACGAGGTCGGCAGCGACAGCGCGCGTGACGTGGTGACCCGGCTGGGCGGCAGCCAGGTGCTCGAGCAGGCGTTCGTCGCGGTGGCCTTCTCGATGCTGGGCATGGTGGGCGCGGCGTTCGCCGTCTCGCTGGTGCTGCGGCTGCACCACGAGGAGGCCACCGGGCGTGCCGAGACGCTGCTCGCCGGATCTGTCAGCAGAACCCGTTGGCTGGCAAGCCATCTGGTGATCGCACTGGGCGGCTCGGCTATGGCGATACTGGCCGGCGGCGTGGTGGCCGGGATCGTCTACGGGCAGGCGGCCGGCGGTGATATCGGCGGGCACTTGGGCCAGGTGCTCGGCAGTGCCGCCGTGCAGCTGCCGGCGGTGTGGCTGCCACCGGCGGTCACGGTCGCGTTGTTCGGGCTCGCACCGAAGTACGCCCCCGCCGCCTGGGGGGTGTTGATCGGCTTCATCGCGCTGTACCTGCTCGGCACGTTGTCTGGGCTGCCGCAGTGGGTGCTCGACCTCGAGCCGTTCACCCACATCCCGTTGGTGGGCTCCGACGCCGGCTTCAATGCGCTTCCGCTGGTGGCGCTGTCGGCGATCGACGCCGCGCTGATCGGGCTGGGTCTCTGGGCATTCCGCCGCAGAGATCTGACATTGTGAGGAGGAAGCCATGAAAACCATTGGCAAGGGACTTCTTTCGGCGACCGTGGGCCTGATCGCCTTCGGGCTGTTGCTGTTCGTGCCGGCCGGAACGCTGCACTACTGGCAGGCCTGGGTGTTCCTCGCGGCATTCGCCGTGTCCACCTGGATTCCCAGCATGTACCTGATCCGCACCAATCCGGCCGCACTGGAGCGCCGGATGCGCGTCGGACCCGCGGCCGAGACGCGGCCGGCGCAGCGGATCATCATCGCCGTCATCTTCGTCTGTTTTCCGGCCATGTTCGCCTTAAGCGCCCTCGATCATCGACTCGGCTGGTCGACGGTGCCGACGCCGGTGTGCCTGCTGGGCGACGCCCTGGTAGCGGCCGGGCTGCTGCTCGCCATGGCGGTGGTGATCCAGAACGGTTATGCCGCAGCCAATGTCACGGTTGAGGCGGACCAAACGCTGGTGTCGACGGGACTCTACGGCGTGGTGCGCCACCCGATGTACACCGGCAACGTCATCATGATGATCGGCGTCCCGCTCGCGCTCGGCTCCTACTGGGGGCTGGTATTCCTGGCGCCGGGGCTGATCGTGCTGGTGCTGCGGATCCGCGACGAGGAAGAGCTGCTGAACCAGGAGCTGGCCGGATACCGCGACTACACCCAGCAGATCCGCTACCGCCTGGTGCCCGGAATCTGGTGAGCCGGGCCTGCGCTCGCCGCTAGATCCACACGCCTTTGCCGACGGCCACCACACCGCCGGCGCTGATCGCGAACCGCTCCCGATCTTTCGTCAGGTCGACGCCGATCATCTCGCCGGGACCGACCACGACGTTCTTGTCCAGGATCGCGTGGCGCACCACCGCGCCGCGTCCCACCCGGACGCCGGGCATGAGGACGCTGCCCTCGACGATGGCGCCATCGCCGATCAGGACGTTCGACGACAGCACTGAATCCCGCACCGAACCGGCCGAGATGACGCTGCCGGCGCCCACCACCGACTCCTGCGCGGAGCCGCCGTTGACGAACTTCGCCGGTGCCAGGTTCTCGGTCGCGCCGTGGATCGGCCAGCGGGTGTTGTACAGGTTGAACACCGGGTGCGCCGACACCAGATCCATGTGCGCGTCGTAGAAGGCGTCGAGGGTCCCGACGTCGCGCCAATAGCCGTGGTCACGCTCGGTAGCGCCGGGTACCTCGTTGTCGGAGAAGTCATAAACCGCAGCCATCCCGTCGGCCACCAGGCGCGGCATGATGTCGCCGCCCATGTCGTGGTCGGAGTGATCGTCGTCGGCGTCGGCGCGGATCGCGTCGATCAGCACCTTGGTGGTGAAGATGTAATTGCCCATCGACACATAGGTGGTGTCCGGGTCATCGGGGGTTCCCGGCGGATTGGCCGGCTTCTCCATGAACCCCCGGATGCGTCCAGAATCGTCGGCGTCGATGCAGCCGAATGACGACGCCTCCGAGCGCGGCACCCGCACCCCGGCGACCGTCGCGCCGGCTCCGCTGGCGATGTGGAACCGCACCATCTGTTCGGGGTCCATCCGGTACACGTGGTCTGCGCCGAAAACCACTATGTAGTCAGGATCTTCGTCGTAGATCAGGTTCAGTGACTGGTAGATGGCATCGGCCGAGCCGGTGTACCAACGCGGCCCGAGCCGCTGCTGCGCCGGCACCGGGGTGATGTACTCCCCCGCCAACCCGCTCAGCCGCCAGTTCTGCGAGATATGCCGGTCCAGGGAATGCGACTTGTACTGCGTCAGAACACAAATCCGCAAGTAGCGCGCGTTGACCAGATTCGACAGGACGAAGTCGATCAACCGGTAGGCGCCGCCGAACGGGACCGCCGGCTTGGCCCGGTCCGCGGTGAGCGGGTGCAGTCGCTTGCCCTCGCCGCCGGCCAGGACGATGCCCAGCACGTGCGGCATTTCCCTCATGGCCCCAAACCTATCGGCCACGCCCGGGCCCTGCCACGCGACCCGGCGATTCTGACCGTTCTGTCAGACTGGCGCGTCGGCTACCTTGCGGGTTATGCGGGCGGCGATGCCGACTCGGAAATACCCCCCGCTGATCTACGACGGCGCCGGCACGACGTCCCCACGTGCTGACCGCGCATTCCCTGGAGCCGCTGCGACCCTGGGCTCGACAACGGCTACCGGGTGTCGTCCTGGGCCGAACGCGATGCCACCACGCGCGCACCTGGTGTTGTGCGCCGGCGCGCCCGACGCCCGCGATATCGCAGACGAGGTGCAGGACGCGGTGATCGAACTGGCGGCGACGCGACGCGGCGTGTTTTCTGGATTCAGCAGGCCCATCCAGTGCGGCAGATCCGCGAATTATCCTCGGCGGCAACGGTATTCGTGTGCCCGTCGGCGTACGAACCGTTGAGGATCGTCAACCTCGAGGCGATGACCTGTGCCACCCCGGTGGTGGCCTCCGACGTCGGCGGCATTCCTGAGGTGGTCAGCGACGACGTCACGGGGTCACTGGTGCGGGTGGCCGAGCAGACTCTGGCCGTCTATCGACGGGCCGGTGGCTGATGCGGGTGACGCCTCAGCTGGTGACGGCCTTGAGTTCGTCGCCGAGTGCGGCGGCCTCGTCGGGGGTCAACTCCACGACCAGCCGTCCGCCGCCCTCAAGTGGTACCCGCATAACGATGCCGCGCCCCTCTTTGGTTGCTTCCAGTGGACCGTCGCCGGTCCGGGGCTTCATCGCCGCCATCGAGTGCTCCCTCCAGGTGCCGGCCCGCGGACCGTGCCCTTGATCTGCAAATCTCTAGCCATTCTTCCCTATCGGTGGCGCTGAGCGCACAAGACCCGATTCCGTACTGCATTTTAAAGGATCAATCCGTGACCCGCGGGACCCAACAGGCCTGCACATGGTCGTCGACCATTCCAGTGGCCTGCATCAACGCATACGCCGTGGTAGGACCGACAAATCGGAAGCCGCGGCGCTTCAATTCGCGAGCCATCGCGGTTGATTCCGGAGTGACCGCCGGAATTTGCGACAGGTCCATCGGACGGGGCCGCGACGGTGGGGCGAAAGACCACAGCAGCTCGGCCAAATCGGTCGGTTCCAGGGCGAGGGTGGCCCGGGCGTTGGCGATCGTCGCCTCGATCTTGGCCCGGTTGCGCACGATGCCGGCGTCGTCGAGCAGTCGGGCAACGTCGGCATCGGTGAACCGCGCCACGGTCTCGACGTCGAAGTCGGCGAACGCACGCCGGAAGTTGTCCCGCTTACGCAGGATCACCAGCCAGGACAGCCCGCTCTGGAAGGCCTCCAGGCTGATCCGCTCGAACAGAGCCGTCGAGTCTCGCAGCGGACGGCCCCACTCCTGGTCGTGGTAGTCGCGGTAGAGCGCGGACGCGTTGTCGACCCAGCCGCAACGCACCAGGCCGTCGTCGACCGCGCTGGTCAACCCCGCCTCACCGGGTCGGCCTGAGCGGCTTGGGCGGCGGCCAGTTCCCCGCGGAGCTGGTCGAGCTCGGCACCCAGCCGGTCCAGCACCCAGTCGACCTCGCCGGTGTTATAGCCACGCAGGACCTGCGAGAACTTGACCGCGTCGACATCGGCTCCGGTGACCCCGGAGGCCGGCAGCATGGTCGCGGTGGTGGCCCGCGGCAGTGGAGGCAGCTGTTCGCCACGGCCGAACAGCACGCTGGCCAGCCCGAACAGCAGCAGTGCGGTGAGGGCGAGGACGACGAGGTAGAGCAGCACCAGTGTCACGGCATCGATAGTGCCACCATCAGCGCCCGCCCCGGGGGCAGCCCGTCAGCGTCAGCGCAGCGTGTTCATCGGCGGCCGGTCGACCAGCGACAGCGGCGTGGTGCGCGGCAGGTAGTCCATCCCGTCCGGGCCACCGGCCACGAACTGGGTCAGGCCGACCCCGGAGTCGGGAACGCCGCACCGCGACAGCAGGGTCGCCACGACCTGGCGGCTCATCAGCGCCAACTCGGACAGCGGCCGATTGCGGTGCGCCCGCACACCCAGGTTGACCTGGGCGATCGCCTCAAGGCCCAGCCGGTCGTAAGTATCGATCAGCAGCCCGATCTCCACCCCGTAGCCGGGGGCGAAGGGCACCGACGCCAACAGTTCGCGGCTGCCCGCGTATTCACCGCCCAGCGGCTGCAGCACCGCACCCAGATCGGGGCGCAGTGCGGTCAGCAGGGGCCGGGCGACCAGCTCGGTGACACGGCCGCCGCCGGTGGCGTCCTCGGTGCCGTTGACCTTCAGCGGCCGCCGGTAGAAGCCCTTGACCAGGTGAATGCCGTCGCAGGTGAGCAGCGGGCCGACCAGGTTGGGGACGAACATCGGGTCGGGGTCGATCAGATCGGAGTCGATGAAGACCACGATGTCGCCGGTGGTCGCGGCCAGGGACCGCCACAGGGCCTCACCCTTGCCCGGCTGGGGGGCGACCTCTGGGACGGCCTGCTCACGGCTGACCACCCGGGCGCCGGCGGCGATCGAGCGGATCTCGGTGTCGTCGGTGGAGCCGGAGTCCAGCACGATCAGCTCGTCGACCAGGCCGTCCGCCAGGCCGGTGATGCTGTCGATGACCGTCGCTATGGTCTCGGCCTCGTCGAGGGCGGGCAGCACCACCGAGATGGTGCGGCCGGCCTTGGCGGCCACCAGCTCGGCGACCGTCCAGTCCGGACGGCTCCAGGTGCGCCCGGCCAGCCGGGTGTCACCCAGTCCCGCGACCAGGTCGGTCATGCAAGTCCCCTTATCGTGCTGGTCGGGGCCCGATCGCCCTGGATGGCTGCCACCATCTCCAGAACGCGCCGGGTGGGCCCGACCTCGTGTACCCGAAACATCCGGGCACCGGCGGCCGCCGCCAGCGCGGTGGCCGCCAATGTTCCTTCCAGGCGTTCGGTCAGACCCACTCCAAGAGTCTCCCCGATGAAGTCTTTGTTGGAGAGCGCCATCAGCACCGGCCATCCGGTACCGACCAATTTCTCCGTGTGTCGCAACAACGCTAACCCGTGGAAGGTGTTCTTGCCGAAATCATGGGTGGGATCGATCAGCACGCGATCCCGCGCGACCCCGGCCGCCACCGCCCGTTGCGCGGCCGCGGTGACCTCACCGATCACCGCGTCGACCACGCGATCGACGCTGGTGCCGTAGCTGACCCGGAACGGGCGGGTGCGGGGCTGGGCGCCCCCGGTGTGCGAGCAGACCAGGCCGGCGCCGAACTCCGCGGCCACCACCGGCAGATCGGCATCGACGCCGGCCCAGGTGTCGTTGATCAGGTCGGCTCCGGCCGCACAGGCCCGCTTGGCCACTTCGGAGCGCCAGGTGTCGACGCTGATCAGCTGGTCCGGGTAGGCGCCGCGCAGCCATTCGATGAACGGGACCACCCGGGCGGTCTCGGTGTCGGCGTCTACGGCCTCCCCCGGCCCGGCCTTGACCCCGCCGATGTCGATGACGTCGGCACCGTCGGCCACCGCGGCGTGCACCGCGGACTTGGCCGCCTCGTCGCTGAAGGTTGCGCCCGCGTCGTAGAACGAGTCCGGGGTGCGGTTGACGATCGCCATGATCAGCGCGCGATCAGCCGCCACCGGACGGCCACAGAAGAGGGACTGCACCGTTCCATGGTGCCTGGTCGATACGACGCCGCAGTGGCCAGCCCTGGTGCGCCGAGACCGACGTTCTGCAGAGAAAGTTCGAGTGGTGACCTGCAAACCGTCGGTTTGGGTGCAAAAGCGGAGAAGTCAGCCCCGCGGTCGCTTGCCGGCCGCCACTTCGCCGGGGTAGTCGGCGTAGTAGGGCACGTAGCCTTCGTCGCGGCCCGCCAGCACGTACAGCGGGTCGTCGATGACCGCGCCACCGCCGCCGTAGCCCTGCTCACGCAGCTCCACCTTGCGACTCTTGAACGTGGTGGTGTGCGCCATCGACTCCACCAGCCGCACGAACAGCGGCACCGCATAGGCGGGCAGCCGGTCGCAGACGACGGCGGCCAGTCCCCGCCCGTCGAACGTCGCGCCGTCGTGCAGCTTGACCGCGGCCATCCCGGCCCGGCCGCCGGTGTCGGGCACCTCCACCCCGTAGACGGCGCACTCCTCGACCGAGTCGTCGGCGTCTAGTGCGGCCTCGACCTGGGTGGTGGCGACGTTCTCGCCCTTCCACCGGAAGGTATCTCCAAGCCGGTCGGCGAACGCGGCGTGCCCCATGCCCTGTGGGCGCATCAGGTCGCCGGTGTTGAACCAGCAGTCGCCGTCCTTGAAGGCGTTGCGCACCAACTTCTTCTCGGTGGCCTCCGGGTCGGTGTAGCCGTCGAACGGCGACAGCTTGTTCACCGGGGACAGCAGCAGTCCGGGCTGGCCGGCCGGCACCCGGCGCACCCAGCCGGACTCGTCGCGCAGCGGGCCGCCGGTGTCGGGGTCGTACTCCACGTAGGCCAGCGGCATCGGGTAGACCCCGACGCTGCGCGGCACGTTGAACACGTTGAGGAAGGCGGTGTTGCCCTCGCTGGCGGCGTAGAACTCGCAGATCCGCTTGATGCCGAATCGTTGGGTGAACTCGTCCCAGATCTCGGGCCGCAGACCGTTGCCGCAAGCCACCCGCACCTTGTGGGCCCGGTCGGTGGGTTTGGGCGGCTGGTTGAGCAGGTAGCGACAGACCTCGCCGATGTAGACGAAGGCCGTCGCGTCGTAACGGATCACCTCATCCCAGAACCGCGACGCCGAGAACGAGGTGCCCAGCGCCAGCGTCGCACCGGCGTTGAGCACCGAGGACACCGCCACCGTCAGCGCGTTGTTGTGATAGAGCGGCAGGCAGCAGTACAGGGTGTCGCTGCCGCGCAGCCGCAGCCCGAGCCCGCCGAAGGCCGCCAGTGCCCGCAGCCAGCGGTAGTGGGTCATCACGCTGGCCTTGGGGTAGCCGGTGGTGCCGGAGGTGAAGATGTAGAACGCGGTGTCGCGGGCCAGCACCGCCGACACCGACTCCGGGTTGTCGGCGGGTGCGGTGGCGGCCAGGCGCTCCACTTCGCCGATGGTCACCGGCTCGTTGGGTGCGCCGCTGTCGTGCACCGCGGCCACCAGATCCGACTCCGAGACCAACAGCTTGGCGCCCAGCAGTCCGAGGCTGTGGGCGAGCACATCGCCGCGCTGGTGGTAGTTGAGCATCCCAGCGACCGCGCCGCATTTGGCGACGGCCAGCATCATCAGCACCGCATTCGGCGAGTTGCGCAGCATGATTCCGACGACGTCGCCGTGGCCGACACCGCGGCCGGCCAGCACCGCGGCGTAACGGTTGACCGTCGCGTTGGCCTCGCGGTAGGTCAGCCGTTGGTCGTCGAACCGGATGAAGGTCCGGTCGCCGAACTTCGCGGCGCGTTCCTGGAAGACCTTGCCGATCGAGGCCGTGGATGTCGGGCGGGCCAGCATGCCGGTCCGCACGCCGCTCAGGATCGACGGTGCGTCGGCCAGCAGCGCGGGCAGCCGGGTCGCGATGTCGGACAGCCGCACCCGAGTGACGGCACCGGAGTTGTGATCAGACACGACAGCAGAGCCTAATCGATACCGGCGGTACCGGATGCGCAGGCGGCCAGCGCCTCCTCGATCTTGCCGAAGACCTGCAGCCGGTCCATCGCCCGCTGCGCCACGAAGCCGGTGTCCAACAGTCCGGACAGCCAGTTCCACAGCCCGTCGTAGTGCCCGTCCGGGTCCAGCAGCACCACCGGCTTGTCATGCAGGCCCAGGTACCGGCCGGTCCACGTCTCGAACAGCTCTTCCAGCGTGCCGATCCCGCCGGGCAGGGTCAGGAAGGCATCGGCGCGCTCATCCATGACCTGCTTACGTTCACGCATGGTGTCGGTGACGATCAGCTCGTCGGCGTCGACGTCGGCCACTTCGCGATGCAGCAGCGCCTTGGGGATGACCCCGACAGTCCGGCCGCCGTGCTCGCGGGCCGCCGACGCCAGCGCACCCATCGCCGAGACATTGCCGCCGCCCCACACCAGGGTCCAGCCCCGCTCGGCGATCGCGGCGCCGACCTTGGCGGCCAGCTTCAGCAGTTCGGGATCGGTGGGACCGGACGCGCAGTACACACAGACCGCCCAGGGATTCGTCGGCACAGTCGAAAGGCTAACCGGACGAGGGCGCAGACCGTAAAATCTGCGCGGTGCCGATCCGGTGGAACGTCCCCGAGCATTCGGCGGCGCTGCACCGGCTGATCGAAACGCTGGACGCCGGGGCGGACGAGGCCCGGGCCGGAGCGGTGGTGCTCGGTCCCGACGGCTGCGGTAAATCCACGTTGGCCCGGCTGGCCGCCGAAGACCACGCCCGCCGCCATCCGGACACCCTGCTGCGCTGGGTGATCGGCACTCCCGCGGAGGCAACGGTGCCGTTCGGCGCCGTGGGCCACCTGGTCCGGATCGCCGAGATCGGCAAGCCCGCCGCGCTGCTGCGGGCGGCACGAGCCTCGATCACCGGGGGCGAATCCGAGCTGCTGTTGATCGTCGACGACGCGCATCACCTCGACATCCTGTCCGCGACGCTGATCTACCAGCTGGCCTTGGCCGGCGAGGCCCGGATGATCGTCACCGGCCGGGCCGACGCGAATGCCCCGGCACCGGTGGCCGCCCTTTGGGGCGATGATCTGCTGACCCGCATCGATATCGCCACGGAACCCACCGGTGTCGCCCCCGACGTCGACGCCTTCCTGGCCGAACTGCCGCCGGCCGCGCGCGCGGCGCTGGACTACCTGGCCGTCCTAGAACCGCTGTCGCCGTCCGTCCTGAGTGCGCTGGCCGGCGACGACGCGGTGCACCTGGCCGAGGAGCTTGGCGCGGTGGAGACCCGCCACCGGGGCGGTGACGGACCCGACCCGGTGGTCTACACCGCTCACCCGCTGTTCGCCGAACGGGCGCTTGCGGCCCTGGGTCCCGCCGGTGCGCGGCGGCTGCGCACCGAACTGGTCGGGGTAGCCGGGCCAGCCGAGCACATCGGCGAGCAACTGCGGCTGGCGGCACTGGCCACCGAAAGCGATGCGCCGCAGCCGGTGGAGCAGGTGGTGGCCGCCGCCGCGCAGGCCCTGCGGCTGGGGGACGTGAACCTGGGCGAGCGACTGGCACGCAGCGCTCTGGACCGTGACGGTGGGCTGCCCGCTCGGCTGGCGCTGGCCCATGCACTGGGTTGGCAGGGCCGCGGGCGCGACGCCGACGCCGTGCTGTCCGAGGTGGATCCGGCCGGGCTCACCGAGGCGGAGCTGATGGCCTGGGCGCTACCGCGCGCCGCCAACCAGTTCTTCATGCTGGGCGAGCCCGAGCGCGCCACCGCGTTCCTTGCCACCACCCGCGGCCGGGTCGCGAGCCCGGCTCCGCGGATCACCCTGGACGCACTGGGCGCCACCTTCGCGATGAACGCCGGCAACATCGGCCGGGCCTCCGAGGCCGCTGCTGCCGTGCTGGGCGACCCGGCCGCCGACGACATGGCGGTGGCCTGGGCGGGCAGCGCCGCTGCCCTGTGCGCGGCCCGGGCCGGCCGGTTCGACGACGTCGACCCCTTGGCGCGCCGCGCCCTGGACGCCGAGCATCCCGGACTGCTGCGCTTCACCATCGGGCTGGCCGAGATCACCGTGATGCTGATGACCGACCGGCTCACCGAGGCCCGCGAACTCGCTTGGCAGTTCACCGATTTCGCCGAACTCCAGCAACCCGGACGAGCGATCGGCGAGGTGCTGGTGGCACACGTGTTGCTGGCCGCCGACGACTACGGCGGCGCGGCGCAGTTGCTGCGGCCGGCTTCGGCCACCCTGGAGCGCACCGGCTACTCCTGGGGCCCGCTGTCGCTGACGTTGCTGGCCACCGCGCTGGCCCGCCAAGCTGACATCGCCGGCGCGGCAAAGGCGTTGAGCCGGGCCGACTCCCGGCACGGGACCAAGTCCGCGCTATTCGCCCCGGAGTTGGGCATGGCCCGGGCCTGGCAGCTGGCGAGTGTGCGTGACCAGCACGGGGCGATCACCGCCGCACGCAACGCCGCGGCGATGGCCGAGCGCACCGGGCAATCGGCGGTGGCGCTGCAGGCCTGGGACACCGCGGCCCGGCTCGGCGATGCCCGGGCCGTGGACTCGCTGGCGAGGCTGTGCGGCGAGGTGGATTGCGCGTTCGGCCGGTCAGCGTTGGCCCGGGCCCGGGCGGGTTAAGCGGACAGGAAGCCGCGCAACAGCTCGGCGACGGCGGTGATCTGCTCGACCGGCACCCGCTCCTCGACGGTGTGGGCGAGGTTGGGGTCCCCCGGCCCGTAGTTGACCGCGGGAATGCCGCGGGCGGCGAAGCGGGACACGTCGGTCCAGCCGTACTTGGCCCGCACCCGGCCGTCGGCGGCCGCCACCAGTCCGGCCGCCGCCGGCGCGGTGAGTCCCGGCAGCGCGCCGGCGGCGCCGTCGGTCTGCTCGATCGTCACGTCGAGCCCGTCGAACACCTCGCGCACGTGCGTCAGCGCCTCGGCGAGGCTGCGGTCCGGCGCGAACCGGAAGTTCACCGTGACGCTTGCGGCGTCGGGAATGACGTTGCCGGCCACCCCGCCGTCGATCCGGACCGCCGACAGGCCCTCACGGTAGACGCAGCCGTCGATGTCGATGCTGCGCGGCTGGTAGGCAGCGAGCCGGTCGAGCACCGCCCCCAGTTTATGAATGGCGTTGTCCCCCAGCCAGGATCGCGCCGAGTGCGCCCGGGCGCCGGCCGCGGTGACCACGACGCGCAGGGTGCCCTGGCAGCCCGCCTCGATGTAGCCGCCGGTCGGCTCGCCGAGGACGGCGAGGTCGGCCGCCAGCCAGTCCGGCAGGTTGGCCTCGATACGGCCCAGGCCGTTGGCCGCCGCGTCGATCTCCTCGCAGTCGTAGAAGACCAGGGTGAGGTCGTGAGTGGGATCGGTGACGGTGGCGGCCAGATGCAGGAAGACGGCGTCGCCGGATTTCATGTCGACGGTGCCGCAGCCGTGCAACACGTCGCCGTCCCGTCTGCTGGGAACATTGCCGGCCGCCGGCACGGTGTCGAGGTGCCCGGCCAGCAGCACCCGGGTCGGCCGGCCCAATCGGGTGCGGGCCAGCACGGCGTCGCCGTCGCGGACGATCTCGAAGCCCAAAGCGGGAGGCAACTGGGCGCGCAGCGCGGCTTCCACCTCGTCGGCGATCCGCGCTTCGTGCCGCGATTCACTGGGGATGTCCACCAGCGCCGCGGTCAGTTCGATCGGGTCCCCGCGCAGATCCAGCACCCGCTCAGCCTAGTAGCGTTGAGCCCTATGACTGCAGCTTCGGGCATTGGGGTGGCGACACTGGCCGCCGACGGATCGGTTCTCGACACCTGGTTCCCGGCCCCTGAGCTGAGCAGCACCGCCGATTCCGGCACCACCCGGCTTTCCGCCGCCGATGTGCCCGCCGAGCTGGCCGGCCTGCTCGGTCGCGACGAGGACCGCGGCACCGAGGTGGTGGCGGTACGCACGGCGATCGGTTCGCTGGACGACCCGGCCGTCGATGCCTACGACGCCTACCTGCGGCTGCACCTGCTTTCGCACCGGCTGGTGGCTCCGCACGGGCTGAACGCGGGCGGCCTGTTCGGGGTGCTGAGCAATGTGGTGTGGACCAATCACGGGCCGTGCGCGGTCGAGGGCTTCGAGTCCACCCGTGCCCGGTTGCGCCGCCGCGGTCAGGTGACCGTCTACGGCGTGGACAAGTTCCCGCGCATGGTCGACTACGTGCTGCCCTCGGGCGTGCGCATCGCCGACGCCGACCGCGTTCGCCTGGGCGCGCACCTGGCCTCCGGCACCACGGTGATGCACGAGGGCTTCGTGAACTTCAACGCCGGGACGCTGGGCACCTCGATGGTGGAGGGCCGCATCTCAGCGGGCGTGGTGGTGGGCGACGGCTCCGACGTCGGCGGGGGCGCCTCCATCATGGGCACGCTGTCCGGCGGTGGGACCGAGGTGATCTCGATCGGCCAGCGGTGCCTACTCGGGGCCAACTCTGGGCTGGGCATCCCGTTGGGCGACGACTGCGTGGTCGAGGCCGGGCTCTACGTGACGGCCGGCACCAAGGTCGTCATGCCCGACGGCACCTCGGTCAAGGCGCGGGATCTGGCCGGCGGCAACAACCTGTTGTTCCGGCGCAATTCGACGACCGGGGCGGTCGAGGTCGTCGCCCGCGACGGGCAGGGCATCGCCCTCAACGAGGCCCTGCACGCCAACTAACCCCGCGACCGTGCACTAATGTCCGGCCCCACCTGGGGAAATGGCGGACGCTCCTGCACGCTCGCGCCAGAAAATAGCGCGTCAGACCAGGGCCGCCTGCTCCTCCGCGGGGGCGGGCCGACTCGGTTGCGGCCAGGGCTGCGGACGCGGGCGGGGCCGCACGATCTGCGGCCACCAGAACCAGCGCCCGAGCAGGGTGGCGATCGACGGTGTCATCAGGGACCGCACGATCAAGGTGTCGAAGAGCAGGCCCAACCCGATGGTCGTGCCGACCTGCCCGATCACGATCAGCGCGCTGACCGCCATCGAGGCCATGGTGAAGGCGAACACCAGACCCGCGGCGGTGACCACCGCGCCGGTGCCGACCATGGCCCGGATCAGCCCGGTGTGCAGGCCGGCGTGGATCTCCTCCTTGATGCGTGAGACCAGCAGCAGGTTGTAGTCCGCACCGACGGCGAGCAGCACGATGATGGACATCGGCAGCACCATCCAGTGCAGCGGGATGCCGACGATGTGCTGCCAGAGCATCACCGACAGGCCGAACGCGGAGGCAAGGCTGAGCACCACCGTGCCCACGATCACCGTTGCGGCGACCACGGCGCGGGTGAGCACCATCATGATGATGAAGATCAGCACCAGTGCTGCCGCCGCAACGATCAGCAAGTCGTAGTTGGCGCCCTGCTGCATGTCGTAGAACATCGCGGCGCTGCCACCGAGGTAGATCCTGGCGCCCTCGAACGGCGTTCCCTTGATCGCGTCGGCAGCGGCGACCTTGAGCGGCTGGATGCGTGAGATTCCCTCCGGCGTCAACGGGTCACCCTGGTGAATGATGGTGAACCGCACCGCATGTCCGTCAGGTGACATGAACAGCTTGATGCCGCGCTTGAAGTCGGCGGTCTCGAAGGCCTCCGGCGGAAGGTAGAACGAGTCGTCGTTCTTGGCCGTGTCGAAGGCCTCGCTCATCGCGGTGGAGTTCTGCTGCATCGCGATGTTCTGGTCCTGCTGCGCCTTCTGCACCTGGTACTGATTGAGCAGCGTCTGCTTCTGGTTCTTCATCGACTGGATCTGCGCCGGCATCACCGCGACCATCCGCGGCATCAGCTCGGCCATGCGTTGCATGTCGGGCACCAGGTCGTCGAAATCGCCGGACATGACATCGATGCCGTCCATCGTGTCGAAGATCGACCGCAACGCATGGCAGATCGGGATGTCGAAGCAGTGCGGCTCCCAATAGAAGTAGTTGCGGAACACCCGGAAGAAATCGTCGAAATCGGCCATGTGGTCCCGCATTTCGCCGATGTCCACCGCCGTGTTGGCCATCTTGTCGGCCATCCGCTGCGACACCGCGGCCAGATCCTGCTGGATGCTCATCATCTCGGTCATCGAGTCGATGCTGGCCTGCAGGTCGTCGGCCTGCTTGAGCAGGTTCTCCAGGTTGGTCTGCATGTAGTCGTTGTTCATCAGCTGGGCGGTGCCGCTCTGGCCGATGGTGTACGGAATCGTCGAATGCTTGATCGGATCCCCGTCCGGGCGGGTGATGGTCTGCACCTGGGCGATGCCGTGCACGTTCTTCAGCGCTTTGGCGATCCTGTCGATCACCAGGAAGTCCGCCGGGTTGCGCAGGTCGCGGTCGGTTTCGATCATCATCAGGTCCGGGTTCATCTTCGCCTGGGAGAAGTGCCGGAAGGCCGCCGAGTAGCCCACATTTGCCGCGACGTCATCGGGCAGATACGTGCGGTCGTTGTAGCTGGTGTGATAGCCGGGCAGCGCGAGCAGGCCGATCAGCGACGCCGCCACCGCGCCCACCAGGACCGCGCCCGGCCAGCGAACGGTGGTGGTACCGACCCGGTGCCACCCGGTCGACCGGGTGATGCGCTTGGGCTCGAGCACCCGGCCGAAGCGACCGACCAACGAGATGACCGCGGGACCCAGCGTCAGGGCCGCGGCGACCACGAGCACCATGCCGATCGACAGCGGGAAGCCCATCGTCTGGAAGTACGGCAGCCGGGTGAAGTGCAGGCAGAACGTGGCTCCGGCGATGGTCAGACCGGAGGCCAGCACCACATGGGCGGTGCCTCCGAACATGGTGTAGTACGCGGATTCTCGGTCTTCGCCAACCTTGCGAGCCTCCTGATATCGGCCGATCAGGAAGATCGCGTAATCGGTGGACGCGGCGATGGCCAGCGTCACCAACATGTTGGTTGCGAAGGTCGTCAGGCCGAACAGATTGTGGTATCCCAGGAATGCCACCAGTCCCCGGGCTCCGGAGAGCTCGAGCACGACCATCAGCAGCACGATCAGTGTGGTGATGACCGACCGGTACACGCCCAGCAGCATCACCGTGATGACGGCGAACGTGAGCAGTTCGATGGTCTCCATGCTCTTGTCGCCGACGTGGTTCTGGTCGGAACTCGTTGCCGCGGGGCCCGTCACGTAGGCCTTAACGCCGGCCGGCGCGGGGCCTTCGGATGCGATGTGGCGCACCGCGTCCACCGACTCGTTGGCCAGTGTCTCGCCCTGGTCGCCGGCGATGTAGACCTGCACGTAGGCGGCCTTGCCGTCGGCGCTCTGGGCGCCCTTGGCGGTCAGTGTGTCGCCCCAGAAGTCCTGCACGTGCTGCACGTGGGTGGTGTCGGCACGCAGATCGCGCACCATCTGGTCGTAGAACTCGTGCGCCTCGGCGCCCAGGGGCTGCTCGCCCTCCAGCACGATCATCACCGAGCTGGAAGTGTCGTACTCCTGGAACACTTTTCCGACGCGCTTGGTGGCGATCATCGACGGGGCGTCGTTAGGGCTCATCGAGACGGCGCGCAGCTTGCCGACCTCTTCGAGCTGCGGGACAACGGTATTCAGTACGAAGATCAGGCCGATCCACGCCAGCACGATCGGCACCGCGAAGGTCCGGATGAACCGCGGCAGCCATGGGCGGGCCGGCGCCACCGGGACGGCGTGCTTGGGCGCGTCGTACGTCGGCGCGCTCATGCTGCCTTCACGAAGCAGTAGGTCTCGGCGTTGAGGCCGGAGGCGGTGCGCTCCTGCTTGAGTTCGTCATCGACGGTGACCCGGCAGCCGATCTGATCGCCGTCGCCCTGGGCGAGGATGTTGGGCATCACCGAGGGCAGGGTGGTCTGCAGGGTCAACTTCCACGGCAGGGGCGCGCCCGCGACACGTTGCGGCCGGCCCTCGAGGTCCATGTAATTGATGACGGCGGTGCTGCCGGTGCCGAAGATCTCGTAGGTCACGAATTTCGGGTTGAAGTCCTCGGCGTTGTCCGAGGACAGGTCGGTCACCACCACCGGATGCGACCCGAAAACCGTCCGCAGTTGCGAGACCGCGATACCGCCCGCCGCGACCGCGATCACAACCAGGGCAGGCAGCCAAACCCGTCCGATCAGCCTTTTCATGGCCACCTTCCCCGTCGTCTTCGTCGTCGCCGAGCGGCGGCCGGCGTAGGCAATTCCAGGTAGCTAAGCTAACTACATAAGTGGATGAAGTCAATCCGGTTTACCTGTTGTTTGCATTACACTGGGCCGGGTGAGTGTGAGTGAGGACACTGCCCGCCCGTTGCGCAAGGACGCCGAGCGTAATCGCAAGCGGGTGTTGGAGGCCGCCCGCGAGCTGTTCGCCAACAAGGGCCTCGAACCCAACCTCAACGACGTCGCACACCATGCGGGTGTGGGCGTGGGAACCGTCTATCGCCGCTTCGCCAGCAAGGAGGAGTTGCTGGAGGCCATCTTCGAAGACGGCATGAACCAGCTCGCCGACCTGGCGGAATCGGCTCTGCAACAAGAAAATTCATGGCAAGGTTTCGCCACCTACGTCGAGCAGATGTGTGAGATCACCGCCACCGACCGGGGCCTGCGAGAGATCGCCTTCAGCAAGGGATACGGCGGCAATCGCGTGTCGGCCGTACAGGACCGGCTCGTCCCACTGCTGAAGCAGCTCGTCGATCGCGCCTGCGCCGACGGCCACCTGCGTCCCGGTATGTCATCCACCGATATGCCGATCTTCGGGCTGCTGTCGGGAACGGTCAGCGAGTTCGCCGGTCACGTCGACGCCCAGCTGTGGCGCCGCTATGTGGCCCTGCTGCTCGACGGCATGCGCAACCGCGGTGACCAGTCCCCCCTGCCGGTGCCCGCCCTCGATGACGACGGCGTCGAGGCCGCGATGCGGCACTGGGAGCCGGCGGGACCCTGCTCGCAGGCGAGGACCAGCGCTACAGCATCGCCTCGCTGATCTTGCTGCTGTCTTTCCCGATGGTCTTGCAGAAGGCGCTGACCGCCACTCGTGTCGCGGAGAGCTCCAGGTTGGACGGCTCATTGCCGTTCTTGTCCTTGAGCATCTTGGAGACCGCGGACCGCTGCTTGTCGTCGCCCTCGCTGTTGAAGTCCTGACAGCTGGTGTCGCCGCCCTTGTTGATGGCCTTCTCCACCGTCGAGCAGCCACCGAGCGCAAGAGCCGCAGCAGCGAAGGCAGCGAGTACGGCGAGGCTGAATCGCGTCATGGACAGGGCCCACCCTTCTGGTTGCGAGTCACGCTGACGCGAGCCTACGTCAGCAATGCCTTCTTGAGGACCTTTCCCATCGCATTGCGCGGCAACGCATCCACGATCCGCACCTCACGCGGCCGCTTGTGCACCGAAAGCTGCTGCGCCACATAATCGATCAGCTCGTCGGGCCGCGTCCCGCCGCCCGCCCGGGCGACAACGAATGCCACGATGCGCTGCCCCAGATCCTCGTCGGGCAGACCGACGACCGCCACCTCGGCCACCCCGGGATGACCCAGCAACGCGGTCTCGATCTCGCCGGCGCCGACCCGGAAGCCGCCGGTCTTGATCAGATCGACCGATTCGCGCCCGACGATGCGGTGCATCCCGTCGGCGTCGATCACCGCGACGTCCCCGGTCCGGTACCAGCCGTCGGCGTCGAAGGCGTCCGCGGTGGCGTCCGGGCGGTTGAGATAGCCGTCGAACAGGGTCGGGCTCTGCACCATCAGGCGACCGATGGTGGCTCCGTCGTGCGGAACCGATTCGCCGTCCTCATCGACCAACCGGGTCCGCACGCCGCGCAGCGGCAGGCCCACCCAGCCGGGCCGTCGCTCACCGTCGGCCCTGGTGCTCACCGTGATCAGTGATTCGGTGCTGCCATACCGCTCGATGGGCGCGTGGCCGGTGAGCCCGACGATCCGGTCGAACACCGGAACCGGCAGTGCCGCACTGCCCGACACCAGCAGCCGTGCCGGCCGCAGCGCCTCGGCGGCGGCGGTGTCGGCCACCACCCGCGACCACACGGTGGGCACCCCGAAGTACATCGAACCCCCGGCCGCGGCGTAGGCCTCCGGGGTGGGTTTGCCGGTGTGCACGAAGCGGTTTCCGACCCGCAGCGACCCCAGCAGTCCCAGCACCAAACCGTGTACGTGATACAGCGGCAGGCCGTGAACCAGCACGTCGTCGGCGGTCCACTGCCAGGCCTCGGCCAGTGCGTCCAGGTCGGCGGCCAGCGCCCGCCGGCTCAACAGGACGCCCTTGGGCGGACCGGTGGTGCCGGAGGTGTAGATGATCAGTGCGGTGCCGTCTTCTGAACCCGCTGGTTCAGTGAGGCGCGACGACCCTTCGCCACCCCGCCGCACCGGCACGTGCGGCAGCCCGGCGAGGTCGTCGGGCCGCTCCCCCAGCCAGGCCTGCGCACCGGAGTCCGTCACGATGTGCTCGCGTTCGGCCGCGCCGACGTCGGCGGGGACCGGCACCACCGGAATCCCGACCAACAGGCAGCCCGTGACGGCCAGCACTGTGGTCGCAGAAGGGCTGGCCAGCACCGCGACGCGCCGAGCGCCCCCGAGATCGGACGACACTGAAGCCGCCGAGGCGACTAGTTCACCTCTACTAAGTAGAGTGTCCTGAACGCGCACCGCGTCGGCGATATCGTCGGCGGCGGAGACCAGCGAAGACAGCAGCACCCGAGCGACGTTACCGGGTGGGCGTCCTAGGGGGTCGGTCACATCCAACTGAACAACGGCCCCGAGAATTTCGGGGCTGGCGCAAACAGATATCGGCCATTAATTTTGACGAATACCAGGGCCAGGAGGTGCGGCGATGCAAGACCAGCGACGTGGGATGCGCAGCCGGCGACTGCCCCGTAACCAGCAGCGCGAACGCGTGATGCGGCTGGTCGGCGAGGCCGACGGCCCCGTCGACGCCAGCGAGATCGCCGACCAGATGGGCCTGCACATCACCACCGTGCGGTTCCATCTCGACGCGCTGTGCGAAGACGGCTCGGTCGCGCGGACCCGGATCAAGCGCGACGGCGTCGGGCGCCCCCGCACCGGATACGTCGCCGTGCGCGACCGTCTGGACTACCGCAGCCTCGCGGAGGTCCTCGCGATGGAGCTCGGCGACACCGTCGCCGAACGCCGGGAACGCGCCGAGCGGGCCGGCCGCCGCTGGGCCGAGCGGATCCTGTCCAACGACGATGATCCAGACGAGCCGGGCGCGCACGGTGGTACTGAGGACGCCGCCGACCAGATCGCCGGGATCTTCGAGCGGATGGGCTTCGGCCCCGAACTGATCGAGAACACCGACGGCGACGGCCCGACCCAATGCACCATCCGGCTGTACGCATGCCCGGTTCGCGACCTGGCACGCACCCACCCGGAGGTCAGTTGCGGCATGCACCTGGGCCTGTTGCGCGGACTGCTGAACGGCAGCGGGGCCGACGCCACGCTGGAGCCGTTTGCCGAGCCGGAGATGTGCATCGCCAGGTTCGCCGGCAACTGACCGGCGCCGATCAGCCGCGCAGCGCAGGGGCGACGATCTGCCTCGGCAGGTGATCTGGACTGGGATAGGCGACGACGACCCGAGTCCGATCCGGATCGCAGCCCTCCACGAACGTCACACCGCTGTCGACGTGGATGAATACCGCGGGGTCGTGCTCGCGCAGGCGTTGCTCGATCGCCTCCAGTTCTTCTCGACTGTCGGTGGCCCACATCAGGAATTCGACCCCGATGGTCCCGCGATCATGTCTCCGGGACGGATCGATGGAGTTCAGGTAGAGCTGAAACCCACTCGGCGACAGCAGTAGGGCCACGTCGCTTTCCCGAAGCGTGACACGGAACCCGAAAACATCGCAGTAATACCGGAGCGAGCGGCCCAGGTTCGACACTCGGATCACTGCCGATGCCACCTTCACCCCGCCTCTGCCCTTGGGCTGCGGGAGTGGCTGGTCACTGCGTGGGGATGCCATCACGATGCCTCACGTGTATCTCGGCGCGCAGTCGCGGCACCATATGCGGGTAGTGCAGCTCGAAAGCCGGCCGCTCCGAACGGATCCGGGGCAATTCGGTGAAGTTGTGCCGCGGCGGCGGGCAGCTGGTGGCCCACTCCAGCGAGTTGCCGTAACCCCACGGGTCGTCGACCGTGACGACCTCGCCGTAGCGCCAGCTGCGGAATACGTTCCACACGAACGGCACCACCGAGGTGGCGAGGATGAATGCCCCTACCGTGGAGACGATGTTGAAGCTCTGGAAGCCGTCGCTCGGCAGGTAGTCGGCGTAGCGGCGCGGCATGCCCGTATTGCCCAGCCAGTGCTGCACCAGGAACGTGGTGTGAAACCCGATGAACGTCAGCCAGAAGTGCAGCTTGCCCAGCCGCTCGTTGAGCAGCCGCCCGGTCATCTTCGGGAACCAGAAGTAGATTCCGGCATAGGTGGCGAAGACGATCGTCCCGAACAGCACGTAGTGGAAGTGCGCCACCAGGAAATAGCTGTCGGTGACATGGAAGTCCAGAGGTGGGCTGGCCAGCATCACCCCGGTCAGACCACCCGCCAGGAACGTCACGGCGAAACCCACCGAGAACAGCATCGGCGTCTCAAATGTCAACTGGCCCTTCCACATCGTCCCGATCCAGTTGAAGAACTTGATGCCGGTCGGGATAGCGATCATGTAGCTCAGGATCGAGAAGAACGGCAGCAGTACAGCGCCGGTGGCGAACATGTGGTGCGCCCACACCGCCGTCGACAGGCCGGCAATGCTCATCGTCGCGTAGACCATCTGCGTGTAACCGAACGTGGGCTTGCGGGAGAACACCGGGAAGATCTCGGTGACGATGCCGAAGAACGGCAACGCGACGATATACACCTCGGGGTGCCCGAAATACCAGAACAGGTGCTGCCACAACAACACTCCGCCGTTCGAGGCGTCGTAGATGTGTGCGCCCAGGTGCCGGTCGACTGCCAGACCGAGCAGCGCCGCGGTCAGCAGCGGGAAGACGATCAGCACCATGATCGAGGTGATCAGGGTGTTCCAGGTGAAGATCGGCATCCGGAACATCGTCATCCCGGGGGCGCGCATGCAGACCACGGTGGTGATCATGTTGACCGCGCCCAGGATGGTGCCCAGGCCCGAGACCACCAGGCCCATGATCCACAGGTCACCGCCCGCACCGGCCGAATGGGCCGCGGTGCTCAGCGGCGTGTAGGCGGTCCAGCCGAAGTCCGCGGCGCCGCCCGGCGTCAGGAAACCGGCCAGGACGATCAGCCCGCCGAACAGATACAGCCAGTAGCTGAATGCGTTGAGTCGCGGGAACGCCACGTCGGGAGCACCGATCTGCAGCGGCAACACCAGGTTGGCGAAGCCGAAGACGATAGGCGTGGCGTAGAGCAGCAGCATGATGGTGCCGTGCATGGTGAACAGCTGGTTGTACTGCTCGGTGGACAGGAACTGCATGCCCGGCGCGGCCAGTTCGGTGCGCATCAGCAGCGCCATCAGGCCGCCGACCAAGAAGAACCCGAACGTCGTCACCATGTACAAGATGCCGATCAGTTTGTGATCGGTGGTGGTGATGAGCCGGTAGGCCAACGCCCCTCGCGGGCCGACTCTGGCCGGGTACGGCCGCGTCGGCAGTAGGTCATTGAGCGGAGGGGCCGCGATGCTCACGCGACACCCCGGCCCGACGCAACGCCCATAGACCGCCTCCCGCCGTGGTCGTAGCCTGCCGGCGGGATGTGTCGGTCAGACCAGCGGTTATAAAGGTTCATGCTACGCGAAAATCCGTGCGGCGGGTAAGCGTTCACGCAAAGCCCGTCCGGGTGCGTCCATGTGTGGATAGGCGTGTTCGGTGGCCGGATCGAAGGTTTCCTTGATCAATCGGGCCGACGTCCAGCGCAACAGGTTCAGTATCGACCCGGCCTTGTCGTTGGTCCCCGAGCCGCGCGACCCGCCGAACATCGCGTCCATACCACCAGCATCCGCTGCGACGGCGCCCTACGCTCGGCCGATCCGGGGTGCCAATTGTCGCCGAACACTGCGACGCTCAACTCGGCACCGACACGAATGGCGACGTCATGACTGTCGTTGTCGTCGATGCGGGACCCGAGGCGACGCTGACCAAGCTGCGCGACCGTTACGCCCACTAAGTCGTGAAACGGTAGGCGACGGCGGTCTCCGCCGCCAGCCGGGCATTGGCCAGCACCAGTGCGACATTGGCGTTCACCGACGCACCGCGGGTGCCGTGGTGGAAGTGGTCGAGCAGGAACGGGGTGACGTCCTTGCCGCGCACCCCGGCCGCCTCGGCGGCGGCCAGCCCATCGGCCAGGACCCGATCGTGCAGCGCGCGATCCAGTTCGGCGCCGGCGGGGATCGGGTTGGCCAGCACCAGCCCGTAACCGCCGGCGCCGAGCCGGTCACGGGCCCGTAGCACCGCCGCGACCTGCCCCGGGGTGTCGACCCGCCAATCGACCGGGTGACCGGAATCGGCGAGGTAGAACGCCGGGAAGCGGTCGGTGCGGTAACCGATCACCCCCACCGACAGCGTCTCCAACCGCTCCAGCGTCGCACCGATGTCCAGAATCGATTTGACGCCCGAGCACACCACCAGCACCGGCGTGCGCGACAGCGTGGTCAGGTCGGCGGACTCGTCGTAGCTGTCCCGGGCGCCGCGGTGCACCCCGCCCAGCCCGCCGGTGGCGAACACCGTGATGCCGGCCGCGGCCGCCAGGTGCGCGGTCGCGGCGACGGTGGTCGCACCGTCGCCGCCCACCCCGGCCAGCATCGCGAGGTCGCGGACACTGACCTTGATCGCCGTGCCACCGGCGGCGATGCGGTGCAGCGCATTGTCGTCGAGTCCGATGTGCGGCCGGCCGTCGAGGATCGCGATGGTGGCCGGAACCGCTCCGCCGGCGCGCACCGCGTCCTCGATCTGGCGGGCGATGCGCAGATTGTCGGGGTGCGGCAGGCCGTGGCTGATGATCGTGCTCTCCAGCGCCACCACGGCCCGGCCGGCGGCCAGCGCATCGGCGACTTCGGGGTGGACCCGCATCGGCCCAGCCTACGTAGGTGGTGTCGACCGTTTGCTGGATTACGGTGTCGGAGCCCGCTGGTAACGTCCGCGCCAGCCCAGCAGAGAGGTAGTTCCGTGGTCTACCGGCGACGCCGCTTCCGGGGTTACGCCCTGCTGATGGCGGCCCTGCTGATGTTCACACCGGCCGTGGCCGCCGCCGAACCGCCGCCGGCCGATCCCGTCACCGCCGCTGCGCTGGCCAAGCTCGAGACCTTGGCGATCAAGGGCCGCGCACCCAAAACCGGTTATGAGCGTGCGGTGTTCGGCCCGGCGTGGAGTGACGACGTCACCGTGCCCGACGGCCACAACGGCTGCGACACCCGCAACGACATCCTGCGCCGCGACCTGGTCGACATCGAACTCAAGCCGGGCACAAACGATTGCGTCGTGCTCTCGGGAGTCTTGAACGATCCCTACACCCGTACCGCGATCCCCTTCCAGCGCGGCCGGGGCACCTCCCGGGCGGTGCAGATCGACCACATCGTGGCGCTGTCGGACGCCTGGCAGAAGGGCGCCCAGGGCTGGGATGAGCTCACCCGGCGCAACTTCGCCAACGACCCGGCCAACCTGCAGGCCACCGACGGGCCGATCAACGAGGAGAAGGGCGACGGGGATGCGGCAACGTGGTTGCCGCCCAACAAGTCCTACCGCTACACCTACGTCTCGCGGATCGTCGACGTCAAGGCCGCCTACGGGCTGTGGATCACTCAGGCCGAGCACGATGCGATCGCACGGATTCTCAGCGCCGGCTCCGGCGCGCCGGACGTGCCGCCACCGCCGGAGTCCGAGCCTGCCCCGGCGGAACCGGTGCCGTTTGCCGCCCCGATGCCACCGCCCGGCGAGATCGACTTCTCGAATTGCGCGGCCGCCCGGGCGGCCGGCGCCACCCCGATCCTGGCCGGCCAGCCGGGCTACCGCGGCGGCCTGGACCGCGACGGCGACGGCGTCGCCTGCGAGTAGCCCCGATCAGCCGGGTGACCGTTCCAGCCGTTCCCGCGCCGCGGCGAACAGAGTGGCGCAGACCTCGGCGACCTCGGCCGGCGGCTGCCCCCCGCCGGTCATCAGCCAGTCGACCAGCAGGTGGTTGACCGCGCCGACCAGTGCTACCGCGGTCAACCGTTCGCGCGGGGTCAGCGGTTCGCCGCGGGATGCCGCCCAGACCGTGGCGATGATGTCGGCAAACTCGGCCAAGACGCCGTGTCGCCGCTGTTCCATCGCCGGCGACACCCCGACCACCTCGACCAACACCGTCTGCGCACGTCTCGGGTCATCGGTGAGGTAGCCGATGAAGGCATGGAGCCCGGCCGACGCGCTCGCATCGACATCCGAACCGGCAGATCCGACAGCCTCCAGCGTCGCCGCCCGCATCTGGTGAACGAGCTGGGCGTACACCTCGGCAAGACAGCCCTCGCGGTCAGTGAACGACTCATAGAAATACCGCTCGGTCAGACCGGCTGTCTCGCAGACCTTCTTCACCGAGCTGGCCGCGTAGCCCAGGGTGCCGAACACCTCCAGACCGGCCGCAACGATCGTGGCCCGGCGCCGGCTCCTGCGCTGCTCTAGCCCCAGCCCTTGATAGCTGCGGCCGACAAGAGGTGGCACTGACTGCTTCGCCATCACCTGCCCCTTGTTCGCCAGCCCGCCACACAGTACTCTATCCATTCTGACACGCCGTCATGTCAGTTAATCAAAAGGGGTCGAAGGCAATTGCGTGCACACGTTGCGGGTCGGGTCGTCGCAATAACCGGCGGGGCCCGCGGGATCGGTCGCGAGATCGCCCGCCAGCTCGCCGCGGCCGGCGCGCGGGTGGCCATCGGCGATTGTGACAGTGATGCCGTGGCGGCCACCGCCACCGAGTTGGGACCAGCCGTGTACGGCCTCCCGCTCGACGTGACCGACACCGTGTCCTTCCGCGACTTCCTGGCCGCGATCGAGGCCCAGTGCGGACCCGTCGACGTGCTGGTGAACAACGCCGGGGTGATGTGGGCGGGTCCGTTCGACACCGAACCGGAGTCGGCCACCCGGCGCATGCTCGAGGTCAACCTGCACGGGGTGATCCGCGGTGTGCAACTGGCCGCCCCGGCCATGGCCGCGCGCGGGCACGGTCACATCGTGACGATCGCCTCGGCCGCCGCGCGACTGTCCCCACCCGGCGAGTCGACGTATGCGGCCACCAAATACGGCGTACGCGGCTACCTGACCGGGGTGCGCGAAGAACTGCGCGGCAGCGGCGTGCGGCTGTCGATGATCATGCCGGCAGTTGTCGACACCGAGTTGGCGGCCGGCACCGCCACCGGCGCGGCCAAACTCCTGCAGCCCACAGACGTCGCCAGTGCCGCACTGCGGGTGATCACCCGGCCCCGGTTCGAAGTCACCGTCCCCGGCTACGTCGGCCCGCTGAGCCGCGTCGTCGACGTGGTCCCACAACGGGCACGCGATGTCGTCCTGCGTCGCCTGGTCCCCAATCAGGTTGCGGCAACGCAGGGGTCATCCGCCCGCGCGCGCTACCAGTCCCAGCTCCTCACCCCCACCGATACGGAGAACACCGATGACCACGATTGACCCCACCGTGCTGCGGCCCATCCCGGAATTCGAAGGGGTCCATCAGATCTGGCCCCGCGGGGATCGCCTGGCCCACGGCGGGCTG
The DNA here is from genome assembly GCF_020172665.1 of [Mycobacterium] zoologicum. Lineage (GTDB taxonomy): Bacteria > Actinomycetota > Actinomycetes > Mycobacteriales > Mycobacteriaceae > Mycobacterium > Mycobacterium zoologicum. The sequence continues at coordinate 1,307,836 of NZ_CP083985.1, read as the reverse complement.
AACTACGGCACCATCGTGCCGGTCAACCGGGCGGGCGCGTGACCCGCACACCGATCCTCGAGCATCGGGAGCCGAGCCCGACCTCGACGGCGCTGTATTGGCTCGCAAGGATTTTCCTCAAACCGGTCTACCGGATCTGGCCATTGGGCGACCGCGGGATACGTGCTCTGCGCATGATCGACGCGACATTCGCGCGCCTGCCGAAACCGCGGCGGGTACGGCATGACGACGGCGCGCTCGGGGAGGTCGCGGTGCAGACCTGCATCCCGTTGCGGCCCGCCGACGACGCGTTGGCCGGTACCCATGTCCTGTTCCTGCACGGCGGCGCGTTCATCTTCTGCGGTACCGCAACGCATCTGCGGCTCTGCAGCGCCCTAGCCGAAACACTCGGCGTCCCCGTGCATTCGGCCCGCTATCGCCAGCTTCCCGAAGCCGGAGTGGGCACCTCGGTGCATGATGCCTACGCGGCCTACCGGGCGTTGACCCGGATGGCGGGCAAGGTCGTCGTCGCCGGGGATTCCGCCGGCGGCTTCCTGGCCGCCAAGATCTGCGAACTCGCCGATCGCGACGGGCTGCAGCGCCCCGCCGCATTCGTCGGTTACTCCCCGCAACTGAGCCTGGACGCCGACCAGCACGACCCCGCATTGCTCAAACATGATGCGTACCAACCCTTGAGCGCGGTGCGCCGGGCCAAGGCGCAGTGGCTGCGCGGCGACATCGAACTGCCCGGGTTGCGCACACCCATGAACGCACCCGTCGGCGCGTTCCCGCCGGTATTGCTCACCGTCGGCGAACGCGAACTGCTCGAACCCGACATCCTGGCATTCACCCGGCGACTGCACGACGCCGGCACCCCGGTGCAGACCCACCGCTGGCAACGCGGCGTCCACGCCTTCCCGGTGCTGGCCGGGCTGCTCCCGGAGGGACGCGAAGCGGTGGCACTGACCGGCCGATTCCTGCGCGCCATGCTCGATTCGAGCGCCGCCGAGGCCGAGTCCGCCTAGGCCAGCCGGGCGGCGGCCGCGGCGATCCGCTCGTCGGTGGCGGTCAACGCCACCCGGACGTGCTGCGCACCGGCCGGACCGTAGAACTCCCCCGGCGCCACCAGGATTCCGCGCTCGGCCAGCCAGTCGACGGTGCGCCGGCACGGCTCGCCGCGGGTGACCCACAGATACAGCCCGCCCTGCGAGTGCTCCACGGTGAACCCGGCCGCCCGCATCGCCGACAGCAGTGTGGTGCGGCGGCGGCCGTAGCGGTCGCGCTGTTCGCGCTCGTGGGCGTCGTCGTTCAGCGCGGCGACCATGGCGGCCTGGATCGGGGTGGGCACCATCATCCCGGCGTGTTTGCGCACCGCGAGCAGCTCGGCCACCAGGGCGGTGTCCCCGGCGACGAAGCCGGCCCGGTAGCCGGCCAGCGATGAGGTCTTCGACAGGGAGTGCACCGCCAGCAGGCCGCGGTGATCGCCGTCGCACACCGCCGGGTGCAGCACCGAGCGCGGCTCGGCGTCCCAGCCCAAGCCCAGATAGCACTCGTCGGAGACCAGCAGCACGTCGTTGGCGCGCGCCCAGTCGACGATCGCGCGCAGCTCCTCGACACTCGCGATCGCCCCGGTTGGGTTGCTCGGCGAATTGAGATACACCAGCGCCGGCGGCGCGCCGTCCTGCGGGCTGTGGCTGCGCACCCACGGCGCTCCAGCAAGCCGGGCACCTACTTCGTAGGTGGGGTAGGCCAGTTCGGGGACGACGACGACGTCGTCGCCGCCGAGGCCGAGCAGGCTCGGCAACCAGGCGATGAGTTCCTTGGTCCCGATCACCGGCAGGATCGCCGACTCGGTCAACCCGGTGACGCGATAGCGGCGGGCCAGCGCGGCAACGGTCGCCTCGCGCAGCGCCCGGGTGCCCGCGGTGGTGGGGTAGCCCGGTGCCGACGACGCTGCCGCCAGCGCCTCGCGGATGATCGGGGCGACCGGGTCGACCGGGGTACCGACGGACAGGTCGACGATGCCGTCGGGGTGTGCCTTGGCCCGCGCGGTCGCCTCGGCCAGGGTGTCCCACGGGAACGTCGGCAGTGCGGCAGATCTGCGGACCGGACTCACGCGGCTGATAGTAGCCGCCACCCCGGCGAGCCCCTCCCTATGCACCCAGTTGCTGTGCAACAAGTTGCATAGCAGGGGTGAGCGTGCCTATGCTCTCGCCCGTGGCACTTCCCCACGCGATCCTGGTGTCGCTGCGCGAGCAGTCCGGCTCCGGCTATGAGCTCGCGCACCGCTTCGACAACTCGATCGGGTATTTCTGGAGCGCCACCCACCAGCAGATCTACCGCACGTTGCGAACTATGGAGGCCGACGGCTGGGTGCACGTCACCGAGGTGACCCAGCAGGGGCGTCCGGACAAGAAGGTCTACACAGTGGCCGAGGCGGGCCGCGCCGAGTTGGCCCGCTGGATCTGCGCGCCGCTGTCCGGACGCGGCAGCTCGGTGGTGGACAACCGGCTTCGTGAGCTGGCCGTCAAGATCCGCGCCGCCGGCTACGGCGACGCCGAGGCGGTGCGCGACCAGGCCAACACGCTGCGCGCCGAGCGTGCCGAGCGGCTCGATGTCTACCGCGCCCTGGCGAAAAAGCAGTTCCCCGATCCGAGCTCGCTGACCGGCGCCGGGTTGCATCAGTACCTGGTGCTGCGCGGCGGAATCCGGGCCGAGGAGAGCGCGGTGGACTGGCTCGACGAAGTAGCACAGGCATTCCAGACGAAGGCGGCACCATGACAGGCGAATCCAGCAATCCGTATCCGATCATGTTGTCCCCGTTGGACTTGGGGTTCACCACGCTGCGCAACCGGGTGGTGATGGGCTCGATGCACACCGGCTTGGAGGATCGAGCCTCCGACACCGGCAAGCTCGCCGAGTACTTCGCGACACGTGCCCGTGGCGGCGTCGGGCTGATCATCACCGGCGGGTACGCGCCCAACCGGTCGGGTTGGCTCCTGCCGTTCGCCTCGGCGATGAACACCCCCGCCGACGCCCGCCGCCACCGCCGGATCACCGCTGCGGTACACGACGCCGGCGGAAAGATCCTGCTGCAGGTGCTGCACGCGGGACGCTATGCATACCACCCGTTCTCGGTGAGCGCATCGGCGATCAAGGCGCCGATCAACCCGTTCCGGCCGCGGGCACTGACGACCCGCGGCGTCGACTCCACCATCGACGACTTCGCTCGGGCCGCCGAGTTGGCCCGCGAGGCCGGCTACGACGGCGTGGAGATCATGGGCAGCGAAGGCTACCTACTCAACCAGTTCCTGGCACCGCGGACCAACAGGCGCACCGACCGCTACGGCGGCAGCGCGGAGAACCGGCGCCGCTTCCCGGTGCAGGTGGTGGCGCGCACCCGTGCCGCAGTCGGACCGGACTTCATCATCTGCTATCGCATGTCGATGGCCGACTACGTCGAAGAGGGTCAGACCTGGGACGAAACCCTGGCGTTGGCAACCGATGTCGAGGCGGCCGGGGCCACCATGATCAACTCCGGCTTCGGTTGGCACGAGGCCCGGGTGCCGACCATCGTGACGTCGGTTCCCAACAGTGCCTTCGTCGACATAAGCAGTGCGGTCGCCGATCACGTCACGATCCCGGTGGTGGCGTCGAATCGGATCAACATGCCGCAGGCGTGCGAGCAAGTGCTCGCCGAGACCTCGGTGCAGTTGATCTCGATGGCTCGGCCGATGCTGGCCGACCCGGACTGGGTCAACAAGGCGGCCGACGATCGGGCGCAGGAGATCAACACCTGCATCGCGTGCAACCAGGCCTGTCTGGACCACGCGTTCGTGCACAAGAAGGTGTCGTGTCTGGTCAATCCGCGTGCCGGACACGAGACCACCCTGGTGCTCGGGCCGACCCGCAGCCGCCGGCGCATCGCGGTGGTGGGCGCCGGGCCGGCCGGCCTGGCGGCAGCGGTGTCGGCCGCCGAACGAGGCCACGACGTGACGCTGTTCGAGGCGAACGAGTTCATCGGCGGTCAATTCGACCTGGCCAAGCGGATTCCCGGCAAGGAGGAGTTCGCCGGCACGATTCGCTACTACACGGCGATGTTGGACAAGTACGCGGTGACGGTGCGATTGGGCAGCCGCGCGGTTGTGGCCGAGCTGGTCGGGTTCGACGAGGTGGTGCTGGCCACCGGTGTGAAGCCCCGCATTCCGCAGATCCCCGGCATTGACCATCCGATGGTGCTGTCCTACGCCGAGGCGATCACCGGCCGGCCGGTGGGACGTTCGGTGGCGGTGGTGGGGGCCGGCGGGATCGGCTTCGATGTCAGCGAGTTCCTGGTGATTGCAAACGCTGCCGACTCCCCCACCCTGAATCTCAAAGAGTGGAAGGCCGAATGGGGCGCCGCGGACCCGTGGGACGCCCCCGGCGCGCTGGTGAAGCCCGACCCCGCACCACCGGCCCGCCAGGTCTATCTGCTGGCCCGCACCGGGGGAGCCCAGGGGCGCAAACTGGGCAAGACCACCGGCTGGGTGCACCGGGCTTCGGTTAAAGCCAAAGGTGTCCAACAGATCTCCGGAGTCAACTACGACCTCATCGACGACGCCGGTCTGCACATCAGTTACGGGCGTGAGAAGTCACGGCCGCAGGTGCTGGCCGTGGACAACGTGGTGATCTGCGCCGGCCAGGAGTCGGTCCGCGACCTGGAGGATGGGCTGCGCGAACACGGGGTGAGCCCGCACGTCATCGGCGGTGCAGCGCTGGCGACCGAACTGGACGCCAAGCGGGCGATCAAGCAGGGCACCGAGCTGGCCGCGCGACTCTGACCCTCTTCCGCCGAGCGTGCACTAAGGTTCACCCCGACCTGCGGCAATAGCGAACCTTTGTGCACGCTCGGCGGAAAGGGTCGGCGGAGATTAGGCGGGCAACGGCGCGTAGTCGGTGGCGCGCTGCCGCGCCGGGCGGCCGATACCCTCGGCGATCACCGTCAGCTCCTCGATGGTCTTGGCCGACCCGTACTCGGAGCCGGCCATCCGGGAGATGGTCTCCTCCATCAGAGTTCCGCCCAGATCGTTGGCCCCGCCGTTGAGCATCACCTGGGTGCGCTCGACCCCCAGCTTGACCCAACTGGTCTGAATGTTGGGGATGCGGCCGTGCAGCATGATGCGGGCCAGCGCGTGCACCGCGCGGTTGTCCCGGTGACTCGGGCCGGGCCGTGACCCGCCGGCCAGATACAGCGGTGAGCTCTGGTGGACGAACGGCAACGGCACGAACTCGGTGAAACCACCTGTGCGGTCTTGGATGTCGCACAGTACCCGGAGGTGTCCGATCCAGTGCCGCGGCGAATCGATGTGGCCGTACATCATCGTCGAGCTGGACCGCAGTCCGACCTCGTGCGCGGTGGTGATCACCTCGACCCACATCGAGGTCGGCAGCTTGCCCTTGGTCAGCACCCAGCGGATCTCGTCGTCGAGGATCTCCGCGGCGGTGCCCGGGATGCTGCCCAGGCCGGCCTCCCGCAGGCTGATCAGCCACTCGCGAATGCTCAAGCCGCTCTTGGACACTCCGTTGGTGATCTCCATCGGGGAGAACGCGTGCACGTGCATCGACGGCACCCGGGCCTTGACCGCGCGCACCAGGTCGGCGTAACCGGTGACCGGCAGCTCCGGGTCGATCCCGCCCTGCATGCAGACCTCGGTGGCGCCGGCCAGGTGTGCCTCGTAGGCGCGTTCGCCGACTTCGTCATTCGACAGCGAGAACGCGTCCGCGTCGCCCTTGCGCTGGGCGAACGCACAGAACCGGCAGCCCACGTAGCAGATGTTGGTGAAGTTGATGTTCCGGTTGACCACGTAGGTGACGTCGTCTCCGACGGCCTCGCGGCGCAGCGAATCCGCCAGTGCGGCAATGGCATCCAATGCAGGCCCGTCCGCGGTGGCCAGGGCCAGATACTCGGCGTCGGTGCAGCCGGCCGGGTCACGTTCGGCCGAGCGCAGCGCGGCCAGCACATCGGTGTCGACGCGCTCGGGTGCGCGGGCCGCCAGTTCGTGGATCTGTTCGCGGATCGACTCCCAGTCCCCGAACGCACTGCCCAGGTCACTGCGGGTCTCGGTGGCCCGGCCGTCCACATCGATGGCGGTGTGCAGATCCACCCGTCCGGCGGAGACCACCTCGTCGGGCTCCTGCCAGGCCAACCCCACCGGGTTGACGTCACGCGCCCAGCCGGTGTCCGGGTCGGCAAGTGCCGTGACGTGCGGGCGCACCCGCGGATCGATCCACGCCGCCCCGGCCTGCACGTAATCGGGCTGCGCGGTCAGCCGCTGCACCAGGTCGTAGCCGGCCTGTTCGGTGACCGCGGCCAGGTCGTCCAGCGCCGGCCAGGGGCGCTCGGGGTTGACGTGGTCCGGGGTCAGCGGCGACACCCCGCCCCAGTCGTCGACGCCGGCGCCGATCAGGGCCAGGCACTCCTCCGCCGACACCAGGTTGGGCGGCGCCTGGATCCGCATCTTCGGGCCCAGCACCAGCCGGGCCGCCGCCACGGTGGCCACGAACTCCTCGAAGCCCGCATCGGGCGTCGCCGCCATCGCGGTGTGTTCCTTGGCCCGGAAGTTCTGCACGATCACTTCCTGGATGTGGCCGAACTCCTTGTGCACCTTGCGGATCGCGTGCAGGGTGTCGGCACGCTCGGCAAGCGTCTCGCCGATGCCGACCAGCAGCCCGGTGGTGAACGGGATGGAGAGCCGGCCGGCGTCGGTCAAGGTGCGCAGCCGCACCACCGGGTCCTTGTCGGGGCTGCCGTAGTGCGCCAGGCCCTTGGTCTCGAACAGTCGCCGGGACGTGGTCTCGAGCATCATGCCCATCGACGGCGCCACCGGCTTGAGGCGCGACATCTCCGACCAGCTCATCACCCCGGGGTTCAGGTGCGGCAGCAGCCCGGTCTCCTCCAGCACCCGGATCGCCATTGCCCGCACATAGGCCAGCGTGCTGTCGTACCCGCGCTCGTCGAGCCACTGCCGGGCTTCGGGCCAACGGTCTTCAGGGCGGTCACCGAGAGTGAAAAGCGCTTCCTTGCAACCTAATTCCGCACCGCGACGGGCGATTTCGAGGATCTCGTCGGGCCCGAGATACATCTGCTTGCCCTGGGCTCGCAGCACGCCGGGAACGGTGACGAATGTGCAGTAGTGGCAGGTGTCGCGGCACAGGTGGGTGACCGGGATGAACACCTTGCGCGAGTAGCTGACCGGCAGCCGCCCGCCCGGCCCGCGCCGGCCGGCCGAGACCAGTCCCGCATCGCGCACCCGGGCGGCGCTGGCGCACAGGTCGGCCAGGTCGGCGCCGCGGGCGGTCAACGCGACGGCGGTTTCCTCGGGGTTGAGCAGCACACCGTCGCGGGCCCGCCGCAACACGCGCCGCAACGCCGACGGGTTCGTCACCCGCACACCTGAAATCTCGCGCATGCCATAACCGCCACAGTAGTCGGCGCGCCCAACCGACCTTGTTCAGGGACTGCCGGCATTGAGCGCCTGCCGGCGGCGCCACAGCACCCACGCCGGCGGTGCGCTGCCCAGCGCGATCAGCAACAGCACGCCGTAGGCCATCGGACCGCGGTCGACGAAGATCAGATCGTCACCCGGCCCGCCGAACGTCATCAAGGCGATGGTCATCAGCCAGGTCCACAGTGGTAGCGCAGCCAGTCGCAGGGAGGTGGTGCAGCGCAGCGCGACCCGGACCAGGCCGGCGTTGACCAGGCCCCCGATCAGTGCGCTCAGCGGGAACGGGACGGTGCCGAGGTGCGCGGGCAGGAGCAGCGCCGACGACACGGCGCACAACACGCCGTCGACGGCCAGCAGGGCCAGCACCGGGTAGTTGACTGCGCGGTCCGGTGTAGCGGGAGGGATCGCGGGCTCGGAGAGCGGCGCGACCGTGGTCAAGTGGGGATGCTGTCCAGCTGGCTGACCATCGAACCGATCATCCACTGGTAGCTGTCAATCCACCACTGCCAGTGCTCCAAGTTCGGGTCCAGATCGGGATCCATACCTACCTCACCTGCCGATGTCGCGACGTTGCTCAGCTGGAGCTTACCCTGCGGCCCGCTGCTCCGAACTCAAGTCCGGCCAGAAGGTCGGTTTCCCATCCCCGGGAATCACGCGGACCGGCCCGGCCGGCGACCAGAACATAGTGCTCACTGTCCAGAATCGGCTGGGCGACGTCGTTGGACAGCGCAAATGCCCGACCGGTGGGGCCGACGGTGATCTGGGTGGCGTGCGCGGTCATGGCGGCGATCTTGGCGGCGCGCGACGCGCCCGCTTCTACGACGGCATCGATCCGCTCGTCGGGGAAGTCCCCGGGGTGGACGGCGTCGACACCCTCGGCGGGCACCGTCCAGTGCGGCAGCCGATCCGCAGCACCCAGCGCCCGTCCGGCCTCCCGGCGGGCACTGCCGGCGGTCACCGTCCAGTAGAACTTCGGTGTAGCCCAGCCGGCGGCGCCCGCGGCTCCCCTTTCGCTGGCGGCCACCGCGGCGGTCGTCACGTGGTGAGCGTGGATGTGGTCGGGGTGCCCGTAGCCGCCGTACGGGTCGTAGCCGACGACCACGTGCGGCCGCAGCTGCCGGATCAGGGCGGCCAGCGCGGTGACGGTGTCGGCGTCGTCGGCGTCGATGAACCGCTGTTGGTGCCGGGCGGGGGTGCCGGCCATCCCCGAATCGCGCCAGCGCCCGGCTCCCCCGAGGAACCGCGGCGGACCGGCACCCAGTGCCCGAAGCGCCGCGGTCAGTTCACCGATCCGGTAGCCCCCGAGCTGGTCGGCCTGATCCACCGCCAGGTGCGCCCACCGGTCGCCGATGACCTCACCCTCCTCGCCCAGGGTGCAGGTCAGCACGTGTACGTCCGCGCCGCGGGCGCAGTAGTGCGCGATGGTGGCCCCGGTCGTCAGCGTCTCGTCGTCGGGGTGGGCGTGTACGAACAACAGCCGCGGAGTCTGATCCGACACGGCCGGAACCCTACCGCCGCGCGCCGCCTGGCGCCGCTTTCAGAACAGGCCGCCGAACAGGTCAGCCCAGTCGATGCTGCCCAGCAGGGTCATGTTTTCGGCCTGGATGGCATTGATGATGTCGGTGAATTCAGTCGGGCTGAGCCCGAACAGGGTGCTCCAGTCGGCGTCGGCCAGCCCCGGCTCAAAGTGGCTGAGCAGGCTGGTGTGGGCGTCGAACGGAATCCCGAACAGGCTGTTGAACGCGCTCTCGTTCTGCGCCAGCAGAGTGTTGTTGACGCTGAAGATCCAGTTCACAGCCTCGTTGACCTCGGGGCTGTCGCCGAACAGCCGTTCGGCGGCCAAGAGCTGCGCTTCGACCAGGGCGCTGTTGAGCTGCGCTTCCATGGCTGCGACCGCGGCGGTCAACGACTGGTACGCCAGCGGCAGATCCACGGCGAGTCCGGCGAGCAGCGTGGCGGCCGCGGCGCCCACCGCCTGCTCGGTGCCACCGAGCACCGATGTGGTCGTCGGTCCGACGGTGCCGCCGACAACGCCCGCTTCAATCGACTCGAGAACCCCTGCGACACCCTGCTGCAGGGCCTGCGTGTCCAGGCCGCCACCGGCCAGGTCTTTGGCCAACTCGTCGCTGATCGCCAGTTCGCCGGTCGAGTCGGAGCCACCTCCGAGGAGGTCATCGTTGCCACCGTTCCACAACACGTCACCCAGGCTGACATGCGCAGTGCCACCGTCGCCGGTGCCGGCCAGGTCCGGCCGTACATGGTTTTCGACGGTCTCGACCGCGGGGCCGGTGTCGACGTTGATGGCGGACAGGTCGAAGTCGCGAATCTGCACGTCCGCGAGGGGCTGTGACATCGAGGTCAGGCCCACGACCAAACCGGCGGCCGCCAGAGCCGCCGCCGCCGTCACGCCACACCGTTGAGCAAGGTGGTCCATCAACAACCCCTCCAACACGAACCGGAAAGTTGCTTAATACTACCCAAGAGTTGTCTGTGCGCAAGACGCCCAAGGGGCCAAGTTCACTCGAGGCTAACACGGTGCTACTGGTGCCCCCGCCTTCCGCCAAGCTAACTCTCAGCAAAGCGGCAGGATCACGGCCGCTTGACCCAGCCCCCGGCATCACCGACGATGCCCACCGGCACCGCCCCGGACATGCTGACGTTCGTCACGCTCGGGCCGACCGCCACGATCGTGGTGTCCTGCAGAATCGGCAGCACCGTCGCCATGTTCCACAGCCTGGGTTCCACCACCGAGATCACCTCGCCGATGCTCTTGGAGCCGTCGAGCGCGGCGTTGATCTCGCTCTGGATGCCGCGATCACAGACACCGGTGATGTTCGACGGCGCCTGCACCAGCGCCCCGGGGCCGGCCGCCTTCGGCGGCACCGTCGACGCCGGGGTGTTCGGCGCGGCCGGCGGCACCGTCGACGCCGGGGTGTTCGGTGGCGCGGATGCCTCCGGTGTCGGCGACGGTGTCGGTGCCGCCCGGCCCGGTGCCGAGACGGCGGTGGACTCCAGCGCGACGCAGCCGTAGCGCGACGCCAGCAGGGTGGCCAGATCGCCGCCCGCCGGCTGCCAGCCGACGATGGCGTCGACCTGGTTGGTCAACATGGCCTCCCGGTACAGCTTCACCGGGTCCAGCGCCAGCACGGTCGCCGCGATCCCGACGTTGCGCAGCTGATCGGCCGCGGTGTTGGCCACCGCCAGCGAGGCCGGGTCGTTGGCGCCGACCCCGATGGTCAGCGACAACTGCTCGTCGCCCTTGCTGATCCGCCCGCGGGTGTTCTCCTGCGGGCCGACAGGCGGCCCCGTTGACGGGGCCGGCGCGGCCGGGGGCGCATCCTTCTCCAACCGGTAACCGGCCGAGTGCAGCAGCGTCAGTGCCGCCTGCTCCGACATGGCTGGCGGCGCGGTCGGCACGTAGCCGGGGTCGCTGGGGGTACGGATCTGCGCCTGATCCAGCATGACGGTGTTGTCGCTGCCGGCGCCCACGGTGGCCAGCAGGCTCACGTCGAGCAGCCCGAGGATGGCCCGCCGCACCCGCGCGTCGGCCAGCTTGGGTTCGACGGCGCGCAGGGCCAACTGCATCACCCGCGGCGTTACCACCCGGGAGGTCTGCACGCCCGGAATCACCGACAGCTGCGCGAACGCGGCCGAACCGCCGTGTACCTGGGCGACCTGGGTGTCGCCGTTGCGGATCGAGTCGGCCAGCGCGGCCGCCGACCCGGCCCGGCGGAACAGGATCAGGTCGGGTTTGGCGGGCGGGCCCCAGTACCGGTCGTTGCGGGCCAGCAGGATGGCGTCACGCTGCGGGTCGATGTTCTCCACCCGGAACTGACCGCCGGTGACCGGCAGCGCCCGCGCCAGCCCGGCCGGGAATCCACCCGGCACGTCCTTGACGATGTGCGCGGGCAGGATGTTGGTGAACAGTTCCCGCCAGGCCGGATACGGCTTGGCGAAGGTGACCACCACCTGCTTGCCGCCGTCGACGGACTGCACCCCGTTGATCAGGTCATAGCCTGCCGGGTCGACAACGCCGGGCTGGCTGACCATCTGCTGCCACAGGTACCAGAAGTCGTCGGCGGCGATCGGAGCGTTGTCGGTCCAGGACGCCTCGGGCCGGATCCGGTAGGTGACGGTGAAGGGCACGTCATCGGTCACCTTCGCCGATACCAGCAGGTTCGGGTCCATCTCCCAGCGCGAACCGGTCGGTGTGTTGGAGTCCACGACGGGCCGGAATGCGCTCGGCAGCACCAGAGCACTGACCGCCGCGTTGACCGGCGACAGGTCAGAGCGCAGGTGCGGGTTGAAACCGGCGCCGATCGAGTCGATGCCCATGATGATCTGGCTGATCCGGGGCGGCGGGGGCGCCGTGCTCTTGGTGGTCTCGGTACTCTGCGGGGCCGGCGGCGGATTGACCGTGCAGCCCGTGGTGGCCTGCGTCAAGGTCAGTAGCATCGCCGAAATCAGCGCTCCCGCAGTCACATGGGGGCGGCGGACTGGCTTCGGCACGGGCACTAGGGTATCCGGCGAACCCGGAGCTAGAGGTTCTTGGCCCGGGAGCGGCTGCGCGCCCGCAACGTCGAGTCCAGTTCTACCTTGCGGACCCGGACCACCTCGGGGGTGACCTCTACGCACTCGTCTGCCGCACAGAACTCCATCGCCTGCTCCAGGTCCAGCTCAATCGGACGGGCCAGCGTCTCCATCACATCGGCCGTCGACGACCGCATGTTGGTCAGCTTCTTCTCCTTGGTGACGTTGATGTCGAGGTCCTCGGCCCGAGGATTGATCCCGACCACCATGCCCTGGTAAGTGTCCTGGCCCGGCTCGACGAAGAACTGCCCACGGTCGGCCAACTGGATCAACGCGAACGGCGTGATGGACCCGGCCCGGTCGGACACCAGCGACCCGGTGTGCCGGGCGCGGATCTCGCCGGCCCACGGCTGGTAACCCTCGAACACCGCATTGGCGATACCGGTGCCGCGAGTCTCGGTGAGAAAGTCGGTGCGCCAACCGATCAGCCCGCGACTGGGGATGATGAACTCCATCCGCACCCACCCGGTGGTGTGGTTGGCCATCTCGGTCATCCGGCCCTTACGGCCCGCCGCCAGCTGGGTGATGGCGCCGACATACTCCTCGGGGCAGTCGACGGTCAGGTGCTCGAACGGCTCGTGCACCTTGCCGTCGATCTTGCGGGTCACCACCTGAGGCTTACCGACGGTCAGCTCGAAGCCCTCCCGGCGCATCTGCTCGACCAGAATGGCCAGCGCCAGCTCGCCACGGCCCTGCACCTCCCAAGCGTCGGGACGGCCGATGTCGACCACCCGGACCGAGACGTTGCCGATCAGCTCGGTGTCCAGACGCGACTTGACCATCCGCGCGGTCAACTTGTGGCCGGAGACCTTCCCCGCCAGCGGCGAGGAGTTGGTGCCGATGGTCACCGAGATCGCCGGCTCGTCGACGGTGATGCGCGGCAGCGCGACAGGAGAGGCCAGGTCAGCCAGGGTGTCACCGATCATGATGTCGCCGATGCCGGCGACCGCGACGATGTCCCCGGCCGCCGCCTCCTCCGTCGGGGTGCGCTCCACGCCCTCGGTGACCAGCAGTTCGGTGATCTTGGCGGTGGTGGTCACCGGTTCACCGTCGACCTCACGCATCCAGGCCACCTGCTGGCCCTTGCGGATGCGGCCGTTGTAGACCCGGATCAGGGCGAGCCGGCCCAGGAATGGCGAGGCATCGAGGTTGGTGACCAACGCCTGCAGCGGCGCCTCCGGGTCGCCCGACGGCGGCGGGACGTGCTCGAGCAGCACGTCGAACAGCGGGTCGAGGTTGTCGGCATCCGGAATCTGGCCGTCGGCGGGCGCGGTGGTGCTGGCCACCCCGGCCCGGCCGGAGGCGTACAGCGTAGGCAATCCCAGGGCGTGTTCGGCAGCGGCCTGCGCCTCGTCGTCAAGGTCACTGGCCACGTCGAGCAGCAGGTCGTGGCTGGCGTCGACCACCTCGGCGATGCGGGCGTCGGGCCGATCGGTCTTGTTGACCACCAGGATCACCGGCAGGTGCGCGGCCAGCGCCTTGCGCAGCACGAATCGGGTCTGCGGCAACGGCCCCTCGGACGCGTCGACCAACAGGACCACGCCGTCGACCATGGACAGCCCGCGCTCCACCTCCCCGCCGAAGTCGGCGTGACCCGGGGTGTCGATCACGTTGATGACGGTGACGGTTCCATCGGGGTGGTGGCGATGCACGGCCGTGTTCTTGGCCAGGATCGTGATGCCCTTTTCCCGCTCCAGATCCCCCGAGTCCATGACGCGCTCTTGCGCCTCACCGCGTTCCTGCAGGGCGCCCGACTGGCGGAGCATGGCGTCGACCAGAGTCGTCTTGCCGTGGTCTACGTGCGCGACGATGGCGACGTTACGAAAGTTCACCGGGCGATTCTGCCAGCGCACCCTGTCAATCGCGAAAACATGAAAGCCACGTCACAGCTTGAGGGGGGACTCGTCGGAGAACCTCTGCAGCTCTTCGAGGTGCAGTTCGGTCAGTGACTGCAGGCACTGCGCCGACGTTTCGGTGAGCTGCAGCCGGATCACCCGCTGGTCCTCACTGTCGCGGACCCGGGTGACCAGGCCGGCCGCCTCGGCTCGCTGGATCAGCTCACCGGCACTGTGGTGGCGCAACAGCAGATACTCGGCGATGTCTCCGACCGTCGGCCCCCGCGAGTCACTGTGCCCCCGCACGGCCAGCAACAACTGGTGCTGGGCCGGGGTAAGCCCGGCGGCCTGAGCCTGGTCGGCGCTCCACCGTTCGAAGCGGCGCAGCCGGGTCCGGAACGTGAGTAGCCGGGTGTAGACATCGTCTGGCAGTGCCACGCAGGTAACTCTAAGCCGACGATGCCGAGCTGTCCCAGTCAGCGCAGCCGTGCGTTGACCCGAATCTCGACGACCGCCCCCGGGATCGCCAGTTCGGAGATTCCCACGGCGGTCCAGGCCGGGTAGGGACGGGACACGAAAGAGTTCTTGACGGCAATGAACTCGTCGATGTGCCCGGAGAGCCCGACGTGGTAGGTGGTCATCTCGACGACGTCGGCGAGGGTGAGCCGAGCTTCGGCGAGCAGGCTACGCAGGTTCTCGAAGGCCAGGGTGAACTGCTCGGTGAGGTCCTCGGGCACGCTCAGGTCGGGACGGTGACCGATCATGCCCGAGCAGCGCAGGTGATCGTCGTCGATGACGGCGGGGGCGTAGTGGTAGGTGTCGTACATCGGTTGCATCCACGCCGGGATGACGACCTTCACGGTTGCTCCGTCGTATGCATCAACTGATCAGGGCAGTACGTATGCGCCGCGATGCCGACGAACAACGTTCCGTGCTCGGTGGACAGGCCCGGATTGCGCGCCTTGAGGCCTTCGAGCACCTCGGGGCTCGGTCGGCCTTCGGCGATCAGCCCGCACACCAGCTTCGCGGTGATAATCGCCTGATCGGCATGGTTGTAGGTGATTCCCGACGCCCGCAGAGCCCCCAGAAAGGTGTTGTCGGTGTCGGTGGTGGCGGGATCGGCCTGCACCGGGCCGGCCAGCGCCGCGGCTGCGATGGCGGCCGGCCCGGCCACTCCGGCCAGCAGCGCTGCGCGGTGCGTCACCAGCCCCGCCGTTCCGGTCGGGAGCCCATCGGCTGGCCCCGCATGGCTACGTCGCGGCTGCGGTAGACGATGTAGGGCCGGAACAGGTATCCGACCGGGGCACTGAACGCGTGCACGAGGCGGGTGAACGGCCAGAGCGCGAACAGCGCCAGCGCGATCATCACGTGCACCTGGAAGTAGATGGGCGCCTGCACCATCAGATCCCCGCGCGGATCCAGCGTCCAGATCGAGCGGAACCAGACCGAGACGGTCTGCCGGTAATCATGCGCCTCACCATAAGCGGTGGTGCCCATCAGCGTGCAGGACATACCGGCCACCAAAGCGCAGACCAGCACCAGGTACATCAGTTTGTCGTTGACGCTGGTCGCCTTGAACACCGATCGTTCGGTGCGGCGCCGGTAGATCAGCAGCCCAACGCCGATCAGGGTGGCGATGCCGGCGGGAAGGCCCAGAATCAGCGCCTGCATGTGGTAGAGCCGGTCGCTCATCCCCAGGGCCTGGGTCCATGATTCCGGGACGAACAGTCCCATGATGTGCCCGGCGATAACCACGAAGCTGCCGAAATGGAACATCGGGCTGCCGATCCGCAGCAGCTTGGATTCATACAGCTGCGACGAGCGCGTGGTCCAGCCGAACTTGTCGTAGCGGTAGCGCCACCAGATGGCGACGACGACGATGGCCAGCACGAAATACGGCCCGATGTCCCACCACAGCTCCGCGGCGTTGTTGGCGTTCGTCATCGGGTCGGCACCTTCGGCATCCCGAGCGACACGGTCGCCGAATACGGTTGCAGCCCGACGGCTTCCGCGGGCGGGCCGGAGGCCATCAGCTCACTCACGTTGTGTACCTCCTGGTCGGTCGCCATCGGCAGTGTCTCGCACACCGCGGCGACGGCGTGGGCATACGGCGATCCCGCATCGGACAGCGCCTTGTGCAGCACATCGATCGGCACCCGGTGCGCCAGCAGCAGCCGGCGGCCGGCCTCGGGGTCGACCAGTGCGGCGAACTCCAGCACCACCGGCAGTTGATCGGGCGCCTCACCGGCGGGAGGCTCTGCGCCGGCCTCGCGATAGGCGGTGGCGAAAGCCAGCATCTGCATCCCCCGGTTACGGGTGTCCCCGCCGGTCCAATAGGTCAGCAGCAGTGTCGAGCGACGTCGCATATCGAAGGTCTCCACATAATCGACCGCAGCCGTCATCGGATCCGAGGCGCGCAGCGCGGCCACCGTGCGCCGCAACAGATCCGCCGGCGTCTGGTCCGCGTGGACGAGCAGCGCTTCGACGGTGTCGAGCCGCTGCCACAGCTGCTCGTCCGGATAGGCCAGCAACAATGACGCCGCCTGCCACACCGCCCGATCACCCGGCCCGCCGGGTCGGCGCCGCAGCGAGCGGATCAACCGCTTCACGTCTGCTCCGGGAACATCTCGGGCTCCGCCCGGTCACCGCCGCCCCAGTTGAGCAGGTTGGTCCTGCCCCGCGGCCGCTGGGCGTGTCCACCGTTCTCGACCATGTGAAACGACGCCCCCGCCTCACCGTCGGCGCCGACGAACGGGTCGTCCTCGTGCCCGTTGGGGCCGCCGGTGATGGAGCACCCCATGTGTTCCAGATCGTGCGCCTGCTGGCTGTAGGCGGTGGGAATCACGTAGCGCTCTTCGTATTTCGCGATCGCGAGCAGACGGTACATGCTGTACATCTCCTCCTCGGTCATGCCGACCGCGGCGGGGATGTGTGGTTGGGTCTCGCGCCCCAGGCTGATGTCGCGCATATAGGAGCGCATCGCCGCGAGCCGTCGCAGCACGTCTTCGATGATTCCGGTGTCACCGGCGGTGAACAGTTCGGCTAGGTAGGCCATCGGGATGCGCAGTGCCTCCAGCGCACCGAATAGGTTGCCCATGTCTTCGCCGTCGTGCCCGTCCCGACTGACGGCGTCGACCACCGGCGACAGCGGGGGGACGTACCAGACCATCGGCATGGTCCGGTACTCCGGGTGCAGCGGCAACGCCACCTTGAAGGTGTTGATCAACGCGTGGATCGGCGAGCGTTGGGCGGCCTCGATCCAGGCGTCGGAGATCCCCTCGGCACGCGCACCGGCGATCACCTCCGGGTCGTTCGGGTCCAGGAACACCTCGCGCTGCGCCTCGTAGAGGTCGGTGTCTTTTTCCACCGACGCCGCCTCCAGCACCCTGTCGGCGTCGTAGAGCACCAGCCCGATGTAGCGCAGCCGCCCGACACAGGTCTCCGAGCAGATGGTCGGCAGGCCGACTTCGATACGCGGGTAGCAGAAGTGGCACTTCTCGGCCTTGCCGGTCTTGTGGTTGAAATACACCTTTTTGTACGGGCAGCCCGACACGCACAGCCGCCAGCCTCGGCAGCGGTCCTGATCGACAAGCACGATGCCGTCTTCTTCGCGTTTGTAGATCGCCCCGGTCGGGCACGACGCCACACACGACGGGTTCAGGCAGTGCTCGCAGATGCGCGGCAGGTAGAACATGAACGTCTCTTCGAGCTCACTTTTGACCTGGTCACTGACCTTGCGCAGGATCGGGTCGTTGACCAGGTTCTCCGGGGAGCCGGCGAGGTTGTCGTCCCAGTTGGGGCCCCACTCGATCTTGGCCGGATCGCCGGTGATCGCGCTGCGCGGCTCGGCGACCGGAATGGTGTCACCCAGCGGGGCGGTGGTCAGGTTGTCGTAGTCGTAGGTCCAGGGCTCGTAGTAGTCCTTCAACCCGGGCAGGTTGGGGTTGGCGAAGATGTTGAGCAGCTTGTGGACTCGGCCACCGGCCAGCAGGCGCAGCCGGCCCTTCTTGTCCAGCGTCCAGCCGCCCTTCCAGCGGTCCTGGTCTTCGTAGGTGCGCGGATAGCCTCCGCCGGGCCGGGTTTCGACGTTGTTGAACCAGACGTATTCGGTGCCCTCGCGGTTGGTCCAGGCCTGTTTGCAGGTCACCGAGCAGGTGTGGCACCCGATGCATTTGTCCAGGTTCATCACCATGGCCATCTGCGCCATTACTTTCATCTTCTTCAGTACCTCACGTCCTGGCTGCGACGGCGCACCACCGTCACCTCGTCACGCTGGTTACCGGTCGGCCCCAGGTAGTTGAACGCGAACGCGTGCTGACCGTAGCCGCCGGCGAGATGGCTTGGCTTGACCCGGATTCGGGTCAGTGAGTTGTGCGTGCCGCCGCGTTGGCCGGTGGTCTCGCTGCGGGGTGTGTCGACGGTGCGCTCCTGGACGTGGTAGACGAACACCACACCGTCGGGCATCCGCTGACTCACGATCGCCCGGCCCACGAACACACCGTTGACATTGACCGCCTCGATCCAATCGTTGTCTTTGACACCGATTTTCGCCGCGTCACCCGGACTCATCCACATCGTCGGGCCACCGCGTGACAGCGACAGCATGTACAGGTTGTCCTGATACGTCGAGTGGAACGACCACTTCGAGTGCGGGGTCAGATACCGCACCGTGATCCCGATCCCGTCGCCGGTCTCGCCGAGCTCGGGGGCATCGAAGAGCCGCACCATGTCCAGCGGCGGCCGGTACACCGGCATGTGCTCGCCGAGTTCTTCGATCCAGTCGTGCGCGGTGTAGAAGTGCATCCGGCCGGTCAGGGTATGAAATGGCTTGAGACACTCGATGTTCACCGTGAACGGTGCGTAGCGCCGTCCTCCGGTCTCGCTGCCGGACCACTCCGGGCTGGTGATCACCGGAACCGGCCGGGCCTGGGTGTCGGCGTAGGTGATGCGCTTCTCCTCGCTGCCCTCGGCCAGGTGCGCCAGCTGCCGGCCGGTGCGCTTCTCCAGTTCCCGGAAACCCTCGACCGCAAGCCGCCCGTTGGTGGTGCCCGACAACGCCAGCACGGTGTCGGCCATCCGCAGTGCGGTGGTCAGCGCCGGGCGACCTTCGGCGACACCGGAGTCCAGCACCCCGAATTTGGCGGACAGCTCCTCGACCTCTTCGTGCGGAAACACCGTGTAGCCCTTGGTGGTCATGCCAAGTGAGTCCACCAGCGGTCCCAACGACCGCCACTTGTCGTGGATTGCGGTGTAGTCGCGCTCCACCACGGTCACCTTCGGCATGGTCTTGCCCGGCACCGGGGTCTCACCGCCTCGCAGCCAATCTCGTTCGGTGCCATCGGGATAGGCCATTGCATCGGCGGTGTCGTGCTGCATCGCGGTGAGCACCACATCGTTGCGGACCCCGAGGTGCTTGCGCGCCAGCGCACTGAATACGCGGGCTATCGCACCGAATGCGTCGTAGTCGCTGCGGGTCTCCCACGGCGGGTCGATGGCCGCCGCGAACGAGTGCACGTACGGGTGCATGTCGGTGGATGACAGGTCGGCCTTCTCGTACCAGGTCGCTGCGGGCAGCACCACGTCGGACATCAGCGTGGTCGAGGTCATCCGGAAGTCGATCGACATCAGCAGGTCGAGCTTGCCTTCGGGAATCTCGCCTGCCCAGTTCACATCCTGCGGTTTGACTCCGCCGGCGGGCGGTTCGCCCAGCACGCTGGCATCGGTACCCAGCAGGTGTTTGAGGAAGTATTCGCCGCCCTTGCCCGAGGCTCCGATCAGGTTGGCCCGCCACACCGTCAGCACCCGAGGCCAGTTCACCGGGTTGTCCGGGTCGGTCACCGACAGCTTCAACTCACCGGCGGCGAGTTGCTCGGCGACGTACTCCCCCGCATCGCGGCCGGCGGAGTCGGCCGCGTCGGCCACGTCCAGGCTGGACTTGTCGAACTGCGGATAGAACGGGCTCCAGCCCATCGCGGTGGCCGACGCCAGGATATCCATCGTGTGCTTGCCGTCGAACCGGCCGCGGCCCAGCGGCGTGGTCAGCTTGTCCGCGCCGTAGGCGTCGTAGCGCCACTGGTCGGTGTGGGCGTACCAGTAGGAGGTGCCCGGCACCTGCCGCGGCGGCCGCGACCAGTCGTTGCCCGCGGCCATCGTCTGCCAGCCGGTCAGCGGGCGCACCTTCTCCTGCCCGACATAGTGCGCCCAGCCGCCGCCGTTGCGTCCCATCGAGCCGGTCAGCATCAGCAACGCCAGCACCGCCCGGTAGGTGGCGTCACCGTGGAACCATTGACAGATCCCGCTGCCCATGATGATCATCGACCGGCCGCCGGATTCCTCTGCGTTGCCGGCGAACTCGCGCGCAATCCGGATGGCCTGAGTGGCCGAGACCCCGGTGATCGGCTCCTGCCATGCCGGGGTGTTGACCGCCGTACCGTCGTCGTAACCGGTCGGCCAATCACCCGGCAGCCCGGCCCGGCCCACTGAATAGTTGGCCAGCATCAGGTCGAAGACGGTGCACACCAGGTGTTCTCCGACCTGGCGGATCGGAACGCCGCGCTGCACCACGGTGCCGGCGCCGCTGACCGCGTCGAAGCCGGGTAGCGACACCAGCCGCCCCCCGCCGTTCACCCCGGCTGCGCCGGCCACGCTCAACGCCGGGCGCACCTCACCGAGGTCGAGGTTCCACTTGCCCAAACCCTCATCGCCCCAACGGAATCCCAGCGAGCCGTGCGGTACCACCACGGAGTCGGTGACCTCGTCGAGCACGGCCGGCTTGAACGCGGCGTTCTCTACATCCTGGCCAAGGTCGGCCGCGGTCAGGTTCTTGCCCGGCACCAGCTGCCCGTCGCGCTCCTCGAGCTTGATCAGAAACGGCAGGTCGGTGTACTGGCGCACGTAGTCGGTGAAGAACGGCACCTGCTTTTTGACGTAGCACTCGGTGAGGATGACGTGGCCCATCGCCATCGCCAGGGCGCCGTCGGTGCCGGCCGCGCACGGCATCCACTCGTCGGCGAACTTGGTGTTGTCGGCGTAGTCGGGGCTGACGCTGACGACCTTGGTGCCGCGGTAGCGGACCTCGGCCATCCAGTGCGCGTCGGGGGTGCGGGTGATGGGGACGTTGGAGCCCCACATCATCAGATACGCGGCATCCCACCAGTCGCCGGATTCGGGGACGTCGGTCTGGTCGCCGAACACCTGGGGCGAGGCCACCGGCAGGTCGGCGTACCAGTCGTAGAACGACGTCATCACGCCGCCGAGCAGCTGAACGAACCGGGATCCGGCGGCGAACGACACCATCGACATCGCCGGAATAGGCGAGAACCCGGCGACCCGGTCCGGGCCGTAGGTCTTGATGGTGTGCACGTGCGCGGCGGCGATCATCTCGGTGGCCTCGGCCCAGCTCACCCGGACCAATCCACCTTTGCCGCGGGCCTGTTGGTAGCGCCGCCGCCGCTCGGGGTCGGCCTGGATGTCCGCCCAGGCGTCAACCGGGTCGCCGAGCCGCGCCTTGGCCTCCCGGTACAACTCGACCAGCACGGCCCGGGCGTACGGGTAGCGCACCCGGGTCGGCGAGTAGGAGTACCAGGAGAACGACGCCCCACGCGGGCAGCCGCGCGGCTCGTACTCGGGACGGTCCGGGCCCACCGACGGGTAGTCGGTGGCCTGGTTCTCCCAGGTGATGATCCCGTCCTTGACGAAGATCTTCCAGGAGCATGAACCGGTGCAGTTCACTCCGTGGGTCGAGCGCACCACCTTGTCGTGGCTCCAGCGGTCACGGTAGAACACGTCGGCCTGGCGCCCGCCGCGGTGGGTGACGGTGCGCAGATCATCGGAGAACTGGCCGGTGGTGAAGAATCGGCCGCCGCGTTCCAGCAGCTCTTCGAGGGGGCCGCCGATGCGGGGCACAGCTTTGGTCATGCGGATCTCCTTACAAGGGGTAGCCGCACTCCGGCGGGGCTTGCTGCCGTCCGGCGCCGCAGCACGCCATCTGGGGATCTGACTTAGAGGGTAGCGAGCGGTGACGCTCTATATCGCCCTACGACTGATGCCGTGCGCAGATTTAACAGGCTTGTTTCACCTACAGTGCCCGAGCCAGGTCGGCGAGCCAAGCTCTGTCGGCAGGTACCCAGGCGATGTTAGGCAACTCCACAGTGGTCACCCAGCGCAGGGCGAGGTGGTCGTCGGCGCGCGGCTCGCCGCGGGCCAGGTCAACGCGATAGGCGCGCAGGATCAGGCCCGGGAGCTCGACATCGGCACCGATACGCCGCCCTACCCTGATCGCGTCGGCGTCCAGGCCCAGCTCCTCGGCGAGCTCACGTGCCAGGGCCGCGGGTTCGCTCTCACCGGGCTGCACCTTGCCGCCGGGCAGTTCCCACAGGCCGGCCAGCTCCGGTGGCCGGCGGCGCTGGGCGATCAGCAGTGCCGGCCCGGCCTCGGTGTCGGTGATCACGGCTCCGGCGACGACGATCTGGGTGGACATGGCGTGTGAGGCTATACCGGCCTACCGTCGGGTATGGCTTTGTTGACGGATGATCAGGTGGACGCGGCATTGTCGGGCCTGGACGGCTGGGAGCGGGTCGACGGCACGCTGCGCCGTTCGGTGACGTTTCCGGCGTTTCTGGCCGGCATCGACGCGGTGCGTCGGGTGGCCGAGCACGCCGAGGCCGTCGATCATCATCCCGACATCGATATCCGTTGGCGCACTGTGCTGTTCACACTGGTGACACACTCTGCCGGCGGGATAACCGAGAAGGACGTCGGGCTGGCGATCGAGATCAATCGGCTGCTGGCGAGCTGACGCGCACGGTCGCCATCCAGGCCAGCGTGGCCAGCGCGCCGACGATGTAGACCAGTCCGGCCCACGCCAGGTACCAGGGCCGGCCGATCTCCCAGATGGTCGGCTGGAAGAAGCTCAGCAGCCACGGCACGCCGACGACGGTCAGTGCCAGCCAGACCCAGCCCAATACGCGGGCTCCGCGGCGATCGGCGTAGGGACCCGCCAGCAGCCAGATCATCAGCGGCACCAGCCACACCCAGTGATGGGTCCAGGAGATCGGCGAGGCCAGCAGCCCGAACAGCTCGACCACCAGCAGCAGCCCCAGCGGGTCGGGTCTGGCGCTCAGCGCACGCCAGGCCAGCACGGCCAGCACGGCGGTGACGGCGACCGCGACCAGCACCGGCGCGCTGTACCCGGCGTCGTGCCCGAGGATGCGGGCGATGCCGCCGCGCCAGGACTGGTTGAACGACGTGGCGATCGGCCCCACCCGGTGCGCGTCGCCGAGCAGCTCGGTGAAGTAGCGGCGGACCTGGTCTCCGGCGGCCCATACCGACACCGCGATGGTGCCGGCGAAGACGACGGCCGAGAACGCCGCGGCCGCCCAGCGCCGCGCCCCGGCCAGGTAGACCCCGGCGATGGCCGGGGTGAGCTTCACCCCGGCGGCCAGTCCCACCAGCAGGCCCGACACCCACCACCGGCTGCTGTAGACGGCGTAGAGCACCGCCAGTGCCAGGATCACGTTGATCTGGCCGTAGTCGAAGGTGCTGCGCAGCGGTTCGGTCCAGATACCGGCGGCCGTCCACAGCATCGCTGACCGGCGGGTGGCCGGGCCTTGTGAGGCCCCCAGCAGGCGCTGGCTGAGCCTGATCACGCCGTAGAGCGCGGCCATCGTGCCGATCTGCCAGCAGAGCGCGACCAGCCCGAACGGCAGGAAGTGCAGCGGGTAGAAAACCACCGCGGCGAACGGCGGGTAGGTGAACGGCAGCGGGAAGTCCGGGGTCTGCTCGGCGTAGACGTAGTCATACAGCGCGCCGGGCCCGGCCAGTGCGGCGCCGCCGGAGATGTAGACGTGCAGGTCGACGAAGTTGGCGCCGCGCGGGGTCAGATAGGTCCAGGCGAGTCGCGCGGCGATGCTGATCGCCAGCAGCAGCGGGGCCCAGGCGATCAGTCGGTTGGTCCACGAGCGCGCGGCCGGGGTGTGCAGGGTGGTGTCTACCGGCATGACTGTAGCGAACGGCGGGCTGATCACCGTCGAGGTTCGGGTCCGTAACGGTTCCATAAATCACACATGTGTCACTTGAGCCTCACCAGTAACACGCTAGCTTCGGTTTTTGTAGACGCCACCGCCGAGAGATTGGGGATCTCATGACGCGCCTCCGGACACTGTTCACCAGCATTGCCACCACTGCAGCCACGGTCGGATCGTCGGCCACCCTGGTCCTCGGCGGCCTGGGTGTGGCCGCCGCCGACCCGGCCATTCCGGCCCTGCCGCTGCCCGTCGCGGGCTTCCCGGGCCTGCCGGCGCTGGAGCAGCTGAGCCCGGTGATCCAGCAGGCGGCCGCCGACCCGGCCGGAGCCACCTCGCTGCTGATGGCCGCCGCCGCCGCGTTCACCGGCAACTCCTCGGCGCCCGCCGGTTCGCGCCAGGTGGCCGACTCGGTGGCGCAGTTCGTGCAGTCGCCCCCGGAGGCCGCGTTGGCCGCTGAGCACGTGCCGACGGCCGGCTCGGCCCCCGGCATGGAGGCGCACCTGCCCACCGGCATCGACCCGGCCAAGTCGGTGGGCCCGCTGGCCCTGGTGAACGCGCCCGAGGCCGTCCCCGCGGCGCCCGAGGCCGTCGTCGCCGCGCCGGCACCCGCTTCGGAAGCCGCCGGCCCAGCACCTGAGGCCGCCCCCGGCGCCGACGTCGCAGGCCCGGCTGCCGCACCCGCCGCCAACTCGGGGTTCGGCCCGGACGCGCCGCCCACCCAGGACTTCATGTACCCGTCCATCGGCTCGAACTGCCAGGCCGACGGCGGCAACGTCATCGCCTCAGCGCTGTCGGTGGCCGGCCCGGCGCCCATTCCCACGCCCGGACCCAAGCCCGGCCAGACCGCCTACGTGTTCACCGCGGTGGGCACCCCGGGGCCGGCCGAGACGCAGAAGCTGCCGTTGAACGTCACCTGGGTGAACCTGACCACCGGCAAGTCCGGCAGCGCCACGCTGCAGCCGCGCACCGACATCAACCCGGAGGGGCCCACGACGCTCACCGCGATCGTCGACACCGGTTCGGGCAGCATCATGTCGACGATCTTCGGTCAGGTGACCACCAAGGACCACCAGTGCAACTTCCTGCCCACCATCGGTTCGACGGTGGTGCCCTGAGCCAAGGGGTTTACCCCCGGCGCCGAGACCGCACGGACAGCGTCAGTAGGCCATGAACAGGATTTCGTCCCGGCCGTAGCTCATGCCGGGGTGCGCATCCGCGAGATGCTTCTGGGTCAGGTCGACCAATTCGTCTTCGTCCTTGCCGACGATGGCCTCGCCGCACGGGCAGTTGAGGTGGGTCTTCATGTCAGACGCCTTTCTGTCGCGCTGATCAGCCCTGACGGGCCTGCTTCGCAGCCTGTTTGTTCGCCTTCTTGGTGGACCGTACCTGTTGCAGCGAGGCGGCATCCACGACGTCGGCAATAGAAAGGTAGGTGCCGGGGCCACCGTAGGCACCGGCCGCCTCACGCCAGCCGTTCGGGGTCACGGCGTACTGCTTGCCGAGCAGCGCCAGAAAGATCCGCGCCTTCTGCTCGCCGTACCCGGGGAGCGCCTTGAGGCGCTTCAACACCTCGGCGCCATCGGGTTCACCGACCGTCCACAGCGCCGTCGCGTCGCCGCCGTACTGATCGACCAGCGCTCGCGCCAGAGCCTGGATGCGGCCGGCCATCGAGCCCGGAAAACGGTGTATGGCAGGCTTTTCCGCGCACAGGGCGGCGAACTCTTCGAGGTCGCGACCGGCGATGTCGTGCGGGTCCAGGCCGCCCATCCGGTCGGCGAGCTTCTTCGGCCCGGCGAAGGCGACCTCCATCGGAATCTGCTGATCGAGCAGCATCCCCACCAGCAACGCGAACGGGTCGGCGCCCAACAGGGCATCAGCGGCCGGGTCCCCCACCAACTGCAGCTTCGCCATGGCGCACAGTCTATGACCGCGTGTGAATGTCAGTGGAGTGTGCAACCGTGTATCCACAACACCCGGCAAGGAGGCAGGCGTGAGGCGTGCAGTGAAAGCTCTTTTCGCGGCGGTGGTGACCGCCGGCGCCACAACCCTGGCCCTGGCCCCCGCGGCCGGCGCCATCCCGGATCAAGGCACCCCGGAGTTCGACACCTACATGCAGGGCCTGGAGCGCAACGGGTTCAACCTGAATCCGGACACCGCGTGGCGGGTGGCCCACCAGGCGTGTGAGGGCGGTCTGCCCGGCTACATCGGGTTGGAACTCGCCGCCCAGGGCGTCATCGGGCCGGGCGCGGACCAGCGGTTGATGGAAGTGGCGCGCAAGTACGCGTGCCCGGTGCAGTAGGAACTAGCCGCTCTTGCGGCGGAACTCCCGGCGGTTCTCCAGCGATCCGTGCGACCGCGACTGCTTGGCGCCGCCGTCTTTGTGGTCGGAACCACCGGATGCCTTGGCGTTCTTGCGGTCCAGGGCCTCTCGGAACTTGCGCTTGTTCTCGTCTGCGGCAGCATCTGATTCGGCCATGCCCGGAGCCTAGCTCAGCGCATGCCCGGCGGCATGCCGTACAGGTGCGTGATCGGCAGGCTCAGCAACACCCGGCGATCGGCGACCATGGCCGCACGATACTCGTCCCAATCCGGATGCTCCCCGGAGAGGTTGCGGTACAACGCGATCAGCGCCTCCACGGTGCCATCTGCAGGGTCGGCGGCGGGTGGGGTCAGCTGGGCCTCACCCTCGGCGACGGCATAGGACCAGCCGTCATCGGAACTGACCAGCAGCGATGCGCGGGGGTCACGGCGCAGGTTGCGGGTCTTGGCCCGCGGCTCGGTGACCGACACCTGCACGACGAGGGTGCGCGGGTCGAAGTAATACCGCACGTTGGACAGCTGGGGGCGCCCGTCGCGTTTGACGGTGGCCAGCACACCCAGTGAGTTCCCGCCGATCAAGGCCAGCAACTTGTCGTCGAACACCTGGCGCCCCATGCCCGAAAGCGTACCGATTGAAGCGGGCGTGCGCGCTGGTTACCATCGCGCAGATGACCCGGTTCGCGGCGTTCCTGCGGGGAGTCAACGTCGGTGGAGTCAACCTCAAAATGGCCGACGTCGCCGACGGGCTGACCCGTGCCGGGTTCACCGCCGTACGGACCCTGCTCGCCAGCGGCAACGTACTGCTGGATTCACCCGACGACGCCGCGACGGTGCGCGCCACGGCCGAGGCGGCGTTGCGGGAACGCTTCGGCTACCAGGCGTGGGTGCTGGTTTACGACATCGACACCGTCCGCGGCATCGTCGAGGGCTTCCCGTTCGAGCCCGAGGTCGACGGGTGGCATTCCTACGTCACGTTCGTCGCCGACGAGACGGTGCTGGCCGAGCTGGCGCCGCTGGCCGCAGAAACCCACGAGAAGATCACACTCGGCGACGGGGTGATCTACTGGCAGATCCCCAAGGGCGACACCCTGACCAGCACCGTCGGCAAAACCATGGGCAACAGGCGATATGCGCCGTCCACCACCACCCGCAACCTGCGCACTCTGAGCAAGGTGCTGCGCTGAGGCCGCCCCGGTAAGGTCGGACAAGTGAGCCAGACCGAAAAAGTCGCCCTTACCGGCGTGTCCGAGACCGCCCTGCTGACGCTGAACGCGCGGGCCAGGGAAGCCCGTCGTCCCGATGGGATCATCGACGATCCGATGGCAGTCCGGCTGGCGGACTCGATCGATTTCGACTTCGCGAAGTTCGGCTCGACCCGCCAGGACATCGCGGTACGAGCACTGGGCATCGACGCCGAGGCGCTGCGCTTCTTCGACAAGCACCCGACGGGCACCGTGGTGGCCTTGGCCGAGGGCCTGCAGACCAGCTTCTGGCGGCTCAGCGAAGCCGTTGCCGATCCGCAATTCCGTTGGCTCACCGTCGATCTGCCGCCGATCATCGAGATCCGCGAGCGGCTGCTGCCGGCCGCCCCGCAAGTGTCGATCATCGCCGGGTCGGCACTGGACTACAGCTGGATGGATCAGGTGGACGCCACCGACGGGGTGTTCATCAGTGCCGAGGGACTGCTGATGTACCTGCAGCCCGAGCAGGCACTGGGTCTGATCGCCGAATGCGCCCGGCGGTTCCCCGGTGGCCGGATGATCTTCGACCTGCCGCCGGCCGTGATCGGCTGGCTGGTGCGCCTCGGGGTGCCGACCTCGCTGCGCTACCGGGCGCCCGCGATGCCGTTCACCCTGACCGCCGCAGACACCGCCAGGCTGGTGGACACCGTGCCGGGTGTCCGGGCCGTCCACGACCTGGCGCTGCCGGCCGGCCGCGGGCCGCTGTTCGGCACCGTGCTGCCGGCCGCCTACCGGATGCGGTTCCTAGCCGACGCGCGTCCGTCGCTGACGCTGCTGGAGTTCGGCTGATCGGTCACGGCGCGCCGAACGCCGCATCGAGGTAGCGCAGCGCGTCGTCTCGGCCCAGACCGACCTTGCGGGCCGCCGCGACGAAGGCACCCGCGGCCGCCGACATCGCCGCATCGACCGGATCGCTGCTCGCCACGAAACTGCCGAAGCGGCCCCGGGTGTCGACGATCCCGGCCGCCTCCAGCTCCCGGTAGGCCCGGGCGACGGTGTTGACCGCCAGACCCAGCTGGCCGGCCAGCTCGCGCACCGTCGGCAACCGCGTTCCTGCCGGCAGCGCCCCGTCGCGCACCGCTTCGATGATCCGGGTCCTTACCTGCGCGAACAGCGGCTTGTCCGGGTCCAGGTCGGTCTTCGGGTCGATCTTCAGCAACTCGGTGAAGTCCATTCGCCCAGTATCGCCCGCCGCTCAGCACGCCCGTTATGTTGGAGACGTGCAGGTGGTGGTGTTCAGCGGTGCGGGAATCTCCGCGGAGAGCGGGATACCCACCTTCCGTGACGACGAGAAGGGCCTGTGGGCGCAGTACGACCCCTACGAGGTGTCCAGCATCGACGGCTGGAACCGGCACCCGGAGTTGGTCTGGGGCTGGTACGTATGGCGCTATCACCTGGCCCGTCGCTTCGAGCCGAACCTCGGCCACCGTGCGATCGCGGACTGGGAGCAGCACGCGCAGGTACAGGTGATCACCCAGAACGTCGACAACCTGCATGAGCGCGGCGGCAGTTCCACGGTCCACCATCTGCACGGCACCATGTTCACCTTCCGGTGCGCGGCGTGCGCGCAGCCGCATGAGCCCGAGCTGCCGGAGCTGGACGAGCCCGTCCTGGAGGTGGCACCGCCGGTCTGCGAATGCGGTGGCCTGGTCCGCCCGGACGTCGTCTGGTTCGGCGAAGACCTGCCCGCCGGGCCCTGGAACGCAGCCGTTGAAGCAGTGGAGAACGCCGACGTGCTGGTGGTGGTGGGCACGTCCGGGCTGGTCTATCCGGCGGCCAGCCTGCCGGAGCGCGCGCTGGAGCTGGGCAAGGCCGTCATCCAGGTGAATCCCGAGCCGACGCCGCTGTCGGAGCGGGCAACGTTGTTCCTGCGCACCACCGCGTCGGCGGCGCTGCCCGGGATGGCGCAGCGGCTGCCCTTCCTACTGAGCTGACTCAGGCCGGGCGGGCGGCCGAGCCCAGGGCGAATTCCGACACCGGCAGCGGCGCCCACGCCGGGAACTGATGCCCGCGCCGGGATGCCTGCACCACGAAGCCGGCGTCGGTGATCATCCGTTCGGTGTCGCGGTGGGTGTGGCAGTTGCCGAACAGCCGCGGCCAGATGGTGGCATCAGCCAGACGCTGCAGTCCGCCTCGAGCCCCGGCGCTGGCGACGTGCTCGAAGTACCGCAGCTGCCCGCCGGGCTTAAGCAACGCGAATAGACCACGCAGCACCTCTTCTGGTTCGTTCACCGAGCACAGCACCAGCGAGCAAACAATCGCATCGAACGGCTGCGCGGCATCGAGGGCCTCGACCGTGCTGGCCAACACGGTGACCGGAACCGGCGCCCCGGCCGCGACCTCGATGGCGACCTGGCGCAACTGCGACTCGGGCTCGATGGCCACCACTTCGGTGACCGTGTCGGGGTAGAACGCGAAGTTGCTCCCGGTGCCGGCGCCGACCTCCAGCACCCGCCCGGACAGACCCTGCAGGTTCTCCCGGCGGCGGTCCCGCAGCCACTCGGTCTCGCGGCTGGACATGAAGGTCCAGATACGGGCGAACAGCGGGTTGTCGAGAGTCACCGGAGAGGCCATGACCGCTACCGTATCGGGTAGGGCAAGGGCGCCCGGGGCGGCGCCCCAACTGGGGCGGCCGGCAAAGGCTACCCGTCAGTAGAATTGCCATCATTTCCCGAATCGTGACTCAAAGATCCCTTAATGGTGACCAATACTCTCAGTGTCATGTGGATCGACGACTCAAGTGCCGACGTGATCAAGGTTGACTTCGAGGCTCTGTACCACGGCGACGTCCTGGTCGAGGGCGACACCTCCGAGCAGCTCGACTCCTGGCACCCGATCGCCAGCTGATTGAGCGGCGCCGCAGCAGCGGTGTCCATCGATATCGGCTGGTTGCGCGATGGCTGCCGCCTAAGTAGGGGCGTCCTCAGCTACTGCTGATCATTCGCGACACCGCCCGTAACACTCGACGACTGGCTGAGTGCCGCATCCGCTGAACCACCGGCTGCCGCATCGGCTGCACAGATCCCAACCTCGGAAAGAGCGCGAGCGCATTGGTCCGCTCGATCGCCTGCCGGACGGAATCATCGGCGTAGTTCTCCAGCCCGGCGGCGAACAGTTTCCCGGCGGCAAGCGGCGCGAACGGCCAATCCGATCCGAACGTGACATGCCCGGGACGCGCGAACGCGAGCAGGCTGGGCAGGGCCGCGGCGCTGGACGACAGCGCGGTGTCGAAGTAGAAGCCGGCGAAATCATCGAGGCAGTCGGCCGGGCTCGCACCGGTGTCGGCCATGATCGCGACGGCCATCCGGTGGCTGGCGTAGGGCACGAATCCCCCAGCGTGACTCAGCAGGAATCGAATGTTCGGATAGCGTCGCCGAATACCGTTGCGCACCAACAGATAGGCCGCTCGGGTGGTGTCCAGCAGGAAGTCCGCGGCGAACGGCGCGACGCCGGGAACGACGGGACCGGGCAGATCGGCGGGGTGGATGAACACCACCGCCGAGCGCGCGTCCAGCGCAGCGAACAGTTCGTCCTGCCCGTCCTGGCCCAGGTACACCCCGGCACTGTTGGCCAGTAGCACCACGCCGTCGGCGTGCAGTTCGTCGAGTGCGCGCACCGACTCTGCGACGGCCGCATCGACATGGGGCATAGGAACGGTGGCGAAGAACCCGAACCGGTCGGGATGCGACGCGACCAGTTGTGCGGTGTAGTCGTTGAGATCGCCTGCCAGCGCCGCGGCGTCGGCAGCGGCCGGCAGGAAGGTGGTGCCCGGCGTCGACACCGACAGGATCGCGGTGCCGACGTCCAGGTCGGCCATCGCCTGCAACAATCCCTCCGGACTCCAGTCGGGCAGCGCCCGCCCGCCGGCTTCGTCGATACCGGCTCGCTGTAAGGCTTTTCGGTAGTCCGGTGGGATCAGATGGTGGTGGGTGTCGATGCGTTGCATGTTTGCCCCTGGATTCAGTCGGGGATGCCGGCGCCGGACAGCGCGGGCACGGTGTCTTCGCGGTGCCGCAGCGAGGCGGCCGCGGTCTTGAACTGGGTGAGCTTGTCGATGATGGTCTGCCCCGCCGGCGTGTGGCCCCAGGTGCTGATGCCCTGATAGGTCGCAGGCTCCCAGGTCTTTTCGTCGACGACAATCGGGTTCCAGCCGACTTCCCATTCGAAGCCCGACGGCGTCATCGCGTAGTAGGACAGCTCCCGGTCGTTGGTGTGCTGGCCGACCCCCAACGCCATCCGGAAGCCGAGGTCGGTGACCCGCTGGTAGGAGGCGGTCATGTCGTCGAGGTCGGCGACCTGGATGTTGAGGTGCTGGATGCGGGTGCGGATCGGGTTGATCGGCAACCGGTTCACCGAGGCGATCGCCACCGAGTGATGGCGCCGGTTCACGCGCAGGAACCGGATCTTGAGTTTGAGACCGTTGATCGTCTCGTCGATGAAGTCGCTCAGTCGAGCGTCGAAGACGGCGTTGTAGTAGCCGCGAACCTGGTGCGGCTTGGTGGTGGTGAGAGCGACGTGCCCGATCCCGTCCTCCCCGGTGACGAATCCGCCACGCACCGCCATGTCGGGCGGCGTGGCGCCGGTGCCGGCGCGGGTGAAGATCTCCTGGGTCAGATCGTTGGGTCCGGAGAACCGCGCCAGTCGTTCGACACCGCGCAGCGCCGCCTCCTCCCCGGTGCCCTCGGCGACGGGTACGCCGTGTCGGGTGACGCGGGAGACGACCTCGTCGAACAGCGCGTGGTCGTCGAGTTGCCACCCCAGCGCGGTGACGTCTTCGGCCGGACCACGCTGCAGCAGGAAACGGCACGGGTGCTCATCGAGCCGAAACCTCATCACGCCCGACTCGGTGTCGTCGACGTGCATGCCGATGGCGTCGCGCCCGAAGCGACGCCAGTCGGCGAACTTGTCGGTCTGTATGACGATGTAGCCGAGACTCACCGCGCCGAACACATTCATCGGTCGAAAACCGAGGACGCGCCGAGAAAGTCGGTGACGAGCCGGTTGAACAACTCGGCGCGCTCCCACTGCATCCAGTGGCCGGTGCGCGAGGTCATCACCAACTCGGCGTTGGGCAGGGTGTTGAGCAGCAGCGGGCCGCCGGCGGGCTTGTTGACCTTGTCGTCGCGGCCCCACAACACCAGAGTCGGGTTGTCGAGCGTGGCGAGCCGCTTGTCGCGGGTGAGGTCCATCCGCCACAGCGTGCGCAGCGCCATCGGGCCCGACGGACGGCGCAGCGGCGGATTGGCCACCACCTCCGGGGCGATCGACGCCGAATATCGCAGGTCGATCAGTTCGTCGGGAACCGAAGCGCCGTCGTAGACCAGGTAGGTACGGATGAAGGCTTCCAGCTTGTCGCGGCTGGGGCCGTCGCCGCCGTAGTAGGCCAGCAACGCATTGAGCCCGGCGGTGGGCAGGCCGCGGGTGGTCCCGATCCCGCCGGGCCCCATCAGCACCAGTTTGCCGACCCGGCCCGGAGTGTCCAGGGCCAGTCGCAGCGCGGCCGCGCCGCCGTAGGAGTTGCCCACCAGATGCGCGGTGGCGATGCCGAGTTCATCGAGCAGGCCACGGATCGCGTCGGCGAGAGAGCCGAACGGATCGCCCTGGTCGACGTACTTGGTCGAGCGACCGTAGCCCGGCATGTCGGGCACGATGACCCGAAAGTGTTGCGCCAGTGCGTCGATGTTGCGGGAGTAGTTGGACACTCCGGAAGCACCGGGACCCCCGCCGTGCAGCATGACCACTGCGGGCCCGGCACCGGCCTCGGCGACGAAGAGCGGTTTTCCGGCAACGATGACGGTCTGCTCGGTCAGCGTCGTGGTCATGCGGTGACTCCAATCTTCCACGTGAATCCAGCGGGCGGCGCCGGAAGCGATTGACCGGTTGCGGCTGCGGCATAGATGAATCCGTCCGGCCGCAGCACCACCGCGGACGCCTTCTTGCGGTGCAGCCAGCGCAGCAGGGAGGGTTCGTCGACTCGGACAGCGGGCACGCCCAGCTCGGTCCAGGCCTGCGCGCCGGCCGGTGCCGCCCCTGTGTGCAGCAGCGACCAGCGACCCCCGAGTAAGTCGTCGAGGCGAATCCTGGCTCCGTCGCCGTCCTTCACCCACGGTTGCGGGATCTGCCAGCCGACGGCCCGATGGTGGCCGCCGGCGAGAAAACCCTCGGCGTAGCGGGGATCTGGGACCCACATCCGCTTCTGCGCGGCGGCCTCCGCGCCGGGTACGCGGGCCAACGCTCGCATGGCGTGGTTGCGCAGCCGGGCGATGATCCGGTTGCGTTCGGTGATGATCCGCCCAACCATGCAGGCCCGCCGAGTGGTTTCGATGACGTGCGGTTTGCGTTCGGCCTGATAGGAGTCCAGCAGCGAGGCCGGTGCGAGGCCCTTGATCACCGCGGCCAGTTTCCAGCACAGGTTGGCCACATCACGCACGCCGGCAGACATCCCCTGCCCGATCCACGGCGGCATGGCGTGTGCGGCGTCGCCGGCCAGAAACACCCGCCCCACCCGCCAGCGGTCGGCGACCCGGACGTGGTGGCTGTAGATCACCGCCCGCAGGATCTCGACGTGTTCGCCGGTGATGCCCTGATTCCCCAGTATCTTCCAGATCGCGTCGTCGTGCAGCAACTCGCGCTCGTCCTCGTCCGCACGCGCCGGGTATTCCCAGCGGTGATGCCCCAGCGGCGTCGGGCAGTCGACGGTGGGACGCGAGGGATTGCAGTGAAACCGCAACCGGTCGTGGCCATCCCATTCCTTGAGCACCTTGGTGTCGATGACCACCCACCGCTGCGAGTAGGTGCGCCCGGTGTAGCCGATGCCCAACTGGCCGCGAGTCGGTGAGGATCCGCCGTCGGCAGCGATCACATAGGACGCGCGGACTCTCGTGAACATGTCGGAGTGCAGGTCGGCCAGCATCAGCTCGACCTGGTCGTCGCCGGGCAACACCCGCAGGCACTCATGCTCCAGCAGGACGTCGACACCGGTGAAACGCTGTACGCCTTCACGCAGAACGTCATCCACGGCGGGCTGATACAGGAACTGCTGCGGTGGGTGCCCGGTCCCGCGGGAGGTGATCTTCAGGTCGATGAACGGCACCCCGCCGGCGTCGACGAAGTTCAGTGGCCGGTCGGCCAGCATGTCGCACTGCAGCCGATCCGCCAGACCAACCGACTGCCAGATCCGCATGACCTCCTCATCGGTGGAGATCGCCCGCGCTCGGCCGTAGACGTCCGCATCACGCTCCACCACAAGGACTTTGAGGCCAAGTTGACCCAACAGGTTCGCGGCGGTGGCACCGGTCGGTCCGTAGCCGATCACCGCGACGTCGTAGGTAGGTGTAGTCACTATCGCACTCGCATCCTCGGGGAGCTTGTTCTGTAGTGATCGCTACGGTAGTGTAGTGATCACTAC
Organism: [Mycobacterium] zoologicum; assembly: GCF_020172665.1. Classification (GTDB taxonomy): domain Bacteria; phylum Actinomycetota; class Actinomycetes; order Mycobacteriales; family Mycobacteriaceae; genus Mycobacterium; species Mycobacterium zoologicum. The sequence continues at coordinate 1,272,955 of NZ_CP083985.1, read as the reverse complement.
AGAGTCAAGACCCCGAGGAGAGCCGGAATGGCGAAAGAGGTCCGACCGAGACCGCGCAAGCGCGCCGACGGCGAGGTGTCGCGGACGAGAATCCTGGACGCCGCCACCGAGATCGCCGCCGAACGCGGCTACGAGGGCACCAGCATCGCGCTGGTCAGCGCCAAGTGCGGGTTGCCGGCCAGCTCGATCTATTGGCATTTCAAGAACAAGGACGACCTGATCGCAGCGGTGATCGAACGCAGCTTCGCCGATTGGCGGCGCGCGTGGCAGCTCCCCGAGGACGGCGCCGCGCAGGAGCGCCTACAGGGTTTGGCGATGCAGATCGCCAAGGCCCTGCTGGACTCGCCGGACTTCATTCGCCTCGGGCTGATGTTGGCGCTGGAACGCCGTCCGGTCGAGGCGCGAGCCCGGGCGATGTTCATCCAAGTCCGTGCGCAGACGTACGCCGAGCTCATCAGTACCTTGGCCGAACTCGCCGCCGGGCTCACCGAGGCACAGATCCACCAGCTGGTCACCTACGCTATGGCCGGGGCCGACGGCCTGTTCATCGCCAAGGAGATCGGCGGTGACGCCGTGGATCTCATCGATCTGTTCGAGTTGCATGCCCGCGTTCTCTACGACACGGCGATGCGCTTGCTCCGCGAACAGGCCAAATGACTCATCGGGCTACCGGATCCGTCGCGTCCCAGGCGACCGATCCCGATTTCCAGTGCGTCAGTTCGGCCGCCTGCTCATTGGCGTACAGGTGACGCGGCGGCTGACCGAATGTCGCGTAGGGGCGGCAGCGGATGACCAGCCGGTCTTCGCGTGCCGCCATCTCGGCGACGAAGGGCCGGGCGTCCTCGGGGGCCTGCTGTCCGGACATCCGCCAGCCGACGGCCATCATCACGTCGACGGTGAGATCGGGGTCGCGGTCGATGACCGCGTCGGCGTAGACCTGCAGGAACGCGAAGGGCCAGCGCTCGTCGAGCACGCACAGGCTCACTTTTCCGTCCCGTGCCACGGCGTTCGCCTTGGCGCGCCCTGCCATGGTGGACACCAGGAGCTCGTCGCCGTCGGTGGGAACGTAGTACACGATCGACATCGCGGGCCCGTCATGGCGGCGACGGTAGCCGAACACGCACGTCCGGTGGGTTCGGACGAATTCGCGGCGCTCGGACGGGAGCATGTCGCGTTCGGTCGAGGGCGTGAACGGCTCGGCGGCCGCCGGTAACAGTCTCATGGGGCTCCTCCCGGTTGCGAGTAGCGCACGATGTTGCGTTGGGTACCGAGATCGATAGCCCCGTCGTCGGTGGCGATCACGGCCTCCACCACGTCACCGTCGCGCAGGTATTTGGTGTTGCCCGCTTGGCGTTTGAAGAACGCCTTCCACTTCAGGTCCGGCGGCAGCAACGAGCCGATGATCTCGATCGGCTTGGGCGGCGCGCTCAGTGCGGTGCCGGCCGGGGTGCCGGTCATGACCAGATCTCCGGCCGACAGATCCTGGAAGCGGGTCAACGACTGCAGGGCCTGCAGCGGCGGGTAGATCATGTCGCCGCCCACCAGCATGTCCTGGCGCACAGCGCCGTTCACCCGCAACCGCAGCCGCAGCTCGGCGAACCTGCGTAGTTCGTCGGCGTCGAGCAGCACCAGCGCCGGCCCGACCGGGGTGAAACTCGGGTAGGACTTGGCTTCGTAGAACTGCGTTTGCGGTAACTGGACGTCGCGGGCAGACACGTCGTTGGTCACCACGACACCGGCGATGACCTCCGACAGGTTCGCCTCGGTGATCGTCGTACCGACCGGGACGTCGCGGCCGATAACCAGACCGATCTCGACCTCGTAGTCCAGGAATCGGACATGGCCGGGTTTGACGATGTCGCCGAACGGCCCGGTGATCGACGCCGAGGACTTTCGGAAGAACGTCAACGGGATGGTGGCGGGGTTCATGCCGGAATCCTTGACGTGCGAGGCGAAGTTGGTCATCTGGGCGATCACCCGGCACGGTCTGCTCACCGGGGACAGCAATGTCAGGGTGTCGACCGGCACCGGGTCGGACGCGTCGGCGGCGTCGATGGCGGCGCGATCCGCCAGCAGCTCTCCGGTGCTGGTGGCGTTGGTGTCGATCTTGGCCGCGCCGGTCGGTGTCCGCACCCACCATCCGTCGGCGGTGCGCAGGATTGCGGTGGTCATGATCTCGCTACTTTCAGCAGGCCGACAAGGCGATGGAGGTCGAAGTCGTTGTCGCCGCGAAGCCCGTTCACCAGCGCCATGGCTTCGGTTCGCAGCTGCCGTGGGCTGGTGCCGAGGAAGTCGGCGGTGGCCGGCGGCCCCCACTGCGCCAGGCCGGAGGCGGTGAACGGCGCCCAGCCGGGGGCGACGGTGTTGTCGAACATGTCGCCGTCGGTGAAGTGTTCGACCAGGAAACCGTCGGGGTCGCGCCAGTAGTCGAAGATCTGGCTGCCCTGGATGTGGCGGCCGATCCCCCAGGAGCGTTGATAGCCACCGTCTTTGAGGTACTCCCCGCCGGCGGCCAGCGCATCGAGGTCGCAGACTTGATAGGCCGAGTGCACGTAGCGGTTGACGGGCCCGAGCGCCATCGCCAGGGTATGGTGATCGCTGGGGGTGGCGCCGCGGTCGCAGCGGATGAAGCTCATCGTCGGCCCGCGTTGGCGTTGGCCGGCGAAGTATTGGAAGTCGCTGACGATCATCCCCAGGGTGTCGAGGTACCAGTCCAGTGCGGCACGGTATTTGGCGGACTGCAAAACGACATGACCGAGCCGCTGCACCGAGGCGGGCACGCGCGGCGGGCGTTGGGTGGCGTTGGCCCGGTCGATGCCGTGGCCGACGTTGAGGACGTGTGGCGACTGGGCGGGCAGCGGCGCCAGCGGATGGGTGCCCGACACCACGCGCACCGGCAGGCCGCCGGGGTCGACGAGGTCGACTGCCGATCCGCCGATGCTCTCCGGGAGCGGGCGTACCCGCGAACCGGCCGCGTCGGCCAGCCGCAGCAGGTCGGCGTCCTCGGCCGCGGTGAAGGCCATGCCGGTGAACCGGGTGCCGCCGCGGCGGATGATCACGCACGGCGCGCCGGGATCGGTGCCGCGCAGCTGCAACTCGGTGTCGGTGCGCAGCGCGGTGGCGAAACCGAAGGCGTGCGCGAACAATTCGGCCCGGGCCAGGTCGGGCTTGGCGAATTCCAGCCACGCCAGGTCGGCGACCTTGATGGCCGGATTGCGCGAGCGACCGCAGTGCTCGCCATTGCGGGCACCCCGGTCACTGTGCAGGTCCCCGTGGGCGGTCGTCACGGTAGCTATTGAACACTATTGTTCAATTTAGATCAATAGTGTTTAATCAATACCGTGACGTCGACCGAGCAGCGGATCAACGCCGCCGCAGTACGCCTCTTCGTGGAGAAAGGGACCACCCAGGTCACCATCAGCGAGCTGGCCCAGCAGGCGCAGGTCGCCCGCGGCACCCTTTACCGCAATATCGGCTCGGTCGACACCCTGTTTCACCGCGTGGTGGCCGACCTCTCCGACGATCTACATCGACGGGTGTCGCACGCCTTCACCGGCATCGATGACCCAGCCGCCCGCTTGGCCACCGGCGTACGACTATGGATTCGCTACAGCCACGACGACCCCGCTATGGGCCGCTTCGCGGTGAAATTCGGCCTCAACCAGGAAACGCTGCGCTCGCTGATGACCGGGCCCGCCATGAATGACATCGACGCCGGAATCGCCGGCGGCCGATACGACCTCGGCGCCACCAGCATCGACAGCGTCGCCTCCCTCATCGTGGGCACCACTGTCAGCGCGATGTGGATGGTGCTGGAAGGACATCAGACCTGGCGCGAGGCCGGCTCGTCCGCGGCCGAACTCATTCTGCGCGCGATGGGAATCGAATCCGTTGAGGCCCAACAGATCTGCAGCACCGACCTGCCGGCGCTGCCGCCGCACTGAGCAACCGCGGGGCCAGCGTCACGGCATGCCCTGACGCGGCGCGATGATCCGCGCGGCGGCTTCGACGGCCGCGGCGCGATGTGCGGCGACATCGGCGTCGTCGAGGACGTCTTGATGGGGCCAGTCCGCCCAGGCGGTGCCGATACCGAACAGCATCACCAACAGGTCCAGTGGCTTCCAATGCGCGTCGACGTGACCGGTGGCCTGCGCTGCCTCGATCGCGGCAAGCTCGCGGCCGGGAATATCGTGGCCGAGAGACTGTCGTGGCGCTGGTGATCGTCACGATCGCTGCGGCGGTGCTCGGCGACGCGCTGAGCTACGCAGCCGGCAGGCGGTTCGGCCCGAGATTGCCGCGAACACGCCTGGCCAGGCGCGCGAAGCGGATCACCCGTAAAGCCGCCGCTGCCCCACGTCGGGGCATGATGGGCGCGCTGTTCGTGCAACGCTGGATTCCCCCGACACGGGGTTTTGTGCCTGCACGACTGGGTGCCGCCCACAGGCCCTTCGCCGCATTCGTGGCCTGTTCCGCCGTGGCGAGCCTGGTGTGGGGACTCGTCATCGTCGCCGGCAGCTATGCCGGTGGCAGCGCGCTGCTGTTCGCGATGCCGGTGCTGGCGCTGCTGGTGCCGATCGTCGGCGTGACGCGACGCGTGGTCACCGCCCGGCGGGACCGGATTTCTCGCTCGGCAGCCGCGGCGCTGTGACCGGCTAAGCCACGTTCTCTTCGTCGTCGTCTTCGACCATGCCACCGAGCCGGCCGGTGATGATGTCCTCGGCTTCGCCGACGATCCGCGACACCAACTCCCCGCACGTGGGGATGTCGTTGATCAGGCCCATCGATGTGCCCACCGACCAGATCCCGGCCTCGACGTCGCCGTTCTCGAATACCTTGCGCCCGCGCACCCCGGCCACCAGCTCCTGCACGTCCGGGAACTGCCCGCCCTTGTCGAGGATGTCGACGACCTCACGCGAGACGGTGTTGGACGCCACCCGGGCGGTGTTGCGCAGCGGCCGGAAGATCAACTCGGTGCCGCGCTCGTCGCCGGCGACGATGGCCTCCTTGACGTTCTGGTGAATGCACGACTCGACGGTGCACATGAACCGCGATCCCATGTTGATGCCGTCGGCACCCAGCGCCAGTGCCGCCACCAGGCCGCGGGCGTCGGCGAAACCGCCGGAGGCGATCATCGGGATCTCGATCTGGGCGGCCGCGGCCGGGATCAGCACCAGGCCCGGGATGTCGTCCTCGCCGGGGTGGCCGGCGCATTCGAAGCCGTCGATGCTGATGCCGTCCACGCCCAGGCTCTGGGCCTTGACCGCGTGCCGCACCGAGGTGCATTTGTGCAGCACCTTGATCCCGTTGTCGTGAAACATCGGCAGGTGCGGTGCCGGGTTGGATCCGGCGGTCTCGACGATCTTGATGCCGGCGTCGACGATCACCTGCCGGTATTCGTCATAAGGCGGCGGGTTGATCGCCGGCAGGATGGTCAGGTTCACCCCGAACGGCTTGTCGGTCAGGTCGCGGGTCTTGGCGATCTCGTTGGCCAAGTCGGCCGGGGTGGGCTGCGTCAACGCCGTGAGGAACCCCAGGGCCCCCGCATTGGCTACGGCCGCAACCAGTTCCGCGCGGCCGACCCACTGCATTCCGCCCTGGGCGATGGGGTGCTCGACCCCGAAGACCTCGGTGAACTTCGTTGTCAGGGACATGTGGACTCCTTGATTACCTGGGGGCCATCCGGATCGCGCCGTCGAGGCGGATCACCTCGCCGTTGAGCATGGGGTTTTCGACGATGTGCTGCGCCAGCGCGCCGTACTCGTCCGGGTCGCCGAGCCGGGCCGGGTGCGGCACCTGCGCGCCCAGTGACTTCTGCGCCTCCTCGGGCAGCGAACCCAGCAGCGGCGTCTTGAACAGGCCCGGTGCGATGGTGCAGACCCGGATCAACTCCCGGGACAGATCCCGGGCGATCGGCAGCGTCATGCCGACCACGCCGCCCTTGGACGCCGAGTAGGCGGCCTGGCCGATCTGGCCGTCGAACGCGGCCACCGACGCGGTGTTGATGATGACGCCACGCTCTTCGCCGACGGGGTCCGTCTTCGCGATCCGCTCGGCGGCCAGCCGCAGCACGTTGAAGGTGCCGATCAGGTTGACCTGCACGACCTTGGTGAACGCATCCAGCGGGAACGCGCCGTCCTTACTCAGCGTCTTGATCGCGTTGCCGATGCCGGCGCAGTTGACGTTGATCCGCAGCGGCCCCATCGACTCGGCGACATCCAATGCGGCGCTGACCGCGTCCGGGTCGGTGACGTTGGCCTCGACGAACCGCGCCCGGTCACCGAGCTCGGCGACCGCCTCGGCACCGCGCAGGTCGATCACCACCACCGAAGCACCCGCATCCAGCAGGCGCTTGGTGGTCGCCAAGCCCAATCCCGAAGCGCCGCCGGTGACCACCGCCACCGCGTCCTTGATCCGCACCGCGTACCCCTCTCGTCGACCAACCACCTGGTTGGTCGGGACTATACCCAGTCCGCCAGGATCGCCTCGTTGTCGGCCCCCAATACCGACGGCGGAGTCGGAACGTCGGGAACACTGCGGGAGAACCGCGGCGCCGGCATGGGCTGCAGAGATCCGTCGACGTCGTAGAAGGTGTCGCGTTCGGCGACGTGCGAATCGGTCTGCACCTCGTTGAACGCCAGCACCGGCGCCACGCAGGCATCCGAGGTGGCGAACACCGTCGCCCAGTGGTCGCGGTCGTGGGCGGCGAACGCCTTGGTGAACACCTCGCGCAACTCCGGCCAGCGGCTCTTGTCGTTCTGGGCGGGTACCTCGGCCGGGTCCAGGCCCAGCTTGGCCAGCAGTTCGGCGAAGAACTGCGGCTCGATCGAGCCGACCGAGACGTAGCGGCCGTCGGAACACTCGTAGGTGTCGTAGTAGGGCGCGCCGGTGTCGAGCATGTTCACCCCGCGCTCGTCACTCCACAGGCCCTGGGCGCGGAAACTCCACATCATCGCCCCGAGCATGCTGGCGCCGTCGACCATGGCGGCGTCGATCACCTGCCCCTTGCCGGAGGTCTGCCGCTCCCACAGCGCCGACAGGATGCCGACCAGCAGGAACATCGATCCACCCCCGAAGTCGCCGGCCAGGTTCAGCGGCGGCACCGGGCGCTCGCCCTTGCGGCCGATCGCGTGCAGGGTGCCGTTGAGCGAGATGTAGTTGATGTCGTGGCCGGCCTGCAGCGCACGCGGCCCGGTCTGGCCCCAGCCGGTCATGCGGCCGTAGACCAGCCTGTCGTTGACCTTCGCGCAGTCCTCCGGGCCCAGCCCGAGCCGCTCGGTGACACCCGGCCGGAAGCCCTCGATGAGCACATCGGCCTTGGCGACGAGCTTGAGTACCAGGTCGCGGCCCTCCGGCGACTTCAGGTCGGCGGTCACCGAACGCCGGTTGCGCAGCATGGTGTCCGCCGGTGCTCCGCCACCGAATTTCGGCGGACGGTCGACGCGCACGACTTCCGCGCCCAGGTCGCCGAGGATCATCGCCGCGTGCGGCCCCGGACCGATCCCGGCCAACTCGATGACCCGCAACCCCGCCAGTGGACCCGCCATGTGTGCCTCCTCGTCGTAACCGGATGTGATCTGCATCCTAAGGTGAGGGCTATGACCGCAATCGACTCCGGCATCGACACCCTGGCTCCGGTGGACGGCTTGTCCGTCTCCCTGGCCGACGGCGTGCTCTCGGTGACCATCGACCGCCCCGACAGCCTCAACTCGGTGACCACCGGAGTGTTGGCCGGCATCGCCGACGCCATGGAGGGCGCCGCCCTCGATCCCAGGGTGCGCGCGGTGCGCCTCGGCGGCGCCGGGCGCGGCTTCAGCTCGGGAGCGGGTATCAGCGCCGACGACGCCGGCGACGGGGTGCCGACGGAGATCATCGTCGAGGCCAATCGTGCGATCCGGGCGATCGTGGCGCTGCCACGTCCGGTGGTGGCCGTGGTGCAGGGCCCGGCCGCCGGTGTCGGGGTGTCGCTGGCGCTGGCGTGCGACCTGGTGCTGGCCTCGGACAAGGCGTTTTTCATGTTGGCGTTCACCAAGATCGGGCTGATGCCCGATGGCGGCGCCTCGGCATTGGTGGCCGCGGCGATCGGCCGGGCCCGCGCCATGCGGATGGCGCTGCTGGCCGAGCGACTGCCCGCCGCCGACGCGCTGGAAGCCGGGCTGATCAGCGCCGTCTACCCGGCCGAGGAGTTCGAGGCCGAGGTGGACAAGGTGCTGGCCGGCTTGCTGGCCGGGCCGGCGGTCGCCTTCGCCAAGACCAAGCACGCGATCAACTCCGCGACGCTGGCCGAGTTGGACTCGGCACTGGACCGCGAGTTCGTCGGGCAGTCGATTCTGTTGAGCTCCCACGACTTTCGGGAGGGCACCCGCGCGTTTCAGGACAAGCGCGCCCCGAAATTCACCGACTCCTGACCCCTCCCCCTTCTGCCCCTTCTGCTTCTCCCCCTTCTGCTTCTCCCCCTTCTGCGCGAGCGTGCACAAATGTCCGGCAAAACGCCTGGACAGGGCGGACGTTTGTGCACGTTCACGGCAGAGGCGAAGGCAGTGATTACCTGCCGAAGACCGCGGGCAGCGCGAGCACCATCACCAGCCCCCACACCAGGTGCGTCAGCACCGGCGCCAACACCCCGCCGGTGGCCCGGCGCTCGACCGCGCAGACCGTGCCCAGCACCAGCGCGGCGACACCGATCATCAGGTTGCCGGCCGCCATCATCGCCGCGACGTAGAGCAGTGTCGACAACACCAGCGGGTAGCGGCGGCCGAACGCACTGAACAGCGCACCGCGGAAGAACATCTCCTCAGCGACCGCATTGACGATCGCGATCAGCACCACCAGCCGCCACGACACCTGACCGGTGTAGTCCAGGATGGCGGTCACGTCGGCGGCCAGTGACGGGATCTGCTGCACCGCCAGCCCGCCCAGCAGGAACACTGCGCCCAACGCCAGGCCGACGCCGGTTCCGGTGAACACCGGCCGTTCGTTGCGCCCCCGGAAACGCACCGCACCCAGGTGCAGTGGCCCGGCCACCGCCGCCCCCACCGACCAGATCGCGGCCAGTGCCAGCGAGAGCCAGTAGAACGCGGCGTCACCAGGGTTCTTGGTGTGCATGAATGCCAGCACCGCCGCACCGAGCACCACCACCACCGCGACGACGATGCGCCGACGCCGCACCACGGCCCGCGGCTCGTGGTAGGGCGCGGAGACCTTGGTGAAGATGTCGGTGAACTCGCGAAGCAGGCCGGGGCGGGCCGGACTGATCTGGGTCATGACCTAAAACGTAGCGGCCCAAGCCCAGTCGGTGGCCCGAATGCGTCAGTTCGCCCGATGGACTTCGGTCAGCACGCGATACCCCTCGGCGTTGAACCGGTTGTTGGCGACTTCGGCCTCGCTGAGCTCGCGCCGCACCTTGCCCGGCACCCCCGCCACCAGCGACCGGGGCGGCACCACCATGCCCTGCGGGATCACCGCGCCGGCAGCGACCAGGGACCCTTCGCCCACCACGGCTCCGTTGAGGACGATCGCACCCATGCCGATCAGGCAGTCGTCGCCGACGGTGCAGCCGTGCAGCACCGCGTTGTGCCCCACACTGACCCGGGCCCCGACCCGGGCCGGAAAGTCCTTGTCCACGTGGACCGTCACACCGTCTTGAATGTTGGAGCCGGCACCGATCTCGATCGGTTCCACCTCGGCACGCAGCGTCGCCGAGTACCAGACGCTGGCCCCGGCGGCCAGGCTGACCTGGCCGATCAGGGTGGCGTTCGGCGCCACCCAGGCCTCGGCGTGCACCTGCGGCGTGTGGCCGGCAATCGCGATGATCAGCGGTTGGGGCACCCGGCTCACCGCGCCTTCCACACCGGTGCCCGCTTCTCGGCGAACGCCCGCGGGCCTTCCCTGGAGTCCTCGGAGCGGAGCAGCGTGGCGAACTCCCGGCCGCTGCGGGCCCAGTCCGCCACCTCGCCGGTGATGACGCCGTCGTCGACGCCGTAGGCGATGCGCTTGCTGGCGCGCACCGACAGCGGCGCGTTGCCGGTGATGCTGGCCGCCAGCTCCAGCGCGGCATCCAGCACGGAGCCGTCCGGGACCACCCGGTTGACCAGTCCCCAGCGGGCGGCGTCATCGGCCGAGATCGGGTCCCCGGTGTAGAGCAGTTCCAGGGCGACCTTGCGCGGCAGCTGGTCGACGATGCGGAACACCCCGCCGGCCCCGGCGATCAGGCCGCGCTTGACCTCCGGGAGACCGAACTGGGCCCGCTGCTCGGCGACCACGAGGTCGCTGGCCAAGGCGATCTCGGTACCGCCGCCGAGCGCAGTGCCGTTGACCGCGGCGATGGTCGGCTTGTCGATGAAGTGCTGCACGTAGCCGGCGAACCCCCACTCCGGATGGTCGGGGTGGTAGATGTTCTCGCGGTTGGCAACGGCCTTGAGATCGGCTCCGGCGCAGAACGATTTGTCCCCGGACCCGGTGATCACCACCGCGCGCACGTCGTCGTCGTTCTGGGCCTGCGCGAGTGCGTCACCGATGCCGGTACTGACCGCGCCGTTGACGGCGTTGCGCGCCTCAGGCCGGTTGATCGTGATCAGCGCGACGTTGCCGCGGCGTTCCACCAGGACGACGGCCTGGCTCACAGCAGTTCCAGGATGGTGGCGTTGGCCTGGCCGCCACCCTCGCACATGGTCTGCAGGCCGTAGCGAATCCCGTTGGCGCGCATGTGATACAGCATGGTGGTCATGATGCGGGCGCCGGAACCGCCCAGCGGGTGGCCCAGCGCGATCGCCCCGCCGTTGGGGTTGAGTTTCTTCGGGTCGGCACCGATGTCGGCCAGCCAGGCCATCGGCACCGGGGCGAAGGCCTCGTTGACCTCGAACACCCCGATGTCGTCGACGCTGAGGCCGGAGCGCTGCAATGCCTTCTGCGTGGCCGGGATCGGTGCGGACAGCATCATCACCGGGTCGGCGCCGGCCAGCGTCGCGGTGTGCACCCGAGCCAGCGGCGTACAGCCCAGCTCCCGCGCCTTGGCCGCCGACATGAACAGCAGCGCCGCCGAGCCGTCGGAGATCTGGCTGGAGTTACCGGCATGAATCACGCCGTCTTCTTTGAAAGCGGGCTTGAGCTGGCCCATCTTCTCCAGCGTGGTGCCGCGCCGAATACCCTCGTCGGCCGCCACGGTGTTGCCTTCGGCATCCTTGATTCCGACGATCTCGTCGTCGAACGCTCCGGAATCCTGTGCGGCAGCCGCCTTCTCGTGCGACGCCAGGGCGAACTCATCCAGCGCGGTGCGGCTCAAGCCCCACATGTCGGCCATCATCTCCGCACCGGTGCCCTGGTTGGGGGTCTGGCTGTAACGCGCCCGGAACGCCTCCGGGTAGGGGTGCCCGCCGTTGGCCAGCGACGCGCCCATCGGGGTGCGTGACATCGACTCGACGCCCCCGGCGACGACGACGTCGTAGTGCCCGGCGACCACACCGGCGGCCGCGAAGTGCACCGACTGCTGGCTGGATCCGCATTGGCGATCCACCGTCACGCCGGGCACGCTCTCCGGCCAGCCCGCGGTCAGCAAGGCGGTGCGCCCGATGTCCAGCGCCTGCTCGCCGGCCTGCATGACGCAACCCCAGATCACGTCGTCGACCAGGGCGGGGTCCACCCCGGCCCGCGTCACCAGCCCGTTGAGCACCTGCGCGGACAGTTCCGCCGGGTGCACCCCGGACAGTCCGCCGTTGCGCTTGCCGATCGGCGAACGTACCGCTTCTACGATGACGGCCTCAGCCATGGTGTTCTCCTTAGTCAACGAGGAATCTTGACTCGATTGTTGACCAGGCCGCACCGGGTGTCGACGGGCGGGGGCAGGTACCGGGTCAGCCGACCGGCGTGAACTCCAGGTGCAGATCCTGCAGCCCCCGCATGATGAAGGTCGGCTCGTAGTTGTACCGGCGGGCCTCGGGTGGACCGTGCCTCTCCTCGCAGATCCTGATGTCGGCCATCCGGTCCAGGATGCGGTTCAGTGAGATGCGTCCTTCGGCACGCGCCAGCGGGGAGCCCGGGCACGAGTGCACGCCGCGACCGAACGCCACATGCTCGCGCACGTTGGCCCGATCGACCCGGAATTTCTCGGGTTCGTCGAACTTGCGGGGGTCGCGGTTGCTGGCGCCGGGCAGCAGCATCACCGTGGTGCCGGCCGGAACGGTGACGCCGCCGACCGTCGTGGTGGTCCGCGCCATCCGGAAGTGCGACTTGACCGGGCTTTCGGTGCGCAGCGTCTCCTCCAGGAACACCGGGATGTGGCTGCGGTCGCTGCGCAGCAACGCCTGGATGTCGGGCTGTTCGGCGATCACCCGCAGCCCGGCGGAGAGCAACTTGACGGTGGTCTCCTGGCCGGCGGCGAACAGGAACGTGGCGACCCGCACCACGTCGATGACCTCCGGTGTCGAGCCGTCCTCGTATTTAGCCTGGGCCAGTTCGGTCAGCACGTCGCCGCGCGGTTGCTTGCGCCGGTCTTCGACGTAGGCGGAGAACATGTCGTCCAGCCACTGCAGCGGGTTGTGGGAGACCGGGTCGTCGTCCAGCGATCCCACCTGCTCGCCGGCCATCACCCGCCGGAATTCGCGGTGATCGTCTTCGGGCACCCCGAGCAGGTCGGCGATCACCAGCATCGAGAACGGTTTGGCGTAGTCCTCGATGAATTCGGTGCTGCCGCGGGCGACGAACTTGTCCAGCTGCTCGTCGGCCAGCCGCCACATGAAGTCCTCGTTCTCCTTGAGCCGCTTGGGAGTCAGCAGCCGGCTCAACAGGCCCCGCGTGCGGGTGTGCTCGGGCGGGTCCTGGGTGACGATGTGCTCACTCATCGGGATCTGGTCGCGGTGGGCCTCGATCAGCTCGCTGACATCGTCACCGGTGGGTTCGAACGTCAGGCCGGAGAACGGGCCCGCGACCGAGACACACGCGGAGAACGCCGGATCCTTGTACACCGCAAGGGCTTCGGCGTGCCCGGTGACGGCCAGCACCCCCTGGTGCGGTTCGTGCACGATCGGGCACTTGGCCCGCAGGTGGTCGAAGTACGGGTACGGGTCGGGGATCAGCGACTGGTCGGTGAAGAAGTCGACGGAATCGTAGTCATTCATAGCGAGGCCTCCTGCTCTGGTCACTGCACCATCTCGGTGACGGCGGTCACCTGGGCGTCCGAAATGTTCATGATCGCCGGGAGGTTCTCGGCGATGTCCTCTGCTGTCAGAGGCGTTCTGGTGATTCCCGCGGTACGCACCACGGCGATGCGTGCGATATTGCCCATGCCGATCTGCAGGACTTCGCCGTTGAGCGGGCAGTCCTGATGTGCCAGGAAAGCCGCTGCGGGCGCGCACAATTCCGGCGGCATGCTGGCGTTGATGGTGTCCATGACGTCTGCGGGGATGGACAATTGAGCGGCCACGGAGTCCGAGTGCGACGCCGACATCCGGGTGTTGGCGCGCGGCGAGATGGCGTTCACCCGGATGCCGTGCCCGATTCCCTCGGTCGCCAGATTGCGGGTCAGGCCGAACACCGCCCCCTTGGCGGCGCCGTAGCTGGTCAGCTCGGAGATGCCGCCCAGCATGGCTTCCGAGACGGTGTTGACGATCCGGCCGTAGCCCGCCGCGACGAAATGCGGCCACGCGGCACGGCAGACGGCCACGGTGCCCAGATAGTGCACGTCGAGCATGCGGCGGAACTGCTCGATCGACAGCGCGTCGAACAGACCGGGGTCGTGGATGCCGGCGTTGTTGACCACCACATCGATCCCCCCGAAGGCCTCAATGGCGGTGTCGATGATCGCTTGTGCGCCTTGGGGTTCACTGACCGAGGCGTAGCATGCCACCGCCTGCCCTCCGCCGTCGGTGATCTCGTGCACCACGTCCTCGGCCGGTGCCGGAGAGCAGCCGTCGCCGTCGATGCCGACCCCGTAGTCGGCCACGACCACCCGGGCGCCCTTGTCCGCCAACAGCATCGCGTGACTGCGACCCACCCCGCGCCCGGCCCCGGTGACGACGGCAACGCGCCCGTCGAACCGTAGCCCGGTCATGGCGCATCGAACAGCACGGGCAACGACGTCGGTGACCGGAACACCTGCCCGCGGATGTGCGGATCGCCTCCGTCGGGGTCCAGCCGAAGGTTCGGCAGCCGGTCGAACATCGCACCGAGCGCGTCGCGCATCTCCATCCGGGCCAGGTGACTACCGAGGCAGACGTGGGCGCCGTGGCCCCAGGACGCGTGAACCTTGGACTCGCGGAAGATGTCGAACGCGTTCGGGCTGGGGTAGCGGTCGTCCTGGCGGTTGGCGGCCCCCAGCATCGGCATCACCGCGGAGCCGGCGGGAATGGCCACCCCGCCCAACTCGGTGTCGCAGGTGGCCACCCGGGTGATGGTCAGCAGCGGTGCGTCCCAGCGCACCCCCTCTTCGATGGCCTGCGGCAGCAGTGCCCGGTCGGTGCGCACCGCGTCGAGCTGATCGGTGTGCGTCAACAACGCGAACAGCAGGTTGCCCAGCGACCGGTAGGTGGTCTCGATGCCCGCCGGCAACAGCAGCCGCAGAAACGAAAAGATCTCCTCGTCGGACAGCTTCTCGCCGTCGATCTCGGCGTCGGCCAGCCGGCTGATCAGATCCTGACGCGGCTCGACCCGGCGGGCGGCCAGGATCGGGGCGAAGTAGTCGCGCAACGCCTCCGACGCGGCCCGCCCACGCTCGGGGTTGATGGTGAAGGACAGCAGCGAGATCGACCAGCGCTGGAATTGCTCGTAATCCTGTTCGGGCAGGCCCAGTATCCGGGAGATGATCCGGGTCGGGTACTCGAAGTTGAACTCCTTGACCAGGTCGGCATGGCCCCGGTCGGCGAACCGGTCGATCAGCAGATTGGCCACCGGTATCACCAGCTCGTGTTCCCAGCCCGCGACCGCCCGCGGCGAGAACGCCTTGGACACCAGCGCGCGCTGCCGGCCGTGCACCGGCTCATCCATGCCCAGCATCACGGTCCTGCCGAGCACATCGCCGAAGGTGTCGATCACGATCGACGACGAGAATGTCTCGTTGTCGCGCAACATCGCGATCACGTCCTCATGCCGGTACACCATGAACACCGGCTTGGACTCCTCGTGCGGCATCCCCGACATGTCGATGCGCTGCACCGGATCCTCGCGGCGCAACCGGGCCAGTTCGGTGTAGGGGTCTCGGACATCGCCGGAGACCACGTCGTCGAAGGCGCCGAAATCCTCCAGGTCGTCGAACAATTGCATGACATCTCCTCTAAAGGGCGGGGTAGGCAACGGATTTGATCTCGGTGTACTGGTCGAACCCGGCCATGCCGTTCTGGCGGCCGACGCCGCTGGCCTTGTAGCCGCCGAAGGGCGTGTCGGCTCCGTAACCGGCCGCCCCGTTGAGGCCGATGAATCCGGCGCGCAGCCGCTTGGCCACGGCCAGTGCGTGATCCAGGCTGCCCGACATGACGTTGCCGGCCAGGCCGTACGGACTGTCGTTGGCGATGCGCACCGCGTCGTCTTCGTCGGTGTAGGGAATCACGGACAGCACCGGCCCGAAGATCTCCTCCTGGGCGATGGTCATCGAGTTGTCGACGTCGACGAAAAGGGTTGGCTTGACGAAGAACCCGCGGTCAAACCCGTCCGGCTCCTCGGCTCCCCCGACGAGCATGGTGGCGCCTTCGGCGATCCCCTTCTCGATGTAGCCGCGAATCCGGCTGCGCTGCTTGGCCGAGATCACCGGACCGCACAGCGTCGAGGCGTCCTGCGGGTCGCCCGGCGCGATACCGGCGTACATCGCCTGCAGCATGGCGACGCCTTCGTCGTAGCGCGACCGCGGCAGCAGCAGCCGCGTCGGGTTGGCGCAGCCCTGGCCGGCGTGCATGCACGGCGCGATGCCCATCATGCAGCCCAGCCCGAGGTCAGCGTCGTCCAGCACGATGGTCGCCGACTTGCCGCCGAGTTCCAGGAAGAGGCGCTTCATGGTCGCGGCGCCCTTTTCCATGATGCGCTGCCCGACCGCGGTGGAGCCGGTGAACGAGATCAGGTCGACCTTGGGCGAGCAGGTCAGCTGCTCGCCGACCAGGTGATCCGAGGAGGTGACCACATTCGCCACACCCGGTGGGATATCGGTGTTCTCCGCGATCAGCCGCCCCAGCCGGGTCGCGTTGAACGGGGTGTCGGGCGCGGGTTTGAGCACGAGTGTGTTGCCGGTCGCCAGTGATTGACCGATCTTGTGGATGGCGACTTCGAATGGGAAGTTCCAGGGCACGATCGCCCCGACCACCCCGACGGGTTCCCGCCAGACCTTGCGAGTGGTGTTGACCCCGGTCACCGAGACGAACGCGTCCCCCAGCGACGTCTCCCACGGATAGCTGTCGATCAGCTGCGCCGGGTATCTCAGGCCGTCCGACAGCGGCGCGTCGAGCTGCGGTCCCGCGGTGATGGCCCGTGGGCAGCCGGCTTCGAGGATCAGCTCTTCGCGCAGCTCCTCCTGCTCGGCTTCCAGTGCGTCCTGAAGTTGCAGCAGACAACGTTGCCGGAAACCATGATTGGTCGACCAGTCGGTGTCGTCGAATGCCCGTCGCGCGGCGTCGATGGCGCGGTGCATGTCGGCTGCCGAGGCATCGGCGACCTCGCCGATCGCTTCCTCGGTGGCCGGATTGAGGTTGACGAAGGTGCCGTTGCGGCCGCCGACGAGCTTGCCGTCGATCATCATCTGTGACTCGAGGTGGGGAAGGTCAGCCATTGCGGCCCCTGTCTGCCATGGCCCCGAACCGCGGCAGTCCCATCATCAGGCGAATCGCATGATGGAAGCCCGCGCCGGGGAGCATTCGGTTGGCGATCAACAACATTCGGGCGTCGGGGCCGACCGGCTGCCGGACGAACGGTTTGCGGGATTCCAGCGCGGTAGCGAGTCCGGCGGCGAAGCGCTCCGGAGAGCGGGCGGCGCGTTTGACCGCAGCTCGTCCCCTCCGGTCCATGGTGCTGTGGTGACGCGCGTAGGGGCCCTGGAGGTCCCGGCAGTCGGTGGTGCCCGCGTCGGTGATGATCTCGGTGTCGTAGGTGCCGGTCACCAGAATGGTCACCCCCAGTCCGAACGGCGCGATCTCGTTCGCCAGGGATTCGGCCCAGCGCTCGGAGGCCCCCTTTGCCGCGGAGTACGGCGCGGTGGCCGGCATCCCCCGGACACCACCCGCACTGGACACCACCACGATGCGCCCCCGGCCCGCGGCGCGCATCGCCGGCAGCAGCGCGTTGGTCAACGCCACCGGCCCGAACACGGTGGTCTGAAACATCCGCTCCCACAGGTCCACCGGTGTCTCCTCGGCCATCCCGGCCGCCGAGATCCCGGCGTTGTGCACCAGCGCGTACGGGGCGCCGACGGCTTCCTCGACGGCCTTGGCGGCGGCGGCCACCGACGCCAGGTCGGTCAGGTCCAACTGGATTCCGACCAGCCGAGGGTCATCGCCGGATGCACCGGTGGCCCGATGCAGCTCCGCCATCCCGGTCTCCGGTGATCGCATCGCGGCAATCACCTGCCAGCCGCTGCGGTACAGGTGCACCGCCGACGCCAGCCCGAGTCCGCGCGAAGCGCCGGTGACCACGACGCTGCGGCGTTCACCCATTGCCGGGTCCGCAGCGGTCGCCGTCGGCGCCGAGCTCGACATCGGGCCGCCCACTCGGTTGGCCGCTGAGCCAGGTCGACCAGATGCCCACCGAGTACGGGCCGGGCTGGCCCTGCTTCTCGTAAAAGCCTTGCGGGTCATAGATCTTCGCTTCGGGATACGGCCACGCGCAGGCCACCGTCCGGGACAGGTGTGTCGCCTTGACCAGGGCGAAGGTGCTGCCGTAGCAGAAGTAGCCGAGGTTGATCAACACCAGCATCACCGTGAACATGCCGAGCGTCGGGCGCCCGGCGAAGATCTTCGCCCGCTGCGCCAGCTTCTCGGCCACGGTGCGGCCGGTGTCGTCGCGGTACAGCAGCACCCCGGCGGGCACCATCACGAAGTTCACCGCAAATATCTCGAAGATGAACGGGAATTGGTGTGTCTGGCCCATGAAGATCGACCCGAACGGGACCTGGGAATAGATGTACATTCCGGTCTGCACCAGCGTGATCTCCAGAGCCGCGTCGATCACCATCCCGAACGGCAGGATGCAGATCGCCAGGCTGATCAGCGGGTGGCGCCACACGAAGGAGTCGACGGGCCGGCGCGCCTGGATGCGGCGCAGCAGCCAGATCCCCGGGAAGTAAGGCGCCAGGTAGAACATGATGTAGCCCAGCACCACGAATGGCTCCACGGTGGGCGACAGCGAGACCAGCGGCCAGTCTTCGGGCAGGTGATGCAACTCCGGGTTGTACACCGCGAACGGCGCCCAGTTCATGATCGGGTCCTGCCAGACGATCAGCGTCGTGACGATGCCCATCAGCAGCACCGGGTGATAGGGATGGCGGCGCCACGCGATCACGTAGGTGACGATGATGCCGATCATCACGACGACGGTGAACGCCTCCAAGACGCCCAGCCAGTGGTCGAACCCGAACAGCACCGGCACCGGCCGCTCCGGCGGTGTCTGCGTGTACGCCGCGTCACGAACCCGATCGGACTCCAGACCGGTTCGGGCATTGGCGAGCAGGAACGCCACGAAGCCGAACCCGGCTGCTGCCCACGCCCACACCCAGGGCGAGCCCTTTCGCTGTTGCGCCGGTGCGGCGGCCTGATGTTTCGAGGCCGGCGCTGTCTGTTCCGCGGTCATCGGTTATTCCTCTCCGAAACGGTCGACGAGATGAGAGTTGACGCCGTCGGCGTCGAGCTTGCGGGCCACCAGGTAGCCGGCACCCATCCAGGCCCGGCGGGTCCAATTCCCGAACGACACCCGGGTTCCCGGCGCACCGGAGGCTGCGGGCATCATCTTCACCCGCTCCAGGGCTTCCTTGACGCCACGCGGGCTGAGCGGATGGGCATCGCTCAATGCCCGCACCAGGGTCATCGCGACATCACGGTTGACCACCGACACGCACCACTCGGTGCGGCGGCCGTAGGCCTGCTGGTAGTCGTCGAGGAACGCCTGGCCGACCGGATTGCCCTCGTCGTACTGGTCGATGCCGATCCAGCCCATGAACGCGTTCCACATCACCGGGTTGATCCAGGCGTTCTGGAACGCGGTGCTGGTGAACCGCGGCGGATCCCAGCCCAGCGCCTCCAGGGCCGGGTTGATGAAGACGATGCCGAAGCCGAAGCCGCAGTGCACGATCGCCGGAACCTTGGCCTCGTGCAGCGTCCGCACCGCCTCCGAAACGTCTTGCGCGGTTTGGGCGATCGTCGCTTCGGCCACGATCTGGATGCCTTTGCGCCGGCACGCCTCGCGGAAATTCTTCAGGTAGGTCTCGCCCACCAGCGACTGTTCCTTGAGCACCCCGACCTGGCTATGGCCGCCCTTGGCCAGTAGGTCGGTCCAGAAGATCGGCTCGTCGGTCAGCGAACCCTGCGGAAACGCGAAGAACCACTCCCCCAGCGCCTCATCGGAGCCGGTGACGGACAGGCACGGCACTTTGAAGCGTTCCTCGATCGCCTCTCGGGTCGGCACGCAGTTGTCGGTGATGTGCGGGCCGAACACCGCCAGGCAGCCTTCGTCGCACAGTTCCCCGTAGGCGTCGATGACGGCCTTGACCGAGCCCTTGGGTAGGCCCTCGACTTCGCGGTAGACGATCTCGATGGGCCGGTCCAGCAGGCCCTGCTCGGTTGCCTGTTTGAAGACCAGGTCCAACGGCTGCGTCAGATCCTCGAAATAGGTCTTCGGAAAGCCCTCCGGGAGAAGGAAATCCATCAGATAGCCGATCTTGATCGGCTCTGCGGTGCTCTCGTAGGACATTCGACTCCCAACTGGAACCTAATATTTGTTCAGACCTTAGCGTGGCAATGGTTGACCGTCAATCACCTGTCGGCGAGATACCCGTCGATCATCTCGTTCAGGCCGGCCGCCACCAGGGAGTCGTCGGTGAGCGGGCCCGCGATCGCGGCCCGGGCCGCCGCACGCGGGCTCAGCCCTTCGGCGACCAACCGACCGGCGGCGATCAGCACCCGTGTCGAGGCGACTTCGCGCAGCCCGCCGGTCTCCACACGCCGAATCGCCTGCCCGAGCCGTACCAGCTCCGCGGCGCCCTCGTGGTCGAGTCCGGCTTCGGAGGCGACGATCTTCTCCTCGACATCGGCTGCGGGGAATCCGAATTCGATGGCGACCATGCGCTGACGGGTCGAGTCCTTGAGGTCCTTGAGCACACTTTGATAGCCCGGGTTGTAGGAGACCACCAGACCGAATCCCGGTGCGGCATCCAATGTCAGGCCCAGTCGCTCGATCGGCAGCTGGCGGCGGTGGTCGGCCAGCGGATGCAGCACCACGGTGGTGTCCTGGCGGGCTTCCACCACCTCGTCGAGGTAACAGATCGCACCTTCACGCACAGCCCGGGTCAGCGGCCCGTCCGACCATTCGGTCTCCCCGCCCCGCAACAGGTACCGGCCGACCAGATCGGCGGTGGTCAGGTCGTCGTGGCACGCGACGGTGATGAGCGGCCGGTTCAGATCGTGGGCCATCGCCTCGACGAAGCGGGTCTTGCCGCATCCGGTGGGACCCTTGAGGACCACCGATAGCCCTTGCCGGTACGCGGCTTTGAAAACCTGCTCCTCGTTTCCGACCGACACGTAGTAGGGTCGCGGACCTCCGGCCGCAGTTGCCATGGTGTTCATCCCTTTCTCGTCACGCAACACGTCGTCGCAGATCGGCTGAGTACAGCGCCGAACGGAACAGTGGTCCGATCAGCCGGCTGAGTTGGTCGAGCCGCGGAATGGTCGCGTGTGCCGCGCTGCCGAATACCCGGCGCAGCTCCTCGACATCGGTGGCCGCGCCGACCGTCAGGCACAGACAGCCGATGCCGCGCCGGCGCGCCTCGCCGAGGGCGCGGCGGGCGTCGGCAGCGCCGTAGACGCGCTCGTAGCCGTGGTCGTAGGCCAGGCCGTCGGAGAGCACGACCAGCAGTCGCCGCGGGGTGCCGCCACGATGCTCCAGAACACTCGAGCCATGCCGGATCGCGGCGCCAAGCCGCGAGTAGGCACCGGGTTTGAGGCCGTGTAGCCGCCTCATCGCGAGGACATCGAGGGCGTCATCGAAGCGCTTGACCGGCGTGAGGTGCACCGCCGAGCGGCCCTGGGAGGCAAACGCATACAGCGCGAGCCGATCCCCCAGGTCATGCAGGGCGGTGGCCAGCGCCGCGGCGGCCGCGCGCTGCTGGGCGTGCACGGTCTGGCCGGCGGTGCCGGGCTCGGCCGCCGATCCCGAGACGTCCAGCAGAATCAGCACCGAAAGATCGCGGCGCCGTCGCAGGCTGTCCAGGTAGACCGCTTCATCGGGCGCGGATCCGGCCAGCACTTCGACTCGGCCCTCGACCGCCGCATCCAGATCGATGTCGTCGCCCTGCGGTTGCCGGTGGTAGCGATCCAAGCCGACGCCGAGCCGGGCCAGGGGCCGGCGCAATCCGTGGTCGGCCGCCGCCGGCCCCGGATCGGTGCCGGGGCTCGGCACGACTTCGGTTACGGTGCACCAGTTCTGCCGGTAGCACCGGCGATGAACATCCCATTCGGGATATGTCGTGCCCGCGGTGCCGTCCGCGGCGGTGTCGTCGTCGAGACCGCCGAGGCCGACGCTGGACACCGCCCTACCTCCCGGTCGCCCGGATCGGGTCCGATGCGTGGGGGCATCCGCCCCCGGCGGGCCGTTGCCGCCGAGCCGCCGGGTCACCTCGAGCATCTTGGCGACCATCCGGCCCAGCGCCCCGCTGCCGCCGACCGGACTGGAGAAGACATCCATCACGTCCTCGGCGTCGTCGTCCTCGTTCAGTTCGGCCAGCGGCCTGCTGCGCTGACGCGGCCGATGCGCCTGCCCGACATCCGATTTGCCGGCATTGTCGGGTTGGGCCAGCAGCTTTCCCGGACGGATGACACCGAAGGCGGGCGGCGGTGTGTCGTCGGCCGTGCTCGCCAGCGCCAGTGAGGCAGCGGGCGAATCGGTGCGGGCGGCCAGTTCGTAGTCGAGCAGCGACGCGACCGAGGGCGGCAGCAGCTCGACGTTGGCCGCCAGTGCCCGATGCCCCTCCACGGCGAGGTATCGGGCCGTCAGCGCACGGCGCCGCACCAGCCTGTGCACCAGGCCGGGTTCCAGGCTTCCGGCCGCGAGCAGGCTCGCCTGAACCGCAACCGCCTCCCGTTGGCGGGCCGCGCCGATGCCCGGGTCGAGGTGAACGGTCTTGCCGTCGGTCCACGCGGGTTCGCCGGCATCGGCCGCCACCACCTGCAACGCACGCCCGGACAGCGCGGACGCCAACAGGTTCCAGCGCATCAGGGATTCACCGGCTTCGTGGTGGTTCGTCACGGCCCCTCGCCCGAATTCTTGACCAAATATCTGTTCCACCGTAGAGTCCGCCACGACCGCAGTCAATGGATCGAGGGGTAGGCGCCGCACAATGATCGACTTCACCGGCCAGGTGGCCGTCGTCACCGGGGCAGGGCGGGGTCTGGGCCGGCACTACGCGCTGGAGCTGGCCCGGCGCGGCGCCTCGGTGATGGTCAACGACCTGGGTGGGTCGATGCACGGCGACGGCGCCGACAGTGGTGTGGCCGACCTCGTGGTCGACGAGATCACCGCTGCCGGCGGTGTCGCCGTCGCGTCGTACGACTCGGTGGACACCCCCGCGGGTGGGGAGGCGATCATCGCCGCCGCCGTCGAGCGCTTCGGCCGCCTCGATGCGGTCGTCAGCAACGCGGGCATCTTCAGCAGCATTGCGTTCGAGGAGATCTCCCCCGACGACTGGCGGCGCATGCTGCGGGTACACCTGGACGGCGGTTTTTATCTGAGCCAGCCCGCCTACCGGGTGATGAAGGAGCAGGGTTACGGCCGGTTCGTGTTCACCTCCTCATCGGCCGGAATGTTCGGCCAGCCCCTGGAGGCTCACTACGCCGCGGCCAAGGCGGGCCTGGTCGGGCTGTCGAACGTCATCGCGATCGAGGGTGCGCCGCATGGCATCTGGTCCAATACCGTCCTGCCGTTCGGCTTCTCCCGGATGGTCACCGATACCGTCGACGACCCCAAAGCGATCGATGACGTCGCTTTCCTCAAGGCGATCCGGCCCGAGCTGGTGGTGCCGATCGTGGTCTACCTGGCCAGTCGCGACTGCGATTTCACCCACCGCAACTATTCGGCCTGCGCCGGCCGGTTCGCGCGGGTCTTCGTCGGACTCGGCGCCGGATGGATCGCCGAACCCGGCGCCGATCCCACCGCCGACGACGTCGCCACGCATCTGGCCCAGGTGTCGGCGACCGATCCGTGCACCGTCCCGGACTCGATCTTCGACGAGGTGTTCGAGGTGTGTCACCGCCTCGGCATCGCCATGTGACTCACCCGATGGTCACGGGCAGCCTCGCCCACCCCCGCACACTCGCGGTGTGTGCACGCTCGGCGTGGGCGTAGTCGACTTCCCAGTCGGGCCAGCGCTTGAGGACCTCTTCGAACGCGACCCTGGCCTCCATCCGGGCCAGTGCCGAACCGAGGCAGAAGTGCACCCCCTTGCCGAAGCTGAGGTGGGCACCCTCGCGGTGAATGTCGAAGCGATCCGGATCGGAGAAGTGCCGGTGGTCCCGGTTCGCGGAACCGTTGAGCAGCAACATGAACGATCCCTCCGGAACGAGACGGCCGTAGTGCTCGGCGTCGCGGGCGACATAGCGTGCCTGCACCGGCGAGGGAGGTTCGTAGCGCAGCGTCTCTTCGACCGCACCGGGGATCAGGGCCGGGGTGGCCACCAGCTCGCGGCGTTGATCGGGATGGTCGGAGAGCAGTTGCGCCATGAAGCCGATCAGCCGGGCCGTGGTCTCGTTCCCGGCACCGGCGATCATGGCGGTGTAGGCGAGCACCTCGGTGCGCGACAGCGGACGCCGCGTCCCGTCGGCCTCCTCGATCTCCGCGGTCAACAGGTCGGTCATCAGATCGTCCGAGGGGTGGGCGGCCCGCCACTCGATGTATTCGGCGAACATGACGATGGTGTCCGCGAAGACCTGCTGGGTGATGTCGCCGGGCTCGCGGCCGTCGGCCATCTCGATGAAGGAGCCGTTGCGGTCCCGGATCGCTTCCTGGTCCTTCTCGGGTATGCCCAAGAGGTAGCCGATGGTCCGCATCGGCATCATCGCCCCGAGATCGGCGATGAAGTCGAAGCCGCCGGCGCCGACGAGCGGATCGAGCTCCCTGACGCAGAATTCCCGCACCAGCGGTTCCACGGCCAGCATCCGCCGCGGGGTGAACACCCGCGACAGCAGGCCGCGGTGCAGATCGTGCAGTGGGGGGTCCTCGAACAGCAGGATGCCCGGCGGCACCTCGAGGTTGTTGAACAGGATGTCCGCGGTGGTCCCGCGGCCGGAGCGATAGGTCTGCCAGTTCGGCAGCTCACGCAGCACGTCCTGGTAGCGACTGAGCGCATAGAAGTTGTATTTCTCGTTGTAGTACAACGGTTCTTCTTCGCGCATCCGCTTCCACACCGGATAGGGATCATCGTCGATATCGCGGTCGAACGGGTCGTAGTACAGCCCGACGGCGCTGGCACCTGTCATGTCTCACATCCCTTGGTTGTCGCGGTGTAGGAAGCCGTGCAGGGTCGCCTGGGTGAGTTCTTCGACGATCACCTTCCGTGACGGCGGCCGGGATCCGAAGTAGGTCGAACGCAGCGCCGCCATTCCGGCGATCATCGCCACGGTGGAGTGTGCCGGCAGATTCGGGTGCGCCGACCCGATCGACCGCAGGTTCATTCCCTCCGCGCTGATCTGGCCGAGCAGCGCGATCGCGCGCCGCACGTCGGCGATGCCGGCCTCGACCAGTTCCTCCTCACCCAGCGAGTCCGAGGCCATCAGCGTCACCAGCAGACCCTGATGACGCACGAACACGTCATAGAGCCGCCCGACAAAGGACCGGGCGAGCTCTTCCTCACTGGTGTGGTCCGGATCGATCGCCTGCCAGGTCTGCCCGAACTCATCGATGAAACCGGTGAACGGCAACACCAGCGCCTCACGGAACAGCGCCGCCTTGGAGCCGAAGTGGCGAAACAGCAGCGCTTCGGTGACACCGGCGGCCTGGGCGATCTCGCGGGTGGTCGTACCGCGATAGTCCTGGCAGGCGAACAGATCCCGGGCGGCATCGAGCAACAACCGGCGCGGCTCGCCACGGGGCCGCCGCGCCGCCGCGACGGCATCGGACTGGGGCACGATGCGCTACCTCCTCCCGCTGAGCATTTTCAGACCTTGACGGCTTTTAAGATACCGCCCACTATCTACGTCGGATAGTGAACACTATCTCATTGAATCTCCGATCGAAGGAGGGGCGGACGTGGGCGCCGTCATCATGCTGGGCACGCTGTTCGGATTGATCGCGCTGATCTACGGCGCCGTGCTGTATTTCGACCCGGAGGCCCGCGGCGGCCACGAGCAGGAGGCCCTGCGATGAACACCGGGCTTTCACCCCTGCTGATCGCGGGTATCACCTTCGCCTACCTCGGCGGAATCGGCTTCACGGCCGCCGGGGTGTACTTGAGCATTCGCCGTGGCCGCCTGCATCCCCTGCTGCTGCTGTGCATCTCGGCGATCTCGTTCTCCTGGATCGAGGCGCCCTACGACTGGGCGATGTACGCGCAGTTTCCACCGGCACTGCCGCGCATGCCGTCCTGGTGGCCGCTGAACATGACGTGGGGCGGCCTGCCGTCGTCCGTTCCGGTCGGCTACATCTCCTACTTCGTACTGCCCGCCGTGCTGGGCGCGGCGGTCGGCCGATGGCTTGCGGCCAGATTCGCCTGGAACAGGCCGATCACACTCCTAAGCGCGGGCCTGGTCGTCGGCTTCTGCTGGGCTTTGATGTTCAACGCCTTCCTGGGGGCCCGGCTGGGCATCTTCCACTACGGCTACGTGATCCCCGGCCTGGCCTTGTCGGAGGGCACAGCACACCAGTACCCGCTTTACGACTCGCTGGCCATGGGCGTGCAGATGATGGTCTTCACCTACCTGCTCGGGCGAACGGATCCGCAGGGGCGAAACGTCATCGAAGCGTGGGCCGACCGGCACTCGACGAGTCGGCTGCGGTCATCGATGCTGTCCGTCATCGCGGTCGTCGTGATCGGCAACGGTCTGTACGGGGCGGTCTTCGCCCCGCATCTCGTCACCAAACTCGGCGGTTGGGTGACCGCGGGCCCCAGCGAACCGCTGTTTCCCGGCGTACCGAACCAGCCGCTGGTGGGCCGTTGACCGACTCCGCGACGCTTCTCGTTTAAGCGTTGACCGCTCCGGCGGTGCGCGATAAGCTCCGCTGACGAAAACAAACATTGGGTCCGCCTGTGCCGGGGCAGTGGCGCAGCGGCCACTGCCGACCGGGCGGGTCGAAGCTCGGCGTCCGATGGTGACATCAGGGTCGCAGTCGCCAAGCAGAATGGGGAGGGTCCGCTGACTGTCTCATCGGAGCGCGAAGACGACGTCGGCGCGCGATCGTCGGTTGCCGAAATCGGCGCGTGGGTCCAGTCCTACACCCGGGCGCATCCGCTTCGGTCACTGGGAACAGTCGGCGGCCAGACGGCCCTGGGCCTACGCACCGTCCAGTACCTGTTCATCGACCTGTTCACCGGCCGGTTCCCGATCGCGGAGTTCGTCAAACAGGCCGCGTTCATGGCGGGCACCGCCCTGCTGCCCACCCTGCTGGTGACCATTCCCGTCGGGGTCACGTTGTCGATTCAGTTCGCCGTGCTGGCCGGCCAGGTCGGCGCCGAGTCGCTGTCCGGCGCCGCCAACGGGCTGGTGGTGATCCGTCAGGGCGCTCCCCTGGTGGCCGCCATCCTGCTGGCGGCGGCGGTGGGTTCGGCGGTGAGCGCCGATCTGGGCTCGCGGACGATGCGCGAAGAAGTCGACGCGATGGAGGTGATGGGGGTCTCGGTGATACGCCGGTTGGTGGTTCCGCGTTTCGCCGCACTCATCCTGGTCGGTGTCGCGCTGACCGGGCTGGCGACGTGCGCCGGTTTCTTCGTCGGCTACCTGTTCAACGTGTACGTGCAGAACGGCACCCCGGGATCGTTCGTCGCGACCTTCGCCTCGTTCGCCACCGTCGACGACCTCGTCCTGGCGCTGGCCAAGGCGATCGCCTTCGGCGCCATCGTCGCGGTGGTGGCCTGCCACAAGGGGCTGGACACCCGCGGCGGGCCGGCCGGTGTGGCGAACTCGGTGAACGCCGCCGTGGTCGAGTCGATTCTGCTACTGATGATCGTCAACGTCGGTATGAGCCAGCTTTATCTGCTGCTCTTCCCCAAGGCGAGCCTGTAACCCACGATGACCGTCGCCGTCTACCGCCCCCGGGTGTTCGCGCACATCCTGCACGCCGCCGAAGTCGTGTGGTTGCCGGTGGCCAAGGGCGGCCACATGCTGAACTTCATCTGTCGGGTGCTGTTGTCGATCCCGGTCATGCTGGCCCGCTACCGCCGGGAATTCGTCCGCAACCTTTCCGACATCGCCTGGGGCAACGGCGCACTCGTGGTGGGCGGCGGCACGATGGGCGTATCGGTGGTGCTGGGCATCACCGCCGGGGCGCTGCTGGCCATCGAGGGCTACAACGCACTGAATCTACTCGGACTGGGGCCGGCCACCGGATTGTTGTCGTCATGGGGATCGACCCGCGAGCTGGTACCGGTGATGATCGCAATCGCCTTCACCACCCAGGCCGGCTGCCGTTTCACCGCTCAGCTGGGCGCCATGCGCATCGCCGAAGAGATCGACGCGATGGATGCCCTTGCCATCAAACCGATTCCGTATCTGGTGACGACCCGAGTCGCGGCGTCAGTGCTGGCCGCCATCCCACTGTTCCTGGTATGCCTGGCGGCTGCATATCTGTCTGCGCAAGTCGTGGTCGGTGTCATCGCCGGCACGTCGGCCGGTACCTACGGGCACTACTTCTCGCTGTTCAGCAGTGGGCGTGACGTGTTCTACGCGACGATCAAGGGGGTCATCTTCATCTTCTTCGCCTCCGTGATTCAGTGCTACTACGGCTATTTCGCCTCGGGTGGCCCGCAGGGCGTCGGGGTGGCCGCCGGTCACGCGATGCGGGCCACCATCACGGTGGTGATCATCTTGAACGCACTGCTGACCATGGCGATGTGGGGCGTCAACGCCGGCGCGAGGTTCGGGGGCTGAGGATGCCGAACTCCTTCGACGCCAATGACTCCGGCCCATCCAACGCCCGGTTGTTCCTCGACGGGCTGGGGTTGCTGGCGATCGTGGCGATCGCCGTCACCATGATGATCGCGCAGTCCCAGGGGGTTCTGGAGCACTCCGTGCGGGTCAGCGCGGAACTGACCAACGTCGGCGACGGCCTGCCGGTGAAATCCGACGTCAAGTTCCGGGGTGTGCTCGTCGGGTTCGTATCGGGCGTCGTTCCGGCTGCAGCCGGCCGCCCCAACATCGTGCGCATCGACCTGCGCCCCGCCTACGCCGCCGGTATTCCCGACTCGGTCACCGCCCGCGTGGTGCCGTCCAACGTCTTCGCGGTGTCATCGGTGCAGTTGGTCGAGAACGGAACACACTCCGGGCCGGTCCGATCCGGGGCGGTGATCAACGAAGACCAGACCCTGCCGACCGTGCTGTTCCAGACCACCCTGAACAAGTTTCGCCAGTTGCTCGCCGCCGTCGGCCGCCAGCCCACCGCCGACAGCGTCGGTTGGCTCACCGCCCTGGGCGATGCCACCAGCGGCCACGGCGATCGGCTGCAGCATGCCGGTCGCGACCTGAATCAGATCGTCGACCAGCTCAACACCATCGTCACCGGAGACAAGGTCGGCCCATCGACGATGTCCGCGCTGACCGAGGCCACCGCCGCACTGGGCCAGGCGGCTCCCGAGCTCCTCGACGCGCTCGACGGCGCGGTCCAACCGATGCGCACACTCGTCGAAAAGCGTTCGGAGCTCATGGACCTGCTGTCCGTCGGGCTGGGAACGA
This sequence comes from [Mycobacterium] zoologicum, assembly GCF_020172665.1. Classification (GTDB taxonomy): domain Bacteria; phylum Actinomycetota; class Actinomycetes; order Mycobacteriales; family Mycobacteriaceae; genus Mycobacterium; species Mycobacterium zoologicum. Next base: position 1,243,910 of record NZ_CP083985.1, on the reverse strand, counting down.
CCGGGACGCTCGGGGAGGCGTTCGACAACAACACCGATCGGATGATCGAGATCTCCACGAAGCTGACACCGGTGCTGGGCGTGCTGGGCGATCACGCCGAGACGACTCATGACATCTCGGCCCGGCTGACGACACTGGTCGGGCGGGTGATGGACGTCGCGTGGAATTACGAGACGAGCCAGCTGCAGGCCAAAGCGGTCATCTCGTTGAACCCGACGCGGACCTATGTGCGATCGGACTGCCCGCGCTACGGCGACATGCTCGGGCCCAGTTGCTTCACCGCCCCCGAGGTCCCGACGGCACCGGCACTGACACCGTCGCTGGAATCGCGCGGCTTTCCGCTGCCGCCGGGCATCACCGAGAACCGCCCCAACTACGCGCCGCCCCGATTCTCGGTGTTGCCGCCGGCGGCAGGGCCCGAAGACGAACCGCCCGGGCCACCCGATCCCGCACCGCATGTCGAACCGCAGGCCGCGGTGATCGGCGGCAATGTCGGTCCGGTCGGCAGCAGCAGGGAGAAGCACCAGCTGGAGGTCATCATGGGCGATCACGCCAACAGCGCCAGCGAGATCCTGCTCGCGCCGGTGCTGCGCGGCAACAAGGTCCGATTCACCGCCGAACCGGGAGGTGGCCGGTGAGATACCGCAAAGCGTTGGCCGGACTGAGCCTGTTCCTGGTGGTCGCCACCACGGGGACATGGCTGGTCTTCGTCACCCTTCGCCGCGAAGTCGGCGGTCCGACAGCCACCTACACCGCCGTGTTCACCGACGTCTCCGGTCTGCACAGCGGCGACGACGTACGCACCGCCGGTGTTCGGGTGGGACGCGTCGACACGGTCGAACTGGACGGGACCCTGGCGCGAGTCACGTTCCGGGTGCCCAAGTCCTACGCCCTCTACGACGACACCACCGCATCGGTCACCTACCAGAACATCATCGGCCAGCGTTACCTCGGACTGTCCCCCGGAACCGCCGAATCCCACAACCGGTTGCCGGATCACGGTGACATCCCGGTCGAGCGCACCAATCCCTCGTTCGACATCTCCGGTCTGCTCAACGGATTCGAACCGCTGTTCACCCTGCTGAGCCCGCGACAGGTGGACAACCTCACCGGGGGAATCATCGCCGCATTGCAGGGCGACTCCGCGTCGGTGGTGACACTGGTCAGCCAGACCTCGGCGCTCGCCGAATCCCTGGCCGGACCCGATCAGGTCCTCGGTGACGTGATCGCCAACCTGGACGAGGTCACCGCCGTGCTGGCGCGGCAGGACCGCGACCTGAAATCGGTGATCGAACACTCCCGCACCGCACTGTCGATCCTGGCCGGGCGGCGTGACGAGTTGGTGACATCAGCGGGGTCGATCACCCAGGCGGCGGATCGGCTGTCAGTCCTATTGGATGCCGTCTATCCCCAGCTTGACGAATTCCTCCGGCGCGAACCAGGATTCGTCGGTCACCTCACCGGAGAGGGACGGCAACGATTCGCCCACTACGGCGGGAACCTGGTGCTGGTGCTCAAGGGCCTGGCCCGGGCGACCCAGAGCGGCAGCTACATCGACGGCTACATCTGCGACATCAACGTCACGGTGTTCGCGTTCCTGGGCCGGGTGATCCCCGGCACCGTCAAACTCGCATCACCGGGCAATGTCGTCGAACACTCACCGATCTGCAGGTAGGGAAACGATGTCACAACGACCCAGACGCCCGATCGAGGAATACAACACGATCCGGCTGGGAACCGTCACGGTGGCGGTGCTGGCCCTGTTCATCACCGCACTCGTCGGTATCGGCAAGTTGTCGCTGGGGCATCGCGGCTACTCCGCCGAGTTCGCCCAAGCCGCCCAGATCAGTCCCGGAGATCAGGTCACCGTCGCCGGAATCGAAGTCGGCACGGTACGCGACGTCGCCCTCACCGGCGACCACGTGACGGTGAAATTCACCGTCCGCAAAGGGGTGCCGGTGGGCGGTGCGTCACGCGCAGCCATCAAGCTGACCACCCTGCTGGGCCGCCGTTACCTCGAGCTGACCCCCGCCGGCGAGGGTGAACTCCCCTCCCGCACCATCACATTGGCCAACACGGCGGTCCCCTACAATCTCCAGGCCACGCTGGCCGACGCGACCACCACCTTCGAACAGGTCGACGCCGACCGCATCGCCGCATCGATGGCCGAGATGGGCAACGGCCTCGCCGGTATGCCCGAGGCACTGCCGGAGGCGTTGGCGAACGTGAAAACCCTGGCGGCCGTGGTGGCCTCGCGTCGAGATCAGCTCGGGTCACTGCTGAAGAACGTCGACACCGTCACCGGGGTGATCCGAGACCAGAAGGCCGACCTCGGCGCGCTGGTGATACAGGGCCGCGATCTGCTGCAGACGATCAATGCCCGGCAAGCCGCGGTACACCGGTTGCTCACCGGCACCGCGGCACTGGTCGACACCTTGAAGATCCTCTTCGAGGACGAGCCGTCGCTCAACGAACTTCTGGTCAACATGGGGCAATTCGCACAGATGGCTGCGACGCACGACGAGCTGATCCGCAACACACTGCAGGTGATGCCGGTAGCCTTCCGCAATCTGGCCAATGCCAGCGGCAGCGGTACCGCCCTGGACATCAACCTGCCGTCGGGAGTGCTGATGGACTCGTGGATGTGCGCACTCAGCGAGCGCGGGAAGCAATTCGGACTGGCGCAGTACTTCACCGACTGTCAACCCTCCGGCGATCCGTTTCCGGGTTGGCCGCCACCGGACCCGGCGAGGCTGCCCCGATGAGCCGCCACCTGATTCGCAACAAGTCGATGGCGATCGGGCTGGCCGTTGCGGCGCTCGCCGGAATCCTGTTCTGGAAGGTCATATCCGGCGAGAGGCACCACGCACTGACCGTTACGGCACAGTTCGAAGAGGCCGTCGGGCTCTACGAGGGCAATGCGGTGTCGGTACTGGGCATGCCGATCGGCAAGGTCACCGAGATCACTCCCAAGGACGACTACGTCGAAGTCAAGCTCGTCATCGACAAGCCCATCGACATGCCCGCCGACGTTTCAGCGGTCACCGTCGCCACGTCCATCCTGACCGATCGGCACGTCGAACTGACTCCGCCCTACACCGGCGGCCCCAAACTGCGCGACGGCGACGTCCTGACTCTGCCCCGCACCAGGACCCCGGTAGAGTTCGACCGCACCTTGGCCATGGCCGACAAGCTGTCTCGCGCTCTCGAAGGAGACGGCCAGGGCCACGGGGCGCTGGCCAACCTGATCGGGATCGGAGCCAAGATCTCCTCCGGCAGTGGACCCGACATCAAAGCCGCCCTCGATCAACTCTCCCAGGCGCTGCGCCTGGGAGCCGACAACGGCGCCGCCACCGGGAAAACCGTCGCGTCGATCTCCACCAGCCTGGCGGACCTGGCCCAAGCGGCCGCCGACAACGACACCGCGATCAGGGAATTCGGGTCCAACGTCCGCGCGCTCAGCGACCTCGTCGCGGCCGAGAACCTCGGCGCAGGCCGCACCGGGGCGAAGGCCAACCAGATCCTCGACCAGGCGGCGGCACTGCTGGAGCGCAACCGGGCGACTCTCAAAGGGACCGTCGGGGACTTCGGCAAACTCACCGATGTACTCGTCGACAACCGACGCCAGCTCGAAGAGATCCTCGACGTACTACCGCTGGTGGGCAACAACATCTACAACGCGGTCGATCCCAGCGGCCACACATTGCGGATCCACCCCACGCTCGACAAACTCATGCTCAACGGCCAGATGGCCAAGGAGGTCTGCAATCTCGCGGGCATCAAGGATCTGGGCTGTGCCACCGGGACGGTCGCCGACAACGCGCCCGAATTCGGCACCACCTTCTTCGTGGAAGGAATGACGGGACTACTCGAACGCATGGCGGGAGCCGACAAATGATGAGGACCGTGATCGCGGCCGCAACGGCGATGATGCTCTCCGGTTGTGCGGGCGGGCTGGCCGCCATTCCACTGCCGGCACCGGGACGGGTCGACGGAGACATCACCCTCACCGCGGTGTTCGCCAATGCGCTGAACCTGCCCCTGAAGGCGAAGGTGAAGCTCAACGGCGCCGATATCGGTGAAGTCGCAGCCATTCGCGCCGAGGCGTTCGCCGCCCACGTGACGATGAAGATCAGTGCCGGCGCACCGCTGTATACCGACACGGTCGCCGAGCTGCGCTCGGCCACCCCGCTCGGCGACATCTTCGTCGCGGTGCGCCGCGGGCCGGATGGCACTGCCGACGCTGCGCGGCTGCGCGACGGCGACACCATCGCGCTGGATCACACGACTTCGGCCGCGACCATCGAAGACGTACTGGGCTCGGCCGCACTTCTGGTCAACGGCGGCGCGATCCGCCGCCTGGTCTCGACAGTCAACGGAGCCGGCGACGCGGTCGGTGGGCGCGGGACGAAAGTCGCCGCGCTGCTGCACAACTCCAACGCGCTGCTGTCGCGGCTTACCGACCGCTCCACGCAGATCGACACCGCACTGCGCAACACCTCCGACCTGGCCGCCACCCTGTCAGCCCGCCGGGACACCCTCGACACGGTGCTGGCAGCCGCCACACCGGCTACCGGGACACTCGCCGACAGCACCACCGATCTCGCCGACCTGGCCGCCGGCGCCGGCCGGATCACGACGCAGCTCAACCGCTTTCCCTCCATGCAGGGCACCGACACGCGCAGCACCATCAGCGATCTCAACCGGCTCTCGGACGTCTTCAACCAGATCTCCACCGACCCCGAGCTCAATCTGAACATCTGGAATCGGATGATCACCGGCATCACCCACATCACCAGCGGCCCCGACATTCACGCCGTCGGGACGGTCACACAATTGGCGATCGGCGCACTACCCGACAAGAACTATCCCGGCGACCCCGGAACACACGGTCCTGACGGTACCGACTGGCATGCCATGATCGGCAGCCTCCGCTACGAGTGGAACGTGCTGTTGGGCCGGATATACGGCCCCGAGCACCAGCCCCGATGATGAACAGCTCCGTACAACTGCTGGAGACGCCGACCCGGATGCTGGTCGACTCCGTCAGAGCGCTCCATCGCCACCGGGTGGCGACGTCGGCGACCGGTATCGTCGTGACGCTGATCGCCGTACTGGTCTACATCGTCGGTGGAACGCTGGGCATCAGCCCATTCCGGTCCACCATCTCCGTACAGGTGCGCCTGCATGAATCAGGGGGGCTACTGCCCGGTCAGGACGTCACGCTGCGCGGCGTGCGGATCGGCAAAGTCGATGCGGTGGAACTCGGCGACACCGGCGTGATCGCCACCGTCGCGATCGACAGCCGAAACCGGGTGCCGCGCAACAGTTCTGTGCGGGTCTCGGCGCTGTCGGCGGCGGGCGAACAGTACCTGGACTTCCGGCCCGAGCAGCCCGGCGGACCGGGCCTGACCGACGGCGCCGTGATCGACGAAGACCACACCGCCATTCCGGTATCGCTGGCGCAGCTGCTGGCCGACGCCAACGGGCTGCTGGCCCAGGCGGATCCGCAGCAGCTGGCCGCCATCACCACCGAGCTTCGGGTGTCCGGCCAGGGGCCGGCCAAGCTCGCGGCGCTGCTCGACGGCGGGGCGTTCCTCCTCTCGACGCTGGACTCGGTACTGCCCCAGACGGTGAGCGTGCTGCGGACCAGCCGCACCGTGCTGACCACCCTGGTCGACAGCAGCGCGGGGCTGACGCAATCCTCGCAGAACCTGAACTCCATCATGGCCGGCGCCCGGTCCATGGACGGCGGATTTCGCACCCTGGTCGACAGCGGCAGCCGTCCATTGACGGTGCTGGACAAGATCATCGACGACAACTCCGAAACGATGGTCAAGCTGTTGGGCAACCTGGCCTCGACCGCACAGATGTCGAACGCCCGGCTGCCCGCCCTCAACGAGATCGTCAACTCCTCTCGCGGCGGCTCGGCGGTCGAGGCGCTGAGCGGTGTGGTGCGCGACGGCGCGGTCTGGGTCCTCGCGGATCTGTGGCCCCGCTACAGCTGCGACTACGGGCTGCCGGCGCTGCCACCGACCATCCCGAACTACCCCGAACCGTATCTGCACACCTACTGCCAGAACACCGATCCCGCGGTGCTGGTCCGTGGCGCCCGTAACGCACCGCGCCCGCCCGGGGACGACACGGCGGGCCCGCCGCCGGGCTACGACCCGGTAGCGCAGACCGACCCGGTTCCACCCGGCCCGCACACCCTGCTCACGCCGTTCGGCGGGGTCCCGATGAACACACCACTCCCACCGGACCCTCCGGGCTGACGAAAGTGGCTACCAGGGAACGGATGTCCGGCCGGTCGAGCCGAGCTGAAATACCGGCCGCCGCGGTTAGAAGCGCGGCGATTCTGGTGCTGCTCGCGCTCAGCGGCACCGTGCTGGCCGGTGTGACGCGAGCCGATCCCACCGCAGCGGTGATCTCCGGATCGAGTCCGGACGGACTGGGAACGTGGGCGGTGCACTATCAGCGCCTGGGCACCGACGATGCGACGGCCGGGATCATCAACGATCACATCGATGCCGAAGCGAACCGCGAAGTCACCCAAGCGGTGTGGGACGGCTCGACGAGACGGCCCTGGACGTTCGACGCGGCCGGGACCGTGAGTATCCGCGCCACGACGGTGTCCGAGGTATTCGTCGGCTCATATAACACCGCCGAACCGCACATGCCGATGCAAAGCGTGGGCAGCGTGGTCTGCGATGCCGGAAGCGGCGACATCATCACGTGGGACAACCTGTTCGGCGACAAGACCGCCGGGCTGATCCGGCTCGGCGAACAGGTCGAGGTGCAGGTGTCCAAGGTGGTTTCGCCGACACAACTGCGCGACTGGCGGCGCGCCGGCCAGTTCGCTCCCGTCGATGTCAACTTCAAGCACTGGATCCCCACCGATCAGGGCATCGAGTTTCACTTTCCGCCGGGCCAATTCGGGCCCGGAGTCAAGATCGTGACCGTCCCGTGGTCGGCGATCCACGATCAGATCGTGCCCCGGTATCTTTCGATCACCGAAGGTTGACCAAATATCTGTTCCGCACGTAGAGTCGGGGACGTTACGCCGAATGCGCTCAAGCACAAGGAGCCCGGAATGAAAATGGACGACTTCGTCCTCGTCTCCGTCGACGATCACCTCGTCGAGCCGCCCGACATGTTCGACGGCCACATCGCGGCGAAGTACAAAGACGATGTGCCCAAGTTGATCCAGCGGGCCGACGGCACCGACGCCTGGGTGTTCGAGGGGCAGGAAGCGACCAACGTCGGCCTCAACGCGGTCGCCGGACGCCCGCCCGACGAGTACGGCGCCGAGCCGACCAAGCTCAACGAGATCCGCGAAGGCTGCTACAACATCGACGAGCGGATCCGCGACATGAACGCCAACGGCGTTGCCGCAGCGATGAACTTCCCGTCGTACCCGCAGTTCTGCGGTCAGTACTTCGCGCGCGCCAAGGACAAGGACCTGGCCCTCGCAGTGCTGCGGGCATATAACGACTGGCATATCGACGAGTGGTGCGGCGGCTACCCCGGCCGGATGATCCCGCTGGCACTCCCGCCGATCTGGGACCCGAATCTGATGGCCGACGAGGTGCGACGGGTGGCCAAGAAGGGCTGCCACGCCGTCACCTTCTCCGAGAACCCCACCAAGCTGGAGTACCCGTCACTGCACGACCCGCATTGGGATCCGTTCTGGCAGGCCTGCAGTGACGAGAACACCGTCGTCTGTCTGCACATCGGCTCGTCGTCGTCGGTGGTGATCACCTCCATCGATGCCCCGGTCGACACGATGATCACCCTGCAGCCGATGAGCATCGTCAATGCGGCCGCCGACCTGGTCTGGTCGCCGACGTTGCGCAGGTTCCCCGACCTGACCTTCGCGCTGTCCGAGGGCGGGATCGGCTGGATTCCCTACTTCCTGGAGCGGGTGGACCGGGTCTACAAGATGCACCGCGCCTGGACCCATCAGGACTTCGGCGGCAGGCTCCCCAGCGAGGTGTTCCTGGAGCGGATCGTCACCTGCTTCATCGACGACGGCTTCGGCATCGAGAACCGGGACAAGCTCAACATCGACATGATCACCTGGGAGTGCGACTATCCGCACTCGGATTCGACGTGGCCGCTGGCGCCCGAGTCGATCGCGGGATACCTGGCCGGGGTGCCCGACGACGAGATCGACAAGATCACCCACCAGAACGCGCTGCGACTGTTCTCCTTTGACATGTTCGCCAAACTGCCCAGGGAACAGGTCACGGTCGGGGCGCTGCGCGCGCAGGCCGGCGACGTAGACCTCGGCTACCGCTCCTCGGAGCGGCTGAAGAAGACCGGCACCGACACCGTCACCGTCTTGGATCTCGCGGCCAAACTGCCCACCGGAGCCTGATCCGCCCCCGGCCCCGACTGCCCGGTCACGAAGCCAGGTTCTGGTAGCGTTCAACCAAATATTGGGTATCGGCACTCGCGCCGATACCGGCCGATCACGGGCGCAGTGGAGGTGATGTGGGGCGCCAAATGCGTTCCGGGGCGGCAACCTCCATCGGAGGTTCCTACGACGACGGCACCCGCCGCACCGAGATCCTCCAGACCGCCGCGACACTGATCGCCTCCTCGGGATTGCGAACCTCCCTGCAGGAGATCGCCGATGCCGCCGGCATCCTGCCGGGCAGTCTGTACCACCATTTCGAGTCCAAGGAAGCGATCCTGGTCGAACTGGTCCGCCGGTATCACGCCGACCTGGAACGCATCGGCGAGGCCGCCAACGACATGCTCGACACACCCGGCTCCGAACCGGCCGGCCAGGTCATCGTCAGGCTCGGCACGGCGATCGCCCGGTGCGCGGTCGCACACCGGGCCGCGCTGCAGATGTCCTTCTACGAGGCGCCCAGTGCGAACCCGGAACTGGTCGGACTGCTCGAGGAACCGCCGACCACCGTCCAGCGAGCCATGCTGCAGGCCCTGCGAGCCGGCCGGTGGAGCGGCTACATCCGGCCCGATCTCGATCTGCCGACGCTGGCCGACCGGATGTGCCAGTCGATGATGCACGTGGGGCTCGACGTGATCCGGAACAAGTCAGCCGCCGACCGGACCGCCGAAGTACTCTGCCGAATCATGTTGCAAGGGCTGGCCAGTCAGCCACCCGGCGATGACGAGCTGGACCGCTCCCCCGCGTTCGCCGCGGCGGAAGAGGCCATCAAGACGTGGGCCGACGACGAGGGGGCCGACGACAAGGCCACCCACATCCGCGCGGTGGCCCGCGCCGAGTTCGGGCGCAAAGGCTACGAGGTCACCACCATTCGCGACATCGCCTCGGCAGCGGGGATGGGGACCGGGACCGTCTACCGGCTGATCGGCTCGAAGGACGAACTGCTGGCGTCGATCATGGCGTCGTTCGGCGCCAAGGCCGGTGGCGGATTCGCGGCCGTCCTGCGCGCCGACGCCACCCCCGTCGAGAAGTTCGACGCACTGAGCTGGATCAACATCAACGCCTTGGACCGGTTCCCCGATGAGTGGAAGATCCAGTTGGCCTGGATGCGCCACTCTCCACCGGACACTCCCAACCCCGGCCTGGCCTTCACCATGCGCCTTCGGCAACTCAAATCACTGCTGTCGGAAGGCACGCGGTCCGGTGACGTCCGGATCGAGGCTCCCTCGATGGAGATGCTCTCGCGGTGCGTCATGGACCTGCTGTGGATTCCGGAGAACATCGTGCGGGCTCAGGGAACCCGCGCGGGGCTGCTCCTGGCCCGCGACACCCTGGTCCGCGGGGCCGCCGAACGCGACCCCGCCGGATAACTTAAGACCGCTCCCCTTCGCTACCAAAGTTTTGTTCCGAAATCTATTGCGGATGCCCGGCCGGTCACATAGGTTCGATCCATGTCCGGAAAGCTCAGTGGCAAGGTCGCATTCATCACCGGCGCCGCCCGCGGTCAGGGTCGTGCGCACGCCATCGCGATGGCCAAAGAAGGCGCAGACATCATCGCCATCGACATCTGCCGCCAAATCGAGTCCAATCCCTATCCCCTGGCCACCCCCGATGACCTCGCCGAGACCGAACGGGCGGTCAAGGAACTGGGCCGCCGGGTGGTCGCCCGCATCGCCGATGTGCGCGAACGCCACGAGTTGCGTGACGCGGTCGAGGCGGGTCTGGCGGACCTGGGCAAGATCGACATCGTCGTCGCCAACGCCGGCATCCTGCCGATGGCGATGGGCAAGCCGGACCCGATGCAGTTCGTCGACGCCTCCGACGTCGATCTGGTCGGGGTGATGAACACCGTCGCGGTGGCCATCCCCCATCTGCCCGACGGCGCATCCATCATCGTCACCGGCTCGACAGCCGGCATGATCCGCGGGACCACCGACAACCCGAACATGGGGCCCGGCGGCGCCGGGTACGGGTGGAGCAAGCGCATCGTGATGGAGTACGTCGACGAGATGTCACTGCACCTGGCACCCAGGATGATCCGCGTCAACGCCATCCATCCGACCAACTGCAACACCCATCTGCTGCAGAACGACGGGATGTATTCCATGTTCCGCCCGGACCTGACCAACGCAGGCAAGAAGGCCACCCGCGAGGACGCCGAGCCGCTGTTCACCCTCTTCCAGGCCATGCCGATCCCCTACGTGGAGCCCGAAGACATGGCGAACCTCGGGGTGTTCCTGGCCAGCGAGGACGCCCGCTACATCACCGGACAGCACATCCGCGTCGATGCCGGTTCGCTGCTCAAGTGGCCCAACGGTCCGGGCGGATAGCCTCAGATCACGTTTCGCGGCAACGTGATCGGCAGATCCAGCGAGCTGAGCAGTCCCGGCGCGGCGTCCACCACATAGGGCACCGCGTTGACGACGCGCATCGCGGTGGCCGCCATCGCGCCCCGGCCGGCCCCGTGGCCTCGCGCATCACCCAGCGTCATCGCGCAGGAGATGTCCGGATCGCCGTCGATGTCCACCCGGTAGGTGGCGTCGCAGTCCGAGGCCGGCCAGTCCGGGGCGACGTCGCGTGCCATCCGGATGATGTGCTCGACCACCAGGGCCTCCCGGCCGTCGACGACTCCGGCCGCCCGGGTGCACACCGCACCACATGTTCCGGCCGGGATGGTTCCGAACGCGACCTCGATATCGCGGTGGGTCACTCGGCGGTCCAGCGAGCCGCGGATCTGCTCGATCTGAACCCCCAATCCCTGCGCCATCAGATGAATCGGTGCCCCCCAGGCCATTTCGATGAACCCCGGGGTGCTCAGCATCGGCTCGAAGTCCAGCGGCCGGGCGAATCCCATCCCGTTCATCATCACCTCGGCGACCGGGTAGTGGTCATTGAGTGCGATCTCACGCACCGTCACCGAGCGGATCGTCTTGGACTGGGTCGCCAACAGCAGCGCCAGCTGATCGGACCCGAACCCGGGAAAGATGCCCGACACATAGAACGACGCTGCACCGGCAACGGCCGCCTCCTGAAGCTGCCGGCGCCACTGCGGGTGGAAATAGCTCGGCGGATATACCAGGCTGGTCGATGACGTCGAGACGACGTTGATGCCGGCCGCCAGCAGCCGCAGATAGTCGGGCACCGCGCCGGCGTCGCGTTCGGGACCGCTCGCGGCATACACCACGCAGTCGGGCCGCAGCGCGATCAGCGCATCGGCGTCACCGGTCGCCGCTACCCCCAGGGGCTTCCCACCGGCGAGTTCACCGGCGTCTCGCCCCGCCTTGTGCGGCGAATGAACCCAGACGCCAACGAGTTCCAGATCAGGCCGATGCCGGATCGCCTCGATGGCGATGGAGCCGACACCCCCGGTCGACCACACGACGATACGAGTCGGGTCAGTCATGGTTTCCCTTCGTTGCGGGCCGACACCGCGCGTTCCAGGTACGGCCACGCGAGAGCGGGCGGCAGCCCGCCACACAACGGCAGCAGCGGCAGGCTGCCACCGGACCGCAACTGCGCGGCCGCCTCGGCCACGGTGAAGACGCGGTAGGGGCCCGGCGTCGCCCGCAGCTCGGCCACACTGGCGGCCGGTGAAATGCTCGCCACCGTGCGATCCCCGTGCCGGTAGGCCGCGGCGGTCACGGCGTCGTGCAACAGGTACGGGCCCAGCTCGTCCCAGGCCTTGTCCACGTCGTCGGCGACGAATACCGTCGTCGGCGCATCGACGTCCGGGAGCCGCAGGGGGCCCGGTTCACGTCCGTGGTTTCGGCACTGCGATTCGTAGGCTTCCCTCAAAGCAGCCGAGTTCGTCTGAGCGATGAACCCCAGACCGTGGCGGGCGGCCCGCTTCGCCGCCGCCGCACTTCCGCCGGCCACCATGATGTGCGGGCCGCCTGGCGTCACGCACGGCGGCGTGATGTGAATACGGCGCCCCTGATGGATGACCGGCTCGCCCCGTAACAGCTGCAGCAGCAGCGCCAGTTTCTCGTCGGCCAGCCGCCCACGCCGGCTCATGTCCGCGCCGAAGTGTTCGTACTCCGGTGCGCGGTGACCGATACCGAAGGCGTAGGCGACGCGGCCGTTGCTGATGATGTCGAGCACGCTCATGTCTTCGGCCAGCCGCACCGGATCCCAGAACGGAAGGACCACCGCGGCAAGCAGAATCGGCAGCACCTGCGTTCGGGCGGCGATCGCCGAAGCCAGCAGCAACGGAGACGGCAGGTGCCCGTCCTCGGTGCCGTGATGCTCGGAGACAACGGCGGCCATCGCGCCGCGGGATTCGGCCCACGCGCACATTTCCAGTGCCGCGGCGTACAACTCGCCACTGGGCGCACCCGTGGCGGGCGCCCGCATGTCGAAGCGCAGCGTGAACATCCGCACGACTATAACCTAATATTTGTTCACATCGTTGGGTTTCGCTCGCGACCCAGCTTCTGACGATCGACGGGTAGCGTCGAAGCCATGGCACGCATTGTGATCATCGGGGGCCACGGCAACGTCGCCCTGCTGCTCAGTCCCATCCTTGCCGACGCCGGTGAGGAGGTGACGTCGATCTTCCGCAACCCCGACCACTCCGAGGAGGTCGCCGTCACCGGGGCGGTTCCGGTGGTGGCCGACATCGAGCAGCTCGACACCGACGCGCTGGCCGAACTGTTGACCGGCCACGACGCGGTGGTGTTCTCCGCCGGCGCCGGCGGCGGGAACCCGGCACGCACCTATGCCGTCGACCGCGACGCCGCGATCCGCACCATCGATGCCGCGGCGAAGGCAGGAGTCCGGCGGTTCGTCATGGTGTCCTACTTCGGCGCCGGCCCCGACCACGACGTCCCCGAAGACGACCCGTTCTACCCGTACGCCGAGGCCAAGGCCGCCGCCGACGCCCACCTGCGGGCCACCGACCTGGACTGGACGGTGCTGGGGCCGAGCCGGCTCACCCTCGAGCCCGCCACCGGAGAGATCGCTGTCGGACCGGACACCGGCAAAGGGCAGGTGTCGCGCGGCAACGTCGCGCTGGTGATCGCTGCCTGCCTGACCGACGCGTCGACAATTCGCCGCACCATCGAGTTCAACGACGGCACGATGCCCATCTCCGAGGCGCTCGCGGCCGGGTAATCTCGATCACGCAACTGGTTTGCCGATACCCCCGCGGTCTCGGCATCGAGCGCAACGCGGTTTTCCGTGGAGCGCGAGAGGGAACCCGGTGAGAATCCGGGACTGTCCCGCAGCGGTATGCAGGAACGACCGCCGTCATAGGCACTGGTCACGGGTCCGTGACTGGGAAGCGACGGCCATTAGGAGCACCGTGAGGTGCGCGCCTGCGAGTCCGAAGACCTGCCTGTTGTGCCGGGCGCGCCGCGCCCGGCGGATCAACGCCTCGCGGAATGGGCGTCTGGTTTTGATGGTTATAGTGCGTTAAATTGCACAGACCGGATTGGCTGGACACCCACCAGGCGGTGACCCACCTCTCCGAATCGAAGGATTGCACTATGACCGCTCAACCGTTCAGCGCCACCGTTCTCGGTTCACCCAGAATCGGGCCCCGCCGCGAACTCAAGCGTGCGACCGAGAGCTACTGGGCCGGCCGGATCGGCCAAGACGAGCTCAAGAAGGTGGCCGCCGGCCTGCGCCGCGACACCTGGGCGCAGCTGGCCACCGCCGGCCTGGACTCGGTGCCGGTCAACACGTTCTCCTACTACGACCAGATGCTCGACACCGCGGTGCTGCTCGGCGCACTGCCGGAGCGGGTGGCCGGTGTGGCCGACGAGTTGGACCGCTACTTCGCCGCGGCCCGCGGCAACGCCGACATCGCCCCACTGGAGATGACGAAGTGGTTCGACACCAACTACCACTACATCGTCCCGGAGATCGGCCCCGACACCAAGTTCGCGCTCAACCCTGCCAAGGTGCTCGCTGAGCTCAAAGAGGCTCAAGCGCAGGGCATTCCGGCACGCCCGGTGATCATCGGACCGATCACGTTCCTGCTGCTGAGCAAGGCCGTCGACGGTGCTCCCGAACCGATCTTCCGCCTCGACGAGCTGACCGACGTCTACGCCGAGCTGCTGGCCAAGCTGGCCGACGCCGGCGCGCAGTGGGTGCAGATCGACGAGCCGGTGCTGGTCACCGACATCTCCGGCGACGCCCCCGCCCTGGCCGAGCAGGTGTACAACCGCCTCGGCGCGCTGAGCAACCGGCCGTCGATCTTCGTGGCCACCTACTTCGGTGACCCCGGTACCGGCCTGGCGGCACTGGCCCGCACGCCGGTCGAGGCGATCGGTGTCGACCTGGTCTACGGGTCGGTGGATTCGGTTGTCGCGGCACCCGAACTGGCGTCCAAGACGCTGGTCGCCGGCGTCGTCGACGGTCACAACATCTGGCGCACCGACCTTCAGTCCGCCCTGGCCACGCTGGCCAGCCTGCTCGGCTCGGTCGGCTCGCTGGCCGTCGGCACGTCCTGCTCGCTGCTGCACGTGCCCTACTCCCTGGAGCCGGAGACCGACCCGGCGCTGGACGCCGACCTGCGCAGTTGGCTGGCGTTCGGCGCCGAGAAGGTGACCGAGGTAGCTGTTTTGGCCCGCGCCCTGACCGAGGGCCGCGACGTGGTGGCGGACGCGATCGCCGCTTCCAATGCCGCCGTGGCGTCCCGCAAGTCGGACCCGCGGCTGAACAACGCCGACGTCCGCGGCCGGATCGCGGCGATCACCACCGCCGGGGCACACCGGGGCAGTGCCTCGGCGCGCCGCGCCGCCCAGGACGAGCGACTGCACCTGCCGCCGCTGCCGACCACCACCATCGGCTCGTTCCCGCAGACCGTCGACATCCGCAAGGCCCGCGCCTCGCTGGTCGCCGGGGAGATCGACGAGGCCGAGTACACCCGCCGGATGAAGGCGGAGATCGCCGACGTCATCAAGCTGCAGGAGGACCTCGGCCTGGACGTTCTGGTGCACGGCGAGCCGGAGCGCAACGACATGGTGCAGTACTTCGCCGAGCAGCTGGACGGCTTCTTCGCCACCGCGAACGGCTGGGTGCAGTCCTACGGCAGCCGATGCGTGCGTCCGCCGGTGCTGTTCGGTGACGTGTTGCGCCCGCATCCGATGACGACTGCCTGGGCAAGCTACGCCCAGTCGCTGACCGACAAACCGGTCAAGGGCATGCTCACCGGCCCGGTGACGATCCTGGCCTGGTCTTTCGTCCGCGACGACCAGCCGCTGGCCGACACCGCCAACCAGGTGGCGCTGGCCATTCGCGACGAGACGGTGGACCTGGAGGCCGCGGGTATCGCGGTGATCCAGGTCGACGAGCCGGCGCTGCGCGAGTTGCTGCCGCTGCGCAAGGCCGACCAGCAGCGCTACTTGGACTGGGCGGTCGGCGCGTTCCGGCTGTCGACGTCGGGGGTCAGCGATGCGACCCAGATCCACACCCACCTGTGCTACTCGGAGTTCGGCGAGGTGATCGGTGCGATCGCCGACCTGGACGCCGATGTCACCTCGATCGAGGCGGCGCGCTCGCACATGGAGGTGCTCGACGACCTCAACGCGATCGGGTTCTCCAACGGGGTCGGCCCGGGTGTCTACGACATCCACTCGCCGCGGGTGCCCAGCACCGACGAGATGGCCGCGTCGCTGCGTGAGGCGCTGGACGCCGTTCCGGCGCAACGGCTCTGGGTGAACCCGGACTGCGGCTTGAAGACTCGCAAGACCGACGAGGTGACGGCCTCGCTGGCCAACCTGGTGGCCGCGGCGAAGCAGGCCCGCGCCGGGGTGTAGACGTGGCCTCGTGACCGCGGGTTGATCAACCCGCGGTCACGAGGACCAGTTTGCGGCCACCTCGATCAGCTGTAACTCGTTGGCGTGCAAAGCATCCGGATCGACACTGAAGTTCGGCGGGTACAGGATCGCCCAGTCGACGACACCGTCGTAGCGGCGCAACTGCTCGGCGACCTCTTCTTGGGTGCCGAACACCGCCCGCTCCTCGACCATTGCCTCGCCCGCCGCGATCACGCCGGCCGCGTCGCCGCGCATGACGGCCTCGCGGGCGGCGAACCGCTCGGCGGCGAACTGGCCGCCCGGGAACAGGGCGTCGTACCCCTTTGGCGTCGAATAGAACCCGACCTGGGACGCCGCATCCCGGCGGGCCGCGGACCGGTCCGTGCCGGCCGACGCCACGATCTGTGTCGTCATCAACAGCTGCCCAAGATCGCGGCCCGACCGCAGTGCACCCCTGGCCAGCAGCGGGGGCGCGATGTCGCGCAGGTAGTCCGCGGAGGCGATGGTGTGCCCGACGAATCCGTCCGCACACTCCCCCACCACGCCGACCATGTGCTCGCCCACCCCGGCCGCGAGAATCGGCATCGTGTCAGGCAGCGCGGTGCGCTCATAGTGCGCCATCGCGACCCGGTCGAACCTGCCCTCGAAGTGGAACGAGCCCTCGCGGTGGGCGATCAACCGGCGGATCAGATCGATCCGCTCCCGGACCTGCGGGGCGGGATGATCCATGGTGGCCCCATACCAGTCCTGGTTCATTCGGCGGGTGCTGCTGCCGACACCCAACACGAATCGGCCATCGGCGATCGCCTGGATGTCGGATGCCGACGATGCGAGTGCCAAGGCCGAGCGCGCGAAGAGCGGGGTCACGTTGGTGCCGATGATCGCCCGCTCCGAAGCCGCCGCGAACGCCGCCGCCCGGGTCAGACTGCTGCGGTTGTAGTAGTCGATCGTCCACAGCGAGTGCACGCCCGCGCGGTCGGCCGCCCGGACGATCTTCAGTGCCTGCGCGGGGTTCTCATCGACGACTACGAGCCCGATTTTCATCGCGTCGTCCTTCAGTTCTGGGCCGACGGGAACCGCGGCGGACGCTTCTCCCGAAGCGCGCTGTAGCCCTCCACGACATCCGGGCCCATGAAGGTGAGCATCTCGTAGGCGGCCGACTGGTCGAAGGTGGGCCCGGCGCTGCGCAGCCAGTTGTTCAAGGTGCGCTTGGTCAGCCGGATGGCCTGCTGGGCCCCGGTAGCCAGAACGTCGGCAACCCGCAACGCCTCGTCGAGGACCTGTTCGCGGGGAAGGGCTTTGGCGACCATGCCGATCCGCTCGGCTTCGGCGCCGGTGATCATCTCGCCGGTGAGCAGGTAGTAGCGGGCCTTGGCCATGCCGGCCAGCAGCGGCCAGATGATCGCCGCATGATCACCCGCGGCCACACCGAGCTTGACATGCCCGTCACCGATCTTGGCGTCCTCGGCGACGATCGCGACGTCGGCGAGCAGCGCGGCAACCGTGCCGGCGCCGACGGCCACACCGTTGATCGCCGACACGATCGGCTTCTCGCAGTTGATGATTCCGTACACCATGTCGCTCATCTCTTTGAGCATGTGCGAGACCCGGTCGTAGTCGCCGGCCATCCGTTCCACCATGGCCAGATCGCCGCCGGCGGAGAAAGCTTTGCCGGCACCGGTGATGACGGCGACGCGGGTCTCGGGGTCAGCAGAGACGTCATTCCACACCCGGGCCAACTCGCCGTGCATCTGTTCGTCGGCGGCGTTGTACTTCTCCGGCCGGTCGATCGTGATGAGCAGAACGCCGTTGTCCCGACGGGTGAACGTCAACTGGCGGTAGTCCTGATAGGTCATAGCGCTTCTCCCTTTAGGTCCTCACAGATCCTCAGCACCTCATCGGCAGCACGTCGCGCTCCGCCGACTGGGCGGCATCAATCCGGCACTGACGCGACTCCCGGGACGACGACGGCGAAGAGGTCGGCGACAGCAGCCAGGCTGCCGGCTTGAAGCGTCGCCGACGACACGGTGCCGTCCACCCCGGGCAGCGACCGGGTAGCCGTAGTGGACGCAACGATGGTCGGAGCGTAGCCGAGGTTGAACGCCCCGCGTGCCGTCGAATTGATACACATGTGGGTCATGAAGCCGGCCAAGATCAGGTTCTTTGCGCGCAACCCCTTGAGCCGCTGATCTAGATCAGTCTCGACGAATGAATTCGGATAGCCCTTGACCACGACGGGTTCATCGCCGCGCGGCGCCACCCGATCAACGATGGCGCCGGACTCGCCGGTGATGTCGTAGGCCGACCCCGGACCCATATCGTGCTGAATGTGGATCACCGGGATGCCCGCGGTGCGAGCGCGGTCCAGCAGCGACGCTGCTTCGTCGAGTGCGGCCTGCACACCGTCGAGTTCCATCACCCCTCGGGTATAGGTGACCTGGCAATCAACCGAGCAATGATCAGAACCTGTGGATCCCGGGAGGACGCACCTTCCCGGATGATGATCTTTGACGAAACAGGATTCTGATCAAGACCAGCGTTGGCGCGCTGGCGGGAAGGCACGCCCGTGCTCACGGT
>NZ_CP083985.1:1152301-1225051 GCF_020172665.1 [Mycobacterium] zoologicum | reverse complement strand
GGGCGCGCTGTTCCACAAGGGCAAGCTCCTCGAACGGCCGGTCGACATCACCCCGGAACCCTCGCCCGACACTCCGGTGTCCGAGGTCGCCTGACGACCCCCGATCCACAGGATTTGACTATTCCTCCAATCAACCAGGATGAGCGCGGAATCTCGAAGACTCGGCGGTTCGGCGGGCAGTCCGGCCAAGGCGCGCAACGTTTCGGTCACCTGATCCACCTTTCGTTTCTCAAATCCCATCCTTCCACCTCTCACCGCTTGCATTGTCGCACCTTCGTCGAGGTCAATGACGACGATGCGGTCCGCGCGGTGATCGTCACCGGATCCGGTCGCGCGTTCTGCGCGCGGATGGACCTGTCCAGTACCGGCAACGTGTTCGGGCTTGACGAATCCAGAAGTTCACCTCGCGGGCCTCAGCGATGCCGCCGTTCTACGATGAGTGGGTGCGCGAGCGGTAACCGGTACCGCCGGTCGGATGAAATCGATTGAGTTCACCCATATTTCAAGTGGGGTCTCGTCGGCGTTCAGCCGCCCGCCGCAATGCGCGGCTAGCTTCGGTGGCGAAGGGGAGTAGTTCCTAACCGCCAGGTGGCGGATGTGAATGGTCGTCAGTACGGCGGGCCCGACCCGCCCGGTCATTCAGCGGACCCAGGACATTCCGCGAGCGAGACCTTCGGACGATTGGCCATGTCGACCGAAGGTCTCGCAGGCATTCTCCGCAACTTCGGTCGCCGAACGAAGGAGACCGATGCCCCCCTCGATACCCGCCCTGATCGACGATGCCGAACCGGGCTATGACGTGGTTGCCGACCCACCGGCGGAAGCTGACCGCTCACGGCGGCACCTTCGCCCGGCCCCCGAACCCGGCGATGGTTTGATAGCGGTCAGCAGTGCCGCGATGGCCGGCATCAACGCCGTCGGCCTGGGTATCGCAGTTGCCAGTCGCGTTCTGCGTTTTCGCCGGTTGCCCTCCACTCTCCAGGGCGCTGTAATCACCCTGGACCACCAGCCACAACTGCGCCGCCTGCTGGAGGAACGAATCGGCGAGCGCGCCACCGCCACTGCATTGGGAATGGCGACCACCGCCGTCAACGCACTCGGTGCGGCGCCGTCGATGCTGGCGGTGGACCTGGCGATCAACACCATCAGGGCCATCGAAGCGCGCGCTGACGCCCGGTCCTGGGCGCGTCGCGAGCCGGAGCTGGCCCGCCCGGGTGCCCGATCGGCCCAGCGCACGGCGGACTCCCCGGAGAGCCCGGTCGACCAACACCTACAACGCGGGACCTGGATTCAAGCGATCGGTGCAGCCGTCGTCGCCGCGACCAGTCGCGACCCCGAGCTGGCCGGCAATGCCGCATTGGTCGCGGTGCCCAAAGCGACCCGAGCCACTCACGAATCGTTCGCGGCGACGCTGGGCCGCGGGCTGGCCAATAACGATGAGGCGCTGCAGGTCGACCCTGGCAGCCTGCGCCGGCTGGACCGGATCGATGTGGTGATCCTCGATCCGCGGGTGCTGCGGACCGACTCGTTGCGCTTGGCGCGGCTTCGCGGCACCGACGAGAAGGATCTGACCGCCTGGGAGAGCGCCCGGGCGATGCTCGCGGAAGGCGACCTGCGGCCGGGTTGGCATCGCGTCACCGGCCGCCCCGGCACCGAGGCACTGTTTGCTCCGGCGCCGCATCCGCTGGCGGCCGCGACACTCGCTGAGACACAGCGCGCCCAGGTGCGAACAGTGACCGTGGACGACTCCACCGGCCTGGGAGTGCTGCGGCCCGCATTCGACGAAATCGCTTCAATGACAGGCGATTCGATCGACGACGCGCTGCTCGACGCGGTGCGCGACTACCAACAGGAAGGCCACACCGTCGCGGTGATCTCCTCGACGGCCGCCCAGGCACTGTCGGCAGCCGACCTCGGGGTCGGCATCCTGCCCGACGACAGCGAGCAGCAGCCGCTGGATGCCGACCTGATCGTCGATGACCTGTCCGGGGTATGGCGGGTACTGCATGCCCTGCCCGCAGCCCAGGCGGCCACCCGCCTTGGTATCGCATTATCCACCGGCGCTTCGGCATTGGGTTCGATGCTGCTCATTCCCACGGTGCGAGGACGCGGTCCCGAACCGGTCGCGCTGGGCGCGGCCGTGGGTCTGGTGTCCGGCTACTGGTCGGCCCGCCAAGTGATCGCGGCGCCGCTGCCCCGGCCGGTGCCCGTCGACGAATGGCATGCCATGTCGGTCGAACAGGTGCGTTCCGCCTTGGCCTCGCCGTCGCAGCCCGACTTCGCACCGGACGCCCGCACCGCCCAGCGGCACGTGATCTGGCAGTTCCTCGACGCGGTGCGTGACGAACTGTCCGACCCGCTGACGCCCGTCCTCGGACTGGGTGCCACCGCCACCGCGCTGCTGGGCGCACCAATCGACGCGCTCATGGTCGGCTCTGTCCTGGCCAGCAACGCCGTCCTGGCGGCCGGTCAACGGTTGAGTGCCGAGCTGCGACTGGATCGGCTACTGGCCGAGCAGATCCCGCCCGCCTGGAAGGTGACGATCCGGCCCGACGGCACCCGCGAACGTGTTCAGGTGCTCCCCGACCAGTTGCAGCGTGGCGATCTGATCGAGGTGGGACCCGACGACGTGGTGCCGGCCGACGCCCGCGTGATCGAGCAGGAGAAGCTGGAGGTCGACGAGGCGTCGCTGACCGGTGAGTCACTGCCAGTGGCCAAGCAGGTTGACGCCACCCCGGGCGCAGAGCTGGCCGAGCGTCGCTGCATGCTGTTCGCGGGCACCACAGTGGCGTCCGGGACCGGTCTGGCGTTGGTGACCGCGGTGGGCCCCGACACCGAGGTGCGGCGCGCCGCCGACCTGGTCACCAGCCGGCACGGCGATATCGGCCTGACCCATCAGCTCGGACAGATCACCACCCGGACCTGGCCGCTGAGTCTGATGGCCGGCGGTCTGGTCAGCGTGCTCGGGGTGTTGCGAGCCACCCGGCTGCAGCAGGCGGTGGCCAACGGTGTTTCGGTGGCCGTCGCCGCCGTCCCCGAAGGCATGCCGGTGGTGGCGACGCTGGCTCAGCACGCCTCGGCGCAGCGTCTCACCAAATCCGGTGTGCTGGTGCGGGTGCCCCGCTCCGTGGAGGCCCTGGGCCGGGTCGACGTGGTGTGCTTCGACAAGACCGGCACGCTGAGCGAGAACCGGTTGCGGGTCACCGAGGTGCGGACGGCATCCGGTCATTCCCGCGACGAGGTGCTGCGTTGCGCGCGGCGCGCGACAGCGTCGGCCACGGGGCAGAGCCATGTCGACGCCACCGATGCGGCGATCGTAGCGGCCGCAGAAGCGGTGCCCCACGCCGTCGTATCGGCGGCCGCCGATGCCCATCTGCCGTTCCGCTCCGGGCGGCCGTTCGCGGCATCGGTGTTCGGCACCGAACTGACCATCAAGGGGGCACCGGAGGTGGTGCTCTCCGCCTGCGCGGACGTCCCGGCCGACATCGACGACGTGGTGGAGCAGCTGGCCGACGAAGGCCTGCGGGTGCTCGCGGTGGCACGCCGTGAGCTGAGCCCCGCTGAACTGCACTCGCTTTCGGCCGATCCCGACGATCCCGAGGCCCAGCTTGCAGCCATGGCCCAGCAGTGCGCCGACGGTTTGACCCTGGTCGGATTCGTCGGCATCTCCGACACCCCGCGCGCCGGGTCGGCCGGCCTGCTGGCCGAGCTGGATCGCCGGCAGGTACCGGTTCGGATGATCACCGGCGATCACCCGACCACCGGCCGTGCGATCGCGCGCAATATGGGCTTGAATATCACCGCCGAGCAGGTCATCACCGGCTCGGAGTGGGAGACGCTGTCGGGTAAGGAGCAGGAGCGCGCCGTGGCCGAGCGGGTGGTGTTCGCCCGGATGTCACCGGCGAACAAGGTGCAGGTGGTGCAGGCGCTGGAGCGCAGCGGCAGGGTATCGGCAATGGTCGGCGACGGCGCCAACGACGCCGCCGCCATCCGGGCCGCCACCGTCGGGATCGGGATCGTCGCCCAGGGCAGCGACGCCGCCCACACCGCCGCCGACGTGGTGCTGCTCGACGGCCGTATCGAGACCCTGTTGGACGCCCTCAACGAGGGCAGCCAACTGTGGCAGCGGGTGCAGGCAGCGGTGGCGGTGCTGCTCGGCGGCAACGCCAGCGGCGCCCTGTTTGCGATCATCGGCAGCGCGCTGACCGGGCAGGCACCGTTGAGCACCCGGCAGCTGCTGCTGGTCAACATCGTGACCGATGCGTTCCCGGCCACCGCGCTGGCGATCAGCCAACCCCGTCGCCCCATGCCCTTCGGGGGGCGCGGGCCCGACGAGCAGGCGCTGCTGCGCGCGGTGGCGCTGCGCGGCACGACGACGGCCGCGGCGACCCTGGCGGCGTGGTTGATGGCCCGAGCCACCGGCTTTCCCCGGCGCGCCTCGACGGTGGCGCTGGTTGCGCTGGTGACCACCCAGTTGGGCCAGACCCTGTTGGAGTCGCGTTCGCCGGTGCTGGTGGCTACCGCGGGCGGGTCTTTCGCGGCGATGACCCTGCTGATCAGCATCCCCGGCGTCAGCCAGTTCATGGGATGCACGCCGCTGGGTCCGATCGGCTGGGCGCAGGCGCTGGGATCGGCCGCGGTGGCGATCACCGCGGCGGGCATCGCGCCGCGCTTCCTGTCGCGTCCCGAGGCGGACTGATCGGATGGGTACAACTAACCTCGGCTGATGACCTTCAACGCGCTGCGCCACGACGTCGAGGACGGCATCCTCACCCTCTACCTGGACCGGCCGGACAATCTCAACGCGTTCACCGTGGAGATGGCCGACGAGCTGGAACGCACCTTCGTCGAGGTCAATGACGACGACGCGGTCCGGGCGGTGATCGTCACCGGCTCGGGGCGGGCGTTCTGTGCCGGGATGGACCTGTCGAGTGACGGCAACGTCTTCGGGCTCGACGAGTCCAAATCGCCGGCGCTGGCCGACATGGCCGACCTCGACAATCCCGAGCTGGCCCGGGTGCGCGACACCGGCGGGCGGGTGACGCTGGCGATCTACAACTGCCGCAAGCCGGTGATCGCCGCGGTCAACGGCCCCGCGGTCGGGATCGGCGCCACCATGACGCTGGCGATGGATGCCCGGCTGTTCTCCACCAACGCGCGGTTCGGGCTGGTGTTCGGCAAGCTGGGTATCACCCCGGAGGCCTGCTCGACGTGGTTCCTGCCCCGCATCGTCGGCATGCCAACGGCTTTGGACTTGCTCTACCGCGCCGACATCCTCGACGCCGAGGCCGCACGGAATTGCGGCCTGGCGCAGGCGGTTTATCAACCCGAGGTGCTGCTGAGCGAGGCGCGTGTGCTCGCCGACGCCTGGACCAAGGGCCGCTCGCCGGTGTCGTTCGCGCTGATCCGCCAGATGCTTTACCGCAACTCCGCCCAACCCGACCCGATCGAGGCGCACCGGGTGGATTCGCTGGCGATGTTCTACACCAGCATCGGCGACGGCGCCGACGGGGTGCGGGCGTTCCTGGAGAAGCGTGAGGCGCAGTTCACCTCGCGGGCTTCGGCGATGCCGCCGTTCTACGACGAATGGGTGCCGCGCAGTTAACCGGCCGGTTCCCACCCCGGGCCGCGAAACAGGTGGCCCCACACGGCTTGTCGGCTGCGGGCGGTCTTGACGTCTCGCCAGATCGAGACGTACTCGTGGGTGGCCACCCGCACCGGATTGAACGTCTCGATGTTCTTGGTCAGCCCGTAGACGACCCGCTCGCGCTCCGGCTCGAAGGTTCCGAACAAGCGGTCCCACACGATGAGGATGCCGCCGTAGTTGGTGTCGAGATACTGCGGGTTGGACCCGTGATGCACCCGGTGGTGCGACGGGGTGTTGAAGATCAATTCGATGGGCCGCCAGAGCTTTCCGACTCGCTCGGTGTGGATGAAGAACTGGTAGAGCAGGCTGACGGACTGCTGCAGCAGGATCATCCACGGGGCGAACCCGGCGAAGCCCAGCAGGATCCAGAACGGGACCGCGGTGAACGGCGTCCAGGTCTGACGCAGTGCGGTGGACAGGTTGTAGTGCTGGCTGGAGTGGTGCACCACGTGACTGGCCCAGAACACCCGGATGGTGTGGTGAGTGCGGTGATACCAGTAGTAGGCCAAGTCGTCGGCGAAGAACAGCGCGATCCAGGTCAGCGGATTGCTCGCCGGCAGGTGAACCGGCGCCAGCAGGTAGGCCGCACCGTAGGCGGCCAGCGCCGCCAGTTTCCAGCCGACGTTGATGATCACGTTGCCGATGCCCATCGCCAGGCTGGTGCGGGTGTCGCGCAATTCGTAGCCGCGCTCGTCGTCGTCGGGCAGCACCGCGAAGGAGACGGCTTCCAGGACCAGGCAGAGGATGAAGACCGGGATCGCGTGCTGGATCAGGTCGAACACGGCGGCTACCTCTCCCAGTTCTGGCATGCGTTGACGAATCGCGTCAGCAACTCTTCGGCGAGGCGGTAGGCGGTGTCTTCGTCGGCGGCTGCGATGGCGGCGGCGAGATCGAGGTGCGCGCTGCGGTCGGCGAATTCGGCGGCGCCCAGCGCGTAGATCGCCTCGCGTCCCATGTCCTCGAAAGCGGCGGTCAGGGTGTTCAGAGCCAGCCGGTAGGCGATGTTGCCCGACCCGTCGATGACGGCGATCCAAAACGTCAGATCGGCCTCCAGCACCAGCTCCAGTTCCCCGGATGCCGGATAGGCCGCGGCGGCGGTGGTGATCGCGGCGCGCTGCTCGGGCGAGGCGCCCCGCGCGCACAGGCGTGCGGCATCCGCGGCGATCGAGCGCCGCATCACCGCGACATCGCCGATGATCTGCTGTGTCGGGATCACCCCGGCGGCAGCCAGCCCGGTCAGGGCATCCAGGCCGGCGCTGGTTCGCCAGTTCAACACCCGGGTCTTGCCGCCGTGGCTGATCCGCACCAGTCCGGCCTGTTGCAGCCGCTTGAGCGCTTCGCGAACCGCGTGCCGGTTGACCTGCAGCGTCAGCGACAGTTCGCGCTCCGACGGGAGTGGCTCACCGGCCGGCAGGCGTCCGGTCAGGATCTCTTCGACAAGGCGCCCGAAGATCGTGTCGGAGACTGCGGTGCGGGCGATGGGCGCAAGATCCATGGGCTACATGATCGGGCACCGAACCCCACTGGTCAACTGGTTGGACCAGTTATCTGGGTCACACCTGCGGATGTACCGGCAGGTCGTCGTCCCACGGCTGGCGGGAGGCCATGTCGGCCACGTTGACGTAGCCGCGCTCGAACTCACCGGTGGCGGCGTCCACCAACCGGTAGCTCTGGGTCTGCCGGTGGATCGGCTGCGCGTCGAGGATCACCACCCGCACCTCCCCCGGCTCGAATCCGCAGCGCCGCTGCAGGGCGGCGATCAACTGCTCGTTGCTGAAGTGCCCGTCACCGAAATTCCAGCCGATCGCCGTGCTGGTGATCCGTTCACCGTCGGTCAGGACGTAGTCGTCCTCATTGCGATCGGCCATCGCCCGGTGTGCCAAGGTGAACAGCGCCCGGCCGTGAGTGTTGAAGGCGCGGAACGCATATCCCATGTACATCGGGATCTGCGCGGCTTCCTTGCTGCCGTAGAACTTCTCCAGTTGAGCGGCGGGCATGCTGGCGATCGCCACGATGTTGCGGGCGATCTTGGCGTCGGCGGACGGCTTGATACACCACAGCGTGGTGTCCCAGTTGCCGGCGTAGTAGCGCATCCCCGGCAGGAAGGACACCTTGCGCGGGAACAGGTTTCCGAGTGCGACGGTTCCGGCGACGACGACGAACAGCGCGATCGGCAGTGGCGTCGTCAGATCTCCCAGCCCCACTCCGGAGTGGCCGACGAACAACGCCAGCACGGAGAACATCATGAAGACGTTCCACTCCAGCGGCACCCCCATCGGAATCGCCGACAGGATGCCGAAGTGGAAGCACAGCATCACGAAAGCGGCGATCGCCGTGGGCCACCCGCCGTGGCTGAAGAACAGCACCAGCGGAACACCCATCTCGATCACCGTGGAAAAGTGTGCCAGCCAGCGTGACGCTCGGCCCGGGCGCAGGTCGTCCGGGAAATGTTCGAAGAACTTGCGCTTGATGGCCCGTGACCGAAACAGCGGGTTGTTGCTCATCATCGTCGAGATGACGAATGGGAAGTGCTTGTTGAGCTTGGACGTCGCCGCACCCATCCAGATGACCAGGCATACCAGCTTGGCGGCCACGATCATGTCCACGCCGTAGCCGGCGAACAGGAATGCGACTGTGAAGGATCCGTACACCTCTCCGCGGGCGGCCAGGAAGATGACCTTGTCGCGCAGCCCCAGCACCGCCAGCACGCCCAGCACCGCCCAGATCTGCCAGACCGGTAACACCCCGATCGTCGTCCCCAGCCCGGGGACCGGCCCGGTGCCGTCGGAGAACAGCGCGACCACCAACAGCACCAGCAACGCCCCGTACAGCAGGGCATCGAACGGCGTGCGCCGGTCGCCCGCGGTCAGCGGTATCCGGCGCGGCCAGGGTGGCAGCCGGATGGTGTTGGGCCGCAACCAGTACAGGATCGAGCCCATCGGCGGGAAGAACCGGTTGTTCAGCGGGCCGAACCCGCAACCGAGGCCGACCACCTCGAACAACATCGTGTACAGCACGACCTTCTCGAACACGATGGGCTCGGCGTACCAGTGCGCGACGCTGGCGAAGCCAGCAAGATCTCCGATACCGGCAGTAGTCAGGCAGATCAGCCACGCGCCCAGGACGTAGAGCGCGATCTTGACGACGTAGAACAGGTGCAGCAAAACCGGGGTACCGAAACCGACCTCGGCCCAGTGCCGCGCCATCGGCTTGATCCTCTCGGCGCGGGTGCCCTTGCTCCATTCCTCAAAGTCGATCTGCGGGGTGTCCTGCTTGAGAAATCCCATGCCGGTCAGATTAGAACGCGTTCTAGAAGTTCGGGTCGCGATCAACTTTTCGTGTCGAACGCCGGGGCCACGAAGCGCTCCAGAATCTGCCGCTCTGCCTCGGCGTCCTCGACCGGCCAGCACAACAGCGACAGCACCACCCGCACGACCCACTGGGCTGCCAGCGGGTCTTCCCCGGTCAGGCCGCTCAGATCACGGGCGAATCCGGCCAGCATCGGGGACGCCGCCATCCAGGTCATCTCCTGCGTGCCCCGCAGCGGGCCGATGATCACCTTCCGCAACGGGTCCGTGCGGATTCGCTGCAGGGCGGTCGAGATCGCGGTGACCACCCGCTCGGCGCCGGTTTGGCCGGCGACCGTATCCCGCACGGTCTCGATAATGTGCTGCGCGGCGCGGGCCACCACGGCGTCGCGGATCTCGGATTTGCCGCCCGCATGTCGGTAGATGGTGGCCCGCGAGCAGTGGACGCGGGCGGCCAGAACGTCAATGTCCAGTGCATCCAGACCGTCGGACGCGATGAGGTCGATGGCGGCGGCGTAGATCCGTTCGGCGGCTGCGGCGGGACGGTCGGTGCCCACCAGCCAGTCATGTCGCGCCACCGGCCCAGCCTCTCACCTCGCTGGAACCTGCGTCTCATGATGAGACAAATTCCACCCAAGTTCTCATCGATGATGCCGGTCGGTCACCCCCGCTGAGACGGCCGGCCACGCGGATGCCAACTGGAGATTTTCAACTTCCGCTGACCCCGTTGACCCGGGAGAAACCACCGCTCAACCTGGAGCAATGACGGTCAGAATGGGCGCGATCGGCCTTGAACTGTTCAACGACGCAAGTATCCAGGACCCGTACCCGCTCTATGAGCGGATGCTGGACGACGGGCCGGTGCACGCCGTCGGCGAGTCCGGGTTCTATGCGGTGTGCAGCTGGGACGCCATCGTCGAGGCGCTCGACCGGCCTGCGGATTTCTCCTCGAACCTGACCGGCACGATGCTGTATCAAGCCGACGGCACGGTGGCCACCTTCCCGATGCCCGGACTCGACGAGCCCACCCAGGTGCTGGCCACCGCCGACGACCCGGCGCACGCCGCGCACCGCAAGATGCTGGTACCGCAGCTGGCGGCCAAGCGCATCCGCGCTTTGGAGCCGTTCATCGGCGAGACGATGGACCGGTGTTGGCATGGCGGATTCCGCGACGGACACATCGAGTGGATGGGCACCGTCGCCAACCGGCTGCCGATGACGATCGTGGCGCGGCTGATCGGGGTTCCCGACGCGGACGTCGACCAGTTGGTGCACTGGGGTTATGCGGGCACCCAGCTGTTGGAGGGGCTGGTCAGCGCCGAGGATCTGGCCGCCTCGGGTGTGGCCGTGATGGAACTCAGCGGCTACATCGCCGACCACTTCCAGCGGGCGGCCGCCGACCCGCAAGACAACCTGCTCGGCGAGCTGGCCACCGCATGCGCCTCCGGCGCACTCGACACCGTTACCGCCCAGGTCATGATGATCACCCTGTTCAGCGCCGGCGGCGAATCGACCGCGTCGCTGATCGGTTCGGCCGCCTGGACGTTAGCGACGCGCCCGGAGATCCAGCGCAGGGTCCGCGAGTCACCGGAGTTGTTGGGCCCCTTCCTCGAAGAAGTGCTGCGGTGCGAGTCTCCGTTCCGCGGTCACTACCGGCACGTCCGCCGCGACACCAGCCTTGGCGGGGTCGATCTGCCGGCCGGGTCCCGTCTGCTGTTGCTGTGGGGTGCGGCGAATCGGGACCCGGCACGTTTCGCCGAGCCCGACCAATTTCGGCTGGACCGCACAACAAGTCACCTGGCCTTCGGCAAGGGCGCGCACTTCTGCGTCGGCGCCGCCCTGGCGCGCCTCGAAGCGAAGATCGTTATCGGCGAACTGCTGACGCGCACCTCGCATATCGGGATCGCGCCGGAGAGCCGCTGGCTGCCCAGCCTGCTGGTGCGCCGGCTCGAGCGCCTGGAGCTCACAGCGATCGGCTGATGATCTCCTTCATGATCTCGCTGGTGCCGCCGTAGATCCGGTTCACCCGCGACCCGGTGTACATGTTGGCGATCGGATATTCGGCCATGTAGCCGTAGCCACCGAAGATCTGCAGGCACTTGTCGACCACCTGGTCGGATTTCTCGGCGGCGAACAGTTTGGCCATCGACGCGGTCATCGGGTCGTTCTTGCCGCCGACGTACTGGCTGATCGCGTAGTCGACCAGCGTCTTGATCGCCAGCGTCTCCGTCTTGCATTCGGCCAGCACGAATTTGGTGTGCTGAAAGTTACCGATCGGCCGGCCGAACGCCTCACGTTCCTTGGAGTACCGGATGGCCTCCAGCACCGCGGACTCGGCCAGCGCCGCGCACAGCGTCGCGATGATCAGCCGTTCGCGGGCCAGCTGGTCCATGAGCTGGTAAAAGCCCAGCCCCTCCTTCTCGCCGAGCAGGTTGGCGACCGGCACCCGCATGTCGGTGAAGAACAGCTCCCGGGTGTCCTGGCCGTGCTGGCCGATCTTGGCCAGCACCCGGCCCCGCTCGAAGCCGGGCAGGCCATCTGTCTCGGCGACGATCAGCGACACCCCGGCCGCCCCCTGGGACGGGTCGGTCTTGGCGACGATCACCAGCAGATCGCAGTGAGTTCCGTTGGAGATGAACGTCTTCGATCCGTTGATCACGTAGTCGTCGCCGTCGCGCACTGCGGTGGTGCGCACCGACTGCAGATCCGATCCGGTACCCGGCTCGGTCATCGCGATGGCCAGCACCGCCTCGCCACTGATGACCTTGGGCAGCCAGCGTTTGCGTTGTTCGTCGTTGCCGTAGGCGTACAGGTAGTGCGCGACGATCGGCGAGTGCACCGAGAATCCGAAGCACTGGTCGTGGGCGTAGACCAGTTCTTCCTGCACCACGCAGTGCATGGCGTAATCGCCGGCGGCGCCGCCGAACTCCTCGGGCAGATCCAGGCCCAGCAGCCCGGCGTCGCCGGCCTTGTTCCAGAACTCACGGTCCACCCCGTGCTGGGCGACCCAGCGTTCCTGGTGCGGCGTCGACTCCTTGCGCAGGAAATCCGCGGTGTGCTTACGCAGTTCGCGGTGCTGGTCGGTCTCCCAGAGCGGGCGGTAATCGGGGAACAGTTGCGACATTCCCGGATGGTAGCCCCCGCCGGGCCTCAGCCGGCGTCGAGTGCGCGCTGCGCCTGACCCGAATAGGCACTGAGCGGACGTATCAGCGCGTTGGCCGCGGTCTGCTCCATGATGTGGGCGGTCCACCCGGTGATGCGGCTCATCACGAACAGCGGGGTGAACATCGGGATGTCGAAGCCCATCAGGTAGTAGGCCGGCCCGGTTGGGAAGTCCAGGTTGGGTTTGATGCCGGTGGCGGCGAACATCTCGGTCTCCAGGATGCGGTAGATGTCCAACCAGCGCTGTCCGTCGCGGGCCGCCGCGACCCGTTCCAGGGCGGCCTTCATCGTCGGCACCCGGGAGTCACCGTGCTTGTACACCCGGTGCCCGAAGCCCATCACCTTGTCCTTGCGAGACAGCTTGCCGTGCAGCCACTCCGCGGCCTTGGCCGGCTCACCGATCTCGATCATGTCGTGCATGACCGCCTCGTTGGCCCCGCCGTGCAGCGAACCCTTGAGTGCGCCGATGGCCGCGGTGACAGCACTGTAGATGTCGGACTGCGTGGAGGTGACCACCCGCGCGGCGAAGGTGGACGCGTTGAAGCTGTGCTCGGCGTAGAGGATCATGGACTGCTCGAACGCCTCCACGATGACCGGCTCGGGAACCTCGCCGAAGCACATCCGCAGGAAGTTCTCGGCGTAGCCGAGGTGGCTGTGCGGTGCGATCGGGTCCAAGCCGCGGCGGCGGCGCATGTCGGCCGCGACGATCGTCGGCAACACCGCGAACATCCTCAGTGCCTTGGCGAAGTTCGCCGACTCGGCCGGGTCATCCTCGGACGGGTC
Source organism: [Mycobacterium] zoologicum (assembly GCF_020172665.1). GTDB lineage: Bacteria > Actinomycetota > Actinomycetes > Mycobacteriales > Mycobacteriaceae > Mycobacterium > Mycobacterium zoologicum. The sequence continues at coordinate 1,212,151 of NZ_CP083985.1, read as the reverse complement.
CTCGGCGCCCAGGTAGCTGATCGCGGTGCGCACCACATCCATCGGATGGCAGTTCTCCGGAAGCCTGTCCACCAGCGACAGCAGCGACCGGTCCACCCGCCGGGCGGCGCGCTCGCGCTGGCAGAACTGTGCCAGCTCGGCGTCGGTGGGCAGTTCACCGTGCCAGAGCAGGTAGGCGACCTGCTCAAAGCTCACACGCGCGGCCAAGTCCTGAACCGGGTAACCGCGGTAGGTCAACGAGTTGGTCTCGGGCACCACCTTGGAGATGGCGGTGGTGTCGACGACGACCCCGGCGAGTCCCTTGTGAATGTCCGCGGTGGTCATCGCCGGCCTCCCTCAGTAGTGAAGTTGAAAATCTCCGAATCGAACTGGTTGTAGTCGGCGTAGCGCAGCAGCTCGTACAGCCGGCTGCGGTGCTGCATCTTCTCCAGTAACCCGGATTGCGTTCCGGCCGTGTCGATTTCCCGGATACCGGCCTCGACGGCGAACATCGCCAGCCGCAGCGTGGTGACCGGGTAGATGACGGCGTTATAGCCGAGGTCCATCAGTTGAGCAACGGTGAGCAGCTCCGACTTGCCGAACTCGGTCATGTTGGCCAGCAGCGGGATGTCCACGGCGGCCCGGAACCGCTCGAATTCGCTTGGCCCGGAAAGTGCTTCGGTGAAGATCAGGTCCGCTCCGGCGTCGGCGTAGGCCTTGGCCCGATCGATCGCGGCCGAAAGCCCTTCGATGCCGGCGGCATCGGTGCGGGCGCAGATGACGAACTCCGGGTCCCGGCGCGCGGCGACCGCGGCCCGCAGCCGCTTGACCATCTCGGCCGTCGGCACCACCGCCTTGCCGTCAAGGTGTCCGCAGCGTTTCGGGTTGACCTGGTCTTCGAGGTGACAGCCCGCCAGCCCGGCGTCTTCGAGCACCGCGATGGTGCGCGCGGCGTTCATCGGCTCGCCGAAGCCGGTGTCGGTGTCGATCAGGGTGGGCAGGTCGGTGACCGCGGCGATCTGCGCGCCGCGCCCGGCGACCTCGGTCAGCGTGGTCAGCCCGATGTCCGGTAGCCCCAGGTCGGCCGAGAGCGCCGCGCCGGAGACATAGACGCCCTCGAATCCGATCTCGGCCACCAGCTTGGCCACCAGCGGCGAGAACGCCCCCGGGAACCGTTGCAGCCGACCGGATTGCAGTCCGGCCCGAAATGCTGCCCGCTTGTCCGACGGGGCCGCGGTCGCTCCGAGCAGCCCACTCACCGGAAGATCCCGTCGGGCGTGGCGGGCGCCTGGCCCAACACCGCGGGCTCGACGACGATGTTCAGTCCACGGAGATCCGAACCGGCGAGGCGCGCCACCCCCTCTGCTGCGGCCAGGAACCGCTCCTGCTCCCCCACGGTCACAATCCCCTCGGCGAGTTCGGTGAACTTGCCGATGTACTGCTTGCGCTCGAACGGCCGGGCCCCCAGCGGGTGCGCGTCGGCGATCGCCAGCTCGTCGGTGATCACTTCGCCGCCGGCCAGCGTGACCTCGGCGCGGGCACCGAAGGCCTTTTCGTTCGGGTCGGTGGAGTGGTAGCGCCGGGTCCACTCCGGGTCCTCGACGGTGGAGATCTTGCGCCACAGCTCGATGGTGTCCGGGCGGTGGGCGCGCTCCGGGGAGTACGACCGGACGTGGTGCCAGCTGCCGTCCTGCAGGGCGACCGCGAAGATGTACATCACCGAGTGGTCCAGGGTCTCCCGCGAGGCGTCCGGATCGAACTTCTGCGGGTCGCCCGAGCCGGTGCCGATCACGTAGTGGGTGTGGTGGCTGGTGTGCAGGACGATCGTGGCCACCTGGTTCAGGTCACCGATCCGCCCCCGGAGCCGGCGGGCCAGATCGATCAGAGCCTGGCTCTGATATTCCGCGGAGTACTCCTTGGTGTAGGTGTCCAGGATTCCGCGCTTGGCCTCGCCGGGGCCGGGCAGCGGCACCTGGTAGGTGTGGTCCTTGCCCGACAGCAGCCAGGCGATCACCCCGTCTTCGCCCTCCCAGATGGGGGCCGGGGCACCCTCGCCGCGCATCGCCCGGTCCACGGCCTCGATGCCCACCTTTGCGGCCCACGCCGGCGCGAAGGCCTTCCAGCTGGAGATCAGGCCCTTGCGGGACTGGCGGGTAGCGGTGGTCAGGTGCAGCGCCTGCCCGACCGCCTGGTAGATGATCTCGGGGTCCAGCTTCAGCATGGTGCCGATGCCGGCGGCCACCGACGGGCCCAGGTGGGCGACGTGGTCGATCTTGTGCTCGTGCAGGCAGATTCCCTTGACCAGGTCGACCTGAATCTCGTAGGCGGTGGCCAGACCGCGGATCAGGTCTGCGCCGGAGAGCCCCAGCTGTTGCGCGACCGCCACCAGCGGCGGGATGTTGTCGCCGGGGTGCGAGTACTCGGCAGCCAAGAAGGTGTCGTGGAAGTCCAGTTCGCGCACCGCGGTGCCGTTGGCCCAGGCCGCCCACTCCGCCGAGTAGGTGCCCTCGATGCCGAAGACCGCAGCACCCGGCTCGGACGGGTGTGCCTGAGCCTGCCGGCGGGCCACGGTCACCGGCCGGCGCAGCACCGAGGCCGCACTGACGGCGGCGTTGTCGATGATCCGGTTGATCACCATCGCCGCGGTGTCGTCGGGGACGGCCACCGGGTCCGCAGCCACCTCCGCGATCTTCCAAGCGAGGTGCTCGGAGCGGGGGAAGTCTTCGGCGCTGCGGTGGGTCTTCACGTCATGTAGCTGCATAATCCACACCCTACGCACGAGAGTCCTACCCCGGTATACACTGGAAATGCGTATTAATGCGTCCTAAGTCCGGTGGAATTGCAAACCTTGCGAATGCGATGAACGACTAAGCTGCCTCACATGGCACCCACGACCACCCGGACCTTCGCCGGGGCCCGGCTGCGACGCCTGCGTGAGGAGCGCGGCCTGACCCAGGTGGCACTGGCACGGACGCTGAACCTGTCGACCAGCTACGTCAACCAGCTCGAGAACGATCAACGACCGATCACCGTGTCGGTGCTGTTGGTGCTCACCGAGCGGTTCGGCCTGCCGGCGCAGTACTTCTCCGGCGACGCCGACGCCCGACTGGTGGCCGACCTGCGCGACATGTTCACCGCCACCGCCGGCGAACACGTCGCCAGCGACAGCCAGCTCGAAGAACTCGTCGCGCGGATGCCCGAGATCGGAAACAGTCTGCTGACCATGCACCGCCAACTACGCGGCGCCACAGACGAATTGGAGTCCTATCGGTCACGGGTCTCCGGCGACGCCGCGCAGACCGTGGCGCGCCCGATGCCGTTCGAGGAGGTCCGGGACTTCTTCTACGACCGCAACAACTACATCGGCGAGCTCGACGATGCCGCCGAGAGACTGTTCATCGACAGCGGGATGCGGTTCGGCGGCTTGGACATTCAGCTGTCGACACTGATGAGCGAGCGGCTCGACATCACCGTGGCGGTCGTCGACGACCTACCGGCCGGGACCAAACGGGTCTTCGATCCGGCGACCCGAGTGCTGCGCATCGCGCACTGGCTGCTGGCGGGCCAGCGCGCCTTCCAGCTCGCCACCCAACTGGCACTGTTGACCCAGGCCGAGCTGCTGAGCGACATCGTGGCGCAAGACCAGTCGTTGAGTCCGGAGTCCCGCGGCGTCGCCAAGATCGGGTTGGCCAACTACTTCGCCGGTGCGTTCCTGTTGCCGTATCGGCAGTTTCAGCGTTCCGCGACCGAGCTGCGCTACGACATCGACCTGCTGGGACGCCGTTTCGAGGTCGGGTTCGAGACCGTGTGTCACCGGCTCTCGACACTGCAGCGACCGGGCCAGCGCGGGGTGCCGTTCATCTTCGTGCGCACCGACAAGGCCGGCAACATCTCGAAACGGCAGTCGGCCACCGCATTTCACTTCAGCCGGGTCGGCGGAAGCTGTCCGCTGTGGGTGGTGCACGACGCGTTCAGCCAGCCCGGCCGGATCATCACCCAGGTCGCGCAGATGCCCGACGGGCGCAAATACTTCTGGATCGCCACCACCACCCCACCGGAGGGACGCGGCTACCTGGGCCGGCACAAGACCTTCGCCGTCGGACTGGGCTGCGACCTGGCGCACGCCGAAAAACTCGTCTACTCCACCGGGGTCGCCCTCGACGACGAGGCCACCGTGGTGCCGATCGGGGCGGGCTGCAAGATCTGTGACCGGGAAGCCTGCCCGCAGCGGGCGTTCCCCTACCTGGGCCGGCAGGTCGTCGTCGACGAGAACGCCGGCAGCGGACTGCCCTACTCGCCGGTCGCCGCCGGCGCGTCCGGCTTGGCCGGCGGACGGTAGAACAGCGCCAGCTGGCCAATGGCACCGACCAGCCCGAGGCCGAGCGAGATCGCCAGACCGGTCCAGCCGGTGGCCCAGCAGTGGCAGAAGATCTGGTGATCCAGGCTGAGCCGGCCGGGCCCGAGCATGGCGACCGTGACGGCACCGGTGGCCAGCACCAGGTTGTACTCCCAGCCCTCCTTGATGATGAAGAAGCCGTTCTTGCGGTGCACGGTCCACACCGCCACCGCCATCAGCGCCACGAAGCCCGCGGCGGTGATCGGGGTGAGCAACCCGACGGCCAAGCCCAGTCCGGCGGCGATCTCGGCGACAGCCGCCGTCACCGCCTGGAACTTGCCGTACTTCATCCCGATGCTCTCGAACCACCTCGCGGTGCCCGGGATGCGTCCCCCTCCGAAGAACTTGTTGAAACCATGTGCCGCCAGCGACACGCCCAGCACCAGACGCAGGATCAGCAATGCGACATCAGCAGCAGTGACCATGCGCCCCAACCTACAGTGCGGCGTCCAGCAGACGCAGATAGACGTCGATATCGGTGATGGCCGAGGCAGCCGCGTGCACGCTGATCGCCACGGTGTCGCCGATGCCGTGCACGCCATGGGTCAGGCCCATGACCGGCGACAGTGCCGGGAACCCCGTCGTCAGCACCACCGGCGCCGCCCCGAAGCTCAGGTCGGCTGCGCCGCGGTACACGCTGGACACCACGGTGTTGCCGGTGACCCGCGCCGGCCGGGCCTGCGTGTCGAAGTTCTGCACGCCCCAGCGCAGCAGCACCGCCGGTGTGGCCGCGAACGCCCGGTCGGCTGCCACCGTCGCGGAGTGGTCCGCACGAAGCCGGCCGTTGGCGACGTCGGCGGCGATCGCCTCGATGCGGGTATCCCGGTCATACCGCGGGTAGAGCCCCACCGGAATGTTTCCGAAATGGTTATTGGCTTGCCGGCCACCGGATTTGGCCATCGGAACCTCGGCGCCCAGCTCATCGCATGGCTCGTCGAGGTATTGCGCCAGCGCCTCCGACACCGCGCAGAGCACCGCCACGGTGACGGTGGGCCCACTCAGTTCGGCGCGTCGGCGCACCAGGGTGCGCAGCGCGCGGACCCCGGCCGGCCGATTGTTGGTGGACAGGAGCGGCCGGTCACCCACCGGCGCCGGGAGTACCCCGGCGCCGGTGTCGGCGACCCGGCTGCGGTGCTCGCGGGCGGCAACCACGGCGCGCAACGGCAGACATCCACGGTGTGGCCACTGCACCGCCGGCACCGGTGCCGGCCGGCCGAACAGCCAGGCAGCCAGCGCCGAGGCCCGCGCGCCGTCGGCAAGTGCGTGCGCGACCTGAAGCACCACCACCGTGCCGCGGCCGCGGTGCCCGGGAATGCCGTCCACCGGGGCGAACAGGTGCAGTTTCCACGGCGCCACGGAGGCGTCGACCTGGCCGTCGGCGAGGCGCACGACGACGTCCAGGCAGCCCGCCCAGCTGTCACCGGGCACCCGGTGCGCGGTGACGCCGAGGTGATCCGACGACGGCACCCAGCGCGGGTAGCGCAGCCCGCCGGCGTCGTCGACCCGCATGGTCAGCTCGGGGCTCAGCCGGGCGCGGCCGAGCACCTCGGCGGCAGCGGCGCCGAGATCGGGCACCCCGGCGAAGGCGTACACCAGGAACTGGTCGCTGGGAATCTTCTCCGACATCCAGTAGAACTGCGCGTCGATCGCGGTCATCGGGTTTCCGCGCATCGCCGACCTCAACTCAGGCCCCGCTTATCAGGCAAGAAAGTGCAGCACCTGATCAGCCACCTCGTCGGGCTGCTCGAGTTGCAGGAAGTGCCCGGCATTCTCAACCACGGCCACCGCACTGCCGTCGGGCAGCGCCGGGGCCACCCACCGCGCCAACTCCGCCGACATGCAGCCGTCGGTGCGCCCGTGCAGGTACAGGCTCGGCAGTTTCGGCAATTGCAGCCAGTGCTGGTGCAGATCGGCGTAGCGGGCCGGCGCCCGGACGCTGCGCAGCGCCCGGTAGGGCCCAAGGGCGGCCCGCCAGCTCTCCGGCGTCCCGATGGCGGCATCGATGTGGCGCAGGTCCTCCTCGGCGTCATAGCCCGGCGACCAGCGCCGCCACAGCCTCGGCAACACCCAGGAGGCGGACCGCTCCGGCAGACCCGGCAGCTGGAAATAGCCGATGTACCAGCTGCGTACCATCTGCGCCGGCAGCTGACCCGCCACGGCGAGCCCGGCCTGGCGCAGTGCCGCGGGCGGGGGAACCGACATGATCACCGCCTTGGTGAACGGGGTGTCCGGCAGTGCGGCGATCCCGGTGGCCGCCATGGCACCCCAGTCGTGACCGATCACCGCGTCGCCGCCGGTGCGGCCCACAGCGTCGAGCACCCGCAACGCGTCGTCCATCAGCGCACCGATGTGGTAGCTCCCGTCGGCCGGGATCGACGACGGCGCATAGCCGCGCATGAACGGGGCCACCACGTGCCAGCCCGCCGCCACCAACCGGGGCGCCAACCGCCGCCAGCCGTAGGCGGTGTCGGGAAAACCGTGCAGGCACAAGGCCACCGGATTGCCCGGCGTGCCCCAGCTCAGCGCCTTGAGCGCCACCTCGGGCGCGGCCACGTCGATCCATCGCGGTTCGCTCATCGCCCACCGTTTCCGTCCGCCTTGTCGTGCTACCTATCTACCATCTGGTGATGAGCACAGCCCAGACCGTCGCCTTCCAAGGCGCCCGGGGCGTCCGACTGGTGGCCGACGAATGGAACCGGGACTCCGCCGCAGACGCCCGTCCGACGATCGTGATGCTGCACGGGGGCGGCCAGAATCGGTTCTCCTGGCACAAGACCGGCCAGATCCTGGCCGACCAGGGCTACCACGTCGTCGCGCTCGACACCCGCGGGCACGGTGACAGCGACCGTGCCCCCGGCGCCGACTACGCCATTGAGACCCTGGCTGACGATGCGATCGCGGTGATCGACACGATCGACCGCCCGGTGGTGCTGATCGGGGCAAGCATGGGCGGTCTGACCGGAATCCTGGTCGCCGAACAGGCCGGCCCGCAGCGGGTGAGAAAGCTGGTGCTCGTCGACGTGGTGCCGCGTTACGAGAAGGACGGCAGCGCCCGGATCCGCGACTTCATGTTCAGCAACATCGACGGTTTCGACTCGCTGGAGCAGGCGGCCGACGCGGTGGCCGCCTACCTGCCGCACCGGGCCAAGCCCCGCAGCCCCGAGGGCCTGAAGAAGAACCTGCGCCAGCGCGATGGCCGCTGGTACTGGCATTGGGATCCGGCGTTATTGACCAAACCCAGCGACGATCCGGCCCTGCGCACCGAGAAACTCGAGGCGGCCGCGATCGACCTGCAGATCCCGATCCTGCTGATCCGCGGCAAGCTGTCCGATGTGGTCAGCACCGAGGGCGTCGCGGACTTCCTGGCCAAGGTGCCGAGCGCCCGGCTGGTCGAACTGTCCGACGCGGGGCACACCGCGGCAGGCGACGACAACGACGCCTTCAGCTCTGCTGTTGTCGAGTTCGTGTCGGCGCCTTGACCGGATGGCTCGCGCCGCCGATGATCGCGGCCTACCTGCTGGCCGCGGTGTCGGTCGGCGAAGCGGTCGCGCTGATGGTCTTGACCGCGCGGCTGCGGCAGGTCAGCGCGGAGGCCGAAGAGCTGCGCAGCCGCGTCGACACCCGCAACCTGCTTCTGGAGGGCGGGCGGGAGGCCGTCAAGACGATGTGGCAGACCGCAAACCTGGTGCGCAAGCAGGGATTCGGCGCGGCCGTGCGCAGTTCGATCGAAGACCTCGCCGACTGGGCAGCGGTGGAGCGCCCCGATCTGGCCCGCCTCACCCTCGACGGCCACGTGGTGATCCTGTTCACCGACATCGAGGAGTCCACCGCACTCAACGAGCGGATCGGCGACCGCGCCTGGGTAAAGCTGCTCGCCCGGCATGACGAGACGGTGCAACGCTCGGTGCGTGCCCACTCCGGCCACGTCGTCAAGAACCAGGGCGACGGATACATGATCGCCTTCGCCCAACCCGAACAGGCGGTGCGCTGCGCCATCGACATCCAGCGGGGCCTGCAACACCCGCGGGGCCGCAAGCCGCAGCACCCGATCCGGGTGCGCATCGGGGCGCACATGGGCCGCTCGGTGCGCCGCGGCGACGACCTGTTCGGCCGCAATGTGGCGATGGCCGCGCGGGTGGCAGCGGCCGCCGACGGCGGGCAGATCCTGATCAGCGGGCCGGTGCGCGACGCCGTCAAGGACTGCGACGGCATCAGCGTCGGCGCCGGCCGGGATGTCGAGTTGAAGGGCTTCGCCGGCACCCACCGGCTGTATGCGGTCGAAGCCGGCTAGTCTGCGCCGTCGGCTTCGGCCAGCCGTTGATGCAGCCGGGCACGGACCTCATCGGGGGTGTAGGCCCGACGTCGGCGCTGATCCCGCGCCACCAGCACTCCCCCGGCCGCGACGCCGACCACGCCCGCCAGGCCGATCCATTTCCAGATGCTGCGCACCAACACACCATAAGGTGCCTGTCGTGGACGAACACACGGTGACGTTGGACCAGGCGCTGCGCGAGACCCGCACCGGCGACATCTGGCTGTTCCGTGGCCGCTCCGGCCCGGACCGGGCCATTCAGACGCTGTCCAACGCCCCGGTGAACCACGTCGGCATGACGGTGGCCCTCGAAGACCTGCCCCCGCTGATCTGGCATGCCGAACTCGGCGACAAGCTGCTCGACTTCTGGACCGGCACCAACCACCGCGGCGTCCAGCTCAACGACGCCCGGGCCGCCGTCGAGCAGTGGCTGGGCCGCTACCAGCAGCGCTGCTGGTTTCGCCAGCTCAGCGGGACTGTCACCCGTGAACAGGAAGACCGGCTGTTGCGGGCGATCGCCCGGATGGACGGCACCGCGTTTCCCACCACGGCGCGGCTCACCGGCCGCTGGCTGCGCGGCCGGCTGCCGACCGCGGCCGACTGGACCCGCGGAATCCCCTTCCTGGACCGCAAGGTTCGCGAAGTCACCCAGCGCCGCAAGGCACGCCGCGGCAAGGTTGCGCTGCAGACCGCGTACTGCGCTGAGACCGTCGCGATCACCTACGAGGAGATGGGCCTGCTATCGACCGACAAGAGTGCGAACTGGTTCGACCCCGGCTCGTTCTGGAGCGGCGACATCCTGCCGTTGACGCCCGGATATCAGCTGGGCCGGGAGATCGTCGTGGTGCCCTGATTGCGATTTCGGCGCAATTCTGCCCGCTCAGCGGTGAATATCGCGCCGAAATCGCTCAGGGGATCGTCAGCTCACCCATCGGCGACCAGCCCGAGGCCTCGATGGACTGACTGATGATCTTCGGCGTCGACGCCAGCGCCTGCGGCATGTCGGCCATGGCCTTGGCGAAGTGGTCGCTGTTGACGTGCTTGCCGCCGGCGTCGCCGTCGCGGAACGCCTCGACCAGCACGTACTCGCACGGATCATCGAGGCTGCGCGACCAGTCGAACCACAGGTTGCCCGGTTCGGCGCGGGTGGCCTCGGTGAAGCCGGCCACCAGTTGCGGCCAGCGCTCTGCCCACTCGGGTTTGGTCGCGAACTTGACCACGATGAAGATCACTGCCGCGGCCCGATCTCCAGGGTGCTGCGCACCGGCGTGACATTGGTGGTCAAATCCATTACCGGGCAATGGGATTCGACGACCCGGTGCAGCTCGGTGTAGCGTTCCTCGGTCTCCGGCCCGGTCACCGTTATGGCCACGCGCACCTCGCTGAAGCCGGGGCGAACCGCATCGTCCAGGCCGAAGAAACCGCGCACGTCCAGGTCCCCCTCGGCTCGCCCGGTGATCTCGTCGACGGTGATGCCCAGCTTCTGCGCCCAATACCGCCAGGTGACGATTTGGCAGGACAGCAAGGACCCCAGGTAGTACTCGACGGGGTTGGGGGCGGTGTCCTCGCCGCCGAGCGTCGGCGGCTCGTCGACTTCGACGCTGTAGCGCCCCATGGTGACCGTGCTCGCCACGGCGTCATGGGCGACGGCCGAGGCACGGAACACGACTTGCGAGGCGGCCGGGTCGGCGGCGGCCGGGTCGCTGGTCGCGGCGACGACGGCGGCCAGGCGGGTTGTCGATGAGGTCATGCCGGTCAAGCGTAGTGACACCTCGCCACCAGATGCGTCGCACTCGAATGGCCAATGCCATGGGCACGGGCTAGCCTGAGCGACGTGGAGGTACTACGGCACGTAATAGTTCTGCTGCACATCATCGGTTTCGCGGTGATCTTCGGGGCCCTGGTCTCCGAAGCCGCGGCACGGCGCTTCCAGCTCACCCCGGTCATGGACTACGGCGTGGTGCTGTCGCTGGTGACCGGACTGGCCCTGGCCGCCCCGTGGCCCGCCGGCGTGGTGCTCAACTACCCCAAGATCGGCACCAAGCTGGTGATCCTGATCGCCCTGGGTGCCGTCCTGGGCATCGGCCGGGCGCGGCAGCGTCGCTCGGGCGGCGAAGCCCCGCGTGCCCTGTTCTACGCCGCCGCCGCACTCGTTCTCACCGCCGCGGGACTCGCCGTCATCTGGTAGCGGGCAACCCGAGGAAGTCGCCGAGCCAACCGTCGACCTCGCGCATCGTCTCGGCGTCAACGACACCGATGACGTCGAACAATCGCTCACGGGTAACCGTTCGCGGTTGTTCGGTCATGGCGAATGTCGACTGACCGAAGCTCAGGTCAGGCCCGCGCAGCAGCACGTGGTTGGGCCAGCCGCGCTCTGTCGTCGTCGCAGGGACGATGATCGCCAGCGCGTCGGCCTGCTCGAGGTAGAGATCACTGGCGATCACGAGTGCGGGCCGACGGCCGGCCTGCTCACGCCCGCGCACGGGATCGAGTTCGGCCCAAACCACCATCCCGCGCCGCAGTTCATTCGCCATCAGATCCGTCGCTCAGCGCGACGTCCCACTCCCGGAACTCGTCCCAGTAGGCCCTATCCGCCCCGCGGAATGCGCGCCCGAATAGCTCCATGCGCCGGCGCCGTTCGTAGCCATCAATCAGTCCTTCGATGAAGCCGGCCGCCGTCACGCCCCGCTCCTGCGCTCCGCGGTTGATCCGGTCGCGTAGCTCGACCGGCACCTTGATCGTCGTGGCCATCACATGAGTATACCTATCGGTATTCCTGCTGTTCAGCGAGAAGATCCCGGCGACGCTCGCTACCCTGAGGCGATGGCCTCGACGCTGGACGAAGGTCCGTTCTTCCACGGAACCAAAGCCGATCTGGGGGCCGGAGAGCTGCTCACCGCGGGCTTCCGCTCCAACTACCGGCCCGAAATCATCATGAACCACATCTACTTCACCGCCCTGCGCGACGGTGCCGGGCTGGCGGCCGAGCTCGCGGCCGGCGACGGGGAACCGCGGGTGTATCGCGTCGAACCGACCGGAGAGTTCGAAAACGATCCGAACGTCACCGATAAAAAGTTCCCGGGCAACCCGACCCGCTCCTACCGCAGCAGCGAGCCGCTGCGGGTCGTCGCAGAAGTCGACGACTGGCCGCGGCTGTCCCCCGAGATACTCCAGGAGTGGCGCGACCGGCTGGCCGCCCTGCGGGCGGACGGGCTAGACGAGATCATCAACTGAGTCCATTGACGACCCGCTGAAGAACAGCCGCGCCACCGGCTGCCACCGCCCGGTACGGGACAACCAAGCGCTCGATGGTCAGCCGCACATTGTCGATCAGCCCGTTCACGCGGCGCCGCCTGGCACGAAGCCTAAGCATGTAGCGGCCTCCGACGCACAGCGCTGCCACCACCACGAAAATCCACAGCAGCGCCGCCACCAGATAAATCACCTCGACAACTGCCATGACGACGAGCCTCCCCTGCCTCCGTCGCGGTCAGGTCACCGGCAAGACACACGTCGGCGACTTCTCTGCGGTGGCCTCATCCGCGATACGCGTCACGCCGGTGCCGAATCGAAATGACCTCGACACGGATCCTGTCGTCATCAATGTCGTAGATGACGCGAAATTCTCCTCTCCTCGCCGAATACGATCCGGCCAGTTCATTGCCCAGCGGCTTGCCGACCCGGCGGGGATTCTCGGCCAGCCGTCCGGCAATGAACTCGAAACAGGCCGCAGCAACCGTCTCTGGAAGTTCTTCCGACAGAGGCCTACGCGCCGCCGGCGAGAGGATGACTTCATAGGTCACTTGGGCAATCGCCCTTTGGCCCGCATCTCGTTGGCCACGTTGTCAAGGGCGTGGAAGTCCCCGCGCGCGACGTCCGCCTGCCCCTGACGGAGCTCCTGCATCAGATCCGAGTCGCTCAAGATATCGAGCGTCTCCATGATCGAGTCATAGTCATCAGCACTGAGAATCACGGCTGCTCGCCGGCCCTGTCGGGTGACTTCAATACGCAAGTGGGTGCGGACAGCCTCGTCGACCAGCTTGGAAAGATTCGCTCGAACCTCAGCAAGGGGCAGCGTTGTCATGTACAGAATTATGGCGCACACCTCGTCGGCCGCCCCGATCGAGACCGCCCGGATGGATCTCCACGTCCTCTGGCCCGGCGTCTGTCCACACGAAGCGGCACGCGCTACACGTTGAAGCGGAACTCCACCACGTCCCCGTCGGCCATCACGTAGTCCTTGCCCTCCATGCGCACCTTGCCGGCGGCCTTGGCCGCAGCCATCGACCCGGCCTCGACCAGGTCGTCGTAGGAGACCACCTCGGCCTTGATGAAGCCCTTCTCGAAGTCGGTGTGGATCACCCCGGCGGCCTTGGGTGCGGTGTCGCCGGCGTGAATCGTCCAGGCCCGCGCCTCCTTGGGCCCGGCGGTCAGGTAGGTCTGCAGCTTCAGGGTGTGAAAACCGGCCCGCGCCAAGGCATCCAGGCCACGCTCGCTCTGCCCGATCGACTCCAGCAACTCCATCGCCGACTCCTCGTCCAGCTCGGCGAGCTCGGATTCGATCTTGGCGTCGAGGAACACTGCGTCGGCCGGGGCCACCAGCTCCCGCAACGAAGCGACCCGCGCCTCATCGGTGAGCACCGCCTCGTCGGCGTTGAACACGTACAGGAACGGCTTGGTGGTCAGCAGGTTCAACTCGCGCAGCGGCGCGGTGTCCACCCCCGCGGCGAACAAGGTCTTGCCGGTGTCGAGGATGGCTGCGGCGGCCACCGCGGCCTCGTGCATGGGCTTGCGGTCCTTGTTGTTGCGGGCTTCCTTCTCCAGCCGCGGCACCGCCTTCTCCAGCGTCTGCATGTCGGCCAGGATCAGCTCGGTGGCGATCACCTCGATGTCGGCCTCGGGATCGACCTTGCCGTCGACGTGCACCACGTCGTCGTCGGCGAAGACCCGGACCACCTGGCAGATGGCGTCGCACTCGCGGATGTTGGCCAGGAACTTGTTGCCCAGCCCCGCCCCCTCCGAGGCGCCCTTGACGATGCCGGCGATGTCGACGAACGTCACCGGCGCGGCCAGGATGCGCTCGGAGCCGAAGATCTCCGCCAGCTTGGCCAGCCGGGGATCGGGCAGCGGCACCACGCCCTCGTTGGGCTCGATGGTCGCGAACGGATAGTTTGCTGCCAACACATCGTTGCGGGTCAGCGCATTGAACAGGGTCGACTTACCGACGTTGGGCAACCCCACGATTCCCAGGCTCAGGCTCACAGGGAGCCAAGTGTAAAGCGTGACGCAGCCCACGTCCGCCCGGTGATCCGGCAACGCCTTTCGGATTCAGACACCTCAAGCCGGTACCGTCAGTGTGTGGCAGCACAGCGTGGCAAGTCGGCGGTGGCGGCTGACCACCGTTCGATCCTGCCCAGCATGGCCGGTCTGCCCTGGTGGGGCGCGGTGATGGTGGCGGCGGTCGCCACCGCGATCGGGATCGCGTTCGACGGTGGATCGGGCAGCAAGGACCTGAGCGCCGTCTTCTCCACCCTGTATGTGATCGGTTGCCTCGCGGCGGTGCTCGTGGTGCGCCAGTCCGCGGTGTTCACCGCCGTCATCCAGCCGCCGCTGATCCTGTTCTGCGCCGTGCCGGGCGCCTACTGGCTGATCCACGGCGCCGGGTGGCCCGGCCTGAAGAACATCGCCATCAACTGCGGATACCCGCTGATCGAGCGATTCCCGCTGATGCTGTTCACCGCGGCCGTGGTCCTGCTGATCGGGATGGTCCGCTGGTATCTGGGGATGCTGGGGCACGCGTCGACGGCCGAGACCGAGGACACCAGCGCGCGCCGGGGCTCTGCCCTGGCCCAGCGGCTCAGCGCCATGCTCACCGCGGCGGTCAACCGCAAGCCCGCCCACGCCATCGAGCAACCCGGCTCGCGGACTCGCGCCGAACGCACCCGGCCCCGCACCGAACGAACCCGCACCGAACGCAGCACCGGTGACCGCCCCCGGCGGGCCACCCCGGAGGCGCGCCGCGCCGCCCGGGAACGCGCCGCGAACCGGACAACGGAGCGCCGGCGGGGCACCAACGGGTCGACGCCCACCCGGTCGCGGCACATCAAGCCTGCGATGGACGAGGTACGGGCCCCGGAGCGCCGCCGACGACCCGCACCCGACCTGCGCGACGAGCCGATGCCGCGCCGCCGGCGCAATGAGCCGGGCTGGCGTGATGACGCGCCGCGCCGGCGCGCCGAACCACCGCTGCGAGCCAACCGCGATGCGCGGGCCCGCAGCCACCGGCAGACCGAATCTCCCGAGTCGCTACCGCGCCGTCGTCCGGCCGCCGGCGCAGGCCGCAGCAACGGTGCGACCACCAGCCATCACCCGGTCTCCAACGTGCGTTACCGCGGCGAGCCCAGCACCCAGCCGCCGAGCCGCCCCCGCCGGCAGCGCGCCGAGGAAGCCGACTCCTGGGAGTACGACATCTAACGCCGGTCCGGACGGATCTCCCGTGGCAGCGCGAACACCAGCGTCTCGTTGGCGGTCGTCACCGGAAACACCGTGTCGTAGCCGTATTCGGCGAGCCGCTCCAGCACGCCGCGGACCAGGATCTCCGGCACTGACGCGCCCGAGGTGACTCCGACGGTCTGCACCTGGCCGGACGCCGGACTCAGCCAAGCCGGGTCGATGTCGGCGGCATAGTCGACCAGATGGGCCGCGTCGGCGCCGGCGCCCAGAGCCACCTCGACCAGCCGGTTGGAGTTCGATGAGTTCTTCGAACCGACGACGATCACCAGCTCGCATTCCGGTGCCATCGCCTTGACTGCGGTCTGGCGGTTCTGGGTGGCGTAGCAGATGTCGTCGCTGGGCGGATCCTGCAAGTTCGGGAACCGCTCGCGCAGCTTGACCACGGTCTGCATCGTCTCGTCGACGCTGAGCGTGGTCTGCGAGAGCCACACCACCTTGTTCTCGTCGCGCACCTTCACCGCGGCTACAGCATCCAAGCCGTCGACCAGCTGCACGTCGTCGGGGGCCTCACCGATGATCCCGATGACCTCCTCATGCCCGGCGTGGCCGATCAGCAGGATGTCGTAGCCGTCGCGGGCGAACCGCTTGGCCTCGTTGTGCACCTTGTTCACCAGCGGGCACGTCGCGTCGATCACCCGCAGGCCGCGGTCGGCGGCCAACTCGTGCACGCTCGGGGCCACGCCGTGCGCGGAGAACACCACCATGGCGCCCTCGGGCACCTCGTCGGCCTCGTGGACGAAGACCACGCCCTTGCTCGTCAGGGTGTCCACCACATGCTTGTTGTGCACGATCTCGTGCCGGACGTATACCGGCGCGCCGTGTTTCTCCAGGGCCCGCTCCACCGTCTCGACCGCCCGGTCGACGCCCGCGCAGTAGCCGCGCGGTTCGGCCAGCAGCACCCGCTTGCCGGTGTGGCCGGCGGCGGCCTGCGCACCAGAACTGGCTGAAGTGTTCGCGGTCTCCACATCGAGGGTCGGCATGGCACCCAGGGTACGGTCTGGCCGCCGAGAACCGCCAGCTCGCGCCGGTCACCGTCAATACTTGGAGATGACCCGCGGGTAAGGCAGGCTGGGGGCCATGTCTACTGCACCGTTCGGAGTCAGGCTTCTGGTAGGCGCGGCGACTGTCGCCGTCGAGGAGACCATCAAGCTGCCACAAACGATCCTGACCTACCCGATGACGCTGGCCAGCCAGGCCGCGCACGCGGTGATGCGCTGGCAGCAGGGCATCGCCGAACTGGTCAACAAGGGCGACAACACCCTGGAGTCGCTGTTCCCGCCCAAGGATGAGCAGCCCGAGTGGGCGACATTCGACGAAGACGAAGACGACGGGGTCGGTGGGGCCGATTCCGAGGCGTTCGACGACGACAATTCCGCACAACGCTCCGAGGGCCGCTTCGCCCTTTACTCGTTCAGTGAGGACGGCAACGACGGGTCTGCCCGGCCTCCGCAGACCGCCTCCCCGACCTCCAGCAAGACCTCGCAGGTCCCCACCCCCGACCTGGTGGACGAACTCGACTACGGCAACCTCACGCTGGCCCAGTTGCGGGCCCGGCTGGCCTCGCTGAGCACCGACGAGCTGGAGACGCTGCTCGACTACGAGGAGGCCACCAAGGCAAGGGCGCCGTTCCAGACGCTGCTGGCCAACAGGATCACCCGCGCCAACTCCAAGTGACCGCGCCGGCGCCGGGCAGCTCACCGGAGAGCCCTTTCCCGGTTCGCGCCGTCGCCACCCGGGTCAAGGGCTGGATCGACCGGCTCGGATCGGTGTGGGTCGAGGGCCAGCTGACCCAGATCAACCTGCGCCCCGGGGTGCGCACCGTGTTCATGGTGCTGCGTGATCCCGCCGCCGACATGTCGCTGACGGTCACCTGCACCCCCGAGATGGTGGCCGCCGCACCGGTCAAGCTCATCGAAGGCACCCAAGTGGTGGTCTGCGGGAAGCCCAACTTCTACACCGCCCGCGGAACGTTCTCGCTGCGGCTCAGCGAGATCCGGGCCGTCGGGATCGGCGAACTGCTGGCCCGCATCGAACGGCTGCGCAAGCTGCTGGACGCCGAGGGCCTGTTCGATCCGCGGCTGAAAAGGCCGCTCCCCTTCCTGCCCGCCACGATCGGCCTGATCACCGGCCGGGCCAGCGCCGCCGAGCATGACGTGACGTCGGTGGCCGGCGCGAGATGGCCGGCTGTGAACTTCGCGGTGCGCAACACCGCCGTGCAAGGGCCGACCGCGGTGGCCCAGATAGTCGAGGCGCTGCGCGAACTGGATGCCGACGCGGGCGTCGAGGTGATCGTGCTGGCCCGGGGCGGGGGCAGCGTGGAGGACCTGTTGCCGTTCTCCGACGAGACCCTGTGCCGGGCGATCGCGGCGTGCCGTACGCCGGTGGTGAGCGCCGTCGGTCACGAACCCGACAACCCGTTGTGCGATCTGGTGGCCGATCTGCGGGCCGCGACCCCCACCGATGCGGCCAAGCGCATCGTCCCGGACGCGGCCGCCGAGCAGGCGCTGGTGGACGACCTGCGCCGGCGCAGCGCCCAGGCGGTGCGCAACTGGGTGATCCGCGAGGACCGGGTGCTGACCCAGTTGCGCGGCCGCCCGGTGCTGGCCGACCCGCTGCGTGCCCTGACCGAGCGCGGGGACGAGGTGCGACGTGCCTTGTCCGCGGTGCGCCGCGACGTCATCCGGCTGATCGATGTGCAGACCGAACGAGTCGGGCACCTGTCGGCGCGGCTGGCTACCCTGGGCCCAGCCGCAACGCTGGCCCGCGGCTACGCCGTCGTGCAGACCGTCGGCGCCACGACGCAGGTGCTGCGGTCGGTCGAGGACGCACCGGCCGGAACCCAGCTGCGGATTCGGGTCACCGACGGCGCGATCACCGCTACCAGTGAAGGACCCAACGATGGCCATTGACGAGCCCACTTCGACGATGCCCGTTAGCGAACTGGGCTACGAGCAGTGCCGCGACGAGCTCATCGACGTCGTGCAGCGGCTGGAACAGGGCGGCCTGGACCTCGACGCCTCGCTGGGCCTGTGGGAACGAGGCGAACAGCTGGCCAAGCGCTGCGAAGAGCATCTCGCCGGGGCTCGTCGCCGGGTGCAGGACGCGCTGTCCGCCGGTGACGACGACGCCGGCTGATCGTGACTTCAGCCCGAAGAACTGGAACACGTTCAGTTATGCTCGCCCGATGGGTGATCCAGCAGTGACTACTGAACTCGGTCGGGTATTGGTGACCGGTGGCTCCGGCTTCGTCGGAACCAATTTCGTCAAGACCCTGCTGGAACGCGGCTACCAGGTGCGCTCCTTCGACCGCGCGCCTTCGACGCTGCCCGCGCACCCGCAACTGGAGACCGTAGAGGGTGACATCTGCGACGCCGCCACGGTGGCCCAGGCCGTCGAGGGCATCGACACGGTGTTCCACACCGCGGCGATCATCGACCTGCAGGGCGGCGCGAAGGTCACCGATGAGATCCGCCGGCGCAGCTTCGCGGTCAACGTCGACGGCACGAAGAACCTGGTCCAGGCCGGACAGGCCGCCGGGGTGAAACGGTTCGTCTACACCGCCTCCAACAGCGTGGTGATGGGCGGCAAGGCCATCACGAACGGCGACGAGACCATGGCCTACACCACCAAGTACAACGACCTCTACACCGAGACCAAGGTCGTCGCCGAGAAGTTCGTGCTGGGCGAGAACGGTGTTGCGGGCATGCTGACCTGTGCGATCCGCCCGTCCGGGATCTGGGGCGACGGGGACCAGACCATGTTCCGCAAGCTGTTCGAAAGCGTGGTCGCCGGTCACGTCAAAGTCCTGATCGGCAGCAAGCGCGCCAAGCTCGACAACTCCTACGTGCACAACCTGATTCACGGTTTCATCCTGGCCGCCGAGCACCTGGCTCCCGGCGGCACGTCACCGGGTCAGGCCTACTTCATCAACGACGGTGAACCGATCAACATGTTCGAGTTCGCCCGGCCGGTGATGGAGGCCTGCGGCGAACACTGGCCGAAGATGCGGGTCTCCGGCCGCATGGTGCGCGACGTCATGGTGGCGTGGCAGTGGCTGCATTTCCGGTTCGGCTTGCCCGAGCCGCTGCTGGAACCCGGTGCGGTGGAACGGCTTTACCTGAACAACTACTTCTCGATCGCCAAGGCGCAGCGCGACCTGGGCTACCAGCCGCTGTTCACCACCGCGCAGGCGACGGCCGACTGCATTCCCTACTACGTCAGGCTGTTCGCACAGGTCAAGGCCGAAGCCCATCCGCACCTTGCGACCGTGATCGCCGAGCCGCACCCGGAGTAGCCGGTCACAACCGACCCATCTCCCGGGCCATGGCGGAGTCTCCGAGGATGTCGTTGAGCTGCGGTGGGTAGTGATGCGGCGGGTGCCACGAGTGCGCGGTCGACATCACCTCGTCGGCATGGTGCGAAAACATCGCGTGCACGGCGGCAGCCAGGTGCGCAGAGACCATATGCGGCAAGGGCATAACTGAGACGGACATCATCTGTCTCCTTCCGTGAAGGTGTTACCGACAAATCGTCACGCCTGGGCGGAACGTCGAACCCAGTGGCGAGCCACTGCAATTTGCCCTGCCCAGCCGGATGGTATTGCAGTAGTTCCCACCGATTGCAGTCCGCGTTGCGCTTCTCCGCGTGGCCTCATGGGTTCCCCTGGCCTTCCGCCCAGCGGGCCACCACTTGATGCACTTCCTCGTCCGACCCCCTGCCCATGCGTGGCCGGTCGCGTGCGGAGCGATCCTCATCAGCACGCCGCCAGGGCCGTCGAAGTCTGCGGTACTCATCGTCGCTCTTCTGTCTGCGTCTGGGCCGAGGCGATGATCGTGAAGTCGATCGTGACGGCTATATCCCGAAGTCAGGGACCAGGTTTGAAAGGTCGAGGTCCGGGATGCCGACATCCGGAACGGAGAGGTCGAAGTCCGGCACGGCGGTCGCCAGTGCGCTGGCGGCGTCGTCGGGGAAGATGTCGAAGCCGAAAAGATTTGCGACCCAATCAATAGCGTCTAGCAGCCAGCCAAACGGGTTCGTGAAAAGCGACGCGATGAGTTGAGCAAGCGCCGCGACTCCCGCTATCAGCCCACCGAGGGCCAAGTCCTGGTCCTCGGCAGGTACACCCAAACCGTTCAAGTAGTCGTAGTATTCGTCCGGCACGCCGGCAAGCGCCGTACCGGGGTCCGCGCCGGTCAGTGCATCGACGACAGCACCCACGTCGCTGACCATCAGGTCTCCAGCGGACGACAGCGCAACCGCGGGCGACAAGACGGTCGGTGGTACCGACGCAGGGATCGCGACGAGGCAGGCGCCGATCACCGCCACCGCCATCGGGACGGAGGAACAAGACGTTGTGTTCATGATCATCTCCTGTCATCACGAAAAACGCCGGTTGGCGTACCAGGGATCGTCACCGATATCCGGTGGGTGCGCCTCAGTGGTGGGCTACTGCAATTTCGCCCGGTTTCAACGACAGCACTACTGAGCGGGAGACTTCACGTCCGGCGCCGAGGCCGCAAGGCGGCGAGTTCGTCACGGCTGGAGGTCCCGGTCTTCAGCATGGCCCGGTAGATGTGGCTCTCGACGGTGCGGACCGAAAGCGCCAGGCGCTCGGCGACAGCGCGGTTCGACAGGCCCTCCCCGATCAGCATCATGATCTCGGACTCCCGATCGGTCAGCGGTAAGGGCTCCGCGGCTTGGCGAAGTGCCGGCGTGTCAGCACCTCCGCATCGTTCGGACAGCGCCGAGGCGCGCGCCGCGCATCCCAGCGCGGTTCCTCGCAAGTCCTGACGACGAAACGTCAGCGCAGCCTGGGCGCTGGAATCGATGGCGGCCACGAGGTCGCCGATGCGCTCGAAATCCTCTGAAACCGAGACCAACTCCGCGCCATCGCCCTCGCGGAGTGCGGCGGCGAACCGGGCGGCGATACCAACGCGTGACCCCTCGACGATCGCTTCGAGCTCACGCAACCGCGATCCACCCGAACGGTCCCCGAACTGCGTCGCGGTCTGCAGGCAGAATACTTCGGCAGCGAACTGCCCAGTGGCCCTGGCGCGTTCAGCTGCCGACAATACGACACTGATCGCCTCGCTGACAGCGCCCTGTCCGGCGGCCACCCATGCCTGCGCCAGACTCCGCTCATAGTCGAGCGACCGGAATGGACGCTTCAGTCCGGTGAGCACGTCCAGCCCCTCGGCAGCCTCACCGACGGAACCACGCATCGCCAGCGCAGTGATGCGCGGAATCAGATAGCGGTATCCCCAGCCGGTGAGGTGGCCGCTGTCGGAGAAGCTCACCCCAGCCTGGTCCAGCAGGAAACAGGCGGCATCGATACGGCCGGCGCTCAGCGCGGCTCGTCCAGCAACCGCACCGCCGAGCGACTGTGCTACGCCCGGCAGTTCGGCCGCCTGACGAAGCACCGACTCGGCCACCTCAACGGCCTCGGTTATCTGTCCAGCCAGCAGCAGCGCGCTGACGTGCGCGTCCGCGATATTGAACATCATGTGTGGGGCATCCAACGAGCGCGCCGCCACGGTATACCCCGCATCCGCCACCGCCAAGGCTTCCGCCGTGCGTCCCGCATCGGCGGCGATAACCGTGCGCACCCAGGCGATCTCGGCGCCGACGACCGCAGGCAGGTCGTCCAGGGCAAGATTCTCAGCGGCTCGCCTGGCCGCATCCAACTGGTCCGTCGCAAACCAGTACACCGCCAGAAATGCGTCAACATAGTCGCGCGCCGGTGCCGATACCGAGCATGCGGCATCGTCGATGATCTGCCTGGCACGAGCGGGCTCGCCAAGACCCCAGAGCATGTTGCTGGCCCGCAGAAAAGCCAGCCTGGCGTGGTCGACATCGGTCAGGTCCGCTGTTCCGACCTCAGCCAGTACCGCATCGGCCTCCTCGCCACGGCCCAGCCACGACAGTGCATGTGCCCGAATGAAACTCGAATCCGGTCCGGCTCCGGCACGGATGGCCGCCCGACCGAGGCGGTCGGCCAGCACCAGATCCGCCAGCCAGACCGCACCGTGAGCAGCCCTGGCGAACAGGTCGGCGTCGGGCGCGAGATCCGACTCAAAACTCAACGCCGCACGACGCACCAGCGGGGCGATGTCGTCGCGGTCTTCGGATCCCGCGAGTTCTACGGCAACCAACCCACGCAACCGTCGTAGCCGGGTGGGCGCCGCCCGTCTACGCCGGACCTCCCCGTACAGCGGATGCGCAACCCGCACCTGCGTACCGCCGTCGGCGGGGTCGAGAGTTATCAGGCCGCGAGTGTCAGCCTGTTCCACCGCCACCGGATCGGTAATCCGCATCAGAGCCGCCAGTTCGATCGGCTCTCCGACGGCCAGCACATCGAGTACATCGCTGACCGGCCCCGGCAGAGAGCCGATACGGGATTCGATGAGCTCGGTGAGGCTGGGCGGGATGATCGGATCCCCGATCCAGCGCCAGGACCCGCCTCGTTGCACGATTCTGCCGTCGGCGATCTCGTGTTCGACGATGTTGCGTAGATACAGCACGTTGCCACGGGTCAACTTCCACAGTCGTCGAACCGCGTCGGTATCCACCGGGCCGGCCAGGGCCGCCGACATCAGCTCGGAGGTCTCATCAAGTGACAGCGTCTGCAAATCGAGTCGCTCAAACCGTCCCGCTCGCCAAATCTCATGTGCCGCAGCCGGTACATCCTGGTCATCACGGACAGTGAGAATCACCTTCGCCAAGCCGCGTTGGACGATCTGGTTCACCACGAACGCCGACAAGTCATCGATCAGATGCACGTCGTCCACACCGAGCATCGCGGTGCCCGACGGCGCGAACGTCAGAGATTCGATCACCCCTTGCAGCAGCGCAGTGGTGTCGGTGACCCCCGCCGGCGCCCAGGTTGCGAAAGCGCCGAGCGGAACGCTGCGCGCCGAGGAGGTGCAGACCGCCCATCGCGCGTCGTAGCCCTGCGATTCGGCGGCCGCCAGCACATCACGCACGATCCGGCTCTTTCCCACCCCCGCCGCACCCCAAACGACGGCCCCGGAGACATCCGCGGCAGAGAGGGCCGTTTGGAGCGTTCGCATCTCCTCGGAGCGTCCAATCAGGGGCCACGGCAAGCTCATTCCGCTCACATCATCGCCTCCGCCATCGCCAGATGTCGGGCGTATCCGCACACCTCTGCCTTGGCACGGTAACGATTCACGTACTCGCGGTAGGCAGCCGTGTCACTGCGAGCCCTTGCCAGCAGCGCCCTGCCGTAGAGCAACCATGCTTCATGCAGACCCAACTCGGCGACGTTCACCGTCACCGCGAATTCGTCCAATATGGCTTCGGCCTCTTGACGGTCACCGCCCGCGTCACGATCAAGCAGCAATTGCACAAGGCGGATCGCCGCCGGCACGTACCAGATGACAACGCCACTTTCGAACAGCGCCC
The DNA here is from genome assembly GCF_020172665.1 of [Mycobacterium] zoologicum. GTDB lineage: Bacteria > Actinomycetota > Actinomycetes > Mycobacteriales > Mycobacteriaceae > Mycobacterium > Mycobacterium zoologicum. Next base: position 1,188,530 of record NZ_CP083985.1, on the reverse strand, counting down.
GAACCACCTCACGCAACAGACCGATCGCACCGTCGAGATCACCCGTTTGCACCTTCTGCAAGGCGATCTGAGTGTCCGCCACCTGCGCGAGGCTGGCGATGAATCGCTGATTCAGCGAGGCTTCTCGAGCCAGCGCCAGCAGTTCCAATCCTTGGACCTGGTCCGGACCGTTGCCGTAGGCGAGAACCAGGCCGCGGGCCAGGCGAGCGGCAGCCAAGGCGAATTCGTCACCTGAGTGCTCCGCCACCTCCAGGATGTCCACACTGTCTTGCGTGACCTCATCGGGCCGGATCGCCCCCTGGGGGATCAGCAGGCATTGGAACATCACCGTGATGGCGCGAGTCGTCGGGTCGAATGCGCGGGCCATCACGACAGCCTCAGCTAGGTCGTCGCCCCACCCCGGACGTCCGAGCAACATGCCGAACACGCCCCGGACCGCGATCGCTGCTGTCAGCGGTGAGCCGAGCAGTAGGTTGCCCTTCTCCGGATCGCCGTCAGCCAAGTCGATGAGGCGCTGCGCCAGCCGGAAACCCGTTGCCGCGTCGCCGGGTTCGAGCTTGGCCCAGAGCGCGGCAAACAACAGTCCAACCGACAGATCGGGGTCACCGATGGATTCAAGCAATTCCACGAATTGCGCGGTAAGCAGCAGGACTTCCTGGTAGCGAGAATGAAATACCATCGTGGTCAGCAGGCCGGCCATCCCGACAGCCAGTGACACCTGGTCCCCGGAGGCTGTACAGAGCTCACGCAGTTCGCCGAAACCGGTATCTTCGACATTCCCGCCGACTCGCCAGACACTGCCGCACAACAGGGTTCGTGGGAAGATCCGCATCGAAGAGCGGTCGGGATGGTTGATCGGCAACCGGTCGGCGACGGTGCGGGCACGTTCCCAACTGACACGCGCAGCACGGATGTCGCGGTGTTGCGACCATGCCCCGGCACGCATGTGCCAGCCGAAAGCGTCGGGTAGGTCCTCAGCGGCCTCAAGATGCTCGGCGATCATCGCCGCGTTCTCATCGAGCGCATCGAATTGCTGCTCGATTGCGGTAGCAAGCCGCCTATGCAGCATGGCTCGCTGCGATTTCAGCTGTGATTCATAGGCCACGATCCGGACCAGCGGGTGATGGAACGCATATTCGGCTTGGGCGGTGAACCCCACCTGATCAATGAACTCCGCGTCGAGCAACGGCGCGATCTGTGCCTCGCCATCGAGCAATGCCAACTGCTCGGCGTCGAACCGCAGCCCGATCACCGCAGCGGCATGCAAAGTCCGTTTGACCGCCGGGTCAAGCCGATCGATGCGGGAGGCGATGGTGGCCTGCACCGTTGCCGGGACGACGAGCTCGGCATCGTCGACCGCACAGGCGTAGCGACCGCGAGACCCGGTCAGCACACCCCGCTCGGCCAGATCGCGCACCATCTCCTCGACGAAAAGCGGATTGCCGGCGGCCCGCTCCGCGACCTGCCCACACAGCGCCGCCACCGAGGGACGGGAGCCGATCAGTTCGCCAGCAAGCATGGCCGTCTGCGACGCGCTGAGCGGCCCGAGGTTGATCGTCTGCGAGCTCACTTTCCGAGTCAGCGCGCCACAATATTCGGGCCGGTAGGTGATCAACACCAGTGATGGGGTTTGCCGGGCCACGCCCAGCAGATCCGCCAGCAACACATCGCTGACCTCATCGATCCAATGCGCATCCTCTACGACATAGACCGCCGGTGTGGTGCGCGCCAGCCAGATCGCTTCGACCAACCGCGTCACCCGGCGCCGCCGGGCGTCGGCGTCAATGGCGGGCAACTCGACCCCGCTCTCGCGGATACCGAGCAGATCCTGCAGCAATAGCAGGTCCTCCGGATCCGCATCGCGCGCGCGCTCCTCGACTCGCTTGCGAGCCGGTTCGTCGTCGAGACCGTCTATCCCAAGTACGTTGCGCAGCAGCGAAGTCGCCGTGTAGAACGGGACCTCGCGCGCGTGGGACTCGCAGTAGGCGGCGAACACCTCGGCCCCGCGGCTCCGCGCCACAGCACTGACCTCGCGGACGATCCGACTTTTACCGATGCCGGGCGGCCCGACCACCCCCACTACGCAACCGGTCCCTGCGATCGATTCCTCCAGGATGCCCCGTAGCGCACCCATCTCCCAGGCCCGTCCCACCAGCGTCGAATCCTGCCTCGGCACATGCCGGCGCTCCGGCGACACCGCCAGAAGTCGACACACGGACACCTGCGCACCAGCACCCTTGAACTGGACTACCACCGGCTCGCCCAGTACGGCGACGTCTTCGACCAAGCGGACGGTCGATTGGCTGAGTACCACTCCGCCCGGCGGCGCCACCGACTCCATTCGTTGCGCCAACCCGACCTGGTCGCCGATCGCGGTGTAGCTCAACGGATCGGATCCGAGGTCACCGGCGACCACCTGGCCGGAGTTCAGCCCCACCCGAAGCTCCAGGCTGACGCCGTCGGCGCGAGCCACTTCCGCCGCCAGCTGTTGTGCCTGCTGCTGGATGTCCAGTGCCGCCAGGCATGCCCGTAACGCGTGGTCCTCCAAAGCCACCGGTACACCGAACACCGCCATAACGGCATCGCCGATGAACTTCTCCACCACCCCGTCGTAGCGCCGCACCACCGCAGCACAGCGGCCGAAGAGCGCGCCCATGATCTCGCGCAACCGCTCCGCACCGACCGCCGCAGCCAGGTCCATCGAATGCACCACATCGGCGAACAACACCGTCACCTGCTTGAACTCGGCCGGTGTTGTGGCAACCGCGATCGGCGAACCGCAGGAGTGGCAGAACTGCGCGTTCACCAGTAGATCCGTGCCGCACTTACGGCACGAAGTTGACGTGCTCATCCCGACGCCACCGATCAGCGAACCTGTCCGATCGGCAAAGAATAGGCTTCTCCGCCGCTACCAGCGAGTCTTATGCCGGATTCGGGCGTTCACCCTCCTCAGCGGTACAGATGCACCGGATGGTGGGTGGACTGCTCGATCTGCATAGAGGCGGTCTCCAGCAACGCGGTGCCCAGGGCGATCAACCCCCGGGCCGCGGCGATCTCCTCGCCGACCATCGGCTGACGGGCATCCTTGGGGTGCCGATAGGCGTCACCCCGCGTGATCATGGTTTCCCCGGTGCCGAAATCCGCGCACACTGTCGCCCGTGTGTGGGTCTCGTCCTCACCGAACTCAATGTCGACATGCCAGTTGGGGTCCAGCTTTGCGTCATACATCGCAATCACCTCCGTAGTGTCTAGGGTGCTCCGCGAAATGCTCGCTGTCACGAAGGAGGTGCCGTGGACACGGTGCTGGTCACCGGCGCGTTCGGGCTAGTGGGATCGGCGACGGTCAGGCGACTGGCGGCCGACGGGCGCTCCGTAGTCGCGACCGATCTCGACACCCCCGCCAACCGCAAAGCCGCGGCCGATCTGCCGGCAGCGGTACAGGTCCACTACGCCGACCTCACCGACGCGGCGGCCGTCGACGACCTGGTCAGCAGCATCAAACCGGCGGCGATCATTCACCTGGCCGCGGTGATCCCGCCGTTCATCTACATGCACCGCGAGCTGGCACGCAAGGTCAACGTCGAGGCTACCGGGCATCTACTGGCCGCGGCAGCTCACCAGCCGGAGCCGCCCCGGTTCGTGCAGGCCTCCAGCATCGCGGTGTACGGGTCGCGAAATCCCCACACCGTCTCGGGCGTGCTGACCGCCGACACCCCGACCAATCCCGCCGATATCTACGGCGACCACAAAGTGCAGGCGGAACAACTGGTGCGCGCCTCGCCGCTGGACTGGGTGATCCTGCGGCTGGGCGGGGTGATGACCCCCGAGCCGGGCTCCTACATGAAGCTCGACAATCTGTACTTCGAGCAACTGCTCCCCTCCGACGGCAGGCTGCAGACCGTCGATGTCCGCGACGTCGCATGCGCGTTCGTCGCGGCCACCACCGCGCCCGTCGTCGGGGAGACCCTGCTGATCGGCGGCGACGACACCCACCGCCAGATCCAGTGCGGCGTCGCGCCGGCCATGGCCGCCGCGATGGGCTTGGTCAACGGCCTGCCCGTCGGGCTACCCGGTAATCCCGACCGCGACGACGACTGGTTCAACACCGACTGGATGGATTCCCGCCGCGCCCAGGACGCGCTGGGCTTCCAGCACCACTCCTGGCCGGACCTCCTGGCGGAAACGGCTGCCAAAGCCGGTGCGAAACGGTACCTGCTGCAGGTGATCGCACCGCTGGCCAAAGTCGTCCTGCGGATGCGAACCCCCTACTACCGCAGCGGCAAGAAGTTCGCCGATCCGTGGCGAACCATCGCCGACAAGTGGGGCGATCCACGCCCGTGAACTCCGACTTCACCCCCACCCAACGCCGCGCCCTGGCGGTCTTCACCGTGATCGCGCTGGCGTTCGGCGCCTTCTTCCTGCGCGGCTATTTCGTGCTGATCGTGGTAGCCGCGGTGGGCGCCTACCTGTTCACTCCGTTGTTCCGCGCCCTGGAGCGGCGGATGCCCACCGGTCTGGCGGCCACCGGCACGCTGTTGGCCGCACTGGTCGCCGTGATCGTCCCGGTCGGCCTGTCGATCTTTCTGGCCGTCGCTCAGATCACCCGCACAGCCGGCGACGTGGCGCAGTGGGTGCAGGCCACCGACCCCACCACACTGGGCGACAAGGCGCTGAAATTCGCCAACGGCCTGCTGGCACGGATTCCGTTCGTGCATGTCGAGCTGACCATGGACTGGGTGCGCGAGGCGATGGTCAATGTGGCGCAGAAGGGCGGGGAGCTGCTGTTGCACGTGCTGCAGGGTGCCGTCGGCGGGGCGGTGGGCGCAATCACCTCGGCGATCATCTTCTTGTACGTGTTCCTCGCACTGCTGACCAACCGCGAGGAACTGCAGACCCTGATCCGCCGGCTCAACCCATTGGGCGCCGAGGTCACCGACCTGTACCTGGCCAAGATGGGTTCGATGGTGCGCGGAACCGTCGGCGGGCAGTTCGTCATCGCGTTCTGCCAAGGCGTCGCCGGGGCCGCCTCGATCTATATCGCCGGGTTCCACCAGGCGTTCTTCGTCTTCGCGATCCTGCTGACCGCGCTGTCGATCATCCCGCTCGGGGGCGGCATCGTGACCATCCCGTTCGGCATCGGCATGGCACTGTTCGGCAACGTCGCCGGCGGGGTGTTCGTGGTGGCGTTCCACCTGATCGTGGTGACCAACATCGACAATTTCCTGCGCCCGATCCTGGTGCCGCGCGACGCCCGGCTCAATTCCGCGCTGATGCTGCTGGCCGTCTTCGCCGGGATCGGCATGTTCGGGTTCTGGGGCGTCGTGATCGGCCCGGTGCTGATGATCATCATCGTGACCACCATCGACGTCTACCTGGCGGTGTATCACGGTGTGCCGCTGGACAGCCCCGACGAGGAGCCCGAAGGGTCCGGGGCGCCCAAGCCGCGCCGGTGGAGCGGACTGCGGCGGGTGTTCTCGCGCTGACGCGTAGCCCTATCGCTGCGCCGGTAGCGGCGCCTGCGACTGCACGGCCGCGGCCAGCACCCGGAAATCATCGGCACTGGCCGCGCCGGTGATCGCCAGCTGCGTCGCCCCGGCCTTCGAGGTCAGGCGGGTTGTCCACACCTGCTTGCCGTCCCCCTCGTAGGCCACCCAGCGGGTGCCGTCGACGTCCTGGGCCCCGGTCGGATGCAGTCCGGGCTGAATGGACGCCACCAACGGAACCTCGTCGGCGTTGCTCTGGGTCAGGCTCACATACATCCCGTTCGGGCTGATGTAGCCCACCCGCGAGGTGACCGCCCGCAGCCGCTGGCCGGTCTCGTCAGCGCGCCCGTCGGTGATGCTGCCGCGGCCCCCGGAGTTGGGCTGCCAGCCCTCGGGCAGGTCGGGCTTGCGCACCGGGAACCCGAACGTCTGCGCGTCGGCGTTCAGGGCGGCGACGGCGTCGTAGGACGGCACCGGCCCGGCCTCCATCCGTCCCGGGCGAAACGAGCAGGTCCCGGCGATACCGGCCAGCACGATGCAGGCCACGACCACCGGCGCGATCGACCAGAACATGTCCCGCCCGTCCTGCAGCAGGCGCGGTTTGGCGGGCCTCGGGGCGGGAGGGGGCGTCGGCGGGGGCTCTGCGGTCACGCTGCCAGTATCCCAGCTCAGTGGTGCTGATCCGGCTCTGGGAGAATCAGCAACCGTGACTGCCATGACGGGACCCCCTCGACGCGAAGCTCCAGACCGCAACCTGGCCTTGGAGCTGGTGCGGGTCACCGAGGCCGGTGCCATGGCATCCGGCCGCTGGGTGGGCCGCGGCGACAAGGAGGGCGGCGACGGCGCCGCCGTCGACGCGATGCGTGAACTGGTGAACTCCGTGTCGATGCGCGGCGTGGTGGTGATCGGCGAGGGCGAGAAGGACCATGCGCCGATGCTCTACAACGGTGAAGAAGTCGGCAACGGCGACGGCCCGGACTGCGACTTCGCCGTCGATCCGGTCGATGGCACCACCCTGATGAGCAAGGGCATGCCCAACGCCATCTCGGTGCTGGCGGTGGCCGAGCGCGGCGCGATGTTCGACCCGTCGGCGGTGTTCTACATGAACAAGATCGCCGTCGGCCCCGAAGCCGCGGACGTGCTGGACATCACCAAGCCGATCGCGGACAACATCGCCGCGGTCGCCAAGGTCAAGGGCCTGACCGCCCGTGACATGACGGTGTGCATCCTGGACCGGCCGCGGCACGCGCAGCTGATCGCCGACGCACGCGCCACCGGGGCGCGAATCCGGCTGATCACCGACGGCGACGTGGCCGGCGCCATCTCGGCCTGTCGGCCCGACTCGGGCACCGACATGCTCGCCGGGATCGGCGGAACCCCGGAGGGCATCATCGCCGCCGCTGCGATCCGCTGTATGGGCGGGGCGATCCAGGCCCAACTGGCGCCTACCGATGACGCCGAGCGGCAGAAAGCCATCGACGCCGGCTACGACCTGGACGCGGTGCTGACCACCGAGGATCTGGTCTCCGGTGAGAACGTCTTCTTCTGCGCCACCGGTGTCACCGACGGCGACCTGCTCAAGGGGGTGCGCTACTACCCCGGCGGCTGCACCACCCAGTCGATCGTGATGCGTTCCAAGTCCGGCACCGTCCGGATGATCGAGGCCTACCACCGGCTGTCGAAGCTCAACGAGTACTCGGCCGTCGACTTCACCGGCGACTCCCACGCCGCCTATCCCCTGCCCTGACCGTCTACCCGAGGACTGCATAGCAATGAGCGAGATCGAATACCGCATCGAACACGACACCATGGGCGAGGTCCGGGTGCCGGTGAATGCGTTGTGGCGCGCCCAGACCCAGCGCGCGGTGGAGAACTTCCCGATCTCCGGGCGTGGCCTGGAGCGCACCCAGATCCGGGCACTGGGCCTGCTCAAGAGCGCCTGCGCGCAGGTGAACGCCGACCTGGGCCTGCTCGCCCCGGAGAAGGCCGCCGCCATCAAGGCCGCCGCCGCCGAGATCGCCGACGGTAAGCACGACGACCAGTTCCCCATCGACGTGTTCCAGACCGGCTCGGGCACCAGCTCGAACATGAACACCAACGAGGTGATCGCCTCGATCGCCGCCGCCAACGGGGTGACGGTACACCCCAATGACGACGTGAACATGTCGCAGTCGTCCAACGACACCTTCCCGACCGCCACCCACATCGCGGCCACCGAAGCCGCTGTGCGCCACCTGATTCCGTCGCTGCAGGTGCTGCATGAGGCGCTGGCCGCCAAGGCTGTCGAATGGCGCACCGTGGTGAAGTCGGGCCGCACCCACCTGATGGACGCCGTGCCGGTGACGCTGGGCCAGGAATTCTCCGGCTACGCCCGCCAGATCGAGGCCGGCATAGAACGAGTGCGCGGGTGCCTTCCCCGCCTGGGTGAACTGGCGATCGGCGGCACCGCCGTCGGCACCGGCCTGAACGCCCCGGATGGCTTCGGCGCCAAGGTGGTTGAGGTGCTGGTCGCCGAGACCGGGATTACCGAGCTGCGGACCGCGGCGAACTCGTTCGAGGCCCAGGCCGCGCGTGACGGCCTGGTCGAGGCGTCCGGTGCGCTGCGCACCATCGCGGTGTCGCTGACCAAGATCGCCAACGACGTCCGTTGGATGGGCTCGGGTCCGCTGACCGGGCTGGCCGAGATTCAGCTGCCGGACCTGCAGCCGGGCAGTTCGATCATGCCGGGCAAGGTCAATCCCGTTCTGCCCGAGGCGGTTACCCAGGTGGCGGCACAGGTTATCGGCAACGACGCGGCGATCGCCTGGGGCGGCGGCAACGGTGCCTTCGAGCTCAACGTCTACATCCCGATGATGGCCCGCAACATGCTGGAGTCCTTCACGCTGCTGAGCAACGTCTCGCGACTGTTCGCCGAGCGCTGCATCGTCGGACTGGTCGCCAACACCGAGCACCTGCGGGAGCTGGCCGAGTCCAGCCCGTCGATCGTGACGCCGCTGAACTCCGCGATCGGCTACGAGGAGGCCGCCGCGGTGGCCAAGCAAGCCCTCAAGGAGCGTAAGACCATTCGCCAGACCGTGATCGACCGCGGCCTGATCGGCGACAAGCTGTCCGAGGCCGAGCTGGACAAGCGCCTCGACGTGCTGGCGATGGCCAAGGTGAAGGACTGAGCCGCAACCGATGAACGCCGAACCCGCTGCGTCTGCGGCGGGCACCTCGGCGATCGCGAAGGTGTCGCGGCGCCTGATCCCGTTCCTGGGGCTGCTCTACTTCGTCAACTACCTCGACCGTGTCAACATCGGCTTCGCCGGGCCCAACGGGATGAACGCCGAGCTCGGCATGACAGCGACGACGTTCGGGTTCGCCTCGGGGATCTTCTTCTTCGGTTACCTGCTGCTGGAGATACCGTCCAACATCGCACTGCACCGCTTCGGCGGCCGGCGCTGGCTGGCCCGCATCATGTTGACCTGGGGAATCGTCAGCACCGCAATCGCTTTCGTTCCGAACGCGCCGACGCTGGTGGCGCTGCGGTTCCTGTTGGGGGTGGCCGAGGCCGGATTCTTCCCGGGCATCATCTTGTACCTGACGTTCTGGTTCCCGCAGCGGCAGCGGTCGCAGGCCGTGTCGCTGTTCATGGTGGCGGTGCCGGTGTCGACGGCAGTCGGCTCCACCCTGTCGTCACTGGTGATCGACTGGGGCCAAGGCATATTCGGGCTGTCCGGCTGGCGGGTGATGTTTGTGGCCGAGGGGCTGCCGGCTGTTGCGCTGGCATTCGCCTGCTGGTTCTACCTGACCGACCGTCCGGCACAGGCGCATTGGCTCAATGACAGCGAACGCCAATGGCTCCAGAGCACCTTGGCCGACGAGCAGGCGGCAGCCGATGGGCATTGGCCGCTGAGCAAGGCGCTGTCTCACCCCAGAATGCTGGCGCTGGCGTTCGTCTACTTCGGAATCGTCTACGGGCTCTACGCCGTCGGGTTCTTCCTGCCGACCATCGTCGCCGGGTTCCAGCAGCAGTACGGCCTACACCTGAGCGTCATCGGGCGCGGCCTGGTGACCGCGATTCCCTGGGCCGTAGCGGCGGTGGTCATGGTGCCCTGGGCGCGCCACGCCGACCGGACCGGCGAACGCGTCTGGCATGTGGCGATCCCGGCGATCGTCGGCGGCGTGTCTATCCCAGCGGCGTTGTACCTGGCCAATCCGTACCTGGCGATGGTCGCGATCACGCTGTCCACGTGCGCGATCATGTGCGCCATGCCGGTCTTCTGGGCGCTGCCGTCGACGTTCCTCACCGGAACAGCGGCGGCCGGCGGCATCGCCCTGATCAACTCCCTGGGCAACATCAGCGGCTTCGGCGGGCCCTACGTCACGGGCTGGCTGGCCGATCTGACCGGCAGCAACAAGGCCGGACTCTGGGTGGTCGGGGCGCTGTCCCTGGCCGCCGCGGGCGTGGTGGTCCTACTCGACATTCAGAAGGGCGGCGGGTCGTCGGGATCGATCTCGTGTGGCACGGTGGGGCACCAGGGGTCGTGATGGGCGGCGCGGTGGACCCAACGCCAGATTCAGGCGTTAACGACCCAGCTGTTCACCCTGACCACCACCAAGGCCGGCCCCGCCGCTGAACCCCAAATCAACAAGCGCGCACGTCTACGTGAGGCAACGAACCGTGCTACGCGCGCATCTTGATGCGATGAAGGGGCGGGGCCTCCGCTCCTCGTAGCGTTCCCGGCGGATGCTGGGGGTGTTCACTATCCACGAATCATGGGAGGCCCCTATGAACGAGTATGACGGCAAGCAGTTCGTCGGGATCGATCTGCATCGGCAGCGGTCGGTGATCGTGCGCCAATCCGAGTCCGGCGAGCAGCTCTCGGCAGTACGGATCGTCAACGACCCAGTCGCGTTGGGACTGCAGCTCGAGGACGCCGGCACTGACCCTGAGGTGGTGCTCGAAGCAACCTACGGTTGGTACTGGGCGGTCGATGTGCTGCAAGCCCACGGAGCGCAGGTGCATCTGGCACACCCGTTGGGAGTCAAAGGGTTTCGATACCGACGAGTGAAAAACGACGTGCGCGACGCCGGTGATCTGGCCGATCTGCTGCGGATGGGTCGCCTGCCCGAGGCCTGGATCGCACCACCGACCACCCGCGAGTTACGCGAACTGGTGCGCTACCGGGCCAAGCTGGTCGCAATCCGATCCGGGCTCAAAGCCCAGGTCCATGCCGTGCTGGCCAAGGCCGGCGTGTTGATCGCGGTGTCGGATCTGTTCGGCGTTGCTGGCCGCAAACGACTGGCCAAGGTGCCCCTGCGCCCCGCCTACACAGAACGGGTCCGCTCGCTGCTGGAATTGATCGATACCCTCAATGGCCACGAGGAACGGTTTGCCGCGTTGATCGCCGAACGGCTCAACGCTGACCGCGGCTATCAAGCCATCCAGCAGGTGCCCGGTATCGGACCGGTGCTGGCGGCAGTGTTCGTCGCCGAGATCGGTGACGTCGGTCGCTTCACCGGTCCGGCCCAACTCTGCTCCTGGGCCGGGCTGACCCCGCGCCACCGCGAGTCCGACACTGTCGTGCATCGCGGGCATATCACCAAACAAGGCTCCAAGCTGGTTCGGTGGGCGACGATCGAGGCGGTGCAGCGCCACCCAACGACGGCCAAGATCGCGGCCGACAAGGACCGTATCGAAGCTCGCCGCGGCAAGAACATCGCCAAGGTTGCCGCGGCACGCAAACTGCTCACACTGGTCTACTACGGACTGCGCGACGGACACATCCGCGCGCTCGACAAAGCCCGGGCGGCGTGAGCACTCCGGACGCAACACGTGCGCGGTCGCTATTTTGTCTGACCCCCCAACGGCGTGGTCGCCCTCTTGATTGACCCCGCGTGTTGCTACCGCACCGCTCCATGCCCACCACAGCTGGGCGAAGGGATGACCGGCAGCCGGAAAAGTCCGGCCCTGCCCCAAAGTACCTGCACACCATCACAGTTGGAGAAGGCCCACAACCACACTCGCGCCGCTGATCTTCCGGCATCCGCCGAAGTATGCATCGGCACGGTCCGGCATCAAGACCGTTCGTCCTCGCTCACGCTGCGGGCGCTGCGTCTTGACCCCGGCCCTTACCCGATGCCGCCCACACGGAGGCCGAAAATCAGCAAATTACCTGGTCACCAACGCCTTGACAGAACCCCACCCCTTCAGGGATGACATGAGGCAACTTGACGACAGACTCCCCCGGGATCAGGGCGTGACGATGTTGAACCAGAACGGGAAGGTGTCCAGCAGCCCCATGAACTCGTCGAAGGCGCCCCGATTGCCGTCGATGGTGATCTTCTTGGTCGCGATGGCCTCATCCAGGCTGACGTTCTTGAGCTCGATGTCGTCGAGGGTTGCCTTGGTCAAGGTGAGGTCGGCGTCGGCGCCGGCCACCGGCTCGGGCGCGTAGTTCAGCACACCGTTCTCGACCGTCAGTCCGTATTCGGATTTCAGATCGGTGAACTTCATGTTGAGGGTGATCTTCTTGCCCGCCGCCTTCGGCCCGTTGAGGCGCACCGCGAGATAGTCGAACAACTTCTCCGGCGGCATGGCCCGGATGGTGTCCGGGCTGACGGTATCGGTGGCGGCGACGTCCGGCACTCCGTTGCGCAGTTCGTACGCCCCCTGCAGGTACTCCGCACGCCACGGGCCGGACTCGGCCTGGTAGCCGAGTTGCTCATAGCAGTCGGCCAGCAGGTTCTTGCCGGCGACGCTGTCCGGGTTGGCGAAGACGACGTGCTTGAGCACCATTGCGGCCCAACGGTAATTGCCGGAGTCGATATCGCCCTTGACCCTCTTCAACACCGCGTTCTCGCCACCCATGTACTCGATGTATTTGGTGGCGGCGTCGGCCGGTGGCAGGTCGTCCAGGTCCGAGGGATTGCCGTCATACCAGCCCATGTAGCGCTGATACACCGCACGGGAATTGTGCCTGAGCGTGCCGTAGTAGCCGCGGCCCGGCCAGAAGTCGTTCAGTTCGGGGGGCAGTGAGATCTCTTCGGCGATCTCCGAGCCGATCAGGCCCTGGTTCATCAACCGCACCGACTGGTCGTGGGTGTATTTGTACAGATCGCGCTGACGCTTGAAGTAGTCGATGATCTTGGCGTTGCCCCACATCGGCCAGTGGTGGCTCTGGAACTTCACCTCGGTCTGCGCGCCGTAGAGCCGGATGGTCTCGTCGATGAATGCCGCCCAGATCAGCGGGTTGCGCACCTGCGCGCCGCGCAGCGTGAGCAGGTTGTGCATGGTGTTGGTGGTGTTCTCCGCCATCCACATCGCTTTGAACTGCGGGAAGAACGTGTTCATCTCGGTGGGCGCCTCGGTGCCGGGCGTCATCTGGAACACCATCTCGACACCGTCGACGGTCAGTTTCGTTCCGGTCGTGGAGACGATGTCGGTCGGAATGACCAAGGTCGGCTTTCCGGTCGAGATCGTCTGCCCCAGACCGGCGTTCACCCCGCCAGCGGGATCACGGGGCAGCAGGGCACCGTACATGTAGACCGCGCGTCGCGACATCGCGTTGCCGGCGATCACGTTCTCGTCGACGACGTCCTCGACGAAGTTCACCGGCGCGATGACCTTGACCTTGCCGGAGTCGACGTCCTGCTGGGCGATGATCCCGCGCACCCCGCCGTAGTGGTCGGTGTGGGAGTGGCTGTGTACGACGGCGACGATGGGCTTCTCCCCGAGATGCTGATTCACCAGATCCAGCGCGGCCTTGGCCGTCTCGGGCGAGATCAGCGTGTCGAACACGATCCAGCCGGTGTCACCCTGGATGAAGGTAATGTTCGACAGGTCGTAGCCGCGCACCTGGTAGATGCGGTCGACGACCTTGAACAGGCCGTAGTTCATGCACAGCTGCGCGTTGCGCCACAGGCTGGGGTTGACGGTATCGGGTGCCGGCTTGTCGTCGGCGATGAACTTCTTGTAGCTCTCCAGATCCCAGACGACCTTGCCGTCGGCGTCGGTGATGGTCAGGGTGTCGGGACGGGCGACGAGATTGCGCTGGGCATCCTCGAAGTCGCCGCGGTCGTTGAACGGCAGCGAATCGCGCACCTTGTTGTTGGCGGCCTTGGTCGCCTCCGTCGCCGGCTTGACCTTGTTGTCGGTAGTTATCGAGCCACCGACTTGGTTGCCCTCACACGCCGACGTCAGCGCGGAGGCGGCCGCGGCGGTAACGCCGACGGCAGCAAATCGACCGAGAATTGCACGCCTGGTGAAATCAGTCATGCATGCAGATTCTGTCACGCTTCGTCGTCTGGGCGGCCGATATCCGTCGCGCGCGATAGACGACGACTTCCACCTACTGCGGGCGGCGGCGGGTGCCGGCGAGATCGAGGTCGCCGACGATCCCGCTCGATGAGCGTCACGCCCCGTTGTTCGGTCCCCCCGAATTCGCCCCGGGAATGTCGGTGATCGGCAAGTTCGGCATCGGCGGCGGCGACGGTGTCGCCGGCAACGACGGGATGTCCGCGGCCGGGATGTCGTGCAACTCGTTGACCGGCGGGCCGTTGTCCCGGCTGCCGTAGACGCTGCCCGGTGCGCGCGGGCCGAGCAGCTCGCTGACCGTAACCATGTGGTAGCCATTGGCTTTGAGCACCGGCAGGAACTGGTACACCAGGTCGACGGTGGATGAGTAGGTGTCGTGGAACAGCACCACCGATCCGGGCTTGATCTGGGTCATCAGCATGTAGCGGCTGGCGGCGATATCGGCGTCGTTGATCCAGTCGAATGGGATGACATCCCAGAGGACCCCGGCCAGGCCGAATTCGGCCGCCCGGGCGTTCACCGCGTCGTCGGTGAGCCCGCCGGGTGGGCGCCACAGCGTCGGCTTAACCCCTGTGGCCGAGGCGATCGCGTCGTTGGCCTTCGAGAACTGCGCGGGCACATCCCCGGCCGGGATCGTGGTCATGTTCGGGTGTTCCCAGGTGTGGCTGCCGATCTGCATCCCGGCCTCGGCGATCCGCCTCGCGGTAGCCGGGTTGTCCGCCACCTTGTTGCCGATCAGGAAGAACGTCGCGCGGGCCCCGGCATCGTTCAAGATCCCCAGCAGCCGATCGGTATACGGCGACGGGCCGTCGTCGAACGTCAGCGCCACGCACTTGACGACGGCGCAGTCCACCGGTTCGGCCAACGCCTCGTGTACATGGCTGGTGCAGGCGCCGAGCACCGCAACAGCTATCGCCACGACACCTATGCGCGCACGTTCTGCCACCCCGGCAGCCTACCGGGGGCTCAGGGCAGCGACTCTGGGTTGATCTCCTCGAGCATTTCCGTGACCAGCGCGGCGATCGGCGAACGCTCGCTGCGCAGCAGTGTGATGTGGGCGAACAGCGGGTGGCCCTTGAGCTTCTCGATGACCGCGGCGATCCCGTCGTGCCGGCCGACGCGCAGGTTGTCGCGCTGGGCGACGTCGTGGGTGAGCACCACCCGCGACCCCGTGCCCAGCCGGGACAGTACGGTCAGAAGCACGTTGCGTTCCAGCGACTGGGCCTCGTCGACGATCACGAACGAGTCGTGCAGGGAGCGGCCTCGAATGTGGGTCAGCGGCAACACTTCCAGCATCCCGCGGGAGAGCACCTCTTCGAGCACCGCCGGGCTGGCCAGACCTTCGAGGGTGTCGAACACTGCCTGGGCCCACGGCCCCATCTTCTCGTTCTCGCTGCCCGGCAGGTAGCCCAGCTCCTGGCCGCCGACGGCATACAGCGGTCGGAACACCACCACCTTGCGCTGGGCGCGCCGTTCCAGCACGGCTTCCAGGCCGGCGCACAGCGCCAGGGCGGACTTGCCGGTGCCGGCCTTACCGCCGAGTGAGACGATGCCCACCGATTCGTCGAGCAGCAGGTCCAGTGCCACTCGCTGCTCCGCGGAGCGCCCGCGCAGCCCGAACACCTCCCGGTCGCCGCGGACCAGCTGCACCCGCTTGGCGGCATTGACCCGGCCCAGTGCGTGCGAGGCACCGGCGAGTAGCCGGATTCCGGTGTGGCACGGCAGATCCCGCGCAGCGGCCAGGTCGATCTCACCCTCGCCGAACAGGGCGTCGATGTCGTCGACGGACGCCTCGACCTCATCCATCCCGGTCCAGCCGGAGACCACGACGTCCTGGGCGTGGTACTCGTCGGCGGCCAGGCCGAGCGCAGCGGCCTTGACTCGCAGCGGAATATCCTTGCTCACCAACGTGACTCGCCGTCCCTCTGCGGCGAGGTTGGCGGCGCAGGTCAGGATCCGGGAGTCGTTGCTGTCGGAACGGAATCCGGTCGGCAATACAGCGGGGTCGCTGTGGTTGAGCTCGACGTGCAGCGTACCGCCCTGCGTCCCAACGGGAATGGGCTGATCGAGCCGTCCGTGCTCCAGTCGCATGTCGTCGAAGATGCGCAGCGCCTGGCGCGCGAACCAACCCAGCTCATGGTGGTGACGTTTGGCCTCCAACTCACTGATCACCACCAGCGGAACCACGACTTCGTGTTCGGCGAACCGGGCACAGGCCCACGGGTCCGACAGCAACACGGAGGTGTCGAGCACGTACGTCCGGATTTCAGGCACTTCAGCGCTCCAGCGGGTGCAGGCCCGCGCGACCCCGCGCGAGCAATTCGACGGGGTGAGACAGCACCAAGACCAGGGCCGGTCTGTCGTGTTCACGACCGGTGGTGCCGCCTAGACAGCAGAGCATGTGGCTAGCCATCGAGTGCGACGGTACCCCCGTCGACGCATGCGCGCCGCGCAGGCGCGCCGGAGCAAATCAGCTGATGGCGAAGCCCTTGAGATCGGGGTTCGCGGCCAGCCCCCACGCGCTGATCCGGTCGGAGACCACCCGTCGCAATTGGTCGGGTCCGAAGATGCCGGCTTCGGCGATCCCGGCCTGCCGGTCGGCATAGGCGTCGATCTCGGCGCCGACGACTTTGACGTCGGCGGCCCGGGCGGCGATGGCGGCCACCGTCTCCTCGGGCACGAAGTCCAGGCAGTGCGTGACCAGGTTGGCGAAGAATTCCTCGTGGCGCTCCTCGTCGGCGGCGATCCGGCCGATCAGCCCCTTGAGCACCGGCTCCTCGGTCTTGTCGGCCAGGTTGCGGCAGAACTCGGCGCAGGCGCTCTCGTAGAAGGCCATGAACACCAGCGTCTCGACCTGGCTGAAGTGGTCGGCGCGGTAGCCCTTCTGCACGTGCTCCATCCGGACCCGCTCGTTGGCGTCGGGGTCGATGTCGCGGGTCACCATCAGGTACTCCCGCAGCGCGATGGCGTGCAGGTGCTCCTCGGCGGTCCAGCGGCCGATCCAGCGGCCCCACTTGTCTTCGAGGATGAAGTGCTCGACAAGCTCACGGTGGTAGCCGGCCAGGCTGTCCTTCTCGACGAGCAGGATCTCGCAGGCTTCGGCGATCACCTTGGGCAGCGAGACCTGCGACGGGTCCCAATCCGTGCCGCCCAGGAAGGCGAAGTTGCGTCCCTGCTCGAACGGCACGTAGTCGTGCGCGAACCACGGGTCGACGGTGTCGATGTGCCGGACCAGGTTCGCGTCGACCACCGGCTCCAGCTCGCGGATCAGCGCATTAGCAACAGGACGTTCAGCCATGAAAGTTACTGTAACCCGAATTCACACTATCTTGTCAACTCGGGCACGCCGGGCGTGTCAAACCCTGCCCTAAACGAGCTTCCAGTCCTCCAGGCCGTCGTACAGCGGGAAGTCCTGCGCCAGCTTGGTGACCCGGGCCCGCAGCGCCGGTACATCCGCTGCCGAGCCGGCCGCCAGCGCGGTGGCGATGACGTCGGCGACCTCGGTGAACTCCGCGTCGCCGAAGCCGCGCGAGGCCAGCGCCGGAGTGCCCACCCGAAGCCCCGAGGTGACCATCGGCGGCCGCGGGTCGTTCGGGACGGCGTTGCGGTTGACGGTGATTCCGACCTCGTGCAGCAGGTCCTCGGCCATCTGACCGTCCAGCGGCGAGTCACGCAGATCGACCAGCACCAGGTGCACGTCGGTGCCACCGCTTACCACCGACACCCCGGCCTTGGCGACGTCGGCGGCAAGAAGCCGGTCGGCGAGGATCTTCGCGCCGGAGAGCACCCGCTGCTGACGCTCGGCGAACTCGGGCGTGCCGGCGATCTTGAGCGCGACGGCCTTGGCGGCGATGACGTGCATCAGCGGGCCGCCCTGCTGTCCCGGGAAGACCGCCGAGTTGATCTGCTTGGCGAATTCCTTCTTGCCGACGATCAGCCCGGAGCGCGGGCCACCGAGGGTCTTGTGCACGGTGGTCGAGACGATCTGGGCGTGCGGCACCGGCGAGGGGTGCAGCCCCGCGGCCACCAGGCCGGCGAAGTGCGCCATGTCCACCCACAGCGTGGCCCCCACCTCGGCGGCGATCGAGGCGAACGCCTCGAAGTCCAGGATGCGCGGGTAGGCCGACCAGCCGGCGACGATCACCTTCGGCTTGAACTCCAACGCCTGCGCGCGCACCACGTCCATGTCGATGCGGTGGCTGACCGCGTCCACGCCGTAGAAGGCGTTCTCGTAGAGCTTGCCGGAGAAGTTCAGCCGCATCCCGTGGGTCAGGTGTCCGCCGTTGGCCAGGTCCAGGCCGAGCAGCCGGTCGCCGGGCTCCATCAGGGCCTGCAAGACCGCGGCGTTGGCCTGGGCCCCGGAGTGCGGCTGCACGTTGGCGAAGTCGGCGCCGAACAATTCCTTGGCGCGGTCGCGGGCGATGTTCTCCACCACGTCGACGTGCTCGCACCCGCCGTAGTAGCGCCGGCCGGGCAGGCCCTCGGCGTACTTGTTGGTCAGCACGCTGCCGTGCGCCTGCAGTACCGCCCGCGGCACGAAGTTCTCCGAGGCGATCATCTCCAGGGTGTCGCGCTGGCGCCCCAATTCCTTGCCGAGCAGCTCGGCGATGTCGGGGTCGACATCAGCCAGCGGGGCGGACATCGTGGATGAGTGGGTTTGAGGTGCGGCAGTCACGCGGGCAAGTCTATCGCCGACGGAATGAGCGGCTCGTCCAGCAGCCGACCGAACCGCTCGGTGAGGTTCACACCCACCGGCCGGGCGTCCAGCCAGGCCCGCAGCAGCCGGTAGCCCTCCACGTAGGTCGAGGTGTAGGCCCGCCACAGCGGTGAGGACAGGAACCGCAGGCTCTGCCGGGCCCGGTCGTCGGTTACCAGCAGCCAGCGGCGCAGATACTCGGCGACCTCGTCGGTGTCGCGGTGCTCGTCGTGCAGCATCAGCGCCGCGTCCTGGCGCACATCGGCCAGCTCGGCGGCCGCCTCGGACACCGCTTCGGCCCGCTCGCCGTCGAACCGCAGCCCCAGATCGGCGTAGATGTCCGCCGCCCACGCGCCCCACCCCGGGCCGACCGCGGCATACAGCGCCAGGTCGGCCAGGCCTTCGGCCATCAGGCACTGCGGGGTGTTGACCAGGAAGATGGTCTGCTCGGCCTGGCCGAGTCGGGCCACCAGCCCGGCCTCCTTGCGGCAGTGCTCGGTGTGATGCCCCGGGTAGGACTCGTGGGCCACCAGCCGCGGCAGGTTGGACATCAGCTGCTTGAGGTCGGCGTTGACGGCCACCGTGGATCGATAGTCGCCGCGGTAGTAGTTGAATCCCGACCACGGCTTATCGGTGACCACCTCGTAGGTGATGGTCTCGGTGTCGGGCAGCGGGAAGTTCGCGCGGACCCGGTCGCGCAGCGCCGAAGAGAACGCGTGGATGCACGCCTCCAGCCGCTCCGGCGGAATCTCGTCCGCCTGACGGTGCGCGGCCATCCGGTCGGTCAGCGGACCCGTCCCGCCGAGGGCTTCGTCGAGCCGGGCGTGTGCGGCCCGGTAACGGTCGGGGTCGCCCTTGACGATCGTCGCCACGTCGAAGTAGTCGCTGACCTCCTCGACGAATCCGACCTGCTGCCCGGCGAACTTGCGTCCGGCGCAGGCCAGGGCCCGCAGGTGCACCCGCAGGTAGTCCGCCCGCGCCGCCTCGAGTCCACCGGGCAGTGCCGCACGCAGCCGCTCGGCCTGACGCGCGAGTTCGGCCGGATCGGGCACCGGTTCGTTCTCGACGAGGCGTTGCAGCGCCGGATCGCCGGTGAACGCGTCGACGTAGCCCGGCTCGATCCGGTCGAAGCGCAGACCGAGCAGCAGGTATTCACGGATCAACACGTCGGGCTCCATACCCGATCAGGCTAACGGTCGAGGCGGCTGCAAGACTGTACGGTCATGCGGCGGCTGAGTGAGCCGAGTCCCTACGTGGAGTTCGACCGACGGCAATGGCGGACGCTGCGTATGTCGACGCCGATGCCCCTGAGCGCCGAAGAGGTCGTGGCGCTGCGCGGCCTCGGCGAGCAGGTCGACCTGCTCGAGGTCGAAGAGGTCTACCTGCCGCTGGCCCGTCTGTTGCACCTGCAGGTCGCCGCCCGCCAGCAGCTGTTCGCCGCCACCGCGGAGTTCCTCGGCGAGAACGATCTGAGCCCCGACCGACCGGTGCCGTTCATCATCGGTGTGGCCGGCAGCGTGGCCGTCGGCAAGTCGACGACCGCGCGTGTGCTGCAGGCCCTGCTGGCCCGCTGGGGCCACCATCCGCGGGTGGATCTGGTCACCACCGACGGGTTCCTGTACCCCAACCACGAGTTGGAACGCCGTAACCTGATGCACCGCAAGGGTTTTCCCGATAGCTACAACCGCCGCGCCCTGATGCGCTTCGTGACGTCGGTGAAGTCCGGCGCCGACATGGTGTGTGCGCCGGTGTACTCCCACCTGAGCTACGACATCGTCCCCGGCGCCAAGCAGGTGGTCCGCCACCCCGACATCCTGATCCTCGAGGGCCTCAACGTGCTGCAGACCGGGCCGACGCTGATGATCTCGGACCTGTTCGACTTCTCGCTCTACGTCGACGCCCGGGTGGAGGACATCGAGCACTGGTACGTCTCGCGGTTCCTGGCGATGCGCTCCACCTCGTTCGCGAACCCCGACTCGCACTTCCACCACTACGCGGCGCTGAATGACCAGCAGGCGGTGGCAGCCGCGCGTGACATCTGGCGTTCCATCAACCGGCCGAACCTGATCGAGAACATCCTGCCGACCCGGCCGCGGGCCACCCTGGTGCTGCGCAAGGACGCCGATCACTCCATCAACCGGCTGCGGCTGCGCAAGCTCTGACTTACGGCAGAGTAGCGGTTCCCGGCTGTGGCTGTCCTGGCTGCTGCCCCGGCTGCTGCTCGGGCTGGCCCTGCGCGGGCGGCTCGTTCGGCGGCGGGGGCTCGTTCGGCGGCGGGGGCTCGTTCGGCGGCGGAGGCTCGGCCGGCGGCGGTTCCTGCCCCGGCGGCGGCTCCTGCCCCGGCGGCGGAGTCTGCGGCGGCAGTGGCGGGATCACCTCGTTGGTCGGCGTCGGCTCCACCGGCACGGGTGTGGGTGTCGGCGTCGCGGCCAACGTGTCCGGGCACATCTCCTTCTGCGCGGCGTCCACCACCACCTTGGTGATCCCGTCGGCGACCTTCGTGCCGAACCGATCCCGGGCGGGACGGCCGCGCCGCAGGTTCTGGCAGATGTACCCGCCGAACTGCACCGCGCCCGCCGGCGTCGACAGCCCCGGGCTGTTCTGGTACTTGAAGCCGTGGGACTCGAGGTAGCTCAGGTAGCTCTTGTCGTCGGCCTGCGCCGGCGCTTCGGCGAACATCAGGGTCACGGGAATCAGCGTCATCGCCGCCAGCCGCCACATCATGGCCCAAACTGTAATTGGTGGCGGCCGCGGCGACACGCTGAGCGACCCGCGATCAGCTCAGCCGACGCAGCCCGCGGAACTGCATCCACGCGAAGAACGCCGTGTAGACGGCACTGCCCAGCATCGCCGCGATCCCGATTCCGGTGAGCGGAAACACACCCGCCTCCACCACCGCAACGGCGGCCACCGTGCACACCAGGTTCGCGGCGATCACACCGATCCCGGCCCGGCGCACCTCCGGAAGCGCGGACAGGAAGTACACCACCGCTCCGTAGAGGACGCAGAACGCGGCCAGGGCGTATTCGTGGGCCGGGGTCAAGCCCTCGATGGCCGCCATCGGGCGGGCGGCGATCACACCGGCCAAACCGATGATTCCGGTGATGACGGCGTCGGCGCGCAGGGCGAAGCGCAGCAGTGAGTCGGTCGCGTCGAACAGGATCGGCGTGGTTATTGCGGTCATGATCAAGCTCCTTGTCCAGGGTCTTCTACTGACACCCCCGACGTTGCTCACAACCCGCTGCCACATCGACGCACGGCACTGCCAAGCGCTGCCAATCGCAGGTCAGAGGCCTGGCGACACCTCGACCCGGCCGCGCAGATCGGCGGCGATCACCCGGGCCCCGGCGTTCTGCCAGTTGTGCAGGGAGCGCTGCGGCACCTCGGTGACCAGCCACTGCCAGGCCTGGCGGGCGGTGGGATCGAGTCCGGCGGCGGTGGCGTTCTGTGCGTAGGCCCGCACCCCCACCACGTACGGGAAGTACAGCGCGTTGTAGTGCCGCCACTGCTCGGTGGTACCGAACTCGCCGCAGTCACGCGGTTTGAGCGCCGAGATCCGGTCGGCCAGCAACGCCTTGAGTTCGTTGGCGCGCTCCAGCGGAGCGTCGGGGGCGCCGCGGGCCGCCAGTCGCTCGTCGATCACCGGCAGCGCGGTCAGCGGGCTGGCGACCAGTTTCGACAGATCCCCGTAGTGGCCCAGCGCCCGCCGGGTGAGCCGGACGAAGGCGTCCTCGTCGAGGTCGTCGAGCGGGCCGCTCGAGCGCAGCGCCAGCGCCGCCTCGGTCTCGCGCAGCGCGGCACGGTCGGCGCGCAGCTCCGGGGACCGCCAGAACGCGAGCCGGTCGAAGATCCCGGCCAGCCGGTCGATGAACACCTGCGCCTCGATGGCCACCGCGATCATGGTGAACATCAGCACCGTCAGCACGACCTGGGTGCCGGTGTCGCCGCGGGTCAGCACCAACGCGAGCAGGACCTGGCCGCCCAGCAGCGTCGTCATCGCGCCGGAGGCCAGAAACGAGCGCAGCATGTCCAGGCGCAGCGCCTGGCCCTCGTCGAAGGCATCCCACAGCGCCACCGCCAGCCCCAGCAGCAGCACGTCGAAACCGGTGGCGGCCAACGCGATCCCGCTGGGCACCACCCCGAGCGGGATGATCAGGATCGCGTTGGCCAACGCGAAGAACAACGTCGCGACGACCACCACCCCGAGCACCGAACCGGGCTGCGCCGGCCGGATCAGCGCCTTGACCATCGCCCCGACCGTGGACGCCGAGATCACCGCGAACAGCAGCCAGTGCCCGGCCCGCAGTGGTCCATCGACGCTGCCGGCCCAGGCCGCACCGGTCAGCGCCACCGCGGCCACCGCGCCGATCAGCAGCGTCTCACGCCCCCGGCCGCCCCAACGGTCGCAGGGCCGGCCCAACTCCAGCAGCACCGCGAACCAGGCCACCCCGGGCACCACGGCCAGGTAGATCTCCAGCTTGCCGAGTAGCTCCGGCTGCCACACCGCCCGCACCGCGTCGGCGGCGACCACGGCCGCGAAGCCGCACAGCCCGACGGCGGCCAGCACCAGCACCGGCTTGCGGGGGTCCCGGGCCAGCAGGTAGGTCCCGAGCCACCAGCTCAGGGTGAACACCAGGCCCGACAGCACGATCACCGCTACCGCCCGAATCGCCGATGTCGAACGCTGTAGTCGCGCAGCGCGCGCAGGAAGTCGACCCGGCGGAACGCCGGCCAGTGCGCCTCGGTGAACCACATCTCCGAATAGGCGCTCTGCCACAGCAGGAAGCCGGACAGCCGCTGCTCGCCGGAGGTGCGGATCACCAGATCGGGATCGGGCTGACCGGAGGTGTAGAGGTTCTCCGAAATGCCCTCGACGGTCACGGCTTCGACCAGTTCCTCGGCGGTGGCGCCGTTGGCCAGTTCCTTGCCGAGCAGGCCGCGCACGGCGTCGACGATCTCCTGCCGGCCGCCGTAGCCGACGGCGACGTTGACGTGAAACTCACCCGTGCGAGCTGTGCCCTCTACCGCGGCGCGCAACCGTTGGGCAGCCTCGGCGCCGATCAGTTCCAGGTCCCCGACGGTGCGCACGCTCCAGCGGTTGGCCGGTGCGCAGATCTCCTCCACCACATCGGTGATGATCTCGATGAGCGCGGCGAGCTCTTCGCGGTCGCGTTGCAGGTTCTCGGTGGACAGCAGATAGACGGTGGCCATCTCGATGCCGGCGTCGGCGCACCACCGCAGCATCTCGGCGATCTTGGCAGCGCCCATCCGGTAGCCGTAGCTGACGTCGTCGTAGCCGGCGTCGCGGGCCCAGCGCCGGTTGCCGTCGCACAGCACGGCGATATGGCGCGGCAGCGCCGATCGGGAGGCCGCCAGGCCCTGCCGTAGCCGCAATTCGTAGAGCCGGTACAGCGGCTCTTTCAGGCGCGCCGGGATGATCGCCACAAAAACCCAGACTACTGTGATCGGGAGAAGTTGCCGCCAATCGCATCCGGGAATCCGCTTGGGGAAGGTCCATGAGCACCCACGCCGACATCATCGCCGAGCCCAACCCTGAGCTGCCCGACTTCGCTGCGGGGCCGGTGAAACCGAGAGCCCGCGGGTGGATTCACCTGGTCTCGGCGATCGTGGCGGTCATCGCCGGGATCACCCTGATCGCGGTGACCTGGCCGCTGGCCGGCCTCGAAGCCGGATTGGCGACGCTGGCCTACACCATCTCGGTGGTCGGCATGTTCGCCGTCAGCGCAACGTATCACCGGGTGACCTGGAAATCGGTGGCCACCCGGATCCGGATGAAGCGCCTCGATCACGCGATGATCTTCATCTTCATCGCCGGCACCTACACCCCGTTCGCACTGCTGGCGATGGATCACGGCCGCCAGGAACGGCTGGTGATGATGATCGTGTGGGGCGGCGCACTGGCCGGGGTGGTGCTTAAGTTGTGCTGGCCGACCGCCCCGAAATGGGTGGGGGTGCCGCTCTACCTGCTGCTGGGCTGGGTGTCGGCGTTCTTCATCGCCACGATCATGCACAACGCCGGGGTGGCGGCCATGGTGCTGCTGACCGTCGGCGGCGCGCTCTACAGCATCGGGGCGATCATGTACGCGCTGAAGTGGCCGAACCCGTGGCCGGCCACGTTCGGCTACCACGAGTTCTTCCACGCCTGCACCGCGGTGGCGGCGGTCTGTCAGTACATCGCGATCTGGTTCGCGGCGCTGTATTAACGGCTCACGCCACGCCAGTGCAGGACTTCCAGCGCGACCGCGATGTGCACGCCGCCCTTCTCCAATGACTGCGGCAACAACTCGTTGGCGCGGGCGATCCTGCGCAGCACCGTGTTTCGATGGGTGTACAGCAGCTCGGCCGTTCGCGCGGCGTTGCACTGCTCGTAGATGAAGGTCAGGACGGTGCGCTGCAGTTCGGCGTCGGCAGACTCGAAGTCCCCGAGCGTCTGTGTGATGAAGCGGTCCGCTTCGTCCGTGTTCGCGGTGACCAGCGCGATGAGGTAGATGTCGGTGAACTTGGCGAGCCGCTGCGGTGAGCCCAGTCGCGCCATCATGCGCTGGGTGGTGATCGCGTCGAGATGGCTGCTGCGAAACCCCTCGATACCCGCCGCCGTCGGCCCGATGGCCATCCGCACACCTGACCGCTGACCCAGTTCGACGGCAATGTCGCCGAGGTCCGGGGCGTCGACTCCGGGCAGCCATACCCAACGGGTCCGGGCATCGGCCAGCACCGACAACGCCCGCCCTTCGGTGTTGCCCATCAACATTTCGGCGGCGCGATCCAGATCGGACAGATTGACGTTGGATTCGTCGCCCCAGATCACCACCGCGGTGTGGCTCCCCCCGAGTTGGTACCCGAGGCGATCCTCGATGTGCCGCTGGCTGATCGGTGCACCATCGATGACCAGCGCGACGGTCTGCCGTCGCTGGGCGTGTGTTCCGCGGGTCAGGTCATTGCGCTCGATTCGGATCTGGCGACAGACCGCACCGACCGTCTCGTCGATGAAGCCCGCCAGCGAGCGAGCCGACACATCGAGTAGCTCGCGCAGTTCGTCCGGGTCGGACGTCAATTCACATGCGAGTTGCAGCCAGGACTTCCATGTCACATTGTGCGCGACCCGGTAGCCGTCGACGATCGCCGCTTCATCCAACCCGTGACGAACCAGATCACGTGCGGCGGTGAGTGATTCGTCATCGAGGTTGGGCGCTACCGGCGTTGCGGGGTGAGCGACGTTCGCTGCCAGCCAGTGCAGCAGGTTCGAGCGAAGGCTTTGGCGGACCGCCTCGACGATCACCGGATCATCGGCGATGGTGCGCACATAGTCCGAAGCGAGTGTTGCCCGGTGAAGTTCACCCAGCCACGGTTCGAGACCGCTCACGCCCAGCTGGGCGCCTTGGCGCATCAGCTCGCAGACCCGGTCGGATGGCCGCTCCCAGTTCACCGGCGGAGCGTATCCGACAATGGTGCATAGTGCACTAGTGACGCCGGATTTTGGATGGGAAATCGGTGCATCTGCCACTTGTATCACCGGATTGCTTCAAGCCAGCATTAGCGGGAATCAGCCGATCTATCAGCACCTGGAGCAAGATGACACACCAGCAGTCCGCCTCGAAAGTCACCCGTCCGGCGTCGCCGGGACGCGCTCGTGCGGCGGCCACGGCGGCCGGCGCGCTGGTGGTCGCCTTGACGGCGTCCCCCGCGGCGTCAGCGACGCCGCCGGCGGTCAAGGCGCCGTCGATCCTGCTGACGACGGGATCAACGAGCCCGTTCCAGGCCCTGCTGGACCAGATCGTCGCGGGGCAGAACACCGTCATCGCCACGAACAGCCAGTACCCGTTCGTCACCGATTTCGACAAGACCCTGCTGCCCGGGTACGCGCAGATGTCGGCGATGAACCAGCTGGTCCTCGGACTCTCGCAGTACAACCTCGACCACAGCTACTCGCAGAACTCCACGTCGGTGATCCCCTATCAGTGGAACGCCCCGGGCGCCGAGCCCTACAACTTCTTGAACAGCCCGAACCCGGACGAGCAGTACCACCTGCTGCCCGTCGGGGACAAGACCGAGGTGGTCACCGTGCACCCCGGACCGGGCACCGAGGAAGTGACCTTCACGATGATGACCGGCAACGGCATGACCAAGGAGACCGACTGGCACTCGGTCACCGCCTTCAACCTGTCGGAGTTCCACGCCAACCCCGACGGCAGCTACACCATCTACGTGGGCCCCGACGCGCCCACCGGCGCCAACTGGATCGACACCGACGGCTACGGCTCGGTGCTGATCCGCGACACCCTCGGTGACTGGGGTCTGCCGCACACCGCGGTCTCGGTCGCGCTGGAGGACCAGCCCGCGTTCACGTTGCCGGTGCTCTCCGATGACGACATCTCCGCGCTGCTGGGCCAGGCCGGCGACAACCTGGTGGACAACAACTCCAGCTTCACCCTGCTGGGCCTGCAGTACGTCTTCGACACCATCCCGATGGATTCGGTGAAGCCCTGGGCCACGACCACCAACGCCATCCCGGGCGGGCCGCTGCTGCCCGGTCAGATCACCAGCTTCGTGCACTTCCAGGTCTCGGACGGCGAGGCGATGGTCGTCAAGGTGCCCAACATCGACGCCACCTACACCGGCGCCCAGATCGCCAACGCCTGGACGGGCACCTCGGCGTACGCGACCGTCACCGGCAGCCTCAACAACACCCAGGCGTTCCACGACTCCGACGGCTACACCTACTACGTGCTGAGCGACCAGAACCCGGGTGTCGCCAACTGGATCAACACCTCCGGCCTGCAGGACGGGCTGCTTGCGCTGCGCATCCAGGGCCTCAACGGTGACATCCCGGCCAATGCGCAGATCCTCGGAACCGTGCCGGTCGGCGAGGTCGGCACCCTGCTGCCGTCGGACTACCCGACCGTCAGCGCCGCCGAGTACGCCGCGGAGATCCAGCAGCGGATCTTCCAGTACGACTACGCCATGGACCAGACGCACAACCCCATCGGCTGGGTGACGACCAACCTGGAGTTCGATCAGATCAAGGCCGCGGTCGGCGACGAGCAGTTCGAGAAGATCTTCGGTGGCCAGCAGGACGTGCCCTCGGTGCTGGACCGGATGACGGACGCTACGTGGATGCCCAACCTGGGCAGCGTCATCAACGCCTTCATGGCCGACCCGAGCGGTGCCACGGCGGCGCTCGTCGAGAACCTGCCCTTGGCGCTCAAGGACATCGAGCTGCCCATGGTGCTGGCGGCCCTGCGGCTGGAGATGGGCCTCCCCGACGCCTTCACTCAGATGTGGACCGACCCGGCCACCAGCATCACCGCGGGCTTCCTCAACGCGCGCGACGACCTGGCGACCTCGATCCTGAATTCCGACGGCCACCCGGCGCTCACCGCCGGTGATTTCACCTCCGTCAGTGACCAGATGACCGAGCTCTACCAGGCCGCGCAGCAGATGCTGTCAGCCGGCATGAGCTACCTGTTCGACGGCGGCGTCGCATGACCGGGGTGAGCCGAACCGCTTACGGTTCGCTGGCCGGCGGTGGACTCAATTGGCACAGTTTGCCTTTGAAGCTGTTCGCCGGTGGCAACGCGAAATCCTGGAACCCCGCCGACATCGACTTCTCCCGCGATCGGCAGGATTGGGAGTCGCTGTCGGAGCGGGAGCGTGACCTCGCCACCCGACTCTGCGCGATCTTCATCGCCGGCGAGGAAGCCGTCACCAGCGATATCCAGCCGTTCATGGCGGCGATGCGCGCCGAAGGCAGGCTCGGTGACGAGATGTATCTGACCCAGTTCGCATTCGAGGAGGCCAAGCACGTTCAAGTGTTCCGGCTGTGGCTCGACGCGGTCGGGATCACCGAAGATCTGCAGAGCCTGCTGGACCCGATGCCGTCGTACTTGCGGATCTTCAACACCGAACTGCCGCAATCACTGAACGCGCTGCTGGCCGACCCGTCGCCGGCCGCGCAGATCCGGGCCTCGGTGACCTACAACCACGTGGTCGAAGGCACCTTGGCGCTCACCGGCTACCAGGCCTGGAAGCGGGTCTGCGCCCACCGCGGCATCCTGCCCGGAATGATGGAGCTGATCGGCCACATCGGCGACGACGAGCGCCGGCACATGGCGTGGGGCACCTTCACCTGCCGGCGCCACGTGGCCGCCGACGACGCCAACTGGGCGGTGTTCGAGGCGCGCCTGAACGAGCTGGTGCCGGTGGCGGTGCGCGTCGTCGACGAGGTCTTCGGGCTCTACGGCGACGACGTCCCGTTCGGGCTGACCACGGCAGAGTTCGCCGGCTACGCGATGGACAAGGGAATGCGCCGCCTGGGCACCATCGAAAGCGCCCGCGGGCGTCCGCTGGAAGAGATCGACGTGGACTACACGCCGCTGGCGCTGGAGGACCGCTTCGCCGACGAGGACGCCAAAGTGCTGGCTACAGCTGGGTGATGTTCTCCGCCGACCAGTAGGCCTTCATCCCCGCGATCTTGCCGTCGCCGTCGAACACCATCACGTCGATCGGTTCGATGCGCATCCGGTGGTCGCCATTGGTGATGGTCAGCGCGAAATGGAACGCCGCCTCGTTGCCGGCGACCCGCAGCGTCACCAACTCGGCCTTGCGGTCCAGCCCGGTGATGGCCGAGTAGAAGTTGCGGATGGCCTGGTGGCCGATGTGCACCTCACCGCCGACCGGGTCCTCCAGGGTGGCGTCGGTGGCATACAGCCCGACCAGCGCGTCGGCGTCGCCGCTGCCCACCAGCTCGATGTAGCGGTGGACGGTCTCGGTGATGGCCTGGGCTCGCTCGGGTGCGCTCGTCATGTGGCGCAGGTTACACGGAAGACCGCATCGCGGGCACTTCAAGGGCCGCTGCCAACTCGGCCGTGCCGGTCACCGGCAGGTCGCACACGGTGCCCCGGCAGACGTAGGCGGCGTCGGCGCCGCCCACGCGGTCGCGCCCGATCAGCAGCTCCGAGGAGCCGGCCGCGCCGCCGACGACGATCGCCCCGCCGGGCGCCAGTTGCCGGGCCTGCGTCAGCAGGGTCGAGTCGGGGCGCTCGCAGGCCACCGCCACCTGCAGCGGCCCCCGCACGTAGGTCTCGGCGACCGCCAGCCAGTGCCCAGCCGCCCGGGGCGAGCGGGCCAGCAGCCCTGAATGCGCCGCCAACGCCTGCTCCGCCGCCTGTCGGTAGCGTTCGCCCCGCGGCGCATCGGCCAGATGCGCGGCGGTCAGCAGCGCCTCGGTGATCAGCGCCGCCCCCGACGGGGTGGCACCATCGGCCGGTTCGGCGGGGCGCATCACCAGCGCCTCGGCGTCATCGGCGCTGTCGAACCAGCGGCCGGGATGCGCCGGGTCGGCGAAGTGCTCCAGGGCGGTGTCCAGCAGGCCGGTGGCGGCTTGCAGGGTCTGCGGGTCGCCGGTGAGCTGATGGACGCTGAGCAGGCCGGTGGCCAGCGCGCCGTAGTCCTCCAGCATGGCCGCGCTGTCGCCGACGCGGCCGCCCAGGCTGGCCCGGCGCAGCCGACCGTCCACCAGGTGCAGGTCGACCACCGCCGTTGCGCAGCCCTGCGCCGCACCGAGAAGGCTCCAATCCCCCAGCGCCACAGCGGCTTCGGTCAGGGCGGTGATCGCCATCCCGTTCCAGGCGGTGACGACTTTGTCGTCGCGGGCGGGCTGGGGCCGGCTGCGTCGGGCGACCAGCAACCGCTGCCTGATCCGCTCGAATCGCTGTTGATCGGACGAGTCGACCGGCAGTTGCAGGACAGAGGCACCCGCTTCAAAAGTGCCACCTGGGGTGACCCCGAAAACGTCTGCCGCCCAAGCGCCGTCGTCCTCGCCCAGCAGATCCTGCAACTGCTGGCGGGTCCAGACATAGGTCAAGCCCTCCCGGCCGTCGGCGTCGGCGTCCAGCGACGAGACGAACATGCCGCCGTCGCAGAGGTCATCGAGCAGAAACCGCGCGGTCTGGTCGGCGATGCGGATCGCCAGCGGATCACCGGTGCGGCGGGCCCAGTGCGCATAGCCCCGCAGTAGCAAGGCGTTGTCATACAGCATCTTCTCGAAATGCGGTACCACCCAGGCAGTGTCGACACTGTAGCGGGCGAATCCACCGGCCAGCTGATCGTAGATTCCGCCCCGGGCCATCGCCCGCCCGACGCGGGCCACCGCGTCCAGCGCGGCGCCGCCGCCGGTGCGTTCGTGGTGTCGCAGCAGGGTTTCCAGCAGCGCCGACGGCGGGAACTTCGGCGCACCGCCGAAACCGCCGTGCTCGAGGTCCTGATCCGCCAGCACCGCCGCCACCGCGGCGTCGCACAGCGCAGTGTCCACCGGCACCCCGTCCCCGAGCACGCCGGTGGCCATCGAGCGCAACTCGTCGGCGATGTGCTGCGAGGTGTCCAGCACTTCGTCACGACGCTCCCGCCAGGTCTTGGTCACCGCCGAAAGCAGTTCCAGGAAAGCGGGTTTCGGGTAGTAAGTGCCACAGAAGAACGGCCGGCCGTCGGGAGTCAGGAAGCAGGTCATCGGCCAGCCGCCGCGGCCGGTGAGCGCGATGGTGGCGTTCATGTAGATCGCGTCGATGTCCGGGCGTTCCTCGCGGTCGACCTTGATACACACGAAATCGGCGTTCATCGCTTCGGCGACCTCGGGGTCCTCGAAAGATCCGTGGCCCATGACATGGCACCAGTGACAGGCTGCGTAACCGACCGAGAGCAGGATCGGCACGTCGCGCCGCGCGGCTTCGGCCAGCGCCTGCGGTGTCCACTCCTGCCAGTCCACCGGGTTGTCGGCATGCTGACGCAGATACGGACTGGTGGACTGTGCAAGGCGGTTGACCACACCACCTACGTTAATCCAGGTGCGGACGGCCTATTCAGCCTTGCGCTTTGTCGCCCTCACCGACGGTCCCGTCGTCGGCGGCCTGGTCGGCGGCCGGGTCCTCGGGGTCGAACGATTCCGGCAGCTTCTTGAGCTGGGTGTTCATCGACCGCACCAACCCGAAGGTGCCCAACAGCAGCAACACGATCACCAACAGTCCCAACGGACTGGCCTTGCCGAAGTCCGGCCCGGTGTTGCGGGGCACGTCGTCGGCCAACAGCA
The DNA here is from genome assembly GCF_020172665.1 of [Mycobacterium] zoologicum. GTDB lineage: Bacteria > Actinomycetota > Actinomycetes > Mycobacteriales > Mycobacteriaceae > Mycobacterium > Mycobacterium zoologicum. The sequence continues at coordinate 1,156,950 of NZ_CP083985.1, read as the reverse complement.
ACAGCGTGGTCAGTGCAGCGTGAGTCATCAGTTGTCCTCGATCCCGGCGAACAGGTCGGTCTCGGGCAGGCTAACCGGCACCCGGGACCGGGCCAGCTCGAATTCCTCGGTGGGCCACAGTCGTTGCTGCCATTCGATCGGGGCGGCGAAGAAATCACCGTTCGGATCGATCTGAGTGGCGTGCGCGCGCAGCGCGTCGTCGCGCTGGGAGAAGTAGTCGGAGCACTCGATGCGGCTGGTCACCCGGTCGGCGAACACGTCATGGTCGGGCTGCCAATGCTTCAGCCACCTGGCGAACGGGCCGACCTCGCCGCGCTTGGCGAATTCGTCCTGCAGCATCTGCATTCGTTGCCGCAGGAATCCGTGGTTGTAGTACAGCTTGGCGACCGGCCACGCCTCACCGGCCTCCGGGAAGCGGCGGTAGTCACCGGCGGCCTCGAAGGCTGCCACCGAAACCTGGTGGCAGCGAATGTGATCGGGGTGCGGGTATCCGCCGTTCTCGTCGTAGGTGGTCATCACGTGCGGGCGGAACTCCCGGATCACGCGCACCAGGGCCTCGGTGGGCACCTCCAGTGGCTCCAGCGCGAAGCAGCCATCCGGCAACGGGGGCAGCGGGTCCCCCTGGGGCAGCCCGGAGTCGACGAACCCCAGCCAGTGATGTTCGACGCCGAGGATCTCGGCGGCCTTGGCCATCTCGCCGCGACGAACCTCGGCGATGCGCCCGTGCACGTCCGGCAGGTCCATCGCCGGGTTGAGGATGTCGCCGCGCTCCCCGCCGGTCAGCGTCACCACCATCACCCGGTGCCCGGCGTCGGCGTAGCGGGCCAGGGTCGCGGCCCCCTTGCTGGACTCGTCGTCGGGGTGGGCGTGCACCGCCATCAACCGCAGTCCGCTCATCTGCACGTTCCCCTATTGCCCCTATAGTTCTGGTTGGTTTCCGGCCCCCATCGTTCCACCACGCGCGGCGGGCGCGGCAACCGATCCCGACGACCATGGGGCGCACCGCACGATGACCGACTCCACGACCGACCCGACGCCGGCCCGTTACGGGGATTCCCGAGGCAGTGCCCTGCCCCGGCGGCTGCTGGCGATCACCCTCGGCGTGCTGGCGGTCGCGACCGCTGCCGCGCTGGCCGTGCTGGGCTACCAGCGGCTGACCGCCGCCGAGGTCAAGGGCGACATGTACGGCTACCGGGTGCTCGACGACCACACGGTGTCGGTGACGATCAACGTGACCAGGACCGATCCGTCACGCCCGGTGGACTGCATCGTGCGGGTCCGGGCGGCCGACGGCAGCGAGGCCGGCCGGCGTGAGCTGCTGATCGGGCCGTCGGAGTCGGCGACCGTCCAGGTGACGACGACCGTCGCGTCGTCCCAGCCCCCGGTCATGGGCGATGTCTACGGTTGCGGGACCGATGTACCAGGTTATTTACAGTCACCCTGACGGTGCGGTGGTACCGTGTACCGATACACGGTTCCGGATGGGACCGTGTATTGCTGCATTAACGACTGCATTATTTACAAGCGTCGACCCCCGCTGACTGAGATCGCCGGGTCCGACGACACGAGGAGCACAGTGAGATGACGGACACCCAGGTGACCTGGTTGACGCAGGAGTCACACGACCGGCTCAAGGCCGAACTCGACCAGCTGATCGCAAACCGTCCGGTGATCGCCGCGGAGATCAACGACCGCCGCGAAGAAGGCGACCTGCGGGAGAACGGCGGCTATCACGCCGCACGCGAGGAGCAGGGCCAGCAGGAGGCCCGCATCCGGCAACTACAGGAGCTGCTGAACAACGCCAAGGTCGGCGAGGCCCCGACGCAGTCCGGGGTGGCCCTGCCGGGTTCTGTGGTCAAGGTCTTCTACGACGGCGACAAATCGGACACCGAGACCTTCCTGATCGCCACCCGCCAGGAAGGCATCAGCGAAGACAAGCTCGAGGTGTACTCACCGAACTCGCCGCTGGGCCACGCCCTGCTCGGCGCCAAGGTGGACGAGGAGCGCAGCTACACGGTGCCCAGCGGCAAGACCGTCAAGGTGACCCTGGTCAGCGCGGAGCCCTATCACTCCTGAGCTTGACTCAGCGCCTGCTCCAGATCGGCGAGCAGGTCCCCGATGTCCTCGATACCGACCGACAGCCGCACCAGGTCGTCGGGGACTTCCAGTTGTGAGCCGGCCGTCGACGCGTGCGTCATGGCGCCTGGGTGTTCGATCAGCGACTCGACCCCGCCCAGCGACTCGGCCAGGATGAAGATCCGGGTCGCCGCGCAGAGTTGTTGTGCCGCGGCCCGACCGCCGCGCATGCGCACCGACACCATGCCACCGAAGCCGCTCATCTGTGCCGCGGCGACGTCGTGTCCGGCGTGCCCGGGCAGACCCGGGTAGAGCACGCTGGCCACCGCGGGGTGCCCGTTGAGGAAATCGGCGACCGCCGCGGCGTTTTCGCTGTGCCGCTGCATCCGCAGCACCAGCGTCTTGAGGCCCCGCATGGTCAGATAGGCGTCGAAGGGACCCGGGACGGCGCCGGCCCCGTTCTGCAGGAACGCGAAGGCGGCGTCGAGTTCCTCGTCGTCGGTGACCAATGCGCCACCCACCACATCGGAGTGCCCGCCGATGTATTTGGTGGTCGAGTGCAGCACCACGTCGGCACCCAGGGTCAGTGGCTGCTGCAGGGCGGGTGAGGCGAAAGTGTTGTCCACCAATATCTTTACGTCTTTTTCGTGCCCGATGGCTGCTATGCCTGCGATGTCGGCGATCGACAGCAGCGGGTTGGTGGGGGTCTCCACCCAGATCAGCCGGGTGGTGTCGGTGAGCGCGGCGCGCACCGCGGCCAGATCCGACAGCGGCACCGGCGTGTGCGTCACACCCCAGTGGGCGAACACCTTGTCGATCAGCCGGAAGGTGCCGCCGTAGGCGTCGTCCGGGATGATCAGGTGATCACCCGGACGCAGCATCGCCCGCAGCGCACAGTCGGTGGCGGCCATCCCGGAGGAGAACGCCCGCCCGTAACGGCCCCGTTCGACCGCGGCCAGGGCGGCTTCCAGGGCGGCGCGGGTCGGGTTGCCGGTGCGGGCGTACTCGAAGCCGCTGCGCAGTCCGCCGACGCCGTCCTGGGCGAAGGTGCTGCTGGCATAGATCGGCGCGTTGACCGCCCCGGTCGCGGGGTCGGGGCGGTATCCGGCGTGGATCGCGGTGGTGGCCAGGCCCATGGGTTTGCGGTGCTCAGTCATCGCTGACCAGCCTAGGCCACCAGCCACCAGGCCACGTCAGATGATTTGCTGCTGACGTCAGCGACGCCCCGCCTCGATGTCGGCCACGATCGCGGCCGCTTCCGGGCCACATGTCACGTGCAGATCCACCGGGCCGTCGGCGATGAATCCGTCGATGCGACGCTTGAGGTCGCCCGAGGTTACATGCGCGTACAGGCTCTCCCCGGGACAGGTGGTGCCATCGCTGACATCGCGATGCCCGGCCAGCGTGTCGGTCGCAATGGCGAACCGCTGAGCCGCCCAGGCGAACACCAGTGCCGCTGCGTTGAGCTGAGCATCCGACACGGGTTCCTTGTCGAAGTCGCCCTCGCACACGACCAGGAAATGACCGGTCGGGTCGTAGCCTGTTGCGGTGTCCCCCACGATCTCTGGGCTGCGCAGCTGGTAGATGTTCCCGTTTCGGTCGACGCCGATGTGGTAGGCGATGTCGATCCACCCGTGCGAATCCTGGTGGTAGCGCTGGTGTTGCCGCAGGCGGGCAGGTGCGTCGCTGTTGTCGCCGAGAACCACTTCAGTGTGGTGGACCGTCATGCGATTGGGAGTGTGCGGCACCCCCGGTCCCCGGGGCGGCCTGGCTCCCCAAGCGTCACGGCACAGCAGCGGAGCCGACGCACCGACGCGCGGGGGCGGCGCGATCGACTCGGGCGCGGGCGCCGAAATCGGCTGTGGTGCAGTAGGAATCGGCTCTGGTGCAGCCGGGCTCGCCGATGCCGGCGGGTCCGCCCGACGCGCACACCCGCTGAGCTCCGCGGCCGCGCCCACACCCGCAGCGCCCGCCAGCCAGATCAATCGCCGACGGGTCAACCCGGCGCCGCCGGCCCCGCAGCTCATTGAATGGGCAGGCAGACCGTCGTCATGATCTTGTCGGCCAGCGTCTGACGTTTGGCGTCCCACAACGGGAACAGGTACCCGATGAAGAACGTGATGCTGTCGACGATGTGGGCCAGCTGGCGCACCACGGACATGCCGAACCCGATCGGCAGCCCGGTCTGCTCGGAGACCACCTTGAACTTCAGCACCGACTTGCCGATGCTCGAGCCGGTGGTCCCCTGCCGGTAGCCGTAGTTCCAGATCACGTAGGCCATCGCCGCCACCCAACCCACGAACATCAGCAGCACGCCGACGCTCGACGGCGTGACCGTGCACGCCACACCCGAGGACGTAGTGATGCATTCCTTCTCGGCCATACCGCTGGCGATCATCGACGGGATTCCGTAAACGACCATCACCGGGAGGGTGTCGATCAGGTACGCCCCGAAACGGGTGAGCCACGACGTGTAGGCCTGCTGGGGAAGCTGGCCCACCGGGTTCCCGACCGGCGGCGAGTAGTAGCCCGGAGCGGGCGGCGGGAAGTTACCCTGTCTCTTATACACATCT
>NZ_CP083985.1:1152179-1152250 GCF_020172665.1 [Mycobacterium] zoologicum | reverse complement strand
AAAAAAAAAAGGAACGACGAATGGATCTGTGGTACTACTTGTGTGCGGGGTCGTGATGTACAGGATTGGCG
>NZ_CP083985.1:1151959-1152079 GCF_020172665.1 [Mycobacterium] zoologicum | reverse complement strand
GGCCGGTTCTACCGTTCGTACTTCAGCATCTGTCGTAGTGATTCTTATTCGTGTTTTGATTGCTAGTCTATTACGTTCTCCTTATTTTCTACTTTTTTTTTTTTTTTTAATGTTACGCCG
>NZ_CP083985.1:1024093-1151920 GCF_020172665.1 [Mycobacterium] zoologicum | reverse complement strand
AGATGTGTATAAGAGACAGGCGGGTAGTCGCCGGGCATCGGCGGCGGGTATTCACCGGGGGGAGGCGGAAGGTTGGTCATGGACACCCTCTCTTGAATGAACCTGGCGTGCGATCACCGAATCGGCAAAACGCTAACGCAGCAGGCCTGCCGCCGCGAGGTTATCGGCGGCGTGGCCCGTCCGACAAGAAACCCAGCAGGTCGTGGCGGGTGATCACACCTACCGGCTTGCCGTCCTCGACGACCATCACCGCGTCGACCTCGGCCAGGGTATTCGCGGCGACGCCGACCACCTCGCCGGAGCCGATCAGCGGCAGCGGCGGGCCCATGTGCTGCGACACCGCGTCGGCGAGCTTGGCCCGGCCCTCGAACACCGCTGAGAGCAGGTCGCGTTCGGACACGCTGCCGGCCACCTCGCCGGCCATCACCGGCGGCTCGGCGCCGACGACGGGCATCTGCGACACCCCGTACTCGCGCAGGATGCCTATGGCGTCGCGCAGCGTCTCCGACGGGTGGGTGTGCACCAGGTCCGGCAGCACCCCGGACTTGGCGCGCAGCACGTCGGCGACGGTGGGCTGCACGGTCGAGCCGTCCAGCCGGGAACGCAGGAACCCGTAGGACGACATCCACGCGTCGTTGAACAGCTTCGACATGTAGCCGCGGCCGCCGTCGGGCAGCAGGACAACCACGAGCGCGTCGGGCCCGGCCTTGACGGCCGCCTCCACCGCGGCCACCACGGCCATCCCGCAGGAGCCGCCGACCAGCAGCGCCTCTTCGCGGGCCAGGCGCCGGGTCATCTCGAACGAGTCGGCGTCGGACACGGCGATGATCTCGTCGGGAATGCTCGGGTCGTAGGCAGCCGGCCAGAAGTCCTCACCGACGCCTTCCACCAGGTAGGGCCGGCCGGTGCCACCGGAGTAGACCGAGCCCTCCGGGTCCGCGCCGACGATCTGGACTCGGCCTTCCGACACCTCCTTGAGGTAGCGGCCGGTGCCGGTGATGGTGCCGCCGGTGCCGATGCCCGCCACGAAGTGTGTGACCTGGCCGTCGGTGTCGGCCCAGATCTCCGGACCGGTGGTCTCATAGTGACTGTCCGGCCCGGCGGGGTTGGAGTACTGGTCGGGCTTCCAGGCGCCGTCGATCTCGGTGACCAGCCGGTTGGAGACGCTGTAGTAGCTGGCCGGGTCGTCCGGCGACACGGCGGTCGGGCACACCACGACTTCGGCGCCGTAGGCCCGCAACACGTTCTGCTTGTCCTCGCTGACCTTGTCCGGGCAAACGAACACGCACTTGTAGCCGCGGCGCTGCGCGACCAGCGCCAGCCCGACACCGGTGTTGCCCGAGGTGGGTTCGACGATGGTGCCGCCGGGTTTGAGTGCGCCACTGGCCTCGGCCGCGTCGATCATCTTCACCGCGATGCGGTCCTTGGAACTCGCACCGGGGTTGAGGTATTCGACCTTGGCCACCACCCGGCCCGCCCCGGGCGGGACGATCGAACTCAGCTCGACCAGGGGGGTGTTGCCGATCAGATCAGAGATGTGGCGCGCTATCCGCATGCCTGCCATGGTGTCAGGTTGTTCGCCCTCCCGGGTCAACCGGTGGCGTCCCGGATGTATTCGCCGATCTGGCGCAGCGAGCGGGTGGCCTCGGGAACCAGCGGCGCGGTGAGCTGGAAGACGTGGATCTGGCCGGGCCACACTCGAACCTCCACCGGAACACCGGCCGCCGCAAGAACTTTGGCCCCGAGCCGGGCGTCGTGCAGCAACACCTCCGAACCGGAGACGTGGATCAGGGTGCGCGGCAAACCGGGCCGGACGTGCTGGAGCGGTTCGAGGACGTCGCTGCCGTGGACGCGGTCCCGCCCGGCGGCGGCATGGATGAGCTCGACGAACGCGTCGAACGCCTGGGGCGGGAACATCGCACCGGTGTGGATGTTCGGGTGTGCCTTCTTGGCCTCCTTGGCGATCTCCAGCAGCGGCGACAACGCCACGATCGCAGCCGGTGACTCCTCGTCGTCCTCGTCGAGCAGGCGCTCGGCCAGCGCGAGCGACAGGTAGCCGCCGGCGGAGTCGCCGGCCAGCACGATCTGGTCCGGCGCGTATCCCTGCCGGCGCAACCAGCGATACGCGTCGTAGCAGTCGTCGATCGCGTCTGCGATGGAGTACTTGGGGATCATCCGGTACTCCACCACCAGCACGGGTGAGTCGGCGTACTTCGACAGCTTGGTAACGAGCCGGCCGTGGGTGTTGGCCCCGCAGGTCACAAAGGCGCCGCCGTGCATGTAGAGCACCACTCGACGAGTGCCGTCGGCCGGGAGCACGCCAGCGGCCCGCACCATCTGAGCCGTGCAATGCGGCAGCCGGATGGTGACGCGTTCGGTGCCCGGCGCCGGTAGCACCACCTTGGCGGCGAAGTCGAGCAACCCGAACGGCCAAGGCATGCCCGGGAGGTAGCTGCCGACCGAGAGCACCGGCCGGATCGTGAGCCGTGCCGCCAGCCACGCGAGCCGTCCTTCGATGCTGGGCGAGTCCTCGACGATCTCGACGGGCCGACCGTCATGACGGGGGTAGCGGTGACGTCGCAACCCGGCCCGCAGACCGGTGTAGGCATGTGACGAGCTGGGTATCAAGCTGGGTGCGGTCATGATTCACACTCCCCTCAGCCGGCCCCGGGCCGGCACAGCCAACGCGGTTCAAACTATCGTCACACGCGATAATTTTTGAGGAAATCTTAGAATTCGTTCCGATGCATCTTCGGGTCCACATCGTGACCTCTTTTGTTTGCTGTGCACAGGTATCGCGGGGGTTCGCTCCCTAAGATCACCGACATGGCTATGCGGGTACCTCGACGGTCGGCGATCACGCTGGCCGCGGCCGGCGCATTCGCCTCCAGCGGCGGCCTCTACCTCGGTGTACGCAATCTGCTGGCCGGCCAGGCCGATCGAGCGCGCAAGACCATCCCCAAGGCCTGGGACTCACCGCCCCGCGCCGACGGTGTCTACAGCCCCGGCGAATCCGATGTTCGGCCCTTCGCACACGACGCGAACGTCGATCTGCACCTGATGGTCTTCGGTGACTCGACCGCGACCGGCTACGGCTGTCGTTCCGCGGCAGAGGTGCCCGGCGCGCTGATCGCCAAGGCCCTGGCCCTCCAGACGGGCAAGCGAGTTCGGTTGAGCACCAAGGCGATCGTGGGCGCCACATCCAAAGGACTGGCCGGCCAGGTCGACGCGATGTTCGTCGCCGGCCCGCCGCCGGACGTGGCCGTGATCATGATCGGCGCCAACGACGTCACCGCGCTCAACAGCATCGCCGGCTCGGTACACCGGCTGTGGTCCGCGGTGAAGAGGCTGCGCGCCGGCGGCGCCGTGGTGGTGGTCGGCACCTGCCCGAAATTCGGCGCGATCAGCGTCATCCCACGACCGCTGCGCTGGGTGGCGCATCTACGGGCATGCCAGCTGGCCCGCGCCCAGACCCAGGCCGTCAAGGCCGCCGGCGGCCTCGCGGTCCCGTTCGCCGACTTCCACGCGCCGGAGTTCCATCACAGCCCCGAGCTGCTGTTCGCCGCGGATCAGTACCACCCGTCGGCGGCCGGGTACGCGCTGGCAGCGGGCCAGATGATCCCGGCGCTCTGCGCGGTGCTGGGCGAACCCGATTCACCGATGGTGGCGCAGTCGGGCTAGATTTCCTTGAAGTACCCGACCTCAAGGAGTCTTCAAGTGCCCGAAGCTGTCATCGTCTCAACTGCGCGTTCGCCGATCGGCCGGGCCGGCAAGGGTTCCCTGGTCACGATCCGGCCCGACGACCTGGCCGCCCAGATGGTGCGCGCCGCCCTGGACAAGGTGCCCGAGCTGAACCCGCACCAGATCGACGACCTGATGATGGGCTGCGGCCAGCCCGGTGGTGCGTCCGGCTACAACATCGGGCGCGTCGTGTCGGTCCTGCTCGGCTACGACTTCCTGCCGGGCACCACGGTTAACCGGTACTGCTCGTCGTCGCTGCAGACCACCCGGATGGCGTTCCACGCGATCAAGGCCGGCGAAGGCGACGCGTTCATCTCCGCCGGTGTGGAGACCGTCTCGCAGTTCGGTATCGGTGCCGCCGACGGCGCCCCTAACAGCAAGAACTCGCTGTTCAACGACGCCATGGCCCGGTCCGAGGCCGCCGCGGCCGGTGCAGAAGAGTGGCATGACCCGCGCGCCGACAACCTGCTGCCCGACGTCTACATCGCCATGGGCCAGACCGCCGAGAACGTGGTGCTGCACACCGGGATCAGCCGCGAGGACCAGGACCACTGGGGTGTGCGCAGCCAGAACCGTGCCGAGGAGGCCATCAAGAGCGGCTTCTTCGCCCGCGAGATCTCCCCGGTGACGCTGCCCGACGGCACCGTGGTGAGCACCGACGACGGCCCGCGCGCCGGCACCACCTACGAGAAGATCAGCCAGCTCAAGCCGGTGTTCCGTCCCAACGGTACGATCACCGCCGGCAACGCCTGCCCGCTGAACGACGGTGCGGCCGCGGTCATCATCACCAGCGACACCAAGGCCAAGCAGCTGGGCCTCAAGCCGCTGGCGCGGATCGTGTCCACCGGGGTGTCGGGCCTGTCGCCGGAGATCATGGGCCTGGGGCCGATCGAGGCCGTCAAGAAGGCACTGGCGAACGCCAAGATGTCGGTCTCCGACATCGACCTGTTCGAGATCAACGAGGCCTTCGCCGTGCAGGTGCTGGGCTCCGCGCGCGAGCTCGGTATCGACGAGGACAAGCTGAACGTCTCCGGCGGGGCGATCGCGCTGGGCCACCCCTTCGGTATGACCGGCGCCCGGATCACCGCCACCCTGCTCAACAACCTGGCCACCCACGACAAGCAGTTCGGGGTGGAGACCATGTGTGTGGGCGGCGGCCAGGGCATGGCCATGGTCGTGGAGCGGCTCTCCTAAGTTTTTTCCCGTTGATGCGATGAAGGGGCGGGGCCTCCGCTCCTTCATCGCATCAACGGGGAAAACGGGGAAAGCTAGCGGGTCACTCGTTCTGGAAGTAGCTGAGCAGCCGCAGGATCTCCAGGTACAGCCAGACCAGGGTCACGGTCAGTCCCAGGGCGATACCCCAGGCGGCCTTCTCCGGCGCGCCGGCCCGGATCAGCTGGTCGGCGGCGTCGAAGTCGATCAGGAAGCTGAACGCGGCGATGCCGATGCAGACCAGCGAGAAAATGATCGACAGCGTGCCGCCGCTGCGCAGGCCCAGACCCTCACCTCCACCGACGCCGAACAGCGACAGCACCAGGTTGCCGATCATCAGGGCCAGCACACCGAACATTCCGGCCACCAGCATCCGGGTGAACTTCGGGGTGACGCGGATGGCGCCGGTCTTGTAGACCACGAGCATGCCGCCGAACACCCCGAGGGTGCCCATCACGGCCTGGCCGATCATCGAGCCGGCGTTGCCGGTTCCCACAGTGAAGGCGGTCAGCACCCAGGAGATGGCGCCGAGGAACATGCCCTCCAGCGCCGCGTAGCTGAGCACCAGCGCCTTGCTGTCCTGCCTACGGGTGAACATGGCCACCATCACCAGGGCCAAGCCGCCGAATGCGCCGATGAAGGTCAGCGGACCGGCCAGCGCCTGATTGGCCGACACCATGAAGAAGGAGATAACCGCAGCGACGCTGAGCACCCCCAGGGTGATGCCGGTCTTGGTGACGACGTCATCGATGGTCAGTGGACGGCTGTCAACCCGCTGGTAGGAAGTCTCCGGACTCTGCAGGCCGGGGTAGCCCTGGTGCATCTGCTGCTGGGCTGTGGCGGCTCCGAATCCGGTGCCGAACTGTGCGTAGCCGCCCTGCTTGGGCAGCGAACGAAATACCGGGTTGCTGGTTTCCCGCACCGTTCCGTTCCTCTCTTAGGTGCTGTGACGCGAAGGGTTGCGAACACTGGATCAACGCTCGGCGGCCCACCGTAGTTCCCAACGGTCGTCAGGCCGCTCTGCCGCCAAACCATACCCGCGCACAATGAACGGCGGCTAGGTATCTACATTGCGAAGGCGTGACTGACGAATCTGACGGGATCTTGACTGAGGTCCGTAACGGGGTCGGCCTGCTGACCCTGGATCGCCCCAAAGCCATCAACTCGCTGAACACCCCGATGGTGACCGCGATGACCGCGACGCTGACGGCCTGGGCCGAGGACCCGGCGGTGCGCGCGGTGGTGCTGGCCGGAGCCGGCGAGCGTGGACTGTGCGCGGGCGGAGACGTGGTCGCGATCTACCACAGCGCCAAAGCCGACGGCGCCGACGCCCGACGCTTCTGGTACGACGAATACCTCCTCAACGCGGCGATCGGCCGGTTCCCCAAGCCGTATGTCGCGTTGATGGACGGCATCGTGATGGGCGGCGGTGTCGGGGTGGGGGCGCACGCCAACACCCGGGTGGTCACCGACACCACGAAGATGGCGATGCCCGAGGTGGGTATCGGCTTCATTCCCGACGTCGGCGGTACCTATCTCCTGTCGCGGGCCCCGGGCCAACTCGGCCTGCACGCGGCGCTGACCGGGGCCCCGTTCTCCGGCGCAGATGCCATCGAATTGGGTTTCGCCGACCACTTCGTCGCCCACGACGCGCTGGCCGCCTTCACCGACGCGATCATCGCCGACGGGCTGCCCGAGGCGCTGGCCGCCCACGCAACCACCCCACCGCCGAGCCCGCTTGCCGCCCAACGCGACTGGATCGACGAGTGCTACGCCCACGACAGTGTCGCGCAGATCGTGGCCGCGCTCGCCGGACATGCCAGCCCCGAGGCCAACGCCGCAGCCGAACTGATCGGCACCCGCTCCCCGATCGCCTGCGCGGTGACCCTGGAATCGGTGCGCCGAGCGGCGAAGCTGGCCACCCTGGAAGACGTTCTGGTCCAAGAGTTCCGGGTGTCGGTGGCCTCGCTGCGCACCCACGACCTGGTGGAGGGCATTCGCGCCCAGCTGGTCGACAAGGACCGCAACCCGCAGTGGTCGCCGGCCACCCTGGCCGAGGTGACCGCCGCCGACATCGAGACCTACTTCGCGCCAGCCGACCCCGATCTCACCTTCTAAGGAGAACCCATGTCCTACGAAACCATCCTGGTCGAGCGCGACGGCCGCGTCGGCACCATCACCCTGAACCGGCCCCAGGCGCTCAATGCACTCAACAGCCAGGTGATGAACGAAGTCACCACCGCCGCAGCCGAACTCGATGCCGACCCCGGTATCGGCGCGATCATCATCACCGGCAACGCCAAGGCGTTCGCCGCCGGCGCCGACATCAAGGAGATGGCCGATCTGTCCTTCGCCGAGGTGTTCGCCGCCGACTTCTTCGCCGCCTGGTCGAAGCTGGCCGCGGTGCGCACCCCGACCATCGCCGCGGTGGCCGGGTTCGCCCTCGGCGGCGGCTGCGAGCTGGCGATGATGTGCGATCTGCTGATCGCCGCCGACAGCGCGAAGTTCGGCCAGCCGGAGATCAAGCTCGGCGTGCTGCCCGGCATGGGCGGTTCCCAGCGGCTGACCCGGGCCATCGGCAAGGCCAAGGCGATGGATCTGATCCTGACCGGGCGCACCATCGACGCCGCCGAAGCCGAACGCTCCGGCTTGGTTTCGCGGGTGGTGCCGGCCGATGACCTGCTCGCCGAGGCCGGCAAGGTCGCCGCCACCATCGCGGGAATGAGCCTGTCTGCGGCGCGGATGGCCAAGGAAGCCGTCAACCGGGCCTTCGAATCCACCCTGGCCGAGGGCTTGCTCTACGAGCGCCGGCTGTTCCACTCGGCGTTCGCCACCGACGACCAGACCGAGGGTATGGCAGCCTTCACCGAGAAGCGACCGCCCAACTTCACTCACCGCTAAGTCGCCATGCCGGCCGAGAAGCCCTGGTGGATTCGGCATTACACCTTCACCGGCACTGCCGTCGGACTGGTGTTCGTCTGGTTGTCGATGACACCATCGCTACTCCCCCGCGGGCCGCTGTTCCAGGGGCTGGTCAGCGGCGCGTCGGGGGCCGCCGGATACGGGGTCGGCGTCCTGGCGGTGTGGCTGGTGCGCTACATGCGCTCCAAGGAGACCAGTCCGCCGGCACCGCGCTGGGCCTGGCTGGTGCTGATTGCGGTCGCCGCCGTCATCCACCTGGTGATGATCGTCCGGTTCCACAACTGGCAGTGGGAAGTCCGCGCGTTGATGGGCGTCCCACAGCTGTCCTGGTACTGCTTCCCGCTGGCAGCCGGGCTAGCCGTGCTGGTCCTGTTGGTGTTGGTGGAACTGGGCCAATTGTTCCGCGCCGCGGTCCGGGCCTCAGTGCGGCAACTGAACCGTGTTGCCCCGCCACGGGTTTCGGTGGTAGTGACGGTGACACTGTTGGTGAGCCTGACCATCGCGCTGCTCAACGGGGTGGTGGTGAAGTTCACCATGCGCGTGCTGAACAACACCTTCGCCAACGTCAACAGCGAGATGGACCCCGACCGGGCGGCGCCGACCACCCGACTGCGTTCCGGCGGACCGGAATCGCTGGACTCCTGGGAGTCGCTGGGGCATCAGGGCCGGGTCTTCGTGGCCGGCGGGCCGACCGTCGCGCAACTCACCGACTTCAACGGAACGCCTGCCACCGAGCCGATCCGCGCCTACGCCGGGCTGAATTCGGCCGACGGGATCAAGGCGACCGCGGAGTTGGCCGCGGCCGAGTTGGCGCGCACCGGCGGGCTGAACCGCGCCGTCGTCGCGGTGGCCACCACCACGGGTACCGGTTGGATCAACGAGGCCGAGGCATCGGCCCTGGAGTACATGTTCAACGGCGACACCGCGATCGTGAGCATGCAGTATTCGTTCCTGCCCAGTTGGCTTTCGTTCCTGGTGGACAAGGAGAATGCGCGCCAAGCCGGGCAGGCTTTGTTCGAGGCCGTCGACAAACAGGTACGTGCATTGCCGGAGTCCAGGCGACCCAAGCTGGTGGTGTTCGGCGAGAGCCTGGGGTCCTTCGGCGGCGAGGCGCCGTTCATGAGCCTCAACAACGTGCTGGCCCGCACCGACGGCGCATTGTTCTCCGGACCGACGTTCCAGAACACCATCTGGAAGGACCTGACCGTCAACCGCGATCCCGGTTCCCCGCAGTGGCTTCCGATCTACGACGACGGCCGCAATGTCCGGTTCGCCTCCCGCGCCTCCGACCTGGCCCGCCCGGATACACAGTGGGGCACACCGGATTCTCCAAGGGTGGTGTACCTGCAGCACGCCTCCGATCCGATCGCCTGGTGGAATCCGGACCTGTTGTTCCACAGACCGGACTGGCTGGCCGAGCCGCGCGGGTATGACGTTCTGCCGCAGGTGCATTGGAAGCCGATCGTGACCTTCCTACAGGTCTCGGCCGACATGGCGGTGGCCGTCGACGTGCCCGACGGCCACGGTCACCACTACGTCGCCGATGTGGCCGACGCGTGGGCGGCGATATTACATCCAGCGGCGTGGACTGCGGAGAAGACCGAACGGCTGCGCCCGCTGCTGTACTCCAATGCCTAACTGGTCCAAACCGTTTGGCGCAACCAGGTCACCGGCTGCGGCCAACGCCTGGTAACCGCCGATCACGTCGGTGGCGCGGTGCAGCCCCAGGTCGACCAACGCGGCGGCGGCCAGGCTGGAGGTGTATCCCTGCGAGCACAGAATCACCCACTGCACGTCGTCGTCGACGGCCTGCGGCAACCGGGCCTCGCTGGTCGGGTCGCAGCGCCACTCCAGCACGTTGCGTTCGATGATCAGGGCGCCGGGCACCTGGCCCTCCTGGGCCCGCTGGGCGGCCGGGCGGATGTCGACCAGGTATGCGCCGTCGAGCAGTGCCGCGGGCACCTGGGCGGCATCGAGCCGGTGCAGCCGGGCCCGTGCCGCTTCGAGCAGCCCGTCGATTCGACTGGCGGTCAGTACAGTCATGATGCCTCCGGGTGTTCGGTGAGCTCGGTTCGGTTGCGACGCAGGGTGTTCTGCGAAGTGACGTCGTAGTAGGACATCTCGACCAGCGGCGGCGAGTAGGCGTGCACGCTCAGGGTGGGGGCCGCCACCCCAGAAGACGACGTCGGCGCCCAGACCACGTCGTGCACCCAGCCGCGGGAGAAGGCGGCCTGATCGCCCTCCTCGAGCCGACGCTGGTTCAACTGCCGCCCGTCCCAATGAAATTCGTCCAGCGATCCGGACAACACGGTCAGCGCACCACGCGAATCACCGTGGTCGTGCAGTTCGGTGGCGTGCCCGGGCACCCAGCTGATCAGCCAGATGTCGAGCAGCGCGTCACCGTGCAGGCGGGTGAACCAGCGACCGTCGGCGGGTAGCCCCGAAGCCGGCAGCAGGCGGTCGTAACGGCCGTCGAGCACCGCCTCGGCGGCCAGGTCGGTGGTCTTCAGAAGGTCACGAAGGCTCAGCGAGCGCGACCGGTGGGCCGGGCGCCGCAAAGCAATGGGATCAGCAATGGTCATGGTGAGACTCCAGAACAGGTGGATCGGGAAAGGGGTCGGCGCCAGCGCTCAGCTGCGGCAACAACGCCCTTGGAATCCCACATGCTCGCTCACGTCGACGACGGTACGCGGGCGCGACGGCGGCGAGCCAGACCCGGGTCCGGAGAAATCAGTCACGTATCAGGCCGGATCGCGCACCATGACCTGGCTATTTAGGCACGACTCAGGTTTGCGATCACGGTGACCGAAAAACCGGAATCGGCGCGACCCGCAGAATGGATGCCATGACGTCTTCATCTGCGCCGCGGGTCTCGGTGGTGTTGGGTAGCGGCGGCGCGCGCGGATACGCCCACATCGGGGTGATCACCGAACTTCGGGCGCGCGGCTATGAGATCGCTGGAATATCCGGGTCGTCGATGGGCGCACTCGTCGGCGGTCTGCAGGCGGCCGGGCGGCTCGACGAGTTCGCCGACTGGGCCAAGTCGCTGACCCAGGGCGCGGTGCTGCGCCTGCTGGACCCGTCGTTCACCGCGTCCGGCGTACTGCGGGCCGGGAAGATCCTCGACGTGGTCCGCGACATCCTGGGCGACATCGACATCGAGCGGCTGCCGATCCCCTACACCGCCGTCGCGACCGATCTGATCGCCGGCCGGTCGGTGTGGCTGCAGCGCGGGCCGGTCGACACCGCGATCCGCGCCTCGATCGCCATACCCGGGATGATCGCGCCGCACGTGGTCGACGGGCGACTGCTCGCCGACGGTGGAATCCTCGATCCGCTGCCCTTGGCGCCGTTGAGCGCGGTCAACGCCGATCTGACCGTGGCGGTGAGCCTCAACGGCGGCGACCCGACGGCCGGCGGCCCGGCGGCGGAGGATTCCGAACGCGGCGCGCCGGCCGGGCGCCTGAATCGTATGTTGCGCAGCACGTCGGCGCTGTTGGACACCAGTGGGGCGCGGTCCCTGCTGGACCGGCCGACGGCACGGGCGATCCTGGACCGCTTCAGCAGCGGTGAATCCGATACCGAACCCGACGACGACGACGCCGAGGAGGCCCGGCCCGAGGAGCCGGAGGCACCCAAGCTGGGCAGCTTCGAGGTGATGAACCGCACCATCGACATCGCCCAGTCGGCGCTGACCCGCCATCAGCTGGCGGCCTACCCGCCGGACCTGCTCATCGAGGTACCGCGCTCCGCCTGCCGCAGCCTGGATTTCCATCGCGCCGCGGAATTGATCGACGTGGGTCGTGAGCTCACCGCAAGGGCTTTGGAGAAAGCGGGCGCGAAACCCGTTTAACCCGATAGGAATTCGGCGACATCGGCCGCATTTCGGCGGCCCTGCTCGCGTCCGGCCCGCGCCGACGGCACCCGGCACGCCGGATCCAGCGGGTTGGTGCCGAACGCCCGCACCGCGGCGGCGTCGGCGAACAACGTCATGGTGCGCCCACCGAACGCCGCGATCTCGGCGGCCGCGCCCGGACCGAACGGCGTCGGCGAACCCTCCCCCGACGGCACCAGCACCACGGCCGCATCACAGTCGTCGGCGACGTCGAGGTTGATCGCGCTGCGCATCCCACCGTCCATATAGCGCCGGCCGTCGATCACCACCGGCGGCCAGACGCCCGGGACGGCGCAGCTGGCCGCGACCGCGTCGACGAGTTCCACGCCCGAGTCCGGATCGAAGACCCGCAGCACACCGGTGTCGATGTCGATGGCGGTGATCCGCAGGCAGCGATCCGGCCACTGATGCGACGGTAGCCTGCGCTCGATCACCTTGCGTCGCACCGCGACCGGAACCGTCTCGGCGGCCAGCGCCACCGCGCCGATGCGCTGCATCTTCTGCACGGCAGTGGTATTCGGTCTGGTCATGGCGGCCAGGAACATTTCAGCGAGCTCCGGGCCGCCCACCCCGGGATCGAGCTCGGGTGAGCTGTCACCGACCTGGCGGGCATACAACTCGTCAACGCTTGTGCCACTGCCGATCTGTGCGCTCACCGCCGAGCCGGCCGAGGTACCGACCAGTACGTCTGAGGCCAGCAGTGCCGCCGCGGTAGCCGGCGACTCGTCGGCGATGCCGCGGAGCACGCCGGTCTCCCACGCGATGCCGGCCACTCCCCCGCCGGCCAGCACCAGGGCGCGCTTGGACGTCACAACCATGGATGTTGAGCCTCCTCGGCGACAGCGGTCAGTTCCTCCCGGCGCAATTGGCGGGCAGGTGGGTCGGGAAAGGCCAGTTCGGTGGCGACCGTCAACCCGGCGTCGACGTGGACCAGTTCGCCTGGCGCGATCAGCCGCCAGCACGGGTCGGCGTCCATGGGTTCGGTGGCGAACACCACCGCGGGGCGGCCGTGCAGCTGCTCGGCGTGCGCCCGGATCCGCCGGGTGGACAGATCCAAGCCGACGGGTGCCGCCCCGTCGCGGCGGTCCAGCACGTACAGCTCGTGGGTTTCGGGATAGCGCAGCGCCCACATGTCGGTGGCGGTGCTCAGCAGGATGTTGAGCGCGTAGATCGGTACGTTGGCCGCCAGCCAGCTGACGGCGTCGCGCAGCCCCGCTCCCACGTCACCGTCGCGCTCCCGGATCTCGGCGGTGATCAGTGCGAAGGCTCGCTCGGAATCCGTTTGTCCCGCAACCAGATCAGTGGATCCGAGCTCGGCGAGTCGGTCATCGATGACGTCGAGTCCGCGCAGCACCCCGTTGTGCGCGAAGATCCGGTTGTCCTCAAGGAACGGGTGGGTGTTGACGACGTCGAGGGCGCCGGTGGTGGCGTAACGCACGTGGGCGATGAACGTGGTGCCGGTCAATTCGTGTGCTTCGGTGGCGAATTCGGTGTCATGCCAGGCCGCGATCGGCTGTTTGTGCAGCTGCGGACTGCCGTCGCGGTCGAACACCCCCAGCCCGGTGCCATCGGGGTTGCGCCGGCTCTGTTTGGCGAGGTTGTCCGGCGCGTCGAGCAGCCAGAAGGTGGCGGTGACGACGTCGGTTCCGGCGTGCAGCCCGAAAAGTCGGCACATACCGGCGTCAGTTCTCCAGCAGGTCGGCCAATTGAGCCAACGCCCGGCGGGCGTAGCCCTTCCACAGCCTGCCGAACACCGGCATCACGGGTGTGGCCAGCGGCGACCTCGGGTGGATGGTCCACCGGGTCTGGCCGGCCGTCTGCCACGCCCCGGCCTGACCGCGCACCTCTGGGGACCGCTCTACAACGAAGGCCATCAGTCGAGGGTAGCGGTCACCGCGCCAGGTGCGGGGCCGCCCGGCCGGTGATCAGCGGCAGGTCGAAGAAACTCGCGATGCCGGCCGGGGCAGCACAGGTGGCCGGGACGGCGTTGACGCAGTGCGCGGCGGTCGCCACGATGCCCGGGTTGCTGAGCAGGCCGTCCTCGACGGTCTCGGGCTGCCAGCCTTTGACGGTGACGAAGGTGTCCGGGTTGCCGCGCACCTCCATCTCGTAGCGTTCCCGCGCGGGCCCGAAAGACCATGGCGGGTCGAGGTTCTCCTCGCCCATCAGCCAGTTCACCGTGATCCGCACAACCGGAGTGTCACCGACCATCGCCTCCCAGTGGAAGCGGCGGGCCGCGACCTGGCCCGGTTCGATGACGCCGATCGGGGAGTCGATCGGCGCGGTGGCCACCGCCACTTCCTGCGACGGGCGGATCTGCTCGTCGGCGGCAAAACCCAGCCGGTCCACGCACAATCGAGCCGCCTGGATGAAACCGCTGTTGAGCATCTTCTGCATGGGTCCGGTCAACGCCTGCTCCGGCGTGCCGCCGAAACCCATCACGTGACGCAGCACGTCGGGTGCGCCGTAGGTACGCAGGTCCGAGAACTCTTCGCAGCGAACGAATGTGACGCCGGTCGACATCACCGACAACAGCAGCGGGAACAACTCGCTGACGGCGCCGGGAGCTATGCCGGCACCGTGCAGTGTCGCACTGCCGGCCTTGGCCGCCTCTTCCAGCGGCGCGGCCGCCCGTTCGCTGGGATAGACCCAGCCGACCGGGGTGACGACGTTCTTGCCGGAGCGCAACAGGGCGGCAACCTCATCCGCGTTGCCCATCAGCGGTGCGTAGATCACCGCGTCGGCGTCCAGCGCCAGGATCTCCTCGACGCTGTCGGTGGCCCTCACCCCGATCGGGGCGGTGCCGATGATCTCACCGACGTCCTTGCCGCTCTTGGCCTTCGAGTGCACCCAGCAGCCGACCAGTTCCAGGTCGGGGTGCTCGAGAACCCCCTTGATCGCTGCAATGCCGACTCCGCCGGTCGCCCATTGGATGACGCGTAAACCCATCAGTTGTGCTCCTCACTCACCTGGTATTGATTCTCGGCGTACCGGGCCCGGATGGTCTTCTTGTCGTACTTGCCGACGCTGGTGCGCGGAATGGTGTCGACGAAGGTCCAGCGCTCCGGTAGCCACCAGCGGGCGACCTTGTCGGCCAGGAACTTTCGCAGATCAGCGGGGCTCACCGATCCGCCTTCGCGGGCCACGACGACGGCCAGGGGGCGCTCCTGCCAGCGCTCGTCGGGCACTCCGACGACGGCGGCCTCGACCACGTCGGGGTGGCCGATCAACTCGTTCTCCAACTCGACCGAGGAGATCCACTCACCGCCGGACTTGATCACGTCCTTGGCCCGGTCGGTCAGGGTGATGAAGCCCCGGGGGTCGATGCTGCCCACGTCACCGGTGCGCAGCCAGCCCGAGGAGAACTTTGACTCGTCTTCGCCGCGGTAGTAGCCGCCGGTGATCCACGGACCGCGTACCTCCAACTCGCCTACCGCCGCACCGTCGTTGGGCAGCACTTGATCCGCGTCGTCGACGATGCGGGCCTGCACACCGCAGACCGGCTGACCCTGGGTACCGCGCAGCGTCCAGTGCTCTTCGGCCGGGGTGCCCGGCGGCGGCCAGGCCATGGTGGCCAGTGGGGAGGTCTCGGTCATGCCCCACAGTTGACACACCTGCACGCCGTAACGTTCCTCGAAGGCCTGCATCAGCGACACCGGGACGGCCGAGCCGCCGCACGCGACCTTCCGCAGCGACGAGATGTCATGGCCGGGTTCACGATCCAGGTAGTGCATGACGTCGTTCCAGATCGTCGGCACCGCGCCGGCCAGCGTCGGCCGCAGCTTCTCGATGAGGGCGACCAACGACGGTGCATTGAGGTGCCGGTCGGGCATGGCCAGATCCGCGCCGGCCATCAGCGCCGAGTACGGCAGCCCCCACGCGTTGGCGTGAAACATCGGCACGATCGGCAGCACGCAGTCAGCCGAGCCGACTCCGATGCCGTTGGTGGTGCAGCCGGCCATCGTGTGCAGGTAACTGGACCGGTGGCTGTACACCACGCCCTTGGGGTTTCCGGTGGTTCCGCTGGTGTAACACATTGCGGCGGCAGAGTTCTCGTCGATAAGGGGCCAGTCGAACTCTGGCGACTCGGCGGCCAGGACGTCGGCGTAGCGCAGCACGGTCTTGCCGGACTCCTCCAGCGGCGCGGCGTCGCCGTCGCCGACCACGATCACCGTGTGCACGGTGTCGAGTTGGCTCAACACCGGTGCCAGCAGGCCGATCAGTGATGCGTCGACCAGGATCACCCGGTCCTCGGCCTCGTTGGCGACGAACACGATCTGCTCGGCGAACAACCGGATGTTGAGGGTGTGCAGCACCGCGCCCATCGACGGGATCGCCAGGTAGGCGACCAGATGCTCGGTGTTGTTCCACATGAACGTGGCCACCCGCTGGTCGCCGGTGATGCCCAGCCGGCGCAGCGCGTTGGCCAACTGGGCCGCCTGCGCGCCGACCTCACGGTAGGTGGTGGCCCGAAAACCATCGTCGGTCATGGTTGTCACGGTGCGGGCACCGTGGACCCCGGTGGCGTGCGCAAGGATGGCGCCGATGGTCAACGGCCAGTTCTGCATGGTGCTTTGCATCGACATATTCGATCATGCCGACGCCGGCCGTGGGGCCGCGCCTTACCAGGAGCTACACCGCGGGTTCGAGCAACAGCATCCGGCTGACGGCGTCGTCGAGGGCGAGCTGCTCGTGCAGCGACGCCGACGGTGCCGGCAGGTCGGCCAGTGAGGCGACGGTCACCGCGCCGTCGAAGTCGGCGATGTAGAGCCGACTGCCGTCGGGGCTCTCCACCGCGCACGACGGTGCGGTGGCCGCGTTCAGGGTGCCCAGAGTCTCGCTGGTGCGGGCGCAGATGGCCACGATCCCGGCGGCGGTCACCAGGTAGACCCGGGCGCCGTCGCGGCTCACGATCAGCTGGATCAGCTGCGCGTCGACGACCAGGCCGGCGCCGGCGGCGTGGGTGCGGGCATCGACGACGTGCACCGTTCCGCGCCCGTCGGAACCACAGGTCGCCACGAACAGCAGCGACCCGTCCGGGCTGACGGCGACGTCGATGATGGTCACGCCGACCCTGATGACGTCGATGACGTTGAGGTTGCGGTCGAGCACGGTGACGGCGTCGCCGGAGGGATGACGCACGGCGGCATACAGTCGCTGGCCGTCCGGGCTGATCCGCAGGCACGCCGAGTCGGCGACCCGGCTGCCGGACACGGACACCGCACCCAGCGGGCGCATGGCCTCATCCAGCGCAAGCACCTCGACGCCGGCCGGGCCGGTACGGGTGACGTAGACGCGCTGGCCCATCGGGTCGGCGACCAGGTGGCCGATGCCCAGCTCGACCGGGTAGCACCCGATGACCTCGGCTGCATCGGTGTCAATAGCCAGCACAGCGTCCAGCGCCATGGTCGAGGCGGTGGCGTAGGCCCGGGCGGTACCCGCGGGGCCGGCGGCGATCGAGAAGGGTTCGTCGGTGCGGAACACGGTGCTCACAACGGTGCCGCTGGCGGTGTCGATGATGGAGATGGTGTCGTCGCCGTAGTTGGTGGTCATCAACCGGGCGCCGTCCGCGCTCACCGCCATGCCGCCGATCGGACCGCGTTTCACCGCTACGGTGTCGACGATGCGGGCGCCAGGGTTGGCCGGTCCAGTAGCCGCCACGTCGTCCACATCGCTCCCATCGATCACTGTTCGTATCGTCTTCGTATCGTCACTACATGCTTCGCGGGCGAGCTGGTGCGGCCGGATGATGACCGGCTGCCCAGGCGAGGCGTTCGGTCGATCTTAGCGGTGAATTCCAGGTAACCCGAAAATGTCGTAATTATTGTGAGCGAGGTCGCACGGTGAACTCGGGTACCGCGCCGCGCGCCGCGGACCAAGGCTCGTTCAGCAACCTTGGCCAGGGTTGTTGTGCTGCTCGGACGTCATATCCAGCTAATTTGTGATTTGAGTCGCAATTAATAATTCAATAAGACGTCAGAAATTCTCTTCATGCGAATTCGACGGACCTCGTCACAGACTCTTGCAAAAGTTCCGGCGGGCGAGTAGAAGGGTCGCGGCGCTGCCGCTCCGGGCCCCGCGAGGCTGTAGTTGGCGTGCTCACCACTCGCACTTCTTCGCGCTGACAACAGGCTCGCGAACGCCGTGCCCCCAGTCGGACTCGAACCGACACTGGGCGGATTTTAAGTCCGCTGCCTCTGCCAATTGGGCTATGGGGGCTCGCGGCGAATCTAACGCGACGGCCTCGCCAGCGCCCTACCGGCACTCCGAGAAGAGGTAGAAATCAGGCGTGCTCGGGGCAGTAGTTCTGCGCGGCGATCCGGGCGAATTCCGCGGCGCGCTGCAGCGAGAAACCCGGGTTGGTGGTCTGCACCGCCACCACGGTGTCCATCGGAGTGAGGCCGGCGTCCATCAGCTGACACACCGAGTGCCCGGCCGAGATGGCCACCTGGTCGGAGCCTCGGTGACTCAAGCCGGCCCCGGACAGCTGGGTGAGAAAGGCAGCGTCGCTGCCGACCGGCTCTGCGTTCGCCGGGGCCGCCAGGCCGACTACGGCGGCGAAGCCCGCCAGCAGCAGAAACCGATTCATAGCTCGTAGTGTGCTGAGTGTTCGTTAAATGCGTGTTACACGCGGTTTACTCCGCCAAATCCAGATGTTAAATCCGTGTTACACAGCCCTCACAGCCCCGAGACGAGCGGCAGGCACGACGGGTTGACACGGACCAAATGCGTTGTCCATCAACACGATTGACAATCAACCGGGTCGGACCGAAATGGCCGCACCCGCGCCCAGCGCACCGGTGTGAGCTGGGCCACCGTCGCCGCAACGCCAAAGCCGTTCGGCGAACACCCGATACCGTCACGCACGGCTTTTACCTCCCCGCCCTCGTCCGGCCTCCGGCGCGCGACATCGTGACCCCTCACACACCGCGGACACACCGCGGCCGGGGTGCATGTAAAGAGTTCCAACACCGCGGTTAAGAAGCGGTTAACGAGCTTTCACAATCACCCAGTCGTACGCAAGTGTGGTGCCAGAAGCCAATTCGTCACCTGGCTTGTAAGGAGATTTCCATGTCTTTCGTGACCACGCAGCCCGAGGCGCTGGCGACCGCCGCCGGCAACCTGCAGTCGATCGGTGCGGCGCTCAACGCCCAGAGTGCCGCGGCGTCCGCCCCGACCACCGGCGTCGTTCCCGCGGCCGCCGACGAGGTCTCGGCGCTGACCGCCGCACAGTTCGCCGCGCACGCCAGCCTCTACCAGACGGTGGCCGCGCAGGCTGCGGCCATTCACGAGATGTTCGTGGCCACGCTCAAGGGCAGCTCCGAGTCGTACGCGGCCACCGAGGCCGCGAACGCGGCGGCGGCGGGTTAGGCGGAGATCATGTGGGATTACGGAGCCCTGCCCCCCGAGATCAACTCCGGGCGCATGTACACCGGACCGGGTTCGACACCGATGATGACGGCCGCCGCAGCCTGGCGCGGACTGGCCGCCGAATTGAGCGCGGCCGCCCACTCCTACGAGACGGTGATCTCCGAGCTGTCCGGCGACGACTGGCTCGGTCCGGCATCGGCATCGATGGCCACGGCTGCGGCCCCCTACATCGCCTGGATGAACTCCACCGCCGCGCTGGCCGAACAGGCCGCTGTCCAGGCCACTTCCGCCGCGGCCGCGTTCGAGACGGCGCGGGCGGCCACGGTGCCCCCGGCTGCGGTCACGACCAACCGGGTGCAGCAGGCGGCGCTGGTGGCCACGAACATCCTCGGCCTCAACACCCCGGCGATCGCGGCGCTCGAAGCCAACTACGCGCAGATGTGGGCGCAGGACGCCGCAGCCATGTACGGCTATGCCAGCGGCTCGGCCGCCGCATCGCAGGTCACCCCGTTCAAGGAGCCGGCCCAGAACACCAACCCGGCCGGGCTGGCCAACCAGGGGGCCACGGTCGCCCAGGCCAGTGGCAGCAGCACCGCCAACACCACCGCGCAGACGGCGCAGATGATCTCGGCGCTGCCGAACGCCCTGCAGAGCATGGCCTCGCCGGCAGCATCAACGGACTGGATGACACCGATCATCGAGTTCCTCTACAACGACCCGACAAACGGCTTCGCGTACATGTTCGGCACCCCGCTGTACAGCCTGTTCAACACCGCCGGCACCGGCGCGGCCTTCATCCCTTCCGCGCTGCTGCCAAGCCTCATCGGTTTCATGAGCGGCGGTGGCTTCAACGCCGCCACCGGCAGTGCGCTCGGCAGTGGTCTGGGAGCGGCGTTGAGTCCCGGTGGTGCACTCGGCGCCCTCGGCGCGCTCGGCGGTGGCATTTCCAGCGGTGTCAGCAGCGCCTTCGGGGTCAGTGCGGTCACCCCGGCCGTCACCGCCACGATGGGTAAGGCCTCGCTGGTCGGGACGTCGTTCTCGGCTCCGGGCGGCTGGGCGGCGGCCACTCCTGGCTCTGCGGCGCTGACCAGCGGGCCCGGCGGCTGGGCGGTCCCCTCGGAGACCCACAACAACATGGCCTCCATGCCCCCTCCGGTGCCGACCGGCATGGGACGACAAGGCATGAACTACGGCACGCCGCGCTACGGGTTCCGGCCCAAATTCATGCCCAAGCCGATGGTGGTCTAGGAGCAACGATGATCGACTACTCCCTGCTGTCGCCGGAGATCAACTCCGGACGCCTGTACTCCGGTCCCGGCTCCACGCCGATGATGACCGTCGCCTCCGCCTGGCGCGGACTGGCCTCGGAGATCTCATCGGCCCTGACGTCGTGCGAAACGACGATCACCCAGCTCGTGGACGAACAGTGGATGGGCCCGGCATCGGCATCGATGACCGCCGCCACCAAGCCGTATCTGGCGTGGATGGCGGACACGGCAGCCAAGGCCGAGGAGGCGGCCACCCGAGCCACCGCCGCCGCCGCGGCGTTCGAGGCCGCCCACGCCGCCACCCCTCCTCCGGCTGTGATCGCCGCCAATCGCGCCCAGCAGAAGCAACTGGTGGCCACCAACGTCGTCGGCCAGAACTCGGCCGCGATCATGGCCAGCGACGCACAGTATTTCCAGATGTGGGCCCAGGCCACCAACGCCATGTACAGCTACGCGGCGTCCTCGGCGGAGGCGACCAAGGTCACGCCGTTCAACGAGCCCAATCAGCCCACGAATCCGGACGGGACGGCCAATCAGGCCGCTGCGGTCAGTCAGGCCAGCGGCACCGCCGTCGGCAACAGCGCACAAGTGGCACAAGCGATTTCGTCGGTGCCGAACACGCTGCAGACGCTGACCACGCCGGGCACCGCCGACGCCGGGCTGCCCCCGTCCACGTGGGCCGGGCTGCTCGAAGCCATCGGCCGCAACGCGTCGATCAATGGTGTTGTGTCGCTGGCGACCTACCCGCTCAACGGCCTGATGAGCTTCACCGGAACCTCGGCGGCGTTCACCCCGGCCAGTTTGATTCCGACCATGACCACGTTCTTCTCCGGTGGTGGTTTCAACGCCCTCGGCGGTGGTGCGGCAGGTGCCGGGATCGGTGCCCTGCTGGCCCCGGGTGGTCCGCTGAGCAGCTTGGGTGCGCTGGGCGGCGCATCGGCGTTCGCCGCGAGCGCCCCGACCGTGACGGCCGGCGTGGGTCAGGCCACCCTGGTCGGCGAGCTGTCCGCGCCGACGACCTGGGCCGCGGCCGCTCCCGCCGCCGATGCCGTCGAGACGGCCAGCGCCTTGCAGGCCAACAGCTGGACGGCCGCCCCCGAAGAAGTGCAGTCGATGGCGGCCATGCCCGGCGGGATGCCGATGGGTGCCGAACGGGGCGGTTTCGGTCTGGGCACCCCCCGCTACGGCTTCAAACCGACCGTCATGGCGCGGCCGGTAGTGGCCGGATAAACCCTTACCGCGCAACGGAACCGCAGAAAAGGAGAGACACCGATGGCTACACGTTTTATGACGGACCCGGACGCGATGCGGGCGATGGCGGGTCGTTTCGATGTGCATGCGCAGACCGTTGAGGATGAGGCGCGTCGGATGTGGGCGTCGTCGACCAATATCTCGGGTGCGGGTTGGGGTGGTCTGGCGGAGCGGACCTCAATGGACACCATGGGTCAGATGCAGACTGCGTTTCGCAACATCGTGACGATGCTGCACGGTGTGCGCGATGGTCTGATCCGCGATGCCAACCACTACGAGAGCCAGGAAGCTGCGTCGCAGCAGATCCTGGGCAGCTAGGGAGGATTAGGAAGATGTCGATCAACTACCAGTTCGGTGATGTCAACGCTCACGGCGCGTTGATCCGTGCCCAGGCTGCTTCGTTGGAGGCTGAGCACCAGGCGATCGTGCACGATGTGCTGGCCGCGGGTGATTTCTGGGGTGGTTCGGGTTCGGTGGCGTGCCAGGAGTTCGTGTCCCAGTTGGGTCGCAACTTCGCGGTGATCTACGAGCAGGCCAATGCTCATGGTCAGAAGGTGCAGACCGCCGGCAACAACATGGCCAACACCGACGCCTCGGTGGGCTCCAGCTGGGCCTGACCCGCCCGGCCCGACAAGCAAAAGACCGGCGCAGCGGAGGGGGTTGCGCCGGTTTTTTCTGCCTACAGCACCCCGAGCACCCGACGGCTGAAAGCAAACCGTCAAAAATCCGAGAAAGCCCGTAAAGAACTCGTTAACGACCGATCACCGCAAGTAGTCGGGCGGAAACAGTGGAGTCCGTGACCGAGCCCAGCTGGGGGCCGGCTCGTATCCCACCAGGAGTCGTCATGTCCTTCGTGACCACCCATCCCGAGGCGATGGCGGCGACCGCCACCAACCTGCAAGCGATCGGTTCGGCGATGACCGCGCAGAGCGCCGCGGCGGCCGCACCCACCACGGGTATCGCACCGGCGGGCGCCGACGATGTCTCGCTCCTGCAGGCGACCCAGTTCTCCGCCTACGGTCAGCTGTACCAGCAGATCAGCGCCCAGGCTGCGGTGATTCAGGAGATGTTCGTCAACACCCTGCGCACCAGCGCGGACTCCTACGGCAGCACCGAGACCGCCAACTCAGCCGCCGCCGACTCGTCGGCGGCCGGGGGCCTGCTGGGCGCACTCACCGGGACGTCGGCCGCCGACCCGACCTACGGGCTGGGCGGGATCGCCAGCAACAGCGCCGTCTTGGCCGCCATGCAGGGTGGCACCATCGGCTCGGCCGCCTCGGAATTCACCGGGTTGGGCAAGGGCTACATCACCGCCCCGTCGGGAGTGGTGCACCACGTCGCACCCGAAGCCCTGGCCTTTCCTTCCGCAAATCTCGCCAGCGAAGCCACCCCTGCGAGCGCGGCAGCAGGCGCGCCGGTGCCGATGGGCGCGGGCCAGGCGGCGGCACCGACCCCCGGTGCGCCGGTGCCACCGAACTGGGCCGGCCAGACCGCCCCGGCGCAGGCAGCACCGGCTCAGGCCACACCGGCTTCGTTGTCCGGTACCGGTACGGCCGCCGCCGCACGGGGCGCCTCGATGGGCGCGGTTCCCGCTGCGATGCCCGGATCCTCAAGCGAGCAGGGCAGCCGCGGCCGGCTGCGATACGGCATCAAACCGAAGGTGATGCCGCGCCCACCGGTGGGCTGACGGCAGACACCTCGACTACCAGCGATCGGAATTGACGAACATGGATTTTGGCGCCTTACCCCCGGAAATCAACTCCGGTCGCATGTACGCCGGTGCCGGTGCGGCACCGATGATGGCGGCCGCTGCGGCGTGGAACAGTCTCGGCGCGGAACTTTCGACAACCGCGACGTCCTACCAATCGGCGATCGCGGCACTGACCGGCGAGGAGTGGCAGGGACCGGCCTCGGCGTCGATGGCCGCAGCGGTGACGCCGTACGTGAACTGGCTCAACACCACCGCGGCCGCCGCCGAGTACGCAGCCACCCAGGCCATGGCCTCGGCCGCCGCGTTCGAGGCGACGTTCGCGATGATGGTGCCGCCCCCGGCGATCGCCGCCAACCGGGCGCAGCTGGCCGCACTGGTCGCGTCGAACATCCTGGGCGTCAATACCGCGGCGATCGCCGCCACCGAAGCGCTCTACGCCGAGATGTGGGCACAAGACGCCATTGCCATGTACGGCTATGCCGCCTCCTCGGCGAGCGCCGGAACACTGCAGCCACTGTCCTCTCCCAATCCGATCACCAACCCAGTCGGCACGGCTGGTCAGGCGGCCGCGGTCGGCCAGGCAACGACCGGCAGCACCCAGTCCGGGTTGAATCAGCTGGTCTCCGGGCTGCCCAACGCCCTGCAGACCATGTCGTCGCCGTTGAGCGCCGCAGCCTCGCCCACCCAAGCCGGTGACTTCCTATCGAATTTCATCAACTCGACGCAGAACATCGGTATCTGGAACGCAATTCAGACCTACAGCACCTACGGGGTGACCGCCGGGTCCTGGCATCTGTTCGCGGGCATCGCCAGCGCCATCGCCATCGCCAACCCCGGGGTGGGGGGTGCCGCCGGGGTGATGCTGATGGACTCGGTCGATGCCGCCCCGGGCGGCGCGGCGGTCACCGGCCCGGCACCCGCCGGTCGCGCACCGGTCCTGGCCGGCATGGCCCAAGCCGCGCCGGTCGGTGGACTCTCGGTGCCGTCGACCTGGCCGGGGGCGCTGCCCGGCGAGACCGGTACGGCGCCGTTGATCACCTCCGAGTGGATCCCGGGGTCGGTCGAGGAAGGACAGTCCGTGTCGGCGGTTCCCGCTGGAATCGGTGCCGCCGGGGCGGCCGCCGGACGCAGCGGCCGAGGCCTCGGCGACCCGCGCTACGGGTTCAAACCCACCGTGATGGTGCGGCCTGTCGTTGCTGGCTGATGCCCTCGGTTGCCGCGATGATGGTCTGGTGAGTCTGGTGAGACAAGCCGGGCGGCCTGGAGAACCACGGGGAGAACTGCGCATCTACCTCGGAGCCTCGCCCGGGGTCGGCAAGACCTACGCGATGCTCGGTGAAGCGCACCGCCGCACCGAGCGCGGCACCGATGTCGTTGCGGCCGCGGTCGAGACCCACGGCCGCGACAAGACCGCGGAGCTGTTGGCTGGCATCGAGATCGTCGGCGAGCCCGGTGGGGAGCTCGATGTCGACGCGGTACTGACCCGCCACCCCGAAGTGGTCCTGATCGACGATCTCGCCCACACCAACCCCGCGGGCAGCCGTAATCCCAAACGCTGGCAGGACATCGAGGAATTGCTTGCCGCCGGGATGACGGTGATCTCCACCGTCAACGTAGAGCAGCTGGAGAGTCTGAGCGACGTCGTCGCCAAGATCACCGGGACCACCCAGCACGACACCGTCCCCGACGCGGTCGTGCGCCACGCGACGCAGATCGAACTCATCGACGTCGCACCAGAGGCTTTGCGCCGCAGGCTGTCCCACGGAAACGTCTATCCGCCAGAGAAGGTCGACGCGGCGCTGTCCAACTATTTCCGTGGCGAGACGCTGACGGCGCTGCGGGAATTGGCGCTGCTGTGGCTGGCCGGCCAGGTCGATGCGGCATTGACCAAATACCGCGCCGACCAGAAGATCACCCAGACCTGGGAGGCGCGAGAACGCATTGTCGCGGCGGTGACCGGCGGCCCGGAGTCCGAGACGCTGGTGCGCCGGGCCTCCCGCATCGCGTCCAAAGCCGGCGGCGAACTGATGGTGCTGCACGTCCTGGGGGACGACGCGCGTTCCGGTGCGATCGCACCGTGGGTCGGCAAGATCCGCCAACTGGCGATCAGCTTGGGCGCTTCGCTGCACACCGTGATCGGTGACGACGTGCCGACCGCGCTGCTGGACTTCTCGCGTGACGTCAACGCCACCCAGTTGGTGATCGGTACGTCGCGCCGCTCCCGCTGGGCCCGCATCCTCGACGAGGGTGTCGGTGCCGCGGTGGTGCAGCAGTCCGGCGACATCGACGTCCACATCGTCACCTACGAGGACGCCAAGCCGAGTTTCCGGGGAATCTCGATCTCGCCGCGCGAACGACGTGCGGCTTCCTGGCTGGCCGCCGTCATCGTGCCGTGCCTGATGTGCGTGATCATTGTGAGCTGGTTGGACCGCTACTTCGACGCCGGTCAGAGCGCGCTGTTCTTCGTAGGTGTGCTGGTGGTGGCCCTGCTCGGCGGTATCGCTCCGGCCGTGCTCTCGGCGTTGCTGTCCGGGGTGCTGCTGAACTACTTCGTGCTCGCTCCGCGGCGCGACTTCACCATCGCCGAACACGACGTGGCCGTGACCGAAGTCGTCCTGCTGTTGGTGGCCGTCGCGGTGGCGGCCCTGGTCGACGGCGCGGCCAAACGAGCTCGGGAAGCCGGTCGCGCGTCCCGCGAAGCAGAGTTGATGACGCTGTTCGCCGGTTCGGTGCTGCGCGGCGCGGACCTGGACACTCTGCTGGAGCGGGTGCGCGAAACCTACGCGCAGCGGGCGGTGAGCCTGGTCCGCGTCCCGAACAGCACCGCGACGCCTGAAGTCGTCGCCTCGGTCGGCGATAATCCCTGCACCACAGTAGATCTCGCGGACACCTCGATCGATGTCGGCGACGACGAATTCTGGATGCTGATGGTCGGCCGGCAGTTGGCCTCCCGTGACCGCCGGGTGCTGTCGGTGGTGGCCCGGCAGGCCGCCGGACTGGTACGCCAGGAAGAACTGGCCGCCGAGGCCGGCCGAGCCGACGCGGTGATGCGGACCGACGAGCTGCGCCGTTCGCTGTTGTCGGCGGTCAGCCACGACCTGCGCACCCCGCTGGCGGCAGCCAAGGCGGCAGTGTCGAGTCTGCGCGCCGACGACGTGGACTTCTCCCCCGGCGACACCGCCGAACTGCTTGCCACCGTTGAAGAATCGGTCGATCAACTCACCGGCCTGGTGGGCAATCTGCTCGACTCCTCGCGGCTGGCCGCGGGTGTCATCCGGCCGGAGTTGACCAAGGTGTACCTGGAGGAGGTGGTGCAGCGCGCCTTGATCGGAATCAGCAAGCGCAGCAACATCTTCGGCCACGGTCGCGGGCTCGACCAGGTGAAGGTCGAAGTGGGCCCGACGGTGGCGATGGCCGATGTCGGGTTGCTGGAACGCGTGCTGGCCAACGTGATCGACAACGCGTTGCGCTACGCCCCAGACAGCATGGTGCGGGTGACGGCCGGCCGAGTCGGCGACCGGGTCCTGATCAACGTCGCCGACGACGGCCGCGGGTTGCCCCGTGGCGGCGAGGCGCACGTGTTCGATCCGTTCCAGCGCCTCGGCGACCGCGACAACACCAGCGGCGTCGGCCTCGGGCTTTCGGTGGCACGAGGATTCACCGAGGCGATGGGCGGCACCATATCAGCGACCGAGACACCCGGAGGCGGGTTGACCATGGTGGTGGACCTGGCCGCACCGGCGGGAGACATCTGATGAGCACACGAGTCCTGGTAGTCGACGACGAGCCGCAGATCCTGCGCGCGCTGAAGATCAACCTCTCGGTGCGCGGCTACGAAGTCGTCACCGCGGCGACCGGAGCCGGCGCCTTGCGCGCCGCTGCCGAGCAGCGTCCCGATGTGGTGATCCTCGATCTGGGGCTGCCCGACATCTCCGGCATCGAGGTGCTGGCCGGGCTGCGCGGCTGGCTGACGGTCCCGGTGATCGTGCTGTCCGCCCGCACCGACTCGGCCGACAAGGTGGAGGCGCTCGACGCCGGTGCCGACGACTACGTGACCAAGCCGTTCGGCATGGACGAATTCCTGGCACGGCTGCGCGCCGCCGCACGACGCAACGCCGCAACCGCGGAAATCGACCAGCCAATAGTGGAAACCGCTTCGTTCACCGTGGATCTGGCGGCCAAGAAGGTCACCAAGGACGGCGGTGAAGTCCACCTGACTCCCACGGAGTGGGGCATGTTGGAGATGCTGGTTCGAAACCGGGGGAAGCTGGTCGGCCGCGACGAGTTGCTCACGCAGGTATGGGGCCCGGCATACGCAAAGGAAACCCAATACCTTCGGGTCTATCTGGCGCAGTTGCGCCGCAAACTCGAGAACGATCCCTCGAACCCCAAACACCTGCTCACCGAGGCCGGGATGGGCTATCGATTCGAAGTGTGAATCTTTGATGTTTTGAAATCCGCCGGCGCGGATATGCCTGAGGGACCTAGCGGAAGGAGCTTTACCGTGATGTTCTCTCAGATTGCGAAGAAGACGGCAGTAGTCGGAGCCGGCCTCACGACGGCCGGAATGCTGGCGGTGGCGCCCGCCTCCGCGGACCCACAGGTGGTCGGATTCGGGCAGACCCAAGAGATTCAGAGCCCCGGTGGGGCCATCGACTACACCGTCTCGGACCTGCAACCCAGCGGGCACAACGACGGCATCTGGTACTCGGACGTGACCGCCGAGGCAGTAAGCGGTTCGCCCACTCCAAACATCGCCAACTTCAATGCGCGTGCCGTCAACAGTTCAACGTTCGCGGTGATGAAGGGCAATGAGGTCGACGGCCTGCCCAACGGGCCGATCGCCGCGGGCAGCGAGACCAGCGGACGACTCTACTTCGACGTCAAGAACGGCACCGCGCCGGACAGCGTCGTCTACCGCGACGCCGCTGGCGTCGACAAGGTCGTCTGGAAGAGCCGACAGCCCGCTTGAGTCACGTCGCTGGGGGCGCGGCCAGATCCACCACCATGGTGAGGCCGCCGCCCGGAGTCTCGGTGGCGTGCAGCGTCGGGCGCATAGCGCAGGGCGTTGTCCAGCAGGTTGGCCGACCGGGTCCGACCTGAAGTTAGACCCTTTACGCCTTTACGGCCGGCCGGCAATCGCTAGGCGATCGACAGCACAATGCCGTCCAGGATGTCGTGTTCGCTGACCACCAACTCCGCGATTCCGGCGCGCTGCGCCAAGATGCGGGCCAGTTCCTGGACCACGATCGCGCCACCGCCGATGACGTCGACACGGCCGGGGTGCATCGGGCCCAGGGCGGCCCGTTCGGCGCGGCTCATACCGATCAACTGATCACAGACCGCCGTCAAGTCGGCGAAGGCGAGCCGCGACAGATGTATTGCGGCCGAGTCGTATTCGGCTAGACCATGAGCCAAGGCTGACAGCGTGGTCATGGTGCCCGCCACCCCCACCCAGGTTCGGGCGTGCTGAACCGGCACCGCCTGCACCGCCTCCCCGAGCAGCTCGCGGGCCACGTCGCGGGCAGCGCAGACCTCTTCGGCCGTCGGCGGGTCGGAGTGCAGGCAGCGTTCGGTCAGCCGGACACAGCCGATGTTGGCCGAGTAACTCGCCGACACCCCGCTGTCCGGATCACCCAGCACCACCTCGGTGGAACCACCCCCGAGGTCGACGACCACGAACGGCCCGTCGGCACTGTCCAATTCGCCCACCGCGCCGCGGAAGGACAACTCGGCTTCCTCCTGGCCGGTGATCACCTCGGCAACCGCCCCCGCAACGGCACGTCCGAGCACCTGTGCCGTCATGTCGAAGAACACGTCACGGTTGGCTGCGTCGCGGGTGGCCGACGTCGCCACCATACGCACCCGCGAAACATCGTGTGCGACCATCAGATCGGCATAGTCGCCCAACGCCACCCGGGTGCGCTCCAGCGCCCGGGCACCGAACCGCCCGGTGGCGTCGACGCCCTCGCCCAACCGCACCACGCGCATCTCACGGTGCACGTCCCGCAGCCGGCCGTCGACGAAGTCGGCGATCAGCAGGCGGATCGAGTTGGTGCCGCAGTCGATTCCGGCGACCCTCATAGCCACTGCTCCGGGACCAGGACACGGGCCATCGCCGGTTCGGCGGCCAGGATCGCCAACGCCTCGTCCCCGAACGGATTGACCCCGCGCCCCTTGGCCAGCGAGTGCGCGATCAGCACGTGCAGGCACTTGACCCGGTCGGGCATCCCACCTCCGGTGAACGTGGTCTCCAGCGATTCGATGGCGTCCCGCTCGGCCAGATACGACTCGTGAGCCGCCCGGTATCCGGCGGCCAACTCCGGGTCGACGTGCAGTCGTTCGGTCATCTCGGCCATCAGCCCCGAGGACTCCAGTCGGCTCGCCGCGGCGGTCAGCATCGGGTGGGTCAGGTAATACAGCGTCGGAAACGGTGTTCCGTCAGGAAGTTTCGGTGCCGTCTTCACCACGGCGGGCTCTCCGTCGGGGCACCGGTAGCAGATCTCCAGGACACCGCGGGGCTCGCGGCCCAGTTGACGGCGCACCGCGTCCAGGTCGGCGGCATCAACCACCGGGCACCGCCGGGACGGGTGCGAGCGGAGGCTCGATGGGCGCGGGTGGCTGATGCGGCGCGTCGGCGATGGTGTGCCACAGCGACGTGTACCAGGGGTCGTCGGTGGGCCCGGTGACCGCCACGATGCCCGGCTCCCCCGGCACGTCGGCGCCCGGGGGCAGTTGAACCTGATACGGGATCTCACCGGGCATCACGAAGCCCAAG
This sequence comes from [Mycobacterium] zoologicum, assembly GCF_020172665.1. GTDB lineage: Bacteria > Actinomycetota > Actinomycetes > Mycobacteriales > Mycobacteriaceae > Mycobacterium > Mycobacterium zoologicum. Next base: position 1,121,771 of record NZ_CP083985.1, on the reverse strand, counting down.
CGCTGGCGGGCCTGCGCTCGGATGTGTGCCGGGTCGTCCATGTTCGCCTTCTGCTGTTTGAGGTCGGAGATCTGTTGGTGCAGCGTGTTTTCCAGCTGGGACTGTTGCTTCATCTCGGCGTGCTGGGCGAAGAAGGTCCGGACCGGTCCGGCGACGGTCAGGGTGAGCACGCACATCACCGCGGCCAGGATGACGGCCCGGCGTGCGGTGAATCCGACCCGCAGCTCGGCGCGTTCATCGGCGGCCGCGGCGGCGGACCGTTTGACCGGCGCCGCAGGTGATTCCGGCTGCGCTGTCCGTGAGTTGGCCGGTGCCCGCCGCACCGCGGGTGTGCGGCGCGGGTGGGCACGGCCGGTCTCGCCGGCCCGACCCGGCCGTGACGTCGCGGCGCGCCGCTTGGCGTCGGGCCGTTTCGGATCGGACATGCCAGCGCCCTCTGGTGGCTACTTGCTCTCCGGCGCGTAGCGCGGGAAGGCCAGTTCACCGGCGTAGCGGGCGGCGTCGCCGAGCTCTTCCTCGATCCGCAGGAGCTGGTTGTACTTGGCCACCCGTTCGCTGCGGGCCGGTGCACCGGTCTTGATCTGGCCGCTGCTGACGGCCACCGCGAGGTCGGCGATGGTGGTGTCCTCGGTCTCGCCGCTGCGGTGACTCATCATGGTGCGGTAGCCGCTGTTGTGGGCCAGGGTGACCGCATCCAGGGTCTCGGTCAGTGTGCCGATCTGGTTGACCTTGACCAACAGCGCGTTCGCGGCGCCCCGCTCGATGCCGTCTTCGAGGCGCTCGGGGTTGGTGACGAACAGGTCGTCACCGACGAGCTGGACGCGGTCGCCGATCGCCGACGTCAGCGCGACCCAGCCGTCCCAGTCGTCCTCGGAGAGCGGGTCTTCGATGGACACCAGCGGGTAGGCGTCGAGCAGCGACGCGTAGAACTCCGCGAGTTGGGCGGCGGTGCGGTTCTGCTTCTCGAACGCGTAACCGGTTCCCTCGGTGTAGAACTCGGTGGCCGCGACGTCCAGCGCGAGCGCCACGTCGGTGCCCAGCTTGAAGCCGGTGGTCTCGATCGCCGTGCTGATCAGGTCCAGCGCCGCGGTGGTGCCGGCCACGTCGGGCGCGAATCCGCCTTCGTCACCGAGCCCGGTGGACAGACCCTGCTTCTTGAGCACCGACTTCAGTGCGTGGTAGACCTCGGCCCCCCAGCGCAGCGCCTCGGCGAAGTTGGGGGCGCCGATCGGGGCGACCATGAACTCCTGGACGTCGACGCCGGTGTCGGCGTGGGCACCGCCGTTGAGGATGTTCATCATCGGCACCGGCAGGATGTGGGCGTTGGGGCCGCCGAGGTAGCGGTACAACGGCAGCGCCGCGGAGTCGGCGGCCGCCTTGGCCACCGCCAGCGACACCCCGAGCATGGCGTTGGCACCCAGCCGGGACTTGTCCGGGGTGCCGTCGAGGTCCACCAGCGCCTGGTCGACCAGCCGCTGGTCGTCGGCGCTGATCCCGATGACCACCGGCGCGATCTGGTCCAGGACCGCGGTGACCGCCTTCTGCACGCCCTTGCCGCCGTAGCGGGTGCCGCCGTCACGGAGTTCCACGGCCTCGTGCTCGCCCGTGGACGCACCGGAGGGCACCGCGGCCCGGGCGAACGTGCCGTCCTCCAGAGCGACCTCGACCTCGACCGTGGGGTTGCCGCGGGAATCGAGGATCTCGCGGGCGCCGACCTGCTGGATGATGGGCACAGACTTCTCCTAGAGCTGGGGATTGAACGTCGTTCTCCTAGGGGAGCCTAAACCGTGGCCGATCGCGGACACGTCACCCACATCTCACAAGGGCCGGCCGGCCGCGTAGGAGGCAGCCCAGTCCCGCACCGCGCGGGCATATATCTCCGACTCGTTGTAGGCCATCAACGCCGTCATCCAGCCCTTCGGGGTGGCCAGGTCCTTGCCTCGCCAGCACAGGTAGCCGGCGGCCGACAGTGCGGCGTCGTCGATGTTGTCCGGGCTCACGATGCCGTCGTTGTTGGCGTCGACGCCGTAGAGCCGCCAGGTCTCCGGGATGAACTGCATGGGGCCCATCGCGCGGACGACGCCGTCGTCGTCGGCCATGTCGGGCTGCACTTCCTCGACGATGTGCAGATTGCCCCCGGAGCCGTCCAGGCGGACCCCGCGGATCTTGGGCCGGACGTCGCCGTTGCGGGCCACCGAGGCGTGGTTATAGCGCCCGTGATGGCTCTCGATCTGGCCGATGGCCGCCAGCGTGGTCCAGCCCAGGTGGCAGTTGGGGTTCTCCACCTCGGCGACGCGCGCGGCGTAGGCGTAGGCCTCCAGCGCGGTGATCGGGATGTCGAGCATCGGTGCCCGCGCAGCGGCCCAGTGGTACAGCTGGTCAGCAGGCCGGCCGTCCTCCAGGCGGGTGTTCACCGCCGGAACCGGGTCGCCCGGCGGGGGCGGCACGCCCTGCGGGATGGGGCTGCCGAGCTGCCAGCTGCAGCTGGATGCCAACAGCATCGCCGTCGCGCCCACGACGGCAGTCGCGCGCAGCCAACGAACCGCGGACACTGCCTCTCCCCAACCTTGAATGTATTGATACCTGTCCATGGTTCCACGGACAGCAGAATTAGCCGGTCAGGCCGTCACGCTCCGGATCGGCGAGCAACGCGCCGCGAGCGCGCGCCACCCGGGACCGGATGGTGCCCACCGGGCAGCCGCAGACCGCTGCGGCATCGGAATAGGACAGGCCGAACAGTTGGGTCAGCAACAGTGCCTCACGCTGGTCGGCGGACAGACCCGCGATCAACGTGGTGACTTCGACGACGTCCTCGAAACCGCGCGCCGGGCGATCCCGCTCCAGCAGCAACTCCGGGTCGGCACCGTGCGCCCTGCGCGGACGTGACCGCAGGTAGCGGATGTGGTCTGCGACCACCCGGCGTGCAATGGCCAACAGCCAAGTCCGGGCGCTGGAACGTCCGGCGAACCGCGAGATCGCACCGATGGCCCGCAGGAAAGTCTCCTGCGTCAGATCGTCGGCGCTGCCCGCATCGAACAGGTAGGCCACGAACCGCCAGACGTCGTGCTGGGTGGCCTTGATGAACGCCTCCAGCGCACGGGCGTCACCGGCGGCTGCGGCCAGCGCGAGCGCGGTGACAACGTCGTCAGCGTCGTTGTCGCCCCGTTCCGCTCCCGCCATGAAAAACCACCCTAGACCAGGTTCTTCCACGCCTCTACGACGCATGGTCGTAGGGCCATCCGCGCGGTTCACCGAACGCAGGTGACGGCCTTTTCCACCGGACCAGCCGCGGCGGGATTCACCCTTGGCTGCCGCGGGGCCGGCATCGTCGGTGAGCGAGCCAGAGGCGTGGCCGCCGGTACGCTCGCGGGCCACCAGCAACGCGAACACCAGACCGAGCAGGACCGGCAGATGACTGGCGATGCGTTCCGGGGTCACCTGGCCGTGGTAGGCGTCGATCGCCACATAACCGGTCAGGGCCAGGGCATACACCCCGGCGATGGCCGCAACACCGATCGCCATCGCAGGCCAGATACCGGCGGCGATCATCGCGCCGCCCAGCGCCAACAACCATGAGGTGGACTCGTGCAGCAAATGCGCACCGGTGGCCGCGCCGTGCCCGTGCGCCGACACCATGCCGAAATCGACACCGGCGATCTGCGCCAGCGCCGTCAGCACCTGCACCACCCCGACCGCGATCAGCGACAGCCGGCGATAGCCCCAGTGCCGGGGTGCGGTGATCCGGTTGGTGACCGATGTCACCCCGGCGGCCGCCAGGATCTGTGCGGCCAGGTCAGGTCCGGCCTCGGAGTGGGCCCCGGTTTCGATCTCGGTCAGTCGGCGGGCCTGGGCGGCAGCACCCACCAGCCAGCGTCGGCAGCTACGGCATGATGCCAGGTGCGCGTCGACCTGCTGCGCCGGCAATGCCTGCTGCTCGCCGTCGAGCAACGACGACAATGTTTCGCGCACCACCTCGCACCGCATGCCGACATCGTCGCGCATCCGGCGGACATACACAAAGGTCACCCGGCCAGGGAACCAAACCGCACATCCGCGCGACCACTTCGGTGTCGGGGAAAACACACGATCGAGCAGGAGACATCCATGAGTGCACCAGTCTGGTTGGCATCGCCGCCGGAGGTGCACTCTGCGCTGCTCAGCGCGGGCCCGGGCCCGGGGCCGCTACTGGAATCGGCTTCGGCGTACTCGGTGATGAGCGCCGAATACGCCGAAGTGGCCGCCGAGCTCGACGCGGTACTGGCCGGTGTGCAGGCCGGTGCCTGGCAGGGCCCCAGCGCCGAGCAGTACCTGGCCGCGCACAGCCCGTATCTGACGTGGCTGACCGAGAGCGCCGCCAAGAGCACCGCGGCAGCCGGCCTGCACCAGACCGCAGCCGCGGCCTACACCACCGCACTGGCCGGCATGCCCACACTGGCCGAGCTGGCCGCCAACCATGCGATTCACGCGACGCTGGTGGCAACTAATTTCTTCGGCATCAACGCCATTCCGATCGCATTGAACGAGGCCGACTACGTCCGGATGTGGGTCCAGGCCGCCACCGTGATGACGACGTACCAGGGCGTGGCGGGAACGGCGCTGGCCTCGGTTCCGGTGGCCACACCCGCACCGTCGATCGTGACCCCGGGAGCTGCTGACGCCACCACCAGCTGGGACCAGCAGATCGCCGACCTGCTCACGCAGTTCAACATGGGCTTTGCCGACCCGGTCGCCAAGTGGCTGTGGGCGCAGTTGGGTGTCGACGCCTATCCGATCCAGGCGTTTCCCTTTGCCAGCGCTGTCGGCCAGATGCTGGCACAGATCCCGGGAATGTCTCCGGTCATCGCCAGCGCCCTGGGCTGGAGCGTGTTCCACACGCTGATGCTGTTGTGGCCGATGGGGCAGATCGCCGTGCAGATGGCGATCCCGATCATGATGGCCGCGGCGCCCGGCCTGCTCGCTGCCACCGCCGGACTCGGCGCGCTCGGCGCGCTCGGTGCGGTGGGCGGCGTCGACCGGGTGGTGGAGCCGGCCGCAGCGATGCCCGTGACCGGCAGCGCCGGCGCCCCGGTCACCTCAGGTGCGGTCGTCCCAGCCGGGGCGGAAGCCTGCGCCTGCGCCGACCCGATCTCCTCGGCCGGCCCGACCGCTCCCGGCGCCGTCAGCGCGGGGATGCCCGCCGGCGGCGTCGGCGGCGGTCCGGGCGTCGGTTTCGGGCCGACGTCCTGCCTGTATCTGGTGAGCAGCGCGTCGTCGTCGGCGCGGCAGTCCGCCGGCAGCCGGCGCTCCCGCAGCGCCGAGGAGGACGCGGCGGAGAGTCAGTCGGCCCCCGGCTCGGCCGCGGCGGAGTCGCAGGCCCAGAAACGCCGGCGGCGCCGACGGGCCGCGCAACACGGCTTCGGCGACGAATACATGGACATGAACATCGGGGTGACCCCGGAGTGGGATGGGCCTTCGGGCGCGGTCGGCGCTTCGGATTCCGGTGCCGGTCCGCTGGGCTTCGCCGGCACAGTCCCCGACAACGGCCGGCGGGCCGCGGGAGTCGCCGTGCTCACCGGCGACGGGATCGACGCCGAGCCGCGGGTGCCGATGCTGCCGGGCGGCTGGGGCGAGGTTGGATTCGGGCAGAGCTAGCCTTTCGCTGGTGTCACACCTGCAAGCGTGGTGTTACACTTTCGCCATGCCGACCGAGCACCGGCGTCACGCCATCACCGAGACCGACGACATCAGCACGGCGTTGGAGTTCGCGCGCCGCGCATGGCCCGAACTTGCGGCTAAACCCGGCGCACTGTTGCGTCAACTCATCCTGGTCGGCCGAAACACCCTCGAGCACGAACACGCCGCGACCGATCGCGAACGACAGCAAACGATCGATGAAACCAGTGGCGCACTCACCGGAATCTTCGGCCCGAACTACCTCAAGGAACTGCGCGAGGACTGGGACGAGTGATCGTTCTCGACGCCAGCGTGCTGATCGGCCATTTCGAGGCGTCCGACGCCCACCACACCGCGGCGACTGCACTGCTCAAGGCTCATTTTGCCGCGCGATTCACGGCAAGCGTCATCACCCTCGCCGAGGTATACACCGGCGCCGCACGAGCCGGGAAGGCCGATGAGCTCAGCCGGGCGCTGGCACGGTTGCGAATCGAAGGAGTGGATCTGCCACCCGACGCCGCCCGCCGCCTCGGGGAACTGCGCGCAATCACCAAACTGAAGATGCCGGACTGCTGCGTCATCTACACCGCCGAGCATAACGATGCGATGATCGCCACCTTCGACGAACAGCTCGCCGATCGCGCAGCGGCTCTCGGGTTAACGATCGCGACCTGACTGACGACCGGGGTAGGACTACGGCAGCGGCCAGTGGGCGCGCCACTGCTGCTCACCGAGCTCCCCGGCGATCGCCTTCTCCACCACACGGACGGTGTCCATCAGATCCAAAACCGTTGTGCGCAAATCATTTTCCGCATCAGAATCGGCGGTGACGGTCACGCTGGTGACGGCGCTGGGGATCAGATCCGCCGGAACGCCGGCGCGGGCGAGGCGCTGCAACACCTTGCTCGCCAACGCCAACGCCGGCTGAGCGGTCGGAAGGTCGTCCATGATCGAGTCCCTGGCCTTGACCTCCAAGGCTTTTCGGTCATGCCACTGCGCCACCTGGTCCTCGCGCGAGATCTCCTCACCGGCCAGCACCGCGGGCACCCGGTGGGCCAGCTTGCGCAACAGGGCCTCGGCGACGTCGTCGATGCCGAACGGATGGTCAAGAGCCTCTTCGGCGATGCGGGCGTGGAACAGCACCTGCAGCAGCACATCGCCGAGTTCGTCACGCAGGTCATCGGCGTCACCGCCGCGCACCGCGTCGAACAGCTCGTAGGTCTCCTCCAGCAGGAACTTCCGCAGCGAGTCGTGGGTCTGTTCGCCCTCCCACGGGCCGTCCGCGCGCAACCGGTCCATGATCGCGACCGCGTCGATCAGCCGCTCCCCCGCCGGTGCCTCGGGTGCCGCGATCAGCGCCTCGCCGGCCGCCAGGCGGGCCACGACGGCGGGATGGTTGCGGTCCGAGGACAGCAGCACCGCCGCCTCGGCGCCGGACAGCACCGACTGGGCGGCCGGCAGCGACCACGGCACCGCGATCGGCAGTTCCTCGGTGTAGACGATGTCGCCGCATAGCAGCGCGCACGCTTCCACCGGGATCAGCGTCGGCCGGCGGGGGTCGACCAGGACGACGGTCATCGGGCCGTCACGTCGACATGGCCTGCGGGCTTGCCGTCGAGAGCATTGACCAGGTCGGCCACCATCTGCACCAGCTCGATATCGCGGATGCGCGGCGAGCCGACAGGCGCTCCCGCCCCTCCAGAACGGGGTATCGGGACCTGCACGGTGGCGGTGGTGGCGCGGTAGCTCGCGGACGGGTGCAGCCGCTTGAGCCGGATCTGCGCGGAGTCCGGCAGCGTCATCGGGGACAGCCGCAGCGTCGTCGCCGAGGGCGCCGAAACCTCGGTGATGCCGACGGCCCGGCACAACAGCCGAAGCCGGGCCACCGCGACCAGCCGGCCCGCCGGTTCCGGCAGCGGCCCATAGCGGTCGGTCAGTTCGTCGACAACAGCAGCGATCTCGTCGTCGCCGGTTGCGGCTGCCAGTCGGCGGTAGCCCTCCAGTCGCAGCCGGTCGGAGTTGATGTACTCCGGCGGCAGGTGGGCGTCGACCGGCAGGTCAATCCGAACGTCCTTGACCTCCTCGGTCACCACGGTCTCGCCGTTGAACGCCGAACGATATGCCTCGACGGCCTCCCCGACCAGCCGCACATACAGGTCGAAGCCCACCCCCGCGACGTGCCCGGACTGTTCCACCCCCAGGACGTTTCCGGCGCCGCGGATCTCCAGGTCCTTCATCGCCACGGCCATGCCGGCGCCCAACTCGTTGTTCTGCGCGATGGTGGCCAACCGGTCATGGGCGGTCTCGGTCAGCGGCGCATCCCGCGGATACAGGAAGTAGGCGTAGCCGCGTTCCCGACTGCGGCCCACCCGGCCCCGCAGCTGGTGCAACTGCGAGAGACCGAAGGTGTCGGCGCGCTCGACGATCAGGGTGTTGGCGTTGGAGATGTCCAGGCCGGTCTCGATGATCGTGGTGCACACCAGGATGTCGTACTCCCGGTTCCAGAAGCCCTGGACCGTGGTCTCGAGCATCTCCTCGGGCATCTGGCCGTGCGCGACGACGACCCGGGCCTCGGGCACCAGCGCGCGCACCCGGGCGGCGGCAGCGTCGATGGAACTGACCCGGTTGTGCACATAGAAGACCTGCCCGTCGCGCAGCAGCTCGCGTCGCAGCGCCGCCGCGACCTGCTTGTCGTCGTGGCCGCCGACGTAGGTCAGCACCGGGTAGCGGTCTTCGGGCGGGGTCAGGATCGTCGACATCTCGCGGATGCCGGCCAGGCTCATCTCCAGGGTCCGCGGGATCGGGGTGGCGCTCATGGTGAGGACGTCGACGTGGGTGCGCAGCGCCTTGATGTGCTCCTTGTGCTCGACGCCGAACCGCTGCTCCTCGTCGACGATGACCAGGCCGAGGTTCTTCCAGGCCACCCCGGTCTGCAGCAGCCGGTGGGTACCGATCACCACGTCGACGCCGCCGTCGGCCAGGCCTGCGATCACCGCCTTGGACTCGGCCGGGTCGGTGAAACGCGACAGGCCCTTGACGGTGACCGGGAACCCGGCCATCCGGGTGCTGAACGTCTGCAGATGCTGGTCGGCCAGCAGCGTGGTGGGCACCAGCACCGCGACCTGCATGCCGTCCTGGACCGCCTTGAACGCCGCGCGCACCGCGATCTCGGTCTTGCCGTAGCCGACGTCGCCGCAGATCACCCGGTCCATCGGGACCGGTTTCTCCATGTCGGCCTTGACCTCGCTGATCGCGGTGAGCTGGTCGACGGTCTCGGTGAACCCGAACGCGTCCTCCATCTCGGCCTGCCACGGGGTGTCCGGGCCGAACGCGTGCCCGGGCGCGGCCTGACGCTTGGCGTAGAGCGCTACGAGTTCGTCGGCGATCTCCCGTACCGCCTTGCGCGCCTTGGTCTTCGTCTGCGCCCAGTCACTGCCGCCGAGCCTGCTCAACGCGGGGGCCTGGCCGCCCACATAGCGGGACAGCTGATCCAGCGAATCCATCGGCACGTACAGCTTGTCGGTCCCGTTGGCGCCCCGCTTGCCCGACGCGTACTCCAGCACCAGGTATTCGCGGCGCGCCCCGCCGACGGTGCGCTCGGTCATCTCGACGAACTTGCCGATGCCGTGTTGGTCGTGCACCACGAGATCGCCGGCGGTCAGCGCCAGCGGGTCAACGGCGTTGCGGCGCTTGGCGGCCAGCCGTTTGCCCTCCGGGCCGGCGACCCGGTTGCCGGTCAGGTCGGCCTCGGTGACCACCACCAGGCTGGCGCCCGGTATCACCAGCCCGTCGTGCAGCGGCCCTTTCAGCACGCCCACCACCCCGGGCTGTGGCGTCGCGCCCGGCTCCAACAGCGTTGCTGCGGTGTCGGATTCGGCCAGCTGCTCCACGATCCGCCGTGCGGTGCCCACACCGGGGGCCACGATCGCCGCGCGGCCACCGGTGGCGATGTGTGCCCGCAGCATCGCGAAGATCTCGTCTATATCGCGCTGCCGGCCCCGTGCCGACGGCGCCGGGCGCACATCGAGTTCGACCGCCTCCGGATCAGGAAGCTGGCTCAGCGTCCACCACGGATGCCCGGCCGCCGATGCCGCAGCGCGCACTTCTTCCAGCTCGCGGAAACCGGAGCCGCCCAGTGCCTCGATGTCGATCGGCGCGTCGCCGCCGATCGCCGCCACCGACCAGGACGCCTCCAGGAACTCGCGGCCGGTCTTGATCAGGTCGACCGCACGGGCGCGAACCTTCTCCGGGTCGCAGACCAGCACCGGGGTGCCGGCGGCCGTCTGATCGGTCAGCAGCGCCTGCGGGCCGGGCCGCAGCACCGGGCCGAGTGCCTCCATGCCGTCGACCGGGATGCCCTCGGCGAGTTTGGCCAGCATGTCGCCGACCCCGCCGGTCACGGAGTTGCCGTCGGGCTTGTGCGCCCCGGCCAGTTCAGCGGCCCGCTCGCGGACGTCCTCGGTGAGCAACAACTCCCGGCAGGCCACCGCCACCACAGCGGCGACCTCGATCTCGGGGATGGATCGCTGATCGGCCACCGAGAACGGCCGCATCTCGGTCACCTCGTCGCCCCAGAACTCGACGCGCACCGGGTGCTCGGCGGTGGGCGGGAAGACGTCGAGGATTCCGCCGCGCACCGCGAACTCGCCGCGCTTGCCCACCAGGTCCACCCGGGTGTAGGCCAGCTCGACCAGCCGGGCGATCACCGCGTCGAACGGTGTCTCGTCGCCGACGGCTAGAATCACCGGCTCGATGGCGTCGAGCTGCGGGGTCATCGGCTGCAACAGTGACCGCGCGGTGGTCACCACCACCTGCAGGGGCGGGCCCAGCCTGGTGTCGTCGGGATGGGCCAGCCGGCGCAGCAGCAACATCCGGGCGCCGACGGTGTCGACGCCCGGGGACAGTCGTTCGTGCGGCAGCGTCTCCCAGGACGGGAACAGTGCCACCGTGTCGCCGTAGACACCGCGCAGCTCGGCAGCCAGGTCGTCGGCGTCGTGTCCGGTGGCGGTGACCACCAGCAGCGGACTGCGGCGGGCCAGCGCCGCCGCCACGAACGGCCGGGCTGCGGCCGGGCCCACCACGTTGAGTTCGGCAGGCCGCTGACCGGCGCGTTCGATGAGTTCGGTGAACGTCGGCGCGCTCAGCGCCAATTCGACGAGGCCGGCGATCGGGGTGGCGGAACCGCTCATACGTCGTGCAGAGTCGGGTCGGACTCCAGGTGCGTCAGGCCGTTCCAGCACAGGTTCACCAGATGCGCGGCCACCACTTCCTTCTTGGGCTCACGCACGTCCAGCCACCACTGGGCCGTCATCGACACCGAACCGACCAGCGCCTGGGCGTACAGCGGGGCGGTCTCCGGGTCCAGGCCGCGCTTGGCGAAGTCACCGGCCAGAATCGACGACACCTGACCGATCGCATCGTTGAGCAGCGTGGAGTAGGTGCCGGAACTGATCGAGGCCGGGGAGTCGCGGATCAGGATCCGGAACCCGTCGGTGTGCTCGTCGACGTAGGTCAGCAGCGCCAGCGCGACGCGCTCGACCCGCAGCCGGGACTGATTGTTGGTCGACTTGGTCAGCGAGGTGGTGATGCCGTCCAGCAACGCCGACATCTCCCGGTCGACCACCACGGCGTAGAGCCCTTCCTTGCCGCCGAAATGCTCGTACACCACGGGTTTGGACACGTTTGCACGCAGCGCGATCTCCTCGATGGAGGTGCCCTCGTATCCGCGCTCGGCGAACAGCGTGCGGGCGACGTCGATGAGTTGGTGCCGACGCTCACTGCCGGTCATCCGGGCTCGAGGCGCCCGACCATCCTTGTCCAGACCAGCCACGCCGAACAGCGTAGCCGTTTGGCTGGACTGGATCGTCCGACTCCTTGCTCGGGCCGCGGGCGGCCCTCGCCGTCGTCGGACTAAAGTCACTCCGGTAGATCGATCCGTCGTGGTGTAATCGGCAGCACCTCTGATTTTGGTTCAGATAGTTCAGGTTCGAGTCCTGGCGACGGAGCACCACCCCCTTTCGGCCGCGACCGTGCACAATTGTCCGGCGACACGCCGCATTCGGCGGACAATTGTGCACGCTCGCGCAGAGATGAGAGGTGCCATGACAACGCAACACGAGACCGCGGTCGTCATTCTGGCGGCCGGCGCCGGAACCCGGATGGTCTCCGACACACCCAAGGTGCTGCACGCCCTCGGCGGGCGTTCCATGCTGTCGCACTGCGTGCGCGCCGCCGCCGGGATCAACCCCCGCCACCTGGTGGTCGTGCTGGGCCACGCCCACGAACAGATCGCCGGACCGGTGGCGGAGCTGGCCCAGGCCTTGGACTGCCCCATCGACATCGCCCTGCAGGACCAGCAGTTCGGCACCGGGCACGCGGTGGTGTGCGGCCTGTCGGCGCTGCCCGACGACTTCGACGGCACCGTCGTGGTGACCTCCGGCGACATCCCGCTGCTGGACACCACCACGCTGGAGGCGCTGGTCGACACCCACCGCACCGCCCCGGCCGCGGTCACCGTGCTGACCACCACGCTGGCCGACCCGACGGGCTACGGACGCATCCTGCGCGAGCCGAACGGCGGCGAGGGCACAGTGACCGCGATCGTCGAGCAGGCCGACGCCACCGCCTCGCAGCGCGAGATCCGCGAGGTCAACGCCGGCGTGTACGCCTTCGACATCGCCCCGCTGCGCTCCGCGCTGAGCCGTCTGGGCTCGGACAACGCCCAGCATGAGCTGTACCTGACCGACGTGATCGGGATCGTCCGCGGCGACGGCCAGGTGGTGCATGCCCGCCACGTCGACGATTCGGCGCTGGTGGCCGGGGTCAACGACCGCGTGCAACTGGCCGAGCTGGCCGCCGTGCTGAACCGCCGCCTGGTGGCCGCCCACCAGCGGGCCGGGGTCACGATCGTCGACCCCGCCACCACCTGGATCGACGTGGACGTACGCATCGGGCGTGACACCACCGTCGCGCCGGGAACCCAGCTGCTGGGCGGCACCGCGATCGGCGCGCGCTGCCAGATCGGACCGGACAGCACCCTGACCGATGTCACCGTGGGTGACGGCGCCTCGGTGATCCGCAGCCACGCCACTTCGTCGGTGGTCGGAGCGGGTGCCACGGTCGGCCCGTTCAGCTACCTGCGTCCGGGCACCCTGCTGGGCGCCGACGGCAAGCTGGGCGCGTTCGTCGAGACCAAGAACACCACCATCGGCACCGGGACCAAGGTTCCGCACCTGACCTACGTCGGTGACGCCGACATTGGCGAGCACTCCAACATCGGCGCGTCCAGCGTGTTCGTCAACTACGACGGCCAGACCAAGCGCCGGACAACGATCGGTTCGCACGTGCGCACCGGGTCCGACACCATGTTCGTTGCGCCGGTCACCGTCGGCGACGGGGCCTACACCGGTGCCGGCACGGTGGTGCGTGACGATGTGCCGCCGGGCGCGCTGGCGATCTCAGCCGGACCGCAGCGCAACATCGAGAACTGGGTGCAGCACAAGCGGCCGGGCAGCGCGGCCGCACAGGCTGCCGCCCAGGCGACCGGAGATCAACCGGACTCCGTACCATGAGGCCCGAGTTAACTCCACCATTTTCCGAGATTTCCAACAGCGAGGGCGGCACGTGAGCCACGAGTGGACAGACAACCGCAAGAACCTGATGCTCTTCGCAGGTCGCGCGCATCCTGAGCTGGCCGAGCAGGTCGCCAAGGAGCTGGACGTAGCGGTCACCGCGCAGACGGCGCGCGACTTTGCCAACGGCGAGATCTTCGTGCGCTTCGACGAGTCGGTGCGCGGCTGCGACGCCTTCGTGCTGCAGTCCCACTCCGCGCCGCTGAACCAGTGGCTGATGGAACAGCTGATCATGATCGACGCCCTCAAGCGGGGCAGCGCCAAGCGGATCACCGCCATCCTGCCGTTCTACCCCTATGCCCGCCAGGACAAGAAGCACCGCGGCCGCGAACCCATTTCGGCTCGCCTGGTCGCCGACCTGCTCAAGACCGCCGGTGCCGACCGGATCGTGACGGTTGATCTGCACACCGATCAGATCCAGGGTTTCTTCGACGGCCCGGTCGACCACATGCGCGCCCAGCCGCTGCTGTGCGGCTACATCCGCGACAACTACCTCAACAACGGCAAGGACGTCGTGGTGGTCTCGCCCGACTCCGGCCGGGTGCGGGTCGCCGAGAAGTGGGCCGACTCGCTGGGCGGCGTGCCGCTGGCATTCATCCACAAGACCCGTGATCCGCGGGTGCCCAACCAGGTCAAGGCCAATCGGGTGGTCGGCGAGGTCGCCGGTAAGACCTGCGTGATCACCGACGACATGATCGACACCGGCGGCACCATCGCCGGGGCAGTGGGCCTGCTGCGTGAGGCGGGTGCCATCGACGTGGTTATCGCCGCCACCCACGGCGTGCTCTCCGCACCGGCTTCGGAGCGCCTGGCCGCCTGCGGCGCCAGCGAGGTGATCGTCACCAACACGCTGCCGATCACCCAGGACAAGCAGTTCCCCCAGCTGACGGTGCTCTCGATCGCCCCGCTGCTGGCCAGCACGATCCGCGCCGTGTTCGAAAACGGTTCGGTCACCGGACTTTTCGACGGAGATGCCTGACATGACAGACGGAACCATCTACCACAACCCGCGCTGCTCCACCTCGCGCAAGACACTGGACCTGTTGCGCGACAACGGTATCGAGCCGACCGTCATCGAATACCTGAAGACGCCGCCGTCGCGCGACGAACTGGCGAAGATGATCCGCGATGCCGGGATCGCGGTGCGCGACGCGGTCCGCACCGGCGAGGCGGTCTACGCCGAGTTGAACCTGGCCGACGCCTCCGACGACGAGTTGCTCGACGCGATGGCCGCGAACCCGATCCTCATCCAGCGCCCGTTCGTGGTGACGGCGAACGGCACCCGGCTGGGCCGCCCGATTGACGCGGTCCGCGAGATCCTGTGACCCGACTGGCCCGGGTGGCGGTGGCCGCGTTCGTGCTGGCCGGTGCGGTTTCCGGGTGTGGCACCAAAACCCCTGACTACCAGTCGATCTGGAGCAACGGGTCCACCACCACGACCACGTCGCAGGAAGCTCAGGCCCCGGTGACGGTGGGGCGCTACCTGGAGGATCAGGGGGTGGCCGCCCAAGCGGTGGACCTCAAGGACCTGACCGACCTGACCGTGACGATGCCGACACCGCCAGGCTGGACCAAGAAGCAGAACGCGATGCTGCCGGCCACCACCCAGGTCATCGGCAAGGGCGACAAGCTGCCTCGGGCGCTCCTCAACGTGGTCAAGCTCAACGGGGAGTTCGACGGCCACGAAGCCATGAAGCACGGCGTCGCCGACGCGCAGCTGTCCAAGAACTTCCGGCTGCTGGATGCTTCCAACGAGGACTTCAACGGTTTCCCGTCGTCGATGGTCCAGGGCACCTACGACCTGGACGGGCAGCGGCTGCACAGCTGGTTCCGGATGGTGATCGCCACGGGTTCGGCACCGGCCGACCAGCGTTACCTGGTGCAGCTGTCGGTCACCGCCACCGCAGACGACGCTCCCGAGCAGGCCGCCGCCGTCGAGACGATCACGAAGGGGTTCACTGTCGCCGCGAAGTGACCCCCGTTGGGCGGTCCGGCTTGTTACAGTGCGACGCACCCGCTGAAGGGAGTTCCGCGATGATCCTCGCCCACCGTTCGCACCTGCTTCTGGCTGGTCTGTCCATCGCCGCCACCGCCCTGTGGGCGCCGGCCGCGGCGGTCGCCGACCCGGCACCCGGCTGTACCGCCGCCGACTTCGCCAACATTGCCGCGAGCGTCGCCGCGCAGACCTCCGGGTACCTCTATGCGCACCCCGATCTCAACGCCTTCTACACCGACCTGCACAACCAGCCCGACGACCAGGTACCCACCGCGGTGCGCACATACTTCGACGCCAACCCGCAGGCCCACACCGACCTGCTGGGGATCCGCCAGCCGCTCACCGACTTCCGCGCCCGCTGCGGAGTGACCCAGCCCGACCAGCCCCTGCTGGGGCACTGATGTCACGCCGGATCTGGGCCGCTGCCGCGTTGACGCTGGCCACCCTGCCCGGGGCCGTGGTCGTGTTCACCCCGGCCGGCACCGCCGAGGCCAACGGCTGCGTGGGCGTGGGTAGGCGCGTCTACGTCAGCGGATGCACCGACGCGGTCGCACCGCCACCGAGTTACTACGCCCCGCTGCCCGAGGACGTGCCGCCGCCGCCTCCGCCACCGCCGCCGGTCAACACCTGCGTGGGCTACAACGGGCGCTGGGTGCACGCCAACAACTGCAACTAGCTCTTGACGGCTTTCGGCGCGGTCCAGCCTCCGCCCAGTGCCACGTCCTTGGGCCAGTAGAGCCGCAGGATCATCTGGAACGGGCCTTCGGGGGCCGGCAGCCAGTTGGCTTCCCTGTCCGCACCCGGGGACTCTTTCTGCACGTAGACGGTGATGCCGCCGTCGGGGTCGCGGATCAGGTCGTCGAGCATCGGTGAATTGATCAGGTACCGGTTGATCGGGTTGGCCACCAGCAGGCTCTGCGGCATCTGGTACATCGTCAGCGACCAGAACGCGTTGACCGGTGGCAGCTGCTCGGGCGCGAACCGCAGGGTGTAGCTGCCGGACCCGTCGAGCGGGGCACCGGCGGAGTCCACCGCGATCACCGGATAGATGGCTTCGGCCGCGGTGTTGCCGTAGATCCCCAGCACCGCTCCGGCCATTCGGTAGAGGTAGTTGCCGGCCAGGAATTCCCGGTTGCCGAACAGCTGCGCCGACGTCACCTGCCCGGTGTCGAGCCTGTCCTTCTTGAAGACCTCGAATTCCGCCCAGGCGTCGGCCATCCCGGCCTCCACCGCCGCGCGGGTCTCGGGGCGCAGCTTGTCGGCGTCGAAGTCACCGTCAGCTCCGATTCCGATGGAGGCGAACCGGGCTCGCAGGCTCTCCTCCCCCGGCAGCACCGGCGCATACCGCAGGATGAAGCTCAAGATCTCGAAGAACTTCGGTGAGGTCTTCTGCGTCTCCGGGGTCAGCGGCGCGATGAAATCCACCGGCGGGGCGCTGATCGCGGGCTGGTTGAGGAATGCCGACAGGGGTTCGACGGTGTAGCCGTCCTGAATCTCCTTGACGTTGTCGATGTCTTCGGCGCCCAACAGCTGGGTCCGGTAGATGACCAACCCGAACTCGGTGTCAGACCTGATCACCTCGTCGATGCCCTCGGGCTTGTCGCCGTTCCAGCCCGGTCCGGCCAGCAGATACTTGCCGCCGTCGTTGCCGGTGGCCCGGCTGCCCACATAGGCGTAGTTGGCGGTGTAGGCGTCGATGAACTGCAGCGAGTAGTAGCGACCCTCCTCGATCTGCGGCACGCTCAGCACCAGCGGCTCGGCACGCAGGTCGGTGCCGAGCATGGTGTAGGGCGTGTCCGAGTTGGGCGTCTGCACGGTGGTGTCCTCCGGCGTGTACACCCGTGCCGAGCTGTGCGGCTGGTTCCACTGCCCCTTGTACTGCGGATTGTCGGAGTCCACGAAGTAGTCGTGCTGGATCCGGTAGTTGTCGACCATCGGGAAGCCGTAGATGTAGGCGTCTTTGGCGATCTGACGCACATTGTCGGTCTCGGAGCTGGTGGACGTCGAGGCGGCGGGTTGCGCCGGCTGCCGGTCGCCGCAGCCGCCGAGCACCGACAGCAGCACAGCGATCAATCCGAGAGTGGCCCATAGTTTCACGCATAGAGTGTCAGCCATGAGCTCCTGGACCGCCACCGATCTGCCGTCGTTCGCCGGCCGCTCCGTCATCGTCACCGGCGCAAACAGTGGGCTGGGCGCGGTGACGGCACGCGAGCTGGCCCGCGTCGGCGCACACGTCACCCTCGCCGTCCGCGATACCGGCAAGGGGCAGGCGGCCGCGGCCGGCATGCCCGGCGATGTGACCGTGCGCGCCCTGGACCTGGCGGACCTGTCCTCGGTGCGCCGGTTCGCCGAGGAGACGGCACAGGTCGACGTGCTGATCAACAACGCCGGGATCATGGCGGTGCCCTACGCCACCACGACCGACGGTTTCGAAAGCCAGATCGGCACCAACCACCTCGGGCATTTCGCACTGACCAACCTGCTGCTGCCCAAGCTCACCGAACGGGTCGTGACGGTGTCGTCGCTCATGCACCGGATGGGCTACATGAGCCTCAAGGACCTGAACTGGCAGTCGCGCCGGTATTCGGCGTGGCTGGCCTACGGCCAGTCCAAGCTGGCCAATCTGCTGTTCACCAGCGAACTGCAGCGCCGGCTGGTCAACGCGGGGTCGCCGGTGCGTGCCCTGGCTGCGCATCCGGGCTATTCGAACACCAACCTGCAGGGTCACACCGGTAATCGCCTCGGCGACGTACTGATGCGCAGCATCGGTAACGGACTGCTCGCCACCAGCGCCGACTTCGGGGCCCGCCAGAGCCTGTACGCGGCGTCGCAGGACCTGGCCGGCAACACCTTCGTCGGGCCGAGGTTCGCGGTCGTCGGCCGCAGCGGGTCGGTGGGCCGCAGTCTGCTGGCCAAGCGCGGCTCCACCGCCGCGGGGCTGTGGAGGTTGTCCGAGCAGCTCACCGGGGTGCAATTTCCGCTCTGAGGTGCTGATGCGCTAGCCTGACCAGGCGTCACGGCGAGGGCGGCCACCCAATACGGCCGCCGTTATCGGCGAGGACCTCCTAGATGGTTGTCGCGATCTGGCCGTGCCTCATGCACGCCACAGCAACCGTAGGAGTAACGATGGCCAAGAGCCCGACCACCAACCAGCTGACCGTTTCGGTGCGTTCCGAGACCGGCAAAGGCGCGTCGCGCCGGGCCCGCCGCGACGGCAAGGTCCCCGCGGTCCTCTACGGCCACGGCACCGACCCGCAGCACCTGGCGCTGCCGGCCCACGACTTCGCGGCCGTGCTGCGTAACTCCGGCACCAACGCGGTGCTGGTCCTCGACATCGAGGGCAAGGAGCAGCTGGCCCTGACCAAGGCGCTCGACATCCACCCGATCCGTCGCACCATCCAGCACGCCGACCTGCTCGTGGTCAAGCGCGGCGAGAAGGTCATCGTCGAGGTCAACGTCGTCATCGAGGGCGAGGCCTTCCCCGGCACCCTGGTCACCCAGGACGCCACCGCGGTGGAGATCGAGGCCGAGGCGCTGTCGATTCCCGAGCAGCTGACCCTGTCCATCGAGGGCGCCGAGGCCGGCACCCAGTTCACCGCCGGCGGTCTCGACCTGCCCAAGGGCGTCACTCTGATCTCGGATCCGGAGATGCTGTTGGTCAACGTGGTTGAGCCCAAGGTCGAAGAGGAGGCCGAGGAGGCCGACGAGGCCGCGGAAGCCCCCGCGGACGGCGGCGAGGCCGCACCCGCCGAGGCCGAGTAGGCCGAGCACCGCGTGGCCGAGTCACCGCCGATACTGGTGGTCGGCCTGGGCAACCCGGGCCCGACATACGCCCGCACCCGGCACAACGTGGGCTTCATGGTCGCCGACCTGCTCGCCGAACGGATCGGGTCGGCGTTCAAGCTGCACAAGAAGTCCGGCGCCGACGTGGCCACCGGGCGCCTGAGTGGGCGCTCGGTGGTGCTGGCGCGTCCGCGCTGCTACATGAACGAGTCAGGACGCCAGGTGGGGCCCCTGGCCAAGTTCTACTCGGTACCGCCGGCCGGCGTGGTGGTGATTCACGACGACCTGGACCTGGACTTCGGCCGGATCCGGCTCAAGCAGGGCGGCGGCGAGGGCGGTCACAACGGCCTGCGCTCGATCGCAACAGTGTTGGGCAGCAAGGACTTTCAACGTGTTCGGTTCGGGATCGGCCGTCCGCCCGGGCGTCAGGACCCGGCAGCGTTCGTGCTGCAGGCGTTCGGATCACGCGAGCGCGACGAATTGCCGACCATCTGCGAGCAGGCCGCCGACGCCACCGAGTTACTGGTCGAGTTGGGGCTGGAGCCCGCGCAGAACGTCGTGCACGCCTGGAGTTAACCCAGTTAACCCCGCCGTTAACCCCGCCGTTAACCCCGCCGAGCGTGCAGAAAGGTCCACCCCGACCTGGGGAGATACCGGACGTTTCTGCACGATCGCGGGAAAGAGCTACGGGAAAGAGCTACGTGACCAGGGCGACGGAGTTGGCCCGGCGCAGCTTGCCCGACGGCGTCTTGGGGATGGTCCCCGGCCCGAGCACCACCACGTTGCGGGGCCGCATGTCGACCTCTGTGACCACTTCATGGGCCACCTGGTGCTCGATCCGGCGCACCTCGGCGGGGTCTTTCCAGTCGTTGGACTCCACCGCGACGGCGAACGTCTCGCGGGAGTGCCCGGCGTCCAGGCGCACCGCCACCGCACAGCCCGGCCGCACTCCTTCGACCCGGCCCGCGGCCCGCTCGATGTCGGTGGGGTAGATGTTGCGGCCACCCATGATGATGACGTCCTTGACCCGGCCGCACACCACGACGTGACCGTTCTCCATCTGGTAACCCAGGTCACCGGTGTCGTACCAGCCGTGCTCGTCCTGAGCAGGCAAGAAACCTGCCACCGTGAGATAGCCCGACGTCACCGACTCGCCGCGCAGCTGGATGACGCCGACCCCGCGCGGCGGCAGCACGTTGCCGTCGTCGTCGACGATCCGGGACTCGATGCCCTCCAGCAGCGGCCCCAGCGAGGCCAGCCGGCGGGTGTTGCCGCGGGTGGCGGGGACGGCCTGGCGCAGCGCAGCAAGTAGGTCGGCGTCCACCTCGTCGACGGACAGGCCGGTCTCCACCGGGGTGAAGGCCGTCGCCAGCACCGTCTCGGCCATCCCGTAGACCGGCATGATTGATTCGGGCTTGAGGCCGAACGGCCGGCCGGCATCGATCAGATCCTCGACGTCGTTGGGCTCGACCGGCTCGGCCCCCGACATGGTGATCCGCAGCGTGGACAGGTCGAACTGTCCGGGCTGGGCCTGCCTGCGCAGCCGCTTGGCGAACAGCGCGTAGGCGAAGTTCGGCCCGCAGATGAAGGTGCCCTTGTACTTGTCGACCAGCTTCGCCCACAGCAGTGTGTCCCGCAGGAAGTCCATCGGCGTGATCTTGACCAGCTCGGCGCCGAAGTACATCGGCGTGGTGAGGAAGCCGACCATGCCCATGTCATGGAAGCACGGCAGCCAACTGATCATGACGTCTTTTTCGATGTCGTACTTGGCGCCGACGAACATTGCTTCGAGGTTCGCGTAGATGTTGCCGTGAGTGATCAGCACCGCCTTGGGCGAGCCGGTCGACCCGGACGTCAGCTGCATCAGCGCCAGATCGTCCTCGCCGGCCTCCACCGGGTCGATGGGGTCATGCGCCAACAACTCGGCGACGGTCAGAACCCTGAGGCCCTTCTCCTCCAGCACCGGCATCGCGGCCATGAACGGCTCCGAGATGATGACGGCCTTGGCGTCGATCATGTCGACGACGGTCATGGTGTCTTTGGCCCACACGGCCAGGTCGGTGCGCGGAGTGGGCTGGTGCAGCATGGTCAGGCTGGCGGCGCGCATCCACAGGGCTTGGGCGGACGGTGCGATCTCCACCGGGGCGCCGGCCAGCACACCCACCGCGTCGCCGTGGCCGATTCCCGCGGCGGCCAGCCCGCCTGCGATGCGGCGGGCGCGCTCGTGCACCTGCCCCCAGGTGTGCCGGACCGGCTCGTGCGGCTCACCTGTGACCATGCCCTTGGAGGACTCGCGGGCGCTGCGGAACATCTTGTCGGTAAACCTGCTCACGACGGCCTCCTAGCCGGCACCGGTACTGTCCATACGGGCTGAGTTTTCATGTTCCACCTGCTGTGGACCACTTCGCGAGAGGCGCGCGCGCACAAAACGGCGGCGGTTGCATCTCGATACGGCAATGTGCGCCCACCGAGAACGGCGAGCGTCTGGTTGACGTGAACGTCCTGACCACAATTAGTCACCGCGGAGTATCTTAAACTCCTCTTAATCGGCGAGCAAATCTTCCGGCCAGATTGGGGTCGCGGTCACACCCCGGTTGCCGAGGGCGGCACCACCCGCGCGCCGTAGACCGGGCCACTGGCCACCCGCACCGCCCGTCCGGCACCGGCCGCAGCCAGTTCGACGGCGACGTCGGCCGCCGAGGCCGCCGACCCGCACAGGAACGCGCACGTCGGCCCCGACCCAGACACCACCCCGGCCAGCGCTCCCGCCTCCACCCCGGCACGCAGCGTGCGCCGCAGCGCCGGGTTCAGGCTGACCGCGGCCGCCTGCAGGTCATTGCCGAGCAGCCCGGCAAGGCGTCGCGGATCGCCGGCGGCCAGCGCCGCCAGCACCGGCTCGGGC
Organism: [Mycobacterium] zoologicum; assembly: GCF_020172665.1. GTDB lineage: Bacteria > Actinomycetota > Actinomycetes > Mycobacteriales > Mycobacteriaceae > Mycobacterium > Mycobacterium zoologicum. The sequence goes on along the minus strand of NZ_CP083985.1, from coordinate 1,099,807 downwards.
TCGCCCAACTCGGGCATGGTGCGGCCGGTGTCGCGCAGCCGGTCCAGTTCGGCGAAGACTTTCGGCGTCGACAACCCGCTGTCGGCGAACGCCAACACCCAGTGGAACGTCGCGCGGGTGAGCACCGTCGCCAGTTCCTCACCGCGGCCGGTGCCCAACGCGGTTCCGCCGTGCAGGCTGAACGGCACGTCGCTGCCCAGCCGGGCAGCCAGCGCGTGCAGATCACGTCGCGGCACACCCAGTTCCCAGAGCACGTTCATGCCGACCAGCACCGCCGCCGCGTCAGCGCTTCCCCCGGCCATGCCGCCGGCCACCGGAATGGACTTGTCGATGGTGATCGCCACGTCGGGGGCCCGCCCGACGTGCTCGGCCAGCAGCTCGGCGGCCTGCCAGGCCAGGTTGCGCTCATCGGTGGGCAGCACGTCGGCGCCCTCACCGGTGACCCGCAGCGACAACACGTCGGCGTCGCGCACGGTCACCTCATCGACCAGCGATACAGCGTGAAAGACGGTCGTCAGCTCGTGGTAGCCGTCGTCTCGGCGGTCACCGACGGCCAGGTACAGGTTGAGCTTGCCCGGCGCCCGCACGGTGACCGACCCGGTCGGGGACCACTCGGTGGCGGCACTTCCATCGGATGCGGTCACGCCGATGAGACTATCGGCTCCGTCCGGCGAACGGTTTAGCCGAACAGCCCGGAGAAGTCCGCCTGGATCGAGCTGAACGCGTTCATCATGACCTCCAGCTCGAAGCCGGCCGCCATGGTCACCAGCCCGGTGCTGGCCGCCAGCGGCATGCCGATCGCATTGAGGAAGTCACCGGATGCCAGCTCCTGGGCGAACAACGTGGCCGTGTAGGTCGGCAGCGTGGTGAGCAGCGCGTTGAAGATGTCGGCCGTCGGCAGCAGGGTGCTGTAGAGCGTCGAGCTGGCACTGGTGAACGCGTTGACGATGTCGGTCAGGCTCGGCATGACGAAATCCGCACTGCCGGAGCCGAATCCGGACAGATCGGTCGCGCCGGCCGACGACAGGTTCTGCAGGTCGTCGGTGAAGTCCTGCCAACCCTGCTGAGCTCCGGCGATCAGGGCGTTGAACACGTCCTGGGCGTTGACGTCGGGGAAGACCCCGAACGGGGTGGTGATGTCCGCCGGCCCCTGCGACCAGCCGTGCTCGATGTCCCCGTAGCCCAGGTTGATCAGCACCCGCAGATCCGGCTGCAGCAGGTCGGCGATCGCGTTACCGAATCCGCTGCCGCGCAACAGCGACAGTATCGGCAGGTCCTCGGTGGGGATCATGAAGTACTGGGTGTTGCCGGTGTAGCCCTCGCTGACCGGCAGTTCGATCGCCGATGCCAGCTGGGCGTCGGTCAGCGTCGGGTACTTGCCGTGAATGGTCATGATGCCCATGAAGGCGTTGACGTCGGCCAGGAAGTTCAGCGGGTACCTCGGGAAGTCCGCGAAGCCGTCGTACTCCTGGGTGTAGAACGCGGTCTGCCACGGCGTGTCCGACGGGGTTCCGCCGCTGAACGTGACGCCCAGGCTGGGCATGGTCAGCTCCGGCAGGTTGGGGTTGATGGCCGGCAGATAGAACCTGGACAGCAGGCCGCCGTCCGGGTTTGACGGGCTGCCCAGGTTCACAAACGACAGCTGATCGGCACCCGGACGCTGGTCCTCGGGCAGTGCCAGCAGTTGCTTCATCTCGAGTGCATTGATGACAGCGCTCTGCGAATATCCCAGGACCACAAGGTTATTGCCGGCCGCGGTCTCTTCCATGATCTTCTGGTTCAGGATCGTGACGCCCTGCTGCAGCGAGGTGTCCAGCGGCAGTGTCTTCACGCCGGTCAGCGGGTAGAGGCCCTCCGGGGTGAACAGTCCGTTGGTGACGTCCACCGGGAACGTCGGCTGCCCGGCGAACTTGGGCGTCGCGGGGTCCAGGAACCGATCGGTGAGGGCCTCCAGGTACGCCGGGGGCGGGATGGGTAAGCCGCTGCCGCCCATGATCCACGACTCGGTGTCGAGCAGCGTGGTCTGCGCTACGACGGATTGCGCGGTGGCGGCCAGGCCCGGTGTCACCGCGGGCACCACGCCCAGCGCGACGATCCCGGCCATTACCAACGGCACCGCACCCAGCGGGCTGCGAGTGGACAGAGTGGTCACGGCGACCTCCCGAGGTTGAAGTATCGGTTGATTATCACTCCGCACCAGCGAAATGTCATTGATTTTTTGCTATTCGATCATGTTGCTCTCAGTATTTGGCCATGGCGGGGGCACGCGCCATAACCTGGCGGGTATGGGCGCGGGTTTCGGGGGCTACCGGATAATCCGCGAGGTCGGGCGCGGCGGGTCGGCCGTCGTCTACCAGGCCCAATCCCCCGAGGGCGATCAGTGCCCGCCGGTTGCGCTGAAAGTCCTCGCCGAATCGCACCGCACCGCGCTGTGGAGGACCCGGCTGGACCGTGAGTTCGAGTTCGCATCCGAGCTCAACCACCCCGGAATCATCCGGATGTACCGGCACGGACCGTTCTGGCTGGCTATGCAGTTTCTCGGCGGTGGCCCGCTGACTCGGTTGCGGGCCACCGGAGACCGGCTTGCCGCCCTCGCCCAGGTCGCCGCCGCCCTGGACTACGCGCACCACCGCGGCATCGTGCACGGCGACGTCAAACCCACCAACATCCTGCTGCCGCACAACTTCCCGCGCTCCGGGGCGGTGCTGACCGACTTCGGCAGTGCCCACGCCGTCGTCGATGACGTGAACCGGTGCCAGCCCAACCCCGAGGTGTCCCTGCCCTACACGGCACCGGAGATCCTGCTCGGCAAGGCCCCGTCGGCGGCCACCGACGAGTACGCGCTGGCGTGCACCGCCGTGGAATTGTTCACCGGATCACCGCCGTTCGTGGCCGACGACGCGGCCGAGCTGGTGGATGCTCACCTACGGCATCTGCCGCCGGCGCTGCCGGGCACATTCGGTGCGGCGACGCGCGGCGTCGACCTGGTGGTGGAACGCGCGATGGCCAAGTACCCGGCGCGACGCTACGACTCCTGCACCGAGTTCGTCGCCGAGCTGTCCCGAGCGCTCGACCACCCCGTATCTCCCGAAACCTGAAGCAATCGAACGAAATCCGCGATCGACAACGTCTCACCCCGGCACGACGGATCGATACCGGCCGCGGTGAGCAGCTCGGCCGAACGCGCACCCGAGCCCGCCCAATCGGCGAACGCGTTGCGAATGGTCTTGCGGCGCTGCGCGAACGCGATGTCGATCAACGAGAACAACTGCTGCCGGAACCCGGCGTCGACTGGCCACGGCGACTCGTCGTAGCGGTCGATGCGCACCAGCCCGGAGTTCACCCGCGGCACCGGCCAGAACACACTCGGCGGCACCGTGCCGCAGCGGCGCACCGAGCCGAAGAACCTGGCCTTGACGCTGGGCACCCCGTAGTCCTTGCCACCGGGCTCGGCGGCCAGCCGCTCGGCCACCTCCAGCTGCACCATCACCGTCACGGTGCGGATGGAGCCGAATTCGCACAGCAGGTGCAGCAGCGCCGGGACCGCGACGTTGTAGGGCAGGTTCGCGACCACGGCCGTCGGCTCGCTGTCCAACTCGGAGCGCTGCAGGGTCAGTACGTCGCGGTCGAGCACCGTCAGCCGAGCGGCGTCACCCTGGGCGTGCTCGGCGACGGTTGCCGGAAGACGCTGCGCCAGCACCGAATCCTTCTCGACCGCGATGACCGTGGGACCCGCTTCCAGCAGTGCCAGGGTCAGCGAACCCAGGCCCGGGCCGACTTCCAGGACGTGGTCGGACGCGGTGATGCCGGCGCCCGCTACGATCCGGCGCACCGTGTTGGCGTCGTGAACGAAGTTCTGTCCCAGTGATTTCCGGGGACGGAGGTCGAGCTCTGCGGCCAGCGCTCTGATGTCACCGGCCCCGAGTAGCCCGATGGTCAGCGTCTCCCGCTGCACACCGGCCAGGCGCCCCAGCCCTGCCGCGCCTGGGTAACCTCGGCGATGGCGATCTGCTCCTCGCGGGTGGCCATATCGGCTCGCGGGGCGTACTTCAGCCCGCCGTTGGCGATCCAGGTGCCGTAGTCGAACTGCACGCCACCGTAGAAGCCGTTGCCGGTGTTGATCGCCCAGTTGTTGTGCGACTCGCAGGCGGCGATGCGGTCCCAAGCGGCGCCGTACACCGACGGCGGCACCTCGGTTCCCGGCTTGGTACCGACCCGCAGCACCGAGTCGCGTGCCGGGGTCACCACGTCGTTGGACACCGGCAGCCGACCGGTCTCGGCGCCGTTGACGGTGGCCACCGAGTAGGTCACGTCCTGGGTGCCCGGGGTGCCGGGGTCCTCGACGACCTGCCGGCTGATGTTCATCGACGGGTCCTCGACGCGCCGTGCGTTCGGCGCCAGCGGCACCCGCTCGGTGACGTGAGTGGCCCGGATCCGGGTGACCTGGATCTGCATACCCTCGGTGACCGGCGCCGACGCCGGCGGGTCGACCTTGTCGGCCTGCTCCAGCGGGGTGCCGTCGGCGGCAAGCAGCTCTCCGACGTTCGGCGCGGCCAGCCGCACCGTGCGCACCACCCCGCCGTCGTCGATCAAGACGTTCTTGGCGCTGACCACCGGCAGTGCCATGCCGGCCAGCGGAACCCGGCTGCCGCGCGATGCCGCCGCCGGAGCGGTGTCGGTCATCGACAGCTGGGCCAGCGCCTCGTCGACAGACAGGGCCGTCGTCCAGACCTGCTTGGGCTCGCGGCCGTCCAGGGACAGCTGCAGCGGCCGGCTGCGGCGCACCACGATCGTGTCGGAGTCGCGCACCGGGGCGTTGCGGGCGGGGGTCACGTCGTCGCGCTCACCGACACCGAACCCGTTCTCGGCAACCACGTCGCCCACCGTCGAGCGCATGGTGGTGACGGTGATCGGGGTCCCGTCGACGTCGAGGGTGACGGTCTTGGCGCTGGCGACCGCGAAGCCGCCGGCGAAGGTCAACGCGAGCAGCAGGGCGCCGACCAGCATCCGCAGCATCGGCGACGGGGCCTGATGCAGCCTGGTCAAAGTGTTCAAGGCAGAAAACCTCACGACACGACAAAGGGGCTCTTGCCCCGAATTGGATAACAAGACGGTAACGACCCGCCCGCGGTGGGGCAACCCGATGTGACCTGCTCGACACTCAGGACAACCCGTACACCCGCCGGGCGTTGCGGCTCGTGACCTGCGCCAGCTCGGCTGCCGACTCCCCCAGCAGCTCGGCCAGTGCGTGCACAGTGTATGGCAGGCAGTACGGCTCGTTGGGTGCTCCGCGGTAGGGGTGCGGGGTCAAAAACGGCGCGTCGGTCTCCACCAGCAACTGCTCACGGGGGATCGCCGGCACCGCTTCGCGCAGGTCACGCGCATTTTTGAAGCTAACCGTACCGGACAGGCTCAAGATCCAGCCGGCGTCGACGCAGGTGTGAGCCATCTCGGGGCCCGACGAGAAGCAGTGGAAGATCACCGTCTCGGGGGCGCCTTCGGCCGCCAAAACATCCAGGACGGCGTCGTCGGCGTCGCGGTTGTGGATCATCAACGGCTTGCCGGTGCGTTTGGCCAGGTCGATGTGCCAGGCGAAGGCCTCGCGCTGGGTGTCCGGGTCCGCGCAGCCCGCCAGCCGGCCCGGCCAGTACAGATCCAGCCCGGTCTCCCCGATCGCCACCACCCGCGGGTGGGCGGCCAGCGCTTCGAGCTCGGTGCGGGCGGCCTCGTCCAGCGCATTGGCGCGGGTGGGGTGCAGCGCGACGGCGGCGTACACCCGGTCGTCGGCGTCGGCGGCCCGGGTCACCCAGCGCGCCGATTCCAGGTCGTCGGCGATGGTCACCGCTGCCTGGACGCCGACGGCGGCCGCCCGGTCCATGATCGCGCGCACCCCGTCCGTCCCGCCGGCGGCGTCGGTGGCACCGCAGGCGTCGAGGTGGGTGTGGGCGTCGACCAGCGGCGTCAGCGGCTCCGGGGCGGGCGGCGGAGATTTGGCTGATCGTTTCGAGCTCACCCGCACACAATAGGGTGAGCGGTGATGAACCCTTTCTACGTCACCACCGCGATCACCTATCCCAACGGTGACCCGCACATCGGTCACGCCTACGAGTACATCGCCACCGACGCCATCGCCCGGTTCCACCGGCTCGACGGATACGACGTGCGGTATCTGACCGGTACCGACGAGCACGGGCTGAAGATGGCCGAAACCGCGGCCGCCCAGGGCATTCCGACCGCGGAGCTGGCGCGGCGCAACTCCGATGTGTTCGAGGCGCTGCAGCGCAAGCTCAACATCTCCTTCGACCGGTTCATCCGCACCACCGACGCCGATCACCTGGAGGCATCCAAGGCGATCTGGCAGCGCATGGTCGACGCCGGGGACATCTACCTCGACGCCTACTCGGGCTGGTACTCGGTGCGCGACGAGCGGTTCTTCACCGAGGGTGAGACCCGGCTGAACGACGACGGAACGCGGGTGGCGGCCGAGACCGGGGCGCCGGTCACCTGGACCGAGGAGCAGACCTTCTTCTTCCGGCTGTCGGCCTATGCCGAGCGGCTGCTGGCGCACTACGAAGCGAACCCGGACTTCATCGCCCCCGACGTGCGCCGCAACGAAGTGGTCAGCTTCGTCTCCGGCGGGCTGCGGGACCTGTCGATCTCCCGCACCTCGTTCGACTGGGGTGTGCCGGTGCCGGGAAACCCCGACCACGTCATGTACGTCTGGGTGGACGCGCTGACGAACTATCTGACCGGGGTCGGCTATCCCGACACCGACTCCGAACAGTTCCGCCGCTACTGGCCCGCCGATCTGCACATGATCGGCAAGGACATCATCCGGTTCCACACCGTGTACTGGCCGGCGTTTCTGATGTCGGCGGGAATCGAGTTGCCGCGCAGGGTTTTTGCGCACGGCTTCCTGCTCAACAGTGGCGAGAAGATGAGCAAGTCGGTGGGCAACGTCATCGACCCGGTGGAGTTCGTCGACAAGTACGGCGTGGATCAGGTGCGCTATTTCCTGCTGCGCGAGATCTCGTTCGGTCAGGACGGCAGCATCTCCGACGACGCGATGGTGGGCCGCATCAACGCCGACCTGGCCAACGAACTGGGAAACCTGGCGCAGCGGTCGCTGTCGATGGTGGCCAAGAACCTCGACGGCGTGGTGCCCGAGCCGACCGCCCAGGCCGCTGATGGCGAGGAACTGCTGGCACTGGCCGACGCGCTGCTGGAGAAGATGCGGGCAGCGTTCGGCACGCAGTCCATGCACCTGGGCCTGGAGGCGATCTGGCAGATGCTGGGCGCGGCCAACCGGTACTTCTCGGCCAACGAACCATGGAAGCTGGCCAAGAGCGAGTCGGCAGCCGATCAGGCCCGCTTCGGCACGGTGCTCTACACCACCCTTGAGGCGGTGCGGATCGCAGCGCTGCTGGTTCAGCCGGTGATGCCCGAATCGGCGGGCAAGCTGCTGGACCTGCTGGGCCAGCCGAGCGACCAGCGGATGTTCACCGCGGTGTCGCAGCGCCTGACGCCGGGGCTGACGCTGCCGGCGCCGTCCGGGGTTTTCCCGCGCTACCAGTGACTCCGGTCACAAGCTGTCACATCTGCAGGGGCTGCGGTGTCTTGAGGGCATAACCACCTTCGGAGACAGGAGCAACTCATGACCCGCACCCACGTCCTCATCGTCGGCGGAGGCTACGCCGGCACCATGGCCGCCAACCGGCTGCGCCGGCACCCGGGCGTCGACGTCACGCTGCTCAACCCTCGTCCGGCGTTCGTCGAGCGGATCCGGCTGCACCAGCATGTGACCGGCAGCTACCGGGCCGACATCGCCTACGACGACCTGCTCGGCGACGGCGTCCGACTGGTCGTCGACTCCGCCGACCGGATCGATGCCGCCGACCGGCGCGTCCAGCTGGCCTCGGGCACCACGCTGGACTACGACTACCTGATCTACGCCGTGGGCAGCACCGGGGCGATCACGCCGGCGATTCCCGGTGCCGCCGAATTCTCCTATTCCATCAGCGAATTGGAGCAGGCGCAGCGGCTTCTGACGCGGCTCGGCGAATTGCGGCCGGATGCCCCGGTGACCGTGGTCGGCGGTGGCCTGACCGGAATCGAGGCGGCCTCCGAGCTGGCCGGACACGGCCGGGCGGTCACCCTGGTCTGCGGCGGCATCCTCGGGCCGTCGCTGCACGCGGCGGGCCGCCGTTCGGTGGCCAAGGCGCTGCGCAAACTGGGCGTGACGGTGCGCGAGAACGTCGGCGCCGCCGCGGTGCGCGCCGACGAGGTGGTGTTGTTCGACGGCACCGTGCTACCCAGCGCCGTGACCGTCTGGACCGCCGGCTTCGGCGTCCCGGACCTGGCCGCCCGAAGCGGTTTGGCCACCGACGAACTGGGCCGGATGCTCACCGACGAGACCCTGACCAGCGTCGACAACCCGTGGATCGTCGCCGCCGGGGACTCCGCGGCACCGTCCGGGCAGCCGTTGCGGATGAGCTGCCAGGCCGCCCTGCCGCTGGGCGCGCAGGCCGCCGACACGGTGCTGGCACGTATCGCCGGCACCTCGCCGGTCGCCGTGGACCAGGCGTTCGCCGCCCAATGCATCAGCGTGGGCCGACAGGCCGGAACCGTTCAGTTGTCCCGCCGCGACGACACGCCCACCCGAGCGTTCGTCGGCGGCCGGCTCGGTGCGGTGGTCAAGGAGTCGATCTGCAAATACACCGTGAAGTGGATCCGCGGCGAGGCGGCCAAGCCCGGCTCGTACCGTTGGATGAAGGGCGGTACCCGGGCAGCCTCGACCGAGCAGGAGGCGGCGGTGTGACCGACGAACAAGCCGAACGATTCACCCGGCTGCGGCCGCTGCTGTTCACCATCGCCTACGAAATCCTCGGCTCGGCAACCGAATCCGACGATGTGCTGCAGGAAAGTTACCTGCGTTGGGCCGCAGTCGATGTCGCGGAGGTGCGGGACGTCAAGTCTTATCTGGCCCAGCTGGTCACCCGCCAGGCGCTCAACGCGCTGCGGGCGGGTGCCCGGCGCCGCGAGGAATACGTCGGCCCGTGGCTGCCCGAGCCGCTGCTGCTGGACGAGCAGGACCCGTCGGATGACGTCGTGCTGGCCGAATCGGTGTCGATGGCGATGCTGGTGGTGCTGGAGACACTCGGCCCCGACGAGCGCGCGGTGTTCGTGCTGCGCGAGGTGTTCGGGTTCGACTACGCCGAGATCGCCGACGCGGTGGGTAAGTCGCCGGCCGCGGCGCGCCAGGTCGCGCACCGGGCGCGCGAGCACGTGCAGGCCCGGCGACCCCGGTTCGCTCCGGTGGATCCGGCGGAGAGTGCCCGCATCACGGCCGAGTTCATGACCGCAGCGGCCGGCGGCGACATCGCGACCGTGCTATCGATGCTCTCCCCCGACGTGGCGTGGACCGCCGACAGCGACGGCAAGGCCAGCGCGGCACGCCGCCCGATCGTCGGCGCCGACAGGGTGGCCCGATCGGTCATCGGGCTACTGCGGCTGCAGACCCCCAACACCCGGGTGGAGCTGGCGACCTGCAACGCCGCCCCGGCGGTGCTGCTCTACGAAGCGGACCGACTCGAAGGCGTGTTCACCGTGGAGATCACCGATGGCCTGATCACCAATTTCTACGCGATGCGCAACCCGGACAAGCTGGCAGCGCTGACGGCCGCCCGGGAGATCACCCGCAGCTGAGATGTCTGACAAGCTAGAGCGATGCGGATCGAGCGGCTCGGTGACCTGGGGACGGCCCCGGGTGTGCTGCGCGCGATCGGTGACGCCACCGCCCGGCGCGGGTTGCCACCACCGGCCGCGCTGACCGGCGAGTGGTTCGGGTCCCGGGCGGTGATCGCCCCCAGCGTGGCCGTCGAGCCCGCCGACCCGGCTGCCGTGTTCGACGTAACGCCCGGTTCGCGGTCGGATGCGGTGGGCGGCGGCTGGATCGGCTACCTGTCCTACCCCGACGCCGGCGCCGACGGCCGCGATGCCCGGGTTCCCGAGGCCGCCGGCGGCTGGACCGACTGCGTGCTGCGCCAGGATGACGGGGGCCAGTGGTGGTTCGAGAGCCTGTCCGGCGCGCCCATGCCGGGCTGGCTGGCCGAGGCGCTGACGACGCCGGGACCGGTGCACGGCTGTCGCATCTACTGGGAGACCCCGGACCGGCAGGCGCACCGCGCCGGGGTGCTGGCCTGCCTGGAGGCGATCCGGGCCGGTGAGGTCTATCAGGCGTGCGTGTGCACCCGGTTCACCGGCACCGTCACCGGTGACCCACTGGATTTCTTCGCCGACGCGGTGGCGCGCACCAGCCCGGCCCGGGCCGCCTACGTCGCCGGCGACTGGGGTGCGGTGGCCTCGCTCTCCCCGGAGCTGTTCCTGCGCCGCCGGGGTGAGGTGGTGACGTCGAGCCCGATCAAGGGCACCCTGCCGTCCGATGCCCGTCCGTCGGCGCTGCGTGCCTCGGTCAAAGACGTCGCGGAGAACATCATGATCGTGGACCTGGTGCGCAACGACCTGGGCCGCGTGGCGATCACCGGCACCGTCACGGTCCCCGAACTGCTGGCGGTGCGCCCGGCGCCCGGCGTGTGGCATCTGGTGTCGACGGTGTCGGCACGGGTGCCGGTTGACGTTGACGCGGCGGCGTTGCTGGATGCGGCGTTTCCACCGGCTTCGGTGACAGGAACACCCAAACACCGTGCCCGCCAGCTGCTTTCGCAGTGGGAGCCGCATCACCGCGGGATCTACTGCGGCACGGTCGGTTTGGCGTCACCGCTGGCCGGTACCGAACTCAACGTCGCGATCCGCACCGTGGAGTTCGACGTTTCCGGCGGCGCTGTACTCGGGGTGGGCGGCGGGATCACCGCGGACTCCGACGTCGACGCCGAATGGCAGGAGTGCCTGCACAAGGCCGCGCCGATCGTTGCCGCCGATCAGTCCCGGGAGCGCAGCACGGCGTCGTAGCGCTACCTGGCGTCGACGCGGGCTGGGCGCACCGCCGCCAGGGCCAGCGGCAGAAGGTGTTGGCGCGCATAGCTTTCGGCGTCAGCACGGCTCTGCAGCGGCTCGTGGACGCGCTCGGTGAGCACCAGCGAATGGGTCAGGCGCACGAAGATCTCGGCCAGCCCGTGCGGATCGTCGATCGTGATGCCGCCGTGCCGGGCGGTGTTGACGATGTGTTCGGCGAGGTAGCTTGTCGCGAGTTCCAGCGCCGGGCCAGCGCCGGTGGTCAGTGCGGGAAGGACCGCCTCGGGGTCGGTTTCCAGCGTGCGGCTCAGCATCGGATGGGTGCAGACCCGCCAGTAGATGCCGGTGAACCCGGCCACGAACCGGTCTTCGTAGCTGTTCAGTGCCGCCACCTCGTCGTCGACCGCGGCGAAGATCCCGTCGGACACCTTGCCCAGCACGGCCGCCAGCAGTTCCTTCTTGGTCGGCCAACGCCGGTAGACGGTCATGTGCGACACCCCGGCCCGTCGGGCGATCTCCTCCATGGAGGCGCGCCGCACACCGAAATCGAGGATCGTCGCCAAGGCGGCGTCCAATATGCGCTCGCCGGTCTCGTCGACTGGCATGACGCGATCCTTCCACAGCGATGCTTCCCAACCCGACGTGATGATGTTAGCGTTTCGATAACTTGCTAACACCTGGAGGTTGCGGTGACGGAACTGTTGTCCCATGACGATCCCCCTACCAGCCCAACTGACGACGACGGCCTCGCCCTGCTGCGCGGCGACGGGCTGCGGCCCCGGGTGATGGCGGATTTCCGCAAGCATCTGGGCAGCGTGTTGACCGGAGTGTTCGGCGGGGTCCTCTTCGACGAGGTGGCCATGCTGCCGATCGCGGCCTCGGTGGATCGCACCGGCCGATTCCGCGACAACTTCACCGACCGTGCCCTGCGCAGCGGGTTCAGCGGACAGGCGGTCCTCGCCGGCGCCGAGCAGCGCAAGAAGCACGCCCAGTGGCTGATCAACCAGCACCGCAGCGTGCGCGGCACCGGAGTCGGCGAATACGACGGGGTCCGCTACAGCGCCCTGGACCCTGACCTGTGGCTGTGGATCATCGCCAGTGCGGTGCACGCGATGATCGTGTCGTATCCGGTGTGCAGCGGAACCACCTTGCGGCCCAAGGAAATCGAAGCGGGCTACCAATACCTGCGCCATCTGTTCAGCGATCTGGAGCTGCCCAGCCGGCGCGGCAGGCTGCCCGAGACCTACGCCGAGTTCGACGCCTACTACGACGAAACGGTGGCAACCGGATTGGCCGCCAACGGGTTTCTGCGCGGCCAGTTCGCCACGCTGACCCGGCTGCCGCTGCCGACCCTGCTGCTGCCGGGGTGGCTTCGCCCCGTACTCACCCCGCCGTGGCTGCTGGTGCGGCCGCTGATCGGGCACGTTGTTCAGGTCTGCTCGGCCAAGACCATGCACCCCGATGTCCTGGCGCTGATCGGATTCGACCTCAAGCGCCGCCACGACTGGGAATTCGCGGCCTACTCACGCCTGCTGCAGTTGGCCTGGCTACTGCTGCCGGACCGGCTGCTGCTCGAACCGATGCACTACAACCGGGTGCGTCTGGACACGCTGCGCGAACGACTCGACGGCTCGGCTCGCGCCCAGGCCCGCTACGAGCGGGCGGCGAAGCGACTGCAGCGCCAGAACACCTGGCTCGCCGGCTTCTACGGCAGCTATGGCCTCGACACGTTCGCGGTCCCGGAGAGTCGGGGCTGCCCCTTCGGGTGAACGATCACTCCCGCGAGCGCAGCACCGCGTCGTAGAGCTCACGGCGCGACACCGTTCCCGGGACCGTGGAAATCACTTGCGCACAAGCATCTTTGACCCGCACCCCCTCAGCCGCCAGCCGGTGGACCTCGGCCACCAACGTCGGCAGGTCGGCGCGCGGCGTCGCCCCGGCCAGCACCACGGTGATCTCCCCCAGCACGCCGCCGGCCGCCCACTCGGCCAGCTCGGCCAGCGTGCCGCGCAACACCTCCTCGTGAGTCTTCGTCAGCTCCCGGCAGACCACGACGCGCCGGTCGCCGCCGAGCTCGTCGACCGCGTCACGCAGGCACTCGGCCAGCCGCCGGGGTGACTCGAAGAAGACGGCTGTGCGCCGTTCGTCGGCCAGCGATGCCAGCCACGCGCGGCGTGCCGCCTGCCGACGCGGTGCAAAACCCTCGAAGCAGAACCGCTCCGAGGCCAGCCCGGACACCGCCAGCGCCGTCGTCACCGCCGAGGGGCCGGGCAGACAGCTGACCGGCAGTCCGGCCTCGGCGCAGGCGACCACCAGGCGGTATCCCGGGTCGCTGATCAGCGGCATCCCCGCGTCGCTGACCACCAGTACGGTGGCCCCGGCCTCGATCTCGGCCAGCAGCGTCGGCACCCGCGCCGCCTCGTTGGCGTCGAACAGGCTGACCACCCGCCCGCCGATCTGCACCCCGAGAGCCTTGGCCAGGGTGCGCACCCGCCGGGTGTCCTCGGCGGCCACCACGTCGGCGGTGCCCAGCGCGGCGACCAGCCGCGGCGAGGCGTCGTCGGGCCGGCCCAGCGGGGTCGCTCCCAACAGCAATCGACCATCGGACATGGCGCACAGCCTACGATCGTCTGCGTGAGCGCCCCGACCGCAGCCGCACCCGCGGCCGTCCCGGAGCGCACCGCGCCGATGATCAGCCCGGGGCTGCTGGTGCCGGTGGCCGACTTCGGGCCCACCGACCGCGCCCGCGGCTGGGGAGTGACGGCATCGGTCACCCTGCTGGCCGCCGTCACCCGATTCACCAACCTCTACGCCCCGACTGACGCCGGCACCCCGATCTTCGACGAGAAGCACTACGCGCCGCAGGCCTGGCAGATGCTGCACAACCACGGCGTCGAGGACAACCCCGGCTACGGCCTGGTGGTGCACCCGCCGGTGGGCAAGCAGCTGATCGCCATCGGTGAGGCGCTGTTCGGCTACAACGGACTGGGCTGGCGATTCACCAGCGCGCTGCTCGGGGTGCTCGCGATAGCCCTGCTGGTGCGCATCGTGCGGCGCATGACCCGCTCGACGCTGGCCGGCGGGATCGCCGGGCTGCTGCTGGTGGGCGACGGGGTCAGCTTCGTGGCTGCGCGCACCGCCCTGCTGGACGGGTTCCTGACGTTCTTCGTGGTGGCGGCGTTCGGGGCGCTGATCGTCGACCGCGACCAGGTACGGATGCGGATGCACACCGCGCTGATCGAGGGGCGCTGCGGCGTGACGCCGTGGGGCCCGCGGCTGGGGGTGCGCTGGTGGCGCTTCGCTGCCGGGGTGCTGCTCGGACTGGCCTGCGCCACCAAATGGTCGGGGCTGTACTTCGTGGTGTTCTTCGGCGCGATGTCGTTGGCGTTCGACGTGGCCGCGCGCCGGCAGTACCGGGTGCGACGGCCGTGGCTGGGTACGCTGCGCCGCGACGTCGGCCCCGCCGCCTACGTCTTCGCGCTCATTCCGGTCGGGGTGTATCTCGCGTCGTATGCGATGTGGTTCGCCTCCGAGACCGGCGTGGACCGCCATGAGGAAGGCCAGTCGATCGGGCTGACGAGCCGATTCCCGGTGCCCGACGCGCTGCGGTCGCTGTGGCATTACACCTACCAGGCGTATCGCTTCCACTCCGGGCTGACCAACGCCGCCGGCAACCACCATCCGTGGGAGTCCAAGCCGTGGGCCTGGCCGATGTCGCTGCGCCCGGTGCTGTACGCGATCGACCAGCACGACGTCCCCGGCTGCGGCCCGCAGTCCTGCATCAAAGCGGTGATGCTGGTGGGCACGCCGGCCCTGTGGTGGCTGGCGGTGCCGGTGCTGGGCTACGCGCTGTGGCGCTGCCTGGTGCGCCATGACTGGCGTTACACCGCGGCGCTGGTCGGCTACTGCGCCGGGTGGCTGCCCTGGTTCGCCGACATCGACCGGCAGATGTACTTCTTCTACGCGGTCCCGATGGCGCCGTTCCTGGCGATCCTGGTCGCGTTGATCTGCAGCGACATCGTCCAGGAGGGACGCACCCGCACCGAGGAGCGCTGGACGCTAGGGCTGATCGCGGTGAGCTGCTACGTGGCGGCGGTACTGACGAACTTCGCCTGGCTGTACCCGGTGCTGACCGGGCTGTCCATCTCGCCGGCGACCTGGAACATGGAGATCTGGTTGCCCAGCTGGTCCTAGATCACCGGCAATCGAACTGATGTGCGATACGCTGGCTGCTGTGGCGATACCGGTGCAGGAGTCACTGTTCGCATTGAGCGACCGGCGACAGCTCAGCGAGGGCGCCTGGCTCGACGTCCGGCCGGGCTGGCTGTCCGACGGCACCGAACTGGTCAACGAACTCCAGGCCGCCGTCCCGTGGCGCGCGGAGCGCCGCCGGATGTATGACCGGGTGCTCGATGTGCCCCGGCTGGTGAGCTTCCACGACCTGGCCGTCGATGCGGCGCCACACCCGGTGGTCGCCAAACTGCGCCGGCGGCTCAACGACATCTACGCCGGGGAACTCGGCGAGCCGTTCACCACGGTCGGGCTGTGTCTGTACCGCGACGGCGCCGACAGTGTGGCCTGGCACGGCGACACCCTGGGCCGGGGCGCCAGACAGGACACCATCATCGCGATCGTGAGCGTCGGCGCCACCCGCACCTTCGCCCTGCGGCCACGCGGGGGCGGTCCGGCACTGCGACTCCCCCAGCGGCACGGCGACCTGGTGGTGATGGGCGGCTCCTGCCAACGGACCTGGGAGCACGCGATCCCGAAGACGGTCACCCCCACCGGGCCGCGGATCAGCATCCAGTTCCGGCCGCGCGGTGTGCGGTAGCCCCGTACGGCGGTTAGCCGCGTACGGCGTTGACCGCGGCCACCAGCAGGTCCCGGGCCCGCTGAGTGTCCACCGGGACGACGGGCTTGTTCGGCACCACCAGCGGGTTGGCGGTGACCAGCACCTGGTACGAACCGAAATAGGCCGCGTAGTTGTAGATCTCGCCGAACTGGGTCTTGCCGCCGTTCGTGGTCTGAACGACGCGGTGCACCCCCATGGTCTGCACCCCGTTGATGCGCGGCACCTCCACCGATTCGATCAGGCCGCGCATCTGGCCCCCGGCGAATCCGATCCGGCGACAGGTGCGTCCCGGCTCGCTGACCGGCACCGGCTCGGAGGTCTCCAGCGCGATGGTGATGAAGCGGTTGCCGACGCCCTCGGCGGCCACGGCCGCCATGTTGCCCTGCATGCCCGGCGGCAACTGCTGGCTGATCGCGAACTTCGAGCAGTCCGGCGGGTCGAAGGTCAGGCCGGCTGGCAGTGCGGTGCCCGCCAGCAGCTTGGGGTCGATCCCGGTGGGCGCGATGTCCTTGACCTTGAAGTCGTCGCCGAAGGAGGACTTGACGTCGGCCACCTTGGCGATATCGGCGGTCGCGTCGTGCCCGGAACCGCAGGCGGCGAGCATCCCGACACAGCCGATCACCAGCACCGCACGCAAGTTCAACATCGCAGACAATTTACCCAATGCGGCCCGATGGCCGGCCAGTGGTCATCCCACCGCTTGGATTGCTTGGCGGCCAACGTTTTTGATCTGATCGGCGACGTCGCGACCGAACGGCAGCTGCTTGTCGCCGGGCACGTCGATCACGGTGGTGACGATGCCCGGGTCGTCGCGCTCCCAATACGCACCCAGGTGATCGAGGATGGCGCGCATCGGAAGGTTGTCGCCCAACACCCGCGCGGTGAACTTCTCGATGCCCTCCAGTCGCGCGATCACCGCCACCGCCCCGAGCAGGAAGGTTCCGATGCCCTTGCCCTGGTAGCTGTCGCCGACGAGGAACGCGATCTCGGCGACGGTCGGGTTCTCGGTGTCACGGACGAATCGTGCGTCGGCGACGAACGAACCGTCCGGTTCGGTGACCACCCAGACGAAGTGGTCGACGTAGTCGACCTCGAACAGGTAGTGCATCAGGGCCGGACTGGGCATGCGGGCGGTCATGAAGCGCCGGTAGAGCGTCTCGCCGGAGAACTCGACGTGGCCCTGCAGGGTGCGCGCGCTGTCGCCGGGCAACACCGGCCGCAGCAGCAGCTCGGTGCCGTCGCGGGCCTTGATCGGTACGGCGGTGATGTAGGCGGCCAGGCGCTGGCGCGCGATGCGCACCAGCCGATCCATCACCTCCGGGATCTGGATCATCTGGTCGAAGGCGTGATGGTCGCCGACCCAGCCGGACAGTGGCGAGGAGGTGGTGACGGTGGCGGTGCGTCGGCCGTTGCGCAGCAGGGCGATCTCTCCGACGACCATGCCGTCGGTGACCTGGCTGATGATCACGGCGTCGTCGTCGCCGACGTGGGTGATCTGGGCCGATCCCGAGGAGATGAGCAGGAAGGACACCGCCTGCTCGCCCTGGCGCATCAGTTCGATGCCGGCGGGAGCCTGCAAAGGCGTCAGAACGGCGGCCAGCGGCACCAGATCGCTGGTGGTGCAGCCGGAGAAGACGTCCATGGCTGCCAGGTCGGCGGTGGATAACTCCACGTCAGTCACTGTGGCACCCCCGAACCCGCCGCGACATCACCCATGGACCGTTCCGCCTTTGTTCGCCAATCAAGGCTAACCGGTGGGTCCTAACCGGTAATGATTTAACAGCGTTGTAACCACACCGATTCGGCGTTAGCGATTAAGGCGGCTAGCCTGTGCCCGCTGACAGCGACACGCGAGGAAGAGATCACAACACATGAGCGAACTGAACCCGAAGCTGCACGACATCTACGACGAGGTACTGCGCCGCAACCCTGGTGAGGCAGAGTTTCACCAGGCCGTCTTCGAGGTTCTCAGCAGCCTCGGCCCGGTGGTGGCCAAGCACCCCCAGTATGTCGACAGCGCCGTCATCAACCGGATGTGCGAGCCCGAGCGTCAGATCATCTTCCGGGTGCCGTGGCTCGACGATGACGGCAATGTGCAGATCAACCGGGGTTTCCGGGTGGAGTTCAACTCGGCGCTGGGCCCGTACAAGGGCGGGCTGCGGTTCCACCCGTCGGTGTACCTGGGGATCATCAAGTTCCTGGGCTTCGAGCAGATCTTCAAGAACTCCCTGACCGGCCTGCCGATCGGCGGCGGCAAGGGCGGGTCGGACTTCGACCCCAAGGGCCGCAGCGACAACGAGATCATGCGGTTCTGCCAGTCGTTCATGACCGAGCTCTACCGCCACCTGGGCGAGTACACCGACGTCCCGGCCGGTGACATCGGCGTCGGCGGGCGTGAGATCGGCTACCTGTTCGGCCAGTACAAACGGATCACCAACCGCTACGAGTCGGGTGTGCTGACCGGCAAGGGCCTGAGCTGGGGCGGTTCGCAGGTGCGCACCGAGGCGACCGGTTACGGCGCGGTGTATTTCGCCGACGAGATCCTCAAGACCGCCAAGGACTCGTTCGAGGGCAAACGGGCCGTGGTCTCGGGTTCGGGCAATGTCGCTATCTACGCGATCGAGAAGATCCACCAGCTGGGCGGCACCGTGGTGGCCTGCTCGGACTCGTCGGGCTACATCGTCGACGAGAAGGGCATCGACCTGGAGCTGCTCAAGGAGATCAAAGAGGTCAAGCGCGAGCGCATCGAGGCCTACGCCAACGCCCGCGGCGGCGCGACGCAGTTCGTCAACGGCGGATCCATCTGGGATGTGCCCTGCCAGATCGCAATTCCCTCAGCCACCCAGAACGAGCTGGACGGCGACCACGCCGCGACGCTGGCCAAGAACGGCTGCAAGATCGTCGCCGAGGGTGCCAACATGCCGTGCACCCCGGAAGCGGTCAAGCTGTTCACCGACGCCGGTGTGACGGTGGCCCCGGGTAAGGCCGCCAACGCCGGTGGGGTGGCCACCAGCGCCCTGGAGATGCAGCAGAACGCCTCGCGTGACTCGTGGAGCTTCGAGTACACCGAACAGCGGCTGGCGGCGATCATGCAGAGCATCCACCACCGCTGTCTGGTCACCGCCGACGAGTACGGCGCCCCCGGCAACTACGTGGTCGGCGCCAACGTCGCCGGCTTCATCCAGGTCGCCGACGCGATGACCGCGCTCGGCCTGATCTGACGCTTCACCCTCGACTCTGCGGCTACCAGGCAGTGCTCTCGCACTTCTGCCGGGTAGCCGCAGAGTCAACGTCGTTTCGACGTACCATCGCCGGTATGAGTTGGATTCTGCGCACCGGCGCCTCCCTCAGCGTCGCCGCCCTGACACTCCTCGGCAGCGCGACCGCCCACGCCGACGACGCCAGCTACATCGCCGCCCTGGATTCTCAGGGCGTCTTCCGCTCCGGACCGCCCAACGCCCGACTGTCTGCCGGGCACCGGTTCTGCAGCCAGCTGCGCAACGGCGAGAGCCCCGAGCAGGTCGCCGACAGTTTCGTGCGCCGGCCGTCGTTCGGCGGCCCCTCGATGGTCGACGATCTGACCGTCAACCTGCGCCCGGTGATCAACATCGCCCAGCACGAACTGTGCCCGGAGACCTTGCGCTGACTATTCGGCGTCGTCGATGTCCGCTTCCGAAACCAGTTCCGCGTCAATGACCTCGTCGATCAGCGGGATGTCGATGACGTCGCCGGAGACCACGACCGGCGCCCACTGAGCAGCATCCAGGCCGTGCTTCTCGGTGAGGAACCGCAGCCGGTAGGCCTGTTGGGCCCTCTCGAATGTCTGATGCGCGATGCGGGCGTTGAGGCCACCGTTGACCACCGCACCCAGGATGGGAACCGCCTGTGCCAGTTTGCGTTTCGCGAGCCGGAATCCCAGTGCCAGGGAGACTTGGCGGATCAGGTTGTCCGCCTGCTGCGGCTGAAGCCGGTGCCACGATGCCTGACGCATCATCTGCTGGGTCAAGCGCGAGAGCGACGCCAGCGCCGCGGCCTTCTCCGCGGAGTTCCCGGCGGCGCAGTAGGCGATCACCCCGGAGGCGAACGCCTGCTCGTCCGGTTCGCGGACATCGTAACCATAATGCGCCGCAACCAAAGCCACGATGCGGCCCATCCCGACCATGACCGCGGTGACGTCGGCGACCACCGCCGAAGCTGCGACCGTCAGTGTGGTGCCGCCGCTGACCGTGCTCGACACCGCCGCACCCGTGACCGCCAGCGACGACGCCGCGCCCTCGGCCACCGCCAACGCGATATAGCGCTCCTTGCGGCGCGGCACCGAGCGGTCGCAGTGTTGCAGGTCGAGCCGGCGGACTTCGCCATAGGACCCGACCGCGACGCCCCGGTCGGCGAACGTCGCTAACACGTCGGCGGGCTTGACCGAATTGAGTCCGCGCTCGACCAGGAGTGTGTGCAGCGTTTCCAACGCCTTCATGGTGAGCTGGTCCAGCTTTCCGAGGGCGGCAGTGGCACCCGGTACTTGCTCGATACCGGAGCGGACGTGGCCGGCGACCTGGTGGGCGCGACCCATGACGCCCTGACTCAGATTCTCGAACAGCCCGGGGCGCTGCGTGCCGGTAGCCGCCTCCAGCAGGGCATCCCAGGCCCTGCGCTCGTAGCCGGACATGCCGGGCTGGATGGTCTGGGCCACAGTCGAAACGTTACCGACGAAGTCAACGCTGCAGCGCGACCGCGCATATTCGCTGACGCTCGTCATTGACGACTGTCAGCGAGACGGCGTACGGTGCGGAAATGGACCGAACCGGCATACCGTCCGTAGCTCCCCCGTCTGGCGGGGGTGTCCGGGAGGCCCGTCGGCTCGAAACACGGGCACGGTTGCTCGACGCGGCCCTGGCAGAGATCGCTCAGCGTGGCCTGGCCGCCGCTGATGTCAGTGCGATCGCCGCCACGGCGGGCGTGGTGCGGGGAACGTTCTACTTTCACTTTCCCACCAAGGAACACGTCCTCATCGAGGTCGAACGCAACGAGGAGATCCGGATCGTCGGCGAGCTCGCCGGCGGAGTAGGCGATCTGGCGTCCGTGCTATCCCAGCTGGTCCAATACATTCTGAGCGCCGAACGTCGTTTGGGCGCAGCCGTTTTCCGGGACATGCTCGGTCTGCATTTCTCATCGACCCGTCCCGTCGAAGACGCGCTGACAGAGCATCCGTTGGCGCAGTTCCTGGTGGATGTCATCACCCAGGCGAAGTCTGCCGGGCAGGTTCCCCCAGAGGCCGACGCCGCCGAACTCGGAACGTTTTTCCTCACCGGCCTTTTCGCATTATTGGCCACCGGAGCCCACGATCCCGAACTGCTGGATCGGTACGTATCAACGATCGTCAAAGGAATGGAGATCCGATGAACAGCAATGGCATTGAGGGATACCGGGACTTCCTGGCCAGGCGCGACGGCGAAGCCGACTTGCTCAACAGACGGTTGGCCAATCGCGAACTGTTCTTCGACCGCCTTGGAGCGAACCCCATTCGATCAGCGAAAACCGTTGACCGGCCCACCTTTCTTCGTAACCTGCGGAAGCGACGGCCCGAGCCCGGCCTGGACCGACGGATGCTGTTCCTGCTGGCGACGGCGAAACTCAATCAGGCAGAACGATTCGGCGTCGGTCTGGGCGAGACCTACGGACGCAACAGCGACGAGAGTCTGCCGCCGGAGAACGTCTACCTCGAACTGGAGGAGCACTACCACACCAGACTGCTGGCCTACGCGCTCGACGTCTTCGGGCTGCCCTTCCAGGTCGTTCCCCCGCCGTTTGTGATACGGCAGTTCGTCAAGACCGGGGTGTTTCTGCCCGAACGACTTTCGTTCATGTTCGTCGGAGCCGCAGAGATGGCGGGCTGCATCATGTTCGACGAACTACGCCGTGTCAGCGCCGAACTGTTCGCCGACGAACCCGAAGTGGCAGAACGAATCACGTTGCTCTACCGAGAGATTCTCACCGACGAGATCGGCCATGTCGGCTACTGCGCGTCACGCTGCACGACGGCGGAGCGGGCGATCATGCGCCGCATCTACCCGTGGATCGGGCGATTGATCGCCGGGCAGACCGCCGAGATCGGCCTGCTGATCGATCCGGCGGCGTTGCATGCCCGATTGGACCGATCTTTTGACGTCGGGGACCTCACCGCCGAACTGGACAACGAAACGTATCTGGTCGCGCACCCTTGAGACGCTGAGCCCTGGAATCGGGGATGCGTCGCCACATGCGGCGCGGATCATGACAGGAGTGGAGCTAAGGGGAATCGAACCCCTGACCTTCTCGATGCGAACGAGACGCGCTACCAACTGCGCTATAGCCCCTGACGGATTGCCAGGCTACCAGCCTGCGACCGGTGCTCTGAAACCGAGACCTACTGGCCGGACGCGCGCGGCAGGTCGCCCCGCCAGTCGTACTCGCCGGCGGTCGAGGCGTACTCCAGGTGCTCGAACACCGGGTCCTCGTCGTCGATCTCCAGCACCGCCACGCCGGGCCGGCGCAGCCGCGACGGCGAGACCTCGAACGCCTCGGTGTGCGCGGCCTCGCGCTGGGCACGCGGCCGTTCGGCGCGACGCGCTCGACGCGCCCGCACCTGCTGCTCGATGCGGGTCTGGCGCCGCAGGTAAGCCAGGTAGAGCACGGTCGCGCCGGCCGCTCCGCCACAGATCCACCACGCAGTCGGGGCGACGGTGAAGGCCGTCAGCGCCGAGACCGTCAGGATCGATGCCAGCGACAGCAGCACCCGCTTGCGGAACTCGAACTTGCGGGCGCTGACCGCGGCCGCAGTCTTGCTGTCGGAGCGCGGACGCCGGACAGCCTGGCCGTCATTCGACGACTCGGCGGCGGCTTCCAGCCCCGAGCTGTCGTCGATGGTCTCGTACTCGTAGCCCTCGGCCTCGGTCTCCCGCTCGGCCTCAACAGCAGCCTCGGCCTCCGCCGCGACCTCGGCAACCCGCGCTGCCTCAGCCTCAGCCTCAGCCTCCGCAATGCGCGCCGCTTCAGCCTCCGCCTCAGCCTCCGCAATGCGCGCCGCTTCAGCCTCCGCGGCAGCCTCGGCCTCAGCAGCCGCCTGCGCCCGCGCCTGGGCAAATCCCGCCTCCGACAGCGGCAATACGTCGGAATCGTCGTCGACGACGACGTCCACGTCGAGATAGTCGAGTTCGCACTGCTCGCCGACGGCGGCGGCAACGAACACCCGCGACTCGGAGCTCTCGGCGACCTCGACGGACTCGGCAGAATGCTCGGGTTCGTCGGACTCATCAAGGTCGTCGTCGGCGGTGTTCTGCTGCCAGTCCGGGTCGCTGCGGTGTCCGGCGGCCGGCCCGCCGCGCTTGAGTAGCCGGGCGCTGGAACCGCTGGTCAACACCCGGGTGGCCAATGCGACGTCGCTGGTGCGCCGCACGGCGTCGCGCTTGCTGACCAACATCGGCACCAGCACGAACAGCCAGAGGACGACCAGGGACATCCAGAGCAACGATTGCGGGATGCTGGGCATGGTGGCCTGCTCCTTTCCCAGCCAAGGCTAGGTCTGTGACCTACGCGACCTTCGACGGCGCGCCGAGCCAATTACACAGTTGTAATTTACTCCCTGACCTCGGTAGTCACAACTACCACACGGGCAACAACACGCCTTTAAACCCAGGCGGCACGTCCGGAGCGGACCAGCGCCGCGGTCACCGACCCGGCCAGCTCCTCGACGGTAAGCGCCACCAACAGGTGATCCCGCCAGCCGCCGTCCACGTCGAGGTAGCGCTGCAACAGCCCCTCCTCGCGGAATCCGGCCTTGGCCAGCACCGCTCGGCTGGCCGCGTTCTCCGGCCGGACGGTGGCCTCCACCCGGTGCAGCCGGAGCGGCCCGAAGCAGTGGTCAAGCCCCAGCGCCACCGCCCCGGTCGCCACTCCTCCGCCGGCCGCCGCACTGGACACCCAGTAGCCGATCCACGCCGAGCGCAGCGCGCCGTGGGCGATGTTTCCCACGGTCAACTGGCCGCAGAACCGGCCGTCGAGCTCGATCACGAACGGCAGCATCCGCCCGTAGCGGGCCTCGGTGCGCAGACTGGAGCAGACCTGCGGCCACGCCGCGGAGCTGTGCCGGGTTTCCCAGTCCACTTCGAGACTGGGTTCCCAGGGTTCCAGGTGAGCGCGGTCGGCCGTCCGGATCCGGCTCCACGCCACACCGTCGCGCATCCGCACCGGCCGCAGCCGGATCACCCCGGCCGCCACCCGTAACGGGCCGAGCACCGTCGGCCAACCCGGGTGCTGGACGGCCTTGAAAGGCCACAGATTCACCAGCATGTCCCGGAACTCAACCCCGCTGCGCCAGGAACGCGACGTCGACGACTTCGCCGGTGCCGACCTGCTCGATCTCCTCGGGAATCACCACCAGGCAGTTCGCCTCGGCCAGGGTGGCAAGCAGGTGCGACGACGTGCTCGCCGTCCCACCGAGCACCTGCACCAGGTACTCGTCGGTCTGGTCGTCGCGCATCAGCTGACCCCGCAGGTAACCCTTACGCCCCGGCATCGACGTGATCGGGCCCAGCGTTCGGGCCTGCACGATCCGGCGCATCGGTTCACGTTTGCCCAGCGACAGCCGGATCAGCGGGCGGATCATCACCTCGAACACCACCAGCGCACTCACCGGGTTGGACGCCAACAGGAACGTGGGCACACCATCCGGGCCGAGCTGCCCGAAACCCTGCACCGAGCCGGGATGCATCGCGATCCGGGCGACCTCCAGCTCACCCAGACCGGACAGCGCCGCGCGGACCTCCTCGGCGGCGGCCCCGCCGACACCGCCGGCGATCACCACCACCTCGGCACGGTTGAGCTGACCCTCCACCACCTCGCGCAGCTTCTTGGGGTCGGCGCTGACGATGCCGACGCGGTTGACCTCCGCGCCCGCATCGCGCGCGGCCGCGGCCAGCGCATAGGAGTCGACGTCGTAGACCTGGCCGTTGCCGGGCGTCCGGTTGACGTCGACAAGTTCGCCGCCCACGGCCAGCACCGAGACCCGCGGCCGCGGGTGCACCAGGACGCGATCGCGGCCGACGGCGGCCAGCAGGCCCACCTGCGCGGCGCCGACGACCGTGCCGGCGCGTACCGCGATGTCGCCCGGTTGGACGTCGTCCCCGACCCGGCGCACATAATCACCCGGTCGCACACCGCGCAGCACCCGGACCCGGGTGTTCCCGCCGTCGGTCCAGCGCAGCGGCAGCACGGCGTCGGCCAGGGTCGGCATCGGCGCACCGGTCTGGATGCGGGTGGCCAGCTTGGGCTGCAGTCGGGTGGGCGTTCGCGCGCCGGCCTCGATGGTGCCCAGCACCGGAAGGGTGACCGCGGCGTCTCGGCCGTCGTCGCGCTCTGGACCTCCTGAGCTGTCGCCGATCGCCTCGGCGCCGTACACGTCCACGCTGCGCACCGCGTAGCCGTCGATGGCGGCCTGGTCGAAGCCCGGCATGGGGCGCTCGGCGACCACCTCTTCGGCGCACATCAGACCCTGCGCCTCGGCGATCGCCACCCGAACCGGGCGCGGCGCCACCGCGGCAGCCGAAACCCGGGCCTGCTGCTCCTCAACCGAACGCACGACGCGCCTTTCTCCGATGCAGCCTGGGTCCTGGCGCCAGGTCAGTTCTCCGCCAAGCCCAACCGCGCCACCAGCCACCGGCGCAGATCCGGACCGTAGTCATCACGATCCAACGCAAAGTCAACCGCAGCCTTGAGGTAGCCGCCCGGATTTCCCAGGTCGTGTCGCGACCCGCGGTGCACGACGACGTGCACCGGATGACCTTCGGCGATCATCAAAGCGATGGCATCGGTGAGCTGGACCTCGCCGCCGGCCCCGCGGTCGATGCGGCGCAGCGCATCGAATACCGCCCGGTCCAGCACGTAGCGTCCCGCCGCGGCGAACATCGACGGCGCATCTTCGGCCCGGGGCTTTTCCACCATGCCCCGGACCCGCAGCACATCGGGGCTGTCCGCGTCCGGCGCCTCTTCGACGTCGAAGACGCCGTAGGCGCTGACCTCCTCCGGAGTGACCTCGATGGCGCACAGCACGGAGCCGCCGCACCGGGCCCGCACCTTCGACATGGTCTCCAAGACCCCGGTCGGCAGCACCAGGTCGTCGGGAAGAAGGACGGCCACAGCATCTTCGTCAGCCGACAGCACCGGTTCGACACAACTGATGGCATGTCCCAGCCCCAGCGGCTCGGCCTGAACCACCGACTCGACCTTGATCAGCTCCGGCGCCCGACGCACCTTGGCGAGCATCGCCTCCTTGCCACGCGCCTCCAGCGTGCCCTCCAGGACCAGGTCCTCGACGAAGTGCGCGACGACCCCGTCCTTGCCCTCGGAGGTGATGATCACCAGCCGTTCGGCACCGGCCTCGGCCGCCTCGGCCGCGACCAGCTCGATCCCGGGCGTGTCGACGACGGGCAGCAGTTCCTTGGGCACCGTCTTGGTGGCGGGCAGAAACCGGGTGCCCAAACCCGCCGCGGGAACAACCGCGGTGCGGGGAATCGAGACCTTCGGCGTGTGCATTGCTCAACACGATAACTCCCACCAGGCTCCACCTCCGCTCTGGCGGTGGGCGCGCCGATGCTGACAGGCTGGACGCCGTGACCGACAACGCGCCTGCGGCCGCGAAATCCGAGTTGCGCTCGCAACTGCTGGCAGCCCGGCGTGCGGTGTCGCCCGAGTTACACGCCGGCGAGGCGGCCGCGCTGGCCGGTCACCTGGCTGTGCTGGCGGCCGCCGCCGGCACGGTCTGCGCCTACCTCCCGGTACGCGGCGAACCGGGGTCGACAGCCATGCTCGACGGGCTGGCCCACCGCGGGGTCCGGGTGCTGCTGCCGGTGGTGCGCACCGACGACGACGGTGTTCCGCTGGCACTGCTGTGGGGCGACTATCACCCTGACACACTGGCCAATCCCCTGGTTGAAGCCCGATTCGGCCTGCTCGAACCCGCCCCGCCGTGGTTGCCGGCGGAATCGGTGGCGCAGGCGGATCTGATGCTGATCCCGGCACTGGCCGTCGACCGCCGGGGCGTTCGACTGGGCCGCGGGGCGGGGTTCTACGACCGGTCTCTGGAGTTGTGCCGGGCGGGAGTCCCGCTGGTGGCGGTGGTTCGCGACGCCGAGCTCGTCGACGAACTGCCTGCCGAGGACCATGACGTGCCGATGACACATGCCCTGACGCCGGAGTTGGGCGCGGTGGCGCTGGGGTGACCCGGAATGCGGAAGGCCACATAGCGGTTCTAGCACTTGACACGGTAGAGTGCTAACCCGATTGTCTCGATTCCACGGAGGTTCGTGTGCCCACCTACAGCTACGCCTGCACCGAGTGCGGCAACCGCTTCGACGTGGTCCAGGCCTTCACCGATGACGCGCTGACCACCTGCGATCAGTGCAATGGGCGGCTCCGCAAGATCTTCGGCAAGGTCGGCGTGGTCTTCAAGGGCAGCGGGTTCTACCGCACCGACAGCCGCGAGTCGGGCAAATCCTCCTCGAACGGCAGCAGCCCCGCCGCCAAGAGCGATTCGGGCAGCACCGCAGGCGAGAAGTCCGCGTCCACCGAGAAATCTTCCAGCGACTCCAAGCCGGCCGACAAGCCCGCCACCCCCGCTGCCGCCCCGGCGACCACCTCAAGCTAGTTATCCACAGCCTCGCTGCCTCGCCGACGGCCTCCGGCAGCTCTGGCACTTAACGTGTCGGCATGGGCGAATCGCTCAACCCGACACTGATCAACCGGATTTCGGCGAACCTGCGTCCGGATTGGACCCGCACCGTGCTCGCCCGACGGGTGACGGCCGGCGCCCTGGTCGTGCTGGCCGGTATCGCCGCCGTCCGCCCCGACCCGCAGGGCGGCCTCATCGGCGTGGTGGTGGCCAGTCGCGACCTCGCCCCCGGTACAGCACTGACAGTCGATGACGTTTCGATCGAAAGTCGTTCAGCCCGTACGGTTCCCGACGGCGCCTCCACCGACACCGAGACGGTGCTGGGTAGCATGCTGGCCGGGCCGGCCCGCCGCGGCGAGGTCCTCACCGACGTCCGACTGTTGGGCAGCCGGTTCACCGAGGCCGTCGCCGGGCCGGATTCCCGCGTCGTGGGTATCCACCCGGCAGACGCCGCCTTGACCGATCTGGTGCGCCCCGGCGACGTCGTCGACGTGGTGGCCGCAAATGATGGCGCCACCGACCCGCCCGGTGGCGCACGAGTGCTGGCAGCCGGCGGGATCGTGGTGCTGGTGTCGGACAAGGGCAACCACGACGACCGGGTGGTGCTGGTGGCGTTGCCGGCCACCGCCGCGGTTGCGGTGGCCGGCGCCACGCTTACTCAATCGGTGACGCTCACGCTGCGATGAGCCGCTAGGCGACGGCCGGTTGCACGCTGGCGCAGAACTTGCACTTGGTCGCGTCGGGATCGATCTCGGACTTGCACTCCGGGCAGACCTTGGTCGGCGCCGGGTCACCAAACACGGTCTTCCCCCGCCGCTTCTGGATGTGCTTGTAGGGCAACACGATCAGGAAGTAGATCGTGGCCATGAACACGACGAAGTAGACGACCGCCGAGATCAGGCCGCCGTAGTCGAGGAAGGTTGCCTTGCACTCCTCGGCACCGCTGCAGGCGGTGTTGAGCTGATAGCCCAGGCCCAGCCCGTCGGTGTTCGGTTGAATGGCGGCGACCAACGGGTTGATCACGCTGTCGGTGAACGCCTTGACCAGGTTGGAGAACGCGAGGGCCACCACCAGACCGATGGCAACGGTGATGACATCATCACGCATCAGAAAATTCTTGAAACCCTTTAACACGCAACGCCCCTTTTCACGCACAACCGCAGGCAGCGACCCTCACCGCCCACGCGAACCGTAATGGCCGTCGGTGTGTCGGCGTGAGGGTTTCAGCGAAGTCGAATCTCAACCGTGATGAGGCGGAACGTTGTCTCGCAGCCAGCGCTCACGTTCCTCGGCTTCGCGGACGTCGTCGGTATCACGCTCGTCGGACGACTCCTGTTGCTCGCCGAGTCCGGGCATGGCCGCTTAGATCTCCAGGCTCGACAACTGGCCGATAATCGCCGCTGCCAGCGGGTTCAGCGTGGCCATGCCGTCGCGCACCGCAGCCCGGGAACCGGCCAGGTTCACCACCAGGGTGCTGCCGGAGACCCCGGCCAGCCCGCGGGACAATCCGGCGTCGGCGATCCCGGCCGACAGGCCCGATGCCCGCAGCGCCTCGGCGATGCCCAGCAGCTCACGGTCGAGGATCTCGCGGGTGGCCTCCGGGGCGACGTCGCGCGGGGTGACCCCGGTACCGCCGACCGACACCACCAGGTCGACCCCGCCGATCACCGCGGTGTTCAGCGCGTTGCGGATCTCCACCTCATCGGCTGCCACAGCCACCACGCCGTCGACCATGAACCCGCCTTCGGCCAGCAGCTCGGTGACCAACGGACCGCTGTGGTCCTCATCGCCGTGCGCGGTCCGGTCGTCGACGACGATGACCAGGGCGCGGCCGGAGACTTCCGGGGACTGTTCCATGGGTGCAACCGTATACCGGCGGTTCAGCGAGGCTCGACGAAGGAGAGGGGAAGCTGGGACCGCCGCATCAAATCCGCGGTTCAGCGAGGCTCGACGAAGGAGAGGGGAAGCTGGGACCGCCGCACCAGCACGGTTTCCCGCCCCGCACTCACCAACCCGTCACTGCTGCGCTTTACCTAGGGTGACCTGCGCGGTCTTGGAGGCGCCACCGGCATCCAGGTACGTCAGGGTCACCTGGTCACCGGGCGCCTTGGACCGCACGGCGGCCACCAACGCGTCGGCGCTGCCGATCGGACGCTTGTCGAATGCGGTCACCGTCGCGCCCTCGGGCAGGCCGGCCTTGGCCGCCGCCTGGCCCGGAACCACCTCGACCACCTTCGCGCCGTGCAGGCTGCGCTCGCTGGTGACCCGCACGCCCAGCGAGGCATGCGAGGCGATGTGGTCCGGGGAGTTGATGAGTTCGTCGGCGATCCGCTTGGCCTGATCCACCGGAATGGCGAAGCCCAGGCCGATCGAGCCGCTCTGGGCATCCGCGGAGTCGCCGCCCATGGTTGCGATCGCCGAGTTGACTCCGACCAGGTCACCGTTCATGTTGACCAGCGCGCCGCCGGAGTTGCCCGGGTTGATGGCGGCGTCGGTCTGGATCGCGTCCAGCACGGTGTTCTGGTTGCCGGCCTCGCCGCTGGTGGAAACGGGCCGGTTCAGCGCGCTGACGATCCCCGTCGTGACGGTGCCCTCCAGGCCCAACGGCGACCCGACGGCCACCACGTTCTGGCCGACCCTCAGGTCCGCCGACGAGCCAATCGTGATCGGGGTCAGATCGGAGACGCCCTGGACCTGCACCACCGCGATGTCACTGGCCGGGTCGGTCCCCACCACGGTGAACGGTGCGGTGCGACCGTCGTAGAACGTCACCGTGGTCTTCGGCGCGGGCTTGCCGCCCGGATCGGGCTTGCCACCGGCGTCGGCGGTCTTGGCGGCAGCGGCCACGACGTGGTTGTTGGTCAGGATCATCCCGTCGGTGGACAGGATGATGCCGGAGCCCTCCTCGGACTGCCGGCCCAGGTCGGTCTCCAGCATGACGACGCTGGGCACCACCTTGGCGGCAACCTTCTCCACCGAGCCGTCCGGCAGGCTCACCGCGGCGGGCACGCCGGGCGCCTCGATCGGCGTGTGACTGCCGGAGGCCACCGGCCGGTGATCGGAGTGCAGCGCGGAGCCCACCAGGCCGCCCATCACTCCGGACATGCCCGCGATGGCGACCGCACCGATCACCAGCGGCGCGGTCCGGCTGCGCTTCTGCGGCGCCGACGGCGGACCGGCGGGGATCCCCGGCCGGCCGTAGGGCGCGTCATAGCCGGGGCGGTATCCCGGCCGCGCCGGCTGTTGGCCGTAGCGCCAGTCGTAGTGGGAGTAGGGGCCCGGCGCGCCCTGGCCCGCGGCCGGGTTCGGCCGCTCCGGCTGCTGAGGCTGCTGGGGGTACCCCGGGTGGTTCATCATTGTGTTGACTACTCCTAGTGACGCGGCTGCGGCGACGTTGCTTCACCACCATGCCTACGCGGACTGAGAACCGCCTGTGACTGTTGCGGCCGATTCGGCGCCGCCGGAGACGGGCGAGCCGGGCAGCACCATTCGGATCGACGTGCCGGGCGGTTTGCCTCCCGGCGCGGTGTCTTCGATGGTGATCGCACCGCCGTGTTTGAGCACCACCTGTTTGACGATCGCCAACCCCAGCCCCGAACCGGGCATCGCCCGGGCCTGGTCGGACCGGTAGAACCGTTCGAACACCAATTCCCGTTGGTCCTCCGGGATTCCCGGGCCCTGGTCGGAGACCACCATCTCGACGTGGGTGGAGTCCAGGCGCCGCATCCGCAGCCCGACCACGCCTCCGGAGGGGCTCCACTTGGCGGCGTTGTCGAGCATGTTCAACACCGCACGCGAGAGGCCCGCGGCGTCGCCGTGCACGTACCAGGGCAGCACCTGGATGTCGAACTCGATGTCGTTGCGGCGCCGCCTGACTCGTTCCATGCTGCGATCGACGACTTCGGTGATGTCCACCTGCTCGACCACCGCCTCGCGCTGGTCATCACGGGTGAGGTCCACCAAATCGCCTACCAGCGTGGACAATTCCTCGATCTGACCGATCGCGTCCGCACGCAGTTCAGCCATCTCCTCTTCGGGCAGCGGCGGGGCGCCGGGCGCGGCCGAGGCCATCAGCAGCTCGACGTTGGTGCGCAACGACGTCAACGGAGTCTTCAGTTCGTGCCCCGCGTCGGCGACCAGTCGGGCCTGGCGTTCGCGCGACTCGGCCAGCGCTCGCAGCATGGCGTTGAAGGCCTCGGTGAGCCGCGCCAGTTCGTCGCTGCCGTAGACCGGAATCGGATGCAGATCGTCGGTGCGGGCCACCCGCTCGGCCGCCTCGGTGAGTCGGCCCACCGGTCTCAAGCCGGTGCGGGTGACCATGCCGCCGGCCACCGCAGCCACCACCACTCCCGCCCCGCCTACGACCAGCAGCACCCAGCGCAGCTTTATCGTGACCGCCCGGGTGGGGGCGAGGCTCTTGGAGATCAGCAGCGTGCTGCCGTTGGGCAGATGCACCGCCAAGACCCGCTGGCCTGCGGCGGTGCGCCGCGACAGGAACAGCTCGCCGCGGATGACGGCCTTCTCCTGCGGCCCCACCGGCATCCGCTGGCCCGGCTGATTGGCGGTGTAGATCGACCGGCCCGGGTTGACCAGCATGGCGTTGACGTCGGAGTAGGCGGTGCCCTCGATGGCCTTGCGCGGATCGGCGGCCAGCGAGCCGCTGGCGATCAGCATCTCGGTGCGACTCTGCAGCTGATTGTCGATGTCTTTGTACAGCGCCGCCGAGATCACCGCGTAGACGGCGACGGCCATCAGGATGACTACCAATGCCACCATCGACATCGCCAGCAGCATCACCCGCCAGCGCAACGACAGGGAAGTCTTCTGTTCGTCTGTATCGCCGCCCTGCCTCCGGCGGAACAGCTGCATCAGGGTGGGGTCTCGCGCAGCACGTAACCCACACCGCGAACGGTGTAGATCAACCGTGGCTCCCCTTCGGCTTCGGTCTTGCGACGCAGGTACCCGATGTAGACCTCAAGCGCATTGCCCGAGGTCGGGAAGTCGAAGCCCCACACCTCTTCGAGGATGCGGCTACGGGTCAGCACCCGGCGCGGGTTGGCGATCAGCATCTCCAGCAGCGCGAACTCGGTACGGGTCAGGCTGATCTGACGCTCACCGCGGGTGACCTCGCGGGTCACCGGGTCCAGCGTCAGGTCCTCGAACGACATCGCCACCGACTCCGACAGGTCCTCGGCGGTGGTGCGGCGCAGCAGCGCCCGCATCCGCGCCAGCAGTTCCTCCAGGGCGAACGGCTTGGGCAGGTAGTCGTCGGCGCCGGCGTCCAGGCCCGCCACCCGCTCGGAGACCGAGTCGCGGGCGGTCAGCACCAGGATCGGCAGGTCGTCACCGGTGCTGCGCAGCTGACGGCAGACCTCCAGGCCGTCCAGCCGCGGCATCATCACGTCGAGAATCATCGCGTCCGGACGATCGCTGGTGATCGCCTCGAGCGCCTCGACGCCGTCGGTGGCCAGCGAGACCGAATAGCCATTGAACGAGAGAGACCTGCGCAGTGATTCGCGCACTGCGCGGTCGTCATCTACAACCAGTACCCGGGTAGCCATGACTGCCATCCAATCATTGATGGGCGTTCTGGTGGGTAAGGCACCGCTCGTGTCGGGACCTTATTAGGCCTTATTTAGGCCTTTTAGCGGCGGTCGAGGTCGATCAGGCCCAGCCGAGCGGCCTTCAGCAACCGGCGCGGAACCTTGTGCGCCCGGCCGGCGACCGACACGTTGACCAGGCCGGTTTCCTCGGCCTTCCACTGCGCGCGGCGACTACGGGTGTTCGCGCGCGACATCCTGCGCTTCGGCACGGCCATGGTCGAGCCTCTCCTCAAGTTGACATATTGCCGCTAGACGCCAGCGACGGACTCCCGAAAGGATAGCGGGTGACCAGCGTCGGCTCCAAAATGGTTAGACCCGTCGGCTGAGACACCTTGACGCGACACCCTTGGTACCGACTAACCTACCGGTTGGTTGATTGATGGGAGGGCCGATGACGGCAGCCGTTCGGATCGGCAACTGCTCGGGCTTCTACGGCGATCGACATGCCGCGATGCGCGAGATGCTCACCCAAGGTGACCTGGACTTTGTCACCGGCGACTACCTCGCCGAGCTGACCATGTTGATCCTGGGCCGTGACCGGATGAAGCACCCGGAGCGCGGCTACGCCAAGACCTTCCTCACCCAACTCGAACAATGCCTCGGCTTGGCCCACGACAAGGGCGTGCGCATCGTGGCCAATGCCGGCGGGCTCAATCCGGCCGGTCTGGCCACCGCGGTACGCGAACTGGCCGACCGGTTGGGTATCCCGGCCACCGTCGCCCACGTCGAGGGCGACGACCTGCTCCCCCGCGCGGCCGAGCTCGGGCTGGGCAGCCCCCTGACGGCGAACGCCTACCTGGGCGGCTGGGGCATCGTCGAGTGCCTGAACTCCGGAGCCGACGTGGTGATCACCGGCCGGGTGACCGACGCCTCGGTGATCGTCGGCCCGGCCGCCGCGCACTTCGGCTGGGGCCGCACCGACTACGACCGGCTCGCCGGGGCGGTGGTCGCCGGCCATGTGATCGAGTGCGGTGTCCAGGCCAGCGGGGGCAACTACGCCTTCTTCACCGAGATTCCGACGGCACAGATGCTGCATGCCGGTTTCCCGCTGGCCGAGATCTACCCCGACGGCTCATCGGTGATCACCAAACACCCCGGCACCGGCGGCCTGGTCAGCGTGGACACCGTCACCGCGCAACTGCTCTACGAGGTCACCGGCGCCCGGTACGCCAACCCGGACGTCACCGCCCGGATGGACAGCATCGAGCTGAGCCCCGACGGCCCGGACCGGGTGCGCATCTCCGGGGTGACCGGCGAGCCGCCGCCGCCGACGCTGAAGGTGTCGTGCAACAGCATCGGCGGCTTCCGCAACGCGTTCACGTTCGTGCTGACCGGACTGGACATCGAAGCGAAGGCCGCCTTGATCCAGGCCCAACTGGAGGCGGCCCTGACGGTTCGGCCCGCCGAACTGGAGTGGACGCTTGCCCGCACCGACCACGTCGACGCCGACACCGAGGAGGCGGCGAGCGCCCTGCTGCACTGCGCGGTCCGCGACCGCGACCCCGCCAAGGTCGGCCGACAGTTCACCGCGCCGGCCATCGAACTGGGGCTGGCCAGCTACCCCGGTTTCTGCGTCACCACCCCGCCCGGCGACGGCCAGGTCTACGGGGTGTTCACCCCGGGCTATGTCCCCGCCGATGAGGTGCCGCACGTCGCGGTGCACGCCGACGGGTCGCGCACCGACATCGCGCCCGCCACCGAAACGCTCGAACTCGCCGCTGCCTCCGAACCCGACCTTCCCGAACCACCACCGGCCGGCCCGACCCGGCGCGCCCCGCTGGGGTCGATCGCCGGCGCCCGCAGCGGCGACAAAGGCGGCTCGGCCAACGTCGGGGTGTGGGTGCGCACCGACGAGCAGTGGCGCTGGCTGGCCCACACCCTGACGGTAGCCAAGCTGCGCGAGCTGCTGCCCGAGACCGCCGAACTGCCGGTCACCCGTCACCTGCTGCCGAAGCTGCGCGCGGTGAACTTCGTCATCGAAGACATTCTCGGGCAGGGCGTGGCCTATAACGCCCGGTTCGATCCGCAGGCCAAAGGGCTGGGCGAATGGCTGCGCAGCCGGCACATCGACATACCGGAAAGGTTGTTGTGAGCATCTGGAACTCCCCTGAACGCGAGGCGCTGCGAAAGACCGTGCGCGGGTTCGTCGAACGCGAGATCGCTCCGAACGTCGATGAATGGGAACGCTCCGGCGAGCTGCCCCGCGAACTGCACCGCAAGGCCGCCGAGGCAGGCCTGCTGGGGGCGGGCTTCCCCGAGGAGGTCGGCGGCGGTGGCGGCGACGGCGCCGACGCGGTGGTCATCTGTGAGGAGATGCACGCCGCCGGGGCACCCGGCGGGGTGTTCGCGTCGTTGTTCACCTGCGGTATCGCGGTGCCGCACATGATCGCTTCGGGTGACGCCCGCCTCATCGAGGAGTTCGTCGCCCCGACGCTGGCCGGCGAGAAGATCGGCTCGCTGGCCATCACCGAACCCGGCGGCGGCTCGGACGTCGGGCACCTGCGCACCACCGCGGTCCGCGACGGCGACCACTATGTGGTCAACGGCTCCAAGACCTTCATCACCTCCGCGGTGCGCGCCGACTACGTGGTGACCGCGGTGCGCACCGGCGGGCCTGGGGCAGCCGGGGTGTCGCTGCTGGTGGTGGAGAAGGGCACCCCCGGATTCGAGGTGAGCCGCAAGCTGGACAAGATGGGCTGGCGCTCCTCGGACACCGCCGAGCTGTCCTACGTCGATGCCCGGGTGCCGGCGGCAAACCTGGTCGGCGCGGAGAACACAGGTTTCGCCCAGATCGCCGCGGCCTTCGTCTCCGAACGGGTCGGGCTGGCCGCGCAGGCCTACGCCAGTGCACAGCGCTGCCTGGAGCTGACGCTGGCCTGGTGCCGGGACCGGGAGACCTTCGGCCGTCCGCTGATCTCGCGGCAGGCCGTGCAGAACACCCTGGCCGAGATGGCGCGCCGGATCGACGTGGCCCGGGTCTACACCCGTCACGTCGTCGAGCGGCAGCTGGCCGGGGAGTTCAACCTGATCGCCGAGGTGTGTTTCGCCAAGAACACCGCGGTCGAGGCGGGCGAGTGGGTGGCCAACCAGGCTGTGCAGCTGTTC
The DNA here is from genome assembly GCF_020172665.1 of [Mycobacterium] zoologicum. GTDB lineage: Bacteria > Actinomycetota > Actinomycetes > Mycobacteriales > Mycobacteriaceae > Mycobacterium > Mycobacterium zoologicum. The sequence goes on along the minus strand of NZ_CP083985.1, from coordinate 1,063,575 downwards.
GGCGGCATGGGCTACATGTCCGAGTCCGAGGTGGAACGCCAGTACCGCGATATGCGGATCATCGGGATCGGCGGCGGAACCACCGAAATCCTCACCTCATTGGCCGCCAAAACGCTTGGATACCAATCATGACCGTACTGAAGTCCAGGTTGGACCCGTCGTCGGCCGCATACGCCGACGCGGCGTCCGCGCTCACCGAGAAGCTCACCGAACTCGACGCCGAGCACGCCAAGGCGCTGGCCGGCGGCGGCGCTAAATACGTCGAACGGCACTACGCCCGAGGCAAACTCACCGCCCGGGAACGCATCGAGCTGCTCATCGACCCGGACTCGCCATTCCTGGAACTGTGCCCGCTGGCGGGCTGGGGCAGTTCATTTCAGGTCGGGGCCAGCGTGGTCACCGGGATCGGCGTGGTGTCCGGGGTGGAGTGTCTGCTGGTCGCCAACGACCCGACCGTCAAGGGCGGCACCTCCAACCCGTGGACGCTGCGGAAGGTGCTGCGGGCCAACCAGATAGCGTACGAGAACCGGCTGCCGGTGATCTCGCTGGTCGAGTCCGGCGGCGCGGACCTGCCCACCCAGAAGGAGATCTTCATCCCCGGCGGGCAAATGTTCCGCGACCTGACCCGGCTGTCGGCAGCCGGCATCCCCACCATCGCCCTGGTGTTCGGCAACTCCACGGCCGGCGGCGCCTACATCCCCGGCATGTCCGACCACGTCGTCATGATCAAGGAACGCTCGAAGGTGTTCCTGGCCGGTCCGCCGCTGGTGAAGATGGCCACCGGTGAGGAGTCCGACGACGAAGCCCTCGGCGGCGCGGAGATGCACGCCCGCACGTCGGGGCTGGCCGACTACTTCGCCGTCGACGAAACCGACGCGATCCGGGTCGGGCGGCGCATCGTGGCCCGGCTCAACTGGGTCAAGCGGGGCCCCCAACCCGTCGCCGTCGTCGAACCCGAGTACGACACCGAAGAGTTGATCGGCATCGTGCCGGCCGACCTGCGGATCCCGTTCGACCCGCGCGAGGTGATCGCCCGGATCGTCGACGGCTCCGACTTCGATGAGTTCAAGCCGCTGTACGGCTCGTCGCTGGTCACCGGCTGGGCCCGGTTGCACGGCTACCCGGTGGGCATTCTGGCCAACGCGCGCGGTGTGCTGTTCAGCGAGGAGGCGCAGAAGGCCACCCAATTCATCCAGCTGGCCAACCGCTATGACACCCCACTGCTGTTCGTGCACAACACCACCGGCTACATGGTCGGGCGCGCCTATGAGGAAGGCGGCATGATCAAGCACGGCTCCATGATGATCAACGCGGTGTCGAACTCCACCGTGCCGCACATTTCGCTGGTGATCGGCGCATCTTATGGTGCGGGCAATTACGGCATGTGCGGGCGCGCCTACAACCCGCGGTTCATGTTCGCCTGGCCGTCGGCGAAGTCGGCGGTGATGGGCGGAGCACAACTGGCAGGTGTGCTCTCGATCGTGAGCCGGGCCGCCGCGGCCGCGCGCGGACAGGAAGTCGACGAGGAGGCCGACGCCGCGCTGCGCGCCGCCGTCGAAGCCCAGATCGAGGCCGAGTCACTGCCGATGTTCCTGTCCGGCAGGCTTTACGACGACGGGGTGATCGACCCGCGCGACACCCGCACCGTCGTAGGAATGTGCTTGTCCGCCATCGCCAATGGCCCGATCAAGGGGACGTCGAACTTCGGCGTCTTCCGGATGTGAGGACCGACATGATCACAACAGTTCTGGTGGCCAATCGCGGCGAGATCGCCCGGCGGGTCTTCACTACCTGCCGCCGGCTGGGCCTGGGCACCGTCGCGGTCTACACCGACCCCGACGCCGGCATGCCGCACGTCGCCGAAGCCGACGCGAAGGTGCACCTGCCGGAGACCACCAGCTACCTGTCAGCCGAGGCGATCATCGCCGCGGCCCGCGCCGCCGGCGCCGATGCCATCCACCCCGGTTACGGATTCCTTTCCGAGAACGCCGAATTCGCCGCCGCAGTGCAGGCCGCCGGGCTGACCTGGATCGGACCGCCGGTCGCCGCGGTGACCTCGATGGGCTCCAAGATCGAGTCCAAGAAGATGATGGCCGCCGCCGGCGTGCCGGTTCTGGAAGAACTCGACCCGGCCACTGTCACCGCCGACCAACTGCCGGTGCTGGTCAAGGCGTCGGCCGGCGGCGGTGGGCGCGGCATGCGGGTGGTCAACGAACTGTCGGCGCTGGCCGACGAGGTCGCGGCCGCACAGCGCGAGGCCGCATCGGCCTTCGGCGATCCGACCGTGTTCTGCGAGCGCTACCTGCCGACCGGCCACCACATCGAGGTGCAGGTGATGGCCGACGCGCACGGCACGGTGTGGGCGGTCGGTGAGCGGGAGTGCTCCATTCAGCGCCGCCACCAGAAGGTCATCGAGGAAGCCCCCTCACCCCTGGTCGAACGCACACCGGGCATGCGGGCCAGGCTGTTCGAGGCCGCCCGGCTGGCCGCCGGCGCGATCGGCTACACCGGGGCAGGAACGGTGGAGTTCCTGGCCGACGACAACGGCGCGTTCTACTTCCTGGAGATGAACACCCGGCTGCAGGTCGAGCACCCGGTTACCGAGGAGACCACCGGCTGCGATCTGGTCGAACTGCAGCTGGCAGTCGCCGACGGCGCGCGACTGGACCCGGAACCGCCTGCGGCGCAGGGCCACTCCATCGAGGCGCGACTGTATGCCGAGGACCCGGCGCGGGGTTGGCAGCCACAGGCCGGGCTGGTGCACGCCGTCGACATCCCCGGGGTCACCGCACGATTCCACACCCTGTGCCGGCACACCGGGGTTCGACTGGACTCCGGCATCGAGGACGGCTCGACGGTGTCGATCCATTACGACCCCATGCTGGCCAAGGTGATCAGCTATGCACCCACCCGCCGGCAGGCGGCCACCGTGCTAGCCACCGCGCTGCACCGCGCCCGGCTGCACGGCCTGCGCACCAACCGCGACCTGCTGGTCAATGTGCTGCGGCATCCGGCATTCCTGGACGGCGACACCGACACGGCGTTCTTCGACACCCACGGCCTGGCCGAACTGTCCGCGCCGCTGGCCGACGCCGCGACCGTCCGGGCATCCGCGGTGGCGGCCGCGTTGGCCGACGCGGCGCAGAACCGTGCCGCCGCACAGGCATTCGGCTCCATTCCCGGCGGTTGGCGCAACGTGGCGTCGGGATTTCAGGCCAAGACCTACACCGACGACGATGGTGCCGAGCACCGGGTCGAATACCGTTTCAGCCGAACCGGATTGACCGTCAACGACGACGTCAGCCTGGTCTCGTCCACCCCGGGCCAGGTGGTGCTGGCGGATGCGACCGGGGTGGCGCGCGCCTTCGCCGTCGCCAGGTACGGAGCCGACATCTACGTCGACTCCCCCGCCGGGCCGGTACACCTGGTGGCGCAGCCGCGCTTCCCCGACCCGGACTCCGCGGTCGAGCAGGGATCGCTGCTGGCACCCATGCCCGGCAACGTGATCCGGCTGGGTGCCGCCGTCGGCGACCAGGTGATCAGCGGCCAGCCGCTGATCTGGCTGGAAGCCATGAAGATGGAGCACACCATCACAGCACCGGCCGACGGAGTGCTCACCCAACTGGACGTCAAACCCGGCGATCAAGTCGAAGTCGGTGCCGTACTGGCCCGCGTAGAACAACCCGAAGGAGATTCACAGTGACTGATTCGACGAGCGACACCAGCTTCTTCGAAAACGACGAACGTCGCGCACTGCGCGAGGCGGTCGCCGCCATGGCCCGCAACTACGGCCAGGACTACTACCTGGAGAAGGCCCGCGCCGGTCAGCACACCGACGAATTGTGGAACGAGGCAGGCAAACTCGGCTTCATCGGCGTCAACCTGCCCGAGGAGTACGGCGGCGGCGGCGCCGGCATGTACGAGCTGTCGCTGGTCATGGAAGAGATGTCGGCGAATGGCTGCGCGCTACTGATGATGGTCGTCTCACCGGCCATCAACGGCACCATCATCTCCAAGTTCGGCACCGACGAGCAGAAGAAGCGGTGGATCCCCGGCATCGCCGACGGATCGCTGACCATGGCGTTCGCCATCACCGAACCCGACGCCGGGTCGAACTCGCACAAGATCACCACCACCGCCCGCCGCGACGGGTCCGACTGGATCCTCAAGGGCCAGAAGACGTTCATCTCCGGCGTCGACCAGGCCCAGGCAATTCTGGTGGTCGGCCGCAGCGAGGACGCCAAGACCGGCAACCTGCGACCGGCGTTGTTCGTGGTCCCCACCGACACCCCTGGACTGAGCTACACGCCGATCGAGATGGAGCTGGTCAGCCCGGAGCGTCAATTCCAGGTGTTCCTCGATGACGTGCGACTGCCCGCCGATGCACTGGTGGGCTCCGAGGACGCGGCCATCGCGCAGCTGTTCGCCGGCCTCAACCCGGAACGCATCATGGGTGCGGCCAGCGCAGTGGGCATGGGCCGGTTCGCCATCGGCAAGGCCGTCGACTACGTCACCACCCGGCAGGTCTGGAAGACCCCGATCGGATCGCACCAGGGCCTATCGCATCCGTTGGCGCAGAACCACATCGAGATCCAGCTGTCCAAGCTGATGATGCAGAAGGCGGCGACGCTCTATGACGCCGGCGATGATTTCGGTGCCGCGGAGGCGGCCAACATGGCCAAGTACGCCGCCGGTGAGGCCTCGACGCGCGCGGTCGACCAGGCGGTGCAGTCCCTGGGCGGCAACGGCCTGACCAAGGAGTACGGCATCGCCGCGGCCGTCACATCGTCGCGACTGGCCCGGATCGCGCCGGTGAGCCGGGAGATGATCCTGAACTTCGTCGCGCAGACGTCGCTGGGTCTGCCCCGGTCCTACTGATGGATGTCCTGGTTCGCTACACCGGGCCCGAGGAGACCGGCGACGGGTCGGCCCGGCTGACCCTGGACTCGCCACACAACCGCAACGCGTTGTCTTCCAGGCTGGTGGCCCAGTTGCACGCCGGCCTGCGCGACGCCGCAGCCGACCCGAACGTGCGAGTGGTGGTGCTCGGCCACACCGGCAACACGTTCTGCGCCGGCGCCGACCTGAGCGAGGCGTCCGGGGGTGACCCCGGCGGTTCAGCGAGGCTCGACGGAGGAGAGGTGAAGCTGGGACCGCCGCGTGAACCGAGCGATCTGGCCGCCGACCGAGCCCGGGAGATGGCGGCGCTGATGCGGGCGATTGTGGAGTCGCCGCGCCCGGTGATCGCGAAGGTCGACGGCCACGTGCGAGCCGGCGGGATGGGGCTGGTCGGTGCGTGCGACTTGGCGGTCGCCGGGCCGGCGAGCACCTTCGCGCTGACCGAGGCCCGGATCGGGGTTGCCCCGTCGATCATCTCGCTGACGCTGCTGCCCAAGCTGGCCCCGCGGGCGGCGGCCCGTTACTACCTGACCGGCGAGAAGTTCGGCGCCGCCCAGGCCGCCGAGATCGGGCTGATCACCCTGGCGGCCGACGACGTCGACGCCGCCGTCGCAGGCCTGGTGGCCGACCTGCGGCTCGGTTCGCCGCAGGGCCTGGCGGCCTCCAAAGCGCTGACCACCGCGGCGGTGCTGGCCGGATTCGACCGGGACGCCGAGCGGCTCAGCGTCGCCTCGGCGCGGATGTTCGTCTCCGAGGAGGCCCGCGAGGGAATGCTGGCCTTCCTACAGAAACGTCGTCCCAGCTGGGCGGAATAGGCAACATCGGCCAACCCTGCTCGCGGCAGATCAGTTCGTCGTAGGCTGTCTAGCCAATGAGGAACTCAACCCGGCGCAATCACAATGCCACCAGCACCGCGTCGCGTGCCGATGACACCGACCGGATTCAGCTGGCGCAGCTGCTCGGCGACGCCGTCGCGCAGGGCCAGCTGCCGATGAGCGAGTACGAGAACCGGCTGGCCAAGGCCTACGCCGCGCAGACCTACGACGAACTCGACGGGCTGCGCGCCGACCTTCCGGGATCGTCGGTGTGCCGCGGCGGTGACTGCAAGCCCGCGCCGTCGACCGTGCTGCTGGCCATCCTGAGCGCTTTCGAGCGCCGTGGCCGGTGGAACGTGCCCAAGCGGCTCACCACGTTCTCGCTGTGGGGCGGCGGAGTCCTCGACCTGCGGTATGCCGACTTCACCTCGCCGGACGTCGAGATCAACGCCTACTCGATCATGGGCGGACAGACCATCCTGCTGCCGCCCGAGGTCAACGTCGACATCCGCGGCCACGGGGTGATGGGTGGTTTCGACCACCAGGTCGACGGCACCGGCGCCCCGGGCGCACCGACGGTCAAGATCCGCGGCTTCTCGCTGTGGGGCGGGGTCGGGATCAAGCGCAAAGGCCGCAAGCGCCGCAGGTCAGAGGTGAATTGACGCCTCCGCGTCGCTCGGTACGCTTTACGGAGCTACCCAGGCACGGAAGGCCCTAAGACCATGCACGTCGTTCCCCACGCACTGCGCACCGGCGCCAACGTCGCCGACGACGCCGGCGGGCACGCCGACACCGGATCCCAGCGGCTGGGCGCAGCCGGTGTCACCCATGGCATATTCGGTGACTTCGACGACGCGCACAGCTTCCACACCGCGCTGGGCAGCGCCAAGGACGACCACCGCGACGCCCTCAAAGGCCACCACCAGAACCTCACCGGCATCGCCCACAACGTCCGCACCGCCGCCACCACGTTCACCACCATGGACAACCACAACGCCCAGTTGCTGGGCGCCGGACTGCGGCGACCAGTTCCGCTTTCTCCCCGTCGACCGCCCCCGATACCGTTGAATCCATACGTTACGGTGCCGACAAATCCATATCCGCCCGGAGATCCGAGAAATCTAGCGGTTGCCGACCTCAATACACAACTGGTCACATATGGGACCGATTTAGCCAGTTACAGCAACAAACCGGCGCCGCTGAATCAGGCCGAATATCTTGAGCGGTATGCCGAATTCGTACAACTCCAAGGAGATTTGGCAGGCATCGTGGCAGGGTACAAGCAGTACAATATCCCAGTAACGTTCCTGCCGCCCGCGCCACCACCCGGGCAACCAACATCCGCGCCCCACCGATGATCGGGGAGAGGAATATTCACCGGTCTCCGATCCGCGCCGCGGTGGGTAAAGTCGCCCAGTTCGGCGTACTCATCTGCGGTGTCGTGGTAGTTACGTCGGCCTGCGCCCAGCCGGACTGCGCCGACCAGACGGGCACCCGCCCCATGTCACCCGGTGCCGCCGATTCGCTGGTGGTCAGCCTCGATGCCGTGCGTCAGATAACCGGCGTCGACGGCCTGACATCGAACCCCGATGGCGATGATCATCAGCCTCACCACCCGAGTTCTGAGCCCCCAGGGCCCTGCCGGGTTTTCGACCCGCAGGTCGCATTCGGCAGCGATTGGATTCAGTTTCGATCGACCGTCTACAACGGGCTCGCCTATGAACCGATAACCGCCGCACACGAACCCGGACCCATGCCGCCCGACTCCACCGGCGCCGCCGCGTCCCTACCACCCAAACCGCTGATGGTCGGCCAGGCCGTCGGGATCTACTCAGATAGAGACACAGCGAATGCCACATTCGAACGCCTCATCCCGGCACTGATCGAATGCTCCGCTCTGCACGCCAAGTATTATGACTTCGTCGTCAATAGACCCGACAAGTCGACCGTGGTGCTTAATTATGGCAACGATTCAAGAGCCATGTACCATGTCAAAGGTCCCGCGTTGATCAACCTCTCGGCATTGGGATTCCCCGAAAGTGAGCGGGTCATGGACAGAATTCTTCAAAACATCACGGACCGCGTGAAATGACCTCCGTATTCCTTGGCTGCGCCAAAGACGACCACCGCGACGCCCTCAAAGGCCACCACCAGAACCTCACCGGCATCGCCCACAACGTCCGCACCGCCGCCACCACCTTCACCACCATGGACAACCACAACGCCCAGTTGCTACGAGACGTCGGCGCACACGGCACTGGGTAGTGAGCCGCCCCCCGCTGCAACATCTGCAGATCGATGACCTGATCGCCGCGGCCGGCGGTGACCCGTGGGCGGTCGATGACAGCCTGCAGTCCGGCAGTCCGACCCAGATCAACTTCCTGGCCCAGGCGTTCCATCAAGCCGCCGGCTCGACAACCTCGGCCGAGGAAACCTTCACCACCGCCCAGCAGCATTTCCAGCAGTACAACCGCGAGAACGGCGAGCAGCCGATCAACAACGGCGCCGAGGTGCAGCGGGTCAAAGACGGCCTGCACGCAACCAACGAACAGCTGGGCCAGATCGCCGCCGACCTGGAGACCATCGCCGGCGACCTGGCCCAGGCCCGGGCGTCCTCGCAGGCCAACATCACCGGGCTCAACGCCAACCTGATCGTGCTGGACAACCGGATCGGCCAGTACCTGACCCAGGAGCAGCAGGGCCAGAACCATCAAACCGACATCCAGCAGGCCCGTCAGCTGGCCAAGGACGACACGAAGACCGCCGCGCACAACGCCACGGTGATCCGCAACGGTTATTCCGCAACGCTGAAGCAGGCCCTGACCAACCTGCGGACCAAAGACGGCTACACCCCCAACATCGCCGCCTACGACGCCGAGAAGGAACCGCCGCCCGCCGGGGCCGACGGCGGCAAGGGCGGCCCGACCCCCGGCACCCCCAATGGCACCCCGGGCACCCCCAACGGCACACCCGGAGCCGACGGCGGCGCAGGCGGCACGCACAACGGCACCCCACCCGTCGGCGACGCCGGCAACCCCGCTACCCCGCCCGCCGTTCCGCCCGGCACACCGGCGATGGGACCTGCCGGGGGGCCGCTGGTGCAACCGACGCCGCCCCCGCCCAAGGAGATCACCGGGCAGTGGGGCAATGCCGGCGACGGCCTCGCCGCGGCCGGTGAACGAGCGAACGTACCCGGCAACGTTTCGAGGATGCCGGGCTTCGTACCGGGCGGATCGCCCAGTTCCGCAATTCCCGGCGGCGTCCCTACCGGCACTGCGTTGGAGACCGTCGAGAAGTTCGGCAAACGCCTGGGTATGGCAGGAAACGTCGTGACCGTAGCCAACGGGATCATGGAGGGCGTCAACGACGTGCAGAACGGTGCCGCCGTGAGCACCACCCTGGTCGACGTCGGCGCCAAGACCGCGGGTGATATCGGCGGCGGCCTGGTAGGCGCCAGTACCGGGGCCGAAGCCGGGGCCTTTATCGGGACCATGATCGCCCCGGGGGCCGGAACCGTCATCGGCGCCGGCGTCGGCGCGGTGGTCGGCGGCCTGGCCGGCAGCGAGATCGGCAAGAAGATGGGCGAAGAGCTTGCCGATGTGGGCCACAGCGTTTGGCGCGGCCTGTTCGGCTGAGCCGGGCCGATAAGGGAGAACGATCACCATCAGTAACTCAGAACGCATCGCCATTCTCGCCACCATGGTGATGCTTGCCATCGCCATACCCGTGGACCCACGGAAGAACACGACGTCGAAGTGGCTGTATTGGCTTGTCGGGCCGGTGGCGTGCACCGGACTCTTCGCCCTTGGCCTGTACCACCCGGCGACAAACCCCGGAGTATCCGACCTGATCTGGAATTTCGTGGTCGGAGCGATCTTCGCCTACCTCGGTTTCGGCGGCATCTATCTCCGCAAGCGCTGGCCGATCGGGCGATGGCCTGGTTCTCGTTCTTGACGCATCGAAAGGACTTCCCATGGAAACCACCGACCCGCCGCCCGGTGCACAACCCATCCAGCTGGCCCCCCGCACCCCGGACGAGCCGACGATCACCCTCCCCCAGCCGCCGGGCTGGGAGTTCATGCCGGGCAAGGACGAGACCTCGATTCGCGGCATCGTCTACAACCAGGACCTGCGACTGCACGGGTTCACGCCCAATGCCGTCGTCACCCTTGAAGAGCTCACCGGCCAGGCCGGGGTCCCGTCGCAGGCCCTGGCCAAGGAGCGCGCCGCGATCATCGACATCGTCGGCGAGATCGACACCGAAAGCCCCGGCACCGTGTCGGGTTTCGCCAGCAGAACCATCGACTACAACCTGCAGGGCCGCGCCGCGACCGGACTGATCGTCGCAATTCAGAACGCCAAGAACCGGATCTGGGCCGTCACCGTCACCATCCAGACCACCGACGCCGACAACCCGCACTACGTCACCGCAAAGAAGTCGATCCTGGACTCACTCGAAGTCCGCCTGCCGGAGCAGTAGCGCGCCCGCCCTGCGACAATGCACCCATGGTCGAGCAGAGCCTCTGGATGCAGAAAGTCGCCGACGATCCCGGGCATTCGCAGTGGTACATCGAACGATTCCGCGAAATGGCCCGCGCCGGTAACGATCTGGCCGGCGAAGCACGGTTCGTGGACGCGCTGGCCGATCGGGGCGCGCGCATCCTCGACGCCGGTTGCGGCCCGGGCCGGGTGGCCGGTGTGCTGGCCGCCGACGGGCACGACGTGGTCGGCGTCGACGTCGACCCGGAACTCATCGAGGCCGCCGAGCAGGACTATCCCGGACCTCGCTACCTGGTGGGCGACCTCGCCGAGCTCGATCTGCCCGCCCGCGGAATCGCCGAGCCGTTCGACGTGATCGTCTCGGCGGGCAACGTCATGACGTTCGTCGCCCCCAGCACCCGCGTCGAGATCCTGCGGCGGCTGCGCAAGCACTGCGCCGACGACGGGCGCATCGTGATCGGCTTCGGCGCCGACCGCGACTACGAGTTCGACCAGTTCTTCGACGACGCTACAACGGCCGGCCTCACCGCCGAATTACGTTTGGGCACTTGGGATCTGCGTCCGTTCACCGCGGACTCGGATTTCCTGGTGGCGGTGCTGCGCCCGGTCGACTGACATCCTGATCCTCGTCGGTGAGCTCTACCAACTCGTCGACGGCCAGCACTTCGGTCATGTCCTGCTCCTGGTAGGCCAGCCGGCCGACCCGGTGCGCGACCACCGGCGCGGTGATCAGGGTGAAGATGATGCTCACGGTCACCATCCCGGCGTCGTGGCTGCCGCGCAGCCGGATCAACGCCCCGACCAGCACCAGGATCAGCCCCAACACCTGGGGCTTGGTGGCCGAGTGCATCCGGGCCAAGGTGTCCGGAAACCGGACCACCCCGATCGCCGCCGTCAGCGCCAGCACCGACCCGGCGAGCACCAGCGCCGCAGCGATCACGTCGAGCGCCATCACGGCTGCCTCCCCGAGTCCAGCGGCTCGTCGGGCACTCGGAACCGAGCCACACTCACCGATCCGATGAAGCCCACCAGAGCCAGCGCCGCGAGGCTGTAGGTCGCGGTGGTGTCCCGGGTGACCGCGGCCCACGTGCCGATTCCACACATCGTCATCGCAGCCAGGGTGTCCAATGCCACCAACCGGTCCAGCGTGGACGGTCCGGCCAGCAGTCGGTACATCGTGATGACCGCGGCGATCCCCAACAGCACGCCCGCACCACCCCACAGCACGTTCACGAGTTCCCTCCTCCCACCGGCATCCATTCGGAGTCGCGCTCGAATGCGGCCAGCAACAGGCGCTGCACCTGTGCGACCTGGTGATAGAACCTCTCGACCGACTGCGCCGATCCGACGTCGATCACGTGGCAATAGAGGATGCGTCGCACCTGGTCGATCTCCAGCACCATCGAACCGGGAATCAGGGTGGTGATGCTCGAGGCCAGTACCAACACCAGATCGGACTTGATGGTCAGTGGCACCCGCAACACCCCGGTGAGCGGCGGCGGCCCGGGTTTGATTGCCAGCCACATCAATTGGACACTGGACGCGACCAGATACCAGCCGAACAGCCCGATGAGCTTCAGCAACGGCACCGGATGTACCCGTCCCTGGACCGGCACCGGTGGCAGCGGCAGCAACACCATGATCATCACGGCGACCGCCATCCCGAGGACGATGTTGGGGACGGTGAAACTACCCCACAGCAGTGTCCAGATCAGGGACAGCGCGCACACCGCGAAGATCCGCAGCGCGATAGTCCTCACGGCGCACCTCCGCTCAATACCGCCGAGATGTACTCGCCGCGGTCGAGCACCTCGGCTGCGGCGCGCTCGGTGTAGCCGAAGATCGGTCCGGCCAGCACGGTGAACGCCAGCCCTAACGCGATCAGGGCCAGCGTCGGCACCACCATCCCAACCGGCATCCGGCCCACGTCGTCGCGGTCGTCGTAGGCAACCTCGGCGACGTCGTCGAGCAGTACCGGCGGCACGGCGCTCACCAGCGCTCCCTCGGGGGCGTCGCTGCGCAACCGCCAGAACGACTTGGTCCACACCCGCGCCAGCACGAACAGGGTCAGCAGGCTGGTCACCACCGCACCGCCCACCAGGCACCAGGCCAGCACCGAGCCGTCGCTGACTCCGGCCTGCAGCACCGCGGTCTTGCCGATGAAGCCCGAGAACGGCGGAATGCCACCAAGATTGAATGCCGGAACCAGGAACAGGAACGCCAGCAACGGGTTGGCCACCAACCCACCGAGACGCTTCACGGACGACGCACCGCCTTGGCGTTCGATCAGTCCGGCCGCCAGGAACAACGTCGTCATCACGATGATGTGGTGCATCACGTAGAAGATGGCGCCGGACATGCCCAGCTCGCTCGACAGGGCGACCCCGAACACCATGAAACCGATGTGGCTGACCAACGTGAAGGACAGGATCCGTTTGATGTCGCTCTGCGCGATAGCGCCGAAGATGCCGACCAGCATGGTGAGCAGCGCCGCGACCAGCAGCACCGAGTCCAGCCCGCCTTCGGGAAACAACAGCGAATGCGCTCGGATGATCGCGTACACACCGACTTTGGTCAGAATGCCGGCGAACACCGCGGTGATCGGGGCCGGCGCGGTGGGATAGGAATCCGGTAGCCACGCCGACAGCGGGAAGACGGCGGCCTTGATGCCGAATGCCACCAGGAGCACCGCGAACACCGCACTGCGGGTGCCGCCGGGCAGGTCGCCGGTCCGGGTGGCCAGCTCCGCCAGGTTCAGCGTGCCCGTGGTGGCATAGACCAAGGCGATGCCGAGCAGGAAGATCAACGACGACGTCATCGAGACCATCACGTAGCCGATCCCGGCGCGGATGCGTTCGGCGCTGGCGCCGATGGTCAGCAGCACGAAGCTCGCCGCCAGCAGCATCTCGAATCCGACGAACAGGTTGAACAGGTCACCGGCCAGGAAGGCCAGGGAGACACCGGTGGCCAGGGTCAGGTAGGTGGGCAGGAAGATCGACACCGGCTGACGGTCATCGCCGTCGCGGACTCCCTGCCCGATGGCGTAGACCATCACCGCCAGCAGCACGACCGCCGACACCACCAGCATCAGCGCCGACAACCGGTCGACCACCAAACTGATGCCCAGCGGCCCCATCTCACCCTCGATCGGGCCCCAGCCACCGACATGCAACACCAGGGTGCCGTCCCGGTCGGTCAGATACAGCAATGCGGCACTGACCAGGACCACCGCGCACAGCACCCCAATCGTGATCGGCCGCTGCAACTTCGGCCGTCGGCCGACGATGAGGGTCAGCGCCGCACCCAAGGTGGGCAGCAGCACCGGAAGCGGGATCAGCACAGCAGCGAGGCTCACCGCAGCACCCCGCTTTCGGTGACGGCGCTTTCCACGACGGCGTCCAATTCGCCGGGCGCCACCGGCTCGCTGTGGTCTTCCTCGGCGGCGATGATCTCCTCGTCGGAGAGTTGGGACAGCCTGGTGGATTCGTGGTCGTCACCGATGTCGTCGGTGGTGGTCAGGTTGTAGGAGCGGTAGGTCAGAGCCAGAACGAACGCGCCGATACCCATAGTGATGACGATGGCGGTCAACACCATCGCCTGTGCCAATGGGTCGGCGTCGGTCTCCATCCCCTCGGTGCTGTTGTAGATCGGCGGGCTACCGCCCGGCCCGGAGACGTCGATGATCAACAGGTTGATGGCATTGCCGATCATCATCAGGCCCAGCAGCGCCCGGGTGAGGTTGCGCTCCAACAGCATGTACACCCCGCAGGCGGTGAGCCCGGCGGCCATCAGCAGCGGAACCAGATGTGCGGTCATGACGTCCTCGCTATCGGTCGACGAGCGGGCCGCGATTCCAGTTCCTGGTCCAGTCGGGCACCGAGGCTGCGTAACACATCGAGCACCATCCCGACCACGACGAGGTACACCCCCACATCGAAGAACACCGAGGAGACCACCTTGACCGGGCCCAGCACGGGCAGGGTGAACGCCCATGCCGCCGACGACAGCACCGGCGCACCGAAGAACAGCGACGCCAGCGCCGTCCCCCCGACCAGGCTCAGCCCGACGCCCAGGATCTTGCCCGAGTCCAGCGGCAGGGTCTCACCGAGCTCGTATCGCCCACCGGCCACGTAGCGCAGAGCCAGTGCCAGACCGGCGGCCAGCCCGCCGGCGAAACCTCCACCCGGGTGGTTGTGCCCGGCGAACAGGAAATACAACGAGACCACCATGATCAGCGGAAAGATGATCCGGGTCGCCACCTCCAACACCAGCGACCGCTGATTGGGATCGTGGTAGTCGCTGCCGCGCAGCCAGGTGGTGGACGCGATGGCCGGGCTGTAGGGGGTGGCCACACCCAAATCCCTGCGGTGTTCGCCGGCGTCGGTGATGCGTGGCGCGCGGCCGAACCGCTGGTTGCGGAACACCATCGAAGCCACTCCGGTCGCGGCGACCAGCAACACCGAGATCTCCCCGAGGGTGTCCCAGGCCCGGACGTCGACCAGGATCACGTTGACGGTGTTGGCCCCGTAGGCGCGCTCATAGGCCTCGGCAGGCAGCAGGCCGGCCACCCCGTCGCGGGTGCGCGCCGCCATCGCGAAGGCCCCCAGCACCGCGACGGCGGCGCCGACCGACATGGCCAGCAACGCCCGGGGCAGCCGGTTCATCGCCATCGAGGGACGCTCGGCCTCCGCCGGCAGCGTTCGCAGCACCAGCACGAAGATCACCAGGGTCACGGTCTCGACGAGCAACTGGGTCAACGCCAGGTCCGGAGCCCCGTGGAACGCGAACGCCGCGGCGCAGCCATACCCGGTCACCCCGACCATCAACACCGCGGACAGCCGGTTGCGAGCCACCGTGGCCCCGATCCCGCCGGAAACCACCAACACGGCCAGCGTGAGCTGCAACGGCGTATCCCACAGCCGCAGATCGACCCGGTCACGCGCACCCAACATCAGCACCGTCAGCGGCAGCAGCACCAGCGTCGCGAAGATCACCGCCTGGTTGACCGGCAGGGACCCACGCTGGGTGATCGCGGTCAACCGCACCGCGGCCACATCGAGCACCCGCAGGAAGTCGTCGTACATCTGATCGGCCTTGCCCAGCGGCAGCCGGCGCAGCCGGGCCAGCCGCAGTGGGCCGCGCGCGGCGAACACCCCGAAGCCCACCAGCAGTACCCCCGCCGACAGGAACACCGGCAGTCCCGCACCGTGCCACAGCGCCAGGTGGTAGGTCATCCCGTAGGGCACGGTGTCGGCGTAGCCGTGCAGCGCGGTGTCCAGCACCAACGGCCACAGGCCCAGGGCCAGGCTGGCGGCGGCCAATACGGCCGGCGCCGCCAGGAAAGCCATGGTCGGCCGGTGCATCTCGGCGACGTCGACGCTGGGTTCGGTCTGGCCCTTGCTTGCGAAGCCGCCCCAGATGAACCGCGCGCTGTAGATCACGGTGAACATCGAGGCGACGACCGCCGCACCCAAGACGTACGGGCCGGAGGAACCCAGCGCGGGTGCCTGGGCCTCGGTCCCGTAGATGGCCTCCTTGGCGATGAAGCCGATGAACGGTGGCACCCCGGCCATACTCGCGGCGGCGGCCGCCGCAACCACGAACAGCCCCGGCGCGCGGCGGCCCAGTCCGGCCAGCTCGCGCAGATCGCGGGTGCCGGTGGCATGGTCGATGATCCCCACCACCATGAACAGCGCCGCCTTGGCCGCCGCATGTGCGCACATGGCGGTCAGGCCGGCCAACATCAGATCGCGACCGCCGCCGCCGACCAGCACGATCATCATTCCCAACTGGCTGACCGTGCTGTAGGCCAACACCAGCTTCAGGTCGTATTCGCGGATCGCGCGCCAGCCCGCCAACAGGGCGGTGGCAAGGCCCAGGACCACCACCGTCGGCCGCCATCCCGGCGAGTCGGCGAATCCCGGCGTCAACCGCGCCACCAGATAGATCCCGGCCTTGACCATCGCGGCGGCGTGCAGGTAGGCACTGACCGGTGTCGGTGCCGCCATCGCGCCCGGCAGCCAGAAGTGCAGCGGCACAATCGCCGACTTGCTCAGCGCGCCGACCAGGACCAGCAGCACACCGACGGTGACGACCGTCCCCGACGGCGGATCGGCCACCAGGTCCGACAGCAGGTAGCTGCCGGCGGTCTGGCCCAGCATGATGATGCCGACCAACATGGCCAACCCACCGGCTGTGGTGACCACCAACGCCTGGATGGCGGCGCGCCGGTTGACCGCGCGTTCGGCGTAGTGGCCGATCAGCAGGAACGACAACACCGTGGTCAGTTCCCAGAACACGTAGAGCACCAACATGTTGTCGGCGACCATCAGCCCGAACATGGATCCGGCGAACCCCAGCATTTTCGCGGCGAAGCTGGGCAGTCGCGGGTCGAGTTCGGTGTGCGGGCTGACCGGGCGGAAATACTCGGCGCAGTAGAACAGCACCAGCGCACCGATTCCCAACGCCAGCACGCACATGATTGCGGCCAGCGTGTCGAAGCGCAGCGCGATGTCCATCGACAGTCCGGGCACCCAGCTGATCAGCGCCCGCCGGTCGTCACCCGGTTCGGGCGGCCAATTCCCCACCACCCACACCAGTGACAGCAACGGGATCGCGCCTAACGGATAGAACGCCGACCGACCCCACCTGCGCACCATAGTCGGTGCCGCAGCCGTGCCAACAGCATGGGCAAGCAGTATCGCGAGCATCACTCTCCACGGACCGGTCTCATCGAGGCATCGGTATCAGGACACGGCAGCATGCGACAGCGCGCCGGACGGCGCCGCAGTCGGACACACGTCAACGACTGCCCACCCGGGCAAAACGGTAGACCGCCTCGTGGACCTGCGTACCCACGCCCGGATCGTACCGTCTGCTCAATGCGCACCAAGGATCCTGACTGAACTGTCTCCAGTCTCCGTGGCGAACTTGCGAGGCGCCATGGGATGCAGCCCGCATTCGGCGGGGGGTGCTACCCCCATGAGGCCCCACGGGCTGTTGGCGCTAGGGCTCTATCAGGCCCGTCCTGATCGCATACCGGGTCAATGCCAAGCGATCGCGCAGCCCCAGTTTCTGCAGGGTGTTGGTCCGGTGCCGGTCGACCGTCTTGGCACTGATGCCGAGGGTTTTGGCGATTTCACGGGCCGAGAGCCCCTCGGCGATCAACTTCAGGACTTCCTCCTCACGAGGCGTCAGGATGTTGTCCGGCACCGAGTCGCCCTGGCGTGCCCGGTGCAGGTGATCCCGGATCAGGGCGGTCACCGCGCCGGCGTACAGAAAGGGCTCGCCGCGCATCGTGGCGCGGCAGGCCTCGATCAAGTCGCGGTCGGCGACGGATTTCAGCACGTAACCGGACGCGCCGGCCTTGAGCGCTTCGAACAGGTACTGCTCGTTGTCGTACATGGACAGCATCAGCATCCGCACGTGAGGATGGCTGCGTTCGATCTCCCGCGCAGCCTGCAGCCCGGTCATCCGGGGCATCGCGATGTCCAGGATCGCCAGGTCGATCGGGGTGTCCCGCAGGATGGTCAGTGCCTCGGAGCCGTCGGCCGCCTCGGCCACCACGCGAAGATCCGATTCGGCGTCCAGGATCATCCGCAGGCCACTGCGCACCAGGGCGTGATCGTCAACGAGCAGAATGCGCGCCGGCTCGGGTCTCGTCACGCGCCACCGTCGCTGCGAGTCGGTGCCACCAGCTTGATCTCGGTTCCTTTGTCGTTCGGGGAGGTGATCGTGAGCGTGCCCCGCACCAGTAGGGCTCGTTCACCCATTCCGCGGATACCCGCACCGGTGGAGCTGACCCCGCCGTGACCGTCGTCGGCGATCCGCAGCACCAACTCCTCGCGGCCGACATGCAGATCCAACCAGACCTTCTGGGCTCCGGCATGGCGGGCGATGTTGGTCAGGCTCTCCTGCACGATCCGGTAACAGGCCAGTTCCAGGTCGGGATTCAATCGGTCGACGTGGACCGGGATGTCCCGGACGACGTCGATGCCGGCCGCTTGGGTGAACTGGTTGCACAGGGCCTGCAGTGCGCTGGGCAGGCCGAGGTCTTCGAGCACGTCGGGGCGCAGGCGGCCGGCGATGCTGCGCACCTCGTCGAGGCTGGACCGCACGATCTCCTGGGCGTCGCGAAGGTCGCCGCGAATTTTCGCCGGCGCGTTGTCGACGGCCCGCTTGAGGGTCAGCAGGGCAGCTGTGAGGGTCTGCCCGATCTCGTCGTGCAACTCCCTGGCGATCCGCTGCCGCTCGCTCTCCTGTACGGCCAGCGCCAACGCGCTCGATGAGGCCCGCTCGGTCTCGAGCCGGTCCAGCATGGTGTTGAAGGATTCGATGAGGTTGTGCAGGTCGCCGCCGCCGCCCGGTTCATAGATTCGGTCGCTGCGCAGCGGTGGATCGACGCGGCGCATCGACGCTGCCAGCCGATCCAGCGGGGCAAGACTCGACCGCAGGAGCAGTGCGTTCGCCCCCACCACAATGGCCAGGCCGACCAGCAGCACCGGAACCTCGGTCAACTGGGTGCGCGCCGACACCGCGGCCGGCGTCACCGCAAGCAACAGGGTGCCCACGGTGAAGACCAGACCATTGATCAGAACGACCCGGTGGAACAGCCCTTGTGCCGGTACCCCGGTCAGTCGCCAGAACTTGTCGATGACCGCCGTCCAACGGTGCATGTCACCCAGCCTCGCCTGCACACCACATATTTGTCCATACGGGTCACGCCTACCTCGGAATGGGTGCCAAACACCATGGCGACGGACTCGGCCCGATCCGGAAAATGGAGGTACGTCCACAACGCCCGAGCCGGTGCCAAACAACACATATCCCTGCCCGCCTCCGGGATATCATGCGGATTCGGAGAAGCGGCGGACGGCCTGACCCACGGATCGAGCCTGCCCGGACCGAACCAGCAAGAACCGGAGGAGCTGAACCCCACGATGGATTTCGCGGCATTACCGCCGGAAGTCACCTCCGCCCGGATGTATACCGGTGCCGGCCCGGGGCCGCTGATCACCGCGGCCACCGCCTGGGACGGGGTGGCCACCGAACTGCACCTGGCGGCGACCGCCTATCAGTCCGTGGTCACAGAGTTGACCAGCGGAGCGTGGAGGGGCCCGTCTTCGATAGCGATGGCGGCCTCGGTCGCCCCGTTCGTGACGTGGTTGAACAGCACCTCCGCCCAAGCGGCAACGACCGCGGGCCAGGCCAAGTCGGCAGTGGCCGCCTACGAGGCCGCGTTCGCCATGGTGGTGCCTCCGGCGGTGATCGCGGCCAACCGTGCTCAGTTGATGACCCTGCTGGCCACCAATGTTCTGGGTCAGAACGCCGCGGCGATCGCGGCCACCGAGGCCCTGTACGCCGAGATGTGGGCCCAGGACGCCACCGCGATGTACGGCTACGCCTCGACGTCGGCGACCGCCGCCGAACTGGCACCCTTCCAGCCGCCCCCCAAGACCGCCTCAGGGCCGGGCGACCAAGGTGCCTCTCAGGCCGCCCAGGGCAACTCGGTGGCCAACAATGCCCAGGCGCTGCTGTCCAAGACGGCCTCGACGTTGTCGGGGCCCGGATCGTCGGAAGCCTCATCGCCGTTCACCGCCATGCCCGCGGAGGCCGCCATACCGGTCGATCCATTTGAATGGCTTGCAATCCTGGCCGACGAGGTCGGCATCGGTATCGCCCTGCCCCTGTCGATCGTCGGTGTCTACCTGGCCGGCGCGGCCATGTATTTCTCCGAGATGGACTCGCGCGAGATCTTCGACACCCAGGACCTGCTGCGCGGTGGGCAGCGCAGCATCATGGACGCCCTGGGCCAATTGGGAGCGGAGGGGGAACTGCCGTCGACCGACAACCTCCGCGTGCCGCACGCCTCGGTCATTGCGGCCAGGGGCGAGGCGTTCCCACTCGGGTCGCTTTCCACGCCCATCGGGTGGGCCGAGATGGCCCCGGAGATCCGCAACGCGAGCTTCTCGACGCCGCTGGCCGCCGGACCGTCGGCGACCACGCCGGGCGGATTGGGTACCGCGTTCGGTCAGATGGCCCTGGCGGGTATGGGCGGCAGCGCGCTCGCCGGCGCGGTCAACCGCAACCGCGGCGGGGACGGCCAGCCGACTCCCGCGGCGGACGGCACGCCGGCGCAGGAGCCCGGTTCGCCATCGCCGGCAGTACCGCCACCGGTGCGGCCACTGACGGTTCCGCTTGCTGAATTGGCGGCAGGGATCCGGGAACTCGGCGAGCTCCACGACGCCGGATATCTGACCGCGGAGGAATTCGCCGAACAGAAACGCCGGCTGCTGTCCCGATAGGAGATCAGCGCCGCCGCGAGCGCAGATAGTCGCCGACGACCGCCGCACCCAACCCGTCGAGTTCGGGCACCACGACCCGACCCTGGACCCTCCGCGCCACCTGATCGATGAATCGGGCCAGTCCCGGATCGTCACCAAGCCGGAAGATCGTCACCTGCGCGCCGAGCCGGGCTACGTCGTCGAAGCCCTTGACGGTGTGGGCGATGGTCCGCGGGTGCGGTGGGTAGTCGAAGAAAACCGATGCGCCATCGCCTCGGTAATCCTCCAGGTGCGCCGTGGGCTCCCCGTCGGTGACCACCAGTACCACCGGCTGTGCGTTGGGGTGCCGGCGCAGGTGCCGGCTTGCCAGCGCCAGGGCGTGATGCAGGTTGGTGCCCTGCTCGTAGACGCCTTCCAGGCCGGTGAGCTCGGCTGCGGTCACGGTACGCGCGTAGCGCCCGAATGCGATGATCTGCAACGCATCCGAGCGGAAGCGGGTACTCACCAGGTGATGCAGCGCCAGCGCGGTGCGTTTCATCGGCAGCCAGCGGTTGTCCATCACCATCGAGAAGGATGTGTCGACCAGCAGTGCCACGGCGGATTGGGTGCGGGTCTCGGTCTCGGACACCTCGACGTCGTCGACGCTGATCGACAGGCGGGAACTGTGCCGGCCCGACTGATCGCCAGCCCGCCGCAGCACGGTATTGGTCAGGGTGCGGGTGACGTTCCACGGCTCGGTGTCGCCGAACTGCCACGGCCGGGTCGCACCGGTCAGCTCCCCGGCAGCCCCGGCCCGGCGGTGGTCACGTTCACCGCGCCGGCCCGAAAGTTGGCGTGCCACATCACGCAACGCGGTCTGCCCCAGCTGGCGCATCGCCTTGGGCGACAGCCGCCACTGCCCGTCAGAACTGCGGTCCAGAAAACCCTGATTGAGCAGTGCACGCTCCAGCTCGGCCAGAGTGCGTGCATCGACCGCGGCCTCGTCGCCCAACTGGCGGGCCAGCGCATCGAGGTCGACGTCGTCCATGCTGGCGCCCGGATATGCCTGTGAGAGCTGCTCGGCCAACTGCTCGAGCTCGGCGATGTCGCTCAATGCCTGGGCGCCCTCGCCCATCCCCAGCGGGTTGTTGCCGGAGAACTCCGATGAGCCGTTCCAGTCCTCCCCCGGCCGGGCCGCCTGCAGATGCGCGTCCAGGCGTCCCAGCGCCTGCTGCAAGGCCGGTGATCCGAATGCCTGCTGCGCCAACGCATCCAGTTCATCTCGTTGCTCATTGGTCAGGCTGTTGCGGAAGCGCTGGGCGGCGGCCGCGCGCTTGGCCAGGGAGTCCAGCAGCTCGTCGACGTTGGCAGGGTTCTCCGGGAAGAACTCACCGTGGGAGTCCATGAAGTTCTGGAAATCCTCGGGGGTGTCTTCACCCCGGGCGTGCTTGTCCAACAGCTCGTTGAGGTCGTCGAGCATGTCGGCGACCCGTTGCCGGTCTTCGTCGGTGGCGCCTTCAAGTGCCTGCTTCATGCCGGCGAACCGTTGGTCGAGCATCTCCCGGCCGAGCAGATCCTTGATCTTCTCGTAGGACTCGCGGGCCTCGGGACTGCGCCAATCGTATTCCGCCAGCTCCTGCACCGCCTTGGCCGGCGACGGCGACAGTCCCTCGATCTGCATCTCGGCGAAGCGCGCGTCGTCGTCCAACGCACGAGCCAGTTCCTTGCGCTCGGCCAGCACCGCGTCGTCGAGCAGCTTCTTGATGTCCGCCAGCGTTCCGTCTAAATTGTTGTTGCGCAACAATTCTCGACGACGTCGTTGCACCTCTGCCGCCAGCCGGTCGGCACCCGGCATGTTCTTGGTTCCGCGCCGCATCAGTTCCTGCAGAGCCCGGCGCGGCGACGTCCCCTCCATGACATCGCGCCCGATCTCCTCCAGCGCCTCGGCCAGATCAACCGGCGGCGCCAACGGATCCGGCCCACCGGAGTAGGCCGAATACCGGGAGCCGTGCGCTCTAGCCATAGACGGTTTCGCCCTCGTCGGACGTCTTGTCGATACGCTTGGCCAAATACAGTGCTTCCAAGGCCAATTCGAGTGCTGCGGCGCGCTCTCCCTCGGACTGCGCACCGAGGCGCTGGGCGACTGCGTCAATGACCGGCAGATCCGGCAGCGCCGCCAGCACAGCCTTGGCCGCCACCCGATCGCCGGTCGTCACGGCCGCGTCCTCCACCGCGGCCACCAGCGGCCCGACGTCTATGCCGCCCAGTGCCCGCGAAGCGGTGTCGGCAACGGCCCGGCGCAGCAGGTGTTCCAGCACCGCCTGCTCACGCCCCTCCTCACCGGACTCGAACTCCAGCTTGCCGCGCAGCACGTCGATGATCGTGCCGAGGTCGACCACCCGGGCCACCGGATCGGTCTCGCCCAGCAACGCACCGCGGTGCCGCGCCGAGGCCGCTACCGTCTCCGCCGCGGCGATCGCGAACCGCGCCGACACCCCCGACCGCTGATCGATCGACCGCGACTCGCGCAGGTAACGCGCGAACCGGGCCAGCGCCGCCAGCAGATAGTCCGGCACGCTCGCGCTCAGGTGCGCCTCCTGGGCGATCACCCCGACCTCGGCGTCGAGCTCCAGCGGATAGTGCGTGCGGATCTCGGCGCCGAACCGGTCCTTGAGCGGTGTGATGATCCGGCCCCGGTTGGTGTAGTCCTCCGGGTTGGCGCTGGCCACCACCACGACGTCCAGCGGCAGTCGCAGCGTGTAGCCGCGCACCTGGATGTCGCGTTCCTCCATCACATTGAGCATCGCGACCTGGATGCGCTCGGCAAGGTCGGGCAGCTCGTTGACGGCGACGATGCCGCGGTGCGCCCGCGGGATCAGGCCGTAGGCGATGGTCTCGGGGTCACCGAGGCTGCGTCCCTCGGCGACCTTGATCGGGTCGATGTCGCCGACCAGGTCGGCCACCGACGTATCGGGGGTGGCGAGCTTCTCGGTGTAGCGCTCGCTGCGGTGCCGCCAGGTCACCGGCAGGGCGTCGCCGAGTTCGGCGGCGCGGCGAATCGATTCCGGCGTGATCGGCGAGTACGGGTGCTCACCGAGTTCGGCGCCGGCGATCACCGGCGTCCACTCATCGAGCAGCCCGGTGAGCGCGCGCAGCAGCCGGGTCTTGCCCTGGCCGCGTTCGCCCAGCAGCACGATGTCGTGGCCCGCGATCAGCGCGCGTTCCAGCTGCGGGAGCACGGTGTCGTCGAATCCGAAGATGCCCGGCCAGATCGCTGCGCCGTCGTCACCCTCGGCGAGGCGGGCCAGCAGGTTCTCGGCGATCTCTTGCTTGACCCCCCGTTCACGGTGGCCGGTGGCACGCAGCTCACCGAGGGTTGAGGGCAGATCGTGCGGGATTTTCGGCGCGGTCACCACTCCACGCTACGACGGGTGCGATGGTCCGTCACGGCGTCCTGCTTTATCCGGCCGGCAGATACCCGATACCCTGGGTACCGTGAACTCACCGGAATGGCGTGATCGTCCGCCTCAGACCTACTTCGGCCCGGCCAGTTGGCAGGCCCGACTGCTGGGCTTGGCGGCGCTGATCTTCCTGCGGTCCTCGATCGCCGTGCTGACGGTTCTCGGGACGGTCATCAACCGCTTCTGGCCCGCCGGTATGCAACGGGCTCGCCTGGATCTCATCGACAAGCCGATGCGGTTCATCCGGCCGCTGCCAGGCACCGAGGTGACACGGATACAACTACCGGACTGCCCGGCGGAGTGGGTTGTGGCCCCCGCGTCCCGCGATTCGGACCGGGTGATCGTCTACTTCCACGGCTCGGCGCTGGTGACACTGGGCCTCAACTCGCATCGCCGGTTCGTCAGCAAGCTGTCCGAGGCCGCGGGTGCCCGGGTGCTCAATGTCGGGTACCGGTTGGCTCCGCAGGCCGGCATCGACGAGGCGATTGCCGACGGGCTGAATGCCTACCGATACGCGCTGGACGCCGGGTACTCCGCGGATCATATTGTGCTGGCCGGTGATTCGGCCGGTGGCTTGATGGCGGCCAACACCGCGCTCGTCGCGCGCGACGCCGGGTTGCCCGTGCCGGCCGGTCAGGTGCTGATGTCGCCGCTGACGTCGTCGGACATGCAGATCAAGCGGCAGGCCGCCGCCGCCCACCGCGATCCGTTCTTCCCGTTCATGGCGTTCACGTTCCTGTATCGCGTCTACGCCACCGTGAACGGAACCCGCGAGCTGCCGGTGATGCCCCCGGAGGCGCAGCTTCGCGGACTGGGGCCGTTTCTTTTGCAGGTCGGCAACAACGAGATGCTGCGCAACGACACCTTCTTGCTGGCCGACGAGCTCACCGCCGCCGGCGTGCCGAACTGGGTGCAGGTGTGGGATCGCGCGCTGCACATGTTCCAGCTCACCTTCGACTTCAACCCGGATGCGCGACGCGCCGTCGACGAGATCGTCGCCTTCATGGGTCACGTGACGGCGGCCGCGACGCCGAAGGATCTAGGTCTGTCCGGCTAATAACTTCAGCAGCAACGGAATACGATTGGCCTCGATCTCGGGCTGAGGCAGCACGGCCCGCACGATCGAGGCGCCGTCAAAGGTGTTGGTGACCAGCGCAACCACGCTGGGGAACAGCTCCTCGGGAAATGCGTCGGCGCCGGGAAATCCCCGGGCGGTGTCGTAGATCTTCGCACCGTATTCGTCCAACACCTCGGCCAGCGCGGTCCGCAGGTTCTCGTCCGTGCGTGCGGCGATCAGCAGCTCGTAGATCACCGCGCTGTTGGAGTTCGCCGTCAGATCACGCAGCACGGTCAATACCGCCTCCAGTGCCGAGCCGTTGGCCGGGATCTCCGCCACCTGCTTACTGATCAGCTCCACCTGGCGGCGCAGCACCTCTTGTGCAGTGGCCGCCATGAAGTCACACATGGTGTCGAAGTGGCGGAACAGCGCTCCGTCAGAGACGCCTGCGCGGCGGGCGATCGTCTTCGCCGACGCGCGGGCATATCCGATCTCGGCGATGGTGGCGATGCTGGCGCCCAGCAGTCCCGCGACGGTCGCCTCCCGGCGTTCTCGCTGGGTTCGGGCCATTGGCTACGCCCGCCTATACCGTTGCCAGCTCACGTGATCCGGCACGCAGGAACCGGCCGGACTTCATCGTCGTGCCGTAGCCGTCGCGGAACTGCCCGTTGCCGTACACCACGGTGCCGCCCACCACGGTCGCCACCACGGCGTCGTCGTTGCGGTTGACCATTCGGCTCAATCCACCGTAGAACTCCACCTTTTCCTCGTGGTAGGCATCCACTTCCTGGTTCAGTCCGGCCGGGTCGATCACCACGAGGTCGGCGCGATCGCCTTGGCGCAGCGTGCCCGCATCCAAGCCGAACCAATCGGCGACCTCGGCCGTCAGCCGGTACACCGCCCGCTCGACGCTCATGAACGGCCTGCCCGCCAGCTCGGCATCACGTACTCGCTTGAGCAGGCGCAGCGCGTAGTTGTAGAACGCCATGTTACGCAGATGTGCTCCGGCGTCGGAGAACCCGAAGTGGATGGTCGGCTCGTTGGCCAGCCTGTCGAGCTGGCGGGGCCGGTGGTTGGCGACGATCGTGGTCCAGCGCACGTTGCGTTCGCCGTTGGCCACCAACACATCCAGGAACGCGTCCAGCGGATGCAGTCCCCGCTCGTCGGCGATCTGCCCGAAGCTCTTGCCGATCAGGCTCGCATCCGGGCACTCGACGATCACCGCGTCGTGGAAGTCGCGGTGCCACAACGTCGGCCCCAGCTTCTTGCGGTCGAACGACTTGCGGAATCGGCGCCGGTAGTCGACGTCGGCCAGCAGTGCGTTGCGCTCCAGTTGATCCCGCAGGTGCAGTGCGGCGGTGCCGGCGCCGAACTCCTCGAACACCGGCAGATCGATTCCGTCGGAATACAACTCGAACGGCACCGGCAGGTGCTGAAAGCGCACCGAGGAACCGAGCAGTGCGTTGAGCAGCCGGGTGCCGGGGCCGAGAACGCGCACCGCGCCCGGTGAGGACTTGGCGTCGGCGGAGACCAGCAGGCTCATCTTCACCCCGCGCCGGCGGCCGAACATTCCGCTGCTGGTGAGGAAGAAATTCAAGACTGTCAATGGTTTTGCGACATTCGGGGCGCTCTGCAGCATCCGGCCGCGCTTGCGCAGCACCTTGATCAGCCGGCGTCGTTCCCGCCAGGTGGCGAACGTCGAGGGCAGTGCCCGCGAGCGGAAGCGCTCACCGTCGAGTTTGTCGATGGCCGCGTCCATTCCCGACATGCCGAGCAGTCCGGCGTCGAGCCCATCTTCGAGCAGTGCGGCCATCTTCTCCAGCTCGGCGTCGCTGGGGACGACACCGTCGGTGGTGGCGCGGTCCAGGCCCAGCACCGCGGTGCGCAGGTCCGAATGACCAAGCATGGAGCCGATATTGGGCCCCAGCGGCATGTCGTCGAGGGCGCGGACGTACTCGGCCGGGGTGGTCCAGGCCTTCTTGGCGCGCAGCGCATCCAGCACGAATTTGCGCGGCACCGCCTCCACCCGGCTGAACAGGTCAGCGGCGTCCTCGGAGTCGGCGTACACCGTGGACAGCGAGCAGTTGCCCAGCAGCACGGTGGTGACGCCGTGGCGCACCGATTCGGGCAGACCCGGGTCCAGAAGCACCTCGGCGTCGTAATGGGTGTGCACATCGAGGAAGCCGGGCACCACCCACTTGCCGGCCGCATCGATGACGTCCGGGCAGTCGGGGTCATCGAGTTCCCCCGAGACGATGTCGGCGACCACGCCGTCGCGGATGCCCAAAGTGCGGATCTGGGGGGTGCTGCCCCGGCCGTCGAACCACAGGCCGTTGCGGATGATCAGGTCGTAGGCCACCAGCGCTCCTCACTTCGGGGTCGAGTTAGATAGTGAGTGCCTGCAATCTTTTTGTCAAGGGTGGAATTGTTCCGCAGCTCTCGGCCGTCCCTCTATTCACTTGTGTCACTGTGGTTTTGGCGTGGGCGCGTGTCGGTGGGGCGTCGTATCATTCGAACATGCTTTCGATCAATGGTCGCGATGAGATCGTCGAAGCCTTCGACGCGACGGCACCACCGAAACACTCCCACCCGCCAACCAAGACCGAGGCCAAGCGCGCACCAACACCTACCACCACCCCGAAAAACTGCTGCGAGACAGCGAAACCGGCGACGAGGACGGCGAAGACCCCTAGCTGAGTCAGTGAGCGAAGTGCCGGGCCCCGGTCAGGTAGAGAGTGATCCCCGCCTCGGCAGCGGCCGCGGTCACCTCGTCGTCGCGCACCGAACCACCCGGGTGCACGATCGCCTTCACCCCGGCCGCGGTCAGCGTCTGCAGGCCGTCGGGGAACGGGAAGAACGCATCCGATGCAGCCACCGCACCGGCCACCCGCTCGCCCCCGCGCTCCACCGCCAGTCGGGCCGCGTCGACCCGGTTGACCTGGCCCATGCCCACGCCGATGGTGGCGCCGTCGCCCGCAACCACGATCGCGTTCGATTTGACCGCGCGGCAGGCCCGCCAGGCGAAGACCAGGTCGGCCAGGGTGGCCGCATCGGCCGGTTCGCCGGTGGCCAGCGTCCAGTTCACCGGGTTGTCACCGGAAGCGTCGAGGCCGTCGCGGCTCTGCATCAACAGCCCACCGCTGATCTGGCGCCATTCGGTGCCGCCGCGCAGCGGTTCGGAGGCCAGCAGCACCCGGATGTTCTTCTTGCGCGCCAAGATCTCCACGGCCCCGGCCTCGTAGGCCGGCGCGACGATCACCTCGGTGAAGATGGTGCTGACGTACTCCGCCATCTCCACGCTGACCTCGGTGTTGGCCGCGATGACGCCGCCGAACGCGCTCAGGGGGTCGCACTCGTGCGCCTTGCGGTGGGCATCGGCCACCGAGGTCGCCGAGACCGCGATGCCGCACGGGTTCGCGTGCTTGATGATGGCCACGCAGGTCTCTTCGTGATCGAACGCCGCCCGCCATGCGGCGTCCGCATCGGTGAAGTTGTTGTAGGACATCTCTTTTCCGTGCAGCTGCTCGGCCTGAGCCAAGCCCGGCCACGCGCCGGCGTCACAGTAGAGCGCGGCCTGCTGGTGCGGATTCTCGCCGTAGCGCAGCTGCGCAGCGCGGCGGTAGGTGCGCCCGTACCATTCCGGCAGTGCTTGACGCGGCTCTCCCGCCGGTTCGGAGGGCGCCAGCGTCGACGACATCCACCCGGCGACCGCCACGTCGTACTCGGCGGTGTGGCGAAATGCCAGTGACGCCAGGCGTTTCCGCTCGGCGAGGGTGAACCCGCCAGCATTGACCGCGGCCAGCACACCGTCGTACCCGAGCGGGTCGACCACCACGGCCACGCTGGGGTGATTCTTGGCGGCCGCCCGGATCATCGAGGGCCCACCGATGTCGATCTGCTCGACGCACTCATCCATCCCGGCACCGGAATCCACGGTTTCACTGAACGGGTAGAGGTTGACCACCACCAGCTCGAACGGCGCGATGTCGAGTTCGCCCAGCGCCGCGGCATGCTCGGGCTTGCGCAGGTCGGCCAGCAGCCCGGCGTGCACACGCGGGTGCAGCGTCTTGACCCGGCCGTCGAGCACCTCGGGAAAACCCGTCAGCTGTTCCACCGGCGTGACCGGAATACCCTTGGCCGCAATCGTCTTCGCGGTGGACCCGGTGGAGACGATATCCACGCCGGCGGCATGTAGTCCGGTGGCGAGGTCGACCAGGCCGGTCTTGTCGTAGACGCTGATCAGCGCCCGCCGAATCGGTCGCTTGCCGTCGGTCATCCTATGGTTGCCTTTCGTCCGGTCCAGGTCACGCCGCCGGTCGCCAGCGCGGCCAGCACGTCCACCAGAAGCTTGCGTTCCACTGTCTTGATGCGTTCATGCAGGGTTTCTTCGTCGTCGTCGTCGAGCACCGCGACCGGTTCCTGGGCCAGCACCGGGCCGGTATCGGTGCCGGCGTCCACCAGATGCACGGTGCAGCCGGTGACCTTCACCCCGTAGGCCAGCGCCTCGGGCACCGCGTGCGCGCCGGGGAAGGCGGGCAGCAGCGCCGGGTGGGTGTTGACGGTGCGCCCCATGAAGCGGGACAGGAACTGCGGCCCCAGGATCTTCATGAAGCCGGCCGAGACCACCAGATCAGGGGTATGCGCGGCGGTGGCCTCCGCCAGCGCGAGGTCCCAAGCAGCCCGGTCGGAATGGTCGGGCATCGCGACGGTGAACACCGGTAGCCCGGCGTCCTTGGCGATCTGCACGGCCCGGCAGTCGCGGTCGGTGCCGACGGCCACCACCCGCGCCGGGTAATCACCCACCGCCGCGGCCAGCAGCGACTCCAGCAGCGATCCGGTACCCGAAGCCAGCACCACCAGCCTCGACGGGATGCGTGGGGCCACGTGGATCGGTTGCACGAAGCAAGAGCCTACCGCCGAAGATCCGGCCGGCGATCAGGCCTGGCGCTGCCCTTCGTCGCGCATGATCCGGAGCGCGGCGGCCACACCGTCGGTCCAGATCTCGACCTTGTCCCAGATCACGTCGGGGTGGCCGACCGGATGGATGCCGTGGCTGATCTTCTCGACCCGGCCACACGCAAGATCCTGGAAGTCGCGATCGTCGAGCTCCGGGAACTCGTCGTATTCGCTACAGAGTTCGGCGCCTTCCAGCTGCTGGTACAGGTCCTCCGCCAGGGCGCCCGACAGCCCGATCGATACCGCCTCGGCCATCTGGAACCCGGCCTCGACGCCGTCGACCCAGATCGACGCCATGACGTCGAGGATCGGCTCATGGCCGGGTGGCAACACCAGCTGCGTGAGCTTCTCCACTCGGGCACTTGCCAGTCTGTGCAGGTTCCACGTGCTCACGACGCTTGTCATGTCACTATGCGACCAGGACGGCGAGCAGTATATAAGGGACTCAAGTCCTTAATTCTGCCAAGGGGTGGCGCTAGCGCGGTCGGTCGAGCCCGTCATCGTCGGTGAACATCAGGTCTTCGGGGTCTTCCCACGGGCCGGGCGGCTCGGTCGGCGGGTGCGGCTCAGATGCTGCCGGCTGCTCGGGTTGCGGCGTCCAACTCAGCTCACCCCCCTCCTCGATCTCGTCGGGTTCGAACAGCTCGTCGGGTTCGAAAAGCTCGGGTTCGACGGGCTCGAGGTCAAGCTCGGGCTCGGGCTCGACCGTGGGCACCGGCTCGGGGGCGGGCGGCAGCATTGGCCGAGGCAGCACCGGCCCGCGCCGCACCCCGCCGATCATCACCACCGTCAGTGCACCGATCGACGCGAACCACAGGAACACCGCCGGGCCGAATGTCACCTGGTCCACCCCGACATCGCCGAAGTTGCCCAGCCGTCCGCCGCCGGCCCACCCGAGCAGTGCCATCAGTACCGCAGCGATACCCGCTGCGGCCGCAACCTTGCCCAGTGCCGGAACCAGCGGCAGAGGGCGCCGGGCGCACTGCTGACCCACGGCCACCGCCGCGGCGGCTCCGATGATCAGCAATGCCACCCACGCGGGTCCCAGCGGAGGGGTGGGCGCAGCGGCCAGAATCGGCAGCGCCGGAATGTCGCCACCGAGCACGGTGAATGCGCTGAACAGCGCGGGACCGATGTGCGCACTCGATCCGACGGCCATCGCCGCCCCACCGATCAGGACATTGGGCACATACAGCACCGCCAGCAGCGTCAGGCTGAACTGACCGAACAATGAATCGGTGACCGCGTACAGCTCGTGCATGGTCCCCCAGTGCAGGACCAGGGATACGACAGTGATGGTCCCGGCCAGCCCGACCAGCGCCAGCATTCCTGCGACCGCGGCTCGCAGCGCGTCGAAGATCCAGTCCGGCAGCGGCGTCTCGGCCAGAGCGCGCCGGCCCACCCGCGTCCCCATTCCGATCGCCGCGCCGATCGCATGCACCAGGAACACATGGCCGAAGGCGCCCAACGCATGTGGGGTCTGCAGTTCGGTCATGACCGACGCCGCGTCATGGATGACCGCCAGGCAGATCGCCGCGATCAACAGCGGGCCGCCCAACGCCGACGCCACGATCCAGCGGATGACGAACCAGGAGGCACCCCGGTCGGTGGCCTGCGCGGTGGTCCGGGCCGTCCCGGCAACCATCAGCAGCACCGGCAGCAGCGGCAGCACGCCCAGCTCCCGACCGCCGATTGAGATCGGCACCTGATGCACACCCAGCCACATGCTGGCGATGGCGCCCGACGCCCCGGTCATGTCGCTGTTGGCGATCAGCAACTGCAGCAGCGTCACCGCTGCGATCACCGTCAACGCCACCACGGACGGGCCGAACGCGACCCGCAACAGATCGCGGGTCGGGTTCGAGCCTGATTTACCGACGGCCACCGGTGTCACGTCACGGGCACGTTCAACTCGGCGCGCCGGAGCGCGCTAGGGCTGAGCCGGACCTGACGGGGCGGAACCGCCCTGCGCCTGCTGGCCACCCGTCGAGCCCTGGCCCGACCCGCCGGAGCCCCCGGAACCCGCAGTCGACGAGCTGCCCGAGCCGCTGGACGGCGGCGGGCTGAAGCTGGGGAATCCGGTCGGAGGGGTGGGCGGGCCCTGCTGCATCGACGGCACCGACTGGGTCGGCTGCGAGGCGGTGCCGAAGCCACCCATCGAACCCATCCCGGACGAGGCCGGACCGGACTGCGCGCCGAAGCCACCGGAGGACGGAGCCGACGGGTAACCGCCGTAGGACGGGTAACCGGGCTGCTGCGGCGCCTGCTGACCGTAGTAGTTGCCGCCCGGGGGCAGGCCGTACTGGCCGTAGGGGTCGTACTTGGGCCGCGGCGCCGGGGCGGTGACGACACCGGTCTCCAGCAGCAGCACGCCGACCGCGGCGGCGGCCTGCAGGATGCTGAACGTCAACACCAGCCACAGTCCCCAGCCGACCGTGTAGTCGTCACCGGCGTCGGCAAGCGTGGCAATCGCCAGCAGTGCTCCCAGCGTCGAGATCACCGCGACCACCGTGGTGTAGGACTTCACCTTGGGCAGCAGAGCTGCCCCGGCCAGCAGCCCGGCCAGCAGTGCCAGCGGAACAGTGTGGCCGGCGTCGCCGAGGATGAGCGGGTACTCGCCGTTACTGACGGTGACGATCGGCCCGAAGTTCGCGAGGTAGACGCCCAAGCCCAGTACCGCGACCGCCATCCGCAGGTACAACGGCAGCTTGCTCTCGGCATCTGCGGTCTTGGTGAACGACGGCGTGGACGGGCCGAAGGAGCCCGGCGGTTGGGAAGACTGGAATCCGGGAGTCCCTGGTGAGTAGGTCATGACCTCTCCTGTGATCGGCGGCAGTGCGTATGAGGGGTGCGGCGCGGTTCGACCATCCACGCTAGCGCACACCGCGGTGACACCGCCGAGTCAACACCGTGGGTAGGGGACCCCCGGTTGCCCGAACAAATAGGAACACGTTCTAATCACCCATATGGATTACGGGCTTGTGCTATTCACCAGTGACCGAGGCATCGCCCCTGCGGCTGCCGCCAAACTCGCCGACGACCACGGCTTCACCACCTTCTACGTACCCGAACACACCCACATCCCGATCAAGCGTCAGGCGGCGCACCCGACGACCGGTGACGAGTCGCTGCCCGACGACCGCTACATGCGCACTCTCGACCCTTGGGTGAGCCTGGGGGCCGCGAGTGCGGTCACCTCGCGCGTGCGGCTGTCGACCGCGGTGGCACTGCCAGTCGAGCACGACCCGATCACCCTGGCGAAGTCGATCGCCACCCTGGACCACCTGTCCGGCGGCCGGGTGAGCGTGGGCGTCGGATTCGGTTGGAACACGGATGAACTCGCCGACCACAACGTGCCGCCGGGACGTCGTCGCACCATGTTGCGCGAGTACCTGGAAGCCATGCATGCGCTATGGACGCAGGAGGAGGCCGAGTTCGACGGTGAATTCGTGAAGTTCGGCCCGAGCTGGGCCTGGCCCAAGCCGGTGCAGTCACACATCCCGGTGCTGGTCGGCGCCGCCGGTACCGAGAAGAACTTCAAGTGGATCGCCCGCAGTGCCGACGGCTGGATCACCACGCCGCGGGACTTCGACATCGACGCGCCCGTCAAGCTGCTGCAGGACACCTGGGCGGCCGCCGACCGGGACGGCGCACCGCAGATCGTCGCACTGGACTTCAAGCCGGTGCCCGAGAAGCTGGCGCACTGGGCTGAGATCGGCGTCACCGAGACGCTGTTCGGGTTGCCGGACAAGCCCGAAGCCGAGGTCGCCGCCTACGTGGAGCGACTGGCCGGCAAGCTCGGGCTCAGCGCCTAGCACCTGCCGCCCTTTTTTTGGGCGCGAGCGCGCACAACGGTCCACACCCACCTGGGCTTTTGGCGGACCGTTGTGCGCGCTCGCGCCAAAAAAGGAGTAGGTCAGCGCAGCGAGCAGCGGTTGCCGTAGTCCAGGGCGCGCACGGTGACGGCCGCCCCCAGCGGTTCACCGTCGGACAACAGCGCCACCAGGTCCTCGTCCTCACTGGTCGCCAGGAAGCGACTGCCGTCGGCGTCGAGGCGGCCGATGATGATGCCGGTCGGGGTGTCCCAGTCGTAGCGGACGCTGTAGGTCTCGATGGTCCCCGGACCGTCGGCGTGCTCGGTGACGGCGATCTTGGGCGCCCGGTCGAGCCCTTCCTGCAGTTCGGCGCTGCGATCCGGGGTCCAAGCCACCGGCGTGGTCGAGTACACCCCGACCGCATACTTGCTCTGCATGCCGCCGTTGGCCCCGACGAATGTGAATTGTCCCGGGGCGTTGCGCGCTGCCGCCACCGCCTCGGCGATGGCGTGCGTCGAATAGTTGTTGCCGGCACCGCCGAAGAACGGCAACCCGCCGGTCAGGGTCAGCCCACGCGGATCATCGGCGGCCAATCCGAAGGCATCGCAGATGGTGAACACCGGCACCGGGAAGCAGCTGTAGAGGTCCATCGCCGCGACGTCGCCGAAGCCGATCCCGGCCATCGCCAGCGCCTCGGTGGTGGCCGCGACGGCCGCCGGGTAGGCACTCAGGTCGGCGCGTTCCAGCAGACGTTGCGCGCGCAGGTCGGCGTGGCCGTGCAGGTACACCCAGCGGTCTTGCGCCACACCGAGGCGCCGGGCGGCCTCGACCGACATCAGCAGCGCCGCGGCCCCCTGGTTGACCTGATCACGGGCCACCAGCAGCCGCGGGTAGGGGTCGCAGATCATCCGGTTGGCGCCGGTGATCGTGGCCAGCTCGTCAGCCGAGCGCTCGACCGGTGACGCCGAGAACGGATTCTTGGCGGCGATCTTGGTCATCGGGGCGAACAGTTCCGCCATCTCCCGGCGGTAGTCGGCCGGGCTCAGGCCGAGCCGTGCGCGGCGGGCGTTCTCCAGCAGGCCGTACTGCACCGGCGCTCCGGTCAGCCCATGGATCACGGTGTAATGCTCGATGAAGTCCTCGAGTCCGTAGCCGCGGTCTTCGAGCTGGCCGTCGACGGTCTCGGTGAAGTCCGGCTTGTCAGCGGCGTTGGCGAAATGCCGCAGCGTGGAGGTCGCATCCGCACCGCACAGCAGCACCACGTCGGCGGCGCCGGAGGCGATCTCGCCGGCGAACTCGGTGAGCAGCTTCTGCGGACCCTGACCGCCGACCTTGTCCAGCACCGCACGGGCCGGGTCAGCACCGATCAGCCTGGCAACCGACCGCGGAAAGTTGTTCGACTTGCCCAGCGGTGCAGGAGCTTTCGGAATCGAGTTCTCGAACGCCCGGGTGGCTACCACCGTGTCAATGGCGACCGCGGCCGAGGCGGCCCCGCAATCGGCCAACGCAGCCCGGGCGGCTGCGGCGGCCAGTTCGACCGGCGACATGCCGCGGTAGCCGGCGTCGTCGATGCGCTCGGCCGCCTGCCCGACGCCGACGACGACGGGTGTGCGCGGATCGATGCTCATGGGTTCACCCTTCGCTGGGCGGGAGACACAAAAGCCCCCGACGAAGCGGGGGCTTTTGCGTCTGCCGTTTTACAGACTCTGCAGGATCTCGCGAGCCAGGGCCGCGGTGGCCGACGGGGTCTTGCCCACCTTCACACCGGCGGCCTCCAGGGCCTCCTGCTTGGCGGCCGCGGTGCCCGACGAGCCCGACACGATGGCGCCGGCGTGGCCCATGGTCTTGCCCTCCGGCGCGGTGAACCCGGCGACATAGCCGACGACCGGCTTGGTGACGTTGGCCTTGATGTAGGCCGCGGCCCGCTCCTCGGCGTCGCCGCCGATCTCACCGATCATCACGATGACCTTGGTGTTCGGGTCCTTCTCGAACGCCTCGATGGCGTCGATGTGGGTGGTGCCGATCACCGGGTCACCGCCGATGCCGATGGCGGTGGAGAAACCGAAGTCCCGCAGCTCGTACATCATCTGGTAGGTCAGCGTGCCCGACTTCGACACCAGACCGATCGGGCCGGTGCCGGAGATGTTGGCCGGGGTGATGCCGACCAGGCACTCACCCGGGGTGATGATGCCGGGACAGTTCGGCCCGATGATCCGGGTCTTCTCACCCTTCTCGACGTTATAGGCCCACGCAAAGGCGCTGTCCTGCACCGGGACTCCCTCGGTGATGACGACCAGCAGGGGAATCTCGGCGTCGATGGCCTCGATCATCGCGTCCTTGGAGAAGGCCGGCGGCACGAAGGCGATCGACACGTCGGCGCCGGTCTCCTTCATGGCCTCGGCGACGCTGGCGAACACCGGCAGCTCCACGTCAGCACCGGACGCGTCCTTGTGCGACACGGTGGTGCCGGCCTTGCGGGCGTTGACACCGCCGACGATCTGGGTGCCGGCGGCCAGCATGCGCGCAGTGTGCTTGGTGGCCTCGGCACCGGTGATGCCCTGGACGATGACCTTGCTGTCCTTGTTGACGAAGATCGACATGCTTATACGTCCTTTCCGGCGTGCGCCAGCTCAGCAGCCTTGTCGGCGGCCTCGTCCATGGTGGCGACGACGGTCACCAGCGGGTGGTTGGCCTCGGCCAGGATCGCCCGGCCCTCCTCGACGTTGTTGCCGTCCAGGCGGACCACCAGCGGCTTGGTCGCGGCGGGGCCGAGCATTTCCAGGGCCTTGACGATGCCGTTGGCCACCGCGTCGCACGCGGTGATCCCGCCGAACACGTTGACGAACACGCTCTTGACCTGCTTGTCACCCAGGATGACGTCCAGGCCGGCGGCCATGATCTCGGCGGAGGCGCCGCCCCCGATGTCGAGGAAGTTGGCCGGCTTCACGCCGCCGTGCTTCTCACCGGCGTAGGCGGTGACGTCCAGGGTCGACATGACCAGGCCGGCGCCGTTGCCGATGATGCCGACCTCGCCGTCGAGCTTGACGTAGTTCAGGTCGTGCTCTTTGGCCTTGATCTCCAGCGGGTCGGTCGCGTCCAGGTCAGCGAACTCGAGGTGGCCGGGCTGACGGAACTCGGCGTTGCCATCGAGGGTGACCTTGCCGTCGAGCGCAAGAATCTGGTCGTCGGGGGTGCGCACCAGCGGGTTGACCTCAACCAGGGTGGCGTCTTCGGCGACGAAGACCTCCCACAGCTTCTGGATGGTCACCGCGGCGGCGTCGAGCACCTCGGCGGGCAGGTGGCCCTGCTCAGCGATCGAGCGGGCGAACGCCAGGTCGACACCCTTGACGGCGTCGACGGGCACCTTGGCCAGCCGTTCGGGCTTGGTGGCGGCGACCTCTTCGATCTCCATGCCGCCCTCGACCGAGCACATGGCCAGGTAGGTGCGGTTGGACCGGTCGAGCAGGAAGGAGATG
Organism: [Mycobacterium] zoologicum; assembly: GCF_020172665.1. Classification (GTDB taxonomy): domain Bacteria; phylum Actinomycetota; class Actinomycetes; order Mycobacteriales; family Mycobacteriaceae; genus Mycobacterium; species Mycobacterium zoologicum. The sequence continues at coordinate 1,026,334 of NZ_CP083985.1, read as the reverse complement.
TAGTACTCCTCGGCGATGTCGCTCGCCTCGGCCACCAGCAGCTTCTTGACGATGTGGCCCTTGATGTCCAGGCCGAGGATGTTCTGCGCGTGGGTGAAGGCGTCTTCCGGGGTGGCGGCGTACTTGACGCCGCCGGCCTTGCCGCGTCCGCCGGCCTTGACCTGGGCCTTCACCATGACCGGTCGGCCGATCTCGGTGGCGATAGCTTTGGCGTCCTCGGCGGTGGTGGTCACTCGGCCGGGAGTGGTGGGCACGTTGTGCTTGGCGAACAGTTCTTTCGCCTGATACTCGAAGAGATCCATGGACTCACTGTCTTATAACGGGTAGCCGGTAGGCCGGCAACTGTCGGGTTCATAAGGATTTAACTCCGATCGCACTGTATCGACCCGGCGCCGAGGTTCCCTCCTCGCCTACCAGTGCTGTGGCACATCTCACCACCAGAAATTAGTGATTCGGTTCACATTCAATCCCCGGATTCAGCCGATGGCTTGCCAGGAACCCCGCCCAGTGGTTACCGTCTCCAGGTCTAGGTCTTTATAACGTTCTGATCACGACCAGAGGAACTCCCAGGCTGATGCAGCGCGGTACAACCATGCGTTCGTTTCCGGGTGGGGCCATGCCCCGCCGTCGGGCTGACGTTGACATGCGTGCATATCGCCCCTCGGAACTCGACCCCGCCGAGATCACCGAGGTCCTGCCGTTCAACGGCCGCCTCGGTGCCGCGTTCAGTGACCTCCCCTTCGACGACGCGTCGGCGGAAGTCCTCTCGGCCCCCGAGCTCGACGACCTGACCGACACCGACAACATGCCGGTGCTGCGGCTGGCGTTCCCGCGCGGCGGCTACCCGGACGAGTACGCCCAGCGGCCGACCCGGGGCAAGCACCGCGGGCAGCCGGCCGGTGCCGTCAAGAGCCGCGTGATGATCGCCGCGATGGCCGCCGGGGCAGCTGCTGCGGCCGCGCACGCCGCCACCCACCCGTCGGGTGACACCGTCAACCGGCCCGCGGTGCTGGCCGCCAGCAAGACGGTCCTCGACGACGCCACCACGACCACCTCCAACCGCGGCATGCAGATGATCACGGTCAAGGCGGCCGCCAATGTCGTCGTGCACAACGAAGAGCTGGCCAAGGGTGTGGCGTTCGCCCAGGAGCGCGCCGAGCGCGAGGCCCGGCTGCAGCGGCCGCTGTTCGTCGCACCGACCCACGGCGCATTCACCTCGAACTTCGGTTACCGCTGGGGTGTGCTGCACGCCGGCATCGACATCGCCAACTCCATCGGCACCCCGATCCTCGCGGCCTCCGACGGCGTGGTGATCGAATCCGGCCCCAGCGCGGGCTACGGCATGCTGGTCAAGCTGCGGCACTCCGATGGCACGGTGACGCTCTACGGCCACATCAACCGGTCGCTGGTCAGCGTCGGCGAGCGTGTCATGGCCGGTGACCAGATCGCCGAGATGGGCAACCGGGGCTACTCCACCGGCCCGCATCTGCACTTCGAGGTTCTGCAGAACGGCACCAGCCGGATCGACCCGGCATCCTGGCTCGCCAAGCGCGGCATCAACTTCGCCTAACCTGGTTGGGTGACCGACCCTCACCGACCACCCACCGGCGCGAATCCGGCAACCTCTCCCAGCCGCATCATTCGTCGTGCCCCCACCGGCGCCATCCCGATCGTCACCGGCGCCATGCGGTCGTCCTCCCCGCTGCAGCCGCCGTCGGCCGTGACAGGCCAGCCGGTCGGTCTCCAACCCTCGTCGGCCGTCCTGCCGATCATCACGTGCGTGCTCGCCCTGCTCGGCTGCTGGGCCACCTCGGTGGTGTCCACCGACCTGATCGCCAGCTGGTGGCACACCGATCGGCTGTTCTGCGTCGCGGTGACATTTTTGAGCCTGGTGTTCGCGACGACGACGGTGTCCGGGGTGATCATGCTGCTGCTGCGCCGCCCGCTGGGCCGCTACCTGATCGCGGTCGGGGCTGTGGTGGCCCTGCTGACCTTCGGTAGCCTGTTCATCGCCGGTGCCCGGGTTCCGTGGATCGTGCAGGTGATCCCGGTCCTCGAGATCGCGACCGTGGTGGCCGCGCTGCACCCGGTCACCCGGCGGTGGCTGCTCTAGATGTTCTTCACGGGTAGGTTGTGAACGCGTAGGCGCTCGATTGGTGTCATTCCGCCGATGCCGGTGTGGGGTCGGTGGTGATTGTAGTGATGCAGCCAGTGCTGGTAGGTTCCGGCGCGTTCGGCCTC
>NZ_CP083985.1:876501-1023993 GCF_020172665.1 [Mycobacterium] zoologicum | reverse complement strand
GAAGCATTAGCGTGGACCATGAGGACCTCTCGGTAATCGGATGTGCGTGTTTGGTAACCACACCGATACCGGAGGTCCTCACCTACTTCCGCTCACCACGCCGTTCACAACCTGTCTGGGAGTTACATCTAGAGCTTGCTGACCGGCGCGTGGTTGTGCATCAGTTTGACCCGCCCGGAGCTGCCGAAATCGATCAGCGACATCGCCGACTCTCCCACCCCGGACACCTCCTCGACCCGGCCCAGACCGTACTTGTCGTGCGTGACCCGGTCCCCGGCCGCCAGCACCAGCAGCGGGCGGTTGCCCGACCGCGACGGTGCCGGCCGTGGTGAGCCGAACCGGCCGGCCCCGCTGACCGGGGCGCTCGGCCCGGCGGTGGCTTCGGTGCGCCGCCAGTCGACGAGCTGCTGCGGGATCTCCCGCAGGAAGCGTGATTCCGGGTTCAGCATCGGCTGTCCCCACGACGAGCGCACCTTGGCCCGGCTCAGGTAGAGCCGCTGCTGTGCCCGGGTAAGGCCGACGTAGGCCAATCGGCGTTCCTCGGACAGCTCGCGGGCGTCGCCGAGTGAGCGCATGTGCGGGAACATGCCGTCCTCCCAGCCGATCACGAACACCACCGGGAACTCCAGGCCCTTGGCGGTGTGCAGGGTCATCAACGTGACCATCCCGGAGCCGTGCTCAGGGATCTCATCGGTGTCGGCGATCAGCGAGACCCGCTCCAGAAAGGCTGCCAGCACCCCGACGTCGGGCACATCCTCCGCTTCGTCCATATCGGCGCCGCCGACGGCCTGCTCAGCGAGTGCATTGGCCCGATCGATGCTGAATTCGTGTGCGACGCTGACGAGTTCGTTGATGTTGTCCAGCCGGGCCAGGTCCTGCGGATCGGTGGAGGACTCCAGTTCGCCGCGGTAGCCGGTGCGGTCCAGCACCATCTCGACCAGCCCGCCGAGGTCGTCGTCGCAGGTGTTCAGGTGTGCTCGCAGTTCGTCGAGCATCGCGACGAAACCCGAGATCGCTTTCTGCGAGCGGGTATTGAGCATCGGCACCTGTCCGTCGGCGGCGGCGCGCAGGGCGGCGGCGAATCCGGTGCCGGTGTTCTCGGCGTGCACCGATACGCACGCCTCGGCGCGATCGCCGATGCCGCGACGCGGGGTGTTGAGAATTCGCCGCAGGCTCACCGCATCACCGGGATTGTCCAGCACTCGCAGGTAGGCGATGATGTCGCGGATCTCCTTGCGTTCGTAAAAGCGAACGCCGCCAACGACTTTGTACGGGATACCGGCGCGGATGAACACCTCTTCCAGTGACCGGGACGCATTGTTGGTGCGGTAGAAGATCGCTATGTCGGAGTAGTTGACCGTGCCGGCCTCGGTCAGCGCGTCGATCTCCTGGGCGATGAAGCGCGCCTCGTCGTGTTCGTTGTCGGCGACGTAGCCGACGATCAGCTCACCGTCGCCGGAGTCGGTCCACAGCCGCTTCTCCCGGCGGCCCGAGTTGTAGGCGATCACCGCGTTGGCCGCGGACAGGATGTTCTGCGTGGAGCGGTAGTTCTGCTCGAGCAGCATGGTGACCGCGTCCGGGTAGTCGCGTTCGAAGTCCTCGATGTTGCGGATGGTCGCGCCGCGGAAGGCGTAGATGGACTGGTCGGCGTCACCGACCACGCACAGCTCCGCCGGCGGGATGTCGCCCGTTTCAGAACCGTGCCCCGCCAGCTCGCGCACCAGCATGTACTGCGCGTGGTTGGTGTCCTGGTACTCATCGACCAGGATGTGCCGGAACCGGCGGCGGTAGTGCTGGGCGATCTCGGGGAACGCCTGCAGGATGGCGACCGTCTCGCCGATCAGGTCGTCGAAGTCCAGCGCGTTGGCCGAGCGCAGCCGGCGCTGATATTCGACGTAGACGCCCGCCACCACGCGGCTCAGGTCGTCGGAGTCCTCGGTCAGCTCGGCCAGCGCGCGGTCCGGGTCGATCAGTTCGTTCTTGAGGTTGGAGATCGCATTGGCCAACAGTCGCGGTGTGTGCCGCTTGACGTCCAGGCCCATGTCACGGCCGATCATCAACAGCAGCCGCCGCGAATCGTCGGCGTCGTAGATGGAGAAGTTGGAGTTCAGGCCGGGCACCACCGAGGCCTGGTTGCGCAGAATCCGCACGCAGGTGGAGTGAAACGTCGACACCCACATGACCCGGGCCCGCGGGCCGATCAACGACACCACCCGCTCCCGCATCTCCGCGGCGGCCTTGTTGGTGAAGGTGATCGCCAGCACCTGCCCCACGCCGACATCACGCGCGGCCAGCAGGTAGGCGATGCGCCGGGTGAGCACCGCCGTCTTGCCCGACCCGGCTCCTGCGACGATGAGCAGCGGCGAGCCCTCATGCACAACGGCCTGGCGCTGTTGCGGGTTGAGCCCCTCAAGGAGGTGGTCGGTCTGCTGGGTCGCGTGCACACTCATAACGCAACCCAACGTACCGCCGCACGGTGACACTCTTTGCGCTGGCACGGCCGTTGGTGGCAGACTCGATTCGTGCTCGCCACACCCAACATCGATGAGTTGCGCCAGGAGATCGATCGCCTCGACGCCGAGATCCTGGCCGCGGTGAAACGCCGCACCGAGATCTCGCAGGAGATCGGCAAGGCCCGAATGGCCTCCGGCGGCACCCGTCTGGTGCACAGCCGCGAGATGAAGGTGCTCGAGCGCTACAGCGAGCTCGGCGAGGACGGCAAGGATCTGGCGATGCTGCTGCTGAGGCTGGGCCGCGGCCGGCTGGGCCACTAGCTACTGTCGGAGTATGACTACCGTTCCCCAGATCCCCGACATCTCCACCACGCCGGCCTGGAACGCGTTGCTCAAACACCACCAGCAGATCAACGACACCCACCTCCGCGAGTTCTTCGCCGAAGATCCGGAACGCGGCACCAAATTCACCGTCACCGTCGGTGACCTCTACATCGACTACAGCAAGCACCGCGTCAACGACGAGACACTGCGGCTGCTGGTCGACCTGGCCCGGGCGGCCGGCCTGGAGGACCGCCGCGACGCGATGTTCGCCGGCGCGCACATCAACACCTCCGAGGACCGCGCGGTGCTGCACACCGCTCTGCGGCTGCCGCGCGATGCCGAGTTGAGCGTCGACGGCCAGGACGTCGTCGCCGACGTCCACGCGGTGCTCGACGCGATGGGTGACTTCACCGACCGGCTGCGCAGCGGGCAGTGGACCGGTGCCACCGGAAAGCGCATCAGATGCGTCGTCAACATCGGCATCGGCGGCTCGGACCTGGGCCCGGTGATGGTCTACCGGGCACTTCGCCACTACGCCGACGCCGCGATCTCGGCGCGGTTCGTCTCCAACATCGACCCGGCCGACCTCACCGCGAAGCTGGCGGACCTGGACCCTGCCACCACGCTGTTCATCGTGGCCTCCAAGACGTTCTCGACGCTGGAGACGCTGACCAACGCCACCGCGGCCCGCCGCTGGCTGACCGCCGCCCTGGGCGACGACGCGGTGTCACAGCATTTCGTCGCGGTCTCCACCAACGCCGAGCGGGTCGAGGACTTCGGCATCGACACCGCGAACATGTTCGGCTTCTGGGACTGGGTCGGGGGACGCTATTCGGTGGACTCGGCGATCGGCCTGTCGGTGATGGCGGTGATCGGCCGGGAACGCTTCGCGGAGTTCCTGTCCGGTTTCCACCTCGTCGACTCCCATTTCCGCTCCGCCCCACTGGAATCCAACGCACCAGCCCTGCTCGGCCTGATCGGGGTGTGGTACTCCAACTTCTTCGGCGCCCAGTCCCGCGCGGTGCTGCCCTACTCAAACGACCTGGACCGCTTCGCGGCCTACCTGCAGCAGCTCACCATGGAGTCCAACGGCAAGTCGACCCGCGCCGACGGATCTGCAGTGGTCACCGACACCGGTGAAATCTATTGGGGGGAACCGGGAACCAACGGCCAGCACGCGTTCTACCAACTGCTGCACCAGGGCACCCGGCTGGTGCCGGCCGATTTCATCGGATTCGCAACGCCGGTCGATGACCTGCCCACCGCCGACGGCAGCGGCAGCATGCACGACCTGCTGATGAGCAATTTCTTCGCCCAGACCCAGGTGCTGGCGTTCGGCAAGACGGCCGAGGAGATCGCGGGTGAAGGCACACCCGCCCAGGTTGTTCCACACAAGGTGATGCCCGGAAACCGGCCCAGCACTTCGATTCTCGCCGAGAAGCTGACACCGTCGGTACTGGGCCAGCTGATCGCGCTCTACGAGCATCAGGTGTTCACCGAGGGCGTGGTGTGGGGTATCGACTCGTTCGACCAGTGGGGCGTGGAACTGGGCAAGACGCAGGCCAAGGAGCTGCTGCCGGTACTGACCGCCGATGCCGCCCCGCAGCCGCAGACCGACAGCTCCACCGACGCTCTGGTCCGCCGCTATCGCGCCGAACGCGGCCGGGCCTGACACCGCCCCCACCGCGACCGTGCAGAATTGGCCGCCAAAACCCCAGGTGAGGCTGGATATTTCTGCACGGTGGGCGGAAAAATGGGGGCTCAGGCGAAGCGTTTGGTGAACCGCGCCGGCATCAGGCGCAAGAGCCACACCAGCGGAGCCCACGGCCACGGCGGTACCGCCGCCCGCCCGGTTTCGCGCTCGATCGCGCGCACCATCGCCTTGACCCCGGTCTCGTTGTCCACCATCAACATGGTCGAGCCCGACTTGGCCGTCATCTCCGATTCGATGTAGCCCGGCTCCAACACCGTGACCTTGATCGGGCCGTGCGAGTACTCGGCGCGCAGCGACTCCCCCAGCGACGACACCCCGGCCTTGCTGGCGGCGTAGGCGGCCTTGACGCCCGGCACGCCCCTGGTGCCCAGCACCGAAGAGATCAGCACCAGGTGGCCGCCGCCGGCGGCGTTGAACATCTCGATCGCCGTCTCGATCTGCACCAGCGCGGCAACCAGGTTGGTCTCGATGGTGGCCTTGTTGGCCCACAGCTTGCCCGACCCCAGCCGGGCGCCCTTGCCGATGCCGGCGTTGACGATGACCCGGTCGATCCCACCGAGCTCATCAGCAAGCTGGGTGAAGACCCGGGGCACCTCGTCGTGATCGTTGACGTCAAGAGCCGCCACCGCCACCGTGATCTCGGGATATTTCTGCGTCAGTTCGCTTTTCAGCTCATCGAGCCGGTCAGTACGACGCGCGCACAATGCCAGGTCGCGTCCGCGTGCGGCGAATGCGCGGGCCATGCCGGCACCCAGACCGGAGCTGGCCCCGGTGATGAGGATCTTCTGACGGGTCACGGCGGCAGCCTACTTGAGCAGCCGCGACATCCGCCGGTCGGCGAGCACCTTGCCGCCGGTCTGACACGTCGGGCAGTACTGGAAGGACTTGTCGGAGAACGACACCTCACGCACCGTGTCGCCGCAGACCGGGCAGGGCAGCCCGGTGCGCGCGTGCACCTTCAGCCCCGAACGCTTCTCGCCCTTCAACGTCGCGGCCTGCTGCCCCACCGAGCGCGTCACCGCGTCAGCGAGCACGGACCGCATCGCGTCGTGCAGAGCGGCAAGCTGCTCGGCGGACAGCTTCGACGCGGTGGCGAACGGAGAAATCCTTGCGGTGTGCAGAATTTCGTCACTGTAGGCGTTGCCGACGCCGGCGATCACCTTCTGATCGGTGATGACGTTCTTGATGCGCCCGCTGTTTCCGGCCAGCAGTCCGGCCAGCTGCTCGGCCGTCACCGCCAACGCATCGGGACCGAGCCCGGCGATGCCCGGCACCGTGGCCGGATCCTCGACCAGCCAGACCGCAAGCCGTTTCTGGGTGCCGGCCTCGGTGAGATCGAAGCCGGGACCACCCAGGTGCACCCGCAGCGCGATCGGCCCCTTTCCGGGCCGCAGCGGCGCCGGCGCCAGCGCATCCGACCAGCGCAGCCAGCCGGCCCGCGACAGGTGGCTGATCAGATACAGCGGGCCGGCCTGCATGCCGAGGTACTTGCCCCAGCGGTGCGCGTCGGTGACGGTCTGGCCGCGCAGTGCGTCGATCGGCGGGGCGAAGGTCTTGAGCACCGACAGCGCCGCCACATCGATGCGGCTGATCACCGAGCCGACCGCATGCCGGCGCAGATGGTCGGCGAGCGCTTCGACTTCCGGCAGCTCCGGCACCGCCGTCAGGCCCGGGCCGCGCGCCCCGCCACCAGTGAGAGCACCCAGCTCACCAGGGACAGCACGATCGCCGCCCAGATGGCATCCCACCAGAAGTCGGCGATGTGCAGCCCCCAGTGCGTGGTGTTGTCGGTGATCCACGCAGTGATCCACAGCATCAGCGCGTTCACCACGATGTGGAACAACCCCAGCGTGAGGATGTACAGCGGGATCGACAGCAGCTGCACGACCGGTTTGATGAAGGCGTTGACCAATCCGAAGACCAACGCCACCACGAAGATGATGCCCACCCGCTGCAGCGTGGTGTCACCGCCGACGAACGTGACCCCCGAGACGATCTTGGTGACCACCCACAGTGCGAGTCCGGTGAGGCATGCGCGAACGACGAATGTTCCCATGGGCGCAAAACTACTCGGTGCGGCGTCAGTGCGGGGTGAGTTCGTAGCCGCTCTCGCTAGCCGCCGATCCGGGCCCGCACCCCGGCGGTGATCCGATCGACGTGCCATCCGGCCTGCCGGCACATCGCGATTACGACCTCAGCGGAATCCGCGACGATGACCCCGAACAGCGTTTCGTCGCTGGGCGAGGTCAACGTGAGGAGCAACTGCGCGTGCACGGCAGCCGCGGCGCCTACGAGCCGATCGATGGCAGCATCCACGGCCGATTCGAGAGGATCGGGTTGGTACCACTCGACCAGGAAACACTGACGCGCCGACCGGCTGTCACCCATGGCTCTGACACTAGGGGGAAAACCCTCTCAGCGAACCAGGGATTTCCCTGGAATTGACTGGACGTCATTCAGCGTTGAGCGCCGCGAACAGTCCACCACGAGACCGGATTCCCAACTTGCGGTACACGCTGCCGAGCGCCATCTCCACGGTCTTGGGGGCGATGAACAACTCGGCGGCGATCTGCTTGTTCGACAGTCCTGCCGCGGCCAGCTGCGCGACTCGATGCTCGGCTGGGGTCAGCCCGCCACCCCCGGCCGCGCGAGTCAGCCGCGCCAACTCCACACGGGCGCGTTGCGCCCACAACGGCGCACCCAACAACTCGAAGGTCTCCAGCGCCGCACGCAACGTCGCCTCCGCGACCTGCCGGCGCCGGCGTCGGCGTTGCACCTGCCCCAACAACAGCTGAGTCCGCGCCTTCTCGAACGGCATCGGCAGCGGTTCATGATGTCGCAGCGCTTCCTGGGCAGCCTGTTCGGCGGCATTGAGCTCACCACGCGCGGCCAAGAGTTGACTGCGGCCACGGGCGCCCACCGCCAGCATCCACGGCCGATCAAGCCGGGCACCGTTACGCTCCAGCGCGGCGACCAACGGCTCGGCCTCAGTTGCGCGCCCCACCGCTGCCAATGCCTCCACGCCGTCAGGCAGATACGAGCCGACGACGATCTCGGTGCCGTGCTCTGGATCGAAGGACGCCAGCAGCGGCTCCAACAGTTTGATCGCAGCCGCATGATCGCCCATTGACACCTCGAGAAACGCGCACGTCGCCGTCACCGCCGCGGTGTGCAGTGCGTCGCCGATGGCTCGGGCCGCCTCCAGTGCCGTGCGCGCAACCGAGCGGGCCTCATCGACGCGCCCGGTGTACGCGGCCACCGATGCCTGGCGCGCCCAGGCGCAGACCAGCACCATCTTCGCGCCCATCAGCTCAGCGCGCTGCACGGCCTCGTCGGCAATGGCTCCCGCCTCGCCGTAGTGGCCCAACCAGATCTCGACCATCGCGGCGTAGTCATCCATCCATAGAATGTCGGTCTCGGTTCCGCCTTCGGCAAGCCGCTGGCGCAGCGCGCGGATCTGTCCGGGAGCATCGACGAGTTCTCCCGCCCAGGAACGGATCACCGGCGCGACGACGCCGGCGCGGTACGCCGCCGCAGGACCGCCGGCAGGGTCCTCGGAATCCACCGCCAGCTGCAGCGCGTCCGGGTCCAGTCCCTGACCGAACCAGAAGCGCACCAGGGCCTGAATCGTCAATGCCTGGCTGCGCAATCCGGCTATGCCAAGTTGATCAGCTTGCGCCACAGCAATATTCGCGAGTTCAATCGACTCCTGGCCGTGGCCGATAACCCTGGCCACCGGTACCATCAGCAGGCGGGCATGTAGCTGTAGCAGTGGGTAGTCGGCGGCCTTGTCGATAGCCTGAGTCAGCAGATCAGCGGCCACCACCAAGCTGCCTTCGTAGCCGGTGATCGCTGCCAGCGCGATCAACGCCGTGCAGCGCAATTCGCTCGAAGTCGACGCCCCGTCCAGGATCGAGTGCAGGTGGGTACGCGCCGACGCGAAGGCTCCGGAACGAAATTGCTGTTCGGCGGCCCGCATTCGCCGCGCCGGCGTGTCGTCGCCGAGTTTGATGGCCAATTCGATCAGTTCGGCGGCGACCGCCGGGGCACCGCGTGTTCGGGTGAACTCGACGGCCACGTCGAGCGCCTCGACGGCGTCCGGATCGTTGGTCGTCGCCGCCAACGCCATGTGCCGCGCCTTGAGCTCGGGCTCGTGGACGAACTCGCTGTACCGGCGATGCATTGCCCGGCGTGCCGACGGCCCGGCCGCGTGGACGACACCGGTGGCGAACAGTGGATGGCGAAATCGGATCCGGCTGCCGTCGATCTGGACCACCCCGCGCGCCTGCGTGGATTCGATCAGTTCGACGACCCGATCGGGGTTGAGCTCGGTGGCCAGACCCACCCGCTGCACGGTCGGAAACGCTGCACAGGCGGCGGCCAACAACACCGCAGCGACCTCCTCGTCGGGCTGACCGATGCGCTCACGCACCAGGGCCGCCAGGCTGTCGGGTAGTTGTACGTCGGACTGTTCCGGGGCCTCCGAGATGAACCGAGCCAGTTCGAGGGCGAAAAATGGGTTCCCACCGGATATTTCGTGAATCCGCGTGATCGCCGGGCGCGGCAAGGTGTGTCCCAGCCGCGCTGACACCACAGTGTGCACACCGCCCAGAGTCAGCGGACGTATCGGCAGACGTACCACAGCGTCGGGGCGCGCGGCACTCAACCAGCTCATGTCGACGGGGTTCACCGAGCCGGTCCGAATTGCGAGCAGCAACCCGACCCGCCCGGTCAGCCGTCGCGCGGCGTACCCGATCACCGCCTGGCTGGAGGCGTCCAACCAGTGGGCGTCGTCGATGCAGAGCAACACCGGCGCTTGCGAACCCGACGCACGTATCACCGCCAGGAACGCGGTGGCCACCATCCGCTCATTGCCGGCGGGTCCGTCACCACCACCAAGCTGGATCTGCTCCAGCGCGGCGCGTTGCGCCTCCGGCAAGTCCCCCGGTATCACGACAGTCGCCAGCAGATCGGCCACCGCGGCGTAGGCGTAGCTGACTTCGGTCGGTGCGCCCGAAGCGGACAGCACCCGGAACCCTCGCTCGGTTGCGGCCTCGGCTGCCTCCCACAACAGGGTGGACTTACCGATACCGGCTTCGCCTTCGAGCACCAGCACTCCGGGCTTTGACAGCGTGCGATCAAGGAAGGCTGTCAGGGCCGTTGACTCGGCCCTTCGATCTGCCAAACCAGCCCGCATGCGCAATATTTTTACAGACAAAAGCCCGTCTTGTTAACAACAATTCCAAGATTTTGGACGATAACGCTCCTGGGCCGCCGAACTGCCGTGACGGCCGTCACGCAAGAACCGAAAGTATCCGGTACCGTCGGTATTGACATGCGGGGTGACGGCTCCTAATTTCTTCAGAACCGAAGCGAGAGAGGACTCCTGCGATGACCACTGTGGTGCGACCCAGCGAACCGACTCGGGAGGAATTCGCCGAGCGGCTCTTGAAGGGTTCGGTCAAGAAGTCCTACGCGCCGGTGGTCGACATCGACTGGGACGCCCCGGTGGACCCGGACAAGTTCTTCCTGCCGCCGCGGATGTGCACCCTCTACGGCACGCCACTGTGGGAGGCGATGACCCGCGAGCAGCAGATCGAGATGTCGCGCCAGGAACTGGTCAACGTGCTGTCGGCCGGGGTGTGGTTCGAGAACATCCTCAACCAGGCACTGCTGCGCGACATGATGCACAAGAACCCCACCGCGCGGACCACGCATTACTCGCTGACCGAGCTGGGCGATGAGACCCGGCACATGCTGATGTTCGGTAAGACCATCGACCGGATCGGCGGCGTACCGGTGCGCCCGAAGCGCTACCAGCGCATCGCCATCAACGCCCTGCCGTTCCTGTTCCGCGGCAGCATCCTGTGGGGCGCAGCGCTGGTCGGCGAGGAGATCTTCGACGCGCTGCAGCGCCAGATCCTCGACGACCCGGACATCCAGCCGATCGTGCGGCGGGTGATGCGCATCCACGTCACCGAGGAGGCCCGCCACATCCAGTACGCCCGCGACGGTCTGCGTCGCAGCGTGCCGGTGATGCCGCGCTACCGCCGGATGCTGCTGGCCAATCTGCAGGGTGTCGGCGGACCGTTCTACCGCCACCTGTTCACCCTGCCGATCGTCTACAGCCGGGTCGGGCTCGACGGTCGCGAGGCCCGCCGGGTAGCGCGGGCCAACCCGCACTTCCATGCCGCGTCCCGCTCGGCGTTCGCGCCGCTGGCGGCGTTCTTCGAAGAGGTCGGGCTGATGGGCGGCCTGGCCCGGCGGATGTGGCGGCGGGCCGGCTTCCTGTGAGCCCGGATGTGATCGTGCTGGGCGACCCGGCACGCCTGCACGGGTTGCTGGAAGGCGCGCTCACCGTCGAGTCGGCGACGAGCACCCGCTTCGACAGCGACACCGAGACGTGGACGGTGACCACCACCGACGGCGACGAGGTGACCGCCCGAGTTCTCATCGACGCGGTCGCCTCGGCCGACGACGTCGTCGCCGCGCACGGCATCCCCAACCGGTTCCGGATCCCGGGGCCGCACACCCGCCGGCAGGCCCGGTACGTGGCCCGGCTCGTCGACGCCCTGCAGCGCAGCGGGGCCGCCCGCATCGAATCCCGCTCGCCAAGGCTGCGGGTTCGGCCCCTGTTGCCGACGCGGGGGCTCTCCCGGTTCTATCTCACCGGGTTGGCGGGCTCCCGCGACGACGACGTCTACGACGGGCCGGCCGTGGTCACCCACAATGGCCAGGACTACCCCTCCCGGGTTCAGCTGGCCGGGCATTTCGACCCGATCGACGGTCAATACCATTGGCAGGGAATGTTTTTCACTGATCTTCCGGGCGCCAATGTGACCGGCTCCAAGGTCAGCATCCGGGTAGGCGAGCACACCGCGCAAGGGCGCGTCGCCGAGCGGACACCGTGGGGCACGCTGACGGTGGTGGGTGCCGCGGGCTACCCGCCGTATCCCCTGGAGGACCCCGAACAGGTGCGGATCGCGATACCGCCTCGGGGCTAAGCTGCGGGGAATACCCGTAGCGACCATCGAGGAGACCACGTGCGCTTCACCTACGCCGAGGCGATGACCGACCCGAGCTACTACGTTCCGCTCGCCAAGGCCGCCGAGGCCGCCGGATACCACAGCATGTCGATCCCGGACAGCATTGCATATCCCTTCGAGTCGGACTCGAAGTATCCCTACACCCCCGACGGCAACCGAGAGTTCTTGGACGGCAAGGCTTTCATCGAGACGTTCGTATTGATCGCAGCGCTCGGCGCGGTGACCAGCACGCTGCGGTTCACCCCGTTCGTGATCAAGCTGCCGATCCGCCCGCCGGCCCTGGTGGCCAAGCAGGCCGGCTCGCTGGCCTCGATGATCAACAACCGGCTGGCACTGGGCGTGGGCACCAGCCCCTGGCCGGAGGACTACGACCTGATGGGCGTGCCGTTCGCCCGGCGTGGCAGGCGGATGGATGAGTGCATCGAGATCATCCAGGGCCTCACCACCGGCGACTACTTCGAGTTCCACGGCGAGTTCTACGACATCCCCAAGACCAAGATGGCCCCGGCCCCGACTCAGCCGATCCCGATCCTGATCGGCGGCCATGCCGAAGCCGCGCTGCGCAGGGCGGCACGCCACGACGGTTGGATGCATGGCGGAGGCGACCCGGCCGAGCTCGACGGCCTGATCGCCCGGCTGGGGCAGCTCCGGGAAGAGGAGGGCCGCGCCGGCGATCCATTCGAGATCCATGTCATCTCGGTGGACGGATTCACCCTCGACGGAATCAAGCGCCTGGAGGACAAAGGCGTCACCGACGTCATCGTGGGTTTCCGGGTGCCCTACATCATGGGGCCCGACACCGAGCCGCTGGAGAACAAGATCCGCAACCTTGAGCGGTTCGCCGAGCACGTCATCGCCAAGGCCGGGTGACACCGGTCACACCATGACGCCCGGCGTGGGCAGGCTCACTGCGTCGGTGGGATAGATTTCGCGCCCGCCGACGTTGGATGGGTCGAATAGTGCCGATCTCATCGCATGACCTGCGGGAGGTACACGATGAAGACCCAACCCTGCCTGCCGACTCCCCCCCGGGCCGCTGAGGGCGACTACCAACGAGCCGTTCACGTGCTGCGGGCCGCCGCGTCCGAGGCCGGCCAGAGTGATGCGCGGCGCCAGTGGATCCGCGACGCCACCCAGTGCTGAACCCTTCCGTTTTGTGAGACGAATCGTTTAACATTCTCAGACGCAACTCAGAATTCTCCGCGTCATGGGAAGTGGGGCCACCGGGATGGTTCGTCGCCGCAGCAAGGTCGTCGGTACCCAGGTTGCCGGGATCGCAGCGTTTTTGGCACTGTCGCCTCTGGCCCCCGCGCCGGCCCGAGCCGACGTCGACGACATGATGGACATGCTGTTCGCACCGTTCCTGACCGCCGCGGGCACTCTCGACGGGGACGCGCTGTTCGATGCGGGCGCGTGGGACACCTTCCTGGCCGCCGGGCACTGGGACGCCGCGCTGACCGCCCTGGCCGAGGTGCCCGGGACGGCGGTGGGATTCGACTTCTACACCGGGCTGCATGACGCCGCCGAACAGTGGATCGCCAGCCCGCTGGGCACCCAGGTCAACGCCGTCATCAACCAGATCTTCGGATCGACCGTCATCGGCGACGGCGCGCCCGGCACCGAAACCCACCCCGACGGTGCGGCAGGCGGCTGGCTGTTCGGTGACGGCGGTGCGGGCTGGAGCAGCACCACCGACGGCGTGGCCGGCGGCCACGGCGGTTCCGCCGGGCTCTTCGGCGAGGGCGGCGCGGGCGGAGACGGGGGCGTCGGAGCCGCCGGTGGTGACGGCGGTACCGGCGGTTGGCTGATGGGCAACGGAGGACACGGCGGCGACGCCGGTGACGGTGCCACCGAGGCGGGACTGCCCGCACTCGGCGGCGCCGGCGGCAACCCCGGACTCTGGTACGGAACCCACGGCGCGGCCGGTGATTTCGGCACGCTTCCGGGCGGCATCAGCGGGACGACGGCTCCGCCAGTCGAGGTGTCGGGCGGCTGGCTCACCAATGCCGACGGCCAGGTCGTCATGCTGCACGGACTCAACCAGGTCTACAAAATTCCGCCGTATGAGCCCTCTGCCGACGGATTCAGCGATGACGACGCGGCGTTCCTGGCCGCCAACGGCTTCAACGCGGTGCGGCTGGGTGTCATCTGGTCCGGGGTCGAGCCGGAGCCCGGGGTGATCGACTACACCTACCTGGCGTCGATCCAGAGCACCGTGGACATGCTGGCCCGGCACAACATCATCGCGATCCTCGACATGCACCAGGACCTCTACAACGAGGAGTTCGGCGGCGAGGGTGCACCCGACTGGGCGACCGACGACGGCGGGCTCTACAACCCCGACATGGGTTTCCCGGGCAACTACTTCCTCAACCCTGCGCAGAACCATGCCTGGGATGCGTTCTGGGGCAACGACAAAGCATCCGATGGCATTGGATTGCTGAACCACTACGCGTTGACGATGCAGGCCGTCGCGAACTACTTCAAGGGTGACCCGAACGTGGGCGGCTACGAGATCATGAACGAGCCGTGGGCGGGAACGAATTGGCTGGGGAGCCTATTCGGCAATCCGTACTTCGAGGCCCAGCAGCTGACCCCGTTCTACAACCAGATCGACGCGGCGATCAGGTCCGTCGACCCGAACAAGACGGTGTTCTTCGAGCCCACCACGCTGTTCGGCAGCCTGCCGGTGCCGACTCACCTCGGCAAGGTCGACGACGAGAACTCCGTCTTCTCGTTCCACAGCTACTGCATCACGACGTCTCTGATCCCCGACGCCAGCTTCGGTTGCGATCTGAACGCCGACGTCGTGTTCGGCAACGCGGCGGATTACGCTCAGGCGCACAACATCCCGGCGCTGCTGACCGAGTTCGGCGCCACCAACACGATTCCGACCATCACCGCGAGCATGCAGGCCGCCAACAAGTACCTGTGGGGCTGGACCGAGTGGGCCTACACCGGCAACGACATCACCAGCGCATCACCGAACGGCCAGGCCCTGGTGCTGGACCCCAGCCAGCCGCCGGTCGGTGACAATGTCAACTTCGACAAGCTGACCGCGCTGTCGGAGCCCTACCCGCAACTGATCTCGGGCACCCCGACCTCGGTGTCGTTCTTCGACGGCGTGTTCTCGTTCAGCTACTCCACCGATCACGCCGACGGCTCCGGTGCGTTCGGCGCGGGTTCGACGACCACCATCTCGGTGCCGACCAGCCAGTACCCGAACGGCTACACCGCGACGGTCACCGGCGGACACGTCACCTCGGGACCGAACGCGTCGGTGCTGACCATCAGCTCCGACTCCGGTGCGTCCACGGTCAGCGTGACGCTCAACCCGCGGTCATAGTGTCTGGGGCCGGGGGCGCTCGGCCAGCGGCACCGGAGCAGCTCCGGCACGCACCGTCTGATGCACCTCACCCAGGCCCTGCACCTGCAGGGTCACCACGTCACCGTCGGTCAGCCAGCCCGGAAATGACTGCGGCGCACCAGGATCGAGATGCTCGATGAGCGTGCAGGTGGGCACCGTGCCGGAGCCGATGACGTCACCGGGTGTCAGCGGCACACCGCGCGAGACGTAGCTGATGATCTCGGCGAAGCTCCAGTCCATGGCGCCGGTGGATCCCATGCCCACGATCACGTCGTTGACGATCGCGGTGGCGTGCAGGCTCAGCCGGCCTTCGCGGTAGTACGGCTCAAGTTCGTCGGGAGTCACCAGGTAAGGCCCCAGCGTGACACCGCTGTCCTTGCCTTTGCCCTGACCGATCGCCAGCCGGCCTTCCATGCCCTGCAGATCGCGTGCCGACCAGTCGTTGAAGATGGTGTAGCCGATGATGGCCCGCTCGGCCTGCTCCACACTCAGGTCGGCCCCGGCAGTGCCGATCACCGCGGCAACCTCCAATTCGAAGTCCTGGCAGGCACTTCCGGGTGCCATCGGCGCATCGTCAAACGGTCCCAGAACCGTTGCCGGGCAGGCGAAATAGAACGCCGGGATGCGGTACCACATGTCGTCTAGCTCGGGGCTGCGGCCGGTGGCCACCAGGCAATTGCGCATGTGCTGCAGAAAGCCCAGGCTGTCCCGGATGGACGGCGGGCGAGGTATCGGCGCCATCAGCGTCGCCTCGTCGATCCGCACCGTGGCCGACGGCGTGCTCAGCAGACGCTCCCCCGCATCACGCAGGCCGTCCGCGCCCAGGCCGATCAACTCCAGCAGCGTCACACCGGGGTCCGCGGCGTGGATCACGTCGCCGTTCAGCACCCCGGTCCGCTCGCCGTCCTCACTTCGATAGGTCACCCATCGCACCGGTCAATCCTCACTCACCACGTCTGCGGGGGTCTTGTCGGGCCGCAGACCGCGCCAGCTCGGGTGCCGCAGCCGCCCGTCGGCGGTTCGCTCGCTGTAGCGCACCTCCCCCACAATCGTCGGTTCCACAAACGTGACGCCCTGGGAATCCGGCCGGGACAGCGGTTCCCCGAACGGTGATTCCTTCGTACGCAATGGCATCAGCATCTTCTTCAGGTCGGCCAATTGGCGCTCGGTGAAGCCCGTTCCCACTCGGCCGGCATACGTCAGCTTGTCCCCGGCGGGAACGCCCATCAGCAGCGAGCCGATCCCGCCGCCCCGTGCCCCTTCCCCAACGCGCCAGCCGCCGATCACCACCTCCTGGGTAAGCCAGTGCTTTTCCTTCACCCATGCCGTCGAACGCCGCCCGGCCTGATAGGGCGAATCCCACTTCTTGGCGACCACACCCTCCCAACCGAGCCGGCGGGACTGTTCGAGGGCGTCGTCTCCGCTGGGACCCAACAGATCGTGGACCACCAGATCCGTGCCTTGCAACAGGGTTTCGAGCAGCCGCCGACGGTCCCGGTAGGACGCCCGCAGCAACGGCCGGCCGTCCAGGTAGAGCAGGTCGAAGGCCCAGAACTGCAAGGGGGCCCCGTGCCGTATGCCCGCGAAACTCGGCACACCGGTGTCGTCGAGGGCGACCAGTTCGCCGTCGAGCACCACGTGATGTTCGGTAAGGCCCTCGGCCAGTGACCGCAGCTGCGGGTATTCGGCGGTGACGTCGCGCCCACTGCGCGAACGCAGCCGCACCCGGCCCCGATCGGCCTCCACCAGCAGCCGGTAGCCGTCCCACTTGCCCTCGAAGGCCCACCGATCTGGATCCAACCGGGCCACGTCGCCGTGAGTAGCCAGCATCGGGGCCAGCTCGGTGAACGCGAACGCCTGCTGGTCCTTCATCCGATGCGCCAGCCACTGGTCACCGCCCGTCCGGATCAGCGCGTAGCGCCCGGAGATCCGGCTGCCGGACAACACCACGATCACCTCACCCTTGGCCTCGGAGTCCTCGAACTTCTCTGTCACGTAGCTGCCGCTGTCCCAGATGCGCACCGTGCCGGCGCCGTACTCACCCTTGGGGATGGTGCCCTCGAACGCCCCGTACTCCAGCGGATGGTCCTCGGTGCGCACCGCAAGATGGTTGACCGACGGGGTCTCCGGCAGGTTCTTGGGCACCGCCCAGCTCACCAGCACACCGTCGCGCTCCAGCCGGAGGTCATAGTGCAGCCGGCGGGCATGGTGCTCGTGGATGACGAAACTGTTGCCCTCGCCCGGAGCCGGCGCCGCGGCCGGTACCGGTTCGGGCGTCCGGCCGGCGTCACGCTTGGACCGATAGACGGCAAGGCGATCTTGGCTTTGCAGGGGGCCATCCAGCGCGGCCAGCAGGTCGCCGTCGCGCTCGAGGCGGGCCAGCACCTCGTCGTAGCGCAGCTGGGCCAGGTCCGGGTCGTCGAGTTCGGCCCAGGTCCGCGGGGCGGCGACCGTCGGGTGTTCCCGGCCCCGCAACGAGTACGGCGCGATGGTGGTCTTCGCGGCATTGTTCTGGCTCCAGTCGAGGAACACCTTGCCGGCCCGTAGCTTCTTGGCCATGGTCGCGGTCACCAGCTCGGGCATCGCGCTTTCGAGTTGCTGGGCGACGCGTTTGGCCACCGTGGCCGCGCCGGTGCTGCTCACCGGGCGCTCCAGGGCGGCGTAGAGGTGCAGGCCCTTGCTGCCGCTGGTGACCGGGAAGGTCTCCAGGCCGAGCTCGGCCATCAGGTCCCGGATGGCCCGCGCCACCTCGGCGAGCCGGCTCATCGTCACACCCTCGCCGGGGTCCAGATCGAACACCAGCCGGGTCGCCGGCCCGGGTTTGAGCACCTTGCCGCCGTGGCTCCACTGCGCCTCGAAGCGCCACTGCGGTACGTGAACCTCCAAAGCCGCCTGCTGGGCGATCCAGGCCAGGCCGTCGACGTCTTCGATGATCGGATAGCTGGTGACCCCGGAGCGGTGCTGCAACGCGGCTCGCGGCAGCCATTGCGGCGCCGAAGCGGCCAGCTGCTTTTCGAAGAACGCCGCCTGCGCCACACCGTTGGGCCACCGTTTGCGCGTGGCCGGGCGTCCCGCGATGTGCGGCAGCATCACCGCCGCGATGCGGGTGTAGTAGTCGAAAACCTGGGCTTTGGTGGTGCCGGTGGCCGGATAGAGCACCTTGTCGGCGTTGGTCAGCTTCACCCTCGACGGCGCAACCATGCTGCCAACCTACGTCGAGCTGGGCATACTGGCCTCATGCGTTCCATCTGGAAGGGTTCGATCGCATTCGGTCTGGTCAACGTGCCGGTGAAGGTCTACAGCGCCACCGAGGACCACGACATCAAGTTTCGTCAGGTGCACGCCAAAGACAACGGCCGGATCCGCTACCGGCGAGTGTGCGAGGAGTGCGGCGAAGTCGTCGACTACGCCGACATCGCTCGGGCCTATGAATCCGACGACGGCCGGATGGTGGTGGTCACCGACGACGACATCGCGAACCTTCCCGAGGAACGCGACCATGAGATCGCGGTCCTCGAGTTCGTCCCGGCCGGCGATTTGGACCCGATGCTCTACGACCGCAGCTATTTTCTGGAGCCGGCCTCGAAATCGATCAAATCCTATGTGCTGCTGGCCAAGACACTCGCCGAGACAGATCGGGTGGCGATCGTGCACTTCACCCTGCGCAACAAGACCCGGCTGGCGGCGTTGCGGGTCAAAGACTTCTCCAAGCGCGAGGTCATGGTGGTGCACACCCTGCTGTGGCCCGACGAGATCCGCGACCCCGACTTCCCCGTGTTGGACACCAAGGTGGAGATCAAGCCCGCCGAGCTGAAGATGGCCGGGCAGGTGGTCGAGTCGATGGCAGACGACTTCGATCCCGACCGCTACCACGACACCTATCAAGAGCAGTTGCACGAGCTGATCGCGGCCAAACTCGAAGGCGATGAGGCGTTCACGCCCGAGGACCGGCCCGCCGAACTGGATGCCACCGAGGACGTGTCCGACCTGCTCGCCAAGCTGGAGGCCAGTGTGCAGAAACGGTCGACGAAGGCGCCAGCAAAGAAGACCCCGGCCAAAAAAGCGCCGGCCAAAAAGTCCTGATCTGCTTCGCCGCATCTCCCCGGTTACGGGCGCGGTCTGCCGTGGCGGGTGCGATCCTGATTCTTGTGTCCGACACGAAGCACGTCGTACTCATCCACGGCACATGGGCCCGTGGCGACAGTTGGGACAGCGCCCGGACGGCGTTCGAAGAGCGCGGTTACACCGCGCACACCCCGACGCTGCGTTATCACGAACTACCCGTGGAGGAAGGCGCCGGTAAGGTTGCGCCACTGAGCATGCGCGACTACACCGACGACCTCGTTGCCTTGGTGGACTCGCTGGAATCGCCACCGCTTCTGGTGGGACTGTCACTGGGTGGGCTGCTGGCGCAGCTGGTCGCCGCACGCACCCGCCATGCCGGCGTCGTCGCAGCCTGCCCGTCACCCGCGGCGGGTATCTTCGCCCCGACTCCCGCGACATTGCATAGCTTCGGGAGCCTCTTCGGGAGGCACTTTCTGCAGCCAAGGCCGTGGACCAAACCGCTGTATCCCACTACGTGGCAGCGGTTTCGGCGGTGGGTGGCCAACGCTCAGACTGAGGAAGCCGCTCGCGAGTTCCACGCCGGCTTGGTGTGCGAATCGGGGCGTGCCTACTGCGAGTTGGTGTTCCCGTTCCTGGACCGCGGCAAAGTCACCACCGTCGACTTCGCCGCGGTCACCACACCGGTGCTGGTGATCCGGGGCGAATACGACCGTGTTGTACCGCCGCAGGTCGCTCCTAAAACAGCAGCTCGCTACCAGCAGGGAAGCTACGTCCAGGTTCCCCGCTCAGACCACCTGGTCTTTTCCGGGGAAGCGCTACCGGCGACCATGGGCCAAATCGACGACTGGACTGCTAGAAATCACCTGTGACCCCGAATTAGAACATGTTTCAGAAAAGGGGTTCAACTGGCGGCCCATCCTTGTTAGCGTACCTAGGTGATCCTCGACAGATTCCGACTCGACAACTCAGTCGCCGTCGTCACCGGCGCAGGCCGTGGCCTTGGCGCGGCAATCGCGGTGGCATTCGCGCAAGCCGGCGCCGACGTCGTCATCGCCGCGCGCACCCGATCCCAACTAGAGACCGTCGCCGAACAGGTCGAACGCGCCGGGCGCAAAGCCCACATCGTCGTCGCCGATCTGGCCCATCCCGAGGAGACCGCGAAGCTGGCAGGCGAGGCCGTCGCCACGTTCGGCAGGCTCGACATCGTCGTAAACAACGTCGGCGGGACGATGCCCAACACGCTGCTGACCACCTCGACCAAAGACCTCAAAGACGCGCTGACCTTCAACGTCGGTACCGCGCACGCACTGACCACCGCCGCGGTGCCGTTGATGCTGGAGCACTCCGGCGGCGGCTCGATCATCAACATCACCTCGACCATGGGGCGCCTGGCCGGGCGTGGCTTCGCCGCCTACGGCACCGCCAAAGGCGCACTCGCCCACTACACCCGGCTCGCCGCGATGGACCTGTGCCCACGAATCCGGGTCAACGCGATCGCGCCGGGTTCCATCCTCACCTCGGCGCTGGATGTGGTGGCGTCCAACGACGAACTGCGCGCGCCGATGGAGAAGGTGACCCCGCTGCGTCGGCTCGGCGAGCCGGACGACATCGCCGCTGCGGCAGTCTATTTGGCCTCACCGGCGGGTAGTTACCTCACCGGCAAGGTGCTCGAAGTCGACGGGGGCATCACGTTCCCGAATCTCGATCTGCCCATCCCCGACCTGTAAAGGACACCATGGCAATTCGCGTCGCCCAGATCGGTACCGGAAACGTCGGCGTCCACGCCCTCAAAGCGTTGATCACCAACCCCGACTACGAACTCACCGCGGTATGGGTGTCCTCGGACGCCAAGGCCGGCAAGGACGCGGGACAGCTGGCCGGGCTTGACGTCTCGACCGGAATAACGGCCACGACCGACCTGGATGCGGTGCTGGCAACCCGACCGGAGTGCGTGGTCTACACCGCGCTGGCCGACAACCGGCTGATGGAGGCGCTGGAGGATTTCCGGCGCATCCTGGCCGCCGGCGTCAACGTGGTCGGCAGCAGCGCGGTGTTCCTGCAGTACCCGTGGCAGGTGCTCCCGCCGGAGATGCTGTCCCCGATCGAAGCTGCTGCGCAGCAAGGCGGTTCGAGCCTCTTCATCAATGGCATCGACCCGGGATTCGCCAACGACCTGCTGCCGCTGGCATTGGCCGGCAACTGCCAGAGCATCCAGCAGATCCGCTGCATGGAGGTCGTCGACTACGCCACCTATGACAGCGCCGCCGTCATGTTCGACGTGATGGGGTTCGGCAAGCCCATCGACGAGATCCCGATGCTGCTGCAGCCCGGTGTGCTCAGCCTGGCCTGGGGCTCGGTGGTGCGCCAGTTGGCGGCCGGGCTGGGCATCGAGCTGGACGAGGTGGTCGAGATCTACGAACGCGAGCCAGCGCCCGAGGACTTCGAGATCGCGTCGGGCCACATCGCCAAAGGCACTGCCGCGGCGCTGCATTTCGAGGTGCGCGGCATGCTCGACGGACAACCGGCCGTGGTGCTCGAACACGTCACCCGGCTACGCGACGATCTGTGCCCCGAGTGGCCCCAACCGGCGCAGCCCGGCGGCTCCTACCGGGTCGTGGTGACCGGCGAGCCGTCGTATTCGCTGGATCTGTGCCTGTCGAGTCCCAACGGCGACCACAACCATGCCGGGCTGGTGGCCACCGCGATGCGGGTGGTCAACGCCATTCCGGCGGTCGTCGCGGCGCAACCCGGCATCCGGACCACCCTGGACCTGCCGCTGATCACCGGGCGGGGGCTTTACGCTCGACCCTGATGACACATGGGGACACGTCGAGTAGGCGAGGCTGGTATCTGCTCGGCCCCGCATTCGTCGCCGCCATCGCCTACGTCGACCCGGGAAACGTCGCCGCCAACGTCAGCGCCGGCGCCAAGTTCGGCTACCTGCTGGTCTGGGTGATCGTCTGCGCCAACGTTATGGCCGCCCTGGTGCAGTACCTCGCGGCCAAGCTGGGCCTGGTGACCGGTCTGTCGTTACCCGAGGTGGTCGGCATCAAGACCCGCCGGCCGACCCGGATCGCCTACTGGTTGCAGGCCGAATTGGTGGCTGTGGCAACCGATCTCGCCGAGGTGGTGGGTGGCGCCATCGCCTTGAGGCTGATCTTCGGCTTACCCCTGGTGCTCGGCGGGCTCATCACCGGAGTGGTGTCGATCGGCCTGCTGCTGATCGGCGACCGGAACGGGCCGCGGACCTTCGAGCGGACCGCGACCGGGCTGCTGGCGATCATCGCGATCGGGTTCCTGGCCAGCCTGGTGGTCGAACCGCCGCCGGTCACCCACGTCGCCGCCGGCCTGCTGCCGCGGTTCGACGGCGCCGAGAGCGTGCTGCTGACCACCGCGATCCTGGGCGCCACCGTCATGCCGCACGCGGTGTACCTGCACTCCGGTCTGGCCCGGGACCGTCACGGGCAACCGGCGCCCGGCCCGGCGCGGCAGCGACTGCTGCGGGTGACCCGCTGGGACGTCGGCCTGGCGATGCTGGTGGCCGGTGCGGTGAACCTGGCCATGCTGGTGGTGGCCGCGGCGCATCTGGCCGGCTTCGACGGCACCGACTCGATCGAGGGCGCACACGCGGCGATCGGTGACGCGCTGGGTCCGACCATCGCGCTGCTGTTCGCGATCGGCCTGCTGGCCTCCGGCCTGGCGTCGACCTCGGTGGGCGCCCACGCCGGAGCGATGATCATGGCGGGCCTGCTGCGGGTATCGGTCCCGATGCTGGCACGCCGGCTGATCACCCTGCTTCCGGCGCTGGCGATCCTGGCGACCGGGATCGACCCCACCCGGGCACTGGTGATCTCCCAGGTGGTGCTGTCGTTCGGCATCCCGTTCGCATTGGTGCCGCTGGTCCATCTGACCGGCGACCGGGAACTGATGGGTGACGACGCCAACCGGCCGCTGACCACGGTTCTCGGCTGGACCGTGACGGTGGTCATCGCGGCGCTGAACGCCGTACTGATCTACCTGACGGTGAGTTAGGCAGTCACGCTCTCGCGCGCCTTGGCCTTCTCCTCGTAGTACGTGGCGCGCTCGTCGACCATCTTCATGAAGCCGATGACCTGCTCACGCGCCTCTTCGCCCTTGGGACCGAAGTCGTTGCGCTCGTTGATCTTCCAGAACCGCAGCACCGGCTGGATGACGTCGTCGTGGTGGATGCGCAGGTCGTAAATGCCGGCCTTGGCGATCATGAGGGCGTTCTCCTGGAAGCCGGGCATACCCATACCGGGCATCGCGAAGCCGAGCACCTCGTCGCGGATCGCGCACATCGCGTCGTCGGGCGAGATGTCCAGCGCGGCCTGCATCAGGTTGCGGTAGAACACCATGTGCAGGTTCTCGTCGAGGGCCACCCGCGCCAGCAGCTGGTCGGCGATGGGGCAGCCCGACGCCTTACCGGTGTTGCGGTGCGACACCCGGGTGGCGAGCTCCTGGAACGAGACGTAGGCCAGGACCCCCAACGCCGACTTGCCGCCGGCGTCGTACCCGGCGATGGTGTGCTGCATCCGCATCTGCTCGAGGTTCACCGGGTCGATACCGCGGGTGACGATCAGGTAGTCGCGCAGCGCGATGCTGTGGCGGCCCTCCTCGGCGGTCCACTGGCCCACCCAGCTGCCCCAGGCACCGTCCCGGCTGAACGTGGTGGCGATCTCACGGTGGTAGGACGGCAGGTTGTCCTCGGTCAGGAGGTTGACCAGCATGGCGGCCTTGGCGACCGGATCCAGCGGCGAGTCCTCGGGAACCCAGTCCTCCCCGCCCAGGAAGGCGAAGTCGCGGCCCTTGCTCCACGGCACGTAGTCGTGCGGGAGCCAGGGCTTGGCGGCCTTGAGGTGGCGGTTGAGGTTCTGCTCGACTATCGGCTCCAGCTCGTGCAGCAGCGCCGTCTGGACATTGGTCATGCTTTGCTCCATCTCGTATCGACATGGGCGTCGATTGGCCCCCCGTCGGCCAAACCTACGGTTCCGTAGGTTCGGCCCACGTTAAACGTCCCCCTTCACGCTTGTCAATAGCGCAAATTACCTGGCCGCACGGTATTCAGGGTGCGTTTTGCAGCCATGGCCTGCAAATAGACAGCATGTCAGTCGCGTTCGGCGGCCACCCGCGCGCGTTCCCGCATCGAGGCCACCACTCCCCCGTCGGCCAGAAGGTCCGCGCCGTGCAGGTAGCTGCACTTGTCGCCGGCACAGAAGGCGAACAGCTCGGCCATCTCCTCAGCGGTGCCCCATCGCGGGATCACCGCGTCGGGCATCATCGCGCCCACCCCGGCCTCCGCTTCGCGTCGGCCCAGTTCGGTGTCGATGTTGCCCGGTGACACCGAGACGATGCGCAGGCCGCGACTGCCGAATCGTTCGGACTGCGACTCGGTGTACCACTTCACGAAAGCCTTGCTGACGGTGTAGGAGAAACCCGACCGCATCTTTTCGGGGGCGTGGTTGCAGTGCGCCGTCATCGCGGCTACGAAGGCGTCGGCGTCGCTGCACGCCAGCGGGAACTGCGCGGTGGGGATGATCTTGTCGGGCAGCAGGTACGCCGACATCGAGGCCACGTTGACGATCACCGCGCCTTCGCCGGCGACGGCGTAGAACGCTTCGTCGACGACGATGGTGCCGTAGGCGTTGGTCCGCATGACGAATTCGGCGTCGCCCGTGCTCGGGCCGATGCCCGCGGTGTGAAACACCGACGCCAGCGTCCCGACACCGGCGGCGACCACGAACAGCTCGGTCACCGCGTCGCGGTCGGTGACATCGCAGTTGACGACGATCGAGGTGATACCTAGGTCTTTGAGCTCGGCCTGCGCCGAGTCGAGCTGCTGTGCACGGACATCGCACAACACCACCGGGTGATCGCGTCCGATGACCTTGGCCGTCGCCAGACCCATGCCGCCCGCACCGCCGGTGATCACCGATACTGAAGCCATCACTGGACCGTATACGGCCGCGTCGCCGCGCGGGCTTACCGGGTGAGACGAGGAATCGACATGACCGATCTGACGGGCAAAGTGGCGCTGGTGACCGGTGCGTCATCGGGGCTGGGCGCCGCCGTGGCCCAGCTGTTCGCCCGGCGTGGGGCGACGGTGTTCGGGCTGGCCCGCGACGCCGACCGGCTGGCCACGGTCTTCGCCGACGTGCCCGGCGGCCACTACGCCCCCACCGACATCGGCACGGCCGAGGCCTGTGCGGCGGCCGTGCAGCAGTGCGTCGAGAAGTTCGGCCGGCTCGACGTCCTGGCCAACGTCGCCGGCGCCCACCAGATGCGCCACACCCTGGCCGTCACCGACGACGAGTGGGCCCACGATCTGGCGGTCAACCTCAACGGACCGTTCTTCCTGTGTCGCGCCGCGTTGCCGCACCTGCTGGAGACGGCCGGCAACATCGTCAACGTCGCCTCGATCGCCGGGGTGGAGGGCCAGGCCTATTCGGCGGGCTACTGCGCGGCCAAGCACGGTCTGGTCGGACTTACCCGGTCGCTGGCCGTCGAGTTCACCGCGGAGAAGCTCCGGGTCAATGCCGTGTGCCCGGGCGGGATGCTGACCCCGCAGGTGACGAACTTCCAGCTGCCCGAGGGCGCCGACGTCAACCTGATCATGCGGGTGGCCTCGCCGCGCGGCATGAGCTCACCGGCCGACGTCGCCGAGGTCATCGCGTTCCTGGCCAGCGACGCCGCGGCCGCGGTGCACGGCGCGGTGTATATGACCGACAACGGGAAGACGGCCGGATAGGGTGCGACCGCGTTCACCCGGCCCGACACACACCAGCCACAGCAGCACCCCGAGCAGCAGCCACTCCGGGGCATAGAACAGGTTGCTCAGGAAATCCCACCAGGCCGGATACTTCTGCGCCAGGTCCGGTCCGACGACGGTGATCAGCGCGCCGATCATCACCGCCGCCAGCACAGCCGAGGCCAGCCGGGTCACCACGCCGAGCATCAGCGCCGCCCCGCCGAGCAACTCCGCCACTGCGGTGGCCGGGGCGATCACTCGTGAGCCGGCAATCCCCAGATCGGCGAACATCCTGGTGAATTGGTCCAGCGCCCCGAGCTTGCCCACCGCGCCGCTGAAGAACATGAACCCGACGGTCAGCCGAAGCACCACGTTCGGCAGCCAGCTGAGCCTGTTCAGTCCGGAGGCGATGCGCCGGTAACTGGTCATTTCCGGCAAGTAGAGCACACACTGGCCAACGGGGACACCAATGTGCCGGCGATCGAAAGGAACCTTCCATGACCGGTTCGGCCGAACACCGACCGCCGATTCCACCGTTCGATCTGGACGGCGCACTCCAGAAGGTGCAAGCCGCCGAGGACGCCTGGAACAGCCGCGACCCGCACACCGTCAGCCTGGCCTACACACCGGATTCGGTGTGGCGCAACCGCGACCAGTTCATCACCGGGCGTGCGGCGATAGTCGAGTTCCTCACCGCCAAGTGGGAACGCGAACTCGACTACGCACTTCGCAAGAGCCTGTGGGGGTTCCGCGGGAACCGCATCGCCGTCCGGTTCCAGTACGAGTCCCGCGACGCCGCCGGACAGTGGTACCGCAGTTACGGCAACGAACTCTGGGAGTTCGACGACCACGGGCTGATGCGCCGCCGCGAGGCCAGCATCAACGATGTGCCCATCGAGGCCGCCGACCGGCGCTACTTCGGGCCCCGGCCGGAGTCAGAACGCGGGCAGGACATCGGGTTGCAGTGAGGCGGACGGCGCCGGTCAGCGCAGCGGCAGGCCCGTCAGTGCCCGCGCGATCACCAGCCGCTGGATCTCGCTGGTGCCCTCGAAGATGGTGAAGATCTTCGCGTCGCGGTGCATCCGCTCGACCGGGTAGTCGCGGGTGTAGCCGTTGCCGCCGAGGATCTGGATCGCCTCATCGGTGACGTACACGGCGGTCTCGCTGGCGAACAGCTTGGCCATCGAGCCCTCCGCGTTGTCGAAGGCCTTGTTGTTG
Organism: [Mycobacterium] zoologicum; assembly: GCF_020172665.1. Lineage (GTDB taxonomy): Bacteria > Actinomycetota > Actinomycetes > Mycobacteriales > Mycobacteriaceae > Mycobacterium > Mycobacterium zoologicum. The sequence goes on along the minus strand of NZ_CP083985.1, from coordinate 997,040 downwards.
CGGCCCATCCAGCCGGCCCGCCACACCAGCAGCCGGGCGGCGTCGATGCGGCTCTTCATGTCGGCCAGCTTGAACGCCACCGCCTGGAACTCGCCGATCTTGCGACCGAACTGCTCACGCTGGCAGGCATATTCGAGGGCGTACTCGTAGGCGGCGCGGGCCACCCCGACCGCCATCGCCCCGACAGTGGGCCGGGTGCGCTCGAAGGTCTTCATCGCCGCCTGTCCGCCGGCCGACGCGCCGGATTTCACGCGGGCGACGCGGTCCTCGAACTTCTCCCTGCCGCCGAGGATCATGTCCTCGGGCAGCCGCACGTTGTCCAGGACGATCTCGGCGGTGTGCGAGGCCCGGATGCCGTGCTTCTTGAACTTCTGGCCCTGCGACATGCCCGGCGTCCCGGGCGGGATGACGAAACTGGCCTGCCCGCGCGAGCCCAGCTCGGGATAGACCGAGGCGACCACGATGTGCACGTTCGCGATTCCGCCGTTGGTGGCCCAGGTTTTGGTGCCGCCCAGCACCCATTCCCGGGTCGCCTCATCGAAGCGGGCCCGAGTGCGGATCGCGCCGACGTCCGAGCCGGCATCAGGTTCCGAAGAGCAGAAGGCGCCGAGTTTGGGATCATCGGCGGTGCCGAACATCTCCGGCAGCCACTGCCCCAGCTGTTCGGGGGTTCCGTTGCCCGCCAGGGCCGCTGCCGCCAATCCGGTGCCCAGGATCGACAGCGCGATGCCGGCGTCACCCCAGAACAGCTCCTCGAACACCGTCAACATGCCGATTCCGCTGGGCTCGGCGGCCTGCGTGACGAACAGTTCGGGTGAGTACAGGCCGACCTTGGCCGCCTCCTGAATGATGGGCCACGGCGTCTCCTCGCGCTCATCCCATTCGGCGGCGGCGGGGCGAACGACGTCGGCGGCGAACTGGTGCACCCAGTCGCGCACCTCGATCACGTCATCACTGAGCTCTACCGAGAACGTCATGTTTCTCCTGGGAATCCGGGGACGGCTTTGAAAGTCAGCCGGCTCGATTGTGGCATCCCGTTCTTGTCATGCACCACGGCCACCACCGATGATGTGCGGCGGCGTCGACGACGAGTTCCACGTTCTCGGGGATCTCGATCCAGACCACCAACCACGCGTTGGCGGTCAACGCCTTGCGCGACGAGCACCAGGGCATCGGTCCGTTCATCGTGGGATCGGCCCGCCCGGTGGTCGCGTCCGGCCCGGTAACCGTTGCCCCCCGGCCGGTTTCAGCGCTGGCCGGCCGGGCCAGTCTGGTGGGTGCGTTGTCGGTGCCGCAGGGTTGGTCGGCGGTGGAGACGTCGGTGACGCCCGCTCCGGCCGGCACCGGAACTCCGGCGCCGGCGCTGTCGTCGGCATTGCCCCCGGGGGTGTTCGGCGAGGCGATGCTGGGCACGCTGGCAGGGCGTGGGGCCAACAACGCGGCGGCGAAACGGCGGCGCCCCAGCGTCATTCCCCGATCGCCGGCAGCCGGCTGAGGCTTACGAGATGACGAACAGCGGCAGATTCGCCGGCATCGTGTCAGCCGGCCGCCGCCGCCTCGCGGGTGATCTGCTCGAACTGCGCCCCCATGGCCTCGGCCAGCGCGGTGGCCGCCGACAGCGGCCGCACCATCACCATGAAGTCGTCGATCTTGCCGTCGGCATCGACATGCAGGAAATCGCATCCGGTGAGCCGCTTTCCGGCCACCGTGGCCTCGAACATCAGCGCATGGTCGCTTCCGGTCGGGTCGCCGATCTCCCGCACGTAGCGGAAGTCCTCGAAAACGCGCATCACCGCGCGCAGGATGGCCGCGGTGATCGGCTTGCCCGGATACGGCTTGAACGCCACCGGACTGGTGAACACCACATCCTCGGAGAGCAACGCCTCGATGGCCGCGGCGTCACGGGCTTCGACGGCTTGCCGGAACGGGTGCATGTGGCGCCTCCGTGGAGTTGACGGGATCAGCGTGAGTTGCTGGCCAATACCGTAGACGCACCATCGGCCGCCGCAGCCGAAACCCGCGGACGCAGCACCTGCACCGCAGCCACCGGGCCGGCATCGGCGTCGGCGTCCTCGGGCTCGGCGGCACGCCACTTCTCCGGAAGCAGTTGCGGGGCCACCGCTATCCCCAGGACGGCGGCGCCCGTCGCGCCCAGGGCCTGCGCCCAACCCAGCGGGCCGATCGGGACGCAGCCGAGGAACTGGCTGATCCCGGGCACGCTGATCATCGCCGCGAACGCCGCGAACGACCCGGCGGCGGTGAGCCACACCAGCGGCGCGTGCGAATCCACCAGGGTTTGGGCGAGTTCGGTGCTGACCAGGGTGATCAACGCGACCGTCGCCGCGCGCTGCGGACCGCCCATCACACCGGTGAGGCGAGCCATCCCCCACGCGGCACTGGCCGCCGCCCCGGTGATGGCGCCGCGGACCACGACCTCGCGCATCAGGCTGCGTTCGTCGATACCGTGCACCACCCGCTGCGCCGGGCCGGCCGGAGTGCTGACCGCGACGGCGGTGGCCGGCAGCGCGTCGGTCAGCATGTTCATCAGCAGCAGCTGACGGTTGTTCAGCGGCGAGCTGCCGGTCAGCGCGGTGCCGATGACGCCGAAGATCACCTCGCCGACGTTGCCGCCGAGCAGTCCGGTGACGGCCAGCTGCACTCCGCGCCACAGCCGCCGGCCCTCGTCGATGGCGTCCACCAGGGCGCCGATCCGGCCGTCGGTCAACACGATGTCGGCGGTCGTGTGCGCCGAGTCGCTGCCGCGGGCGACGACCCCGAGTCCGACGCTGGCCGCCCGGATCGCCGCCGCGTCGTTGGCGCCGTCGCCGACCATGGCGCACACCGTTCCGCTGCGCTCCAGGGTCTGCACCACCTGCACCTTGTTCTCCGGTGACATCCGGGCGAAGATCACCCGCTCGGCCACCGCCCGCTCCTGCTGCTTGCGCGAGCACGCGTTCCATTCCGCGCCGGTGATGACCTGATCGGGCCTGACCGGCACGCCCAGTTCAGCGGCGATGGCGGTTGCGGTGACGGGGTGATCCCCGGTGATCAGCCGGATGCCGACGCCGCGCTCGGCCAGCGCGGCCAGCAGTTGCGGTGCCTCGGCGCGCGGGGTGTCGGCGATGCCCAGGAACCCGATCAGCGACAGACCTTCCGCACACAGTCCGGTGATGGCATCCGGGTCGTCCCGCAGCACCTTCCGCTGTGCGGCGGTGAGGCGGCGCTGGGCGACTGCGATCACCCGCAGCCCGTCGGCGGCCAGCGCGGCCACCGTGTCATGGGGGTTGGGACCCAGCCCCGCGCAGGCTGCCAGCACCACTTCCGGGGCGCCCTTGACCATCAGGTCATTGCCCGACGCCGACGCCGAGAACGCCCGGCCGGAACGGAACGGCAGGTGCGCATCCGTCGTCGTCCACAGCGGTACCCCACCGGAGATGCCGGCGGCCGCTTCGGTGACGGCCTGGTCGGTGGCGTGCGCCTGCACTACGCCTTCCGGCGCGGGGGCGGCGTTGGCCGCGGCGCGCAACACGTCGTCGTCGGAGTGCCCCGCCACCGGATGCACCCGGGTGACCCGGAGCCGGTTCTCGCTGAGCGTGCCGGTCTTGTCGAAGCAGACCACTTCGACGCGGCCCAGCGCCTCCACCGACCGCGGGATGCGGACCAGCGCGCCGGTGCCGGTGAGGCGTTGCGCCGAGGCGTGCTGGGCCAGGGTCGCCATCAGCGGCATGCCCTCGGGGACGGCGGCCACCGCAACGGCGATCGCGTTGCCCAGCGCCAGCTTCAGGCCGCCGCCGCGCAGCATCCCCAGCACCCCCACCATCGCCCCGCCGGCCGCGCTGGCCGGGAAGGCGCGGGCCATCAGCCGGCTCAGTTGGTGCTGCAGGCCCACCACCGGCAGATCCCCGGCGGCCAGCTCGGCGGCGCGACGGGCCTGGGAGTCGGCGCCGACGGCGGTGACCACCGCGACCGCGGTACCGGCGACGACCGTCGTTCCGGCGTAGAGCATGCAGCTGCGGTCGGCCAGTTCGGCGCCGGGCGCCACGGCCTCGATCTGCTTGTCCACCGACAGGGATTCACCGGTGAGCGAGGACTCGTCGATTTCCAGATCGGTGGCCTCGATCAGCCGGGCGTCGGCCGGAACGACCTCGTTGCTGCGGATCTCGATCACCGTGCCGGGCAGCAACCGGTCGGCGACGACGTCCACGTAGGACCCGGCGGCGACGGTGCGCGCCGGCGGGGTCTGCTGGGCCAGCAGCCGGTTGAGCCGGTTCTCGGCCTGCAGCTGCTGACCGGCGGCGAGCATGCAGTTGCCCACCAGCACGGTGCTGACCATCAGCGCATCGATCGGCGAGCCCAGCATGGCGGTGGCCGTCGAGCACAGCGCCAGCACCGGCATCAGCGGATCGGACAGTTCGGTGCGCACGGCCTTGGCGAACTGCCACAGCATGCTCGGCGGTGCTGCTGCTTCGGCGGCCATCGCACCGGCGTCGGGAGCCGGCAGCATGGCGCGGACCTCCTCAACCGGCATGGCGTGCCAGTCGTAGTTCGGCGCCGGGCGCGGTTGCGGGGTGCGGGCCACCTGACGGGCCAGCAGGTATCCCGACACCAGTCCGGCGGCGGCGCCTGCGGTGATCGGGCCGGTGCTGCTGTTGCGCCGGCCCCCCGGGAACCCGCGAACGCCGGGAACCATCAGCAGCGCGCCGAGCGCCGATGCGCCGGTCGAGATCGAGATGCCGCGTTCGGTGGCGGCGCGGGCCGCAGGCAGTGCGTGCAGCACCCGCCAGACGCCGGCCAGGTCGGGCAGCAGTAGGTCGGCCTCAAAAGGAGGACGCACGGCGGTCTCTTCGGTGTCCTCGGAGTCCGGCACGATCCCCACACCGACGTCGGCCAAGCACAGTGCCTGCGCCGCGGTCGCAGACACCACGGCCACGGTGCGCCCGGCCTGCTGCAGGCCGGTCAGTGCGGCGGCCAGCGCGTCGTCAAAGCCTTCGTCCACCGGCGCGAGTTCCTCGAACGCCGGCCGCAGCTCGCCGAGCTCGGGGACATCCAGGGTGATCAGTTGCACGCCGGCCGCCCTGGCCTCCCCGAGCAGGGCTGCCGCCAGCGGGTGGTGCCCGCCGGCCCGGCAGAACAGCCGCGGGTCGAGCAGCACCGCGTCGATGCGGTCGAGCCGGCGTAGTCCCTCGGAGTTCAGTGGCAGCGCCGAGTGCTGTTCGACCAATGAGCGGCTCAGGGTCGCGGCGAACGATTCGGTGGTGATGCGCATGGCCTTGGGGGCGGTCACGATGGTCGCGGTCGCGGCCATGGTGACGTTGCGGGTGATGATGCCGACCAGGCCGGTGCCGAGCAACTGTGCGTAGCCTGTCCGCCGACCGTGCCGGGCGGCGGGCCCTTCGGGCAGCGGCACCGGGCGCGACGGCAGGACCAGTTCGGGCTGGTCGGCGTGCCGGGCCAGCAGCGGCTCGTGACGGCTCCAGGCCTGCGCCGCGGCCTCGACCTCGGCGGCTTTGACACCCTGCAGCGCCAGGTCCACCGCAAGGTTGGCCGGCGACAGCATGGCGATGCGCGCCCCGACGGAGATCACCGAGAGCACCGTGTCGGCGGGCCCGGTACCGATCTTGTCGGCCAGCCCCCGGCGCAACCACGGCTGGTAGTTGGCGAACGTCGCCACCGCGTCCACGGCGATCGGCGCCTGCGGCAGCCGCAGCGCCCACCCGGCGACCGCGACGGCCAGCCCGGCCGCGTGGGCGCCGACCATCACTCCTCGGGCCACCAGCAGCAAGCCGTCACCGGGCAGGCTGACGGGTGCGCTGCCGCCACCACCGCGGTGCAGGCGTTCGGTGTCGTCGATCAGGCCGCACAGGTCTTTGAGCGCGACGTCGTCGGCAAGCTCCACCACCACCCGCGACAGCTGCCGGTTGATACGCGCCTTGACCACACCGGGTCGGGCGAGCAGGGCATCGAGCACCCGCTGCCCGAGTTCGGTGCCGTCGGCGTCGGCCAGCCCACGCACCTCGATCCACGCGCGTTGCTCGCCGCGCCAGCAGCGCCGAGTCAGCGACGCGGTGGTGGCCTCACCGGAGAGCAGGCGGGCACCTCGGAGCAACAGCGATATCGGGTTCAAGGCAGCTACCAATCGTGCGATCTGGCGGCAGGTGGTGGACCTGCACGACGGAAACCGCAATTCTGGCCGATACTTTGATGTTTACGCAACTATGTGAATGTATTGTTCGCCGAATCCGGCCATCGAGGGTGGGTCAAAATGAGTACCGAGATGGCGAAACCAGAAGAACGGCTACCCGAAGATGAACCCACCCGCCCCCAGCTCTCCTCGGCTGCCAGCACGTTCGGGCTGCTGAGCAGTCCGGCCCGTCTGCACGTCATGTGGCTGGCCGCCCAGGGTGGCTACGACGTGACGACGCTGGCCGAGCGCGCCGGTATCAACATCGCCACCATGAGCCAGCACCTGACCAAACTGCGGCTGGCCGGGCTGATCAGCGCGCGCAAAGAAGGGCGCCACCACATCTACACCGTCGACGACCCGCATATCGTGGCGCTGCTGGCGCAGATCTTCGCCCATATCGCCCCGGACGGCACCCTGGCACCGGACCCGCCGAGAAGCACTACCGAGTGACGCCGGTCACGGACCAAAGTCCCCAGATGTCGTGATCGCCAACACTTCTCGGTTTTTCACAGCGGGCGACTGGATTACGTTCTCCAGCTATGAAAGATCCCGTACTCGTACTGCCTGCCCTCGCGGTAATCATCGGACTGCTCATCTTCGGATTCCTGGCCCTTGAGGTCGTGTTCCACCTGGGCTGAACAGCACCGCCGTCATCAAGGTCTGCACCCGGGACCGCTGTTCGTCGGTGTCGTCGAAGTTGACCAGGCGTCCGATATCGACGACGAGTGCCAGCGCGGCGTGCACGCGGAACACCGCTTCGGTCTCTCCTGATCCGACCTGGGTGACCAGGTGCGCCCATTCGTTGACGTTCTGGCGCTGCAATCCGCGCAACTCGGTGCGGTCGCGTTCGGGCAGGTTGGCGAACTCGGCGAAGTAGATGTTGATCAGGTCCGGCGCGGCGAACGACAGCGCGGTATAGCGCTCGGCGATGCCGATGGCCGCCTGCCGCGGGCTGCTGGCCTCGGCCAGCGCATCGGTGATGGCGTGCAGCACCCGGTCGCCGGCGCGATGGAAGGCGGTGGCCAGCAGCGCGGCCTTGCTCGGGTAGTAGCGGTAGGCGCTGGAGCCGGTCAGACCCGCCGCGGTGCCGACCTCCTCCATGCTCACCTCGTAGAAGCCCCGCTGCCCGAACATCCGGATCGCCTCGGCCAGAAGGCGTTCGCGCTTGGAGGTGCTCGACAACCCGCGCGGCGCCCGCCGCGGCGCCGGACCCGAGGCGGGCGCCGGCAGCTCGGCGTGCAGCACCGACCGGCACAGCTCACCGAGCAGCTCGGCAAGTGCGGCGGCGGACAACCGGGTTCGGTGCGCGGAGATGCTGCCGATGACGCTCAGCGTGGCCGCGGCCAGGGTCGCGGTGTCGGCAACGGGCAGCTCGGGCCGCAGCGCCGCCAGCGGTTCGGCGATGGCGGCGTTGAGCGCGTCGTAACTGGCGCGGATGCGCCTTCGGTCCGGCGGTTGCAGATACCGCCGCTCCCACCGATAGAACGCGCCCTCGCCGCGTTTGCCGATGGTGGTCTCGATCAGCGCGCCGGTAATGGCGCGCAACCGTTCGGCCGGCGGCCGGTCCGGGTCGTCGGCGACGCGGGCCGCGGTCACCAGCGCCTCCACCGTGTATTCGGCGGTGGCGACCAGCAGCGCGTACTTGTTCGCGAAATGCCGGTAGAGCGCCGGTCCGGAGATGCCGACCTCGGCGGCGATCTCGTCGACACCGACCGCGTGATAGCCGCGCTCGCTGAACGCGCGGGCCGCGGCCCGCACGATCTGGGCCTTGCGGTCCTTGGGGCGGCGCTGTACGGCGGTCGTGGCCACTTTCACCCCCTGGAAGTTGACAGCTCGCTACGACGCCCTAATGTTAACCGCAATTTACGTTTCTGATCATCGGAGGCTGACCATGGCCGCAGACCCTGCGACCCCAAAGTTCACCGCCACCCGCGACGGCCGCGTCCTGCGAGTGACCCTGACCAACCCGCAGCGGCTCAACGCGATCGACTACGCCACCATGGCGGGGCTCGGCGACACCGTCACCGCAGCGGCCGACGACGCGGACGTGCGGGCCATCGTGATCACCGGCGAAGGCAAGGCGTTCTGCACCGGCGCCGACCTGTCCGCCATGTCGGGCGGGATCGGCCCCGAGGAGGTGATGGACTGCGCCAGCCGGCTGGTCACCGCGATCGCCGAGACTCCGGTGCCGGTGATCGCGCGGATCAACGGACCGGCCGCCGGCGTCGGCGTCGGCATCGCCCTGGCCGCCGACCTGGTCTACGCCGCCGAGAGCGCCTATTTCCTGTTGTCGTTCACCAACATCGGCCTGATGCCCGACGGTGGCACCACCGCCCTGATAGCCGCCGCTGCCGGACGCGCCGTGGCCAACGAGATGGCACTGCTCGGCGAACGCCTGCCGGCGACAGCCGCCCGGGACGCCGGTCTGATCAACGCGGTGCTCACCGAGTCCGAGCTGGACGACCGGGTCGACATGGCAGCCGAGAAGCTGGCCCGCGGGCCGCGGCGGGCCATCGAGCTGACCAAGCGGGCACTCAACGCCACCAACCTCGTCGCACTCGCGGACGCACTGGCCCGCGAGAAGGCCGGCCAGGTGGAGCTGCTGGGTTCCCCGGACTTCTTCGAAGGTGCGGCGGCCATGCTGCAGAAGCGCAAGGCGGTGTTCTCCTGATGACCGCTCAACCACTGCGTTCGCGTCGCAACCACTGGATGAACCAGGTGGCGATCCACGCCGAGATGCGTCCCGAGGCCGTCGCCTTCCGCTGCCGTGGCACCGACACCACCTGGCGCCAGCTGCACGATCGCTCGCAGTGCCTGGCCTCAGCGCTGTTCCGCCGCGGCATCGGTTTCGGTGACCGGGTGCTGATCGTGATGCTCAACCACACCGAGTACGTCGAGGCGACGCTGGCGATCAACGCCCTGGGTGCCATCGCCGTGCCGGTCAACTTCCGGCTGACCGACCCCGAGCTCCGCTACATCGTCTCCGACAGCGGCGCCAAGGGCGTCATCACCGACCAGCTGCTGGCGCCGCTGATCGACGCGGTCCGCAAGAACTCGCCCGGGCTCGACATCGCCGTGGTGCTCGGCGACGACTACGAGTCGCTGATCGCCGAGTCCGGGGCAACGCATCCGGGCGCCGATGTCCCCGAGGACACCCCGGCGCTGATCATGTACACCTCCGGGACCACGGGAAGTCCCAAGGGCGCCATCCTGTCCCACTCGAACCTGCACGCCCAGTCACTGACCTGCATCCAGGCCCTGCACACCAGCCCGGACAGCGTGTACTTCTGCGCCGCACCGATGTTCCACATCGCCGGGCTGGGCAGCATCGCACCCAACCTGCTGCTGGGCACCAAGACCGTCATCCACCCGCTCGGAGCGTTCAACGCTGCGGACACCCTCGACGCCTGGGAGAGCGAACGGGCCACCTCGGTGTTCCTGGTCCCGGCACAGTGGCAGCTGATCTGCGCCGATCCGACTGTGCGGCAACGGGATCTGGCGCTGGAGGTGATCAGCTGGGGCGCGGCACCCGCGTCGGACACAGTGCTGCGTGCCATGGCCGAGACGTTCCCGGATGCCCTCAACGTCGCGGTGTTCGGCCAGACCGAGATGTCGCCGATCACCTGCGTGCTCAACGGCGCCGATGCGATCCGCAGGCTCGGTTCGGTGGGCAAGGTGATCCCGACGATCGCCGCGAGGGTGGTCGACGACGAGATGAACGACGTGGCGCCCGGCGAGATCGGCGAGATCGTCTACCGCGGGCCGACCATGATGCAGGGTTACTGGAACAAGCCCGACGCCACCGCAGAGGCGTTCGCCGGCGGCTGGTTCCACTCCGGTGACTTGGTGCGCGTCGATGACGAGGGATTCGTCTACGTCGTCGACCGCAAGAAGGACATGATCATCTCCGGTGGCGAGAACATCTACTGCGCCGAGGTGGAGAACGCGCTCTTCGAGCATCCGATGATCCGCGAAGCGGCGGTGATCGGGCGGCCCGACGACCGGTGGGGCGAGGTACCGGTGGCCATCGTTGCCGCCGTCAGCGGCGAGACGCCACTGACGCTGGGCGACCTCGAGGGTTTCCTCAATGACCGGCTGGCCCGCTACAAGCACCCGAAAGAGTTTGTGCTGGTGGACGATCTGCCGCGCAACGCCAGCGGCAAGGTGATCAAGCATCAGTTGCGCAAGACGTACGGCTGAGCCGAGACGGGTAACGTCGGGCAGATGGGCCTGGTCTTTTCCAGCACCGTCGAGGCGCCCCGCGAGGAAGTGTTCGCGTGGCATGAGAGGCCAGGGGCGTTCGCCCGTCTGAGCCCGCCATGGCAGTCGATGCGGCTGGTCACCGAAGCCGCTTCGCTGCGCGACGGCACAGCCGTGCTCGCTCTCCCGGGTGGGCTTCGCTGGATCGCCGAACACCAACCCGACGGCTATGACCCGCCCCGGCGTTTTCTCGACACGCTCGGGGGCCAAGGCCTGGCGTCGCTACCGGCGCGGCTGGTGGTGAGCTGGCAGCACACCCACGACTTCGACGATCTCGGTGACGGAAGGACACGGGTGATCGACCGGGTCGACACCGCTGTTCCCGGGGCACTGCTGCGGCCGATGTTCGCCTATCGGCATCGCCAGCTCGCCGATGACCTTGCGGCGCACCGGCGCGCCGCAGAACACGGTCTGGCGCCCATGACCGTGGCCGTTACCGGATCGTCGGGGCTGGTGGGTTCGGCGTTGACGGCGTTCTTGAGCACCGGGGGCCATCGGGTGATCCGGCTGGTGCGAGGCGCCGCAGCCAATCCCGGGGAGTGGCGATGGAATCCCGACCACCCGGATCGTGATCTGTTGACCGGCGTCGATGCGGTGATCCACCTGGCGGGCGCGTCGATCGCGGGACGCTTCACCAGCGATCATCGCCGTGCCATTCGTAACAGCAGAATCGGGCCGACCCGCAGACTCGCCGAGTTGATCGGTCGGAGCGACAATCGACCCACCGCACTGATCTGCGCCTCAGCCGTCGGCTACTACGGTTACGACCGGGGCGACGAACTCCTCACCGAAGACAGCGAGCGCGGTGACGGGTTCCTCGCCGACGTCGTCGCCGACTGGGAGGCTTCGCTTTCCGCGGCAGAGCAATCCGGCACGCGTGTGGTCCGTGTCCGCACCGGCATCGTGCAGTCACCACGCGGCGGAACGCTGCGGCTGATGCGACCACTGTTCTCCGCCGGGCTCGGTGGTCGACTCGGCGACGGCCGGCAATGGCTGTCGTGGATCGGGATCGACGACTTGATCGACATCTATCACCGAGCCATCTGGGACACCCGCCTAACCGGTGCCGTCAATGCCGTGACACCCAACCCGGTGCGCAACAGCGACTACACCCGCACCCTCGGACAAGTGCTGCACCGACCTACTCTGCTGCCCGTCCCGCGACTCGGGCCACGACTGCTGCTCGGTGAGCAGGGCGCTCGGGAACTGGCCGGCGCGAGCCAGCGAGTGCTGCCGAGCCGGCTGCACGATGTAGATCATCAGTTCCGGATGCCCGAACTCGAACCCCTGCTACGCCACCTGTTGGGCCGTGGCCCGACCGTCGGCGGTACGACTAGTGCTACCGCCGGCGGTTGAGTATCGCGATGTGGCCACACAGCACGGTGGCGAAAGCGCACCACAGCGAATACAACGCCAGCGGCAGGGCGCGCCCGCCTTCAGCACCGACCGCCCGGCGGGTCAGGTCGGTGCTGCTCGCGGTCAGAGCCGCACTGAGCAGCGTCGACGACCCGAAGCGACGCCGGTTGAAGAACAGCCACGACCAGCCGGCGTTGAGCGCGAGATTGATCAACAGCGCGGCCTGATACGCCCCGCGCTTCTTGTACTCGCCTTGGGCGTTCAATCGATCGATGGTGGATGCCGAGACGACTGCGACGTCGGCGTAGAGCGCGGGCCAGACCAGCGGGAAAACTTGGCGGGGCGGTTGATATGGCGGCTTTCGCAGCTGCTCATACCAACCGCTTTCGACCTCCGGTGTGGTCGCGAGAGCGCCGGTGACCGCCGTGACGGCGACTGCGGCACCGGTGCCGAGCAGAGTGGTCAGACGCATGCTCCCTCTTCTCATTCATTAAATGAATTATTCATTTATTGAAAGATACCGGCGCAGCGCCTCGGCGCGCTCGTCGCGGTGATCCACGATCGGCGCCGGGTAATCCCGCGGCCGGGCTCCCTTGACCAGGTGGGGGTCTTCGACATCGGCCAACTCCGGAACCCAGCGGCGCACGTAAGCACCGTCCGGGTCGAACTTGGCGCCCTGCAGCGTCGGGTTGAAGACGCGGAAATACGGCGCCGCATCGGTGCCGCATCCCGCGGCCCACTGCCAGCCATGCTGATTGTTGGCCATGTCGCCGTCGACCAACTGATCCAAGAACCAGCGCGCTCCCCACTGCCAGGGCAGATGTAGATCTTTGACGAGGAACGACGCGGCGATCATCCGCACGCGGTTGTGCATGAATCCGGTGGCGCTCAGTTCACGCATCCCCGCATCGACGATGGGAAAGCCGGTCTGCCCGGTCTTCCACCGCTCGAACCGACGTTGCGCCTCGGCATCGGTATCGGTCTGAATCGAGTCGAAATCCCGATTCCAATTCGCCCAGGCACTGCGCGGCCAGTGATGCAGCACCGCCGCATAGAAGTCCCGAAAAGCCAACTGCCGCAAGTACGCTGCCCGACCGGGACATCGCATATCGAGGTCGACTGCCATGGTGCGCGGATGGATGTTGCCGAATTTCAGGTAGGCCGACATCCGGCTGCCGCCGTCGCGATCGGGTCGGTCACGGTCGGACTCGTAGCGGTCCGATCGAGCCTCCACAAAACCTCGCCAGTGCTGCAGTGCTGCGGGCTCCCCGGCGGGCAATTCGAGTTCGACACCGAGGTCGGGGATCTCCGCCGGATCGGAACCGGGCACGCCTGACGGATCGATCCACCGCGCGGATTCGGGGCCGGAGGAGGCGGGCCGGCGCCAGCCGTGTTCGCGCCACCGCCGAAAGAACGGAGTGAACACGCGATACGGGCTGCCATCGTCCTTCACCACGCGCCCGGGCGAGACCAGGTAGGGCGAACCGGTAGACACCAGCGGCACGCCACCGAGCGCACTCTGCACCTGCTGGTCGCGTCGCTGCCCGAATGGGGTGAAATCACCCGACACGTGCACAGCCGAGGCGGCGATCTCCCGGGCGAGCTGCGGGATCCGTTCGTGCGCCGTCCCGCGGGTGATCAGCAGCCGGCCATCGAGATCATCACGCAGTTGCCGCAGGCAGTCACCGAGGAACTGCAGTCGACGCTGACCCGATGACGCCTCCAACCGTGGATCCAGCACGAAGCACGCCAGGACTTCGGGGTCATCGGCCACCGCAGCCGACAGTGCCGGCAGATCACCGACTCGCAGGTCGCGGCGAAACCACAGCAAGGTCGGCATCTGACCATCCTGCCTGCGGACCGGTTGCCGCGCGCGGGCTACGAAGTGGCGGGTGTGATCTCCAAGCCGATGTGAACCTTGTCGATGCCACCCCGCACGATCGAGTGCGGGACGAACCACCACGCATGCCACCAGTAGCGTTTGACGACCGCGTCGTAGACCCGCCGGGTCTCGCTCTTGGGCAACACTGCGGCCACCGCTTCGACCGGCTCACCTTTCGGGGCGCCCAGCGCGCCGCATTTCTGGATGGTCACCCGCGGGGTGTTGCGGATCCGCTTGGTCTTCCACGAACCATCGTCAGTGATCACCAGTAGTTTGTCGCCGTCGGGCACTCCCCACACCGCGGTCGGCTTGGCCCTGCCGTCCTTGGTGAACGTGGTCAGCAGCAGATATTTTTCACGAGACACCTCGGAGAACGTCGGCACAGCGCCAGGATAGCGGCGCACCGTCGACGGCGCATCGCGACGCTGCTCGCGCAGGAGCGGTTCAGGTCAGGTCCAACTCGGCGCGGAAATCTCGCATGGCCGCGATGAGGGCGCCGAACACCTCGTGGGCGGTCTCCAGGTCGGAATCGGAAAGTTTCGCCATCGCCCGATGAGTGTGGTTGTGCAGCGGGGTGAAGAAAGCGCTGGCGGTATCCAGACCTCTTTGGGCATAACGCAAGACCACCTTGCGACGATCGGACTCGTGCGCTTCGCGCCGGACGTGGCCCGACTCGATCAGCCGATCGACCAGATACGTGGTGCCGGCACCGGATAGCCCCATCCGTTGACCGAGTTCACCGGGGCTGATCGGCTTGCCGGCCGTCTCGGCGACCATGATGTGCAGCAGGGCGCGAAAATCGTTGGCACGCACGTCTTGAGATCCGGCGAAACGCTGCCCGATCTGCTCGGATTCGGCGGTCAACTCCCGCAGATCGGCTGCTATCAGTGACTCCAGCGCGCCTCGGCCAGGGGTATCCTCATTCGGCTTCATGGTGCCAGCGGCAGCCGCAGCGCGCCGGACGCACTGTCCGGGACCGTCGGGTGTTGCGGGGGCACCGGTGGAATGCGCCGATAGGACTGTCCCAGTGGCGGGCGTGGATCCGGCTCACCGTTGTTGGGCCAGAACGCCATCGCCCGTTCGGCTTGCGCGGTGATGGTGAACGACGGGTTCACACCCAGGTTGGCCGTGATCGCCGAGCCGTCGACGACATGGATGCCAGGATGTCCGTAGGCCCGCTGATAGGGGTCGAGGACTCCGGTCTGCGCGGACTCGCCGATCGGGCAGCCCCCGATGAAGTGTGCCGTCAACGGGATGTTGAGCGCGTCGAGGTAGGTACCCCCGGCGACGCCGCCGACCTTTTCGGCCATCCGGCGCGCCACATCGTGGGCGGTCGGGATCCAATCCGGATTGGGTTCGCCCACACCCTGTTTCGCCGTCATACGGGTGCCGAACAGGCCACGGCGACGATAGGTGGTCAGCGAGTTGTCCAGTGATTGCATCACCAGGATGATGATCGAATGCTCCGAGGCGTTGCGCGGAAACAGGCTGCGCAGCAACATCACCGGATGCCGCAGAATCATCAGCAGCAGCCGCGCGAAACGCCAAGGGCCACCGTCGATCAGATGGGTGCCCATCATCGACAACAGGTTGGAGCCTTTGCCATAACGGCACACCTCGACATGGGTGTTGGCCTCCGGGTGGATCGACGAGGTGATCGCCACGCCCTGGGCGAAGTCGTCACGGTCGGGCGCGAACACCACCGGCACCTCTTCGGAATTGGTGCGGGTCAGCTCCCCCAGCCGCGGCGAGAGGTTCGGCAGTGATCCGGTGTCGCGCAGCTTGTGCAGCAGCCGCTGGGTGCCCAGCGACGCCGCGGCGAACACCACCTGGCCGGCGGTGATGTCCCGCTTGTGCTTACGCAGCCACCGGCCGGTGCGCACCGTGCTCACCACATAGCCGTCGCCGTCGGGCCGCACATCGGTGACCATGGTCAGCGGATGGATTTCGGCGCCGGCATGTTCGGCCAGATACAGGTAGTTGGTCTCGGTGGTGTTCTTGGCGTTGTGCGGGCAACCGGTGAAGCACTGCGCGCATCCGATGCAGCCGGCGCGATCCGGGCCGGCGCCGCCGAAGAACGGATCCGGGACGGTCTTGCCGGGCTCGTCACCGAAGAACACCCCGACGTTGGTGGGGTGGTAGGTGTGCTCGACGCCGAGATCGCGGGCCACCGCCAGCAACACCTCGTCGGCCGGGGTGGTGTGCGGGGTGGGCGTCACCCCGAGCATCCGGCGGGCCTGGTCGTAATACGGTGCGAGCTCGGAGCGCCAGTCGGTGATGTGCGCCCACTGCGGGTCGGAGTAGAAGCGCTCCAACGGTTCGTAGAGGGTGTTGCCGTAGATCAGCGATCCGCCGCCGACTCCGACCGCGCTGGCGATGAATGTCTTGCCCAGCACGGTCAAACGTTGCGGGCCGTAGCAGCCCAGTTTCGGCGCCCACATGGCCTTGCGGACATGCCAGTTGTTGGGCGGGAAGTCGGTAGGGGCCCAGCGCCGGCCCATGTCCAGCACGCCGACCCGATAGCCCTTCTCGGTCAGCCGCAGCGCCGCGACGCTGCCGCCGATTCCCGAGCCGATCACCACAACGTCGTAGTCATGTGTCATGCGCGGTCCGCGGTGGCGTGGCTGCGTGCGGGGACGAGCAGGACAAGCGACAACACCAGCGCAGGCCGAGGCTGACGACGTTCAGTACCGCGTCACGCCGGCCGTACATGTGCAGCATGCCGACGTGGTAGATCAGGTGCAGGACATTGAAAACCGACCAGCCGACCGCCGTGATCACGACGACGGGGCGGTTGCGCAGGTAGTACAGCGCCAGGGCGCTCAGCACCGCCAGCCCGAAGAACAGGGAGCCGACGTCCTTCACGAAATGCTCGTTGTAGGGGCCAAGCACCGGCAGCCAGTGCATGCCCATGCCGGGAAACGTGTTGTACCAATTCAGCGGAGCGAAGTAGGCCCACACTCCCAGGCTCAGGCCCACGAGTGTCAGCAGGATCAGAGCGAGGCGATGCACGATGAGATTCATGTGTCCTCCGGGGTGAGTGCGGCCAGCCAGTCGGCATACGTCTGACGCCCCCTGGGGCCGGGATGTGTCGGCAGCAGTGCGCCGCCGGCAATGGCCTTGCCGGCCGCGCCCGGTAACCGAAGTGGAATCACGGGCCGGTGCCGACCGCGTCGATGGATCAACTGCCGGGCCATGTCGACCATCGATTCCACCCGCGGTCCGGCGAGTTCGGGCGCCATCTGCTGGGGATCGCCGGTGGCCAGGGTGCACAGGTGGGCGGCGACCTCACTGACAGCGATGGGCTGCGATCGCATCTTCGGCACCAGCGCGACCGGCCCGGGCACCTGCGCCAGGACCTGGGCGGCGAATTCGTGAAATTGGGCGGCCCGCAGGATCGTCCACGGAACTCCACCGGCCTTCACCGTCTCCTCCTGGCACAGCTTGCCCTGGTAGTAGCCGGTGGGCGCCCGGTCGATGCCGATGATCGACAACACGACATGGTGGCGCACTCCGCTCCGCCGTGCGGCGGCCAGCAGGTTGGCCGTCGCCGCGCCGAAGGAGGCCCGCGCCTTCTTGGCGTTCATGGTCGCGAAGTCGGTGACGTCGATGACGGCGTCGACACCGTCGAGTGCTGCCTCAAGACCGGTGTTCTGCAGCAGATCGACCCCGTGTGAGCGGGCCAGGATCACCAGTTGGTGCCCCTGCGCGTCCAGCTGGGCGACGACCGGGCGTCCGGTCTTGCCCGTACCGCCGGCGACGGCGATCTTCATGGGTGTCCCTTCCCAGCGGGACCAGGGCCATTGCTGATGTGGCACCGCCGAACACGATTAACCTTCCCACTATGGCTGCCCGACGGGCCGTTGTCTGGAGGATTCATGACCGACCGCTTCGCCATCCCGCACGCAGATGTGTTGCGGGCCCGCGAGAAGCTCGTGCTCGATCACTTCCACGACGAGGTGCGCCAGGATTGGGACGACGTGCTGGCCACGTTTCCCCACCCGCACTACGAGATCGTTCCCACTCTGACCGTGCACGACGGTGACGCCGAGGTCCGCGATTACTACCGGGACACCCGCGTCGCGTTCCCCGACCAGGACCACGAGATCATCGCGCTGCGACACAGCGCCGACGCCGTGATCGTCGAGTTCTGGCTCCTCGGAACACATTTGGGGCCATTGGGCGGCATACCGGCCACCGGATCGCGACACTGCACCCGGATGACGGCGTACTTCGTCTTCGACCAGGACGAGAAGCTGGTCGCCGAGCGGATCTACTTCGACACCCTGTCGATGCTCAAGCAACTCATCGGCGGACTCAACCTGCGCAACCCGCGCACCTGGCCGCTGGTGATCCGCGGGGTGCGGGGACTGCTGGCGATGTCAGCCGTACCCGACCCACTACTGGTGAACACGCCGCCGGCCGACCTGACCGACTCCCCGTAACGACGATCTCAGTCGTCGACCACCACGACGATTTTGCCGACGGCGTCTCCTGCTTCCATGACCCGATGCGCCTCGCGGATCTGGTCAAAGGAAAAGACATGCGTGGGCCTGGCATCCAGGCGACCGTCGCGGACCTTGTTCGCGATGTCCTGCAGCGGGACATCGGATAGCGCGAACCCGGGGGTGCCGAACACGAAGCTGCCGAAGAAGCTGAGGTTGACGCCGCTGGCCATCTGCAGCAGCGGGTTGAAGTCACCGATCGGATCCAGCCCGCCCAGCCAACCGGCCAGGCACGCCGTTCCACCCCTGCGCAGCATGTCCAAGGAGTCGAGGATCGTGCTGTTGCCCACCAGATCCAGGACAGCATCGATCTGCTTGGCCTCGGCGATGCGGGCACCCAGATCGGGAACCTCCAGTTCGGCGCGTTCGGCACCCAGCGAGGTCAGCACGTCGAATCGTGTCCGGTTGCGCGTCGTGGCGATCACCCGGGCACCGGCTTCGACAGCCAGTTTCACTGCGGCCTGACCGAACGACGATGTCGCCCCGCGAATCACGATGGTCTGCCCCGCAGTCAGGTTGAGGTTGCGGAACAGGCAGGTCCACGCGGTGGCATAGGTTTCCGGGAGCGCGGCCAACTGATCCCAGGGCAGGTCTGATTCGATCAGCGCGACGTTGTCGGCGCCCACCCGGGTGAACTGCGCGTAGCTGCCGTTGATGGTGCGGCCGAGCCCACCCATCAGGGCCGCGACTTTGGCACCGACCTGAAACTCTCCCCCAGGGCAGGCATCGACGATGCCGACGCATTCGATGCCGCTGACTTCGGCAGCCTCGGCCCACTCACCGCGGCGCATGTGCATCTCGGCGTGGTTGATCCCGAATCCCTTGACCCTGATCACCACCTCACCGTGCTTGGGTCGCGGTTTGGGGATATCGTTGTAGGCCAAGGCGTCTGGTCCGCCGAAGCCGTCGAGAACAATCGCCCGCATGGTCGGGCCGCCCGGGGCTTCTCGCACCATCGCGGGCGCGAGCGGGGCAGTCGGTGTCGGTGTGGTGGACATGTTGTTGTCTCCTTCAATATCACTGGCGAACTGGAACTTTCGAGCTGCGGCGGTCATTTCCTGGGAATCCGGTGCAAGAAGTTCTTGACCAATGCAGCGACCTCGTCGACGGCGGTCTCCAATAGGAAGTGGCCGCCGTCGAGCAGGTGGATCTCGGCGTCGTGCGCGTCCCGGCCGAAGGCCCGGGCGCCTTCGGGGCCGAAGATCGGGTCCTTGTCCCCCCAGACGGCCAGCACCGGGACTTCGCTGGACCGCAGATAGTCGTGCAGCGCGGGATACATCGGCGCATTGGTCGCGTAGTCCCGGAACAGCTTGAGCTGAACCTCGTCGTTGCCCGGCCGCGACAGCAGCGCAGCGTCCAAGGTCCAGGTGTCGGGACTGACCAGGGACTCATCCGGCGCGCCGGTCAGGTACTGCCATTTGACCGCGTCGACGTCGAGCGCCGTGCGGATGGCCGCCTCCGTCTCGGCGGTCTGCTCATGCTGATAGTCCCAGACGGTCTTCCAGAAATCCTCCACGAAGCCCTCGTCGTAGCCGTTGCCGTTCTGCGTGACGATGGCGCTGATGGATCCGGGCCGACTCAGCGCCAGGCGCCAGCCGATCGGTGCACCGTAGTCCTGGACGTAGATCGCGTAGCGGTCCAACCCGAGCTGATCCAACAGCGCCTGGGTGAACTCGGTGAGATTGTCGAAGGT
The DNA here is from genome assembly GCF_020172665.1 of [Mycobacterium] zoologicum. Taxonomy (GTDB): domain Bacteria; phylum Actinomycetota; class Actinomycetes; order Mycobacteriales; family Mycobacteriaceae; genus Mycobacterium; species Mycobacterium zoologicum. Next base: position 977,160 of record NZ_CP083985.1, on the reverse strand, counting down.
GTAGTCGAATTCAGTCACCGGCGGCATATCCGAGTACCCGAACCCGAGGTGGTCGGGGGCGATCACGCGGTAGTCGTCAGCCAGGCGCGCAATGAGGTCCCGGAACATATGCGAACTGGCGGGGAAGCCGTGCAGCAGCACGATCGCAGGCGCGCCGGCGCTGCCCGCCTCCCGGTAGAACAATCGTCGCCCGGCGACGGTGGCGTACCGGTACCTGATAGAAGAAGCCATAACTAACCCCTTAACTAGATTTTGATAGTTAGTAGCCAAGCACTCGTGGTGTAACCTGTCAATAGGATTTTGGAGGTTATATGGAGATTGTTGCGGCTGGGCCCGTCGATGAGGCTCTGCTCCTGGACCTGCTCAACACCACCCCGGTCATCGAGGGCATGCCACACGATGAACTCGAAGACCCGGCCACGGCGCAGGCCTGGCTGAATGCGCATGGTCTAGCCCTCACCGCTGGGCAGCTTCAGGAACTCCTCGACGCGCGGGCAGCATTGCAAGCAGTGGTGCGTGGCGATCAGGACCCGCAGACGTTGCAACCGTTCCTTAACGGAATCATCTTGTCACCCAACATGTCTGACGACGGTATCGACTGGATCCTGGCTGCGCGCGACGCCTCCCCGGCCACCGCGCGCGTCGTCCTCGCGTGGGACGCGCTGCGCATCTCCAGTCCCGGGCGGCTGCGCCCCTGCGCCAACTCCGAATGCCGGCTGTTCCTGATCGATCGCAGCAAGCCCAACACTGCCCGGTGGTGCTCGATGGCCATCTGCGGCAACCGTATGAAAGCGCGCCGGCACTACCAGCGGAGCAAAACCGCGACCAACGGTTGACGCCAGAGGCCCGGGAGCCGCGGCCGGAAACAACCGTGGATCCTCGCCAACCCCTGTACCTGACACGCCAGATTGCCGACTACGATCGGCTGTCCGACTGACCTGTTCGTTCTTGCAGGTCCGCCGCCCCCGGGGACATGTTGGAAACCCCATGGAGGCTGACCAGCCCAGGCTTGGCATCGGGCCCCGGACTGGGTGACCGAATCCGGGTCCGCGGTCCGGGTGGTTCAGCGGCCTTGGAAGCGGGCGTCGCGGCGTTCGACGAACGACTGCACTCCCTCAGCGGCATCGGCGCTGCCGAACAGCCGCTGCACCTCGGGGCGCAGTTGTTCGATGGCGGCGCTGTCACCGTCAAGACGTGCGGTGTGCGCCGAGGCCAGGGTGGCGGCGACCCCGAGCGGTGCGCAGCGGTCGGCGATGGTGTGGGCGATGTCGCGGGCGTATTGCAGAGCCGTGTCGGCGTCAGGGGCGACCTCTTGGACCACGCCGATGCGATGAGCCTCGGCGGCGTCGAACTCGTCACCGGTTAGCAGCCAGCGCATCGCGTTGCCCCAGCCGGCCTGTTGCGGCATGCGAATCGTGGTGCCGCCGAACGGGAAGATGCCGCGGCGGATCTCGATCTGGGCGAATCGGGTGTCTTGCGCGGCGATGCGAATGTCGGCCGCCAGCAGCAACTCGATGCCCAGTGTCAGGCAGTGCCCCTGGGCGGCGGCGACGATGGGCTTGGTCCAGGTGTCGTCAAGGCGCCACGGGTCACGCCCTCCTTCGGGATAGACCGATGCGCCGCCGGCGATCTTCGGCGCGACATCGATCAGGTCCAGCCCGGCGGTGAAGTGCTCGCCGTGCGCGAACAGCACCCCCGCCCGTAGGTCGTCGTCGGCCTCCAGCAACGCGTAGGCGCGCGACAGATCGGCCAGCATCGCGGTGTTGAACGCGTTGCGCTTCTCGGGCCGATTGAGACCCATCAGCAGGACGTGGCCGTCGCGCTCCAGGGTGACGGTCTCCAGGTTCAGGCCGGCGATCATGAGTTCATACCGGCCGTGGCGGCTTGAAAGGTCACCAGCCTCGATGGCCTGACGGAACTTGTGCATCAGATCTTCTCGAGTCTCGCCGGGACAGACTTATGCCATGGGGTGCCGACGAATTCGTCGCGGTCCGCGGACGCGGTCAGGTTGTTGAGGCGTACACCGACCTGTTCGCCGTCTTGGGAGACCAGACCGAGCCCGTTCGGCAGGGAGATGTGCCCCGCCCGCATGGTGTCGACCACCGTGACCACGGCTTCGGCTGAGCCACGGCGGGTACAAACCCGCACCTGGTCACCGGTAGCCAACGACCACACGGCGGCGTCGGCCTCCGATACCCGCAGCGCGCCTTCGGGATCGCGTTTACGCCAGGCCGGGTCGCGGAAAATCGTGTTGGCGGTGAAGTCGCGGCGCTCCCCGGCAGAGAGCACCAGCGGATAGTCGGGGTCGGTGATGACGGCTTCGTCGTCGCCGAGTTTGCGCACCACATCGAGCAGTTCGGGTACGTCGAGTTGGATGCGCCGGCCGCCAAGTCGCCGCCAAGACTCGTCGTCTTCGTCGTCGGTGATGACCACTCCGTGCGGGCTGGCCAGGATCGCCTCGAAGAGCCGGTCGCCGGCCATCAGCCCCTCGCCGTAACCGGCCCGGGCAACACCGGCCGGGTTCTCCATCGCGCACATCAGCGACGCCCCCCACAGCACGGCCGCGCCCGCCGCGCCGTCCGGCAGCGTCGGGCCCAGCGTCCGGTAGAGCAGGACCGGGGCCAGTTTGGCCAGCCGGCGGTCGGCGAGCACGCCCAGCATCGCCTGGGCGAAGGCCTCTCGCCCTTGCGCCAGCGCCGCCCGCAGCGGCGCGTAGTCGGCCTCACCGACGGCGCCGGCCAACTCGCACAGCCGGGCGTGGATCTCGGGCTCGGCCAGCTGGCCGGCCGGGGCGTCCAGCAGCGGATGGCGCAGATGGAACAGGTTGCGTGGGAACTCGAAGTCGAAGAAGGTCGCCTCGTACTTCTCGTACTGGGTCGGCGGCGGCAGGACGTAGTCCGCCTCGCGCGCGGTCTCGGTCATGGCGATGTCGATGACGACCACCAGCTCCAGGGCCCGGAACGCCTCCGTCATCCGCGCGCTGTCCGCGAGCGAGTGCAGCGGGTTGCTGCTCTCGACGATCACCGCACGGAACCGGTCGGGGTGGTCGGCGAGGATCTCGTCGGGGATCGAATTGCAGGGAATCAGCCCGCTGACGATCGCCGCCCCGCTGACCGGGGTGCGGGGGATGTCGTCGAACGGCTGCCCGCGATCGCGGGCGATCGGCGCGAGCCCGGAGAAGACGTACTGCGTTCCACGTTTGGCGAAATTGCCGGTGAGCAGCCACACCAGCTTCTCGACATAGGACACGGTCGTGGAGTTGCGATTCATCTGGACGCCGAGGTCCTCCAGGATCGCCACCGACCCGGCCGCGGCGATGCGCCGCGCGGCGGCGCGCACCAGGTCTTCGGGCACGTCGGCGACAGCGCAGTAGTCCGCGACCGACACCTCGCGCATCACCGCGGCGACCTCGGCCAACCCGTCAGTGTGCTCGGCCAGCCAGGCGTGGTCGATCAGATCCTCCTGCACCAGCACCGCCACCATCGCGGTCAACAGGTGCAGATCGGTGCCCGGGCGCAGCTGCAGATGGAAGTCGGCCAGCTCGGCTGTCTGGGTGCGCACCGGGTCGATCACGATCATCGATCGGGACGGGTCCTTGCCGATCTCCTTGAGCACCGAGCGGGCTCGTGGGAAGCCGTGGGACTGATAGGGATTCTTGCCGACGAAGACCGCGACCTCGCAGTGCTCGAAATCGGATCGGTGCGGACGGCCGAGCATTCTGGCAGCAACCCAGAACTCACCCGTCTTCTCCTGCGCCAGCGCGCTGGAGCGAAAGCGCGCGCCGTAGGCGGCCATCGTCGCCGGCGCGTAGGCCCCGCCGAGATGGTTCCCCTGGCCGCCTCCGCCGTAGTAGAAGATCGACTCGCCGCCGTGCTCGTCGCGCAGCCGGGTGAGCCGCTCGGCGATCTCGGTGAGCGCGGTGTCCCAGTCGATCTCCTCGAAGGTGCCGTCTTGGTGGCGCCGCAGGGGTTTGGTGAGCCGATCGTTGCGGCCGTTCTGGTAGGCGTCCAAGCGCAACGCCTTGTTGCAGGTGTAGCCCGCCGAGGCAGGGTGCGCCTTGTCGCCGCGGATCTTGAGGAACCGTCCGGTATCGGGCTCGACGAGCACCTCGATGCCGCAGTTGCACTCGCACAGGATGCAGGCGCTCGGCTTCCACTGCGCCTCGCGCCCGGTGCTGACGGCGGCTTCGGACATGCCTCGCTCCTCCGGTGAGCTGACGTAGTTGCATATTAAGACTGACCCGGACAGTAGCCCGTCGCCGTCGTCGCCGCAAGTCGGTCTCAACACGCAACTGATATGCTCATCAACGTGAAAACGACCTCGTTCGCCAGATGGCCCTGCACCATCGCGCGCACCGCCGACCTGCTCGGTGACGGCTGGACGCTGCTCGTGCTGCGTGAGGCCTTCTACGGCGAAACCAGGTTCGACGCGTTCATCGCCTCCCTGGGCATCGCCCGCAACACCCTGACCGACCGACTGCGGGCACTCGTCGACGCCGGCCTGCTCGAGCGCCGCGAATACCAGACCGAGCCGGTCCGGCATGAATACCTGCTCACCGAATCCGGCCGTGACTTCTTCCCCGTCATGGCCGCGATGAAGACCTGGGGCGACCGGTGGATGAATCACGGCAAAGAACTGCCGGTGATCCTGAGCCATGAGCCGTGCGGCCACGACCTGGAGGCCGTCGTGGTGTGCGCGCACTGCGGTGGTGCCGTGGCGTCCGAGCAGACCCACGTCCACGCAGGTCCCGGGTTCCCGGAGCACCTGCTGGACAATCCGCGGATTGCTGCGCGTTTCAGCCAGACCGGGCCGTCTGCGGGCTGACCGACCACCGAAAGCCGGCAGGCAACGCGCCCCACGACCGCGCACCGGCGGCCGCCGGCATCCACACGAGTTTTCAACACCTATTCACACAGGTCCCCGTCCCGGGGGCGGGGGACCGATAGGTGCTGAGAAAACTAACGGATGACTGTCCGCGCTTGTCTCGTGTGGTTGTAGTCTGACGAGACGGCGATATTACCGATCGTTCAATTGCATGCCCCGGGAGGTACGATCATGGATCGAGTGGTGTCGCGCGCGTTGGCGGCGACCGTGCTGCGCGTCACGCCGCCGGTCGACCGGCGGATGGCGAATTCGTGTCGCGCGCTGCCGGCCGGCTACCGGATGCGACCGCATCTGGACTCACGGTTGTGGGCGTGGACCCACTTCGGTGTTTTCGTTCCGCGGCTGCCGGACCCGTATCGGTACATCAACACCATGACACTGCTGGGTGCCACCGGAACGGAGATCTTCGACAACGACGCGCTCGCCGCCCCGGACGTCCGAAACACCAGCACGGTGTTCTCGTCGACCGCGTACGCCGATCAGCATCACTATCGGGCGTACGACGCCGCGACCGAGTGTGCGTTCGCCGACGACGGCTCAATGCTGCGCTGGGGCGATGACCTTGAGCTGGATATTCGACTGCCCGAGGTCAGGGTTCGCGGCAGATACGCCACGTTCTCGCTCGATCTGGACCTGACCGTGACACGACAGGCGTCGTTCTTCGTCGACACGCCGATCTACCAGCACTTGAGTCTGCTGGCGCCATACCGGGGAACGATCACCGATGGCGCCGGTGAGACCGCGATCCGCGGGCTCGGCACGTTCGAGTACGCGCGATGCGCCGGGCATCAGGGGCTGAGCCGAAAACCGGTGCCTGCCCGGCTGAAATTACCTGTGGACTTCTTCACCTACCAGGTTCTGCAATTGGATGATCGAACACAGTTGCTGCTGACCAAGGTCAGCGCTCGGGGGCACACCGCCTGCTTGCTCGCGCACCTGCGAGTCCTCGGCGGCGAGACCACCGTCTTCGATGACGTCGATTTCGATGTCACATATCAGGATGAACCCGCGGTCGATCGCTGGGGCCGCCGGATGCGGCTGCCGGCCGGCCTGCGGTGGGTCGTCCGCGACCGCGGCCAGGAGATTCTCACGGTCGATGGCGCGGTCGATTCACCGATGCGTTTCGGGCATGGCCGCGGATATTCGGGCGCCTACAGCTACACCGCAAAGTTCCGGGGCGAACCGGTGGAAGGGTCCGGATACATCGAGTGGGTGGACGTGCGGCCGGCCACCGGCCCTTAGCGCGGTCAACGCTTGGCCGACCACGCCTTGGCCCATAACTCCAACGGGGCCAGCGCGACGAGCAGGCTGCGACCCAGCGCGGTGAGGGAGTACTGCGCGTTTCGGTCTCGCACGATGCGTGCATCGGTCAGTTCTTGTAGCCGCATTCGCAGCACCCCGGGCGTGACGTCGGTATCTTCTTGCAGCTGCGTGAAGCTCTTTGCCTCCGTTCGTAGTTGCCAGACAATCAGTATCGCCCAGCGCCGGCCGAACAGGTCGAATGCCGCCATCAGCGGCCGCCCGGTCTCCGAGCCGCGCACCCGTACCCCCGGCGCCGGGGTGGCCGGCGCAGCGTCAGCCGTCCACTCGTCGGACAGGCCGGCGCCGGCCACGACGGCGAGGGCCCGGCCGGCCCGTTCGGCCATCTGGTCAGCGGTTTGGTCGGGATGGCGAATCCACCAATTGACGATGGCGCCCACCATGCCCATCCACCCCTGGGTGAGCACCGCGAGATCCTCGCGCTCGCGCAGTTGCATCGCCCGGTCGGCCGGCGCCTCCCCGATCGCCGCGACCCCCTGTCCGGCGAGTTCGACCAGCCTCGAACGCGCGGTCTTCGCGGCAGCGAGTGCGTCACCGCCCTCCGGCAGGGTCTGATCCCAGATGACGAGCCAGTCGGCAGGTCGCGGATCCAAGGCGTGGAAGATGGCGCGGAAAACCTCCTGCGGCAGCGCCAGTGTCGGCGGTACCCGCCCCATGGCGGCCTCGATCTGGTCCCCGACCTTGTCGCTGGCGCGCTTTAGGCAGGCGATATAGAGCTGTTCTTTGGATCCGAAGTACGCCAGGATCATCGGTTTGGAGATATCGGCCCCGGCAGCGACAGCGGCAAGCGACATGCCGGCGTACCCGGCACGCGCGAACTCCCGGCACGCTGCGTCGAGGATCTGCTGTTCACGCTGAGCTCGGGGGACGCCTTTGGTTCCAGCTCTCGCCACCTGTCCCTTCTACCAGGTTCCCCAACCGAAAACCCCCGATCCATCTGCGGATATATCAATGGATGTGACGTGAAACGCACTGTTGGGGCGCTGTGACGTTACAAGCACTCGCTATCAAATGACCGACCGTTCAATTAATTTCGGTACCGCTGGTATCGGGTAAAGGTCGACGGATGAGGAGGCAGGGCACATGCGTCAGGCGTGGGTTCATCTGGTTGTCGCCGCAACCCTGTGCATTGCCGGGGTATACATCGCCCACCTGCGGCTCAGTGATATTCCCGACCCTGCGATCGGGCATTCGGCCCGCCCGCCGTCGGCGGGGAAACTCCGGGAGAAAGTCATCGAGTACCGCCTCGACGGCCCCGTCGGTACCGTCGTGTCCGCGTCGTATCTCGACGCCGACGGCACGGTGCGTGAGGTGTCGAGCACTCTGCCGTGGCTCGCCACGCTGCGAACGCGGCAGCTCACGGTCTCCAGCGGCGTGATCGCCCAGGCCGACGCGGCACCGCTGTCCTGCCGTGTCACCGTCGACGGGCGGATTCGCGACGAACAGGCTTCCGACTCGACCGCGGTGTCCTGCGAGGTCGTGGTCTCGTGAACACGCCGACGATATTGCGATCCAACGGCGACCAGGCCGGGCCGGGACGGCCACTGCCGGCCCGGCTGCTGTACGTCTTCGCGCTGCCGGTCATCGTCTCGTGGCTCGCGCTCGCGGGGGTATTAAATCTCGCTGTCCCGCAGCTCGAGACCGTGATCAAAGGGCACGCCCGGTCATTCCTGCCCGACGACGCGGCTTCCGTGCAGGCCATCGCCAAGATGGGCGATTACTTCGGCGGTGCCGGAACCAACAACTTCGTCTACCTGCTCATCGAGGGCGACGAGCCGCTGGGAGACGGAGCGCACCAGTACTATTCGACGGTTCTCGAGCGAATCGACCAGGACAAAAAGCACGTCAACTCCTCGATGGACCTGTGGTCCGATCCGCAGTTCGCGCCCGCCAACGAAAGCGCCGACGGCAAAGTCGCCTACGTTCTGCTCAACCTGGCGGGCAACATGGGCACCGCACTGGCGATGGAGTCCACCCAGGCCGTTCGGGACATCATCGCCGAATCCCCACCGCCCGATGGGCTCAGCGCACACCTGACCGGGCCGTCGGCGGTGGTCAACGACGAGCTCGTGTCGATCAACGACTCGATCCTGCTGCTGCTGATCTCCTGTGGTCTCCTCGTCGGCGCCATTCTGCTGTGGGTCTATCGGTCACCGATCACGGTGTCGATGCCGCTGCTGGTGGCGGGCGCCGGGCTCGGTGTCGGGCGGCCCCTGGTAGCGCTGCTCGGTGAGCACCGCGTCATCGGGGTGTCCATATTCGCCTCAGCGCTTCTTGCCGTCATCGTGCTCGGTGCCGGTATCGACTACGGCATCTTCCTGCTGGGCAGATATCAGGAGGCGCGCCGCGCCGGTGAAGATCCCGCCGACGCCTACTACACCGCGCTGGCCGGAGTGCAGCACATCATCATCGCCTCGGGCATGACCGTCGCAGGTGCGACCGCCTGTATGGCCTTTACGCGCCTGGCCATCTTCAGCACGTCGGGGCTGCCGTGCACCATCGCGGTGCTGGTGACATTGGCCGCGGCGCTGACGCTGGGGCCGGCCACACTGGCCGTGGGGAGCCGGTTCGGGTTCTTCGAACCTCGCGAGCAGGGCTCGCTGCGGCGGTGGCGGCGCATCGCCACCCATGTGGTGCGGTGGCCGGGGCCGGTTCTGGTGGGAAGCCTCGCGTTGCTGGCCCCCGCGCTGCTGGTGTTGCCGAGCTACCAACCCAGCTACAACGAACGGATCGCGCAGCCGAGCGACTCGCCGGCCAACCTGGGCTACGCCGCCGCCGACCGACACCTGCCGCCGAACATCATGTCGCCCAGTGTCTTTCTGGTCGAGTCCGATCACGACATGCGTAACTCGTCGGACATGATCGCCCTGGCGAAGCTGACCAACGCGATCCTGTCGATCCCGGGGGTCAACAATGTCCAAGGCATCATCCGACCGCTGGGCGCCCCGCTCAAACAGGGGACGCTGACCTCGCAGGCGGGCTACATCGGTCAGCGGCTGACCCAGGTGACCGACCTGTTGACGCACCGGGCCGATGATCTCAGCGCGCTGTCGGGGCGGGTCGGACAGCTGAGGGTCGCGATCCGCGGCTTGGAGCAGGCGCAGGCGACGGGCAGCCGAGGTCTGGGCCAGATCCGCGGTGGAGCCGCCGAACTGCGCACCGCACTGAGCGGCGTGGTCGAAAAGCTGGATACCCTGCGCGATCTCGCTCAACCCGCCGTCGACTTCGTGGACACGATCCCGCCGTGCCGCGATAACGAGTACTGCCGGGCCGCGCTCGACGGCTTCTCGATCTTCGACGACCTGCACCGCTTCGACGGCTTGATCGCGGAGGTGATCGACGGGACCCGCGCGGCCGACCAGGCGCTGCCCGTACTGTCCGGCCAGTTGGCGACGCTGAGCGACTTCGTCGATCAGGTCGACGCGGTGACGACGCCGCTGCAGGACACCCTGATGGTGCTGATCCCGCAGATCTCGGAGCTCACGCAATTCACCGCGGAACTCCGTGACAACTTCGATGCGGGCGACCCCAACTCCTCGTTCTTCCTGCCGAGCCAAGCCTTCGACAATCCGTTGTTCAAGGACGCGATGACGTACTTCTTCTCCGCAGACGGGAAGGCGACGCGGATGCTTGTCACCCCCCACATGGAAGGGTTCAGCAGCGACGCGATGGCCCTGAGCGCCAAGATCATTCCCACGTCGCTGCAGGCGGTGAAAGGCACGTCGCTGGAAGGCAGCACCGTCAGCATCGGCGGCCCGGGCGGCACCCTGCTCAACATCGAGGCGTTCACCAAGGAGGACTTCACCACCAGCGTGGTGGCCGCGTTCGCCTTCGTGTTCTGCGTGATCCTGATCCTGCTGCGCAGCCTGGTCGCGGCGATCGCCGTGATCGGCACGGTGGCATTGTCCTACCTGTCCGCACTGGGGCTGGCGGCGTTCGTCTGGCAGGACATCATCGGTAACCCGTTGCACTGGTCGGTGGCACCGATCGCCTTCGTGTTTCTGGTGGCCGTGGGTGCCGACTACAACATGCTGCTGGTCGCGCGCTTCAAAGACGAGATACCGGCCGGGATCAAGACCGGCATCATCCGGTCGATGGTCAACACCGGCGGCGTGGTGACCACCGCTGGGCTTGTCTTCGGGTTCACCATGCTGGCGATGCTGGCCGGCTACGCCCACAACATCGCCCAAATCGGGACCACCGTGGGACTCGGGCTGCTGCTCGACACGCTGCTGGTGCGCTCATTCGTCATACCGGCGATAGCGACGCTGGCCGGCCGCTGGTTCTGGTGGCCGATAGTCGTCCACGACAGGCCCCTGCCCACCGGCCAGTCACACCCCCTCTAGGCTTCTCATCAGGCCCATACTCAACCCTGGCAACACCAAAGATCAGTCCCCGGCGCGCCACCACCACCGCGAACCAGGCCCCCGCAGGTCATCCACTAGAGTTTTCAACACCTATTCACACAGGTCCCCCGCCCCCGGGGACGTGTCTAAAAAGTTCGAGCTCCTGGTAGACAGTGGTAGGCGCGAAGCCGTGGAAACGTGATCGCGTCGATTTGGGAACGCGTGGTCCGTTGTGTTCTGGGCAGTTTGCGACCATTCGGCCCGGAGTCCGGTTCAGGCGGTGTCGGCGGGGCTGTCGACGCTCAACGGACTGATTCCGGTCGTGGACAGCAGCGTTCGGTGCAGGAGCGCGCGGAATTGGTGCGGCCGCAGGCGACCGTTGCCCGGCAGGAAAGGGAAATCGCCTTTTTTGGAAGAGGTCTCGGCGCACTTTGCGGCCGCGGGATCGAAGGCGAGCCGCCTCGAGCTCGCCGCCGCGGACTGCGCCTGCCACGACGTACCCGCGACGGCCGAGCTACCCGGCGTGTCGAGCCCGGGCTACAACTGTCAGCGGGTCGCGGAAAGTGACTCACGTGAGGTGCCGCTGCCGAGGATGTTGGAGGGCCGTGGAATGCGTGTTGAGATTCTGAGCAGCTCAGACTGCCCAAATGCGGCAGCGGCCCATGAATTGCTGGTCGACTGTCTGGCCGTACTCGGGATCGATACGGCGATCGTTGAGCGCGTCGGCCCGTTTCCGTCACCGTCGGTGCTGATCGACGGGACCGATGTGATGTGTCCCGATCAGCCGCCGACAGGGGATTTCTGTCGGTTGGACCTGCCCACCCGCGAGTTGATATTTGCCGCGCTACGACGGGCGGTTGCGGCCGAAAGTTAGTGGCCGCATCGCATACACGATCACGGCAACGCCGACCAGGCAGACAGGGCGCCAATCACATCCCAGTGGCCGGGCCGCAACCCATCGAGGAGCACGGCCCCAGGCCGGCGAACCGGCAACGAAGACGCCGCCGTAGGCGGCCAGAATCCGGGCTCGTGAGCATCGGAGGGTGATTCAACTCCTGCCATTATATCAGCGTTGACTGTACTATTTGGTCCAGCCACCAGGCAGCGGGGAGGACGGCGAGGACATCGAGATCGCGCAGGTCATTCCACTTCCGGTGTTCGATGCACGCAAGGAGGCTGAATCGTGGCGGCTGTGAACACGTTTGCGCCGGTGAGCCAACTCGAGGACCGGCGCCAACCCACCACCACGCTGGAGGGTTGGCGCCGTTTCGTTGATGCAGACCCGCCCGAGTTCACCCTGCTGCCCGATGCGCAGTGGAGCGCCCTGTCGGAGACCGAGCGGACCAGCTACAACGAAGCCCGTGTAGCGCACCACAGTGAACTGGTTGTGGTCACCACGTCGGCGATCCAGCGCATCACCAACGAAGGCCGGCTGTTGACCCTGCTCAACCAACGCGAGATCGGCGCCCGGCGCGGGCTGATCATTTCCGGGGCGGCCGCGACCGGGAAGACCACCGCGGTCAAACAGCTCGGCCGGTTTCACGAACTGCGGATCCGGACACGATTCGCCGACAAGTCCCGGATCCCGGTCGTCTACGTGACCGCGCCGCCGAAAGGCTCGCCGCGCAAACTCGCGATGGAGTTCGCCCGATTTCTGGGCCTTCCGCCGATGCAACCGCGGATGAATGTCACCGACATCGCCGACGCCGTCTGCCAGGTCCTCATCGACGCCCGCACCGACATCGTGATCGTCGACGAGATCCACAACCTCAACCTCGATACCCGCGCCGGCGAGGAACTGTCCGATCACCTGAAGTACTTCACCGAACACCTACCTGCCACCTTCGTTTACGCGGGCATCGACGTGGAGCTCTCCGGGGTGTTCACTGGCACCCGCGGGCGCCAGTTGGCCGGGCGTTGCGGGGTGATCAACACCAGCCCGTTCCCGTATGCCGGGGAATGGAAGTCGTTGGTGGCCGCGATGGAAGGCACGCTGCGGTTGCACTGCCACAACGCCGGAACGCTGGTCGCCGAGGCCAAGTACCTGCATCAACGCACCGGCGGCATGATCGGAAGCCTGGCGCACCTGATCCGCTCGGCGGCGATCCGCAGCATGCTCGACGAAACCGAGAGCGGCACCCGAGATCTGATGGACACCGTGCTCATCGACTACGCGGCCCAAACATCGGCGCAACGCCATGCGAGCTGAGGCGTCGATCCGGCCGGTGTGGCCTATCGGGCCTACGGCGCCGTTACCGCGAACCGTCACACCGTTTCGCGCAGAAACCGTGCAGTCCTATCTTGATCGCCTCGCGCACGCTAACCACCTGGAACCCCGGCAGCTGCGGCGCTACCTGGCCGACGGCCCTGCGATCTGCCGTCCCCGGCCGGACTGGTTGGCAACCGTCAGCAGCCAGCCTGTGGCCTCCCTTCAAGCCCGGCTCATCGGGCTGGCCAACCGCGACCGCGACCCCACCCGCCAACGCCGCCACGCGCGGCCCGCCTGCCGGCTCTGCATGGCACGCCGCGGTGTCTACGAGCCTGTCTACTGCTGGTTACCCGACTACGCCACCGTCTGCCGCCGCCACCGCCGATGGATCGGCCCGGGCACCTACACCCTCGAAGATCAACGCGACCTGCACTGCACACCCCTCGTCCTGGCCGCCGCGCAGCACCATGCCCGATTGCATCGCCGTCACAACGGCACCGCACGGTTCGCAGTCAAGGATGCCGCGCGGATCCGCCGCTGGTGGGCACGCAGCACAAGCCCCTCGGAGTTGCCGCCCGACGACGTTGACACGCATATCGCCGCCTACCCCGACCTGATCGCCTTGGCCGCCATCCTGGCCGATGCTCGCGTCCGGATCTGGAACAGCGTGGCAGCAACACCCGCGCGAACTCGCGTAGTCGACGCGGTCTACGTCAGCATCGGACGCCGGTTTCCCCAGCGCCGTGACCACACCCGACCCATCGAGCAGTGGATCCACGATCAACAGCTCAGCGCCGTACGCCGCGCACACAACGCAAATCGCGCGGACCCCACGACCAGCCGATAAGCGTTCCAGGGACGGGCCAGCTGAGTGATGTCATGGCTGACGGCGGGCTTGCGAACCGGTACCACACAATTCAGCCCTTGCTGTTATATCAGCATCTACTGTACTGTTTGGTACATGCTGACGTGTGAGAGGCGGGAATCGGCGCTGGCCCGGCTGGGCCGGGCGCTGGCGGACCCGACACGGTGCCGGATTCTGGTGGCCCTACTAGACGGGGTGTGCTATCCGGGCCAGCTGGCTGCACACCTGGAGTTGACGCGGTCGAATGTGTCCAATCACCTGTCGTGTTTGCGGGGCTGTGGGCTGGTCATCGCCACCTATGAGGGTCGGCAGGTTCGCTATGCGCTGGCCGACAGCCACCTCGCCCGGGCCTTGGGCGAATTGGTCCAGGTTGTTCTCGCGGTGGATACCGACCAACCCTGTGCCGACGAGCACGTCATGTCGGCAGCAGCCGAGCTACCCGTTGGTCGATGACCGAGATTGCTCGGGTAACTCGACGATCGCAGTAGCTCAATCGCAGTGAGATGAACGAACAGAAGGGGTTAGCAGTGGCTTCACATGGACTCATGGCTAGAGCGGCCGGGACGGTATTCACCGGGCTGGTCGGGGTGAGCGCCTACGAAATACTGCGCAAGGCCGTGGGAACCGCTCCGGTGCACCGAGCCGCGGTCACCGCAACCGAGTGGGGTCTGCGCGGAACCCGACGCGCAGAAGTGGCAGCAGAGTCGGCCCGGCTGAAAGTCGCCGACGTGGTCGCCGAGGCCCGCGAACGCATCGGCGAGGATGCCGCTGCGCCGGTTGGCGCCAAGACCGACGATGACGACTGCTGCTGAGTGACGAGCCGTCGCCGGTTTCTCGGCGGCGGGGTAAGTCCACGGCCGATTGTGGCGAAAATCGGTTCGCCCGTATCCACGAGGAAGGTTGATCGTGCAGACTACTGGAGCGTCCACCGATACCGGGCCCGCACTGAGCGTAGTGTCCGCGGGCGCCGGACGGATACGTGTGCATGCGCCCTGGTTTCACTTCGACGCGATGCGAGCTGTCGCGATCGAGGACACGGTCGCCAAGGTGGCCGGTGTGGATACCGTCCACGCCTACCCCCGCACGGCGTCCGTGGTGGTCTGGTATTCGCCCGAGCGCTGCGACACCGCGGCCATCTTGTCGGCGATCGCCGACGCCGAGCACATCCCTGCGAAGTCGGTGCCCCCGCGGGCACCGCACTCGGTCGATGGGCGCAACCCCGGTCTGGTGCAGCGAATTCTCGACTGGAGCTCGCGGACGCGATCAGGTGGGCACGCTGACATGGTTTCCCAACGGTCAGGGGAAGGAAGCGGCGGCTGCTGTGACCACGACACCGGCCAGCCCGGGTCGCAGCGGCTGTGGGGCGTCGCCAAGCTGCGGCGAGCCGCGTTCTCCGGGGTGATGCTGGGCGCCTCACTGGTGACGGCGTGGCTGACTCCATTCGGGCCGGTGGCACTGGGATTGAAAGTCGTGGCGCTCGCGGTGGGTGCTTCGACGTTTGTGCCTTCAACCGCTAAGCGACTGGCCGAGGGCCGCCTCGGTGTCGGCACGTTGATGACCACCGCCGCGCTCGGCGCGGTCGGACTCGGTCAGGTCGGTGAGGCCGCCATGCTGGCGTTTTTGTTCTCGGTTAGCGAGGGCCTGGAGGAATACGCGGTGGCCCGCACCCGTCGCGGCCTGCGCGCCCTGCTGGCGCTGGTGCCGGACCAGGCCACCGTACTGCGCGACGGTGTCGAAACCGAGATCGCCACAACCGAACTGCGCGTCGGCGATCAGATGATTGTCAAAGCCGGGGAACGCCTGGCCACCGACGGCATTATTCGTGCCGGGCACACCGCCCTAGACATCTCGGCGATCACCGGCGAATCGGTGCCGGTAGAGGCCGGAATCGGTGATGAGGTGTTCGCCGGGTCGATCAACGGGTCCGGAGTGCTGCAGGTTCAGGTCACCGCCACCGTTGAGGACAACTCGCTGGCGCGAATCGTGCACATCGTGGAAGCCGAACAAGCCCGCAAAGGCGCCAGCCAACGCCTGGCCGACCGCATCGCGCGGCCGCTGGTGCCCGGCATCATCATGACCGGGGCGCTGATCGCCGGGGCCGGCAGCGTCTTCGGTAGCCCGGTGGTCTGGATCGAACGCGCACTGGTGGTGCTGGTCGCAGCCTCCCCATGCGCGCTCGCCATCGCGGTACCCGTCACCGTCGTAGCGAGCATCGGCGCCGCTTCCAAACTCGGCGTACTCATCAAGGGCGGCGCCGCGCTGGAGGCCCTGGGCGCCATCGGCACCGTCGCCCTGGACAAAACCGGAACGTTGACCGCCAACCGGCCGGTCGTCATCGACGTCGCCACCACCAGTGCCGCCACCCGCGAGGAGGTGCTGGCGGTGGCGGCCGCGCTCGAGGCCCGCAGTGAACACCCCCTGGCCGCGGCCGTGCTCGCCGCTGCCCAAGCGCCGGTGGCCGCCGCGAGTGACGTGCATGCCGTTCCTGGGGCTGGGCTGACCGGCCACCTCGAGGGGCAAGCCATCCGACTGGGACGGCCTGGCTGGATCGACCCCGCCAACCTTGCCGATCACGTGACGCACATGCAACAAGCCGGGGCCACAGCGGTTCTCGTCGAACGCGGTGGACAGCTGCTCGGTGCCATCGCCGTCCGCGACGAATTACGTCCAGAAGCCACCGGGGTCATCACCGGACTGCGCGACCGCGGCTACCAGGTCGCGATGCTCACCGGCGACAACCCTGCCACCGCTGCGGCGCTGGCCACCCAAGCTGGAATCCAGCACATTTATGCCGAACTGCGCCCCGAAGACAAGGCTGCCCTGATTGCACAACTGCGCGCCCAGCGGCCCACCGCGATGGTCGGCGACGGCGTCAACGATGCACCTGCCCTAGCCGCCGCCGACCTCGGAATCGCAATGGGTGCCATGGGAACCGACGTCGCGATCGAAACCGCCGACGTCGCCCTGATGGGCCAAGACCTGCGTCACCTGCCCCAAGCACTAGACCACGCCCGACGCTCCCGGCAGATCATGCTGCAAAACGTCGGGCTATCGCTGACAATCATCACAGTGCTGATGCCGCTGGCGGTGTTCGGAACCCTCGGCCTGGCTACCGTCGTGTTGGTCCACGAACTTGCCGAAGTGGTCGTCATCGCCAACGGTATGCGCGCCGGGCGCCTCAAACCCCTCTCGGGGCAACACAAGACACCCGACGGCCGCAGGGCGACTGAAGTTAGCGCCAGCATGCAAGTCGCCAAGACAAAGCGTGTTTAGCCCTGTTTAGCCCCGACTAACCGTCGACTAACCGCGCACATTCAGCCGCGAAGTGGATGCGTGTCACCGGTGGCTGGCGCGGGCGAACACCCCGCCGAGCACATCCAGGGTGGCGGGCACTAACCGGTAGTAGGCCCATTTGCCGCGCTGAGTGCGTTCCAGCAGGCCGGCCTCGACCAGGATTTTGAGGTGGTGCGATACGGTCGGCTGGGATAGCCCCACCGGGGTGGTCAGGTCGCACACACACGCCTGGGCGCCCTCATGGCCCGCAATCAGCGACACCAGCCGCAGCCGGGTCGGCTCGGCCAGCGCCTTAAGCACGCCAGCCAGTCGCTCGGCGGCCACCGCGTCCAGCACGCCGTCAATGATCGGGCTGCAGCACGCCGCAAGACTGCCCGAGTCATCGCGATCGGTTGGGGACGTGACCGTGGCGGGCATGGCCCTAGTATGACACACGCATTGACAGGTATCGATGCTTCGTGCACACTGCACCCATAGATAGCTGTCGATGAAAGGAGTGGGGTCGGATGACCACCGACCACAACGAACTGCGCGATCAGGTCCGGGCCAGCTACGGTGCGGCCGCCACCGCGATCGGCGGCGGCGCCACCAACAGCGAGGTGCTGACCGCGGCGAGCTGCTGCGGGTCCAGCGATTCGGCCGACATCGGCACCATCTTCGGCGCCGGCCTCTACGACGCCGACGAGCACTCCGCTATTCCCGCCGACGCACTCGCAGCCAGCCTGGGCTGCGGCAACCCGACCGCGGTCGCCGACCTACACCCCGGTGAACGCGTGCTCGACCTCGGGTCTGGCGGCGGCATCGACGTGTTGTTGTCGGCCCGCCGGGTGGGTCCGAACGGGTTTGCCTACGGAGTCGACATGACCGATGAAATGCTGGCCCTCGCAGAGGAGAACAAAGCCAAGGCCGGCGCCGCCAACGTCGAGTTCCGCAAGGGCACCATCGAGGACATCCCGCTGCCCGACGCCGCCGTCGACGTGGTGATCTCCAACTGCGTGATCAACCTGTCCGCCGACAAACCCGCCGTGCTCGCCGAGATGTTCCGCGTCCTGGTCCCAGGAGGGCGGATCGGGATCTCCGACGTCGTCGCCGAAGACCACCTCAGCGCGGCCGAGCGCGCCGAACGCGGCTCCTACGTCGGCTGCATCGCCGGGGCACTGTCCCGCCAGGAGTATCTGGACGGACTGGCCGCGGCCGGATTCGTCGATGCCTCAGTGACGTTCACCCACCAGGTGGCCGAAGGAATGCACGGCGCGATCATCCGCGCCACCAAACCCGCCGCATCGTCTGACTGAGGCAGCCGCAGACAACGCGACCGCGCCCTCACACCCCAACCCACTTCACGTTGATAGTTGCCAGCGAAGCGGCTGACCGTTCGCGCATCGGGAGAGAAACCTATGAGTGACACCGCCGTATCGACTGCTGCACCCGCAGTGGCCGCCAAGCTCTCCACACTGGACCGGTTCTTGCCGCTGTGGATCGGGGTAGCGATGGCCGCCGGCCTGTTGTTGGGGCGGCTGGTGCCAGGCCTGGGAGCGGAACTCAGCGCTATCGAGGTTGACGGGGTTTCGTTGCCCATCGCCCTTGGGTTGTTGGTGATGATGTATCCGGTGCTGGCCAAGCTCCGCTACGACCAGCTCGGCGAGGTCACCTCCGACCGCAAACTGCTGGTGTCCTCGCTGGTGTTGAACTGGCTGATCGGTCCGGCGGTGATGTTCACCCTGGCCTGGCTGCTGCTGCCCGATCTGCCCGAATACCGAACCGGGTTGATCATCGTCGGGCTGGCCCGCTGCATCGCCATGGTCATCATCTGGAACGACCTGGCCTGCGGGGACCGCGAAGCCGCCGCGGTGCTGGTCGCGTTGAACTCGATCTTCCAAGTCCTCATGTTCGCCGCGCTGGGCTGGTTCTACCTCTCGGTGCTGCCCGGCTGGCTTCACCTGCCCCAGACCGGGATCGAGGTCTCGCCGTGGCAGATCGCCAAATCCGTGCTGATCTTCCTGGGCATCCCGCTGCTGGCCGGGTACCTGTCACGCCGCCTCGGTGAACGGGCCAAGGGCCGGCCCTGGTACGAGTCACAGTTTTTACCCCGTATCGGCCCGTGGGCACTGTATGGGCTGTTGTTCACCATCGTCATCCTGTTCGCCCTGCAGGGCCACCAAATCACCTCCCGGCCTTTCGATGTCGCCCGCATCGCGGTGCCACTGCTGGCCTACTTCGCCATCATGTGGGCCAGCGGCTACCTGCTCGGCGCCGTCCTGAAGGTCGGCTACCCGCGCACCACCACGTTGGCGTTCACCGCCGCCGGCAACAACTTCGAACTCGCGATCGCCGTGGCGATCGCCACCTACGGCGCTACCTCCGGGCAAGCCTTGGCCGGGGTCGTCGGCCCACTCATCGAAGTACCCGTGCTGGTCGGATTGGTCTACGTGTCCTTGGCGCTGCGCACCCGCTTGTTTCGACCACAACCCGAGCCAAGCGGTGCCCGCTGATGGTTGATAAACCCAGCGTCCTGTTCGTCTGCGTGCATAACGCCGGACGCTCCCAAATGGCGGCCGCACTGCTCACCCACCTGGCCGACGACCGCATCGAAGTCCGCTCCGCGGGCACCGAACCCACCGACCAGATCAACCCGGCCGCCGTGGCCGCAATGGCCGAACGGGGCATCGACATCACCGCCAACACGCCCACGGTGCTCACCGCCGACACCGTGCAGACCAGCGACGTCGTGATCACCATGGGCTGCGGCGACACCTGCCCCTACTACCCGGGCATCACCTACCGCGACTGGAAACTGCCAGACCCCGCCGGCCAACCCCTCGAGGTCGTCCGCTCCATCCGCGACGACATCGCCAACCGCGTCCACGCCCTGATCGCCGAACTTCTGCCCGCCGCCGGAAACGACTGATCGACCAGGTGACGACGCGACAAACCTGGCCAGCCAACCCATTACTGGGCCCGTGGCCAGGGCCTTGAGCCACGGTTGCTGCGTCGTGGTGATGACGAGTTTCATTAGACGAGGTGGCTGACAAATGCGGGATGCACCAGCAGCGCAACGCCAACAACTACGAGCGTCGCCGCTGTCCAGCGCCTGACCCGGTCGCCGAAGGGGGCCGTTCTCTCCAGCCAGATCACCACCGAAAGCGACAGCATCCACGCCAATTGCATGGTGCCGAGGGCGATCAGGAGTACGAACAGCATCCAGCAACTGCCTAGGCAAAACATGCCGTAGCGGCCGCCGGCAACAAGCGCCCGTGCCAGACCGTAGTCGGGGCGCTGGCCGGGCGGCAGAGACAACGGCATCGGCCAGCGGCAGTGCCGCAGGCAGGTCGCCTTCAGCGGTGTGAGCTGATACAGCCCGGCGGCGACGGCCACCGCGCCGGCCAGGCGGCCGGCCCACCCAGATCCGTGCGCCACCGGTCCAGTGAAGTGGCTCCACGCGACAAAGGCAGGGATGCCGGTGGCGCTCCACAGCGCCAAATATCCGGCGACGAAGATGAGCGCCGGAGCCGCGGCGGCGCGGGCGTAGGAGCGAACCACGGGCACGACCGCGGGAAGCATCATCGCCGCCATCATGGCCACCCACGCGATGAGGAACGCGGAGAACGACATCGGTGACTGGCCCCCCATGGACATTCCTGAGTCGCCGTCCATGGTCATTGTGTCGCCGCCCATGCCGCGGGCGCTGACCACCGACCACCACCAGCCCACCCCTGCCACACTCAGCAGGACTGCCGGCAACCACACATCGGTCCATGACCGCCCGGGCACGTCGCTGCCGTCTTGGTCAGGCCTTCTATCCGCCACCGGCGCCCGCTGTCTCGTCGCGGGGACGGCTGAGGTCGACGGGGACCTCGGCATCCAGGTCGCTTTCCAAAATCCAGCACACCGTGGACTGGTCGTGTTCGGTGGGCGCGGCGTGCGCCGCGTAGTCGAGAAGGGTCTGCAAGTGGCCTTCGAGGGCGACAAGTTCGGCGATCTGCGCGCGGACTTGGTCGAGACGGGTACTAAGGACTTGTCGCACGTGCCCGCACGGCACCTCGCCCCGGTCGTGGATCGCCAGGATCTGGCGCACCTTCTGCAAGGTCAGCCCCGCCGCTTGGCCTCGATGGATGAACCGCAGCCGGTCCACGAACTCGGGCCCATAGTCGCGATACCCCGACGCCGTGCGCGCCGGAGGCGGCAGCAACCCCGAGTCTTCGTAGAAGCGAATGGTTTTCGCGCTGGTGTTACTGAGTTTCGCAAGCTCGCCGATCTGCATGTCACCCATCCTTGACCTTCCAGTGCACTGGAAGGTCAAGGATGGGTTCGTCACCGCTTGACGGGGCAACGATGAGGAAGGGAGTGTTCGCGATGGTGCGGCAGGGAGTATTGGGAAAGGCGGCGCCGCCGGTGAGCCACGCGGTGGCGTTTGCGGCCTATGCGGCGCTGCACACGGCATTGGCGAAGGCTCCGTGGCGCAAGGCAACGGTCAAGGCTACCGCCTGGGGTCTGCGCGTTGCGCGAACGACCGAGCGCAAGACCAGGGAGACCGCCGAGCGGGCTCGCTTGACGGTGGCCGACGTGCTGGCCGAGGCGGTCGAAAGCCTCGGGGAGGAAGTCCCACCGCCAGCGGCGGCCGACGCGACCCGGATGACAACCAGTGAGCCTGATGATGCTGACCGCTGAAGCTACTCCGGATGCCGGTGCCACGCCGGTCGTGGTATCCGCCGCGGCGGGCCGCATGCATGTGCGCGCCACCGGGGTTGAGTTCGATGAGGCCCGTGCCGCTGCGATCGAGGACACGGTCGCCACGGTGAGCGGTGTGCGCGCCGTGCAGGCCTATCCGCGCACGGGATCGGTGGTGGTCTGGTATTCGCCCAGCCGGTGCGACACCGCGGCCATCGTGTCGGCGATCGCCGATGCCGAGCACATTCCCGCGGCGTCAGTGCCCGCGCGTGTCCCGCACTCGGCCGATGTCGGCAGCGGCGGCATTGTGGGCAAGGTCGTCGGGGGGATCGCGCGAACGCTGCTGGGGCCGCGCGGTGACGAGCTCGACCGGCCGCCGGAGATCGAGCGGCTGCGGCAGGCGCTCGATCGTATCGGCTATCACCTCGAGCCGGCCGCCGCGACCCCGCCGTCGCCGCGCGAGGAGGCCAGACGCGGGATTCGGGCCTGGTGGCGGCGGGTGTGGCTGGCCTGGCCGTTGGGGCTGGTGTCGATGTCGGCACCGATGCTGTTCGGCGCTTACCCGTGGGCGGGCTGGCTGGCGTTCGCCGCGACGGTGCCGGTGCAATTCATTGCGGGGTGGCCGTTCCTTAAGGGGGCGGTGCAGCGGGCGCGGGCGTGGACCGCGAACATGGACACGCTGATCGCGCTGGGCACACTGACCGCGTTTGGCTACTCCACCTACGAGCTGCTCGCCGGTGGCCCGCTGTTCTTCGACACCGCGGCGCTGATCATCGCGTTCGTCGTGCTGGGCCGCTATTTCGAGGCCAGGGCCCACGGCAAGACGCGGGAGGCGATCAGCAAGCTGCTGGAGATGGGCGCTAAGGAAGCCCGGCTGCTCGTCGACGGACAAGAAATTCTCGTCCCTGTGGATCAGGTGCAAGTCGGAGACCTGCTGCGGGTGCGGCCCGGCGAGAAGATCCCGGTCGACGGCGAGGTCACCGACGGGCGCGCCGCCGTCGATGAGTCGATGCTGACCGGCGAGTCCGTCCCGGTCGAGAAATCGGTGGGTGACCGTGTTGCCGGGGCGACGGTCAACACCGACGGGCTGCTGACCGTACGGGCCACCGCCGTCGGCGCCGACACCGCGCTGGCGCAGATCGTCCGCCTCGTTGAGCAGGCCCAGGGCGGTAAGGCCCCGGTCCAGCGGCTGGCCGACCGGGTCTCGGCGGTGTTCGTGCCGGCCGTCATCGGTGTTGCCGTCGCGACGTTTGCCGGGTGGACGCTGATCGCCGCCAACCCGGTCGCCGGCATGACCGCCGCGGTGGCGGTGCTGATCATCGCCTGCCCCTGCGCGCTGGGCCTGGCCACCCCCACCGCGATCATGGTCGGCACCGGCCGCGGCGCGGACCTGGGGATCCTGGTCAAGGGCGGCGAGGTGCTGGAAGCCTCCAAGAAGATCGACACCGTGGTGTTCGACAAGACCGGCACCCTCACCCGCGCCCAGATGCGGCTCACCGATGTTGTCGCCGGCCAGCGACACCAGCGTGATCAGGTGCTGCGGATCGCCGCAGCGGTCGAATCCGGCTCCGAACACCCCATCGGCGCGGCGATCGCCGCCGGCGCGCGCGAACGGGGACTGGAGGTTCCGGCCGCCACCGCGTTCGCCAGCCTCGCCGGGCTCGGGGTGCGCGCCGAAATCGACGGCCGACCCGTGCTGATCGGGCGGCGCACGCTCGTCGACGAGCACGATCTGCTGCTGCCTGAGCACCTTGCCGCGGCAGCTGCGGAGCTCGAAGAGCAGGGCCGCACCGCGGTATTCGTCGGCCAAGACGGGGAAGTTGTGGGTGTGCTCGCCGTCGCCGACACGATCAAGGACGACGCCGCCGACGCGATCCGTCGACTGCACGCCATGGGGCTGCAGGTCGCCATGATCACCGGCGACAACGCCCGCACCGCGGCCGCGATCGCCCAACAGGTCGGCATCGACCAGGTTCTGGCCGAGGTATTACCGCAGGACAAGGTGACCGAGGTCCGGCGACTCCAGGACGAGGGCCGGGTAGTCGCCATGATCGGCGACGGCGTCAACGACGCCCCCGCCCTGGTACAGGCCGACCTGGGCATTGCGATCGGCACCGGCACCGACGTGGCCATCGAAGCCTCCGACATCACCCTGATGGCCGACCGGCTCGACGGTGCGGTGCTCGCGCTCCAGCTCTCGCGGCGCACGCTGCGCACGATCCACCAGAACCTTGGCTGGGCCTTCGGCTACAACACCGCCGCCATCCCCCTTGCCGCGCTCGGCCTGCTGAACCCGATCATCGCGGGTGCCGCGATGGGGTTCTCCTCGGTCAGCGTGGTGACCAACTCGCTGCGGCTACGCCGCTTCGGTCGACAGTTACCCCGGCAACGGCCGCTCAGGTAGTTGACATCACAGCTTGAGGGCGTTACGGAGGATGCGGAAATGCCACCACGGCGGCGCTCGTTTACCCCCGAGTATCGGGCTAAGGCCGCGCACATGGTGATCGATGGGCACCGACGGGTTGCCGAGGTCGCCCGTGAGTTAGACCTGCACAAGGATCTGCTGTACACGTGGGTGCGTGACGAGCGGTGGCGGATGGCCAAGGTCCGCAGCACCGACACCCAGTGGACGGACCCCACTGCAGGACAACCGCTTTCGGTGCAGGAGCGCGCAGAATTGGTGCGGCTACGAGCGACCGTCGCCCAACAGGCCAAAGAAATCGCCTTTCTGGAAGAGGCCTCGGCGCACTTCGCTGCCGCAGCATCGAAGGTGAGCCGCTTCCACGAACTCATGCCAGCGGAGTGCGTCTGTCGGGACGTGAACCGGATAGCTGAACTGTTGGACGTGTCGACTTCCAAACCGCCACCAAAACGAGCACGTTTCACCACCGATAGCATGGCAAACTCAGTCCATCGGGATTGTCATTTGACCTGAGGCACCGCAGGTCAAACGGCCACGAGTGCCTCAGATCAAATGACAACGGACACCAGCCAGCGGCTGGCCGATCGCATCGCACGACCGCTGGTGCCAACCATCATGATCGCCGGGGCGCTGATCGCCGGGGTTGGCAGCGTCTTCGGTAGCCCGCTGGTCTGGATCGAACGCGCTCTGGTGGTTTTGGTCGCAGCGTCCCCGTGCGCGCTGGCCATCGCAGTGCCGGTGTCCGTGGTGGCGGCCATCGGCGCCGCCTCCAAACTCGGTGTACTGATCAAGGGCGGCGCCGCGCTGGAGGCGCTGGGCACCATCGGCGCGATCGCCCTAGACAAGACCGGAACGTTGACGGCCAACCGGCCCACCGTCATCGACGTCGCCACCAGCAACGGCGCCACCCGCGAGGAGGTCCTGGCGGTGGCGGCCGCGCTGGAGGCCCGCAGTGAACACCCCCTGGCCGCGGCCATCCTCGCCGCCACCCCAGCGCCGACCGCCGCCGCCAGTGACGTGCAAGCCATCCCCGGGGCCGGGCTGACCGGCCGCCTCGACGGGCATGCCGTCCGTCTGGGTCGGCCCGGCTGGCTCGACCCCGTCGACCTCGCCGATCAGGTGGCGCGCATGCAACAAGCCGGGGCCACCGCGGTTCTCGTCGAACGCGACAATGTGCTGCTCGGCGCCATCGCCGTACGCGACGAACTACGCCCAGAAGCCGCCGAGGTCATCGCCGCGTTACGCGCCGGCGGTTATCAGGTGACGATGCTCACCGGCGACAACCACGCCACCGCGGCCGCCCTGGCCACCCAGGCCGGGATCGAGCACGTCTATGCCGAACTGCGCCCGGAGGACAAGGCCCACCGGGTCGCGCAGCTGCGTGCCCGCCGGCCCACCGCGATGGTCGGCGACGGCGTCAACGACGCACCGGCCCTGGCCGCCGCCGACCTGGGCATCGCGATGGGCGCCATGGGAACCGACGTCGCCATCGAAACCGCCGACGTCGCCCCGATGGGCCAAGACCTGCGCCACCTGCCCCAAGCACTCCACCACGCCCACGGCTCCCGGCAGATCATGCTGCAAAATGTCGGACTATCCCTGGGTATCATCGCCGTGCTGATGCCGCTGGCGCTGTTCGGAACGCTCGGGCTGGCCGCGGTCGTGCTTGTGCACGAGCTCACCGAGGTCGTCGTCATCGCCAACGGCGTGCGCGCCGGACGCATCAAATCACTTACCGGGCCAACCCAAGACACCCGACCGCCTCACGGTGACGGTGGGACGACTATTGCCGCGACAGGCCGGCCAGCGCGACAACCGACATAATCCGCGGTTCCCCACGGTCACCGACCAAGATCTGCCCACCGCAACCGCAGCAGTCATGGTGGTGGACAGCCAGAACGCCGGTATGCGGCGCCGCGAGGTGACATGTATGCCGGCCGGGGCCGCACGCGCGGCCACGACGTCGCGCTACCCCGGATTATGGGCGGGCACTGGCCCGCGCGGTTGGGCGCAGCCCTCGGACGCGGGTGTGGCCATCAGGGGTGGCGTGGTCGATCTGCACGGTGGTGTGCTCGACGTGAAACTCGTTGTGCAGCACCGTTTCCATGCGGGAGCGGACCGCGTGGCAGTCGGCTTCGCCGGTGACGAGCACATGCGCCGACATCGCCGGCTGACCGGAGCTGATCTGCCACACGTGCAGATCATGCACCTCGACCACCTGGGGTATCGCGGCGATCCTGTCGTTGATCTCGGCCGGGTCCAGGTCTGCGGGGGCGGCCTCTAGAAAGATCCGCCCGGCCTCGCGGACCAGGCCCCACCCCGCTTTGGCCATCAACGCCGCCACCACCAGGGCCGCAATAGCGTCGGCGCGGGCGAAGCCGGTGGCCCACACCACCGCCCCGGCGATCGCGGTGCCGATGAACGCGTACAGGTCGTTGAGGATGTGCTGAAAAGCACCCTCGACGTTCAAACTGGTGCGGTTCGCCCGGCTGATCGACCAGGTGGCGGCAATGTTCACGACGATCCCGGCCAGGGCGGTGAACAGCACCAGCGGGCCGGCAACCTCCGGCGGGGTGATCAGCCGGCGCACCCCTTCGTAGACGAACCACACCGTCAGCAGCAGCAGAGTGATCCCGTTGGCCTGCGCGGACAAGATCTCCACCCGCTTGAACCCGTAGGTATAGCGGCCCCGCGCCGGACGCCGCGCCAGCCGGATCGCGATCAGCGCCAACACGATCGACGCCGCGTCGGTGAGCATGTGCCCGGCATCGGAGATCAATGCCAGCGAGTTCGCCACCAGGCCGATGACCACCTCGACGGCCATGAACGCGACGATCAAGCCCAGCGCGATCCCCAGCCACCTGCGGTCCGCGTCCGCCGACGCCCCGTGGCCGTGATCGTGCCCGGTGTCGTCGGTGCGGCCAGCACCGGAGTCGTGGGCAGGTCGCGGCGCCGACGCGGTAGCGTCGGCGCCGCCGTCAGTGGTGCCCGCCATGGCGCCCCCCGTAGTAGCCTCCGCCGCTGAACAAGCCGCCAAGAAAGCCGCCCTGTCGGGGGCGTTCGGCATACATCGGCGGCGCCGGGTAGGGCTGCGGCACATACCCGCCTGGCGGCGGTTGCTGCGGCTGCTGTTGGGCGGCGTAGAACCGGCGCTCGGCCTCGGTGAGCTGCTCAATCTCCCCCAGGTCGAGGAAGATGCCGCCGCAGCCGGTGCACTGATCGATCGTCACCCCGAACCGCTGTACCGGCAGCATCTGCGATGCACACCGCGGGCACAGCAGCGCCGACTCCCTCGCTTCCCGTGATCCGCGCTGGTCTTCCACTTCTCGGCTCCTCTCCGGCCGGTTCCCGATCGACTGCCGGGAGTCTATCTAAAAATGCGTACATATGCATGTGTGCATACGATTCGTCATGCGCCTGGCACCGCGGCTATGTCTCCCGCAGGATCCCAACGCCTGAACGCGGGAAGGGCAACTGAGCGGGGACGCGGTCAGCGGGCATCGGTCCGCGCCGGCTCGGCGGTCGCACAAGCACGGGATGTGCGACGTCTGCGGTCATGCAGCAGGCTTGCCGCCGCGACGGCCGCGCAGACCGCTGCGGGGATGATCAGCGCGTAGCCGCCGAACCAAATACCGGTCAGTACCCCGGCTGCGCCGCCGGCCAGGAACAGCAGCAAGGTCGCGGTAAGGACGGCTGTTTTCCACTTCTCGATTCCGTGCCGGCGGCTGCGGCCCAGCATCAGCCCGAGGTCGGTGATGGTGCCGGTGAAGTGCGTGGTGCGGATCGCCATCCCGCCCAAGCTTGAGGTCACGCCGTTTTGCAGTCCCAGCGCCGCGGCGGCAAGTCCAGCCTGGACCACGGTTCGCTCCACGCCGAACGTGGAAAGTGTCGCCTGGACCACGGTTTCCTCGACCCCGATCGCGGCAAGCAACAACAGCGCGGCTTCAGCTACCAGCACCGCGGCATGGCGCGGGCCGGTGTCGGTGTGGGTGGGCGCCAGAACCGCGCCCGCTGCCGCGGTGCCGCCCAGGAACCCGAACAGGATCGCCGCGAGCACATGGCCTTCATACAACCAGGGGTTCGGGTTGCCCGTGTTCATGCCCAACTCAGTGGTTACCGCGGTGAGGTTGCCCACCGGGAACGCCAACACCAGCAGGGCCACCGCGTTGACAAACCCGGCGACCCCGGCCAGCAGCCCGCTGTACCCGAGCACCAGTACCCGCGGGGCCCACGGCGCGGGCGTCGGCGTATGCGGCATCATCGCTCCCTGTCCGGTGGTCCGCGGCGGGCGCAACGCTAACAACGCAAGCTTACGACCACGTGACCACTTGTCTAATTGTCTGAGTCGCGGCTGCCCGCCGGTGTCGCCGCTGGCGCGTGGTGCCCTCCGACGACCGCTCGAAGCGCCGAAGGACGGATGTGAGGCTTCGACTAGCCACCATAACATGCATACATTACTATGTGTAGATATGTGCTGGGTCGGAGGAGTTTCCTGATGGCTCTCATCGCAGTGGTGCTCTATCTCGTGTTCGGTGTGCTCGGGTTCGGGTGGCGCAGCTGGCGGCAGTGGCGCATGACCGGATCGACGGGCTTTCGCGGTGTCAGCGGCCGGTTCGGATCGCTGGAGTGGATCGCCGGCGTCGGGTTCGTCGCGGCGGTCGTCATCGGTGTCGCCGCGCCGCTGCTTCAACTGGCCGGCATGCTTTTCCCGCTCGAGGTGTTGCTCGCGACGTGGATACAGACGACCGGCGTTGTGGTCGCTGTGGCCGGCATCGGCGCAACCGTCTACGCGCAGCACGACATGGGCGAGTCCTGGCGGATCGGGGTCGACCCCAACGAGGCAACGACGTTGGTGCGCCACGGTGTGTTCGCGGTGGTCCGCAACACGATCTTTTCCGCGATGCTGGTTTTCGCCGCCGGGTCCGTGCTCGTGGCGCCCAATCCGCTTGCGCTCGCCGGTTTCGCGCTGCTGGTCGCCGCGATCGAGCTGCAGGTCCGCGGTGTTGAAGAGCCCTACCTTCGCACCGTGCACGATCAGCAGTACCACGCCTACACCGCCGCGGTCGGGCGTTTCGTTCCCCGAGTCGGGCTGTCCTGACGCCGCGACTGGGTGTGCGCAGGGCCAGCAGATGTTGATGGATCGGGCGGAAACCGCGCTGGTGAACAGCTTGCCGCGGCGCTGGCTGCAAAGCTGTTATGAAGCGCCGCTGCTGGCGCGATGCGGCGGTCGGCTCATCCCGGGATCGCGGGCCCTGGAGATCGGATGCGGTTCCGGATACGGCACGCAGCTGATGCTGGAGCGGTTCGGCGCCACCCGTGTCGACGCGGTGGATCTGGACCCGGCGATGATCCGACGAGCGAGCCGGCGGCTGGCCCGCTACGGCGACCGGGTTCGGCTCGCCCAGGGCAGCGCGACCGACCTGCGTGCGGCGCTGGATGCCGACGACGCGAGCTATCATGCGGTGTTCGACTTCGGGGTCGTCCACCACATCCCGGACTGGCGCAACGCGCTGGCCGAGGTCGCCCGGGTGCTGAGACCGGGTGGGCGGTTCTACTTCGAAGAAGTCACCGCTCATGCCTTGGCCTGCGACGACCGGTTCACCGTCGAACAGTTCCTCGACGAACTCACCCGGTGCGGCCTCGTGGTCCTCGGGTCGATCACCCGCATCCGTGGCGATTATCTGCTCGGGGCCGCCGACAAACCCCTCTCGGGGCAACAGGATCGAGTCTCGCGGCAACAGGATCGAGCGGCAGGTGGTCCTGGCTGCGCCGGCCCGCTTCACGCCGGTTGATCCACCAGCATCTCGGCCGCGACGACGCAACCAGCCCGTGGGTCAGCAGCCGCAGTCCTCACCCCGCCAGGACCGAAAACCTTGCCAGACCGCGGCGGCGGCAACGCCCAGCCCGATCACCGGATCGAGCCACCAGCCGCCGGACCAGTTGGCGGTAACCGCCAGGCCAGTCAGCACCGCGGCGGCCTGCACTGCGCACAGATAGTTCTGCGCGCCCTCCCCGGCGGTGGCCGCCGAGGCCAACCGGGCACCCAGGATGCGTTGGCCACGCCCCAAGACCGGCATCACCAGCACCGCGAACGCGGTCAACACGATGCCGATCACGCTGACCTCGGGGTGGCGTTCACCGAAGAGGTGATGGACCGATTCGGCGGCGATGTAGGGGGCGGTCAGCCAAAACGACACCGCCACACCGATTTGCGCGCGGCGCTCGGCCGTCGCCGACAGGGTCCGCGAACCGGTGAACCGCCAGATCACCACCACGCCGGCCAATGCCTCGGCCACACTGCCCAATGCCCAGCCGGTCAGGGCGACCGACCCAGCCGCCAACCCCTGCCACAAGCCCACGACGGCCTCCACGGCCAGAAACACCAGGCTGATCCACGCCAGCCCCCGCGCCCATCGGGCGTCCCGCAGCCATCCTGCGTCGCGTACAACCGGTGCCGGCGCAGCGTGCCCCGATTCCGCACAGCATGTGTCGTCGACCAACTCGGCGGGACCGCCCGCCGGATCGAAGTCAGCCACCACAACCCCACTATCTGCATTTGATTGCTCTTATGATCAGGCCACGGCGGCGGGACCCACGACCGCCACACCTACCCGCTCGGCAGCAGCGCGCCGCCGCCAAAACCCCACTCATCACCCGGTAGGACCCCGGGTGACCTCGATTGTAGGCGGTCGACACCCCCAGGCCAGGGTGCCTACCGCCAGGAACTGGCGGTAGGCACCCCGTTCATCGGTGCGCGACGCTCACCACACACACGCCGACGTTAGGCGACCGTCAGCGAGGCGGTTCTAGATCCGCCGACGAGACCGAGACCATCGCGCCGCCCCGCCGCTGGCGACCGCCCTCCGTCTCGGTGGACTGGACCCCGCCATCACGCGATCCGTTACCGGCGAGGCGGTAGCGGATCAGCCGGGAGCTGTTAGTGGCCACAGCCACCGAGGACGCGTTGTGCAGGATCGCCGCGAGCACCGGCGACAGCGCGCCGACGGCCCCGATCAGCAGCCCGGCGGCGTTGACCGCGATCGACATGCCGTAGTTCTGCCGGATGACCTGGACGGCACGTGCGCCCAGGTCGGGCACGTCGAGCAGGCGTTGCAGGTTGTCGTTAGCCAATGCGACATCGGCGGTCTCGACGGCCACATCGGTTCCGGCCAACCCCATCGCGATCCCGATATCGGCGCTCGCCAGCGCCGGGGCGTCATTGACCCCGTCGCCGACCATCCCCACGACGTACCCCTCTGCCTGCAGCGCGCGTACCGCCTCGAGTTTGTCGTCGGGGAGTACTTCGGCGCGCCACTCGTCGATGCCGAGTTCGCCCGCAACCGCGGCGGCGGTATCGGAATGGTCGCCGGTGAGCATGACGATCCGGCGTATTCCGTTGGCTCGCAGCTTCGTCAAGACCTCAGCGGCCTCGGGACGGACCTCGTCGCGCAGGCTGATCAACCCCACCAGCGTGCCGTCCACCGCAAGCAGCAGCGGGGTTTCGGCCTGCTTGCGCAGCTTGTCGACCCACTCTGTGGCTTTCTTCGACACCCGGACCTTCTCGGCGCGCAGCAGCGACGGGCTGCCCAGCAGCAGGATCTGCCCATCGGCCCAGGTGCGCATCCCCAGCCCTACCAGCACCTCGCATTGCTCGTGCGGCGGAATACTGATATGGCGTTCCTCGGTCGAGCGGATCACCGCCTCGGCCAGTGGGTGACGCGAGTGGATCTCCGAGCTGGCGGCATAGGCCAAGACCTCCTCGGGCTGCCAGCCCTTATGCAGTGCAACAATATTCGTCACCACCGGGCGTCCCACCGTGAGCGTGCCGGTTTTGTCGAACACCATCGCGTCCACCTGGCCCGCCCGCTCCAGATGCGAGCCGCCCTTGATCAGGATGCCGCGGCGCGCCCCGTTGCCGATCGCCGCACTGATCGCCGTCGGCGTGGACAGCCCCACCGCGCACGGGCAGGCGATCAGCAGCATCGTCATCGCCCGGCGGACATCGCCGGTGAGCACCAAGGTGAGTGCCGACAGCAGGAACGACGCGGGCACGAAGCGCCGCGAGAAGTTCTCCCCGACGGTCTGGATCGGCGCCCGATCGAGCTGGGCCTCCTCGACGCGGGTAACGATGCGGCCGATCACCGTTTCCTTACCCACCGCGCGGGCGCGTACCACCAACCGTCCGCGCACCACCACCGACCCGGCGTGCACCGCTGCCCCCGCGATGATGCTGACCGGCAGGTTTTCCCCGGTGATCGCGGCCTGATCGACAACCGCCTCCCCGTCGATGACCTCGCCATCGACCGGGATCGCCACGTGATCGTGCACGATCACCTCGTCACCGATCTCCACCGTGTCGATCGGCACCTGGACCTCGGTGCCGTCGGCGGTACGGATCCACGCGGTGTCGGCGGTGCCGCGCAGCAGCTCGGAGATCGCCCGCCGGGTGCGCCGCACGGTCAGATCTTGCAGATACTCACCGATATTGAGCAGCCACAGCACGGTGAGCGCGACCACGTTCTCGCGCAGGACAAGGCTGGCGATGATCGCCGCAGTGACCAACGTGTCGGTGCCCGCGCGACCCGAGCGCAGCGACCGCAGCGCGCCGCGCAGGAACGGATAGCCCATGAAGACGGTTGCCCCGGTGGCGACCAACTGCCCGGTTGGGCCCAGCATCGGCGGCCGCCGGAAGCCGTAACGGCGCACACCCAGTAGGAACAGGGCCGCCCCGCCGATGACCATGCGCAGCACATCGGTGTTGCGGACGTCAGCTGATCGCGGCGTGCGCGCGGGGATCATCTCGTCGGCCACATGCTCAGCCGCGGCGATCGCCGCTAGCAGCGACGGCCGATCGGCGCGCCGTGGCGAGTACCACACCACCACCGATCCGGTGTGTGGGTAGGCGTGCACTGCCCGCACCCCGGGCTGGCGGCCCACCGACTCTTCCACCGCCACGGCACGACGCGAATTCGAACAGACCCACGCAACCGTGACCCGCATCCGCCCGGCCGCATCGGAAGCCACCTCGAAAGCAGGATCATCGACAGCCGCATCCGACACGATCGTCAGCGCGGCATGGTTGGCAGCAGTCACCGACGCCATCAGTGGTCGTGGTCGTGGTCGTGCACGTCAGCGGCGGCAGGAGGCTGGACCTCTTCGCCGATACGCTCGCGGGCCTCGGCCATCACATCGGAGGCCTTCAGCCGGGCCGACTCCGCGACGACCTCGGCGCGCCGCGTCCCGCGCAAACCCAACTCCGTCGTTGCGACGGCGGCCCGGCGAACGGGCGCCTTCCCGAGCGCCTTCTTCAACACCTCGTAGGCGCTGACCCCGACCAGCCCGGTGACCACCGTGGCCCCCGCTTTCGCCAACAATCCATACATTGCGATCAGTAACCTTTCGTTCCGCTTCTGCCCCAGTTGGCATACCGCTCAATCCTTCGCCGCTGACGTTAACATCTAAACATTGCAATATCAACATGTATTATGGATCCGCGGGTGTCGGACGCTGCTTGCCGCGACCCGGCCACAGCCGAGCTCCTGCGACCATGGGGGCTGCCCTGAAAGGGGATTCATGCAGCAATTCGTTATCAGTTTCGGGCTGGTCGCGGTCTTTGCGCTGATGGTGGCCGAGTCGGCCGGCATCCCGATTTCCTCCGAGGCCACCATGCTGCTCGGTGGAGCGCTGGCCGGCGGCGCGGTGGCCGGCATACACATGGACCTCCCGCTGGTGATCGCGGCCGGCACCGCCGGCAACCTGGCCGGCAGCTATCTGGGCTGGGCGGCGGGCCGCTACGGCGGCCGGGCCGCCCTGCGCCGCTGGGGCCACCACCGGTGGCTAAACAAGGCCCACCTCGACCGAGCGCAGCGATGGTTTGCCCGCCACGGTGCCGCCTCGGTGTTCTACGGGCGCCTGCTGCCGGTCATCCGCAGCTTCATTTCGCTTCCGGCCGGGCTCGCCGGTATGCGACCGGCCCGCTTCGGCATCTACACCCTGCTGGGATGCCTGCCCTGGACCACGGCACTGGCCGGAGCCGGCTACGCCATCGGCGCGAACTGGCGGACCGTTGCCCACTCTTTGCACTCGCCCGCCGCCCTCATCATCGCCGGGACCCTCGCCGTCCTCATCGCCGCCGCGACAGTCTTCATCATCCGCCGCCGCCGTGCTCGCCGCGCTGGTGAACGCTCGACACTGCTGCTCGTGGAACCGACCAGCTGCACCGGTGAGCGCCGCCCGATGGGCGACCATTAGGTAAGACCGCCAGACAGCGGCGGACCTACCGGTCTGCCAGCTCTGGTCCGCTGATCTGCAGCACCGCCGGCGATGAACTCGCGGCCCGCCGTCGCACGAGCCGTGCCGCGCGAAGGCCTTGGGCATCGTCACATTGCCGAGGGCAGCTCACGCCTTCGCCCCAGGCCGCGCTGTTCGGCTGCGACTTCCCTCAGCGCCCGAACTATGCTCTGGGCTCAAAGGCGCACCTTACCGGCCTATTCGCCGGAACCGGCTAGCAAAACAGCCTCGTGACCACGACCACGACGAAGGCGGGAACCCCGACCACCCGTGTGGCCCTGGGATGATTCATGGCGCTTCAGGCTCGTCGAGGCAATGATCGGCCTCGACCGTTGCCCCCTGATGTGGGGCCACACCCATCCGCGCTTGGTGGTCCTGGCAATTGTGCTGGTGCTCGCGCCCTGCTGACTGGTGTCCCGTGGGCAGCAGTACACCACACGCACGCGACCGAGCACCGCGCCCGGGCCGATGATCGCCTACGCCGCCTACCCCGTACCAGGGGCCTGCGGATTCACCGTTGCCGGTCGGGCGCGCCTTGGTCGAGTCACGCTCGCTGTCTTCGAATCAGTGGCAGAACGTCGCCGCCCAGGGTGTGGGAAGCCGCACGGTTTGGTATCCAGAGTTCTAGTCGCTCGGGGTCGATGCCGAAGGTATGCGACGCTGCCATGTACGGCGCATCCCCGTAGGTCGACGATAGCATGTGCCACAGCAGAATTGGTTCTTCAACCCCGACCTCGACCGGCTCATGTTTGCGCCATCCCCTTGATGACACCTGAATCATCAGCGACCTATGCCGATCGGGAGAGATAAGACGCAGATCCCGGCCTCGCTGGATCAATGCCTGTATCGCGATCCCCCAGCGGGCCTTGATGCGCGCGTATCCGTTAAGGCTCAGTGACTCTGAGATATCGGCTGCGGCTACTTCGCTCGGGTATAAGAACGCGCCGGCAAAGCGGTGCGCTTCTTTCTCGCGTAACCGCTCGTCACCCACGTCCCGGTGGTGATGCAGCTTCAAATGGCCCAGCTCATGCGCGACTGTGAACCGCTGCCGGTCGCCGGCACTCGTCGGCGTGTACATCACCAGTGCTGATTTCGGTGTTGCTCTGGACATCCCGGAATGGCCATCAAACGCTGGATGTTCCGCCCCGAGTCGAACCAGCGGGGCAACGGCCGCCCCTGCACGCTCAACGGCACGCATGACATGCGTAATGGGTTGGTTCCGCGGAATCCCGAGTTCATCCCGGGTAGCCGTTGCGATACCTTCGATATCCGCGGCGGTGATATCAGCGGTGACCGGTTCAAGAGCTAACGGCGTTCTTTCCGATGCCTCCATAAGTCGACTGGCAATGCGTTGTAGCTCCTCGAAGCAGCGCAGCGCAGCCCTGGTAGCTTTGGCGCCCGCACCGGCGGTCTTACGAAAATGCACTGCTGCCGGGTCCACGGGCGATGACACCGAATCGAAGAACGACAGCGGCATTCGCACGGCCGCGCAGACTGTAGCAACCAATGCTGGCGACAGCTCTCGATCGCCCCTTTCGACCGCGGAGATCGTCGATTGAGGTACACCGGCCTTCTGAGCCAGTTCGGTTTGTGTCAGCTGGAGCAGTTCGCGAAGGTCGTTTAGCCGGGCACCGGGGCTAGGCGCTCCCGCCACTGCCGTCCTCCTCGTCGTAGCTGACCGTGGTCTCGTCAAGGTCTTCGTCTAGGACCTCGAAACGCATTGCCTCGAAGTCAGTTTGCGTTCGCGGGAGGTCGGCCGACAAATCGATCGGCACACCGCGGTGCGAGCTACCTGGCCCTATGGGGCGCACGACTCGCAGTGAGACCTCGGCGTCGCATTCATCCCATAATGTCAGCAGGTTGTGGGAGAGGTTTTTGGACGCCCCCCACAACGCCAGCTGCGCGCACGGCCGGTTGCGATAGTAGGCACGGCGGCGGGTGTTGGATCCGGCGCACGGCACACCGCCGGGAGTGGGTGCCTCACGTAGGAGCCGTATCGCTAAGTCACTGCCTGAGTGAATGAGGTGGATAGCGCCGTTTTGACTATGCCGCTTCCAATCGATGGACCAGCTGTCGACCGCGTGCGCGCTCAAGTAGTCGAAGACCTCGCTGCGGTAGTGCGCGGTCCGTAACCATCGCTTGTCGTCACCGGTGGTGATGCCCAGCACCTCAAGCCGATGCCGTGCATGGCCGAAGGCGTCATGGAGCGGTTCGACCAGCGGCGATATCCGATGTACGAGATGCTGAATGTTTCTCACGGCGCGATAATATCGCGATGATGCGATATTATCGCGCTTAATGAAACAGCGTGTCGCGAGAAGCGCGGCCGGTTTGGCCCGGTGGAGACCGGCGTACCACGCCGACAACGCGCGGCGGCCACCGCCACGACGGACGCCCTGATCAGTAGGCCGCGCAGTACATCTCAACGAGGGCGCTAGGACTGCTCGTCCCCGAGGCGGTGGACGGCTTGGGCGGTGTACGTGGTTTTGACCGCGCCGCCTGGCGTGGTTTCGATCTTCATAATCGCGTCGATGCGTACCCTGTCGCCGACGGCGAGTCCGCGGGTTTCGTGTCCGCCGATCCGGCCGAGTTTGACGGTGACGGTGTCGCCGTCGTCTTGTTGGATCAGCCAGGATGATACGGCGCTGACGGTGAGGTATTCGCCGATGACCTCGACGTACTGCTCATCGAGGTTGGCGTTTTCGACGGTGGTCGCGATGTAGGCGGCCGCGGCGGCGGATACGGTGACCCTGCGGGTGGTGCGTTCGGGTTGTTGCCAGTCGATTTCGATGTCGAATCCGGCGCGGTCCAGCGTCTTGGACAAATCGCGCACCGCGGAGGCGGTACGGGGCCCCATCTCGCCGAGTTCTCGCACGAACACCGAGTTCGCCGGGCTAGGGCCAATGTCATTGCCGGCGGTGAATACGTCGATGGCCGCCCCGATCGCGGTGTCGAGCAGCTGGTCGGTGGTTTCGAGTTCGGCGAACATGCCGACCTTGCCGTCCCCGTGTCCGGTTTCGGTGATCGGCGAGGTTGCCGGCATGATCGTCAGCACGATCGAACCCGGGCCGGGTGAGGCCTTCAGCAGCAGATCGGTGCGGTGGCGCACGTCGGCGTTGGGTTGGCGCCCCAATGATTTGTCCCCTTGCTGGGCGGCGCCGACCGCGGTGGCCAGCCGCTGAAATCCGGTCATGACCCGCGCCACCTCCGACACCCGTGCCGACGCACCGGTCACCCCTTCGCCGGTGATGCGGATGTTGCCCCGCGAAGCGCGGGTGCGGCCCAGGCCGTCGTCGTCGTCGATCAGGGCCTCGATGCTGATCCGGGACAGGTCGTCAGGCGTGGTCCAAGTCGGTGAGTCGTCGCCGGCCATCGCGGCCAGGATCGCGGCCTGCATCCGGTCCAGCTGTTCGTCGCTGTCACTGGTAGTCATCGACGATCACCTCCACATAGCCGCGGCGCGGCAAGGCGTCGTCCCGCGCCGGGATCGAACCGCGTGTGCCGCATCGTATTCGCTGCAGGTAATCATCCACCTGCCCGCGGCGTTCAAGGTACGGGGTCAGATAGCGGTCCTCGGTGTTCGGGTCGGGCTGGCAGTGCCAGGCGAGGAGTTGAGTGTCCACCTGCACTCCGACAATGCGGCGGACCTTACCCCGTTGGGCAAAGGCTGCCAGCGTGTGGACGCTGGTGGGGTTCAGGTGCGCCTTGGCCAGCTCAAGGTCCTCGGCCCAGTACGCACAGGACACCACCTGTGGTTCGGGATCGTCGGAAAGGAATTGCCCGTAAAGCCACGCGGCGTTGACGTGCACGTGTCGGCGCAGCAGGTTCGTCGCAGACTCCCAATCCTGCCACAGCCTCTGTCGATGAGCGCCACGCCCGTCGACGAAGCGCTGACGCACCTCGATCCGGGTTGCACGATATCGGCCGGGGGGCAACAACCCGTGCGTTGGGTCCAACTCCGGAATCACAACACCGCCCCTTCTGCCGACCGCCGTGCGCGAGTGGCTCTACCTGACTGCGTGCGCTGGTCCGCCGTCCCCCTGTCCTACGGTCAACTGTGACCATGGTGCGCCATCGGGTGCGTCCTGGTCGGTCGACGCGGCGAACAGCGCATCGATGACCTCGTCGATGCGTGCCACCGCGTCGCGCGCCGCCTCGGCGAGCCGCTCGGCCGCCGCTGGCTGGCCGGTGTCGGCCAGCGCGGCCTGCAGGTTTTCCCGCGCGGCCAGCAACCGGCCGAAATCCGCCCCGGCGGCGGCCGGGGCCTCGCCGGCGGTGAAGGCGCGGATCAACTCATCGAGCGCCTTGCGCTGCCGGGTGCTCATCCGCTGGGCTTCCCGCGGCGGCTGATACGCAACATCCGAGGGGGCGCTCACTCCCGCCGCCGCGAATGCGGTGTTCTCCGAGACATCGGCCAGATAAGCGATCGCCCGGATCGACGCATCCGAGGGCCGGGTCGCGTAGGTACCCTGCCGTAGCCGGTTGAGGGTCGCGTGCGAGATATCGTGACCGGCGCTCTGCGCCAGCTCCGCCAGCCGGCGTCCCGACGCGCCACCGTGCCGCTTCACTGCAACATCAATCAGGTCGATCAACGACCTCGGAGTCTTCACCATGGCTTGGCACCCACTTCCCGGCTACGCTGACGCGCGCGCGTGCGCGCGCGAGCCCCAGTGTTCTGGAACATGGAACACGAGTCAAGCGCAACACGCCGTTGCGCTACGGGCGCAATCAAATCACAGGAATGTAACCTGCCTCATGTGACGGACGGCATCGGTGGGTTAGGCGGTAGCACGCCGGGTCACGCTGCGGCGGTTCGGAGTGCGGCCATGCTCGGGCCAGATCGTCCGGCCCAGGGCGTCTTCCAGCCGGGCCAGCGAACCGATATCGCACAGCACCGTGCCGGCCAGGATGCGCCCAATCGTGGTATGGGCGACCCCGCTGGTGGTGGCCAGCGCGCGCTGACCCGTCGCGGCCTCGGCCATCGCCGCGCGCAGCGCACGCGCGAGGCCCTGCGCGGCGAACGCCGACGCCGGGGCATCGGCGACCAATTCGGCATCCGGCCACGCCCCCGAGGCCACGTAGGCCACCGGTGGCCGGTCGGCGTTGCTGCGCGGCATGCGCCCACGATAACCGCCGATGCCGTCGCACCGGCACGACTTGTCAGACCCCTCTGCTCAAATGGTGCATACATGCACCGATATGGACGGAGGCGACGTGCACAACCAGTCATCGAAGGTGCCGCGCCATGGTGAGCGCCGGCGAGCAGCTGACCCTGCCGTTGCGCTGGGGGCCCGCCATGGCTGACGGCAGCCTAGACACGGCCGTGCAGACGGTGATCGGCGCCTGGATCGACGACGGCGTGCTGGCCGCGCAGACCCTGGACAAGTTCGGGTTGCTGCTGCGCCGGTTCGCCCGCTTCGCCGCCGCCCACGACACCACCACGCTGGCCGCCGTCGATGCGGCGCTGGTCGCGAAATTCGTTGCCGCCAAAGGACGGGCCCGGCATGGCTGCGTGTCAGACGCGGCGGTTGCAACGATGCATAACCGGCGCGCAGCACTTCGGGCGTTCTACCGCAGCGCCCGTCGTCTGCGGTTGACCCTCGATGACCCCACTACCGACATCGACGTTCCCGCCCGGCAATCGTCCCCACAGCGGCCACTCTCCAATGACGAGGCCGCCCTGGTGCGGCTATTCGCCGAACACGCCACCCCGACCCGCCACGCCGCCACCGCCGCGTTGCTGCTCGCCGGCGCGCACACCTCCGAGCTGGGGCACATCAGCGCCGCCGACATCGACCCACAGACCGCGACCGTAGGGGCGCACGGATCGCGCAAACACCGCCCGCGCGTGTTGCCGCTGGACACCTGGTCGGTGCGGGTGCTCGCTGAACGCGCCGACTACCTCACCGGCCCACTACCTACATCGGCCGCGTCGCCGGTGTTGTGCACCGCCGCCGGCGGCAGCGACGCCCATAAACAAGCCCGCGTCTGCGTCACGGTGCGCGACATCCTGTCCCGCGCCGGGCTCTCCGAGGACTCGGGCATCCGTCCCGCATCGCTGACCGCTTATGCCGCCCGACGTGAGTTCGACCGAACCGGCCGGATCGAAGATGCCGCCCACCGCGTCGGCGCGTCGTCGCTGGACGCCACCGCGGCGCTGATCGGCTACGACTGGCACGACGGGGGGTGATCCGCCGTGAGCAGGAAACCCGCGACGCCCGACCAGGCCGACGCCTATGGCGCCGGGCGGATTCAGCAGCGTCAGCTGCACCGGATCGCCACACCGATGGATCTCACCCTGCTCGAGATCGACACCATCGAAGCCGTCGCGTCCAGCGAACTCATCTATCGACTTGCTGAAACGCTGCCCGTGCATGAGCCTGGCACTCCGGGTCGGCTCCCGCACTATCCGTCCTGGGTGTATGTGCTGCACAAGGCGCTGGCCGGGGTGTTGGGCTCACACAGCAAAGCCGCCCGCGCGATGGCTCACCCCGCCTACTGGCGTTCGATCCGCCATCACGCCGCTGCCCATCACGCACCGAAAGCACGGCGGTGCCCCCCGCAGCGCTGGCACCACAACTACGCCCAACACCTGCTCGACGAGCACGCCAACGAGCTGCTCGACGCGTTCCGGCCTTTGGCCCGCCGGTTGGCCATCGAGCTCGGCTGCCTGGACCCCGCCGCTACGGTGTCGCACACCGATCCCGCCCGCGGACAATACGTCGTCGGCGATGGCACCGTGGTGGCCGCGCCGGTCCGCAAGATCACCGCCGAGCGGTGGGCCGAACAGGGCGGACGCACCGTGCACGCCGGTATCGAGGTCCAAAACGGCGAATATGACAGCGAATTTCGTTGGGGCACCAAATTCGTGCTACTCGGCACCCGACCGGACAACGTCCGCAACAACCGTGTGGTCCTCGACGTCGACGCCGTGCCGGCGGGCAAGGGCTACGGCGGTGAAGCCCGCATCGCCGTGGACATGATCGACCGCGTCATCGCCGACCCAGACAGCCGCTGCGACGGCGTCTGCTAC
Source organism: [Mycobacterium] zoologicum (assembly GCF_020172665.1). Classification (GTDB taxonomy): domain Bacteria; phylum Actinomycetota; class Actinomycetes; order Mycobacteriales; family Mycobacteriaceae; genus Mycobacterium; species Mycobacterium zoologicum. The sequence continues at coordinate 935,829 of NZ_CP083985.1, read as the reverse complement.
GACGGGGCATTCCGCGGTAAGCACATCGACCACTGCATGAAACGCGGTCTCACCGTGCTCTCACCGGTGCACGATGGCACCCGAAAGCCCACCGCACTCGACCGCATTGACTGCAAATGCGGCGAGTCCCACGAGCTGTGGACCGCCGATGGCCGCATCTGCGAGCGGCAGGTCCTCGACACCGGACACAAACACCTCCAGACCTGCCCGACCAGCAAGATCTTCTCCCGCCGCAACGCCGACGGTAGCCACCGCTGGTATCTGGAATTCGCGACCCCGTCGTGCGGCACCGTGCACCGCGAACGCATCGACACCACCGCCGAGGACTGCGCCCGCGGCCACAACCGCGCCGAACACCTGCGCCAGCACGTCAAGACCGATGACGGCGAGAGTGTCTACGACCGCTGCTACGGCTGGCGTGAAGATAGCGAATCGCTGAACAACACCCTCGACCGTACCCTCTACGGCGGACGCATGATCGCCTACAGCGCCGTGCGACAACTGACCGTCATGCTCGGATTCGCCATCGGCCGCAACGCCATCGCAGCCTATCTGCACCGACGACGACAACCCGAAGAGCGAGCCGCCTAACGCTGTTACCACGACGATGGTCATCGCACGTCGACCACGGCCGCCCAGACGTCGCGTGGCATTTGTCATGCCAGCTAAACTCACACCCGCCACACCGTGACCGGCCGCCACTTTGTATTGGCCCGTCCGGAATGGCACCGGGACGCCCCGGACACCGCTAGAATCCGCTGGTGTCACGCCGATCGGCGGGATTTTAGTCAGGTATTCAAAGACGTCCCCCGCCCCCGTAGCTCAGGGGATAGAGCACGGCTCTCCTAAAGCCGGTGTCGCAGGTTCGAATCCTGCCGGGGGCACTCTCTACCACTGTCTACCAGCAAGAACCCGGCACCGCTCGCGCGTATCGCCATAACAGAACTGTTATATTCGCTGTATGGGGTCATACGGAGGAGACCTGATCCGCGAAGCTCGACGCCGCGCCAACCTTACCCAGCGGCAACTCGCCGAACGCGCCGACACCGCTCAGCCCGCCATCGCTCGATGGGAATCTGGCCGTACCGCCGTCAGCCTCGAAGATGTCATCCGTCTAATCCGCTTGTGCGGCTTGGACCTTGAACTCTCGATCGTCGAACGTGACGACAGTGACATGGCCCAGGCCGCGCGCCTGGCCGGGCTCACAGGTCAACAACGACTCGATCGCCACGCACGACTGGCCAGGCAGTTGCACCATCTGAGGCAGACCGGCACCAAGTAATGGAACTCGACCTCCCCCGCTTGCTTGACGTGCTGAACCGCCATCACGTGATCTATGTCCTCATCGGCGGCCTGGCCGCGGTCTATCACGGCTCCCCGTTCCCCACCGAAGACGCCGACATCACACCGGCCACCGACCGCGCCAACCTGAGCCGCCTCGCCGATGCACTTCGCGAGGTCAATGCAAAATTCCGGACTGAAGACGTCCTCGAAGGCCTGCCGTTCGCCTACGACGCCGACCGCCTGGCATCGGTCCAGACATGGAACCTACAAACCGACGCCGGCGACCTGGACCTGGCATTGCAACCGTCGGGAACCCACGGATACACCGACCTCCGCCGCGACGCGACCGCTGCCCAGCTCTACGGCATCACCGTGCACATCGCCTCACTGGCCGACATCATCCGATCCAAGACCGCAGCCGACCGACCCAAAGATCGCCGTGTCCTGCCCACGTTGCGTGAACTGCTCGTCAAACACACTGGCCCCAAATCGAATTGACCACGGACGTAGGCAACGATCTACCACTACTTCCAGAACGCGTTCATGGGTGAGGCGTAGGTGTCGTTATCGGTGAGCGGGGCCAGACCCAAGGCCTGTTCGATGGTGGCCATAACGCTGTACTCGTTGTAGTAGTCGTCGGTGGTGAAGTGACCGGATTCCATGCCGCCCGCCGAGACCGCGCCCGCGTTCGGGATGACGATCATCGGAACGTTATTGCCCTGGTTGCCGAAGCCAAGTGACAGGTTGTTGTTGTCCTCGTCAGTGGTCAGGATGATGACGTCCCGCTCGTTCGGGTCCGTCCACGTCTTCGAGCTCTCGATGGTGGAGACCTCCTGCTGGACGAACTGGTCGGCGGCCGCGACGTTGTACTGGTGGTCTCCAAGCTGGGTGGCGATGAACTGCAGGACGCCACTGAGCGAGTCGACCGGGCCCTCCCCGTTGTTGTCCTCGTTGGCGGCGATCCAGGTGAATCCGGGGAACTTGCTCGGGTCAGCGAGGTCGGTGGACAACTGCGTCAGCGGAAGCAGGTGGTCCTGCAGGTAGTCAGGGGTGTTGCCGTAGACGTAGCTGAAGTCGGCAAAGGGCAGCTGGTCGGGCGAGTAGTCACCCGATGCCGTCAGGTCACCCGCCGTCGGCATGCTCTGCGCGTAACCGGCCCACGAGACGCCCGCCTGGTCCATTTCCTGCATGAGGTTCGGCGCGTCGATGGTGTTCAAGCCGGCGTTGTAGTCCATGCCGAAGTCCGAGCCGCCCAGGATCCGGAAGTAGTTGGGGTCGCTGGGGTGGCCCAGTGCGTAGTAGTTGTCGCCATAGCCATAGGTGTTGATCAGGCTGTTCATGTACGGCGCGTTGGGACTGCCGACGATGTCGGCGGCACCCTTGTTCTCCATGTAGATGACGAACACGTGGTCCAGTTGTCCGACATCGGACGTCGGCGCGACCAGCGTCGCGGCGGTCAGGCTGGGATCGCCCACGGTGAACGACTCGTTGTCGGCGTAGGCGCCGTTGTAGTTGCCCAGGGCCGCGTTCCGGTCGGTGAAGGTCGTGGTCACCTGTGCGGAGACGGCGCCCTCGGGAACCGTCCCGGTGGTGGAGCGGTCCTCAAACCCGGTGAAGCCCCAGCGATCCCATACCGAGACCGGCGCGAGCGACCCGGTACCGACCACGGCGCCGTTGGCGTCGTAGAAGGTGACCTGAACCCCGGCCGAGGACGGGTCCCAGCCCTGGCCGCCAAGATCCGCACTCAGCGCATACGGCGTTCCGGCCGCGCCGGCGACGTCGACGGTCTGGCTGATGCTCGACGTGGCGACCGGTCCCCCGCCGGCGAAGTTGTCACCGGCGCCCGGGGGCGCGGTCAGCGGAAAGCTCGTCCACGCCGGAATGGGAGTCGACACCGGCGACGGGTAGCCCATCGGGGTGCCGTAGGCGATCACGGTCGGGGTGCCCGTCTCGGTCCAGCCCGGGATGGTCACCCCGCTGTAACCCGACCCGGACGGATCGGCCGTCTCAAAACTGGGGTTCACCAACAGGTTCTGGCTCATCGCCTGCGCGTCGACGCTGGCGGCGCCAACCGGGTCAAGGCTGTTGAGCCAGCTGATGAGCTCGGTGTCCGTCTGCGAACCCAACACCGCGCTGACCGAGTCGAGCTCCAGGAAACTCGTCATCGAATTGAGGACCTGGTCGATGAGCATGTCGAAGTCGTCAGCATGGGCGTCGGGCGCTGACGACAGCTGTCCCAGTCCCAGCGCCACAAAGGCACTGACCGCGCCCGTCATTCCTATCCTGAGACGCCCAAGAGTCATGATTCGACAATCCTCAGGTGCCACTAGGACGTCAAGAAGCTCCAGCTAATGCGATTCAAAGCCACAGCAAGTCAACAGACTCGCCCACCCGTGGGCTCAGCCGAACAGGTCGGCCAGGCTGAAGCTCGGCGTCGAGGCGATCAGATCCGACATGTTCGCCCACTGCTGAGCGGCCTGCGCACTGAGCTCGGTCGGCCAGTCGTTGTTGCCGCTCAAGATCACCGTCGCGAAGTCGTCACGAGCGTTGAGCAGCCCGGCCAGGATGCTGGTGTTCGGGTTGAACAGTGCGTCGTCGATGGCGGTCAGTGCCATCTGAGGCAGCAGCAGCGACATGGCGCCCTGGGCCAGCGCCAGGCTGATCGGCATGGTGATGTCGGCGCTCAGCACCGGCAGGGCGTTCCACACCGAGGTCAGGGTCTCCATCGGGTGGTCCATGACGCTGCGCATGACGGCATCCCAGTCCGGGCTCAGCGCGTCGGTGAACCGCAGCTCGATCGGGGTGGAGGGCTGGATGCCGAACACCGACTCGAAATTGTCCTTGCCCATCACGGCCGACAGCGCGTTGAGCTCCAGCTGCTGCAGCACCCAGGCGGGCTGGGCATGGATCCGGGAGATGTCCATCGCGTAGTCGTAGGAGAACACCCGCCGGGCCATGTCGGCGGCGAACTCCTCCGGGCTGACGGTGGGGGTGTCATCCGGCAGCCAGTTGGCCAAGTCGTCCATCGACACCACGTGCGCCTCCACGCCCAGCCCGATCGCGTCGGCACGGTCGGTGACGTTCTCGTAGCGGGCGAAGATCTCACCTGTGGTGAGCCCGCCGGTGTCGAGCCAGTTGGCCACGCCCGGATTCGTCGCGCTCACAACGTAATAGGTGTAGCCGTCGTCGGAGTGGAACGCCTGCGTGTCGTTGAGGGTGGTCTGCGCCATGACATAGGGCAGCGCGCCGCCGTAGACGTTCATCAACTCGATGCCGCTGTAGGCCGCATCCACGGTCGGTAGCTTCAAGACCAGTGCCTCACCGGGATCCAGATCGAAGTTGCCGCCGGTGACCACCGCGGACTCCAGACCGACTCCGAAGCTGGTCTCCGGCGCCAGGTTCATCATCGTGTTGGCGGGCACCTCCATGCCCACCGATGCCCCACCTTCGATACTGCGCTGGTTGAACGGGACGACGATCTGAGCGAACGCGCTGAACAGCATGTTCAGCACGTCGTCGACGGAGCCGATCTTGGCCGGCTCGGCCGGCACGTCGGTTCCACCGCCATCGGTGGGGAAGAATCCGCCGGCGGGGATGGAGAAGAACGGCGGGCAGTCGGCCACGCATTGCAGGCTGAGGCTGGCCGGGCCCTTGGCCCAGTCGCCGGTCATGTCGCGGATCAGCAGGGAGGCCGCACCGCCGACGGTGGCGTCGCTGGAATCCAGGAAATTGACCGCACCCGCCGGTGGTTCCGGCCCGACGTAGATGGTGAAGTTGCCGTTGGCGTCCACCACCAGGCCGTGGTTGAGCTCGAGATCCTCGATGGTGTGGGCCGTGGCACCGGTGACGGCCATGGTGCTGATCGACATGTGCTCGGTCGCCCCACCGAGGGTTCCCTTCAGCACGTAGGTCGCACCGGGAGCCAGGCCCGCGGTGACGTGGTAGTTGATGTCGGGCGTGAAGTAGTCGAAGTACTGGCGCGAGTCGGCGACATTGCCGGCAACCACTTCCGGCGACTGGAAGAACACCCCGTTGAACAGCTCGGTCACCCGCGACAACCCGGTGGTGATCAACTGGTAGTTGGTGTTCTGGATCATCGTCATCAGCGTGTCCGCGTCGCCGGGTGAGGCATAGGGCAGCGCCAGATCGTTGGCCTGCGCCTGCTTCATCGCGGCGAGCAGGTCATCGAGGGCATCTTGATATCCGGCCGTCAACCGCACCGCGGGCGCCAAGCCACCGGCGGTGGCCAGCGGGGTGCCCACCATCATCGACAGCGCACCGCCCAGAACTGCCGCCGCGGTCAACAGCCGCCGGGCCCGTTTCGATTCGACGCGCACGGTCACGCACTCCCCGATCTCGTTAACCAATTTCTCTCATTGCTCACGGCAGATTCTTATTTGGGACCATACGGGCGTACCCGAAGAGGCGCAACAGGCCCGCCAATGCCGACATGAGCCCACACCGCCAGGTAGGTTGCGCTGCATGTCCAAGCGATGGCTTTGTGCGTTCGGCGCGTCGGCAGCGGCCCTGGTACTCGCGGGATGCGGCCTGACGGTGACCAAGGCCGGGCCGAACCCGCTGACCAGCCCGCGCAGTACCCCGAACGGCATGGTGCTGGTCTCGCCGGACAACTACGTGCGCGCGGTGACCGACCAGGAGTTCACCAACGTCGTCAACGAGAACGGCTTCGGCAGGTTCTTCCACCTGCGCGAGGTCACCCCGATCGACCGGCAACTGGTGGTGCGGTCCAACCGGGACACCCTGTATTCGGCGGGCGTGTTCGACTTGCAGGCCGGTCCGGTGACCATCACGCTGCCCGATCCGGGCGAGCGCTACATGGCCGCGCAGGTGATCAACCAGGACGAGTACGTCACCGACGTCTTCTACGGCGCCGGCGAGCACACCCTGGACCAGAAGCACATCGGCACCCGCTACGTCATGGTCGCGATCCGAATCCTGGTCAACCCCAAGGACACCGCCGACATGGCCGCCGCGCACGAGCTGCAGGACGCGATCACGGTGGCCCAGGACGACGCCGGCAGTTTCGACGTCCCCCGCTGGGATCCGGTCACCCAGAAGAAGGTCACCGATGCGTTGCTGAGTCTGGCCGAGACCGTCCCCGACACCCGCGGCATGTTCGGCACCCTGGCCGACACCGACCCGGTGCGTCACCTGATCGGGGCCGCTGCGGCGTGGGGGGGCAACCCGGAGAACGACGCGCTCTACCTCAACGTCGTCCCGTCCCGCAACGACGGCGACACGGTGTACCGCGTGACGGTCAAAGACGTTCCGGTGAAGGCGTTCTGGTCGATCAGCGTCTACAACCGCAACGGCTACTTCACCGAGAATCCGCAGGATGCCTACTCCATCAACGACATCACCGCGACAAAGGCGGCCGACGGGTCGGTAACCGTGCAGTTCGGTGACTGCTCGTCGGAGGTGGCGAACTGCCTGCCGATCACCCCGGGGTGGAACTACCTGGTGCGGCTCTACCAGCCGAAACCGGAGATCCTTTCCGGGAAGTGGATGTTCCCCACTGCGCAGGCAGAGGAGGCCGACACCAAGACGGGCACGACACCCGCCCCGACCACCCAGGCGCCTTCTCCGACGACCACGCCGGCACCTTCAACCACACCGGCACCTTCGACTACGACCACTCCGGCTCCGTCTACGACCCAGGCGCGCCCGCCACGCTGAATGGCCACACCACGGCACGCCTACTTCGCGTACGGGTCCAACCTGTGCACGCAGCAGATGATGCGCCGCTGCCCACACGCATCCGACCCGATCCCCGCGACGCTGGCCGACCACGACTGGCTGATCAACGAACGGGGCGTCGCCACCGTCGAGCCGTTTCCCGGATCACGCGTGCACGGCGTGCTGTGGCAGGTGTCCGATGACGATCTGGCGGCACTGGACCGCGCCGAAGGTGTGCCAGAGCGCTATCGCCGCGACCGGCTGACCGTGCACACCGCCGCTGGACCGGCACCGGCGTGGGTGTACGTCGACCACCGGGTGCAGCCCGGCCCACCGCGCGACGGCTATCTGGAACGCATCATCGGCGCCGCGGCCGACCACGCACTGCCGTCGAGCTGGATCGAGTTCCTGCGTCGCTGGGATCCGGCCTGTTGGCCGCTGTCCCCGCCCACCACGAACGGCTCGGGGCCACAGTCACTTTCAGAGTTGTTGGCCGACCCCGACGTCGACGAGGTCAGTCGGCTGCGGTCCCAATTCGGGTTCCTGGCCATTCACGGCGGAGGTCTGGAGCGGATGACCGACGTCATCGCCGAACGAGCCGCCGAGGCCGGCGACGCATCGGTGTATCTGCTGCGCCACCCCGACGGCTATCCGCACCACCTGCCCTCGGCCCGCTTCCTGCCCGAGGAGTCGGTATGCCTCGCCGAATTCCTGGACCACGTCGACGTGGTGGTGTCGGTGCATGGCTACGGCCGGATGGGGCGCAGCACCGAGCTGCTGGCCGGTGGCGGGAACCGCACCCTGGCAATGCATCTCGCCCGATGCGTCGAGGTGCCGGGTTATCAGATCGTCACCGATCTGGGCGCCATCCCGGTAGGTTTGCGGGGGCTGCACCCGGACAATCCGGTCAATCGGGCGCGCGGCGGAGGCACCCAATTGGAGTTGTCACCACGGATCAGGGGCCTCAGCCCGCGCAGCCAGCCGCCCGGCGACGACGGATTGTCTCCGGCCACGGCGGCATTGGTGCGTGGTCTGGCGATCGCGGCAAGAACCTGGGACGTTTAGGAGGCGGATGGTGGACAACGAGTTTCGCTTCGGCGTGGGTGTGCAAGCGATCCGGTCTGCGGCTGCGCTGGCCGAGACCGCGCGGCGCCTCGAGGGGTCCGGTTTCGATGTGTTCCACGTGCCCGATCACCTCGGCGCCCCGGCACCCTTCCCCGCGCTGGTCGCCGCCGCGGCGGCCACCTCGACGATCCGACTGGGGACCTATGTGCTCAACGCGTGCTTCTACAAGCCGGCGTTGCTGACCCGCGACATCGCCGACACCGACCTGCTGTCCGGCGGACGACTGGAGGTCGGGTTGGGTGCGGGCTATGTCCGTGCGGAGTTCGAGGCCGCCGAGCTGCCGTTCCCGACCGCGGCCCGCCGCATCGACTACCTCGAACACGTGACGACGTATGTGACCAGGCGCCGGCCCGACGTGCCCATCCTGATCGCCGGCAGCGGCGATCGACTGCTGACCGTGGCGGCCCGCCACGCCGACATCATCGGATTGACCGGGGCGCGGGTGGCCGGCCAGGAAGACCGCGTCGACCCGTTGGCCGAGCGGATCGCCTTCGTCCGCGCAGCCGCCGGTGACCGATTCGACGCCCTTGAACTGAACCTGGCCATCACCGCGGTGCCGACCGACGGCTCCGGAATACCAGACCTGTCGCTGACCCGCCGGTTCGCCCCGACACTGTCGGATGAACAGTTGCTGGCCTCGCCTGCCGTGCTCTCCGGATCAGCTCACGACATGGCCGACACGCTGCGGGAATATCGCCGTCGCTACGGGGTGAGCTACTTCACCGTTCAGCAGGATCACGCCGAAGCCTTCGCCGAAGTCATTGCCGCACTGCGGTGATCACGGCCCACACCGAGGCGCCCAACGCGCCCGCCACAGCCACCCCGCCGAGATACAGCCCGTAGGCCGCGGTGATCGGCTCGACGATGTTCAGCCGGTAGTACCAGACACCCAGCGCCAGCAACCCCAGCGAAACCACCAGCGCGGCAACCGATGCCAACCGACTGAACAGGCCACCGCCGATCATCGCACCGGCCACCAGCAGCACGGCGGCCAACAGCACGATCAGCTGGCCGACCCCGAAGCGCGGCGGCAGCGCGATACTTCCGACGCTCCCCCCGATGGCGCTGGCCCGCCCGCCGCCGTTGGCCGATGTGGTCAGCCACGGCAGCCACGCGCTGACCGACAGGATCGCGGCGAACAGTGCGACGAGCCAGCCCGGGTGTACGCGAGTCATGTTGTGACACTAACCGGCTCAAGCGGGAGCGAAGACCGTGACGAACTTGTGCAGCGACTCGTTGATGTCGCTCTTGAGGGCGGCGGCCACCAGCATGCCGATCGGTCCGAACAGCGCCGGACCGCCCAGGTGCACGTCGAAGCTGACCTTGGAGCCGTCGCCTTCGGGGGCAACCTTGGCCAGTAGCTTGATCTTCACCCCGCCCTTGCCGTCGCCGTTGAGCGTCATCCCCGTCGGCGGTTTGTAGTTCACGATCGTCCACCGGATGCTGTTGGGCATGCCCTTGACCTCGACGATCGACTGGAGCTTTGTGCCCTTCTCAAGCGTGTCCGGCAACGTGCTGCGCCACACCCGGTGGATGGTCAGCCACTCCTTGTAGCGCGACAGATCCGAGGCGTGCGCCCAGGCCTCTTCGGGCGACAGTGGGACGTCGATGGATCCGGAGAGTTTCGCCATGTCGTGCTTTCCCCTTGTGTCGCGGTTTATCGCTGGGTCATTGTGGTCGTTGCCGGCTCCCGCCACAACTTGGGGCGTTCACCGAGCATGACGCCGCGCACCCACCACATCGCCTCGATGACGGCGGCACCCAGCACACCGATGCCGAGCGCCATCGCCGTCAGCGCGACGTTGGAGGGATCCAACAGGAACTTCTCTCGGGCCAGCGGGATCGCGAAGATCCCCACATACGCCAGGCCGCAGCAGATCACCAGCATCAGCCGCCACCACTGATAGGGCCGCGCCACCACGGCCAGCACCCAGCCGGCGGTGGCCAGCAGCGTGATCAGGGCGGTGGTCGACGCCTGGATCTGTTGCACCGGGGTGGCTTCGCTGCCGCGGTAGGCGATCAGATAAGAGGAGAAGGTGGCGACGCCCACCACCAGTCCGGCCGGCAGCGCCCCGGTCATCACCCGCCGGACGAAACCGGGGTGCGCCCGCTCGTTGTTCGGCGCCAGCGACAGGATGAACGACGGGATGCCGATGGTGAACCAGGCGGCGATCGTGACGTGGATCGGCTGGAAGGGGTACAGCAGCGGCTTGGTGCCGAACAGCGCCGAAGCCAGCCCGACCAGACCGACCAGCAGGGCGAGCAGCACCGAGTACACCGTCTTGGTCAAAAACAGGTTCGCCACCCGCTCGATGTTGCCGATCACCCGGCGTCCCTCGCCTACCACGTAGGGCAGGGTGGCGAACTTGTCGTCCAGCAACACGATCTGGGCCACCGAACGCGCTGCCGGGCTGCCGGCGCCCATCGCGACGCCGATGTCGGCGTCCTTGAGCGCCAGCACGTCGTTGACGCCGTCGCCGGTCATCGCCACCGTGTGGTCGCGTGCCTGCAGGGCCGCCACCATGGCACGCTTCTGGTCCGGGCGCACCCGGCCGAACACGGTGTGCTCCTCCAGCGCGGCCGCCAGCGGCTCCGGCTCAGCGGGCAACTGGCGGGCGTCCATCGCCCCGCCCGTCAGCCCCAGCTCGTCGGCCACCGCACCCACCGACACTGCATTGTCACCGGAGATCACCTTCACCGACACGTCTTGGGCGGCAAAATAATCCAGCGTCTTCCGGGCGTCGGGCCGGATCTTCTGTTCCAGCACGACCAGCGCCGCCGGGGTGACCTTCCCGGGCGCGTCCGGGCGGTCGACGGGGGCGTCGCAGGCGGCCAGCAGCAGTACCCGCAGTCCGCGCGCCCCGATCCGCTCGGCCTGCTCGGCAGCCGCCGAGGACGGTTCGAGGAGCACGTCGGGCGCGCCGATCACCCAGTTGCCGTGTTCGGCGAAGGAGACGCCGCTCCACTTGGTGGCCGATTTGAACGGCGCCGTGGCACTCGGGGCCCAGCCCGGCGCGGTCGGGAACGCCTCACCGATGGCCTGGATGCTGGCATTGGGCCGGGCGTCGGCGTCGGCCAGCGCGGCCAGCGCTGCGCGCACCGGAAGTCCTTCGGCCGCGGCCAGTTCGACGACATCGGACACCCGCATGCCGTTCTCGGTGAGGGTGCCCGTCTTGTCCGCGCAGACCACGTCGACGCGGGCCAGGCCCTCGATCGCCGGCAGCTCCTGCACCAGGCACTGGCGCCGGCCGAGCCGCACCACTCCGACCGCGAACGCCAGCGACGTCATCAGCACCAGGCCCTCGGGAACCATCGGCACCAGGGCCCCGACCATCGCCAGAACCGATGCCTGCCATCCCACGTCGGTGGTGAACAGCTGGGTGTAGATGATCAGCGCTCCGGCCGGGATCAACAGGTAGGTGATGAACTTCAGGATCTGGTTGATGCCGTTGCGCAGTTCGGATTTCACCAGGGTGAACTTGCTGGCCTCCTCGGCCAACTTGGCCGCGTACGCGTCGCGCCCCACCTTGGTCGCCCGGTAGGCACCGCTGCCGGAGATCACGAAACTGCCCGACATCACCTGGTCGCCGACGCTCTTTCCGACCGGATCGGCCTCACCGGTCAGCAGCGACTCGTCGATCTCGAGGTCGGACACCTCAATGACATCGCCGTCGACGACGACCTGGTCGCCCGGGCCGAGCTCGATGACGTCGCCGAGCACCACCTCGCCCGGCGGCAGCTGTTGCGTTCCGGACTGCCTGCGCACCAACGGTTTCGCCTGCCCGACGATGGCGAGTTTGTCCAGCGTCTGTTTGGCCCGGATCTCCTGCACCATGCCGATGACGCTGTTGAACACGATCAGCAGACCGAACAGGCCGTTGATCATTGAGCCGGTGGTCACCACGATGGCCAGCAGCACCCCCAGGATCGCGTTGATCCGGGTGAAGACGTTGGCCCGCACGATCTCGGGCACGCTGCGCGCGGCCCGGACCGGGATGTCGTTGGTCTGGCCCTCGGCCACCCGCTGGGCGACTTCGGCTTCGGTCAGGCCGGCGGCGGTCCGCGACACGCTCACCCACGCCACCATTTTTCGGCGTCGCGCGTGGCGCCCCGGACCTGCTCGCCGGGACGCGGAACCGCCACTTCGACTCGCGCTGCGTGGGCGGCGTCCAGCAGCCGTTCCACCGGCTCCACCCACGGGTGCGGGGCCAGCCGGAAGGTGCACCAGTGAATCGGCACCAGCAGGCCTGCGGACGCACCGTTGAGGTCCCGATGCGTGCGGACGGCCTCCTCGGGGTTCATGTGCACATCCGGCCAGGCGGTGTTGTAGGCGCCGATCGGCAGCAGGGTCGCGTCGAACGGGCCGTGCTCGGCACCGATCTGGCGAAAACTGGTGGTGTAGCCGCTGTCTCCGCCGAAGAAGACGCGGTGGCGGGGGCCGGCGATCACCCAGGACGCCCACAGCGTGACGTTGCGGCTCAGGAACCGCCCGGAGAAGTGCCGGGCCGGGGTGCAGGTCAGCCGGAGCTCGCCGAGTGTGGTGTGTTCGTCCCAGTCCAGTTCGACGACCCGCTCGGAGGGGACACCCCAGGACCGCAGGTGCGCTCCCACCCCCAGCGGGACGACGAACGGCGCCCGCTGGCTGCGGGCCAGCGCGGTCACCGAATCGATGTCGAGGTGGTCGTAGTGGTCGTGGCTGATCACGATCGCGTCCACCGCGGGCAGCGCCGACAGTTCCACCGGCGGCGGATGCAGCCGCCTCGGGCCGACCGCGTCCGACGGCGAGCACCGGTCACTGAACAGCGGGTCGGTCAGGACGCGATACCCGTCGACCTCGACCAGTGCGGTGGCATGGCCCAGCCAGGTGACCGCCAGCGGTTCGGCGGCGCCGCCGAAGTCGGGCGTCACCAGCGGAACCGGGGCAGGCGGCCGTCCGGCGCCGCGGTCGGCGATCAGTTCCCGCAGCACCGCACTCTGCTGCTCGCGATCCGCGCTGAACATCGAGACCCGCTCTAGATTGTGGAAGACGCCGTCGTGGTAGTTCGCCGAACGCACCGCCACCGCGTGGATCGCACCCGGCGCCGCACCCAGGGCGGCCGGCGTGCCGCGCAGGGCGCGCAGCATCCAGCTACCGGCGGCCAGGGTGGCCGTTCCGACCCCCAGCCGTAGGGCCCCCCGCAGCATGTCCACCCCCCTGCTAGGCGCCCTGGAAGTTCGGCGGGCGCTTCTCGATGCGCGCCACCTGGGCCTCGACCACGTCCTGGCTGCCCCAGGCCCGGTCGAACAGTTCCTTGTGCTCGGGCTGCTGGTCCTCGTAGGCGCCGTCGTCGTTGAGCACCCGCTTGGCGTGCTGGAGCGCCAACGGCGCCAGCCCGGCGATCTCCTGCGCCCAGGCCTGGGCGTCGGCGACGGTACCGAGCCGGTTGGCCATACCCGTCAGCAGGGCATCATCGGCGGTCAGCTTCTCCGCGGTCAGCATCATCGCCCTGGCCCGCCCGTAGCCGACCAGCGAAGTCAGCCGGCGGATGCTCCAGTTGTCCAACGCCAGCCCGTACTTGGCCACCGGGAACTGGAAGAACGCCTCGGGAGACACCACCCGCAGGTCGCAGACCATCGCCAGCTGCAGGCCGGCACCGATCGCGGCCCCGTTGATCGCACCGATCACCGGCACCGACACGTCGGCGATGCTCTGGTGCAGGGCGATCAGTTTGTCGGGGTAGTCGGCGGCAAACGCGTCGCCGGACAGGTCGGCACCGGCGCAGAACACGCTGCCCTGCCCGGTCAGCACGATCGCCCGGACGTCGTGGGTGGCTGCGTCCAAAACCGCCTCGCGCAGTTCGGTGACGAGCTGGGAGTTCAGTGCGTTGCGCCGCTCCGGGCGCTGCATCTCGATGGTCGTGACGGCTTCGTTGCGAGTAACACCGATCATGAGATCCCAGGGTAATTAGGCTTGCGGGGTGAGCCGGACCGGGGCCGACGAACTGCGCGATGCGGTACTGGACCGCGGCTCGTTCACCAGCTGGGACGACGAGCCGCTGGCCGTGCCGACCGGCGATGCCTACACCGCTGACCTGGCCGCGGCCCGGGCCGCCACCGGCCGCGACGAGGCCGTCAGCACCGGTGCGGGCCGGATCAACGGCCGCCGGGTGGCGGTGATCGCCAGCGACTTCGACTTCCTGGCCGGCTCGATCGGGGTGGCCGCCGCCGAGCGGATCACCGCCGCGGTGCGCCGCGCGACCGCCGAACGGCTGCCGCTGCTGGCCTCGCCGAGCTCCGGTGGCACCCGGATGCAGGAGGGCACCGTCGCGTTTCTGCAGATGGTGAAGATCGCCGCCGCGGTGCAGCTGCACAAACGCGCCCACCTGCCCTACCTGGTCTACCTGCGTCATCCCACCACCGGCGGGGTGTTCGCCTCCTGGGGGTCGCTGGGCCACATCACGCTGGCCGAGCCCGGTGCGCTGATCGGGTTCCTGGGTCCCCGGGTTTACGAACAGCTCTATGGGGAACCTTTCCCGCCGGGTGTGCAGACCGCCGAGAACCTGCAGGCGCACGGCGTGATCGACGGCGTGATCCCGGTGAAGTGGTTGCGGCGCACCTGCGCGCGGGCGCTGAAGGTGATGCTCGACGAGCCGGGCGCGGCTCCCCCGGCGGTTCAGCGAGGCTCGACGGAGGAGAGGCGAAGCTGGGACCGGCGCATGAACCCGGCACCGCCGGTCGAACCGATCCCCGATGTCCCGGCGTGGGACTCGGTGTGTGCGTCGCGGCGCCCGGACCGGCCGGGGGCGGGATTTCTGCTGCGGCACGGCGCCACCGAGCGGGTGCTGCTCTCGGGCACCGGCCACGGTGAGGCGGCGACCACCCTGCTGGCGCTGGCCCGGTTCCGCGGTCAGCCGACGGTGGTGGTGGGCCAGCAGCGCCGGGCCGGCGGAATAGTCGGGCCCGCGGCGCTGCGGGAGGCCCGGCGCGGGATGGCGCTGGCCGCGGGTCTGCGGCTGCCGCTGGTGCTGGTGATCGACACCGCCGGGCCGGCGCTGTCCGCCGAGGCCGAGCAGGACGGCCTGGCGGGCCAGATCGCGGCTTGCCTGGCCGAGCTGGTCACGTTGGACGTGCCGACGGTGTCGGTGCTGCTCGGGCAGGGCAGCGGCGGGCCGGCGTTGGCGATGGTGCCGGCGGATCGGGTGGTGGCGGCGCTGCACGGCTGGCTGGCGCCGCTGCCGCCGGAGGGTGCCAGCGCCATCGTGTTCCGCGATACCGACCACGCCCCGCAACTGTCGGCCGCCCAGGGCATCCGGTCGGCGGAGCTGTTGGCCAACGGGATCGTCGACGTGATCGTGGCCGAGCGCCCGGATGCCGCCGACGAGCCGATCGACTTCACCAAGCGGATGTCGCGGGTGATCGCCGCCGAGCTGGCCGCGCTGCGCGCGATCCCCGACGAGCAGCGCCTGGCCGCCCGGCTGGAACGCTACCGCCGGATCGGGCTGCCCTGACCCGCGATTTCGGCGCGATAGTGTGCGCTGAGCGACGATTATCGCGCCGAAATCGCCCGTAACCACGCCTCGTGCAGGGCAGCGTAATGACCCTCGGCGCGGATCAACTCCGCGGGCGCCCCGTCCTCGACGATGCGCCCGCCCTCGATGACCAGCACCCGGTCGGCGATCTCCACCGTGGACAGCCGGTGGGCGATCACCAACGCGGTGCGCCCGGCCAGCACGTCGCGCAGGGCACGCTGCACCATCCGCTCCCCGGGGATGTCCAGTGACGAGGTGGCCTCATCCAGGATCAGCACCGCCGGGTCGGCCAGGAACGCCCGGGCGAACGCCACCAGCTGACGCTGGCCCGCCGAGAGTCGCCCGCCGCGTTTGGCGACGTCGGTGTCATAGCCGTCGGGCAGCGCGGTGATGAACGCCTCTGCCCCTACGCTGGCTGCGGCCGCGGCCACCTCGGCGTCGGTCGCGTCGGGACGTCCGAAGCGGACGTTGTCGGCGACCGTCCCGGAGAACAGGTAGTTCTCCTGGGTGACCATCACCACGTGCCGGCGCAGCTCGGCCTGGCTAATCCGGCGCAGGTCGACGCCGTCGAGAGTGACGGTACCCGACACCGGGTCGTAGAACCTGGCGATCAGCTTGGCGATGGTGGTCTTGCCGGCGCCGGTGCTGCCGACCAGCGCCACGGTCTGGCCTGCCGGAATGACCAGCGACAGCCCGTCCAGCACCGGGGTGTCAGCTCGGTAGCCGAAATGCACGTCGCGCAAGGCGATCTCGCCGTGCACCCGCCCCGGGCTGACCGGGTCGCTCGGGTCGGTGACGGCGGGGGTTTCGCCGAGCACTCCGGCCAGCTTCTCCAGCGCGGAGGTCGCCGACTGGAAGGTGTTGAGGAACTGGGTGATGTCCTGCATCGGTTCGAAGAACATCCGCAGGTACAGCAGAAAGGCGGTGAACGTCCCGATCGTCATGTGCCCGTGCAGGACTCGCCAGCCCCCGTAGAGCAGTACCACCCCGGTGGTGAGGTTGCCGATCAGTTTGACGCCGGGGCTGAAGACGGCGATCAGCTTGAAGGCCTTCTCGTTGACGGCGCGGTAGCCGTCGGCGACGCGGTCGAAGGTTTCTTGGCTGCGGGCTTCGCTGCGATAGGCCTGCACCGCCTTGATCCCGGTCATGGTCTCGACGAACTGCACGATCACCCGGGCAGCCTGCTCCCGGACCGCGGTGTAGGTCTTCGCCGATTCGCCCCGGAACCAGCTCAGCAGCACCACCAGCACCGGAAAAGCGGCCAGGCACATCAGGCCGAGCCGCCAGTCCAGCACCACCAACAGCACCGCCGTGCCGGCCAGCGTGAGCGCCGCACTGACCAGGCCGTCGAACCCGGACAGCAGCATCTCCTGGATCGCGTCGACGTCGTTGGTCAGCCGGCTCACCACCCGGCCCGAGGTGTAGCGGTCGTGGAATCCGACATCGAGGCGCTGGAAGTGGCGGAACACCCGGCGGCGCAGCTCCAGCAGCACCCGCTGACCGATCCGCCCCGACCACTGGGTGAACAGGATCCGGCTGGCGGCCGCGATCAGCACCGCCACACACAGCACCGCGACGACTGTGCCCAACGTCCGCATCGATCCGCCGGCGGCGATCGGCGGGATTCCGCGGTCGATACCGCGCTGGGCCAACATCGGAACCGCCAGGCGGGCAAGGTTTTCCACCACCACAACCAGCGCCAGCAGCGCCACCGACGCCCGGTACGGGCGCAGCAGCGACCACAACAGGCCGCGTGCCTGCACCCGGCCCGCGGTCACCGGCGCACCCACTCGACCAGGTGTTCGGCGCCGTCGTCGATTTCGTCGTCGGCGGCCAGCAGATCGCGGTAGCGCGGCACGCGAGCCAATAACTCGGCGTGCGTACCGACCGCCGTGATCCGCCCATCCTCGAGCAACATCACCCGGTCGGCCAACGCCACCGTCGACGCCCGGTTGGCTACCACGATCGCGGTGATCGCACGATCGCGCAGCACCCGGCGCAGGGCGTCGGTGACCGCAGCCTCGGTGTGCACGTCCAGCGCCGAGAGCGTGTCGTCGAGCACCAGGATGGTCGGGGCGGCCAACAGCGCCCGGGCCAGCGACAGCCGCTGACGCTGACCGCCGGACAGGCTCATGCCCTGCTCACCGATCCGGGTGTCCAGGCCGGACGGCAGAGCATAGACGAAATCCGCCGACACCGTCGCCAGGGCGTCGGCCAGGTCGGCGTCGCCGGCACCCGGCCGGCCCAGCCGCAGGTTCTCGGCCACCGACAACGAGAACAGGGTCGGGTCGTCGAACGCGGTGACCACGGCCGAACGCAACGCGGCCAGCGTCAGCCCGCGGATGTCCCGGCCGCCGATCAGGATCTGGCCCTGCGTCACGTCATAGAGCCGGGAAAGCAGCATCGCCAGAACCGATTTGCCGGATCCGGTGGCGCCCACCAGGGCGACGGTCTCGCCGGGCGCCACCGTCAGGTCCAGCCCGCGCAGCACCCAGGGGCCGCCCGTGAAACGGAACCCGACGTCACGCAGCTCCAGGGCGCCGCGCGGCGGGACAGGATCGTCGCCGTCGGCGATGTCGACGGGCGCATCGAATATCTCGGCGATCCGGTCGGCGGCGGTCATCGCCTCCTGGGTGGCCGACAGCAGGAAACCCAGCGACGACACGGGCCAGGCCAGCGACATCATCAAGGTGATGAAGGCGACCAGGGTGCCCATCGTGACCAGGTGGTGGCCGGCCGCGTACGCGCCGACGGCGAGCACCACGATCAGGGTGAGGTCGGGGATCACCCCGAGCAGGGCCCAGAACCGTGACGACACCACGACTTTCGCGATGCCGATGTCGCGCAACGCGGTGGCCTGGGCGTCAAACCTTTCGAAGACGTGGTCCTCACGGCCGAACGCCTTGATGGTGCGCAGACCCAGCGTGGACTCTTCGACCACGGTAGCCACCTGCCCGGCCTGGTCCTGCGCCCGTCGCGACAACAAGGTGTACTGCCGGCGGAAGTACTGCACGACCAGCACCACCGGCACGATCGAGATGCAGACCACCACGCCCAGCGGCCAGTACAGCACCAGCAGAATCGTCGTCACCGCAACGATCTGACATGTGTTCAGCACCAGGAACACCAGCACGAAAGAGAGGAAGCGGCGGATGGTGGACAGGTCGTTCATCACCCGCGACAGCAGCTGCCCGGACTGCCAGCGTCCGTGAAAGCTCATCGGCAGCACCAGCAGTCGGGCGTAGAGATCCTTGCGGATGTCGGCTTCGACACCCATCGTGGTGCGCGCGACCAGCCAGCGCCGCACCAGCCACAGCGTCGCCTCACCGACGCCCAGCGCGACGGCTGCGGCGCCCAGCACCCACAGGCCGTGCTGATCGCGGTGGGCCACCGGCCCGTCGATGACGGCCTTGGTCATCAGCGGGATGACGACGGTGACACCCAGACCGGCCACCGCCACCGTCACCATCGTGATCCACCGCGCCCGGTACGGACGCAGATAGGGCAGCAGGCGCCGCAGCGACGACGATGCGGCGGCCGGCTTCACGACTTCGACCCTAGATTGATGGCGGCGACCCGCGGCGCATCCCGCGTGGACCGACCACAGTCAGGCAAAATGGCGCCATGGACAACGCTGCCTCGCCCCGGGTACTGGTCGTAGACGACGACGCCGACGTGCTGGCGTCGCTGGAACGCGGACTGCGGCTCTCCGGCTTCGAGGTGTCGACGGCCGCCGATGGCGCCGAGGCGCTGCGCAACGCCAAGGAGACCCGGCCCGACGCGATCGTGCTCGACATCAACATGCCGGTGCTCGACGGGGTGAGCGTGGTGACGGCACTGCGGGCGATGGGCGACGACGTTCCGGTCTGTGTGCTGTCGGCGCGCAGCTCGGTCGACGACCGGGTGGCCGGGCTGGAGGCCGGCGCCGACGACTACCTGGTCAAGCCGTTCGTGCTCGCCGAGCTGGTGGCCCGGGTGCGCGCGATGCTGCGGCGACGCGGCTCGGCGGCCAGCTCGTCCTCGGAGACCATCACCGTCGGTCCGCTGGAGGTCGACATCCCGGGCCGGCGCGCCCGGGTCAAGGGTGTCGACGTGGACCTGACCAAGCGGGAGTTCGACCTGTTGGCCGTGCTCGCCGAACACAAGACCGCTGTACTGTCCCGGGCGCAGCTGCTTGAGTTGGTCTGGGGCTACGATTTCGCCGCGGACACCAACGTCGTCGACGTGTTCATCGGCTATCTGCGACGCAAGTTGGAGGCCGGCGGCGCACCCCGGCTGCTGCACACCGTCCGCGGAGTCGGTTTCGTCCTGCGAACGCAATGAGGGCCACCATGAACGTGATGAGCATGCTCCGGCGGATCTTCGCCCGGACACCCTCACTGCGTACCAGGGTGGTGTTCGCGACCGCGATCGGTACCGCGATCGTGACCGTGATCATCGGCGCCATCGTGTGGGTGGGTATCACCAACGACCGCAAGTACTGGCTGGACCGCCGCCTGGATGAGGCCGCCGGTCTGACCGTCCCGCTGATCGGCCTTGGCGAGCTGCCCCGGTCGGCGGGCGCCGGCGATGCGGTGATCACCCTGCGCCGGCCCAACGAGGTGACGTCGAACTCCTCGGTGGTGCTGCCGGAGCTGGAGCCGGGCTACGCCGACACCGAGATCAACGGCGAGCTCTACCGGGTGCGCACCGTCGACATCCCCGGGCCGGGTCCGCGGTCGCTGGCCGTCGGCGCCACCTACGAGGCCACGCTGGCCGACACCAGCAACCTGCACCGCCGGGTGATCCTGCTGTGCACGCTCGCGATCGGCGCGGCCGCCGTGCTGGGGTGGCTGTTGGCGGCGTTCGCGGTGCGGCCGCTGCGCCGGCTCGCCGAGCAGGCCCGCTCGATCGATGCCGGCGACGAACGCCCGGATATCGAGGTGCGCGGCGCCACCGAGGCGGTGGAGATCGCCGAGGCGATGCGCGGAATGCTGCAGCGGATCTGGACCGAGCGGGACCGCACGCAGGAGGCGTTGGCCTCAGCCCGCGACTTCGCCGCGGTGTCCTCGCATGAGCTGCGGACCCCGCTGACCGCGATGCGCACCAACCTCGAAGTGCTGACCACCCTGGACCTGCCCGACGATCAGCGCAAAGAGGTGCTCAACGACGTCGTGCGCACCCAGACCCGGATCGAGGCGACGCTGTCCGCGCTGGAACGCCTTGCGCAGGGCGAACTGTCCACGGCCGACGATCACGTCCCGGTGGACATCACCGAGTTGCTCGACCGGGCCGCCCACGACGCGATGCGGGTGTATCCGGATCTGAAGGTCTCACTGGTGCCGTCGCCGACCTGCATCATCGTCGGGTTGCCGGCCGGGTTGCGGCTGGCGGTCGACAACGCGATCGCCAATGCGGTCAAGCACGGCGGGGCGACGCAGGTTCAGCTGTCGGCGGTCACCTCGCGCGCCGGTGTCGAGATCGCCATCGACGACAACGGCAGCGGGGTGCCCGAGGAGGAACGCCGGATCGTCTTCGAGCGGTTCTCCCGGGGGTCGACGGCGTCGCACTCGGGGTCGGGCCTGGGGCTGGCCCTGGTGGCGCAGCAGGCCGAGTTGCACGGCGGCACGGCGTCGCTGCACGACAGCCCGATCGGCGGGGTGCGACTGCTGCTGCAGCTACCGCCGCCGCGCTGAACTGCCTCCGCCCCGGGGCGGCTACTTCTCCTTGTCGGTGCGCCAGCTGTCCCAGCGTTTGAAGCCGGCTGCGGCGGCCGTCTCCTCGTCCTTGAACCACACCTCGGCGATGGTCGCATCGTAGGAGGGGCTCTCCGGGCCGTGGTAGAGCATCGAGTCCTCGTTGCCCTTGATCGTCCATTCCGACGGGCCGCTGCCGCCGGCACCCGCTCGTGCCGAACCGTCTCCGTACGGTGC
Source organism: [Mycobacterium] zoologicum (assembly GCF_020172665.1). Classification (GTDB taxonomy): domain Bacteria; phylum Actinomycetota; class Actinomycetes; order Mycobacteriales; family Mycobacteriaceae; genus Mycobacterium; species Mycobacterium zoologicum. The sequence goes on along the minus strand of NZ_CP083985.1, from coordinate 914,303 downwards.
CCCGCTGACGGCAAGTTTGGCCGTCGCGGCCTCCGAAGCGGCGGTGCCGCCGGCCAGCTTCGCCGCCGCCGGTGCCTCGCGGGTGACCCGCCGGATGGTGAAGGCGAAAGTCAGCAGCAGTCCCAGGACGAACGACAGAACCATCAGGCAGCAGTTGGTGCCGTGCATCAGTTGGCTCCGATCTCAGCTGAGCCGGGCAGGTCGGCGATGGCGGCCTGTCTGCTCGTGCGGCGAACGAACGCGACGGTGAGCAACCAGGCGACTGCCGAGCCCACCGAGAATGCCAGCAGGTACCACAGCCAGTGCATGACGAAATCCATGGACGATTCTCCTTAGCTAACCGTGATGGCGACGCGACGGTTCTGGGCGCGACCGTCGGGAGTCGCATTGCTGGCGACGGGGTCGGCCGAACCGTGCCCGTTGGACGTGACGCTGCTCGCGGGCACGCCGTTGGCCACAAGGAAGTCGGCGACCGACTTGGCCCGGCTCGCACTCAGCGAGACGTTGATGCCGTCGTTGCCGGTGTTGTCGGTGTAGCCGCTGACCGTCAGGTGAGCCTTCTGGCACCCTTTGACCTTCTCGGCGACCCGGCTCAGCTGCTGCTGGGTTTCGGCGGACAGGGTGTAGCCGTTGGTCACGAACGTCACCGGCGCGCTCATCAGGTTGGTGATGTCGGTCTGCAGGTTGCCGCAGTCACCGGATGCCGCAGCAGCTGTGCTGGGTGTCGCGGGCTCCGCCGTCGCAGTGGAGTCCCCTGCGTTCTTCGACTCTTCGGGCTTGATCTGGATGTCGTTGGCCAGCGTCAGGTTCGGCCAGGCCAGCTTCGCTGCCGCCTCGACCGCGGAGCGAACCGCGTCGGACGCGGCCGTGCCCAGCAGGGTGATGGTGTTGTCTTCGATCTTGAACTTGAAGTCCGGCATCGACAGCGCAGCCTTGAACACCGAGCCCAGGCTGCCCAGGTCCGGCGCGGACACACCGGGCTTGATGTTGATGTTGTCGACCAGCTTCACCCCGCTGCCGAACATGCCTTTGAGCATGTCGATCAGGCCGGTCCGGGCGCTGATGTCGGGCACGTTGCCATTGAGGGTGATGACATTGCCGTTGCGCATGATCGACAGCGGCGCGATGGACAGAGCCGGCGGGCTCACGCTCGGCACCGACAGGGACGGCGCGGACAGGGACGGCGCCCCGAGTTTGGAATCGTTGATGTCCAGTTTCGAGCGATCCGCCGTTCCGAGACCGATCAGGGCGAGCAACAGCGGTACCGCGGCCGCCGCCAGCAACCAGCCGAAGCCGGGTGGCCGACGGTAGAAGCGCGAAGCCTTTCGCATGAACACTCCTCGTGGTTCGAGACACCCGCGTCCGGGACAACGCGAGTGTAGTGGGTTCATGGTTAGCTGGCGGGAGACTTCGGAGGATTCCGGCCGAGCCCTGTCAACGTGCCCCAGCGACCACCAGTTCGTTGACAATATGACGCCGTGGCCAGGCATGTTCGGCGGCATCCGTCACGGCGGCAGCCTCGGCCGCAGTGGCCGCGGTACCTGCCAATGTCACAGTGTCATTGTTAGCTCGCAAGCTGAAATCTCGGATCACTTCGGCTGTTTCGAACACCGGGGCCGATGCACTCAGATCAGGTGTGGTGGCATTCGGTGTGACCGTGAGGCGATCGACGACGGTCACGTCGTCGGCCGAGCTGACCACGGCGTCCACCAGCTCACGCTTGGCCGCCGGGTCCGTCACGTCGCCGGTGAGCGTGAATTCGTTACCGTGGCGGACAACCGACAGCGGTACCGGATCGGTTGCGGCGGCATCGAATTCGGTATGGCGCGGCCCACAGCCGACCATTGTCAGCAGCACCGCGACCAGTGCCGCCCCGATCAGCCGGACGCGCAACTCAGCGAGTGCCGAGGAGATCGATCACAAAGACCAGGGTCTTGCCGGCCAGCTGGTGCCCGGTACCCGCCGGACCGTAGGCCAGCTCCGGCGGGATCACCAGCTGACGCCGACCGCCGACCTTCATCCCCGGGATGCCGTCCTGCCAGCCCGCGATGAGCCCGTCCAGCGGAAACTCCAGGGACTCACCACGGTTCCACGAACTGTCGAACTCCGCGCCGGTGTCGTAGTCCACGCCGAGGTAGTGCACGTTGACCAGCGCACCGGGCGCGGCCGAAGCACCGTCGCCGACGACGATGTCTTCGATGACCAGTTCGGTCGGGGCCGGGCCGGTCGGAACGGTGATCTGCGGCTTGGCCGAGTTCGCCATGTCGGTTACCGCCCATCGATTCCGGCGTAGTCGCGCTCGGTGTAGCCGGTGTAGATCTGACGCGGCCGGCCGATCTTGGAATCGCCCTCATCGTGCATCTCACGCCAGTGCGCGATCCAGCCCGGCAACCGGCCCAGCGCGAACAGCACGGTGAACATCTGGGCGGGGAAGCCGATGGCCCGGTAGATCAGGCCGGTGTAGAAGTCGACGTTCGGGTACAGCTTGCGCTCGATGAAGTAGTCGTCGGTGAGTGCGGCCTCTTCGAGGGCCTTGGCGATGTTGAGCAGTTCGTCGTCGCCGCCGAGCTTGCTCAGGATCTTGTCGGCCTGCTCCTTGACGATGCGCGCCCGCGGGTCGTAGTTCTTGTAGACCCGGTGGCCGAAGCCCATCAGCTTCACGCCGTCCTCGCGGTTCTTGACCTTGCGGACGAAGTCGGTAACGTTGCCGTGGTTGTCGCGGATGTCCTCGAGCATCTCCAGCACCGCCTGGTTGGCGCCCCCGTGCAGCGGGCCCCACAGCGCGTTGATGCCGCCGGAGATCGAGGTGAACAGGTTGGCCCGCGACGAGCCCACCAGCCGCACGGTGGACGTCGAACAGTTCTGCTCGTGGTCGGCGTGCAGGATGAACAGCAGGTCGAGGGCCCGAACCACCTCGGGGTCGGCCTCGTACGGCTCGGCGGGCAGCCCGAAGGTCATCCGCAGGAAGTTCTCCACCAGGCTCTGCGAGTTATCCGGGTACAGGAACGGCTGGCCGGCCGACTTCTTGTAGGCGTAGGCGGCGATGGTGGGCAGCTTGCCCAGCAGCCGGATGGTCGACAGCTCGACCTGGTCGTTGTCGCTCGGGTCCAGCGAGTCTTGGTAGTAAGCGCTCAGCGCGTTGACGACGCTGGACAGCACCGGCATCGGGTGGGCGTTGCGCGGGAAGCCGTCGAAGAACCGCTTGAGGTCCTCGTGCAGCATGGTGTGCCGCTGGATCCGGCCGGTGAACTCGGCCAGCTGCTCGGTGGTGGGCAGCTCGCCGTAGATCAGCAGGTAGCTGACCTCGATGAACGTCGACTTCTCGGCCAGCTGCTCGATCGGGTAGCCCCGGTAGCGCAGGATGCCGGCGTCGCCGTCGATGTAGGTGATGGCGCTCTTGACCGGCGAGGTGTTGGCGTAGCCGTTGTCGAACGTGGTGTACCCGGTCTTGGACAGCAGCGAGCCGATGGCCAGAGCGTCGGAGCCTTCGGTGGCTTTGACGATCGGCAGTTCAAGCTCGCCGCCCGGATACTTCAGAGTGGCGGACTCGTCGGTTGCGGCCACAAGGAACCCCTTTGCACTATTCGGCTAACCAGCCGATTGGGTGTGTATTAGGAAAGGTAGTCGGTTCCGGGCCGACGCGCCCCCCCGGGTCACGGTATCCCTCATCGGTCATAGCGGGACGGCGGTCGTTGAACCGCGCCGGGCCTGCGGTAGCCCAGGAACGCGGGCACCGCGAGCGCTGCGAGAACCGTGCCCATCACCACCAGCACCCCACCGCCGGCGGCCGCAACCGAGGTGCCCACCACGGCTCCGGCCGCGCCGTGGACAGTGTCCGCGAGCCGTGGGCCACCTGCGACGACGACGATGAAGACCCCCTGCAACCGGCCGCGAATCTCGTCGGAGGCGGCCTCCTGGAGCATCGTCGAACGAAACGCCGCCGACACCATGTCCGCGGCTCCGCCGACCGCCAGGAACGCCAACGCCACCCACAACACCGCGCCGGGATGGCCGTCGGCCCTCCCGACCGCCAGCCCGAAGCCGGCCATGGCCGCTCCCCAGACCACGATGGCGACCACGATCGCCAGGCCCTGCCGGTCGACCCGCGGCAACCAGCCGGAGAACACCCCACCGGCCACCGCCCCGGCCGACATGGCCGCGGCCAGCAGCGCCATCGTCGTGCCGCCCTCGACCGGCCCGCCGAAGTCCACCGCGGCGATCTGCGGGAACAGCGCACGCGGCATGCCCAGCACCATCGCGATCAGGTCCACCACGAACGACATCAGCACCACGGTGTTGGTGGCCAGATACCGGAAGCCGTCGGCCACCGCAGCGAGCCCGAAACGAGAGCCCCCGGCCGTTTCCACCGGCGGCATCGGAGCCAGTCGCCACGTCGCCCAGACCGGGATCAGGCACGTGACCGAGTCGATCAGGTACAGGGTGGGCAGGTCGACCCAGTTCAGCAGCAGGCCCGCCAGCAGCGGCCCGACGATCGCGCCGAACTGCGCAACGGTCATGTTCAGCGAGTTGGCGGCGGGCAGGTCGCCGGCGGCGACCATCCGCGGGATCGCCGCGGAGCGCGTGGGTGCGTTGATGGCGTAGAAGCTCTGCTGCACCGCCAGCAGGCACAGCACCACCCAGACCCCGGCCCCGACCAGGGCCTGGACCCACAGCAGCACCGACGCGACGGCCAGTCCGCACGAGGCGATGATCAGCAGGGTGCGGCGGTCCATCGCGTCGGCCCAGGCGCCGCCCAGCAGCCCGAATACCACCAGCGGAACCAGCGCGAACAGCCCGGCCAGCCCGACGTAGGCGGAACTTCCGGTGAGCGCGTAGATCTGCACCGGTACCGCGAAGATGGTCAGGTTCGCCCCGATGACGGTCGGGATCCCCGCCACCCACAGCCGCCGGAAATCCGGGCTGCGCAGCGGGGTGGTGTCGGCGAACAACCTCACCTGATCGGGCCCGGAAGCTACGGCTGCAGGCGCTCGATGCGCCCGCCGCTCACCCGAATCCTGTTGTGCAACCGGCCTTCCCGACCCTGCCAGAACTCCACGACCTCCGGCGCGATGGTGTATCCGGTCCAGTTGGACGGGACCGGGACCTGCTCGAGGTCGGCGAAGCGCTCGGTCACCTCGGCCAGCTGATCGAGCAACGCGGCGCGGGAGGCGACCGGCCGGGACTGCTGCGACGCCCAGAACCCCAGCTGCGACGCCCGCGGCCGGTGCACCCAGTATTCGGCGGGCTCCGCGGCGTCGGTCCGGCTCACCCGGCCGCGGATGTGGACCTGGCGACCCAGCTGGTACCAGGGGAACGTCGCCGACGCGAACGGGGTGGCTGCCAGGTCGGTGGCCTTCGCCGAGCCGGCGTCGGTGAAGAACGTGACGCCGCGGGCGTCGAGATTCTTGCACAGCACCGAGCGGGTGACCGGTCGGCCGTCTTCGACGGTCGCGACCACCATCGCGTTGGGTTCGGCGATCCCGGCGGCCTCGGCGTCGCCGATCCAGTTGCGCAGCAGAGCCTCCCAGCCGTCGGAGAGCCAGTCGGCTTCGAGATCGCCGCTGTTGTCCTTCTCCCGGTATTCCACTCGCATCGCCGCCAGGTGCTCGTTGTCGGGGCCCGTCCTTCGCACCGCCCAACGCTACGCCCCGGCGCAGCCCAGGCCGTGTTACCGGCCGGTAGTAAGTGTCGCGCACGCGGGTGGAAGAATTGCGGTCATGACTGCTGCGGTACCGGAGAACTTCGTCGCCGGCCTCGAAGGCACGGTGGCCTTCACCACCGAGATCGCCGAGCCGGACAAGGACGGTGGCGCCCTGCGCTACCGCGGGGTGGACATCGAGGATCTGGCCGGCAAGGTCAGCTTCGGTGACGTGTGGGCCCTGCTGGTCGACGGCTCCTTCGCCCGTCCGCTGGCACCCGCCGAGCCGCAGGAGCTGTCGGTGCGCACCGGTGACGTCCGGGTGGACGCCCAGGCCGGGGTGGCGATGCTGGCGCCGCAGTGGGGCTTTGCGCCGCTGCTGGACACCGACGACGCCACCGCCCGCGACCAGTTGGCCCGCGCCGCGGTGATGGTGCTGTCCTACGTCGCCCAGTCGGCGCGCGGCTCGCAGGCGCCGGTGCCGCAGTCGAAGATCGACGGCTGCGCCACCATCACCGAGCGGTTCATGACCCGCTGGCTCGGGGAGCCCGACCCCCGCCACGTCGAGGCGATCGACGCCTACTGGGTGTCGGCGGCCGAGCATGGCATGAACGCCTCGACCTTCACCGCACGGGTGATCGCCTCCACCGGCGCCGACGTCGGCGCGGCGCTCTCGGGCGCGATCGGCGCCATGAGCGGCCCGCTGCACGGCGGCGCGCCGGCCCGGGTGATCCCGATGATCGCCGAGGTGGAGAAATCCGGCGACGCCCGCGCCGTGGTCAAGGGCATCCTCGACCGCCGCGAGAAGCTGATGGGCTTCGGGCACCGGGTGTATCGCGCCGAGGACCCGCGCGCCCGGGTGCTGCGCGCCACCGCCAAGCGACTGAACGCGCCCCGATACGAAGTGGCCGCGGCGCTGGAGCAGGCCGCACTGGCCGAGCTTCGGGAGCGTCGCCCGGACCGGGCCATCGAGACCAACGTCGAGTTCTGGGCCGCGGTCATCCTGGACTTCGCGCAGGTGCCGCCGGCCATGATGCCGGCGATGTTCACCTGCGGACGCACCGCGGGCTGGTGCGCGCACATCATGGAGCAGAAGGGGCTGGGCAAGCTGGTGCGCCCGTCGGCGATCTACGTCGGCCCCGGTCCGCGCAGCGCGGACTCGGTCGCGGGCTGGGACAAGTTAGCGACTTCGGCGCGATAACTTGCGCTGGGCGACGATTATCGCGCCGAAATCGCAAAGGACTCAGCGTCTCCGCAACGCGCCGAGCAGGTTCTGCAGCAGTGGCACGTCGGAGTGGTCGGTCACCACGTCGAGCATGTCCGGAACCCGAGTGAACTTCACCCGCGGACGGTCTTGGGCGTCGCCGCGGGCGATCTCAGCGGAGTCGATGGCCTTCCAGCCGGCGGCATCGATCACGTCGGGCTGACGGGCGTGCACCATCCGGGCGACCGCGCGCGGCCCGGCGGAGGGTTCGGTGAGCAGGTCGGCGTTGTAGTCGGCGGCCAGGGCCTGGATCGTCATCAGCGAGTCCGACTTGTTGGTGCCGATGAATCCGTTGGTGCCGCGCTTGATCCAGCCCGACACGTAAGCCCCGGGCACCCGCTGCCCGGTCGCCGGGTCGACGACGCGGCCGCCCTCATTGGGGACCACACCGGCGTCGTCGTCGAACGGCAGGTCGGCGATCGGGGTGCCGTGATAGCCGATCGAGGTGAGCATCAACCCGGCATCGATCGACCGGACCTCTTCGGTGCCGGTGACAGTGAATTCGATTGCGGTAGGCCGGTTCTCGCCGATCACCCGGGCGGGGGTCAGGCCGTAGGCGAACCGGATACGCGGCTTGGTGATCGGCGCTGAGGAGTCACCGAGCTTGGCCAGGATCTCCAGCTTCCGGCGGGTGAAGTTGTCGGTGACGGTCGCGAGATCGTTGCGCACCCGGGCGTGGTCCTCGACATCGAGCACCACGTCGACGGCCTGGGTCAGGCCGACCAGCTCGGGCAGGGTGAACGCGGAGTCGATCGGCCCGCGCCGGGCGACGATCACCACTTCGGCCACGTTGGATTCGCGCAACACGGCCAGCGCGTGATCGGCGATGTCGGTGTCGGCCAGCTTGTCCGGGTCGCAGGTCAGGATGCGCGCGACGTCCAGCGCCACGTTGCCGTTGCCGACGATGACCACCCGCTCGTGGCTGAGATCCACCGGCAGGCCGACGAAGTCGGGGTGCCCGTTGTACCAGCCGACCACTTCGGTGGCGGTGCCGGTGCCGGGCAGATCCATGCCGTCGATCTCCAGCCGGCGGTCATGCAGCGCGCCGGAGGCATAGAGCACCGCGTGGTGGTGCTCGAGCAGGTCGGCGTGGCTGATGTGTTTGCCCACTTCGACGTTGAGGAAGAAGTTGAAGCCGCGCCGCCAGGAGATCGAGTCGAAGAGCCGGGTCACCAGCTTGGTGTGCTGATGATCCGGCGCCACCCCGGCGCGCACCAAACCGTAAGGCGTGGGTAGCTTTTCGAACATGTTGACCAGCACGCCGGGCTGGGTGAGCAGCTCGTCGGCGGCGTACATGGCGGCCGGTCCGGAACCCACGATCGCGACCGTCAGCGGGTACTTGCCGCGCTGGTGCAGTTCGGCGGCGGGCAGGATCGGAGCCAGCTTGGACGTCGGCGGAAGCTTCACCCCTTCGGGGCGCTTGGGGTAGTACGACTTGTTGATCTCGACGAACGGCAGCTGGGCGGCCGGTAGCGCGGTGTCCGGATAGATCGCGTCGACCGGGCAGGCCCGAACACAGGCGCCGCAGTCCACGCAGGCGTCCGGATCGATGTAGAGCATCTCCGAGGTGGCGAAGTCCGGTTCGTCCGGGCTCGGGTGAATGCAGTAGACCGGGCAGGCGAAGACGCAGGACGCGTCGTTACAGCATGCCTGGCTGATGACGTGCGGCATGTGGCGGTGAGCTCGGGCGGGCTCAGGCGGCGGGCGCCAGGTGCGCGCGCTGCGGCTGGGCGCGGAACCGCGACGGTGCCCCGCTGATCCGGCACATCTTCCACACCAGCTTGGCGACCGGGTTCATCAGCCCGGTGTCGTGGCAGAGCATGCGCACGTCGGCGAACATGTTGGACAGCATCAGCTTGGCGTCGGCCGACCGGAAGAAGATGTCCTTGCGCACCGAGCGGGGGATGTCGAACTCGTTCCAGAACGCCTTCGGCGGGACGACGATCGCCGAACACAGGATGCGCATGGTCAGCGGTACGAACAGCGACAGCCAGAATCGCTTGCGGCGCGGCAGGTCCGGGATGCGCTTGCTGAGGTACTCGTGGGCGAAGGAGATGTGGCGCGCCTCTTCGGCGACGTGAATCGCCATCACTTTCTCCATGATCGGATGCAGCGTCTTGCCCTCGCGCAGGATGTCCTTCTGGATGTGGTCGATCGGCTCTTCGCCGGCGAGGATGCCGAACCAGAACGGGATGGGCAGGGGCCCGGCGACCAGCGGGATGAACGCGGCGATCCACTTGAGCATCCGCGGCATGCCGGGCACGTCTTCGCCGATGTGGTTCACCATCTCCTGGAACATCAAGGTGTGGTTGCACTCCTCGACCGACTCGTGCAGGCAGTACCGGTACTCCGGTGAGCCGTTGGGCAGCCAGAACGCGTAGTTGAGCAGGCCGCGGATCAGGATGGACTCGAAGTGCAGCCCGACCTTGGCGACGTTGGCCTGACGCCACATGCCGATCTTGATCTGGCGCTCTTCGGACTGTTCGGCGTACCAGGGGTGCTTGCCGATCGGGTCGGTGGCGGGCAGCTTCCAGCGGGGGTCGTTGTCGATGACCTTGAATTCCGGGCTGTCCCAGTCGATGTCGATGTAGGGGTTGAAGTGCCGGCGAACCGACCCCTCCGACAGGGTGTTGAGCATGTCGACGTACTGGGTGTCGTCGGACACCTCCATGTTGGCGCGCCACCGCCGAATGATGCGAGTGCGAGCCGGCTTCTGAGCAACGGTCTGAGCCATCGAAGACACCCCCAGGAGTTCTTTACATTTGGGCTTGTTATGTATAACGGTACCGCAGGTATCGGCTACTCGTCCAGGCTTCTGAGCAGGACTGTGGCCGTGACAGGTGTCGAGCGTCTCATGTGACACAGCTCACGCTCAAACCTGCTGTGGGAGGTGCCGTCGGCCGCTGTCTACGCTAGGGGCCATGGCTGAGCAGCTCACGATCCCGGACTCCCTCAAACCCGCCGACGGACGGTTCGGCTGCGGGCCATCGAAGGTCCGCCCGGAACAGCTGAACGCGCTGGTCACCACCGCGGCGCCGCTGTTCGGCACCTCGCACCGGCAGGCGCCGGTCAAGGATCTGGTCGGCCGGGTCCGCAGCGGACTGCGCGAACTGTTCTCGGTGCCCGACGGCTACGAGGTGGTGCTGGGCAACGGCGGCTCCACCGCGTTCTGGGATGCCGCCGCGTTCGGGCTGGTCGACAAGCGCTCCCTGCACCTGACCTACGGCGAGTTCAGCGCCAAGTTCGCCTCCGCGGTGGCCAAGAACCCCTTCGTCGGCGACCCGATCATCATCAAGGCCGACCCGGGCAGTGCTCCCGAGCCGACGTCGGACCCGTCGGTCGACGTCATCGCCTGGGCGCACAACGAGACCTCCACCGGGGTCGCGGTGCCAGTGCACCGACCTGAAGGCACCGGCGGTGAAGGAGGGGCCCTGGTCGTGATCGACGCGACGTCGGGCGCGGGCGGCCTGCCGGTCGACATCACCGAGGCCGACGCCTACTACTTCGCCCCGCAGAAGAACTTCGCCTCCGACGGCGGGCTGTGGCTGGCGATCATGAGCCCGGCCGCGTTGGCCCGCGTCGAGGCCATCGCCGCGTCGGGCCGGTGGGTGCCCGAGTTCCTGTCGCTGCCGATCGCGGTGGACAACAGCACCAAGAACCAGACCTACAACACCCCGGCGATCGCCACCCTGGCCCTGCTGGCCGAGCAGCTGGACTGGATGCTGGGCAACGGTGGGCTGGACTGGGCGGTCAAGCGCACGGCGGATTCGTCGCAACGGCTGTATTCCTGGGCCGAGGAGCGCGATTTCACCACCCCGTTCGTCGCCGACCCGGCGCTGCGGTCGCAGGTGGTGGGCACCATCGACTTCGTCGACGGGGTGGACGCCGCAGCTGTCGCCAAGGTGCTGCGGGCCAACGGCATCGTCGACACCGAGCCCTACCGCAAACTGGGCCGCAACCAGCTGCGGGTCGCGATGTTCCCGGCAGTGGACCCCGACGACGTCAGCGCCCTGACGCAGTGCGTGGACTGGGTCGTCGAGCGGTTGTGATCATCTCGTTATAAGGCCAGCGTGTCACCGCGGTCGGGGCCGCGCGCTGCACTAGAGTCCGCAGCTAACGGGCCGTCGCGAGGAGAAGTCATGAGGGAACTGACAGTCATCGGTCTCGATGTCGACGGCAAGCACATCATCTGCGAGAGCGTCGGCGGCGAGGACGAGCGCACCGACATGTTCCGGGTACGGATCGACGACCGGCTGCGGGGCGCGGTGCGCGCCGAGAGCCGCGCCGGACAGGCCCAGATCGACCTGGGAGGTTCCATGCTGCGGCCCAAGGACATCCAATCGAGGATTCGCGCCGGAGCGTCGGTGGAGCAGGTCGCCGCGGCCGCCGGCGTGGACATCGCCCGGGTGGAACGGTTCGCGCACCCGGTGCTGCTCGAGCGCTCGCGGGCCGCAGAGCTGGCCACCGCCGCCCACCCGGTGCTGGCCGATGGTCCGGCGGTGCCGACCCTGATCGAGGTGATCACCGGCGCCCTCATGGCACGCGGCCTGAGCACCGAACACACCAGCTGGGACGCCTGGCGCAACGAGGACGGACGCTGGACGGTGCAGCTGGCCTGGAAGGCGGGCCGCTCGGACAACGTCGCGCACTTCCGCTTCACCCCGGGCGCGCACGGCGGGACGGTCACCGCCGCCGACGACGCGGCGATGGAGCTGATCGATCCGGCTTTCGACCGTCCGCTGCGGCCGGTGGCCCCCGTCGCCGAGCTGGACTTCGAGGAGCCCGCCGCGCCGGCGGTGCCCGAGAGTGAGCCGGTCCGCCGGCGTTCGGCGCCAAAGGCCCGTCGCAGCAAGCCGGAGGTTCCGGGCTGGGAGGACGTGCTACTCGGGGTGCGCTCCACCGGAACCGGAACGGCCGGTCAGGGCTGACCTCAACCGGCCGTCGCCAACAGCACCAGCCACGCCCCCGCGACACCGATTCCGATTCCCAGCGCGAACCACCGCAGCACCTGGGTGTGCCGCCAGCCCCACACCGTGGGCGCCAACCCGCCCACCGCGACCACGTTGAGCCCGACCGCCACCGCGGGGTGCACCCGTTCCAGGCCCAGGCTCAACACGGTGATCGCAGTGCCGACCACCGCCGCCACGAATCCGGCCACCGTCAAACCCGTTGCCCAAGGAGTCTGCTCGTCGGGCATCACGGCGCCGTCCTGCAGCGTTCGTAGAAGGCCAGCGCGGCCGCCGTCGCGACATTGAGCGAGTCGGTCCCCCGCGACATCGGGATGCGCACCCGGATGTCGCTGGCGCGCATCGTGGTTTCGGACAGTCCGGGGCCTTCCGCCCCGACCAGCACCGCCAACGGCTCGTCGCGCACCGTGTCCATCGCCGCCGACAGCGTCTGCGCCCGCGGGTCCGGCGTCATCGCCAGCAGTCGGAAGCCGTGCTCGCGCAGCAGGCTCAGGTCGTCGGGCCACCGGGTGGAGCGGACGTAGGGCACCAGCAGGGCGTGCCCCATCGAGACCCGCACCGCCCGCCGGTACAGCGGGTCGGCGCAGCCGGCACCGAACACCACCGCGTCGACGCCCAGCCCGGCGCCGTTGCGGAAGATCGAGCCCAGATTCTCGTGGTCGTTGACGCCCTCGAGCACCGCGATGGTGCGGGCGCCGACGAGCAGGTCGGCGAGTGTCGGCTCCGGCACCCGGGAGGCGGCAGCCAGCACACCGCGGTTGAGATGAAACCCCACCACGTGCGCCATCACCTCGGCCGACACCCGGTAGTAGGGGACGTCACGGCCGGCCAGATCGTCGGCGAGCTCGCTGAGGCGGCGATCGGTGCCCAGCAGCGCCCGGGGGTCAAACCGCGAGGCCAGCATCCGCTGCACCACCAGGACCCCTTCGGCGATCACCAGGCCTTTGCCGGTGGGCAGGTCCGGGCGGCGGTCGATGCTGTTGAGGTCACGGAAGTCGTCGAGCCGTGGATCGGCGGGATCCGCGATGTCGACGACGTCGAGGACCCTGGCCACTGACCGAACATTACCGGCGAGGCGCTAACGTCAACGGCGATGACCCCGCCTGAGCCCACCCCCGAGCCGCCGCCGTTGCCGGCCGCACTGCTGCGGGTCTGGCCGGTGATCGGGACCGGCGTCTCCGGGTTCTCCCTTGCCACCATCGCCGCGTTCGCGGTGCCCGGCTTGGAGTCCTGGCGGCCGGTGAGCCTGGCCGGCCTGGGCGTCGGGGTGATCGGAACCACCATATTTCTGGTGCAACGCAGCGCAGCGCGCCGCGGCGCACGCGGTGCCCAGACCGGGCTGGAGAACGAATAGGGCTGCGGCCCAACCAATTCAAGGAGGATCGCAATGGCACAACCACTGCTGCAGACACATATCGACATCGATGCGCCGGTCGCCAAGGTGTGGGAGCTGATCTCCGACTTCCGGCGTATGCCGCAGTGGAGCCCGCAGTGCCGGTGGATGAAGCCGCTGGGTGCGGTCCGCCCGGGAACCCGCACCATCAACTTCAACCGGCGTGGCTGGACGTACTGGCCCACCACCTCGGTCATCACCGAGTACGTCCCGCACCGCAAGCTGGCCTTCCGGGTCGTCGAGAACCGCAGCGTGTGGAGCTACGAGCTGGAGCCGACCGCGCAGGGCACCCGGGTCACCGAGAGCCGGCACGTCGAGAACGGCGCCACCACCGCGTTCTCGGCGTTTATGGTGGGCAAGTTCATGGGCGGGACGCCCAACTTCGAGCAGGAGCTGGTCGAGGGCATGAACGCCTCGTTGAACAGGATCAAGGCAGCCGCCGAAAACGGCTGAGCCGCTTGCCGGGCGGGGGTAATGTCCGTCGTCAAACGCGGGAGGGAGCCTTGAACATGATCGACACCACCAGACCTCGAATGCTGAGCATCTGCGCCGCAAGCGCATTGGTCATCGGCCTGACCCCGATAGCGGCCACGCCCGCGATCAGCAGCGGCGCACTGGTCGAGGTGTCCACGGCAGTGGCGCTGACCAGCGGCGCGGTGGACAGCATCCTCCCCGGCCTCGAAAACGCCCTCAGCACAGCGGTGTTGGACACCCCGGGCGCCGCCGACGCCTTCGACATCGTGGGCCTGATCAATGCCGAGATCGCCGCCGCTCAGGGCCTCTTCAACAGCCTGTTCAGCCTGCCTGTCACGTTGTACAACGACGTCACGAGTGTGATCGACAACCTGATCAACCTAGATTTCGGAATGGCCTTCAGTGTCGCGATCACCATCCCGCAGGACATCATCAACTACGTGCTCGGGCTCCCTGGACTGCTGGTCAACACCGCCTTCAACATGGCCTTCGTCCTGCCGGGCGAGTACCTGTTCAACTTCGGCTAGGGCGTCCCCGATGTCGGGCTGGGCTTCCACAGGCTCGGCCGGCGCCTCCTCCGGCTCGGCGACCGGGGCCACCTGAACCGTGACGTCGACGTTCTCCAGGATCTCCAACACGCCGTCGTCGAAGGGCTCATAAGCCGGCGAACCGGCACCCGCCGGTGCCGGGGTGTCACTGTGCGCGCCGCAGCCGTAGCGGACGTCGACCACCCGGCCGTCGGCCGACATCTCGTTGCCGCAGACCCCGAACTGGATGCCGAGGGCACCCGCCAGAGGCAGATAGAACCCGCAGTCCCGGCAGACCCGCTTGGTCGAACGCGCCATGGCCGAATCCGGCCCGAACTCGCCGTCATGCCAGCGCTGAGCGGCGTCGGCGCGGCCCTCCGGGCTCATCACCTTGCAGCGGCCCAGCCCGATCTCGCCGGCCACCTCGTCGAGGTCCGGGTCCCCGCTGGAGACATAGCCCGGGACCAGTCGCGGATCGTCGGCCGGTGGCGCCAGCAGGTCGCCCGGCCCGAGATCGCCGGGACGCACCCGCTGGTCCCACGGCACCCACTCCGGAGCCAGCAGCGCCGTCGGGCCGGGAACCAGGACCACCTCACTGACGGTGACGTGGTCGATTCCGGGGATGGCCGCTACGACAACCGCCCACTGCCAGCCCTGATAGCCGGGCAGCAGCGCGCCGAACCGGTGGGTGGCAGCGTATGCGTCCTCGTAGTCGACGCCCAGATGCTCACCGACGGTCTCGGCGCCGCTGAACTCGGCGACGGCCGCACGGGCCTGTTCGACGGCCCCGGCCAGCGCCGTGGGCACGGCGACGGTCGCGGTGGCTGATTCCTCGCTGGGGCGCATCACGCGGGTCCCTTCCGTTCTTTTGACGCCACTCATCTTGCCGCAGCCCGGCCCGCGGGGCCACACGCAGGCACGACAACGGCTTGCGCAGCCATCACGCGAGGATAGGGAAGAATTGCACCGTGTCTGCGCGACGGCCCGATCTCCCGCACCCCGGCATGGCCAACTATCCCAGTGACGGCCCCGCTGACCAGCGGTCGCGCAAGCCCATGCCCAGCGCCAACCGCTACCTGCCGCCGCTGCGCGACACCCCGGGCGAACCGCGCCGGCAAGACCCTCCCCCCGCTGATCGCGTCACGGCGGCCCGGACCGCCGCAGCCCGCAGCCGCGAGATGGGTTCCCGGATGTATGACCTGGTGCAGCGCGCGGCCACTGCCGACGGCGCCGACAAGTCCGGGCTGACCGCACTCACCTGGCCGGTGGTTGCCAACTTCGCCGTCGACGCGGCCATGGCCGTCGCACTGGCCAACACACTGTTCTTCGCCGCCGCCACCGGCGAGAGCAAGGGCCGGGTGGCGCTGTACCTGCTGATCACCATCGCGCCGTTCGCGGTGATCGCCCCGCTTATCGGCCCCGCGCTGGACCGCATCCAGCACGGCCGGCGCGCGGCACTGGCATGCTCGTTCGCGCTGCGCACCGCCCTGGCCCTGGTCCTGATCGCCAATTACGACAGCGTCGCGGGCACCTTCGCCTCCTGGGTGCTCTACCCGTGTGCGCTGGCCATGATGGTGCTGTCGAAGTCGTTCACGGTGCTGCGAAGTGCGGTAACGCCGCGGGTGATGCCGCCGTCGATCGACCTGGTGCGGGTCAACTCTCGGCTGACCATGTTCGGGCTGCTCGGCGGGACCATCGTCGGCGGTGGGATTGCCGCGGGCGCCGAGTACGTCTTCATCCGGCTGCTCGGGCTGCCCGGTGCGCTGATAGTGGTGGTCGCGGTCTCAGTCGCCGGGGCGGTGCTGGCGATGCGGATTCCCCGGTGGGTGGAGGTGACCACCGGCGAGATCCCGACCACGCTGAGCTACCGCTTCGACGAGCGTCCCCGCAGTTGGCCGGAGCACGTGAGGCGGGCCGGCGGGGCGCTCCGCCAGCCACTGCGGCAACCGTTGGGGCGCAACATCATCGCCGCGCTGTGGGGCAACTGCACCATCAAGGCGATGGTCGGCTTCATGTTCTTGTATCCGGCGTTCGTCGCCAAGCAGCACGACGCCAACGGATGGGTGCAGCTGGGCATTCTCGGGCTGATCGGCGTGGCGGCCGGCGTGGGTAACTTCGCGGGGAACCTCACCAGTGCCCGCCTGCAGCTGGGCCGGCCCGCGGTGCTGGTGGTGCGCGCCACGATGGCGGTCACCGGCGTCGCGCTGGCGGCGGCGGTGGCCGGCACCCTGGCGATGGCCGCGGTCGCCGCCCTGGTGACCTCGGGCGCCAGTGCGGTCGCCAAGGCCTCGCTGGACGCCGCGTTGCAGCACGATCTGCCCGAGGAGTCCCGCGCGTCGGCGTTCGGCCGCACCGAGTCCACGCTGCAGCTGGCCTGGGTGTTGGGCGGCGCGCTCGGGGTGCTGGTGTATACCGACCTGTGGGTGGGCTTCACCGCGATCACGGCCATGCTGATCCCGGGGCTGGCCCAGACCATCCTGTCGTTCCACGGCGACTCGTTGATCCCCGGACTGGGGGGCAACCGCCCGGTGCTGATCGAACAGGACGGCGCCCGCCTCGATCCGCATCAGACAGGGGTGATGAACAGGTGAGACGTTCGACGGTCGTGCTGGTTGCGGTGCTGGCGGTGGTGGCGTCGCTGCTCGCCGGCTTCGGCACCTGGTACTTCACCCGAGCCGAGGAGCCGACGCCACCGCAGATCAGCGCATACTCCAACGGGCACCTCACCCACGTCGGGCCGTACCTGTACTGCGACGCGCTCGATCTGGAGGCCTGCCTGCTCTCGGAGTCGCAGGGCACGCTGAGCGTCGACGAACGCCACCCGGTTCAACTGTCGGTCGACGACCGCATCGGCAGGGCTCCGTGGCGGTTGGTGCGCGTCTACGACAACCCCGGTGATGCCACCGGCCAGATATTTCCGCCGGGCAGCACCCTGGCGGTCACCGTGCCGACGGTGGATCCGCAGCGCGGCCCGTTGCGCGGCCTGGCCGTGCAGCTACTGACCATGGTGCGCGATCGCGATACCGGCGACGCGTTCGCGATACCGCACGCCGAATGGGCGGTGGGCCTGCACTGGAACCGTCAGTCCAGGACCGGCTGAGCTCCGTGACCCGCGGGCACCTGCTCGCCGGCCGGAACCGGCCCCGGCGGAGTGCCGTCGCCGAACGGCCTGCCGCCCAACGCTTCCCGACCGTGCGGCGTTAGCCAGTTCGCCAGATCCGGCCCGGCGGGAACGATCCGCGACGGATTGATGTCGGCGTGCACGATGTAGTAGTGCTGTTTGATCTGGACGAAGTCGGTGGTGTCGCCGAATCCGGGCGTCTGGAACAGATCCCGCGCATACGCCCACAGCACCGGCATCTCTGACAGCTTGCACCGGTTGCATTTGAAATGTCCGTGATAGACCGGATCGAACCGCGCCAGGGTGGTGAACAGCCGGACGTCAGCCTCGGTGATGTTGTCCCCCAACAGGTATCGCTGAGAGGTGAGACGGTCGCTGACCCAGTCCAGGGCGGTGAACAACCGGTCGTAGGCCGCGTCGTAAGCCTGCTGGGTTCCGGCGAAGCCGCACCGGTACACCCCGTTGTTGATCTCGGTATAGATCCGCCGTGCCACCTCGTCGATTTCGTCGCGCAGCGGTTCCGGATACAGCTGCGGAGCCCCGTCGCGGTGATGGGCCGTCCACTGCGTGGAGAAGTCCAGGGTCATCTGGGCGAAATCATTGGTGACGACCGCCCCGCTGGGCACGTCGACCATCGCCGGAACGGTGATGCCCTTGGGGTAGTCGGGAATGCGCTTGAAGTACGCGTCCTGCAGGCGTGGGATTCCCAGGACCGGGTCCACGCCACCGGGGTCCAGGTCGAAGGTCCAGCTGCGCTGATCATGGGTGGGCCCGCAAAACCCGATGGAGATGACCTTTTCCAGGCCCAGCAACCGCCGCACGATGATGGTCCGATTGGCCCACGGGCAGGCTCGCGCGACGATCAGCCGATAGCGGCCCGGTTCGACCGGGTACCCGTCCCGGCCGTCGACGGTGATCCGGGTGTCGATGTAGTCGGTGTCGCGCTTGAAATCGCCGCCGGCGAGGTAGCTGGCCATGACTATCAGCGTGCCACGGCGTGCAGCCCCGATCTATGCGTCGAGCTCGCGAGCCACGGCCTTGACCACCTCGGAGATCTGCCGGGCGGTCTTGCGGTCGGGGTATTTGCCCTTGCGCAGCTCGGGCTGCACCGTGCCTTCCAGCAGGGTGATCATGTCCTCGACCATGCCGTGCAACTCGTCGGGGGTGTGCTTGTGCTCGGCCGGGGCCGCGTCGCGACGGGTCCGGGTCAGGCTCGGCGGCGGGTCGATCAGCTTGACTGTCAGCGCCTGCGGGCCGCGGCGCCCGGCTGCGACGCCGAACTCCACCCGCTGGCCCGCCTTGAGACCCTCCACACCGTCCGGCAGGGCCGAAGAGCGGACGTAGACGTCCTCGCCCTCTTCCTGGGACAGGAAGCCGAAGCCCTTCTCGGCGTCGTACCACTTCACCTTGCCGGTCGGCACTGGTCTCACCTGCTTGTCTAGCTGATCACTTGTTCGGGGGACATACAAGGACGCGTCCCGCCTGCGCAGGACGCGTCGGTTGCAGATCTTACTCGGAACACAGGCACGTGAGCACCCCGGTTTACTTGGGTAAGGTGGTGGTGCCGCTGGAGAAGACAATTCGCACTCCCGCCGACCGAATCGGACAGACACATGACACACAGGCAACGGACCCGGGAGGCCTTCCACCAAGCCGTGGAAAAGGCCATCGCGGAACCGATGCCGACGTCGGGGCCGCTGGTCGACACCTTCGGGCGGGTACACACCGATCTGCGGATCTCGCTGACCGACCGGTGCAACCTGCGTTGCACTTACTGCATGCCCGCCGAGGGCTTGGACTGGATTCCCAGCGAGCATCTGCTGCAAGACGACGAACTGGTCCGGTTGATGGGCATCGGCGTCACCCGGTTGGGCATCACCGACATCCGCTTCACCGGTGGCGAGCCGCTGCTGGCCCGCCACCTCGAGGACGTGGTGGCCGCCGCGGCCGCCCTACAGCCGCGACCGGAGATCGCGCTGACCACCAACGGACTGGGCCTGGCGCGCCGGGCCGGCGCTCTGGTGGCGGCCGGGCTGGACCGGATCAACGTCTCCCTGGACACCGTCGACCGCGCCCACTTCGCCGAGATCACCCGGCGTGACCGGCTGCCCGACGTGCTCGCCGGCCTAGACGCTGCCGCGCAGGCCGGGATGACGCCGATCAAGGTGAATGCGGTGCTCGACCCGAAGATCACCGGCGAGGACATCGTCAACCTGTTGCGGTTCTGCCTGCAGCACGGCTACCACCTGCGCGTCATCGAGATGATGCCGCTGGACGCCGACCACACGTGGAGCCGCGATGCCGGCCTGGGCGTCGAGCAGCTGCTGGAGATCGTGCGGGCACAGTTCACCCTGCGGCCCGACCCCAAACCGCGCGGCTCCGCCCCGGCCGAGGTGTGGCTGGTGGACGAGGGCCCCGACACCCCGGCCGGAACCTTCGGGATCATCGCCTCGGTATCGCGGCCGTTCTGCGGCGACTGCGACCGGACCCGGCTCACCGCCGACGGTCAGATCCGCAACTGTCTGTTCGCCACCGAGGAGTCCGACCTGAGGGCACTGCTGCGAGACGGCTCCGACGACGACGCCCTCGAACAGGCGTGGCGGGCCGCGATGTGGACCAAGCGGGCCGGCCACGGCATCAACGATCCGGACTTCATCCAGCCGGACCGCCCGATGAGCGCAATTGGAGGTTGACCCATGACCCAATCCACCGGCCTCGCGGTGACCGTCCGCTACTTCGCGGCGGCGCGCGCCGCCGCCGGCGTTGACTCCGAGACCGTCACCGTGCCCGCCGGAACCGGAGTGGCCGAACTCGCCGAGACCCTCGCCGGCCGCCATGAGCGGCTCGGCACCGTGCTGCTGCGTTGCGCGTATCTGCGCGACGGGGTCGCAGTGCGCGACCATGCGGCAGCGCTGAGCGCCGGGGAGACCGTCGACGTGCTGCCGCCGTTCGCCGGCGGATAGCGAGGCTCGACGAAGGAGAGCCGAAGCTGGTCCGCCGCATCGGGCCCGGCGGATAGCGAGGCTCGACGAAGGAGAGCCGAAGCTGGTCCGCCGCATCGGGCCCGGCGGATAGCATGATCTACGTCACATAACGAATTGATCACGGCCCGGCAACGGCCCGTTACCTAGCGCTTTGACCAGCACAGATAAATCGCTTTCCTGGGGTTACGCGAAGCAGTCTCAGTAAAAACACGCGGGTCTTCACAGGGTGACTCTGCAGATGAGTGCGGTTACGGTACCTCTTCGGGCGTATCGAAAATCTTCCGGTCGATCCGCCTTTCCCCGCTCGTAGCGCCGAGCTCCATCCAACGGGTGGGGAAAACCACGAATACCTGATGGATGGAGGCGGGGGACCCACCGGTCCGCCGCGAGCGGACCTGGAGCCGGAGTTCGGCTCCTTGGGGTGAAGCCGACATAGTGCGGCCGGGCAGCTTCTGCGGCCCGAACCCGACGCTGACCTCGCAGGCGTAGACAGAGAGGAATTCACCAACCGTATGAGTGGACGGCATCGCAAGCCCACCCAGTCGAACGTCAACATCGCCAAGATCGCCTTCACCGGCGCAGTCGTCGGTGGCGGCAGCCTCGCCCTCGCCGGGCACGCAGGCGCAGCCACCGATGACGAGTGGGACCGGGTCGCCAGGTGCGAATCCGGCAACAACTGGAGCATCAACACCGGCAACGGCTACCACGGCGGCCTGCAGTTCTCGCCGAGCACCTGGAGCTCGCACGGTGGCGGCAAGTACGCCTCGACGGCGAACCAGGCCAGCCGTGAGCAGCAGATCGCCATCGCCGAGCACGTGCTGGCGACCCAGGGTCGTGGTGCGTGGCCGGTTTGCGGTCGCGGCCTGTCCGGCGCCACCCCGCGCGAGGTGCCGGTGAACCCGGAGGAGAACCCGGAGAACAACGGCGAGACCGTCGCCATGGCTTTCCCGTGGGAGCAGGCGCCCGAGGCCCCCGCCCCCGCCGAGGAGAGCGCCCCGCCCGTGGTTCCCGCCGGCTGGATGCCCGATGCACCGGAGGCTCCCCCGGCTGAGGCCCCCGAGGCTCCCGCGTTCGACGCTCCGGCCCCCGAGGCTCCCGCGTTCGACGCTCCGCCCGCCGAGGCTCCCGCGTTCGACGCTCCGGCCCCCGAGGCACCCGCGTTCGACGCTCCGCCCGCCGAGGCACCCGCGTTCGACGCCCCGCCCGCCGAGGCACCGATCGGCGAAGAGCTGCCCCCGGCCGACGCCCCGGAGGGTCCGGTTCAGGGCCCCGAGGGCAACCGGCAGCAGGAGGGCGTCGCAGTCGGCTTCCACGAGCAGCTGCGCGCGGCCATCGCGTCGGAGAACATCACCGTCGCCGCGTTCGCGTAACAACGCACAGACGAAAATGAGGGGGCCGGGTCACCGGCCCCCTCATTTCGTATCTGAATAGAACTCAGGCCGAGCCGACCCATTCCTCGGTGCCGTCGGTGAAGAACTGGTGCTTCCACACCGGCAGCCGCGCCTTGATGGTGTCGACCAGCAGCGCGCAGGCCGCGAACGCCTGTCGGCGGTGATCGGCGGCCACGGCGGCCACCAGAGCGGCGTCACCGATGTGCAGCACGCCGATCCGATGGCTGGCCGCCAGCGCACGAACGCCGACCGCTTGTTCGGCGATCTCGGCCAGCACCTCGTCCATCACCTGCTGCGCCGTCGGGTGCGCGGAATACTCCAGCCGCGTGACGTTGCGGCCCTCGTCGTGGTCGCGGATCATGCCGACGAAGCCGACGATCGCCCCCGCAGCGCGGTGGCCCACCAGCTCCTCGTGTTCGGCCAACACGATCGGTTCCTCTGTGACCGCCGCCCGCAGCACCTGCACGTCGCCCGCGGCCATCAGCGGTGGTCTCCGCCGGCCAACTGATCCAGCGCGTGGTCCAGGACGTCGGCGAGCACCCCGAGCCCGTCGCGCACCCCGCCGCTGGAGCCGGGCAGGTTGACTATCAGCGTCCGGCCGGCCACCCCGCACACGCCGCGGGACAACACCGACGTCGGCACCTTCGGCAGGCCCGAGCGGCGGATCGCGTCGGCCAGGCCGGGGATCTGGTAGTCGAGCACGGCAACCGTCTGCGCCGGGGTGTCGTCGGTCGGCGAGATCCCGGTGCCCCCGGAGGTGATGATCAGGTTCACGCGAGCGGCCACCGCGGCCCGCAACGCTGCCCCGACCGGCTCGCCGTCGGGCACCACCTCGGGCTGCACCGGGGCGAAGCCACGCTCGGTGAGCCAGTCGGCGATGATCGGCCCGGTGCGGTCGGTGTAGACCCCGCTCGAGGCCCGGGTGGAGGCGATGACGATGTGGGCGGTCCGGTCGGTCACGCGCGCTCCCAGGCTCCGGTGCGTCCACCTTCTTTGCTCAGCACCCGGATGTTGTCGATGACGGCCGCGCGGTCGACGGCCTTGATCATGTCGTAGAGGGTCAGGGCCGCCACGCTGACCGCCGTCAGGGCTTCCATCTCCACCCCGGTGCGGTCGGTGGTGCGCACGGCGGCGGTGATGTCGATCTGGGCCTCCCCGATCACGAAGTCGACGTCGACTCCGGTCAGGGCCAGTTGGTGGCAGAGCGGGATCAGATCACTGGTGTTCTTGGCGGCCATGATGCCGGCCACTCGCGCGGTGGCCAGCGCGTCGCCCTTGGGCAGTCCGCCCGACGAGATCAGCTGCACCACTTCGGCGGTGGTGCGCAGCACCCCGCCGGCTACCGCGGTGCGCCTGGTGGCCGTCTTCGCCCCGACGTCGACCATGTGCGCCGCGCCGCGTTCGTCGAGGTGTGACAGCGGGCCGGCACCGGTCATGCGGTCAGCGCCTAACGGTTGACGACGGTGACCGGATGCAGATAAGGCAGGTCCTCCGACGGCACCGGGAACACGATGTCCCCGAACGGCGAGAGCGCTCCGGCCCGGTCGGTGCGCAGCTCGCTCACCGCGGGCTCGCCGTCGGTCTCCGGCCAACCGTTGTCGACATACTGCTTCTTACTGCCCTGGTTTCCAGCCACGGCAACCATTCTGACAGGTCGCGATCGGCGGTGTTATCCGGTTGGGCCTTACGCTTGTCAACGATGACTGAGCACGCCCGGGGTGTGCCGCTGGGATCGTGGCTGACCGACCTGCCCGACCAGGGGCTGATCCGACTGATGGAGCTGCGGCCCGACCTCGCCCAGCCGGCGCCGGGCAGCATCGCCGCCCTGGCAGCCCGTGCGCAGGCCCGCCAGTCGGTGCGGGCGGCCGGCGACGAGCTGAACTTCCTGCACCTGGCCGTGCTGGACGCCCTGCTGGTGCTGCACGCCGACACCACCGACGTGGCCGTGGCTGACCTGCTGGCGTCCCTCGGTGCGGCCGTGTCCGCCGACGCGGTGACGGCTGCGCTGGCCGACCTGACCGAGCGGGCACTGTGCTGGGGCTCCCCTGAGCCGGAGGGTTCGCTGCGGGTGGCCGCCGAGGCGGGTGCCGGGCTGCCCTGGCATGCGGGTCAGGTCACCGGCGAGTACTCGACGCACGCCGCCGAGCAGATCCCCGGGATCGTCGCCGCGATCGACGATCTGGACGCGCCGCAGCGCGATCTGCTGGACAAGCTGCTGGCCGGGTCGCCGATCGGCCGCACCCGCGACGCCGCGCCCGGGGCGCCGCCGGAGCATCCAGTGCCGCGGCTGCTGGCGTCGGGACTGCTGCGCCGCGTCGACGACGAGACGGTGATCCTGCCGCGGGTGGTCGGACAGGTGTTGCGCGGCGAGCAGCCGGGTCCGCTCGAGTTGAACCCGCCCGACCCGGTGGTGTCGCAGACCACCGCGGCCGACGTGGACGCCGCCGCCGCCGGCGCGGTGATCGATGTGCTGCGCGAACTCGACGTGATCCTGGCCTGCCTGGCCGAGACGCCGGTACCCGAACTGCGCAGCGGTGGGTTGGGGGTGCGGGAGGTCAAGCGGCTGGCCAAGGCGACCGGCGTCGACGAGACCCGGCTGGGCCTGCTGCTGGAACTGGCGGCCACCGCCCGGCTGATCGCGGCCGACTTCCCCGACCCGGGCACCGCCGATCCGCACCTGTGGCCGGACTCCGACGGCCCGTACTGGGCGCCGACGGCGCTGGCCGACCGGTTCGCCGAGCGGCCCACCGCCGAGCGCTGGCACCTGCTGGCCGCCACCTGGCTGGACCTGGCGGCCCGGCCGGGCCTGATCGGCAGCCGGGGCCCGGACGGCAAACCGCGGGCGGCACTGTCCACGCCGCTGTTCTCCACCGCCGCGCCGCTGGATCGCCGGCTGCTGCTGGGCATGCTCGCCGAGCTGCCGGCCGGCGCCGGGGTGGATCCGCGGACGGCGTCGGCGGCACTGGTGTGGCGCCGGCCGCGGTGGGCCACCCGGCTGCAGCCCGCGCCGGTGGGTGAACTGCTCGACGAGGCGCATGCGCTCGGTGTGCTGGGCCGCGGCGCCATCAGCTCCCCGGGGCGGGCGCTGCTGGACGGTGTCGGCACCGAGGGCCCGGTGGCAATCGCCTCGATGGCCCGCGCGCTGCCCGAGCCGATCGATCACTTCCTGGTGCAGGCCGATCTGACGGTGGTGGTGCCCGGTCCGCTCAAACGCGAGCTGTCCGAGGAGCTGGGCGTGGTGGCCACCGTGGAGTCGGCCGGCGCCGCGATGGTCTACCGGGTGTCCGAGCCGACGATCCGGGCCGCCCTGGACGTCGGCCGGACCGGCGCGGGACTGCAGGCGTTCTTCGAGAAGCACTCCAAAACCCCGGTGCCGCAAGGGCTCACGTATCTGATCGACGACGTCGCGCGCCGGCACGGCCAGTTGCGGATCGGGCAGGCCGCGTCGTTCGTGCGCTGCGAGGATACGGTCCTGCTGGCCCAGGCGGTCGCGGTGCCGGCCGCCGAGACCCTGGGTCTGCGGCTGCTGGCGCCGACGGTGGCGGTGGCGCAGGCCCCGATCGCCGACGTGCTGGCGGCGTTGCGCGCCGCCGGTTTCGCGCCGGCCGCCGAGGACGCCACCGGAACGATCGTCGACATCCGGGCCCGCGGGGTGCGGGTGCCCACGCCCGCGGAGCGGCGCACCCAGCGTGGCTCTGGCGCGCCCAGCGCAGAGAGCCTGACCGCGCTGGTACGGGTGCTGCGCACCGTCACGTCGGCGCCGTTCGACAACATCCGCCTGGACCCGGTGACCGCGATGATCCTGCTCAAGCGCGCCGCCACGGAGGGGGCCACGGTGCTGATCGGCTACGTCGACGCCGCCGGGGTGGCCACCCAGCGGGAGGTGTCGCCGGTGATGGTCCGCGGCAGCCAGTTGGTGGCCTTCGACTCGACGTCGGGTCAGATGAAGGATTTCGCCGTGCACCGCATCACCTCGGTGTCGTCGGCCGAGCAGTGAGCCTGCCGAAGCCTTCCGGATAATGGGCCCATGAGCACCGACGGGCCGTTGATCGTCCAATCCGACAAGACCGTGTTGCTCGAGGTCGACCATGAGCAGGCCGGCGCGGCGCGCGCGGCGATCGCGCCGTTCGCCGAACTGGAACGCGCCCCGGAGCATGTGCACACCTACCGGATCACCCCGCTGGCGTTGTGGAACGCCCGCGCCGCCGGTCACGACGCCGAGCAGGTGGTCGACGCGCTGGTGAACCATTCCCGCTACGCGGTGCCCCAGCCACTGCTGGTCGACATCGTCGACACCATGGCACGCTACGGGCGCCTGCAGCTGGTGAAGAGTCCGGTGCACGGGTTGACGCTGGTGAGCCTGGATCGCGCCGTGCTCGAAGAGGTGTTGCGCAACAAGAAGATCAACCCGATGCTCGGCGCCCGCATCGACGACGACACCGTCGTCGTGCATCCCAGCGAACGCGGCCGGCTCAAGCAGATGCTGCTCAAGATCGGTTGGCCGGCAGAGGATCTGGCCGGCTACGTCGACGGCGAGGCGCATCCGATCGAGCTGGCCCAGGACGGCTGGGTGTTGCGTGACTACCAGGAGATGGCCGCGGACTCGTTCTGGTCCGGCGGTTCCGGGGTGGTGGTGCTGCCGTGTGGCGCGGGCAAGACGCTGGTGGGCGCCGCCGCGATGGCCAAGGCGAAGGCCACCACGCTGATCCTGGTCACCAACACCGTGGCCGGCCGGCAGTGGAAGCGCGAGCTGATCGCCCGCACCTCGCTGACCGAGGAGGAGATCGGCGAGTACTCCGGGGAGCGCAAGGAGATCCGGCCGGTCACCATCGCCACCTACCAGGTGATCACCCGGCGCACCAAGGGCGAATACCGGCATCTGGAGCTGTTCGACAGCCGCGACTGGGGCCTGATCATCTACGACGAGGTGCACCTGCTGCCCGCACCGGTGTTCCGGATGACCGCGGACCTGCAGTCGCGCCGCCGGCTCGGCCTGACCGCCACCTTGATCCGGGAGGACGGCCGCGAAGGCGACGTGTTCTCCCTGATCGGACCGAAGCGCTACGACGCGCCGTGGAAGGACATCGAGGCGCAGGGCTGGATCGCGCCCGCGGAATGCATCGAGGTGCGGGTCACCATGACCGAGAGCGAGCGGATGAACTACGCCGTCGCCGAACCGGAGGAACGCTACAAGCTGTGCTCGACGGTGCATTCCAAGATCGCGGTGGTGCGCTCGATCCTGGCGCAGCATCCCGGCGAGCAGACCCTGGTGATCGGTGCCTACCTCGACCAGCTCGACGAGCTCGGCGAACAGTTGAACGCCCCGGTGATCCAGGGCTCGACGCGGACCGCCGAGCGCGAGAAGCTGTTCGACGCGTTCCGCACCGGCGAGATCTCCACCCTGGTGGTGTCCAAGGTCGCCAACTTCTCCATCGACCTGCCGGAGGCGTCGGTGGCCGTGCAGGTCTCGGGCACCTTCGGGTCCCGGCAGGAGGAGGCCCAGCGACTCGGCCGGCTGCTACGGCCCAAAGCCGACGGCGGCGGCGCGGTGTTCTACTCGGTGGTCGCCCGCGACAGCCTGGACGCCGAATACGCCGCGCACCGGCAGCGCTTCCTCGCCGAACAGGGCTACGGCTACATCATCCGCGACGCCGACGACCTGCTCGGTCCGGCGATCTGAGGCGACCCGCCAGCACGGCAACCGCTTGCCGCGCGACATTGCGGTTAGCCTCGAAACATGGCCCTGTCCAAGGACGAACGCGAGCGGTTCCTGGCTGAACCGCACATCGCTGCGCTGTCGGTGGATGCCGGCGAAGACCGGGGCCCGTTGACGGTGCCGATCTGGTACCAGTACTCGCCCGGCGGCGAGCCCTGGGTGCTGACCGGGGCCGGGTCGCGCAAAGCCAACCTCATCGAGGCGGCCGGATGTTTCTCGCTGATGGTGGAGCGCACCGAGCCCACGCTGCGCTACGTCGCCGTCGACGGCCCGGTCAGCCGAATCGAGCCCGGCACCGAAGACCACCACGCTGAGCTGGCCCACCGCTACCTTCCGCCCGAACGGGCCGAGAGGTTCCTACAGTTCGCCCTGGCCGAACTGGGCGAGCAGGTGGTCATCTATCTGCGTCCCCAGCACTGGCTGTCCGCGGACATGGGAGCGATCTAGGCATCATGTCGGCGAGGCGACTGCTGTTCCGGGGCATGTATCGGCTGGGCTTCACCCCGTGGGACGGCCACGCACTGGCCCGCGGGCTGCGCAACGTGGTGGAGGACGATTCGGGTGCCGCCCTGTCGCCGGGCACCGCCCTGGATCTGGGCTGCGGCACCGGGGACAACGCCATCTACCTGGCGCAGAACGGCTGGACGGTCACCGGCGTCGACTTCACCCCCCGGGCACTGCGGATCGCCCGGGACAAGGCTCAGGCCGGCAAGGTGTCGGTGCGCTTCCTGTGCGTCGACATCACCCAGTTGAGCGGGGCGGGTCTGGGCAACGACTTCGATCTGGTGACCGACGGCGGCTGCCTGCACGGGATGAACGCCGCGGACCGCGCGGTGTACGTCGAACAGATCAATGCGGTCACCCGGCCCGAGTCGCGGTTGCTGATCATCGGGTTCACCCCCGGCGCGCTGTTCGGGGTCCGCGGTATCGACCAGTCGGAGATCGAGCGGATGTTCACCCCGCAGTGGGAGCTGATCAGCTCCGGCGACGAGCCGAACTATGTGCCGACCAATGGCAACCAGCCGGTGCGTCACTACCTGTTGGCCCGCCGGACCTGACGCCTCAGCCCCCGCAGGGTGTGCTGGGCAGCACCATCATCACCGGCCACAGCAGCACCCCGCCGATGGTCGCCACCTCGTAGATGCTGCTGGGTGGTACGCCGAACTGCTCCTGAGCGCGGGTCTGCAGGATCTGCACGCCGTCGGGACGCAGAAACAGGCAGACCACGCCGATGACCACGTAGATCAGGCCGAGCCACAGCGCCGACTCCAGCAGCTTCGCGACGGTGATGGTGATCTTGTAGTCCAACAGACGCGAAATCCCCCGAAACCACTGGGGTTCGGGGGATGTCACGTCTGCAGCCTAGAGCAGCGACGCCGGCGGGTTGAACCGATCGCCGTAGCGGGCGGCCAGTTCCTTGGCCCGCGCCACGAACGCTGCCTTACCGCCCGGATAGCCGACGATGAACTGGGCGGTGCCGCCGGTCCACGGCGGGAATCCGATGCCCATGATCGCGCCGATATTCGCATCCGCGGTCGAGGTCAGCACCCCCTCATCGAGGCACTTCTGGGTCTCGAGCACCTCGGCGAACAGCATCCGGTCGATCATGTCCTGCAGCGGCATCTCCTTGGAGCCCGACTTGAACGTCTCGGCCAGGCCCGGCCACAGACCGGTGCGCTTGCCGTCGACGTACTCGTAGAAGCCCTTGCCGACCAGCTTCGAAGACCGCCCGAGCTCGATCATCTTCTCAACGACGACCTCGTTCATCTGCTTCTCGTACTTGCCGCCCGCGGCCTCGATGCCTTCGCGGGTGGCCACAGCGATCTTGTGCATCAGCTCCAGGTTGAGCTCGTCGGAGAGCTGCAGCGGAGCGGCCGGGTAGCCGGCCTGCAGACCGGCCTGCTCGATGCTGGCCGGCGCCACACCCTCGCCCAGCATGGCCAGCGCCTCGTTGATGAAGGTGCCGATCACCCGGGAGGTGTAGAAGCCGCGGCTGTCGTTGACCACGATCGGCGTCTTGCGGATGGCCAGCACGTAGTCGAACACCCGGGCCAGCGCCTCGTCGGAGGTCTTCTCACCGCGGATGATCTCCACCAGCGGCATCTTGTCGACCGGCGAGAAGAAGTGGATCCCGACGAAGTCCTCCTGGCGCTTCACCCCGGTTGCCAGGCCGGTGATCGGCAGCGTGGAGGTGTTCGAGCCCAGCAGCGCGTTGGGCTCGACGATGTCCTCGATCTCCTGGAAGACCTTGTGCTTGAGCTCCTGGTTCTCGAACACCGCCTCGATCACGAAGTCGACACCCTTGAGGTCGGCGGCATCGCCGGTCGGGGTGATCTTGTCCAGCAAGGCTTTTGACTTCTCGGCGGTGGTCTTGCCGCGCGAGAGGGCCTTCTCCTCGAGCTTCTCCGAGTAGCCCTTGCCGCGCTGCGCCGCCTCCAGGCTGACGTCCTTGAGCACGACGTCGTAGCCGGCCTTGGCCGACACATAGGCGATGCCCGCGCCCATCATGCCCGCGCCCAGCACCGCGATCTTCTTGATCGGGGTCTGCGCGATGCCCTCGGGCCGGCTGCCGCCGCCGTTGATGTGCTGCAGGTCGAAGAAGAACGCCTGGATCATGTTCTTGGCGACGTTGCCGGTGACCAGCGAGACGAAGTACCGGCTCTCGATGCGGCTGGCGGTGTCGAAGTCGACGGCCGCCCCCTCGACCGCGGTGCTCAAGATGGCCCGCGGCGCGGGCATCGGGGCGCCCTTGAGCTGCTTACGCAGCAGTGCCGGGAACGACGGCAGGATGGCTGCCAGCGCCGGGGTCGACGGGGTGCCGCCGGGCATCTTGTAGCCCTTGACGTCCCACGGCTGGGTGTGCGATTCCGGGTTCGCCTTGATCCATGCCTTGGCGGCGGGGACCAGCTCGTCGATGCTGCCGACCAGTTCGTCGACCAGACCGGTCTCCTTGGCCTTGGCCGGGCTGAACCGGGTGCCCTGGGCCAGCACGTTCATGAACGCGTTCTGGATGCCCAGCATCCGCACCGTGCGGGTGACGCCACCGCCGGCGGGCAGCAGGCCCAGGGTGACCTCGGGCAGGCCGATCTGGCTGCCCTTGACGTCCGCGGCGATCCGATGGTGGCACGCCAGCGCGATCTCCAGGCCGCCACCGAGCGCGGCGCCGTTGATGGCGGCCACGACCGGCTTGCCGAAGGTCTCCAGCACACGCAGGTCGGCCTTGATGGTCTCGACCTGGTCGAAGACCGCCTGCGCGTCGTCCGGACCCACCTGGATCATCGCCTTGAGGTCACCACCGGCGAAGAAGGTCTTCTTCGCGCTGGTGATCACCACACCGGTGACCGAGTCCTTTTCGGCGACAAGACGTTCCACCGCGTTGTGCATGGACTCGCGGTAGTTCTCGTTCATCACGTTGGCCGACCCGGTCGGGTCGTCCAGGGTCAGGGTGACGATTCCGTCAGCGTCCTTGTCCCACTGAATGGTGTTCTCCGCCATTGCTTAAACCCTCTCGATGATGGTGGCGACGCCCATGCCGCCGCCGATGCAGAGTGTGATCAGAGCGCGGCGGGCACCCCGGCGCTCCAGTTCGTCGACCATGGTGCCGGTGATCATCGCGCCGGTGGCGCCCAGCGGGTGGCCCATCGCGATGGCGCCGCCGTTGACGTTGAGCTTCTCGTCCGGGATGTTGAAGTCCTTCTGGAACTTCATCGCCACCGAGGCGAACGCCTCGTTGATCTCGAACAGGTCGATGTCGTCGACGCCCAGACCGGAGCGCTCCAGCACCCGGCGGGTGGCCGGGGTCGGGCCGGTCAGCATGATGACCGGGTCGGCGCCGCTGGTGGCCGCGGCCACGATGCGGGCCCGCGGGGTCAGCCCCTGCTCCTTGCCCGCCTTTTCGCTGCCGACCAGCACCAGCGCGGCGCCGTCGACGATGCCGGAACTGTTGCCGCCGGTGTGCACGTGGTTGATCTTCTCGACGTAGTGGTACTTCTGCAGCGCCACGTCGTCGAAGCCGCCCATCGCGCCGACGCCGTCGAACGCGGTCTTGAGCTTGCCGAGGCTCTCCACCGTGCTACCGGGCCGCATGTGCTCGTCGTGGTCGAGGATGACCAGGCCGTTGCGGTCGCGCACCGGCACCACGGACTTGGCGAAGTAGCCGCCCGACCAGGCCTTGGCGGCCAGGTCCTGGGAACGCGCCGCGTAGGCGTCGACGTCCTCGCGGGAGAAGCCCTCGATGGTGGCGATCAGGTCGGCGCCGATGCCCTGCGGCACGAAACCGATCTGGTAGTTGGTGTCGGGGTCGGACGCCCAGGCGCCGCCGTCGGAGCCCATCGGCACCCGGCTCATCGACTCCACACCACCGGCGAGCACCAGGTCGTCGAAGCCGGCCTTGACCTTGGCGGCCGCGGTGTTGATGGCCTCCAGGCCCGACGCGCAGAACCGGTTGAGCTGCACGCCGCCGGTGGTCTCGGGCATGCCGGCGGCCAGCATGGCGGTGCGGGCGATGTCGCCACCCTGGTCACCGACCGGGGACACCACGCCGAATACGGCGTCGCTGATCTGGTTCACATCCAGGTCGGGGTAGCGGGTTCGCAGCTCGTTGACCAGGCCGACAGCCAGGCTGACCGGCTTGACCTCGTTCAACGCCCCACCGCGCTGCTTACCGCGCGGGGTGCGAATGGCCTCGTAGATGAAGGCTTCTTCGGACATGACTGGAGTTCCTCTTCGGATTGGGGTTCGACACGGATTTTCGATTGCGCCTGCTGGGAGAATAGTCCCCTGTTCGCCACCCTAACAGGGCGGCCGATCAACCGGATGGTTGGGCCGTATGGGCTGCCGTGCGCGACGCCGGCGGCGGATGAATACACTGCCGTTCCGTGGCTGATGCAACACTGTCCCCGTCCTGGCAGCAGCGCTTCGCCTTCTTCGACGCCTACGGATTGCGGT
Source organism: [Mycobacterium] zoologicum (assembly GCF_020172665.1). Taxonomy (GTDB): domain Bacteria; phylum Actinomycetota; class Actinomycetes; order Mycobacteriales; family Mycobacteriaceae; genus Mycobacterium; species Mycobacterium zoologicum. The sequence goes on along the minus strand of NZ_CP083985.1, from coordinate 881,881 downwards.
CGTCGTCACCGGAGGCACGGGACGCGATCAAGGCACTGGGGTGGCGCGCCCGGATACGCATCACCTCGAACTTCCTGGCGTTCGTATTCTTCCCGTTCTACTTCTTCGTCAAGGGCATGTGGCGCAAGGGCCTGGTGTGGATCGCGGTGGTGATCGCCTGCGCCGCGGTAGGTATCGCCCTGGACGTCAGCGACCAGATCGCCAGGGCGATCGGCATCGGGATCGCGGGCGGCTCCATGTCCACCGCGAACTTCGCCTATTACCTGCATGCCGTGAAGGGCAGCCGGTCCTGGAATGTTCTGGAGGGGTTCGGGCGGCGTTCGGCGAGCTGACAATTCCGACCGCTCCCTAAGCTGGCCGACTATGACAGTGTCGCGGCTGCAGCCCTATGCCACCACGATCTTCGCCGAGATGTCGGCGCTGGCCGCGCGGATCGGCGCGGTCAACCTGGGGCAGGGCTTCCCCGACGAGGACGGGCCGCCGGCCATGCTGGAGGCCGCCCGCGCCGCGATCACCGACGGGGTGAATCAGTACCCGCCCGGTCCGGGCATCCTCGCGCTGCGCGAGGCGATCGCCCGGCAACGCAAGCGGCACTTCAGCATCGACTACGACCCCGACACCGAGGTGCTGGTGACCGTCGGGGCTACCGAGGCCATCGCCGGTGCGGTGCTCGGGCTGGTCGAGCCGGGCTCGGAGGTGGTGCTGATCGAGCCGTTCTACGACTCCTACTCCCCGGTGGTCGCGATGGCCGGGGCGCGACGGGTCAGCGTTTCGCTGGTTCCCGACGGGTCCGGCTTCGCCCTGGACGTCGACGCGTTGCGCCGCGCCATCACCCCGGCCACCAAGGCGCTGATCGTCAACTCGCCGCACAACCCGACCGGCACGGTGTTCACCGAGGCCGAGCTGGCGGCGATCGCCCGCATCGCAGTCGAGGCCGACCTGCTGGTGATCTCCGACGAGGTCTACGAACACCTGGTGTTCTCCGGCCGGACCCATCGGCCGCTGGCCGGATTCGACGGGATGGCGCAGCGCACCGTCACGATCTCCAGTGCGGCCAAGATGTTCAACTGCACCGGCTGGAAGATCGGCTGGGCCTGCGGGCCGGCGGAGCTGCTGGCCGGGGTGCGGGCCGCCAAGCAGTACCTGAGCTACGTCGGCGGGGCGCCGTTCCAGCCGGCGGTGGCACTGGCCCTGGACACCGAGGACGCCTGGGTGGCAGCACTGCGCGCGAGCATGCAGGCCCGCCGCGACCGGTTGGCCGACGGGCTGCGGCGGGTCGGGTTCGAGGTGCACGACAGTTTCGGCACGTATTTCCTGTGCGCCGATCCGCGCCCGCTGGGTTACGACGACAGCACCGCGTTCTGCGCCGAACTTCCGCACCGCGCCGGGGTGGCAGCCATTCCGCTGTCGGCGTTCTGCGTCCCGACGGCCGAAGCCCCAGCGTCGGAGGTCTGGAACCACTTGGTGCGCTTCACTTTTGTCAAACCCGAGGCCACCATCGACGAGGCGCTGCGGCGACTGGAAACCCTGCGCGGGGCGACTACTCGGCCTTGACGCCGTCGCCCATGACCCGCTGACGCAGCCGCTCGGTGGCGGTCTGCAACACCAGCTTGCTGGCGCGGCGGACCAGGAACTGCGGGATCGGCCCGGTGGGTTCGACGGTGATGTCGAAGCGCACCCGGGTGCTGTCCGGCGATTCCCGGGTCAGGGTGTACTCGACGTGCTGGGCGCTCTGCTGCGCGGTCGACTTGGCGTCCCAGACCACCCAGTCCGGGCCCCAGTGGTATTCCAGAATCTCCTTGTCCACCAAGCCCAGCACCTTGATGGTGGCGCGCACGTGATGGGGGCGGCCGTCTTCGTAGCAGTCGAGGACTTCCATGCGCTTGTGCACCGGCGACCAGGACGCCACTTGGGACACATCGGCGAGCGCGTCGAGGATCTTCTCCGGCGGCGCGTCGATCACAATTTCCCGCGATGCTCGAACAGCCATTACCTCAACCCTAGACAGCTAACCGCAGGTCCGGGCGAATTCGAGGTGTGGAGTCAGGCGCCCTTTTTGACGTCGAGCACCTGCTTGCGCAGGCCGTCCGTGGCGGTCTTCATGCCGCCCTTGAGGGTGTTCTTGAGCAGGAACCCCGGGATCGGGATCGACGGGTCGACGGCCATGTCGAAACGCACCTTGGTCTTGGCGCCGTCGGCGGTCAGGGTGTACTTGGCGTCCTGGGCCTTGAGCTGACCGGCCGAGACCAGCGTCCAGCCGACACTGTCTGCCGCCCAGGTGTATTCGATCACCTGCTCATCGGTCAGGCCGGCGGCCTTGATCCGGGTGCGAACCCGGCGCGGGCGCCCGTCGTCGTAGCTGTCGAGCACCTCGGCGCTCTGGTACTGCGGCGACCAGGACGGGAGGGCTTCGACGTCGGCGAGGACGTCGAGGATCTCCTCCGGGCTCGCTTCGATGACGACTTCGCGGGAATCCTTGACTGCCATGGCTGGCACGATAGCCACGCGCGCGGGGCTGCGCGGGGATTTACGCCGGACCGGACCGTGTCGCCGCCCCGGAAGCGGTGGCACGATGGGGACCATGCATCTGACAGTCCGGATTGCCGCACCGCTATTGGCCGTCGCAGCGTTGACCGTCGCGCCCGCCGCCCACGCCGACGACGCCAGCTACCTGGCGCAGGTCAACGCGGCCCCGGTGGCGATCCCGGTCGCCGATCGGGTGAAGGTGACCTCGGGGCACTACATCTGCGCCCAATTGCGGATGTACGGCCACACCGGCACCTACCGGTCCGGCATCTCCCCCGGCGACCTGGTGCGCCAACTGACCAACACCTTCTACTACAGCCCCGAGGCCGCCGACGTTCAGATCGCCGCGGCGCAGTCCGAGCTCTGCCCGGAGACGTTGCGGCCGTGAGCAGACGTCGTCATCTGATCGCCGCGCTCGGCCTTGCCGCCGGCGCCCTCGCCTTCAGCAGCCCTGCACAGGCCGACCCGGACTACACCGGATATTTCCGGGACCTTCGCTACAACGGCATTCCGGTTTTGGATGTCGACGCGGCGGCCCGCGAGGGGCTCTACATCTGTGACCGGTACCGAAACGGCGCCACGTTCGATCAAGTCGGCAACTACTTGGTGGGCGGCGGGATTTCGGTGGAGAGCAGTGGCGTGATCATGGCAGTTGCGGTTCGCAACCTGTGTCCCGATCAGAAGCCGAACGTCGACCATCAGGCCGGCATGTAGCCAAGCTCTTGGTTGATCAGCCGGCCAGGGTGAATCCGGCGCCCGGACCGCCCTTGGCGTTGACGTCGTCGACGATCGCAGCGAACAACACGACGGCCGACCCCGGCTGCGCCAGCGGCGCCACCGGTACGGCGGCGTCACCGACCATGCCGACGATCAGATCGTCGACGGTGACCGGCGCCCCGTCATCGCCCGGCAGCCACCACTCGTTGCCCTCGGCGTCCACCGCGGCGGATTCGCCGTCCCAGCAGTTGACGCCGGTGGCACGGCCGAGCTTGCAGGCCTGCTGCAGGTGCTCGGGATCGGGGTCGACGCCCTTGATCGCGAAGCCTTCGTAGTTGCGGATGCCCGCGGCCTTCTCTTGATCGAATTCGATCACCGCGTAGCCCAAGCCATCATCGGTGGCCACCACCGTGCCCACGACGCCCTCGTCTTCGGCGCCGTCGGCGACCACCGGTGAGTCCACACCTCCGCATTGTGCGGCGGTGAAGCCGATCAGCCGGTCGGCGGAGTCGTAGCCGATGGCGGTCAGCGTGCAGAGCCTGTCACCGTTGAGGAAGATCCCGGCGCCGCCGCCGAGCAGGATCTTGTCGCTGGCCGTGGCGGTGGCCGGCAACGCGCAGGACGCGATCACGGCGGCCACGATGGCCGTTCGTTGCGGGGATCCGGGACGCACAGGCGCCAAGTCTATGGGCATCGTGGCGGTCTGCATTGAGGCGCGGTCGTCTCGCCGCGGCCCACTGACGCCCGCGGCTACGCAGTCATGGTCGGACGGTCAGCACCGCCGAATGCGGCGGCGGCAGGACGTCCACACCGGCTGCTTTCATATCGGCGAGGGTCAGCGGCGATCTGCTGCCGTCGTCGAGCGCCGCTGCCTAGCAGCAGCGGGACCGCGTCCGCTGGCGTCGACGCCGGGCAGAAGCGGCGAAATGCGAGCTACCCGCGGGCGGCCGCTGCCCGCTTGGCTGCCTCGACCAGGTCCGAGGCGGCAATACCCGCGTCCACGTAGAGATCGCTGGCAGCGTTGGGCATCTCCCCACCGAGATGTTCCGCGGCGTCGAAGAACTCGTTCGCTTTGGACAGGCGCCCCGCGGTGACCACGGCGTCACAGTTCCGCTGTCCGGCCATCAGGACCTCCTCGCCGAGCGCAGCTGCGCGTTGAACCAGGTCCACGTCCCCGCGACGGTCAGGCCCTGCTTCGACACGTCATCGTGGGTCACGCGACGTGTTCAGTAACTCATTACGTTCAATAAAAATGAACATGCCGCTACGACAAATCCCTGCACTGCCTCGGCCGCATCCCTCGACTGGGGAGGGCCACGACTCAGAAAGTAACTTACTGAAACAATGTTACAGTAGATTCATGCACCCTGGCGGTGTCGACCGCGTACTCGCCCTGCCGGCCGACGAGGCGGTCGAGCAGCTCGTTCACCTCCGTGAGAGCCAGTGGTTCGAGCGCAAGTCGGGGCGCATCAGCCCCAGGGACCTGGCCGTCCCCTTGGTCGCGATGGCCAACGCCGAAGGCGGCTACGTCGTCGTCGGAATCCACGACGGCGCCGTAGACGGAGTTCGCGAAGGCCGTCTCAACGCGCTGCACCAGACGGCTCACGACTTCACTGTGCCGGTGGTCCGCTGCTCAGTGAACGAACTCACGAGCCGCGACGGCCACGTGCTGCTCGTAATCCGCGTCGATCCTGGCGAGCAGGTCCACGAGACCACCAAGGGTGATGTCTACCTGCGGGTTGGCGATGAGTCGCGACGACTGGGCTATGCCCAGCGTCGAGAGCTTGAGTACGACCGCGGCAGCGCTCCTTTCGACGGCACCGCTGTTGACGCCGAGATCGCCGACCTCGATCGCGCACAAGTCGTCGCTTATCAAGCATCCATCGGGGCAGCCACCCCCGAAGGCATGCTCGCGGCCCGTGACCTCCTCACCCGCGACGGCCGGGTCACGGTCGCTGGGTGGTTGCTCTTCGCAAAGCGACCACAATCACTGTTTCCGAGTGCGCTAGCTGTAACTCCCAGACAGGTTGTGAACGGCGTGGTGAGCGGAAGTAGGTGAGGACCTCCGGTATCGGTGTGGTTACCAAACACGCACATCCGATTACCGAGAGGTCCTCATGGTCCACGCTAATGCTTC
>NZ_CP083985.1:656918-876401 GCF_020172665.1 [Mycobacterium] zoologicum | reverse complement strand
GGGTGCTGCGCTACGCCGACACTGACCGCGGTACCGGCGCGGCGATGACGTTGTACGAAGGCGGGGACGTCCGCTGCGAAGGCTCCATCCCAGAACAAATCGCGAGCGCGGCCAAGCTCATCGAAGAGTGGATCCCCAAGGTTCAGGCCCTCGCACCAAGCGGCCGTTTCGAGCCCCGACCGATCATCCCGCGCGACGTCTGGCTTGAGGGACTCGTCAATGCCGTACTCCACCGGTCCTACTCGATCGCAGGGGATCACGTCCGAGTGGAGATCTTCCCGAATCGAATCGAAATCGAAAATCCAGGCCGCTTCCCAGGCCTCGCCGATCCGTCCAAGCCACTGTCGATCAGCCGCTACGCTCGCAATCCGCGGATCGTCCGAGTCTGCTCTGACCTTGGCATCGCACGAGAGCTCGGCGAAGGCATCAAGCGCATATTCGGGGAGATGCGAGCCCTCGGGCTTACCGACCCGATCTACTCACAGGGCAGCGGATCGGTTCGGCTTGTGCTGTCGTCTGCCGACGCACTGCCCGAGGATGTCCGAGCAAGCTTGTCCAGTGCGGCGCGGAAGGTGCTTGACGTCCTCCGCCTGGAGGGACGCCCTATGAGCACCGGACAGGTGGCCGAGTTGGCCGGGATCGCTCGACCGACCGCGTCTCGCCACCTACAGGCCCTCCGCAAGCTCGAGCTCGTGGCTTGGGATGGCCAGGGGCCCAAGGACCCCCGCGCGTCGTGGTCCCTGCGCTGATCTACTGCAACACCAATGTTTCAGTAGATTGTTGCAGCTCGCTCAGGCCATCGTCACCGCGCCGATCGACGTCCCGGGTGGGCAAATCCTTCACCACGGGTGAAAGATTCTCCAGGCTGATCCGCGCTTGGCTTCGTCAGCTACGGTTCCACGATCTTGTCGGCAATCCAGCGACGAACCCTGCGCGCATTCGCCGAGCACGCCCATATGCAGCGCGCGCACCTCATCCTGTTCGATGACGGCAGCAAGCGCCCTGTTCGAAAGCCCGGCGATTCCCCGATAGCTGAAAGTCAGGCCTCGGCATCGGAACTGAGTGGCCAGGGCCGGGATCGAACCGGCGACCTTCCGCTTTTCAGGCGGACGCTCGTACCAACTGAGCTACCTGGCCGGAAGGCACCAGGTGCCTCGCCGCGTAAAGCGACCCTGACGGGACTTGAACCCGCGACCTCCGCCGTGACAGGGCGGCGCGCTAACCAACTGCGCCACAGGGCCTTGCTGTTCGCTCCGCCGTCACGCGATGCGAGTACCCCCAACGGGATTCGAACCCGTGCTACCGCCGTGAAAGGGCGGCGTCCTAGGCCACTAGACGATGGGGGCCAGAACCGAATCTCTCCGAGGCACTCGCAACGTTTCACGTTGGGAGCTTGGCTAGCTTAGGGCACGGTGGGCCCAATCCTCAAACGCGCCCCCGCTCGGGCCGGATCGGGGAGGCAGTATCCTGTTCCGGCGCGGCCCCTATAGCTCAGTTGGTAGAGCTACGGACTTTTAATCCGCAGGTCCCAGGTTCGAGCCCTGGTGGGGGCACTTCAGGCATCGCCGGTGCGGCGGCCTAGCCGCCCGGCACCCAACCCGGCCGATGTGATGCTTTTCATATCGGCCGATTCGCGCCCGAGGCCGACCGGACCTGCGACGTCCGCAGATATGCAAACCAACTTCGCATATGACCCGGATATGTAAATTTTTCCGTGGAAACTTTACATATGACCCATCGGGCTGGGATCGTAGAACTCCATGACCAGCTGGCGACCGGATCGTCCTTACAACGAACTGCCACCGCCTCCACACGCCGACGAGCTCGAGACACGCCCCGTCCTCAGGGCTGCGATCAGCGCGAATAAGGCTTTGGCCCAGCTGGATCAGGCCGCCGTCTCGATCCCTGACCCGACGGTTCTGATCAACTCGCTTCCCGTCCTGGAAGCGCAGGCAAGCTCGGAGATCGAGAACATCGTCACGACGACGGACGAATTGTTCCGGCACCTCGACAACGATGAAAGTGCTGATTCCGCAACTCGCGAGACGCTGCGCTACCGCACAGCCCTACGCATCGGCTGTGAACTGGCCACAGACCGGGGAGTGACCAGCGCAACCGCCGCCGCCGTCTGCAGCGCGATCAAAGGTCGCGAGATGAACATCCGCGCCGTTCCCGGCATACGGATCGCGAACCCCGCAACGGCGGAAGTCATCTACAGTCCCCCGGAAGGGCGTGACGTCGTCGCCGAGAAGCTCAGCGATTGGGAACGCTTCGTCCATCGTGAGGACGGTCTTGACCCACTGGTCCGCATGGCAGCTGCGCACTATCAGTTCGAAGCCATCCACCCGTTCTCTGACGGCAACGGGCGGACTGGGCGGATCTTGAACATGTTGATTTTGGTGGACGCCGGCCTGCTCCGGTTACCCGTCCTCTATCTGTCGCGGTACCTCATCGACTCGAAGAACGACTACTACCGACTCCTTCGTTCGGTGACGGCCGAGTCCGCCTGGGAAGAGTGGGTCCTCTACATCCTGACCGGTGTCGAACGGACTTCGCGGTCCACTCTTCGAAAGATCGCGGCCATCCGTGCGCTACAAGAAGACTTCGGACGAAGGGCACGTGCGGTGTCCAAGGGCGGCGGAGACTCTGAGTTTCAGTCGGTCCTCTTCGAACAGCCCTACTGCCGGATCAACACCGTCGTGGAGCGCTGCGGGGTATCGCGCCCGACCGCCACCTCCTGGCTCGGAGCCTTGGCCGAAGCGGGCCTGCTCCAAGACGTCAAGGTCGGCCGCGACCGGTTGTTCATCAACCGAGAGCTTCTGCACCTGCTAATTCGGCCCGAACCCACGGACTTGTAATCCACAGTCCGTAGGTTGACATCGCGCCTCAGGCCGGCAGCACCGCGCTCAGATACGTCAGATCCCCGAACGCCACCGCCAGGGCATCGTCGCCGTACTGCAGGCCGGCATCGTGATAGAGCTCGGTGACCTGCCTGCCCGACACCGTCCAGCCGGCACCGGTCAGGTACTCGACGATGTGGCTGCGCTCGCCGTGGTAGACCAGATCGCCGATCTCGACCTCCATCCCCAGCGCGGACAGCTTCTCCCGGTGCTCGCGCCACTCCGGGCTGGAGAACACCGAGGTGTCCTGGATGAACTCGCATGCCAGCCGACTGCCCGGGGCGCTGAGCCCGGTGATGGTGTCGAACAGCGCGTCCTGGGCGTCGGGCTGCAAATAGACCAGCAGGCCCTCGGCGCTCCACACGGTGGGCGCGGACGGGTCGAATCCGGCGGCCTTGAGCGCACTCGGCCAGTCGTCGCGCAGGTCGATGGCGACCGTGCGGCGCTCCGCGGTCGGCTCGGCGCCGAGCCCGGCCAGGGTGGTGGTCTTGAAGTCGATCACCTCGGGCATGTCGATCTCGTAGACGACGGTGCCCTCCGGCCAGGCCAGCCGGTAGGCGCGGGAGTCCAGCCCGGAGGCCAGGATCACCGCTTGACGGACGCCGGCCTCGGTGGCGGCCAGGAAGTGCTGGTCGAAGAACCGGGTCCGTACCGCCATGCCGTGGCTCATCTTGTCGGGGTCGAATTCGTCGCCTTCGGCGTAGTCGACCTGGCCGTCGACCATGCGAGTGAAGAAGTCGATGCCCACCGCGCGCACCAGCGGCGCCGCGAACGGGTCGTCGATCAGCTTCTGCGGCCGTGAGCTGGCCAGCGCCCGCTGGGCGGCCACCATGGTCGCGGTCGCCCCCACACTGGTGGCCAGGTCCCACTTGTCACTGTCCGAACGCGTCATTGCCGTGCCTTCCCTGATCCGCAAAGTACATAGACAGGCTACACACTGCCGAGGCGCTGGTGCACCACCTCGCCCGCGACGACGGTCACCCGGACCAGATCCGCGTCGAGCGCGGCCAGCACCTCCTCGGGCCCGCCGGCCAGCACGCACACGTCCCCGGGTTCGCCGGGTGCGATGGTGCGCGGCGTCGCGGGGCGGTCGGCCCGGCCACAGAACAGCTGCAGCGCTTCGCGGGCAGTGACGGCCTCGGCCACGCCCAGCACGGCCCCGGCGCGGGTCTTCCGCTGCACCGCGGCGCGCATCGCCGCCCAGGGATCACCGTCACCGAACGGTGTGTCGGTGGACAGTGCCACCGGAATCCCTTTGCGGCGCAATGTTTCCAGCCGCCATAGCTCATGGTGGTCTTCCGGAGTTATGTCGGCCAGGTAGCTATCGCCGCGTTCGGCGACGAAGCCGGGCTGGGTGACGACGGTGATGCCGAGCGCGGCCAGGTCCGCCAGCCGGTCGTCGGGCACCACCGCGGCGTGCTCGATCCGGTCGTCGCGGTGCGTCCCGGCGCTCTGCCATGCCGCGATCGCGACGGTGAGCTGCGCGTCGGTGACGCAGTGCAGGGCCACGCCGTGGTCACGGGAGTGGTTGTGCGACAACGCCGTAGTGAGCTCATCGAGGTCCAGTCGGGCGTCGTCGAGAATGATCTTGGCCGGGCCGAGCGTGACGCCGGGCGCCGCGGCGGTCCCGGCGGGCGCCAGGCAGTGCAGGCGCTGCAGCAGCTCGCCGCGGCGGCGCGCCGCGCCGAACGTGGCGATGTCAGCGCTCGTGAAATCCGGTGTGGCATCGGTGATCCCGGTGACCCCATAGCCGGCCAGCCTGCGACTCAGCCGGGTCAGCGACGGTTCCCGGTGCGGCACCGGCGGCACCGGATCGCCGTGCGCCCGCAGCAATCGGCCGTCGGCGGGCCCGGCCATGCCGAGCCGGGCCAAGCCGGTGGAGCTGAGTACCCACAGTGCGCCGCTGCGGTGTGCCACCCGAACCGGGACGTCGGGTGAAATCCGGTCCAGCAGTGCGGCATCAAGCTCCCCGGCGACGGATTCGTGGTAGCCGTAGCCGCGCACCCAGCCGTCGTCGTCAACGTGGGCGGCCCGCAGCGCAGCCTCGAACTGCTCAGGAGTGCCCACCTGCGGCGGGCCCAGACACACCGACTCGCATGCTGCCGCCGCCGACCGCAGGTGCAGATGGTGGTCGTGCAGCCCGGGTAGCACGGTGGCGCCGGCGGCGTCGTAGACGTCTTCGCCGCGGCGCGGCCGTAGCGCCTCGGCGACCTCGGTGATGGTCTCGCCCAGCCGGATGTCGACGCCCGCGCCGTCCAGCGTCCTGGCCCGCTGGATCAGCACCGCGACACCAGCTCCCCGACCCGGGCGTTGTCGGCGCCCAGCGCCGGGCCGGCGGCCTCGATCCGCGGGCGCTGCGGCGCCAGCACGGGATGCTCGCCGGCGCAGTGCAGTGGCAACGCGGCGTAGCCCGCCGCAACCGACGCCAGCGACACACCGATCACCTCACCGCCGCCGCGCCCCAGCGCATCGACCACCGCGACGGCCGACTCGATCCCGGTCAGCGGATCGGCGATGGCGTCGCCGCAGAACACCGGCCCGCCCGCCTCGTCAAACCCCACCAGCCCGCCGGCCACCGCGGCGTCGTCGCCGAAACCGGGGAAATTCCCGTCGTCGTGCGCGGTGATCTGCAGCCATACCCGCCCGGGCCGGGCGGGCACGTCGAACGGCCCCAGGCCGCGGCGGGCCAGCGCGGCGGGTCGCGAACCCTCCAGCACCACGTCGGCGGCACCCAGCAGCTGGGCAAGAAAGGCCCGATGGGCGTCGAAATCGACCGCGCAGGAGAGCTTTCCGCCGTTCACCCAGTCGAAGAACTCGCGTGGTCCCGAACGGCTGCCGTCCGGGCGGGCCGGACTTTCGACCTTGACCACCGTCGCGCCGGCCTGCGCCAGCAGCCGCCCGCACAACGGTCCGGCCCACAGTGAGGTCAGGTCGACCACCAGGGCACCGCGCGGCCCGCGGGCCGGTCCGCGTGGTCCGGCCGGCCGGATGGCCGCCGGTAATGCGGTGGCCTCCCCCAGCGCCGCCGCGGGGATGTCGAGCAGCCGGGCCCGGGCCACCACCTCGGCCACCGGCCTGTCGGAAGCCCAACCGGCCAGCGCCGCCCAGGGTTCGCCGGGCTGATCGGAGCTGATCAGCGCGCCGACGGCGTCGACGTCGTCGGGCCGGGACAGCGTGAGCGCCCACCAGCCATCCGTCGCAGCCAGCAACCGGGAGGCTCCCCCGGCCGAACAGCGACCGGCTCGGGTCCAGCCCCGCAGCGCGGCGCGCCCGGCCAACAGGGATGCGGCATCAACGCCGAGGCCCAACCGGCCCAGCACCTGCCCGGCGTGTGCCAGCACCGCGGCGCGGGAGAAGTCGGGCGGCCCGTCGGGCGCACCGGTCAGCCAGGCCAATCCCGAGGCGCCCCAATCGGATGCCAGGCTCACGAGACCTCGTCGATCAGTCCCCACCGCAGCGCGGTGCGCGCATCGATGGTGCGCCCGGACAGGATCAGATAGCCGGTGCGCCATCGCCCGATCCGGCGGGTGATGCTGACGGTGCCGCCGGCGCCGGGGATCAGTCCCAGGCTCAGCTCGGGCAGGCCCAGCACGGTGTCGGGGTGCGCGGTCACCCGCCCGCAGTAGGCGGCCATCTCCAGGCCACTGCCGAGCACCTGGCCGTGGATCTCGGCGCGGCAACGAGCTCCGAGCCGGGAGGTCAGTGCGTCCAGCGCCAGGGCGGGGCTGTACCGGGTGCGCGCCAGATGGGCGCTGGCGACATCGGTGAACCTGCCGAACTCGGCGAGGTCGCCGCCGCTGCAGAACGACGGTCCGGTCCCGCTGAGCACCACCTCGCTGATCGAGCCGTCGGCCTGGGCGACGGCCAGCCCGTCCAGCAGTCCGGCGCGCATGGCGTTGCTGAAGGCATTGTGGCGCCCGGGCCGGTTGAACCGCAGCGTCAAGGTGTCGCCGTCGCGGTCGATCAGGACCGGGTCGGGTGTTTCGGGCACCTCGGCAGGCCCCCGCTCGGCGAGCCACCGCGCGAATTCCGGTCCGCCCTGCAGCGTCGAGTAGGCCAGCGACTCGGTGGTCACCCCGGCCGACGCGGGCGCGGTGGGGTCGACGGCGCGCAGCACGTCGTCGCAGATCGCGGCGGCGTGCGGGTGGGCCCGGCAGTGGGCCTCGATCTCGGCGAGGGCACGGGGCACCGAGGGCACCCGGATCACCCGACGATCGGTGTCGTCACGCTCGGTCAGGGTGAAGGTGGCACGGTCGAGCCGAGGGTCGGCGGGGTCGAACCTCGATCCGGTCGCGATGACGATCCCGGCGCCGGGCTCGGTGTCGGGTTCCCCGTCGAGGTCGACAACGCTGATCATGACGCATGTCAGGGTAGGCGACGGAAAAGGCCCAGCAGACCGACGCAGACGGTATCGAAACTACCGAAAAATGATAATGTCGTTCTCATGACGGTTACCGGAGCCGCACGGTGAGCATTTCGTTGTTGCTGGAGATGGCCATGTCCGGCGACCCCGACCGGGTTGCCGTCGTCTCCGAGACCGCCCGTCACACCACCGCCGAACTCAACGCGCTGGCCGACGCCGGCGCGGGCGTCATCAACGCCACCGGGGCGCGCAGTGTGGCCTATGTCGGGATGGGCGGCGACATGCTGCCGCTGCTGCTGTTCTCCGCGGCGCGCGCCGGACAGCCGTTCGCCCCGTTGAACTACCGGCTCAGCGGCCCGGCGCTGCGCGAGCTGATCGACCGTCTGCCGGCGCCGCTGGTCGTGGTGGACAAAGAGTACCGCGACCTGATCAGCGAAGCGGGCGACGTCGGTGTGGCGCTGATGGATTCGGATGAATTCTGCGCGGCCGCCCGTACCACCGCACCCGACGTGCAGTGGCCCGACCCCGACGACGTCGCAGTCATCCTGTTCACCTCCGGCACCACCTCGCGACCCAAAGCCGTTGAGCTGACCCACAACAACCTGACCAGTTATGTCACCGGCACGGTGGAGTTCGGTTCGGCCGACGCATCCGACGCCGCACTGATCTGCGTCCCCCCCTATCACGTCGCCGGCGTCGGCGCCGCACTGAGCAACCTGTATGCCGGCCGAAAGATGGTGTACCTGAGGCGGTTCAGTGCCCCCGAGTGGATCCGGCTGGTCGCGGGCGAGCGGGTCACCACCGCCACCGTCGTGCCGACCATGCTGGAGCGCATCGTCGCCGAACTCGAAGCCCACCCCACTGCGCTGCCCACCTTGCGCAACCTCGCCTACGGCGGTTCGAAAGTGGCACTGCCGCTGGTCCGTCGGGCCCTGGACCTGCTGCCGCAGGTGGGCTTCGTCAACGCCTACGGCCTGACCGAGACCAGCTCCACGGTCACGGTGCTCACCCCCGAGGACCACCGCGAGGCGTACGAGTCCGGCGACGAGGCGGTGCGCAGGCGGCTGGGTTCGGTGGGCCGGCCGGTTCCGGGCCTGGAGGTGGTGATCCGCGACGACGACGGACGGCCGGTACCAGCCGGGCAGCCCGGCGAGCTGTTCGTGCGCGGCGAACAGGTCTCGGGCACCTACACCGGCATCGGATCGGTGCTCGACGCCGACGGCTGGTTCCCCACCCGCGACCTGGCCGTGCTCGACGACGAGGGCTACCTGTTCATCATCGGGCGTTCCGACGACACCATCATCCGCGGTGGCGAGAACATCGCCCCCGCCGAGATCGAGGACGTGCTGGTCGAACACCCCGAGGTCAGCCAGGTCGCGGTGGTGGGGGCACCCGACCCGGAGTGGGGCCAGATCATCGTGGCGTGTGTGGTCCCCGCGCCCGGGAAGTCGCCGGATCCCGCCGTCCTGCGAGAGTATGTTCGAGAGCAGCTGCGCGGGTCCCGGACCCCGGACCGGATCATCTTCCGCCCCGAACTGCCGACGACGCCGACCGGCAAGGTGCTGCGTCGCGACATCGTCTCCGACCTGCAAAATGCCGATATCGAAGGGGCACAATGATCAAGTCCGGTACCCGCCTGAAGAGTCAGGTCTGCGACACCCAGGTGATCGTGGTCAAGACCGCCGACAGTCTCGATGAGCTGCGCGCCGGCGGTGCCCCGATGGTGCCGCTCGACTCCGACACGGCAGGCGGGGACGCGAGCTTGGACCCGGAGTTCGCCGCGGGTGCGGTGATGGGCAAGCGCTACGTCGACGACGCCGGCGCCGAGGTGCTGGTCACCAAGGCCGGCGCGGGCACGTTGAGCATCGGCACGGTGCCGATGTCGATCAAAGAAGCCAAGCCGCTGCCGGCCAGCGACTGATCAGATGCGCATCAGGTGCGCCAGGTGGCCGACGAACACCGGCGGATAGACCCCCACCCCCGCCCGGGTGATCCAGTCGTCGGAGAAGGCCGGTTGGCTGATCCAGGCGCCCGCTCTAGCGGCGGCCACCTCCTCGGTGGTCTCCTGCAGCATGAACACCTCGCGGGGGTTGTCGAAAGCCTGGAATACCAGGACCTTCCGGATTCCCGCCGCGGCGAAGTCGTGGGCGGTGGCGTGCACGTGGGCGATCAGCGTCGCGGCGTCGGCGACTTCGGCTACCGCGGCCACCACTGCCTCCGGCGGTTCGGCGGATTGTTGGGTCGGACTGGGGTCACCGTCCCCGACCGCGATGCGTTCCACCAGTGAGCCGGCGAACACCGCCGGGATGTCGTCGACGCCCACGGCGTCGAACCACTGCATGAACGCCCGGTTGCGCAGGATGTCGACCACCGGCTGCTCGGCGCGGATGGCCAGCACCGCCAGTACCCGGCCGGGATCGACCGCCGAGGTGTAGACGAGTACGTGCCGGGCTCCCAGGTGGGCCAGGGCGTCGCGCTGGCGTTCCAGCAGCGGCCAGACCCGGCTCGGGTCGGGCACCCGGTAGTCGGTCACCAGCACCAGGGAACGCGACAGTGCCTCAGGCTCGATGTCGGTCAACGCCGGGTTGCGGAGCTCAGCTGGCCGGGCTCAGGTCCGCGGCCACCGAGGGACACTCCGCCGGGCCGCGCCGGAACAGCTCGACGCGCGCGGTGGCTGCCGCCGGGTCTGCGCCGGCCGCCATCAGCGCCTGGGCCTTGAACACCCGGGCGGCCGCGCTGAGCCGGTGCTCGCGCATGTCGACGTCGGAGTCCAGTTCCGCCGGCACCGCACCCCACAGGATGACCTCGGTGCCGCCGTGTTCCAGGGCGTCGCGCACTCCGTCGCGCACCCGGTCGTCGCGCGCGAACATCTCGGCGCACACCGCGATGGTCTGCGGGTGCGGCCACTGCTCCCACTGTTTGAGCACCGACGCCAGCTCCAGCGCCCGCACACCGAGGATCTCCAGCGGCCGGGTGTCGCCGACGTCGCGCAGCAGCACGGTCACGTCCCAGCCGGCCGCCGCCCGGTCGTATAGCCATCCGCCGGCTGCGGCGACCACGTCGGTGGCGCTGCCGCCGACGACGTCGAACCGGTACCGGGATTCGGACTCGGCGGTGTTCACCGCACGACTCCCTGCGGAGCGAAATCTCGCGCCAGCGATTCCGCGTACCCCGTGAACACGTCGGTCAGAGGTATTGAAGGATCCAGCAGCCATGACATCTCCATTCCGTTGACAAATGCGATGATCTCCGCGGCCTTGGCGTCCGCGTCGAGGTCTGTGCGATAGCGGCCGGCGGCCATGCCGCGCCGAATCAGGTCGGCGACGATCTCCAGCGAGCTGCGGTAGCGCTCCAGCATCCGGTCGTGCAGAGGCGCCTCGGGCTGGACGTTCTCGGCGAGCAGCACGGTGAACGTGCCGACCAGCTCTGGCGCCCTGGTGAACCGTTCGGCCACCCGCTGGATCTCTTCGATCAGGTCGCCGCCGCGGTCGGCGTGGATGTCGTCGTCGGCGTCGCGGGCGTCGAGCACGGCGTGCAGCAGTTGTTCCTTGGACGCGAAGTGGTGCAGCAGGCCGGCCGCGCTGACGCCGGCGATCCGGGCGATCTGCGCAAGCGAGGTGTTGCGCCAGCCGTTCCGGGCCAGCAGATGCTCAGCGGCCAGCAGAATCCGCTGCCTGCGGTCCTCACCTTTGGCGAGAAGTGTGGCGTACGGCCGGGGTGACGTCACCGGTCTCCTTCGGGGGGTAACCAACCAAGTGAACACACAGTAGGTTGGTTAGGGCCATTGTGACAAGGGTCTCATCGAAGAATTTTTCTCCCCGGCTTACAACCCGAGCGATTTGGCGATGATCACCTTCATCACCTCCGAAGTCCCGGCATAGATCCGGGCCACCCGCGCATCGGTGTACAGGCGCGCGATCGGGTACTCCATCATGTAGCCGTAGCCGCCGAACAGCTGCAGACAACGGTCCACCACCCGGGCCTGCATCTCGGTGCAGAACAGTTTCGTGCGCGCAGCATCGGCCCCCGACAGCCGTCCCTCGACGTGGTCGATGACGGCCCGGTCGAGCATGCACTGGGCGGCCTCGATCTCGGTGGAGACCGCGGCCAACTCGAACTTGGTGTTCTGGAACGACGCCACCGACGACCCGAACACATTGCGGTTCTGCACATAGTCGATCGCCGCGGCCAGCGCCGAACGGGCCTGGGCCACCGAGCCCACGGCGACGGTCAGACGTTCCTGGGCGAGGTTGTGCCCGAGGTAGCCGAATGCCGCGCCCTCATCCCCCAGCCGGTTGGCCACCGGCACCCGAACGTCGGCGAACGACAGCTCGGCGGTGTCCTGGACCTTGCAGCCCATCTTGTCCAGTTCGCGGCCCCGCTCGAAGCCCGGCATCCCGTCCTCGACCACCAGCAGCGTCAACCCGTTGCGCCGGTTGTCGGGGTCGGTGGCGGTGCGGGCCACCACGATCACCAGGTCGGCCTGAATACCGCCGGTGATGAAGGTCTTGGCGCCGTTGAGGACGTAGTGATCGCCGTCCCGCACCGCGGTGGTGCGCATGCCGGCCAGATCCGATCCGGTGCCGGGTTCGGTCATCGCGATGGCCGTCAGCAGCTTCCCGGCGGCCAGCCCGGGGAACCACCGGGCCCGCTGCTCGGCGTCGGCGTAACGCAGGAAGTACGGCAGAATCACCTCGAGCTGGGTGCGCACCGTGGACAGCGTGACCAGGGCGCGGGCCGCCTCCTCCTGCAGCACCACGTTGTAGCGGTAGTCGTCGACGCCGCCGCCGCCGTACTCCTCGGGAATGGACATGCCCAGCATCCCCAGTGAGCCCAGGTGCTCGAAGACCGAGCGCGGCATCCGGCCGGCCTTCTCCCATTTGGGGTATTCGGGTACGACGTGCTTGGCAACGAAGTCGCGGGCCAGGGCGCGAAACGCCTCGTGGTCTGGCGTGAACAGATCCCGGTGCATGCGCCGGCCCTAACCGACCAGCTCGACGATAGTGGCGTTGGCGGTCCCGCCGCCTTCGCACATGGTCTGCAGCCCGTAGCGAATCCCGTTGTCGCGCATGTGATGAATCATCCGGGTCATCAGCACCGCACCGGAGGCGCCCAGTGGATGACCCAGCGCGATCGCCCCGCCCAGCGGATTGAGCCGCTCCTGCGCGGCGCCGGTCTCGGCCTGCCAGGCCATCGGCACCGGAGCGAACGCCTCGTTGACCTCGAACACGCCGATCTCGTCGATGCCCAGCCCGGCCCGCTTGAGCACCTTCGCCGTCGCCGGGATGGGACCGGTGAGCATCAGCACCGGGTCGGCGCCGATCACCGCGCCGGCGGTGTAGCGCACCAGCGGGGTCAGCCCGCGGCGGGCGGCCTCCTCTTCGGTCATCACCAAAAGCGCTGCGGCACCGTCGGATATCTGCGAGGAGTTGCCGGCGTGGATCAGCCCGTCGTCGCGGAACGCCGGCTTGAGCCCGGCCAGCTTCTCGGGCGTGGTGCCGCGGCGGATGCCCTCGTCGGCGTCCACGACGCCGGCATCGGTGGCGACCGGCACGATCTGATCGGCGAACGCCCCGGCGTCCTGCGCGGCGGCGGCCCGCTCATGCGAGCGCGCCGCGTACTCGTCGACTTTGGCTCGGTCGAAACCCCACTTCTCGCAGATCATCTCGGCACCGATGCCCTGGTTGAACTGGAATCCGTCATAGCGGGCAAGGGCTTTCGGCCCGTAGGGCTCTCCGGTGGCGCGCGCGGCCCCCAGCGGCACCCGGCTCATCACCTCCACCCCGCCGGCCACCACGATGTCCTGCTGACCCGACATCACCGCCTGCACCGCGAAGTCCAGCGCCTGCTGACTCGACCCGCAGGCCCGGTTGACAGTGGTGCCCGGGATGCTCTCCGGCCAGCCCGCGGCCAGCACCGCGTACCGGCCGATGTTGGACGACTGGTCGCCGACCTGCGAGACGCAGCCCCACACCACGTCGTCGACGACGTCCGGGTCGGTTTCGGTGCGATCCATCAGTTCGTTGAGCACGATCGCGGACAGGTCCGCGGCGTGGGTGCCGGCCAGGCCGCCGTTGCGTCTGCCGACGGGGGTGCGTACCGCGCCGACGATCACCGTTGCTCGCATCTGGTCTACTCCTTCGGTTTCGTCGGCCATCCGCCGGTGAAGCGCGGCGTGCGCTTCTCGGCGAATGCCGCGTAGGCCTCCGCGGCGTCGGTGCCCGCGAAATTGAGTATCTGGGAACGTGTTTCGCCTGCCAGCGCCTCGGCCAGGGTGGCATCGGCGCCCTGGTTGAGCAACGCCTTGGTCTGCGCCAGGGCCCGCGGCGGCCCGGCGGCCAGCCGGGTGGTCAGGTCGTCGACGAATCCGTCGAGCTCCTCGGCTCCCACCACCCAGGTCACCAGGTTCAGTGCCTGCGCTTCGGCGGCGTCGATGGTCTCGGCGAGCAGCGCCAGCCGCTTGGCCTGCTGCAGCCCGACGAGTTTGGGCAGCAGCCAGGACCCACCCAGGTCGATCGAGAGCCCGCGTTTGGAGAAGATCTGGCAGAACGTCGATTCCGGGGTCGCTACCACCAGGTCGCAGCCCAGCGCGAGGTTCCAGCCGGCGCCCACGGCCACGCCGTCGACCTTCGCGATGGTGGGGATCGTCAGCGCATGCAGGGCCAGTGCGACGTCGGAGAGCCGGCGCAGCTTCTCCACCGGGTGGGAGTCGTCTCCGGTGCCGATGTCCGCACCCGAGCAGAACGCACCGCCGGCGCCGGTGATCACCAGCACCCGCAGGTCCGGGTCGTCGGCGGCGTCGCGCAGCGCGTCGCGCAACTGCCGCCACAGCTCCGGGTTGATCGCGTTCTTGCGGGCGGGCCGGTTGAGGGTGAGCGTGCGCACCCCGCCGCGGTCAGCGCGCAGCAGGACGGGTTCGGCGCTCATCAGATCGCACCGCTGTCGCGCAGGCCGGCGATCTCGGCGTCGGTCAATCCCAGTTCGCCCAGCACCGCATCGGTGTGTTGGCCCAGGCCCGGCACCGCGCCCATCGGCGGGTCGTAGCCGGCGATCACCGGCGGCGGCAGCAGCGACGGGATCTGCCCGGCCGGGGTCTCGATATTGCGCCACCGATCGCGCTGCGCCAGTTGCGGATGCGCCAGCACGTCGCTGGGCAGGTTGTAGCGGGAGTTGCCGATTCCGGCCGCGTCGGCGGCGTCCTGGATGTGCGCCAGATCGTGTCGGGCGCACCACGCCGCGATCGCCTCGTCCAGGATCGCGCGATGCGCCACCCGGTCGGCGTTGCCGGCGAAGCGCGGGTCGTCGGCGAGGTCGTTGCGGCCCAGCAGTTCGCGGGCCAGCCGCTGCCACTCCCGGTCGTTGGTGGTGCCCAGCACCACGGTGTGCCCGTCGCCGGTCGCATATGCGCCGTAGGGGGCGACGGCCGGTGAACTCATGCCCAGCGGCTGCTGGTCGATGCCGGAGTGCCGCGCATAGGTCAGGTGGTAGCCCATCATCTCGGCCATGGTGTCGAACAGGCTCACGGTCACCGACGGCGCGGGTGCGCTGCGGTCACGGCCGATCAGCACCGCCATGATCGACAGCGCGGCGTACAGGCCACTGGTGACGTCGGCGACCGGCGGCCCGGGTTTGGCTGGGGCGCCGGGGTTTCCGGTCACCGAGCACACTCCGGACTCGGCCTGCACCAGCAGGTCGTAGGCCCGCTTGTGCGACAGCGGGCCGTCGGCCCCGTAGCCGTCGATCTCGAGGCTGATCACTTTCGGGTGCCGGCGCGCCATGTCGGCCGCCGACAGGCCCAGTCGCGCGGTGGCGCCGGGGGCCAGATTGGACACCAGCACGTCGGCGCGGTCCAGTAGCCGGTGCAGGATGTCTCGTCCCGCTTCGCTTTTCAGGTCCAGCGTCACCGATTCCTTGCCCCGGTTGACCCAGACGAAGTGTGCTGCCTGGCCAGCAACCACGTCGTCGTAGTAGCGGGCGAAGTCACCGCCGTCGGGGTTCTCGACCTTGATGACGCGCGCCCCGAAGTCCGCCAGTGCGCGGGTGCACATCGGGGCCGACACCGCCTGTTCCAGCGCCACCACCGTGACACCGGCCAGCGGTGCGGGCATCAATAGCTCCTCGGCAGGCCGAGGACGTGCGAGCCGAGGAAGTTCAGGATCATCTCCTGGCTGACCGGCGCGATCTTCATCAGCCGCGACTCACGGAAGAACCGGGAGATGTTGTACTCCTCCGAGTAGCCCATTCCCCCGTGGGTCTGCAGCGCCCGGTCGGCCGCGGCGAAACCGGCGTCCGCGCAGAGGTATTTGGCCATGTTGGCCTCACGCCCGCAGGACTTGCCGTTGTCGTAGAGCCAGGTGGCCTTGCGCAGGATCAACTCGGCGGCGTCCAGGCGGGCCAGTGAGTCGGCGAGCGGGAACGCGATGCCCTGGTTCATGCCGATCGGCCGGTCGAACACCACCCGCTCGTTGGCGTATTTGACCGCACGGTCCAGGGCGACCCGGCCGATGCCGAGGGCCTCGGCGGCGATCAGCATGCGCTCCGGGTTGAGCCCGTGCAGGATGTAGGAGAAGCCCTTGCCCTCTTCGCCGATCCGGTGTTCGGCCGGGACCCGCAGGTCGTCGATGAAGACCTCATTGGAGGACACCGCATTTCGGCCCATCTTGGGGATCGGCCTGATGTCGACGTGGTCGCGGTCGATGTCGGTGAGGAACAGGGTGAGCCCCTCGGTGGGTTTGCCCCCACGCCTCTCCACGTCGTCGCGGGACTCGGTGCGGGTCAGCAGGAGGATCTTCTCGGACTCGAGCGCTTTGGAGATCCAGACCTTGCGGCCGTTGACCACATAATCACTGCCGTCACGCTTGGCGAACGTGGTGATCCGTGACGTGTCAAGACCCGCAGTCGGTTCGGTGACGCCGAAGCACACATGCAGGTCACCACTGACTATGCGCGGCAGGGTTTCGGCTTTCATATCGTCCGAGCCGAAGACCACGACCGGTTGCATGCCGAAGATCGACATGTGGATGGCGCTGGCGGCGTTCATGCCACCACCGGAACGTGCCACTTCCTCGGCCAGGATGGTGGCCTCGGTGATGCCCAGCCCGTGCCCGCCGAACTCCTCGGGGATGGTCATGCCCAGCCAGCCGCCGCCGGCGATGGCGTCGTAGAACTCCCGCGGGAATTCGTGCGCCTGGTCCTTGGCCATCCAGTAGTGATCGTCGAACTTCGCCGCGAGTTCGGCGACCGACCTCCGGATCAGTTCCTGGTCCTCGGTCAGCTCGAAGCTCATTCCGCCGGACATGCTCTCCTCCAGCCCATCAGCGCGTGGAAATTCATTAGGCGAAAACGAGAATAACATTCTCGTCTATTGGGTGCCCTCCGCGTACCAGGTACGGAATTCCGCGTAGTTGGGCATCTCCTCGGAGTTGGCCTTCGGATCGATGCAGACGTGGATCACCGAGGTCCCGCCGCGGGCGAAGGCTCGCTTGACCGCCGGCCCGATCTCGGCCTCATCCTCGACGAATTCGCCGTGGCAGCCCATGCCCTGCGCGATCGTGTCGAACCGGACGTTCTTGCTCCAGTGCACCCCCGGCTGCGGCGACGGCTGCTCGAAGGTCCGCTTGTACACCCCGACTTCCAGGCCCCATTGGTGGTCCACGCCGACCACGCAGACCAGCGGCAGGTTCAGCCGCGCCGCGGTCTCCAGCTCGGCGATGTGGAACAGGAACGCCGAGTCGCTGGTCAGCAGCATCACCGGCCGCTTGCCGCCTTCGGCCACCGAGGCTCCCACGGCATAGGGCAGCCCGGTGCCGAGGTGCCCGAAGTTCTGGTTCCACATCACGTCGTGCGGCTTGGCCTGCGAATAGGTCCACTGGAAGATGACGGTGGCGCCGCCGTCGCGGACCATGATGCCGTCCTCGGGGAACGCCTTGCTGGCCTCGACCACGTAGCGCGCCGGGTGCACCGGACTGCGGCCCGACGGCGCGGTGGCCGCCAGCTCGGCCAGCTGGTCGGCGTCCTGCTTGACCCACCGGGCCAGATCGGCCGACGCGGCGCGCGGGGTCTTCTTGAGGGCCTCGACCAACTGCGGGACCACCCCGCGCAGGTCACCCACCAGCGGCACGTCGATGGGCCGGTTCACCCCGATCGCCAGCGGGTCCTGCTCGACGTAGATCCACTTGCGGTCGGCGTTCTTGTCCGCCCAGTGCCGAGTCGTGCCGTAGTGCACCGGCTCGCCGAGCTCGGTGCCCAGCGCCACACAGACATCCGAGGCGGCGACGGCTTCGACGGCGGCGCTGGAGAACCCGTACGGGAAGGTGCGGTCCTCAAGCCCCGGGATGAACGCGGTGCCACCGGAGGTCTGGATCACCGGACAGGCCATCAGCTCGGCGAGCTCACGC
Organism: [Mycobacterium] zoologicum; assembly: GCF_020172665.1. Classification (GTDB taxonomy): domain Bacteria; phylum Actinomycetota; class Actinomycetes; order Mycobacteriales; family Mycobacteriaceae; genus Mycobacterium; species Mycobacterium zoologicum. Next base: position 858,741 of record NZ_CP083985.1, on the reverse strand, counting down.
ACCGCCGATCCGGTGCGCGAGGTGTGCACTCCGTGGCCCACCAGCAGGATCGGGCTGGCGGCATTGCGGATGATCTCGACGGCTTGGGCCAGCTCGACGGCCCCGGCGCGCTGATTCACCAGCCGGTAGCGGTGCGGCTCGGGCGGGCCGGCGACGTCGAGCTCTTCGAGGATCACCTGCGACGGGTATTCGATGTAGGCCGGCCCGGGGGTGCCCGACATGGCGCGGCGGATCGCCTCGTGCACGATCTCATCGGTCTGGTCGGCGTACTCGATGGACGCGCTGTACTTCACCGACGGCGCGAAAAGCTCTTCCTGGCGCACGAACTGGATACGGCCGCGCCGCACCCGGCGCTCGGTGATTCGGGCCCGCTGGCCACCCAGGAACACCACCGGGGAGTTCTCCACCTTCGCGCACATCATCGCCCCGGCGATGTTGGCCACCCCGGGGCCCAGCGTGCCGATGCACAGCCCGGGCCGCCCGGTCATCCGGGAGGCCGCCTCGGCCATGAACCCGGCGCTCTCCTCGTGGTGCGGCGCCACCACCGACCAGCCGCGCTGCTCGGCCTCGACGAACATGTGCACGAAGTTGGGGTCGGGGATGCCGAACAGCGTGTTGACGCCCTCGGCTTCGAACAGCTCCAGAATACGATGATAGACGGGTACACCCATGATCGAAACTCCTTGTTGTACTTACTGATATCGGTGAGCGAGCTTTCTGCGGTGCGCTGCCGGTGAACCGAACAGCGACCGGTTGAACGTGGCGCGTTTGAGGTAGACGTGGATGCCGCTCTCCCACGTGTAACCGATGCCGCCGTGCAGCTGCATCGCCTTGCCGACGACGTCGACGGCGGCACCGCAGGCGTAGGACTTGGCCATCGCCACAGCGGTGTCGGCGTCGGTGTCGGCCAGCACTGCGTCGATGGCCTCGCGGATCAAGGCGCGGGCCACCGAGTTCTTCACCAGCATGTCGGCGCAGGCGTGCTTGACAGCCTGGAAGGATCCGATGGGCCGGCCGAACTGGGTGCGGGTCTGCGCGTAGGACACCGTGGCTTTCAGCATCGCCTCGGCCAGCCCGAGGCTGTCGCAGGCCACCGCCAGCGCCGCCCGATTGCCCAGCGCCGCTGTTCGGTTGGCGGCCAGCACCGCATCGACCTCGACGCCGTCAGCGGTCACGGTGGCGACGCTGCGGGTCTCATCGAGCAGCGGCTGCGCGCTGACGGTCAGGTCATCGGCCACCACCACGACGTCGGCGCCGCCCGCGTCGGTGGCCGCCACCAGCAGCCGGTCCGCCCCCGCCGCGTCCGGCACGAAGTCGGCGCGTCCGGTCAGCCGGCCGTCGGCCGAGACGGTGAATTCACCCAGCACCGCGGTCGCGCGGATCGTGCCGTCGGCGATCCCGGCCAGCAGCGGGTCACGAACGGCGCTGTCGGCCACGGTGTTCAGCAAAGCGACGGACAGCACCGCGCCGCCGAGGTAGGGCGTGCTCGCCGCGGCCCGGCCCAGCTCCTCGCAGATCACTGCGACCTCGGCGAAGCCCGCCCCCGACCCGCCCAGCTCCTCGGGTACCTCCAGCCCAGCCCAGCCCGCCGCGACCAGCGTCGTCCAGTCCGCGCCCCGGGAAAGCACGTCGGCGGCGACGGCCCGCAGGTCGTCATGCAGCTCGGTGAATTCCGTTGCCATCAGGGCACACTCGGTTCTCGCGGTAGGCCCAGGCCGCGCTCGCCGATGATGGTGCGCTGGATCTCGCTGGAGCCGCCCGGGATGGTCCACTCCCAGGATCCGATGAAGTCCAGCACCCAGGCGCCGGACTCCCAGCCGCCCGACGCCGGTTTGGCCAGCACGGTGTGGGCGGCGGGCCCACCGATCTCGGCGCCGAAGTCGGTGACCCGTTGCAGCAGTTCGCTGTAGAACAGCTTCACGATCGAGGCGTCGGCCGGCCCGGCGCGGCCCGCCTCGACGTCATGCACCAGCTGTCGGCACATCGCCCGCAGCCCGGTGATCTCGATCTCCAACTGCGCCAGCCGATCCGCCACCACCGGGTCGTGTTTGGGGGCGGCCTGCACCAGCCGGCGAAAACCCGCGCCTCCCAGCCGCTCGGCCAGCTCCAGCATGGTCAGTCCGCGTTCGGCGCCCAGCGTCGCCTGCGCCACCTGCCATCCGGCGTTCTCCGCGCCGATCAGATTCGCCGCGGGGATCAGCACGTCGTCGAGGAAGATCTCGCAGAAATGGTCGTCGCCCACTGCGTTTCGGATCGGCCGCACCTGCACACCGGGGCTGGACATGTCCAGCAGGAAATACGAGATGCCCTTGCGCTTGGGGGCATCCGGGTCGGTACGGGCCAGCAGCAGGCACCATTGGGCGTGCCGGGCGCCGCTGGCCCAGAGCTTCTGGCCGTTGACCACATAGTCGTCGCCCACCCGGCGGGCGGTGGTACGCAGCGACGCCAGATCCGAGCCCGCTTCGGGTTCGGAGAAGCCCTGCACCCAGATCTCGCCGTCGCAGACCGCCGGCAGATGCCGCCGTTGCTGCTCCTGTGTGCCCGCGGCCAGCAGGGTGGCCGCCGCGTGGTGGATGCCGACGAACGCCAGCACCAGCCGGGGTGCGTCGTGGGCGGCCAATTCCTGGTACAGCACGGCCTGATCGGCCACCGACATGCCGCCGCCCCACTCCCGCGGCCAGTGCGGCACCGCGAAGCCGGCGCTGTGCAGGGTGGCGAACCAGCTCCGTTGGAAGGCGACGAACTCGGCTTCGCTCACCCCGGTCTGACTGCGGCGCCAGTCGGCGGGAATGTTCTCGCGACACCACTGGCGTACGTGGCCGCGGAAGTCCTCGGTCATGTTCTGCTCGCCCGGTTCTTGACGGCCAAGAGCCGGCGGCGGTGTTCGTCGGTCTTCATGGTGGCGACCTCGGCGGCGAACCCGGCCTGCAGCGGCCCGCCGAGAACCTGCGACAGGTACATGTTGACCACCCGCTTGGTGCCCTGCAGCGCCTCCGGCGGCTGGGCGGCCAGCCGTTGCGCCAACTGCTGGGCTTGGGCGTGCAACTCCTCGGGCGCCACCGTCCGGCTGGCCAGCCCGAGCTCGACGGCGGTGGCGGCGTCGATCCGGTCGCCGGTGTAGAGGTATTCGCGCGACCGCAGGATCGGGGTGAGCAGCGGCCACAGTGCGGCCCCGCCGTCGCCGGCCACCAGCCCGACCGCCACGTGCGGGTCGGCGAAATAGGCTGTCTGCGAGATCAGCACGATGTCGCAGAGCAGGGCCACGCTGCAGCCCAGGCCGACGGCGGGGCCGTTGACGGCCGCGATGATCGGCAGGGGAAACCGCAGCATCTCCTCGACGATCTGGGCGCCCTCGCGGATGCTCTCGTCACGGGCCGCCTCGTCGTCGAGGAACGTCTCGATCCAGTTCAGGTCGCCGCCTGCGGAGAACGCCCGGCCCGCGCCGGTGAGCACCACGACCCGGGCCTGCTTGTCGGCGGCGATCTGACGCCACACGTTGGCCAGGCCCCAGTGCAGGTTGGCGTTGACACTGTTCAGTTCGGCGGGGCGGTTGATCGTGACCGTGCGAATCGGTCCGTCACCGGTGACGGTGATCTCCTGCGGCAGGTCGTATTTCATGCGTAGAGCCCCCTCAACCCGGCTCTCCCGGCGCGCTGCACCAGCAGATCTCGAGTGCGGGAGAGTCCCCACGGCAGTCGGCGCAGCGGTTGGCTGTAGCGCGACAGCCAGGACAGCACCGTCTCGTCGCAGAAGCCGACGGCACCATGCAGCTGGTGGCAGACCCGGAATACCACCTCGGCGGCCTCCAGTGCCGCGGCCCTTGTCGCGAGCGCGTCGTCGACCGCCTCGGGCCGCCCGGCCGCGATGCTCGCCAGGGCGTACTTGGCCAGCATCTCCAGTCCGGCCCGCTCCACCTCGGCGTCGGTCAGCTGGAACTGCACGCCCTGGAACCGCGACAGCGGCTGGCCGAACTGTTCGCGCAGCCGCACATGCTCCACGGTGAGATCCATTGCCCGGTCGAGCATTCCCAGCAGAGTCCAGGCCGGCAGTACCAGGCCGAGCGCGACATCGGCGGCGCCGTCGCCGGAGATGCCGGTCAACGTCAGATCGGCCACCAACGCCGGCCGGACCGCAGACTGCACCACCACCGCGCTGCGCGCCCCGCCCAGCGTGACCGCGACCCAGCGCTTGTCCAGCCCGGCCACCGCGGCGGCGGGGGCGTGCTCATCGATGATGATCAGCCCGTCGACATCCAGATCGGCCGGTGCTGCAAGGCATTCGGCGACCGGGTAGGGCACGCAGTGGTAGCCGGCGCTGCGGCACAGCGCCGCGGCCGCTTCGAGTTCGTCGGCGTCGGTGCGGGGCCGTAGATCGAATGCACCCAGTTGACGCAGGACCGGGCCCAGCAGGCCGTCGCGACCGGCGGGATCGGCGTCGGCACGGATCACCAGCTCGTCGCCGCCGGCCGCTTCGAATGCCCGCCGGGCGGATTGTCCGTATTCGATTGCATCCAAACCGAGTTCGAGGTTCATCGCGCCACCGCCAGCAGGGCACGGGACAGCAGGATGCGCTGCATCTCGATGCTGCCGGAGGACACCGTCGCCGCCTGCGAGTAACGCCAGTGGTCGTCGACCTCGGCGCGGAACCACTGATCGTCGGCTTCGGCGGCGATCTCGGCCAGCACCTCGGCGCTCTCCTGGTCCAGTCGGGTGACCGCGATCCGGTAGGCGGCGGCATCACCGGGCGAGACCTGACCGCCGGCCTGCAGCGCCACCACCCGGTAGGCCATCAGCCGGGCCCGCCGGCAGTGCGTGAGCATGCGCATCCAGCGCGCCACCAGCTCGGCGGGCAGGGTGTCCCAGCGCTTCCCGAGTGCCTGCGGTGCTGCGGCCAGCAGGCGTTCGCAGCGCGCGTAGCGGGCGATCCCGACCCGCTCGAAGGCCATCACGTCGGCCACGATCGACCAGCCGGCGTCCACCTCGCCGAGCACGTCGGCGTCGGTGACCCGCAGGTCGTCGAAGAACACCTCGTTGAGGTGGTGCGGGCCCATCATGGTGCGGATCGGGCGGACGGTGATCGCCGGATTGTCCATCGGGACCAGGAATATGGTCAGGCCCTGCTGTTTTCGCTGGGCCCCGCCCTCGCCCACCCGGGTGGTGCGGGCCAGCAGGAAACACCACTGCGCCATGGTGGCGTAGGAGGTCCAGATCTTCTGACCGTTGATCAGCCAGCCGTCACCGTCGCGGCGGGCGAAGGTGCGCAGCGACGCCAGGTCCGAGCCGGCCTCGGGCTCGGAGAACCCCTGGCACCAGATCACCTCGCCGGCCGCGATCGGCGGCAGGTGGCGGCGTTGTTGCTCGGATGTGCCGTGCCGCATGATGATCGGCCCGACCCAGTTCACCCCCATGTATTGGGCGCCGCGCGGTTCGTGATGCGCCCACATCTCCTCGCGCACCACGGTCTGCTCCCACACCGACGCGTCCGCCCCGCCGAACTCGGACGGCCAGGACAGGCAGAGCAGTTCGCGTTCGGCCAGTGTCCGGCAGAAGCGTTGTGCCGCAGCCAGGTCGGCGGGGTCGTCGGTGAACGCACCCGGAAACTCCGACGGCAGCTCGGCCGCGATCAACTCCCGCAGCTGTCCGCGAAGTTCGTCGGCGCGCGCGCCCATCTCGAAATCCATGCTCACACCAGGCCCAGTTCGGTCAGCACCGCCGCGGTGTGGGCGCCCAGCTCCGGCGCCGGCCCACCGACCCGGCCGGGGGTCTGCGACATCCAGGTCGGCACCCCGGGGAAACGCACCGGGCCATGCGAGGTGTCAACGGTTTCGAACAGTCCGACGGCGTTGAGGTGCGGGTCGTCGAACAGGTCACCCGGGCTGTTCAGCGGGGCGGCCGGTATCTCCAGCTCCCGGAACAGCGTCAGCCACTCCTGCGTGCTGCGCCCCTTGATGGTCTGCGCCAACAGCCCGTAGACGGTGTCGATCTGGCGGGCCCGTTGCGCCAGGGTGGCGTACTGGTCGGACGCCCAGGACGGCTCGACGGCGGCGATGAAGGCGTTCCAGTGCTTGTCGTTGTAGATCAGTGCGGCGATCTGGCCGTCGCTGGTCTCATATGGGCGCCGGTTGGGTGCCACGGTGCGCGGGTAGACCGCCGGACCCAGCGGCGGGTCGAACATGGCGCCGTTGGCGTGTTCGACGAGCATGAACGAGGCCATGGTCTCGAACATCGCGACCTCGACCTCTTGGCCCTGCCCGGTGCGTTCCCGGTGGAACAGCGCCATCATCGTGGCGTAAAGCGCGGTCAGCCCGGCGATCTTGTCGGCCATGATGGTGCCCACGTAGTCGGCCCGGCCGGTGAGTTGTTGTTGCACGGCGGGCAGTCCGCATTCGGCCTGGATGGTGTCGTCGTAGGCCGGCCGGTCGCCGTCGGGACCGCGCCGGGAGTAGCCGTAGCAGTTGGTGTAGACGATGCCCGGGTTGAGCGCGGCCACGTCGTCGTAATCCAGGCCCAGTTTGGCGATCGCCTTGGCCCGCATGGAGTGGATGAACACGTCGGCGCGGGCGATCAGCGCCGCGATCGCCTCCTTGCCGGCATCGGTGCGCAGGTCCAGCACGACGCTGCGTTTGCCGCGGTTGACGTTGACGAACACCCCGCTCATGTCCGGGGCCGGGCCCGCGGAGATGTAGCGGGTGGCGTCGCCCTCGGGTGGCTCGACCTTGACGACGTCGGCCCCCATGTCGGCCATGATCTGCGTGCAGTACGGCCCCATCACCATCGTCGTCAGGTCGACGACGGTCACGCCGCGCAGCGGTCCGGCCGCCGGGACCCCGACCGTGTTTTGTTCGGACAAAATACTCCGTTCTGCGTAGTAAAGAACACTATTCCGCAGTGCTTATTGGTGCGTCAAGGCTCGGGTACGCATCTGTCCCCACTATTGTCTGGACTAACGCATTCTTGATAGCGTCCGAAGTCATGGTCCCCCGCGAAGTGCTCGCCAGCCCCACGGTCGCGCCGGGCTGGCGGCTGGAACGCCTCACCGAACCGAGTCGGCTGTTCGGCGCCAACGGCCTGCGGACCGGTCCCGACGGCCGGGTCTACGTCGCCCAGGTGACCGGCAGCCAGATCAGCGCGCTGGACGTGCACACCGGCGAGCTCGCCGTGGTGAGCGCGCGCAGCGGCGACGTCGTGGCGCCCGACGACGTGGCGTTCGACGGCGCCGGCAATCTGTATGCCACCGAGGTGATGGATGGCCGGGTCAGCGTGCTCGACCCGTCCGGCGCCGGCCGCGTGCTGTGCGACGGCCTGCCGTGCGCCAACGGGATCACCGTGCACCGCTCATCTTCGGGAGATCACCTGTTCGTCGGGGAATGCCGCGACGGCGGGCGGCTGATGGAACTGGACCGGGCCACCGGCGCGCCTCGCATGCTGGCCGAGAACCTGCCGTCACCCAACGCCATGGAGGTCGGACCCGACGGCCTGCTCTACTTCCCGGTGATGACCGCCAACGAGATCTGGCGGATCGATCCGTTCGCCGATGACGCTGTGCCACAACGGGTCATCGGTGATCTGGGGGTTCCCGACTCGGTCAAGTTCGACGTCGACGGCTGCATCGTCTCCACCCAGGCGGCCAGCGGCCAGGTGTTGCGCATCGACCCGCGCACCGGCGAGCGCACCGTGCTGGCGCAACTGACGCCGGGCCTGGACAACTGCACCTTCGCCGACGGCCGGCTGTTCGTCTCCAACTTCACCGGCGAGGTCACCGAGATCGCCGGCGGCACGACCACCGCGATACTGCCCGGCGGACTGAACTGGCCGCTGGACCTCACCGTCGACGGCGCCGGCAAGCTCTACGTCGCCGACGGCACCTACTTCTACGCGGTCGGCACCGGCGGCCGGCTCGAGACACTCGGAATGCTGTTCAGCCCAGGCTATCCCGGCTTCGTCCGTGGCGTGACCGCCGTCGGCCCCGGCGAATTCGTCGTCACCACGTCCGGCGGTCAGGTCAGCCGGTACGTCCCGGCGCGCTCGCACAGCGAGGTGCTCGCCGACGGCTTCGACCAGCTTTACGGCGTGGTGGTCGGTTCGGCCGGTGTGGTGGTCACCGAGTTCGGCACCGGCCGGGTGCTGGCGGTGCGCGGCGGGACGGTCGACGTGCTGGCGCAGGATCTGGCGCGTCCGATCGGGATCGCCCTGACCGAAGACGGCAGTTACCTGGTAGCCGAGTCCGGCGCCGGACGGGTGGTGCGCATCGGGACCGGCGGCGCAGGCAGCACCGAGACGGTGGTCGACGACCTGGTGCGGCCCCAAGGCCTGCTGCTGGCCGACCGCACGCTCTACATCGTGGACGCCGGCGCCCGCCAGGTGTTGGCCGTCGACCTTGAAACCGGTGCGCGGCAGGTGATCGCCGACGGGCTGCCGATCGGGCCGCCGCCGGGCGTCACACCCAAACCACTGCGGGGCATGCCACCGTTCTCCGGTCCCCAGGGTCCGTTCCCCGGCATCGCCCGTGGCCGCGACGGCACCCTGTACGTCTCGGCCGACGGCGACGGCAGCGTACTGGCCCTACGGCCGGCCCGATCGTGACCGACCATCGCTACCTGCGCGTCGCGCGGGAGCTGCGCAAGGAGATCGCCGAAGGGGTGTATCCGGTCGGCTCGCAGCTGCCCACCGAACACGAACTGTGCGACCGGTTCTCGGTCAGCCGCTACACCGTCCGCGAAGCACTGCGGCGGCTGCGCGAGGACAACCTGGTGGTCTCGCGGCCCCGGGCAGGCACCGTGGTGGTTCCCCGCACCGCGACGAGCTGCTACGCCCAGGACGTGGTGTCGATTAACGACCTGGTCGCGTTTGCCGCCGGTTCGTCATTCGAGATCGACTCCAACGCCATGGTCACCGTCGACGAGGAGATCGCCGCCCGCACCGGCCTGCCGATGGGCGCCGAATGGCTTGCGGTGCGCGGTATTCGACGCGTCGATGGCCAGGACGCGCCGATCTGCCGCACCGAGTACTACATCAACCGGACGTTCGCCGGCGTGGGCCGGCTGCTGCAGCGGCATGCCGGCCCGATCTTTCCGCTGATCGAGGACGTGTTCGGGGTCAGCGTCGTCGAGGTGCGCCAGCACATCCGCGCGGTGATCGTCGGCCCGGAACTGGCCGAGGCGCTGCGTGTCGGACCCGGCACCGCAGCCCTGCAGATGCAGCGCACCTACACCACCTCCGAGGACGAGGTCGCCCAGGTCACGGTGAACACCCATGCCGGTGACGACTACCGGTATTCGATGACGCTGCACCGGGTCAGCGGCCCGTGACGACGCTGGCCGATGCCCTGGCGCGGGCCGCCGAACAAACCCCCGACCGGGTTCTTGTGGTGGACGGCGAGATCCGGCTGACCTGCCGGGATCTGCAGACCCGCGCGACGGCGCTGGCGAAGACGATGCTGGCGAGAATGCCGACCGGCAGCGTGGTGTCGTTCATGCTGCCCAACTGGCACGAGGCCGCCGTCGTCTACCTGGCCGCGACACTGTCCGGGATGGTGGTCAACCCGATCCTGCCGTCACTGCGGGAGGCCGAGCTGGAGTTCATCCTCGTCGACTCCCGCTCCCGAATGCTGTTCGCGCCGAGTGAATTCCGCGGCCACGACTACGCGGCCATGCTGGCCCGGGTCAGCGCCGCCCTGGTCGACCCGCCCGAGGTGGTGCTGGTGCGCGGCGATCCGGCCGGCTACGAAGGCTTGTTCGAGGGCGGCGATGACGCGGTTTTGCCGACACTGGACCCCGCTGCGGTTCGACTGTTGCTGTACACCTCGGGGACCACTGGCCAGGCGAAAGGCGTGCTGCACAGTCATAATTCGATTCACGCGTTGCTGGCCCAACTGGGCGAGCACTGGCTGATCGCGCCGGGCGACCGCTTTCTGGTGCCCTCCCCCATCGCGCACATCGGCGGATCGATCTACGCGTTCGAGGCGCCGCTGCTGCTCGGCACCACCGCGATACTGATGGACACCTGGGACGCCGATGAGGCGGTAGCGCTGATGCTCACCGAGAAGTGCACGCACATCGCCGGGGCGACACCGTTTCTGGCGCAACTGCTGGCCGCGGCCCGCCGCGCCGGAACCCGGCTGCCGGACCTGAAGGTATTCGTCTGCGGCGGCGCATCGGTTCCCGAATCGCTGATCCGCGAGGCCGCCGACTACTTCTCCAACGCCGCCGTCACCCGGGTGTACGGGTCCAGCGAGGTTCCGGTCACCACCATCGGCGCTCTCGGCCCCGATGAGCGCAGCTATGCCGCGCAGACCGACGGCCGGGCCGGGTCCGCCGACATCAAGCTGGTCGCCCACCCCGGCGCTCCCCCCGGCGAAGGCGAGGTCTGGGTGCGGGGGCCGCAGATGCTGGTGGGCTACCTGCACTCCGAGGGCCCGTGCTTCGACGGCGACGGCTATTTCGCCACCGGCGATCTGGGCCGCTGGGTCGACGGCGACTATCTGCTGATCACCGGCCGGCTCAAGGACGTGATCATCCGCAACGGGGAGAACATCTCCGCGCGCGAGGTCGAAGACATCCTGGCCGGCCATCCGGGCATCGCCGAGATCGCCGTCGTCGGGCTGCCCGATCCGCGCACCGGGGAGCGGGCCTGCGCGGTGATCGTCGCAGCCGCCGACACCGCACCCGACGTCGCCGAGCTGCGAGCCCTGCTGGCCGAGCGCGGGGTGGCGCGGTTCAAAGCCCCCGAGCAGGTGCTGGTCTGGGATGCACTGCCCAAGAACGACGCCGGCAAGGTCGTCAAACAACAGATCCGGGCGACTCTGATCGGAGGGACGTGACCATGCAGGTGGCGATTGTGACGGGCGCCAGCAGCGGCATCGGATTCGGCTGTGCCACAAAACTTGCCGAGGCCGGCATGGCGGTATTGGGCACCGGCCGCGATGAGCAGCGGCTGGCCGATCTGGCGGCTGCGGTGGGAGACCCCGATCGCGTCGCCACCCTGGCCGTGGACCTCACCGCCGACGACTCCCCGCAACGTATCGTCGACGCCGCGCTGTCCCGGTGGGGCCGGATCGACTACCTGATCAACAACGCCGGGGTCGGCAGCCCCAAGCCGCTGCACGAGACCGACGACGAATCCCTGGACCAGTTCCTGAATCTGATGCTGCGCGCGCCGTTTCGGCTGACCCGGGAGGTGCTCGGCCACCTGACGCCGGGCTCGGCGATCATCAACGTCACTTCCACCTTCGCGGTGGTCGGCGGCCTGCGCGGCGGGGCGTACTCGGCGGCCAAGGGCGGACTGACCGCGCTGACCACCCACATCGCCTGCCAGTACGGCGCCCAGGGCATCCGGTGCAATGCGGTGGCACCGGGCGTCACGGTCACCCCGATGGTCGAAAAGCGCCTCGATGACCCACGGTTCCGCAAGATCAACACCGAGATGACGCCGGCTCCGCGGCTGGGCCGGGTAGAGGACATCGCCGGCACCGTCGCCTTCCTGTGTTCGGAGGCAGGCTCGTTCATCAACGGCCAGACCATCGTCGTCGACGGCGGCTGGAGCTCCACGAAATACCTGTCGGACTTCGGGCTCGACTCCGACTGGGTTCAGCGGTGAATCTGTTCGCGTGTCTGGACCAGGCCGCGACCCGATTCGGCGATCACGGCGCGGTCTACAGCGGCGAGCGCTGTCTGCACACCTGGCGCGAACTGGCCGATCGCGCACGGAGATTGGCGACGTCACTGCGGCAGCAGGTGCCACCGGGGGCGCGGATCGCGATCGCCAGTGAGAACCGTCCGGAGATCATCGAGCTGATGTTCGCCACCTGGGCCGCGGAGTGCGTGGTGGTCCCGCTCAACTACAAGCTGCACCCGCGCGAGATGGCCCAGATCCTCGACGACGCCGGCGCGCGCATGGCGTTCGCCTCGCCGAAACTGGCACCGGGCCTGAGCTCCGCTACGGCAGTCGAAACCATCGGCAGCGCAACCTATCTGGACCGATTCAACGCCGCACCCGCCGCGCCACCAGAATCGGACCCGTCGCAGCCGGCGTGGCTGTTCTACACCAGCGGCACCACCGGACGCTCCAAGGGCGCAGTGCTGACCCACCGCAACCTGATGGCCATGACGCACGCGCACCTGGCCGACCTGGATGACCCCGACGAGCACTGCTCGCTGATCCACGGCGCCCCGATGTCGCACGGGTCCGGGCTCTACATCGCACCGTATGTGCTGCGCGGCGCCCGGCAGGTGGTGCCCGCATCGGGGGCGTTCGACGCGGGCGAGTTTCTCGATCTGTGCGATCACCATCCGGGCGCCACCGCGTTTCTGGCGCCGACCATGGTGGCCCGCCTGGTGGACACCGGACGGGCGTGCCCGGCGAATCTGCGCACGATCATCTACGGCGGCGGGCCGATGTACCTGGGCAACCTGAAGAAGGCGATGGCCGCGTTCGGGCCGGTGTTCGCCCAGCTCTACGGTCAGGGCGAGGCACCGATGACCATCACCGGCCTGACCCGCGCCGACCACAGCGGCGACGACGCCGTCCTGGCTTCGGTCGGCCGGGCGCGCACCGGAGTTCAGGTCGCGGTGCTGCGTGAGGACGGCAGCGTCGCACCGACCGGCGAAGTCGGCGAGATCGTCTGTCGCGGTGAGGTGGTGATGGCCGGCTACTGGAACAATCCCGCCGCCACCGCCGAGGCGCTGCGTGACGGCTGGCTGTTCACCGGCGACAAGGGCTCCTTCGACGACCGCGGTTACCTGACCCTGCGTGACCGGTCCAAGGACGTAGTCATCAGCGGCGGCAGCAACATCTATCCGCGCGAGGTCGAGGAGGCGTTGCTGTGCCACCCCGGCGTCGCAGAGGCGGCGGTGGTGGGCACCCCCGATCCGGAGTGGGGCGAGATCGTGGTCGCGTTCGTCGTCGGCAAGGTGTCCGCCGCTGAGCTGGACACCCATCTGCTCGAGCGCATCGCCCGGTTCAAGCGCCCGAAGCGCTACGAGTTCGTCGACGCGTTGCCGAAGAACAGCTACGGCAAGGTGCTCAAACGGGAGCTGCGCGAGCGGTTGGTCTGAACCCCGGCGGCGCATCCCCTAGTCGACGGTCCCTGGCGGCGCCACCCATTCCGTGGGCTGACCGGTGACGGCCGCTATCCGATCGAAGTCACGGTCGTAGTGCAGCACCACGAGTCGGGCGCGTTCGGCAGCCGCGGCGATGAGCAGATCACCGAGCTTCACCGCACGGTGCAGGCCTTCCGCGGCGAGCACCCCTTGCACCTCGAACGCTCGGTCCATGACCGCCTGATCGATGGTCGCCTGAGGCCAGAGTGACCGAGCTTGCCGGGTGCGTTTCCAGTCCAGCCCGTTGCGCGCGCTGACTCCTGCTTCGAGGTCGGTGACGGTGCATCGCGCCACCAGCCCGGCCTCCATCAGCGGGAGAAGTCGCTGCGCCACAGTCGGCTTGGTCACCCGAGCGACGGCGGAGGTGTCGCCGAGAAAATGGGCTCTTAGGCCCACGCAGACCTGCGCTGCTCGTCGGCGGCCAGCTCCGCACTGCCTGCTACCGCCTCAGGGTGGAGCAGGGCCTGACGGCGCTGAGCGAGCGCCAACACCTCCGCCAGGGCCTCGTTCACCGTCGCCTTGGCCGTCGACGTACCGAGCAGCAGCCGTACCTGCTCGAGCTTGTCGTCGTCGACGTCAATCAGCCGCTTCGTCATCCGTCAAGTATATCCAATGAAGGAGAAAAGGATATCCTCGATGAACTCTGCCCCTGACCTGTCAGTCGACCTTCGCCTTCATCTGCTCAAGGTCGACCAGCACCGGCCACCCGCACACCGACAGCGCGTTGCCGTGCCCGGTCTCGTGGATGTCGAAGGCGGTTTGGATCGCCGAGTGGAAGCCCTGCACATCGAGGGTCTGGTTGACCGCCCGCTTGGCCTGCCGCAGCGCGAATGACGGCATGGTGGCGATGTGCTCGGCCAGCCGGCGAGTCTCGCCGTCGAGCTCATCACGCGGCACCACCTTGTTGACCATCCCGGTCTGCTCGGCCTCCTGCGCGGTCATCGCCCGGCCGGTGAACAGCATCTCCTTGGCCTTGCGCGGCCCCAATTCCCAGGTGTGGCCGTGGTATTCGACGCCGCCGATCCCCATCAGCACCACCGGGTCGGAGAACTGGGCGTCATCGGAGGCGATGATCAGGTCGCACGGCCAGCACAGCATCAGCCCGCCGGAGATGCACCGGCCCTGCACCGAGGCGATGGAGGGCTTGGGCACGTTGCGCCACCGCAGGGTGTACTCCAGGTAGCGCTTGCATTCGTGTTTGTAGATGAACTCCAAGGTGATCTTGTCCGGCACCGGGCCACCACCCTTGAGGTCGTGGCCGGCCGAGAAGTGCTTGCCGTTGGCGCGTAGCACGATCACCGCGACGTCGTCGTCGTCGGCGGCGCGGGTCCAGGCCGCATCGAGCTCATCGAGCAGTTCGGCGTTCTGGGCGTTCGCCGCCTCGGGGCGGTTCAGGGTGATGGTCGCGATCTTCTCGGCAACCTCGTAGTCGATGTACATGGGCTTCCTTCACCTCGTGTGGGTCAGCTGTACGAGAAGACCGTTCTCATTCCTGGGAAGTTACCATCTTCCCCAACGGGATGGCAGAGCGCCGACGACCGGCCCCGGAATGGGGCAATTCTCCGGTAGGGTGCAGTGGTGTTCTCCCAAAAAGGCAACCGTCGGAGCTGCTGGTGAGCAACCCCGAAGAGGAACCGGTCTGGAAGCAGCGGGCGGTTGAGCGGTCGATCAAGACCGCGCGGCTGCGCGCCGCCCAGCGTGTTCAGCGGTTCCTGGACGCCGCCCAGTCCATCATCATCGAAAAGGGCAGCACCGACTTCACCGTCCAAGAGGTCGTCGAGCGCTCCCGGCAGTCGTTGCGCAGCTTCTACCTGCAGTTCAACGGCAAACACGAACTTCTGCTGGCGCTCTTCGAAGATGCACTGACCCGCACCGCCGACCAGATCCGCGCCGCCACCGAGAACAAGACGAGCCCGCTGGAACAGCTGAAGGTGGCCGTCGAGCTGCTCTTCGACCTGTCCCGGCCGGACCCGATCGCCAAACGGCCACTGTTCACCGACTTCGCGCCCCGGCTACTGGTCACCCACCCCACCGAGGTCCGGGTGGCGTTCACCCCGCTGCTCGGGATGCTCACCGAGTTGATGGAAGCCGCCGCCGAGGCCGGCGAGCTGCGACCGGGGGTCAACGCCCGGCGGATGGCGGCGATGACCATGCAGACCGTCATGTTCGTCGCGCAGTCCGCCGCCGACTCGGACGATCCGGCCGCGCGTCCGATCACCAGCGACGAGGTCTGGGACTTCTGCGCCCACGGCCTGGCCACCTGATTCCTCCCGTTTTTCCTCCCGCTTTTCCTCCCGCTTTTCCTCCCGCTTTTCCCGCGAGCGTGCAGAAAAGTACGCGACACGCCGGGTCGACGCGGACGGTTCTGCACGGTCGCGCCGGGGGTGGGTCCATAGCCGAGGCCATCCCGCGCTACCCAACACGCAGCGTCGTATGCTCTAATTGAGAACGTGATTTCCACAAAGCGCAGGGCACTGGCTCCCGACGTCACCAACTTCCCCGACGAGAACCCGGCCCTCATCGGCAGCCAGTGCGCCGACTGCGCGGCGACGGTCTGGCCCCGCCAGGACCACTGCCCGCGCTGCAGCGGCGGCCAGATGAGCGACCTGCTGCTGCCCCGTCAGGGCACGTTGGAGGCTTGGACCACCCAGGGCTTCGTCCCGAAGCTGCCCTACGCCGGCGGGGAGACCGCCGAGGGATTCACCCCGTTCGGCGTCGGCCTGATCCGGCTCGGCGATGTGGTGCAAGTAGAGGCCCGCCTGACCGAATCCGACCCCGCCAAGCTGAAATTCGGCATGCCCGTCGAGCTGACCATGGTGCCGTTCTACGTCGAGGACGACGGCACCGAAGTTGTCACCTGGGCTTTCCAGCCCGTCTGAAGGAGAACCGCGACATGACCGCAAACACCAACGATGTGGCGATCATCGGCGTCGGACTGCACCCGTTCGGCCGGTTCGACAAGTCCGCCATGCAGATGGGCGCCGAGGCGATCCACACCGCCCTGGCCGATGCCGGAATACAGTGGAGCGACATCCAATTCGGTGTCGGCGGCAGCTACGAGATCTCCAACCCGGACGCGGTGACGCGGCTGGTCGGGCTCACCGGCATCCCGTTCACCAACGTGTTCAACGCCTGCGCGACGGCGGCGACGGCCACCCAGGTCTGCGCCGACAACATCCGCTCCGGCAAGTACGACATCGGTATCGCGATCGGCATGGACAAGCACCCCCGCGGGGCGTTCACCGACGATCCGGCCAAGCTGGCGCTGCCGGCCTGGTACGCCGAGAACGGTCAGTTCGTCACCACCAAGTTCTTCGGCATGAAGGCCAACCGCTACCTGCACGACCACGGGATCTCGCAGCAGACGCTGGCCAAAGTGGCCGCCAAGAACTTCCGCAACGGCGCATTGAACCCGAATGCGTTCCGGCGCAAGCCGATGTCCGAAGACGCGATCTTGGGCTCGACGGTGCTGAATTATCCGCTGACCCAGTACATGTTCTGCGCGCCCGACGAGGGTGCCGCCGCGGTCATCATGTGCCGTGCGGACATCGCGCACCGCTACACCGACAAGCCGGTGTACCTCAAGGCCACCGAGATCCGCACCCGCACCTTCGGCGCCTATGAGGTGCACGGCACCTCGGCCCCGATCGAAGAAGACGTCGCGCCGACTGTCCATGCCGCCAAGGCTGCGTTCGAAATCGCCGGTGTGGCACCGGAAGACGTCGACGTGGTGCAGTTGCAGGACACCGACGCGGGCGCCGAGGTCATCCACATGGCAGAGTGCGGGTTCTGCGCCCACGGCGACCAGGAGAAGCTGCTCGCCGACGGCGCCACCGAGATCGGTGGGTCGCTGCCGGTCAACACCGACGGCGGGCTGATCGCCAACGGCGAGCCGATCGGGGCCTCCGGACTGCGGCAACTGCACGAGCTGGTGCTGCAACTGCGCGGCCAAGCCGGCGAACGCCAGGTTCCGGGTGAGCCCAAGGTGGGCTTTGCGCAGGTCTACGGGGCGCCGGGCACGGCGTCGGCGACGATCGTCACGGTCTGAGCCGGGGGCTCAGTCTTCCAGTTCCGGCGCCGGCCGGTAGGACGGCTCGTACCCCGCCACGCGGATCGGGCTGCCCACCAGCCGGAAATCGCCTGCCTGAACAACCATTTCGGGATGCTCGGCCAGCGCTTCGGGCAGGGTACGCACGGCGGCCGCGGGCACCCCGAGTGGCCGCAGCCGGCGCTCCCAACCGGCTGCGGTGTCGGCCGCGAGCGCCTCGGTCACCACGGCCAGCACCTCCTCGCGCCGGGCGACGCGTTCCTCCATGGTGGTGAAGCCCTGCAGGCCGGCCTCCACCGCGAAGGATTTCCAGAACCCGTCGTGGGTGACGAACAGTGCCAAGTACCCGTTGGCAGTCGGAAAGAGCTGCGCGGGAACGTAGTACGAGTGCGCGCCGTGGGCATAGCGTTGCGGCACCAAGCCGTCGTTGAGATACGCCGACGCCCGATAGTTCAGCTGGGACAACATCACGTCCAGCAGCGATACCTCCACCTGACCGCCGCGGCCACTGACGATCTGGGCCAGCAGTCCCAGCGCCGCCGTGAGCCCGGTGGAGTTGTCCGCCGAGGAGTAGCCCGGCAGCATTGGGGGCCCGGAAGGGTCGCCGGTCATGGCCGCCACCCCGGTGGCCGCCTGGATCACGTAGTCGAAGGCCGGCTCGTCCCCGCCGTCCAGGCCGAAGCCGGTCAGCGCCACACACACGATCCGCGGGTTGAAGCGCGACAGTGCGTCATAGGTCAGCCCCAGCCGGCGGATCACCGACGGTTTCATATTCACCAGCAGCGCATGGGATTCGGCCACCAGCTCGCCCAACCGGGCCTGCCCCTCCGGCGACCGGAGGTCCAGCTGAATGCTGGACTTGTTGCGGTTGAGGCTGGCGAAGTAGCTCGGGCCGACCTGCCGCGAGATCTCCCCACCCGGCGGCTCGATCTTGATGACCTCGGCCCCGAGATCGGCAAGCAGCATGGTGGCGTACGGCCCGGCCAGCATTACCCCCACTTCGAGGATGCGAATCCCCGACAGTGGTCCGCTCACCGAAACTCCTTGCCCAGCTCCGCGATCACCTCACGGGTCCGGTACTTCGACGCCACCAGCTCGTCACGGGTGTCGCCGATCGGCAGCAGCCGCACCGACAGGTCGGTGACCCCGGCGTCGGCGAACTGCCTGAATCGCTTGAGGATCGACTCCTCATCACCCGCCGCGCACAAGTCTCCCACATCGCGGGCCGAACCCCGGTCCAGCAGCCGCTGGTAGTTGGGCGAGGTCTCGGCCTCGGCCAGAATCCGATTCGCACGCTCCTTGGCGGCCTCGATCTCGCTGTTGGCGCACAACGTGACCGGGATACCGGCGACAATGCGCGGTGCGGGCTTGCCCGCCTCGGCGGCGGCCTTGTTGATCTTCGGCGCGATGTGCTCGGCGATGGCCTTCTCGTCGGCCATCCACAGCGACGTGCCGTCGGCGTGCTCACCGGCGATCTGCAGCATCACCGGACCGAGCGCGGCCACCAGCACCGGCATCGGCGAATCCGCGCCCAGCGCAGTGGGATTGTGCACGGTGAAGTGATCGTTCTCCACGTCAACGGGGCCGGGCCCCGACAGGGCGGCGCCCAGCACCTGCAGGTAGTCGCGGGTGTAGGCGGCCGGCTTGTCGTAGGGCAGGCCGAGCATGTCGCGGATGATCCAGTGGTGCGACGGCCCGACCCCCAGCGCCAGCCGGCCTCCCGAGATGGCGTTCACCGAAAGCGCTTGACGCGCAAGGGCGATCGGATGCTGGGCCTGCAACGGCACCACCGCGGTGCCGAGTTCGATCCGGGTCGAGTGCGAGGCCATCAGCGCGACCATGGTCAGCAGGTCGAAGTCGTCGGGCACCTGCGGCATCCACGCCGTCGACAGTCCCGCCGAGTCGGCCCACTCGATGTCGGAGATCAGCTTGGTGACCTTGCGGGCCATGTCGCCGCGCTCGGCCCCGATCATCACCCCCAACCGCATACCGTCACACCTCCGCTTTCGCGACGACCTGCCGGACGCCGGTCACCAAGTCGTCCAACGACGTTCCGGTGGGGAACACCGCCGCCGCACCCAGCGCGGTCAGCTTGGGCACGTCGGCCTGAGGGATGGTGCCGCCCACGACCACCGCGATGTCGGCGGCGTCGGCGGCGTGCAGCCCCTCGATGACGCGGGCGGTCAGGGCGACGTGCGCGCCGGAGAGGATGCTCAACCCGATCACCGCCACGTCCTCCTGCAGTGCGGTGGACACGATATCCTCCACCTTCTGCCGGATGCCGGTGTAGATGACCTCGAAGCCGGCGTCACGCAGGGTGCGGGCGACGATCTTGGCGCCCCGATCATGGCCGTCCAGACCGGGTTTGGCGACCAGCACCCGGGTCGGGGAAGAAGTAGTCATCTAAAACACCACCGGTTGTTGGAACTCGCCCCAGACCGCCTTGAGCGCCGAGACCATCTCACCCACCGTGCAGTAGGCGTTGGCGCAGTCGATCAGGGAATGCATCAGGTTGTCGTCGCCTTCGGCGGCACGCGACAGCGCGGCAAGTTTGGCGGCGACGTCGGCGTCGTCGCGTTCGGCCTTGACCCGGGCCAGCCGTTTGAGCTGGACGTCGCGCCCTTCGGCGTCGAGCTCGTAGGTGGCGATCTCCGGCGCCGGCTCGTCGGAGGTGAACTTGTTGACGCCGACGACGGGCCGCGCGCCGTCTTCGATCTCATGGTGGATCTTGAACGCCTCGTCGGCGATCAGCCCCTGCAGGTAGCCGTCTTCGATGGCGCGCACCATGCCGCCGTGGGCCTCGAGGTCGGCCATGATCTCGATGATGCGCTCCTCGGTGGCGTCGGTGAGCGCCTCGACGAAGTAGGAGCCGCCGAGCGGGTCGGCCACCCGGGTCACCCCGGTCTCATAGGCCAGGATCTGCTGGGTGCGCAGCGCCAGGGTGGCGGACTCCTCGCTGGGCAGCGCGAACGGCTCGTCCCAGGCTGCGGTGAACATCGACTGCACCCCGCCCAGCACTGCGGCCATCGACTCGTAGGCCACCCGCACCAGGTTGTTCTGGGCCTGCGGCGCGAACAGCGACGCCCCGCCGGCCACGCAACCGAACCGGAACATCGACGCCTTGTCGGCCTTGGCGCCGTAGCGTTCCCGCACGATGGTGGCCCAACGGCGCCGTCCCGCACGGTATTTGGCGACCTCCTCGAAGAAGTCGCCGTGGGTGTAGAAGAAGAACGACACCTGGGGCGCGAACTGCTCGATGCTCATCCGCCCGCGCGCCACCACGGTGTCGCAGTAGGTGACGCCGTCGGCGAGGGTGAACGCCATCTCCTGCACCGCGTTGGCGCCGGCGTCGCGGAAGTGTGCGCCGGCTACCGAGATCGCGTTGAACCGGGGTACCTCGGCGGCGCAGAACTCGATGGTGTCGGCGATCAACCGCAGCGACGGCTCCGGCGGCCAGATCCAGGTGCCGCGGGAGGCGTACTCCTTGAGGATGTCGTTCTGGATGGTGCCGGTGAGCTTGGCGCGCGGCACACCCTTGCGCTCGGCGGCGGCCACGTAGAACGCCAGCAGGATGGCGGCGGTGCCGTTGATGGTGAAGCTGGTGCTGATCTTGTCCAGCGGGATGGAGTCGAACAGGATCTCGGCGTCGGCGAGGGTGTCGACGGCCACCCCGACCCGGCCGACCTCTTCACCGACCTCCGGGTCGTCGGAGTCGTAGCCGCACTGGGTGGGCAGGTCCAGGGCGACCGACAGTCCGGTGCCGCCCTGGTCGAGCAGGTAGCGGTAACGACGGTTGGATTCCTCGGCGGTGCCGAAGCCGGAGTACTGCCGAAACGTCCACAGCCGGCCGCGGTAGCCGGACTCGAAGTTGCCCCGGGTGAACGGATAGGTCCCCGGCGCCGGGGGTTCACCGCGCCGGTCATCCGGTCCGTACACCGGTTTCAGGGGTATCCCCGAGGAGGTCTGCACTGGATCGCTCATCAATGGATACGGTACTTCCAAAAAATGAGAATGCCAATACCACCGTGCCCTCCGAGTCGTCTCCGCACGGCGCGGGGTGATTATCCGGCCAGGTTGAAGTTGCCGCTGGCGCCGTAGACCGACAGCGACACCAGCAGCGTCACCGACACCACCACGATCAGCGACGTGCGCACCGCGTTGCCCACCGCCACCCCGACTCCCGCCGGGCCGCCGGCGGCGAAATAGCCGAAATAGGTGTGGATCAACAGGATCGTGATCGCCATCAGGAACGCCTGCAGGAACGACCAGAGCAGGTCGATCGGGTTCAGGAACGTCCGGAAGTAGTGGTCGTACAGGCCGGCCGACTGCCCGAACAGAAAGACCGTGGTGAACCGGCTGGCGATGAACGACAGGATCACCGCGATCGCGTACAGCGGGGTGATCGCGAACAACCCCGCCACGATCCGGGTGCTGACCAGGTAGGCGATCGGGCGGATCGCCATCGATTCCAGCGCGTCGATCTCCTCGTTGATGCGCATCGCCCCGAGCTGCGCGGTCACCCCGGCGCCGAAGGTGGCGGCCAGCCCGATGCCGGCGACCACCGGCGCCGAGATCCGGACGTTGATGAACGCCGCCAAAAATCCGGTGAGCGCCTCGATGCCGATGTTGCCCAGCGAGCTGTAGCCCTGCACGGCCAGCGTGCCGCCGGCGGCCAGCGTGAGGAATCCGACGATCACCACGGTGCCGCCGATCATCGCCAGCGTCCCGGTGCCCATGCTGATCTCGGCGATCAGCCGGATGACCTCCCGGCGGTACCGGGTCAGCGCGAACGGGGTGGTGCCGATCGCGCGGCCGTAGAACAGGGTGTGGTCGCCGATGCTCCCGAGCGCGGCGATCGGGCGCCGCAGCTGCCGGGTGACTCCCGGGTAGACGGCCGACAGGGCACGCAGCGCCATGGCTCAGCGCGCCGTCATCTTGATGCCGATCGCGGTGACCACCACGTTCACCACGAACAGCGACATGAATGCGTAGACCACGGTCTCGTTCACCGCGTTGCCGACGGCCTTGGCGCCGCCGCCGGAGATGGTCAGGCCGCGGTAGCAGGCGACCATCCCGGCGATCAGACCGAACAATGCCGCCTTGATGCAGGAGATGATCAGCTCCGGCACGCCGGTGAGCAGGGTCAGCCCGGCCGCGAACGCACCCGGGTTGACGTCTTGGACGAAGACGGAGAAGGCGTAGCCGCCGAGGATGCCGATGATCACGACCAGGCTGTTGAGCAGCAGCGCGACCAGCCCGGCGGCCAACATCCGCGGCGTCACCAACCGCTGCACCGGGTTGATGCCGAGTACCTCCATGGCGTCGATCTCTTCGCGGATGGTGCGCGAGCCCAGGTCGGCGCACATCGCGGTGGCCCCGGCGCCGGCCACGATCAGCACCGTCACCATCGGCCCGACCTGGGTGACCGCCCCGAACGCCGCACCGGCGCCGGACAGATCGGCCGCGCCGAGTTCGCGCAGCAGGATGTTCAGGATGAAGCTGACCAGCACGGTGAATGGGATCGCCACCAGCAGGGTGGGCGCCAGCGACACCCGGGCCACGAACCAGGACTGGTCGAGGAACTCACGGAACTGGAACGGGCGCTGGAACAGGAATTTCACCGCGTCAACCGACATCGAGAACAGGCCGCCGACGGCTTCCATCGGCCCGGCGAGACGGCCCATGACCTCGTTCGGGGACCACCGGGCGACCAGGTCCCTCATCGCCATACGCGGGCTCCTCCGACCGATCCGTACTGATGCCAGAGGATACTAACCGATTCATCGATTCTGCGATATGTGCTTCTGATTTTTATGCACACTCATTCTCGCTTTAGAGCAATGAGCTCATTTATAATCGTCCGTCGATCCGCAACGCCGGATGCACCCACTCCGGTGACCGGCGCTCCTTGAACGCCCGAAAGCCCTCGACGGCCTCCGGCGCGCCCAGGCTGTTGCTCATCCCGATCCGGTCATACAGACCCAGGTAGGAATCCAGCGTCGCCTTGACCACCGCCCGCGCCGCCGGCGCGGTCCGGCAGCACTGGGCCAGCACGTCGTGCGCGGCGCCCAACAACTCGTCGTGCGGGACCACCCGCGCGATCATTCCCCACTCGAGTGCCTCCTGCGCGCCGAACGTGCGGCCGGTGAACATCAGATCTCGGGTGCGGACGGGGCCGACGACCCGCGCCAGCATCTGGCTGTAGTAGGTGTCGGCGATGCCGCGGAACAGCTCGGGCACCCGGAACGTGGCCCGGTCGCTGACCACGGCGACGTCGCTACACAGGGCGATCTGCAGCCCGCCGCCCTGGCACAGTCCGTTGACCGCCGAGACCACCGGCTTGACCGAGCTGCGCAGCGCGTCGAACGGGGTGACGTCCATCCCCAGCGCGGACCCGAAGGTGATCCAGTCATCCGCCCCGCCGCCGCCCATGTCGCCGCCGGGGGCGAACACGTCGCCGGTGCCGGTGATCAGCAGCCCGGCCAGGTCGGGGTCCTCATTGACCCGGCCGACGGCGTAGCGGATACCGAAGTACATCGCGGGCGTCATCGCGTTGCGGGCTTCGGGGCGGTCCAGCGTGCAGACCGCGATCGGGCCCTCCCGCCGAAACGTCAGGAACGGCGTGCCCAGCCAATCCCCCTCCGGTGGCCGCGGCGCTGCAGCGTTCATGTTCGGCAGACCTCTTCCACCAGCTCCAGCGTTTCCAGTTCGCGCACGGCCCGACAGGCGCGGCGCAGCATGGCCACGAACATGTCGTCGCCGCGGTCGGTTCCGCTGGCGAACACCAACCCGAGCGCACAGATCAGCGGTGCCTGTAGGACGCCGAATCGGTAGTCACGCCAACAGGTCTCCCGGTCGTAGCCGGTCACGCCATGACGCAGCAGCGCGGAGTGATAGGCGGTGACCAGATCGGCCTCGATCGCCGAACGCAGCTGTGGCTCCAGGCTGGTGGCGGTGAAGAAGGCCAGATCCCGGGCCGGCAGGCCGACGCCCAGCGTCTGCCAGTCGACGATCCAGATCCGGTCCCCGCCAGGACTGAACAGCATGTTGTCGAGCCGGTAGTCGCCGTGGATCAGCGCGAACCGGCCCAGCGGCGCCGACACCCAGGGGGTGATCACGTCCAGCGCGGCGGTCAGCGTCGCGCAATCGGCGTCGCCGAGTTTGTCCCCGAGGCGCTCCACGCATGTCGCCGCGCACATCCGGGCGATGTCGCCCATGCCCTTGGCGCCAGCCTCGTCGAGCTGGGTCATCGCCAGGCCGGGGAAGGTCAGCCAGCGGTCGTCGCACCAGGTCGGCGCGTGCAACCCGGCCAGTGCGGTCACCGCCAGATGGGCCTGCCGCTCGCCACAGCCGGCAATCTGATCACCCTGGACCGCGGGAGCGCAGTCGCCCAGAAGCAACGCGTATTCGGTTGCGTCCTCGTTGATCTCGCAGTGGTAGACCTGCGGGATCGGTATCGCGACCAGATCGGCGACCGACGAGTAGAACGCACATTCGCTGCGGTAGCCCAGCACCACCCGATCGCGTACGGCGTCGTCGCCGGCGGGCAGTTTGATCACGAAGGTCTCCGGCAGGCCGGCCGAACCGCCGGCATAGCTCGCCGACACCCGGTAGGTGGCCCCGGTCTGCCCGGTGCCCACCGGCGTCACCTCGACGGCGGTCACCTCGACCCCCAGGGCGCCCGAAAGCCACTCCCGCGTCACGTCCTGCGGATGCCGGGGGATCATCGGTCGCACTCCGGCGCAACGGAACTCATCGACCGATGCCCGACCGGGCAGTCACTTCCACCCACGCCCGGAGACGCTACAGTAAGAATTTCAGTATGGTCAACGAAAGGGCGTCGCAGATGACGAACAGCTGGCAGGAGACGCTGGAAGACCTGGACCGGCGGCGCCAGCGCACCCGTGGCATGGGCGGGCCCGAGCGGTTGGCCAAACACCGCGGGAAGGGCAAGCTCGACGCGCGCGCCCGGATCGCGCACCTGCTGGACCCGGGCACCTTCCGGGAGCTGGGGTCGATGGTCGGCGGCGAGATCCCGGCCGACGGGATCGTGGTGGGCTCCGGTCTGGTCAACGGCGCCCCGGTGATGGTCGGCGCCGAGGACTTCACCACGCTGGCGGGCAGCATCGGCCCCGGCGGCAACGCCAAGCGGTACCGCATCGCCGAACTGGCGCTGCGCGACAAGATCCCGCTGGTGATGTTGCTCGAAGGCGCCGGATTCCGGCCCACCGGTGAGCACTACGGCCGCACCCCGACCGACCTGATCGCCCAGGCGCAGTGTTCGGGCCGGGTGCCGACGGTCGCCGCGGTGCTGGGGCCGTCGGCCGGGCACGGCGCGCTGGTCGCGCCGGTCTGCGACTTCCGGATCATGAGCCCGCACGGCGCGATCTTCACCGCCGGGCCGCCGGTTGTCAAAGAGTCGACCGGCGAAGACATCACCAAGGAAGACCTGGGCGGCCCCGAGGTGGCCCTGCCCAGCGGCGTCATCCACAACATCGCCGACGACGACGCAGCCGTGCTCGACGACATCCGCCGGTACCTGGCCTACTTCCCGTCCAGCGCGTGGTCCTACCCCGCGGCGTTGCCCGCCGGGTCGGAGAGTGAGCCCCGGGCGACTCCCGAGCTGCTCGACATCGTCTCGCGGGACAACCGCCGGGTCTATGACATGCGTTCGGTGCTCGACGTCGTCTTCGACCGGCCGGACTGGTTCGAGGTGCAGCCGCGCTTCGGCCGGGCGATCATCTGCGCGCTGGCCCACCTGGGCGGGCACCCGGTGGCGGTGGTGGCCAACCAGCCGCAGGTGCTGGCCGGCTCGATCGACGCCGACGCCGCCGACAAGGCCGCCCACTTCATCCAGGTGGCCGACTCGTTCCACTTGCCGATCGTGTTCCTGACCGACAACCCCGGCATGCTGCCGGGCAGCCGCTCGGAGCGCACCGGGGTGCTGCGGGCCGGCGCCCGGATGTTCGCCGCCCAGACCGCGGCCAGCACCGTGAAACTGCATCTGACACTGCGCAAGGCCTACGGCTTCGGGTCCATGGTGATGTCACTGCTCGGCTTCGACAACCAGGTCGCCACATTCGCCTATCCGGGCGCGACGATGGGCGCGATGAGTGCGGCCGCACTCAGTTCCGCCTCGCACGCCGGTGAGGATCTGGCCGCCAAGCTGGCCGCCACCGAGTTGCAGGCGTCGTATCACTCCGCCTCGCAGCTGGGCTTCGACGAGCTGATCGACCCCCGCGAGACCCGCGACGTGCTGCTGTACGCGCTGCGGCGCGGGCTGCGCAGTCGTCAGGCGGCCGCCGAGCCGGTGCAGCGCACCGTCATCATGGCCTGATGAGTTCTCTGCGCGAGGCACTGTTGGGCGGCTGGGAGTTGTCGTCCTTCGAATCCCGTGACACCCAGACCGGCGCGGTGTCGTATCCGCTGGGCACCGCACCGCGCGGCCTGATCCTCTACACCGCGGACGGGTACATGTCCGCGCAACTGAGCGGCGGCGACGACGCCGAGCTGGACGGCTACATAGCCTACGGCGGCCGGTTCGACGTCGACGAGGACACCGCGACCGTGCATCACCGGGTTAGTGTGTCGATACTGCCGGAGCTGCTGGCGGCGCCGCAGCTGCGGCAGGCCCGCGTCGACGGCGACCGGCTCACCCTGTCGGCGACCACCACGAATGACGGTGTGAAGAGCGACAATTCGCTGGTGTGGGTCAGATGTCGATGATCACTTTGCCGATGGCCTTGCGGTCGGCCACGTAGCGCAACGCTTGGGCGGTCTCGGCGAGCGGGAAGCGCGCACCGATGTACGGGCTGACCCTGCCGCTGGCGAACAGCTGCTGCAGTTCGGCGAGGTCGCGTTCGTTCTCCTGCGGGAAGTCGGTGGCGAAGGTGCGGATCTCCATGCCGACCACGGCGATCCCCTTGAGCATCACCAGGTTCAGCGGGATGGCCGGGATGGACCCGGCGGCGTAGCCGAGCGTGACGAACCGCCCGCCGCGGGCCAGGCTGCGCAGCGCCGGCTCTGCATACGGCCCACCCACCGGGTCGAGCACCGCCTGCGCGCCGTCGCCGGTGATCTCACGGATCCTGGTCTTGAGGTCTTCGCGCTCGTAGTCGATCACTGCTTCGGCGCCCCGTTCGGTGCACACCGCCAGCTTGTCCGGACTCGAGGCCGCGGCAAGCACTTTCGCCCCCAGCGCCACACCTAGATCGACCGCGGCCAGGCCAACACCACCGGCCGCGCCCAGCACCACCACCCAATCACCTTGGCGCACTTGGGCCACCGAGCGCAGTGCGTGATAGGCGGTGCGGTAGGTGACGCCGAAACCGGCGGCCGCCGCGTAGTCGATTCCATCGGGGATGGCGCTCACCGCCGCGGCGGGTACCAGCGCCTGCTCGGCGAACCCGCCCACGAATGACGCCCCCGCCACCCGGTCGCCCGGCGCGAACTCGACACCGTCGCCGACCGCGATCACGTCACCGGCGAGCTCGCTGCCCGGGGTGAACGGCGGCGGGATCTTCAGCTGGTACCTACCGTCGATCAGCAGCACGTCGGGGAAGTTCACCGCCGCCGCACGCACCCGCACCACCAGGGTGCCCGGTGCGAGCGTCGGGTCGGGAAGCTCTTTGAGCACAAGGCTTTCCGGCGGTCCGTACTGTTCGCAGACGATCGCGTGCATCAGGCTCCCAGTCCTCGTAGGCAGAATTGCACCAGGTGGTCGACGTCGGCACGCTTGGGTGCGGCGGCGCCGCCCAGGTAGCGGCGCATGGTCGCCAGCGTGGCGGTGAACACCACATCGGCATCCCGGCGCGGGTCCGAACTCCCCAGCGCCGCAACCGGTTCGGTGAGCAGATCGCGCAGTGGTGCCAGGATCTGGTCATCGGAGACCCCGGCCGTGCTCAGTCGGGTGCTGGCCGCTCGGCTCAGGCTCAACAGGTGCGGATCGGACACCTGCGCCACCGTACCCCGTATCCATCGGGCGATCTGAGCCGCGGGCGTGGATTCCTTGGCCAACTGGTGCGCCAGATAGGAGACGACGATTCCGACCCCGCGTTCCATCACCGCCTGGAACAGTTCGTCCTTGCCGGCGAAGTAGCGGTAGAACGCCTTGTTCGACGAGCCGGCCTCGGCGACGATGTCGCTGACCCGGGGCTCCTCGGGCGCGACCCGTGCCAGCACCGTCACCGCGGCCGACAGGATGCGCTCCACCTCGGCGGTGGCCAGTTGCTGGCGGTCGTCGAGCGCCCGGTGGACGGCGGCGTCGACCCTGTTCACGGCGAGCTCATGGCACCGCGGGGATCCGGTCGACCAGGTCGCCGTACTTGGCCCGGGCTGCCTCGATGCGGTTGTCCAGGAACTCGCTGGGCCACTCCGGGTCCTCGGCGTCGTAGCCCTTGAGCAGCAGCCGGGCCAGGTTCACCTTGTGCGCCTCGGTGGGGCCGTCGGCCAGCCCGAGCGCGACCCCGCCGAGCAGCACGTTGACCAGCGGGAGCTGCTCGGTCAGGCCCATCGCGCCGTGTACCTGGATGGCGCGCAGGCCGATCGACTTGAGCACCTGCGAGGCCAGGATCTTGCAGACCCCGATCTCGGCGCGGGCCGCCTCCTCGCCCGCGGTGTCGATCAGCCAGGCGGCGTGCAGCACCGTCAGCCGGAACGGGATCAGCTCGGCGTAGGAGTCGGCGATGAACTCCTGCACCAGTTGCTTGTCGGCCAGTGAACTGCCTTGGGTGAAGCGGCTTTTGGCGCGGCGGGCCATCATGTCCACGGCGCGCTGGGCCACCCCGATGGACCGCATCGCGTGGTGCAGTCGCCCACCGGCGAGCCGGTTCTGCAGGATTGCGAAGCCCTGGCCGGGCTCACCGAGGATGGCCTCCGCCGGCACCCGCACGTCGTCGTAACGCACCAGCGAATGCCCGGCCTCGTGGTGCTGCGAGCCGACCAGGTGATGGGTGGCCTCGATGTTCAGACCCGGAGTGCCGGCCGGTATCAAAAACGTCGACGCCCCGCGGTGCACCGGCACGTCCGGGTCGGTGATCGCCACCACGATGAAGAACGACGCCACCGAGGCGTTGGAGGAGAAGTACTTTCGCCCGCTGATCACCCAGTGGTCGCCGTCGCGCACGGCTTTGGTGGTGAACACCCGCGGGTCGGCCCCGCCCTGCGGTTCGGTCATCGAGAAGCAGGAGAAGATCTCCCCGGACAGCAGGCCGGCCAGGTAGCTGTCCTTCTGGGCCTGGGTGCCGAACCGGGCCAGGATCTCGGCGTTGCCGGTGTCGGGGGCCTGGGTGCCGAACACGATCGGCGCCCAGCTGGACCGGCCCAGGATCTCGTTGATCAGCGTCAGCTTGACCGCGCCGAAACCCTGACCGCCCAGTTCGGGGCCCAGATGCGGTGCCCACAGCCCCTGTTCGCGCACCCGCTGCTTGAGCGGGTCCACAATCTTGCGGCGCTGGTCGTCCAGCGGCAGGTATTCGCAGCCCGGGAACAGCACCTCAAGCGGTTCGACCTCGTCGCGCACGAATGCCCGGATCCAGTCCAGCTTCTCCTGGAACTCCGGTTCGGTGGAGAAATCCCATGCCATGTCGAAATCCTCTCTTACGGAATGCCGCCGTCGGCCCGCAGGATCGAGCCGGTGGTGAAGCTGGACGCATCCGACATCAAAAACAGTGCGGCACCGATGATCTCGACTGGCTCTCCAGCC
This sequence comes from [Mycobacterium] zoologicum, assembly GCF_020172665.1. Taxonomy (GTDB): domain Bacteria; phylum Actinomycetota; class Actinomycetes; order Mycobacteriales; family Mycobacteriaceae; genus Mycobacterium; species Mycobacterium zoologicum. The sequence goes on along the minus strand of NZ_CP083985.1, from coordinate 828,894 downwards.
CGCTGCAACGCGTGGCCGCGGAACGGGTTGGCGTCGCCGAAGTTCCACGCCTTGGAGATGTCGGTCAGGAACGGCCCGGGCATCAAGGTGTTCACCCGCACCGTGGGGCCGAAGGCCTGAGCCAGCGCCTCGGTCATGGCGTTGAGCCCGGCCTTGGATGCGGCATAGGGGATGAACGACGGGTGCGGGCGCAGCGAACCGTGTGTGCTGACGTTGACGATCGACCCCCGCCCGGCGGCCAGCATCCGCTCACCGACCAACGCGGACAACCGAAACGGGCCCTTGAGGTTGAGGTTGACCACGGCGTCGAACATCTTCTCGGTGACGTCGGTCTGCTTGTCGTACACCGGCGACATGCCGGCGTTGTTGACCAGCACGTCAACCCGCCCGAACCGCTGATACACCGCGTCGACCAGTCCGTCGAGCTGATCCCAGCGCCCGACGTGCACCGCATAGGGCATGGCGCTGCGCCCGGTCTGCGCCTCGATCTCTGCGGCGGTCGCCTGACACGCCTCCAGCTTGCGGCTGGCGATCACCACGTCGGCGCCGCAGTGCGCGGCGGCCAGCGCCATCTCCCGGCCCAGCCCGCGGCTGCCGCCGGTGACCAGCACCACCCGGTCGGTCAGGTCGAACAGCGCGTCGGCGTAACCCATCTCACGCTCGCTTCGCGGGTAGGGAGCGGGCGAGATCGGCGGCTGCGGCGATCAGCTGCGGGATCATCGGGCCCATCGCCGCCGCGACCGCCGGGTCGACCTTGTCACTGTTCACCGAGGCCGCGTACGTCTTCTCCAGCACGATCCCGAGCTTGAAGTTCGCCAGCACCAGGTAGTAGTCGATGTTCTCGGTGGAGCGCCCGCTCACCCGCTCGTAGTGCTCCAGCAGCTCGGATCGGGTCGGCATCCCGGCCAGGTCGGCGTAATAGCCTTCGGTGCGCGGGTTTTCGCCGTCGTAGCCGAGCAGCGCCCAGGCCAGATCCAGCAGCGGATCACCGATGGTCGTCATCTCCCAGTCGATGATCGCGACCAGCTTCGCCGGGGCGCCGTGGCCGTACATCACGTTGGCGAACTGGTAGTCGCCGTGCATGATGCCCGGGGTGTAGTGCGCCGGACGGTTGGCGCGCAGCCAGTCGGCGGCCTCGTCCAGGCCGGGCAGCTCGCGCACCCGGTAGTTGTTCAGGAAGGCCAGCCAGCGGCCGACCTGGCGCTCGTGGAATCCGTCCGGGCGGCCGAACCCGTCGAGGCCCTGGGCGCGCCAGTCCACCCGGCCCAGCCGTGCCGCGCCGTCCACCAACTCGAAAGCCAGACCGCGACGGGCATCCAGGTCGGTGTCGAACGGTGCCGGCCAGGCGTTGCCGGTGGAGTTCCAGCCGTGGACCTCGGCCATCACGTAGCAGGGCTGGCCCAGCACATCGCCGGCGTCGTCGGCGGCGATCAGCGCGGCATGCGGCACGTCGGTGCCGGCCAGCGCGCGCACCAGCCGGATCTCGCGGCGCAGGCCGTCGAGGCGGGCCGCGTCGGCGCGGGCGCCGGGCATCCGCAACACCATCGGCGCCCCGCGACCGGCCACCCGGTAGAGCGCATTCTGCGAGCCGCCGGACAGCGGTTCCAGCCGCGGCATCTCGCCGTTGCCGGGGGCGCCGGCGGAGTCGAGCCAGCGGCCCAACGCGGCTTCATCGAGTCGTGATCCCTGCACATCCGCCATCGCCTGCACCTCCCGATCTCTGTATGGAGAATAGCGTTCTCCGGTCGATTGCGCGAGCGTGCACAAGCATCCGGTATTTCCCCAGGTCGGGGTCGACATTTGTGCACGCTCGACGAAGGGGGGGCGACGCGAGAGGGCGAAGGGGGGCGACGCGAGGGGGCGAAGGAGGCGACTCCCCTAGGTGGCGAGCACCTCGGAGATCGGGGCCCGCGCGGCGATCTTGGCGCGCATCGCCATCACCTTGCCGGGCCGGCCGCCGCCGACCACACCGGCCAGCACGCCGTCGCGCTCGTAGTAGGCCAGGAACTTGTGCCCATCGTCCTCGACCACGTGCACGGTGTCGCCTGCCCCCGGCTCACCCAGGCACTGGATCTTGACGTCGTACTGGTCACTCCAGAAGTACCCGGGCACCGCCACGTCGTGCAGAGACTCGCGGCCCAGCATGTTGGGCACCATCACCCGCACCTGGGTGACCACGTTGCTCCAATGCTCCACGCGCGACTGGTGCCCGTCATGACCACGCCAGAACGCGACGTCGCCGACGGCCCACACATCGGGTGCGCTGGTGCGCCCGATCGCATCGCAGAGCACGCCGTTTCCGACCTCGATGCCGCTGCCGTCCAGCCAGCCGGTCGCCGGTGTCGAACCCACACCGAGCACCACCAGATCGGCGGCCAGCTCCGAGCCGTCGTCGAGCACCACCGTCTCCACGCGCCCGTCGCCGCGGACCTCGGCGACTCCGACCCCGCAGCGCACGTCGACGCCGTTGGCCCGGTGCAGCCGCGCCACCATCTCACCGATCTGGGTGCCCAGCACCGCCGCCAACGGAGTCGGCTGAGGCTCGACGATCACCACGCCCACACCGAGCTTGCGCAGGCTGGCAGCCGCCTCGGACCCGATGAAACCGGCGCCGACCACCACGGCGCGACGCGCGGCGGCCGCGTCACCGCGCAGCAGCAAGCTGTCCTCGAAGGAGCGGACCACCCGGATACCGTCCAGGTCGCCGAGGCTCGGGATGCGCCGCGGCACCAGCCCGGTGGCGATGACGAGCTGGGCGTAGGCCAGGGTGCTGCCGTCGGCCAGCGTCACCGTGCGGGCCTCGGTGTCGACGCCACGGGCGCCACAGCCCAGGCGCAGGTCGATGTCGTGGGTGGCGTAGAACTCCGGCGGTTCCAGGGTGGTGTCGTCACGCTCGCCGCGCAGCACCTCTTTGGTCAGCGGCGGCCTGTCATAGGGCGGGCGGGTCTCATCGGAGACGATCGTGATGGGCCCGGAGTACTCCTCGCGTCGCAGCTCCTCGGCGGTACGCACGGCCGCCAGGCCGCCACCGACGATCACGATTCCGTGCTCGGGCACGTGGGTCCCCCTCGTTCTCCTGGTCGGGCAGAACGATCAGTATTTCAAAGCGCCCTTGTCGACCGGGATCTGCACACCCGACAGGACGCCGGAGCCCTCGCCGGCCAGCCAGGCCACCACGTCGGCAACCTGCTCGGATGAGATGAAACCGTTGGGGTGCAACGGCATCGGGGGGAACGCGTGCAGATAGTCGTTGTGCTCGCCGAAGATCTTGCCCATCAGCTCCGGCTCGATCATCGGGGTGTCCACCGAGTACGGGTGAATCGAGTTGACCCGGATCCCGTACTTGCCGGCCTCCAGCGCCAGGGTGTTGGTCAGAGCCACCAGGCCGTACTTGGACGCCGCATAGTGGCCGTTGCCGGGAGTGGCCTTCACCCCGGCCGAGGAGCTGACGATCACGATCGAGCCGCCGTTGCCGGCCTCGATCATCGCCGGCACCGTCGCACGGATGGTGCGCCAGGTACCGGTCAGGTTGACGTCGATGACGGTGTTCCACTGTTCGTCGGTGAGCTCCCACAGCCGGCCCCAGCTCAGCACGCCGGCGTTGGCCACCACGATGTCGAGCCGGCCGAACTGCTCGACGCCGTCGGCGACCAATGCGCTCAGCGCGGCGTCGTCGCGGATGTCGACGGAGCGGGCCAGCACCTTGCGGCCTTGAGCCTCGACCCCGCGTACCGTCTCGGCGAGGTCGTCGGGCGTGGCCGCCGGATAGCTGATGCACTCCGACACCGGCGCGCAGATGTCGGCGGCGATGATGTCGGCACCCTCGGCCGCCAGCCGGATGGCGTGCGCCCGGCCCTGACCGCGCGCCGCACCGGTCACCAACGCCACCTTGCCCTGCAAGCTCTGGTTTTCATTCACGCGACGAGGCTAGCAGCTCGGAACTGGAACGTGTTCTAGATCCCGGCGTTCCGGCCGAACCACACATCCGGCACAACAAAAACCCCCGGCCGATCGGCCGGGGGCTCTTGTCTGTCAGAACAGGTACTACTTGACGACCTTGGTCACCTGGCCGGCGCCGACGGTACGACCACCCTCACGGATGGCGAACCGCAGGCCCTCGTCCATGGCGACGGGCTGGATCAGCTTGACGGAGATGTCGGTGTTGTCACCGGGCATGACCATCTCGGTGCCCTCCGGCAGCGTCACCACACCGGTCACGTCGGTGGTGCGGAAGTAGAACTGCGGACGGTAGTTGTTGAAGAACGGCGTGTGGCGGCCGCCCTCGTCCTTGGACAGGATGTAGACCCGGCCCTCGAACTCGGTGTGCGGGGTGGTGGTGCCGGGCTTGACCACAACCTGGCCACGCTCGACGTCCTCACGCTTGATGCCACGCACCAGCAGACCGACGTTGTCGCCCGCCATGCCCTGGTCCAGCAGCTTGCGGAACATCTCCACACCGGTGACGGTGGTCTTGGTCGAGGTCGGGCGGATGCCGACGATCTCGACCTCTTCGTTGACGTTGATCACGCCACGCTCGACACGACCGGTCACCACGGTGCCACGACCGGTGATGGTGAACACGTCTTCCACCGGCATCAGGAACGGCTTGTCGGTCTCGCGGACCGGGTCCGGGATGGACTCGTCGACAGCGGTCATCAGGTCCTCGATGGACTTGACCCACTTCTCGTCGCCCTCGAGCGCCTTGAGCGCCGAGATCCGGATGACCGGGGCGTCCTCGTCGAACTCCTGGCTACCCAGCAGCTCACGGACCTCCATCTCGACGAGTTCGAGGAGCTCCTCGTCGTCGACCATGTCGGACTTGTTCAGCGCCACCAGGATGTAGGGCACACCCACCTGGCGGGCCAGCAGCACGTGCTCGCGGGTCTGCGGCATCGGGCCGTCGGTCGCGGCGACCACCAGGATCGCGCCGTCCATCTGGGCGGCACCGGTGATCATGTTCTTGATGTAGTCAGCGTGACCCGGGGCGTCCACGTGGGCGTAGTGACGCTTCTCGGTCTGGTACTCCACGTGGGAGATGTTGATCGTGATACCACGCTGACGCTCTTCGGGAGCGTTGTCGATCTGGTCGAACGCCCGCGACTCGTTCAGGTCCGGGTACTTGTCGTGCAGAACCTTGGTGATCGCTGCCGTCGTGGTGGTCTTGCCGTGGTCAACGTGACCGATGGTCCCGATGTTGACGTGCGGCTTCGTCCGCTCGAACTTCGCCTTCGCCACTTCTTGTCCTCCTGGACTTGTTGGTGCTGGGTTACAGCAGGATTGATCTTTTTCGTTTGTGCCACCGTAGCGGCGCGGGTTTGTAGCTAGTTACTCGCCCGTTGCCTTCGCGATAATCTCCTTCGCCACCTGCGCCGGCACTTCGGCGTAGGAGTCGAACACCATGGAGTAGTTCGCCCGGCCCTGGGTCTTCGACCGGAGGTCGCCGACGTAGCCGAACATCTCCGACAACGGCACCTGCGCCTTGACGACGCGCGCACCGCTGCGCTCCTCCATGGCCTGGATCTGACCACGGCGGGAGTTCAGGTCGCCGATCACGTCGCCCATGTAATCCTCGGGCGTGGTGACCTCGACGGCCATGATCGGTTCCAGGATCACCGGCTGGGCTGCCGCGGCAGCCTTCTTCAGCGCCTGCGAACCGGCCACCTTGAACGCCATCTCCGAGGAGTCGACGTCGTGGTAGGCACCATCGGTCAGTGTGACCTTGATGTTGACCAGCGGGTAGCCGGCCAGGATGCCGTACTGCATGGCGTCCTGGGCGCCGGCGTCGACCGCCGGGATGTACTCGCGGGGCACGCGGCCACCGGTGACCTTGTTCTCGAACTCGTAGGTCGCACCGTCCTCGCCGGTGAACGGCTCGATGTCGATGAGGACCTTCGCGAACTGGCCCGACCCACCGGTCTGCTTCTTGTGGGTGTACTCGACCTTCTCGACCTTTTTGCGGATGGTCTCCTTGTAGGCCACCTGCGGCTTGCCGACGTTGGCCTCGACCTTGAACTCGCGGCGCATCCGGTCCACCAGGATGTCCAGGTGCAGCTCGCCCATGCCGCCGATCACGGTCTGGCCGGTCTCCTGGTCCAGGTGCACCTTGAAGGTGGGGTCTTCTTCGGCCAGCTTCTGGATGGCCAGACCCAGCTTCTCCTGGTCGCTCTTGGTCTTGGGCTCGATGGCGACCTCGATGACCGGCGCCGGGAACGTCATCGACTCCAGCACGATCTGGTTGGCCGGGTCGCACAGCGTGTCACCGGTGGTGGTGTCCTTCAAGCCGATCACCGCGTAGATGTGGCCGGCGGAGACCGACTCGACCGGGTTCTCCTTGTTGGAGTGCATCTGGAACAGCTTGCCGAGCCGCTCCTTCTTGCCCTTGGTGGAGTTGACCACCTGGGCACCGGACTCGACCTTGCCCGAGTACACCCGCACGTAGGTCAGCTTGCCGAAGAACGGGTGCACCGCGATCTTGAACGCCAGCGCGGCGAACGGCTCGTCGGTGCTGGGCTTGCGGCTGATGACCTCGTCCTCTTTGCCGGGCACGTGGCCCTGCACCGACTCGACGTCCAGCGGCGACGGCAGGTAGTCGACCACCGCGTCCAGCATCGGCTGGACACCCTTGTTCTTAAAGGCGCTGCCGCACAGCACCGGGTACAGCTCGGAGGTGACGGTCAGCTTGCGGATGCCGCCCTTGATCTCCTCGATCGAGAGCTCCTCGCCGCCGAGGTACTTCTCCAGCAGGGCCTCGTCGGTCTCGGCGACGGCCTCCAGCAGCGCGGTCCGGTACTCGTCGGCCTTGTCGGCCAGGTCGGACGGGATCTCGATGGTCTCGTAGGTCTCACCGAGCTTGGTCTCGCCGCGCCACACCTTGGCGTTCATCTCGACCAGGTCGACGATGCCCTCGAAGTCGTTCTCGGAGCCGATCGGCAGCTGGATCACCAGCGGACGGGCACCCAGGCGCTCCTCGATGGTGCGCACGGTGAAGTAGAAGTCCGCACCCAGCTTGTCCATCTTGTTGACGAAGCAGATGCGCGGGACGTCGTACTTGTCGGCCTGGCGCCACACCTGCTCGGACTGCGGCTCGACACCCTCCTTGCCGTCGAACACGGCGACGGCGCCATCGAGCACTCGCAGGGACCGCTCCACCTCGACGGTGAAGTCGACGTGTCCCGGGGTGTCGATGATGTTGATCTGGTTCTTGTTCCAGAAGCAGGTCACCGCGGCGGAGGTGATGGTGATGCCGCGCTCCTGCTCCTGCTCCATCCAGTCGGTGGTGGAGGCGCCGTCGTGCGTCTCGCCGATCTTGTAGTTGACCCCGGTGTAATAGAGGATCCGCTCGGTCGTCGTCGTCTTACCGGCGTCGATGTGCGCCATGATGCCGATGTTGCGGACCTTGTTCAGGTCGGTGAGCACGTCCTGTGCCACAGCAGTCTTCCCACTCTTTGTCGTTACTTCAGTTGCTTGTTTGTAGCTGGTCCCGGCGGGTCAGGCCGGCGTGATCACCAGCGGTAGTGCGCGAAGGCCCGGTTCGCCTCGGCCATCTTGTGGGTGTCCTCGCGTCGCTTGACGGCGGCACCCAGGCCGTTGCTGGCGTCGAGGATCTCGTTGGCCAGGCGCTCGATCATGGTCTTCTCGCGGCGGGCCTTGGAGAAGCTCACCAGCCAGCGCAGCGCCAGCGTGGTGGAGCGGTCCGGCCGCACCTCGACGGGCACCTGGTAGGTGGCGCCACCGACGCGGCGGCTGCGGACCTCCAGGGCCGGCTTGACGTTGTCCAGCGCGCGCTTGAGCGTCACGACCGGGTCGGTACCGGTCTTGTCGCGCGCCTGCTCCAGCGCGCCGTAGACGATGCGCTCGGCCAGGGACTTCTTGCCGTCCATCAGGATCTTGTTGACCAGCTGGGTGACCAGCTGCGACCCGTAGACCGGGTCGGAAACCAGCGGACGCTTGGGAGCGGGACCCTTGCGCGGCATCAGCTCTTCTCCTTCTTCGCGCCGTAGCGGCTGCGGGCCTGCTTGCGGTTCTTGACTCCCTGGGTGTCCAGCGAGCCGCGGATGATCTTGTAGCGCACACCGGGGAGGTCCTTCACCCGGCCGCCACGCACCAGCACCATCGAGTGCTCCTGCAGGTTGTGACCCTCACCCGGGATGTAGGCGGTGACCTCGACCTGGCTGGTCAGCTTCACGCGGGCGACCTTACGAAGCGCCGAGTTCGGCTTCTTCGGGGTGGTGGTGTACACGCGGGTGCACACGCCTCGACGCTGCGGGCTGCCCTTGAGGGCCGCGGTCTTGACCTTGGCGACCTTGTCGCGGCGACCCTTGCGGACCAGCTGCTGAATGGTTGGCATCTACCGGCTTCCTCTATCGCTGTTCAAACTCTGTAAAACGTGCAGTCCTGTGCCCTACCGCTTATCCCGCGGTCGGGCGTGTCGCATGGGCCACTGCGGATTTCTCCGCTGCATAATGGACACGCGAATTGGGCCCGGCCGCGCGCGTTATGTCTCCAAACGCGCCTATGTGGCCAGGCACGAGCTACCACGATACCCGTCAGCACTCCGGCAGGTCAAAGCGCGGCCCCTGTATCCCCTGTGGCCCCTTCCGCCCGCTGGGTATCAGGCGGTACGGCCGTCCATGGCCGAGGCCAACCGGCGCACCATGTCGGCGAATACCGCCTCGGTGTCGACGTCGTCCATCACCCCGGTCATCTCCAGCAGCACGAAGCCGTGCATGGCCGCCCAGAACTCCAGGGCAGCGTGAAACGCCCGCTCCCCTTCGAGCCCGTAGGACATCAGCACCTCGATCACCGGGGCCGCGGCGCGGGTGGCCGCCGCCGTGTACTCCGGGTCGTCGCCGCCCAGCGGCATCCGGGTGAACGCCGAATAGCGGCCGGGGTGGTGGTGGGCGTAGCTGCGGTAGGCGCCGGCCATCACCAGCACCGCGTCGTCGCCGCTGCGACCCTTACCGACCTGGGTGAGCATCTCCAGCAGGTCGTCGATGACCCGCATCCGCATCGCTCGGCGCAGGTCGTTGAGACTGTGCACGTGGTTGTACAGCGACGGGCCCTTGGTGCCCAGCTGGGTGGCCAGCGCGTTGATGGTCAGTGCGTCCCAGCCCTCGCGGTCCAGGAAGTTCAGCGCGGCGTTGACGATGATCTCGCGGCTCAGCTTGACCGGCCGCGCCCCGGATTTTCCGTTGGCGCGTAGCCGCCCGCCCGCCGACGGCGGGTCTGATCGAGCTGGCATGGCGTACGCCCTTCGGATCGTGTGGTCCGGCTGGGGAACCGACGGGAGATCAGCACAGAACTCTAATCCACGGATAACCGGGGGAACCGCGGTACGGCCGAGCCGCCGCGACGTAAGCTTTGGCACCAGTTGGGACCGGCGAGAGGGGCCGAAGATGAAATCGACCGCACTGTGTGCAGCAATGCTGTGCGTCGGGGCCGGTTTGTTCGGTGCCGCCGAGGCGACCGCCGTGCCCGGCGACATCCACGTCTACGGGGTGCACGAGACCCGTTCGCTGGACTGCCAGGGCGGCACACTGTTCATCAACGGGGTGAACAACACCGTGTACGCCTTCGGGGACTGCTGGGCGGTGACCATGCAGGGTTCGCAGAACACCGTGATCGCCGAGAACATCGTCAACGACGTCACGGTGTACGGCTACGACCAGACCGTCTACTACCACAACGGCGACCCGTTCCTGTACGACCGCGGACGCGAGCTGGGGATGACCAACCGGCTCGCGCGCGTACCGGCGTGACCCACGGCCACACCCGAAATTCCTGGACGATCCTGCTCGCCGGTGTCACGCTGCTGGCACTGATCGCCGGTACGGCCGGCTGCGAATCCGAACCGCCGCACCGGTCGGCCCGGATCTCGAAGAACTATGACGGGCGATTCATCAACACGATCACCTACGACTCGTTCGGGACCACCTCGGAGCTGAACTGCGCCGACGGCAAGTCACTGAACGTGACCGGGTCCAACAACCGGCTGACGGTTCGTGGCCGCTGCGCGACGGTGACAGTCGCCGGTGCCGACAACCGGATCAGCGTCGACCGGGTGGAGACAGAGCTGACGATCAGCGGGATCAACAACTCGGTGGCCTACCGCAGCGGCGACCCGAAGCTGGACGACCGGGGTTCGGGCAACACCATCACCGACCGGCGCTGATCAGGCTTCAAGTCCTGGCGCCGTGCCGGCCCGCGCCTTTGGCGAACCGGCCCGCACCTTTCAAGGCTTCTTCGGCTACCCGCTCGATGCTCTCGAATTCCTGTGCCATCGCATCGGTTTCGCTCATCCCCCACTGGTTCAGCGCCGAGAGCCGATCGGAGCGCAGGCAGCCCTGCGGCAGCTCGGCGAGTTCGGCCGCCAGCTGCTCGGCAGCCCGGCGTGCGTCACCGCTGGGCACCACCCGATTGGCCAGTCCGATCGCTTGGGCCTCGGCGGCGTCCACCGCCCGCCCGGTCAGGATCATGTCCATGGCGCGGCTGTGGCCGATCAGCCGAGGCAGTCGCACCGTGCCACCGTCGATCAGCGGCACCCCCCAACGGCGGCAGAACACCCCGAAGACGGCGTCGGTCTCGACGACGCGCAGGTCGCACCAGAGCGCGAGTTCCAGTCCGCCGGCCACCGCGTAGCCGCTCACCGCGGCGATCACCGGTTTGGACAGCACCATCCTGGTGGGGCCCATCGGGCCGGGTCCGCTGCGGTGGGTCTGGTTGGAGTCGGCGGTCCCGAGCGCCTTGAGATCGGCTCCGGCACAGAAGGTTCCGTTGTCGCCCCAGAGCACGGCCACCGACGCGGTGTCGTCGCGGTCGAATTCGTCGAAGGCCTGATACAGCTTGGCCGCGGTCGGCCCGTCGACGGCGTTGCGCGCCTGCGGCCGGTTCAGGATCACGGTGGTGATCGCACCGCTGCGCTCCACCCGCACCGCATCTGTCATCTCTCCACCTGCCCCGCTTGGCGCCGCGACGTCAGCTCGGCGACGAATTCGGAGTACCGGTCACGCAGTCGCTGCCCGGGCCAATCCGCCGGGAGCAGCTCCGGCGGCAGCACCGGGTCGCGGCGCAGGTGCCGAACCATCGCGGCGGCGACCGCGAAGCGATCGGGAATGCCATCGGCATCGGCCATCACCTTGAGCAACCCGCGGCCGGTGTCGGCCCATTCGGTCAGATCCCACAGTGTGGCGGCGAGCTCGGCGGGGTGTTCATCGCGCGCGGTGAGCGTTCGGGTGTGCACGCCGAGCTCGGGGCCGAGCTCGACGGCGATATTGTCCGGGCGCATCCAAATCCCTTCGCGCAGTTCGGCGAACCGCAGGGAAGTGAGTCCGGAGCGCAGCGCCGCGCGGGTCCTGGCATCACTGCCGATGCTGGTGACCACCACCGCGATCCAGTCGCCGTGCCAATCCCGCGTCGTCGGATTCAGCGCCTCGTCCTGTCGGCGCTGGCGATCGAGCAGACGCTCAGAGAGGCCGTAGCCGTCGGCGGAGCGGATCAGGTCACCCGCGGCGACCATCCGGGTCAATGCCACCCGCATGGCGGTCTCCTTGACCAGCCCCGCTGTCAGCCTGAGCAATTCAGCCGGAGTCGCCGATGCCGGGTGCGCCCCCAGCAGCAGTGAAAGCACCACCGAACGTGCCGTCATCCGGTCCTGAACACCGTGCATGCCTATACCCCGGACGTGCTTCGCCCGTAGTCGCCGAACGGCTCGTCGCGGTGGCGGACCGCGTCGCGGAAGCCGTGCGCCACCGCGTCGGCGACGAACGCGTGCCCCTCCCGGGTGTGGCGGGCCACCCCGTCGAAGACGGTGCTGACCATCCGGCTGGTGGCCACCCCCTGTTGCAGCAGCGCGGTGTTCAACGCCAGCTTGGCCATGATGAGCTGGTTGACGGGCATCGCGGCGATGCGGGCCACCAGTCGCTCGGTGCGCTCCTCGAGGTCCGCCGGGCCGGGGGCCTCGATGGCCAGGCCCCATTCGGCGGCCTGCGCGCCGGTGATGCAATCTCCGGTCAGCAGAAGGCGTTTGGCGCGCTGGTCGCCGAGCCGGTGCGCCCACAACCCGGCGGCCGGCACTCCCCATACCCGGGTCGGCGGGTAGCCGATCTTGGCGTCGGAGGCCGCGATCACCTGGTCGGCGTGCAGCGCGATGTCGGTGCCGCCGGCCACGCAGTAGCCGTGGATCTTGACCACCGTCGGTTTGTCGGCGTGCATCAGCGCGGCGAACCCGCGGACGAACCGGCTCATCATCTGGTAGTCGACCATCGGATCCCAGGGCTGGTCCGGGCGATGGTTGGCGGCCTGGATTTTGCCGTCGAGCACGCTGCCGCGATAGTTCTCACCGCCCGCCGACGACGAGCCTTCGGCGTAGGCGCCCAGGTCGAAGCCCGCACAGAACCCCTCGCCGCGGCCCGACACCAGGATGACGTGCACGTTCGGGTCCAGGTCGGCGCGCTCCACCAGCGCCGACAGTTCCAGCGGGGTGTCGGCGGTGATCGCGTTACCGTGCTCGGGGCGGTTGAAGGTGATTCGGGCTATCCGGTCGGTGACCTCGTAGGTCATCGTGCGCAGATTATCGAACTCAACGGGCGCGATGTGGTGTCGCATGAAACCGCCTTTGCCTTAGCCCCTTTACGAGCCTTTCACCAAGGCACGCTCCAGGATCGGCCCGATATCCAGGCCCGTCGGGAGCGTACCGAACGCCCCGCCCCACTGTCCGCCGAAACGGGTGGCCAGGAAGGTTTCGGCGACGGCCGGGTGGCCGTGGCGCACCAGCAGCGCACCTTGCAGCGCCAGGCAGATGTCCTCGGCGATCTTGCGGGCCCGGTACTGCGCCGCGTCGAGGTCCCCGAGCTCGCTCAGCGTCGCCTTGAGGTTCGCCACGTGCGAGCCCAGCCGGCGGTCATCGGCTGCCGGGCCGGCCAGCTCGTCGAAGAGCACCGCCACCGAGTCGGGCTGGGTTGCCAACGCGCGCAACGTGTCCAGTGCGCTGACGTTGCCCGAGCCCTCCCAGATGCCCATCAACGGCGCCTCCCGGTACAGCCGCGGCATCAGCGAGTCCTCGATGTAACCGTTGCCGCCCAGGCATTCCATCGCCTCGGCGGCGTGCGGGGTAGCGCGCTTGCACACCCAGTACTTGGTAGCCGCCAGGCCGATCCGGCGCAGCAGGGCCTCCCGGTCATCACCCTGGACCGCGCGATCGGTGGCGCCGGCCATCCGCATGGTCACGATGGTGGCCGCTTCGGCCTCCACCGCCAGGTCGGCCAGCACGTTGCGCATCGCTGGTTGGTCGATCAAGTAGGCGCCGAAGGCCTTTCGGTGCTGGGCGTGGTAGGTGGCGCGGGCCAGGCCCATCCGCATGCTGGTGGCGCTACCCAGAGCGCAGTCCAGCCGGGTGAGGTTGACCATCTCGATGATGACCGAGACGCCGCGGCCCTCCTCGCCCACCAGCCAGGCGGTGGCCCCGTCATACTCGACCTCGCTGGAGGCGTTGGCGTGGTTGCCGAGCTTGTCCTTGAGCCGCTGCAGCCGCATCCGGTTGCGGGTGCCGTCCGGGAGAATCCTGGGCAAAAAGAAACAGCTCAGCCCGCCGGGCGCCTGGGCCAGCACCAGGAAGATGTCGCCCATCGGCGCGGAGGTGAACCATTTGTGCCCGGTCAGGGTGTAGCTGCCGTCACCGTTGGCCACCGCCTGGGTGGTTCCGGCCCGCACGTCGGAACCGCCCTGCTTCTCGGTCATCGACATGCCCGCGGTGAGGCCGGCCTTGTCCGCCGGGATCGCCAGCTCCGGGTCGTAGACCCGGCTGGTCAGCAGCGGCTCGTAGGTCTTGGACAGCTCCTGGTTATAGCGCAGCGCGGGGATCACCGCGTAGGTCATCGAGATCGGGCACATGTGGCCGGGTTCGGCGGTCCAGACGCCGGTCTGGGCGGCGCGCACCACGTGGGCACCCGGGCGCGGGTCGGCCCACGGCGCGGCGTGCAGGCCGTGCTCGATCGCGGTGCGCATCAGCTCGTGATAGCCCGGGTCGTACTCCACTTCGTCGATTCGATTTCCGACGATGTCGTGGGTGTGCAGGACGGGCCGGTTGCGATCGGCGAGCTCCGCCCAGCGCTGGGCCTGCTTCGATCCGGAGATGGCGCCGAGGTCGGTGACCTCGTCGACGCCCCACTGCCCACCCTCGCGGATCAGCGCCTCGATGAGCACCGGTGAGGTCGCCGGGTTGTAGCCCTGTAGGGGAGCGACTTGGTTGGTGACGATATGCGTGTCGGCCATGCCCGAGTATTACAGATTCGTCACATACGCACAAGACTCTGTAATTATTGATGTGGTCAAAATTGAAACGGCGGTCACGGCCCGAGGTCGGGAGGTTCCAGGCCGTGACCGCCGTAGCTTGTTGGGCTCTTCGGCGAGCTCAAGTAGTTTTAACACATCACCAACTAATTGTCATTCATCGGTGAGAGAATCAGTCGGTTTGGATGATCAGCAGACGATAACAGGGTGAACGGTCTCTGCTCGTCCGGCTCGGGAGGACGGCTCGATCAGCCGACGCGCTCCTTGAGGAATGCGATATCAGCCGCGCGGCCCTCCTCGGAGGTCTCGCAGATCACCGGGGCGCCGGCGGCTTTGACCACGGCCACCAGCAGGTCCGGGTCGATCTGGCCGGTGCCGAAGTTGGCGTGCCGGTCGCGGCCCGAGCCGGCCGCATCCTTGGAATCGTTGCAGTGCACCAGGTCGATGCGCCCGGTGATGGCCTTGATGCGCTGCACCGCGTCGGGCAGGGCCTCCCCGGCCGCCCAGGTGTGGCAGGTGTCCAGGCAGAACCCGACGCCGGTGTTGCCGATGTGGTCCCACAGCTTGGCGATGGTGTCGAAGTGCCGGGCCATCGCATGCTCACCGCCGGCGGTGTTCTCCAGATACACCGGGACCGTCGTCTCCAACTGATCCAGCGCCTTGCGCCAGCGGACGAACCCGGCCTGCGGGTCGGAGTCGTCGGCGGTGACGTGCCCGCCGTGCACGATCACGGCCTCCGCACCGATGTCGGCGGCGGCGTCGCAGGTCTGCTGCAGCACGGTGCGCGACGGGATGCGCACCTTGTTGTTGGGCGAGGCGACGTTGATCAGGTACGGCGCGTGCACGTAGATCGGCAGCGCCGCCCGTCGCAGCTGCTCGGCGTCCTCGCGGGGTTTGGGCGGCTTCCAGCTCTGCGGGTTGCCGAGGAAGATCTGCACCACATCGGCGCCCTCGGCCTGCGCGGCGGCCAGCGGATCGGCCGGGCGCACATGGGATCCGATCAACACGGCCGTCAGCTTAGTTCCCAAGTGTGCACCGGCCGGTTGGTGTGCATGTGCGTGCAGTATCGCCCCAGCATCTCGGCCAGCGCGTCCGGCCGGCTCATCCCCCGGGCCTGCAACGCCGTGACCGTCGACACCTGCCACGCGGCGCCGTTTCGCCCGGTGGCGATCCGGCCCTCGATGATGCCGAGGAACCGGTCGGCCACCTCCGCGGCGACGCCCCAGTCAGCCAGGCCCCGGCGTGCCAACGGCAGCAGCTCCCGTCGGGTCAGTTCCCCCATGCCGACCTCGCCCAGGCCCGGCCAGTACAGCCGCGCGGCCATCCCGTGTCGGGCCGCCCGGCGAAAGTTGTCGTGAGCAGTCGCGAAGCCCAGCCGGGTCCACAGCGGGCGCTGCTCCCGAGCCAGGACGCACAGCAGGCCGTAATAGAACAGCGCGTTGGCCAGCATGTCGGCGACCGTCGGTCCCGACGGCAGGACCCGGTTCTCCACCCGCAGGTGCGGCCGTCCGTCGACGACGTCGTAGACGGGGCGGTTCCACCGGTACACCGTCCCGTTGTGCAGACGCAGCTCGGAGAGCTGCGGGGTCCGTCCGCACGCCAGCTCGGCGACCGGGTTCTCGTCGGAGACTTCTGGCAGCAGCGACGGGAAGTAGCGCACGTTCTCCTCGAACAGGTCGAAGATCGAGTCGATCCACCGCTCCCCGAACCACACCCTGGGGCGGACCCCCTGCTTCTTGAGCTCCTCGGGCCGGGTGTCGGTGGATTGGGCGAACAACTCGACGCGGGTCTCCGCCCACAGCTGATGGCCGAAGAAGTACGGGGAGTTGGCGCCCAGCGCCAACTGCGGGCCGGCCAACGCCTGGGCGGCGTTCCAGTGGCCGGCGAACTCCTCCGGCGACACCTGAAGGTGCAGCTGCATACTGGTGCACGCCGACTCCGGCGCGATCGACGCAGTCTGCAGTGTCAGCGGCTCGGGGCCGTCGATGTCGATGACGATGTCCTCACCGCGCGCGGCGACCACCGAATCGTTGAGCGCGGCATACCGGGCCGTATCACTCATCCAGGCCCCGGTGAGGTGGTCGGGCATCAGAGTGGGCAGGATGCCGATCATCACGATCTGCGCACCGTTGCCGCGGGCCTTGGCGTCGGCGACGTTGAGGCTGGCGCGCAGGTCGGTCTCCAGCTCCAGGCCCCGACGCCCGGGCAGCGGACGCGGCTCTACGTTCAGTTCGATGTTGTAGGCCCCCAGCTCACGCTGGTACGCCGGATCGCCGATGGCGGCGAGTACTTGGGAGTTCGCCATCGCCGGCTGGTAGTCCGCGTCGACCAGGTTGGCCTCGATCTCCATGCCGGTCAGCGGCGCCTCGCATTCGAAGCTGGACCGGGCCAGCATCGTCTCGAAAACATCCAGGCACTGCTGGACCTTGCGCCGGTAGCGCTGACGTTGGGTGTGGCTGTGGGCGGTGCGGTTCACCCTGTTCCCATACCCACCATGGTGGCTGCGCACGCCTGTGCCCGCTTCGAGTCGGAATCTCACGACGTGACGCGCCGCGAGTCTGTCGCCGGATTCCGACTCGGCGTCAACGAGAAGAGCCCCGGGCGCACCCGGGGCTCTTCTCGTCGTCGACTACCGGTAGTCGCTGTAGCCGTAGTCGTCCAGCGGAACGGCGGCACCGGTGGCGGCGCCGAAGTCCGGGCTGTAGTACTGATCCTCGTAGGACGGGATCGTGTACGCAGCGGCCCGGGCCTCCTCGGTCGGCTGCACCGCGATGTTGCGGTAGCGGTTGATCCCGGTACCGGCCGGGATCAGCTTTCCGATGATCACGTTCTCCTTCAGACCCTGCAGCTTGTCGCTGCGGCAGTTGATCGCCGCATCGGTCAGCACGCGGGTGGTCTCCTGGAACGACGCCGCAGACAGCCACGAATCGGTGGCCAACGACGCCTTGGTGATACCCATCAGCACCGGACGGCCGGCAGCGGGCTCGCCGCCCTCGGCCACCACCCGACGGTTCTCCGTCTCGAACTCGGCACGCTCGGTGAGCGAACCGGGCAGGAACTCGGTGGCACCGGAGTCGATGATCGTGACCCGGCGCAGCATCTGCCGGACAATGACCTCGATGTGCTTGTCGTGGATCGACACACCCTGAGCCCGGTAGACCTGCTGGACCTCCTTGACGAGGTGGATCTGCACCTCGCGGGGGCCCTGGACTCGCAGCACCTCGTGCGGGTCGGCGGAGCCCTCCATGAGCTGCTGGCCGACCTCGACGTGGTCGCCGTCGGAGAGCAGTCGCTCGGAGCCGTCCTCGTGCTTGAACACCCGCAGGCGCTGACGCTTGGGCAGCTTGTCGTAGACCACTTCCTCGCCGCCGTCGTCCGGAACGATGGTGATCTTGTAGAACTTGTCGCCCTCTTCGAGGCGGACCCGTCCGGCGACGTCGGCGATCGGCGCCTTGCCGCGCGGGATCCGGGCCTCGAACAGCTCCTGCACACGCGGCAGACCACCGGTGATGTCGTCACCGACGCCACCCTGGTGGAAGGTACGCATGGTCAGCTGGGTACCGGGTTCACCGATGGACTGGGCGGCGACGATGCCGACGGCCTCGCCGATGTCGACCAGCTTGCCGGTGGCCATCGACCGGCCGTAGCAGGTGGCGCAGACGCCGGTTCCGGTGGCGCAGGTCAGCACCGAGCGCACCTTCACCTGCGAGATGCCCGCACCCAGCAGCGCCTCGATCGACGGGTCGCCCAAGTCGTGGCCGCGCTCGACGACCACGTTGCCCTTGGCGTCCGCCGCGTCGACCGCCAAAGTGCGGGCGTACGCCGAGGTCTCGATGAACGGGTCGCGGATCAGCGAACCGTCGGCTGCCACCTCGGCGAGCTCCACCATGATGCCGCGCTCGGTGCCGCAGTCGTGCTCGCGCACGATCACGTCCTGCGACACGTCCACCAGACGACGGGTCAGGTAACCCGAGTCGGCGGTACGCAACGCGGTGTCCGCCAGGCCCTTTCGAGCACCGTGGGTGTTGATGAAGTACTCCAGCACGGTCAGGCCCTCACGGAACGAGGACTTGATCGGGCGCGGGATGAACTCACCCTTGGGGTTGGTCACCAGACCCTTCATGCCGGCCAGCGTCCGGGTCTGGGTGAAGTTACCCGTCGCACCGGAGTCGACGATCGTGATGATCGGGTTGTCGGCCGGGTAGTGGTCACGCAGCGCCTGACCCACTTCCTCGGTGGCTTCCTTCCAGATCTCCACCAGTGCCTCGTTGCGCTCGTCATGGTTGAGAGCACCACGCTGGAACTGCTTTTCGACCTTGTCGGCGCGATCCTCGTAGGAGTCCAGGATCTCCTTCTTGCGCGGCGGCACCAGCACGTCGGCCATCGAGACCGTGACACCCGAACGGGTGGCCCAGTGGAAGCCGGCGTCCTTGAGCTTGTCCACGGTCTGGGCGACCACGATCATCGGATAGCGCTCGGCCAGGTCGTTGATGATGACGGCCTGAACCTTCTTGTGCATCTGCTTGTTGACGAACGGGTACCCGGTCGGCAGCAGCTCGTTGAACAGCACCCGGCCCAGCGTGGTCTCGGCCATCCAGGCATCACCCGGACGCCAGCCGTTGAGACCGAACAGCTCGGTCTCGATCTCGGCCGGCGGACGCAGCTGGTCCAGACGCACCTTGATCTTGGCCCGCACGCTCAGCGCACCGCGGTCCACGGCCATGATCGCCTCAGCCGGCGAGGCGTACACGCCGTGCTCCGGGCGGTCCTTGGCGGCCGGGGTGTATTCGCCTGTGTCACCGTCGATCTCGGTGGTCAGGTAGTACAGACCGGTCACCATGTCCAGACGCGGCATGGCCAGCGGGCGACCCGAGGCCGGCGACAGGATGTTGTTGCTCGACAGCATCAGGATGCGGGCCTCGGCCTGCGCCTCCGCGCTAAGCGGAAGGTGCACGGCCATCTGGTCACCGTCGAAGTCGGCGTTGAAGGCCTCACACACCAGCGGGTGCAGCTGAATGGCCTTGCCCTCCACCAGCTGCGGCTCGAAGGCCTGGATGCCCAGGCGGTGCAGGGTGGGTGCACGGTTGAGCAGCACCGGATGCTCGGCGATGACCTCTTCGAGGACGTCCCACACCTGGGGCCGCTGGCGCTCCACCATTCGCTTGGCGCTCTTGATGTTCTGCGCGTGGTTCAAGTCCACCAGACGCTTCATCACGAACGGCTTGAACAGCTCCAGCGCCATCAACTTGGGCAGACCACACTGGTGCAGCTTGAGCTGCGGGCCGACCACGATCACCGAACGGCCGGAGTAGTCGACACGCTTGCCGAGCAGGTTCTGACGGAACCGGCCCTGCTTGCCCTTGAGCAGGTCGCTCAGCGACTTCAGCGGGCGGTTACCCGGACCGGTCACCGGCCGGCCGCGACGGCCGTTGTCGAACAGCGCGTCGACGGACTCCTGCAGCATCCGCTTCTCGTTGTTGACGATGATCTCGGGCGCACCCAGATCGATCAGTCGCTTCAACCGGTTGTTGCGGTTGATGACCCGGCGGTACAGGTCGTTGAGGTCGGACGTGGCGAACCGGCCACCGTCGAGCTGCACCATCGGGCGAAGCTCCGGCGGGATCACCGGCACCGCGTCGAGCACCATGCCCATCGGGGAGTTACCCGACATCTGGAACGCCGCGACCACCTTGAGGCGCTTGAGAGCACGAAGCTTCTTCTGCCCCTTGCCGTTCTTGATGGTGTCGCGCAGCGACTCGGCCTCGGCGTCGATGTCGAAGGTCTCGATCAGCTTCTGGATCGACTCGGCACCCATGGCACCGGTGAAGTACTCGCCGTAGCGGTCCACCAGTTCGCGGTACACGGTCTCGTCGATGATCAGCTGCTTGGGAGCCAGCTTGACGAAGGTGTCCCAGATGTTGTCCAGGCGGTCCAGCTCACGCTGGGCACGGTCGCGCAGCTGACGCATCTCGCGCTCGCCGCCGTCGCGGACCTTGCGCTTCACGTCGGCCTTGGCGCCCTCGGCCTCCAGCTCGGCCATGTCGGCCTCGAGCTTCTGGGCGCGGGCCTCCAGGTCGGCGTCGCGCTGGTCCTCGACGGCCTTCTTCTCGACGACCATCTCGGCTTCGAGCGTGGACAGCTCGTTGTGCCGCATCTCGGTGTCGACGGCGGTGATGACGTAGGCGGCGAAGTAGATGATCTTCTCGAGATCCTTCGGCGCCAGGTCGAGCAGGTAGCCCAACCGCGACGGCACGCCCTTGAAGTACCAGATGTGGGTGACCGGTGCGGCCAACTCGATGTGGCCCATCCGCTCACGACGCACCTTGGCGCGGGTCACCTCGACGCCACAGCGCTCACAGATGATGCCCTTGAAGCGCACGCGCTTGTACTTGCCGCAGTAGCACTCCCAGTCGCGAGTCGGTCCGAAGATCTTCTCGCAGAACAGGCCGTCCTTCTCGGGCTTGAGCGTGCGGTAGTTGATCGTTTCCGGCTTCTTGACCTCACCGTAGGACCATTGCCGGATGTCCTCCGCGGTGGCCAGGCCGATGCGGAGCTCATCGAAGAAGTTGACGTCGAGCACGTAACTCCCTTTCCCCTTGCGGGTTTAGTAGCTAGAAATTAAGCGAGGTCTTCCACCGAGGCGGATTCGTTGCGGGACAAGTTGATTCCCAGGTTGGCCGCAGCCCGCTCCAGGTCCTCGTCCTCGCCTTCGCGCAGCTCGATCGCCGCACCGTCCTTCGCCAGCACCTCGACGTTGAGGCACAGCGACTGCAGCTCTTTGAGCAGCACCTTGAAGGACTCCGGAATGCCCGGCTCGGGGATGTTCTCGCCCTTGACGATCGCCTCGTAGACCTTGACGCGCCCCACGGTGTCGTCGGACTTGATGGTGAGCAGCTCCTGCAGCGTGTACGCCGCGCCGTAGGCCTGCATCGCCCAGCACTCCATCTCACCGAACCGCTGGCCACCGAACTGCGCCTTACCGCCCAGCGGCTGCTGGGTGATCATCGAGTACGGGCCGGTGGAACGGGCGTGGATCTTGTCGTCCACCAGGTGGTGCAGCTTCATGATGTACATGTAGCCCACGGTCACCGGGTACGGGAACGGCTCACCGGAACGCCCGTCGAACAGCATGGCCTTGCCGTCGGCGTTGACCATGACGTCGCCGTCGCGGTTGGCCAGCGTCGAGGCCAGCAGGCCCTGCAGCTCGTTCTCCTGGGCACCGTCGAACACCGGGGTGGCGGTGCGGGTGTCGGGCCCTGCCGAGTACAGCTCCTCGGGCAGCTTGCCGGCCCAATCCGGTACTCCGCCTGCGACATTGATGTCCCAACCGGTCTTGGCGATCCAGCCCAGGTGGGTCTCCAGGATCTGACCGATGTTCATACGACGGGGCACACCGTGGGTGTTCAGGATGATGTCGACCGGGGTGCCGTCCGGCAGGAACGGCATGTCCTCGGCCGGCAGGATCTTGCCGATGACGCCCTTGTTGCCGTGGCGGCCGGCCAGTTTGTCACCGTCGGAGATCTTGCGCTTCTGCGCGACGTAGACGCGCACCAGCTCGTTGACCCCGGCAGGCAGCTCGTCGTCGTCCTCGCGGGAGAACACCCGGATGCCGATGACCTTGCCGGACTCGCCGTGCGGCACCTTCAGCGAGGTGTCGCGGACTTCGCGGGCCTTCTCGCCGAAGATCGCGCGCAGCAGCCGCTCCTCGGGAGTCAGCTCGGTCTCGCCCTTCGGCGTGACCTTGCCGACCAGGATGTCGCCGTCACGGACCTCGGCGCCGATGCGGACGATGCCGCGCTCGTCGAGGTCTGCCAGCACCTCATCGGAGACGTTCGGGATGTCCCGGGTGATCTCCTCGGCGCCCAGCTTGGTGTCGCGGGCGTCGATCTCGTGCTCCTCGATGTGGATCGAGGTCAGCGTGTCCTCCTCGACCAGCCTGTTGGACAGGATGATCGCGTCCTCGTAGTTGTGGCCCTCCCACGGCATGATCGCCACGAGCAGGTTCTTGCCCAGGGCCATCTCGCCGTTGTCGGTACACGGACCGTCCGCGATCACCTGGCCGGCCTCGACACGCTGGCCGGCGTCGACGATCGGACGCTGGTTGGCGCAGGTGCCGTGGTTGGACCGGTTGAACTTGCGCATCCGGTAGGTCTGGCGGGTGCCGTCGTCGGCCATCACGGTGGCGTAGTCGGCGGACACCTCCTCGATGACACCGGCCTTGTCGGCGACGATCACGTCGCCGGCGTCGATCGCTGCCCGCAGCTCCATGCCGGTGCCCACCAGCGGCGCCTCGCTGCGCACCAGCGGAACCGCCTGACGCTGCATGTTGGCACCCATCAGGGCACGGTTGGCGTCGTCGTGCTCCAGGAAAGGGATCATGGCGGTGGCCACCGACACCATCTGGCGCGGCGAGACGTCCATGTAGTCGACCTCGGACGACGACACGTACTCGACCTCGCCGCCCTTACGACGAACCAGGACGCGGTCTTCCACAAACCGGCCGTTGTCATCGATCGGCGAGTTGGCCTGCGCCACGACGTGGCGGTCCTCCTCGTCGGCGGTCAGGTATTCGATGTCGTCGGTGACGACGCCGTCGACGACGTTGCGGTACGGCGTCTCGATGAAGCCGAACGGGTTGACCCGGGCGTACACCGACAGCGAACCGATCAGGCCGATGTTCGGGCCTTCCGGGGTCTCGATCGGACACATCCGGCCGTAGTGCGACGGGTGCACGTCGCGGACCTCCAGGCCGGCCCGCTCACGAGACAGACCACCCGGGCCCAGCGCCGACAGACGACGCTTGTGGGTCAGGCCCGACAGCGGGTTGTTCTGGTCCATGAACTGGGAGAGCTGGCTGGTGCCGAAGAACTCCTTGATGGCGGCGACCACCGGGCGGATGTTGATCAGGGTCTGCGGCGTGATGGCCTCGACGTCCTGGGTGGTCATCCGCTCGCGGACCACACGCTCCATCCGGGACAGTCCGACCCGGATCTGGTTCTGGATCAGCTCGCCCACCGTGCGCAGCCGGCGGTTGCCGAAGTGGTCGATGTCGTCGACCTCGACCGGCACCTCGACGCCGCCCGGCACCGTCATGGTGGTGGTGACGCCGTCCTGAGCGGCCTGGTGCAGCCGCACCAGGTACTCGATGGTGGCCACGATGTCCTCTTCGGTCAACGTGGTCGGCGCGGTGCCGGCGGTGACAGGCGCCGTCGGCAGGCCCAGCTTCTTGTTGATCTTGTAGCGACCCACCCGGGCCAGGTCGTAGCGCTTCTCCTTGAAGAACAGGTTCTCCAGCAGGGTCTGCGCGGACTCCTTGGTGGGGGGCTCGCCCGGCCGCAGCTTGCGGTAGATGTCCAGCAGCGCCTCGTCGGGGCTGGCGGCGGTGTCCTTCTCCAGCGTCGACATCATGATCTCGGAGAAACCGAAGCGCTCGCGGATCTGCTCGGAGGTCCAGCCCAGGGCCTTGAGCAGGATGGTGACCGGCTGACGACGCTTGCGGTCGATACGGACACCGACCAGGTCGCGCTTGTCGACGTCGAACTCCAGCCAGGCGCCACGGCCCGGGATCACCTTGACCGAGTGCAGCGTCTTCTCGGTGGACTTGTCGATGCTGGCGTCGAAGTACACACCCGGCGAACGCACCAGCTGGGACACCACGACACGCTCGGTGCCGTTGATGATGAAGGTGCCCTTCTCGGTCATCATCGGGAAGTCACCCATGAACACCGTCTGGCTCTTGATCTCACCGGTGTTGTTGTTGATGAACTCCGCGGTGACGAACAGCGGGGCCGCATACGTCATGTCCTTGTCGCGGCACTCTTCGACCGGCGCCTTGACCTCGTCGAACCGCGGGTCGGAGAACGACAGCGACATCGAGCCGGAGAAGTCCTCGATCGGCGACAGCTCCTCGAGCACCTCTTCGAGGCCACCCTTGGGTGCGTTGCCGGTCAGCGCGGTGACCTTCTCGCGCCATTCCGGCGCACCGATCAGGTACTGGAACGAATCGGTCTGCACATCCAGCAGACCCGGGACCTCCAGCGGTTCGCGCAGCTTGGCGAAGGAGACCCGCTCGGGGGCTCCGGGCACGGAACTGTTCGGGGAATTTTCGGAGGTAGTACCTGAAGCGTTCTTCTTGCTCTGGCGGGAGACTGCCAAGATGCGTCCTTCCAGCACCTAATGCGGCCAGCGGGTCCCGGCTCTCACCAGACCCCGTTCGCTGCGAAATATCGACCGTTGGTTCGGCTGGCGAACGCTCTAGTCCGGTCTCACGCACAGCCAAACCACGAGGTCACAACCTTGAACGAGACTCAAGGCTGGTACTGCGGTGTCGGGTGCAGGTAAGGGTGGGCAGGAGGAAGCCAGCGCAACGTCCAACAATAGCGCAGGCTCACGCATTCCTCAACACCGGCGTCCCGGGCCCCTATAGGCGCTGGCTGGCTTCTGCCGGAGCCCCGTGGGAACGTTGTTGACCAGATTGGACCGTTTAGGTCCGTCCGTCAAGAGCCGACACGGGACAGTCGGGCAAACAATCAGCTCTGCGCCGGGATAGACGCGGTGGGCGCCTCGTCGGTGGGGAAGTCGTGCACCGCGAACTTGTGGGTGCCCTCCAGTTCGTCACGGATGACGGCTTGGGCGTTGGGCGGAAGGGTGTGCAGGATCTCGCGCACCCGGGCCTGGCGACGCCCGACGGCCTTGCGCTCCGGCATCCCGGGGCTGGCGACGATCTGCGGCGGCACGCCCTCCACCTCGTCGACGCCGCCGTCGGCGTGGCCGGCGTCGATGGCGGCCTGCTCGGCGGCCGCGGTGGCCTGGTCCTTCTCCTCGGACATGCCGATGGGACCGATGCGACGGCCGTTGAGGAACTGCTTGACGGCCGGCTCCTCGCTGGTCAGCAGGACCTCACGCGGGCCGAACATGACCAGCTTCTTGCGGTAGAGCATGCCGATGTTGTCCGGCACGGTACGCACGACGTTGATGTTGTGCGTAACGATCAGGATGGTGGCGTCGATCTGGGCGTTGATGTCGATCAGCAGCTGGCTGAGGTAGGCGGTGCGGACCGGGTCCAGACCCGAGTCCGGCTCGTCGACCAGGATGATCTTCGGGTCCAGCACCAGGGCGCGGGCCAGGCCGGCGCGCTTGCGCATACCGCCGGAGATCTCGCCGGGGAACTTGTAGCCGTCGTTGGGCATACCGACCAGGTCGAGCTTCTCCATGACGATGTCACGGATTTCCTTCTCGGACTTCTTGGTGTGCTCGCGCAGCGGGAAGGCGGTGTTGTCGTAGATGTTCATCGAGCCGAACAGCGCGCCGTCCTGGAACAGCACACCGAACAGGGTGCGGATCTCGTAGAGCTCCTTGGCCGAACACTGCAGGATGTCGGTCCCGTCGATCACGATCGAACCGCGCTCCGGGCGCAGCAGGCCGATCAGCGACTTCAGGAACACCGACTTGCCGGTACCCGACGGGCCCAGCATGACGCTGACTTCGCCCTCGGGGATCGTCAACGTGACGTCTTCCCAGATCCGGGCGGATCCGAAGGACTTGGTCAGCCCGTTTACCTCGATGGCGACACCCATTGGTGAAGGTCCTTCCGCAATGTCTCGTAATGCCACCTACCTGCGTGTGGCTTGGGCCACTGTAGCGCACCGATGCGACCCGTATCGGCGGTCTGCTCAGTCGACAGGTGTCCAGTTCCCGTGGAAGCCAACCGGTACCCGCTGCGGCAGGTGCACGGTCGCAACGGACTCGCAGGTCGCCGCGTCCAGGATGATCAGTTGACCCTCGTCGTCGCCGCGGTGGTGGCCCATTCCGATCAAGATTCCGTCGTCCTCGCCCGCACCACCGGGGCGCGGCACGAAGGACATCTCACCGAGCACCAGCGCCGGGTCGAGTCCGGCTGTCGTCGCCGACCCGGTCGCGTAGTCGTGCTTGTAGAGCACGGTCGACATCTCGTCCCCGGTGTCACCGATGAAGCCGCCGGTGATCCCGACGGTGTAGGCGTAGCGGTGCTGCGCGCCCAACAGTGCCTCGTTGATCCGGGGGAACTCCTGCGGCCGGTCGTCGCGGGCCTCGGTGCTGACCGCACCGGTGTCGAGGTTTATGGTCCAGCGGTCCAGGGTGGGCGGTGCGTCACCGGGGCCGCGGCGGTCCACGTCGAACACCTTCGCGTAACGCACCACGTCGAGCACCAGCAGTTCGTGCCCGGTCGGCGAGACCTCGCAGTAGGCGTTGAGCGGGTGGAAGACGTAGCAGGGCTCGACGTCCGAACCAGCGCACCTGCGCTTCCCCCGCCCGGACCCATCCCTGGGCCTCGTCCTCGCGGGACATCACCCCGATGCGCGCCGGGTAGCCGGGGTTCCACGAGTACGGCAGCCCGCCCGGCGGCCGGCTGTCGCGGTTGACCATCGCGGTGAGCGGGCTGGGCATCCGGACCCGCCCGACCAGGCCGCTGAGCACCATCCGGGCCGGCGCCTTGAGCCAGCGCGGCATGCTCACCGGCAGCACCTGCGCGGAGTCGAAGGTGACCGGCAGGTCGTAGACCACCACGTATTTATCGGTGAGTGAGAAGTCGTGCATCATCGGCGACCCGGTCACCTCGATGTCGACGGTGCGCCGGGCCCGCCCGGCGGTGTCGATCACCGAGTACTGCACGGTGTTGCCGCGGGCGAACGAGTACGACACCGCGTGCAGTTCGCCGGTGATGCGGTCACGGTGCGGGTGCGCGGTGTAACCGCCGGACAGCGTGCCGTCGAAGTCGCAGGTGCCCACCGTGTCGAGTTCCTCGGTGAGCTCGTAGTTGGCGACGCCGCCCTCCACCAGCGCGAGCGTCTTGCCGGCGTGACCGAGCACGTTGGTGTTGGGGCCGACGGACTGCATGCCGGCCCGCACGTCGATCCGGGCCGGGCGCGGCTCGCCGAGTGCGGCGCAGACCGCCGGGGTGCGTATCCAGCGGTTGCGATACCACTGGGCCTGTCCGCCGCTCAGCGCCACGCCGTGCACCATCGGATCGCCGGTGAACCAGTGGTAGGTGGCCGGATCGACCTCGGCCACCGGGTTGGGTCCGTTGCGCAGGTAGCGGCCGTCGAGATAGTCCGGAATCTGTCCGGTGACCTTCAGATCGGTGACGGTGAGCTCGACGGGCACCGGGCCCATCACGCCTTCCAGATACGGATTCGCGTCGCGCACCGCCGTCATCGCCCCACTCCTATAACGCTGTTATCCCCGGCGTCATGGGTACAGTACAGCGAAAACCCCCGGAACCACGCGGGTTCCGGGGGTTTTCGCTGTAGTGGAAACTACTTGACGGTGACCGTGGCGCCGGCGGCCTCGAGCTTGGCCTTGGCCTCCTCGGCGGCCTCCTTGGCGACCTTCTCCAGCAGCGGCTTGGGAGCGCCGTCCACCAGGTCCTTGGCCTCCTTGAGGCCCAGGCCGGAGACGACCTCGCGGACCACCTTGATGACGCCGATCTTCTTGTCGCCGGCCGACTCCAGGATCACGTCGAACTCGGACTGCTCCTCGCCGGCCTCGGCGGCTGCCGGGGCGGCACCGGCCGCGGCCACGGCGACCGGGGCCGCAGCGGTGACCTCGAAGGTCTCCTCGAACTGCTTGACGAACTCCGACAGCTCCAGGAGGGTCATCTCCTTGAAGACGTCCAACAGTTCTTCGGTGGAAAGCTTGGCCATGATTTCGGTCCTTTCTTGATTCCGGTTAGGAAGTTGGGGTTATTCGGTCTCGGCCGCAGCCTCGGCGGACTCCGCCGGTGCCTCGGTCTCGGTCGGTGCTTCGGTCTCGGCGGGAGCCTCAGGCGCTTCGGCCGGGGCCGCAGCCACCGCCTCCGCGGGCTTCTTCTCCTGCAGTGCCGCGGCAAGGCGCGCCATCTGCGAAGCCGGGGCGGCGAACAGGCCGGCGGCCTTGGCCATGTTGCCCTTCATCGCGCCGGCCAGCTTGGCCAGCAGCACCTCGCGCGACTCCAGGTCGGCGATGCGCTCCACCTCGGCGACGGTCAGCGCGTGACCGTCCATGTAGCCGCCCTTGATGACCAGCGCCTTGTGGTCCTTGGCGAACTTCTTGATGGCCTTGGCGGCGTCGACCGGCTCGCCCCGGACGAACGCGATCGCCGTCGGGCCGGCGAACAGCTCGTCGAGACCCTCCACGCCGGCCTCGGCCGCAGCGCGCTTGACCAGCGTGTTCTTCGCAACCGCGTAGGTGGCCGAGCCGGCGAGGGAGCGTCGCAACTCCGCCAGGTTGGCAACCGTCAGACCGCGGTACTCGGTGATCACGGTGGCGGTCGAGTCCTTGAACTGCTCGACGATCTCCGCGACGGCGCCGGCCTTGTCAGCCTTCGCCATGCATACCTCCTGGTGTCGATGTATCTGGTGCCCACCGGAGAACGAAAAACGCCCCGACGCAGGATGCGGTCGGGGCGTCACAATGTGTGCGGTGCCTCGTCCTCCTGCGTGGGCCGCCGGGATGTTCCCGGACCTTCAACCGATTGCTCGGTGACCGACGGTCTTCGGTGGATCGGGAGACACCATAGCGTGCCGGTCGCTCTCCGGGCAAAACCGGCCGTAATCCGAGTCAGCGAAGGACGCCGACCACCAGCAGCACGAAGGCCGCAGCCAGCAGCGCCACCCGCAGCCAGTGCAGCCGGTCCCACCGGGCCGCGAGTTCCCGCGACACGTCGTCGACGCTGCGCCACGCCATGATCCGTTTGTTGATCGGCACCAGCACCGCCACCGACAGCACGACGGCCCCCGCCAGCAGGCCCGCGCTGGCACCGATGAGCCCGCGCTGCGGGCCGGCGACGGCGACGGTCGCCACCAGCAGCGCCAGCGAGACCAGGTACCAGAACGGCATCACCCGGCCGAGCAGTCCGCCGCCGTCACTGCGGAAGGCCCGGAAGGCCTCGTCCGGCAGCCGCCCGACGACCGGGGCGACGAACGCCACCACCGAGAACTCCGAACCCACCAGGGTCCCCACCAGCACTATCGCAAGAATCTCCACTATCTGCGTCACAGCGGTCGACTATCCGGGATATGCTGCCAAAAAACAAGGTACTGACAATTTTGTCAGCTAAAGGAGGTGCGATGGCCGCGTCGAAGACCACGGTCAGCGACTGTCCGATCGACGCCGCGCTGGCGGTCATCAGCGGCCGCTGGAAGGGCACCATCCTGTGGCGTCTGGCCGACGGTCCGATGCGCACCGCCGAACTGCGGCGCAGCATCCCGGGCATCACCGAGCGAATGCTCATCCGTCACCTGCAGGAACTGGTCGCCGACGGCATCATCGACCGCCACGACGCCGGGACGGTGCCGCCGTGCGTGCACTACTCGGTCTCCGAGTACGGACGGACGCTGTCGCCGGTGCTGGCCGGCCTGTGCGACTGGGGCCGCAGCCACCTCGCCCGCTGAAAGCAAGGGGTACTGCACTGCGTTGCGTATTACAATTCGTTGCATGTCTTCCCTTACGATCCGCACGGACTCCGAAGTGGAACGGGCACTGGAGGCACTGACCCGCGACGGCCGGTCCCGCTCGGAGGTCGCCCGGGCGGCCATCTTGGATGCCGAACGAGCGCAACGCCGGGCCAAGCTGCGCGCCGAAGCCGAACAGCTGCGCGACGATCCCGAGGACGTCGCCGCCTCACGCGAGCTGGCCGTTGAGATGGAAGCCATCCGTGCGTGGTGATCTGTACCGGCTGAAAGCGCCCAGGGATGCCCGCGGCCACGAACCGGCCGGCGAGCGCTACGCCGTCGTGGTGCAGTCCGACGACCTGCCGCTGTCGACCTGGCTCGTCGCGCCCACCTCGACCGGGCGCCGCGGCACCTCATTCCGGCCGGAGATCGAGATCGGCGGCACCAAGACCCGAGTGATGGTCGAACAGCTCAGCGTGATCGATCCACAAGTCCGCCTGGGTGACTTCGCTGGCCGCCTCACCGGTGCGGAAATGGCTGCCGTAGACACTGCGCTGCTGGCGGTGCTGGGCCTGGACTAGGGCCTGCTCAACCCAACCCGGCCAGCACGCCGGCGCCCACCAGGCCGGCCTGCCCGCCGAGTTCGGCGGGCACCACCTGCAGCCCGGCCAGAAAGTCCAGCCGCGCGTACTCGCGCAGCGCAGCCCGCAGCGGGTCGAACAGCAGCGCGCCGGAGTTGGCGACGCCCCCGCCGATCACCACCAGGTCCAGGTCGCACACCGCTGTCACCGATGCGATCATCGCGGCCAGTGCGCGGGTGCCGCGCGCAAAAGCCCTCAGCGCCACCGGATCGCCGGCTTCGGCGGCCTTGCCCAGCGCCCGCGCGTCGGCGTCGGGACCTTCCGGTGTCCACCCTTCGGCCAGCGCCCAGCGCACCATCGCCGGACCGGAGGCGATGGTCTCCACGCAGCCCCGGCCGCCGCAGCGGCAGGGCTGCCCGTCCGGGTCGACGACGACGTGCCCGACGTGCCCGGCGTTGCCGGTGCGGCCCGCAAACGGGGCGCCGTCGAGCACCAGTCCGCCGCCGACCCCGGTCGAGACCACCATGCCCAGCATCGAGGCGGTCCCCCGGCCGGCGCCGAACCGATGCTCGGCCAGGGCCATGCACAGGCCGTCGCCGCCGAGTCGCACCGGCACCCCGGGCACCGCGGCGGCCACCCGGTCACGCAGGTCGAACCCGCGCCAGCCGGCGATGTTGACCGGGCTGACCGTGCCGGCTCGGGCGTCGATGGGGCCCGCCGAGCCGATTCCGACCGCGCGCACCGGGCTCTCGGCGTGGGCCTGCACGTCGTCGATCAGCTCGGCGACCACCGACCAGACCACTTCGGCGCCCTGATCGCCGCGGGTGGGCCGGGTGGTGGCATAGGACAGGGTCCCGTCGTCGGCGACCAGGCCGGCGGCGATCTTGGTGCCGCCGACGTCCAGAGCTAGCGTCTCGGCCATCAGTCGACTCCCACCGTCTCGGCCGCCCGCACCGCCATCGGCACCGCCGGCGAGTAGACCAGGGCGCCCGCTCCGCCGACGCGGACCAGGGCCCACCAGGTGCCCGGCGTGGCCCACGCCGGCGGGTTCAGCGTGAACTCCAGCTCGACGCTGCCGCGGGCCGGGACCACCGCACCCACTGCGGCCGGCTCGGCCCACTCCCAGGTACCCCACGGGCTGACCAGGTGTGCCTCCACGGCCAGGTCGGCGTAGGCGTCGGTGCCGACGGTGACGCGCAGCCGGCCGGACTGTCCGGCGGCCACCGCGACCTCGGACAGGCCATCGACGTAGAGCAGCCGGTCGCCGCTGGGATCACCGACGCGCACCACCGCCACATCTTCGACCGGTTGCCGCCACGACGCCGGGACGTCGCCGGTGACATCGCAGCGCGCCCGGATCGGATACAGCCCCGGCGGGGCCTCGGCGGGGACCACGACGGTTGCGGCGGTGTGCGCGTACTCCCCCGGCCCCAGCCGCACCGGGTCCGACGTCGGGCTGTTCCAGCCCGGCGGGCACTGCCAGGTCAGCGCCGCCGACAGCGGGGCGTCGATGCAGTCGCTGGCCACGCTCAATTCCAGGTTCAGCTGCTCGCCGGGCTGTGCGTCGAGCCGATGCGGATGCAGTGCCGGGGTCACTGGGAGGCCACCCAGCGGCGCCGGGCCGCGGTTGTGCAACCAGTATCGGGCGTAAAGCGGTTGGGCTGCTTCGGCTTCCGGCGCCAACGGACCCGCGGCGCCGGCGGGCTCGACGTCGAGGCGGGCGGTAAAGGTGGCGATCTCGTAGCCGTGCAACCGGTCGGGGTCGGGGTGTTCGCGGGGCTGTTCCAACAGATCGGCGCGGCCCAGCACGCTCACCGGGCCCAGATCACTGCTCAGCGTGACCGCGGCGTCGGCTCCGTGAGTCTCCACCAGCCGCAGCGTCCACGTCTTCGGGTCCACGGGTTGGGCGCTGCCGCGCGGCGTCGGGTTGCCCGCCGCTTTGAGCGCCCCCAGGCCCACTGCGCCGGACGGGTCCAGGCGCAGCAGTGAGCCGGTCGCCGGCAGCGGGCCGTCACCGCCGCCGGTCACCACGGCCTGCAGCGGGTCGGCGAATTCGGCGCTGCGCGAAGGGATCTGAGCCTGGCGCCAGTCGCCGTCGCCGGCCACCAGGGCGTAGTCGAAGGTGTGCGTCCAGTGCTGCAGC
The DNA here is from genome assembly GCF_020172665.1 of [Mycobacterium] zoologicum. Lineage (GTDB taxonomy): Bacteria > Actinomycetota > Actinomycetes > Mycobacteriales > Mycobacteriaceae > Mycobacterium > Mycobacterium zoologicum. The sequence goes on along the minus strand of NZ_CP083985.1, from coordinate 796,474 downwards.
TGAAATGCGCTGCCGTCGGGGGCTGTTCGGCGCGGGTTGTCTTCCCACGCGGCCGAGGGCCAGCCGGTGCAGGACCGCATCAGCGCGGTGTGCAGGGTGCCGGCGGTGTCGACGGCGAAGCTGGGAACCCCGCGGTTGATCAGCGCGACGGTGCGCGCCTCGAACGGCGCCATGTCCACCGCCGTCTGCTGGTCCACGGTGATCTCGGCGTCCGACAGATCTTCGGCCAGCCGGGCAATCTCGCGCTCAAGGTCGTCGCCGGCGATCACCAGCACACCCAGGGCGCGTTCGCCGCTGAGGTCGGCCCCGGGAACCCAGACCTGCGTCAGCGGCTTCTCCGCGGGCACCCACACCCGGGCCCGGCCCTGCGCGTCGAGTTGGCATTGCAGCTCGGTGGTGTAGGCCGGATCGGCGGCGGCCAGCACCGCGCGGGTGAAGGCGTTGCGCTGCGGGCCACCAAGGGCGATCCGGACATCGGGCAGGTTGGAGTCGACGGCCAGGTTGCCGTAGCGCGGCCCGTCGGCGTCCGAACAGGTGGCGGTGACGCCGGCGCGCACCAACGCGACCATCAACTCCCGCGCCGGCGAGCCGTCGGTGATCACCTCCGCAACCGAGATCGCCTGAGCTGCTTCACCGACGCGGATCCGCGCCGTGGCCGACAGCCCGAACCAACGGTTGGCCGACGTGTCGAGCGTCCACTCGTACCGCGCGGTGTCCACCGAGCGGCCGCTGGGCTCGTGCAGCATTCCGAAGCCGCGGCCGATCACGGCGTCGGCCACCTCGGCGACCGGCATGGCGCCGGGTATCGGGCACGGCCAGCGCAGCCGCAGCAGGTGATCGACGCCGGCGAACTCTTCGATGGTGGTGGAGCAGTCCACCCGGTCGACGCCGCGCCACAGCGTCAGGGTCTGAGTGTAGGACAACACTTTTCGGATCCGCCCGGACACCACCAGCCGCTCCCCCAGCGGCCCGCGGTAGGCCTGCACGCTCACGTCGCGGGCGACGGCGGAGGTGAACAGGTTGCCACTGGGCACCAGGTGCCACGGACCCTCGCCCGACTGCGGGTGTTTGGGGTATTCGTCGTACACGGCCAACTGGTTGCCCAGCCCACCGTCGATCAGCATCTCCCGACCGTCATGCCGCCACGACGTGATGCCGCCGCCGCGGTCCGGATCTGCGGTCAGCTGATGACGTTCGTTGCTGATCACGTTGCCCGGCAACGGTTCCCATCCCGAAGCCACTGAGCCGGGAAGAAGCCGGTAGGACTGCCACCCCAACGACGGCACGTCACGGGCCAGCCAGCTGACCGACCGCCCGTCGTGTTCGACGTGGGCGGGCAGCTCAACACCGTCGGCATCGAGTACCCGGACCCCGGCCGCCAACGGCGTCTGAAGCCGCGCAGTCACCACGTCGGTACGCGAGGAAGTCACCGGATTCCACACCACGGCAACGGAATCGGCGTCAGACCCCACCAGCCCCGACAGCACCGCCAGCGCATTGTCGCGCGCCTGGGTGCCCAGCTGCCAGGCGTCGCGCCAGCCGGTCAGCAGATCCAGGTACACCTGGTCGGCCTCGGAGCCGGTGATGGCGTCGTGGTGGGCGCCGTAACACAGCTGTGCCCACGCCTTGGCCAGTGCCGCCTCCGGGTAGCCGGCCCCGGTCAGCGCCGCGGCGAACACCGCGAAGCGTTCGGCGGCCAGGGTCGCCTGCTCGCCGGCCCGGTTGGCCTGCTTGGTGTCGATGTAGGAGACGTGACAGCCGGTGTAGATCGGGTTCATGTCACGGGTCTGCGGGGACGCTTCCCGCCCGTCCAGTTCGGCGCGCACCGCGGCGAAGAACTCGCTGGGCAGGCCGCAGACGAACCGCGGCCAGGTGTAGCGGGCGTTCCAATCGCGGTGGATCGCCACCACCCAGCGGTTGGGCGGGGTGAAGTCGGTACCCACCGGCAGCATCACGTTGCGGGTGGCGGCGATCTTCTTCATGTCGACGAACAACCGGTAGACGTCGTCTTCGGCGCCGGCCAACGATTCCTGGGCGTCCATCCACCAGCCGGCCGCGTAATGCGCGGGCATGTAGTGGGTCAGCAGGCCTCGCCCGGACGGTGAGATCCACTCGAACTCGGATGCGAACTGCATCCGGAGCGGATCGCCGCCGCCGGCCATCGGCCCCCACTGGTGAAACGGCCCCCGGGCCCACGCACTGGAGGACAGGCCGGCGTCGGCGACCATCCCGGGGAACTGTGGATCGTGACCGAACACGTCGAGCTGCCATGCCGTCGCCGGCGAAGCACCCATGATGTCGCGTTGAAATCCCATGCCCGCCAAGAGGTTCCGGATCGTCGTCTCGGCGTCAGTGAGGTTGGTCGAGGGTTCGTTGTAGGTGCCGCCCATCACCTCGATGCGGCCTTGGGCCAGCAGCGCCCGCAGTTCGGCGCGGTCGCCGGGGTGGGTGTCCCAGTACGGCTTGAGGTAGTCGACCTCGGCCATCACGAACTTGTACTCGGGGTGCTCGCGAGCCCAGTCCAGGTGGGCGCGCACCAGATTGATGCCGTTGGTCTGCCGGCAGGCGCCGAGCGGGTTCTCGGTCCACACGCTGGTGTAGTTGGACTGGGTGTTCCACCACACCGGGTCGTAGTGGAAGTGGCCGACCATGAACATCGTCCAGCCGGGTTCGGCCACGGTGAACTCGAATGCGATGCCACCGGCCCGCGCGGCCCGCCGCTGGCCCGGCACCGGGTTCTCGACGGTCACCGGCACCTCGACCACGCCGCTTCCCGCGTCCACGACCGCCTCCCCTGCCAGCCCGTCGCCGTCCACCCGCACCGCCGTGCCCGCGGCGGCGTCGCGGTATTCGACCCGGACCAGTTGCAGGGGCGCGTCGGTGGGCCCGACGAATTTCTCGGTCGATTCGGCGGAGATCACCTGCATCCGACCAACCTACGGAGCCGACCGTCCTGCGCGGAGCCTTTCGGGCTGGCAGGCTCGGGGCATGCCCGCCCTGGCCGCACCGGTGACCGATGAACGTGACGCGCTGCGTGGATTCCTGGCGGCCTAGTGCGCAGCAGAACCGGGCACGCCGACGCCGGTGGCGTGCGGATCTTCTACGAGGACCTGGGTAACCCCGACGACCCGGCCGTCGTACTGCTCGCCGGGCTGGCGGCGCAGCTGCCGACGTGGCCGGACGGATTCTGCGCGCTGCTGGTCGACGCCGGCTACCGCGTCATCCGGTTCGACCATCGCGACACCGGGCTGTCGACCAAGCTGGACGGCGCGCAGGCCCGGGGCTCACCGGCACGGCGCGCCTGGCGCTACCTCCTGGGCCGCACCAGCGCCGTCCCCTACACCCTGCTCGACATGGCCGACGACGTGCTGGCGCTGCTCGATCGGCTCGGCATCGCCCGGGCACATCTGGTCGGCGTGTCGATGGGCGGCATGATCGCCCAGATCCTGGCCGCCACCGCGGGAGACCGGGTGGCCTCGCTGGGCGTGCTGATGTCGACGACCGGCAGGCGGATCTTCACCACCCCACCGGCCTGGCGGCTGATCCGGCTGGCGCTGCAGAGACCGCGGGACAGCCTGGCGTTCGAGGTGCGCCACCTGGCCGTCCTCAACGGGCCGGTGTTCGCACCGCCGGAGGCCGAATTACGCGCCCGGGTAGTAGCACTGCGAGAACGCTGCAACTACCCGGAAGGACGACGCCGCCACGTCGACGCCATCCTCGGCACCGGCAGCCTGCTCAAGTACTCGCGCGCGATCAGCGCACCGACAGTGGTGCTGCACGGCTCGGCTGACCCGATGCTGCGGCCGGCCCACGGCCGCGCGGTGGCCGACGCGGTCCCGGGTGCGCGGTTCGTGCTGATCGAGGGCATGGGCCACGATCTGCCGGCCGCGGTGTGGCAGCCGGTCGCCGGGGCGCTGACCGAGAACTTCCGCCGCCGGTTTGGCAGACTGCAGCCATGAGTTCGACCCCACCCCGGCAGGTGGCCCGACTGGACCGGGTGCCGTTGCCGGTCGAAGCGGCTCGCATCGGTGCCACCGGCTGGCAGATCACCCGCGCGGTCACCCGGGTCTTCACCCGCCTGCTCGGGCCGGGCCCGATCCAGCAGAAGGTGATCCGCGAGCTGCCCCAGACCTTCGCCGACCTGGGCCCCACCTACGTCAAGTTCGGCCAGATCATCGCCTCGAGCCCCGGCGCGTTCGGCGAACAGCTGTCCCGGGAGTTCCGCGGTCTGCTCGACGCGGTGCCACCGGCGAACCAAGACGAAGTGCACAAGCTGTTCATCGAGGAGCTCGGCTCCGAGCCGCAGGAGCTGTTCGCGTCATTCGATGAGACCCCGATCGCGTCGGCGTCCATCGCCCAGGTGCACTTCGCCACCCTGCGTACAGGCGAAGAGGTCGTTGTCAAGATCCAGCGGCCCGGCATCCGCCGCCGAGTCGCCGCCGACCTGCAGATCCTCAAACGGTTCGCGCAGCTGATCGAGTTGGCCCAGCTGGGCCGACGGCTGAGCGCCCAAGACGTCGTCGCCGACTTCTCCGACAACCTCGCCGAGGAACTCGACTTCCGCATCGAGGCGCAGTCCATGCAGACCTGGGTGTCGCACCTGCACGCCTCCCCGCTTGGCAAGAACATTAAGGTGCCCGACGTGCACTGGGACTTCACCAGCGAGCGGGTGCTCACCATGGAGCGGGTGTCGGGCGTCCGCATCGACGACGTCAAAGCGATCCGCAAGGCCGGCTTCGACGGCGTCGAGCTGGTGAAAGCGTTGCTGTTCTCCACCTTCGAGGGCGGGCTGCGGCACGGGCTGTTCCACGGCGACCTGCACGCCGGCAACCTGCTGGTCGATGAAGAAGGACGTGTCGTTTTTCTCGACTTCGGGATCATGGGCCGCATCGACCCGCGCACCCGCTGGCTGCTGCGGGAGCTGGTGTATGCGCTGCTGGTCAAAAAGGACCACGCCGCCGCCGGCAAGATCGTGGTGCTGATGGGCGCGGTCGGCACCATGAAGCCCGAGGCGCAGGCCGCCAAGGACTTGGAGAAGTTCGCCACCCCGCTGACCATGAAATCGCTGGGCGACATGTCCTATGCCGAGATCGGCAAGCAGCTCGGCGCGCTGGCCGACGCCTACGACGTGAAACTGCCCCGCGAGCTGGTGCTGATCGGCAAGCAGTTCCTGTATGTGGAGCGCTACATGAAGCTGCTGGCACCGCGCTGGCAGATGATGTCGGACCCGCAGCTCACCGGCTACTTCGCCAACTTCATGGTCGACGTCAGCCGCGAACACAAAGACACCAACGAAGAGCCGGGGGCCTAGAGGCGATGGACGTGCGCAGCGGTACCGCCCGCTCGGGGGACCTGGAGATCTATTACGAGGACATGGGCAGCCCCGACGATCCGGCCGTCCTGCTGGTGATGGGCCTGGGCGCCCAGCTGCTGCTGTGGCGCACCGGATTCTGCGAGAAGCTGGTCGCCCAGGGGCTGCGGGTCATCCGCTACGACAACCGGGACGTCGGGCTGTCGACCAAGCTGGGCCGCAAACACGCCCGCGGCGCGCTGATCCCGCGGATGGCCCGGTTCTGGCTGGGCAAGCCCAGCTCGGCGGTGTACACCCTGGAGGACATGGCCGACGACGCCGCCGCGCTGCTGGATCACCTGGGCATCGCCAAGGCGCACGTGGTGGGCGCCTCGATGGGCGGGATGATCGCGCAGGTCTTCGCCGCGCGGTTCGCCGAGCGCACCGAGACGCTGGCGGTGATCTTCTCCAGCAACAACCGCCGGTTCCTGCCGCCGCCGGCGCCGCGGGCGTTGCTGGCGTTGCTCACCGGGCCGTCGCCGGACTCCCCCCGCGAGGTGATCATCGACAATGCGGTGCGGGCCAGCCGGATCATCGGCAGCCCGGCCTACCCCATCCCGGAGGCCCAGCTGCGGGCCAACATCGCCGAGGCCTACGAGCGCAGTTACTACCCGTGGGGCATCGCCCGGCAGTTCGGCGCCATCCTGGCCAGCGGCAGCCTGGCTGCCTATGACGCTCTTATCACCGCGCCGACGGTGGTCATCCACGGGCTGGCCGACAAGTTGATGCGGCCGTCGGGTGGGCGTGCCGTCGCCGACGCCATCGACCGCGCCCGATTGGTGCTGTTCGAGGGCATGGGTCATGACCTGCCCGAGGAATTGTGGGACCCGGTGATCGGCGAACTGACCACGACGTTTGCTGTGAGCCGCTAGCAGGTAGTCTGTGTGGGCCTTGCATACCCCCCACCAAAGATCGCGAGTAGAACCCCGATGACCAAACTGGAACCGAAGTACGAGGAACTGCAGTCGATCTACGACATCTCCAACGAGTTCTACGAGCTGTTCCTCGGCCCCACCATGGGCTACACCTGCGGGTATTACCCGAACAAGGACACCACCTGCGACGAAGCGCAACTCGCCAAGTTCGACCTGGCACTGGGCAAGCTGGGCCTGGAGCCCGGCATGACGCTGCTCGACATCGGCTGCGGGTGGGGGGCCTGCATGCAGCGCGCGATCGAGACCTACGACGTCAACGTCATCGGGTTGACCCTCAGCGGTGAGCAGCGTCAGTACGCCATCGACAAGCTGGCCAAGGTGGACACCAACCGCAGCATCGAGGTGCGGTTGCAGGGCTGGGAGGAGTTCACTGACAAGGTGGACCGGATCGTGTCGATCGGTGCCTTCGAGCACTTCGGCCGCGACCGCTGGGCGGACTTCTTCCGCATCACCTACGACGCGCTGCCCGCTGACGGCCGGATGCTTCTGCACACCATCACCGCGATCGCCGGTTCGGAAGACGCGCAGGCCAGGGGCTTGCCGCTGACGATGGACCTGGCCAAGTTCACCTTGTTCATCATGAAGGAGATCTTCCCCGGCGGGCAGCTGCCCTCGGCGTGGCTGCCCCGCAAGTACGCCGCCGAGGCCGGTTTCCGGTGCACCCGGGACGACGAGATCGGGCCGCACTACGCGCGCACGCTCGAAGACTGGGCGGCGATGCTGCTGGCAAACAAGGACAAGGCCATCGAGGTGCAGGGCCAGGTCGCCTACGACCGGTTCGACAAGTACCTCAACGGCTGCGTGAAGCTGTTCCGCGACGGCTACAACACCGTTCACCAGTACACCCTTCAGAAGTAGCACGGGTAGGTCTCGTCGGACGTTCATGCGCCTGGCGTGGCGGTCTCATACAAGTCAACCGATTCGCCCCCCCACCCGGTAAGCTGCCAACAGTCAACCGGCACGGGGGCCCAGACACGTCCGGTCACGACGGGTTTCATCAGGAAGGGCAACCAGGCACAGATGGTGGAGAAAGCGACACGCGCCGCGGGGATGCTGCCGAAATTCGCGAACATCCAGGCTCACTACGACCTGTCGGATGAGTTCTTCGCGCTTTTCCAGGACCCGACCCGCATCTACAGCTGTGCGTACTTCGAGCCCGAGGACCTCACGCTGGAGCAGGCTCAGATCGCCAAGGTCGACCTGAACCTCGACAAGCTGGACCTGCGTCCGGGTATGACGCTGCTCGACATCGGCTGCGGCTGGGGCGCGACGATGAAGCGCGCCGTGGAGAAGTACGACGTCAACGTCATCGGCCTGACCCTGTCGAACAACCAGCACGCCTACTCCCAGGGCCTGCTAGACCAGATCGACACCACCCGTTCGCGCCGGGTGCTGCTGAAGGGCTGGGAGGAGTTCCACGAGCCGGTGGACCGGATCGTCTCGATCGAGGCGTTCGAGCACTTCGGCTTCGAGAACTACGACGACTTCTTCAAGAACTGCTTCGAGATCATGCCGGCCGACGGCCGGATGGCCATTCAGAGCAGCGTCAGCTTCCACCCGTACGACCTGAACGCGCGGGGCAAGAAGCTGACGTTCGAAACGGCCCGGTTCATCAAGTTCATCCTCACCGAGATCTTTCCGGGCGGGCGGCTGCCCACCACCGACATGATGGTGGAGCATGGCGAGAAGGCCGGTTTCACTGTGCCCGAGGCGCTTTCGCTGCGGTCGCACTACATCCGGACCCTCAAGATCTGGGGTGACGCACTGGAGGCGCACCACGAGGAGGCCGTCGCGATCCAATCCGAAGAGGTCTACGAGCGCTATATGAAGTACCTGCGCGGCTGCGAGTACTACTTCGCCGACGAGGCGCTGGACGTCAGCCTGGTCAGCTACGCCAAGACGGCGGCGTAGCAACCCGACCACAACGTAAAAGCCCCCGCCGAGGCGGGGGCTTTTACGTACTCGGTCCTACTCGGCCGCGAAGTTGCGGGTGACGGCCGGGTCCACCGGGATGCCGGGGCCGGTCGTGGTCGAGATGGTGACCTTCTTCAGGTAGCGGCCCTTGGACGACGACGGCTTGAGCCGCAGCACCTCGTCGAGGGCGGCGCCGTAGTTCTCCGCCAGCTTGGTCTCGTCGAACGACGCCTTGCCGATGACGAAGTGCAGGTTGGCCTGCTTGTCCACCCGGAAGTTGATCTTGCCGCCCTTGATGTCGGAGACAGCCTTGGCGACGTCGGGGGTGACGGTGCCGGTCTTGGGGTTGGGCATCAGACCACGCGGGCCCAGCACACGGGCGATCCGGCCAACCTTGGCCATCTGGTCCGGGGTGGCGATCGCGGCGTCGAAGTCGAGAAAACCACCCTGGATCTTCTCGATCAGGTCGTCGCTGCCGACCACGTCGGCGCCGGCGGCAATAGCGGCGTCGGCCTTCTCGCCGACCGCGAAGACGGCCACCCGGGCGGTCTTACCGGTGCCGTGGGGCAGGTTGACGGTGCCGCGGACCATCTGGTCGGCCTTGCGGGGGTCGACGCCGAGCCGGATGGCCACCTCGACGGTGGAGTCCTGCTTGGTCGATGACGTCTCCTTGGCCAGCTTGGCTGCGGCCAGCGGGGTGTAGAGGTTGTCGCGGTCCACCTTCTCGGCGGCGGCGCGGTATGCCTTGCTGTTCTTGCTCATTCGTGCATCCAATCCAGTTGTTGGGTTGTGGTCAACGGGCCGAAGCTGGCCCTCCCACGGGGTTGTTTCTCGTCGAATGCTCCCTCGCGTTCCCTCGCTGGGGCTCGTTCCTCGCCCCGCTCAGTCATGCTCGGTCTATTCGCCGAGGGGGATCACTCTACGGTGATACCCATCGACCGGGCGGTGCCGGCGATGATCTTGGCCCCGGCCTCGATGTCGTTGGCGTTGAGGTCGGCCTTCTTGGTCTCGGCGATCTCGCGGACCTGGTCCCAGCTCACCTTGGCGACCTTGGTCTTGTGCGGCTCGGCCGAGCCCTTGGCGATACCGGCGGCCTTGAGCAGCAGCCGCGCCGCGGGCGGGGTCTTCAGCGCGAAGGTGAAGCTGCGGTCCTCGTAGACGGTGATCTCGACGGGGACGACGTTGCCGCGCTGGCCTTCCGTCGCGGCGTTGTACGCCTTGCAGAACTCCATGATGTTGACGCCGTGCTGTCCGAGCGCGGGGCCGACGGGCGGCGCGGGGTTGGCCTGGCCGGCTTCGATCTGAAGCTTGATCAGACCGGCGACCTTCTTCTTGGGGGCCATGACTGGGGTGTTCCTTTCCTACGTACTAAATCTTCGAGACCTGGGTGAAGGTCAGTTCGACGGGTGTCTCGCGTCCGAAGATGGACACCAGCACCTTGAGCTTCTGCTGCTCGGCGTTGACCTCGCTGATCGAGGCCGGCAGCGTGGCGAACGGGCCGTCCATGACGGTGACCGACTCGCCGACTTCGTAGTCGACCTCGATGACCGGCCGCTCCAGGCCGCCGACCTCGGAGGCGGCTGCCGAGGTGCTGGCGGCACCGCGAGCCTGCTTCTTGGCCGCGCCCTGCGGCAACAGGAACTTGACCACGTCGTCCAGCGGCAGCGATGTCGGCCGCGAGGTGGCGCCGACGAATCCGGTGACGCCCGGGGTGTTGCGCACTGCCGACCAGGAGTCGTCGGTCAGGTCCATGCGCACCAGGATGTAGCCCGGCAGCACCTTGCGGTTGACCTGCTTGCGCTGGCCGTTCTTGATCTCGGTGACCTCTTCGGTGGGAACTTCCACCTGGAAGATGTAGTCGCCGACGTCGAGGTTCTGCACGCGGGTCTCGAGGTTGGTCTTCACCTTGTTCTCGTAACCGGCGTAGGAGTGGATGACATACCAGTCGCCCGGCTTGGTGCGCAGCTCGGCCTTGAGCGCCACCGCGGGGTCGAGTTCCTCCTCGGCGGGCGCAGATTCCGCCGCGGCGGGCTCGGCCGGTGCAGTCTCCTCCACCGCCGGGGCCTCGGATGATGACTCAGCGGCAGACGACTCAGCTTCGTCGGCCACGTCGACCGGCTCGCCCGCAGGCGTATCGCCGTCGAAGGTAGTCACGGTAGTCAGTCCTTCCTATAACTTCACTCGCCGAACACCAGCAGCACCAGCCGGGCGAATCCGTAGTCCGCCCCGGCGACCAAGGCCACCATGAAGACCAGGAACGCCAGTACCACCGCGGTGTAGTTGATCATCTGCTTGCGGTTCGGCCAGATCACCTTGCGAAGTTCGCCGACGACCTGCTTGAGGTAGTTGAGGACGAACACGAACGGGTTGCGCGACGGGTCGTCCGACTTCTTCTTGGCCTTCTTGGCCTTCTTGACGGCGCCGAGCTCCTCGGCGGTGGACTCCAGGTCGCCGCCCTCGGCGGCACGGTGCCGGGCGCGCTTACCGGACGGACGCAGCGGGTCGCCGGCATCCCGGTTCGCCACGGCCGTGCGACTGCGACTGCCGGTGGGTTCGGCCTCGCTGTCGCCGTCGGCTGCGGCGTCGGGACGGTCGAACTCGTCGGTCACCGCATGCTCCTTCGTTCTTCTCGCTACGTTCCACCATGACACGTCTGCAGGGGCGACAGGACTTGAACCTGCAACCTGCGGTTTTGGAGACCGCTGCTCTGCCAGTTGAGCTACGCCCCTTCGCGGGCGCCCACACAATTCGCGCGCTCCCCGTTCGCTCACGGAAAGCGCGCTAGTGCTGGGAGAACCCCGAGGTTCGAGTGTACCTCGCCGCTACGGCCAGTTGCTAATCAGGCTGTTCGGCGAGGCTCACCGGAGTCGGCCCGCAGGGACGGCGAAGGAGAGCGGAAGCCGGGACAGCCCCATGGATCAGGCTGTTCGGACGACCTGACCGGAATCGGCGTCCCATTTGAGACTCACCGAATCGTCGCCCTCGTGGCCCATCATCGTGGTGAACGCCTCCAGCACGACCTCGCCGTCCTGGTTGGTCAAGATGTTGCGGGTGGTGACGATGTCGGCGCCGAACCGCTCGTTGACCGAGGAGATCTCCATCCGGGCGTACAGGGTGTCGCCGGCCTTGATCGGCTTGCGGTAGGTGAAGCCCTGGTCCACCTGGACCATTTGCATGCTGGTGTAGCCGGTGTCGACGTTGCGGAAGAAGTCCGATTGCACCAGCTTGGCCAGGATCGCCACGAAGGTCAGCGGCGCCACCAGCGAGTCGTAGCCCAGTTCGGCGGCAGCGGCCTCGTCATAGTGCGACGGGTCCTCGGCCTTGACGGCCCGAGCGTATTCCCGGATCTTCTCCCGGCCCACCACGAACGGTTCGGGGTAGCGCCAGATCAGGCCGCGGATGTCGGTCTTGATAGCCATTGTCTCCCCTAGGCCAGCTTCGCCGAGGCGACCGCCCGTCCGAAGATCTTCTTGCCACCGGTGGTGGCGGTGAGCGCGATCGTCACCGTCTTCGAATCGGCGTCCACGGACTTCACCCGGCCGGTGAAGACGATCTCGGCGCCCTTGCCGTCGTTGGGCACCGGCACGACCGAGGTGAAGCGGACGTTGTACTCGGTCACCGCGCCCGGGTCGCCCACCCAGGACGTCACATAGCCGCCGCCCAGGCCCATGGTCAGCATGCCGTGGGCGATCGCGGTGTCCAGACCCACCTGCTGGGCGATCTCGTCGTCCCAGTGGATCGGGTTGAGGTCGCCGGACACGCCGGCGTAGTTGACCAGATCCTGGCGGCTCAGGGGGATGACCCGCTCGGGCAGCTGATCGCCGACCTTGACCGAACTGAACTCACGCAGCGCCATCGGTGAAACCCTTATCTCCTTCGCCGGCGCGGCCCGCCAGCGTCGTGTACGTCTCCTGCACGATGTCACCGGCGTCGTTGGTGACGATCTGCCTGGTCATGATGATGTCGGTGCCGTGTGCACGGCGGACCGACTCGACCTCGATGTCGCAGTAGAGCCGGTCGCCTTCTTGGATCGGATGATGAAACGCCAGCTTCTGGTCGACCTGGACGATCTGAGCGTCGGAGACCGCGATGCCGACGTGCTCGAAGAACGCCGAGATCGCCTTGTGCCCGAACACCGAGATGTAGGTCAGCGGGGCCACCAGGCCGTCATAGCCCAGTTCTGCCGCCGCGCGCACGTCCAGGCTGGCCCCATCGTGGGCCTTGACCGCGTGTGCGTATTCGCGGATCTTCTCCCGCTCCACCTCGTAGTGGTCGGGATAGCGGTAGCGCGCCCCGGCGAGGCGTTCAGCCAACGACACGGATGCGCTTTCTAGCGAGATTCGCGGTGCGACTCGTGCTTGCCGCAGTTGGGGCAGAATTTCTTCAGCTCCAACCGGTCGGGGTCGTTACGGCGGTTCTTCTTGGTGATGTAGTTGCGGTGCTTGCACACCTCACAGGCCAAGGTGATCTTCGGCCGCACGTCTGTACTGGAGGCCACGTCTGTCGTCCTTCTTCACTCTTGCATTGCTTGGGAGTAGCGGTGGGGAGGCTCGATCTCCCGACCTCACGATTATGAGTCGTGCGCTCTAACCAGCTGAGCTACACCGCCCCGATCGGCGCTAGTCGGCACACCGACCGGCGTCCACCGAGCCCCCTAACGGAATCGAACCGTTGACCTTTTCCTTACCATGGAAACGCTCTACCGACTGAGCTAAGGGGGCCTGCCTGCTTCTGCCCGCGGCGTCCTGGTCCGGCGCCGCAAGCCTGTAGAAGGTTACAACCTCGCCCGCGAGGTCACCAAACCGCAATGACAGGTACCTGCCCACGCCTGCTTTAGTCTGAAGGGCGTGCCAGATTCCGACCGGCTCTATTTCCGCCAGCTGCTGTCCGGACGCGATTTCGCGATCGGAGACCCGATGGCCGCCCAGATGCGCAATTTCGCGTACCTGATCGGCGATCGGCAGACCGGCGACGCCGTCGTGGTGGACCCGGCCTATGCGGCCGGCGATCTGCTCGACGCGCTCGAGGCCGACGGCATGCACCTGTCGGGAGTGCTGGTCACCCATCACCACCCCGACCACGTCGGCGGCAAGATGATGGGATTCGAACTCAAGGGCCTGGCCGAGCTGATGGAACGGGCCAGCGTGCCGATCCACGTGAACACCCATGAGGCACAGTGGGTTTCGCGGGTAACCGAGATCCCCATGTCGGACCTGACCTCGCACGAGCACGGCGACCGGGTGAGTATCGGCGACATCGAGATCGAGCTGCTGCACACCCCCGGGCACACGCCGGGCAGCCAGTGCTTCCTGCTCGACGGGCGGCTGGTGGCCGGCGACACGCTGTTCCTGGAGGGCTGCGGCCGGACGGATTTCCCGGGTGGCGACTCCGACGAGATGTATCGCAGCCTGCAGCAACTGGCCGCGCTGCCGGGTGACCCGACGGTGTTTCCGGGCCACTGGTATTCGGCCGATCCGAGTGCCGCACTCTCGGAGGTCAAGCGATCCAACTACGTATTCAGCGCCGGCAGCCTGGACCGCTGGCGCATGCTGATGGGCGGATGAGGGGATTGAGGGGATAGTCGATGGGATCAGTCGAGGACCGCTGGTACGACGTCGTTCACGCAGGGCCGGAGGCCTGGCTCGCGTGGGCTGCGTGGCTGGCGATCGGGATCACCGTGCTTGCCCTGATCTACCTGAATCGGCAATGGCAGCGCAATCGGCGGGCGGCGGCCGAACAGACCCGCCCGCATGTGGCGGTGTTCATGGAGCCGCACGCCGCCGACTGGCACGTCATCGAGCTGGTGGCCCGCAACTTCGGCAAGACCGCGGCCTATGACATCCGGTTCTCGTTCGCGCAGCCGCCGACGGTGGCCCGCTATGAGACGGCGTCCGACGGCTACGCCGACGTGGTCGCGCTGCAGCTGCCCGAAGAGCTGACTGTCCTGGCACCCAACCAGGAATGGCGCACGGTGTGGGACTCGGCGATCGACCGGGCCGAGCTCGGCGAGGGCATCGAGTCGCGGTTCACCGGGACGGTGAGCTACTCCGACACCCCCGAGGACCCGAAGAGCTGGTTCGGGCGGCGCAGCAAGCGCAACCGGTTCGAGAACAAGGTGACGCTGGACTGGGGTGATCTGCCCCCGGTACGCCGCGTCGAGTTGATGACGACGCACGATCTGGCCAAGCGGGAGAAGCAGAAGCTGGAGCTGCTACGCAGCCTGCTGAGCTACTTCCACTACGCCAGCAAGGAGACTCGCCCGGACGTGTTCCGGGGCGAGATCGAGCGGATCAACGGCGCGGCCCGCGAGATCCAGGACCGGCTGCGCGGTCGCGAGCAGCTGGAGGCCTCGGGCAACACCGACATCACGGTGCGGCTCGGTGACGCCAGCGCCGAGCTGGGCAAGCACCGGCACTGACCGGTCAGTCCTGCCCTGCGTCGTCGGGGTAGTGAGACGCCCGGTACCTGGCCAGGTAGGACCACCAGTCCCAGGTCGACAGGAACTTCTCCGTCGCGGCGTAGCCGTTGTCAAAGAGCTCTTGCAGGCGTTCACGGGAGATGCCGAAGTCCAGCACGCCGACGTCGGTCGGGCAGACCTTGATGGCCCGCGCGCTGACCCACGGCTGATTCAGGTAGGTCAGGTCGTGGCCGGCCAGCATGGTGCCGACCAGATCCTCCAGCAGCCGTGACTGCCCGAACATCCGCAGCGGCCATCGCCCGCCGAACGCCGCGCCAACGCCGCCGCCGGACAGCTCCGGCACCACGGTGACCCCGAACGTCGGCCACTTCGGCATCCGGCCGTCGGGCCGGTCGAAGGTATAGATCGGGAAGTTCGACAGCACCCCGCCGTCGACGAGCGTGGAGCAGCACCCGGTGGCGCTGGTCAGGGTCACCGGGCGGTAGAAGAACGGCACCGACATCGAGGCTCGCACCGCGTCGGCGACAGACTGTTCGTCGGGGTCCAGGCCGTAGACCCGCTGGTAGTCCCACGGCAGCTGGACCAGCTGGCCGGTGGTCACGTCGGTCGCGCTGACCACCGCCCGGTAGCGGCGCTCGGGCAGCAAGTCGTCGGCGTCGTAGGCCAGGTCACCCCAGGTGTGTACGCCGAGGTTGGCCAGCTCGGAGCGGATCCAGGCGTGGGCGACGTCACCGCGGTACAGGCCGCTGTCGCGCAGGAACCCCAGCGCCGGGCCCAGCACCGGGATGGGTGCCGCGGCGTCGCGCCAGGTACGCAGCGGCACCGACAGCGCCAGCTCCTTGACCTGCGCGGGGCTCAGCTGGTCGCCCTGGGTGCCGGCGGCCAGGATGGTGCCGACCACCGATCCGCCGGACACCCCGGAGATGCGTTGCAGCGAATAGCCGGCGTCCATCAGTGCGACGGCCGCCCCGACCAGCCCGACGAACCGGACTCCCCCGCCGGACAGCACCAGGTCGGCGGTCAGCGGTGGGGTCTTCTCGGAGCGCACGGCGGCCATCGGTCAGTCCGCTGAATTCCACTCGTAGGCAAGGAATTTGCCGTCCAGCGTGATCACCACCCGGTCACCGCCGGCGTGCGGCTTACGAGCCAGGTCGACGCTGAAATTGATGGCGCTCATGATGCCGTCGCCGAACTGTTCGTGGATCAGTTCCTTGAGCGCCGGGCCGTAGACCGCCACGGCCTCATACAACCGGTAGATGGTGGGGTCGGTCGGCACCGCCGTGGGAAGCCCGCCGCGCATCGGCACCGCGGCCAGCACCGGGACCACCGAGGCGTCCAGCCCGAGCAGCTCGGCCACGATCTCACCCGACTCGACGGGGATGGGCTGCTGACCCAGCAGTGCCGAGGTGGTCCAGACCACCGGTCTGCCGATCGCGTCGGCCAACTGCTGCCAGGTCAGCCCCTTGGCGAGGCGGGCCAGCACGATCTGTTCGGTGATCTCATCGCGGTTCATAGGCTCCAGCATGCCCGTATCCCTCAGCCTTCGAAATGGTCGCGCAGGTTCTTCCACATCGCGGCGTGCGAGTTGCCGCCGTCGCGCAGCACGGTGGCCATCAGCAGCCGGGGGGCGGTGATGTCGACCTGCTCGTGCAGCCGGCTGCCGCCGTCGTGTGGGCGCACCGTGACGGTGGACCACATTTCGATGCCGGGCCGCTGCAGGGTGTGGCTGCGGATCTCGCCGGGGGTGTCGGTGCGCAGGTCCACTCGGCAGGTGAACCGGATCGGGATTCCGTGCAGGCGCATGCGATGCGGAGCCAGGTATCGGGTGGCGCCGTCGGTGCCGCCGGGAATCGCCCGGACATTGACCAGCATCGGGTGCAGGGCTTCGTAATTGACCAGGTCGGCTAGAAACGCGGTGACGCGCTCGGGCGGCGCTGCGATGTCGGCGGTGTGCTCCAAGCGTCCACGGGCCATGGTCATTGACCCTAACAAACTGTTTCGATTGTTTCAATCATGGTAGCCTGGGCGTCATGTCCCCCACCGTCGCCCCGATCGCGCGTCAGGTCGCCGAACGCGCCCGTGCCGACGCCGGTTTCGCCCAGGTGCTCGACGCGCTGCTGGACGCGCCGACAGCGCCGCAGGGCACCCTGGAGCGGATCGCCGCCCACGCGCTCAACGACCAGCGCCGCGCCGCGCTCACCGACGACTTCGTGGCCGGCGCACTGCCCACCCCGCAGGTCCAGGCGCTGCTGCGGCTGGGCACTCCGCAGGCCGTGCACCGGTTGCGCAGCCGCGGCAAACTCCTCGGCGCGGCGGTTGGCAACCAGACCTGGTTTCCCGCCTGGCAGTTCGACGCCGACCGGATCCGCCCCGATCTTCCCGAGATCCTGGAGCTGCTGGGCCGGTTCAGCACCGACCCGCTGGCCGGTGACCGGATCATGCGGCTCACCCATGACGAGCTGGGCGGCGTCTCGATCGCCGAGGCGCTGCGGGCTCCCAGCACCGTCGCGGCCGCCCGGCGCCTGCTGACCTCGCTCGGTGCCTGAGCTTCCCGCCGGGTACCGGGCGCCGCTGCCCGATGCCCGCCCGGCCGGCCTGCGCCGCCGGCGCGTCATCGCCGGGACGCAGCTGTGGCGCCTTGATGCGCAACATCCCGACGACTGGAGTTGGGGCGGGTTCCCCGGGCCGCGTTACCGCTTCGACCCCACCTCTGGAGGATTCCGGACCCGTTATGCCGCAACCGATCTGGTCGGTGCGTTCCGGGAACGCTATCGGCTGAGCGGGTTGCTGATCCCGTCCGATCACGGCGAGCATCACCTGGTGCGACTGATCGCCGCACGGCATCTGCGAGTGCTCGATCTGCGCACCGAACGCAACCTGGACGCCCTGGGGGTCGACGACCAGATCAGCACCGGCCAGCACGACGCGGTGTGGGATACCTGCCAACAGCTGGCCGACGCGGCGCGGCGCTGGTGGCCCGGACCCACCAAGTGCCCGGACGCGATCGTCTACCGCTCGCGCACCACCCCGGAGACGTCGGTGAACTATGCGTTATTCGGCGCCGAGGCATTCGAGGTGCAGGCGTGGCCGCTTAATCGGCGCCCCGAGGTGACCGCGGATCTGGTGCTGCGACACGGGTTCACCGTGCTGTTCTGATCGACCCACCCCTACTCGTCGCCGAAGCGGATTCCGACATCGCGCGCGGTCTGAATCGAATCACATTCCGGCGGAACGGTTTTCTGCCGACGGGTGGCCTCGGCCAGCGGCACATAGTCCACCGTCGGCGGGTTCAGCCCCACCATCACCCCGCTGTACCCCTCGTCGAGAGCCCGCACCGCCGCCGCCCCGAAACGCAACCCCAGCAGCCGGTCCTGCGAGGTCGGCGATCCGCCGCGCAGCAGGTGGCCGAGCACCACCGCACGCGACTCCCGCCCGGTCAGCGCCTCCAGTTCGGCGGCCACCTTGGCGCCCACCCCGCCGAGGCGTTCGGCCTGCCCCACCGACTTGGCCGCCACGGTGCGCTCGCCACCGACCGGTACGGCCCCCTCGGCCACGCACACGATCGAGTACGTCGAACCTCGTTGTGCGCGTTCGGCGATCAGTTCGGCAATGGGCTCCAGGCGGTAGGGGATCTCCGGGATCAGGATCGCGTGCACACCCGAGGCCATGCCGGCGTGCAGGGCGATCCAACCGGCGTAGCGCCCCATCACCTCGACCACGATGATCCGGCTGTGCGAGGTGGCGGTGGAGAACAGCCGGTCGATGCACTCCGAGGCGAACTCGACCGCGCTGGCGAATCCGAACGTCGCCGCGGTGCGATCCAGGTCGTTGTCGATGGTCTTGGGCACCCCGACCAGGCGCAACCCGGCCTCGTGCAAATGGTTTCCGATCGTCAGCGATCCGTCGCCGCCGACGGTCACCAGCGCGTCGATACCGTGTTCGGCGAAGCGCCCGAGCAGCTCCTCGGTGCGGTCCACCTCGATCCAGCTGCCGTCGGCCTGCTGCATCGGGTACGACGTCGGATTGCCCCGGTTGGTACTGCCCAGGATGGTGCCGCCCTGGTGAATGATGCCGCGGACCCGGTTGCGGGTCAGCTCGATCAGCCCACCGTCGGCGTAGTCGTCGGACAGCAGGATCCCGTTGAAGCCGTCCCGGATGCCGACCACATCCCAGCCGCGGTTGCGGGCGGCCAGCGTCGCGGCGTAGATCACCGCGTTGAGACCGGGCGCGTCACCGCCGCCGGTGCTGATCGCGATGCGCTTGATGCCGGAAGTCATGACACCTCCTGCAGCGGGCTCTTCGGGTCGATCAGTATCTTGGCGTGCTGCGCCGGGTCGGCCAGCGTGTCGAACGCCGCCGCCACCCCGCCGAGGCCGACCGTGCCGGTGATCAGCGGTGAGACATCTACCTTGCCCTCGGCGATCATGTGCAGGGTGTCACGGAATTCCATTGGCGTGTAACCGAATACGAACCGAAGGTCGATCTCCTTGTTGATCCCCATCGCCGGCCGGATGGCGTCGTGGTCCATGCAGACCCCGGCCACCACCACCCGGGAGTACAGCGGGGCGCCGGTGATGATCCCGTCGATCACGCCTGGCACGCCGACGCACTCGAAGATCACCGGGCGTTTCGGGCTGGCCGCACCGACTGCCTCGGCCGCCCGCCACAGATGCCACCAGGGCAGTCGTGCCTTGTACAGCTTCTCCACGGTGCTCACGGCCAGGCCGAGGGCGTCCGGTGCGGCCTCCAGGTGACCGTGGCCTGCCGCGGCGGCGTACGGCGAGTCCTGAGCCGGGTCCACCACGACGTCGGCGCCGCACCGGGTGGCCAGCGCACGCCGTCCGGGTGAGAAGTCGGCGGCGATCACGGTGCG
The DNA here is from genome assembly GCF_020172665.1 of [Mycobacterium] zoologicum. GTDB lineage: Bacteria > Actinomycetota > Actinomycetes > Mycobacteriales > Mycobacteriaceae > Mycobacterium > Mycobacterium zoologicum. The sequence goes on along the minus strand of NZ_CP083985.1, from coordinate 776,984 downwards.
CAACCCGCGGGCCTTGAGCATGCACACCACCGCCAGTCCGATCGGCCCGCAGCCGATCACGATGGCGACGTCACGCTTGCGGACTTCGCTGCGCCGCACCGCATGCCATGCAACGGCCATCGGCTCGGTGAGGGCGGCGGCCTGTGACGACAGTCCGTTGGGCACCGGCAATGCCAGAGACTGCTCGACCAGCATCTGCTCGGCGTAACCGCCCGGCGCCCACTGCGACAGCCCGACCGCATGAACGTCGTTCCCGGAGCGCACCAACGGCACCGCGACCACCCGGGTGCCGGCCCGCGGCGCCTTGCGGGTCCTGGGACCGTGATCAAGCACCTCGCCGCAGAATTCGTGGCCGAACACCACCTGCTGATCCGAGCGCATGAACCCGTCGTAGCCGGTCTCGGCCATGATGTCGGCGACGTCGTCGCAGTGCCGGCGGGCGTGCAGGTCCGAACCGCAGATTCCGCACGCCAGCACGTCGAGCAGCAGCTGGCCCTTGGCCGGTGTGGGAGTGGGCAGGTCGACGACTTCGAGTCGGGCGTTGCTGCAGCTGACCGCTTTCACGAGGTCCACACTACGAGCACGGTCTGTCGGTGGTGCGGTTTATGGTGGCGGCGATGGGACTGCACCTGCACCGCGCCGAACGTACCGACGCCCTCGCCGACGGCCTGGGCGCCCTGTTGGCGACTCCGCCGGCCGACCCGTTCACCCAGGAGCTGGTGCTGGTCCCGGCCCGCGGGGTGGAACGGTGGCTGTCCCAGCGCCTGTCGCACGTACTGGGCGCCGGCCCCGAGGGCGACGGGGTGTGTGCGGGGGTTCAGTTCCGCAGCCCGGTCTCGCTGATCGCCGAGGTCACCGGCACCGGTGATGAGGACCCGTGGTCACCGGACGCCCTGGCCTGGCCGTTGCTGGCGGTCATCGACGCGAACCTGGACGCGCCCTGGTGTGCCACGCTGGCAAGGCATTTGGGCCACGATGACGCCTCCCCCGAAGGTGAGCTGCGCCGCGGCCGGCGTTACGCGGTGGCCCGTCGGCTGGCCGGGCTGTTCGCCTCCTATGCCCGGCAACGGCCGCAGCTGCTGGTGGACTGGAGCGCCGGCGCGCCCGGTGACCTGCATGAGGATCTGGCCTGGCAGCCGCCGCTGTGGCGGGCACTGGTGGAGGCCGTCGGCATCGATCCGCCGCCGGTGCGGCACCGCGACACCGTCGCCCGGCTGCGCGGCGCGGCCTGCCAGACGTTGCCGGCGCGGCTGAGCCTGTTCGGGCACACCCGGCTGGCGTGCACCGACATCGAGCTGCTGGACGCCCTGGCCACCCACCACGACCTGCATCTGTGGCTGCCGCATCCCTCCGACGCGCTGTGGCGGGAGTTGAGCGGTGTGCACGGCAGCATCCCGCGCACACAGGACCAGTCCCGGCACAGTGCACACCATCCGCTGCTGGAGACCCTGGGCCGTGATCTGCGTGAGTTGCAACGTGGCCTGCCCGCCTCACCCGCCAGTGATGAATACCTTGGTGCCGCAACACGTCCCGAGACCATCCTGGGCTGGCTGCAATCCGATCTGAGCGCCAACCAGGTGCGCCCCGAAGGCCGCACCGCGGCCGCCGCGGACCGCTCGGTGCAGGTGCACAGCTGCCACAGTCCGGCCCGGCAGGTCGACGTGCTGCGGGAGGTGCTGCTCGGGCTGCTGCACGACGACCCGACGCTGGAACCACGCGACATCGTGGTGATGTGCCCGGACATCGAAACCTACGCGCCACTGATCGTCGCCGACTTCGGGCTGGGTGAGCTGGCCGGTGACACCCATCCAGCGCACCGGCTGCGGGTCCAACTCGCCGACCGGGCGCTCACCCAGACCAATCCCCTGCTGGCGGTGGCCGCCGAGCTGCTGGAGATCGCCGGCAGCCGGGCCACCGCCACCGCCGTGCTCAACCTCGCCCACACCGAACCGGTCCGGGCGAGGTTCGGCTTCACCGAGGACGACCTGACCCAGATCACCACCTGGGTGCGCACCGCCAACATCCGGTGGGGCTTCGACCCGCACACCCGCGAGCGCTACGGCCTGGGCCAGATCGTGCACAACACCTGGCGTTTCGGGCTGGACCGCATCCTGACCGGGGTGGCGATGTCCGATGATTCGCACGCCTGGCTGGACACGGCACTGCCGCTGGACGACGTCGGCAGCAGCCAGGTGGAGCTGGCCGGGAAACTGGCCGAATTCGTCGCCCGGTTGCAGTCCGCCGTCGAGCGGCTCGACGGCACCCGCCCGCTGAACGACTGGATCGCCGCACTGCGCGACGGGGTCACCGAACTGGCCGACAGCGGCGGCGAGGCCTGGCAGAGTGCGCATCTGCAGCGCGAGTTGGGCCAGGTGCTCGAGGGTGCGGCGGCCCGCGGCGACACCGAGTTGCGTCTCCCCGATCTGCGCGTGCTGCTCTCCGGGCACCTGGCCGGGCGCCCCACCCGGGCCAACTTCCGCACCGGAACGCTGACGGTGTGCACCATGGTGCCGATGCGGTCGGTGCCGCACCGGGTGGTCTGCCTGCTCGGCGTCGACGACGGGGTGTTCCCCCGCCTGGATCTGTCCGACGGCGACGACGTGCTGGCCCGTCGCCCGATGACCGGGGAGCGCGACATCCGTTCCGAGGACCGGCAATTGCTGCTGGATGCCATCACCGCGGCCACCGAGCAACTGGTGATCACCTACACCGGCGCCGACGAACACTCCGGGCACTCCCACCCGCCCGCGGTGCCACTGGCGGAGTTACTCGACGCACTGGATGCGACCACCGCCGCACCGCTGCGCAACCGGATCGTCATCGAACACCCGCTGCAGCCGTTCGACTCCAAAAACGTCGAACCGGGCAAGCTGATCCCCGGGCAGCCCTTCACCTTCGACCCGACCGTGCCGATGGCCGCCCGGACCGCCGCCGGACATCGCTGTGCTGCACGGGAATTCATCGACAACCCGTTGCCCGAACCGCCGGCCGGCGATATCACCCTCACCGACCTGCTGAAGTTCTTCAAGGACCCGATCAAGGGCTTCTTCGGCGCACTGAACTTCACGCTGCCCTGGGAAGTCGACGAGGTCGAAGAAGCCATGCCCATCGACATCGGCGGGCTCGCCGAATGGGCGATCGGCGACCGCATGTTGCGCGACATGCTGCTCGGCGCCGACCCGGCCGACGCCATCGGCGCCGAGTGGCGGCGCGGCAGTCTGCCGCCGGGACAGCTGGGCTGGCGTGCGGCCAAACAGATCCGGGACCGGGCGGCATTGCTGGCCGCCGCGACCGTCGAGCATCGGGTGGGCGAGCCGAAGGCTTACGACATCGACCTGGAGATCGGCGGTGGCCGCCGGCTGACCGGCACCGTCACCGGCGTATTCGACACGTCCACGGTGTCGGTGAACTACTCCAAGCTGCGCGACACGCACCTGCTGCAGTCCTGGATTGCTCTGGTGGCTCTGGCTGCCCAGCGTCCAGGCGTCGAGTGGACCGCACGCTGCATCGGCCGCGACCCGGGCGGCGAGCGCGTCCTGCAGCGGCTGTTCGCAGCACCGCAGCAGCCGGCCGAGGCGCTGCGAGAGTTGGTGTGGCTCTACGACATCGGGCGTTGCGAGCCACTGCCGCTGCCGATCAAAACCTCTTTCGCGTGGGCCGAGACCCGCCAACGCGGCCGGGACCCGGTCTGGAACGCCACCAAGAAATGGGCCCCGAAGTTCTACGACGGCGAGAATGCCGAGCACTCCAGCGTCCGGGTCTGGGGCCCGCACACACCGTTGCAGGCTCTGCTGGGCCCGCCCCGGCCCGGCGAGGAGGTCGACGGTGAGGACACCCGGCTAGGCGCGCTCGCGGCCAGGCTGTGGCTGCCGCTGCTGCGCGCAGAACGGCAGGCACGCTGATGGAACCATTCAACCTGCTGGGCCCGCTGCCGCAACGCGGCACCACCACGGTGCTGGAGGCCAGTGCCGGAACCGGCAAGACGTTCACGCTGGCCGGGCTGGTGACCCGCTATCTGGCCGAAGGGCTCGCCACCCTCGACGAGATGCTGCTGATCACCTTCAGCCGCGCGGCCACCCGGGAACTGCGCGACCGGGTGCGGCGCCAACTGGTGGAGACGGTGGCCGCGCTCGACAGTACCGCCACCACCGAGCCCAATGAGCTTGTCGCCCACCTGCTCGACGCCTCTGCGGAGGAACGGGACGTTCGCCGTCGCCGGTTGCGTGACGCGCTGGCCGGATTCGACGCCGCGACCATCGCCACCACCCACCAATTCTGCAATCTGGTGCTGAAGTCGCTGGGCATCGCCGGTGACACCAGCGCCGGCGTCGAACTGGTGGAAAGCCTCGACGATCTGCTGGTGCGCGTCGTCGACGACCTCTACCTCGCGCAGTTCGGCTCGCAGCGCGACGAGGTGGCACTGAGCTATCCCAAAGCGCTGGAACTGGCCCGGGTGGTGATCTCCGACCCGTATGCCCAACTGCGCCCGCAGGATCCCGAGCCCGGTTCGGCGGCCGAGATACGGCTGCGGTTCGTCAACGCGGTATCGGCGGAGCTGGAACTGCGCAAGCGCCGGCTGGGGGTGTTGGGTTACGACGACCTGCTGCGCCGGCTGGCCGGGGCACTCGAGCCGGAAGACTCCCCGGCCCGCGACCGGATGCGTCAGCGCTGGCCGATCGTGATGGTCGACGAGTTCCAGGACACCGACCCGATCCAGTGGCAGGTGATCGAACGTGGCTTCGTCGGGCATTCGGCGGTGGTGCTGATCGGCGACCCCAAGCAGGCGATCTACGCCTTCCGCGGCGGTGACATCCACACCTACCTGAAGGCGGCGGGCACCGCCGGGCAGCAGCACACGCTGGCGAAGAACTGGCGCAGCGACGCGGCGCTGGTCGACGCCCTGCAGACCGTGATGGGTGGTGCGGCACTGGGTGATCCGCGGATCGTGGTCCACGACGTGGCGGCCGCGGTCAGCGGATCTCGGCTCACCGACGCACCCAGCACCGCCCCGTTCCGGCTGCGGGTGGCCCGCCGCGGCGCATTCGGCACCAGCCCCGACCGCGTCATCCCGATCGACACGCTGCGCGAGCACATCCCCGCCGACATGGCCGCCGACATCGCCGCACTGTTCGCGGCCGAGGCGAAGTTCGACGGCAAGCTGATCACCCCCGGCAACGTTGCGGTGATCGTCGAGACCGGCAAGGACGCCGGCTTCTGCCAGAATGCCTTGCAGCGGGCCGGGATTCCCGCGGTGTTCACCGGTGATGCCGACGTGTTCACCTCCGCCGCGGCGGCCGACTGGCTGTGTCTGCTGGAGGCGTTCGACGCGACCCACCGTGCCGGATTGGTGCGAGCCGCGGCGGCCACCGCGTTCTTCGGCAACACCGCAGCACAGCTGGCCGACGGCGGCGACGCACTGACCGACACCGTCGCCTCGACGTTGCGGGACTGGGCCGATGAGCTGCGACTGCACGGGCCGGCAGCGGTGTTCGAGGCAGCCCAGCTGGCCGGCCTGAAGCGCCGCCTGCTCGGCGAGTACGGCGGTGAGCGCACCCTGACCGACCTGGCGCACGTGGCGCAGCTGCTGCACGAGGCCGCGCACCGTGACCGGCTGGGCCTGCCGGCGTTGCGGGATTGGCTGCGCCGGCAGTGCGCGGAAAAGGGCGGGCAGCACAATCGGCGGCTGGACTCCGATTCCGCGGCCGTGCAGATCCTGACGGTGTGGGGCGCCAAGGGCTTGCAGTTCCCGATCGTCTACCTGCCGTTCGCGTTCAACCGGTGGGTGCCCGACGAGCCCATCCCTCGCTACCACGAAGAGGGCGTGCGCTGCCGCAATGTCGGCGGCCCGGCCAGCCCCGATCACGGTGTGGCACAACGGCTCAGTGTGACCGAGTCGGCCCGCAACGACATCCGGCTCGCCTATGTCGCGCTGACCCGGGCACAGTCCCAGGTGGTGGCGTGGTGGGCGCCTGCCCACAACGAGCCCACCGGCGTGCTGTCCCGGCTGCTGCGGGGCCGGGTACCCGGCCAGGCCGAGGTGCCCGATGCCTGTGAACCCAAGCCGACCGACGACGAAGCGCTGTCGAGGTTCAGGGAGTGGGAGGGCGCCGGCGGACTGGTCATCGAGGACTCGGTGATCGCCCCGGCGGCCCCGGTCACGCTGGCGGCGCCGCCGGATGATCTTGCGGCCCGGCACTTCCACCGCCGCATCGACACCGGGTGGCGGCGCACCTCCTATTCCGGGCTGATCCGGCACGCCTCGGAAAGCGAGGCGAGCGGGGTGGCCGGGGTGCACAGCGAACCGGAGCTGGCCGCCCGCGACGACGAGGCCGACGACGTGCCGGTCGCCGTGGCGTCGCCGCCGGCGGGGGCCGATCTGATCTCACCGATGGCCGAGCTGCCCGCCGGGGCCGCGTTCGGCTCGCTGGTGCACGCCGTGCTGGAGACCGCCGATCCGCTGGCCGTCGACCTGCCGGCCGAACTGGAAGCCCAGGTGCGCCGGCACGCCGCCTGGTGGTCGGTCGAGGCGCCGCCCGCCGAACTGGCCGCCGCGCTGGTGCCCATGCACGACACGCCGCTGGGGCCGCTGGCCGGTGAGTTGACGTTGCGCGACATCGGCATCCGGGACCGGTTGCGGGAGCTCGATTTCGAGATTCCGCTCGCCGGTGGCGACGTTCGCGGCGCGACGCCGAATGTGCGGCTGGCCGAGGTCGGCACCCTGCTGCGCGAACACCTGCCCGCCGGCGACCCGTTCGCCCCGTATGCCGATCGGCTGGCCGGTGAGGCGCTGGGCGATCAGCCGTTGCGCGGCTACCTGTCCGGGTCGATCGACGTGGTGCTGCGGCTGCCGCAGCAGCGTTACCTGGTGGTGGACTACAAGACCAACCGGCTCGGTGACACCTCCGCCGACTATGGCTTCGACCGGCTGACCGCGGCGATGCTGCATTCGGACTATCCGCTGCAGGCGCTGCTGTATACCGCTGTGCTGCACCGGTTTCTGCGGTGGCGGCTACCCGACTACGATCCCGACACGCATCTGGGCGGGGTGCTGTATCTGTTCGTGCGCGGCATGTGCGGGCCGGACACCCCCGTGTTCGACGGGCATCGGACCGGGGTGTTCGACTGGCGGCCGCCGACGTCACTGGTGGTGGCGTTGTCGGATCTGTTGCACGCGAGGCGGGCGGCATGAGCGGGATGCTCGAGTGGCGGGTGGCGGCCGGGGCCACCGGACTGTTGCGGGACTTCAACCAGGCCGGGGTGATCGATGCCGCCGATGTGCATGCCGCCCAACGGATCACCCGATTGGCCGGTGAGCCCGAGGAGTCCGTCGCGTTGGCGTTGGCGCTGACGGTGCGGGCGCTGCGGCACGGCTCGGTGTGTTTGGACCTGTCGTCGGTGGCCGAGGCCGACGCTGCCGAAGGACTGTCCTGGCCGGAGCCGCAGGCCTGGCTGGCCGCGGTGCGCGGCAGCCGGCTGGTGCAGGAGAAGGTGCTGCGGCTCTACGAAACCCCCGCCGGTCGACTGCTCTACCTCGACCGGTATTGGCGTGAGGAGGAGCAGGTCTGCGCCGACCTGTTGGCGCTCTCGGCACCCGGCACGGCACCGACGCAGTTGCCCGCCTTCGAGCGACTTTTCCCGCCGGGCGAGTTCGATGAGCAGCGGGCAGCCGCCGAAATCGCGCTGTCGCAGCCGGTTACGGTGCTCACCGGTGGGCCGGGCACCGGCAAGACCACCACGGTGGCGCGGCTGCTGGCGCTGCTGGCCGAGCACGCCGAGCTGACGGGGGCATCGAGGTTACGGATCGCGCTGGCCGCCCCGACCGGCAAGGCGGCGGCCCGGTTGACCGAGGCCGTCGCCGCGGAGGTCGCCGCGCTGGAGCCCGTCGATCAGGCCAGGCTCGCCGGGTTGGGCGCCACCACCTTGCACTCGCTGCTGGGTTCGCGGCCGGACAGTTCGGTGCGGTTCCGTCACGACCGGGCCAACCGGCTGCCGCACGACGTGATCGTCGTCGACGAGACGTCGATGGTGTCGCTGACGCTGATGGCCCGGCTGTTGGAGTCGATGCGCCCGGATGCCCGGCTGATCCTGGTGGGCGATGCCGACCAGTTGGCGTCGGTGGAGGCCGGGGCGGTGCTGGCCGACCTGGTGGACGGGCTCGCGGCGCGCCCGGACACCCGGGTGGCGACGCTGCGGACGTCACACCGGTTCGGTGAGTCGATCGGCGCGCTGGCCGTGGCGATCCGCGACGGCGACGCCGACGCCGCGATCGCGCTGCTGGCCGCCGGCGGCGAGCATGTGGAGTGGATCGACTCCGAGCACCCGGCCGCGGTGGCGCAGCAGTTGTGCGCCCTGGTGGTGCCGCACGCGCTGGCGGTGCGCCAGGCCGCATTGCTCGGCAATGCCGCGGTGGCGCTGGAGTCACTCGATGAGCACCGGCTGCTGTGCGCGCATCGCGAGGGCCTGCACGGGGTGCGGCACTGGAACCAGCAGATCCGCCGGTGGGTGACCGAGCAGACCGGCGACTCGCAGTGGTCGGAATGGTATGCCGGGCGGCCGCTGCTGGTGACCGCCAACGACTACGGGCTCGGGGTGCGCAACGGCGACACCGGGGCCGTGGTCGTGGGCGAGCAGGGGCTGCGGGCGGTGATCGCGGCGGCGTCCGGGCCGCTGGAGTTCGCCACCAGCCGGCTCGCCGAGGTCGAGACCATGTATGCGATGACCATCCACAAGAGCCAGGGCAGCCAGGCCGACGAGGTGACGGTGCTGATGCCGCCGGTCGAGTCGCGGCTGTTGACCCGTGAGCTGTTCTACACCGCGGTGACCCGGGCGAAGACGAAGGTGCGGGTGGTGGGGTCGGAGGCCTCGGTGCGCGCGGCGCTGGATCGGCGGGTGGTGCGGGCGTCCGGGCTGGCGCTGCGGCTGCGGGAGGCGTGACGACGCCGACATATGTACTACAAAATCGTAGTACCATTGATCGCATGGCCGAGGTGCCCGTGCGCGAGCTGAACCAGAACACCGCCGGTGTCCTCGCACGCGTCAAGCGGGGCGAGCAGCTTGAGATCACCGAACGGGGAACGGTGATCGCCCGCCTGGTCCCGGCCCAGGACGATCCGCTGAGCGAGATGATCCAGTCGGGACAGCTCAGTCCGGCAACCGTTCACGGGCCGGTGCCTCATCCTTCCGGGCCGGTGCGCACGGACCATGAGGCCGGTGAACTGCTGCGCGAGATGCGGGACGACGAGCGCTACTGATGCTGTATCTGGACACGTCGGCGCTGGTGAAGCTGATCCGTCCTGAGCCCGAGACCGAAGCGCTCACCGATTGGCTTGCAGCACAGCAGCCAACGCCATGGGTGTCTTCAAAGCTGATTGAGGTCGAGCTGCCTCGCGCTATCCGACGGACGGAGCCGTCCTTGCTGGTCGATGTCCCGGCCACGCTCGCCCGGGTGTCCCGGTACGAGGTGAACGAGGCGGTTCGGGCTGCCGCCGCGGCCTATCCCGACCCGATGCTGCGATCACTGAATGCCATTCACCTGGCTACCGGGCACGCAGTGTTCGGTGCCAGACTGACCGCGTTCGTCGCCTACGACAGGCAATTGTTCGAGGCCGCCCAAGCCGTCGGCCTGCCGGCCGTCTCCCCCGGACGATGACGCCGCTGGTTGGTGCCACACTGGGTCCATGACAGACTCCGGCAACACCCGGGTAGCGGTCTACCTCGACTTCGACAACATCGTGATCTCCCGCTACGACCAGGTCAACGGCCGCAACTCCTTTCAGAAGGACAAGGCCAAAGGCCTGGATCAGCAGCCGGAGAAACTGGCCAAGGCCACCGTCGACGTCGGCGCGATCATCGACTTCGCCTCGTCGTTCGGCACGCTGGTGCTCACCCGCGCCTACGCGGACTGGTCGGCCGAGGTCAACACCGGCTACCGCCAGCAACTGGTGGCCCGCGCGGTCGATCTGGTGCAGTTGTTCCCGGCGGCGGCCTACGGCAAGAACGGCGCGGACATCCGGCTGGCGGTCGACGCGGTCGAGGACATGTTCCGGCTGCCGGACCTGACCCATGTGGTGATCGCCGCCGGCGACTCCGACTACATCCCGCTGGCGCAGCGCTGTAAACGCTTGGGCCGCTATGTCGTCGGTATCGGGGTGGCCGGCTCCACCAGCCGGGCACTGGCCGCGGCCTGCGACGACTTCGTCAGCTACGACGCGCTGCCCGGCGTCCCGACCGTCGCACCGGCAAAGCGCAGCGCCAAGGCCGAACCCGAGGAGCAGGACTCCCCCGACCCGCAGGCCGCCACCCGGCTGCTGACCCGCGCCCTGCAGATCGGTCTGGAGAAAGACGACGTCGAGTGGCTGCACAACTCGCAGGTCAAGGGCCAGATGAAGCGGATGGACCCGTCGTTCAGCGAAAAAGCTTTGGGCTTCAAGTCGTTCAGCGACTTTCTGCGCTCCCACACCGATCTGGTGGAGCTCGACGAGAGTTCGACGACCCGGCTGGTGCGGCTGCGCGCCTGAGTGTTATCCCTCGGCGGCGACCAGGGACCGCAGCTTCACGTCGGGGTTGTCGCGCTGGAAACCCTGCAGCCGCCAGCTGTTGGCGAACAGCACCAGGTGCACGCCGTCGGTGCGGGTCATCACTTCGGCCAGCGACTGCCGGCTGACGAAGTCGACGGCGTCGTCTTCGACGATGCGGGCGACCTGATACGGCAACGCCTCCAGCGTGATCGGGGCGCCGATCTCGGTGGCCATCCGGTGGGCGGCCACCTCGAACTGCATCGGGCCGACGGCGGCCAGCACCGGCGCCTGATCGCCCCGGCGGTCTGAGCGCAGCACCTGGACCACACCCTCCTGGTCCAATTGCTCGATGCCGCGGCGGAATTGCTTGTGCTTGCTCGGGTCGACGTTGCGAGCCACCGAGAAGTGCTCGGGCGAGAAGCTCGGGATCGGCGGGAACTCCACGGGCACATCGCAATACAGCGTGTCGCCGGGACGCAGGCTGGCGGCGTTGGCCAACCCGATCACGTCGCCGGGCCAGGCGGTGTCCAGGGTGGAACGCTGCTGACCGAACACCGACTGGGCGTATTTGGTGACGAACGGCTTGCCGGTGGCGGCGTGGGTGAGCACGTCGCCGCGTTCGAAGGTGCCCGAGTACACCCGGGCGAAGGCGATGCGATCGCGGTGGGCGGAGTCCATGCCGGCCTGCACCTTGAACACGAACGCGCTGAACGGGGCGTCGGTGTCGCGGCGGACACCGTCGACGTCGAGGGCGCCGCTGGGCGCGGGCGCCAGTTCGGTGAGCACGTCGAGCAGCTGGTTCACCCCGAAGTTCAGCGCCGCGGAGGTGAACAGCACCGGGGAGGCGGAGCAGTCCAGGAACGCCTCGCGGTCGTAGTCGGAGCCGTCGGCGCTCAGCAGTTCGCACTCTTCGACCGCGGTGTCCCAGTCGTCACCGGCGGCGTCGTGCCCCGCGGCCGCATCGATGTGTTCCTCGGGCGCCGCGGTGGCGCCGCCGGCGGTGCGGGTGAAGCGGATGTAATTGCCCGACCGGCGATCCAGCACGCCCTTGAAGTCACCGGCGATGCCCACCGGCCAGGTCAGCGGGGTGGGGCGCAGCCCGATCCGGGTGGAGATCTCGTCCATCAATTCCAGCGCGTGCCGGCCGGGGCGGTCCCACTTGTTGATCACCGTGATGATCGGGATGCGGCGGTGGCGACACACCTGGAACAGCTTGAGGGTTTGCGGCTCAAGGCCTTTCGCGGCGTCGATCAACATGATCGCGGAGTCCACCGCGGTGAGCACCCGGTAGGTGTCTTCGGAGAAGTCGGCGTGGCCGGGGGTGTCGAGCAGGTTGATGACGCAGTCCTGCCCCTTGGGCGTGCGATACGGGAACTGCAAGGCGGTCGAAGTGATGGAGATGCCGCGGGCCTTCTCCATCTCCATCCAGTCCGACACGGTGGCGCGGCGGCCGGATTTACCGTGCACGGCGCCGGCCTCGGTGATGGCCTTGGCGTGCAGCACCAGCGCCTCGGTCAGGGTGGACTTGCCCGCGTCGGGGTGGCTGATCACCGCGAAGGTTCTGCGGCGGCCTGCTTCGGTGGAGATCTCGGTCATGGCGCCAGCGAGTGTATTGGCGATCTGCAGCAAATCGATAATCGACGCAGGTGCCCGTACCCTTACCAGGCGTGACCGCCATCGACCCGCAGAAACTCGCCACCTGCCTGCAGGTGCTCGCCGAGGTCAATGCGCTGCCGCCCGAGCACCCCGATGCCGTCGCCGTACGCCGCGCCACCGCACACGTCTTCAAACAGGTGAAGAAGGCCCGCCGGGATGCCAAACGCGACGCGGTGGCCGCTGCCGACAAGGCCGTCATCGCCGCCACCGCGACCGGCGCACCGGGCCGCATCGACGACGAGACCCAGGGCATTCCGCTGGTGTCCACGGCGGTCGGGGCGTCGGCGGGCACCCTGCTGCGTTCCCGGGCCTGCTACATCTGCAAGCAGCACCACACGATCGTCGACGCGTTCTACCACCAGCTCTGCCCGGACTGCGCGGCGATGAGCCGGGCCAAACGTGACGCCCGCACCGACCTGACCGGCCGCCGCGCCCTGCTCACCGGCGGGCGCGCCAAGATCGGCATGTACATCGCGCTGCGGCTGCTGCGCGACGGCGCGCACACCACGATCACCACCCGCTTCCCCAACGACGCGGTGCGGCGTTTCGCCGCAATGCCCGATGCCGCCGACTGGCTGGACCGGCTGCAGGTGGTGGGCATCGATCTGCGCGACCCGGCCCAGGTGGTCGCGCTGGCCGACACGGTGGCCGGCCAGGGCCCGTTGGACATCCTGATCAACAACGCCGCGCAGACGGTGCGGCGCGCACCCGGCTCGTATTCCGCCCTCGTCGAGGCCGAGCGCACCCCGGCAAACGAGCTGGTCGACGTGATCACCTTCGACCATGTCAGCGACGCGCACCCCGCCGCGCTGGCCGGCAGCCTCGCCGAGCATCAGGAGCCGCACGCGTTGACGGAGTTGGCCCTGACCGCCCGCAGTGCCTCCCCGGAGCGGATCGCCGCCGGCACCGCGATCGACGCGGGTGGGCTGCTGCCCGACACCGCCGCGGTCAACAGCTGGACGCAGCGGGTGCACGAGGTCGACGCCTTGGAGCTGCTCGAGGTGCAACTGTGCAACCAGACCGCGCCGTTCATCCTGGTGAGCCGGCTGCGTCCGGCGATGGCGGCGGCTAAGGCGCGGCGTAAGTACGTGGTGAACGTCTCGGCGATGGAGGGCCAGTTCAGCCGTCGTTACAAGGGCCCGGGGCATCCGCACACCAACATGGCCAAGGCCGCGCTGAACATGCTCACCCGCACCAGCGCGGCGGAGATGCTGGAGTCAGACGGCATCCTGATGACCGCCGTGGACACCGGTTGGATCACCGATGAGCGCCCGCATCCCACCAAGCTGCGGCTGGCCGAGGAGGGTTTCCACGCCCCGCTGGATCTGGTCGACGGCGCCGCCCGGGTCTATGACCCGATCGTGCGCGGGGAGGCCGGCGAGGATCTGTACGGGTGTTTCCTCAAGGATTACGCGCCGAGTAACTGGTAGGGCCGGGCGCCGCGGATACACTCGGGCCGTGACCGTGACCACCGCAGAACAGCGTTCCGCCACCACCATCGCGCGTTGGCTCGCCGGGATGCTGCTCGGTGTCGGGGCAGTGCATTTCGCCTGGCCCAAGCCGTTCGACACCATCATTCCGGCCGAGTTGCCCGGAAGCCCGCGGTTCTACACCTACGCCTCGGGAGTCGCCGAGGTGGCGATCGGGGCGTCGCTGCTGGTGCCCCGCACCCGCCGGATGGCCGGATTGGCGGCGGCATGGCTGTTTGTCGCGGTGTTCCCCGGGAACCTCAACAGCGTGCGGCTGTTCTGGGCCAAGCCGTGGCTGCGGGCAGCGTCCATCGGCCGCCTGCCGCTGCAGATTCCGATGGTCGCCGCGGCGCTGCGGGTCTGGCGCCACGGGTAGCACCGGAACCGGCCGCACGGTCAGTACAGCGGCCCGCCCCCGAACAGGGAGCGGTGCGAATCCGGTTGGTTGCCTTCGATGTCGGTGACGCCGTAGTCCAGCGCGGCCTCGGCGGTGATCAGGGTGTGTCCGCTGCGGGAGCCCAGGTCCGGGTCGTCGGCCAGCGCGGCGACGACGCGGCCGATGAACTCCGGGGTTTCGGCGTTGGCCAGGGCGAAGCCCTGGAAGTTGTCCAGCCCGCGGTCGATGAAGCCTTGCATGACTTCGTTTTTCACCAGTCCCGGCCACAGTGAGACGGCGCTGACGCCGGTGCCGGCCAGTTCGGCGGCCATGTCGGCGGCCATCTTGTCCAGCCCGGCCTTGGACATGCCGTAGAGCACTGAGTGCAGGTGCCCGCGGGTGCCGAACGAGGAGATGTTGGCGATCAGACCCGACCCGCGGGCCACCATCAGTCCTGCGGCGTGCACCGAGGCGACGTAGTGGGCGCGCAGCCCGACCCCGATCAGGGTGTCCCAGTCGGTCACCGGGCGCTGCCAGAACTTCTCGGTGAACCCGCCGAATCCCTTGGGCGCGGCCCAGACGTTGTTGACCAGCAGGTCCAGTCGGCCGTCCTGCTCGTCGGCGATGCGGTCGAACAGCGCGGCGATCTGGGCGTCGTCGCGGTGGTCGCATTCCACGGCGATGCCCCGCCCGCCGCGTTCGGTGACGCCCGCCGCGGTCTCATCCAGCGGCCCGGCGCTGCGGGCGGTGACGTAGACGGTCCAGCCGGCCGAGCCCAGCGCCAGCGCGACGCCCTTGCCGACGCTGCGGCTGGCACCGGTGACCAGGGCGATGCGGGTGTCAGTCATCTCCGGCCTCCACAATCGTGTCGTCGGTCAGCGGCCGGGTGATCACCCAGAGTTGCCGGAAGTGGCTCCGGGCCATTCTCCAGGCCCCGTCCTCGATCACGTAGTCGTCGTCGTATTCGCCGGTGAGCAGGCGTTCGGTGCGCTCGATCATGTTGAGCTGACGGAACTTCAGCGTCCAATGTCCGGTGGCCGTGCCGGGGCCGGTGATGCTGATGTCGGGGTGCATGCCGTGGTGCATGTCGAGGATCACCGGCTTGCCGTCCACGGTGTGCAGCGCGATGCGGGTGAACACCCGGGCCAACTGATCGGCATCGGTGAAGCCGCCCAGCGGGCCGTAGTCGATGTCAGCGTCCTCGGTGAAGCAGGCCCGGAAGGTATCGGGGTCCTTGGCGTCGCAGGCGCGGAAATAACGGTGCTTGAGGGCCTTGATCGCCTCGATCTGTTCGAGGGCGGCCAGCCGTTCTTCGATGCTCACCCGGTTGACCCTACGGTCAGGTCCGGGCGGGTTCAGTTGGGGCCGATCAGCAGATCTGGCCGGCGAAGAACGCCGCCGAAACCAGGCCGACGCACAGCGCCAGAGTCGCGTGGCCCATCATGCCGGCTCCGACCGTCGCGGTGGCGGCGGTGATGCCCAGCCCGCTCAAGAAAGTCGTCATGGCCATCATCTCCTGTGGTGTGCGTCACATCTATTTTTTAACGTGGCCTACACCACATCATATCTCTAAGGGAAATGCCAGCCCAACCTCACGCGCCACAAAATTGTCACGTTTCGGCGACGCGCTCCACCTGCACGACCAGGCCGTTCCTCGGCTGCAGCGCCGCGTATCCCCCGGCACGTATGCGCTGGTCAAGAAGGTTCAGCCGGGTTCTTCCCAGCAGCCGGGCAAGCATGACCGTCAGCTCGGCGGTCGCGAACGCCGAGCCGATGCAGCGATGCGTCCCCCCGCCGAACGGCAGGAACTCGTACGGAGCGGGCCGGCGATACCCCGGCGAGGCGGGATCCCAGCGGCGCGGCTCGAACCACAGCGGGTCGGCCCACAGCTGCGGCAGCCGGTGGGTGACGTAGGGGCTGAACACCAGGGTGCGCCCGGCGCGGATGCGACGGCCGGCGAACGACAGCTCGCGGGTGACCTTGCGCGCCGAGATCACCGCCGGCGGGTAGAGCCGCAGGGTTTCGTGCACGACGCCGTTGAGGTAGGTCAGGTTCTTCAGGTCGGCGGCGTCGGGGGGCCGGCCTTCGAGGACGTCACCGACCTCCGCGGCGGCGGTCTCCCACACCCCGGGGTTACTCAGCGTGTTGTAGACCACCCATCCCATTGCCGCGCTGGTGGTTTCGTAGCCGGCGGCGATCAGCGAGACGACCTGGTCGCGGATCTCGTTGTCGCGCAGCGTTTCGCCGTCCTCGGTGCGCCCGTCGATCAGGGTGGCCAGCACGTTGTCGTCGGCGCTGGGATGGGTTCGAGCGCGAGCGATCTCGGCGTAGATCAGCTCGTCGACGCGAACCTTGGCGGCCATCGCGCGTCGCCACGCCGGGGTACGCAGCAGCTGCACGGCCCGCAGTGTTTGGGGCAGCAGGTGGGTCAGGTCCATCAGCGGCTGCATTTGTTCGCCCAGAAAGTCGGCGTGTGCAGCCATGCTCTGGCCGAACAGTGACTCGATGGCACTGCGCCGAATCGCGGCGCGGAGTTGGGCGAAGACGTCGACGGTCTGTCCCGGCTGCCAGGTGTCGATGACGGCGTCGGCGTTGGCGGCCATGATCTGCAGGTAGTTCGCGAGGTGGCGGTGGTGGAATGCCGGCTGGACCAGGCTGCGGCGACGACGGTGGTCGGCGCCGTCGCTGACGATCAGGGCGGTGGGTCCGTCGACGGGCACCAGCACCTGGAATGCCTCCCACCAGTTGAAGGCGTCGGAGTTGGCGAAGACGAACCTGTTGGCCTCGGCACCGAAGAGATAGACATAACCGTGGCGGCCAAGCCCGGCGTCGACCATGGGGCCGCGGCGGCGATGCAGCGCCAGTAGCGCTTCGCCGGGCGGGTAGCGCACCGGGTGGGTCATGTGCTTGGAGGCTAGCGGTCTAGTCGTCGAATTCCGATGCCATGCGGCAGATCAACTCGGGTCAACGCACCGCTTCCGCGCCCGAACGACGCGCAAGGCGTTTCCGCCCCGGCCTGAGCCGCGGTTGTTGGGATCGCCTCAGTAGCCGTAGAACTCGGCGGACTTGATGTCGGCGTCGTCGACACCCAGATCCTCGAGTAGATCCAGCATCGCCAGCGCCATCGGCGGCGGCCCCGCCACGTAGTACACCGGGCTGGTGATCTCCGATAGGTGCCGCCGCAGCAGATCGGCGTCGACAACACCGATCTCGCCGGACCAGGATCGCGGATCGGGATCAGTCATCGTCGTGATCAACCGGAAGTGCGGGTTGGCCTGCTGCAACGCTTCGAGTTCCGGGAGGAACGCCGCCAGCTCGGGCCGCCAGTTGGAGTAGAAGAGATACAACGGATGCGCCAACGCATGGCGTGAGGCATGGCGGACGATCGACAGGAACGGTGTGACACCGATGCCACCGGCGATCAACACCGCCGGCCGGCCGACGTCGCGATGCAGGATCAGGTCGCCGTCGGCTTCGCTGATCGACACCGTCGTTCCGGGCGGGGCGTCCTTGAGCAGGTCCTTGAATGCGCTGTCCCGCAGGCGCATCGCGATCATCAGTTCAGGCTCGTGCGGCGCACTGGCGATGGTGAACTCGCGGGTCGCTCCCTTGGAGTCATCCTTGGGCGGCGGGTCGATCAGCGTCAGCTGACAAGACTGTCCCGGCAGGTACTCATAGCCGTCCGGCTTGGCGAAATAGAACGCCATGGTGCCCTCGGCGATCAGTTCGCGCCGCAGTAACTGCGACTTGTATACGTCCACGGTGGACTCTCCGATCAGGACGCGAAGCTGAATTCGGTCTGGGTCGACTGCCGGCCCCGGAACTGCAGACCGTGCTCGGTCTCGGTCACCCGATGCCGAATCACCTTGCCGGGGTAGGTCAAAGCGCCGTAGACGTGGCCGAGCGCGGTGTTATTCAAGGTCGTGTGGGAGCCGTCCTTGGCGCGAAAACCCTCGACCTGGGCCTCGAAGATCCCGTCTACCTTGAAATGGCCACTGCCCTTGTCGACGTCGAATTCGATCGGCGCCCGGGTCACGCCCACAATCTCCTTGACCAGGCCGGCCAGATCGGCCAGCGGCCCACCGGCCTGGCCGGTGAACGCCGTCACTAGCGCGTCCTGTTGGGTGTCGTCGGCGCGGTCGTCGACGATGACGAACACCCGGGTGTTGACGTCGAAGATATTGTCGGCGTGATGCCCCAGCAGACCCAGGTTGAGGCCGGCCACGTCGACGCCGTTGATCTGCCCGCGGTCGATGTGGAACACCCAGTTGAACCCGCAGTTGTTGCCGTCGGCGTTCTCGCCGATGGTGCACGGGCACAGTGACCGGCAACTGCACACCTCGGCCATTCGTCCGTTCAACTCATATCCCACGACGATCTCCTTTTCACGGGTGGTGATGCGCACCGGTCGACGACTGCAGCGGCTCGTAGAGGCCCCAGCCGGGCAGGTGGTTTCCGAACAGGCCCGCCAACGCCGCGGCGATCATCAGGGCGACGCCGAGGGGCGCCACGATCCGCCTGCCCCACGAGGCGGTCTTCTCGATCAGCATCACCGCGGTCAGCGCCAGCATGGCCAGCACATTGCCCAGTCCGGTACCGAACATGATCAGCATCAGCGCCCAGCAGCACCCCAGGCAGGACCAGCCGTGGCGCAGTCCCAGGTTCCAGGCGCCCGCGACACCACGCCGGTAGTGGGCGAACAGGAAGGCCCGGGGGTCGCGGCACTGGGTGAGGCAGCGGTCCTTGAGCGGGGTGAGTTGGAAGATGCCGGCGATCGCCAGCACGGCGGCGAGCACCAGGTGCGGTCGAGCGGACATCCACGTCAACTGCGCCGGTGCCGCCCACGCTCGCACGGCGGTTGCCACCGCGACCGCGGCGAGCGCGAACGCCAGCCACAGCGCCAGGTAGCCGGCGAGGAACGCGGCACGCACCCAGGCCGTTCGCGGGGCACGGGCGCTGACGACGGTGAACATCCGCACCATCGGAATGGTCGTCGGCAGCATCATCGCGGCGGTCATCTCCAGCCAGGCGCCGGCCAGCAGCGCCACGGAGAATGCGACGCCGGCAACCGATCGCGGTGTCGCGCCGCCGGTGATGAGAACGTCATGGTGATGCCCGGCTGCCAGCAGTGCCACCCAGCACGCCGCGGCGATGACCCACAGCAACCGGCCCGGATCGCTCCACCCTTCCCAGAGCGCAGCGGTAGACCGGCCGCCTACCTGGTCGGATGCCACCATCTCGGGGCGCCCCTTTGCCGATGGATCATTTGCCGAACATTACCCGGAGATCTCTCGTCGAAATAGGGGCGGGTTTCGCTCGAGAGTTGATGCGCTGCTTAGGGACTTCCGGCCCTGCCGACCGCAGCGCCGCTAGTCGATACTGATACTACGCGTAACAGATAACTCGGAGGCCGCCATGTCACAGCGACTGAGCACCCTGGACACCGCCTTCCTGCACGCCGAGCACACCGACCCCCACACCCGGCTGGGCATCGGTGGGCTGGCGATCCTGGACGGCCCGATGCCCGAGCACGACGCGTTGATGGCGACCCTGTCCGAGCGGATCGCGGCCTGCCCCCGGTTCTCACAGCGGTTGCGCCGCCGGGTCTTCGACCTCGACGCACCGCAGTGGGTCGACGACGACAAGTTCGACCTGGCCTATCACGTGCGGCGCGTCGCTCTCCCGGGCTCCGGCACCGACGAGGACCTCTACAGCGTGGTGGCCGACGTGATGTCGTGGCAGCTCGACCACGACCGCCCGTTGTGGGAGATCTGGCTGATCAGTGAGCTGGCCGGGGGCCGGTGGGCGATGCTGATGAAGGTGCACCCGTGCCTGGCCGATGCCGTTGCGACCGTGCACATCCTGACCGGATTGTCCGATGACGCCATGGCCGGGGGCGACGCCGTTGAGCACTGCATGAACCGGCACCCCGCGGGCAGCGCCCGGATCGATGCGGCACACCCGGCCCCGAGCCCCTGGCTGGCGGCGCTGCGGGCTCCCGCGCAGATCGCCGGCGACGCGCTGGCCGCAGCTCGCGAGATCGTGCGCAGCGCAAACGAATTCGCGGCCGGTCTGCAACGTCCGTCGTCGCCGCTGAACGGGCCGGTGACCTCCCGGAGACGCTACACCGCGGCGCATGTCGCCCTCGATGACGTCCACCAGATCTGCCGGACCTTCAACGTCACCGTCGACGACGTCGCGCTGGCCGCGCTCACCGAGGTCTACCGCGATATGTTGTTGCGCCGCGGTGAGAAGCCCAACGCCGAGTCACTGCGCACCCTGGTGCCCAGCCGCGGCGCGATCCGCCTGCCGTATCTGCCTGTGCACGAGGCGAATCCGGTACTGCGGTTGCGGCTGATTCATGCCCGGATGGAGCAGATGACCGGCAGCGGAGTGGAAGAATTGGTGGCCGCGGCCACCCGGATGCTGCCCTTCCCGGTGACCGCGTGGGCCCTGGATCTGCTGGCCCGGTTGCCGCAGCGCAACGTGGCCACCATGGCCGTCAATGTGGCCGGGCCGAGCCGGCCGCTACAGGTGATGGGCCGCAACGTGATCGAGGTCTTGCCGATTCCGCCGATCGCGATCCAGCTGCGCAGCGCCGCGGCGGTGTTGAACTACGCCGATCAGCTGTTCTTCGGGATCCTCGCCGATTTCGACGCCGTCCCGGATGCCGAGAAGTTGGCCCGCGGGGTGGAGGCCGCGGTGGCCCGGCTGCTCGAGCGCAGCCGGCGGCGCCGGGGACAGGACCGGCACGGGATGTCGCTGGTCGTCACCGCCTGAGGGACCTGATTCAGGTGCCGCCAGGCGCCCCGGCGCTGTGGTGCACGGACATTCCCAGAGTGACTTGCCCGGTAAGTCCACCGGCGTACGCTGCCAGCATGCCGCCAGAGAACCTCGAACCACGAGTCGCCGCCCTGGAGGAGCACATACGGAAGTTGCGCAACCGGGTCCGGGCCAGCGAGCAGGACGCGACGGCGGCCCGCGTGCTCGCCGGCGGCGCCGACCGCGACGTCGGCGAGATCGGCGACGAGGTCCGAGACTTCCGTCGTGCCACGATCGCCAGTTTCAATGCATTACGTGAAGACATGGTCGACATCCGGCAGGATGTGACCAACCTGCGGCAGGAGACGGCCGGCGGCTTCAGCGAGATGCGGTCCAAACTCGACGTAGCCGCCGCGGGTCAGCAGCGAATCGCTGGGCTGATCCAGCACGTGATCGATGCGCAAGACGGGACCGACCCGGCCTGACTGGGAGTAACAACCGCACCCGCCGCGGTGAGTTGTCCACAGCGGCCGATGAGGTGGAGTGCGGCACGGTCGCCGGGCTCCTAGCCTGACCGCCATGACCGAGCCATTCGATCCCATTGGGCCACTGTCGAGGATTCTCACCACACACGGCCCGTTGCACGAAGACCCCCTCGCCGAGTATCTGCGGGAGGCCGGCGTGGCCGATCCCGCCCGCGTTCTGCGGCAACTGCATTTCGAAATCGACATTCCCGCAGGGCAATTGCCTGACGGACGTTGGCTATGGCTGCCCGCCGTGCTGGCCGGCCGGGTATTCACCCGGCGGGTCACCGAGTCCGAGGTGGGTGGCGACGTACTCATCATCACCCCGGATCTCGCTCCGATCGCCCTGCTCTGCGACAGTGCGCCGTACCAACGGTTGGCCGACGGGTCCGCGGTCCACTACGTGATGCAAGACGATGATCGCGGCGTCCTCGCGCTGACCCCGGGTACGTTCGAGGCACTCGGCGTCGAGAGCGGTGATCTGATCGGCCTGCGCCTGGGCGATGCGGGACTGGTGCTCGAACGGGTCGCCACGGCAACCGATTCCGCGGCGGGAGCACGGCTGGCCATGCAACTCGGTGGACAGCCGGAGCGCGTCGACGCAGTGGTCTGGACCGCGTGCCTGGCAGATCCGACGCTGTTCACCCAGCCGGGCGCCCCGCTGTCGGAGATCGTCGCCGAACGGGGCCTGACCCAGCATGGTGCGTCGCTGGCGCCGCCGGAATTCAATTTCAGCCGTTGGGTTTTCGAGCGGGAATGGGAGAAGCTGGCGCGACGCCACCGACTCGACGAGGATGACGCGCTGACGCTGAACACGCTGCTGCGGCTGTATCGGCTGATGGTGATACCGCAGCTGCTCAAGTCTGGCCCGTCCGGGGACAGCGTCGAACCTGCGGATGACTTCGGCGACATCATGGACGACGTCGGCGCCGCGCTGGCCGATCCGAAGATCGCCGAACTGCTGGCGAGGGAGACGCTGCGCGACGGCCGGTTCAGTGCAGGCGGGCTGCGGGGGCTGGCGGACGCATTGGCGCCGCGGGTGCCGCCGTCGGCTCAGGTGGCCTGCCAGTGGCTGCGGGCGGTGGCTTGCGAACGCGAAGGCGATGTCGTCGGGTTCGAGCGTGAGTTGCTGGCGGCTGAGGCGATGGACGGCCAGTGGCCGCTGCCGCTGCTCGACTTGGCCGAAATCGCCTCCGACCGCGGCGATGCGGAAGCCGCCCTGGCCCTGCTGCGGCGCGCGCGAGCAACCACCGATCATCCACTGGTGTACCTGCTGCGCCAACATCGCTGCGCGCCGCAGACCGATCTGGGCCGAAATGCACTGTGCTGGTGCGGCTCCGGCAGGAAATACAAGAAGTGCCATCTCAATGGGTTGCCGTTGCACGACCGGGTGGGCTGGCTGTATCACAAGGCCATTCGGCATGTGCTGTTCGGCAACTGGACCGATCTGCGCTACGCGGCCGCCTGGGAATGGTGTCGGTCCACCATCGTCGACGACGAAGACGCGTTCAACGCGGCGCTGGCCGATCCGCTGGTGATCGACGCGGTGCTGTTCGAGGGCGGCGGGTTCGAGGAGTTCCTGACGGTGCGCGGTCCGCTGCTTCCCGACGACGAATGGGCGCTGGCACAACAGTGGCTGCTGGCACCACGAGCGGTGTTCGAAATCGAGGACGTGCACGGCGACCGGGGCGTCACCATCTGCAATGTGCACACCAGCGAGCGGCACGAGGCGGGCGTGCGCATGACCGACCTGCAGTTGCGGCACGGGCAACTGGTCTGCGCCCGGCTGGCCCCCGACGGGACCGGGCTGCAGCTCTACGCGCTCGAGCCGATCTCACCGCAGCAGCGTGATCCACTGGCCGCCCTCCTGGCCGCCGGCGCCGATCCGGTGGAGTTGGTGGCGCAGCTCAGCGGTGACGGAGAAAGTTCCGTTCGCCGACGTGGTGTTGCCTGACGTCCTCGATCGACGCACTGAAGAAGCCGGCGCAGAACCGTTCGACGCGTAGAATTGGAGACTATGAGTCAGGCGATCACCGAGCCGCCGCCCCGGCTCCCAGCAAGCGAAGCTCAGGTGCGTGCGCACGCGTCTCAGCTGTCCGAGCTGGCGGCGCGCTATGGAATCACCGAACTCGCGTTTGCGTCAGCAGGAAAGCTGCGCGGACGAATCGACGATGAGCACGACCTCTTTGACATGTTCGAGTTCCAAAGAGCAGCAACAGATCTGATCGGCGTCGACGTTGTCCTGTTCTCTGTCGGAGCGCTACGCAACGAAAACGTCAGCCCGGACCTTCGGTCAGCCGCGCCCCTGTGAATGCCGATCGCCGACCCGACCTGCATGCGCTACTGGAGCTTGACGCACTTCTATTCGAGATCATCTCCCTACGCGGCTCGGGTGATCCCGCACGATATGCCGAGACAACCACCTATGGGCGAACTTGTACGACCTGCGGAATCATCTGGCGCATTCGCGGCTTCCAGACATCGACGAAGGGCTAATTCAGCGATTCACCTGGGCGCGAACCGACTCACTGCGCGCCACAGTCCAGGCGGTGATGAAGCCGACGCACTGACTGGACACGGAACGTACCGGTTAACACACTTACGCAACCAGGGTCTGCGTCGCCAAGCCGGCGGGGCCGGCCTGGTCGAAGATGACCGTCTGCGTCATCGCCCCCGCCCCGGGGGTCACCGTGGTGCGTGAGTCCATGCCGATCCACTCACCGACCGGATCGTGGTCGAGTACCACCGACAGGTCGCAGTTGATCGCCGGATACCGGTTCGGCGGCGCGCACACGCTGATCCCACTGCCGGAGTCGGCGACCGTCAGCACCCGCTGCCACGGTGTCATGTCCTCGCCGTCGACCAGCGTCACCGTCGGCCGCGTCCAGGCTTTCGCCCGACCGAAGTCGGCGAAGCCGCCCTGCTCGAAGCGCCAGTCGATCGCCGACAGGTAACCGTCCCCGTGCCAGCCGTCGGGAATCGTTGCATCGGGGGAAGTGAGCTCAGCGTCGATGTCCCGCAGCTCCTGCGCTTGGGGCGGCGCGGGGAAATCCGCCGACGCCGCGATCAGCCGCCAGGCCCGCCCGATCAGCACCGTGCTCCCCGCCGCCTGCGCTGTGGCCTGCAGTAGCTCCACCCGCCTGCCCTGGTGCAGAGATGCCACGGTGATGTGCAACGGCGCCACCGGCACCGGCCGCAGAATGTCCACCGTCATCCGCGCCAGCCGATGACCGGGCCGCGGCTGATGCTGTTCGATCTGTCTGGCCAACAACGCCGACGGCGGCCCGGCGTGCTGCGCGGACGGGCTCCACGGCCCCGCGGTCAGCGGCGAACTGTCGAACATGTCGGGCCCGGTCTGGGTGTAGAACGACGTGGCATCCACGGGGTCAACGGTAGCGGGGGGCCGCGCGTCAGTAGTGATAGCGGGCTTGGATGATCTGCAGGTCCTCGCCGACCACCCGGTAGACGAGGCGATGTCCTGTAGATGGTTCGCAGACGTCGTCGTCGCCAAACCACGTCACACGAAATGACCTGGGACATAATGGCAGCCAACAATGTTCATCGGACTCATGCCGGGGCGATGCCGAGAATTAAGTCCAGAGTGGGAGCTGGACGCGAACCTAAGGAAGAGTCATGTTCGCAGGCTATTTCGAAGCAGACGACCGCGATGGAACCGAGTACGGGCGGGCCGCATCTCTGGCGCATGGCATGTGCGGGGCGCTAACTGGGTTGCCTACCTCAGCGGCAGCCGGGTCACCTATTGACATGGTGGATCAGGCGTTTCCGGGCGCCCCGATAGCGCCATCTACTTTGCTTCGAAACGCAATGGACCACACGCTCCTAGATCTCGGTCACGTCATGGGCATCGTCGAACAAAGCGGCCGTCAAGTTTCGGTACCCGCAATCATGGGAAACATCCGCACCTCACTGCTCTCAGCGTCACACCTGTGCTACGCCATATCTCCCGCCGATGCCCGCCAACGCCTCCACCACATCGGCGAGCTTTACGACCTCGAGATGAGATCGGCTGCGAAGTTCGTCAAAGAAGTCGACAAACAGGACCCAAGCGTGCTCCCCGGCCTTCGGCCCCCGCCGGACGCTGCTGTGCGACAGCTCACGTCCTACGCCAACCCCTACCCGCCAGCACAGCGGGTCACGGAGTCACTTCTCCTCGGGCATATGAAGGAACAGGTGCTCGGGCCGCTGCTCACGCAACTGAAGATCGACGAATCCCATGCAGCCCTCCTCGTCGACCACATGTTCAACACAACCAGCGGAGCCGCGCATGGTTACGGCTGGATTGACCTGGAAGGCGTCATCTGCCACTTTGTCGCCCATTTCACTTACGCAGTATCGGTTGCCAATCTGGTTTTCAACGACTACTTGCGTGCGCTCGGGCGTCATCCGACGCGTTCCGCCTGAGCGTCTGAAACTGTCAGAATTTCACATAGCGGCGGGCGTCCGCGGCCAAGCAGCGAGGCACGCCACTTACGCCACCGCCACACTCGACGCCTGAAATACCTCAGCCGGCATCGGCTGGTGCAGCTTCCAGGTGATCGCCATCGGTTTCTCTCCCTCGTGTGAGACGTAGTCGGCCGGGCCGAGGAACACATACGGCGACGCACCCAGCGCCGTGGTCTTGGCGGCACGAACGAATAGCAGGATGTGCGAGCCGTTTTCGCGATGGTGAATGTAGCGCTGCCCAGTCGGGGATGCCGCCGATGTGGTCGATTGCGACTCCCAGTGAAACAGCCGGTCGCTGAGTGCAAAGTCGCGGTACATGGTGGTCGGCGAGTAGTCGGTCTCGGATTTCTTCAGCGTGATAAAGAACGCATCGGTGTTGAGTTCCGGGCGCCACACGACACCCTCGCGCATGGTGCTCGGGGTGCGGTTCTGGGCTGCGTAGTCCAGGGCGGCCAGGATCTCCTCGCGCGAGTACGTGGCATGCACCTGCAGCGGGACATCAGCCAGCGACGGCACCAGGCCACCAAGCGAGTAGGTGCTGCGCCGGGCGGTATCGAAGGCGATATCGAGGACCTGGCGCATCTCATCGACCACCGGTTCGCCAGCCAAAGCGACGAGCCCCGCTGCGACATCAGGGAGTCCGCCGCCGTTGGGGAACAGCGAGTAAAACAACATCGCCGCCAGCCGCCGCTCGGCGGGACTACTCAGATCGACAGTGCCGTCGAGGATGGCCCGGTACGTCTCCCACCGTAGCCGGTCATCGGCGTGCGCCAGGGCACGGACGCGTTTGACCAGATCGGTTTCACGCGGGCCGGACTCGGACGTCAGTTTGCCGGCTTCACGGCACAGCGTCGTCCAGGACCGGTTGTTCTTCACGATGTCGGGCAGCTCGCGACCGTAGGCGTCGAGATAACCGGCCAAACGGTCGTCGGGATGGGCCCGCACCTCGGACACTAACGCCGCCCAACGCGGTGCAACTTGCTGTTTGATGTTGTCCAGCACCAATTTTTGCGCGACGCGGTCGAGCACGATCTGGCTGCCCGACGGCAGAAACGGAAATCCCTGCTCCACCTGATGCTGCAGCGCCTTGCCGCCCGCTCCAGTCAAGGCCCGGAACCGTTGGTCGAAGCGGAACTCGCGGCGCTGATGCCCGACGAAGTCCAATGCGGTGAGCACGGTCTTGCCGTGGGTGAGTCGGAGTCCGCGACCCAACTGTTGCAGGAAGACGGTGGCGCTTTCGGTGGGGCGCAGAAACAGCACGGTGTCGACCTCGGGGATGTCGAGGCCCTCGTTGAACAGGTCGACGGCGAAGATGACGTTGATGTCGCGGTTGCGCAGGCCGGCCAGGGCGGCGCGGCGCTCATCGGCGGGTGTGTCCCCCGAGACCGCCAGGGCGGGGATGCCAGCGTCGTTGAAGCACGCAGCCATGTACCGGGCGTGGTCGACGCTAACGCAGAACCCCAAGGCGCGCATGGTCGCAACGTCGCCGACCTTGTCGCGCAGTTGTTTGAGCACGATGCGGGTACGGGCGTCGTTTCCGGTGTAGACGCTGCTCAGCGCGGCCAGGTCGTAGCCGCCGCGTTTCCACTGCACCGCTTCCAGGTCGGTGCCGTCGTGGATACCGAAGTAGTGAAATGGGCACAGCAGGTTTTGTTCCAGGGCTTCCCACAGGCGCAGTTCCGCGGCGATGCGACCGTCGAAGAAGGCGCGCACGTCGACACCGTCGGCGCGTTCCGGGGTGGCGGTGAGCCCCAACAGCTCGATCGGCTGGACATGGTCAAGCAGCCGGCGATAGGACGTGGCCTCGGCGTGGTGGAATTCGTCGACCACGACGATGTCGAAGTGGTCGGGGGCGATGTCGGCCAGCCGGTTCGCCGACAGCGATTGAATGCTGGCGAATACGTGGCGCCACTTCGTCGGTTGCTGGCCATCAACGAGGAGTTCGCCGAAGGTGGCGTCGGTGAGGACCTCCCGGTACATGCGCTGGGCTTGGCCGAGGATTTCCTTGCGGTGTGCGACGAACAGCAGCGTGAGATCGCTGCCATGGATGTCGCGGACCAGCCGGCGGTAGTCCAGGGCGGCCATGACGGTCTTACCGGTGCCGGTCGCGGCGACGATCAGGTTACGGTGCCGATCATGCAAGGTGCGTTCGGCGTCGAGTTGTTCCAGCATTTCGGCTTGAAACGGCTTGGGACGCACCTCCAGCCCGGACAGGGTGACGGCCAGCGGGTCGCGTTTGCCCACCCCGGATGCCGTTTGTAGCGCTTGGCGGAGCCGTTCACCGTCCTGGTCGGGGCGATACGGCTCGAAATCACGGTTCTCCCAGTACGAGTCGAACGTCGCACGGAATTTCTCCAGCAGGTGCGGGGTGCCGATCGCCGACAGCCGCACGTTCCATTCCAGCCCGTCGACCAGCGCGGCGTGCGACAGGTTGCTGGAGCCGACGTAGGCGGTGTGAAAGCCGGTGTTGCGGCGCAACAGCCACGCCTTGGCGTGTAGGCGGGTGAGGGTGGTGTCGTAGTTGATCCGAACCTCGGCGCCGAACCCGTTCACCAGCGCGTCCAGCGCGCGAGCATCGGTGGCGCCGAGGTAGGTGGTGGTGATGACGCGCAGCGGAATTCCCCGCTCGCGTAGCTCGGTGAGCTCGCGTTCGAGCAGCCGCAGGCCCTGCCATTTGACGAAGGCGCACAACAGATCGACCCGGTCGGCGCTGGCGAGCTCGGCGCGCAGCTCGGCGGCCAGGGTCGGCTCGTTACGGGCGTTGGTCATGAGCGCGGCGTCGGAGAACGGGGTCGCCGGGCGCGGGAGCCTGTTGGCGCCCAGCGCCGCTGCGCGGCGCACTTCGTCGAGGCGGGTGATTTTGCCGGGCTCGTTCGAGTGCAGAGCCGCACCGTCGGTGTGGGTGTCGGGCAGCACGTTGAGGATGCGGTGCGCCAGGGCAACACGGTCCTCGACGGTGCGGGCTGAGCGCAGCGACCGCTCAATGATCGGCGCCAGGTAGCGGGCGATGGTCAATGCCTGCTCGGCGTCGTCGACGGTGCCGAAATCCGGGAGCAAGTCGGTGTGGCGGGCGAGCTGGGCGGTCAGCTGTTCGGTGAGCAGGGATTCGTAGACGCCGGTGTCCATGGGGCGGAGATTAGCGGATGGGGCCGACGCTGCAATCGGTCACCAACGCTGGGCGCCATGCCCCGTTTTCGGTGCCATCTGGTCTGGCATGTCGCCGAATTTGGCATACGTGCCGGACAGCCACCACCGCGGCTCAGCGCAGTTCGATCAGCCGATTCCCGGCAGCCGCCAGCTCGACGATGCGATCAATCAAAGGCTGGAACCATCGGAGCAGTTCTTGGCGCCGGGTGTTGCCGACCCGGACCCACACGATGACTGGCGAAGCGTCACTTAACGTGAGCATGTCGTAGAAATCCTCGTCCTTTGTGACAAGGGCGGCATCATGGTCGAGCGCAAAATCCCAGAGGGCTCGATCTGTTGCGCCGCCCAACCCGATGTCGTAAACGTGCTCGGCGGTGTGACCGTGCTCGGTCAGCATGCGCGCCAGGGCCGGCGGCAGCTGTGCGTCGATCAGGAACCGCACCGGCTATGACGTGGTCAGGATCGTATGGTCGGCTTGCACTGCTGCATACCGCAGGCACGCCTTGACATCTTCGGCGGTCACATAGGGATAGTCCCCCACAATCTCCTGCTCGGACGCCCCGGCCGCGAGTAACGCCAGTACGTCGGCGACGCGCATGCGAGTCCCACGAATCACCGGACGGCCGTGGGCAATCTCCGGGTCGATGGTGATGCGCTCAAACGCTGCCATGGACCCAGGGTACTGCGGGTCGATCCCGTATGGCCTTTGCTGAGTAGACGAGATCCGACTCGTGCGGCGGCGCCCCGGCCCTGGCCTCACCGCCGGAGCGATCTGCGTTGCAGGCCTATACGCCCGCGAGCAGCGGATGAGCCTGGTCGTGCGCGGCGAGGTGGACGATGCGCCAGAAGTCGCCATCGACCGAGCGTTCCGGCTCCGGCATCGCGATCCCGGACAGATGTAGCGAGCCTCGCTCGGCCGCGAGGGCCACGACAGTGGACGATTCACCAGCAACGTTGATGTGCGCTTGCTCGACCTTGGCGGCGAAGTCGCGGGCGCGCTGACCGGGAGTCTCTAGCTCCGGCGCGCCTTCGGCGTCGAACCGAGCCGCCTCGAGGATGCCGGTCCAGCGGCTGGCGAGCGCGAGGGAGAGCACCGAGAGCGGGCCCGTGCATTCCTGGCCGGTCGTCGGACGTT
This sequence comes from [Mycobacterium] zoologicum, assembly GCF_020172665.1. Classification (GTDB taxonomy): domain Bacteria; phylum Actinomycetota; class Actinomycetes; order Mycobacteriales; family Mycobacteriaceae; genus Mycobacterium; species Mycobacterium zoologicum. Next base: position 746,934 of record NZ_CP083985.1, on the reverse strand, counting down.
CGTGCTTGCGAGGCAGCTTCGAGCGCCCGTAGACGTCGGCCCAACCACACCAGGAACAAACGCAGAAACCACCGCCCGCACCTTCGGAGATGACGGCCATCGTGGCGCGCTTACCGGCTCGAGCAGCAACCTCAACTCCCGATGGCGCCCTCAGCACCTGGGTGTTGATCTCATCACCGACGTCGACGACGTAACTGGCCCCGAACCACCGCCGCTCCGGCGGTGCAGTACCGACATCGCGAACCTTGGAATCGGCGACGAAGCCGAACTCCGGGATGACGTATTTGCGGATCGTCCCGAATCCTTCACCGCAGCCCGGGCACGGCTCCCCGGAATCGAGTACCCGCCCTCAGGCTGCCTCACGCCGCCCGACGCAACACCCCGTCCGACTTCCCCTCCGGCGCCGCATGCCCATGCTCCCCCGGCGCCCACCCGACCCACGTCAGGTACAGCCCCAGCACCGCGAACACGGCGTAGACAATCCGGAACACCCAGATGGAACCCATGGTGTCGGCGGGCAGCGACAGCAGCGCCGTCGGGAACGCCACCAGCGACGCACCCTTCACCGCGGTCAGCCAGCCGAGCGCGGAGATGCTGAACGCGGCGATCCCGCGCCAGTACGGGTGCAAGGCTACGACCACCAGGCCGGCGATCAACGTGAACGCCCCGATCGACCACGTCACCAAGGAATCCGCGGCCCACGAAGAGGCCTGCGGCCACAGTTTCGGGGCCTGCACCGCGGCCGTCGCCATCATAATGGCCAGAAATGGCCCGACCACCCGGGCGAACAGCCGGGTGGTGTGCGCGGATCGAGTTGAGGTACCCATGATGCAAAACCTCCTCAGAGCGTTTCTCCTGTATTCCATTGTCCTCCGAAATCCCCCGGCAGGCCCGGCAACACGGGCCCGCTCAGTACAGTCAGTTCCGTGCCGCCGAAGCCCTCGCGCAAGACCCTGGCGGGCCGGGTCAGCGTCGTGGTCGTGTTCACCGCGATCCTGGGCAGCGCGATCTGGGTCAACCACACCCATCCGCTGCGCCACCCCATCCCCACCCCGACCGCCCACACCCTGGGCCCCGGAATCGGCATCAACGTCACCCCGGCCGACGGCTCGGACAACATCGCCTGCACCGCGGGTTTTCTGGTGCGCACCAAGGACGGCCAGCCCGGGCTGCTCACCGCCGGGCACTGCAACACCGGCGGCGGGCCCGGCGAGGTGGCCGTGCACCACGGCGGGCTCTACAAGTACCCGGTGGTGGGCACCTTCACCGAAAGCATCAACGACGGCTCGGACTGGAACGACTTCGACATCGGGCTGATCACCCTCGATCACCCAGGCAAGATCGCGCTGACCTCCGAGGTCGACGGGCACCCAGTGATCGGCCTGGCCAGTCGCGTCGACGTCGGAGACACCCTGTGCCATTACGGGATTCGCAGTGGCGGCGCGATGTGCGGGCCGGTGGTCGCCGCCGAGGAGAACAAGGTCCGCTTCACCACCACCGGCATCTGCGGGGACTCGGGCGGACCCACCTACCGGGTGCTGCCCGACGGCACCGCCGAAGCCGTCGGGATCTTCATCGCGGTGTCCAACGGCGACTACTCCGAGCCGAAATGCGATGGACCCCATCAATACTCCGTCGCGCAGTTGATCAAGCCGTGGCTCGCCGCGTGGGAGCTGACGTTGGTCACCACCGCACCCGACGCCGCGAATTAGCGACGCCGTCAAACATTGCCTCGGGCCCTGGCATAGCCTGCCCACCCGCGCCACACTGGAAACACCCTCGACGGAAGTGAACCGAACGCCCCGCTGCGTCGTGTCACATCCGGGAGGCTGGTCTATGGATTTCGACGACGCCGGCAACAGGTGGATGATCGACCGCGGTCAGGCCGCGGCCGCCATGCGTCACGACTCCGCCCGCATCCTGGTCAACGACGCCCTGGCGCAACTGTCCCCCGACAACCAGGTACTACTGCGCCGCGCCTACCACCACGGCTGGACCACCGGGCAGATCGCCGCCGAGCAGGGCATCGCCGAAGCCAGCGTGAAGGCCCAGCTGCACTACGCGCTGCGCACCTTCCAGCAGACCCTGCGAGACATGGGACTGGCGCCATGACCGCCTCCCGCCACGAGTACGCCCTGTGGGACGCCGCCTACGTGCTGGGGTCGCTGTCAGCCTCCGACCACCGCGAGTTCGAGGCGCACCTGAGCGGGTGCCCGTCCTGCCGCGACGCTGTGGACGACCTGTCCGGGCTGCCGGCCCTGCTGTCGCTGCTGGATCACGATGACGCCACCGCGTATCAACCGCAGCCGGCTGCTCCGGTGATCCAGCCTCCCGAGACGGTCTTTCCGATCTTCCGCACCGCCAACTACGCCCCGGTCCCCGACGAGCTCACCGCATTCGATCTGCCCGTCGAGGGACACATCCCGGCGGAGCTGAACGGCTGGTACCTGCGCAACGGGCCCAATCCTCGCGCCGCGGGCGGACATTGGTGCATCGGCGACGGGATGGTCCACGGCGTCCGGCTGGAGAACGGCCGGGCGGCCTGGTACCGCAACCGCTGGGTGCGCACCGAGAGCTTCGAGCGTCCGCTGGAGCTGTTCAACGCCGACGGCAGCCGCAACCTGCACGCCAGTGTGGCCAACACCCACGTGATCCGCCACGCCGGCAAGACCCTGGCGTTGATGGAATCGTCACTGCCATACGAGATCACCACCGACCTGAAGACGTTGGGCGCCTATGACTTCGCCGGGAAACTCACCGACTCCATGTCCGCGCACCCCAAGATCTGCCCCGTCACCGGCGAGCTGCACTTCTTCGGCCTCGGCGGCATCGTCGATCCGCACGTCAACTACTACCGTGCGACCGCCGAGGGCGAGCTGATCATCCGCCGGCCCATCGACGTGCCCGGGATGACGCTGATGCACGACTTCGCGCTGACCGCCGAACATGTCGTATTCCTGGATCTGCCACTGGTGTTCGACCTGGAGGTCGCGCTCACCGGACACTACGACCGCGACCTGCCGTTCCGCTGGGACGACGGCTACGGCGCCCGACTGGGGGTGCTGCGCCGCGACGACCCGTACGGCCCGGTGCGCTGGTTCGACGTCGACCCCTGCTACGTCTTCCACGTCGCCAACGCGTACGACGTGCCGGACGCGATCGTGCTGCAGGTGGTCCGCTATCCGGAGATGTGGCGGAACAACAGTGATTTCGAAACCGATGCCGCACTGTGGCGCTGGACGATCAACCTCGTCACCGGCACCGTCGAACAGACCCAGCTCGACGACCGTCACATCGAGTTCCCCCGCGTCGACGACCGGCTGATCGGCGCCGACGCCCGCTACGCCGTCACCGTCACCGGTGACGGCCTGCTGCGCTACGACCTGGCCCGCGCCACCGCCGAGGTGCACCGGTTCGGCGTCAACGGCCTGTCCGGCACCCCCGGTGAGGCGGTGTTCGCCCCGGCGCCGGGGCAGGCCGACGAATCGGCCGGCTGGTATCTGACCTACGTCTACGACCCGGTGCGCGACGGCAGTGACCTGGTGATCATCGATGCCGCCGCCTTCGACACGAAGCCGGTTGCCCGGATACGGCTTCCGCAGCGTGTCCCGCACGGATTCCACGGGAACTGGATGCCCGACTGATGTCAGGAAGGAGGTGATCGGCGTGCCCCGAATCGGTATTCCACCAGATCACGAAGCCGCGCTGATGCAAACGCTCTACGACGAGCACGCCGCCATGCTGTGGCGTTACGCGCTGCGCCTGACCGGCGACCGCAGCCGCGCCGAAGACGTGGTGCAGGAGACGCTGCTGCGGGCCTGGCAGCACCCGGAGGTCACCGGCGACACCGAGCGCTCACCGCGGGCCTGGCTGTGCACCGTCGCGCGCAACATGATCATCGACGAGCGGCGCAGCGCCCGATTCCGCAACGTCGTCAGCTCCTTCGACGAAACCACCGCACCCGAGCAGCCCACCCGCGACGAGGTGGACACCGCGCTGGACCGGATGCTGATCGCCGAGGCGATGACCCAACTGTCCAACGAGCACCGGGCCGTGATCGAACGGGCCTACTACCGTGGCTGGACCACCGGCCAGATCGCCGAAGACCTCGGAATCGCCGAGGGAACGGTGAAATCTCGCCTGCACTACGCGGTGCGGGCACTGCGCCTGGCTTTGCAGGAGATGGGGGTGACACGATGAGCACGCCGATCGACGACGGCCACCGCTACGCGATGTGGGACGCCGCCTACGTGTTGGGTTCACTGTCGGCGGCCGACCGCCGCGAATACGAGGAGCACCTGACCGGCTGCCCGGACTGCCGGGCCGCGGTCGCCGAGATCAGCGGCATGCCCGCCCTGCTCTCGCAGCTCGATCGAGACACCGTGACGGCCGAGATCCCGAGCCTGTCGCCGGAGTTGCTGCCGTCGCTGCTGAGCACCGTGCGGCGACGCCGCCGCCGCACCCGGCTCGTGACCTGGGCGGCCGGCACTGCCGCTGCCGCCGTGTTGGGCATCGGCGTGCTGGTCGGTGTCGGCGCCAATTCGCCCGCACCGCAGCCCGAAGCGCTGCCGATGACCCAGGTGGGCACCACCGCACTGGCCTCGACCGTGACCGTCAACAGCGAGTCCTGGGGCAGTGTCATCGACTTGAGCTGCGTCTGCCTGGCTCCGGTGAACGCCCACCACGACACCCTGGCACTGGTGGTGATCGGCCGTGACGGCAGCAAGACCCGGCTGGCGACCTGGGTTGCCGAACCGGGTCACACCGCGACACCGGCCGGCAGCATCTCGACACCGACCGATCAGATCGCTGCGGTGCAAGTGGTTTCAGCCGACGACGGCAATGTGCTGTTGGAGCGCACGCTCTGATTCAGTGCGCCAGCAGATGCACGGCCCGCTCGAACACGCCCGGCGCCAGCGCGCAGGCCGGCACCACGGCCGGCCGGGTCAGCTGCGGTGCGCCGGCCAACACCAGTACTCGGGTGAGCAGCCGATAGCGGCGAGTGATCCGCGGCCAGGCCCGCTCGTAGGCGGCCGGGTTCCCGGCGGTGATCGCGGCGACGGCGGCGGACGCCTGCCGTACCGCCAGGCTGATGCCCTCACCGGTCAGCGCGTCCTCATAACCGGCGGCGTCTCCGACCAGCAGCACCCGGCCGTCGACCCGGCGCGAAACCACCTGGCGCATCGGGCCGCAGCCGCGGGCCGGCCCGCGTCGCGCACCGGCGACGCGGGCCGACAACTGTGGGAACCAGTCCAGGTCGGGGCGGCCACGCGACAGGATCGCCACGCCCACCAGATCCGGTTCGACCGGGGTCACATAGGCCTCACCCCACCGCGACCAATACACCTCGACGAACTCCGACCACGCCGGAACCCGGTAGTGCCAGCGCACCCCGTAACGCCGGGGAGTGCCGGCGACGCAGCCGATCCCGACGGCGCGGCGCACCGTGGAGTGCAGCCCGTCGGCGGCGATCAGCCACCTCGCCCGGACCCCGGCCGCCGTCACCCCGTCGTCGTCCTGGTCAACAGTGCTGACCCGCTTGGTGATCCATCGCACGTCGTGGCGTTTGGCCTGATCGGCCAGGGCGGCGTGCAGGGTGGTGCGGCGCACCCCGCGTCCCGGCCCGTCGCGAAACGCCGCCTCGACCCGGTGCCGCCCGTCGAGGTAGGCGATTCCGCGCAGCGGCGCACCCGCCGGGTCCACCCCCAGCGATGTCAATGCGGCCAGCCCGCCGGGCATCAGTCCCTCACCGCAGGCCTTGTCGATCGGGGTGTCCCGCGGTTCGGCGACGATCACCGAAAGCCCCTGTTGGCGTGCGTATAACGCGGCGGCAAGCCCGGCCGGGCCGCCACCGACGATGAGCAGGTCGGCGTCGACGCCGCTCACCGGTACCCCAGCGCGGCGTTCTCCACCCGGATCCGCACCCGCAACACCGCGGCGTTGGCGAGGGTGAAGCCGATCGCGGTGATCCAGGCGGTGTGCACCAGCGGCAGCGCGAATCCTTCGACCACCACGGCCACATAGTTGGGATGGTGCAGCCACCGATACGGCCCGCCGCGCACCAGCGGCGCCTGCGGCAACACGATCACCCGCGTGTTCCATCGCCGGCCCAATGTCGCGATGCACCACCAGCGCAGCCCTTGGCTCAACAACGTCAAGGCGAGCATCGGCCAGCCCAGCAGTGGCAGGAACGGCCGGTGCAGCAGCGCCACCTCGACCACGCAGTTACACAGCAGTGCGGCGTGGATGCCGACCATGACCGGATAGTGACTGTTCCCGAGTTCCCTGCCGCCCTGGGCGAATGCCCATGCCGCGTTGCGGTTGTCCAGCGCCATCTCGGCCAGGCGTTCGAGGCCGACGGCCGCAACCAACAGGTAGTACATTGCTCACCACTCGAGGAGCACGAGCTCGGAGCAGAATCCCGGGCCCATCGCGATCATGAGTCCCGTCGACCCCGGCGGCGGCGGATCTGCCAGGGTGTTGCGCAGCACGTCGAGTACCGACACCGACGACAGATTCCCGTTGCGCCGCAACGAGGTTCTGGTCCGATCCAGGGCCGAGGAGGGCAGGTCCAGCGCGCCTTCGACCGCCTCGATGACCTTCGGGCCGCCCGGGTGACAGACCCACGCCGATATGTCGCCGGTGGACAGGCCGTGATCGGCGAGGAACTTGCCGACGTCGTCGGCCAGATACTTCTCGACGACGGTGGCGACCTCGACGGACAACTTGATCCGGAAACCGGTGCTGCCGATGTCCCAACCCATCACGTCCTCGGTGTCGGGGTAGAACCGGCTGCGGGTCGCCAGCACCCGGGGGCCGGTGGACGAGGATCGGTCGGCGCCGGTGGCGATGACGGCGCCGGCGCCGTCGCCGAACAGGCTGGCCGCAACGAAGTTCGCCACCGAATGATCGTCGCGCTGAATGGTCAGCGAACACAGCTCGACGGCGATCAGGACCGCGACCTGATCGGGGAAGGCCCGCAGATAGTCATGCATTCGCGCCACCCCGGCGGCGCCGGCGACGCAGCCCAGACCGAACAGCGGGACGCGTTTGACGTCCGCGCGCAGCCCGAGGCGATTCGCCAGGCGCGCTTCCAAAGTCGGCACGGCAAGCCCGGTGACCGTCGTCGAGAACACGATGTCGACGTCGGCCGCGGTCAAACCGGCTTGGTCCAGGCCGGACCGCAGAGCGCGTTCACTCAAGTCCAGGGCGACGTCGAGGTAGGCGTCGTTGGCCTCGGTGAAGCCACCGAGCGTGGGGTAGCGCGAAAGCGGCAGTGCCAGTTGGCGGGTGGCGACGCCGCTGTTGGCGGCGAACCGCGCAAACTCCGGTCCGGCGAAGTCGGACAACGAGGCCATGACCTCGTCTTGGCTGTGGCGGTGGGGCGGGAACTCCACGGCCACGGCGGCCACGGAGGGAATGTTGGGCGTGATGGTGTCCATATCGTGGTCACGCAGCCACCGGTGCCACGGTTCAAGGCTTCGGGTACTGGTCGCGCAATTGAACTGCACGGGCAGGCGATTCGTACCATGATCATCGGAGGTGCCGGAGGCACCTCTCGTCGACCATTGCAGCGGAAGGCGGCTGGCGTGCTGCACCGGATCGCTCTGCTGGCCCTGGGTGCCCCGCGACGCATCCTCATTCCCGCCGCCCTGCTGATGGTGGCAGCCGCCGTCTTCGGTATCCCGGTGGCCGACAAACTGTCCGCCGGCGGCTTCCAGGACCCCGCCTCGGAGTCCGCCCAAGCCACCTGGCTGTTGACCAACGAATACGGGCAGAGCGACCAGCAACTGCTGATCATGGTGAGCTCACCCGGTGGCGTCACAGCCGAACCGGCGCGCTCGGTCGGCAGGTCGATCGCGGCGCAGCTGCAGCGCTCGCCGCTGGTCTTCAACGTCACCTCGCCCTGGATGGGGCTGCCGGAGGCGGGCGCCGGGCTGATCAGCACCGACGGGACCTCCGGGGTGATCGTCGCCAATCTGGTGGGCGGCGAGAACGACGCGCAGAAACACGCCCGCACCCTGGCCGATGCGTTGGCCCACGACCAGGACGGGGTCAGTGTCCGCGCCGGCGGCGGCGCGATGGTCTACGCCCAGATCAATCACCAGAACCAGCACGACCTGCTGCTGATGGAGTCGATCGCGATCCCGCTGAGTTTCGTGGTGCTGGTGTGGGTGTTCGGCGGACTGCTGGCCGCGGCGCTGCCGGTCGCACTGGGCGGACTGGCGATCGTGGGGTCGATGGCGGTGTTGCGGTTGCTCACGCTGTTCACCGACGTCTCCATCTTCGCGCTCAATCTCAGCACCGCGTTGGGCCTGGCGCTGGCGATCGACTACACGCTGCTGATCATCAACCGCTACCGCGACGAGCTGGCGGAGGGCGTCGCCCCCGACCGGGCGCTGATCACGACCATGACCACCGCCGGGCGCACCGTGCTGTTCTCGGCGTGCACGGTCGCGTTGTCGATGGCGGCCATGGCACTGTTCCCGATGTACTTCCTGAAGTCGTTCGCCTACGCGGGGGTAGCGACGGTGACGTTCGTCGCGGCCGCGGCGATCGTGGTGACGCCGGCGGCCATCGCGCTGCTGGGGCCCCGCCTCGACGCGTTGGACGTGCGCCGGCCCGCCCGTCGGCTGCTGGGCCTTCCGGCGCCCACCCGCCGTTCGATTCAGCTCGGATTCTGGTACCGGTCAACACAATTGGTGATCCGTCACGCATTGCCGATCGGACTGGCGGTGGTCGCCGCACTGGTGTTCGTCGGGCTGCCGTTCTTCAGTGTGAAATGGGGCTTCCCCGACGATCGGGTGCTGCCGAAATCGGCGACCGCGCACCAGGTCGGCGACGCCCTGCGCCAAGACTTCGCCGCCGACTCCGCCCAGGCGGTGCCGATCGTGCTGCCCGACATCCGCGGAATACACGTCGACGAGCTGAACCGCTACGCCGCCGACCTGTCCCGGGTCACCGATGTGGCATCGGTGTCCTCGCCGATGGGCACCTTCGTCGCCGGCGCCCGGGTCGGCCCGCCCTCGGCGGCCACCGGCATCAGCGAAGACAGCGCGTTCATGACGGTCGCCAGCACCGCACCGCTGTTCTCGCAGCGCTCCGAAACCCAGCTCGACAACCTGCACCGGGTGCCCGGGCCCGGCGGCGGGCCGGTCCAGCTGGCGGGTTTGGCGCAGATCAACAGGGACAGTGTGCAGGCCATCACCGACCGGCTGCCGGCGGTGCTGGGACTGATCGCGGCCATCACGTTCGTACTGCTGTTCCTGCTCACCGGCAGCGTGGTGATGCCGGCCAAGGCGCTGATCCTCAATGTGCTGTCGCTGTCCGCCGCGTTCGGCGCGCTGGTCTGGATCTTTCAGGACGGCCATCTCGGTGCGCTCGGGACGACGCCCACCGGGACGCTGGTCGCCAACATGCCGGTGTTGTTGTTCTGCCTGTCCTTCGGGCTGTCGATGGACTACGAGGTGTTCCTGGTGTCCCGGATCCGGGAGTACTGGCTCGCCTCAGCGGGCACCCGCGCCGCCAACGATCAGAGCGTCTCGTTGGGCGTGGCCCGGACCGCGCGGGTGATCACCGCTGCGGCACTGGTGATGTCGATCTCGTTCGCGGCGCTGATCGCCGCGCAGGTGTCGTTCATGCGGATGCTCGGCCTCGGTATGACGCTGGCGGTGCTGGCCGATGCCACGCTGGTCCGGATGGTGCTGGTGCCGGCGTTCATGCACCTGATGGGCCAGTGGAATTGGTGGGCGCCGGCACCGCTGGCGCGGCTGGCACGGCGGTTCGAAATCCGTGATTGACGTACTTGACGCACACTGCTTGACGACGTTGACAGTGGATGGTTGACTGGGCGGCAAGCACTGCGAGTCGCGGAGGCACACCACCATGACAGATCTCGCATCATTCGAGCGCCACGTCATCCGCCTGGTGAACCAGAAGATCCACGCCCGCCTGCAGACGGCCGCCGAAGCGCAGCTGTCCCCGGAGGCATTCGGCGACCCGGAGCGCATCGCGGACGCCATGGTGGCGGCACTGCCGTTGGGCCATGCGTTCGACGAGATATCGGGGCCGTTCTACGACACCGCGGGCTTGACCCGATGGTTGGGGATCACCCGCCAGGCCCTGCACCAGAAGGTGGCTCGGCACGCGATTCTGGCCTGCCCTCTCGACGACGGCGGCACCGTCTACCCGGCGTGGCAATTCCTCGCTCATGGCGCGACCATCCCGGCGCTGGCCGACGTGCTCAAGGCGCTGGCAGAAGGTACCGATGACGGTTGGATGATGGCGCTGTGGATGCAGGCGCCCAGCGAACACCTCGACGATGCGCGCCCGAGCCAATGGTTGCGTGACGGCGGCGATCCGCAGCGGGTACTGACCGTGGCACGTCGGACGGCATCGGGTTGGGCGGCGTGAGCAGCTCCCGCCAGCGCCCCGCCCTCGGTCTGCCGCCGTCCGACCTCTCACGATTCCCGCGGTCGCGACTGCTGCCCAGTACACCGCTGCGCCGCGCCCACACCGAAGGACGATCACCGTGGTGGTTCTCCTCAGACGGCACGGGGCGCTTCGACTTGCTGCCGCCCGACGGAACCTGTTATCTGGCAACCGACCTCGCCACGGCACTGCGGGAACGGTTCGGTCACGCCCTGGTCCGCCAGGGTAGCACTGTTCGGCGCTGCGGGACCGCATGATTGGGCTGCTGACCCGTATCCGATTCACGGTGTCGAGGCCTGCGCTCAGGCCGGCATCACGGTCGTTCATCGACCCGCCCGCCGTCAGGTGCGTATCGTGCAGCCTCCGACGGATCAGCCCTAAGCTGACGGTCATGGCGAACGAGGAACAGCAGCAGGCCTGGGCGGCGCAGGGCATCGACTGGGTGGACAACGCGGCGATCTTCGAGGCGGTGCTGGCGCCGTTCGCCGACGCGGTGCTGCAGGCCATCGACATCGGCTCCGGAGATCGGGTGCTCGACATCGGTTGTGGTTCAGGGACTCTGTTGCATCAGGCGGCAGCACTGGGGGCGATCCCGTTCGGAGTCGACATCTCCGATCCGATGGTGGCCGAGGCACGCCGCCGGGTGCCGGAGGCCACGGTGTCGCTCGGTGACGCCCAGACCCTTGCCCTGCGGCCCGCCACCGGGGAGCCCTTCGACCGGATAATCTCGCGGTTCGGGGTGATGTTCTTCGACGACCCGGTGGCCGCGTTCGCCAACATCCGCGACGCGGCCGCGCCCGGAGCCCGGCTGACGTTCGTGTGCTGGCGAGAAGGCGACAACCCGATGTTCACCGCCGGTGTCGACGTCCTGACCGCCCGACTCGAAACACCACCCGCCGCACCAGATCCCGAGGCACCCGGGCCGCTGGCTTTCGGCAATGCCGAACGGGTGCGGACCATCCTGGACGACGCCGGCTGGAGTGACGTCGACGTGACGGCGTTCGACGGCGTCTGCGACTTCGGCATCGACGGCAGCGACGGCGTCGAGGAGCGCCTGCGCCTGATCCTGGCCAACTCCACCGGTCAGCAGGCCCGCGCCGAGCTGTCGGACCGGTTGGGCGCCGACGGTTGGGCCGCTGTCGTAGAGGAGCTGCGCGACGAGCTGCGCCGGCTCCGCGTCGACGGCGTGGTGAAGTTCCCGGGCCGCACCTGGGTGGTGACCGCGGTCAATCCGGGCTGAGCGTCACGTCCCGCAGAACGTGCGATACCCCCCGAACTCCGGCGGCGCCGGCAACGCATAGTTTTCCAGCCCGTCGCGCTCCCGGTAGGGCTCGGCCAGCACAGCCAGCAGCTCGTGCACCGGCGTGAGATCGCCGCGCATGGCCGCGGTCAGCGCCTGCTCCACCAGGTGATTGCGCGGGATGTAGATCGGATTGACCTTCTCCATCGCCTCCACGTCGGGCGCCAATGCGCGCCAGCGGGCCAGCCAATCACCAAAGACGTTGTCCGCCAACGGCCCTTCGGCCTCACCTCGGGCCGCCTTGCTCAGCGCCCGGAAGAACGAGGTGTAGTCGACGGCGTTGTCTTTGAGCAGCATCAGCGCCTGATCGATCAACGCGGCGGCCTCCATGCTGCGGGTCAGCCCGAACTTGGCCAGCATGCCGTCGGACCAGTAGCTGTGGTAGCGCGGCATGAAGCCTTCCAGGATCTCCACCGCCACCGACAGTGCCTTGTCCTCGTCGTCGGAGAACAACGGCAACAGCGTCTCGGCGAACCGGGACAGGTTCCACTGCATGACCAGCGGCTGATTGCCGTAGGCGTAGCGGCCGGCGTGGTCGATGGAACTGAACACCGTCGCCGGGTCGTAGGCCTCCATGAACGCGCACGGCCCGTAGTCGATGGTCTCACCGGAGATCGTGGTGTTGTCGGTGTTCATCACCCCGTGCACGAACCCGACCAGCATCCAGCGCGCCACCAGCGACGCCTGGGCTTCGACCACTGCTGAAAACAGTGCGACGTAACGGTTTTCGGCGTGCGCGGCCTGTGGGTGGTGGCGGGCGATGGCGTGATCGGCCAGGCGCCGCAGCAGCGTGAGGTCACCGGTGGCGCGGGCCTGCTGTGCGACGAGCTGGAAGCTGCCGACCCGCAGGTGGCTGGCGGCCACCCGGGCCAGCACCGCCCCGGGTAGCGCCGTCTCCCGCTGCACGTCGCGTCCGGTGGCGGTGACCGCCAGTGCGCGGGTGGTGGGGATGCCCAGGGCGCACATGGCCTCGCTGATCACGTACTCGCGCAGCATCGGGCCGATGACCGCCAGGCCGTCGCCGCCGCGGGCGAACGCGGTGCGCCCCGAACCCTTCAGGCTCAGGTCGTATCGGCTGTGGCCGTCGGTGAGCTCGCCGAGCAGCAGTGCCCGGCCATCGCCCAGCACCGGAACGTAGTTGCCGAACTGGTGTCCGGCGTAGGCCTGCGCCACCGGGGTCGCGCCGTCGGGCACCGTCGTTCCGGTCAGCAGTCCGAGGCCCTCGGGGCTACGCAACCACTGCGGGTCCAGGCCCAGGTCGGTGGCGAGCGGCTCGTTGAGGATCAGCAGCCGCGGGTTGGGGGGCGTATCGGCGTGCGCGCGCACCGCCAGCTCGGGGAACTCGCGGGCGAAGTCGGCGGTCAGGTCCGGTAGTGCCACCTGACCAGCCTACGGGCCGCGAGGCATGGGCCTGATATTCGTGCGCAAACCAGGTCCCCCACGCGTCACTCCCGCACCGAGTCAGCTGCCATGTGTGAGTCCAAAAGACGCTAGCGCTGGCGATATCAGCACTCCCCGGTGGTGCAGGTCCGGGTGTCCGAGCGGACCCGCGATAGATTGCGGGAGATCGCCAAGACGCGCGGCATGAGCGTGTCGAAGCTGTCCCGCAAGGTGCTCGACGAGTTCGTCGAACACCAGAACACGGCCTGACCCATTCCGAAAAGGATCGCCCATGCACCCCTTCGACCGCGCCATGCTCCTGGATCACGTCGGCGCCGAACTGGTCCGCGGTGCCACCGAACCCGCGTGGGCCAACATGGTCGGCCCGTTCGGCGGGATCACCGCGGCGGTGCTGCTGCGCGCCGTCGAAACCCACCCGGACCGCATCGGGGAGCCGCTGGCGCTGACGGTCAACTACGCCGCGCCGATCGCCGACGGCGAGTTCGACATCGCACTGCGGGCCGCGCGCACCAACCGCAGCAACCAGCACTGGATTCTGGAGCTGCGTCAGGGCGACGAGGTCAAGACCACTGCCACCGCGGTCTTCGGGACGCACCGCGACACCTGGGCCGACATTGAAGCACGTTCGCCGAAAGTGCCTGCACCCGAAGATATTCCACGCAGCGCGTTCTTCGAGCCCATCGTGTGGGCCAAACGCTACGACATGCGTTTCACGCAAGGCCCCATCCCCGACGACGGTGTGCTCAGCGACTCCTCGACCACCACCTTGTGGGTGCGCGACGTCGAGCAGCGTCCGCTGGACTTCGCCGGGCTGGCCGCGGTCTCCGACATCTTCTATCCGCGGGTGTTCCTGCGCCGTGGCGGTTTCATCCCGGCGGGCACCATCTCGCTGACCACCTACTTCCATGCCGATCAGTCCCGAGTCGACTCCGTGGGAGGCGATTTCGTGCTGGGCAGCGCGCGCGCCAACGCGTTCTCCCGCGGCTACTTCGACCAGAGTGCGCACCTGTGGTCCCGCGACGGCTCGCTGCTGACCAGCACGCATCAGTTGGTCTACTTCAAGGACTGATCACCCGCGGGCGATGTCGAATTCACCGGTGAGCAGCTTGGCCACCGACGCCGACTTCCACTGCGCACCGGTCGCGGTGCGCTGCCCCGCCGAGTTCAGCACCCGCGCGGTGGCGGCCTGAGTGACCCCGCAACCGTGCACCAACCAGCCGGCGTAGTGCTTGACCAGTCGCTTGCGCTGGGTCCACGGCACCGTGGGCGGCGGCAGCGTCGGCGGCATCGAGGGCTCCGGCTCCTCAGCGCGATCCGTCGGGCGCCTGATCGCCGGCGCAGGGGTCTTGCCCAGCGCCAGCGCGATCTCCCGGCTCAGGCTCGTGGCGCCCGCGAACGCCAGCGCCGCGTGGTCGAGATCGTCGACGGCCTGCACCTCCGTGCGCAGCGCCTGGTCGATCAGGCTGCTTCCGCCGCGGGTGGGCACCCGGTACAGCTGCCGGTAAAGCACCAGGGTCAGGCCGTGGCGCTGCAGCACCAGGGACAGCCGTCGCAGATGCTGCTCACGGACGAAGTCCGGGCCGGGATACGGCACCCATATGTCGGCCCGGCGGGTGATGGCCCGGGCCAGTGCGGCGACGATGGCCCCGACCTCGGTGAGGTCGTCTTCGCGGACCACGGCCCCCTCGTCGAACCCCAACGCATCGACGATCGTGTAGCCCTGCTTGGCAGCGTCTGAGTCCAGGCGGTCCCGGCGTTCCACCGTCTCCTGGTCCCCGAGCAGGATGATCGGGGTGTAGTGCGGCATGGATACCTCCCGAGTTATGAAGCCCCCGTGGGGAAGTGCTGTTACGTCGAATGTATCGGTGGGTACCGACAGGCCTGGCTACCCCCGCGGCAGGATGACCCCCGGTGGTGGGGTGATGTAGGCGAAGGACCCGATCGCCGGGGCCTCGTTGCGGAAGATGACGATGGCGCCGGATGTGTCCTTGGGAGACAACGCCACCTCCAGGGACAGCGCCGGCGCGTCGTCGTCGAGATCCATATTGAGATACACCGACGGCCGGCGCTCACGGTGGCAGCGCAGAATCAACTGATCGGCGAGGTGCTGGCCCTCGGCGCGGTAGCGCGGAATGGCGCTGACCGCCCTGGGCTGATGGTCTGCTTGCTCCATCAACTCCAGCGCCATGATCTGCGGTCCGGTCACGAACAGCCCGGCCGCCCAGAATGGCAGTGGAATGCCGGTGAGCCGGTCAGCCAGTTTGGCTTCGCACTCCTGGTTGTCGATCACGTAGTGGAGCACGAACTCCCGGCGGGCCAGCTCCTGCATCACCACACCGGCAGTGGCGCGGATGTACTCCTCGGCCTCGAGTGACCACAGCAATTGGTGGAAGCACGACTTGTACAGATCGTCGACCATGAAGTAGGCCGTGCTGACCAGCCACCCGTCGTCCATCTCACCCGCCAGCGCAGCCACCCGGCCGCCCAGTGCTGCGATGCTTTCCGCCCGGGCGTCCTCGTCGAGCGCTTCAAGACGGTCGGCCCCGGCGTTGATCGCCCCGAGCCGCGGATCCCAGAGGTAGGCAACGGTCCGAAAATCCCAGTCGGTGTTCGTCGCTGCCCCGGAACCAGCCGCTGCAGCGCCGCCCGAAATGCCCGGTTCGGCCGCGCATCCGCCAGCACCGCACGCACATCGGCCAGTGCGTCGTCTATGTCGATGCCCTGCTTGCGCGCGCCGTAGAGCGCGGCGATGGTGGGGGTGCGGCTGTAGGCCTGTACGCAGTGCAGGAACACGGTGCGCCCCTCGGCGCGCAGCGCCTCGATCGCCTGCGCGGTGTCGAGCAGCACGAAGTCGAGGTTCGGGTTCTGCTCCGGCTCGTCCCTGTCGATCAGGCGGACGTCGAGCTGCGTTGCCCCGGAGGGGATGTCACCGTCGGCGACCCGGCACAGCGATACCACCGCGTCGACGCCGGCGGGCAGGTGGTGCAGCGCGGCTACCCCGCCGATCCACACCTTGTCGTCATGTGGATGCGCGACGATCTGGCGGGCCTCCGGGTAGCCGCCATAGCTGTAGTCGAAGGGTTTCGGCGCACCGTGGTCGATGATGTTCTCGGCCAGCTGGATCAGTCCACGGGTCGACAGCCCCGGCCAGCCGCACAGCAGCATCCGCCACCGCGACGGCACCGCCGATGCCCCGTAGACCGCGCCCAACAGTCCGCCGGCGATCGCGGCGACGGTGTCGGTGTCACCACCACCGCGCACCGCGGCCTCCAACGCCGACCGCAGATGGTCGACACCGAACACCCCGGCGGCCGGGTCCTGCTCGGGAACCGCCGTCGTGGTGATCGCCGACCAGGCACCCTGCAGCGCGGCGACCACCCACCCGTTGTTGTGGGTGAAGTCGCGCGGCTGGGCGTGTTCGGCCTCGTCGAGACGCTGCCCCCACAACTGCCTACGCTCGGTGTCCAAGTGCGCCAACCCGATTCGCACATTCATCTCGCCGGTCAGCACGGCGTGACGGATCGCGGTGCACCACAACACGCACGCGTCCCCGGCGTCGGGGTCGAAGTGGGTGAGCTCGCTGATCACCCGGGCGGTGGCGACCAGCCCCGCCTCGTCATCGAGGTAGGCCAGCGCCACCGGTGCGGTGCGCATCAGCGACCCGTTGCCCGCGGTGCGCCCGGAGCTGCGATGCAGGGCTTCGGACTCCTGCCGCGCGCTCTGGGCACCGATCCCGCGCCGGGCGGCAGCCGAGAGCACGGCCCGGGTCTGCACGCCGATGTCCTTGGCATTCTTCGACCACTCGTACCAGCGGGCGACGACGGCGTCCTGCGCCGGCTCGGATGCCAGATCGGCACCGGTGGCGGCGACCTCGGCGATCGCGATCGCCATCGACGTGTCGTCGGTCCATTCGCCGGGCGTGAACGCCCCCAACCCACCACCGATCATGTCGATCGGCTCACCCGGCCCGCGGGGCCCGTCGAACTCGTAGCCGGCACCCAAAGCGTCACCGGCAGCGGTGGCCAGCAGTGCGCCGCAGGCCCGGTCACGTTGTGCAACAGATAGTTCCATTGCGCCCCTTTCCCAGCAGTTGACTCCAGGGTATCGGCGGGTACCGACAGGTCCCGGTGCTCACGTTCGCCGACGGCGCTTGTCGGTGGGCCCGTCTAGGTTCTGGACATGGACGAACCACCGTTAGATTGGCCCGGCGTGCTGGAACCTTCATTGCTGTCGGAGGACCTGGTCACAGCCGGGCACCACCTGGCCGATCTGGCCGACGCCGGCGACTGGCCGGCGCTGCTCGACCTGCTCGCAAACACCCCGGCACTCAGCGTCAATCAGTGGCGGCCCGGGGGCGCCGAGTGGCTCACCCCGCTGCATCACGCCGCCTGTCACGGTGCGCCGGTGAAAGTCGTTGGCGCACTGCTCGAACGCGGTGCACTGCGCTGCCTGCGCGACGCGCGGGGTGCGACCGCGTACGACATCGCCGTCGAGGCCTGCCACCCGCCGGAGTTGACGACGTTGTTGGCGCCACCGCCGTCGCCGCTGTCGGACGAGCGGGTGCGCGCCCTGGACTCCAATCTGGAGTGGGCGATCGACGGCGCGATCCGCACCGCCCGGCTCTTCGAGGGCCACGATGACCACTCCCTGCGAACCCTGCTGCGCTATCCCCCGGTCACCGTGCTGCACGAGGCGGCCGGGGGGTCGGCGCGCTTCGCCATCCCGGGACTGCCCGGTGGAGTGGCAGTGACGTTGCGTCGCGGCTACCTGGAGGCCATCGGGGGCGAGCAGGTGCACGTCATCACCGAGCGCGGTGCGGTGCTGGTCTCATAGGGCGCGCGGTGAGCATCGCGGTAGCGTTTGGCGCATGGCATTCACCATCGGCGACACTCCCGATCAGCACGGCCGTACCTTCGTGGTCACCGGCGCCAACGGCGGCCTCGGTGAGATCGTCACCCGAACGCTGGCTGCCAAGGGCGCCACCGTGGTGATGGCCTGCCGCAACACCGCCAAGGCCCAGCAGATCGCCGACGACATCGGCGGCGACGTCACGGTGGCCGCGCTGGATCTGGGCAGCCTGGCCTCGGTGCGCGACTTCGCCGCGCAGCAGAGCCGGTTCGACGTGCTGATCAACAACGCCGGGATCATGAACATCCCGATGCGACGCACGGTCGACGGGTTCGAGACCCAGTTCGGGGTCAACCACCTGGGACATTTCGCGCTGACGGGGCTGCTGCTGGACCGCATCGGCGACCGGGTGGTGACGGTGTCGAGCATCGCGCACAAGCAGACCCCGAAGTTCTGGATCGACGACCTCAACTATGAGCACCGGTTCTACCAGCGCAACCTGGCCTACGCCCAGTCCAAGCTGGCCAACCTGATGTTCGCCCGCGACCTGCAACAACGGCTGGTCGCGGCCGGCTCGCCGCTACGCTCCTACTGCGTGCATCCCGGGGTGTCGGACACCGAGCTGTTCGACAGCGACAGGTCGCTGCCCGGCCTGGTCACCAAGTTCGGTATGGGGCTGATCGGCCAGCGGCCCGAGCGGGCCGCCGAGTCGATCCTGCTGGCCGCGACCACCGACGCCGACGTCGACACCTACTGGGGCCCGACGAAGCTGAACCAGGCCCGCGGCCCGGTGGGCCCGTGCCCGTCGAGCTCGTTGTCGAAAGATCAGCGGCTGTGGCGCCGGCTGTGGGAGGAGTCGGAGAAGATGACCGGGGTGCACTACCCGCTCTGATCGCCGACAAAATGGCGTGACACGCCCGCTCACCGGTTAAGTTGTGGCGAGCCGCGTCGGGAAGCGGCACCAGACGGAACGAAAGTGATCATGCGAGTTGAGGGGCGCGATGTCGCCGTCACCGGCAACCTGTTGCAGCCGCTGGCCCGACGCACCAACGACATCCTGCGCCTGTTGCTGGCCGCCCTGTTCCTCGCCGCCGTCATCACCAGTTCCCTGGTCACCCGCTACGAATGGGTGGCACTGGAGCGGTCGATCTCCCAAATCATCGGGGTGCTCTCCCCCGCCCACGCCAACCTGGTCTATCTGGCCTACGGCATCGCGATCCTGGTGTTGCCGTTCGCGATCCTGATCGGCCTGGTGGCCTCGCGGCAGTGGAAGCTGCTGGGCGCCTACGCCGTCTCCGGGTTGCTGGCGGTGGTGTCGCTGTCCATCCGCAGCAACGGGCTGGCCGCCCCCGCCTGGCATTTCGACCTGTCCGAACGCCTGGCCACCACGCTGGCGCAGTTCCTCGACGACCCGCGCTGGATCGCGATGCTCGCCGCGATGCTGACGGTGTCGGGTCCGTGGCTGCCGGCCCGCTGGCGACGCTGGTGGTGGGTGCTGCTGCTGGCCTTCGTGCCGATCCACCTCGTGGTCAGCGCGATCGTGCCCGCCCGCTCGCTGCTCGGCCTGGCCGTCGGCTGGTTCGTCGGAGCCCTGGTGGTCCTGATCGTCGGCACCCCCGCACTGGAGGTGCCCCTCGACGGTGCCGTACGCGCGCTGGCCAGGCGCGGCCGCACCGTCACCGAACTGACCGTCGTCCGGCCGGCCGGCCCCGGCCCGCTGGTGCTGTCCAACGCCGGCGAGCACCCGGGCATCATCGAGCTGTACGGGCCCAACCAGCGCAGCGGAGGCGCGCTGCGTCAGCTCTGGCGCAAGCTGCGGTTGCGCACCACCGAGACCGCGCCGCTGCACGCCTCCCTGCACCGCGCCGTGGAGCACCGCGCGCTGATGGCGATCGCGATCGGCGATGCACACCTGGCCAACTCCGACACCGTGGCCGTTGCGTCCCTGGATCGCGGCTGGACGCTGTACGCACACACCCCGCACCGCGGCGTCCCGATCGCCGCCTGTGTGGCCGACACCCCGGTGAACAAGCCCTGGGAGTCGTTGGCCCGCCTGCACGCTCAGCAGATCTCGCACGGCGATCTGCGCAGCAAGGAGATGACGGTCGACGACGGCACAGTGCTATTCGGCGGGTTCGGCAACGCCGAGTACGGCGCCACCGTCACCCAGCTGCAGTCCGACATCGCCCAGCTGTTGGTGACGACGTCGTCGCTGTACGACCCGGCCAGCGCGGTGCGTGCGGCGATCGGAAGCTTCGGCCGCACAGCGGTATTGGCGGCATCGCGACGACTCACCAAATCGGCGATGCCGGCCCGGCTGCGCAAGGCGGTGCCCGACGTCGGCACGGTGATCTCCGCCGCCCGCGACGAGGTCAAACGCCAGACCAACACCGATGAGATCCAGACCAAGACCATCACCCGATTCACCCGCAGCCAGATGATCCAGCTCGCGCTGCTGGGCGGCCTGGTCTACGTCGCCTACCCCTTTATCAGCCAGGTGCCGACGTTCTTCTCCCAACTGCAGCACGCGAATTGGGCGTGGGCACTGCTGGGACTGATCGTCTCGTCACTGACCTATGTGGGTGCGGCGGGCGCCCTGTGGGCCTGTGCCAACGGCATGGTCAGCTTCCGCAACCTGGCGATCATGCAGGTAGCCAACACCTTTGCGGCCACCACCACTCCGGCCGGCGTCGGCGGGCTCGCGTTGAGCACCCGGTTTCTGGTGAAAGGCGGCCTGAACACGTTGCGGGCCACCGCAGCGGTAGCGCTGCAGCAGTCGGTGCAGGTGATCGTGCACGTGATCCTGCTGGTCATCTTCACCACGGCCGCGGGGGCCTCGGCGGGCCTGTCGCACTTCGTACCCAGCCCCAACCTGCTGTATCTGATCGCCGGCGTGGCGCTGGGCCTGGCCGGCATCGTCCTGCTGGTGCCCAACCTGCGCCGGTGGCTGACGACCGAGCTTCGCCCACGCCTCACCGAAGTCTCCGGTGACCTGCTGGACCTGGCGCGCGAGCCCAAACGGCTGGCGTTGATCGTGCTGGGTGCCGCGGGGACGACTCTCGGTGCGGCACTCGCGTTGTGGGCCAGTGTGGAGGCCTTCGGCGGCAACACGTCGTTTGTGACCGTCACCGTGGTGACCATGGTCGGCGGCACGCTGGCCTCGGCCGCCCCGACGCCCGGCGGGGTCGGCGCCGTGGAGGCCGCCCTGATCGGTGGCCTGGCCGCGTTCGGGGTGCCCGCCGCGCTGGCGGTGCCCTCGGTACTGCTCTATCGGGTGCTGACCTGCTGGCTGCCGGTGTTCATCGGCTGGCCGGTGATGCGATGGCTGACCGAGAACGAGATGATCTGAGCCCATGCGGATCGCGATCAGCGGTGCGGGGGTGGCCGGGACGGCACTCGCGCACTGGCTACACCGCACCGGGCACGACGTGACCGTAGTCGAGAAGGCGCCGGCCTTCCGGTCCGGCGGCTACATGATCGACTTCTGGGGCGTGGGCTACACCGTGGCCCGCCGCATGGGCATCGAGGCGCAGCTTCTGCACGCGGGCTATGAGATCGAGTCCGTGCGAACCGTCGGCACGGACGGCGGCACCATCGCGGCGCTGGACACCAACGTCTTTCGGCACCTGCTCGGCCAGGATTTCACCAGCCTGCCCCGCGGCGACCTGGCCGCCACCATCCACGCCACCATCGCCGATGATGTCCAGATGATCTACGGCGACACCATCACCGCCGTCGACGAGCACGACGACGGCGTCGCATTGACGTTCGCACACGCCGGGTTGCGTGACTTCGACCTGCTGATCGGCGCGGACGGCCTGCATTCCAACGTGCGCCGGTTGGTGTTCGGCCCGCACACCGATTTCGAGCACTACCTCGGCTGCAAGGTGGCCGCCGCCGTCGTCGAGGGGTACCGCCCGCGCGACGAGCTGGTCTACGTCACCTACGCCGTCCCCGGCCGGCAGGCGGCACGGGTCGCACTGCGCGACGACCGCACCATGTTCCTGTTCGTCTACCGCGACCCGTCCGGCGACGTCGACGCCGACCCGAAAGCCGCGCTGCGCAACCAGTTCGGGGATGCCGGCTGGGAGTGCCGGCAGATGTTGGACGCGCTCGACGATGCCGAGGACCTCTACTTCGATGTGGTCAGCCAGGTTCGGATGGACCGCTGGTCGCGGGGACGGGTGCTGTTGCTCGGTGATGCCGCCGGGTGCATCTCGCTGCTGGGCGGTGAGGGCACCGGCCTTGCCATCGCCGAGGCCTACGTGCTGGCCGGTGAACTGCGCGACGGTGACCACCGGCGTGCCTTCGAGCGCTACGAAACCCGACTGCGGCCGTTCATCGAGAGCAAACAGGCCGGGGCCCGTCAGTTCCTCGGATTCTTCGCCACCCGAACACGATTCGGTCTGTGGTTTCGCCGCGTGGCGATCCGGGCGATGAACCTGCGTTTCCTGGCGAACCTGCTCGCCGGCGGGGTACGCGACGACTTCGACCTGCCCGACTACGCAATGTGATCCAGGTCAGCGCAGCGCGGTAGTTGTCGGCGGCCGAACGAAAGTCCCGTGCCGGCTCGACTTCCAGGGAGTCACCATCCCGCCCCGGCGGCCGCGAACACCCTGCTGAAGTCCGGCTCGTCGTAACCCGCCTGCATGACCGCGCTACGCACCGCGTCGCCCACCTTGAGCGTCAGCTCGGCCGGCACCAACGCGATCACACAGCCGCCGAATCCGCCGCCGGTCATCCGGGCACCCAACGCCCCGGCGGCCACCGCGGCATCGGCGATCAGATCGATGTGCTCGGTGGTGATCTCGAAGTCGTCGCGCATCGAAGCGTGCGACGCGGTGAACAGCAGCCCGGCGGCGCCGAAGTCCAACTCCGCGCAGGCGGCGACGAAATCGAGCACCCGCTCGTTCTCGGTCAGCACGTGGCGGGCGCGGCGCGCATCGACCGGATCGGAAAGAGCCGCCAGCACGTCGACGCCGCGGTGCTGCACCTCGCGCAGTGATGTCACACCGAGCGCGGCGGCGGCCCGCTCGCAGGAGGCCCGCCGCGCCGCGTACTCGCCGTCGACGTGGCCGTGCCGCTGGCCGGAGTCGAACAGCAGCAGCGCCACCCCGGAGGCGTCCGGGTCGAATGGCACCGGGTGCACCGCGACGTCGCGGAAGTCGATCAGCATCGCGTTGGCCACCTCGCCGAACATCGATGACAGTTGATCCAGCAAACCCGTTGGGGCGCCGACGTAGTCGTTCTCGGCGCGCTGCCCGAGCCGGGCCAGCTCGATACGGTCGATCGGCGCACCCGACGTCAGCGCCCCGAGCACCGCGCACTCCAGCGCCGCCGACGACGACAGTCCCGACCCGATCGGCACGTCACTGCTGATCGACATGGTGCCGCCGGACACCGCGAAACCGCTGTCGCGCAGCGCCCACACCACCCCGGCGACATAAGCCCCCCAGTCCGTCACCCCGCCCGGGGTGGTGTCCAGCGGGATGCGCACCGGCCCGTCGGCGTGGTCGGAGACGACGGTGAGGTTGTCGGAGTCGTCGGGGTCGAAGGTGACGCTGGTGCGCTGCGGCAACGCGATCGGCAACGCGAAACCACCGTTGTAGTCGGTGTGTTCGCCGATCAGGTTGACCCGGCCGGGTGCGGAGTAGGCGATCACAGCGCACGCAGCCTGGCCGCGACAGACTCCGGGGTGGCGTCGGCGATGAACGCGTCCATGGCCGACTCCGAGGCCGCCAGATACTTCAGCTTGGTGGCGCTGCGCCGAATCGACATCAGCTCCACGTGGAAATACCCGTCGGCCTGTTCACGCTCGTCACGGTACTGGTGCAGTGCGGCCATATAGGGCAGCGGGGCGTCGTAGAGTCGGTCGAAGCGGCCCAACAGGTTTCGGTAGATCTCGGCGAAGTCGTCCAGCTCGTCCTCGGTCAGGTCGGTCAGGTTGTGCACCCGCCGATTCGGATACAGGTGCACCTCCACCGGCCAGCGCGCGGCGTAGGGAACGAACGCGGTGAACCGCTCGGTGCGCGCCACGATCCGGGAACCGTCGGCCACCTCGGCGGCCAGCAGATCGGCGAACAGGTTGGTGCCGTGGGCGTTCCGGTTCTCGCGGGCCTGTGCCAGCATGGCGGCAGTGCGCGGGGTCAGATACGGATACCCGTAGATCTGGCCGTGCGGATGGGCCAGTGTCACGCCGATCTCCTCGCCGCGGTTCTCGAAGCAGAACACCTGCTCGATCTCCTTGCGCGCCAACATCTCCGCGGTGCGGTGCCGCCAGGCCTGCACCACCAGCCGGGCGTGCTCCGCCGGCAGTTCGGCGAACGAGCCGGTGTGATCCGGCGAGAAGCAGATCACCTCGCAGCGGCCGTTCCCCGGTGCCGACACGAATGATTTCGGCGCGGTTTCTCTCGCTGAGCGGTCATTATCGCGCCGAAATCCCGGGCCGGCCAGACTGGGGAACCGGTTCTCGAACACCACCACGTCGTAGTCGGGTGCGGGTACCTCACTGGTAAGCCCGGTCGGCCCCGGGCACAGCGGGCACGCCTCGGCGGGCGGCTTATAGGTGCGGTCCTGGCGCTGCGCGGCGATGATCACCCACTGGCCGGTGGCGCGGTCGAACCGCAACTCCGACGGCTCGGGATCGCGCGGCGGCAGCGGGCGGACATCAGCGACTGGCGCCGGCGCACGGCCGGGCAGGCTGAAGAACAACAGCTCACGTCCGTCGGCCAGCGTCCAGCGACTCGGGCCGCTCACACGACCAACCGGGGGCACAGGCGCTGCGGGTCGATCGTCACGCCCGCGGCCAGGTCGTCGGCCAGAGCGGCGGCGAAACGCAGCAGGCCGGCCAGGTCGATCCCGAACGGCGCCGGAGCGCGCAGTCCGGCCAGATGGTCGGCGCCGCGGCGCAGCAGGCTCACCGCGCCGGTGACGTTGCCGCGCTGGACGTGGGTGACCCCGACGGCCAGCTGCGCCAGGCCCTGCCACAGGTCGCGCTCGTTGTCGGGTCGGTGTTTCCAGGCGGCCTCCAGCACCTCGTGGGCGTTGAACGCCAACCCGTCGTCGAGCAGCAGCTGCGCATACGCCAGCGTCTGCGACGGTGGCAGGTCCAGGTCGTCCGGCACGCCCTGCACGCCGCCCTGGGCGCCGCGCGGCAGCGGCCGTCCCAGGCGATCACGCGGACGGGCGTTGCGGGGACGGCCCGCCTCATCGCGGTCGCGGGTGCTCACCCGACCATCATTGCAAGTGCGTCACGCCGCCGGCTTGGCGGCGATCACCTCGATGGCGGCCATGTTGTTGCGGTGCTTACGGAACACCGAGCGCATGTTGAGCACCCGGGCGCGGGCGTCGGAGTCGCGCAGCACGTTGAAGACGAATCGCAGAGCGCCCGGCAGCCCCTCGTCGGCGATCAGCCGGTGCGGCTCCAACAGCTCCATCGGCGCGTAGGAGATCTTCTCCACCGTGAAGCCGGCCTCGGTGAGCAGCTCGCTCCACTCCGCGGCGGTCAGCGGGCGCGCGTTGACCTTGATGGAGCGGGCCAGCGCGGCGCGGACCTCGTCCTTGACGGTCTCGGGGACGTTGTCGGGCTGCAGCGCGAGCTCGTGGATGGCGTAGCGGCCGCCCGGGCGCAGCACCCGGAACGCCTCGCGGGCGATCTCGGACTTGTGGGCGTTGGTCTGCATGGTCAGCATGGCCTCGCCGATGACGACGTCGGCACTGCCGGCGGCCAGCCCGGTCTCCGATGCCTCACCGGTGACCACCTTGCCCTGGTCGCCGACCACCGAGCGGACCACGCCGGCGGCGTTCTCGTCGGCCTCGACGCCGGTGTAGGTGCCCGGGGTGTGCTCCAGGATCTCTTTGGCGGTGCGGCCCATGCCGGGGGCCAGTTCGACGACGTCGGCGCCGGACAGTTGCGCGTCGGCGAGCATCCGGTGGGTCAGCCCGAGCCCGCCGGGCCGCAGGACGCGTTTGCCGAGCCGGGCGAACAGCCAGTGGCCAGGCAGGTCGGCGGTCTTGCGGTCGGGCATGGGAAGAGTCATGCGACGAAGGTTAGCCTTACCAGCGTTGTGTTCGCTAGGGGACTTTGGACCCTTTAAAGTCCGTCGGTGTTGTCGGTGGCCGGGGATATGTTGCGGCCATGCTCACCGCGGGTTCCACCTTCGCCGGCTATCGCATCGTGCGTTTGCTGGGTTCCGGCGGCATGGGCGAGGTCTACCTGGCCGAACACCCCCGGCTGCCCCGCCGTGACGCGCTGAAGGTGCTGCCGGCCGCCGTCTCGGCCGATCCGGCATTTCGGGAGCGGTTCAACCGCGAGGCGGACCTGGCCGCCACGCTGTGGCACCCGCACATCGTCGGGGTCCACGACCGCGGCGAGTACCAGGGCCAGCTCTGGATCGCCATGGACCACGTCGACGGGTCCGACGCGTCGCGCCGGCTGCGCCGGAACCGGGGCGGGCTGCCGCGTGAGCTGGCGGTCGAGATCGTCGCCGCCGTCGGCGAGGCCTTGGACTACGCCCACCAACGCGGCCTGCTGCACCGCGACGTCAAGCCGGCGAACATCCTGCTGACCGATCCGGACGAAGATGAGGCCCGAATCATGTTGGCGGACTTCGGGATCGGGTTGCGAGTGGCGGAGGTCAGCGGTCTGACATCGACGAACATGGCGGTAGGCACACTGCTCTATGCCGCGCCCGAGCAGCTGCGCGGCGAGCCGCTGGACGGCCGGGCCGACCAGTACGCGCTGGCCGCCACCGCCTATCACCTGCTCACCGGCAAGCCACCGGTGCGCCTCAATCCGGCCGATCTCGAGCCGGCTCTGGCCCGGGCCCTGGCCGAGGATCCGGCCAGGCGGTACGACAGCTGCACCGAGTTCGCCACCGCGTTGCGGGCGGGGTCGCTCGCGATGCTTCCGATCGCCGCGCTGGCCCCGCGGAAGCCCCGGCGCCGGCTCCGCAAAGGCGTCGGCCTGTCGGCGGCCGCGTTCCTGGCGCTGTACCTGATCGGCAGCACCGACTCGAAGCCGTCGGCCCCGCCTGCCGCCGCACCGATGACCTCGACGACCACCGTCACCACCGCGATCACCACGGTGGCCCCGCCGGAAACGACGACCGTCACCGCCATGGCGCCGACCACCGTGCCGCCTACCACCACCGCTCCACCCACCGGGTCGCCCATGCTCGGGCTGGCGGCCACCGACATCGGGCCAACCATCCCGCCCGGCGCCTACGCCGTCCCCCAAGCGATGCCTTACGGCACCTACGTGGCCGACATCGGCCCCAGCGGGTTGTGCACCTACTCCGTCCTCGACTCACGCGACCGCGTCGTCGAGTCGGGTTCGCGGGTGGTCGCGCTCGGTACGCCGACGGTCGAGATCGACCCGCGGGCCGCCTACGGCACGTTCGTCAGCTTCGGCTGCACGCCGTGGACCCGGATCAAGCCGCTGCCGCCGGACTGGTAGCCCGGTGGAATACCTCGCCGGCCGCACTCGTTCGAGCCGACATGCCCAAACCCTTCACCGAAGCCGAACGTCAGCAGTTCCTGGCCGACAAGCACGTCGCCGTCCTGTCCGTCGCCGCCACCGGCGGGCGCCCCCCGGCCAGCGTCCCGATCTGGTACGACTACACCCCCGGCGGCGTCATCCTGGTCAACACCGGCGCCGGGACCCGCAAGGCGCAGCTCATCGAGCAGGCCGGCACGGTGACCCTGGTGGTGCAGCGCGAGGAGCTGCCGTATCAGTACGTCATCGTCGAGGGCAGCGTCGTCGACGTGGCCAGCCCCGCCCCACTCGATCAGCGCGAGACCATCGCGATCCGCTACCTGGGCGAGGAAGGCGGTCGCGCCTTCGCTGCGGGAATCGACGGCGACTCCTCGGTGATCTATTCGATCCGGCCCGACCGGTGGATCACCGCGGACTTCTCCGACGAGCTGTAGAAACCACTCAGGCCCCCTTGAAAAAAGGGGGCCTGATCTGGGTGGCAGGTACAGGATTCGAACCTGTGTAGGCTTTCGCCGACGGATTTACAGTCCGCTTCCATTGGCCGCTCGGACAACCTGCCGTATCGCGCCTAGCAGACTACAACGAGGATGTACCCCGAGTACAAACCGGCCAGCCATCAACGAGAAGGGACGGATCCATGGCGGATTCATCGTTCGACATCGTCAGCAAGGTGGATCGCCAGGAGGTCGACAACGCGCTGAACCAGGCCGCCAAGGAGCTGGCCACCCGGTTCGACTTCCGCGGCACCGACACCACCATCGCGTGGAAGGGTGAAGAGGGCATCGAGCTGGTCAGCTCAACCGAGGAGCGCGTCAAGGCCGCCATCGACGTGTTCAAGGAGAAGCTGGTGCGCCGCGACATCTCGATGAAGGCGTTCGACGCCGGCGAGCCGCAGGCCTCCGGCAAGACCTACAAAGTCAACGGAACCCTCAAGCAGGGCATCGACAGCGAGAACGCCAAGAAGATCACCAAGCTGATCCGCGACGAGGGCCCCAAGGGGGTCAAGGCGCAGATCCAGGGCGATGAGATCCGGGTGTCGTCGAAGAAACGCGACGACCTGCAGGCCGTCATCTCGCTGCTCAAAGGCGCCGACCTCGAGGTGGCGCTGCAGTTCGTCAACTACCGGTAGGCCAAACACTGGCCCGCCGTCCGCCCCGGCGCTTAGGCTGGGGCCGTGAGCACCGAGGATGTCGTCGACGTCATCATCATCGGAGCGGGCATCTCCGGCATCGGGGCCGCCTACCGCATCGCCGAACGCAACCCCGGCGCCAGCATGGTGATCCTGGAGCGCCGGGAGCGTATCGGGGGCACGTGGGACCTGTTCCGCTATCCCGGTGTGCGCTCGGACAGCAGCATCTTCACGCTGTGCCTGCCGTATGAGCCGTGGACCGGCCGCGAACGGGTGGCCGACGGCACCGAGATCCGCGAATACCTGACCGACGCCGCCCGCAAGCACGGCATCGATCAGCACATCCGGTTCAATAGCCACGTCCAGTCGGCCGACTGGGATTCGTCGACCGACACCTGGACGGTGACGGTCGACCAGGAAGGCGCACCTCGCATTTACCGCGCCCGGTTCGTGTTCTTCGGGTCCGGCTACTACAACTACGACGACGGCTACACCCCGGACTTCCCGGGCATCGAGACGTATCAGGGCACGGTGGTGCACCCGCAGCACTGGCCCGAGGATCTGGACTACTCCGGCAAGAAAATGGTGGTGATCGGCAGCGGCGCCACCGCGATGTCGCTGGTGCCGGCGCTGGCTCAGCAGGCAGGTCACGTCACCATGCTGCAGCGCACGCCGACGTATCTGATCTCGGCCTCGAAGTACAGCACGTTCGTCGACGTTCTGGTAAAACTGTTGCCGCGCAAGGTGGCTCACCCGATCATCCGGTTCATCATGGCACTGTTCGAGGGCGTGATCTGGTTCCTGGCCCGTAAGACGCCTCCGGTGCTGAAGTGGATGCTGCGCCAGACGGCCGTGCGGAACCTGCCGGCGGGATACGACGTCGACACGCACTTCAAGCCGCCCTATGAACCGTGGGACCAGCGGCTGTGCCTGATTCCCGACGCCGACCTCTACTCCGAGATCAGCGCCGGGCGGGTGGACGTGGTCACCGACCGGATCGATCACTTCGACGCCACCGGCATCGTGTTGCAGGGCGGCGAGCACCTGGACGCCGACGTGATCGTGACCGCCACCGGGTTGCAGCTGCAGGCTCTCGGCGGCGTGCGGATCAGCTTGGACGGCACCGAGATCAAGCCCACCGACCGATTCGTCTACAAAGCGCACATGCTCCAGGGCGTGCCGAACCTGTTCTGGTGCGTGGGCTACACCAACGCCTCCTGGACGCTGCGCGCCGACATCACCGCACGTGCTACCGCAAAGCTGCTGGAGCACATGGCTTCCCGCGGGTATACCCACGCCTACCCGCATGCCGGCGACGAGCCGATGGCGGAGAAGTCGGCGTGGGACATCCAGGCCGGATATGTGCTGCGGGCGCCGCACGCGTTGCCGCGCTCGGGCACCAAGCGGCCCTGGAACGTGCGGCAGAACTACTTCGCCGACGCGCTGGATTACCGTTTCGACCGGATCGAGGAGTCGATGGTCTTCGGGCGGGCCGGCGAAAGCGTGCCTCTGGCCGGCTAGCCCGAGGTAACTTCGCTGCATGGCAGCTGCTACCCGCACCCCCAAGGTCGTCGTCCTCGGCGGCGGATCGTTCGGCACCACGGTGGCATCCATCTGCTCGCGGCGCGCGCCGACGCTGCAGTGGGTGCGATCGGAAACGACCGCCGCCGACATCAACGACAACCACCGCAACAGTCGCTACCTGGGCGACGAGGTGGAACTCAGCGAGACCCTGCGCGCCACCACCGATTTCGCCGATGCCGCCCGCAGCGCCGACGTGGTGGTGATGGCGGTGCCGTCGCACGGGTTCCGCAGTGTTCTCGAAGAGTTGGCCAACGAGCTGCGGCCGTGGGTGCCGGTGGTCTCACTGGTCAAGGGCCTGGAACAGGGCACCAACATGCGGATGTCGCAGATCGTCGACGAGGTGCTACCCGGCCACCCGGCCGGGATTCTGGCCGGCCCGAACATCGCCCGCGAGGTCGCCGAAGGCTACGCGGCCGCCGCGGTGCTTGCCATGCCCGACCCGCACCTGGCCGCCGAGTTGGCATCGTTGTTCAGCACCAAGCGGTTCCGGGTCTACACCACCGACGACGTGGTCGGGGTGGAGATGGCCGGCGCGTTGAAGAACGTCTACGCGATCGCGGTGGGTATGGGCTACTCGCTGGGGATCGGCGAGAACACCCGGGCGATGGTGATGTCGCGGTCGGTGCGCGAGATGTCCAAGCTCGGCGAGGCGATGGGCGGGGCGCGCGACACCTTCTCCGGGCTGGCGGGCATGGGCGATCTGATCGTCACCTGCACCAGCCAGCGCAGCCGCAACCGGTACGTCGGCGAACAGTTGGGTTCGGGCAAGTCTGTCGACGAGATCATCGCGTCGATGAACCAGGTCGCCGAGGGCGTGCGCGCGGCCAGCGTGGTGATGGAGTTCGCCGCGCAGTACGGGCTGAGCATGCCGATCGCCCGCGAGGTCGACGGCGTGATCAACCACGGCTCGACCGTCGAGCAGGCCTACCGCGGGCTGATCGCCGAGACGCCCGGGCATGAGGTGGAGGGCACCGGGTTCTAGGGGCGCCACTTGCGCACCTCAGCGGAAGTGGTGAGGTGAGTTCAAATCGGATAGCGCCGGCGATATCACCAGTCCAGCAGGCTGCTCGGCGGCCGGTCGGCCAACTTCTGCACCATCCAGTGGTTCATCGACACGTTCTGGTCGGCGGCCTCGACCGCGAGGCGGGCGTGCAGCGACGGTGAGGTCCGGATCAGGATGTTGCCGCTGAACTTCTTGTCGGTGATGGGCGGCGGTACGGATTCGCCGTACTCACGGGACCATTCGGCCGAGCGTGCACAAACGTTCGGTATTTCCCCAAGTGGTGCCGGACATTTGTGCACGCTCGGCGCGATATGTATAGCGGTTCATGCGCGGTAGTAGCGCATGCGCTAGCCGATTCGTGCAGACATCTACCCACAGGTCCAGGTGCAGGAGTGACGGGTGGGACGGCCGGGACGCCAGCGGCTGGGGGCAACGGGCGGGGGCCCGCTCTATCCCCGGGCCATGTCCTCGAGCCGCCGAATCCGATCGGCCATCGGCGGGTGAG
Source organism: [Mycobacterium] zoologicum (assembly GCF_020172665.1). Classification (GTDB taxonomy): domain Bacteria; phylum Actinomycetota; class Actinomycetes; order Mycobacteriales; family Mycobacteriaceae; genus Mycobacterium; species Mycobacterium zoologicum. Next base: position 715,237 of record NZ_CP083985.1, on the reverse strand, counting down.
TGGCGAACAGCTGGCCCACCTTCTCCCCCGCCCGGAACGGGTTGGCGATCATCAGGTGCGACTGGCTGGCCAACTGCGGCTCGGGCGGCAACGGCGCGGCCTGCACCCCGTCGGAGATCTTGCGCAGCGCCGAGGCCAGCGCCAGCGGGTCACCGGAGAGCACAGCGCCGGACTCATCGGCCTGGTACTCCCGCGACCGCGACACCGCCATACGCACCACGGACGCCGCCAGCGGCCCCACCAGCATGACCGCCATCATCGCGAGCGGGTTGCCGTCGCGGCGGTTGCCCATGAACATCGCCATGTTGGCCAAGCCGGTGATCACCGACGCCAGCGCGCCGGCCACACACGAGATCAGGATGTCGCGGTTGTAGACGTGCGACAGCTCGTGGCCCAGCACCGCCCGCAGCTCGCGCTCGTTGAGCAGCCGCAGGATCCCGCTGGTGCAGCACACCGCGGCGTGACGGGGGTTGCGTCCGGTGGCGAACGCGTTGGGCGCATTGGTGTCGCTGATGTAGAGCCGCGGCATCGGCTGATGCGCCAAGGTCGCCAGCTCCCGCACGATCCGGTAGATCTCCGGCGCCTGAACCTCGGTGACCGGCTGGGCCTGCATGGCCCGCAACGCCAGCTTGTCGCTGTTGAAGTAGGTGTAGGCGTTCATCGCCACAGCGAACAGCACCGCCATCCACATGGCGTTGCGGCCGAACAGACTGCCGACGGCGACGATCAATCCCGACATGACAAGTAGCAGAAAGAACGTTTTCGCCGTGTTGTGATGCGGATGCCAGGTCATCGACTTCCTCCTTGAAGAACGACCATCGTGCCCATTAAACGCCGCCGCGGTCGCACGAGTTCCGCAATCGTGGTCAGCCGTCTCGATTGACGGTGTAGTCGACCAGGCTGGCCAGCGCCGCGCGCCCCACGCAATCCGGCAGCGCCGCGAGCTCGGCGCGGGCCTGCTCGGCGTAGTCGGCCACCGTCTGCTTGGCCTTGGCCATCCCGGGCGAGCGGCGCAGCAGCTCCAGCGCCTCGGCCACCAGCACGTCATCCTCCACCGGTCCGACCAGCAACTCACGCAACCGGTCACCGTCGGGCCCGGCGTCCTGCAGCGCATAGAGCACCGGCAGGGTGTGCACACCCTCGCGCAGGTCGGTGCCGGGCAGCTTGCCGGACTCGTCGGGCTCGCTGTCGATGTCGATGATGTCGTCGGAGATCTGGAATGCGGTACCCACGATCCCGCCCAGGCGGGCCAGCCGCTCGATCTGATCGTCGTCGGCGCCGGAGAACGTCGCACCGAACCGGCCGGACGCCGAGATCAGGCATGCCGTCTTCTCGTAGACCACCTTGAGGTAGTGCTGGACGTCGTCCACACCGTCGACAGCACCGCGGGTCTCGCGCATCTGCCCGGTCACCAGCTGGGCGAAGGTCTCGGCGATGATCCGCACCGCCTCGGGCCCAAGCCGCGACACCAACCGCGAGGCCGTGGCGAACAGGTAGTCGCCCGCCAGGATGGCGATGTTGTTTCCCCAGCGGGCATTCGCACTCGGTGTCCCGCGACGGATCTGCGCCTCGTCCATCACGTCGTCGTGGTAGAGCGTCGCCAGGTGCACCAGCTCGATCACCGCGCCGGCGACCGTCACCTGCCAGGCGTCCGGCTGCGGGCCGAGCTGGGCGGACAACACCGTGAACAACGGGCGGAAGCGCTTACCGCCGGCGTCGAACAGGTGAGTGACCGCCTCGGTCATCAGCTCGTCGCCGCCGCGCAGCTCGGTGTCCATCAATTCTTCGATGCGCGCCACGCCGTCGCGGACACTGCCCGCGAACGACGGGTCGCCCAAGCCCCCGAAGTCCAGTCCTGCCACCACATTCGCCGGTGTCCTCACGGGTCCAACATACTGGTGAGTGTGAATTCCAGCGCTGACACGGTGGCCGATGTCGTGATAGTCGGCGCCGGACCAGCCGGGTCGGCGGCCGCGGCATGGGCTGCGCGTGACGGCAGGGACGTCCTGGTGATCGACACCGCGGCCTTCCCGCGGGACAAACCCTGCGGCGACGGGCTGACACCGCGTGCCGTCGAGCAGCTCGAATTGCTGGGGCTGGGCGAGTGGCTGGACAGCCACATCCGTCATCGCGGTCTGCGGATGGCCGGCTTCGGCGGCGAGGTCGAAGTGGACTGGCCCGGCCCGTCATTCCCGTCGACCGGCAGCGCCGCGCCGCGCACCGAACTCGACGACCGGATCCGCAAGGTCGCCGAGGAGTCCGGAGCCCGAATGCTGTTGGGCGTCAAGGCCGTCGACGTCCAGCGGGGTACCGACGGCCGGGTGCGTTCGGTGGTGTTGGCCGACGGCACCGAGGTCGGCTGCCGGCAGCTGATCGTGGCCGACGGCGCCCGCTCCACACTGGGCCGGGTGCTGGGCCGCCAGTGGCATCAGGAGACGGCGTACGGGGTGGCCGCCCGCGGATATCTGGCCTCGCCGCGCAGTGACGAGCCGTGGCTGACCTCGCACCTGGAACTGCGCTCACCCGAGGGGGCGGTGCTGCCGGGGTATGGCTGGATCTTCCCGTTGGGCAATGGTGAGGTGAACATCGGCGTCGGCGCGCTGGCCACCGTCAAGCGGCCGGCCGACGTGGCACTGCGCCCGCTGATGTCCTACTACGCCGACCTGCGCCGCGACGAGTGGGGCTTCGAGGGCCCGGTACGCGCTCCGGCCAGCGCGCTGCTGCCGATGGGCGGTGCGGTCTCGGGGGTGGCCGGGCCGAACTGGATGCTGATCGGCGACGCCGCGGCCTGCGTCAACCCGCTCAACGGCGAGGGCATCGACTACGGCCTGGAGACCGGGAAGCTGGCGGCCGACATGCTGGACTGCCCGGACCTCACCCACGCCTGGCCGGAGTTGCTGGCCGCCCGCTACGCCCGCGGGTTCTCGGTGGCCCGGCGGCTGGCGCTGCTGCTGACCTTCCCGCGGTTCCTGCCCGCCACCGGCCCGGTGGCGATGCGTTCGACGACGCTGATGCGGGTGGCGGTGCGGGTGATGGCCAACCTGGTCACCGACGACGACGCCGACCTGGTGGCGCGGGCCTGGCGGGGCGGGGGCCGGTTGTCGCGACTGGTGGACCGCCGTAAGCCGTTCGCCTGAGACAGGTATCAGGACCGTTGACATGTATCAGTTTAATTGATATACCGGACCGATGAGTGAATCATTGAGTCTTCAGTTCGACGCCGCCTACCGGGGTGAGACCGAGCAGATGGGTAGCTTGGGCGGCAAACCACCGTGGAGCATCGGGGAGCCCCAACCCGAGCTGGCCGCACTGATCGCCGCGGGCAAGTTCCACGGCGACGTGCTCGACGTCGGCTGCGGCGAGGCCGCCATCTCGCTGCACCTGGCCGCGCGGGGGCACACGACGGTGGGCCTGGACAGCTCGCCCACCGCCATCGACCTGGCCCGCGCCGAAGCCGCCGAACGCGGCCTGACCAACGCCACCTTCGAGGTCGCCGACATCAGCAACTTCACCGGCTATGACGGCCGGTTCGGCACCATCGTCGATTCCACGCTGTTCCACTCGATCCCGGTGGAGGCCCGCGAGGGCTACCAGCGCTCGATCGTGCGGGCCGCCGCGCCGGGGGCGTCGTACTTCGTGCTGGTCTTCGACAAGGCCGCCATCCCGCAGGGCCCGCCGTTCGCGGTGACCGACGACGAGCTGCGCGACGTGGTCTCGAAGTACTGGGTCATCGATGACATCACCCCGGCCCGGCTGCACGCGGCCTTCCCCGAGGAGTTCCTCGGGTTCGGCGGCCAGCCGCTGCGCGACGAGGGTAATGGCCGCAAGTCGGCTGCGGGCTGGCTGCTCTCGGCACACCTGGGCTGAAGACCATGACCACGCCCAAGCCCCCGCGCTGGCTCAAGCCGGTCAACAAACTGATGATCGGCCTGCAGCGGCTGGGCGTGCCGACCGGCCCACCGATGGTGCTGACCGTGCCGGGCCGCAAGTCCGGTCAGCCGCGCAGCACCCCGATGACGCCGTTCACCCTCGACGGCGAGCTCTACACCGTGGCGGGTTTCCCGAACGCCGACTGGGCGCTCAACGCCCGCGCCGCCGGATCGGGCACACTGCGCCACGGCCGCAAGAAACGCCAGGTCCGCATCGTGGAGCTGTCGGCTGAGGCGGCCCGCCCGGTGCTGCGGGAGTTCCCGGTGCAGGTGCCCGTCGGCGCGGGCTTCCTCAAACGCGCCGGGCTGGTCCGCGAGGGCACACCCGACGAGGTCGAGGCGCTCGCCGGACAGATCGCGGTGTTCCGGTTCGACGCCGTCGACTAAGCCGGCTTGATGCCGGTGTGCAGCGCGACGATGCCGCCGGTCAGGTTGCGCCAGCTCACCTGCGACCAGCCCGCCTCGCCGATCCGGCCGGCCAGCGTCGCCTGATCCGGCCAGGCCCGAATCGACTCGGCGAGATAGACGTAGGCCTCCGGGTTGGACGACACCGCGCGGGCCACCGCGGGCAGCGCCCGCATCAGGTACTCCTTGTAGGCGGTGGCGAACACCGGCACCGTCGGCGTGGAGAACTCGCACACCACCAGCCGCCCACCGGGCTTGGTCACCCGGGCCATCTCGCGCAGGCCCGCGGTGTGGTCGACGACGTTGCGCAGCCCGAAGCTGATCGTCACCGCGTCGAACACCCCGTCGTCGAACGGCAGCTTGGTGGCGTCCCCGGCGACCTTGGGCACGTCGCGCCGGTGGCCGGCGGCCAGCATGCCGACCGAGAAATCCGCCGCCACACACCACGCGCCGGACTTGGCGAGCTCCACGGTCGACACCGCGGTGCCGGCGGCCAGGTCGAGCACCTTCTCCCCCGGCTGCAGGCCGAGCGCCTTGCGGGTGGCACGACGCCAGGCGCGGTCGCGGCCCAGCGACATCACGGTGTTGGTGACGTCGTAGCGGCGCGCGACTCCGTCGAACATCGACGCGACCGCACGGGGGTCTTTGTCCAGGCTGGCGCGGCTCACGGCGTCGACGCTACCCGGGCCGATAGGGTTGGCCGCATGCGGTCTTGGCTGGGCACATTGGCAACACTGGTGATAGTCGGCGGCGCTTTGGCAGGCCCGGCGGCGGCGGACCCACCGGGTACCGCGCTCAGCCCCGACCACTTCGGGGTGCTGGCCGGCTCGGCGTCCGCCCCGGTACAGCTGGAGATCTTCTGCGACCCGCAGTGCCCCGAATGCGCCAAGTTCGAATCGGCCTCCGGCGACGACCTGGGCCGGCACCTGGCGGCCGGGGACGTCGCGGTCACCTACCGGTGGATGACGTTTCTGGACGCCCGCCGGGGCAACGACGTCTCCGCCCGGGTCGGCAACGCGCTGATGGCGGCGGCTGATCCGGCCACCTCGGCCGCGAGCTATCAGGGGTTCGTCGGTGAGCTGTATCGCCGGGGCGGCGCACCGAGCTTGCAAGACATCGCTGACACCGCCCGCGATGCCGGACTGGCCGCGCCGGTGGTGGAGCGGATCGCATCCGGGCAGCCGGCCGTCGACCCCGGGTCGATGAACGCCTACAACCGCGTCCAGCTGCTGGCGGCCAACCCGGAAAAGCCCGGCACTCCAACGGTGTACGACGCCACCAACCATGCCCTGGTGGACACCGACGATGCAGGTTGGCTGGACCGGCTGACCCACGGCAGCTGATCAGGTGGCGCGGTCGCCCCACCGTCGTTCAGCGAACGCCAATCCGAGCAGCGCCGCGACACCGACCAGCCAGGCGATCACCGCGACCGATCCGGCCGGAATCACCGCCAGCACCGCGGTGCGATGCTGCACCCGCACCAGGTCGGGGTCGGACTTGTCGTATTCGACGTAAATACGCATCCCCGTTGCCAATTCGGACGGGTAGAGCACTCCGAGCTCGGGGCGGTAGGTGATCCGCTCGGGCGTCACGAACTCGATGGTGGAGCGCCGGAAACCCGCGTTGAGGACCTCGGCGGCGGCCACCCCCATGTTGCGTTCGATGGCGATGTCGTTGCGCCAGGCCCCGGCCACCAGCAGCGCCGACTGCAGCGTCACCAGCGCCACCAGGATCAGCACACCCATCCGCGCCCCGCGCAGCACCCGGCCGGCAATCGAATCCGGCACCACCACGCCCTCGCCGTGAACCGCCCTGTCCAGCAAGGGTTTCAACGCCCGATAGTCCGGCATCCTCACAACGCGGCCCTGATCGCCGCGTGCAGCGCCCGCAGCGACGATCGGTCGGCCTTGACCTCGAGCACCCGCATACCGGCGGAGGGCTCGGCCAGCGCGGCGGGCAGCGCGTCGACGCTGTCGATCTGCGCGAAATCCACGTGATAGGCCCGGCACAACGCACCGACGTCGACGTCGTGCGGGGTGCCGAAGATCCGCGAGGAGACATCGGCGAAACGCGGGTCGCCCTGCTCCAACAGCTCGAAGATGCCGCCGCCGTTGTCGTTGGAAACCACGATGGTCAGCGCGCGCGGGGTGGGCTCGGTGGGCCCGATCAGCAGCCCGGAGCTGTCGTGGACGAACGTCAGGTCGCCGATCAGGGCGATGGTGCGGGCGTCCGGGTTGCCACGCTCATGCGCCAGCGCCGCCCCGATCGCCGTCGACACCGTGCCGTCGATACCGGCAACCCCCCGGTTGGACCGCACGGTGATGTCGCGGGGCGCCACGAAGTTGCCCAGCCCGACCAGCGCGGCGTCGCGCACCGGGTTGGAGGCGCCCAGCACCAGCTGGTCACCGGGGCGCAGCGCTGCGGCGACGGCGGCGGCCACGTGCAGGCCGGTGGTGAGCGGGTGCGCCGCCAGCTGGCCTGTCACCGCAGCGGCGGCCGCCCGGTTCAGCGCCTCGCAGCGGTCCAGCCAGGACTTATTCGGTGTCCCGGTGGTGACCGCCCGGGTTCCGGTGGCCTGCGAATTGCCCGAAACGTCCGGCCAGCGCGGCCCGGTGGTGAGTGCGAACACCGGCACGCTCGGGTCGGCCAGCAGGTTCGACACCGGACGGTGCAGGGTGGGCCGGCCGACCATGATCACCTGCTGCGGGCGCAGCATTGGCAACGCAAGCGGGTGCAACGCATTCGCCGGGGCGGGGGCGGTGGGTTCGGCGACCGTGGGCAGCGCCGCCAAGTTCGGGTGCGCACCGGCACCGTGCCCGGCGATCACGACGGTGTCCGGGGTCAGGTCGATCTCCAGCGGTTGATCGAAGCTGACCGGCGGGGTGTAGGTCCAGGCGCGACCGTCCGGGCGGCCGGGCGGCAGGGTTCCGTCGTCGTCAGGCTCGGGGACCAGCGGCTCGCGCAACGGGATGTCGAACTGCACCGGTCCGGCGTTGGCGGTGCGAGATCCGGTGGCGGCCACCAGCACTCGACACGTCGCCGAACGCCAGGTGGCGTTGAGAGCGTCCATGCGCTCCGGCGCCTCCTCGGCCAGGCCCAGGCTGATCGTGGCACGCACCTGGGTGCCGAAGTAGCCCAGCTGCTCCATGGTCTGATTGGCCCCGGTGCCCAGCATCTCGTAGGGCCGGTTGGCGCTGAGCACGATCAGCGGCACCCGCGCGTAGTTGGCCTCCACCACCGCGGGCCCCAGGTTGGCCACCGCCGTGCCGGAGGTCATCGCCACGCACACCGGCGCGCCGGCGCTGACCGCCAGGCCGATCGCCAGGTAGCCGGCGGTGCGCTCGTCGATGCGCACGTGCAGGCGCAGCCGGCCGGCCCGGTCGGCGTCGTGCAGCGCGAACGCCAGCGGGGCGTTGCGCGATCCCGGGCACAGCACCACGTCGCGGACGCCGCCGCGGATCAGTTCGTCGACGACGATGCGGGCCTGTGCCGTCGAGGGGTTGGTCATCGGTACCAGATTAGTCGTGCGTCGGAGGTGGAGGCGTCCACCGATACGGCTTGCCGTCGATCTCGGCGAGGAACTCCAGCGCAGCCTTGTTGACGGCCTCGGGCTTCTCGATGAAACCGAGGTGGCCGGCGTCGGGGATCTCCAGATAGCGCGCACCCGGAATGGCGTCGGCGACTTCGCGGCTCAGGTGCGCCGGGGTGACGACGTCGTCGCCGAATCCGATGACCAGCACCGGCTGGGTGATGTTGGCGTAGGCGGGCAGCCGGTTGGCCAGCGGCGCCACGTCGAGCTGGCAGCGCAGGCCCGGGGTGTTCTTGACCGGCCACATGGTGAACATCGCGATCCAGTCTTTGATGGCCGCGTCGTCGCTGAGCGTTTTCGGCGAAAAACTTTCCAGCATGCGGACTTTCGCCTCGTATTCGGCGGGCAGTGTCACACCGGCCTCAGCGAGCTTCACTTCGGCCTGGTAGAAGAAGTCCCGGCTGCGGTCGTGGCGGCCGCGGGTAGCCATCAGCACTGCCGACTTCACCAGTTCGGGGCGGGCCAGCATCAGCTCCTGGGCGATGAACGAGCCCATCGACACCGAGACGATGCGCACCGGGCCGATGTCCAGCGACTCGATGAGCTGCGCGGTGTCGGCCACCATGGTCTCGGTGCAGAAGCCCGAGGCGTTCTCGGTGGCGCCGATGCCGCGGTTGTCGAAGGTGATCGGACGGTAGCGGGCGAGCTGGAAGTCGCGGACCTGGTGCAGATGCCATCCGCGTCCGGCGCCGCCACGCCCGGCGATGAACACAACCGGCTCGCCATCGGAATTACGGTCGTCGTAAGCGAGGTTGGTCACGGGTGTGAAGGTACGCGACCCGCCGACGCCTTATCGTGTCAGGATCGCAACGGCGCGATTGGGGACGGGCATGCGGAAGCGAACCGCGGGATTGGCCTGCACACTGGTGCTGGCCTGCGTCGTGGTGGCCGGGTGCACGCGGGTTACCGGCGGCCGGGCGGTGCCGGCCGACCACGACGGGCCGCGTCCGGTGGCGGCCTCGGCGCTGCCGGACCTGCTGCTGGACGCCACCACCGTCAGCGACATCATGGGCGCACCCGCCATGCGGGTCCGAGACGTCCGGACCAAGATGTTCGACGAGGGCAAGAAGTTTGCCGACCCCGCATGCCTGGTCGCCTGGATGCCCGCCGAGCGGTCGGTGTACGCCGACACCGACTGGACGTCGACCATCGTTCAGAGCCTGTCGGAGGGCACCTCGGACCACTACGTGATCCAGGCCGCGACGTTGTTCCGCGACCGCGACCAAGCGCAGCGGTTCTTCGACGACACCGCCCGGCGCTGGATGCCCTGCGGCGAGCGGACATTCACCACGAGTAAGGACGGCTACGACGACACGCCGTGGACCTTCGACGTTGTCACCGACGTCGACTCCACCGTGTGGATGACCCAGCATCAGGACGACAGCGCGGGCTGGTCATGTCAGCGAGCGCTGCGGGTCGCCAACAACGTGGCGATCGACGTGCTGGCGTGCAAGCTGTACGTCAGCGACGAGGGCGTGACGATCGTGAACGGGATCGACGCGCGGCTGCCCAGCGTGTGAGTTTGCTGTTCGCCTGGCCCGCCGAGAGTGCGGTTTGGTAGGCGATCTGGCGTTCTACCCAACTAATCCGCACGCTCGACGAGTGCCATCGGCGCGGTTCAGCGCGGCAGCAGGGCGTGGCATACCTTGATCCGGTCGATCCACCATTGTTTCCGGTCGGGCGGCGCGGCCAGGGCGTGCAGCCGGGCCGGGTCGGGGGTTATCGGCCGCACCGGCAGGTAGCCGTCTTGTTGTGCCGGGGTGTCCGCGACGTCTTCGGCCAGCAGCGATCCGGTGCCCAGGCCGCAGGCGTGCTGCAGGTCCGGCAGTGCTGCCGCGGCGCGCAGGCCGGTGGCGATGCCGACCGCCGAGTCGATCGCGCTGGAGACCACCACCGGGATGCCGATCTGGGCCGCGATGGTCAACAGCTTCGAAATCCCGCCCAGCGGAGCGACTTTGAGCACGGCGATGTCGGCAGCGCCGGCTCGGGTGACGGCGTAGGGATCGTCGGCTTTGCGAATGCTCTCGTCGGCGGCGATCGGGGTGTCGATGCGGCGGCGCAGTTCGGCGAGCTCAGCGACGGTCGCGCAGGGCTGCTCTAGGTATTCCAGTGCGCCCAACGCTTTCGCGGCCTGCACTGCTTCTTCCACGGTCCAGCCGCCGTTGGCGTCGACCCGAACGGTGGGGATGAGGGCACGGACGGCCTCGACCCGCGCGACGTCGTCGGCCAGGTGCTGGCCGGGCTCGGCGACCTTGACCTTGGCGGTCCTGGCGCCGGGGAACCGCGCCAGCACGTCGGGGACCTGGTCAGCGCCGACGGCGGGGACGGTCGCGTTGATCGGGATTCGGTCCCGGATCGGTTGCGGCAGAGGGTGATAAGCGCTCTCCAACGCCGATTCGAGCCAATGCGCCGCCTCGGGAGGCTCGTATTCGCCGAACGCCCCGAACTCCCCCCAGCCCGCCGGGCCGTCGATCAGCGCCAGCTCCCGAACGGTGATGCCGCGGAACTTGACCCGCATCGGCAGGGCCACCACGTGCAGTCGGTCGAGGATGTCATCGAGCGGCGGCATCGCTCTATGGTGCCGGTTCGGTGGTGAGGTGCGCCAGGTTGGGGCGAGGATTACGGTTTGGTGATGCCCCCGGAAGCGCAAAGCGGTTTCGCGGCGGATGTGCTGCAAGAACTGCTTCGCCACATCAGCATGCAGAACGCCAGAGGCAGCGCGCCGATTTTCGTCTCGCATGCTTGGACCGACGCATCGATGATGTTCCTCGTGTACAAAGCGCCGCCGTCCGACATCGTTTGGGGACTTGCCAGCGACACCCGACAGTCGCTCATTGATCACGGACCATGGCCGTCTTTGGATGAGGCGGTGCGCTACTACTACCTTCTCGCCCTCGAAGAAAATCGAGTGTCGGCATCGTTTCTCCACCCCGGTGATCCGACGACGATCCTGTGGAGCGGAAATCTGGACGAGGTTGACCCTCCAAAGCACGTCTCGGACATCCCCGACGACTACTGCTACACACCGCCCGCCATTGAATTGCTCCCAGCGCCCGAGGGCACCATGCAGTCGGCGCATCAGCCCGAGCCCCGTCGTTACTGCGATCCCCGGCAGCTTCCCGAGGGGCCTACTGATCCGCCCCCATCGATCTCGGCGTGCAGCCACAGTGGTTGCGCACGGGATACACGTACTTCCCTTACGCCGCACAAGAATCCGGACAGTGGTGGGTGCTGCGATTCAACGTCGGATTCCCCGAACACGACATGTACACGCTGTTCGTCGACGGCCACCCGGTCGTTGACGTCACCGGCTCATTGACCAGTCCGATCCCTCTTGTTGCGGGCATCGGTTCGCTGGAGCCGTCCAAAGCCGACGAACCGCTGCTCGACCCCGATACCGCGGCAGCCGTCGTCGGCGTCGTCGCGCAGTACGCCGACTACGGCAGCGAACACAACGATCCGTGCATGTTCTGTGCCGGCGACCGCGACGGCATGGAACGGCCATCGCCATCAGACGATGACGGAACGCACACGCCTCACGGAGCTTGATCGGGCGCCGGCGTTGCGGCACGGCCGCCGATCCGGCCGTCATTGTCGAAGTCGATCCCGAGCGTCTGTTCCACGAAGGTAATCGCGTCCTGCAGTGGCGACGGCGCCGGTTCCTCGACGGGCGCCGGTGGCACGACACCGACAGGCGGCGCGTCCGGGCCGGGGACCGACTCGGCGATCGGCTCGGTCATCTTTCGCAGCTGCGCCTCCTCGGGCGCGGCGTTTTGAGTTGCAACCGGAGCCGGCACCGCCCAAACCGGCGGCGCCGCAACGGCGGCCGTTACCGGCTCTGGTGCCGAAACCGGCGCCACAGCCGAAGGCGGCGTCGCCACATCGTGGCTCGGCTGGGCGTCGTTGCGAGCCGCCGCGACACCGACACTCGACGGAGTCTGCGGTTCGTTGCCGAACAGGACTCCGTGGGCCAACCCGACCGTCACCGCCGCGACCAGAAGCGTCACCGCAACAGCACCCACCAGCATCGCGTCGGGGCGGTGGAGTCGTTGTCGCACGGGCGTATTCGCACCATCGGCGACCACGTCGCCGCCCAACGCTGAGTTTCCGGCAGCAAGCGCCACCCCGCGGGCCAGCCCCAGTTCGGCATCGATCAGCGAAATCGCCCGTGGCGCAATGGCACGCTCCAGCCGATCCGGGAAGCCTTGGGCCGCAAGGTCATGCGGGATCATCACGAACACCGGGCCGGAGAGCCAATCGGCGACGAGTTTGTCCAACGAGCCCAACGCCGCGTCGTCGTCGTGGTGCATGCAGGCCACGGTGCGATGCGTGCCGTCGTCGCCGTCGGCCAGCACCGCCAGGGTCTGGTCCTCGGTGATCAGGCTGACCGTCGCGCTCTGAGCTCGGGTGCTCAAGGCGACCACGTCTGCCAGCGCCGCCGTGGCGTCGGTGGGCTCGAATATCTCGATCTCTGCGATGCCCGCTTCGACCAACAGCGCTTCCAGATCCCACCCGAACGAATCGGCATCGGTCGTGCTGGTCAGGCCGATCGCCCGCACCGGACAACCCTGGTCCGCGGCCGTACGGGCAGCCCGCGCCACCGCGGCAGCAACAGCGTCCAATTGCGATGCAGATACGGCCACCGCGTCACGGATCACCGTGCACGCATCAGCTCCGACACCGTCGAGAACGACTACGCCCGCGCGCGTAGCTGACAGCGATACCCCCAGTACAGCCCCCACGAACATCCCCCCAGGCACTACCGCCCAAATCCCCCCGGATTAGGCGAACCTTGCCTGATGGTAGCCGGGGATGGCCGGTCGTGCAGGGTCACGGCGGTTCGGGGGCGCCGGGCGGGGGCCGACGGGCCAGCAACGCAACGCGGGCGGTTCGAAATGAATTTCAAAGAGCTCTTTCGACCACCGCATCATGCCATCGTCCAGATACTGATTAAGGTCCGCGGGCGTCATCATCATCCACCTTCAGCCGGCCAACAACGCCCGCCTGGCGGGTTCGAAGTGAGCTTGAAACTTCGCCTTCCGCCATGCCCAGATCTCGTCAAATCCCCCCCGCCTAGGGAACGGCCCTAAGTCGTCAGTTGCATCACTGAGCTCGAACATGAAACGCCACGTCTTGAATCCATCTTCAAGTCCGAACCGATTCGGCGCATCCAAAGGAGCTAGCATGAAATTCATTCCACCAATTCGAGATGCCCAACAAATTTGAAGCTTGCAGTCCGGACCACGGTAGAAGGCCGCCCATGCCCGACTTTCGGCGTACACGATGTCGGACATGACTTCGTCGAGCACGAAGCCTAGACTGGCCAGCGTCGGCGCCATGTATTGCGCTACCTCATCGTCACACGTCACAGGTTAATCACCTCCATATATAACCAGTAGAGGACATCGCCTCAAGGTAGGTGAAATGGTCGACGCAATCGTCGGCGACGAAACTGTTGAGCCCGTCGTTGGTACTCAGCATGTTTCACTTGCGCCTTTCAGCCGGCCAACAACGCCCGTTTGGCGGCCTCAAAGTGAGCTTGAAACTTCGCCTTCTGCCAAGCCCAGATCTCGTCAAGACTCCCGTATATAGGAGGCGGCCCCAAGTCGTCAGTCACATCACTGAGCCCCAGCATGAAACGCCACGTTTTGAATCCATCTTCAAGTCCGAACTGATTCGGCGCATCCAACGGAGCCAGCATGAATTCCATACCACCCTCGCGTGATGACCAACAGATTTGAAGCTTGCAGTCCGGACCTCGGTAGAAGGCCGCCCATGCCGGACGTTCGGCGTACACGATTCCGGACATAACTTCGTCGAGCGCGAAGCCTAGACTGGCCAGCGTCGGCGCCATGTATTGCGCCACCTCATCGTCGCACGTCACGCGTTAATCACCTCCGTATATCCACGAATTTCCGACCCTTTCGTATCCGAATGCCGGCCCGTTCTGATCCAGGTAATTTATCTCATGCGCCGAGTAAGTGTATGGGCGACGTCGCACAATGTCATCAACATTGGCGAAACCTGACGGCAAAGCATAGTCAAATCGTGATACCTGGCTTTCCATTTGTTCGAGGATGAACGATTCGTTCACCGGCCAAACGACGCCCAGCTGTTGCGAATTTGCAAGTCCGTCGGTAAGGGCAGCCCAAGTTGGATCACCCGTATCGAAGTAGATTCCGCCGTTGCCCCTCGCCTCGCCGATGTATCCACCGTCTTGACCACCGAACCTGCCCAGAACCACTCGGTCTGGAAATTCGCCCACGTAGTGGGTCGACATGGCCGCGACTTGCTGACTGAGCCCTGCTGTAGGTACGCCGTTGGCAGCAGCATGGTTGAGGTCCATGGCGGTAGCCGCTGCCGACGAGTCATAGGTCACAGCGGAATCGAGGCCGACGGCCGCATACCGCGAGAATGCCGGGCCGGTTTCGAGCGCCTCGCTAAGCCCGGCCCGGATCATCGAACCTTCCCCGCCGAACGGCGCGGTAACCGCGGCGGCGCCGACGTCGAAGGTCTTCTCGCCCAGGAAGTAGGGCAGGCTGGGCGCGTCCATCGCCCGTTTGATGTCCTCCATGCCGACACCGACGGGGTTCATGAAGGCCTTGCCCACCCCTTTGGCCAGACCACCCCAGGATTCCAGGACACCGGGGGCTCCCGGACCACCCTGCCCCAGCAGGTTCTTGACGCCTTGCTCGGTTGCCCTCCAGCTGTCCCCGAATCCCTCGCCGAATCCCGGTGCCGGCTGTCGCTCCGGCTCCCGGGGAACGTCGCGTGGAGCACTTCGCGGCAGCGGCTGCTGAGCCTGGACCAAGGCCGCATTGACCTGCGCCTCGATCTGATCCGGCGGAACGCCGTAGTTGGCGAACATCTTCCGGGCCTGGACTTTGAATTCCTCCACATCCTTGGCACTCACCGGCACCGGAGGGACGGGGCCACCGCCCTGCCGCCCGTGATTCAGCAGCCACGGCAGGCTTCCGGCGGCCGGATCCCCGGACGGGTCGACAGGTGCCTTCGGGACGTCGACCGGCATCGGCGGGCCGAAAACGGCGCGCCCGCGCGCGTCGACCTTGGTGTCACCGACCACAGCCCGGATGGCAGTGGCCAGATCACCATCGGTCCTAGAAGCATCGGCCATCAGCGCGGTCAGCCGTTGTTGCAGGGAGTCAAAGTCGTTGCGCTTCTGGTCGCTGACCTGGCCACTCAGCCTGCCGTCCGGGCTGATTGCCCAATCATTGCTGGCCGCAATCGATTTGATCGACGACCACTCCTTCTTGCACGCCGCAACCTCAGCCCGCGCGGCGTAGAAGGCGTTGGCTATCGCCGAGGCCTCAGCCTGGTGGTCGTCGATGTCAGCGCGATGCTTTCCCAACTCCAGGCGAAAGGCATCGCCACCGCGCCCCTCCCAACCCTTGAGCCCGTCGCCGGCATCACCCAGCGCGCCACCGAAGTCGGCCTTGCGCGCGGCGCGTTCGGTGGCCACCTCGAATACGGTGTCCAGGGTGTCGAGATTCCACTTTTCGATGCCGTCGGTGGTGATCGTCATGCGCTACGAAGTGCCGGATCTCTTCCGGAGCGCGGTGAACTTGAAGG
This sequence comes from [Mycobacterium] zoologicum, assembly GCF_020172665.1. Lineage (GTDB taxonomy): Bacteria > Actinomycetota > Actinomycetes > Mycobacteriales > Mycobacteriaceae > Mycobacterium > Mycobacterium zoologicum. The sequence continues at coordinate 699,724 of NZ_CP083985.1, read as the reverse complement.
CATGCGTATCTTCCATCGCCGTGTAGCGGTGGCCGCCCTCTTGAATCACCGCGGAGAACGCCCCGATCCGCCCGTGCAACTGCGCGTCGCTGGCCTCCCAGTGGGCGCTGAGCTCGGCCAGGGCTTCCGCGGAGGCGCCGGCCCACGCGGCGGCGCATTCGCTGATGTAGCCGGCGTGGCGACCACCGAAGGTGCGCGCCACATCTGTCGCATCGTTCACCCGTGAGGCGTGGGTATGCAACAACTCGGGATGCACCGAAACCTGGGCCGGATAAACCGGATTCGAAGCCATGCTGATCCCTCCCGTCCGGGCCTGGACCGCACGCTAGTAAGTGAACGTCCAATACCGCCAGTCACCTGTCGTACGGTTGACGCCGCAGAGTCAATGAGGAGGGCGAACCGAGTGAACCCGTTCGACGAAACCATCTGGCGGCCGGTGGACGGCTTCGCCGACCTGACCGACATCACCTACCACCGCCACGTCACCGACGCCACGGTCCGGGTGGCCTTCAACCGCCCCGAGGTGCGCAACGCATTCCGCCCGCACACCGTCGACGAGCTGTACCAGGCACTCGACCACGCGCGGATGTCGCCGGACGTCGGTGTGGTGCTGCTGACCGGCAACGGGCCCTCACCCAAGGACGGCGGCTGGGCGTTCTGCTCCGGCGGCGACCAGCGCATCCGTGGCCGCAGCGGCTATCAGTACGCCGACGGGGAGACCGCGGACACCGTGGACGTCGCGCGCGCCGGGCGGCTGCACATACTGGAGGTGCAGCGGCTGATCCGGTTCATGCCCAAACCGGTGATCGCCCTGGTCAACGGCTGGGCGGCCGGCGGCGGGCACAGCCTGCACGTGGTGTGCGACCTGACCCTGGCCAGCCGCGAGCACGCGAAGTTCAAGCAGACCGACGCCGACGTCGGCAGCTTCGACGGCGGCTACGGCAGCGCGTATCTGGCCCGCCAGGTCGGTCAGAAATTCGCCCGCGAGGTCTTCTTCCTGGGCCGGGCCTACACCGCCGAGCAGATGCACCACATGGGTGCGGTCAACGAGGTCGTCGACCACGCCGAGCTGGAGGCCACCGGCGTGCAGTGGGCCAAGGAGATCAACGGCAAATCCCCTCAGGCGCAACGCATGTTGAAGTTCGCGTTCAACCTGCTCGACGACGGCCTGGTGGGCCAGCAGCTGTTCGCCGGCGAGGCTACCCGGCTGGCCTACATGACCGACGAGGCCGTGGAGGGCCGCGATGCGTTCCTGCAGAAGCGCGACCCCGACTGGAGCCCCTTCCCGCGCTACTTCTGAGACACCGGCCAGCGCATAGACTGCCTAACCATGAGCAAGAGCCCGCTACGCCGACTGTCCGACCAGATCACGCTCGCCACCATGCGCCCACCGGTCGCCGCGCAGCTGATGCACCGGCCCGGCGCCGAGCCCGTCGAGCTGGCCGGTAAGCGGGTGCTGGTGACCGGCGCGTCCTCGGGCATCGGGGAGGCCGGCGCCGCACAGTTCGGGGCAGCGGGCGCCACCGTGATCGCGGTGGCCCGCCGCCAGGAAAACCTCGACGCACTGGTCGCCCGGATCACCGACGGAGGCGGCACCGCCCATGCCATCGCGTGCGACCTGTCGGATCTGGAGGCGATCGACGCCCTGGTCAAGGACGTCGACGAGCGGTTCGGCGGAGTGGACATCCTGGTCAACAATGCCGGGCGCTCCATCCGCCGGCCACTGGCCGAATCCCTGGACCGCTGGCACGACGTCGAGCGGACCATGCAGCTGAACTACTACTCGCCGCTGCGGCTGATCCGCGGGTTCGCCCCGGCGATGCGCGAGCGCGGCGACGGCCACATCATCAACGTCGCCACCTGGGGCGTGTTCACCGACTCCTCTCCCCTGTTCGGCGTCTACAACGCCTCCAAGTCCGCGCTGAGCGCCGTCAGCCGGGTCATCGACAGCGAGTGGGCCCGCTACGGGGTGCAGTCCACCACGCTGTACTACCCGCTGGTGAAGACCCCGATGATCGCGCCCACCAAGGCGTTCGCAGGCAGGCCGGGGCTGACCGCCGAGGAGGCCGGCGCATGGATGATCGACGCGGCCCGCTACCGCCCGATCCGCATCGCACCGCGCCTGGCGCTGGCGTTCCGCGCCCTGGACAACCTCAACGCCGGCTGGGCCACCGCCATCGTCAAGCGGAACCGTATCGAACCCATCGACGAGTGATGGCGGACTGATGGAGATCCTGGCCAGCCGGATACTGTTCCGCCCCAACGACTACCAGCGGTCGCTGCGGTTCTACCGCGACGAGATCGGCCTGGCGATCGCCCGCGACTACGGCGCCGGGACGGTGTTCTACGCCGGGCAGTCGCTGATCGAACTGGCCGGGCACGGCAACCCCGCCAAGGCAGCAGCACCCTTTCCCGGGGCGCTGTGGCTGCAGGTCCGCGACGTCGCCGCCACCCAGGCCGAACTGGAGGGCCGCGGGGTGCCGATCGCCCGGGAAGCGCGCCAGGAGCCGTGGGGTCTGCATGAGATGCACGTCACCGACCCCGACGGCGTCACACTGATTTTCGTGCAGATTCCCCCCGACCATCCGCTACGCCGCGACACCCGCCGGGCGCCCGCAGGTTAACGCAGGGAGAACAGTTCGATACGTCTCGGAGTACACCGGCGTTTCGGGTGCCTGATCGTTAGACAACCGCCCGATCGAGACCGCAGAATTGTCGCCGTGATGTTCCCGTGAGCCTAGACCTGCTCCTCCTGATCATCGTGGTGATCACGGCCCTGGCCTTCGACTTCACCAACGGCTTCCACGACACCGGCAACGCGATGGCGACGTCGATCGCCAGCGGGGCCCTGCAGCCCAAGCAGGCGGTCGGTCTGTCCGCCGTCCTGAACCTGCTCGGTGCCTTCCTGTCCACCGCGGTCGCCGCGACGATCGCCAAGGGTCTGGTGGACGCCCACCTGGTGACCCTGGACCTGGTCTTCGCCGGCCTGGTCGGCGGCATCGTGTGGAATCTGCTGACCTGGCTGCTCGGCATCCCGTCCAGCTCCTCGCACGCCCTGATCGGCGGCATCGTCGGCGCGATGATCGCCGCGGTAGGCGGGCACGGGGTGATCTGGAACGGCGTCGTCTCCAAGGTGCTGGTCCCGGCGGTGGTGGCCACCGTGATCGCAACCGTCATCGCCTCGGTGGGTACCTGGCTGGTCTACCGCATCTCCCGCGGCGTCGACGAACAGCACGCCGAGAAGGTCTACCGCCGCGGCCAGATCGGTTCGGCCGCACTGGTATCGCTGGCCCACGGCACCAACGACGCGCAGAAGACGATGGGCGTGATCTTCCTGGCGCTGATGTCCTACGGCTCGGTGAGCACGTCGGCGACCATGCCCCCGCTGTGGGTGATCGTCAGCTGTGCCCTGGCCATGGCCGCCGGCACCTACACCGGCGGCTGGCGCATCATCCGGACCCTGGGCAAGGGTCTGGTCGAGATCAAGCCACCGCAGGGCATGGCCGCCGAGTCGGCCGCCGCCGCGGTAATCCTGCTGTCCAGCCACTTCGGCTATTCGCTGTCCACCACCCAGGTCGCCACCGGGTCGGTGCTGGGCAGCGGCGTCGGCAAGCCGGGCGCCCAGGTGCGTTGGGGTGTGGCCGGACGCATGGCGGCAGCCTGGCTGGTGACGCTGCCGATGGCCGGCGCCGTCGGCTCGGGCGCCTACGGCCTGGTACACGGTATCGGCGGCTACCCCGGGATCCTCGTGGGCGTGGGCCTGCTGATCTCGGCGGTCGTGTCGATCTGGCTGCGGTCACGCCGGTCGCGCATCGACCACAACAACGTCAACGACGAATGGGACGGCCACCTCACCGGCGGCTTGTCCGGTGCGGACGTCCCGGCCACCAACGGGCGTCCGCAACCCGCATACGCGCTGCGGACGGCATTCGACATCAGCGGCCAGCCGACCAAGCTGAACCCCGTCACCGCCGGCGACGCCGAGCGGCAGGTGGTGCAGTCATGAGTCAGTGGTTCAACTACGCCGCGACCTTGAAGATCCTGGTGTTCGGCCTACTGGTCGGTGCGGCCATGCCCGCCCTGTTCGCGGTGGCGATGCGGATCAACGCAGTCGGCAGCGGCCTGGCGGTGACCACCGCGGGCCGTCGGACCGTGGCAGGCGAGCGGCGGCCGGCGCTGGTCGCTCTGAGCTGGGCCATCTTCGCGCTGGTGCTGGCCGTGGTGCTCATCGGAGTGCTGTTTGTCGCCCGTGACTTCCTGGGACACCACTTCGGCTGGTACCTGCTCGGCGCCAAGGCCAAGTAACCCAGTTCGACAAGGCGGGTGTGCGGCTGCAAAAATCCGCACGGTGACCTTGGAGCTCTTCCTGCTGATAACCGTCGTTATCACCGCACTTGCGTTCGACTTCACCAACGGCTTTCACGACACCGGCAACGCCGTCGCCACCGGGATCGCCAGCGGCGCCCTCAAGCCGAAAACGGCAGTCACCCTGTGCGCGGTGCTGAACCTCGTCGGAGCATTCCTGTCGACCCAGGTCGCGGCGACGATCGCCAAGGACCTGGTGGTCACCCACCTGGTCACGCTGGAGGTCATGTTCGGCGGCCTCGTCGGCGGCATCGTCTGGAACCTGCTCACCTGGCTGCTGGGCATCCCATCCAGCTCCTCGCACGCCCTGATCGGCGGCGTCGTCGGGGCGATGCTCGCCGCAGCCGGCGGGGGCGGGGTGCGCTGGGCCGGGGTGGTCTCGAAGGTGCTGGTGCCCACCGTAGTGGCGGTGCTGGCGGCCATCCTGATCTCCACCATCGGCACCTGGCTGGTCTACCGGCTGACCCGCGGCCTGTCCCCCGAACGCACCCGACGGGAATTCCGTCGCGGGCAAGTCTTTTCGGCCGCGCTGATGTCACTTGCGCACGGCACCAACGACGCCCAGAAGACGATGGGTGTCATCTTCCTGGCCCTGATCTCCTACGGGGCAGCGCAGAACACCGACGTGATGCCACCGCTGTGGGTAATCGTGTGTTGCGCGATGGCGATGGCCGCGGGCACCTACTTCGGCGGATGGCGGGTGATCCGCACCCTGGGCAAGGGGCTCGTTGAGGTCGAGGCCCCGCAGGGAATGGCCGCCGAATCCTCTTCTGCGTCCATCATTTTGCTGTCCAGTCACTTCGGCTACTCACTGTCCACCACTCAGGTGGTGACCGGTTCGGTGCTGGGCTCCGGCCTGGGCAAGCCCGGCGCCACGGTGCGCTGGCAGGTGGCCCGCCAGATGGTGGTGGCCTGGCTGATCACCCTGCCATTGGCCGGCGCCATCGGGGCGTTCACCTACCGGGTGATCCACACCCTGGGCGGCTACGCCGGGACTCTGGCCGGCCTCGCCCTGCTGCTGACGGTCTCCGGCCTGATCTGGCGCCAATCCCGCAAGGCCCCGGTCGACCACACCAACGTCACCGCCGACTGGGGTGATCACATGACCGATGGGCTGGATACGATTGGGCTGAATGAAGTTGCGCCGCAACCGGTTCAGTCGGCCGTGCCAGCCGATTCCGGCACCGAGGAGGTCGGTGCGTGAACACGCTGAGCAGCTGGTTCAACTATGTGGCCACGGCCAAGATCCTGATCTTCGGCCTGCTGATCGGAACCGCACTGCCCGCACTGTTCGCGATCGGGGTGCGCCTCGGTGCGGCCGCCGACGGACCCGGCGCCAGTCGCCGCGGATTGACCGTAATGCGTTGGGCCGTTTTCGCGTTACTGCTGGCGATGATGCTCGTCGGCGTGCTGTTCATTTCGCGCGACTTCATCGAGCACCGGATCGGCTGGCAGTGGGATGATTGGAATGGTTGGGACGACGTCTTCGGCCGCGATGTGACGTAATATCAATGGCGACATACTCGTTGTCGACGCGGGGAAGTTAACTCAGGATGAACAAATTTCTTGCCTCCATCGTTGCGTGGCTGCGCGACGGGTATCCCGATGGCGTCCCGCAGACCGACTACATCCCGCTGCTGGCGTTGCTGTCACGGCGGCTCACCAGCGACGAGGTCAAGGCCGTCGCCCGGGAACTGATCGACCGCGGCGATTTCGACCACATCGACATCGGCGTATTGATCTCCCGTCTCACCAACGAACTGCCCGCCCCCGAAGACGTCGAACGGGTTCGTCAGCGGCTGGCCGCCAAAGGTTGGCTGCTCGACGACGCCTCCCCCGGTGGAGGGGCGCAATAGCCGGCCTTCGTGCGCTGGTTGTCGAGCCCGGCGCGGCCGTCTCGACACTGCTGCCCGTCCTGCACGACGTCCTGGACGGTCGCGCTCCCGCGGTGACTCCGGTGGCCCCCGAAACCGATCCGTCGCTGCTGTCGGCACTGCGGGTCGGCGAACCGATCGGCGATGACGTCGCGCTGGTGGTGACTACGTCGGGAACCACCGGAACCCCCAAGGGCGCCCTGCTGACCGGTGCGGCCCTGCTGGCCAGCGCTGCGGCCACCCACGACCGCCTGGGCGGGCCCGGCCGATGGCTGCTGGCCCTGCCGGCGCATCACATCGCCGGAATACAGGTGGTGGTGCGCAGTCTGGCGGCCGGTACCACCCCGGTGCAGCTCGACGTCACGGCGGGCTTTGACATCGACCTGCTGCCCGCGGCGGTCTCTGAGCTGGGTTCCGGTCGTCGTTACACCTCTCTGGTGGCGACGCAATTGGCCAAGGCGCTGACAACGCCCGAGGCGACGGCCGCGCTGGCCGAGTTGGATGCGGTGCTGCTGGGCGGTGGACCGGCTCCGCAACCGATCCTGGACGCGGCGTCGGCCGCGGGTGTGCGGGTGGTGCGGACCTACGGCATGAGCGAGACCGCCGGCGGCTGCGTATATGACGGCGTGCCGCTGCCCGGGGTGCGGGTGCGTATCGACGACGGGCGGGTGGTGATGGGGGGCCCGACGCTGGCCGTCGGATACCGCAATCCCGTTTCGCCGGACCCGTTCGAGCAGCCGGGTTGGTTTGTCACTGATGACGTTGGCACTCTGGATGTTTCGGGGGTCCTGACAGTGCTCGGCCGCGCCGACGACGCGATCAGCACCGGTGGCCTGACGGTGATGCCCGGACCAGTGGAGGCCGTGTTGTCGACCCACCCCGCGGTGGCCGAATGCGCGGTATTCGCCGTCCCCGACGACCGGCTGGGCCAGCGGGTGGCCGCCGCGGTGGTGGCGGCGGGGACGACGCCGCCGTCGCTGGAGGAGCTGCGCGCTTTTGTGGGGCGCTCCCTCGATGTGACGGCGGCACCGCGCGAGTTGCACATTGTCTCCACACTGCCCCGGCGAGGGATCGGAAAGCTGGACCGAAAGGCGTTGGCACGCCGATTTATTCGCTGAGGGACTCCGGCTTAGTCGCCGCCTCCGCCGGAGCCGCCGCCAGAACCACCGCCACCGGAACCGCCGGATCCACCGCCGCCGGATCCACCGCCGGAGCCACCTCCACCGCCACCGGAGCCTGCTCCTCCGCCACCAGAACCGCCGCCACCGGAACCACCACCCGATCCGCCACCACCGGAACCACCAGAGCCTCCCCCGCCGCTCGAACCGCCGCTGGACCCACCGCCATCCGAACCACCGCCGGAACTCCCGCCGCTCGAGCCGCCGCCGCTCGAGCCGCCGCTGGATCCCCCGCCGCTCGAGCCGCCGCTGGAGCCGCCGCCGTCGGAACCCGAAGCGCTGCCACTCGATCCGCTCGAGCCGGCGCTCCCGGAATCGCTGGAGCCACCGCCCGAACCGCTGCCGGCGGACCCGCTGCCATCGGTGCCCCCCGTCGAACTTCCCGAACTTCCGGAGCCGCTCCCGGAGCCGCTCGAACTGCCCTCGTCACTGCCCGAACCCGTACCGCCCGACCCGCTCCCACTCGAATCTGTTCCACCCGAGCTCGTTCCACCCGAGCTCGTTCCACCCGAGCCAGTCGAGCCTGCGTCGGAATCCCCGCCGGAGCTCGTACCACCGCTCGAAGGCGAGCCGCCGGTGTCACTGCCGCCGCTGTGCCCACCACTACCGTGGCCGTTGCCACCATGTCCCTCACCGCTCTGGCCCTCACCGCTCTGGCCCCCGCCGCTGTGGCCGTCACCGCTGTGCCCACCATCGGAACTGCTGCCACCCGAGCTACTGCTCCCGTCGGAACTGCTGACCCCGCCCGACCTATTGCTGCCCCCCGAACCACTGCCGCCGCCCCAGCCGTCCCAGCCTCCCGTCCCACCGACACCGCCACCGCCAGTGGGCGTGGGAATGGTCGGGATCGGAATCGGGAAGGGAATCACCGCGGGCGGTGGTGGCACCACCGGCGGTACGGTCGGCGCGACGACCGGCGGCGCCACCGCGGCGGGCACCGGATTCACGGGGGCCACAACGGGATTGGATATCGGAGCCTGCGGAACCTGGATCGGCTTCGGCGCGGGCAACGCCGGCATGAAGTTGCCCGGCACCGGCGGTGGCGCCACCGGTGGCGCCACCGCCGCCGGCTCGGACTGGGTGACCGCGGCCGTCGGTCGAATGCCGATCGTCACCGCCACCGCCAGTGCCGCGCATCCGGCGACCAGGATGCCGCCGACCGAGCTTCCCACCAGCAGGACACGACCCACCGGCGGCGGCAGCACCTCGGGTTCGCCGGCCACCTCGGTTTCGTCGTATTCTTCGTAGTCGTAGTCCTCGTCGGCGTACTCCACCGGCAGCGGCTCCGAGTCGTCGCCGGTCAAGGAGTAGGCCAGTTGCTGATCGGGTTCCACACTCTCGGCGGTGGGCGCCGCCGCGGTGGCCGTCGCGTCCGCCGGCTCCACTCCGACCGCCACTGGCGCCGCCATGGTCGCGTCGGCAGTCGGCAGAAACGCCGTCTCACCGTCCTCGCCAGAGACATTGCGCGCCAGCGCCACTGCCGAGCGCGCCTGATCCGACTCGGACACGTTCTCCACACCGGCTTCGTCGAGCGCCTGCCGAAGCCGGCTCAGCAGGTCCGCATCCGACCAGCACAGCCGGGTGGCCGCAAGCCGGTGCCCCTCGTCGGCCAGCATCCGGTCGGTGCCGGTGATGGTCTCGATGAGGGTTGCGACCGGATCCTGGGTCAGGTCGAGCATCGACTCGTCAAGCACGGCATCGCCGTAGGCATCGGATTCGACCAGAGCCAGACGGGCGAGCGCGCCGGTTACCGACACACCGAGCGCAACGTCCATGCGAAAACTCCTCCTTACGCCCACTGATTTGCCAGTCTAACCGCGCACACCGACAGCCGACCGGCACGATCTTCGCTGTTCAGCGGCGTAGCCGCGCCACGCGGTTATGGTGAGCAAATGACCGGCGAGTCGACCAGAAGCTGGAATATCGGCCGCGATGTGACCGCAGCGGTACTGCTGTGCGCCGCGTCGGTGTTGCCGTGGAACCTGTTTTTCGGTGTCGGGATTCCCACCGCCGACCCCCGACTGCAGGCGGCCGGCACGACGGCTACCGTCCTGGCACTCGGTTCGCTGGCCGCCACCTATGTCGGACCCTGGCGGATCACCGGCGCGCACCCCAATCCGCGCCTTCTCGGACTACTCCGGTTGACGCTCGCCGCGCCCTATCTGGCGCTGGTTCTCGGCGTGGTCGCCTTCGACGCGGTGCAGACCATCCGCTACGGAGGCAGCGCGCAGCCGCCCGGCGGGGTTGGCCCCGGAGCCTGGCTGGGGGCCGCCGGGGCGCTGCTGGCCGCGCAGCCTGTGCTGGCCGGCCCGGCCCGATACTGGAAGCGTGCGGTGCGCGCCGTGGGCTACGCCTCGATCATCGGCGCCGCGCTCAGTGTGGCGTTCAACCTGTACTGGCGGGTGCACTACGCGCTACCCGACGGAGCCGGTGAGTACCGTAGCCAGCAGGTCGCGATCATCGTCACCGCAGTCGTGTACGGGGCGGTGGCATGGGTCACCCTCGCCGTGGCGTCGCGCTGGATCCTGCGACGAGACAAGGCATCCCAGCTCGCAGTCGTCATAGTCGGCGGCGCGACGCTGGTGGCCGGAGCGTTGGTCTGGGTGATGCCGGCGGGCCGGTTCGTCGACGGGTTTCACGGCATCGCCCAGAACACCTCCACCATGGGCGTCGGATTCGAGGGCTATTTGGCGTGGGTTGCCGCCGCGGCGATCTTCGCCGTAGTCGCACTGCGTGACGCCCCGGGCGCAACCTGGCTGCTCGCCACGCGAAACATCTTGCTACTCATCATCGTCTGGTGTGTGGGTTCGGCCATCATGCGTCTCGACGACATCGTGGTGGCCGCGACATTGGGCTTGCCCTATTCGCCGTACGACAGCGCGGCGATGGCGGCCTTCGACGTGGTGACCGCGGTGGTCGCGATCTGGCTGCGGATCAACCTGGGCAATCGGTCGCTACCGGTGGCCGCCGTCTGGTCGGTGGCCGCGGTGTTGTTCGGGTTCACCATTGCGCGCCTGGTGGTCGGTGTCGGCCTGGCGCCACGGCTGGCGCAGGCCCAGCAGGAGGCAGCGCTGGCCAATCCGGTCTACGGCAATGGCCTGGCGCAGCAGATCACCAGCACCTTCGATCTGGTGCTGTGCGGATTGGCTTGGTGCGCAATGGTGGTCGCGATAATCTCCGCCCGATTCGCCCGGGCGGAGCGTCCCCGCCCAGGTGACCCCGGTTCACCGAGCATCTTCCGGTCACAGAACGCCACTGCGAAGGCGCTCGGAGACGGGCCGAAGATCTATCGGGGAACCGACGAGCCTCAGGGCAGCTCGAACGGCAACTGAACGCCCTCGTGCGGCAGGCAGTGCGTACAGCTGCGGCGCTCGTCGATCTGCTCGATACCCTGCAACACCAGCTTCTTGAACGGCTCGATGTTCCTCTTGAACTCCGCGAACACATCGACTGTCCGCACGCCGCTGCCGACGTCGATGCCGGCATCCAGGTCGGTGACCAACGCCACTGCGGCGTAACAGATCTCAAGCTCGCGCGCCAGCACCGCCTCGGGATAACCGGTCATATTGATCAGCCGGAAGCCTGCTGAGGCGAACCATTGGCTCTCGGCACGGGTGGAGAACCGCGGGCCCTGGATCACCACCATCGTGCTGCCGTCGACGATGTCGGGCAGACTGGTCATCACTGCCCGCAGCGTCGGGCAGTACGGGTCGGCGAACTCGACGTGCACACCGCCGTCGTCGAAGTAGGTGTCGGCGCGGGCCCGGGTGCGGTCTACCAGCTGATCGGGCACCACCACCGTTCCCGGCGGCAGCTCCGGAGTCAGGCTGCCCACCGCACACGGCGCCAGGATGCGCCGCACCCCCAGCGCCCGCAGCGCCCACATATTGGCCCGATAGGGCACGGTGTGCGCGGAGAATTCGTGCTGCTCGCCGTGCCGTGGCAGGAACGCGACCTCGTGGCCGCCGACGGTGCCCACGGTGATCTCCGAGCTGGGCCGCCCATAGGGGGTGTCGCATTCCAGCCGGCGCGCGTTGTCGCCGAACAACGAGTAGAACCCGCTGCCACCGATCACTCCGAGCATGTCGCGCCTCTTCCTCCTCATCGCTTCGTCCCCCTCGCCGCTGCGCGGCTGGGGGCACCCCCACTGCATCGTCATCGCCGGGCAAGGTGAGCTTCCCTCTGGCGTGTAAGGATCGTGCCCATGTCGCAGAAGGCCAGCTTTGCACAATGGATCTCCGGGGCCCGGCCCCGTACCCTGCCCAACGCGATTGCCCCGGTGATCGCCGGAACCGGCGCGGCGGCCTGGCTCGGCGCGGCCGTGTGGTGGAAGGCACTGCTGGCGCTGACGGTCGCGGTGGCGCTGATCATCGGGGTGAACTTCGCCAACGACTACTCCGACGGCATCCGCGGCACCGACGACGTCCGAACCGGGCCGCTGCGGCTGGTGGGCTCACGGCTGGCCTCCCCACGGGCGGTGCTGAGCGCAGCGGTGGTGGCGCTGTCGATCGGTGCGCTGGCCGGACTGGCGCTGGCCCTGGTCAGCGCCCCGTGGCTGGTGGCCGTCGGGGCGGCCTGCATCGCCGGGGCGTGGCTGTACACCGGCGGGGCCAAGCCGTACGGCTACTCCGGGTTCGGCGAGGTCGCGGTGTTCGTGTTCTTCGGTCTGGTGGCCGTCCTGGGCACCCAGTACACCCAGGCGCTACGGGTGGACTGGGTCGGCGCGGCGTTGGCCGTCGGTGTCGGGGCGCTGTCGTCGGCGGTGCTGGTGGCCAACAATCTGCGCGACATCGACACCGACGAGCCGGCGGGCAAGATCACCCTGGCGGTGCGACTCGGCGACGCCCGCACCCGGGTGCTGTTTCAGCTGCTGGTGGCGCTGACCGGGGCGATGACGCTGGCGCTGATGCGGGCCACCCCGTGGGCTGCGATCGGCCTGATCGCCACCCCGCTGGCGGTGCGGGCGATAGCGCCGGTGCGGTCGCGGCGGGGCGGGGCGCAGTTGATTCCGGTGCTGCGCGACACCGGGCTGACCATGCTGGTGTGGGCCGCCGTGGAGGCGGTCGCGCTGGCCTACGCTTGATTTCGGCGCGGTTTTACCCGCTGAGCGGTAAGTATCGCGCCGAAATCACTGCTCCCCGCGCAGCTTGGCCTGCAACTCCGCGCGTTCGCGCCGACGCCGCTCACCGGCCACCGACAGGCTTTCGTTGGCGCGCTTGCCCAGCGGCGTGAAGACCCACATGCCCAGCGGCAGCGCCACGATCAGCGCCAGCAGCATCGCCATGATGGGCGGGAAGTCGCTGAGTCCGAGCAGCCGCGCCACCCCGTAGACCACCGCACTGAGCACGACCACCAGCCCCAGCCGGGCGAGCGTGTACGCCACAACATCCAAAACCGCACGCCCCAACGGGGCTCGACCTGCCATCACGGTCGCCCAGCCTACTGCCGGGCCTGACCTGCCCAGACGGCGCTAGCGGTATATTCGGCCCCAGGAGGTGTCCGCCGTGCCGCTCTACGTGCTCCTCGCAGTGACCTTGGGGGCCTTGATCTATATCGCGCTGCGAACCGCGCGCAGCCAGCCGAGGACCCGCGTCATCGGCCCGGACGACGACCCGGATTTCCTGCGTCGGATCGGCCAGGGCGACAACAAGCCGTAGGGCCCGCTAGACGAAGTGCTGATTGGAGCGGTCGTCGCCCGGGAACGCTTCGGCGACGACGGCGGCCAGCTCGACCAGCGCCTCCTTGGTCTCGCGCTTCAGCCGCATCAGATCGATCTCGGCGCCCTCTTCCAGATGCGGGTCGAACGGCACCAGACGCACCGCACGGCAGCGCCGGGAGAAGTGGTCGACCACCTTCTGCATGTCGACCTTGCCCGAGCGGGGACGCACCGCGTTGATCACCGCGATGGAGTTGCGCACCAACTCCTCGTGACCGTGCGCGTCCAGCCAGTCCAGCGTCGCCGAGGCACTGCGCGCGCCATCAACTGAGCCCGAACTCACCACGATCATGGTGTCGGCCTTGGACAGCACCGCCGACATCGCCGAGTGCATCAGGCCGGTGCCGCAGTCGGTGAGCACCAGGCTGTAGAACCGCTCCAGCACCTGCAGGGTGCGGGCGTAGTCCTCGGCGCTGAACGCCTCCGACACCGCCGGGTCGCTCTCCGAGGCCAGCACCTCAAGCCGGCTGGGGCCCTGGTTGGTGTAGCTGCGGACGTCGCTGTAGCGCTGGATGCCGTCGGCGTCGCGCAGCAGGTGGCGCACCGTCGCCGGTGTCTCCATCGGCACCTTCTGGCTCAACGTGCCCCGGTCCGGGTTCGCGTCGACGGCCACCACCCGGTCGCCGCGGATCGAGGCGAACGTGGCACCCAGAGTCGCGGTGATGGTGGTCTTGCCGACGCCGCCCTTCAGTGACAGCACCGCGATCCGGTGACAGCCCTGCAGCGGACGGTTGACCTGCACCACCAGGTCGTTGTAGCGGGTGGTGCGGGGGCTCTCGCCGACGTTGATCAGCTGGCCGGAGATCACATACAGCAGGCGGCGCCAGCCCGCGGTGGGCGGCGGCTTGACCTGCCGCAGCAGCGACGTGGTCGACAGGTCCGAGAACGGCGCGATGGTGCCGGCCGGCCGGTACGGGGCGCTGGCGCCCTGGGGGATGCCGTTGGGGGCACCACCGTGGTAGACCGGCGGCGGGCTGTCCATCGGCTGCGGAACCCAGGTCGCCTGGCCGGGGTTCCAGCTCTGCTGGGCCGCGACATCTACGGGTGGCGACGGCCACGGGTCCAGCGGCTCGGAGAACCGGCGCTCGGTGCGGAATCCGCCGAACGACCTCGTCTCACTGTCCTCGGACGGCTCCGCGAAGCCTCCGGTGGCCGGGTCGGAATCGCCCTCGACCTGCTGATACGGCCGAAATTGCGTGGTGGGGTGATCGGTCACCTCATTGCGCTCAGTCGAATCACCCGGTGCATGGTCGGACACTGGAATCTCTCCCGTCACAGTGGTTACGTCAGCCGATTGGCCTGTGTCCGCAGGGTAGCGCAGCAGCCCTAAGGCCAGCTGACAACTCCCATCAGCCGACCCCGGCATAAGAGTGCAGACCCACGGTCACCAGGTTGACGAAGAACAGGTTGAAGATCATCGCCACGAAGCCCGCGACGTTGATCCACGCGGCCTTGTAGTCGCGCCATCCGGCCGTCGATCTGGCGTGCAGATAAGCGGCGTAGATGATCCAGGCGACGAAGGAGACCGTCTCCTTGGGGTCCCAGCCCCAATAGCGTCCCCACGCCCCTTCCGCCCAGATCGCGCCGAAGATCACGCCGAAGCCGAAGATCGGGAACGCGAAGATCGTCGTCCGGTAGGCGATCCGGTCCAGGGTCTGCGCGTCGGGCAGCCGGCGGACCATGCGCGCCAGTGCGCCCGGGGCGTCGGCGTCGCTCAACGGCGAGGAGCGCAGCAGAAACAGGATGCTGGCCACCCCGGCCACCAGGAACACCCCGGAGCCGATGCTGACCACCGAGACGTGAATCGGCAGCCAGTAGGACTGCAACGCGGGCATCACCGGGGCCGCGGTGGCATACAGCCAGCGCTGCGAGATCGTCAGCAGGATCAGCAGCGGCAGCAGCACGAACACCCACAGGCTGCGGTGCTGCGGCCGGCGCAGCGCCAGCGCGGCGGCCACCATCCCGGAGAAGCAGGTCAGGTTGATGAACTCGTACATGTTGCCCCACGGCGGGCGCAGGGTGGCGGCGCCGCGGAACACGATGCAGGCCAGCAGCAGCGCGATGCCCAGGTAGACCAGGGCCAGACCGGCGCGACCGGCCCGCTCGCCCAGGGAGCGTCGTTGCGCGGGGAGCACCACCCCCGGCGTCGCACTGTCGGCGCGCACCCCGCCGGCCGCCACCAGCTCGGACTCGACGGGCGCGCGGCCGGCGGCCAGTTCGACGGCCAGCAGCAGCAGGGCGATCACCAGCACGATCAGCGCCGAGGTGAACGCCCAGTCGGAGTAGCGGGCCAAGCCGATGTCGATGTGGCTCGTATTCATTCAGGCCTCCTTGCCGAGCAGACGCTTGGTCAACCGTTCGAACTCGTCACCCCAGCCGGAGTTGTCGGTGCGGGCCAGCCCGCCCAGCTCGACGTTCACCGTACCGCTGGACTGCCCGGGCTCCGCAGGCGTGATCCGGATCCAGACCCGACGACGACGCACCGCCAGCGACACGACCAGGCCCGCCATCATCGTCATCGCAAACACCAGCACCCACAGGGCGGCCGGATCATGCGAGACCTGGACGTTGATGAACGGCACCGCCCCGTCGAATCGCACCCGGGTTCCGTCGTCGAGGCGGATCTCCTCACCGAGCTTGAGGTTGGACCGGGCCACCTTGGCCAGCCGGCCCTGGTGGATCAGCCGGGAATCCAGGGTGAACAGGCCCTGCGGCCGGCCGGTGTCCAGGCCGGTGTCACCCCGGTAGACGTCGATGGCCACAGCCGGGTCGTGCAGCGCCGGGAACGACGAGGACAGCAGCTGGTCGTCGAGCTGCTCGGTCGGGGCGAACAATCCCTGGATACCGATCTGGTGTTTGCGGCGCTCGTCGGCGTCGGGATAGACCCCGGCCGGCGGGTCGATGCGCACCGCACCCGAGGACAACAGGGTCAGCGGATTGTCCGGGCGGAACTGCACTGTCTGACTGCGGGTCTGGCCGTCGGGGAAGATCACCGTGAAAGTGGGCGCGTAACCGTGGCCCTGCAGGTAGGCGCGCACGCCCTCGATCCGCAGCGGGTGGTTCACCTCCAGCAGGTAGGGGCGCCAGTGGTCGGCGGCCAGATCCTCGCCGCTCTGGTAGTCGATGTGCGCGGCAAAGGAGGTGGCCAGCCCGGAGTCCAGGTAGTTCGCGGTGAAGTCGTTGACCCGGATACACATCGGGTGCAGCCGGGTGCCGTCCACGGTGGCTCCGGCGCGAAACGAGTCGAAGGCGGCCGGCGAGGCGGAGCAGAATCCGGGCCCGCCGTCGGCGATCACCATCACGTTGCCCTCATAGCCGAACAGCCGACCGACCGCGACCGACGCCAGCAGCCCCAACAGCGCGAAATGGAAGACCAGGTTGCCGAATTCGCGCAGATACCCCTTTTCCGCCGACACCTCGACGACGCCGCCCTGCGCGCGGACGATCCGCCGCCAGCCGCGTAGCCGGTCGCTGAGTTCGTTTCCGAGTTGCGTTGCGTCACCAGTCAACTCGCCCTCGGCGTGCTTGGGCAGCCGGCTCAGGTTGCGGGGAGCGGCGACCGGGACGGCCCGCAGGTTGCGCAGGTGCTCGACGGTCCGCGGGGTCAGACAGCCGATCAGTGACACGCACAGCAGCACGTAGATGGCGGTGAACCAGAAGCTGGAGAAGACGTCAAAACCCTGGAGCCGCTCCAATATCGGGCCGAGCACCGGGTGCAGTGCCTGGTACTCCTCGACCTTGGCGGCGTTGAGATTTCGTTGCGGCAGCAGGGCACCGGGGATGGCGGCCAGAGCGAGCAGCACCAGCAGAACCAGCGCGGTGCCCATCGACGTCAGCGCCCGCCAGGCGTTACGGATCTTCGCGATCAGCATCAGATCGGCAGCCTGACATCGGAGACCAGGGTGTCGCGCACGGCGGCCACGAAGTGGCCCCACACGCCGGTCACCAGCGCAAGACCGACGGCAATCAGCAGCACCCCGCCCAGGATCTGAATGGTCCGGGTGTGGCGGCGCAGCCAGCCGAGCCCAGCCACCGCACTGGCCGACCCGAAGGCCAGCGCCACGAACGGGACGCCCAGACCCAGACAGTAGGCGATCACCAGCAGCACACCGCGGGCCACGCTCGAACCGTCGGTGGCCGAGGCGACGGCGATCACCCCGGTCAGGGTGGGCCCCAGGCACGGAGTCCAGCCCAGCGCGAACACCGCACCCAGCAACGGGGCGCCCAGCACGCTCGACAGCTGCTGCGGAGTGAACCGCAGCGAACGTTGCATCACCGGAACGAATCCCACGAAAACCAGTCCCATCACGATGGTGATCGCACCGCCGACCCGCTGCAGCAGAACCTGATTGGTGATCAAGGTGGTGGTCATGCCGAGCACCGCGATCGAGCCGAGCAGGAACACCGCGGTGAACCCGGCCACGAACAGCAGCGCCGAGAACGCCACCCGCCACCGGGCACCGGAGGCGGGTCGCTCGGCACGCTCCTCGACACCCACCACGGCCGCCAGATACGACAGGTAGCCCGGCACCAGGGGAACCACGCACGGCGAGGCGAACGACACCATCCCGGCCAGCGCCGAGACCGCAACGGCCAGCAGCAGCGGGCCGGTGGCGGCGGTGGCGGTCAGGCCGCTCATGGCCCCTCCTCGGCCGCCAGTCGCTGCACGACGGGCTGCAGGTCCCCGGCGAGCACCTCCCGCAGGAACACCGCCGCCACCCGGTGCTGCCGGTCGAGCACCATGGTCGCCGGGATCACCGACGACGGGTAGCGGCCGCCGAACGCGATCATGGTGCGCATCGCCGGGTCGTAGATCGACGGGTAGCTGATGCGCCGGTCTTTGACGAAGTCCCGGGACGCCTGCGGTTCGGGGTCGCGCACGTCGATGCCCAGAAATGCCACACCCTCGGCCTTGGTGTCGTCGTAAACCTTTTGCAGTTCCGTGATTTCGCTGCGGCACGGCCCGCACCACTGCCCCCACACGTTGAGTACGACGACCTTGCCGGCGAAGTCATCGACGCCGATGGTGCGCGACGGGTCCATCAGGTCGGGCCCGGAGATCGGGCCGGGCCGGCCACGCTCGGCCGGCGGGTCATAGGTGATGTCGGTCTTGCCGCCGGGCGAGACGAACTCGAAGGTGCCACCCTGGGTTACCGCGTCGTCGCCGACCGAGCAGCCGCCGATCAGGGCGGCCGCCAGGACGATCAGCACCGCCCGCATGTTCAGCCGCCGGCCGGGACGCGGTATTCGACGTCGGCCAGCTGGTCACCGTCGTAGACCAGGGTGGTGACCGAGCCGACGTCGCACTGGCGGCGACGCGGGTCGTGCCAGAGCTTCTCGCCGCTGAGGTACTGCCGCACCGTCCACACCGGCAGCTGGTGACTGACGCACACCACCTCGTGGCCGGCGGCGCGGGCGCGGGCCTTGTCGACCGCGGTGACCATCCGGGCAGCGATCTGGTCGTAGGGCTCACCCCAGGACGGGCGAATCGGGTTACGCAGATGCCACCATAACCGCGGGCTGCGCCAGACCCCGTCACCGGGCGAAACTCGTTTGCCCTCAAAAATATTGGTCGATTCGATTAGATTGTCATCGACGTCGACCGGCAGGTCGTGGCGCGCGGCGATGGGCGCCGCGGTCTCCTGCGCGCGCTGCAGCGGCGAGGCGATCACCGCGACGATGTCACGGTCGGCCAGCATCTCCGCGGCGGCGATGGCCTGCCCGCGACCGGTCTCGGAGAGCCGGAAGCCCGGGATGCGGCCGTAGAGGATGCCGTCGGGGTTGTAGACCTCACCGTGGCGGACCAGGTGCACGCGGGTGGTTTCGGCCATCAGGGTTTCGACTCCTCGGTTGCGTCGCGGGCCGCTCGAGCCGCCCTGGGCAGGGCATCGGCAATACGCTCGAAGGCTTCGTCGGTCAGTGCCGCCGAGACGAACCAGGCTTCGAACGGGCTGCACGGCAGGTAGACGCCGGCGTCGAGCAGCGCGTGGAAGAACGGCGGGAAACGCCAGGTGTCACTGGCGCGAGCGGCGGCGAAGTCGGTGACGGGCTGGTCGGTGAAGAAGACGCTGAACATGCTGCCGGCTCGCGGAATCTGGTGGGCCACTCCGGCTTCGGAAAGCGCCTCGGACACCCATGCGGTCAGCCGGTCAGCGTTGGCGTCCAGGGCGGCGTAGACCCCGGAGTCGGCGGCGCGCAGCGTGGCCAGCCCGGCGGCGGTGGCCACCGGATTGCCCGACAGTGTGCCGGCCTGATACACCGGCCCCAGCGGCGCGAGCCGGTCCATCACCTCGGCGCGGCCGCCGAACGCCGCCGCGGGCAGCCCGCCGCTCATCACCTTGCCGAAGGTGAACAGGTCGGCATCGACGGGATCGATGCCGTACCAACCGCTTGCGCTGACCCGGAAGCCGGTCATCACCTCGTCGATGATCAGCAGCGCCCCGTGTGCGCTCGTGATCGCCCGCAGTTCGGCGTTGAAGCCCGCCGCCGGCGGAACCACACCCATGTTGCCGGGGCTGGCCTCGGTGATGACGGCCGCGATCTGGTCGCCGGATTCGGCGAAGGCCGCGCGTACCGCAGCGATGTCGTTGTAGGGCAACACGATCGTGTCCGCGGCGGTGGCGCCGGTGACCCCCGGCGAGGACGGCAGCGCCAGGGTCGCCACCCCGGAGCCGGCGTCGGCGAGCAGCGCGTCGACGTGACCGTGGTAGCAGCCGGAGAACTTGACCACCTTGGCCCGGCCGGTGAAGCCGCGGGCCAGCCGCAGCGCACTCATGGTGGCCTCGGTGCCGGAGTTGACCAGCCGGACCTTGTCCACCGCGGGCACCCGGTCGATGATCTCGACCGCCAGGTCGGTCTCGGTGCTCGTCGGCGCCCCGAACGACAGCCCGTCGACGACCGCCTCGCGGACGGCGGCGACCACCGCCGGGTGGGCGTGGCCGAGGATCATCGGGCCCCACGAGCAGACCAGGTCCACGTACCGGTGGCCGTCGGCGTCGGTAAGCCAGCAGCCCTGGGCACTGGTGATGAAGCGGGGCGTGCCGCCCACCGAGGCGAACGCGCGGGCCGGCGAGTTGACCCCGCCGGGTATCACCGCGCAGGCGTCGTCGAAGAGTTTCGCCGAGGCGGGCACGGAGCTGGGCATAGCGTTCAGTGTCCCAGCTCGCGCGATACAGCCGACTACAGGGTGTAGTTGTTTGAGGGGTTGAGGTGACCTACGTCTGGAGAGTTGGATGGCAGGCATGCAACTACCGCAACGGCTGGCCCGCTTCAACCGGCACGTCACCAACCCGATCCAACGGCTCTGGGCGGGCTGGGCACCGTCCTTCGGCATCCTCGAACACGTCGGCCGGCGCTCCGGCAAGGCGTATCGCACGCCGCTGAGCGTGTTCAGCACGGACGACGGCGTGGCGATCCTGCTCACCTACGGCCCGGACCGGGACTGGCTGAAGAACATCACCGCCACCGGCCGCGCCACCATGCGCCGGCACGGCAAGACCTTCACCGTCACCGACCCGCGGGTGGTGAGCAGAGACGAGGCCGCGGCGCACGTGACCGGTGCGGCCCGCCGCGCGTTCGGGCGGCTGCCGTTCGAGCAGGCGGTCCTGCTGCGCCGGGCGAGCTGAGCGATGCAGTTTTCCGACCGCCGCGCCCGGTTCAACCGGGTGGTGACCAATCCGCTGTTTCGGCCGGTCTCCGGGTGGGTGCCGCTGTGGTCGATAGTCGAGCACACCGGCCGGCGCTCCGGGAAGCTCTACCGCACCCCGGTCTCGGTGTTCCACACCGCCGACGGCGTGGCCGTGCTGCTGCCCTACGGCACTGACCGGGACTGGGTGCGCAACGTGCTGTCGGCCGGCGGAGGCCGGGTCAAGGTGGGCGGCAAGACATTCGATGTCACCAGCCCGCGGGTGGTGCCGACCGGCGAGGCCGTCGGGCTGCTGCGGGCGCCCTGGGACCGGCTGCTCGGGCATGCCGGCGTGGCGCACACCCTGCTGCTGGACCGCGCCGGCCGAGCTACCTAGCGCGTCTCCGTGCCGGCCGTGCCGGCCTTGCCCGGCGTTCCGGTCGGCGTGCCCGCGCCGCCGGCTCCGGCCGCACCCGCCTTGCCGGCCTCGGCACCGTCACCGCCGTCACCGCCATTGCCACCCCCGCCGCCGGGGCCGGTCGATCCGCCCGCGGCCGCCGCACCACCGGCACCGCCGGAACCGCCGGCACCACCGGCCGCTGCCGCGGCGCCGTCCCCGGCGTCACCGCCGTTGCCCCCGGCGCCCCCGACGCCGCCGTCGGGATGGGCTGCCGTACCGGCACCACCGGCACCACCGGTGCCGCCCTTGCCGCCGCCACCGCTCTCGCCGCTGTCCGGGTGCCCGACCATGCCGTCCTTGCCGTTCCCGCCGTCACCACCGTTGCCGGCGGTGCCGGCCCACGACCCCGCCGCCCCACCGTTGCCGCCGGCGCCGGCCGCCCGGCCGTGGCTGGGGACGCCCCCATAGCCGCCCGACCCGCCGTCGCCGCCGCGGCCGCCGTTGCCGCCGTTGCCATCCGAACCGGCGAAGGCGTTGCCGCCGTTACCGCCCGGGGCGCTGAACCCGCCGGGCCCGGCGTTGCCCATGAACACCAGGTCGCCGGCGTTGCCGGCCGCACCGGCATCCCCGCCGTTGCCGCCGTCCGGGTGCTCGGCGGTGCCGTCACCGCCGTTGCCGCCGTAGCCCGCCGAACCGCCCGGGCCGCCGAAGCCGGCCACCGCGTGACCGCCGTCGCCGGCGTTGCCACCGTTGCCGCCGTCACCGCCGGCGTTGCCCCAGCCGCCGTCGCCACCGTCACCGCCGCGACCGCCCGCACCGAACAGCGAGATGGCGTCGCCGCCCAGCCCACCGTTGCCGCCGTCGCCCGCGACGCCGGAGATGCTGTCCAGGCCGTCGCCGCCCCAGCCGCCCTCGCCGCCGTTGCCCAGCAGCCAGCCGCCGGTCCCGCCGTCACCGCCGTCGCCGCTGGATCCGCCGTCGCCGCCCCAGCCGCCGTTGCCGATCATCTTGGCGTCGCCGCCGTGGCCGCCGGTCACGCCCGCCGCGATGTTCTCGTCGACACCCGAGCCGTAGCCGTTGCCGCCGTCACCGAACAACCAGCCGCCATCGCCGCCGTCGGGGTGATCCACGGTGCCGTCGATGCCGTCACAGATCAGCCCGCACGATCCATCAAAGGCGAAGAGCGGGTTGATGATCGGGTCGATGAGGACACCCGGTCCCATCATCCACAGGTTGCCCAGGTCGTGCAGGGTGGCGTAGAGCTGATTCTGGACCAGCCCGGCGAAGACCACCTCGGCCACCGACGTCCAGGTGTAGATGTCGGTGCCCACCTGCGACAGGTCCAGGGCGTCGCCGTCGGCCGAGCCGGGTCCGGCCGGCGTCGCGGCGTCGAAGAACTGGTCGAGCGAGAACATGTCGTCGAAGTCGGCCTGCGCCGGCGCGGCGGACAACGGGCTCAACCCGAGCGCCAGGAACGCCCCGACGGAAGTGAGTTGGACCGGTTTCACAGCGCGGCGACCAGACATTCACCGAACCTAAACCAGTTGAATGCCGATCCACAACTACGGGCGTTTAGGCGCAGTCACTTATCATCTGCGGGTTTCAGGACCGATAACACCCGCACATGGCAACAATTCCGGGCGCCCGGGCCGGGTGTATTTTGTGCCGATGCCGGCCAGCAGCGACACCCCCGCGTCCTCGCTCGCCTGGCTGCTGGCCCCGGTGACGGTGCCGACCTTCCTCGACCGGCTGTGGGGCACCGCGCCGCATCACATCGCCCGGGACCGCGGCGACTACTTCGACCGGCTGGCCGGACCGGACGCGGCCGAGCAGATCCTGGCGGCGCTGCGCGTCGACCCGTCTGCGGTGAAGCTGGTGCGCGGGCCCGACCACCTGCCGCCCGAGCAGTACACCCTGGCCGACGGCACAGTGGACCTGGCCCGAGTCCGCGCCGAACTGGACAACGGCTACACGATCATCTGCAACAACATCGAGAAGTACCTGCGCTCCTACTCGACGCTGACCCAGGGCATCGAAGTCGAACTGAACTTCCCGACCCACGTCAACGCCTACATCACCCCGCCCGGGTCGACGGGATTCCTGCCGCACTACGACCACCACGACGTGCTGGTGCTGCAGACCCACGGCGCCAAGACCTGGTACCTCTACGGCGACGAAGTACCGGCGCATCTGATGCAGCAGATGCACGACGTGGACCCGGCCGGCCTGCCCGAACCGACCAGCCTGCACCTGGCCGCCGGCGACACGCTCTACCTGCCCCGGGGCCGGGTGCACTCGGCCAAGACCACCGAGCAGACGTCGATGCACCTGACCGTCGGGATCCACGTGCCGACGGTGCTGACCCTGCTGACCCACAGCCTGCACATGCTGAGCCTGCGCGACGATGTCGTGCACACCCGGCTTCCCGCAAGACATCTCGACGACCCGGCGGTGCGGGAAAGCCTCGGCGCGTTGATCCACGACGGCCTGGCCGCCATCGCGGATCCCGATTCGCTCGCCGAGGGCCTCGACGCCATGCAGGACTTCCTGGTACGACGGGGCCGCGGCCCGATCGTCGGGCAGGTCTGCGACACCGTAGGGATCGGCGCCGACACGCTGGTGTGCAAGCAGCAGCCGCTGTACTCGCGGGTGGCCGCGACGGCCGACGGTGTCGGTCTGCAGTTCGCCCAGTTGGTGGTCAGCGCACGCCCCGATCACGAAGCCGCGATGCGTTTCCTGTCGGGCAGCACCGAGTCGTTCCGGGTCGGCGACCTACCCGGCCTGACCGCCCCGCAGCAGATCGAGCTGACCCGCAGTCTGATCATCAGCGGCTTCCTGACCCTCGCCGACACAGATATACGGACGAATCCGTCCTAGAACTCCGTATTCCCAGGAGTCTTCCAGCTATACCCCTGATTTTGAGGATAAGCTTCGTCCTTTCATCGTCCGTTCATCGGAAGGCGGCAATGACGGAGCCGATCTGGATGGCCTCACCACCGGAAGTGCACTCGACATTGCTGAGCGCCGGACCGGGAGCCGGGCCGCTGTTGGCGGCCGCAGGCATGTGGGCCGCACTCAGCACCGAATACGCCGCGATCGCCGAAGAACTGTCCGGCCTGCTCTCCACCGTGCAGGCCGGCGCCTGGCAGGGCCCGAGCGCGGAATCCTATGTGGCGGCCAATGTTCCGTACCTGGCCTGGCTGACCCAAGCCGGCGCTGACAGCACCACGCTGGCCACCGGACACCAGACCGCGGCGGCCGCCTACACCGCCGCACTCGCGGCGATGCCCACCCTGGCCGAGCTGGCCGCCAACCACACCATTCACGGGATTCTGGAGGCGACGAACTTCTTCGGGGTCAACGCCATTCCGATCGCCGTCAACGAAGCCGACTACACCCGGATGTGGGTGCAGGCGGCGACGACGATGGCGACCTACCAGGCGGTGGCCGGCGCCGCGGTGGCGTCCTCCCCGGCCGCGTCGACGGCGCCCACGGTGCTCAACCCCGACACCCCGACGCACCGCGATCACGAACACCGGACCGATCAGGCGCCCACCCAGGACTTCGGCAACATCTACCAGGAGAGTTGGTGGACCACCCGGATCGCCGAGATCAACGAAGCGCTCCAGGCCGATCTTTCCGGCAACAATCCGCTCACCAGCATCATCAGCGACCCGATCCTGATGACGATCGCCCCGCACTACGCCGGTGAGATCGTGCTCGGGATGGCACCGGCCGTGACGGGGCTGACCGAGGCGATGATCGCCTTGGTGGCACCCACCACGCCGCTGGCGGGGTTCGCCGGCGTCACCGGCCTGGCCGGATTGGGCGCCATCGACATTCCGGCCGCACCCCCTGCGCTGCCCAACCCGGTTCCGGCGCCCGCGCCGGCCGCGGCTGCCGCCTCGGTTCCCACCGCGGCCCCGCCGGCTCCCGCTGCGGCGGCACCCCCGGCGATGGCCCCGCCCGCTCTGACACCGACCCCGACCGTGGCAGGTGGTGTCTCGGTGATACCACCGGTGATCACCGGCGTGGAAGCTGCGGCCTTCCCGTACCTGATCGGGGGCGGTCCGGCCGCGGGTATGCGGGCGAAGGCGACTGCGTCGGCACCGGCCGAAGCCCGGCGCAGTTCGGCGCCCGCCGCCGCAGCTGCCGTGGGCACCGCGACCAAGCAGGCCCGCCGACGCCGGCACCGCGACAGCCTGGTCGACCCCGGCTATCGCTACGAGTACCTCGACGCCACGGCCACGGCCTCTGCCAGCGGCGCCGGTCCGGTGGGCTTTCCGGGAACTGGACCACATGAAACGCGTTCTGCGGTAACGGGATTGACAAGCCTTTCCGACGATTCGGCCGTCCCGATGCTGCCCCAGACCTGGGACAGTCCGGAGCCCCCCGGCTAGCCGGACGTGCCCGGCGCCCCAGCAGTGCCGGCGCCACCGGCCGGGTCACCGGCCCCGCCGCTGCCGGCCTTGCCCCCCGCACCCGGCGTAGGCGCCTGACCGCCGGTACCACCATTTCCGCCGTGCCCGCCGGGTCCCACCGACCCGCCGGGCCCGGCC
Organism: [Mycobacterium] zoologicum; assembly: GCF_020172665.1. Taxonomy (GTDB): domain Bacteria; phylum Actinomycetota; class Actinomycetes; order Mycobacteriales; family Mycobacteriaceae; genus Mycobacterium; species Mycobacterium zoologicum. The sequence continues at coordinate 674,008 of NZ_CP083985.1, read as the reverse complement.
GCGCCCCCGGCACCGCCGGTGCCACCGGCCCCGGCCGCGTCGGCGATCGCACCGTTGCCCGCGTTTCCGCCGTTACCGCCGGTTCCCCCGGTGCCGCCGGTGGGCGCAGCGACCGTTCCGGCGCCACCGGCACCACCCGTGCCGCCCTTACCTCCGCCGCCGCTCTCACCGCTGCCCGGCGCACCGACCATGCCGTTGCCGCCACTGCCACCGTCGCCGCCGTTGCCGGCCGTGCCGGCGGGCGAACCGGCCGCACCGCCGTTGCCACCGGCGCCGCCGGCCCGGCCGTGGCTGGGGTCGCCGCCGAAGCCGCCGGATCCGCCCACGCCGCCGTGCCCGCCGTTGCCGCCGCTGCCGTCGGAACCGGCCAGCGCGTCACCGCCGTTACCGCCCGGAGCGCTGAAACCACCGGCGCCGGGGTCGCCCATGAACTGCAGCGTGCCGCCGTTGCCGGCCGCTCCGCCGTCACCGCCGTTGCCGCCGCTCGGGTGGTCCGCGGTGCCGGCCCCGCCGTTGCCGCCGTAGCCGCCCGAACCACCGGCACCGCTGAAGCCCAGCACCCCGTCGCCGCCGTCGGCCGCGTTACCGCCGTTGCCGCCGTCACCGCCGTCGTTGCCCCAGCCGCCGTCACCGCCGTCACCGCCGCGCCCGCCCGCACCGAACAGCGAGATGGCGTTGCCGCCGAGCGCGCCGTCACCGCCGTTGCCCGCCGGACCCGAGACGCTGTCCAGTCCGTCACCGCCCCAGCCGCCGTCGCCGCCGTTGCCCATCAGCCAGCCGCCGACACCGCCGACACCGCCGTCGGCGCTGGCACCGCCGTCGCCGCCGAAGCCGCCGTTGCCGACCATCTCGGCGTCACCGCCCGCGCCGCCCACGACACCCACTGCGGCGTCTTCGTCAGATCCCGGGTCATAACCGTTGCCGCCGTCGCCGAACAGCCAGCCGCCGTTGCCGCCGTCGGGGTCGGTTGCGGTGCCGTCGACGCCGTTGCAGATCAGGCCACACGAGCCGTCAAAAGCGAAGAGCGGGTTGATGATCGGGTCGATCAAGGCACCCGGGCCCTGGATCCACAACTCACCGAGGTCGTGGATCGAGGCATAGACCTGGTCCTGGAATAGTCCGGCGACCACCGATTCCCCCGCCGAGGTCCAGGCGTAGATGTCCGCGGCTATCTGCGAGAAGTCCATCGTGTCGGTGGCCGCGGCCGGGTCGGGCAACGCCGTCGCGCCCAGTCCGTCGAGAAGCTGATCGAACAGGTCGTCGACCTCGGCGTACGCCGGTGCGGCGGGAACCATCCCCAGTGCCAGCAATGCTCCGATCGTGATACGACTCCCGCGTCCGGTCACTGCCCGCCCCTTCATGAATCACTGTTGACTGGGCTCGCAGGCTATCCACCGAGTCTTGGATCCACAAGAGCGGAATTCTGGGATCAGATCAGACGCAGATGCGGCATGGCATCACCTGCCCAGCAGGCGCATCTTCTGCTCGTTGTACTCGTCGTTGGTGATCAGGCCGCGGTCCCGCAGATCGGCGAATTCGCGGATCTCCGCGGCGATTCCGGTGACCGTGGGACCGAGCGCACCGTCGCCGCTGTCACTGCCGTCACCCGTCGGGGAACTCGCAGCAACCGGGCGTTGCGGCTGCTGCACCTTCGGATCGTCGGCGGCCCCGCGCCCGCGGCTGACCGACCCGGCCAGCGCGCTGCCGCCCATCCCGGCCAGCGCCATCTGGCTGAACGCGCTGCCCGCCCCGCTGAGCGAACCGGCCGGCGCCGCACCGACGCTCGGCCCGGCCAAAGGTGTTGTGTAGGAAAGCGATCGGATCTCCGGAGCGTTGGCAGCCCAGCTGATCGGGACCGACAGCCGCCCAGCGGTGACCGCGTCGCCGATCGCTGCCGTCGGAAACGCGGAGGTCAGCGGAATCGCGCCGGCCGGCCGCGACGGGGTCAACGGGGAGAACAGATCGATGTTGTGCAGGATCTGGTACTCCACCTCCCGCAACTGGTCCTGTTCGGACAGGATCTCGCGGGTGCTGGCGTCGGCCGCCGTCCAGGCACCGGCCGATACCCCGACACCGACCGCCGAAGCGCCCAGGGAAGTCACCGCGATCAGGTTCAATCCGATCAGGTCGGGTATCACCGGGGCGTCCTGGGCCACCCCTGCCGCGGCCACTCCCGCCTGCAGGGCGGTGTTCTGCGGCGCGCCGAAGATCCCCGAGGCCAACTGCCCCAGCAATGACTGGACGTTCGACGACGACGAGGTGGCCTGGGCCGCGCCCGCGGCGGCGGTCTGGCTGGCGGGCCCGGCCGGATTGGCGGCCTGCGGCGGCGCCTGGAACGGCGTCAACCCCGTTGCGGCCGCCGAGGCTCCGGCGTAGGTGTACATGGCGACGGCGTCCTGCGCCCACATCTCGGCGTAGACGGCCTCGTTGGCGGCGATCGCAGCGGTGTTCTGCCCCAGCACGTTCGTGGCGACCAGCAGCTGCAACTGGGTCCGGTTGGCGGTCACCACCGTCGGCGGGACCGTGGCGGTGAACGCCGCCTCGTAGGCGCCCGCCGCCGCGTTGGCCTGCGCGGTGGTCTGATCCACCAGCCCCGCGGTCGTCGCCATCCAGGACGCATACAGGCTCGCCGCCCGGGTCAGCGCCACTGACGCCGGCCCGCGAAACGCCTGAGCGGTCAGCTCACTGATCACCGATTCGTACGACGCGACCGCCGAGTGCAGTTCCGCCGACAGCGCGCCCCAGGCCGCCGCGGCCGCCCGCATGGGCGCCGAACCCGGGCCGGTGTAGATGCGCACCGAATTGACCTCCGGAGGCAGCGCAGCGTAGTTCATCGGCTGACCCCCTCCCCGGGTGTGACGACCGGCCCGCAGCAAACGGGTACCCGTGTATTTGTAGCCGAAAAGAGCTCCACCGGCCGTGTATTCCGTATTTGCGGAGTCGCGTCCGTCCCCGCCACCGAGAGCGCCGCCACACCGGCACGCTGCGATAACATGCGGCCGTGCGGATGCTCATCACTGCTTTTCGTGATCTGCAGTGGCGGTTGCGCCGATTCATCGTGGCCGCGGTCGGCACCGGCCTGGTCTTTGCACTCACGCTGGTCCTGGCCGGCCTGACCCACGGCTTCCGGGTCGAGGCCGAGCATGTGGTCGACTCCCTCGACATCGACGGCTACGTGATCCAGACCGCCGCCGTCGGCCCGTTCATGGGCTCGTCACGCTTCCCGCAGAAGGAAGCCGGCGATGTCGGCAAGATCGCCGGCGTCGATGCGGCACTGCCGGTGGTCTACGGCAACACGATCCTGCAGGACGGCGAATCACCGCTGAACGTCAACGTCTACGGCGTACCCAAAGAGGCGATGCCGCCGATCGCCTCGGGACGTGCACCCACCGAGCCGAACGAGATGTTGGCGTCGACCACCCTGAAGCGCGCCATCGGCGACGACGTCGAGCTGGGCGCCGACAAGCTGCGGGTGGTGGGGTTGGTGACGAAGTCGACGACGCTGGCCGGCCAGCCGAATGCCTTCTTGACGGTGTCCGGGGCGCAGCGGCTGATGTATTCCGGGCAGCCGGTGGTCTCGGCGATCGGCGTGCGCGGCACCCCGGCAAAGGCGCCGGAGGGCTTTCGGGTGGTGGACCGGGCCGCCGCGGTGGACGACATGGTGCGGCCGCTGGCCGGGGCGCAGCTGGCACTGTCGTACATGTCGGTGCTGCTGTGGGGCGTCGCGGGGCTGATCGTCGGGTCGCTGATCTATCTGTCGGCACTCGAGCGCACCCGCGACTTCGCGGTGTTCAAAGCGCTGGGGGTCACCACCTGGATGGTGTTGACGGGGCTGGCGCTGCAGTCGGTGATCGTCGCGGTGGCCGCGGCGGTGCTCGGCGGGGTGCTGGCGGTGGCGATCGGTCCGGCATTCCCGATGCTGGTGGCGGTGACCGGCTCATCCTTCGCGCTGCTGGGGCTGACCGCGGTGGTTATCGGCCTGCTGGCCAGCCTGGCCGGCGTGCGGCACGCGGTGGCCGTCGACCCGGTGATGGCGTTCGGGGGGCCCTAAAACATGGGCGACCTGCGGATCAGCGACCTGGTCATCGAATACGCCACCGGCAGCGGGGAGCCGGTGCGTCCCATCCACGGCCTGAGCCTGGAGATCCCGGCCGGCTCGCTGGTGGTGGTCCTGGGCCCCAGCGGGTGCGGCAAGACCACGTTGTTGTCGTGCCTGGGCGGCATCCTGAGCCCCACCAGCGGCCAGATCCTGTTCGGGGGCACCGACGTCACCGCGCTGAACCGCCGCGACATCACCTCGTATCGGCGGCGCACCGTCGGCATCGTGTTCCAGGCGTTCAACCTGGTGCCGAGCCTGACCGCGCTGGAGAACGTGATGGTGCCGCTGTGGGCGGCCGACTGGACGCAGTGGCAGGCGCAAGAGCGCGCCCGGGATCTGCTGACCCGCGTCGGCCTGGCCGACCGCACCCACCACCGGCCGGGACAGCTGTCCGGTGGTCAGCAGCAGCGGGTGGCCGTGGCACGCGCGCTGGCCCTGGACCCGCCGCTGATCCTGGCCGACGAGCCCACCGCACAGCTGGACTTCGTCCGCGCCGACGAGGTGGTGCAACTGCTGCGGGGCCTGGCCGCCGGTGACCGCGTGGTGGTGGTGGCCACCCACGACACCCGGATCGTGCCGCTGGCCGACATCGTCATCCAGCTGACGCCGACCGCCGCGCCAACCCCGGCCCGCCCGGAGCAGACGCCGGTGCGGCTGGGGCCCGGTGCGGTGCTGCTGGAACAGGGCACCGTCGAGGATCTGATGTATGTGGTCACCGACGGTGAGGTGGAGATCGCCCCGGGTTCGGCCGGCGCCGGCGAAGGGCTGCTCAAGATCGGCAAACCCGACAACTACGCGGGTCAGCTGGGGCCGATGGTCCGCATTCCGCGCAACGCGACGGTCCGGGCGCCCCGCGAGGCAACCGTTGTGAGCTACACCGTGGAGGCGTTCCGGGAGCAGTTCGGCCAACCGCCGGCACCCGAGGTCCCGGAATCAACCTGACCGTTGCCGCAGTGTGACCGTCAGCCCGGCGTGCCTTTCCGGCCCCGCCCCGCCGGCGCGAGATGATGGCCGGCATGGCTGAGTTGACCCGCCGGGCTGCACTGCGCCTCGGGGTCGGTGCAGCAGGCCTGCTGGGGTCGGGTGCGTGGCTGAACCCGCCATCGTCATACGCCACCGGAAACGCCTTTCCGACGCGGGAGTCCGGGTCGTTCGTGTCCGCGGCGCGCGGCGGGCTGGAGACCAACTGGATCATCGCCCGGCCGCCGGGCCAGACCGCCCCGCTGCGGCCGGTGATCGCCCTGCACTGCAAGGACGGCGACGCGGCCTGGGTGATGGACCTGGGCGTCGAGGAGGAACTGGCGAAGCTGACCGCCGCCGGGCATCCGCCGTTCGCGGTGGTTGCCGTCGACGGCGGCAACACCTACTGGCGGCCGCACGCCTCCGGTGGGGATTCCGGGGCCATGGTGCTGGGCGAGCTGATCCCGATGCTGGCCGACAAGGGCATCGACACCTCACGGGTCGGGTTCATGGGCTGGTCGATGGGCGGCTACGGCGCGATGCTGCTGGGCACCCGGCTCGGTGCGGCGCGCACCGCGGGGATCTGCGCGATCAGCCCGGCGATCTATATGACCTACTTCGGCGCTCCCGCAGGCGCTTTCGACAGCGTCGACGACTGGCGGACGAACTCGGTGTTCAACCTGGCGCCGAAGCTGGCGCCGATCCCGCTGCGGGTCGACTGCGGCACCTCGGACAGCTTCTTCTACGCGACCAAGAGTTTCGTCGGCCAGCTGAACCCCCGGCCGGCGGGCGAGTTCAGCCCCGGGGGTCACGACGTGTCGTACTGGCGCGGGCAGCTGCCGGCCGAGCTGGGCTGGATGGATTCCTGAGCTCGGCAGGCCTGCGGTCCCTAGGGCATGTTCATCGGATTCATCGGGCTGTTGATGTTCGCCGGATTCATCGGATTCATCGGGCTGTTGATGTTCGCCGGGTTCATCGGGTCCATCGGGCTGGCGGGATTGGCCGGGTTGTCCAAGTTAATCGGGCTGTTGATGTTCGCCGGGTTCGTCAGGCTGTCGGGCCCGTACGGCCCAGCATTGCAGACCGCGTTCGCGTTCGCCGTACAGTCGGCCGGGTTGAACGGATCCGGGTTAGCCGGGTCGGCGCTTGCAGCGCCGGCAGAGGCCAGGGCCGCCAAAGCGAGACCGGCGGCAGCAGAAAACTTCACTGACTTCATGTTGCATTTCCCCCTTCATTCGAACGATTTCCGGACCCTACCCCGCGAACCGGCGAAGCCGCAGGCTATTCGTCACCACCAGCACCGAGGACGCTGCCATCGCCGCGCCGGCAATCATCGGGTTGAGCATTCCGGCCGCCGCCAGCGGGATCGCCGCGACGTTGTAGCCGAACGCCCACACCAGGTTCTGCCGGATGATGCTCAGCGTGCGCGCCGACAGGCGCAGCGCGGCCGGGACCACCCCCAGATCAGCCCGCACCAGCGTCAGGTCACCGGCCTCGATGGCGGCGTCACTGCCGCTGCCCATCGCCATCCCGATGTCGGCGGTGGCCAGCGCCGCCGAGTCGTTGACGCCGTCACCGACCATCGCCACCCGGGCACCTCGGGCCTGCAGCTTGGTGATGGCCTCAGCCTTGTCGGTCGGCAGCACGTCGGCGATGACGTCGGCCGGATCGATCCCGACCTCGGCGGCCACCTTGCGCGCCACGGCGGCGCCGTCGCCGGTGAGCAGCACCGGGGTGATGCCCATGGCCTTGAGTTCGGCCACCGCCGCTGCACTGGTGGGCCGGATGGTGTCGGTCAGCGTGATCGTCCCGCGCGCCCGACCGTCCCAGGAGACCTCGACGGCCGTCCCGGTCTGGTGCGCGGCAGGCGATCGCGTGACCTCGACCCGCACGCCGTCGACCACGCCACTCACGCCGTGGCCGGGAGCGCTGGCGAACTCGCTCACCGGGCCGATCGTCAGGCCGGCGGCCCCGGCGACGATGGCCGCCGCGATCGGGTGCTGCGAGCCGGATTCGACGGCGGCAGCCCGCGCCAGCACGGTGTTCGGGTCCTCCCCGTGGGCGACGGCCAGGCCGCCGAGGGTCATGACGCCGGTGGTGACCGTTCCGGTCTTGTCGAGCACGACCGTGTCGATGTCCTTGACGGCCTCCAGGACCTGCGGGTTCTTGATGACGATGCCGAGCTGGGCGCCCCGGCCGGTGCCGACCAGGATCGCCGTCGGGGTGGCCAGCCCCAGCGCACAGGGGCAGGCGATGATCAGCACGGCGACGGCCGCGGTGAACGCCGCAGCAGCCGAATGCCCGGTCGCCAACCAGCCGGCCAGCGTGACCGCGGCGATCACCAGCACCGCGGGCACGAACACCGCCGACACCCGGTCGGCCAGCCGTTGGATGGACGCCTTGCCGGCCTGGGCGTCGGTGACCAGCTTGGCGATCCGGGCGAGTTGGGTGTCGGCGCCGACCTTGGTGGCACGCACCAGCACCAGACCGGTGGTGTTGAGGACGCCACCCAGCACCGCGTCCCCCTCACCGACGTCGACGGGCAGCGACTCACCCGTCATCGCCGCAGTGTCCAGTGCGGTGCTGCCGTCGATGACCACGCCGTCGGTGGCGATGCGCTCACCGGGCCGGACCACCAGGACGTCGCCCACCCGCAGGTCGGCGATCGGCACCCGGATCTCTTTGAGCCCGTCCTCGCCGCGTCGCATCACGGCGGCGTCCTTGGCGCCGAGTTCCAGTAGTTCGCGCAGCGCTGCATCGGCCGATCGTTTGGCGTGCGCCTCGGCGAAGCGGCCGGCCAGCAGGAACACCGTGACCACGGCCGCCACTTCGAAGTAGAGGTGTCCGGATCCGGCGATGACCGCGACCATCGACCACAGATAGGCCGCCAACGTCCCCAGCGACACCAGGGTGTCCATGGTGGCGGCACCGTGCGCGGCGGTGCGGAGGGCGGCACTGTGGAACGGGTAGCCGCCCCACACCACGATCGGGGTCGTCAGGGCGAGCGCCAGCTGATGCCAGCCGTCGAACTGCCAGGCCGGCACCATCGACAGCACCACCACCGGAACGGCCAGCAGCGCCGAGCCGATCAGCCGGGCGCGCAGTTGACCGGCCGGCACATCGGAGTGTTCGGAGGGATGCTCGTGGCCCGCGCCGATCACCGCGGCCTGATAGCCGGCCGACTCCACCGCCCGCACCAGATCCTCGCCGGAAACGCTCGGCGGGTGCTCGACGCGGGCGCGTTCGACGGCGAGGTTGACCGTGGCGTGCACTCCGTCGAGCGCGTTGAGGCCGCGCTCCACCCGGGCCGCGCAGGACGCACAGGTCATGCCGCGCAGTTCCAGGTCGGTTGTGATCACCCCGCCACCTTCCGCAGCCTGCGCAGCCTTTTCAGCCGGGCGGCACCGACCACCGCCAGCACTCCCGCTGCGGTCGCCAACGCCCACGCCAACAGCAGCATCGGCGGTTGGTAGGCCATCGAGGTGGTGGCCGGCTCGCCGTCGAGCACCGGGGCCACCAGCACCGGATGACGAACGTGGCCCCAGCTCACCGCGCATCCCACCGCCGCGGCACCGGCCAGGGTCAACTCGACGACCGCCCGGACCAGCGCTGCCCGCGCCGATCTCATTCCTGCGGCCCGTCCAGGTCCGGGACGACGAGCCCGCCGGGTGGAACGGCATCCGGAACCAGTTCGGCCAGTGCTGCGCGAAGCCTGCGGTGATCGCGCGCCCAGGCCTGAACGGTGCGGCGCCCGGTCACCCGCAGCCCGATGCCCACCCGACGGCGCGGCACCCCGCTGAGCTCGCCTAGCGCCCGGGCTTCCTGCCACTTCTCCGGCTGCGGCTTGCGCCAGCCGGTGGGCCGTCCGGGCTCGGGAAAGATCATCACGATCTCGGACAACCGCAGGGTTTCGGTGCCCTGCCGAAGAGCATCCGCGGTGAGTTCGACCGAGGTGTGGATGCGAGCCGCCTTCACCTGAACGGCCAGCATGGCCGAGACCAGCAGCGCCAGCAGCACCGGAAACAGTGGCTGGACGCCGTAGCCGCCGGAGTTCTGGATCGCCACCAACAGTGCGGCGGCGACCGGGCCGAACAGCACCCAGTACCAGCTGGCGCCGTGTTCGAAGAACAACGGTGCCGGGTGCGCGGTGGGTTCGGATTCAGACATGTGGGGTCAGCCTAACGCGAGGCCGCGAGCGCGACCCTGGGCCGCAACCTGATAACCAAATTACGTCATTTTATTTACACATAAGCAAATACTCAGCTAGATTTCCATCTGCGTAGACGCGCATCGCGATTTCCCCAGCCAATAGGGATGGACAGTCCACCATGGCGAGTCGCCGAGTTCTCGGATCTGTCGCTGCCGCCGGTGCATTCCTGACGTTCGGGATGGCACCGGCCGCCCAGGCGGATTTCGACGCCGTTGCCGACGACTTCCTGGCACCGTTCCTGGACGGCACGACCGGCAACCTCGACTGGGATGCGGTGGCCTCGCCCGCGGCCTGGGACACCTTCCTGTCCCCCGGTCACTGGGATGCCGTCCTGGCCGAACTCGCCGGCCCCGCCCTGGCCGGACCGGCACTCGCCGACCCGAACACCTGGCTGCTGCAGTACTTCTACACCCCGATCCACACCGGCATCGAAGGCTGGATCAACAGCGATCTGGGCGAACAGGTGAACAACCTGATCAACCAGCCGTTCCTGGCACTGACCGGGCGCGCCCTGATCGGCGACGGCGTCGACGGCACGGCTGACAATCCCGATGGCGGCGACGGCGGCTGGTTGTTCGGCGACGGCGGCAACGGCTGGCACAACACCCAATCCAGCGGCACCGGCATCGGTGGCACCGGGGGCGACGCCGGCATGTTCGGCAACGGCGGCACCGGTGGCAACGGCGCAGACGGCAGTCTCGGTGGCAATGGTGGCGACGGCGGCAACGGCGGCTGGCTGATGGGCATCGGCGGAACCGGCGGAGACGCCGGCGACGGCACCTACACCGGCGCACACGACCTGCCCGGCCTCGGCGGAGCCGGCGGCAACGCCGGCCTGCTGCTCGGCGCTCACGGCGACCACGGCCACGCCGGCACCCTCGACGGCGCCCCGGCAGCCGTCGCCGGCATCACTACGGCCGGCACCTGGATCACCGACGCCGACGGCCGAGTCGTGGTCTTGCACGGGTTCAACGAGGTCTACAAGATTCCGCCGTATGAGCCCTCCGCCGGTGGGTTCAGCGACGACGACGCGGCGTTCCTGGCCGCCAACGGCTTCAACTCGATACGGCTGGGCGTCATCTGGGCGGGTGTGGAACCCGAGCCCGGCGTCATCGACTACAACTACCTGGCCTCGATCAACCAGACCGTGCAGATCCTGGCCAACCACGGCATCGTCAGCATCATCGACTTCCACCAGGACGACTTCAGCCCGGTGTTCGGCGGCGAAGGCGCACCGGAGTGGGCCACCCAGACCGGCGGCCTGCCGAACCCCGACATCGGCTTCGGCCTCAACTACCCGCTCAACCCGGCGCAGAATCACGCCTGGGACATGTTGTGGTCCAACGCCAAAGGACCCGACGGCGTGGGGCTGCTGAATCACTACGCGCGGATGACCCAAGCCGTCGCGGACTACTTCAAGGACGACCCCAACATCGCCGGGTACGAGATCATCAACGAACCTTGGGCCGGATCATCCTGGCTGTCAACGATATTCGGCAACTCCTACTACGAGGCGCAACAGCTGACCCCGTTCTACAATCAGGTGAGCGCGGCGATCCGGTCCGTCGACCCGACGACTCCGTTGATCTACGAGCCGAACACCCTCTTCAACGAGGCGGTACCGACTCAGCTGGGTGAGGTCGACGACCCGCACGGCGTCTTCGCATTCCACGACTACTGCATGCTGACCAGCATTAGCATGGCCCTGAACCCGCTGTGCCCGGGCTACATCGAGCTCTTGGCCGAGAATGGCGAGGCGTACACCAGCAAGTACGGCGTGCCGGGATTCATCTCGGAGTTCGGATCCGGAAACGGCGCAGAGGAAGCCACCATGGTGATGAACGCCGCCGACCAGCGCATGTGGGGCTGGTCGCAGTGGGCCTACAACGGGGTACCCGCCATCACCGGCACCGCCCCGGGGAATGCACTGGTCTTCGACCCGAGCAAGCCGCCCGTCGGCGACAACGTCGACTGGCCCAGATTGGAAGCCACGTCGGCGCCGTACGCGCAGGCGGTGGCCGGCACCCCGACCTCCTGGTCGTTCACCGACGGCACGTTCCACCTGAGCTACTCCACCGCAATAGCCGGCGGGACAGGACATTTCGCGTCCGGATCGCAGAGCCAGATCTCGGTGCCGCCCATCCAGTACCCGGACGGCTACCAGGTCAGCGTCACCGGCGGACACGTCGTCTCGGCTGCGGGCGCACCCGTCCTGATCATCGCCTCGGACGGCACCGGGACCGTCGACGTGGTAGTCAAAGCCGCCGGGTAGCCCCGGCTAACGGACGAAGTACTCCTGGGACTGCGCTCGGTGCAGTAGGAAGGTGCCCGCCGCGATCAGCACCGACCCGACGATGCCGGTGACGGCCAGCGGCACCGCTACCGACGGCCGGGCGTCGGCGTGGGCCAATCCACTGACCGAATACACCACCGAGGCGATCCCGCCACCGGTCAACAGGGTTCGGGCCCAACGGTATCCGGAGCGCATCAACACCAGGAAGGTGGTCACCATCACCAGCACCACCACCGTCGTCAGCCCGACGATCGTGTAGGTGACCGCCGATGCGGTGACCTCGGGGGCGGTCAGGAGGCTGATCGCGTATCCGGTCGTCATCAACGGCAGTGCGGCCAGCCACAGCCAGAACCCGGTGTCGACGTCAGCCGGTCGGGCCGTCACGTCCGGTTGCCCGGTCACATCAGCCAGCCGGAGACTTCGGCAGCCCAATACGTCAGCACGATGTCGGCACCCGCTCGCCGGATGCCGATCAGCGATTCGCACACGGCCGAACGCAGGTCGATCCAGCCGTTGGCGGCCGCCGCGGCGATCATCGAGTACTCGCCCGAAACCTGGTAGGCGGCAACCGGAACGCTGGACACCTCGGCCGCGGCCGCGATCACGTCCAGGTATCCCATCGCCGGTTTGACCATCACCATGTCCGCGCCCTCGGCGAGGTCGAGGGTGATCTCCCGCACCGCCTCGCGGGCATTGCCGGGCTCCTGCTGGTAGGTGCGGCGGTCTCCGGACAGCGTGGAGGCCACCGCGTCACGGAACGGGCCGTAGAACGCCGAGGCGAACTTCGCCGCGTAGGCCAGGATCACCGTGTCGTGGAATCCGGCGGAGTCCAGACCGTCGCGGATTGCGGCGACCTGGCCGTCCATCATTCCGCTGGGGCTCACCACGTGGGCGCCCGATTCCGCTTGTGCGACAGCAAGTTCGACGTAGCCGGCCACCGTCGCGTCGTTGTCGATCCGGCCGCGGTGATCGAGCACACCGCAATGGCCGTGATCGGTGAACTCATCCAGGCAGGTGTCGGCCATCAGCACGGTGGCATCGCCCAGATCGGCGGCCAAGTCGCGCAGCGCGACGTTGAGCACCCCGTCGGGAGCGGCCCCGACCGAGCCGGTGGCGTCCTTGTCGGCCTGCTGGGGCACCCCGAACAACATCAGCCCGCCCACCCCGGCGGCCACCGCATCGGCGGCGGCGGCGCGCAGCGAGTCGCGGGTGTGCTGGTAGACACCGGGCATAGAAGAGATGGGCCGCGGTTCCGCTATACCGTCGGCGACGAACATAGGCAGCACCAGATGCCTGGGCTCCAACGAGGTCTGAGCCACCAGTCGGCGTAACGCCGGCGTGGATCGCAGCCGGCGCGGACGCTGCCGCGGGAAGCCGGTCATCGGGTGGTTAACGCCTGCGGCTCTTCTTACGCGGCGGCGGCAGTGCACCCTCGGCGCGCAGCCGGGCGGCGTGCTCGGCCAGCGCGTCCACCAGCGGCCCCACCGCAGCAGTCTCCGGCTGCACGTCGACCCGCAGCCCGAATTCGGCTGCCGTCTCGGCGGTCTTGGGTCCGATGCAGGCCACGATGGTCCGGGCGTGCGGCTTGCCGGCGATCCCGACCAGGTTGCGCACCGTGGAGCTCGAGGTGAAGCACACCGCGTCGAACCCACCGGTCTTGATCATCTCCCGGATGTGGGCCGGCGGCGGTGCGGCACGCACCGTGCGGTAGGCGGTGACGTCCTCGATCTCCCAGCCCCGATCCCGCAGGCCCTCGGCCAGCGTCTCGGTGGCGATGTCGGCACGCGGCAGCAGCACCCGGTTGACCGGGTCGAAAATGTCGTCGTAGGGCGGGAACTCGTCGAGCAGGCCCAGCGAGGACTGCTCGCCGGACGGCACCAGCTCCGGGCTGATTCCGAACGCCCGGACCCGCTCCGCGGTGGCCTCGCCGACGCAGGCGATCTTGACCCCGGAGAACGCGCGGGCGTCCAGACCGAACTCGCCGAACTTCTCCCACACCGCACGCACCGCGTTGGTGGAGGTGAACACCACCCACTGGTAGCGGCCGTCCACCAATCCCTTGACGGCCCTTTCCATCTGCGCGGGGCTGCGCGGCGGCTCTACGGCGATGGTGGGCACCTCGACGGGCAGTGCGCCGTGGCTGACCAGCCGGTCGCTCATCTCGCCGGCCTGGTCCTTGGTGCGCGGCACCAGCACGGTCCAGCTGTACAGTGCGCGACTCTCCCACCAGTTCAGCTTCGCTCGGTTGTTCACCGTCTTGCCGATGGTCACCACCAGCGGCCCCGCCGAGGTCTCCTGACCGTTGGGCAGGACGACCGGGTCGATGCTGGCCAGCGCGGCGGGGTCGGTCAGCCCGATGAGGCTGGCCTCGACCGAGCGCTGCGCACAGGTGGTGCCCGAACTGGTGACCACGCACGGCGTGGACTCCGACAGGCCGTACTCGATGAGGGTGCGGGCCGCTTCGGGCAGATGCGAGGTGGTGGCCTGCAGGATCAGCGGACCCGGCGCGGCGGCCAGCGCCGCCCAGTCCACGTCACCGCGGACGTCGGCCACGGTGTGCGACGAGCCGAGCGGCAGGCCGGCGTAGGTGGGCACCGCGCTGGTGGCGGGCAGGCCCGGCACGATCTCGAACTGCACAGTGGTGCGGGCCACCGCGTTCACCTCGGTGATCACGGAGTCGATCGACAGCGGGTCTCCGGCGACCAGGCGCACCACGTCGGCACCGGCTCGGGCCTCGGCGACCAGGATCTTGGCCACGTCGGCCGGCTCGCCCAGCGCGGGGCGCACGTCGGCTCCACCGGCAACCGTGGCGGCGGTGTCCGCAGAGTTCTCGGCGCTGTCGGCACCGTCGGCGTCGGCCGGGCCGTCTGTGCCATTTGCGGCCGTCTCGGTCCGGGCCTCCGGCGGCACCGGGCCGACGATCGGAGGCAGATCGATGCCGACCAGCGCCAGCACCGCCTCGGGAACGTCGGGATCGATGAACACCAGAGCGGCGTTCGTCAGCGCCGTTCGCGCTCGCGCCGTCAGCAGGCCCGGGTCACCAGGACCCGAGCCGACGAAGACGATGCGGCCCGGCTTGGGCTTCTGCCCACGCACGCTCACTTGGCGAGCCATTTCCCACTCCCAGTCACTTCTTCAGTACTTCCCGTCCGCCATCAGCTCGCGCGCACCCAACTCGAACAGCTCCGTGGCCACCGAGACCCCCAGTTCCCGGGCCCGATCGGGGCTGCCGATGCCGGATGCGCGGATCACGTCGGACCCATCCAGCGCCGCCACGCAACCGCGCAGCGACAGCTCGTCGAAGACACGGCCGTCCTCATCGATCGACTCGACCACCTCAGCGATCGCGCCGACCGGTGCGGAACAACCCGCCTCCAGCTCGGCGAGCAGGGTGCGCTCCGCAGTGACCGCGACGCGGGTGTCGGTGTCGTCCAACTGCGCCAGCAACGCCGCAAGTGCGGTGTCGCCGGCCCGACACTCGATCGCCAGCGCACCTTGAGCCGGCGCCGGCAACATCTGTACCGGCTCCAGCGTCTCGGTGATGACCTCGAGGCGTCCCACTCGGGCCAGACCCGCCCGGGCTACCACGATGGCATCGAGTTCGCCGCTGCTTACCCTGTTCAACCTGGTGTCTAGGTTGCCTCGTAGGGGGCGGATTTCCAAACCGAGACCCAGTGCTCTAAGCTGCGCGGCCCGTCGCGGCGAGGACGTGCCGATCACCGCGCCCGCCGGCAACTCCCCGAGCACCAGGCCGTCGCGGGCCACCAGCGCGTCCCGAGGGTCTTCGCGGCGCGGAATCGCGGCCAGCACGAATCGGGGATCTTGCGCGGTCGGCAGGTCTTTGTGCGAGTGCACCGCGGCGTCCACCCGGTCATCGGCGATGGCCTCGCGCAGCTCTGCGGTGAACACCCCCACGCCGAGGTCGGCGACCGGCCCCGAGGCACGATCGCCGACGGTGCTGATCACCACCAGTTCCGCGGGATGACCGGCGGCCACCAACGCGTCGCGCACGGTCCCGGCCTGGGTGGTGGCCAACAGAGAGCCCCGCGTGCCGATCCGGATCACTTCACCCAAGAGGCGCTACCCGGCCGAGCCTGGTTCGGCGCCGACGCCCATGCCGTCGGCAACCACGGGCAGTTCGCCGGCGGTCGCGACCGCGTCCACGGCGGTCGGGTCCAGTTCGAACAACTCTCGCAGCGCCTCGGCGTAGCTGTCGCCACCGGGTGAGCTGGCCAGCTGTTTGACCCGCACGGTGGGGGCGTGCAGTAGCTTGTCGACCACCCGGCGCACGGTGCGCGCCACTTCCTCGCGGTGTGCGGTGTCCAGATCCGGCAGCCGGTGGTCGAGCCGCAGCAATTCGGCGGTGACGACGTCGGCGGCCCGCTGCCGCAGCGCGGTGACGGTCGGCGTTACCTCGGCCATCCGCTGACCGGCCAGGTAGGTGGCAACCTCACGCGCGACGATGCCGTGCGCGGCGTCGGTGTCGGAGGCGGCCACCCGCGCCGAGGGTTCGCGCTGGATCCGGTCCATGTCGATCACCCGGATCCCGGGCAGCCCGGCGACCGCGGCGTCGACGTCGCGCGGCATGCCCAGGTCGCAGATCACCAGGGGCTGGGTGGCCTCGTCGCGATTGCCGGCGGCCAGCGCGTGGTGCACGTCGGCCAGCGACACCACCGGGCTGACCGCGCCGGTGCAGCACACGGCGATGTCCACGCCGGTCAGCGCGGCCGGCACGCTATCCAGGGTGAGCGCGTCGGCGCCGACGCCGCTCTCGCGGATCTTGCGGGCCAGGCGCTTGGCGCGCGGCAGCGACCGGTTGACGACGTGAATGTGCTCGACTCCGGCACGCACCAGATGCGCCGCGGACAGTGCGCCCATCGAGCCGGCGCCGATCACCGCCGCGGTGCGGCCGCGTAATTCGTTGTCGCCCAACTGGGTTCCGGCGATGTCCAGCGCAACTGAGACCACCGACGCACCCGCGGCGTCGATCCCGGTTTCGGCGTGCACCCGCTTGCCCACCGACAGGGCCCGCTGCGCCAGCTCATGCAGCACCCGGCCGACGCTGCTGTTGGCCTCGGCTGAGGCGTAGGAGCGGCGCACCTGCCCGAGCACCTGCTGCTCGCCCACGACCGCCGAATCCAGACCGCTGGCCACCGAGAAAAGGTGCTCGACGGCGGCCTCGCTGTAGCGGACGTAGGCGTACTTGGTCAGGTCGGTCATCGACATGCCGGAATGCTCGGACAGCACCTGGCCGATCGCGGACAGCCCGGCGTGGAAAGCCTCGACGACGGCGTAGATCTCGACCCGGTTGCAGGTCGACAGAATCATCGCCTCGGTGACGAGCGGCGACTGCAACACCTGCTCGACGATCTTGATCTGATCGGATTCGGCGGTGCTGAGCTGCTCGAGTACCGAGACCGGGGCACTGCGATGGGAGACCCCAAAGAGCAGGACGCTCACGGCGGATTCACCTGGCCCGCTCCTTGCTGTCACCAGTGAACAAACTTCACTCCACGGTAGATGCTAAG
>NZ_CP083985.1:571669-656818 GCF_020172665.1 [Mycobacterium] zoologicum | reverse complement strand
CCCCAAAGGACGCCCGCCCAACCCGGCGACACGGGCCGACCGGCCACGCCCACCACGCAAAACCACCACCGGACAACACAATCCAGCACCAGACCCGGCCCACATCAAGTCCTACGAAAAATCGAGGTTAGCGTGGACCATGAGGACCTCTCGGTAATCGGATGTGCGTGTTTGGTAACCACACCGATACCGGAGGTCCTCACCTACTTCCGCTCACCACGCCGTTCACAACCTGTCTGGGAGTTACAGCTAGCCCACCAAATTCGGCGAGATCGGCGCGCAGCCGCGGCTCGTCGACCTCCCAGTAGCTGTGCTCGGCGCCGTCGAGCAGCACCACCGGCAGCCGGTCACCGAATTCGGCCCGCAGCGCGCTGTCCCCGGCCGCCGCGGCGGCGTCGACGTCGGTGGTCAGCAGGTCGAAGTCCAGCTCGTCGGCCAGGCGAGTGAGCTGGGCATGCACCTTTTCGCAGACCTGGCAGCCGTCGCGGGTCAGCAGCTGCACCTGGTGGCGAGTCATGGGATCAGTGTGGCGCATGGATCGGAGTGACTACCCAGCACTGCGCGCGGTCGCTACGTTTGTCGCTATGCCCGACGAGCTTGGCGCTTTCGCCGATGCCGCGCGGGCACGCGAGGCGCTCTTGGCGCAGCGACTGGCGGAGTCCGTTGTCGCAGACCACGAGTTCGAGGCGGTGCTGCGTGGCGCCTACCAGCACAATATGTTCTGCCGCCAGCGCCTTGACGTGGTCGAAGCCGAGATCAGGCAGTCCGCCGCCCGCTGGCCGGCCCTGGATACCCCGGCGGGGTCCCGTCAGTTTCAGCAGTATCTGGCCGTCAAGACCAGGGAGATCCACCAGGTGGTCGCCGACGCGGCCGCCGACAGCCTGGCCAGGGCCGCGGCGGTGCAGGCGCTGACCGGCCGCTATGCGATCGCCCATCCGCTGGACAAGATCGCCCCCTGGCCCTGGGATGACAAGACCGTGCCGGGTGACCCGAAACCCGGCGATCTGCCGATCAACGACGAGGCGTGGAAGATCGCGTCGAAGTCACCGACCCTGCTCGACGAGTGGGGAAAACTCAAGGCCGACGGGTGGGAATTCACCTTCAAACCCGACGAGGGAACCTATACGCGGTACGGCACGCCCGGCGAACCGGGGAAGGTGATCAATATCGACCCGAACCTGAAAAATGATCCAGCACAGTTGGTCAACGCAATTTCTCACGAAATCGGCCACGCACGATACGGAGCGCCCACAATAGACCGAAGCTCACGCGAATCATGCATTCAGTCGCAGCTCGACAACGAGGGCGCCGCAACCATGAACATGATCAAGGTGGAGCGTGAGATTCTGGCGAACGGCGGCCCGGACATTGTTCGCCCAGGCGGATCGGACGACAAATTCGAACGGATCTACGACAACTACCTCCAGGCGGGCAGCACTCAAGGCGCCTACCAGACCGCGATCACCGCGATCGGCAAGGAGTTCGGCTCGCTGCATCCTTCGACGGAGCCCGCCAGTACGTATCACGACTACTACGGCCAGGGATGTCCGGCCAAATGAGGTGGCTCGCAGTGCTACTCGCCATCGCCTGCTTCACCGTTGGCTGCACAGAACTGGAGAAGGGGACTGCCGTGACCAGATCAGAACCACCTCAGGACGTCTGGCAGTTGGTGGAGCGCGCCGTGAGCCTGGTTCCACTGACCGTGGAGAGAATGGAGGCGCTCCTCGGGACATCCATGACGCAGAGTGACCAAAGCCCGGCCCGATGGAATGGCGGTCCAGTGCAATTCAGCGACGCGCTGACGGTGCCTTCCTCCACCATCACCATTAGGGATGGTGCGTGGACCTACGCGGGATTCGGCACTCAATCGGATCAGTGCATCACAGCCGACATGATCAAGACACATTATCCGACGGTTGAGCTGACGTACGGCGTCACCGGCCATTCGATATATGAATCATTCGGCTGGACGGTGTCCTATGACTGGGGAGAGCTGGGATTCGGAATTCGTGTCAAAGACGACTGCCTGGCAGGAATCAGTCTGGTACCGGCGGTGGAATTGAAGCACCAGGAAGAGCAGCGAAAGCAGCGGCCATGAATCCCAGTGCGGTGTCGATCACCAACCTGCTGTACCGCTACGCCGAGCTGATGGACGCCGGTGACCTGGACGGCGTCGCCGCGCTGTTCACCCACGCCCGGATCAAGGCCGACCCGGACGGCAACGTCATCCTCGATCACGCCGGAATCCTGGAACTGTGGCGCGGTCTGGTCAGGATTCACGCCGACGGCACTCCGCGCACCAAGCATGTGGTCACCAATCCGATCCTGGACATCGACGAGGCGGCCGGGACCGCGACCTGCCGGTCCTACTACACGGTGCTGCAGCAGACCGAACAGATTGCGCTGCAGGTGATCGCGGCCGGTCGCTACCACGACGAGTTCGAGCGAGTCGACGGCGTCTGGCGGTTCAGCTTCCGGGATTATTCGATGTTCGACCTCAAAGGTGATCTGCGCGATCACCTGGGAGTCATCGGCGGTGCAGCCGGTTAGGGTTGATGGCGGCCGGACGACCGGTCGCCGGCAATCACGCGGAAGGAGTCGGGGATGGCTCTACCGGGCCCGGCCGACGGGGACTTCGCCGCCACCGACGCCATCGCCGACACAGCCGACGTCAAAGTCGATGTCGATGTCGATGTCGATGTCGCCGCCCCGGTGGATCTGACCGCCGCCGCGTTCTTCGACGTCGACAACACCCTGGTCCAGGGCTCGTCGATGGTGCATTTCGGCCGCGGACTGGCGTCCCGCAACTACTTCACCTACCGCGACGTCGTCGGATTCGTCTACGCCCAGGCCAAGTTCCAGCTCACCGGCCGCGAGAACAGCGAAGACGTCGCCGCCGGGAGGCGCAAGGCGCTGGCGTTCATCGAGGGACGCCCGGTCTCGGAGCTGGTCGAGCTCGGCGAAGAGATCTACGACGAGATCATCGCCGACAAGATCTGGCCCGGCACCCGCGAGCTGGCGCAGATGCATCTCGACGCCGGCCAACAGGTGTGGCTGGTCACCGCCACCCCCCATGAGCTGGCCGACACCATTGCCCGCCGGTTGGGCCTGACCGGCGCGCTGGGCACCGTCGCCGAGTCGGTCGACGGGGTGTTCACCGGCCGCCTGGTCGGCGAGATCCTGCACGGGCCCGGCAAGGCGCATGCGGTGCGGGCGCTGGCGATCCGCGAAGGCCTGAACCTGCGGCGCTGCACGGCCTACTCGGACAGTTTCAACGACGTCCCGATGTTGTCGCTGGTGGGCACGGCCGTGGCGATCAACCCGGACGCCGCGCTGCGTGCGACGGCCCGCGCGCGGGGCTGGGAGATCCGTGACTTCCGCACCGCACGGCGGGCGGCGCGCATCGGGGTGCCGTCGGCGCTGGCACTGGGGGCCGTCGGCGGGGCCCTGGCCGCGGCCGTGGCGCACCGGAACGAGCGTCCGTAGCCTGCGAAGGACGCGAGGCCGGGGCGACCGCATCAAGCACCGTGGCGCACCGGAACGAGCGCAGCTGACCCGCTCGCTGATAGGCTTCCGCCGCCGAGCACCACGGCGAGCGGAGGGGTAAACCGGCCATGTCAGTACACACCGAGTCGCAGCGGATGATCGGAGCCCACTACCGGTTCCCGGACTACTTCGAGGTCGGCCGGGAGAAGATCCGGGAGTTCGCCCGCGCGGTCAAGGACGACCACCCTGCACACTTCGACGAGGCCGCTGCCGCCGAAGCCGGGCATCCGGGGCTGATGGCATCGCTGACGTTCCTGGCGGTTGCCGGGCGCCAGGTACAGCTGGAGATCTTCGACAAGTTCGACCTCCCGATCAATATCGCCCGGGTGCTGCACCGCGACCAGAAGTTCACGTTCCACCGGCCGATCGTGGCCGGTGACAAGCTGTTCTTCGACACCTACCTGGACTCGGTCATCGAGTCGCACGGCACGGTGGTCAGCGAGGTCCGCAGCGAGGTCACCGACGAGAACGGCGAGCCGGTGGTGACCAGTGTGGTCACCATGCTCGGCGAGTCGGTCAATCAGGACGCCGACACCGAGGCCAAGACAATCGCGGCCCTCGAGGCGATGCGCGAGCGGGCATTGGGCAAGAAGTAGCCCCCGCCCCCTTTCGGCGAGTGTGCAGAAGTGTCCGCTAAAAGCCCAGGTGGGGCCGGGCCATTCTGCACGCTCGGCGCATGAGGAACGTCAGCCCAGGAACACGTTGCGGCGGGCGGCCAGCAGCCGATACAGCGTCTGCTGGATGGTCTCGCGCACCTGGTCTGTCAGCTCGAAGGTGACCATCGGATCCTCGGCGGCTCCGGGCTCGTAGTCGGCTGTCTCGATCGGCTCGCCGAACGCGATGTGCCACTTGGACGGCAACGGCACCAGCCCGGCCGGGCCGGCCAGCGGGAACAGCGGGGTGATCGGGAAGTACGGCACCCCGAGCAGCCGGGCCAGCAGCTTGACGTCGGCGAGCATCGGGTAGATCTCCTCGGACCCGACGATCGAGCACGGCACGATAGGCGCTTTGGTGCGCAGCGCCGCCGACACGAAACCACCGCGACCGAACCGCTGCAGCTTGTAGCGGTCCTTGAAGCGCTTGCCCAGGCCCTTGTAGCCCTCGGGGAACACCGCGGTCAGCTCGCCGGCGGCCAGCAGCCGGTTGGCGTCGGCGTTGCAGGCCACGGTGTGACCGGCCTTGCGTGCGGCCGGTCCGATCACCGGCAGGTCGAACACCAGGTCGGCGGCCAGCATCCGCAGGTTGCGCTGCGCGGGGTGGTGATCACGCACCGCCACCGAGAGCATCAGGGCGTCCATCGGCAGCACCCCCGCGTGGTTGGCCACAAGCAGCGCGGGCCCGTCAACGGGCAGGTTCTCGATTCCACTCACCTCGACGCGAAACCAGTCGTTGAAGAAGAACCGCAGCAGCGGAAGCGCGATGGCCTCGTTGAAGTGCGGGTCGAATCCGAACTCGTCGACCTGGTAGTCGCCGGTGATCCGCTCACGCAGGAACGCGGCGGCCGCGGTCACCGCCCGGGCGAACTCGCCCGGCGTCGCGTCCGCGGCGGGCGAGCCCTCCGGGTCGCCGCGATGCTCATCGATGTCGCGAACGGCGGCCGAGTGATCAGTCGATACCCGACCCATCCGACGGGACACCGTCGACGGGTGCCGACGAGCGGATCCCGAATTCTTGTGCAGCGGAATTACTTTGGCCTCTGATTCATTGGCCATTGGGTTGACCTCCCAGTCCCCTGTTGCCATTGATGCGACCCAGGCGTTGCGCCACGCTGACTGTTCGTCGCTCCACCGAACGGACCCATTCGGGATCGATGATCGGGTTGAGATCCCGCCCCCGGATGTAATCGTCGAATGCCTCAGCGGTCGTCCACTTGGCGCTGTACCCGAGATCACTACGCATCCTAGTCGTATCCATCACCCGGCCAAAGCTGAGATAGTCGAGCTGCCCTCGATTGATCTCGGTGGCGTTTCCGACCCGCCGCAGCGAGTCCATGGCCCACAATCCGAACCCGGGCAGCGGCAGCGTGACGCGGCCCGCCCGGCGGATCGCCTGCGACATCATGATGATGCCGTCGGCGCCGACGTTGAAGGTCCCGGCTCGGCCCGCCATGGTCGCCCGCTCCAGCGCGCCCAGCGCGTCCTGCTCGTGCAGCAGCTGGAGCCGCGCGTCGCGGCCCAGCACCATCGGCACCAGCGGCCCGCTCAGGTAGCGCGAGAGGGCGGTGTCCATGGCCGGGCCGATCATGTTGGCCATCCGCAGGATGGTCACCGCGATATCGGGCCGGCGCCGACCCAGCCCGCGCACGTAGCCCTCGATGTCCACGCTGTCCCGGGCGAAGCCGCCACTGGGCGGCCGGTGCCCCGTGCTGTCCTCGGTGAACAGCACCGGATCTCGCGAGCCGGACCCGTAGACCTCCGACGTCGACTTGAGCACCACGCGGCGCACCGAGGGCGCCTTCTGACAGGCGGCGAACAGCTGCATGGCGCCCATCACGTTGAGTTCCTTGAGCGTCGCGCCGCCGCCGGACCGCGGCACATAGGAGGCCGCCGCCGCGTGCACCACGGTGTCCACTTCGCTGTTGCGAATCACCTTGGCGATGAACGGATTACGGATGTCGGCGCGAACGAATTCGGCGCGCCCCATCCGGCGCAGCATGTCCTTGCTGGGCATGACCGCGTCGACTGCGATCACCCGGTTGATCAACGGATTCTGGGTGAGCCTGGCGGTCAGGTAGCCGCCCAGGAACCGGCACGCGCCGGTGACCAACACAACCTTGGGGTAGTGCCGGACGTCGCTTCGCGTGCTGCCGCCAGCCGGCCCGACCTCATCCACCCCGCCAGCCTAACGGCCTTGCCGTCAAAGCCGTAGCGGCGATCAAGACGCCAAGCGGGCTTACTTACCGAGTTTTCTGCGCTGGACCCGGGTACGGCGAAGCAGCTTGCGGTGCTTCTTCTTCGACATGCGCTTGCGCCGCTTCTTGATGACTGAACCCATGAACTCCGCTATCTGCTTCTGCTCGCACCGCTGTCGCTGCGGCGCCGCTGAACGTGATCGACCCGGTCACCTTACCCGTAGACAGGCGCGCAGCAGAAAACCGGCACCTGACCCGGACCGACGACGAGGCCGACCCCGGGCGTCGCCGTGCGGCGACGCCCGGGGGGCGCTTACCTGTCGACGGACTTTCAGCCCGCGTCGAAGAAGGAGGTCTCCAAGAGGTCGTGCACAGCCTTGGCGTGCACCCGGAAGGACCGTCCAACCCGTACCGCGGGCAACTCGCCGTTGTGCACCAGGCGGTACACCGTCATCTTGCTGACCCGCATCAGCGCGGCCACCTCGGCCACCGTGAGAAATTGTGCCGTGTCCCGCGCCGAAGGCCCGTTCGCAGACGTCATCGCTACCCATTTCGATCAGGCACGTGCAGTCTCAGCGGCTTCCCCTCCGCTGCACCCCACACGCACAGACATAGAGGAGGATAGCGGGACGAATGGGGTTTCTGCGACTGGTGAGAGCCAAAATGTGAAAAATAAGTGAACTACTCGGATGTAATTCTTAGCTGCTCAGAGCGGTTTTTCGCAGCTTGTACCGCCCTGTCCACTGCCGTCCGGAACCCGCCGGCCTCGAGTTCGCGAATTCCGGCCGCAGTGGTGCCACCGGGCGAGGTCACCATGGCCCTGAGCCCCGTCGCGGCGGTGTCGATGACCACACCGGCCTCGCCCGACGCCGCACTGCGCTCCTCAGCCAGCATCTGTGCCGATCCGGCCATGGTCTGCACCGCCAGATCGGTCGCCGTACGCCG
This sequence comes from [Mycobacterium] zoologicum, assembly GCF_020172665.1. Classification (GTDB taxonomy): domain Bacteria; phylum Actinomycetota; class Actinomycetes; order Mycobacteriales; family Mycobacteriaceae; genus Mycobacterium; species Mycobacterium zoologicum. Next base: position 649,476 of record NZ_CP083985.1, on the reverse strand, counting down.
GCTCAGGCCGACCGCAACCCCGGCGTCCACCAGGGCCTCCACCATCAAGAAGAAGTAGGCCGGCCCGGAGCCCGACACCGCGGTCAGCGCATCGAGCTGTTCCTCCGGCACGATCGCCACGGTGCCGACGGCCTCGAACAGCGCGGCCACCTCGTCGACCTGTTCGTCGCCGGCGAACCGGCCCCTGGCCAGCCCGCTGGCCCCGGCACGGACCTTGACCGGAGTGTTGGGCATCACCCGGATCACCGCGGCACCGGCGGGCAGCTTGGACTCGACGTACCCGGTGGTGACACCGGCGACGATGGTCACCAGCACCTGGTCGGCGCTGTCGCCCGAGGACGCGGTGACGTTCTTGGCGAATTCCGCGACGACGCTGTCCACGTCCTGCGGCTTCACCGCGACGATCACGATCGGGGCGTTCTCCATGGCGTCGGCGACCGTGGTCACCAGCACCGAATACTTCTCGGAGAGTTGCCGGGCCCGATCCGCGAAGCGTTCGGCCACCACCAGGTCCTTGACCGGGTGGCCCGCTGCCAGCAGGCCTCCCAGCAGGGCCTCACCCATGTTGCCGCCGCCGATGATCGCGATTCTGGACATTGCGACAGCATAGGCAGAACGGCGCTAGCGGGCCGGGACCATCGCCAACTGGCGCGACTGCACCACGATCCGGCCCGCCGAGTCGACAACGGTGTGGTCCTCGTCGAACCAGTCCTGGCCGATCTGCACGCAGCTGCAGATCACCCGCAGCCAGCCGTCGGCCGGGATGGCCCGCAGGTAGGCGGTGAGCTGCACGGTGGGCGCCCAACCGGCGCGTTCGACGGCGTGCGTCACCGGCGCGGACACGTCGCCGCACAGCAGCGCGAACAGCACGTCGGGTGGGTCGTCCTTGGGCCGCACCCACATCTCGATCACCGGCGGGCCGCCATCCGAACGCGGGCCGAGCGTGGTCAGCGCCGGCCTGATGTCGCAACCATGCGCCAGGTGCACGATGTGCTCCATCGGATGTCCCGGACCGATCGGCTCCAGGCCGGGCGGCGGCTCTGGCGTCATCAACGGCACCACCGGGTTGAACGACAGCAGGGGCGGCGCCTGGTGTTCGGGCTCACCCAGGGTGACGACGGTGCGCACCGCGGTGCGATCACCCTGGTTGAGTTCGACGTCGACGAGGCTGACCCGGCGACCGCGCTTGCGGATCGTGGCCACCAGCCGCATCGGGCCGGGGTCGGGCGCCCACAGATAGCTGGCGGACACCGCCACCGGCTGCGGCCCGCCACCAAGGGTGGTGCGGGCGGCGTTGGCGCACAACGCCAGCATCGCCCCACCGTGCACCTTCGGACCGATCGTCCAGTGCTCGTTGAGCTCACCGGTAAACGACGCGACATCGCCGTCTTCGGCGATCCGGGTCAGCCGCATCGCGTCGGCAAACGAGGTCGACTGGTTCATCGGCATCCTTGAAGTCTCAGCGCAGCAGATGCGTCCGGGCGAATTGCAGCGACTCGGTCAGCAGCGCCTCGCGCTCATGGGGCGAGCGGGCCTGCGAGGTGGTCACCTCCAGCACCACGTGGCCGACGAAGTCACCCGCGGCCAGCAGCTGGCACACCTCGGCGGCGGGCTGATCGCCGCGGCCCGGCACCAGATGCTCGTCGGCCGGCAAACCGGTGCCGTCGCACAGGTGCAGGTGGGTCAGGCCCGAGCCCATCCGCCGGGCCATCTCCAGCGCGTCGGTGCCGGCGGTGGAGGTGTGCGAGAGGTCCAGGGTGTAGTGGGTGTGGTTGCCGTCCAGCGGGTCGTGCGACGGCGCGAACGCAGAAACGCCCACGCCCGGCCCGCCGCCCCGGCGGCGCATCCGTTCGCGGGACTGCTCGCTGCCGAAGAACCGGTCGGCCCGGAACGGGAACATGTTCTCCACCGCCACGGCCACATCGCCGGCGGCCTCCAGCTCGGCAACCTGGTCGCTGAAGCCGTCGGCGTAGCGCCGCTGCCAGCGGAACGGCGGATGCACCACGACGGTCTGGGCACCGAGCTGCTCGGCTGCCCGAACGCTGCGCTCCAGCTTGGGAATTGGGTTCGCGCCCCACACCCGCTGCGAGATCAGCAGGCACGGCGCGTGCACCGAGAGCACCGGCATCCGGTACTTGCGCGACAGCCGCCGCACGGCACCGACGTCCTGACTGACCGACTCCCCCCACACCATCAGCTCGACGCCGTCGTAGCCCAAGCGCGCCGCGTACTCGAAGGCGGCCTCGGTCTTCAGCGGGTAGACCGATGCCGTCGAAAGTCCGACCTTGATGGCTGGGCGCACGAGCTAATAGTGAACGGCTAACCAGCGTGCAGCGCCAGCGGCCCCAAAGTCACCAGCAGGCCGACCGCAACCGCGATCAGAGTGCTGACGACGTCGGGGGTCTTGCGGACGACCTGCACCGCTGTCACCAACCCGAGCGTGACCAAGACTGTGAGCACCAGCGCGACGATGCTGTTCCACCGCCACAACTGGTCGAATGCGATGAACAGCCCACCGCCGAATGCGACCGCCAGGATCGACTGGAACACCACCAGGGCTCCGCCGACCACTCCCGCCGGCCCGACGGGGGCGTCGTCGTAATCCTCGTCGCGGCCGTAATCGTCGCGGTCGTCGCCGGCTTCCGCCCGGACGGAATCGTCGAGATCACCCGCGATTTCATCGTCGAGGTCATCGCCGCGGCCCGCTCTGCGCAACGGCCGGATCGACCGGTCCAGGCTGACGCCGGACGGGTTCAGGTAGGAGCGGATGAACGCCGAATCCTCAACGGGCGGATCAGCGTCGCGGGCACCGGCGTCGATAGCCTTGATGGCCTCGATGTCTAGGTCGACGCCCAGGTCATAGGTGTCGACCGGATCCGGCCGCATCTGCTCGGCTCCGGAGCCGGGCGGTTCAGCGAGCCCCGACGCAGGAGAGGCGAAGCTGGGACCGCCCAATGAGCCGGGCGGTTCAGCGAGCCCCGACGCAGGAGAGGCGAAGCTGGGATCCGGCTCCTTCGCCTCCGCCGCGGCTCGGGTGTCCTCCTGCACCGGACGCGCCTGTTCGGGGACCGGCTGCTCGGAACGCCGCAACGGCCGCGGGTACGCGCTCTGCTGCGGCCCGGAGCTGCGCGCGGGCTGCTGCGGCGACTTGGGCCAGCGCGGCTCGGCGGGTCGCTCGACCAGCCTTTCGACCGGCTGGGGCCCAGTCGGCGGCCGATCGTCGTCGGCGAACCCGGGTGCGGCAACGACCGGCAGCGCCCCGCTGGCGGGAGCATCGGGTTCGGGGGGCGCATCGTCGTCGCGGATGATCGGGATCTCGCCGGTCAGCTCGGCGACGGTGACCGCGTCGGCGTTGCCCCGCCTGCGCCGACGGCGTCCGGCGGGCGGCGGGGCACCGATGTTGCCGTTCTTGGCCAGCAGTTCGGCGACTGAGATCGGCCGCGTCTCGATGTCGCGGGGGTCGGGTTTGGGTCCGGTCATCGCCGGTGTCCCTCCGTCCCGCGGGCCGCCATCTCCATCGACGACGACTCCAGCAGGGTGGCGTCGTCTTCGCTGTCGAGCCAGCGCATGATCAAGCCCTCCCGCAGTGCCCACGGGCAAATCTCAACCGCTTCGATCGACAGCGCTCGCATACTCGCCTCCGCCACCAGAGCGCCCGCCACGATCTGCGGTGCCCGGTCGGCACTGACCCCTTCCAATTCGGCACGATCTGCCGTGGTCATCCTAGAGATGAATGATATGAGCTGCCTAAGGCCTGTGGCGGTCAAAGTGCGCCGTACCCGCGGCCCGGCAGCCGACGGTGCCGCTCCGGTGAGCCGGGCCAGCGAACGAAATGTCTTGGAGCTGGCCACCGCCAGATCGGGGACGCCGGCGTCGAGGACGACCGCGGCAGCCCCCGCCAACTCGGTGTCCAGCCAGTCCCGCAGCATGCCCACCCGGCGTCGGCCGGGCGGGTCCTCGCCCAGCCACTCCCGGGTGAGCCGACCGGCCCCCAGCGGCAGCGACAGCGCCACGTCCGGCTCCTCGTCGACACCGTTGGTCATCTCCAGCGAACCGCCGCCGATATCGAGGTTGATGATCCGCCCGGCGCTCCAGCCGAACCAGCGCCGCACCGCCAGGAAGGTGAGTCGGGATTCGTCCTCCCCCGCCAGCACCTGCAGGCCGACCCCGGTCTCCGAGCGCACCCGGGTCAGCACCTCCTCGGAGTTGGACGCATCACGCACCGCCGAGGTGGCGAACGCCATCAGTTCGGCGCAGCCCGAGCTGGCGGCGATCTTGGCGAATTCGCCGACCGTCGACACCAGCTTGTCGGCACCGCGCCGGGTGATCTTGCCTGAGCTGTCGGTTGCCTCCGCCAGCCGCAGGGTGGCCTTGGTCGAACTCATCGGGGTCGGGTGACCGCCCCGGTGGGCATCGACCACCAACAGGTGGACGGTATTGCTGCCGACGTCGAGCACGCCTAATCGCACGCACCCAACTTAGTGGGGCGACGCGCCGTCGTCGCGAATTTCTGGTCTAGCGTGGAGTTTTGTGACCCCAGCGCAACCCAGCCCCCGCCCCGGTGAGGTCGGCCTGGACTTCGCCCGCGAATGGGTGGAGTTCTACGACCCGGACAACCCCGAACACCTGATCGCGGCCGATCTGACCTGGCTGCTTTCACGCTGGACGTGCGTTTTCGGCACCGCGGCCTGCAAGGGCATCGTGTCCGGGCGCCCCGACGACGGATGCTGTTCGCACGGTGCGTTCCTGTGCGACGACGACGATCGCGCCAACCTCGACGACGCGGTGTCGAAACTCACTGACGCCGACTGGCAGCTGCGCGACAAGGGCCTGGGCAAAAAGGGCTATCTGGAACTCGACGAGAACGACGGCGAGCAGCAGCTGCGCACCCGAACCGTCAAGGGCGCCTGCATCTTCTTGAACCGGCCCGGATTCGCCGGCGGCGCCGGCTGCGCCCTGCACATCAAGGCGGTGCGGCTGGGGGTGGAGCCGCTGACCATGAAGCCGGAGGTGTGCTGGCAGCTGCCGATCCGGCGCAGCCAGGAGTGGGTGACCCGCCCCGACGACACCGAGATCCTCAAGACCACGATCACCGAGTTCGACCGGCGCGGCTGGGGCCCCGGCGGCGCCGACCTGCACTGGTACTGCTCGGGCGACCCGGCTGCGCACGTCGGCAGCAGGCAGGTCTGGCAGAGCCTGGCACCGGAGCTCACCGAACTGTTGGGCGAGAAGGCCTACGGCGAGCTGGCCACGATATGTGCGCGACGAAACGAGCTGGGGCTGGTGGCCGAGCATCCTGCAACCCGGGCCGCACGAGACCTACCGGACTGACCGACGCCGGAGATGTCCATTTCTGTGGCTATCGGTTCGTCACCAGCAGGAAAGCGGGCTGAACGGCCGCTTTTCCCACCCGAGCGTGTGCGGAGTCACGCAGAAATGATTTTTGGCCGAGCGCTCAGATCGGTATGATCAGGTTTGACCATCGCGTAGCGCAGGACCGTCGGGGTCGGGCTGTGGATATTGAGGAACTCGCCCTACGCAGGCATGGCCCTGTCCTACACACGCCCGATGGAGATTCATGATCAGGACCGAGATGCACACCATCGATATAGATCTGGACCATAACGGACACACCGCGCCGGTTCTTCTTCGGCCCCCGGTGGTTCTGGAGGCGCGCGGCCTGAACAAGCAGTTCGGTGAAGGCGATTCGGCGACACCGGTATTGCGCAACATCGATCTTCAGATCACCCGCGGCGAATTCGTCGCCCTGGTCGGCCCCTCGGGATCGGGCAAGTCGACGCTGCTCAGCATCCTCGGCCTGCTGGACCTGCCGACCTCCGGCGACGTCATGATCAACGGTCAGAGCGTCTCGCAGCTGTCCCGCAAGCAGCTGGCCACCGTGCGATGCCAGACCCTCGGCTACGTCTTCCAGGCCTTCAACCTGCTGGCCGGCCTGACGGTCGCGGAGAACGTCATGCTGCCGGGCCTGCTGGCCGGCCGATCCGGCCGCGAACAGCACGCCCACGCCATGAACCTGCTCGACCAGGTCGGCCTGGCCGCGAAGTCCAAGCGCACCCCATCAGAGCTGTCCGGTGGCGAACAGCAGCGCGTGGCCGTGGCCCGGGCATTGTTCATGAAGCCCGATGTCATTCTCGCCGACGAGCCGACCGGTAATCTCGACACCAATAACGGACAGCGCGTCATGGACGCGCTATATAACCTCAATGCGGCTGGCCAGACAATTGTTCTGGTAACCCACGACCGGAAGATCGCCGACGACGCCCCGCGTTTGGTTTCGCTACTCGACGGCGAAATTGAAACCGACAGCGGAATGGCACACACGCCCAACAATGTGACATGGCTCGCGGAACATTAGCCGCGACTTTCGGCCTGCTCCGGATTATCAATTTTCGGGCCGTTCGTAAACACGCATTCCGGGCCGCACTGGCGGCATTCTCGCTCGGCGGCGGCGTCGCCGTGGTGGTGGCCGTCATGATCGAGGTCACCAGCGTCTCCAAGGCCGTCGACGACGTCGGCTACCAGATCGCCGGACCCGCACCGGTGCGCGTGGTGGGCGCCGCGACACGTGGTGGCATCAGCCCGTCCGTCATCGAGAACGCCCGTACGGTTCCCGGCGTCGCCGCCGTGGTGCCCGTGATCCGCGGTGTGACGATGATCCGCAACGACGGCAAGGAGACCTTCGGGCTCGCCCTGGGCGCCGACTGCTCGGCGCAGTGGATCGTCAACCCCAAGGTCTGCCAGTCCGGCCAGCACGAGCCGCCCCCGGCGATCTCGCAGGTCCTGGGCGACAAGCTGGACTCGTCGGCCAACCTGGTCACCGACGTCGGACAGCTCTCGCTGGAGAAGTTCCAGCGGGTCTCCGACCTCGACGACGTCAACAACGGCCTGGTCGCGGTGCTGCCGCTGAGCATGGCCAAGACCCAGTTCGCCCGCGGCGACCGGGTCGACATGATCTACGTGACGCTGACCAAGGACGCCGACGCCGACGCGGTCCAGCGGGACCTGAAGACCACCCTGGGACCCACCTACAACGTGCAGCCCCGCAGCGAGCCGGCCCGCGGCTACAACGTCAACGACGTCCTGCTGCCGCTGCTGGGCATCTTCGCCCTGATCTCGGTGGGCGTCGGCGTCATCCTGATCACCCAGATCACCCGGCTGTCCGTCGAGGAACGCCGCCGCGAGATCGCCATCGCCTCCGCGCTGGGCGCGTCACCGGCGTCGATCATGACCGGATTCCTCAGCGAGGCAGGCCTGTTGGGCGCGGTCGGCTCGGCGATGGGCGTGGCGACCGGCGTCGTGATCTCCGAACCCATCGTGGCCAGCGCCAGCGAACTCACCGAGCGATTCGTCGGCGTCACCGTCCCGGTCGTCCTCAAACCGGCGATCCTGGTGGCCGGCATCATCGCCGGCATCCTGCTGGCGATCGGGGCCGCACTGGGCCCGGCGCTGTCGGCGTCGAACACCCCGATCGCGGCCGAACTGTCCGGGCGGGCGGCTCAGGAGCAGACCACCCAGCGCAAGATCTGGTTCAAGGCACTGCTGCTGCTGGCCATCGGCCTGGGCGGCGTGATCGCCGCCCGGCTGGCGACGCTGTCCGGGGCACTGGCGGCCTGGCAGGCCATCATCGCCGACCTCGGCGCCGTCGTGGCCCTGATCGGCCTGCTGCTGGCCACCGCCTACCTGAGCGCGCAGGCCATCACCAGCTTGCGGCCCAAGTCGAACAAGTCGCACGGGGCCTCGGTCACGATTGCGCTCAACGCGCTGCGCTCCGACCGATCGCGCACCGCGGCCATCTCCGGTGCGATCGCGGTACCCGTCGTGGTGGCCATCCTGCTGTCCGGGTTCCTGGTCGCGATCCACATGGGCGCCACCAAGGTCGCCGAGTCACAGGCCGACGGACGCATCGCCATCACCACCACGCAGTTCGCCGACTACGGGCCCATTGACGCCCGATTCGCCCCGCAGACGGTCAACAAACTCAACGCGCTGGCCGGCGTGGCGAAAACCGAGCGGATGGCCGAAATCGAGATCAGTCTCAAGGACGGGTCGCTGGCGCATATTCAGGCTCAGGACCGGCCGACATTTCCATTCGGATTACTCGCCGGTCAATCCCCGGAGGCGAGCCAGAAAGCCAATGAAGTCGTCATCGGCAGCGTGCTTGCACGCGAGAAGGGTCTCCACATCGGTGACACACTCGTATTCGGAAGTGGACTCGACGCCCAGGCGATGAGTATCGGCACCATTGTTGCCACCCCCGAATACGGCGGCCGGCGCATCTATATGCCGTACTCGATCGCCGAGCAGATCTACGGCCCGCAGCCCGCCGGGCTGATCTTCGCGACTCCGGCGGACGGATTCAACTCCGACGAGGTCATCGACAGCATCAGCGGGACGCAGTTCGACCAACCCGTGAAAGCGGTCGACACCGCCGGCTACGCCTCGGACATCGCCACCTCGATCGGCCGCTACCTGACTCCGCTGAACACCCTGAAGTTCGGTCTGCTGGCCATCGCCTTCGTCTCGGTGCTCTCGACGCTGCTGCTGGTCGGCATGAGACGCAAGCGCGAGGTCGCGCTGATCCAGGCGCTGGGCGCCACCCGGTTGAGGGTGTTTTCCATCACCACCATCGAGGCCGTCATCGCCGGTGCCGCCGGCGGGCTGTTCGGCGGGGTGCTCTCGATCGCGATCTCCGAAGCGGTGCGGCGCGCGGCCGTCGTCAATGTCGGACTGGTCACGCCGCTGGTGTTTCCCTGGACCGACGCACTGATGTACGCGGCGCTGGCCACCGTCGCCGCGGTCTTCGCGGCCATCATCCCGGCATGGAAGAGCACCCGGGCCACCCCGGCCACCGAGCTTCGCGACGAGTGAGCAACGCCGACCCACGGCCGACACGAAGGAAGCAATGACAGCGAACGCCCCTACCGTGCCCGGCTTCACCGGTGACGCGATCCTGCCGGGAGACGCCCGCTACGACGAGGTGCGGCAGGTCTTCAACGGCCTGATCGACAAGCGGCCCGCGCTGGTGCTGCAGTGCCGCTCGCAGGACGACATCGTCGCCGCCGTCCGCCATGCGGTGGCCTCCGGCGCCGAGATCGCCGTGCGCAGCGGCGGCCACAGCGTCGCCGGCCACTCGGCCACCGACGGCGGCATCGTCATCGACCTGAGCCAGATGCGCGGGGTGCGAGTGGACGCCGACGCCCGGGTGGCCTACGTCGACGCCGGCGCCACCTGGGGTGACGTGGACCCGGCCACCAGCCGGCACGGCCTGGCCACCCCCGGCGGGGTGGTCTCGACGACGGGTGTCGGCGGCTTCGGTCTCGGTGGCGGCATCGGATGGCTGTCCCGCGCCCACGGTATGACCTGCGACAACCTGATCGGCGCCACGCTGGTGACGGCTTCCGGCGAGGTCATGACGGTCAGTGAGACCGAGAACGCCGACGTGCTGTGGGGCCTGCGGGGCGGTGGCGGCAACTTCGGCGTGGTGGCGCAGTTCGTACTGCGGCTGCACCCGATCGACGGGGTGATCGCCGGCGTGCAGTCCTACCCCGACACCGACGCCGAGGCGGCGCTCAAGCACTTCCGGGCCCAGATGGACAACGCACCCGATCACCTGGCGTCCATCCTCGACTTCTCCTCCGACCTCACCACGGGGCAGTCACTGGTCAACGTGCTGGCCTGTTCGACGCGGACCGACCAGGTCGGCAGCGACGACGTCAGTGCCCTGCTGAACGTTCGCGGGGTGGCCGCCAAGCCGGTGGTGGCGGTGCAGCACAAGCTGGACTACTCGACGTGGCAGCAGGCCCTGGACTACACGGCGCCGTACGGCTGGCTGAACTACTGGAAGTCGCTGTTCGTCACCGAGCTCACCGATGAGGCGATCCGGCGTATCGCGCTGCTGGGCCGGTCGCGGCCCTCGGCGCAGACCCGGCTGCACCTGATCCGGCTCGGCGGGTTCGCCAGCCGGGTTCCGCCGGAGTCGACGGCCATCGTCGCCCGTGAGCACCCGTACATCATCCATCTCATGACGACCTGGACCGATCCAGCAGACAGCGCCCGCTGCACCGCGTGGGCCAAGCAGGCGTTCGAGATCCTACGGCCGCTCGGCCCCGCCGGCGCCTACCTGAACTTCGTCGGCGACGAAGGCCAGGACCGCATCCGGGCCACCTTCGGCGACGACGGCTATCGCCGGCTGGCCGAACTCAAGGCTCGCCTGGACCCGACCAACCGGTTCACCCGCAACCACAACATCGAGCCCGCGACCAGCTGACGAATCCGGGGTGTGTCGCCGCCGCGCGCACACGTTGGCGCAGCGCGGGGTAGGTATTGTGGCGCAAGGGGGAAAGGATGCGAGGATGCCTGCCGCGCACGATGACGATCTGGCGTTCGCCGGTGTGGCGCGCCTTGCGCAATTGGTGCAGCAGCGGGAAGTGGCACCACGCGAGCTGGTGACCCTGTACCTGGACCGGATCGCCCGACTTGACCCGATTCTGAACGTGTTTCGCACGGTGATGGGCGACCGGGCGATGGCCGACGCCGCGCAGGTCGAGCGGCGGCTGGCCGCCGGAGAGCAGCTTCCGCTGGCCGGTGTGCCGATCGCGGTCAAGGACGACACCGACGTCGCGGGCGTTTCGTCGATGTGCGGCACCGGGATTGACGTGGGCCCGGCCAGCACCGACAGTGCAGCCGTGCGCCGGCTGCGCGCCGCCGGTGCGGTGATCATCGGCAAGACCCATCTGTCGGAGTTCGGCGCCTACCCGGTCTGCGAATCGGCGACCTGGGGCGTGACGCGCAACCCGTGGGATCTGTACCGCACGCCCGGCGGCTCCAGCGGGGGCTCGGCCGCGGCGGTCGCAGCCGGGATGGTGCCCGGCGCGACAGGCAGCGACAGCGGCGGTTCGGTCCGCATCCCGGCGGCCTGCTGCGGGATCGTCGGGCTCAAGGGACAGCGCGGACGGATCAGCACCAAGGAGTCACCCGAGCGCGCCTACCGCTTCCACGGCCTCAACCACATCGGGCCGCTGACCCGTAGCGTCTACGACGCGGCACTACTGCACGACATGATGACCGGGCCCGAGCCGGACGACGAAATCCCTTCTCCCCCACCGGCGCCGCCGCTCATGGACGCGCTGCGGGCGCCCACGCGGCCGCTGCGGATCGCGATGTCGTTCAAGCCGGTGGTCCCGGTGAACGTGAGTGACGAGGTGCGCCGGCCGGTGCTGGAGACCGCGGAGCTGCTGCGTTCACTGGGCCACGAGGTCGTCGAACGTGACCCGGTCTATCCGGTGATCGCGATCCCGGCGGTGCTGGCCATGTTCATGAACGGGTTCGCGCACGAGATCGCACGGCTGCCGAGAACCGAACTGCTGGAACGGCGGATGCAGGCCGAGGCCCGCACCAGCCGGCTGGTCCCGGACTGGGTTGCGCGGCGCGCGGTCGCCGCCGAGCCGCGCATCACCGCCCGCTCGCAGCGTCGGATCGCCGACTTCGACATCCTGATGACCCCGGTGGTGGCGATGCCGCCGGTGCAGGTGGGCTATTTCGAGGGCTACGGACCGACCCGCGCCATGCTGCGGATGCTGAAGTTCATCCCGTTCACCTTCCCGCAGTGCTACAGCGGCCAGCCGGCGATGTCGGTCCCGGTCGGCATCGATGCGGCCGGTATACCCGAGGCGGTCCATCTGGTGTCCCGGGCCAACGACGAGGCCACGCTGATTTCCCTTGCGGCACAGATCGAATCGGTGCAGCCGTGGATTGCGCGCCGGCCCCCGACGGAGTTGCTGCTGAGTCAGGTCGGCTAGCCGGAGTCCTGCCCCGGAAACAAGAAATGCCCCTTGGCGGGGCATTTCTCGTCTGTTGCGGTCGGCCGTTACCCGTCGGCGCCGCGCGCACCCGAGTTGCCGGGGGGTGCCGTCCGGGCCGCCGTTGCCGCCGACGCCGCCGGCACCACCGGTACCCCCGTCGCCGGAGTTGACGCTGCCGTTCTGGCTGGAGCCGCCGTCGCCGCCGTTACCGCCGAGACCGCCGGTGCCGGATTCGCTGGTGCCACCGGCACCGCCGTCACCGCCCTGCCCGCCGGTGGCGTTGTAGCCGCTGTTGCCGCCGGCGATTCCGCCGGTTCCGCCGTTACCACCGGTGCCGCCGGTCACACCGCCGATGCCGTCACCACCGGCGCCACCGTCACCACCGGCGCCGGCCACCCCGCCGTCGCCGCCGTGCCCGGTCGGGCCGGTGCCGCCCGGGCCATTGACGACCACGGTGTTGCCGTTGCCACCGTTGCCGCCGTCGCCGCCGTTACCCGCGTTCAACCCGCCAGAGCCGCCGGCACCGCCGTTGCCGCCGTTGCCGGCGAGCCCGGCCACATCGACAAGACCGTTGTTGTAGTCGTTGGGCGTCTTGGTGAACGTGTCACCGCCGTTGCCGCCGTTACCACCGTCGGTGCTGGCGCCGTGGCTGCCGTTGACACCGCCCAGGCCGCCGTCGCCGCCGGTACCGCCGTTACCACCGGTACCGCCGCTCAGGCCGTGCTGGGCACGAGCGTGGTTACTGGTGTCGGTGTGCTGGACGGCGCCGGCGGTGCCGCCGTTGCCGCCGTTACCCGCGGTGCCGCCATTGCCGCCGTTGCCGTCGGCGTTCAGTGCGGTACCGCCGCTACCACCGTTGCCGCCGGCACCGCCATCGCTACCGCCGACGCCGGCACCGCCACCGGGACCGGGGTCGGTCGGTTGGCCGATCTCACCGTTGCCACCGTTGGCTCCGTTGCCGGCATTACCGCCGTTACCGGCGTTGCCGGCGATCGCGCCGCTGTCACCGCCGTTGCCGCCGTTGCCGCCGGAACCGCCGGTCTGGCCATCGATCAGCTGGTTGTTGTCGACGTGGCCGTCGACGCCGTCGGTGCCGGTGCCGCCGTTGCCGCCGTTGCCGCCATCGCCGTAGTCGCCGTAGTCGCCGCCGTTACCACCGTCACCGCCGTTGCCGCCGCTGGCGCCGGTCAGTGCGTTGGCATCGGTGGACGGGTCATAGCCTGCGCCACCATCACCACCGTGGCCCTGCGGGCCGGTCGGTGAGGTCCCGTCCGTGCCGTCATTGCCACCGTTGGCGGTGCCCGCCGCGCCACCGGTACCGGGGTTGCCGCCGTCACCGCCGTTGCCGCCGTCGGGGGTGGTCGCATCGCCGGCGGCGCCGTTGCCGCCGTCACCGGCCAGGCCGCCGTTGCCGCCGTTGCCGGCGTTGAAGCCGGAACCACCCACACCACCATTGCCGCCGCTGCCGCCGTCGGTGCCGGATGTGCCCGGTGCCGCGTTCGCGTCGGCCGCGGCGTCGTAGCCGGCACCACCGGCACCGCCGTTACCGGCGTTGCCTCCGTCGCCCTCGGTCAGTCCGCTCAAGCCGCTGCCCGCAGCGCCGCCGTCGCCGCCGTTTCCACCGGTGCCACCGTCGCCGGCGTCGACACCGAGCGCTCCCGCGGCGCCCGTCGCGGCGTTGCCACCCTGGCCACCGTCACCGCCGTTGCCCTGCGCCCCGCCGTTACCGCCGTTACCGCCCCTACCGCCACTGGCACCGGCCAGGGCGTTGGCGTCGGCAGCCGCGTCGTAACCGTTGCCACCGGTGCCGCCATTACCCATCAGCCAGCCACCGGCGCCCCCGACGCCACCGGTGACGTCGTCATCGGTGCCCGCGCCTCCGGCACCACCATCGCCGAACATCCCGGCAGCCCCACCGTCGGAACCACCGAAGCCGTCACCACCATTGCCGTACAGCCAGCCGCCGTTCTGCGCAGCGACCAAGTCACCGTTGTCATCGAGGTGCGCGTCGGCGCCGTTGCAGATCAACCCACACGCGCCGCCCAGACCGGCGAAAGGCATGTTGATCAGATTCAACAGGCCCGCGCTGGCCGGGTCGTCCAAGAACGACTGAATCGGGGTGTAGAGCATGTCGTAGAGCTGGGTGTCGAACTCCACCCAACTGTCCGGGCTGCCATCAGGCAGCGTGAACGCCGCCGACCCCGCATCCCACCAGGCCGTGTCCCACGACAGCCAGTCCAGATCCAGACCGAAGAAATCGAACTCGGCCTGCGCCGCAGGAGCCGCAGCCATCGGCCCCAACCCGAACGCCAAGAAGGCGCCTACCGCACTGGCCGCACCAACCCCGTAACCGAACACTCAGTGTGAGCTAAGCTAGCAAGAAAATACCGAAAGTCAAATTTCTCGGCCTTGACATACGGATAGTACGTTTTGATGCATCGACGCTCGGATTGTACGGTTTGACATGTGGTTTTCTTGTCTATGCGTAGCGGCGTTCGGCGGTCACAAACCTCAGGTGTCACGCTCTTTTATTGACCCATCCGCAGATCATCTCAGTGATGACACAGCATCCCCAGGCCCGCGAAACCATCGTTGACAGCGGAGACTGGGGCATGGCCGCCGAACTGCGGCAGCCCAGAACCCGGGCCGCCGAAGCCGATGCTCGAGAGGCCCGCCAGATCTTCAACACGCGGCGTCAGCGCCGTCCAGATCGTGCCGGAACTGACCAGGAGCGCCGAGTCGGCGGCGGTCGGTCGAAGAGCTCCGGGATGGCATACTCCGCGTGCTGCGCGGATTCAGTTTTCACGAGACCGGATGGGACACCGAAGCCGGCCGCCGCCCCCACGGCCAGTACACCACCGTGATGGTGCACCACCACATCACCCACTGGGAGCACGGCGGCGGAACCGAACTGTCCAAGGTGCGTTGTCTGTGTCATTTCGACCATGTTCCATCAACAAAGCAGCTGGTGAAGTCGTTGGTGAGACCAGGGGACATGTTTAGAACGCGCCAGATGACATCCATCGGTGAGCCTGGTTGCGATCCACCAACCGGCCCGACCGTGCGGCATTCAGGCTTGGAGGACTCGAGACATCTGGCGGTCAGGCCGCGGTGTGTCCGCCATTGTCCAGCTTCTCCGCGATCCAGACTTTGATGAGTGATTGCCGGGTTACGCCTAGCCGGGTCGCTTCGCGGTCGAGTTGGGCGATCATCCACGCGGGGAAGTCGACGTTGACGCGCCGGTGCTCCTCCCCAGGCCGTCGTGCTCGCGCGGCATCGAGGGCAGTGGCCATGTCCTGGCCGTTGTCGAACCGTTCGTCGAACTCGTTAGCTTTCATAGATCGCTGCCTCTCCTTCGCGTGAGCGGCGTACCGAGATGATTCGAACGTGCTCGCCTCGGTAGGTCACCACCGCTGACCAGCATCGACCGTCGATCTCGTGGTCAAACTCGAAGTCAAGCACGAGTAGAAATTATACCGTAACGATACTAATTCCGCTCAGTGTTAGGCGACTCCTGGCAGTTGGATGCAGGTAGATTAACGACCTGCGACAAAGGTCGGTTGTCTGTGCCGCTTTGGACCTGGAGCATCAACAAAAATCGCAGGTAAAAGCACCTTCGAGGGCATGGGGGTGTCGTTCGCGACACGTGAGGTAGTTCGTACTAGTGAGCCTGCTGGAGATTCGAGTCCCGACGCCCGGCGGCGACGGCACCGACACCGGCCAAATTCAGTGAATCGGCGAGCACATATACCGCGAATCGGCGAAATAAGTTCCGCGAATCGGCGAGAGTATTCTCGCGAATCGGCGAAATCCAGATACGCTGTTGCGGTGAGCGTGCCGTCCCGCGTTGCTCGAAACCTGCGTCCGAGGGTCGAAGAGACACTGGCCGACACACGGATCGTCGTCGTTCAGGGCGCGCGACAGGTTGGCAAGTCCACCCTGGCGGCCGAGATCACCCGCCACCGCGGCGGGCGATTGGTCACGCTCGACGATGACGTGACCCGAACCGCAGCGGCCACAGATCCCCACGGCTTCGTTCGTCAGTTCCCCGACGGGCTGCTCACGATCGACGAAGTGCAACGGGTCCCAGAACTGGTCCTTGCACTCAAGGCCGCCGTTGACACCGACCAGCGGCCAGGGCGATATCTGCTCACCGGATCCGCCAACCTCTTGCAGCTTCCAGCGACCGAGGACAGTCTCGCCGGCAGGGCGGAGAGCCTCGAGCTCTTCGGATTCAGTCAAGGCGAACTCGCCGGAGTCACCGAGACCTTCATCGACCGGCTGTTCGCCGGCGATCTCTTTCTCGGTCACGCAAGCAGCCTGACCCGTCATGACTATCTCACCCGCGCCTGTACCGGCAGCTACCCCGAAGTCGTCAATCGACCATCGACCAGACGCCGAAACGCATGGCTGGACAACTACGTCGACCGCATCGTCCAACGCGATGCACCTGATGTCTCAAATCTCCACCGCATCGCCGACCTGCCGCGGCTTCTGCGACTCTTGGCTGCGCGCAGCGCATCTGAGCTCAATCTGAGTTCCCTGGCGGCCGGCACCGAGATCCCCGTGCGTACCCTGCCGCCCTACCTCGATCTCCTCGAGACCCTGTATCTCATCGACCGCATACCGGCATGGTCGACCAACCTTTCGAAGCGTGTAATCGATCGACCGAAAGTCCTGCTCCTGGACTCCGGACTGGCCGCTCGCCTCGTCAATGTCTCGCCCGCCGGAGCCGGACCGAATGCCAACCCGGACGCGGCGGGGGCCATCATCGAGACTTTCGTGATCTCAGAACTCCGGCGACAACTCGGCTGGTCTGAGCTGACGCCTCGACTGTTTCACTATCGCGATCGAGATGGTGCCGAGGTCGACCTGATACTGGAAACCGCAGACGGCCGCATCGCCGCGATCGAGATCAAGTCGGCGGCAACCCTCCGCGGCAAAGACACCCGCTGGATCGCCCGACTCCGTGACAGCGTCGGCGCACGCTTCGCCGGCGGCCTCATCCTCCACACCGGCCCACAAGCCCAGCCACTCGGCGACCGGCTTGCAGTCGTCCCCATCGACGCCCTCTCGGCTCCCAGGGGGTAGTTTCCCGACTCGCGACCAACTTCGAGATGGTGTGTCGTACCAGGGAATGCGCTGGTCATGCTGAGTGAACCGCGGTAGAGAAGTCCGAGAGTTCCGATGCGTCGCTAATCTACCTGCTGGCCAAACACGCCGTCTCTGTATGGGTGCCGGCGCCGGGTGCGACACCCTGTATTTACGTGTTACGATATTCGTGTGGAGATTGGCCCCACCGCGCTCAAGCGAAAGTGGACGCGCGACGACATCCTTCACGCTCTAGAACACCGGCACATCGACTATGACATCGAGGATGACGATCCGCCGCGCACCTGGGTTTTCGGCTTCGCCCGCGACCTGACGCTGCTGGAGTTGCTCATCCTTCATGACACCCCCGGCGGGCGCGTCATCCACTGCATGAAGGCCCGTCCGAAAGAACTGGAGAAAGCCCTCCGAGCACGAGGCAGGCGATGATATGACCCACACGCAGAAGCAGACCCATCCACCGCTGGACAACGCAGGAGTGGACCGGCTCGTTGCCGAGGCCGAAGCAGGCATCCCTGAGGAGAAGCTGCGCCGCCGAGGCCGACCGTCGATAGGGGATGAAGCCGCGAGCACCTACTCGGTGCGCCTGCCCGACGACCTGGTGACGTTGGTGGACACCCGAGCAGAACTCGAAGGCGTGAGTCGGGGCGAGACAATCCGGCGCGCGCTCGTGGAGTACCTGACCACTTGATCGGCGGCCACGCCGTCAACACGCGGCCCTTCCAACCCCACCCGCCACCGACGGCCAACTGAGTAGGCGCCCAGGGACACTCAAACACGTTGGGGCAGTAATTCTCGCAGTACCGGCGGCCGGACACATGGCGAAGCCACGGTCATTGCATCTGCCGCGCGGATCGAATCGATGTGGATGCGAGCTCAGCACCGCCCCCGCCGATTCGCTGCTGTCGCAGCTAATCCAGGTAGCCGTTGTCGCGGTACCACTCATAACCGGCCTGCAGCGCGGTACGGAACGGCGTGAACGGCACGCCCAGCTCGTTGTGGGACTTGCCGGGGTCGGCGTAGATGTCCGCGGTCGACAGGCGCATCTGGCGGGCGTCAATCGGCAGCCGGGGGCCGACTACCGTGCGTGCCGCACTGACGCCGGCCGCCGCCACCGGAATCACCCAGCGCGGCAACACGATCGAGGGAGCGCCCCGGCCGAAAAGCTCGTTGGCTGCGGTGAACACCTCACGGAACGGCAGGTTCTCCCCGCCCAGGATGTAGCGCTCGCCGACCCGGCCGCGGTCGGCGGCCGCGATGTGGCCAGCCACCACGTCGTCGACGGAGACGAAGTTGGTTCCGCCCGGGGCGGCGAACCACAGCCGGCCGCGCTTGGCCTCGACGATCATGGCGCTGGCGATCCGGTTGACGTCGCGGGGCCCGATCACCACCGACGGGTTGACGATCACCACCGGCAGGCCGGCCGCAACAGCCTTCTGCAACTCCGCTTCGGCGAGGTACTTGCTGTGCCCGTAGGGGAACTTCCGCGGCCGGATATTGAACTGGTCGGTCTCCACCAGATGATGCCCCCGCTTCGGAACGCCCAGGGCGGCAAGCGAACTGGTGTAGACGAACCGCTTCACCCCGGCACGCAGGGCGGCCTCGGTCATATCGCGGGTTCCGTCGACGTTGGTGCGGTACAGCCGGGT
This sequence comes from [Mycobacterium] zoologicum, assembly GCF_020172665.1. Taxonomy (GTDB): domain Bacteria; phylum Actinomycetota; class Actinomycetes; order Mycobacteriales; family Mycobacteriaceae; genus Mycobacterium; species Mycobacterium zoologicum. The sequence continues at coordinate 630,896 of NZ_CP083985.1, read as the reverse complement.
CTGGGTGCGGTAGCGCCAGTAGTCGGAGATCGCCGCGGTGTGAAACACCCAGTCGCAGTCGGCCATCGCCTCGGTCAGGGCGTCCACCCCGTCGTTGACGTCGCCGATCCGGGTCTCGCAGTCCAAGCCCTCCAGCGCGGCCATCGGTGATGTCGCCCGCCGCAGCACCCGGACTTCCATGCCGCGATCCAGCAGTGCGGCCACCAGATTCGAGCCGACGAAACCGGTTCCGCCGGTGACGAATGCGCGCATGCCGATCAGAACCGATAGGTGGTGCAGCCGACCTCGATGCCCGAGCCCACGGCCATGACCAGCGAGACGTCACCGGGCTTGACCAGGCCACGCTCGCGGGCATCGGCGATCTGGTACGGCAGCGTCGAGGTGAACGGGTCACCGGTCAGGCCCTGCGTCTCGACGAAGCGCGACCGGTCCACCCCGATGCCCGCGGCGAGTTCACCGAGAGCCGCACCGGGCAGATACGGCGGGAACACCAGCGCGATGTCCTCGGGCTCCAGGCCCTCCAGCGTCAGCAGCTCCTTGACCGCAGCCGGCAGGCAGCTCACGTAGATCGAAGCGAGGTTCGGGTCACGGTCGACCCGCAGCCACATCCGGCCGTCACGCTCCTGGGTGTAGGTGCGCAGCGCGCCCTGGTACTCCGGGTGGTGGCCGAACACGAAGCGGCCGAAGCCTTCCGGGCCACTGCTCGGGCTGAGCATGATCGCCGAGCCGGTCTCGGCGAGGCCGACGAGCGGATAGCCGCTCTCCCGTGTGTTGTTCTCCACCTCGGAGGCGAGCACCATGGCGTGTCCGGTGCGCCCGGCGCCGATCATGCCGGCGGCGACGTGACAGCCGTTGAGGAAACCGACTGCGCCGTTGAGGATGTCGAACGCAAACGTCTTGGGGGCATCGGCGGATTCGGGTTCGGCGTTGATGCCGACCTCACCGGCGACCAGGGTGGCGACCGCCGGCTCGGACAGGAAGTCGTCGCGGTAGATGCCGGTGTGGATCACCAGGCCCACCTCGGTCCGGTCGACGCCGCTGTCGGCCAGGCAGGCGGCGGCAGCGTCAGTGGCCGACTGGATATTGCTGGGCTGTCCCTGTGCTGCGGGGGCCATGCCGATGCCTTCGATACGCACCCGCGGCGTGGCCGGCAGCTCCCGCCGGGCGGCGGGCCGGCTGCGACCGGCGTGCCCGGCCTGGCCGCCCGCGGCCCGGCGCATCCGGTCGGGCAGGTCGTCGAAGGTGTACAGCCCGGTCCCGATGGTCTGACCCGATCCGGTGATGGACAGCACCACGTTGTCACCGGAATTGATCCGGCCCGCCGTGATGTAGTCATACAGCGCGACAAAATGTGTGGTGGTAGCGGTGTTTCCACGCTCGGCCAGGTTGCAGATGGTGTTGGCACGGCTGGCCGCACCGGCACCGAACACCCGGTTGATGGTCAGGATCGCGTCGTTGATGGACGCCTCGGAGGTCTGGTGCATCAACAGCTGGTCGGCTGTCTCGGGCCGCCAGCCGTGGCGCTGCATGACCGCCGCGACGTAGGGCACCGAGTGCTTGACGGCGATCGCGGTCTGGGTGACCGAGTCGGTGTGCATGATGGCACCCCCGTGCGGGCCCTCGGTCGCCTTGGCGATGCACAGCTTCGCGAATTCGCTGTAGGTGGCCAGGTCCAGGTCGTGGAAGCCGACCCGGTCGTTGGGCCCCAGCTCCAGCACCACCGCCGCACCGGCATCGCCGACGGTCAGGCAGGCCAGGCGCGGGTCCATCGCGCTCTCGATCTCCTGCTGCGCGGTCTCGGTGATGTGGCTGATGTACTCGCCGCTGACCACCAGGGCATTGCGCGCCAGCCCGGTCTGCAGGAAGTCCTGCGCCACACTGACTCCGGTGAACATTCCGGCGCAGGCGTTGTTGATGTCGAAGCACACCGCGTTTGTCAGCCCCATCTGGTCGCGCAGCTGCGAGGCCGTGCTGGGCTCGAAGGTGAACATGTGCTCCGGGCCGTCGCAACGGGAGATGTTGCACGCGATGACCAGGTCGATCTCTTCGGGGGCGTAGCTGGATCGGGACAGGCAGTCGCCGATCGCCTTGCGACCCAGGTCGATCGAGAACTCGTCGACGCCGGCCATCCGCCGGTTCTTGATGCCGGTGAGCCGCTCCAGCGGGATCTTCACCTCGTTGACGCAATCGGCCAGCACCTGGTCGGTGGAGACCGCCCGCGGCGGCAGGTACACCCCCAGGCTCTCGATCACGATGTTGCGCGCCGGCCCGGTCTTGGCCGGCTCGATCACCGGCGCGGCAACAGGTTTGGGCGCTTGCGCCACCGGCTGGGCGGGCGCGACAGGCTGCTCGGCGGCGGGAACCGACTTGGGCTCGCCACCGATCGGGCCGAACTCGGCGGCCAGCTCGGCGATGGTGCCGTAGACGAACATCGACTCCGGCCGCAGCTCCAGGCCGAGCTCACCGACCCGCACCGCGACCTCCAGGGCCTGGGTGGAGGCCCCGCCCAGGGCGAAGAAGTCATCGGTGACCCCGACCCGCTCGACGTCGAGAACCTCGCGCCAGATCTCGGCCAGCGCCTCTTCGGTGGCGTCGCGCGGTGCCACGAATTCCGTTGGTGCGGCGTCGAGATCGTTGTCGAGCGCCAGCAGTGCGCGCCGGTCCACCTTGCCGCTGGCCGACAGTGGCAGCAGGTCGGTGGTGCGGAACACCGCGGGCACCATGGCCGCCGGCACCAGGTCGAGCAGGAAGCGGCGCAGCTCGGCGGTGCCCGGTGCGGCCGCGACGGGCACGATATGTGCGATCAGCTGGGTGTTGCCGCCGGCGTCCTTGCGGGCCACGACCGCGCCCTCGACGATGTCGGGGTGCTTGACCAGCGCGGCCTCCACCTCACCGAGTTCGATCCGGAAGCCGTTGATCTTCACCTGGTCGTCACTACGGCCCAGGTAGTCGATGTTGCCATCGGGCAGGTACCGGGCCAGGTCGCCGGTGCGGTAGAGCAGCGCCCCGGGTTCGGAGCTGAACGGGTCGGGCAGGAACGCCGCGGCGGTGGCCTCGGGCCGGTTCAGGTAGCCACGGGCGACGCCGACGCCACCGATGTGCAACTCGCCCGGCACCCCCACCGGAACCGGGTTGCCCGCGGAGTCCAGCAGATGGATCGCGATGTTGGCGATCGGCCGTCCGATCGGCACACCCCCGGAAACGCCACGCTCACAATGGAAGTGCGTGACGTCGATGGCGGCCTCGGTCGGCCCGTAGAGATTGTAGAGCTCGGCGGGAAGCAGCTCGAAGAACGTGTCGCGCAGGTCGGCGGTGAGCGCCTCACCGCTGCAAAACACCTGACGCAGGCCGGTGCAGGACGCGGCCTCCGGGTCAGCCAGGAACCGCCGCAGCATCGACGGGACGAAGTGCATCGTGGTGACGCGCTGTTCGACGATGGTCCGGGCCAGGTAACCGGAGTCCTTGTGACCCTCGGGCTTGGCGATCACCACCCGGGCGCCAACGGTCAACGGCCAGAAAATCTCCCAGACGAACGGATCGAAGTTGATCGGGGTCTTGTGCAGCACCCGGTCGTCGGCGGTCAGCTGGTAGGCGTCCTGCATCCACAGCAGCCGGTTGCGGATACCGGCGTGACTGTTCAGCGCGCCCTTGGGCGCTCCGGTGGAACCGGAGGTGTACATCAGGTAGGCCAGCTCACCGGATGAGACGGCTTCGGGAGCCGACGCCTGCTCGACCGGTGCGGTGGACGGCTGGTCCAGGCACAGCCGCGCTCCGGTGAAATCGCTTGGTACGTGCGACAGATGCTCACGCTGGGTGACACACACCGGGGCGTCCGGCACGTCGGCCAGCATCGCCTCCAGCCGCCCGGTGGGCTGGGCGGGGTCCAGCGGCAGGAAGACACCGCCGGCCTTGAGCACACCCAGCAGGGCGATCACCAGGTCTTCGGAGCGCTCCAAAAGCACCGGCACGACATCAGTTCCGACACCGACGCCGACGCCGAACCCGCGCAGCCGGTGCGCGAGCCCGTTGGCGCGCCGGTCCAGTTCGGCGTAGCTCAGCTCCCGGCCCTCATAGCTCACCGCGACGGCGTCGGGCGTGCGCGCGACGGCGGCCTCGACCATCTCGTGCAGGCGGGCCGGGGCATCGGAGTAGTCGATCGCGGTCTGATTCCAGGCGCCCAGCGCAGCGCGTTCGGTGTCACTGAGCATGCTCAACTGCGACACCGGGGTGGCCTCGGCGGCGCCGGGCGCCACCAGCCCGGCCAGCAGCAGCCGGAAGTGCTCGGCCATGGCCGCCATGGTGGCGGGGGTGAACAGATCGGTGTTGTACTGCAGCGCGGCCTGCAGTTCGTCCTCGTGTTCGCCGACCTGCATGGTGATGTCGAACGGTGAGCCGCCCTGGCCGATGTGCAGGGTCTCCAGGTGCAGAACGCCGGGGTCCGGAGATCCGTCGCCCGCTGTGTCGTCTTCGAACAGCCGGACCTGCTGCCAGGCGAACGACACCTGGAACAGCGGGGTGCGAGCCGCGTCGCGGACCGGGCGCAGCTTCTCCACGAGCAGCGGCAGCGGGTAGTTCTGGTGGGCGAGCGCGCCCAGCACGGTGTCCTTGACCTGACCCAGCACCGTGGCGAAGGTCGGGTCGTCACTCAGGTCCACCCGCAGCGGCAGCGGGTTGGTGACGTAGCCGACCATCCCCATCAGCCCGGCCCGGTCGCGGCAGGCGAACGGCGAGCCGATGATCAGGTCGTCCTGGCCGCTGTAGCGCTGCAACAGCACCGCGAAGGCGGCCAGCATGGTCATGTACGGCGTCGCGCCGACGGCACGGGCCACCTGCTTGAGTCCGGCCGTCACCTCGGCGTCGATGCTGAACCGGTGCAGCGCACCGTTATACGTCTGAATCGCCGGGCGCGGCGAGTCGGTGGGCAGCGCCAGCGTGGGCAGCTCGCCGCTGAACTTCTCCCGCCAGTACTCCCAGAGCGCTTCGCCCTCGGGCCCGGCCAGCGCCTGGTTCTGCTGCTCGGCGTAGTCGACGTAGCGGTCGGCGGTGAACTCCGGAACGTCGGCGCCGTGCTCAGCGGCGTACAGCGCGCGCAGTTCGTCCAGGATCACGTCGATAGACCAGAAATCGACGGCGATGTGGTGCACGGTCAGCAGCAGGACGTGGTCCCCGGGCCGCTCCAGCAGGGTCAGCCGCAGCACCGGTCCGGTGCGCAGGTCGAACGGCCGGTCGGTCTCGGTCTGAACCCATTCGGCGAGTTCGGCTTCGCCGTCGCCGATCTGGTGCCGGGCGATGCGCACCGGCGCGTGGGCGTGCACGAGTTCGACGGGCTGGCCGTCGCGCTCGGCGAAGGTGGTGCGCAGCATCGGGTGCCGGTCGACGAGCGCCTGGGCGGCCCGCTCCAGCGCGGCGACATCAAGGGTTCCGGCGATCCGGCCCGCGTAAGCGACGGTATAGGCAGCGCTGTCGGGAGCCAGCCGGTGCACGAACCACATCGACCGCTGCCCATAGGACATCTGGTGTTCGGCGGCCGCGTCCTGCGCCTTGGCCATCAGCAACTGCGCCAGCAGTTCTCGCTTGCGCTCCGGCGACAGATTGGAGATATCGACGGGCTGGTCGGTCATGGGTTATCCCCCATCCTTCACCTGATCGCCGTCGGCGAGCATCTTCTGCAGCAACGCGTCGACGTCGTCGTCGGACAGGTCCGACATCTGGGACAGCAGCTCCATCTCCTGCGCCGCCTGCGGCTTGCTCGCCGGGACATCCTGCGCGGCAGGAGCATCCGCGGGCTTCTGCGCGCTGTCGGCCAGTTTCTCACCGAGCCAGCCGGACAGGCTGGTGACGCTCGGACCGTCGAGCAGGCGGGCCACCGGCACCACGATGCCCAGTTCACGCTCCACCTGAATACGCAGTTCCAGGGTGATCAGCGAGTCCACCCCGAGGCTGTTCAGCGGCGCCACCAGGTCCAGGCTCCCCGGCGCCAAGCCGAGCTTGCCGGCGACCAGGTCACGCAGGTAGGCCGACAGCAGCCGTTGGCGTTCCTGCGGATCCGCTGCCAGCACAGCGTCATACAGCCCGCCGGCAGGGGTTCCACCCTCTTCGGCAGCCACGGGTTGCACGTCGGCCAGCAGCGACGGGTGGACGTTCGGGCGCCACTTCGGCCAGTCGATGTCGATCACCAGGGCCTGCGTGGCAGACCCGTCGATCAGGATCCCCAGCGCCGCGAAGTAGTCGTCGGCCGACATCCCCTCCACGCCGTAGTGCGAGAAGTGCCGGTGCAGTTCGGAATTGGTGAACATGCCCAACCCCGCCCACGGGCCGAAGTTGACGCTCAACGCCGGCTGCCCAGCAGCCCGGCGATGCCAGGCCAGCGCGTCCAGGAAGGCGTTCGCGGCACCGTAGTTCGCCGCACCCGGCGAACCCAGAACCGATGCGGCCGAGGAGAACAGCACAAAGAAGTCCAGTTCGGCATCCGCGGTCAGGGCATGCAGGTTCCAGGTGCCCTGGACCTTGGGTGCCATCACCTCACGCAACTTCGCCGCGTCCAGGCGGGCCAGGATCGCGTCGTCGACGGTGCCGGCGGCGTGCACCACGCCGCGCAGCTCCGGCATGGTCGAACCGATCGTGGCGAGCACGGCCGAAACATCCTCGGCCTTGGTCACGTCTCCGCGGGCGACGGTCACCTCGGCACCGGCGGCGCGCAGCGTTTCCAGCGTCGCCTCCGCCGCCGCCGACGGCGCACCGCGGCCCATCAGGACCAGGTGGCGGGCGCCGCGAGAGACCAGCCATTCGGCGATCTTGCCGCCGACCGCGCCCAGGCCACCGGTGATCAGGTAGGTGCCATCGGCACGCACCGCGAGCTCGCCGGCGTCCGCGGGTGCGGTGTAGGCCTCCAAGCGGGCCACATAGCGGCGGGGGCCGCGCAAGGCCACGTCGGAATCCGTTGCGTCCGACCAGATCTCACTGAACAATCCGCGCAGCTCCTCGGGGCCGCCGGAGACCGACAGATCGACGCCGGTGGCCCGCAGCTCCGGGTACTCGTGGTCGATGCTGCGGCCGAGACCCCAGACCGGGGCCTGCGCGACCGACACCGGACCGGACTGATCCCCGGCCGGCTGCGCGCCGCGGGTCACCAACCACAGCCGCGGCGACTCCGGCCAACCGGCCAGGGTCAGCGCCTGGAGCAGGTGCACGACGCTCAGCGACCCGATGTCGGCGGCCGTCTCAAGAGAAGCAAGAGATTCCGGGCCGGCCAACAGGTTCCACAGGTGCACCACGCCGCGGCACGGCGGACGGTCGCCGCCGAACGCCGCACGCAGCAGCTCGGCGAAGTGCTCGGGCCGGGCCGGGTCTACCCGGTAGCTGTCAGCGCTGATCCGTTCCATCGCGGCGAGCCCGACGACCGGCTCCACCAGCACGCAGGACTGCGCCTGCGCCTCGAGGTGGTCACGCAGGGTGTCGGCGACCGGGCCGTCGGACAGGATCAGCCAGCTGCCCGGCTCGGCGGGACGGCCGTCGGATCGGCTCTCGCCGCCGATGGGGACCGATGCGGGCTGCCAGTCCATCTGGTAGATGCGGTCGGTGGGATCCACTACGACGGTGGGAACACCGGAGTCACCGGCGGCCAGGGTGCCGGTGGCCAGTAGCGACCAGCCCTCGCCGGCACCGCCGAAGCACTCGAACGTATCCCCGGTCAACGCGAACTGCACGGTACGCACCTGCGCCGTGTTGCCGCGCAGCGTCAGCTCACCGACCGAACGGCTGCCCGGCCCGAACGCGACCTCGGCCGCGGCCAGGGCAAGCTCGCCGAGCTGCTCGGCGGTCAACGCCGTGGTGATGTCGAGCTCGGCCAGCACGGTGTCCGGCTGAGCGGCGGAGCGGATGGGCCCGCGCCAGCCACCGGGCGCACCGCCGCCGTGCCGCGGCGCCGAGATGGAACCGGCGTTGAGCCAGGAGTGCACTCGCTGCCACGGGTAGGTGGGGGCCGGCACCAGCCGGCTGCCCTCGGGGTAGATCTGCTCCCAGGCCACCGGATGTCCCAGGGTGTAGAGCGAGCCCAGCGAACCGAGCATGGTGGAGCGACCGTCGTCGTCGCGGCGCATGGACGGCAGCAGAACGGCACTGCGGTGCAGGTGTTCGGCGTCCTCGCGGGCCCCGGTCAGCAGGATGGGGTGCGGGCTGAGCTCGACGAAGGTGTCGTGTCCGGCCTCCAGTAGGCGGCGCAGCGCCGGCGAGAAGCGGACCGGCGAGCACAGGTTGGCTACCCAGTAGTCGGCGTCGAGCGGCCGCTCGCCCACCGGCTCCCCGGTGACCGTCGAGTACATCGGCACCGTCGGCACGGTCGGCTTCAGCTTCACCAGGCTGCCGCGCAGACCGGAGGCCAGGGCGTCCATCTGCGGGCTGTGCGAGGCGACGTCGACGTCGATCCACCGGCAGAACCGATCGCGCTGGTTCAGCTTGGCCATCAGCTCTTCGAGCACCTTGCGCTCACCGGCGAGCACGGTGGAGCGGTAGCTGTTGCTGGCGGCCACGGCCACCTCACGCTCATGGCCGGCGATCAGGTCCTGTGCCTCAGCCATGGTGGTCTCGGTGACCATCATCGCGCCGCGGCCGCGCACGCCCCGCAGCATCCGGGCCCGGGCGCAGATCACCCGTGCGGCGTCCTCCAGGTTCAGTGCGCCCGCGACGTGGGCGGCCGCGACCTCGCCGAGGCTGTGCCCCACGACCGCGACCGGCTCGACGCCCCAGGACCGCCACAGCGCCGCCAAAGCCACCTGGATCGCGAAGATGGTGGGTTGCAGGATACCGATGTCGTTGAGCTGAGACTTGCCCGAATTTTCTTTGGCGGCAAGCGCTTTGAGGACCGAGTGCCCCAGGTGCGGGAAGATCGCGCTGTCGCAGGCCGCCAGGGCCTCGGCGAACACCGGCTCTTCGGCCTGGAGCCGCTGCGCCATGCCGTGCCACTGGGAACCCTGCCCGGAGAAGACGAACGTGACCCCGTGCCGGGGGCGGCCCGGCGAACAATGCCCGACCGACAGGCCCGGCCGTGATTCGCCCTGCCGATAGGCCGACAGCGACTCGAACAGTGCCGCCGGCGAGTCACCGACCACCGACAGTCGGTAGTCGTGGTGGCCGCGTCGGGCGCCGGCGGTGTAACACAGGTCGGACAGGAAGGTCCCGCCCTCGAGGCCACCGGAGAAAAGAGCCATCTCGTACTCGCCGACCAGCGCGGTCAGCGCCTCCGGGGAGCGCGCGGACAGCGCCAAGAGCTCGGCGCGTGGCGGAGCCGACTCATCGGCGTAGCGGGCGCGGACCTGCGGGGCCTCGGTGAGCACGACGTGGGCGTTGGTACCGCCGAATCCGAACGAGCTGACCCCGGCGATCGCGCGGCTGCCCGCCGGCCACGGCGTCTGCTTGGTCACCACTTCCAGCGGCAGGCTGTCGAACAGGATGTGCGGGTTGGGCTCGGTGAAGTTCAGGCTGGCCGGGATGGTGCGGTGCTGCAACGACAGCGCCACCTTGATCAGTCCGGCGACCCCGGCCGCGGCCTCCAGGTGCCCGATGTTGGTCTTGACCGACCCGACCAGACAGCGGCTGCCCTGCGGCCGGCCCTCGGACAGCACGCTGCCCAGGGCGTTGGCCTCGATGGCATCGCCGATCGAGGTTCCGGTGCCGTGCGCCTCGACGTACTGGACCGAGCCGGCCGGCAGGCCCGCGCGACGGAACGCCTCGGCGACCACCCGCTCCTGCGCCCGCCCGCTGGGGGCGATCAAACCGTTGGTGCGGCCGTCGGAGTTGGTGGCACTGCCGCGGATCACCGCATAGATGGGGTCGTTGTCCTCCAGCGCCCGGCTCAGCGGCTTGAGCACGACCACCCCGGCGCCCTCGCCGCGGACGTAGCCGTCGGCGTCGGCGTCGAAGGTCTTGCACCGGCCGTCGGGGGCCATCACGCGGGCCTTGGTGAAGTTGATCGCCAGCGCCGGCGACAGGATCACGTTCACGCCGGCGGCCAGCGCCATGGAGCACTCGCCGTCGCGCAGGCTGCGGCACGCCAGGTCCACCGCAACCAGCGACGACGAGCAGGCGGTGTCGACCGACATGCTCGGCCCGTGGAAGTCGAAGGTGTACGACAACCGGTTGGCGGCGATGCTCAGCGCGTTGCCGGTGCCGGTGTAGGCGTCGACGAGCTGGGGCTGGCCCAGCCGCAGGGAGCCGTAGTCGTTGGTGGAGATGCCGACAAACACGCCGGTTCGGGTGCCGGCCAGCGCGTCGGGCGCCTGCCCGGCGTCTTCGAGCGCCTCCCAGGCCACCTCCAGCAGCAGCCTCTGCTGCGGGTCCATCTGCGCCGACTCACGGGGCGAGATCCCAAAGAATTGAAAATCGAACTGGTCGACCTGGTCGAGGAACCCGCCCCGGCGGGTGACCGCGGTGCCCGGCACCGTCGGGTCCGGGTTGTAGAAGGCATCGACGTCCCAGCGGTCGCCCGGCACCTCGCTGGTGGCGTCCACTCCGCCGGACAGCAGCCTCCAGAACTCCTCGGGGCCGTCGGCGCCCGGGAACCGGCAGCCGATGCCGACGATCGCGATCGGCTCGTCCGCGGCGGGACGTTCGACCCTTTCGGCCTCCCGCTCAGCGGCGGGGGCATCCGTGGCGACCCGGGCCAGGTGTGCCGACAGGATGTCGATCGACGGGTACTCATAGGCGATGGTCGGGACCAGCTCGCAGCCCAGCCACTTCTCCAGGGCCGTCGACAGGCGCACCGCGTGGATGGAGTCCAGCCCGTAGAACGCGAACGGCTTGGACGGGTCGATCTCGGCGACCGGCAGCTCCAGGTCCTGGGCCAGCTGGTTGACCAGCCAGGCGCTGATCTCGGCGGCGCTGCGCGTGCCGGAGGCGGGCCCGGACTCAGCGGGGACGGGAGCCGCCGGGGCGGTCGGCGCCGCGGGCGCGGCAGCTGACGGCCACTGCGCCACGATGGGCAGCTCGCCGTCGAGGTACTGCTTCTTACAGGCGTTGCGCTGGATCTTGCCGCTGGAGGTGGTCGGCAGCTGCAGGGGCTGGACCAGCACGACCGAGTGGGTGCGCACCGAGTGGTTCTGCGTGACCGCGGTGCGGATCACCTGCATGGCCTCGTCGGCCTGCTCGCCGGACAGCCGGCTCGGGTCCACCTCCTGGACCACCACCAGCTGCTCTGCGGCACCGGGCTCGGGGGCGATCGAGAACACCGCGCCGCGGCCGCGCAGCAGCGCCGGGTTGGTGTTCTGGACGGTCAGCTCGATGTCGTTGGGGTAGTGGTTGGTGCCGCGGATGATGATCAGGTCTTTGCGGCGGCCGGTGACGAACAGCTCCCCGGAGTGCAGGAAGCCCAGGTCGCCAGTGCGCAGGAACGGGCCTTCACCGGTGTCGGCCAGCGTCGCGGCGAACGTCTCCGCGGACAGCTCGGGTGCACCCCAGTAGCCGTGCGCGACGCTGCCCCCGGATACCCAGATCTCGCCGACCCGGTCCGCGGCGCACTCCAGGCGGGTGTCGGGGTCGACGATGATCACCCGCTGGCCGCCGCGCGGCTTGCCGCAGCCGACCAGGGTCGCCACATTGGGGTCGTCGGCGGGGACGTCGATCACCCGGTTGTCACCCAGAGCGACCCGGTCGATGTGCTGCACCATCGGCGTCGGCAGGTCTGAGCCGCCGGAGACCAGCAGGGTGCCCTCGGCCAGCCCGTACACCGGGTAGAACGACTCCGGCCGGAAGCCCGACTCGGCGAACAGTTCGGCGAACCCGTCCAGAGTGGCGGTACGCACGGGCTCGGCGCCGCACAGCGCCACCGACCAGTTGGACAGGTCCAGCGCGGCGCGCTCCTGCGGGGTGCTCAGCTCGACGCACAGGTCGAAGGCGAAGTTCGGCGCGGCGGTGATCATGGCGCGATGCCGGGAGATCGCCTCCAGCCAGCGCATCGGCCGTTTGATGAACGCCGTGGGGGGCATCAGCACGGATTGCCCGCCGACGTACATGGTTGCCAGCAGGCCACCGATCAGGCCCATGTCGTGATACGGCGGCAGCCAGAACACGCCGACCACATGCGGCATGTCGGTGTTGGCGCCCCAGGCCTCGGAGATGGTCATCAGGTTGTGCACCAGGTTGCCGTGGGTCAGCACGACGCCCTTAGGGGCGCTGGTGGACCCGGAGGTGTACTGCAGCATGGCGATGCTCTCGCCGTCGATCTGCGGCGCCACCCAGGCACTCTCGGTGCCGTCGGCGATGTCGACGTCGATGATCGTCCAGCGCAGCGTCTGTCCACCGGGCAGCGCGTCGATGGCGGGCCTGATCTTGGGCTCGATCTCGGCGTTGGTGAGCGCGTATCCGGGCTTGACGTCGGCGATGATCGACTCGACGCGCGGAACCAGGTGCTCGCGCATCGGCGGGTGCACCGGAATCGCGATAGCGCCGGCGTAGAGGCAGCCGAAGAAGCCGGCCAGGAAGTCCAGGCCGGGCGGGCACAGCACCAGCACCCGCTCACCGGCGGCGCCGTTGGCCTGCAGGTTCGCGGCGATCCGGCGGGCGCGCAGGTCGAGCTCGCGGTAGCTGATCTGGCTGGTCTCGTTCTCGTCGCCGTCCCGGGAGAAGGTGAACACCGGCATGTCGACGCGCTGCTCGGCCCGCTGCGTCAGCAGATCTACCAGTGTGCGCAGGGGGTTTCCCGTGTCGTCCGGCCGGCTCATCGCGCTCGCGTCTCCCGTATTACTAACGAAGATTGGTTTTATCAGATTTCAAGCCCGGGCCTTCTCGCAGGCAACCTTGATTAAGGCTACATTAAGAAGCCGGACACCCAATCTCGCAATTTTCGCCGGAGTACGCCCAAACGGGCAAGTTAGGTGACCACATCACGGCAAAGCGCCTGATGAGGCGTGCGTCATCCCTCCAGCTTGTACCCGAGTCCACGCACCGTAACCAGGTGCACCGGGTTGGCAGGATCGGCCTCGATCTTGGACCGGAGCCGTTTGACGTGGACATCGAGTGTCTTGGTGTCACCGACGTAGTCCGCGCCCCACACCCGGTCGATCAACTGACCGCGGGTGAGCACCCGGCCGGTGTTGCGCATCAGGTATTCGAGCAGGTCGAACTCCTTGAGCGGCAAGGTGATCTGCTCACCGTTGACCATGACCACGTGCCGTTCGACATCCATGCGCACCGAACCCGACTCCAGCACGCCCTCGCCGATGCCGCCCTCGTCGTCGCCGCCGCGGCGCAGCACCGCGCGGATCCGGGCGATCAGCTCGCGGGCCGAGTACGGCTTGGTCACATAGTCGTCGGCGCCCAGCTCCAGGCCGACGACCTTGTCGATCTCGCTGTCGCGGGCAGTGACCATGATCACCGGCACGCTGGAGCGGGCCCGCAGCTGCTTGCAGACGTCGGTGCCCGACATCCCCGGAAGCATCAGGTCCAGCAGCACGATGTCGGCGCCGGCCCGGTCGAACTCCGCCAGGGCCGCCGACCCGTCGGTGACGACGGTGGCCTCGAATCCCTCCTTGCGCAGCAGGAAGGCCAGCGGGTCCGCCAGCGACTCCTCGTCCTCAACGATCAATACGTGCGTCATCGGCGCTGCTCCTCATGGTCGCTGTTGCTCATCTTTTCCCGACTCGCCCGGTTGATATGCCGGAATGGTCAGAGTGAACGTCGAGCCGGTGCCCGGCTGGCTCCACAGCGTGATGGTGCCGTTGTGGTTGGCGGCCACGTGCTTGACGATCGCCAGACCCAGCCCGCTGCCGCCGGTGGCCCGCGACCGGGCCTTGTCGCTGCGGAAGAAGCGTTCGAACACCCGCTCCTGGTCCTTGGGAGCGATCCCGATGCCCCGGTCGGTGACGGCTACCTCCACGAAGCCGTTGCGGCGGCGGCGGCTGATCGACACCGGCGATCCGTGCGGGGAGTAGGCGATGGCGTTGGACACCAGGTTGGCCAGCGCGGTGACCAGCAGCGTCTCTTCTCCGAGCACGCGGAAGCCGCTGGGGGCGTCGGTGGTGATGGTGATCTCGGCGTTGTCGGCGGCCACCTTGTGCCGGGAGATGGCCTCGTTCACCACGCTGTCGACGTCGACGACGCCCAGGTCCGGCAGCGGGTCCGCGCCCTGTAGCCGGGAGAGCTCGATCAGCTCACCGATCATGCTGGCCAGCCGGTTGGCCTCCACCAGCACCTTCTCCGCGAACGGGCGCACCGCCTCGGGGTCGTCCGCCGAGGCCAGCAGCGCCTCGGCCAGCAGCCCCATGGCACCGACCGGGGTCTTGAGCTCGTGGCTGACGTTGGCCACGAAATCGCGCCGGCTGGCCTCCATCCGAGCCTGCTCGGATTGGTCGTCGACGATCACCACCGCGAACCGGACGTCCTGCTCGGAGAGCAGCCGGGCGTACCCGCGCACCGCGGACAGCTCCGAGCGGGTGGCCCCGGCCGCCCGATTGGCCGCGGTGAGGTCGAAGACCACCTCGTCCTCGCCGTCGAGTGCGCGCCGCGCGGCCTCCCAGGCGCCGTCGTCGAGCAGCCGGCCACGGACCAGTCCCAGGGCCGTCGCCCGGTCGTTGAGGTAGACGACGTCACGGTGGTTGTCGACGACGACGATGCCCAGCGACGCGTGCGAGACGATCTGCTGCAGCATCTGCGAGACGGTGATCCCGGACCGTTCAGTGGCCACCCGGCGGCGGCGCTCAGCCAGCCGGGGCGCGAGCCAGATTCCGGCCCCCGTGCCGACCGCGAGCGCCAGCAGTGCCGACACCGCAACGAGCGTCAGCGCGGTTGTCGCAGCCACGGCCAAATCGTACGCAGTCCGGCCCGCTCATCTGACCAGCATTCGACCCTGACGTGCGCCGAACGTGAATTCACGACGAAGATTTCACCGGGGATCCACCCGGAATTCACCCTGAGTGGGCCGATCGGCTACTTGGCGCCCTGGTTGGCCACCGCCGCGGCCCCGGCGGCCGCGGCCTCCGGGTCCAGGTAGACGCCGCCGGGGACGGTCGGGCGCAGGTTGCGCAGGTCGTAGCGCAGCGGGATGCCGGTCGGGATGTTCAGGCCGACGACGTCGTCGTCGGACATGCCGTCGAGGTACTTCACCAGGGCCCGCAGCGAGTTGCCGTGCGCGGCAATCATCACGGTCTTGCCGCAGCGCAGATCCGGGACGACGACGTCAGTGAAGTACGGCAGGAAACGGTCCACCACGTCGGCCAGGCACTCGGTCAGCGGGCCGCCGCCGATGTCGGCGTAGCGGGGGTCGGCGTCCTGGCTGTAGCGGCTGCCGGCCTCGATCGGCGGCGGCGGGGTGTCATAGCTGCGCCGCCACGTCATGAACTGGTCGTCGCCGTAGCGCGCCTTGGTCGCGGCCTTGTCCAGGCCCTGCAGCGCGCCGTAGTGGCGTTCGTTGAGCCGCCAAGTGCGGTGCACCGGGATCCAATGCCGGTCGGCGGCGTCCAGCGCCAGGTTCGCGGTGGTGATCGCGCGGCGCAGCAGCGAGGTGTAGAGCACGTCCGGCAGCAGGTCGTGCTCCACCAGCAGCTGCCCGGCACGCACAGCCTCGGCACGGCCCTTGTCGGTCAGGTTGACGTCCATCCAGCCGGTGAACTGGTTGCTGGCGTTCCATTCGCTTTCGCCGTGGCGCAGCAGCACCAGAGTGGCAGTCTCAGACATGCGGGTCAGTGTCTCATGGGCGCCAAGGGGTTACCGTCGAAGGAAGGTCCGATTCGGGATCGGGGGTGTGCTTGTGCATCTAGCCCGACTTTTCGCCGCCGCACTGCTGGCGCTCTCGGGGGTGCCACTGGTTGGGCCCCCGACTGCAGCGGCCAAGCCGTGCGCTGACGTCGAGGTGGTATTCGCTCGTGGCAGCGACGAGCCGCCCGGTGTCGGCAAGGTCGGTCAGGCCTTCGTCGACGCGCTGCGCGACGACCTGCCCGGCCGGTCGATGGCGGTGTATCCGGTCAACTACGCGGCGGTCAGCGGTTTGTCCAACGGCCTCGAATTCGAGCGCAGCGCCATCGCCGGGATCCGCGACGAGGCCAACCACCTGGTGTGGACGACGCTGGACTGCCCGGACACCGAGATGGTGCTGGGCGGCTATTCCCAGGGAGCGGCCGTCACCGGCTACGCGACCATGTCATCGGTTCCGGCCGAGTTGGTGCCGGACCTACCCGAGCCGGTGCCCGACGTGGTGGCCGATCACGTCGCGGCGGTGGTGCTGTTCGGCAAGCCCTCGGCGGCGTTCATCCGCCGCTACGACGCGCCGCCGGTCGTGGTCGGCCCACTGTATGCGTCCCAGACCCGCGAGTTCTGCGCCCAGAACGACACCGTCTGCAACGGCGGCGACGGTATTCCGTTCGGGCACATGGATTATCCGACCAACGGCATGGCTGTGACCGCCGCGAAATTTGCCACCGGCAGGATCGCAGCCGACGCGAGTCGGGGTATCAGTCTGCACGGCTGGCATAGGAGCGACGACGTGGGCGGCGTCAGGCTGCCAAACCCAGAAACACCATGAGGGAGCGCTCGATCTCTGCCATCAATGTGGTCGAAACGCGACCGATCCGAATCCCTAGGTTTGATCGTCGGACCGTCGTGATCTTGTCCACCATGGCGAAACTGGCCTGAGCAGTCCACCCATTCCGTTGCCGCGAACAAAAGCACCTCAACCTGCATCATCACCGTCACGGTCGATCAAATGCTCGAAGGCCCGCAGGTTCTTCAGCGACTGCCCGGTGGACACCCGCCAGTCCCATTCCTTCTGGATCGAGGTGGCGAATCCCAACTCCAGCAACGTGTTGAAGTCGAAGTCGACGGCTTCGAGCACCTGCCCGAGCACCCGGTCGATCTCGTCGGCGGTCACCGAGGCCAGCGACATCCGGCCCACCAGATAGATGTCGCCGACGTTGTCCAGGGTGTAGGCCACCCCGTAGAGCCGGCGGTTGCGCCGCAGCAGGTACCGGTAGACCCCGGCGTCGTTCTCGTCGGGCTTGCGACAGACGAACGCCTCGACTCGCACCGAGTGCTCCCCCACGCTGAGGATGGTGTTGGTCTTGAGCTTGCGTTCGCCGGGCAGCTCCACCACCAGTCCCGGCAGGCCGCCGTGGGCGCCCGGGAACGGCGAATAGGTCAGCTCGGCCGCGTCCAGGGTGTCCTCGATGAGCTTCCGGACGTCGCTGCGGTTCACGCCCGGACCCCGCGACGCGACGGCCACCGCCGGGGCCGGCGCGCCGACCCGAGCACCCGCATCCGCTCCCCGCGCGCCGCGGCGAAGTCCTCGATGGCGCTGGTGTAGCTGGCCAGCTGGGCGTCTACGGTGCGCTCCCAGGAGAAGCTCGCGGCGTGGCTGACCGCGGCCCGGCGCATCGCCCATCCGCGCGGTCCGGAACCCAGGCGCAGCAGCTCGCCGATGGCGGCGGCCCACGCGTCGATGTCATGCCCGTCGACCAGGCCCCCGGTGACGCCGTCACGCACCGCCACCGGCAGCCCGCCGACGGCCGCGGCGACCACCGGCGTCCCGCAGGCCTGCGCCTCCAAAGCGACCAGACCGAACGATTCGGAGTAGCTGGGCACCGCCACCAGGTCGGCCGCCCGGAACAGCCCGGCCAGCTCCTCTCGGGACTGCGGGGGCAGGAACGTCACCCGGTCACTGATTCCCAGTTCGGCGGCCAGCCGTACCAGGCAACCCGGTTCGGCCAGCCCACTGCTGCCCGACGGACCGCCGGCCACCACCACGCGTACCCCGGGCAGCTTGGCGGCCGCGCGCAGCAGCACATCGGGTGCCTTCAGCGGCTGGATGCGGCCCACGAACGCCACAATCGGCTCGTCGGGCGCCAGCCCCAGCACAGCGCGGGCCTGCTGCTGGTCGCCGGGACGGAAGACCTCCAGGTCCACCCCGGGATGTGCGACGTCGATGCGCCGCGGGTCCGCGTCGTGCAGGGCGACCAGCTGGCGCGCCTCGTCGTCGGTGTTGACCACCAGCCGGTTCGCCGCGTCCACCACCTGCTGCTCACCGACGGCGCGCAACGGCGGTTCGGGGGTGTCTCCGGCTGCCAGCGCGGCGTTCTTCACCCCGGCCAGCGTGTGCGCGGTGTGTACCAGCGGCACCGCCCACCGGTCGGCGGCCAGCCAGCCAACCTGACCCGACAGCCAGTAATGCGAGTGCACGACATCGTAGTAGCCCGGCTCGTGGGCGGCCTCGGCGCGCAGCACCCCGGCCGCGAACGCGCAGAGCTGGGTGGGCAGGTCGTTCTTGTCCAGGCCCTCGAACGGGCCGGCCACCACATTGCGCACCAGCACCCCGGGCGCCACGTGCTGCACCGGCGGATCGGCCGACGACGTGGCCCGGGTGAAGATCTCCACCGCCACCCCGCGGCGCGCCAGGTGCAACGCGCTCTGCAGCACGTAGACGTTCATTCCACCGGCGTCGCCGGTGCCCGGCTGGGCCAGCGGAGAGGTGTGCACCGACAGCACCGCCACCCGGCGCACGTCGGATCCCAAGCCCTGGCTCACCTCGCCATCTTTACAGCCCGGTCAGGCCAAGGCTTCCGGGACCGCTCGGGAGAGCGACCCGCGGGAGCGGCGCATGGCACCGACCGGGTCGGCGTACAGCCCGCCCAGCGACACCGTTCCGGCGCCGGCCTCCTGCACCCGGTTGCCGAAGGCGCTGACCCGGATGCTGCGCCCGGCCAGCACCGATCGCTGCGCGAACGCGCGCTCCACCTCGGCCATGCCCTCCGGGTAATCGGTGAATCCCTGGCCGCCGACCACCAGGTCATCGGGGTTGAGGACGTCACGCAGCAGGGCCACGGCCTCACCGAGAACCCGAGCGCGTTCGGTGAGCAACGACGTCGCCCGCTCGTCGCCACCGCGAGCCGCCCGCACCAGGCCCGTGACTGCCGCCGAGGGCGCTCCGCCGCTCGCCGGCAGGACGCGCATCCGACGGGCGGCCGCCAGCACCGCCTCGTCGCTGACGGTGGATTCCAGCTGTCCGGTCCCGCCGAGCAGCTCCGAGGCGGCCGGCAGCCCGGCGATGGTGCCCGGACCACTGGCGGGGCTGTGCACCCGCCCGCCGATCACCAGGGCATAGCCGACGGTCTCGCGCGCGTAGACGTAGAGGCTGGTGGCGTCGTTGACCGACGACCGGCGTCCCCCGAGCAGCAGTTCGGCGCCGGCCATCGCGTCCACGTGGGAGGCCACCGACACCGGCAGCCCGAGTTCCTCGGCCAGCACCGGGCCGACCGGTGCCGACGTCCAGCCCAGCCGCGGGTGGTCGACCATGCCGGTACCGCCGTCGACGGCCCCACCGATGGCGACCCCGACCCACAGCGGCCGGCGCTTCTGCCACCGGGTCAGGTACCGGCGGGCACTACCGGCCAGCGCGGCCAGCGCCGGCGCGGCCCCGTTGGCCGGGGTCGGGGTCTCGACGACGTCCAGGGTGCGGCCGAGCACGTCGGTGGCCACGATGCTGGTGGTCTTGGCGCCGATGTGCAGACCCAGGGCCAGGAACGGCTCGTGGTTGACCACCACCGGACGGCGAGGGCGTCCGATCGCGCCTGAGGTGGCCAGATCGGCCCGCTCCAGCAGCAGTCCCGCCTCCAGTAGGGCGCTGACCTGACGGTTGACGGTGGCCACGCTCAGGGAGGTGGCGCCGGCGATGGCCTCGCGGGCGATGGGGCCGTGTTGGCGCACCGCGGCGAACACCGCGGCACCGGCGGTGTCGGGCAGGTGCAGCGACGGCGGCAGGACGCGGGGATGCGAGCGCAGCGCGCCGTAGCGGTGCGGGGTGGAGTGGCCGCTGAGAGAAGTGGTACGCACGCTGTGCCGTCCTAGTCTGCAGAATCCGGATGGGGGCTGGGCTCCACCTGCGACCCGCGGACACTCGAAGGAGTTATTCGTAGCGGGTCAGGCGCAGCAACATGCGTGGCGACAACACGCGCCGTCGGCGGCCAGACGGACCGCCATCAGATTGCGGGCACTGCGGTACATAACCCAGCAATGTAGCACAGTCACTAATGTTGGGTCGATGATCACAACTGCGCCAGAACAGCGCACCGCAGTCGTCACCGGCGCCAGCTCAGGCATCGGCGAGGCGACCGCCAGAACCCTTGCCGCACAAGGCTTTCACGTCGTCGTCGCGGCCCGTCGCGCAGACCGGATCGCGGCACTGGCAACGGACATCGGCGGCACCCCGGTGGTAGCCGACGTCACCGACCCGGCCGCCGTCGACGCGCTGGCACAGGCCTGCCCCGGTCCGGTGCATGTTCTGGTCAACAACGCCGGTGGGGCCAAGGGCCTGGCGAACGTCGATGCCGCGGACCTCGAGCACTGGCGGTGGATGTGGGAGACCAATGTGCTTGGCACGCTGCAGGTGACCCGGGCACTGCTGCCCAAATTGGTGGCCTCCGGCGACGGCCTGGTGGTCACCGTGACCTCGATCGCGGCCTTCGAGATCTACGACGGCGGCGCCGGCTACACCTCGGCCAAGCACGCCCAGAGCGCACTGCACCGCACACTGCGCGGCGAGCTGCTGGGAAAACCGGTGCGGCTCACCGAGATTGCGCCGGGCATGGTGGACACCGAATTCTCCCTGGTGCGGTTCGACGGTGACCGGGAACGCGCCGACGCGGTGTACGACGGACTGACCCCGCTGACCGCAGCCGACATCGCCGAGGTGATCGGTTTCGTGGCGTCCCGGCCCCCGCACGTCGACCTGGACCAGATCGTGATCCGCCCGCGGGATCAGGCTTCCGCGACGCGGGCTAGCCGCCAGGTGCAGGACTAGGCGCCGGGGTCGTCGTCGTGGGCGTCCCGGACAGCGTCGGCGCATCGGTCGGAGTGGCCGGCGCCACGCTGGGCAGCGAGGCCCTCTCCGGAGCCGACGAATCCTCCTTCAACGCCGACATGGACACCCAGGTGTCCCAGTCCACCGCCCAGTCCCAGATGTCGCCGTCGGAGTAGGACAGCTGGATGGAGCTGCCGGTCACTTCGACCGGGTCACCGTAGATCGCGCTGTAGAAGTACTGCTCGGCGTCGCCGGTGGACAGATTGATGCAGCCGTTGGTGACGTTGGTGTTGCCCTGCGCGCTGGCACTGTTCGGGTTGGCGTGAATGAACTCGCCGTTGTTGGAGATCCGCACCGCCCAGCGCTCGTGGATGTTGCTGTAGCCGGCGGCCGGGTTGGACATGTAGAAGTCGGCGTACTTCTCGGTGACCACGTGCACGCCGTTGCGGGTGATGTTGCGGGCCTTGTCGGCCTGGCCGTAGCTGCACGGGAAGTCCATGATCACCCCCTCGTCGCGGATCACCTGGATGCGGTGCGAGGAAACTTCGGCCTTGACCACCTGGCGGCGCCCGATCGAGAAGTCCAGGGACATGTCCTGGGCGCCGTAGGCCCCGTCGCCGACCGCCAGGCCGTACAGCTTGGCGGCGACGCTGACGGTGGCGCCGGCCGGGAAGTAGTCGCGGCTCCGCCAGTGCACCCGGGCGCCCTGCACCTCGTCGGGCAGCCAGGCCCAGCTGCCCTCGACCGCCGGCTCGGTGGTGATGGTCAAGGCCCGCTCCACGGCGGCCTTGTCGCTGATCGGCCCGTTGAACTGCAGGATCACCGGGGCGGCGACGCCGACGGTCTGCCCGTCGGCCAGCTGGAAGCCCCCGTCGATGACGGCCGTCGGGGTGACGGTGGTGACCTTGCCCTCCACCGGCACCGCCTTACCGTCGTGGCCCACCACCGACCCGCTCCAGGTGTAGACGGCGCCGTAGCCCAGCGGCTCGGTGATGGTGTAGCGGGTGCGTTCCCGGTTGAACGTTCCGCTGAGCACCTTGCCGGCCGGGCTGGTCAGGGCCGCCCGCTGGAACCAGCCGTCGGAGACCTCGACACCGACCACGACGGTGGGCAGCACGTCGTTCGCGTCATCCGAAGCCGGCTGAAAGGTCAGGGTGGGCGAGGGCTGCGGCGCGGCGGCGGTGCCCTGGCCGCCCCGGCGGAAACACCCCGCCAGCGCACTCGGCGCCAACACCCCGGCGGCCAGCGCCGCCAGGGCCCGCCGCCGGTTGAGGTTCACGGCATCCCAAGATACCGGCCACGCCGCCTGACCACCTGCGATGTCGGTTACCGGGCCCGGTCAGATGGCGCAGCCCACCAGCACCGGCTCGGGGTGCAGCACGATCCCGAACGCAGCCTGCACGCCGTCGCGCACGGTGCGTGCCAGCTCCAGCACGTCGGCACTGGTGGCCGTGCCCCGGTTGGTCAGCGCCAACGCATGTTTGGTGGACAGGCTCGCCGGCGCGTCCCGACCCGGATAGCCCTTGCCGAAGCCGGCCCGCTCCACCAGCCAGCCCGCCGCCAGTTTCACCCCGCCGGGGGCGTCCCAGTGCGGCACGGATCCGGGTGTCCGATCCGCTATGTCGGAATAGACATCTTGTGGCACAACCGGATTGGTGAAGAACGAGCCGACGCTCCAGGTGTCGTGGTCTTCCGTGTCGAGCACCATGCCCTTGGTGGCCCGCAACGTGAGCACCTCGGCGCGCACCGTCGCCGGGTCGACGCGCTGCCCGTCGGAGGCATTGAGTGCGGTGGCCAACTCGCCGTAGCGCAGCGGCGCGCTGCGCCCGGCCGCATCCAGCGCGAACTCCACCTCCAACACCACCGCGGCATCCGAGTGCTTCAGCACGCTGGTGCGGTAGCCGAAGTTCAACTCCGCGGCCGGCGTCCAGCGCACGTCACCGGTGCGCCGGTCCCACAGCAGCACCCTGGTCACGGTGTCGGCGATCTCCGCGCCATAGGCCCCGACGTTCTGCACGGGGGTGGCGCCGGCCGAGCCGGGGATGCCAGACAGGCATTCCAGGCCACCCAGACCGGAGGCCACCGCCTGAGCCACCACGTCATCCCAGACGGCGCCGGCCTGGGCGCGCAGCAGGTTGCCGTCGATCTCGACGGCATTGCTGGCGAGGCGGACCACGGTCAGGTCGGTCAGGTCGTCGGCGATCACGACGTTGGAGCCGCCGGCGAGCACCAGCGTCGGATCGGTGCCGTCGAGTTCGCCCAGCGTAGCCACGATCTGTTCGGTGTTGACACAGGTGATGACGCGCCGGGCGACCGGCCCGACTCGCAGCGTGGTCAGCGGCGCCAGCGGTACGGACTCGGCGACACGCGCGCCCGCGAACTCGGAACTGGCCACGGCCGGTAACGGTAGCCTGACCAGCTATGCCGCGTACATTCACGCTGTCCGAGCGCTACCAGGCCAGCGTCGAGCAGGTGTATGCCGCATTCGCCGACGAGCGGTATTGGCTGGCCCGGCTGGCGGATTCGGGAGCCGACACCGTCGCGCTGGATACGCTGACCGTCAACGCCGACGGCAGCATCGACATCAGCACGACGCAGGGGATTCATCGCGACAAGCTGCCGGCGCTGGCCGCGCAGTTCCACCCCGGCGACCTGGACACGGCCCGTCACGAGGTCTGGCATCCGATCCGGGACGGGAAGGCCCGCGCCGAGGTCACCGGCAAGATCGTCGGCGCCCCGGCGAAGCTGTCCGGCGACGCGGTGCTGGAGCCGGCCGGCTCCGGCTGCGAGCTCCGGCTGACCGCGACGGTTAAGGTCGACATCCCGCTGGTGGGCGGCAAGATCGAGAACTTCATCGGCACGCAGCTGGCCGAGTTGATGACGACCGAGCAGCGGTTCACGTCGACTTGGCTGGCGCGGGCCGAGTAGGGAGAATCCCCTTCTGGTACAGAATTATCGTACGATATTGGTACGGGATTTTGGTACGACGGAGGGTGCGGCGCTCATGACGATCAGTGCCAGCGAAGCGCGTCAGCGTCTCTTCCCGCTCCTCGAACAGGTCAACACCGACCATGAACCGGTGCGCATCAGCTCCAGGGCAGGTGACGCGGTGCTCATGTCGGCCGCCGACTACGACTCGTGGCAGGAGACGGTCTACCTGTTGCGGTCGCCCGAGAATGCCCGCCGGCTCATGGCAGCCGTCGCCCGTGACAAAGCCGGCAGTCCCGGCCCCACCATGTCCATCGACGAGCTCCAGGAGATGGCCGGCGGCCAGGAGTGAGGAGCATCCACATCGATCCCGACGCCTGGGACGACTTCTTGTTCTGGCTGGCGTCCGATCGGAGGACGGCCCGCCGGATCACCCGGCTCATCGGCGAGATCCAGCGCGACCCGTTCACCGGAATCGGGAAACCGGAACCCCTCAAGGGAGAACTGTCCGGGTACTGGTCACGGCGGATAAGCGACGAACATCGGTTGGTGTACCGGGCAGACGATCACGAGGTCAAGATCCTGAAAGCCCGATACCACTACTAATCTGGACCAATGCGTCTTGCGTGTGCGCAAATACTCAGCAGCACCGACCCGGCCGCCAACCTGAAACTGGTGGCCGAGGCCACCGCGCGTGCCGCCGACCAGGGCGCGACGTTGGTGCTGTTCCCCGAGGCGACCATGTGCCGGTTCGGGGTACCGCTGGGCCCGGTCGCCGAACCGCTCGACGGCCCGTGGGCCACCGCCGTGCGGGAGATCGCCGCGCGGGCCGGAGTCACCGTCGTCGCGGGAATGTTCACCCCCGCCGACGACGGGAGGGTCCGAAACACCCTGTTGGCGACCGGTCCCGGCACCGACACGCACTACCACAAAGTCCACCTCTACGACGCCTTCGGTTTCGCCGAATCACGCACGGTCGCACCGGGATTCGAGCCTGTGGTGATCGATGTCGATGGAGTCGGTGTCGGGTTGTCGACCTGCTACGACATCCGGTTCCCGGCGCTGTACACCGAGCTGGCCGACCGCGGCGCAGCACTGATCGCGGTCTGCGCCTCGTGGGGTGCCGGACCCGGCAAGCTGTCGCAGTGGGAACTGCTGGCCCGGGCACGGGCCCTGGACTCGACCAGCTATGTCGCCGCCGTCGGTCAAGCCGACCCCGGGGGCGCGGATTCCACCGGCGCACCGACCGGCATCGGGCACAGCGTGGTCGCCTCCCCGTGGGGTGAGGTGGTCGCCGCGGCCGGTGCCGCACCCGAGCTGGTGGTCTGCGATCTCGACCTGGACGCCGTCGCCGCCGCCCGCCGGACGCTGGCCGTGTTGAGCAATCGCGCGGACTTCGTTCAGGTCGGTAAGGCAGAATCGCGCGGATGAGCAATCCGCCCGGAACTCCCCACGGCGAGTCGCCCTGGGCCCGCCCCGGAGGCCAGCCCGAACCCCCCATCGAGCACGCACCGCCGAATCTCCCGGAACCGTCCGCGTCGGCGACCCGGCAGATGCCGGTCGGCAGTCGCGAAGCGGCCACCACCCGGATGCCCAGCGCGCCCAGCGCCCCGACCGGCCCGCTGCCCATGCCGCCGGCCGGTCCGCCGTCGGCGCCCCCGCCCGGCGAGCCGCCCACCACGGTGATCCGGACCCCCGCACCCCGGCACCGGCCGGCCGGGATGCTGCGCGACCCGTTGGCGTGCGCGCTGATCCTCATCACCGTGATCGCGCTGGCGCTGGCCGGTCTGATCGGGGCCGAGTTGATCGCGCGACGGATCGCCGACAACAAGGTGGCCAAGGCGACCGAGTGCGTGGTGCACGACAAGGCCAGCGTGTCCTTCGGGGTGGCCCCGCCGTTCCTGTGGCAGCACTTCCGCGGCAACTACACCAACATCTCGATCAGCACAGCGGGACACCAGGTCAAAGACGCCCAGCAGATGAAGGCCGACCTGAGCATCAGCGACGTCGACCTGCACGGCACCGGTGACAGCAAGGGCACCATCGGCACTCTGAACGCCACCCTGACCTGGCCGGCCGCCGGCATCAAAGAGACGGTGCAGTCGATGGTGCCGATCCTGGGCAACCTGGTCTCGGACCTGAGGACCAATGCCCACGACGGCACCGTCGAGCTGGGCGGCGCGTTCGGCCTGGCGTCCGTGGTGGTCAAGCCGGAGGTGGTCAACGGCGCCCTGTCACTGCAGGTGCAGAAGCTCACCGGCCTGGGCGCCCTGACGCTGCCGCGGGAGACCCTGCAGCCCGAGCTGGACCGCTTCGCTCAGGCGTTGACCAAGAAATATCCGCTCGGCCTGCGCGCGGACAGCATCGAGGTCACCGACACCGGTGTGGTGGCCCGGTTCTCCACGCACAACGCCTCCATCCCGCGCTCGGACGACCCCTGCTTCGCCAACCTGTAGCCTGAACGGGATGAGCACTCCCGGATCTCCCGCACATCGGTTCTCCGGCGTTCCGGCAATCCTGTTGGGGCTGACCGTGTTACTGGTGCTGACGCTGGTCGGCATGTTCGGCGGCGAAATGTACGCCCGGCACCGGGCGGAAAGCCTGGTCGCCGACGCAGTCAAGTGCGAGGCCGAGGACAGCGCGGCGGTGTCGTTCGACACCAGTCCGCCGGTGCTGGCGCAGTACTTCCAGGGTGACTACTCGCACATCTCGGTGCAGACCGCGGGCAACCAGATCCGGCAGGCCAAGGGCATGCAGCTGGATCTGGACATCCGCGACGTCCACGTGGAGAAGACCGCTGACTCCAAGGGCACCATCGGGTCGCTCGACGGCACCATCACCTGGCCGGCCGACGGCATCAAGCAGTCCATTCAGGATGTGGTCCCGGTGATCGGCAGCATCGTCACCGGCAAGGTCACCACTGACCCGGGCGCGGGCACCGTGGAGCTCAAGGGCCTGCTCAACAAGGCGGTCGTCAAACCGCAGATCGTGAACAACGGGCTTCATCTGCAGGTCGTCGACCTGGAGGCGCTGGGCCAGGACCTGGACACCGACACCGTGCAGAGCAACCTGGACAGCCTCACCGGCAAGGTGACCAACGATCTGCCGCTGGGCATCCACATCGACAGCACGGAAGTCACCGATTCGGCTGTGGTGGTGAAGTTTTCGACGAAGAACGCGACCATCCCGGCATCGTCGTCGAGCCAGTGCTTCAGCTCACTGTGACGCGCGTCGGTTAACTCAAGCCGTCCAGTACCGCCCGGGTTCCGGACAAACCGAGTCGGGTCGCGCCGGCCTCCAGCATCGCCAACGCGTCTGCGGCACTGCGGATCCCGCCGCTGGCCTTGACCCCCAGCCGCCCATCGACGGTGTCGGCCATCAGCGTCACCGCGTGCACGCTCGCCCCGCCGCTGGGGTGAAATCCGGTGGAGGTCTTGACGAAATCAGCGCCGGCATCCTCGGCAGCCCGACAGGCTGCGACCAGGGTCGCCTCCCCACCCAGGTCCAGCAGCGCGGCGGACTCCAGGATCACCTTGAGCACGGCATCGGGCGCGGCGGCACGTACGGTGCCGATGTCGGCGCCCACTGCGGCGAAATCGCCTGCCAGGGCTGCGCCGACGTCGATCACCATGTCTATTTCGGCAGCCCCGGCCGCCACGGCCAGCGCCGCCTCCTGCGCTTTGACCGCCGGCAGGTGCTTGCCGGAGGGAAAGCCCGCCACCGCGGCGATCCGGACACCCGCGGGATTGGCGGCCGCGGCGACAGCCACCACCGACGGTGACACGCACACCGCGGCGACGCCGAGTTCGGCGCCTTCGGCGACGACGGCGATGACCTGCTCGGTCGTCGCTTCGGGCTTGAGCAGGGTGTGGTCGACCAGTCTGGCCACCTGGTCGCGGTCCCATCCGGGCATCAGAAGGCCTCCTCTGCGGCGCCGGGATTGCACCCGGATTCGAGCATGATCGTGCCGTCGACGACCGGTCGCCACGGCTCCAGATTCCAGCTGGTCTTGCCGGGCCGGGCGAATTCGGCGTAGTTCCAATGACACAGGAATTGGTCGCGCATTCCGGCGGTGTCTGCTTCGGGAGCACCGGCGAGCACTTCGCGCCAGGCCTGCTCGCCTCCGGCGTCGTCGAGGCGCAGGGCCGCGTCCCGGGCAGCCGGGGTCGGGTACACCCGCAGGCTGGACCGACCGCTGTAGCTCACCCATTCGGTGTGGTCGACCAAGTCGCCGGCGGCGGTGGCCGGCGCCGCGAACACGAGACCACCTGCCAGCGCCGCGGCGAGAAACAGCGTGCGCACTAGTGGGATTTGCCCTGGACCTCAAGCAGTCTGGGCCGGACGTCGACCAGATAGACGCCGGCGGCGCAGGCCGCGATGGCCATACCCATCACATCAAAGATCAGCGCGAGCAACCCGCACACGCCCAGGATCACCAGCCAGACCGGCTTGGTCAGCTTGTCGGCGGCGGTGTAGGCGTCGGCACGTTGCATGGCCGCATGGACGAATGCATAGACCGCCGTGGCGAACACGGCAATCTTTAAAACGCCAAGGACGATAACCACCAGGCTCGCAGCGATCACGTTGCAAGCCTAGGCGGCTACCGTCCCTGGCGTCGAACTGCGTTACTTCTGGGTGACCTTCTTGGCCGGAGCCTTCTTGGCCGGGGCCTTCTTGGCAGCGGCCTTGGCCGGAGCCTTCTTGGCCGGAGCCTTCTTGGCCGGGGCCTTGGCGACGGCTTCCTTCTTGGGCAGCTCGATGCCGACCAGCTTGGCGGCGCGCTCGCCGACCTCGCGGGTCTGCGAAGCCACATTGCCCAGCACTTCCTGGGTCAACTCCACGGCCTGGTCGACGTAGCCCTCAACCTGCTCGTCCAGGGTGGTCTGGCTGCGCAACCGCTCCAGGGCGGCCTCGCCACGGGCGACCAGGTCGTTGTAGCGACCGCTGGCGGCCTCCACGTAGCCCTCGGCGGCCTTGCGCAGCTCGTCGGCGGTGAAGCGCTCACGCAGCTCGGCGAACTGCTCGGGCAGCTCCTCCTGCAGCTTGGTCAGGCGAGCGCGGCTCTCCTCGACCCGGCTGGTGGCGTCCTCGCGGGCGTCCTCGGCACGGTCGCGCAGGTTGGCGACGAGGTCGTTCACGGTGGCCAGGGCCAGGTCGGCGGCACCGAGCGCGGCCAGCAGCGGGGTCTTGAGTTCTTCGATGGTCGGGTTCTCAGCCATGGTGGCTTCCTTTCTTGTTGCGGATCATTCCGGTGTGAACTGCGGTGAGGCGCAGATGAGGATCAGTCAGTTGTCGTCTCCTCATCGTCGGCCTCGTTCTGCTGGATGAAGGAGTTGTAGATATCGAGCAGAACTTGCTTTTGCCGTTCCGTGATCGCCATGTCCGAGATGACGGCATCACGAACCTCGCTCTTCTCGCCGGGCTCGAGGATTCCCGCTCGCACGTAGAGCACTTCGGCAGAGACCCGCAGGGCCTTGGCGATCTGGTTGAGGACGTCAGCGGAAGGTTTGCGCAGCCCACGCTCGATCTGGCTGAGGTAAGGATTGCTGACGCCGGCCTTGTCGGCCAACTGCCGCATGGACACCTGCGCAGCCTCACGCTGGGCGCGAATGAAGCTGCCGATGTCGGCCGCGGCGGTGGACACCACTGCGGCGAGATTGTCATCCTGCGACACCGGTGACCCCTTCCGTGGACTGTTGCTTGCTGACAGCAACCACGATAAGGGCAAGTGCTAACTTTTGCAAGCACTCTGCTAGCGCAGGTCAGAACATAAGTTGAGCTATGGCGTAGATGGCCAGCCCGGCCAGCGAGCCAACCACGGTGCCGTTGATCCGGATGAACTGCAGATCGCGCCCGACGTGCAATTCGATTCGCCGGCTGGCCTCGTCGGCGTCCCAGCGCTCTATGGTCTCGGTGATGATCGCGGTGATCTCCACCCCGTAATGGCCCACCAGATGTTGGGCGGCCCGCACGATCCAGTTGTCCACCTTGTCGCGCAGTTCAACGTCGTCGCGCAGTGACTCACCGATCTGCACTACCGCGGCGGCGATGCGGGTCCGCAGGGCCCCCGACGGATCGTCGACGCCTTCGAGCACGTATCGCTTCAGGGTCGCCCACGCCGTCGCCGCCGCTTTGGCGACCTCTTCGCGCGCCATCACCTGGTCCTTGACCGAGTCCGCTTTCGCAATGGTCGCCGGGTCGTGCTGCAGGTCGTTGGCGAACTCGAACAAGAAGCGAGTCGCATTGCGGCGCAGTTCATGGTCGGGATTGCGGCGCACCTTGTCGGTGAAATCCATGAGCTCACGGTGGATGCGATCGCCCACCAGGTGGTCGACGAACCTCGGCGACCACGTCGGTGAATCGCGCTCCACCACCCGCTGGATGACTTCGCCGGCGTTGAGCGACCACTGGAACGCCCGGTCGGCCAGCAGTTGGATCAATGCCTCCTGCCGATGCTCGGCGAGCAGGGTGCCCAGCATCCGACCGACCGGCGGTCCCCAGTGCGGTTCAGCGATGCGCCGCACGATCATTCGGTCGATGACATAGGCGACTTCGTCGTCCCGCAACAGTTCGACGAGCACCCGCAGCATGGTCGCGGTCTCGGCGGCCACCCGCTCGGCGTGCTCCTGCTCCGAGAGCCACTTGCCCAGCCGGCTGGCGATCTGGGCGTCGCGCAGCTTGGTCTCGATCACCGGCGGCGACAGGAAGTTCTCCCGCACGAAGGTGCCCAGGCCCTCGCCGAGCTGATCCTTCTTACGTTTGATGATCGCGGTGTGCGGGATCGGGATGCCCAGCGGGTGCTTGAACAGCGCGGTGACCGCGAACCAGTCCGCCAACGCACCGACCATGCCGGCCTCGGCGGCCGCACCGACGTAGCCCACCCACGTCGCGGCGCCGCCGCCGGACTGCGCCCAGCGGCAGACCAGGAAGACGACGGTGGCCCCGAGCAGGAAGCTCAGTGCCACCACTTTCATCCTGCGCAGGTCGCGCAATCTCGCGGCGTCGGCCACCGGATCGGCGTCGGCAAAGGACTCCGCCAGCGACTGAACGGTGTCCGCCGCCCGCGCCCACTTCGAGTTGTTCTCTCGAGGAACCACCACACCATCATCCGCTATCTCAGCCGCCGGTAACTGTTACCAGCTCACAAAGTTTGCTGTACGGGCCCGTATTATCTATAGCGTCTAGCGAATGGGAATCCATAACAGTGGCAGATCAGCTCAGGACCGGTGGCGCCAAAACCGACGGTAGGAAGCGGCGCTGGCACCAGCACAAGGTCGAGCGCCGCAATGATCTGATCGACGGCACCATCGAGGCGATCCGGCGTCGCGGCCAGTATGTGAGCATGGATGAGATCGCCGGTGAGATCGGCGTGTCCAAGACGGTGCTGTACCGCTACTTCGTCGACAAAAACGATCTGACCACCGCGGTGATGATGCGCTTCACGCAGGCCACGCTGATCCCGAACATGGCCAAGGCGCTGTCGTCGAATCTGGACGGTTTCGACCTGACCCGCGAGATCATCCGGGTCTATGTCGACACCGTGGCGTCCGAACCCGAGCCGTATCGCTTCGTGATGGCCAACAGCTCCGCGGCCAAGAGCAAGGTGATCGCCGACTCCGAGCGGATCATCGCGCGCATGCTCGCCGTCATGCTGCGGATCCGGATGAACCAGGTCGGGATGGATACCAGCGGCGCCGAGCCATGGTCCTACATGATCGTCGGCGCAGTGCAGCTAGCCACCCACTCCTGGCTACTGAACCCGCGGATGACCGCCGACGAGCTGATCGACTACCTGACCATGTTCGCCTGGAGCGCGTTGTACGGCATCGTCGAGGTCGGCGGTTCGCGCGAGCAGTTCAACAGTGCGCCGCACCCGTCGCCGAGATTGCCGTGGCGACGGGAGCGCGACGCCCAGTAGCGGTCAGTACGTGTAGAAGCCCCGACCGGACTTCTTGCCGAGCTGACCGGCCTCGACCATGCGCAGCAACAGTGGCGGCGCGGCGTAGAGCGGCTCCTTGAACTCTTCGTACATCTTGTCCGCGATCAGCTTGAGGGTGTCCAGGCCGACCAGGTCGGACAGCCGCAGCGGTCCCATCGGGTGCGACAGACCGGCGACGATCGCCTTGTCGATGTCGGCGACGGTGGCGAATCCGGACTCGAGCATGCGAACCGCGGCGAGCAGGTAGGGCACCAGCAGGGCGTTCACCACGAAGCCGGAGCGGTCCGAACAGCGCACCACCTGCTTGCCCAGCACCGCACTGGCGAACTCCTCGGTGCGCGCGGCGGCGGCGTCGTCGGTGACCAGCGTGCTGACCAGCTCGACCAGCGGCAGCACCGGGACGGGGTTGAAGAAGTGCAGGCCCAGCACCCGCTGCGGGTTCTTGGTGGCGGCGGCGATCTTCATGATCGGGATGGACGACGTGTTCGACGCCAGCACTGCGTCCGGGTCGGTGATCACCCGGTCCAGCTCGGCGAAGATCTTGGACTTGACCGTGTCGTCTTCGATGACGGCCTCGATCACCAGCTGCCGGTCGGCCAGATCGGCCAGATCGG
The DNA here is from genome assembly GCF_020172665.1 of [Mycobacterium] zoologicum. Classification (GTDB taxonomy): domain Bacteria; phylum Actinomycetota; class Actinomycetes; order Mycobacteriales; family Mycobacteriaceae; genus Mycobacterium; species Mycobacterium zoologicum. Next base: position 598,642 of record NZ_CP083985.1, on the reverse strand, counting down.
TGGTGAAGGTCAGGTTGCCGACGGCGTCGTCGCGCTCGCGCTCGGTGATCTTGCCGGCACTCACGCCACGGTCGAGCGACTTGACGATGCGGCCCCGGCCCGCGGTGACCAGTGCGTCGGTGGTCTCGAACACCTTCACGTCGACACCGGCCCGGGCGGACACCTCAGCGATGCCCGCGCCCATCTGGCCGGCTCCGATCACACCTACTCGTTGGATCGACACGTCACTCCCTTTCTATGCCGCGAGCGTGCACAGTTGTCCGGCTCCACGTGGGAAACACCGTACAACTGTGCACGCTCGCGGCCGGAGACCTAGTGGAACTGGCCCTCTTCGGTGGAACCGGCCAGCGCGGTGGTCGACGAGGTCGGGTCCACGGTGGTGGCGATCCGGTCGAAGTAGCCGGCACCGACCTCGCGCTGGTGCTTGGTGGCGGTGTAGCCGCGCTCCTCGGCGGCGAACTCGCGCTCCTGCAGCTCTACGTAGGCGCTCATCTGCTTGCGGGCGTAGCCGTGGGCCAGATCGAACATCGAGTAGTTCAGGGCGTGGAAGCCGGCCAGCGTGATGAACTGGAACTTGAATCCCATGGCACCCAGCTCGTTCTGGAACTTGGCGATGGTCGCGTCGTCCAGGTGCTGCTTCCAGTTGAACGACGGCGAGCAGTTGTAGGCCAGCATCTGGTCGGGGAACTCGCTCTTGACGCCCTCGGCGAACTTGCGCGCCAGCTCCAGGTCCGGGGTGCCGGTCTCCATCCAGATCAGGTCGGCGTAGGGGGCGTAGGCCTTGGCGCGGGCGATGCACGGCTCCAGGCCGTTCTTCACCCGGTAGAAGCCCTCAGCGGTCCGGTCACCGGTGATGAACGGCTGGTCGCGCTCGTCGACGTCGGAGGTGATCAGGGTCGCGGCCTCGGCGTCGGTGCGCGCGATCACCACGGTCGGGACGTCGGCCACGTCAGCAGCGAGCCGGGCAGACGTCAAAGTGCGGATGTGCTGCTGGGTCGGGATCAGCACCTTGCCGCCCAGGTGGCCACACTTCTTCTCCGAGGCCAGCTGGTCCTCCCAGTGGCTGCCGGCGACACCCGCGGCGATCATCGCCTTCTGCAGCTCGTAGACGTTGAGCGCACCACCGAAGCCGGCCTCACCGTCGGCGACGATCGGAGCCAGCCAGTTGTCCACCGAGGTGTCGCCCTCGACCTTGGCGATCTCGTCGGCGCGCAGCAGCGCGTTGTTGATCCGGCGCACCACCTGCGGCACCGAGTTGGCCGGGTACAGGCTCTGGTCGGGGTAGGTGTGGCCGGACAGGTTGGCGTCACCGGCGACCTGCCACCCGGACAGGTAGATGGCCTTGAGGCCGGCCCGGACCTGCTGGACGGCCATGTTGCCGGTCAGCGCGCCCAGGGCGTTGATGTAGTCCATGCTGTGGAGCTGCTCCCAGAGCACCTCGGCGCCGCGGCGAGCCAGCGTGCTCTCCTCGACGACGTGGCCCTGCAGCGCGACGACGTCGGCCGGGGTGTAGGTGCGGGTGACGCCCTTCCACCGGGGGTTGTGGTCCCAGTCGTGCTGGATCTGCTCTGCGCTCTTCGGCGTGCCAACGGTCGACATGGATGCGCTCCTTTTGCGTTATCGATCGGCCGGGGACCACCGGAGCTTGCCGGACTTGCTAACACCCCGATCGATTCACTGGTGTGTTAAGCCGACCTTGGCACAGCACATCTGCCCAGGTCCAGCCGTTTCCATTGCCAAGTTCCGCTAGTTGCATCGACACGGATTGCAAAGGTTGCGAAGAAACGCCGGAGCGGCCGTCATGGAAACCGGCGGCTAAGCTACCGATCGGTAACAAGTCTGCACAGCTCAGCGCCGTTTTCAGCAGTACGCCCGTACTGACTAGAACGTGTTACAGCGGGAAGATCGCGGCCAGCGCCTTGACCTCGTCGCCGACCAGGTATGTGAGCGTTCTAACAGTGCGATCGACCAGTTCGGGGCCGAACTGATCTGTCGATCCGGCCGGGTGGACGTGCGAGGCGATCTCCAGTTTGTCCGCCAGCGCCACCGGCGCCTCATGCTCCAAGGTGACCCGCAACGGAGCCTTGAGCAGTTCCGGGTAACTCGACAGGTAGTCCTCGACCACGGTCCAGTACACCGAGTTGTTCATGTGGTCGAACAGGTCGATGTCGGTGAAGCGGACCGGGTAGTGGTGAATCTCCGCCGCGTCTTCGCGGCCACCGGCCTTCAGGTAGGCCTTCCAGCGCAGCCGGTCGACGCTGGTGGTGCGCTTGAGCCCGGCCTGGAAATCCTCGACGAGCAGCGATGGCCCCCGGGTCTCCCGGTTGATGTTGATCCAGAACGACTCGGCCTCGATCAAGCCGCCACCGCGCTTCCCGTCGATGCGCACCCGCATCTCGCACCAGCGACTCGACGTTCCCGAACACCAGCGTCGGACCCGCAGCATGTCCTGGAATTCGATCGGCGCGATCAGGTCGATCATCGTCCGGCGCACGATCCACAGCGGGTGAACGTCCTGGTAGCCGCCCTCGCGCAGCTGATCCTGGCCGATGTCCTGGCTGTAGCGGGCGGCGCCGTCTAAGCGCAGCCGGCCGGTGCGGTCGATGTCGGCGACCCGCAGCGGCCACTGCCGGTCGAACACGTCGGGGTGCGGGTCCGGCACCGGCATCAAAACCTTGGCCAGACCGGTCGGCTCATCTGTCTGCTGCATCGACGCTCCCCTGGTTTTCCCTGAGCGATCATGCCATGCCAACACTGCGAATACCGCCTTCGCAGCGGGTAGCCTCGGCTGGGTGGCCAAGACCTATGTCGGCTCCCGAGTGCGTCAATTGCGCAGTGAGCGCGGGTTCAGCCAGGCGGCCCTGGCGCAGATGCTGGACATCTCCCCGAGCTACCTCAACCAGATCGAACACGACGTCCGGCCGCTGACGGTGGCGGTGCTGCTGCGCATCACCGAGGTGTTCGGGGTGGACGCCACCTTCTTCGCCTCCCACGACGACACCCGGCTGGTCGCCGAACTGCGCGAGGTCGCCATGGATCGCGATCTGGACCTCAACGTGGAATTGGCCGAGGTGGCCGAACTGGTCAGCGCACACCCGAAATTGGCGCGGGCCATGGTGAACCTGCACCGTCGCTACCGGATCACCACCGCGCAGCTGGCCGCGGCGACCGAGGAACGCTACTCCGACGGCAGCGGCACCGGCGCCATCACCATGCCGCACGAGGAGGTTCGGGATTACTTCTATCAGCGGCAGAACTACCTGCACGAATTAGACACCGCCGCAGAGGAACTCGCCACCCGGATGCGCCGGCATCAGGGCGAGCTGGCCGTCGAGTTGGCCAATCGGCTCACCGAGAAGCACGGTGTGCGGATCAACCGCCGGATCGACCTGGGCGAGACGGTGCTGCACCGCTACGACGCGGCCACCCGCACCCTGGACATGGGTCACCACCTGACCTGGGGACAGCGGGTGTTCAAGATGGCCGCCGAGCTGGCCTACCTGGAGTTCGACGACCAGATCTCCGCCCTGGTCGAAGAGGGCAAGTTCACCTCGAAGGACTCCCGCACGCTGGCCCGGCTGGGGCTGGCCAACTACTTCGCGTCGGCGATCGTGTTGCCCTACGGGCAGTTCCACGACAGCGCCGAGACGTTCCGCTACGACATCGAGCGGCTGTCGGCGTTCTACCGGGTCAGCTACGAGACCATCGCGCACCGGCTGTCCACCATGCAGCGGCCGTCGATGCGCGGCGTGCCGTTCTCCTTCGTCCGGGTGGACCGAGCCGGAAACATGTCAAAACGACAGTCGGCCACCGGTTTTCACTTCTCGTCCAGCGGGGGTACCTGCCCGTTGTGGAACGTCTACGAGACGTTCGGCAACCCGGGCAAGATCGAAGTGCAGATCGCCGAGATGCCCGACGGCAGAAAATACCTGTGGGTGGCGCGCACCGTGGAACGCCGGGCGTCGCGCTGGGGCCAGCCCGACAAGACGTTCGCGATCGGGCTGGGTTGCGAACTGCGGCACGCCCACCGCCTGGTCTACTCCGAGGGGCTCGACCTGCAGGCCGGGCACGACGTCCCGGCCACCCCGATCGGGGCGGGCTGCCGGGTCTGCGAACGCGACAACTGCCCGCAGCGGGCGTTCCCGGCGCTGGGCCGCGACCTGGATCTCAACGAACATCGCAGCACGGTGTCGCCGTATCTGGTAAAGCAACAGCAGTGACAGAACGTATCCCCGAAGCCCCCGGCCTGCGCGACCTCGGCATCGCCAACTGGGTGGTCTGCAAAGTCATCGCCGCCCGCCAGCGTGTGCCGCGTGCGCACCTGTTCACCACACTGGGCCAGCACAAGCGGCTGATGTGGTCCTGGCTGCCGTTCGGCGGTGTGCTGATGCGCGGCGGCAAGCTCTCCACCCAAGACACCGAACTGGTGATCTTGCGGGTGGGCCACCTGCGCGACAGCCGGTACGAGCTGCAGCACCATCGCCGGATGGCCCGCGCCGCCGGCATCGACGACGCCACCCAGGAGCTCATCTTCGAAGGCCCCGGCGCGGCCGGGCTCACCGACCGCCAGCGCGTCATGCTGACCGGCATCGACGAACTCGTGCAGACCCGCACCCTCTCGGATGCCACCTGGGCGCAGCTGGCCGAGCATCTGGATCGGCCCCGGCTGATCGAATTCGTCATGCTGACATCCCAATACGACGCGCTGGCCGCGACCTTGAGTGCGCTGCGGGTCCCACTGGACTTCGACGAGTAGCGCTGCGTGACCAAATCCGTTCTTCGCGACCTCGCCATTGCCGGCGGCGGAACGCTGCTGATCGCGCTGGTGCTGATCGTGGTCGGTCGCATGCTGGCGCGCCGCGGCGCCGGGCCGTTGGTGACCCGCAAGATTCCGCACGCGCTGTGCGGGCTGTTCGCGGCGGTGGCCGCCTTCCAGCTGACCAATGGCACGGTGGTGGCCGGCGTGCTCGCCGCGGCGACACTGGCGCTGGCGTTCATCGTGGAACGCGGCCTGGTTCCGGTGCCGGGAGTGTTCGACGGAACCCGTTCGCGGGACTACGGATTGGTGGCGTTCGCCGGTGGGGCGCTGCTCGCGACGCTGGCGTTCTGGCCGGACCGGGTCGCCATCGCCGGCGGGGTGGTGGTGCTGGGCCTGGCTGACGCCGGTGCGGCGCTGATCGGTCAGCGCTTCGGGCGGCACCAGGTCACCGCGGGCGGCGGGGTGCGCACACTTGAAGGTTCGGTGGCGTTCGTGGCGATCGCGTTCGCGGTGTCCTGGACGTTCTGCACCGTGTGGCTGGAACTGAATTCGTTCATGGCGGTGACAGTGTCGATCTTCGTCGCGTTGACCACCGCAGCCGTCGAGTTGCTGGTGCTGCCGGCGGCGGACAACCTGCTGATCACGCCGTGGGTCGCGCTGCTGCTGCATGTCGCCCAGGAACTGTCCACCGACGACGCATTGCGCTGGCTGGCCGCGGCCGTATTCGGCTGCGCCATAGTGCCGTTCATGCTCCGGATGCGCTGGCTTGATCTGCCGGGTGCGCTATGCGGAGGCCTGATCGCCGGTGTCGCCGTCGGCCTCGGCGGGTGGGGGTGGACCATCCCGGCCGCGTTGTTCTTCTCGCTGACCAGTGTGCTCACCGGGTATCGGCGGCCGGTTCGGTCCGACGGCATGCGCAGCATGAGTCAGGTCGCGGTGAACGCCGGCCTTCCGGTATTGGTGCCGGTGATCGGTTACGCCTTCACCGGTGACCCGCTCTGGTACGCGGTGTCCATCGGCGGGGTCGCGGCCGGCATCGCCGACTCGTGGGCCTCGGAGATCGGCCGGTTCTCCAAGCAGGATCCGGTGTCGGTGCGGACCCGCGGCCGCGTCGCCAAGGGCACCTCAGGGGCCATCTCGCCGTTGGGTTCGGCGGCGACGGTGGGTGGCGCGCTGGCGGTGGGATGCTTCGGCGCCGTGTTCGGCGGGCTGGCGATGATTCCCGTCGGTCTGCTGGCCGGGATCGCCGGCTCGGCGGTGGACACCCTGATCGGCGCCGGCGTGGAGGCGCGCTACCTATGCGGCTCCTGCGGCGCCACGGTGGAGGACCGCCTGCACTGCGGCGCGCCCACGCAGCCGTCGTCGGGGTGGCGGTGGGTGGACAACGACGTCGTCAACGCGTGCGCCAACGTAACCGGGATGGTGGTGGGGTTTGCCGTCTTCTGGCTGGTCGCGTAACCCGCGGACCCCGGGGCGACGGCTCAGAAGTTGATCATGTGGCCGGTCAGGCCGTGGAAGCACTCCTGCAGCGCCTCGGACATGGTCGGGTGGGTGTGCACGTTGCGGGCCAGCTCGCCCGCGGTCAGATCCCACTTCTGCGCCAGGGTGAGCTCCGGCAGCAGCTCGGAGACGTCGTGGCCGACCAGGTGCCCGCCGATCAGCTCGCCGTAGCGGGCGTCGGCGATCAGCTTCACGAACCCGCTCGGGTCACCCACCCCGTGCGCCTTGCCGTTGGCGGTGAACGGGAACTTGACCACCTTCACGTCGTAACCCTCGGCGCGGGCCTGCTCCTCGGTGAGCCCGAAGCTGGCCACCTGCGGCTGGCAGAACGTGGCACGCGGCATCATCCGGTAGTCGCCCAGCGACATGGTCTCGGCACCGGCGATGGTCTCGGCGGCCACGACGCCCTGTGCCTCGGCGACGTGGGCGAGCTGCAGCAGGCCGGTGACGTCACCGATGGCGTAGATGTGCGGCTGCGAGGTCTGCAGGTACTCCCCGACGCCGATGGCGCGCCGATCGGTCAGCGCCACCCCGGCCGCCTCCCTGCCGTAGCCGTCGACGTTGGGTGCAAAACCGATGGCCTGCAACACCTTGTCGGCCTGCAGGGTTTCGGTGGCACCGTCCTTGCTGACCACCACCGACACCGTCGAGCCGTCGTCGGTGATGGATTCCACCTTGGTGCCGGTGCGGATCTTGACGCCCAGCTTCTTGAACTGCTTCTCGATCTCCTTGGAGACCTCGGCGTCCTCGTTGGGCAGCGCGCGCGGCAGGAACTCCACCACCGTGACGTCGACGCCGTAGTTGGACAGCACGTAGGAGAACTCCATGCCGATCGCGCCGGCGCCGGCGATGATGATCGATTTCGGCAGCTCGCGGGACAGGATCAGCTGTTCGTAGGTGACGACGTTGTCCGACAACGACGTTCCCGGCACCAGCCGGGTACTGGAGCCGGTGGCGATGATCGCGTTGGAGAAGGTGACGGTCTCGGTGCCGCCGTCATTGAGGGCGACCGAGAGGGTGTTGGCGTCGGTGAAGGTGCCGTAGCCGTGGATCTCGGTGATCTTGTTCTTCTTCATCAGGAAGTGCACGCCGGCGACCCGGCCCTCGGCGACCTTGCGGCTGCGGTCGAACGCCGCGCCGTAGTCGAAACTGGCGGTGCCGCTGATCCCGAACACGTCGGCCTCGCGGTTGAAGATGTGCGCCAGTTCGGCGTTGCGCAGCAACGCTTTCGACGGGATACAGCCGACGTTGAGGCAGACCCCGCCCCAGTACTTCGGTTCGATGATGGCGGTGTTCAAGCCCAGCTGGGCGGCACGAATGGCCGCGACATAACCACCGGGGCCGGCTCCGAGGACTACGACGTCATAGTGGGTCACCCGCCCACCCTATCGGGCCGCCGAACGGTGCAGGCGCTCCCGTGTCGGGTGTGCGGAAACCTGGTGCGGCATGCCGTTTTGCCGACAAATCCGCACAGCTTGTCGTACACAGCATCATGCATGTATACATGCACTATGGCCACGAAAACCATCTCCGTCGACCTTGAGGCCTACGAGCGCCTCCGGGCGGCTCGTAGATCCCCTGACGAGTCGTTCTCCCGGGTCATCAAGCGCGCCCATTGGCGTGACGACACCCGTACCGCCGCGGCGCTGCTCGACGCGCTGGCCGGAACGCCGGTGGTCGATGCGGACGTGCTGGCGCGACTCGACGAGGCACAGCAGGCCGACACACCCCCCGAGGACCGATGGCACTCCGGCTGAGCGTCGACACCAGTTTCCTGATCGACCTGCAGCGCGAGCGGTCTGCCGGCGATGCCGACGGTGCGGCGCACCGGCTGCTGAAAGGCTCGCCCGAGGCCGAACTGTTCCTGTCCACGGTGGCCCTGGGCGAATTCGCTGAAGGCTTCGACCAGCCCGACCACCCCGTCGTCAACGCCGTCCGCAACGGGCACACCCTGGCGCCGATCGACGAGCAGACTGCACTGACCTACGCCCGGGTGTCGCGGGAGCTGCGCCGGCGCGGTGAACTGATCGGCGCCAATGACCTGTGGATCGGCTGCACCAGCCTGCGACTGGGTATCCCGATCGTCACCGCGAATGTTGTGCATTTTCACCGCATCAGCGGCTTGGGCATCGTTCAATATCGCTGATCCGTGCTCTACGCATATGATGCGGCGGTCAGGTGATCGAGGGCGTTCGGCTGGCGAATCCGTTCAGTACGGGATGACTCCGCCGACGCAACGGCTGGCGTGCTCGCAGAAGTAGTGGCCGTAGAGCGGGGCCGCGGCGGCCGCCGAGGCGAACACCGCCGACATCAACGCGATCGCCACCGCCGACGTCAACGGCCGCTCCCCCGCCATCGCCACGATCAGCCCACCCACCATGCACACCACCGCGTAGACCACCACGACGAACACCGCCGGGGTCTTGTCGGCCAGCGAATACCACCAGGAGAACAGGCCCAGCCCGATCCCGGCCGCCGGTATCCAGACCGCCAGCAGCACCAGGACCAGGTGCCACCACGTGAGGAACCGGAGCTGACCGGCGACCACCATCGACTTCGACGGCGAAGCAGGCTTGGAAGGCTCCTCCGGTTCTTGTGCCGCGAGTACCGGCTCGGGTTCCGGAGCGGGCTCGGGGGTCGGTTCGCTGAGATCGGAGGGCAGCGGCGTCGGATGCGGCCCGGTGTCCAGGCTCGGCGGCCAGTGCGGCTCGGTCAGGGGCATGGCCCCGGTGTCTGCCCCGGTGTCGGCGGAGTCAGGCACCGGAGACCACCTGGATCGCCGCCAGCGTCCCGAACCAGCCGACGGCCATCGCCAGCAGCGCCGCGCCCAACGCGGTCACCCACCGTCGCGACGACACGAACACCAGGACCAGGCCGGTGATGCTGGGCCCGCCGAGCACCAGGGCTATCGCGGCGTCGGGGCGCAGCGGTCCCCGCACCAACAGCGTCAACCCGATTCCGGTCAGAATGCCGACCGCCGCACCGACGAGCATCACACTGCTCAACAACCACGGGCGCGGCAGGGGTATCACACCAGCAGATTTTACGGCGGCGACGCCGGTCAGCGGGGTAACGACCCGGTCATCGGCGGCACGTCTTGCAGCGCTGCGTTCTCAGCGTCGGTGAACGCCCGGCCGCGGGACAGAAACCGCATGCCCTCGGGCGCCTCCAGGCTGAACCCGCTGCCCCGGCCCGGCACCACGTCGATGATCAGCTGGGTGTGCTTCCAGGCCTCGAACTGCGGCCCGGAGATCCACACCCCCACCCCGGCCGCGTCCCCGTCGAGCACCCCGAGCAGCACGTCGTAGTCACCGATTATGAAGTCCCCGTCGGGGTAACACATCGGTGCCGAGCCGTCGCAGCAACCGCCGGACTGGTGAAACATCACCGGACCGTGACGCGCCACCAGCCGGGCCACCAGTTCGGCGGCCGGGGCGGTGATCGTCACCCGGTCCGGTGCGTCCATCAGAAAGGGCCCATCAGAAAAGACCGGTCGCCTGTTCGGAATAGGACACCAGCAGGTTCTTGGTCTGCTGGTAGTGGTCGAGCACCATCTTGTGGTTCTCCCGGCCGATCCCGGACTGCTTGTAGCCGCCGAACGCGGCGTGTGCTGGGTAGGCGTGATAGCAGTTCACCCACACCCGGCCGGCCTGGATGTCCCGGCCGGCCCGGTAGGCGGTGTTGCCGTCGCGGCTCCACACCCCGGCCGCCAGGCCGTAGAGGGTGTCGTTGGCGATCGAGATGGCGTCGTCGTAGTCGGAGAACGACGTCACCGACACCACCGGGCCGAAGATCTCCTCCTGGAAGACCCGCATCTTGTTGTGCCCGGCGAAGATCGTCGGCTGCACGTAGAAACCACCCGATAGCTCGCCGCCGAGTTCGGCGCGCTCGCCACCGGTGACCACCCGGGCACCCTCGTCTTTGCCGATCTCGATGTAGGACAAGATCTTTTCCAGCTGGTCGTTGGAGGCCTGCGCGCCGATCATCGTGGTGGCATCCAGCGGGTCGCCCTGGCGGATCGCCTTGGTGCGGATCGCCGCCAACTCAAGGAACTCGTCGTGGATGTCGGACTGGATCAGCGAACGCGACGGGCAGGTGCACACCTCACCCTGGTTGAGCGCAAACCCTGCGAACCCCTCTAGGGCCTTGTCCTGGAAGCCGTCGTTGGCCGCCAGCACGTCGGAGAAGAAGATGTTGGGGCTCTTGCCGCCCAGCTCCAGCGTCACCGGGATCAGGTTCTGGCTGGCGTACTGCATGATCAGCCGACCGGTGGTGGTCTCGCCGGTGAAACCGATCTTGGCGATCCGATTACTCGACGCCAGCGGCTTGCCGGCTTCGACACCGAATCCGTTGACCACGTTGAGGACTCCGGCCGGCAGCAGGTCACCGATCAGGCCCATCAGGAACAGGATGGACGCCGGAGTCTGCTCGGCGGGTTTGAGCACGACGGCGTTACCGGCCGCCAGCGCCGGCGCCAGCTTCCAGGCCGCCATCAGGATCGGGAAGTTCCACGGGATGATCTGGCCCACCACACCCAGCGGCTCGTGGAAGTGGTAGGCCACGGTGTCGTCGTCGAGCTGGGACAGCGCGCCCTCCTGGGTGCGGATCGCCGAGGCGAAGTAGCGGAAATGGTCCGCCGCCAGCGGGATATCGGCGGCCAGACACTCCCGGATCGGCTTGCCGTTGTCCCATACCTCGGCCACCGCGAGCGCCTCGCGGTTCGCGTCGATCCGGTCGGCGATCTTGTTGAGGACCTCCGCCCGCTGGGCCGGGGAGGTCTTTCCCCACGCCGGGGCGGCGGCGTGCGCGGCGTCCAGCGCCTTGTCGATGTCGGCCGCCGTCGAGCGCGGGATCTCGCAGAACGGCTGGCCGGTGACCGGCGTGGTGTTCTCGAAGTACTCACCGCCGGTCGGTGCCACCCACTGGCCGCCGATGAAATTCCCGTAACGGGACTCGTAGCTCATCAGTGCGCCGGCAGAACCCGGGCGCGCGAAAACGGTCATCGGCCTAACCCCTAGTTTTCGATGGTGTTGTACACATCACACTACCGCCGTTGCCACAATGTCCTCCATGGCTGGTGACCCGCTGGACGACAAGTACCTCTGGCTCGAAGACGTCACCGGAGACGACGCGCTGGACTGGGTGCGGGCGCAGAACACACCGACCGTCGACGAGTTCGCCGGCGAGGACTTCGAGGCGATGCGCACCGCCGCCCTCGAGGTCCTCGACACCGACGCCCGGATCCCCTACGTGCGTCGCCGCGGCGACTATCTGTACAACTTCTGGCGCGATGGCGCCAACCCACGCGGCCTGTGGCGGCGCACGTCCCTGGACAGCTACCGCAGTTCCGCGCCCGAGTGGGACGTGGTGATCGACCTCGATGAGCTGGCCCGCACCGACGACGAGAACTGGGTGTGGGGCGGCGCGAACGTCATCGAACCCGACCACACCCGCGCCCTGGTGTCGTTGTCCCGTGGTGGCTCGGACGCCGTCGTGGTTCGCGAATTCGATATGACAGCAAGAGAATTCGTTCCGGACGGGTTCACGCTAGCTGAGGCCAAGACCCGGATCGGCTGGGAGGACGAGGACACCGTGCTGGTGGGCACCGACTTCGGCGCCGATTCGTTGACCGAGTCCGGTTACCCGCGGATGGTCAAGCGGTGGCGCCGTGGGCAGGACCTGTCGCAGGCGGAGCTGGTGTTCGCCGGGTCGGTGACCGACGTCGTGGTGGCGGCCGGCCGGGACCGCACACCCGGGTTCGAGCGAACGCTCGTGTCGCGGGCCATCGATTTCTTCAACGACGAGGTCTATGAGCTGCGCGATGGCGAGCTGATCCGGATCGACGCGCCTACCGATGCGACGGTGTCCGCCCACCGGCAGTGGCTCCTGATCGATCTGCGCACCGACTGGGTCACCGCCACAGACACCTACCGCGCCGGTTCACTGCTGGCCGCGAACTACGACGAATTCCTCTCCGGCACAGCCGTGTTGAGTGTAGTCTTCGAACCCGATGAGCACACCGCGCTACACCATTACGCGTGGACCCGCGACCGGCTGGTGCTGGTCACCCTGCACGACGTGGCGAGCCGGGTAGAGGTCATCACGCCGGGCGATTGGGAGCGGCGTCCGGTCGCCGAGGTGCCGGCGAACACCAACACCGTGATCGCCACCGCCGACCACACCGGTGATGAGATCTTCCTGGACTCCAGCGGATTCGACCGTCCGTCGCGGCTGCTGCACGGTCCGGTGGACGGTCCATTGACCGAGATCAAGGCCGCCCCGGCCTTTTTCGATGCCGATGGCCTGGACGTCAGCCAGCACTTCGCGACGTCGAAGGACGGCACCGCGATCCCCTACTTCGTGGTGCGCCCGGCCGGCGCCACCGGGCCGACCCTGCTGGGCGGCTACGGCGGGTTCGAGGTGGCCCGCACCCCAGGCTATGACGGCGTGCTAGGCCGGCTGTGGCTGTCCCGCGGTGGCACCTACGTGCTGGCCAACATCCGCGGCGGCGGCGAGTACGGCCCCGGCTGGCATACCCAGGCGATGCGGTCCGGTCGGCATCTGGTGGCTGAGGACTTCGCAGCGGTGGCAACCGATCTGGTGGACCGCGGCATCACCACGGTGGACCGGCTGGGCGCGGTGGGCGGCAGCAACGGTGGGCTGTTGATGGGCATCATGCTCACCGCCTATCCCGAGCTGTTCGGCGCACTGGTCTGTCAGGTACCGCTGTTGGACATGCGCCGCTACCACCTGTTGCTCGCCGGTGCGTCCTGGGTCGCCGAGTACGGCGACCCGGACAACCCGCAAGACTGGGAATTCATCTCCAAATACTCTCCGTACCAGAATATTTCGGATTCACGTGACTACCCCCCGGTGCTGATCACCACCTCCACCCGCGACGACCGCGTTCACCCGGGGCATGCCCGCAAGATGGCCGCCGCACTCGAAGAGCTCGGCCACAAGGTCTGGTATTACGAGAATATCGAGGGCGGCCACGGCGGCGCCGCCGACAACGCCCAAGCGGCGTTCAAGTCCGCGCTGAGCTTCTCGTTCCTGTGGCGGATGCTGGGCGGCAAGGGCTGAGCGTTACCCGGCCCCGGTGTTGCGGGCCCATGCGGTTCGTAGTTCCTGCCCGTAGTTGTCTTGGCGCATACGCAGATCGGCGTAGACCAGCATCTGCAGGCAGCGGACCACGCCGAACACCACCGGCACGATGACCAGGACCACCACCGGGGTGACCGTGGGGAACAACACCGACAGCACCACCACCGGTGTCACGGCGACGATCCACACCAGGTTGATCGCGATGACTCGTCCCACGGCCGGTCGACAGATCTCGATCGAACGCCGGAATGAGTCTGCGACTCCACGCTTTTCGAGAACCAGCACCACCGGCGACAGGCACAGCAGAATGGAGACGAACACCGACGCCAGGCCACCGACCACCAGCGTGGGCACCAGCGCGGTGTAGAACACGCTGGAAGCCGCGACGACCTGAACCACCAGCATGACCGTCAAGATCAGGTAGTAGGTGCCGGTCAACCGGCCGACCGCATACTTGCGCCGTTTGGCACGGTGAAACATCTCGTCGAATCGGATCGGCTGGCCGCGCACCGCGCAGTCGGCTGCCTTGGTGGCGATGCTGATCATCAGCCCGTCACCGGGCAGCATGGCTGCGAGGAACGCCAAGGCCACCACCACGATCAGTGCGACCGCACCGGGGCGCAGATCCCCGCCGCCGCCGACGACCATGCCGGCCAGCTGCGGTGAACCCATGACCTTCTCGACAGTCTGGGTGACTGCGACCAGTGCCACCACCAGGCCGGTGAGAATGACTGCGGGTACTCCGATCAGCGTCGGCCAGTTCCGCCACACGATCTTGACGACGCCGGCGTACAGTTCGGCAATCGTCATGGGGCGAAACGGGATCGGGGGATTGCGGTCGTCCGGGGCCGGCTCGTCACGCGGTAGCGCCCAGCCGCGGTTCGCGCACGCCGCCTGGACGTCGGCCGGCCAGACGGTCTGGTGGTGGCGGGTGTATGCCCAAGCGCAGAGGTAGGCCGCGGCGGCGAACCAGCAGCCGATACCCGGCCAGGTGAGCAGCGCCAGCACCACCCACAACACGGCCAGGGCACACATCGCATGGTGCGGCCGGAAGTCGAATCGTGCCGTGTCGGGCTTGCTCATGGACGTGTCAACCTCCCGTGGTTGATCGTCAATTATGGCAATCAGCGCGGCCCACGGGTGTCGATCGTTCAGTCGACATGTCTTTGGGTGGCTATTTGGACTTGCGCAGCCCACCCATGAGCGCGACACCCACGCCCACCAGCACCAGCGCCCCGCCGGTCGCCAGCGTGAGGCTCAGCCACAGATGCAGGCTGCCCTCGGCGGCGTCCACCATGGCGTCGGCGATCCGGCGAATGTCGCCGGTGGCCTGGTTGAGCAGCTGGTCGAGGTAGCGCCGCCCCACTTCGATCACCGACCAGGCGCCGGCCCCCACCAGCAGTGCCGAGACACCCAGACCGGCCAAGGCCCGCCCGCGATGACGCGCGCCGACCAGGGTGCATACGGCGCACAACCCGGTCATTGCGGCCAGCACCACGCTGAGCATCGGTCCCCACACCGGAAGCCGGTGCAGTCCGGCGGGGCGTATCACCTCCGTCGAGGTCGATGTCAACGGCACCGTCATCGAGGCGGGCACCGTGACCGGGTAGTCCGACAGCAGTTGGGCGAACGCGTCGTCGCGCAGCATCGGCGCCACGTCGATCTCCCAGGGCCCGGGGTCGCCGACGTTGAGCAGCCACGCGTGCCCGTCCCGGTTGACGCGGACGAACTGCGTCGGAAACGACGGCCCGGCGGTGTATTCGCGAGCCGCCCGCCGCACCGATGACGGGTCGACGGAGAAACCCGCGCCGCGGATCAACTGCACGGCCTGGGCGCTGAGTTCGGCCGCGACCGCGTCCTGCAGACCCGGCTGGCCGGCGGCCCGTTCGGCAAGGCGCGCATAGCCGTCACCGTCGATCAGGTTGTACTGCGCCCACGCGGTCGGCACCGCGGCCGCCAGACTCACGGTGGCCAGCAACCAGAACAGCGCCGCCGTCAGCGCACGCACTATTTGGCGGTGCGGCGCGGACGCGCCAGCGCCATCCGGGTCATCAGCCCGTTCATCCGCGCCAGTGCCTTGAGAGAATTGTGGTAGTAGTTGCCGCCCGCCCCCACGTTGGTACGCGGCGCGACGACGGTCTCCTGCCGGCAGAACTTGCGGATTCCGTCGACGCCGCCGAACCGCGCGCCGATACCCGAGGTCTTCCAGCCGCCCATCGGCGCCGTGGTGCACATCAGGTTGGAGATCACGTCGTTGACGTTCACCGCTCCACAATCCAGTTGCAGGGCAATGTCTTTGGCCCGAGCGACATCGCGGGAGAACACCGAGGCGCTCAGCCCGTAGACGCTGTCGTTGGCGAGCCGGATCGCCTCGTCGACGCTGCTGACCTTCATGATCGGCAGCGTCGGGCCGAAGGTCTCCTCGGTCATGCAGGCCATCGAGTGATCGACGTCGACAAGCACGGTGGGCTCGAAGAAGGCACCCGGACCCGCCGCACGCTTACCGCCGGTCAGCGCACGCGCCCCGGCGGCGACCGCCTCGTTGACGTGGCGCTCGGCGATGGCCAGCTGCGCATCGCTGATCAGCGACCCGAAGTGCTTCCCCTCACCGGAGCCCATCTCCAGCGCCTCCACGTCGCGGACCACCGCGGCGACGAACTTGTCGTAGACGGCGTCGAGCACATACACCCGCTCGACGGACACACAGGTCTGGCCGGCGTTGAACATCGCCCCCCACACCGCGGCGTGCGCGGCCAGGTCGATGTCGGCGTCTTCGCAGACGATCATCGGGTCTTTGCCGCCCAGTTCCAGGCTGTAGGGCAGCAGCCGGCTCGCGGCCCGCTCGGCCACCTTGCGTCCGGTACCGGTGGAACCGGTGAACTGCACGTAGTCGGAGTTGTCGATCACCGCTTCGGCGACCTCGCGGGCGCCCTGGACCACCGCGAACACGTCCGGGCCGCCGGCGGCCTTCCATCCCTGGCTCAGCAGCTCAGCGGTGAGCGGGGTCTGCTCGGACGGCTTGAGCAGCACCGCGCAGCCGGCCGCCAGCGCGCCGATGGCGTCCATCAGCGCGTTGGCCACCGGGTAGTTCCACGGCGCGATCACACCGACCACCGGCCGCGGCCGGAAGTGGATGGCGACCTTCTTGATCCGCATCATGGGCAGCGACGCCGGGCGGGTCTCGGGCGCCATCGCTTCGTCCATCACCTTGATCACGTACGACAGGATCATGATCAGCAGCGGCACTTCCTGCGCGGCGTCGGTGCTGGACTTGCCGGTCTCGGCGATCAGCAGCTTCTCGATCTCGTCGCGGTTGTCGCCCAGCCAGATCGCGAAACGGGACAGCACCTTGGCCCGGCTCTTGGCGCCGCGGCGCTCCCATTCGCGCTGGGCGGCGCGCAGGCCGGTGGCAATGCCCTGGACGTCCGACGCATCGGTCCAATGCACCTCGCCGGCGACCTCACCGCTGGCGGGGTTGAGCACGGTGTCGGTGCCCGAGAAGGTGGGGGCTGGATTCGTGGTGGTCATGGGCGCCATGCTAGTCCGGTTTGTGATCCGGATCGCACCCGGTCTCGACAGGTGTCAAGTCAGTCCTTCAGACCCCGCAGGTACGCGGCCTGACCCAGGTGCTGGGCGCAGTCGTCGATGACGCTGACCAGCCGCACACCGGCGGTGACAGGCGGGTCCCAGTGGGTGTCGACGACGCGGGCCAGCTCGTCGGCGGTAACACCGTCGAGGTAGTCCAGCGTCAACTGGTGCACGCTGCGGTAATAGCCGGCCAGCAGTTCCGCGGGTGCGTCGACCTTGGCGACTTCGGCCGGGCCGTGGCCGTACCCGCTGTCATCGGGCGGCAGGTCGAAGGCGAACCGGCCCACCCAGCCGTCGCGGGTCCAGGCCTGCTCGACGCCCGCGACCTGGGCCACCTGGATGTCTTGGCACCGGGCGCTGTGCCACACGAGCCACGCGATGCTGTTGGCCTTCGGCGTCGGCCGATACCGGGCCACCTCCTCGGTGAGTCCGTCGGTGACTGCGTCGCTGTGCTCGATCAGCCGGGTGAACGCGTCGCGGAGCAGATCCCGCAGGGCCGCCGTCGGGTCGGTACCGGTCATACCGGCTGACGCTACGCCTGGTGGCAGACGGCCTCGACGTTGTTGCCGTCGGGATCGCGGACGAAGGCGCCGTAGTAGTCGGGGTGGTACTCGGGCCACAGTCGCGGGGCGTGCAGTGATTCGGCGCCGAGCGCCAGTGCGGTGTCGTAGAACGCCTGCACCTGGGCGTGATCGGCGGCGGCGAACGCGACGTGAATCTCCCGGTTGGGACCCGAGGCGTCACCAGCGGCGGCGTCGGCGATCCAGAATGCCGGGTGACCGTCGCGGCCGTACCCGATGGCCGGCCCCAAATCGAGCTCTCGGCTGTAGCCGAGTACGGCCAGCACCGTGTCGTAGAACTGCTGCGATGCGGCGTAGTCGGTGCAGTTGATGCCGAAGTGGTCGATCATTTCAGCCATCCTGGCACGAGATGCCGACACGGTCGTAGATTGGTTGGGTGAGTTTCGACCTCATCGTCCGAAACGGGACGGTCGTCGACGGGCTGGGCGGCAGCCCGTTCGTCGGTGACGTCGCGGTGCGCGACGGGGTGATCGTCGAGATCGGTCCGGCGGTCGGTAGGGCCGGCGGGGCCCAGCACGTGATCGATGCGACCGGGCTTCTGGTGACACCGGGTTTCATCGATCTGCACACCCACTACGACGGGCAGTCGATCTGGTCGGATCGGCTCAATCCCTCATCGGCCCATGGCGTGACGACCGCATTGATGGGCAACTGCGGGGTGGGTTTCGCGCCGTGCCGGTTGGCCGACCACGACGTGCTGGTGGACCTGATGTCCGGCGTCGAAGACATTCCCGGTGTGGTGATGACCGACGGCCTGCCGTGGACCTGGGAAACGTTCCCGCAGTTCATGGATGCCGTCGACCAACGCCACCGGGACATCGACGTTGCGGCGTTCCTGCCGCATTCACCACTGCGGGTCTACGTGATGGGCCAGCGCGGTGCCGACCGCGAGCCCGCAACTCCAGAGGATCTTGAGCACATGCGCCGGCTGGCCCGCGAGGCCGCCGAGGCTGGGGCGCTTGGGTTCTCGTCGTCGCGACTGATGACCCACCGTACAAAAACCGGTTCGCAGATTCCCAGCTACGACGCCTCTTTCGCCGAGATCCAGGCGATCAGCCGCGGCCTGGCCGACGGCGGAGGCGGCCTGATCCAGTTCGTCCCGGATCTGCCCGCCGGTGCATATCAGCCTGTGCTGCAACAGGTATTCGACGCGGCAATCGAATCAAGTCTGTCGGTGACCTTCAGCCTGCTGATCGGCAACACCGGCCCGCCGCTCTGGCAAGACGCCATGGCCATGGTGGAGGCGGCCAACGGGTCCGGCGCCGCGATCACCGCGCAGGTCTTCCCCCGCCCGATCGGCCTCATGGTCGGCCTGGACTTGAGCATCCACCCGTTCGTGCTGTACCCCAGCTACCGCAGAATCGCGGGCCTGCCACTGGCCGAGCGCGTCGCCGAAATGCGCAAACCCGAGGTCCGCCAGCAGATTCTGGCCGACTCGCCCAGTATCGTCCCGACCAATCCGCTCGCCTACATGGCCCAGTCCTGGGACTGGACCTTCCCGCTGGACGACGACGCCGACTACGAGCCCGAGGAAGCGAAAAGCATTGCGGCACGGGCCAAAGCCCGCGGCGTCTCCCCCGTCGAGGAAGCCTATGATCGGCTGCTCGACGACGACGGCCGCGCGATCCTGCTCGACGCACTGGCCAACTTCGAGAACAACTCCCTGGACACCGTCGGCACCCTGATGCGCCGCGATGACGTGGTGCTGGGCCTCGGTGACGGTGGCGCGCACTACGGGATGATCTGCGACTCCAGCTTTCCCACCTACGTTCTGACGCACTGGGCACGCGACCGCGCTTCCGGGCGCCTCAGCGTCGAGGTGGCGGTCCGCGAATTGACGTCCGTACCCGCCCAGGTCGCGGGCCTTGCGGACCGGGGCCGGATCGCGGTGGGCTACAAGGCCGACCTCAACGTGATCGATCACCAGAACCTGCGTCTGCACAGGCCGGTGGTCACCTACGACCTGCCCGCCGGCGGGCGTCGGCTCGATCAGACCGCAGATGGCTACGTCGCGACGGTGGTTGCCGGCGAGATCATCGCCGAGAACGGCAAACCCACCGCCGCGCGGCCCGGCAGGCTGGTGCGGGGCCGGCAACCAGCGCCGGCCTGACCCGGATCAGAGCATCCGTTGCGGTGGAGTGGATTTCGCCACTAATTCGCCGTCAGCGGTCACCGCGTCACCCAGCACCACGTCGATGCGGGCCAGGATTTCGTCCGGGATCCGCACCCCGGATGCCTTGACGTTCTCGGTGACCTGCTCCGGGCGCGACGCCCCGACCAGCGCGGCGGCGACATTGTCGTTCTGCAGCACCCAGGCGATCGCCAACTGTGCGGTGGTGAGCTCCAGCTCTGCGGCGATCGGCGCCAGCTGCTGCACCCTGCTCAGCACGTCGTCGGTCATGAACCGTTTGATGAAGTTCGCACCGCCCTTCTCGTCGGTGGCCCGCGACCCGGCCGGCGGCGGCCGGCCCGGCAGGTACTTGCCCGACAGCACGCCCTGGGCCATCGGCGACCAGACGATCTGACTCAGGCCCAGTTCCCGACAGGTCGGGACCACCTCGGGTTCGATGATCCGCCACAGCATCGAGTACTGCGGCTGGCTGGAGATCAGCGAGACGCCGAGCTGGCGGGCCAGCCCGTGCGCGTTGCGGATCTGCTCGGGCGTCCACTCGCTGACCCCGATGTAGCGCGCCTTACCGGCCCGGACGATGTCGGCGAAGGCCTGCATGGTCTCCTCCAGCGGGGTGAAGGAGTCGTAGCGGTGTGCCTGGTAGAGGTCGACGTAGTCGGTGCCCAGCCGGCGCAGCGACCCGTCGATGGCGTCCATCATGTGCTTGCGGGACAGGCCGGTGTCGTTCTTGCCGAGCGGGGCCGGGCCGATCGGCCAGTACACCTTGGTGAAGATCTCCAGCGACTCGCGTCGTTGACCATTCAACGCAGCGCCGAGCACCTCCTCGGCACGCCCGTTGGCGTAGACGTCGGCGGTGTCGAAGGTGGTGATACCGGCGTCCAGTGCGGCATGCACGCACTCGGTGGCGACGTCGTTCTCGACCTGCGAGCCGTGGGTGAGCCAGTTGCCGTAGGTGATCTCGGAGATCTGCAGGCCGGAGTTGCCCAGGTAGCGGAATTCCATAGGTTCATCTTGCCCAACTCAGCCGGGCGGCACCGGCGTCTGGTCGAATTGCTGGACCATTGTGGATAATTCGGCTCGGGTGGCGACACCGGCTTTGACCGTCGCCCGGTAGACGTGGCCCTCCACCGTGCGCACCGACAACGACATCGCCTCGGCGATGTCGCGGTTGGACAGGCCCTGGGCCACCAGCAGCGCTATCTCGCGCTCGCGCCCGGTCAGCGGAAGCGTCATCCTGGCCGCGGCCAGCGCCGGACTGGTGGCCCCGCCGCAGCGCTCGGCGAGTTGGCGGGCGCGGGCACTGGCCGACAGCGCGCTGCCACGAAGGCCGGCCTGGCGGTAACCCGCGGAGGCCTGCGCCACGGCGTCGGCAGCGGCCAGCACGTCACCGATGGCTTCGAACTCCTGGGACACCGCCTCCAGGGCGTCGTTGTCGCCGTCGGCCAATGCGTGCGCATAGCGGGCCGCGAGCGGCGCCCGAGGACCCTCGACCGTTCCCGCCAGTTCGTCCAACCGGTCGGCGACCGACGGGTCACCGAACTGCACCGCGGTCTGCAGCGCCACCACCTCGCGGGTGAGCTGACCGTGGTCGCGGGCGAATCTCGCTGCACCGGAGGCGATTCGACGTGCCTCACCGGCTCTGCCGCGCGCCGCAGCCACCCACGCCCCGGCCAGCAGACAGCCCGTCTCGACATAGGCGTAGGCGGGATGATGGTTGTCCCGGATGGCTGCCAGCTGGGCGTCGGCGGCATCCACCTGCCCACTGCGGGCCAGCGCCTCGGTGTAGAGGATCTTGAACCGATAGAACAGGCCGCTGATCTCCCCGTAGCTGCCGATCCCGGCGGCGGCCCCAGCCAGTCGGCGCAGCGCAGTGGGCAGATCCCCTTGGCCGAGTGACGTCATGCCGGCGGTCGCGGCGGCCATGGCGCTGACCATCCCGGGCAGGTCCGCGCAGAGCCGGTAGCGGGCTTCGGCAACGGCCACCGCATCCTCGATGCAGCCGGCGGCCAGCAGCGCGTAGGCGTGGAACTCGGCCAGCCCACTGCCCTGGAAACTGTCCTGGGGCGACTGGGCGATCACCGCGTACCCGGCCTCGACCTGCGCCGCGGCCAGGCTGGTCCGGCCCAGATCACCCAGTGCGATGACGCCGGCGCAGCGGCCCAGGGTCTGGCCGAAGTGATCGAGCTGGTCCAGGTCCACCCCGGCCAGCGTGTCAACGGTTTCGGCCGGCCACCCGCCCAACACCTGTTGGACGGCTTGGAAGGTGCGCAGCGCCGTATCGTCGTTGCCGCGCAGCGCCTGTTCGGTCACCTCCCAGGCTTGTTCGGGCCGTCGCAGCACCCACAGCAGGTTCGCCGAACGCAGGATCACCGGGGTGACGAAACCCGTTGCGGGCAGCCTTGATACGTCGACGGTGCTCAGGATCTGCTCGGTTTCCGGGCCCTGCTCGAGCATGAACAGCACGTAGGCGAGCAGCAGTTCGGCCATCGGCCCACCACCGGCCTCGACGGCCGCGCGCGCGAACCGCTCGGCCAGCGCGAGATCCAGCCGCGAGCGGGCGATGTTGGCGGCCCGCGACAGCACCATCGGGTCGGGTGGCAGATCCGATTCCATCCACAGCAGACCGAGCCGAAGCGGGTCCACCCGCCCGGGCTCACGTGCCATCGCGGTCGCCACCTCACCGCGCATCCGGCGCAGCCGCAGCGGGCCACACTGCTCCAGCCGGATCTCCCCGTACAGCGGGTGCCCCACATAGACCACGTCGCCATGCGGCGGCACCCGGATCAGTCCGCGCTCCTCGGCCGCCTCGACGGCGTGCGGGCTGGCCAGTGACGCCAGGCAAGCCCGGTCGATGGGTTCGCCGACCGCCACCAGGTCCACGACCTCGCGCACCTCGTCGGGCACCGCACCGATCTGGGATTCGACCAGCTCGACCAGCGTCGGCGACACCGCCAACCCGGCCGCCCAGCGCCACTGGCCGGCCTCGCACGCCAGCCGGCCCGCCGCCCGCTCCTGCTCGACGAGATGACGTAGATACAGCATGTTGCCGCGGGTCAGTTTCCACATCCGCGTCAGGCAGTCGGGGCTGACGGCGCCCAGGGCCACGACCATCAACTCGTCGGATTCCGGGCGCGACAGGGGCTGCAGTTCCAGCCGTCGCAGCACGCCGTCCTTCCACAGCGTCGTCACCGCATCGGGTGGGTGTTCGCCGTTGCGGACCGTGGCGATGACGCCCACCGCCGCATCCGCACCGTGCCCTACGAGTTGATGCAGCACCAGCGCCGACAGATCGTCGAGTAGATGCGCATCGTCGACCACCACCAGAAGCGGCGCATCCCCGGCCCGCGCCCGCAGCTCGGTGATGACCTGGCGTGCCATCGCCATGGGGTTCGCATCGAAGTCGTCGACCCAGGGCGCGAACGCACCCAGCGGAACCGAGCGTGCGGTCGCGGTCCCGGACAGCCGACTGACCGCCCAGCCGGCAGCGGCCATGGCGTCCGCGGCCTCACGGGCCAGCCGGGATTTGCCCACACCGGCCCGGCCGGCGATCAGAACACCCCGCCACTCATGGTCGGCGAGTGCCTCGGTGACCAGCCGAAGTTCTTCCCCGCGACCCGTCAACGGCCAGCGGTCACTCATTGGTCGATAGTAAGCAACCCCTAGACTCTGACGGTCAATACTCAGGAATCCTGGTCAACTCGGCGTCCAGCTTCTGTTGTGCCAGTTCGATGACACTGTCCAGGCCTTCGGGTTCGATCTGTAGGTACCCGCAGATCACCTCGTCGGCGACACCGGCGTCACGCAGCCGCAGCGCCAGCGAATGCGCGTCCGGGAGCCGCCGCAGCGCCGTCTCATACCGGTGCCCGGTGTGCCCGATGCCATGAGTTGCGGCCACGGCTTCCCTCGCTTCCCGCTCGCCACCCACTGTGAACGGTCCGGTGGCCCGCGGCGTCCGTGGACCACTACCCGATTCCCGACCGCGCGATGCCGCCGACTACTCGACTGCTCGGCTCCGGTGGCCTGAGTAGTCCGCGCTGCGGTGGGCGTAAGGACAGGTAGTGCGCTACGGGGACGGCCGCGGCGTGCTGAGCGCAAGCTGAGGGAACGTGGGATTCAGCGGGGTTCGCCGGGAGGTAGACATGTCGGGTCGTCGTCGCGTTCGGGTGGTGGGTGCTTGCAGTGCGGTGGGCGCGTTCCTGGCGTTCGGTACCGCGCCGGGCGCGGTGGCCGATCCGTTCGATGACGCGCTGGACATGATTGTGAGTTCGGTGTTCGGGGCGGGGGCTTTCGATCCCGACCTGGGCGCGGCCCCGTCCACCGATCCCGCAGACTTCGACCAGCTGATCGCCTCGCTGTTCGACCAGTACATCTACGACCCGATCCATGCCGCCGACCAGGCCTGGATCACCGGCCCGGTGGGCCAATGGCTCGACCCGATCATCAACGCCCCCTTCGTCGAGCTGTTCGGCCGGGTCCTGATCGGCAACGGAGTCGACGACTTCACCGGCACCAACGACTCATTGCTGGGTTCCTCCGGGGCGTTCGGCGACCTCGGTGACGGCGGTTTCTGGTTCGGGGACGGTGGCACCGGAGCGGCCGGCGCCGACGGCGGGGACGCGGGGCTCGTCGGTGACGGCGGTGACGGCGGTGACGGCGTCGACGGCGGTACGGGAGGTGACGGCGGGTCCGGTGGCTGGCTGATGGGTGTCGGCGGGGCAGGCGGTAAGGGCTTCGACGGCGGTGACGGCGGCAACGGTGGGGCCGGTGGCTGGCTGTTCGGTGACGGCGGGGTCGGCGGGGCCGGTGCGGCAGGCGCGACCGGGGCCGCCGGCAAAAACGGCACCAATCCCGGCGACAGCGGAACCGCCGGGGCCGCAGGAGGATTGGGCGGCAACGGCGGCGCCGGGGGTGCCGCCGGCTGGCTGATCGGTGTCGGCGGCAACGGCGGAATCGGCGGGGCCGGGGGCACGGGTGGAGCCGGCGGCGCCGGCGTCGACGGCCTGAATGCCGTCCTCGCCGGAGCCGCCGGCGGTAACGCCGGCGACGGGGGCAACGGAGGAAGCGGCGGCAACGGCGGCAACGCCGGGAGCGGCGGCCGCGGTGGGCTGTTCGGCGCCGCCGGGGCCACCGGCACCGGCGGTGATGCCGGTGATGGCGGGGCCGCCGGCACACCCGGAAACGGCGGCAACGGAGCCAACGGTGACGCCACCACCCTCGACGGCGGCGCCGGCGGCAAGGGCGGCAACCCCGGCACCGGCGGAGCGGCCGGCACACCCGGACTCGGCGCCGCCGCTGGTGCCGCCGGCATCGCCGGCGCCACCCCGACCAGCGGCGGAAACGGTGGAAACGGCGGAAACGGCTACACCCCCACCACAGCCGGAGCTTCCGGCGGCAACGGCGGCGCCGGCGGCGACGCCGGACAGGTCGGCAACGGCGGGGCAGGCGGCGACGGTGGCAACGGCGTCAAGGGCACCGACGGCGTCAACCCCACCCCGCTGACCCCCACCACCCCGGCGGCCGACGGCGCCAACGGGGTCAACAACAACCAGGGCATCGGCTCGCCCGGCGGCGACGGTGGGCACGGCACCGTCGCCGGCCAGGCCGGCGGTACCGGCGGCAACGGGGGCCGCGGCTTCACTGATGTGACCGACCCGGTCACCGGTGCGGCCGGCGGCAACGGCGGTGACGGCGGTCCCGGGGCGCCCGGCGGTGACGGCGGAAACGGCGGGGGGACCAACGGTTTCAACACAGTCACGACCGGGGGCGACGGCGGCAACGGTGGCGACGGCGGCGCCGGAGCCCCCGGCGGGAACGGTGGGCACGGCGGCTACGGGGCTGGGCTGGCCGGCAGTGTCGGCGGGACCGGCGGCAGCGGCGGGACCGGCGGCACCGGCGCCAATGGCGGCAACGGCGGGGAAGGCGGAGACGACGTCCCCCTCCACACCGGTGCAGGCATCGGCGGCAATGGCGGGGACGGGGGCACCGGCGGGGTCGGCGCGGCCGGGTTGGCCGGCGGCAACGGCGGCGCGGGGGGTGCCGGCGGAGCCGGTGGAGCACTGGCGGGGAACGGCGGCGCGGGCGGCCACGGCGGCCTGGGCGGTGCCGGTGGCAGCGGCGCCGGCGGAGGCAACGGCGGCAACGGGGGCCTCGGCGGTTTCGGCACCCAAGACGACCCCAGCGGCACCGGCGGAACCGGCGGCACCGGTGGTGACGGCGGCACCGGCGGTGACGGCGGGCTGGGCGGCAACGGCGGCGCCGGGGGTCGGGCATCTGCCGCCGGATTCCACGACGGCGCGCACGGCGCCGGCGGCCAGGGCGGGGCCGGTGGTCTCGGCGGTGCGGCCGGTGACGGCGGGCATGGCGGTGACGGCGGGCCCGGCTCCCTGCCCGGCGACGGCGGCAAGGGCGGTAACGGCGGCAACCCCGGCGCCGGCGGAGTGGGCGGTCTCGGCGGCGACAGCGGCAACGGCACCCGCGCCCTCTCCGGCCTGACCGCCGGCGACAACGGGCCCGGCACCGGCGGCAACGGTGGCGACGGCGGCAACGGCTCTGCCTCCTACACCCCCGGCATCGACGGCGGCAAAGGCGGGGCCGGCGGCGACGGCGGGCGGATCGGCAACGGCGGCAACGGCGGTACCGGCGGCGACGGCTACGACGCCACCGAGGTCCCCGTCGGCTATGTCGACGCCGACGTCAGCGGCACCGACGGCGGCGACGGCGGCGCCGGGGGCGCCGGGGGCGCGTTCTCGGGCAACGGCGGGACCGGCGGCACCGGCGGGCACGGTGGCGACGGCGCCACTGGTGCCACCGGAAACGACGGCTTCGACGCCGCCAACGCCTCCCCCTACGTCGCAGGCGCCAACGGCGGCGACGGCGAAAACGGGGGCGACGGCGGGGCCGGCGGGAACGGCGGAAACGGCGGCAGCGGCGGCAGCGCGGTCGCCGGCACCGTCGGTACCAACGGCAACGGCGGCGACGGTGGTCACGGCGGTGCTGCCGGCACACCCGGCAACGGCGGCAATGGCGCAGACGGCGACGCCTCGCACATCAACGGCGGTAACGGCGGCAAGGGCGGTGACCCCGGGCACGTCGGCGCGGGCGGGAACGGCGGCGACGCCGGCACGGGGGGCACCGGCGGCAGCGCCGGCACTCCCGGCAGTGCCGGCACCAACACCTTCACCGACCCGGTCGGCAACGGCGGCGACGGCGGCAACGGCTACAGCGCCACCACTTCGGGCGCCGCCGGCGGCGGTGGCGGAGCTGGCGGCAACGGCGGTTTGTACGGCAACGGCTGTCTCTTATACACATCT
>NZ_CP083985.1:571477-571622 GCF_020172665.1 [Mycobacterium] zoologicum | reverse complement strand
AAAAAAAAAAATGCCGTTAATCGTGCTGCGTTCTCCGGCCGACGGAACGATACATGACATGCCACATGCGCTCTACTTGCGAGCGACGCAGTAACATGTATCTTCGCTTGTCGTGGACTTTAACTCCATGTGACTGCAGTATATG
>NZ_CP083985.1:571294-571377 GCF_020172665.1 [Mycobacterium] zoologicum | reverse complement strand
CTGACATCGTCTAGACAGTTACCTGTACTTCTATTTAAAGACTACGGCAGCATCTGGGATCACCCATTTTTTTTTTTTTAATC
>NZ_CP083985.1:393190-571247 GCF_020172665.1 [Mycobacterium] zoologicum | reverse complement strand
AGATGTGTATAAGAGACAGGTGGCGGCGGCCTCGGCCACGGCACCGGTGGCGACGGCACCGGTGGCGACGGCGGCGACGGCGGGAGCGGCGACGGCGGCAGCTTCGGTGCCGGTGGCAGCGGGGGCGCCGGCAGCGGCGTTTACGGCGGCGGGGGCGGCGGCGGCAGCTGGGGTTCCGACGGCAGTGGTGGGGCTGGCGGCAGCGGCCCCAACAGCGACGGCACCGCCGGCAACCAAGGCTTCGGCGGCGGAGGCGGAGGAGGCGGCAGCGGCGCCGGCAGCGGCGGCGCCGGCGGCGAACCCTACGGCGGGGCTGGCGGCGCCGGCAACGACGTCTACGGCGGCGGAGGAGGCGGCCACGGCGGCGGCGGCGTCCCCGGTGGCGGCGGCGGTCCCAGCGGCCCCACTGGCGGCGGGAGAGGCGGCGGCGTCGGCGACGCGATCGGCGGAGGAGGCGGCGGCGGTGGCGGCGGCGGCGGCCTGCCCGGTGGAGCCGGCGGGTACGCCGGCTGATGCCGTCGACGGGCGGCTCCTATCCTCGATTTCATGGCCAAGTCCGTCGACCTCGCCCGCCTCGGGGAATTGTTACCCGGCTACGCCTTCGCGTACCTGGTGACCGTCGGCGACGACTACCGCGTCCGTACCACCGCGATCACCCCGACGTTCGACGGCACCCGGGTGGACATCGGCCCGGTCGGCGCCCACGGCCGGGACAACATGTCCGCCCGACACTCGGTCACCCTGGTCTGGCCCGCGCGTGAAGTCGGCGACTATTCGCTGTTCGTCGACGGGCGGGCCGAGCTGTCCGACGACCCGGCCGCCCCGGTGCTGGTCACGCCGACCAAGGCCCTGCTGCACCGGCCGGTGTTCGAGGCCGGGCGGGCGGTGGGCACCGTCCACGACTGCGTGCAGCTCAAAGCGGATTAGGCTGGCGGACATGACCTCGAACGTGGATTTTGCACAGCTCGCCGAAAGGCTGGTGGGCCATGACTACGCCTACCTGATCACCGTCGACGCCGAGAACCGCCCGCACCCGGTGCCGGTGATGCCGACCTTGCAGGGCGACACCGTGCACATCGGCGCACTGGGCGGCCGGCGCAGCCGGAACAACCTCGCCCGCAGCAGTGAGGTGACGGTGATGTGGCCGCCACCGGTCCCGGGCGGTTACACCGTGATCGTCGACGGCACCGCGGAGGTCTCCGATGCCGGAGGCGATCTGGCCAGCCTGGCGATCGCCCCCAGCCGCGCGGTGCTGATCCGGGTCGCCACCCCGGCGTCGCCGGGCGAAACCCCTTGCTACAGCGACTGTGTGGACTTGAAGCTCACCTAGCCGGTAGCCGGAGCGGCCGACCGGCCACCATCAGCACCACATCATCGGACTCCGCAGCCATCCGCGCGTTGAGCACACCAAGCAGGTCGCGGAACAGCCGCCCGGCCGCAGTGGGCGGCACCACCCCACTGCCGACTTCGTTGCTGACGGCCACCGCAACCGTCGGACACGCCCGCCAGGCCGACACCAGTTCCTCGATGTCGGTGTGCACGGGCTCCAGCGAGCCGCCATCCCACACCCGGTGCAGGTCCATCCGCGCGGTCAGCCAAGTCCCCAAACAGTCCAGTAATAAAGGGGTTTCGGCGCTACGCAGGGCATCGGCGACGTCGATGGTCTCTGCCGTTCGCCAGGACGACGGCCGTCGCTCCCGGTGCAGCCGCACGCGCTGCGCCCACTCCGGATCGCCCTCGCGCACCCCGCCGGTGGCCAGGTAGGTCACCGCGGACTCGCCGGCCAGCAGCGCCTCGGCGTGCGCGGACTTGCCCGATCGCGCCCCGCCCAACACCAGGGTGCGCGTCGGCCGTCGCCGCCCGACCGTCACCACCTCACCGTCGCGTCCCGGCCGAGCACCCGACTCCGACAGTGCCACAGTCAATTCCGCCTCCGGAGGGTTGTGATGGCTCAGATGCACCGCGACGACATCGGTGGTGTCGACGACGGCCCCCGACGCTCGCAGTCGCTGCACGGTGGCCGTGAACGCCGGCAGATCGTGGTGCTCGGTGCCATGCTCGGTGTAGTTGCCGAAAGTCTCCTCCAGAAACACCTCGTCGAAGGCGGCGCCGGCCACCGCGGCGTGCGTGGCCTCTGGGAGCGGCCCGGTGTCGGTGGCCCAGAAGATCCGGCCGCCAACCGATTCCAGGTCGTAGAGCACCGCGTCGGCGCCGATGTCGGCGCCATGTGCGGCCGCCAGTACCCGCACCCGGTAGTCACCCATGCGCATGTCGTCGCCGGGGGTCACTTCGACGAACCGGACCGGATCGTCCGGCCCCACCCAATGCCGGCATTGGTCGAGCGCACTGGCCGGTCCGACTACATCGAGGGACTCGCCGGCCCCGGTCCAGTGCCGCATCAGCAGCGCGGCGGGCCCGACATGGTCGGGGTGGCCGTGGGTGAACAGGATGTGGCGCACCGAAGCCAGCGATCGCCCGAACCGGATGGCCGCCCGCGGCGCCTCCGGCCCGCAGTCCAGCAGCAGCACGTCGTCGACCAGCGCGGCGGTCTGGCCACGAACCTGCGTCACCGACGCGCAGGAGCCGCATCGGCAGAACGGATTCGGCCACCCGTCGGCGGACCCGGTGCCCAGCAGCAGGATTTCCATACCGCCATCCTCGTTGATGCGATGAAGGGGCGGCGCCTCCGCTCCTTCATCGCATCAACGACCCGTTACGACGGCAACCCAAGGTCCAGCGCGCTGTACAGGCCGGCGTCGGCCAGGTCGGAAACCGGCGACGGAGTCACCGACAGATCGGAGACGTCGGCCGGGGCGAACCAGGAGGCGACCGACGACAGGTCGACGAGCCCGAAAGGCGTCAGGGCCTTATCCACCGCAGGGCCGTTGACCGGGTCGTAATACAAGTTCTCTACGAAGAACAAGCCCGATACCAACGTGTGTTGGTCGAAGACATCCCCGGCTTGGTCGACGAACTCGACGTCGGTCGGCGATGTGACATACAGATTCCCAGTCAGCGTCGTTGCATCCACTCCGCTGTGATCGGTGTAGGCGGCCGGTGCCGCCCACACCAGCGACGATTCGGGGGTCTGCAATGTAGTGATGGTGGCGGGATCCGTCAGCCCTCCGGCCGCGGCAACACCGGTCTTGTCGGACAGGCCGATCGCCTCCCCTATGCGGTAGATGGCGCCGTCAGCGACCACGATGTTGTGGCCCACGGTTTCCGCGTTCACCGTGGGAAGCTCCGGCGGGGCGAACGTCGAGGCCATCGACGACAGATCGACGTTGCCGAACGGGGTCTTCATCACGTCGACGGCGGTACCGTCCCCGGCCGGGTCGTAGTACAGGTTGGTGAATCCCGGGAGCAGCTGGTTCTGGTCGTAGGTTGCCCCGTCTTTGGTGATGAACTCGTCGTTGAACCCGCCGGACGACGCGGTGATGTAGTCGGTCCCGGTCAGGGTCGTGCCATCGCTCGAGGTGAAGCTCACGGGCAGTTCCCATGCCGGGGACCACGCTTCCTGGCCCAAAGTTGGCAGCCCTGCGAATAATTGGGCGCCGTCGACGTCGTAGCTCGGCGTCCACGACGCGGGATCCGCGTTGGCCACTCCCGAACCTGCGAACGCGGCCGCCGCGGCTCCGCCGATAACGATCCCCCATGCGATGTGCTTCATCGATCCCTCTCGGTCATAACAGCGTGGCTCTTTTTCACAACAAGCATCAGCACTTATTCCTGGGGGGTTGCTGTCGGCCCCTCGGCCACGAAAAAGCCCGGCCCCCCGAAGGGGAACCGGGCTCTTTCGTGCAACCAGACTTAGAAGTCCATGCCGCCCATGCCACCGGTCGGGTCGCCGACAGGAGCGGCGGCCTTCTCCGGCTTGTCGGCGACAACGGCCTCGGTGGTCAGGAACAGTGCCGCGATGGACGCCGCGTTCTGCAGCGCCGAGCGGGTCACCTTCACCGGGTCGGCGACGCCGGCCTTGAGCAGGTCCTCGTACTCACCGGTGGCGGCGTTCAGGCCGGTGCCGGCGGGCGAGTTCGAGACCTTCTCGGCGACAACGCCCGGCTCCAGGCCGGCGTTGAAGGCGATCTGCTTCAGCGGAGCCGACAGCGCCACCTTGACGATGTTGGCACCGGTCGCCTCGTCACCGGTGAGCTTCAGCTCGTCCAGCGACGGAGCAACCTGCAGCAGGGCCACGCCACCACCGGCGACGATGCCCTCCTCCACGGCGGCCTTGGCGTTGCGCACCGCGTCCTCGATGCGGTGCTTGCGCTCCTTGAGCTCCACCTCGGTGGCAGCCCCGGCCTTGATCACCGCAACGCCGCCGGCCAGCTTGGCCAACCGCTCCTGCAGCTTCTCCCGGTCGTAGTCGGAGTCGCTGTTCTCGATCTCGGCACGGATCTGCGACACGCGGCCGGCGATGGCGTCGGAGTCACCGGCGCCCTCGACGATCGTGGTCTCGTCCTTGGTGACGACGATCTTGCGGGCCTTGCCCAGCAGCGCGATGTCGGCGCTCTCCAGCGACAGCCCGACCTCTTCGCTGATGACCTGGCCACCGGTGAGGATCGCCATGTCCTGCAGCATCGCCTTGCGACGGTCACCGAAGCCCGGGGCCTTGACGGCCACGGACTTGAAGGTGCCGCGGATCTTGTTCACGACCAGGGTCGACAGGGCCTCACCCTCGACGTCCTCGGCGATGATCAGCAGCGGCTTGCCGCCCTGGATGACCTTCTCCAGCAGGGGCAGCAGGTCCTTGACCGTGGACACCTTGGAGCTGACCAGCAGGATGTAGGGGTCCTCCAGGACCGCTTCCTGACGGTCGGCGTCGGTGACGAAGTAGCCCGAGATGTAGCCCTTGTCGAAGCGCATGCCCTCGGTGAGCTCCAGCTGCAGGCCGAAGGTGTTGGACTCCTCGACGGTGATGACACCCTCGTTGCCCACCTTGTCCATGGCCTCGGCGATCAGGTCACCGATGGACTGGTCGCCCGCGGAGATCCCGGCGGTGGCCGCGATCTGCTCCTTGGTCTCGACGTCCTTGGCTTCCTTGAGCAAGGTCTCGGTGACCTTCTCGACAGCCTTCTCGATGCCGCGCTTCAGACCCAGCGGGTTGGCGCCGGCGGCCACGTTGCGCAGGCCTTCCTTGACCAGGGCCTGGGCCAGCACGGTGGCGGTGGTGGTGCCGTCGCCGGCGACGTCGTCAGTCTTCTTGGCGACCTCTTTGACCAGCTCGGCGCCGATCTTCTCGTAGGGGTCGTCCAGCTCGATCTCCTTGGCGATGGACACGCCATCGTTGGTGATCGTGGGGGCGCCCCACTTCTTCTCCAGGACGACGTTGCGGCCCTTGGGGCCCAGCGTCACCTTGACCGCGTCAGCGAGGGCGTTCAGGCCCCGCTCGAGGCCACGGCGGGCCTCTTCGTCATACGCAATTTGCTTGGCCATTGCGAAGTGATTCCTCCGGTTAGGGGGTGCACGGCTTGTTGGTCGGGTGCAGTGCCCGCGACGGACGGCTGTGGGTGTGCTCCGCAGGTGCGGCCCCGTACCTCACTGTCCCGACCTAGCACTCGCCGGTCGCGAGTGCCAACGTCATTTTTAGCACTCGGACCTGGAGAGTGCAAGGTTGCTAAAGATCGAGCAACTGCTCGTAGAACCCGCCGAACCCCCGAGCCCGGTTGGTCAGGTGCACCTCCAGGATCCAGTGGCAGATCCGGCCGGTGGGGTCGGTGCGGCGCATCGGCTCGTCGGATCCGGGTGCGACGTAGAACCGGGCGTCGTCGCCGGAGATCTTCTTGTGCGGGAACTCCCCGAGCAGGTGCCCGGCAATCGGGGCGCCGAACTCGAACCCCTCGGCCTGCGCCAGTAGCCCGACATGCTCGTAGAGTTGCGCGCCGGTGACGTCCGCGTGGGCGTCGAAGAACGCCCGCCCGGCCTGCCAGACCCGCGGCAGCGCGTCACGCAGCGCGAGCTTGTCCGGGTCATCACCGAGCACGAAAGTGCGGCCGAAGTCGGCCTCCCACTCGGCGAAGATCGGCCCCAGATCGAGGTAGGCGATGTCGTCGTCGGCCATCACGCGGTCCGGCGGGTCGGCGTGAAACGGCAGCAGAGTGTTCTCGCCGGCGCGGATCACCCGCTTGTGCCAGTGCCGCGTCACCCCGAACATGTCGGCGGCCAGGTCGCGGATCTCGTCGGATAGTTGCCGCTCACCCACACCGGGCCTGACCAGGCCGCGACGCTCGATCTCGTCGAACAACGCGACGGCTCTGGCCTGAGCGTCGAGCAGTCGCTCGACGCGAATCGATTCCGGCTCGCCCGGGGTGGACACGCCAGCGATGCTATCCGCTTGGCTTAGACTGCATTCCGATCAGGGGAGGAGACCGGGTGCGGGCTGACGCAGCGCCCAGCACCCGGGCTTTGCGGGGCTGGCAACGCCGGGCTCTGGTGCGCTATCTGACGGCCAAGCCGCGAGATTTCCTGATGGTCGCCACGCCAGGCGCGGGTAAGACGACGTTCGCGCTGCGTATCGTCGGCGAGCTGCTGGCCGACCGTTCCGTTGAGCGCATCACGATCGTGGTGCCCACCGAACACCTCAAGGTGCAGTGGGCCTCGGCCGCCGCCGAGCACGGCATCGCGCTGGACCCGCGGTTCTCCAACTCCGACTCCCAGACCAGCTCGGAGTACCACGGCGTCGTCGTCACCTACGCCCAGGTGGCCAGCCACCCGGCCCGGCACCGGGTGCGCACCGAGGCCGCCAAGACCCTGGTGATCTTCGACGAGATCCACCACGGCGGCGACGCCAAGAGCTGGGGCGACGGCATCCGCGAGGCGTTCGACGACGCCACCCGCCGGCTGTCGCTGACCGGAACCCCGTTCCGCAGCGACGACAGTCCCATCCCGTTCGTCAACTACGAGCCCGACGGCGCCGGCCACCTGCGCTCGGTGGCCGACGACAGCTACGGCTACACCGACGCGCTCGCCGACGGCGTGGTGCGCCCGGTGGTGTTCATGGCCTACTCCGGTGAGGCCCGCTGGCGTGACAGTGCCGGTGAGGAGCATTCGGCCCGGCTCGGTGACCCGCTGACCGCCGAGCACACCGCGCGGGCCTGGCGCACCGCACTGGACCCGGCCGGCGAGTGGATGCCGGCGGTGATCACCGCGGCGGACACCCGGCTGCGGCAGCTGCGCGACGGCGGCATGGCCGATGCCGGCGGCATGATCATCGCCTCGGATCAGAAGGCGGCGCGCGCCTACGCCAAGCTGCTGACGACCCTGACCGGCGAGGCCCCCACGGTGGTGCTCTCCGATGACCCGAGCGCCTCGGACAAGATCGCACAGTTCTCCGCGGCCACGTCTCGCTGGCTGGTGGCGGTGCGAATGGTCTCCGAAGGCGTCGACGTGCCGCGGCTTGCGGTCGGTGTGTACGCCACCAGCGCGTCGACCCCGTTGTTCTTCGCCCAGGCCATCGGCCGGTTCGTGCGCTCGCGGCGGCCGGGTGAGACGGCCAGCATCTTCCTGCCGTCGGTGCCGTCGCTGCTGGGCCTGGCCAGCGAGATGGAAGAGCAGCGCAACCACGTCCTGGGCAAGCCGCACCGGGAGTCCGAACGCGACGAGTTCGACGAGGCGCAGCGCCGCCGCGACGAGCCGTCCGAGCTGGAGAACGGCTTCGAATCCCTGGGCGCGGACGCCGAGCTGGACCAGGTGATCTTCGACGGCGCCTCGTTCGGCACCGCCACCCCGGCCGGCAGCGACGAAGAGGCCGACTACCTCGGCATCCCCGGTCTGCTGGATGCCGACCAGATGCGGGATCTGTTGCGGCAGCGCCAGGAGGAGCAGCTGGACCGGCGTTCCAAGGTGGTGGGCGGTGCTCCGGTACCGGTGACCACCCACGGGCAGCTGCGCGCGCTGCGCCACGAACTCAACGCGCTGGTGTCGGCGACGCATCACCGCCTCGGCAAACCGCACGGCTGGATCCACAACGAGCTGCGCCGAATCTGCGGCGGCCCGCCGGTGGCGGCGGCGACGTCGGATCAGCTGCGGGCGCGTATCGAGGCGATCCGGCAACTGTAGGGCCGAGCAGTCACAGCCGAGCGGTCAGGAACGCGCCCACGTGCTGCCGGCCACCCACGGCGACGCCTGCGCGGCCACCGACCAGGCCCATGCCTCCGGCACGTCGATCACCCGGTAGGCCTTGACCCCGGCGGCCGTTG
The DNA here is from genome assembly GCF_020172665.1 of [Mycobacterium] zoologicum. GTDB lineage: Bacteria > Actinomycetota > Actinomycetes > Mycobacteriales > Mycobacteriaceae > Mycobacterium > Mycobacterium zoologicum. Next base: position 563,049 of record NZ_CP083985.1, on the reverse strand, counting down.
CCGCAATCAGGGTGGCCACCCCGGCGCGTCGCTGAAACCAGCTCTGGCGCACCGTCCAGCCGATGATGCCGTCGGTGGAGATGGCATACCGGCGCTGCTCCCAACTGCCGGTGCGGGCGGTGAGCCACCGGGCGTCCACCCGGTGCCCCAGGGCGCGCGCCCGGTCGGCGGCCAGCAACGCAGCGCACACTGTCAGCACGCCCCACGCCGGCCAGCCCCACACCGGCAGCGCCCCGGTGGCCGCCGCAACCGCCAGCCCGGCCCCCACAACCACCGGCAGCAGCAGTGCCCGGGTCCAGCGCCGGCGGGTGGCCGCCGGCCCGTGCCGACGCAGCGGCCCGGTCACCACGACGGGGTCCGCCACCAATCCGGTCAGCACCTGCTCGGCGGTAACCCGGGGGCACGGCGGCAACAGGATCGAGGATTCCCCTTCCCCGTTGACCCCGGTCATCGCCGCGTCCAGCCGCGCCCCGCCGAACATCCGCACCAGTAGCGGGCGCCGCAGTGTTCCACCGCGTAGCCGGCGCATGTCGTAGCTGTGCTCACGCACCCGCAGCAGCCCGTAGCTCAACGCCAGCACATCCCCTACCTGCCCGGAACTGCGTGACAGCACCAGGTTTCCGTAGGTCAATAGCGATCTGAGCACCGCCAGCAGTACCGCGGCCACCACCAGCACCGCGACCGTCACCGCCACGCTCTGCTGCCTGCCGAACCGCTGCGCGGCATCCAGCCACGCCCGGCTCATCGGCGAATCCTGCAGCGCCGCCCAGGCTCCGCTCTGCAGCAACGCTCCGCCGGCCGCCCCGATCGTCAGCAGCCCGGACAGGCTCAACGGGCTGTAGCGCAACCAGGACGGTCGCCACCGTGCCAGCACCTTCGACTTGGCCGAGGGCGCCGCCGCGCGGGCAGGCTGACCGGTGTGCGCCAGCAGGATCTTCCGCAGCTGTGGAACCTGGCTGCTCTCAACGGCATTCAGTTCGAACGCCCCGTCGCCGGCGGCGTGCTGGCCGGTGCTGACCCGCAGCACGGTCAGGCCCAGCAGCCGGTGCAGCAATCGGGCGTCGGTCTCCACCGAACGAATCCTGTTGCGCGGCACCGAAAGCAGGTTTCGGCGAAGCAATCCCGAGCGCAGCTGCACCCGGCCGCTCTCCGGATCGGGTTCGATGCGGTAGGTGGTGGTGAACCAGCGCGTCACACCCACCAGGGCGATCACCCAGATCATCGCCACCACCCAGACCTTGTTGTCGGTGGCCGAGCCGAACACCACCACCGCGATCAGCAGCGGCAGCTCACGCAGCGCCTCGTGCAGCGGATGCACCAGCAGCATCCGGGGGCTCAGGCGCTGCCACTGGTCAGAGCGTTGTGTGCCGTTCATAGCGCGGTTCAGCCCTTGTAGTTGTCGGGTTCCTCGTAGTAGTACGACTGCTCGACGCCCTTCATATAGACCTCTCGGTCGTCGACCCTGTCGGTCAGAGCGCCACGCAGCAGTTCACGCAGCTCGGTGGTTTTGACGTGACTGCGCTTCATCGCCTCTAGGTACTCATGTTTGTCGACGGCTACCCAGTCGACACACTTCCCCAGGCTTTTCTTCAGGATCAGGTCGACCCAGATCCGCGTACTGCGCCCATTGCCTTCCATGAACAGGTGCGCGACATTCATTTCGGCGTACTTCTCGACAATCTGCTCGAACGTCGACTCGGGCATCTTCTCGATCTGCCTCAACGCGTCGCTCAGGTAAATTGCGCTGGCGAAACGAAATCCGTCTTTGCTGATATCTCGGGAACGGATCTGGCCGGCGAAGTCATAGAGATCTTCGAACAGGTACCGGTGGATCTGCTGCAGCCCGCGCGTCGTGCCGACTTCGAATGCCGCTAGCTCAGCGCTTCCGAACAGTGCCAGTGCGCGACGCTTGCTGGCCTCGTCGATGTCGCGCATCCCACAATAGTATGCCGCGCCGCCGATCGCTCACGTGGCGTCGTCGCTGCCCAGCGCGGCGATGTCGGTCAGGTGCGCCACCACCCGGTCGGCAACCGGGGCGTCCAGCGCCACGATGTGCACCGCCCCCGCCGACGACGCGGTGGTCACCCGCACGTTGGCCAGCCCGAGCAGCCGGTCCAACGGGCCGCGGTAGGTGTCGACGGTCTGCACTCGCGAGATCGGTGCGATCCGGCGCTCCTGCACCAGCCAGCCGGTGCGGGTGTAGACCGCGGTGTCGCTGATGTCCCACCGGTGCACCCGGTAGCGCCACAGCGGGGCCACCACCGTCGAGACCAGCAGACCCGCGGCGGTGACGGCCAGGGCCGCCACGTGCAGCCACGGCAACCGCTGATCGGTCGTCGCCCACCCCAGCTGCACCACGGCCAGCACCAGCCAGGGCACCGCACCGACCAGCGCCCACACCAACGGAGCCCGGGAGCTCGGCGGGTTGGTGGGGTCGACCAGGGTGATCCCCGTCGGGCGGTCTGCGTACTGGGCCATGTAGGAGAGGATGTCAGGGCGCGTCCGGCACCGCACTGCCGACCACGCAACCCGCAAACTGACCCGGCACAACCTGCGTCACCTGAGTATCGTTTGCCACATGAGCAGCCGGGACAGGTGGACGGCGGCGGACATTCCGGATCAGGCCGGCCGCGTCGCGGTGATCACCGGCGCCAACACCGGAATCGGCTATCACACCGCGAAGGCGCTGGCCATGCACGGCGCGACGGTGGTGCTGGCGGTGCGCGATCTGGACAAGGGCCACTCGGCCGCCCAGCGGATCACCAAGGCCCACCCGAAGGCCGTCGTCGACATCCAAGAGCTCGATCTGAGTTCGCTGGCGTCAGTCCGCGAAGCCGCCGCGGCCCTGACCGCGGCACATTCACGCATCCATCTGCTGATCAACAACGCCGGGGTGATGTACACCCCCAAACAGACCACCGTCGACGGCTTCGAGCTGCAGTTCGGCACCAACCACCTCGGCCATTTCGCCCTGACCGGCCTGCTGCTGCCCAAGATGATGCGGGTCAAGGGTTCGCGGGTGGTGACCGTGAGCAGCATGGCGCACCGGATCATGGCGGCCATCCACTTCGACGACCCGCAGTGGGAGCACGGCTACAACCGGATCGCCGCCTACGGCCAGTCCAAGTTGGCCAATTTGATGTTCACCTTCGAGTTGCAGCGCCGGCTGGCCGCCAAACGCAAGTCGACCATCGCCGTCGCCGCGCATCCGGGCACCTCCAACACCGAACTGACCCGCTATCTGCCGCCGCTGCTGCGACCGGCGGACCGGTTGCTGACACCGCTGGTAGTGCAGAGCGCGGCGATGGGCGCGCTGCCGACGTTGCGTGCCGCGACCGACGCCGGCGTGCGGGGTGGGCAGTACTACGGGCCCAGCGGTATCGGCGAGCAGCGCGGCCACCCGAAACTGGTCGACGCCAGCAAGCAGGCCCACGAGACAGAGCTCCAGCAAAGGCTGTGGGCACTGTCGGAGGAGCTGACAGGAATCACCTACCCGGTCTAGGCCAAAATGTCGGAATGCGATCTGTCGAAGAACACCAGCGGGCTGTCACCGGCCTGATCCGTCCTCGCCCGCCGGTCGCGGTCTCACTGTCGGATGCCGAGGGCCTGGTGCTGGCCGCCGACGTCACCGCACCGATCTGTCTGCCCGTCTTCGACAACTCCGGAATGGACGGGTACGCCGTGCTGGCCGCCGACGTGGCCGGCGCGACGCCCGAGAGTCCGGTGAGATTGCCGGTGGCCGAGGATATTCCGGCCGGCCGCACCGACATTCCGACGCTGGTGGCCGGCACCGCGCACCGCATCATGACCGGTGCGCCGATGCCCTTCGGCGCCGACGGGGTGGTGCCGGTGGAGGCCACCGACGGCGGCACCGATGTGGTGACGATCAGCGCCGCAACCGCCCAGGGTCGCCACATCCGCCGGGCCGGCGGCGACGTCGCCGAGGGCGCCACCGTGCTGTGGGCCGGACAGGTCGTCAACGCGCCCACGGTCGGCCTGGCCTCGGCACTGGGCCTGGCCCAGCTGACCGTGCGGCCCCGGCAGCGGGTGCTGGTGATCTCCACCGGCTCCGAGCTGATCCATCCGGGAACACCGCTGAAGCCCGGCCAGATCTACGAGTCCAACGGGGTGATGCTGGCGGCCGCGATACGTGATGCCGGTGCCGAGGTGGTGGGCGCGGCGACCGTCGCCGACGACACCGCCGAGTTCACCGCCGTGCTCGACCGATACGGGGTGCGCGACGGGGCGGTGGACCTGCTCATCACCAGCGGCGGAGTGAGCGCGGGCGCCTACGAGGTGGTCAAGGACGTGTTCGGCCGCGACGGCGACCAGGGCGTGCACTTCGTCAAGGTCGCCATGCAGCCGGGGATGCCGCAGGGTATCGGTCGGGTCGGTGGGGCGGCCATCATCACCCTGCCCGGTAATCCGGTCAGCGCCCAGGTGTCCTTCGAGGTGTTCGTGCGTCCCGCCCTGCGTCGCGCGATGGATCTGCCGGCGCCGGACCGACCGCGCCGCACCGCCGTGCTCAGCGAGCATCTGACGTCACCGCCGGGCCGGCGGCAGTTCCGGCGCGGCCTGCTCGACCATGAGACCGGGACCGTCACCAATTACGGCCCCCCGGCGTCGCACCATCTGCGCTTCCTGGCCTCGGCGAACTGCCTGCTCGACATCGCCGACGACGTGACCGAGCTGCCGCAGGGCACCGAGGTGGAGGTCTGGGACCTCACCGGGTGAACCCTTCTAAGATGACCGGATGGCCAGAAGACCCCGCGCCGCCGATGACCCCGGCGGTCTGAGACACCTCCTCGAGTTGGTGCGTTCGACGGTGCCGCCGATGCACCGGGCCGGGTTGCCGTTCGTCGCCGGAGGGCTCGGCGTCGCGGCGCTGGGCCGCAAGCGCGGCTGGCTGCGCGGCGCCGGACTGCTGGCCGCCGGAGCCAGTGCCGGTTTCTTCCGGCATCCGCACCGGGTGCCGCCGACGCGTCCCGGTGTGGTGGTGGCCCCCGCCGACGGCGCGGTCTGCCTGGTGGACACGGCCAGTCCTCCGCCGGAGCTCGATCTGCCGGACACTCCGCTGCCACGGGTCAGCATCTTCATGTCGGTGTTCGACGCCCACGTGCAGCGCGCCCCGGTCGGCGGCGAGGTGATCGAGGTGCTGCATCGCGCCGGCCGGTTCGGGTCGGCGGATCGCGCCGAGGCCAGCGCGGACAACGAGCGCAACAGTGTGCGGATCCGCACCGCCGAGGGCGCCGAGGTGATCGCCGTGCAGATCGCCGGCCTGGTGGCCCGTCGCATCATCTGCGACGCCCGGCCCGGTGACCATCTGGCGATCGGCGACACCTACGGGCTGATCCGGTTCGGATCGCGGCTGGACGTCTACTTTCCGCCCGGGACGCAGCCGCTGGTCGGCATCGGCCAGCGGATGGTCGCCGGCGAGACCGTGCTGGCCGTGCTGCCGTGACGGGACCCTCTCAGCAGGTCCGCAACCGTCGTCCGGTGGGCCTGCACATCCTGCCCAGTTCCATGACGGTGCTGGCGATCTGCGCCGGACTGACCTCGATCAAGTACGCCCTGGACGGGCAGCCCCACCTGGCGATGGCGCTGATCGCCGCCGCCGCCATCCTCGACGGCCTCGACGGCCGGGTGGCACGCATCCTCAACGCCGAGTCGCGGATGGGCGCCGAGATCGACTCCCTGGCTGACGCCGTCGACTTCGGCGTGGCCCCGGCGGTGGTGATCTATGTGACGCTGCTGTCGACGCAGCCGGCGGGCTGGATCGTGGTGCTGGTCTACGCGGTGTGCGTGGTGCTGCGGCTGGCCCGGTTCAACACCCTGCTCGACGACGCCACCCTGCCGGCCTACACCCGGGAGTTCTTCGTCGGGATGCCCGCCCCGGCCGGCGCGATCACGCTGATGGGCCTGCTGGCCGCCAAACTGCAGTTCGGCGACGGTTGGTGGACCTCGCCGTGGTTCACCTGTGCCTGGGTGGTGGCTACCTCGATGCTGCTGGTCAGCCGGATCCCGATGCGCAAGATGCACGCGGTGTCGGTGCCGCCGCATTTGGCCGCGGTGCTGCTGGCGGTGCTGGCGCTGGTAGCAGCGGCGGCGTTCCAGTACCCCTACGTGCTGGTGCTGGTGCTCATCGGGGCCTACCTGTGCACCATTCCGTTCTCGGTCCGCAGCCAGCGCTGGGTGGCCGCGCACCCGGAGGCCTGGGAGGACGCACCCAAGGAGCGCCGGGCCGCGCGGCGGGCGATCCGCCGGGCACAGCCGGGACGCCGGCCGCTGGGGATCCGCCGGCCCAGCGGGCAGTCGATGGCCCGGCTGCGGCTGCGCAAACCGAACCGCTGAGCTACCGCAGGCAATAGTCCCGGGTCGCCGCGGTCAGCGCCTGCCGGTAGACGTCGTCGAACAGCCGGGTGGCGCCGACGTCGTCGACCGCCTCGTCGCGCCGGGCCGCACAGTCCAGTGCGTTCAGCTGCTGCCACTGTCGGCCGATCTCGCCGAGCATCACCTGATTGAGGCCGTCGATGCGGGCCCTTGATGCCATCAGGTCCGGGGCGGTGGCCGGTGCGGAGGCGGGATTGCGCTTCCACTGGGCGAACCAGTGGTGTTCCAGGACTTGGGTGGCGTCGATCTGGTCGGTGAAAACCGTTGTCACATAGTCGGCGTCGAGGTGTCTGGCCCGCGCCGCCGAGGCCAGCGCGGTCAGTTGCAGCTGTACCCGGTCCGGATCCTCGACGGGGGCGCCGGCGAGCCACTTGGCCGCCGCGACGTCGTCGGCGACCTGCAGGCGCTGGGCGGCGGCGTCGATCAGGTCGTGGAGCGGGTTGGTGGAGTCGGCTCGGGCCGGCGGGGCCAGCAGCAGGGCCGCGCAGAGCGCCGCGGCAAGCGTGCTTCGGTGTGACCACATGGGTCTATTCAAGCGCCTCGGATGACCGTCTACGCCGTCAGGTAGGACGCGACGTCGCACCCGAACGCATAAAATCGGATGGACTCGAACAGGGCGAATCGCTGACGATGTCACGCGAGCAGCTGGCTGAAGCCTGGGGCATAACCGGTTGACCGAGCGGCGGATCAGATTTCCTGGTCAGGTCTGGCAAGAAATCGAGGCACTTCCGCAGCCTCACCGGCGGACGATCTGGTACACCGTGCCCGTCACCGGAGACACCGAAACCGTCAGCATCCAGCTGATCCGGTTCGACTCCTAACGGCGCGCGGTAGTAGTCGACACTGACGACGAAATCCGCGTAATTTGACCCGGGTGGGTTCCACCGAAGAGCAAACCGAACACCGCCGCGTCGACACGTCTCGGCACCTGACGTTGATCGCCCGGCTGAACACCTCGGCCGTCGACGCCCGCCGGGGCGTGATCCGGTTGCACGCCGAAGCGGTTGCCGCCCTGGGTATTCGGGAATGGGATGCGGTGTCGCTCACCGGTTCCCGGACGACGTCGGCGGTGGTCGGGCTGGCCGGGCCGGACGCACCGGCCGGGGTGGTGCTGCTCGATGACGTGACGCTGTCCAACGCCGGGCTGCGCGACGGCACCGAGGTGGTGGTGGCCGCGGTGACCGTCTACGGCGCCCGCTCGGTCACGCTGAGCGGCTCGGCGGCCTCGCAAGCGCTGTCGCCGACCACGCTGCGCCAGGCCCTGTTGGGCAAGGTGCTGACCGTCGGCGACGCCGTCTCGCTGCTGCCGCGTGATCTGGGGCCGGGCACGTCGACGTCGGAGGCGACCACGGCGCTGGCTTCGGCGGTCGGCATCAGCTGGACCTCCGAGCTGCTGACCGTCACCGGGGTCGATCCCGCCGGTCCGGTGAGCGTGCAACCCAATTCACTGGTCACCTGGGGCAACGGCGGCACCACGACGTCACCGGCGGCCCCCGCCGTCACACACGTGCGCCCGGCCCGCATCGCCATCGACGAACTGAAGGGCTGCGAGGCCCAGGCGGCCAAACTCGCCGAATGGCTCAAACTGGCCCTCGACGAGCCGCAGCTGCTCAAGACCCTCAACGCCGGAACGAACCTCGGGGTGCTGGTGTCGGGTCCGGCCGGGGTCGGCAAGACGACGCTGGTGCGTGCGGTCTGCGAGGGTCGCCGGATCGAGGAGTTGGACGGCCCCGAGGTCGGGGCACTGGCCGCCGACGACCGTTTGGCCGCGGTGCGGGCAGCGGCGGCGAAGATCCACGACGGCGGCGGAGTACTGCTGATCGCCGACATCGACGCATTACTGCCCGAAACACCCGAACCGGTGGCCACGCTGATCCTGGCCGAACTGCGCGCCGCGGTGGCCACCGACGGGGTCGCCTTCGTCGCGACCTCGGCACTGCCCGACCAGCTGGACGCCCGGGTGCGGGCACCGGAGCTCTGCGACCGCGAGATCAGATTGAGCCTGCCCGACGGCCCCACCCGAGCAGCGTTGCTGACGACGTTGCTGGTGTCGGTTCCCACCGCCGACCTCACGCTGAGCGAAATCGCCGATCGCACTCCGGGTTTCGTCGCCGCCGACCTTGCCGCACTGGTCCGCGAGGCGGCGCTGCGGGCGGCATCACGCGCCAGCGACGGTGGCGAGGAACCCGTGTTGACCCAGGACGACCTCATCGGGGCGCTGAGCGTGATCCGTCCGCTGTCGCGCTCGGCGACCGCCGAGGTGTCGGTCGGCTCGGTGACCCTCGATGACGTCGGTGACATGGTGGCCACCAAACAGGCTCTGACCGAAGCGATCCTGTGGCCGCTGCAACATCCCGACACCTTCACCCGGCTGGGCGTCGAACCGCCGCACGGGGTGCTGCTCTACGGCCCGCCGGGGTGCGGCAAGACGTTCGTGGTGCGCGCCCTGGCCGGTTCCGGGCGGGTGAGCGTGCACGCCGTCAAAGGCGCTGAGCTGATGGACAAGTGGGTGGGCAGCAGCGAGCGAGCGGTGCGGGATCTGTTCCAGCGCGCCCGCGACTCGGCTCCGTCGCTGGTGTTCCTCGACGAGATCGACGCGCTCGCGCCACGGCGCGGCCAGAGCTTCGACTCGGGCGTCACCGACCGGGTGGTGGCCGCGCTGCTGACCGAGCTCGACGGTGCCAACCCGCTGCGCGACGTGGTGGTGGTGGGCGCCACCAACCGGCCCGAACTGATCGACCCGGCCCTGACCCGGCCCGGGCGGCTGGAGAAGCTGGTGTTCGTCGAGCCGCCGGACGCCGACGCCCGCCGGCAGATCCTGAAGGTGGCCGGCAAATCCGTGCCGCTGCACGACGACGTGGACCTCGATGCGCTGGCCGCCGACCTGGACGGCTACAGCGCCGCGGACTGCGTGGCGCTGCTGCGCGAAGCGGCGCTGACCGCGATGCGACGCTCGATCGACGCCGCCGACGTCACGGAGGCCGATGTCGCCGCCGCCCGGGAAAACGTCCGGCCCTCGCTGGATCCCGCTCAGATCGACGCGCTGCGTGCCTTCGCCGACGGTCGGTGAGCGCCGCGACGTCAGGATCCCTCGGCCAGTGCGGCTAGTCGGGCCAGCGACTCGGCGAGCCGGTCCGCAGTGGTCCAGCGTGCCCGCTCAAGGCGTTTCGGGTCGGTCAGCTGCGTCCAGTCGTAGGTGTGGGTGACCCGAGTGTGGGTCTCATCGAGCGGCTCCAGCTCCCACCGCCACAGATGCCCCGGCGGTTGCCGGCCGGGTTCGGCCGGGAACCAGGCGATACGGCGGCCCTCTTCGAACTCCACCACGTGATTCTCCCGCACCACCCCCATAGTCAGCGCCATGGTGAACATCGCCCCGACCTGACGAACCCGTTGTCCGGCAGCGGCTTCGGACAGATTGTCATTGCCGTCCCAGCCCGGCTGCTGCGCCGGATCGGCGATCAACTCGAAGATCACCTCCGCGGGAGCCGCGATGTCGCGGCTGGCCTGGGCGATCTTGGTCAGGATCGGTGAGCCGACGCGGTGCAGGGTGCCTTCGGGGTCGACGTAGGCGAACTCGCGCAGTCGATAGTCGGTGTCGGCCGGCTCGACGAAACGTCCCGGCACTCCGGAGGCGGTCCACTGCGCGTAGAGGGCGTCGGCGTCGTCGACGTAGAAGTACACGCTGGAGGCGGTCCGCGCCGGATCATGCTCGGCCCACTCGGACAGGTGCAACGAGACCGGCCCGCGTTCGGCGAAACCGTACCGGGCGGCCCCGGAGTAGGGCGCGACGGTGAACCCGAGCCGGCGGTAGCGGTCCAGTGCGGCGTCGAGGTCCCGCACCGGAATGACCGGCGCGACAGCGGTGAAAACGATTTCCGACATTTCGTCAGTCTCACACGGCCTGTGCCGCTGAAATGGCAGGATCCTGACATGACCGAAGACGCTTTTCCCGACGTGCGATGGGGACGCGACCCTGGCGAGCGAGTACGGCGGGCGGTGGGGGCCGTCGTCGGGACGAAACCTGTCGCGTGGCTCATCCGCCGGGGCGCTCCACTGGACCGCTGGCTGCTCGAAAAGAGTGGCGGGCGGCTCACCATCCTGGGCCCGATGGCGGTCCCGCTGCTGCTGCTGAGCACCACGGGGCGAAAATCGGGTCAGCGCCGGCAGATCCCGCTGGCCTACATGCGCGAGGGCGACCGGCTGTTCCTGGTGGGCAGCAACTTCGGGCAGTCACACCATCCGGCGTGGGTGTTGAACCTGCTCGCCGACCCGAATGCCTGGGTCACGATGGGCGGCAAGGAGATTCCGGTTCGGGCCACCGAGCTCACCGGTGCCGAGCACGACCGCGTCTACCAGATGTTCGTCGACTATGTCAGCAACTACGGCACCTACCAGCACCGGACCGATCGTGACATCCACGTGTTCGCGTTGACCAGACGCTAAGCACGCGCATTCATCTCGTAGCCGTTGGTCATCCAGTACACGGCCCGATCCAGTCCGGGCAGGATGTCCGTGATGGCGATCTCCCCGGCCGCGAAGCGACCCGACAACCCGTACACCAGGTTGGAGATGACGAGGTCCAGGTCGGCAATGAATCCTTCGTCGACGCCGACGAGCACCGCCATGGCCGCGGGGACCACGACGTCGAATCCCCGGCGCGCCAGCTTGTCTCCGCCCGGCGCGGACCGGGCCCGCACGTAGGCGGTGAGCATCGCCGGATGCCGCTCCCACGGTTCGAAGATGCTCCGGTAGATCCGCATCAGCGCCGGGTAGAGCGGCTCTCCGGGTTCGCGGCCCTGCGGGGTGATACCCGCGTAACGGTTCGTCAGCATCCAGGTGTCCAGCGCGGCCAGAATCAGCTCGTCGCGGGTGCCGTAGTGCTTGTAGATGGTCGCCAGCGACATCCGGGCGCGGCGCGCGACCTCACGCAACTGCACCGCGTCGTAGCCGTCGGTTTCGAGGATTTCGACGACGATCGCCAGGATCCGCTCCTGCGAACTGAACACTGATCAACCCCTTGCCGCCGATGAGTAACACAGTTACTGTAGCGCCCGTGGGTTCTCTCGACGGCAAGGTCGCATTCATCACCGGCGCGGCGCGGGGGCAGGGGCGAAGTCACGCCGTGCGGCTCGCGCGGGAGGGCGCCGACATCATCGGGGTGGACATCTGCGCCGACATCGCATCCAGCGGTTACCCGATGGGATCGCGCGCCGAACTCGACGAGACCGTCGCACTGGTGGAAGCCCAGGGCGGCAAGATGATCGCCTCGGTGGCCGACGTCCGCGACTACGCCGCACTCAAGGCCGCCGTGGACGCCGGGGCGGAGCACTTCGGCCGCCTCGACATCGTCTGTGTCAACGCGGGCATCGCCACCATGGCGTTTCGGGAGCTCACCGACGCCGAAGACCTCGAACAGTGGACCGACGTGCTCGACGTCAACCTGGTCGGCGCCTTTCACACCGCCAAAGCCGCGATACCGCACCTGATCGCCGGCGAACGCGGCGGCGCGATCGTGTTCACCAGCTCGACGGCGGGCCTCAAGGGCTTCGGCGGTCTGCAAGGCGGCGGCCTGGGCTACGCGGCGTCCAAACACGGCATCGTCGGCCTGATGCGAACCCTGGCCAATGCGCTGGCGCCGCACAGCATTCGGGTCAACACCGTGCACCCGACCGGGGTCAACACCATGATGGCGGTGAATCCGGCCATCACCGAGTTCCTGGCGAACTACCCCGGCGGCGGCCCGCACCTGCAAAACCCGATGCCGGTGCAGATGCTCGAGCCCGAGGACATCAGCGACGCCGTCGCCTATCTGGTCTCCGACGGCGCCCGCTACGTCACCGGGGTGACCTTCCCCGTCGACGCCGGCTTCAACAACAAGCTATGAGCGGCCGCGTTGCCGGCAAGCGCGTCCTGGTGACCGGGGCCGCGCGGGGCATGGGGCGCAGTCACGCGGTCCGGTTGGCCGAGGAGGGCGCCGACCTGATCCTGGTCGATATCTGCGCGTCACTGCCGGACATCGAATATCCGTTGTCCACCACAGAAGAACTCGACGAGACAGCGCGCCTGGTCGCCGAACACGGCCGCCGAGCGGTCACCCATGTGGTCGACGTACGCGACGCGGCCGCGCTGGCTGCCGCGGTCGACGACGGGGTCGCCCAACTGGGCGGGTTGGACGCGTCGGTGGCCAATGCCGGAGTGCTGACCTCCGGAACCTGGGACGCCACCACGCCCGAGCAGTGGCGCACCGTCATCGACGTGAACCTGATCGGGACCTGGAACACCTGCTCGGCGGCGCTGCCGCATCTGGTGGAGCGCGGCGGCAGCCTGATCAACATCAGCTCGGTTGCCGGCTTGAAGGGCGTCCCGCTGCACACCCCCTATACAGCGTCCAAGCACGGTGTGGTCGGTATGAGCCGTGCACTGGCCAATGAGCTTGCCGCGGTGAATGTTCGGGTCAACACCGTGCACCCCACCGGGGTGGAGACCGGGATGCGCCCGGACAAGCTGATCAACCTGTTGCAGCGCAGCGAGCACGCCGGTCTGGGCCCGATCTTCGCCAATGCGCTGCCGATCGTGATGACCGAGGCCCGCGATGTCAGCAACGCGGTGCTGTTCCTGGTCTCCGACGAGTCCCGGCACGTGACCGGGCTGGAGTTCAAGGTCGATGCCGGTGCCACCCTCCGCTGAGTCGGGTCCCGGCGGGCGCGCGTTCGCCGCGCTGATGGCCCTGCCCACACCCGCCGAAGCCGCACCCGCTGCCGAAACCATGCTCGATTTCGTCTTCGCGCAGGTGTGGCAGCGGCCGGGGCTGAGCCGGCGCGACCGGTGGTTCGTCGCACTGCCCTGCGTGGCGGCGGCCGACGCGGAACAGCCACTGCGTGAGCATGTCTACGCCGCGCTGGTCAGCGGAGATCTGACGATCGACGAAATACGGGAGGCCGTCCTGCATTTCGCGGTCTACTCCGGCTGGCCCAAGGCCTCGCTGTTCAACATGATCGTCGACGAGCAGTGGGAACGCATCCACCAAGACCGCGGCGAGCCGGCACCGGCCCCGCAGCCGTTGCTGCCGCTGGGAACCCCCAGCGATCCTGAAGCCCGCCTGCTCGTCGGCGAACAGGCCTTCCGCGATGTCAACTGCGTTCCATATGAACCGATTCGCGACAACCCCTATTCGGGTGCGGGCATCTTGAACTTCGTCTTCGGTGAGATGTGGCTGCGCCCGGGGCTGGGCATGAAGGAACGCCGGCTGATCACGGTGGCGTGCGTCGCCTTTCAGGACGCGCCGTATCCCATCCTGAGCCACGTCTACGCCGCGCTGAAGAGTCGCGACGTCTCGTTCGACGAAATAGACGAACTGGCACTACATTTCGGCGTCTACTACGGCTGGCCCAAGGCTTCCCGACTGATACAGGTAATCGAGGAGCAGAAGCAGCGGGTCACCGACGAGTGGGCGGCCGAAGGTATTTCATGACGGACGGTGTTTCATGATTACGCCCGTTACGCACGCGCACATCTACCCGGCCAGCGGCCAACCGAACGCCACCGTCACGCTGGCCGACGCCGCGGAGATCGACCGCGCAGTGACCGTGGCCGGTGAAGCACAGCGGGAGTGGGTCGCACTGACCGTCGACCGACGCCGCGACCTGCTGATCGATCTGGCCGACGTGATCAATCAGCACCTCGACGAACTCGCCGCGCTCAACGTCCAGGACTACGCGGTGCCGATCTCGTTCGCCGGGAACGCGATTTTGTTGGAGCGGTTCCTGCGGCACTTCGCGGGATATGTCGACAAGCCCCACGGCTCCAGTACACCGGTGAACGGCTCATTCGACGTCAACCTGATCGAACGCGAGCCGTACGGTGTGGTGGGCATCATCGCCCCCTGGAACGGGGCGCTGGTGGTCGCCGGATCGTGTGTCGCACCCGCACTGGCAGCCGGTAACGCGGTGGTGTTCAAACCCTCAGAGCTGGCACCGCTGGCCGCGTTGCGCTTCGGTGAGCTGTGTCTGGAGGCGGGCCTACCTCACGGTCTGGTCAACGTGACACCGGCCGCCGCCGAGAGCGGTGACGCGCTGGTCCGCCATCCCGGCGTCGGAAAGATCCATTTCACCGGTGGTGAGGCCACGGCCCGCGCAGTACTGCGCTCTGCCGCAGCCAATCTCACTCCGGTAGTCACCGAACTCGGCGGCAAGTCTGCCAATATCGTCTTCGCCGACGCCGACCTCGACGCCGCGGCCGTCATGGCGGCACATCAGGGGCCGCTGATGCAGTCGGGACAGAGCTGCGCCTGTGCCAGTCGGCTGCTGGTGCACGACTCCGTCTACGACACCTTCGTCGAGAAGTTCCTGACCGTGATCGGCCATGCCCGAGTGGGCGATCCACTCGATCCCGCTGTGACTTTCGGACCAGTCATCAGCCAGCCGGCGGTGGATCGTATCCTGGGCGTCATCAACAGCGCAATTGCCGACGGCAGCGGGGAGCTGCTTTCCGGCGGTCGGCGGCTCGGCGGTGATCTCGCACCGGGTTACTACATAGAGCCGACGGTCTTCGGCGAAGTCGACAATTCCTCGCAGCTGGCACAGACCGAGACGTTCGGGCCGGTGGTGTCGCTCATCAGGTTCAGCGACGACGCTGAGGCGGTGCGCATCGCCAACGACAGCCGCTACGGGCTGAATGCGTTCGTGCACACCCGCGATCTGCAACGCGCCCACCGGGTCGCCCGCCAACTTCAGGCGGGGTCGGTGTGGGTCAACACGTTCAGTGACATGGCCCCGCAAGGCCCCTACGGCGGCTACAAGCAGAGCGGTTTCGGACGGACCGGCGGAGTCGACGGACTGTACGAATTCCTGCAGATCAAGAACATTCGCATCGGCATGAGTTGAGCTGCACTCAGAGCTGCGTGTACACCGACTTGGTCTGCAGGAAGCCCTCCACACCGTCGCGGCCCCACTCGTGGCCCCAGCCGGACTGCTTGTAACCGCCGAACGGCACCGAGTGGTCGAAGACCATCTGGCAGTTCAGCGAGACGGTCCCGGCCTGCAGCCGCTTGGCCAGCCGGTGGGCGCGGCCCAGATCGCGGGTCCAGGCGGTGGCCGCCAAGCCGTATTCGGAATCGTTGGCCAGCGCGACGGCTTCGTCATCCTCCTCGAACGGGACCACCGTGACCACCGGGCCGAAGATCTCCTGCTGGGACAGCCGCATCGCTGGGTCGACGTTGGCCAGAACCGTCGGGTGCACGAAGTATCCGCTGCGGTCCAGCCGGTGTCCGCCGGTGATGACGTCGACGCTGTCGCGCTTGCCCTCGTCGATGAATCCCATCACCCGATTGAGCTGCTTCTCACTGATCAGCGGGCCGATCATGGCGCCCTCATCTTTGGGGCCGCCAAGGCGAAGGTTGTTGGCCACCATGGCGATTCCGTCGACCACCTGGTCGTAGACGCCGCGCTGGACGAAGATCCGTGATCCACAGATGCAGCCCTGCCCAGAGTGGATGAAGATGCCCATCGCCGCCATCGTGATGGCGGTGTTCAGGTCGGCGTCGTCGTAGATCAGCACCGGCGACTTGCCGCCGAGTTCGAGGCTGACCCGCTTGAGGTTGCCGGCCGACGCCGCCACGATCCGCTTGCCGACCTCAGTGGAGCCGGTGAACGCGACCTTCTCCACGTCGGGGTGGTCGACCAGCGCCGCGCCGGCGGTGTGCCCGTAGCCGGTCACCAGATTGACCACGCCGTTCGGCACGCCGGCCTGAGTGAGCAGCCGCTCGAGTACCAGAGCTGAAAGTGGCGTCTCCTCAGCGGGTTTGGCCACGCTGCTGCAGCCAGCCGCCAACGCCGGCGCCAGCTTGGTGCAGGCGTTGAAGAGCGGGCCGTTCCACGGGAAGATCAGTCCTACCACCCCGTAGGGCTCTTTGAGGGTATAGGCGTGCAGGTCGGCGTGCGCCCCGGAGATGCCACCGGACATCTGCACCTGGTAGGCGTCGCCATTGAGTTTGGTGCACCAGCCGGCGTAGTAGCGGAAGATCTCGGCACAGGTCGGCACGATCATCTGGGCCTGCGTCAGCGGCATCCCGGTGTTCATCGAGTCGATCTGGGCGAGCTCGTCGGCGTGCTCTTCGATCAGATCCGCCACCCGCCACAGCACCTTGGCGCGTTCCCGGGCCGGAATCTCGCTCCAAACACCGGATTCGAAGGAAGCCCGGGCCCGGGCGACCGCATCGTCGACGGCCGCGGCGCCGCCGTCGTTGAATTCGCCGATCCGCTCCTCGGTGGCCGGGTCGATGATCGGGATCACCTCGCCGGCGCCGGGACGCAGGCGAACTTCATCCAACAAAGAACTGAGAGACATTGCCGGCCTTTCGGATTGCTCGATCTGTTATGCGCCTTCCGCCGAGCAGACACAGAATCGCGTAAATCAGGGTGGAATAGTGCGATTCTGTGCCTGCTCGCGGAACGAAGAACTAACCCGCCGGGGTGAATTCGATGTGCAGCTCGGTCAGCCCGCGCAGCAGGAAGGTCGGTTCGAAAGCGTAGCGGCGCTGGCCGGCCGGGCCGTGATGCTCCTCACTGATGGTGATGTCGGCCATCCGGTCCAGCATGCGGTGCACCGTGATCCGGCCCTCGACCCGGGCCAGCGGCGCACCCGCGCAGGTGTGGATGCCGCGCCCGAATGCGATGTGCTCACGGACGTTGCGACGGTCCAACCGGAATTCGTCAGGGTTCTCGAATTTGCGTGGATCCCGGTTGGCCGCGCCCAGGCACAGCATCAGCACGGTGCCGGCCTTGATACGCACCCCACCCAGCGTGGTGGTCTTGCGGGCCAGCCGGAAATCGATCTTGGTGGGGCTGTGAATTCGTAGGGCCTCCTCGATGAAGGCGGGGATCAGCGCTCGGTTGTCGCGCAACGTCTGCTGGAGTTCCGGCCGCTCGCCGAGGGTTTGCACCGCGGTGCCGAGCAGTTTGGTGACGGTCTCCTGCCCGGCCCCGAACAGGAAGGTTGCCGGGTGTACCACCTCCAGGAGTTCCGGCGTCGAGCCGTCTGGATAGGTGGCGGTGGCCAGGGTGCTCAGCACATCGCCGCAGGGCTGCCGTCGCCGCTCGCTCAGGTAGCCGCTGAACTTCTCGTCCAGATAGTGCAGCGGGTTGAGTCCCACCGGCGTGCCGTCGAGCGATCCCACGTGCTGTCCATCGCGGTGTCCGGCGCCCAGCGCGGCGCGGAACTCGGCACGGTCATCTTCGGGAACCCCGAGCAGGTCGGTGATGGCCAGCGTCGCATACGGTTTGGCGTAGTCGAACAGGAACTCGCAGCGGCCATTTCCGATGAACTCGTCGAGCTGGGTGTCGGTCAGCCGCCAGATGAACTCCTCGTTCTCCTTCAGCCGCTTCGGGGTAAGCAGACCGCTCAGCAGAGACCGGGCCCGGGTGTGCGCCGGCGGATCCATAACGACGACGTGTTCGAAGATCGGGAACTGGTGCCGGTGCGCCTCGATCTGTGCGGTGATGTCGTCGCCTTCGGGCTCGAACGGCAGCGGCGGGAACGGCCCCCCGATGGCGTTGACCGCCGAGAACGAGTCGTGGTCCTTGAACGCGGCGAGGACCTCTTGATATCCGGTGACGGCGACGACGCCGTGGTGCGGCTCGGCGAACACCGGCCCCTGCTCCCGTAGGTATTCGTAGTAGGCGTAGGGGTCCTGGGCGACGGCTGCATCGGAGAAGTAGTCCACCGCGGCTAGATCGGGCATCGTTGTCCTTTGCTGATCGACTGACCAGATTGCTAGAATGCACCATGCCTACCACGCAGCGTCCGGAGCGGTCAAGCACACGCAAGGCACGTTCGACCGACACCGACGCCCGCCGCCGGTTGATCGAGGCCACCGCCCGGATCATGCGGGAGGAGGGCTACGCCGCGGCAACTTCGCGAAAGGTGGCCGCCGAGGCCGGCGTGCGACAAGCTCTGGTCTACTACTACTTCCCCACCATGGACGACCTGTTCGTCGAGGTGTTGCGAGCCGGGGCCGACACCGCACTGGAGCGGATGCGCGCCGCCCTCACCGACGACGACCCGCTACGCACGCTGTGGGAGATCAACAGCGACGCTCGTTTGACCAGCCTTAACACCGAGTTCATGGCGCTGGCCAACCATCGCAAGGCGATCCGGGCCGAGCTCAAGGCCTATGCCGAACGCGTGCGCGACATCGAGACGGCGGCCGTCACGGTGGCGCTACGCGCCAACGGGGTCGACCTGGGCGACTACCCGCCGGCCGCCATCTCGATGCTGATCGCGCAGACCGCACGCAACCTCTGCAACGAGCATGCGGTGGGCGTGACCAGCGGCCACGACGAGCTGCGCGCCTTCGTGCAGCGCCAGCTGACCCGGTTGGCGCCACCACCGCGCACCGCCAGCTGAAAGCAGCTACGGCACAGCCAAACCTTGACAACCGGGCCGCTCGATGCCAGCCTTGCTGATCATTCGACCAACAAGAGACGAGGTGCTTCACATGGCTGGGCGAGTCGAGGGCAAGGTTGCGTTCATCACCGGGGCGGCGCGCGGTCAGGGCCGCAGCCACGCAGTTCGGCTCGCGCAGGAGGGCGCCGACATCATCGCGGTCGACGTCTGCGCCCGGATCAGCAGCAACAAGGAGATCCCGGCCCCGACACCCGATGACCTGTCGCACACCGCCGAGCTGGTCAAGGGATTGGACCGCCGCATCGTCACCGCACAGGTCGACGTCCGCGACTTCGGCGCCCTCAAGGCGGCGGTGGACAGCGGAGTCGAACAGCTCGGCCGGCTCGACGTCATCGTCGCCAACGCCGGTATCGGCAACGGCGGTGCGACCCTGGACAAGACCTCCGAGGCCGACTGGCAGGACATGATCGACGTCAACCTCTCCGGCGTCTGGAAGACCGTCAAAGCCGCTGTACCGCATCTGATCTCCGGCGGCAATGGCGGTTCGATCATCCTGACCAGCTCGGTGGGCGGGTTGAAGGCCTACCCGCACACCGGGCATTACATCGCGGCCAAGCACGGAGTAGTCGGGCTGATGCGGACCTTCGCCGTCGAACTCGGACAGCACTTCATCCGGGTCAACTCGGTACACCCCACCAACGTCAACACCCCACTGTTCATGAACGAGGGAACGATGAGGTTGTTCCGCCCGGACCTGCAGAACCCCGGCCCGGACGACATGGCCGTCGCCGCGCAGTTCATGCACGTGCTGCCGATCGGCTGGGTCGAGCCCGAAGACATCAGCAACGCCGTGTTGTTCCTGGCCTCAGACGAATCCCGTTACGTCACCGGGCTTCCCCTCACCGTCGACGCGGGAAGCATGCTGAAGTAGCCTCAGCGCGGCGATTCGAATTCGACTCGGGCCGAGACCGTCTCGATCGCCTCGTGCAGCGCCGTGAGCCGCTCGTTCAACGACGGCGCCGCCAGTACCGCGTACCGATCGGCCTCGCCCATCGGAACCCGGCAGGCCAGCGAGTACAACCGCTGCGTCGGCTCCAGCGACCGCATCCTGCGACCACCCAGCATGGCGTTGCGTCCCGGCGCCAGCCAGCGCCGCTGGGCCACCGCCATCTGCTTGTGCAGCGCGACGATCCGATCCTCCAACTCACGAAACCTGCTGTCACTCACCGGCTCTCCGGGCTCATCCGGCCACAGCTCGACATCGGCGCGCGGGTAGGGATCGTCGACAAGCCACCCACCGACCCGGATCCGCTCCCCGGTCAGACAGCGCAACGCGTAACGGCCGGCACCCAGTTCGGCGCAGTTGGTGATGCTGGTCATGGTGCCGACGTCGTTGCGCTGCTCACCACCGCCCACCTCACGGCCGCGCGCGATCAGCACCACCCCGAAGCGCGGATCACCGCTGCGCATCAGGTCGCCGACCAGCACCGTGTAACGCATTTCGAAGATCCGCAACGACAGTTCCTCGCCGGGCAACAGCACCCATTCCAGCGGGAACATCGGCAGTTCCATCAGGCCGGTTCCATCAGTGGACATCCAGTTCGGCGACCAGCGCATCGACCACCGCCCGCAGGTCGCCGTCGTGCTCCTCGGCAACCCTGCGCTGACGCTGATACGACGCACCTGTCCGATAGATTTCAGCCACGCCCGCCAACTCGTCGGAGCAGTTCAGACGTGCCGCGATCGGCTCCAACCGGTTGAGCACCTCGTCGAGATCCTCGGTGACCAGCCGCTGCCGGCTGTCGGCGTCGAGGATGATCTCGGCGTCCAGCCCGTATCGGGCCGCGCGCCACTTGTTCTCCTGCACATGCCAGGGCGGCATGGTCGGCAGGTTCTGGTCGGCGTCCAGCCGGCGGTCCAGATCGACGATCAGGCAATGGGTCAGCGCCACCAGCGCGCCGAGCTCACGCAGATTGGACACCCCGTCGCAGACCCGGACCTCGATGGTCCCCAGGTGCGGTGACGGCCTGATGTCCCAACGGATCTCGTTGGTGTGATCGATGATCCCGGTCTTCTTCTGGTCGTCTACGAAGCCCTCGAACTCCGACCAGGTCTGGAATTGAAACGGCAGCCCGGCGGTCGGCAGCTGCTGAAACATCATGGCCCGATTGCTGGCGTAGCCGGTGTCCTCGCCAGCCCACCACGGTGACGACGCGGACAGCGCCAGCAGGTGCGGGTAGTAGTTGAGCAGCGACGAAATGATCGGCATCACCTTGCGCGCCGAGGAGATGCCGACGTGGACGTGCACCCCCCAGATCATCATCTGCCGGCCCCACCACTGGGTGCGTTTGATCAGTTCCGCATAGCGCGGCCCGGTGGTCAGCTTCTGCGCCGACCACTGGGCGAACGGGTGGGTGCCTGCGCCGAACAGTTCCATGCCCCGGCTGTGCACGATGGGCTGGGTGGCCGCCAAGGTCTGCCGCAGGTCGTCCATGGCCTCGCCGGTGTCGGCGCAGATGCCGGTGACCAGTTCGACGGTGTTGCGCAGCAATTCCTTGTGCACGCGCGGGTTTTCGCCGAGTTCGGCCAACACAGCGCTAGCCTCGTTACTCAGGTCGCGGGTCTGCGCGTCGACGAGGGCGAGCTCCCACTCCACCCCGATGGTGGGCCGAGCACTGTGGGCGAACTCGATCCGGGCTGGACGGTTATCCGGCGCCGATGACACCACAGGCAACCCGTTTGCCGGCATCTCCGGTGGTCAGCGTGGTCTGGTCCGGGCCGGGAGTGCCGTTGACCTGGGTGTAGCGCTCCGCCGGGATGTTCGCGAAGTTGTCGTCGTCGGCGTGGATGATCAGCGACGTCCCGTCGCCGTCCAGCAGTTCGGCCTTGGTGAACGCGTCGGTGGTGGTCACCAGCAGCGCGCTGCCGTCGGAGCGCACCTGCAACGACGTCAGGTCACCGCTCTGCGGGTGCTCGTTGTGACCCGGAGCCTGGAAGTGCCCACCGGCCGACAGGAAGTTGCCCGGCGCCCCGCCGCTGGGTGCGACCGAGTCGGCCTCGCACTTGCCGACGCCGTGGATGTGCAGCCCGTGGAAACCGGGCTTGAGGATGCCGGTGCTGGTGGTCTGCACGGTGATGGTGACGAACTCCTTGCCACCGGCCTTGCTGAACTCAAACGTCGCCGTGGCGGCCCGGCCGCCTTCGGGGGTGGCCAGCTGTGCGACGAGGTTGTCCGAGCCGCCGGAGCCGCCCGGCTCGTCCGCCGCACCCGACGGAGCCGGCGAGGCGGTCCAGACCGACGGCGTGGTGCCCGGAACTTCCGACGGCTGCTCGTTGGGGGGACTGCACGCCGCCAGCAGCACGACCGGGGTGGCGAAGACGACGGAGGCAAAGGCTCTGCGGTGAGCTGACACGACCATGCGAGGAGCTTAACCCGCGACCACCACGATGATGCCCGGTGGTTGCTCCGCCACATCCGGGATGCGCGGTTCGACGACGGCGTGCAGCAATTCGCCCACCGAATTGGCCGCCTCATGCTCGCCCTCGGCGTCGCTGAAGTACACGGTGTTCTCGGTGACCTGGGGCAGCTCGAGATTGCTGACGTCGGTTACGTTCCAACCCGCCTCGCGCAGTTGGTCGGCGGTGCGGCCTGCCAGTCCGGCCTGCTCGGAGATGTTGTAGACCCGCACCTCCGGCTTGTGAACGACGCGTTCGGGCTTGGCCTCCGCCGAGCTGGTGGCCACCGCCTTCGACGTCGCGGTATGCGCGCTGTCCTCGTCGCTGTTCGACGAGCCGAGCGCCTGCAACCCGACCAGCAAGAAGATCGTGCCCAGGAACAGCAGCACCATCACCATGGCGCGCAGTGGGAGTCGGGAGGAGTCGGGAACGTGATCGTTCATCGCGACAACTGTATCGAGAAATGGGCCATGACCGATAAACGCCCAACAATCAGGCGATTCACCGGGCTCAGGTGATGTCGAATCCGAGTCGCCGCGCGGCACGCGCCTTCTGCCGGCTCGACCGCAGCCGACGTAGTCGCTTGACCAGCATCGGGTCGGCGGCCAGGGCCTCGGGCCGGTCCACGAGCGCATTGAGTACCTGGTAGTAGCGGGTCGCCGACAGCGCGAACCGTTCCCTGATGGCCTCTTCCTTGGCACCGGCGTACTTCCACCAGTCCCGTTCGAAGGACAGGATGTCGTGTTCGCGACGGCTCAGTCCGTCGGTGGGCTCCGAATCGTCCCCTGAGCGATTCGCCTGCGCCATAGCGCCGTCCATAATCGTTTCCTGGACCCTTCCGGAAAGTTCTCTGGCTGAAACGTCCGTGCTACTCGGCGGCGTGTTCCGGCGATTATTCAATCACGCCCGGCGCCGCTGAACCGGGAGCCCGCCCCGCGAGTCGCCGTGGTCGCTGCGACCGACCGGAGGCCGCATGAGCCCGGCGGTTCCAGCTTCGCCTCTCCTGCGTCGAGCCTCGCTGAACCGCTGCGAACACCGGCGGTCCCAGCTTCGCCTCTCCTGCGTCGAGCCTCGCTGAACCGCCCACCTAAGATTTTCGGTCATGGCCGTCGTACCGATCCGCATTGTGGGCGATCCCGTCCTGCACAACCGGACCAGCCCGGTTCCCGTCGGCGACGACGGGTCGCTGCCGGCCGACCTGGGTGAGTTGATCACGTCGATGTACGAGACCATGGACGCCGCCAACGGGGTGGGCTTGGCCGCCAACCAGATCGGCGTGGGATTGCGGCTGTTCGTCTACGACTGCGCCGACGACCGGCGCTCGACGACGCGCCGCCGCGGTGTGGTGATCAATCCGGTCCTGGAGACTTCGGATCGGCCCGAGACCATGCCCGACCCCGACGAAGACGACGAGGGCTGCCTGTCGGTGCCCGGCGAGGCGTTTCCGACCGGACGGGCGGATTGGGCTCGAGTCACCGGCCTGGACGGCGACGGCAACCCCGTCACCTTGGAGGGCACCGGGCTGTTCGCCCGGATGCTGCAGCACGAGACCGGCCACCTGGACGGCCTGCTGTACCTGGACATGCTGGTCGGCCGGCACGCCCGCGCGGCGAAGCGCACGGTGAAGTCCAACGGCTGGGGAGTGCCCGGCCTGTCCTGGATGCCCGGCGAAGTGCCGGATCCGTTCGGCCACTGAGCTATCCGGTACTGAATCTCCTGTGATGGCCCAGCCCCCCGAACTCCCCGAGGTCGGCGTCCGGGTGAGTCTGCGGTATCTGCGTCCCCCGGGTTCCGAGCCACCGATGGGCGACGTGATCGGGCATCTGGTGGAGGCCGGGCCGAGGGTGCGGGTCCGCTCGGCGGACGGCACGGTGCATGAGTTCCGGCAAACCGACGTGCTCTACGTACGCCGGCTTACCGATCGGCCGGTGAAGAACTCCGCGATTCGGTCGGTGGAACACGCCGCCGCGCTGGCCTGGCCGGGCAGCGAACACCAGTGGCTGGACGGCTGGTTTCTGCGTGCCGCGCCCGGTGCCGATTTGGCCGCCAATTCCGCTGTACCCCTTGATATGTTCGCCCACACCAACACCATCCCGGCGATCATCGACTGGTATGCGCAGCGGGATGTTCCGCCGATACTGGCGGTCCCGGAGCGGCTGCTGCGACTGCCCGAGGACCTGCCCGCGGTACATCAGACCCGCACCCTGGTGCGCGACTTGGCCGTCGAGACAACGCCTCCCACGGTGACGCTGACCGTTCTGGCCGACAGCGAGGTGGCGTTCGCCTGGATAGCCGGGGTGGCGTTCGGCCGGGGTGCGGTCACCGAAGGCCCGGACGGCACCCGATGGCTGGGGGTGGCCTGTCTTCGGGTGGCCGAAGGCAGCCGCGGACAGGGCCACGGGCGGGCGATCTGCGCGGCGTTGCAGGCCTGGGGAGCCGATCGCGGCGCCACCCGCGGCTACGCCCAGTCCGGCACCGAGGCGTTCGGCTTCTTCGAGGCGATCGGTTTCGCCGGCCAGCATCGCACCCGCTACCTCGATGCCCGCACGATCTAGGGTGGCTGCGTGACTGCACTACGACTGGCCACCTGGAACGTCAACTCCATCCGAACCCGGGTGGACCGGGTGACGGACTGGCTGGCCCGCGCCGACGTCGATGTACTGGCCATGCAGGAGACCAAGTGCACCGACGCACAGTTCCCCGCGCTGCCGTTTCACGAGTTGGGCTACGAAGTCGCGCACGTGGGCCTCAACCAGTGGAACGGGGTGGCGATCGCCTCCCGGGTGGGCCTCGACGACGTCGAGATCGGCTTCCCCGGGCAGCCGTCCTGGGCCAAGGGCGACGCCGAGCCCCTCGTGGAGGCGCGGGCGCTGGGCGCTACCTGCGGCGGGGTTCGGGTGTGGAGCCTGTATGTCCCCAACGGCCGCGCACTGGATGATCCGCACTACACCTACAAGCTGGAATGGCTTGCCGCGCTGCACGATACCTCGCAGCGCTGGCTGCGCGACGACCCTTCGGCGCCGATCGCACTGGTCGGCGACTGGAACATCGCCCCGCGCGACGACGACGTGTGGAGCATGGAGTACTTCGCCGGCGCCACGCACGTCTCCGAACCCGAACGTGCGGCGTTCAACGCGATGGTCGATGCGCAGTACCTCGACGTGGTGCGCCCGTTCACGCCCGGACCCGGCATCTACACCTACTGGGACTACACGCAGTTGCGGTTCCCCAAGAAGCAGGGCATGCGCATCGATTTCATCCTGGGGTCGCCCGCGCTGGCGTCCCGGGTGGCCCACGCCGAGATCGTGCGCGACGAGCGCAAGGGCAAACAGCCCAGTGATCACGCCCCGGTGATGGTGGAGATCAATCCGGCTTGACCGCCGCATCAAGTTGCGGAAGTTATGAATTCAGTGTGGATTCCGCGGCGCCCGCCGAACTGCGCCTAGGATGGTCTGATTACGCATTTTGCCTCACATTGAAGGGCAGGGAATCTCCATGAACGCCGTCGCAGGGACGGTACGACAGTTGACCCGGGCGGCGAACCGCGCGGTGACCATGACCACCGAAGCGGCCGGCGCAGTCGGCGGTGCGGCGGTCGGCGGGGTGATCGGCGGTGTGAAGGGCGTGGCCGGCGGCGTACAGCGCGGCCTCAGCGATGGCAGCCACTCCACCCCCGCAGCCGCACTCACGCTGGGCGCGCTCGGCGCCGCCGGGTTGGTCGAGTGGCCGGTGCTGGTAGCCGTCGGCGGCACCGCGCTGGTGATCAAGCAGTTGAACAACCGGTCCAGGGACTCGAAGGCGTCCACCACTTCGGTGGCGGCGGAGCCGGGCACCAAGTCCGCCAAGAAGACCGCTACCCCGGCGCGTCCGCTCAAAGCCGTGAAGTCGACGGAATCAGCGACGTCAGGGTCCGGGAGCTCGGGTACGCGGCGCAGCCCGCAGGCCAAGAAGAGCACCGCACGTCAGCCGCGCGGCAGCGCCGGCGGCCGCGCTCGCGCGCGCAGCTGATCGGGCAGGCGTGGATTTAGGCCGTGCCATACGGCACTCTCTTCCTTTGCGAGCAGCGAACTTCGGCGTTCAGGCCACCTCTGCAGTACTGACCGCATCTGTCCAGACCGTAACCGGCGTGGCCGGCGCCTTCCGACCGGTTTATGACACCGGCCCGGCACTGAACCGGCGGTGTTTCCGCAGCCCGGAGCGGGCCTGGGTCGAGGTTCGCGGGCTTGACGGGGCCAACGGAGACGAGGTGGCGACCACCGTGCTGGCCGCAGCCCGCGGCCTGCCCGGGGTCACCTCGG
Organism: [Mycobacterium] zoologicum; assembly: GCF_020172665.1. Classification (GTDB taxonomy): domain Bacteria; phylum Actinomycetota; class Actinomycetes; order Mycobacteriales; family Mycobacteriaceae; genus Mycobacterium; species Mycobacterium zoologicum. The sequence goes on along the minus strand of NZ_CP083985.1, from coordinate 536,503 downwards.
TCCGGTTGAACCATCCGCTGTCACGCCTGGTGGTCGGGCTCGACTCAGCCGACCCCGACGTCGTGTCAATGCGTGAGCTGTTGCGGGTGGTCACCGACATCGAGCACCAGTACCGCCGGGTGTCCCCCTTCCCGCGCAACAGCACACCCACCACCCTGCCCGGCGATGGCATGACGCAGATGCTGCGGGCGTTCACGGTCGGCGCCAACGTCGCCGGTCTGGGCCTGGCGACCGCGGGCCGGTTGCTGCGACTGCCGGCCCTGCCGCTCGGCCTGGAAGCCGGCGTCACCGTGGTCAACTACCAGCCACGGCTCCGGGCGCTGTTGGAAGACAACATCGGCAAGCAGGCGACCGACGCGGTGTTGGCGCTGGCCAGTGCCACCGTGCACACCCTCAACACCGCACCCACCTCGCTGGCGGTGGACTTGTCGGTCGAGGCGATGCGCGCCGGGGAGGAGCGTGCCGCCGAGCGCGCCTGGCGTCGCCGCGAACCGGAGCTCGCCGAGTACGCCGAACACCCGCGGGTGACCGTCCCGCGCCGGCCGGCCCCCCGGCCCCCGGGTCCGATCGAACGGCACCTGGACCGCGCTTCGGTGGTCCAGGCCGTCGGCGCCGGGGTGATCGCCGCGGCGACCCGCAGCCCAGACCTGGCCGGCACCGCCGCGGCGGTGATGGCACCGAAGGCCACCCGCACCACGCGTGAGTCATTCGCCTCGACACTGGGCCGCGGCCTGGCCGACCGGCACGGCGCGGTGGTGCTGCGGCCGGGCAGTCTGCGCGAGCTGGATCGGGTCGACACCGTGGTCATCGACCCGCGGGTGCTGTGCGGCGAGACCCTGCGGGTGGCGCAGGTCCGCGGCGCCGACGACGACGAACTGCGAGCGGCATGGGCGCAGGCCCAGTCCCGGCTCGGCGATGCCGGGCTGGAGGCGGGCTGGCACCGGATCGGCCCGCGACCCGGCGTCGAGGCGTCTTTCCAGCCTGCGCTGTTGCCGCTGGCCGCCGCGGTGGTCACCGAGGCCCGGCACGCCGACGTCGAGGTGGTCTCGGTCGAGTCCGACACGCTCGGGGAGCTGCGTCCGATCTTCGACGACATTCGCCCGCTGGACGGGGCAACGGTGGACGAGGCGCTCGCCGCAACGGTCGCCGCCTACCAAGCCGACGGCCACGACGTCGCGGTGCTCTCCACGACCGCCGTGCGGGCCCTGGCGGCGGCCGACGTGGCGTTGGGAATGCTGCCTGAGCAGGGCTGCCCGCCGTGGTGCGCGGATGTCCTGCTGACCGACCTGGCCGCGGTGTGGCGGGTGCTGCACGCGCTGCCGGCGGCTCGGTCAGCCAGCCGTCGTGGCGTCGAGATCGCCACCGGGGCATCGACATTGGGTGCATTGCTGTTGCTTCCCGGGGTTCGCGGACGTGGACCGGGACCGGTGACCACCGGCGCGGCGGCCGGCGCACTGTCCGGCTACTGGCTGGCTCGCCGGGCGGTCGACGCCACCGTGCCCAGACCGGTGGCGACCCACGAATGGCATGCCATGTCGGTCGACCAGGTGCGCACGATACTGCAGCCGCCGGATCTGGTGGTGCCGAGTGAGAATCCGCACGGACCCGCTGCGTCCGCCGCTCTGGCGGCGGTCGACCTGGCCCGCCGCGGCGCGCAGACCGCACCGCCACGTCTGTTCTGGCAGTTCGCCCACGCGGTGCGCGGGGAGCTGGCGGACCCGATCACGCCGGTGCTGGCGTTGGGGGCCGCGGCCAGCGCGGTGCTGGGTTCACCCGTGGATGCCATGCTGGTCGGTTCGGTGCTGGGCGGCAACGCGATGCTCGCCGCCGCGCAGCGTCTGGTCGCCGAGCGCCGGCTCAGTGTCCTGTTGAACGAGCAGATCCCCGCCGCGCGCAAGGTCCTCGCCGATGGCGACTACGTCGACGTCGACGCCGAGCAACTGCGCCCCGGCGAGGTGATCGAGGTGCGGGCCCACGAGGTGATCCCTGCCGACGGCCGGCTGATCGAGGCCGTCGACCTCGAGGTCGACGAGTCGTCACTGACCGGTGAGTCGCTGACGGTGGTCAAGCAGGTCGAAGCCACTCCGGGCGCGGATCTGGCCGAGCGCGAGTGCATGGTCTACGCCGGCACCACCGTGGTCACCGGAACAGCGGTGGCGCTGGTGACCGCCAGCGGCGGCGACACCTACGGCCGCCGGGCTGCAGATCTGGTGGCCGGCGATCAGTCCGCGATCGGGTTGCAGCACCAGCTGAGCCTGCTCACCCGTAAGGCCTGGCGGATCAGCCTGGCCGGTGGCGCACTGGTGACCGGTCTGGGTATGGCGCGCCGGATCGGGCTGCGCCAGGCCGTGGCCAGCGGCATCGCGGTCAGCGTTGCCGCCATTCCCGAAGGGCTGCCGCTGGTGGCCACCCTGGCGCAACAGTCGTCGGCGCGCAGGTTGACCAAAGCCGGCGTGCTGGTGCGTGTTCCACGTTCCGTGGAGGCGCTGGGCCGGGTCGACGTGGTGTGTTTCGACAAGACCGGGACCCTGAGCAAGAACCGACTGCGGGTCGCGCAGGTGCACCCGGCGCCGGGATTCACCGACGAAGAAGTTTTTCGTTACGCCGCCGGCGCCGCGCCGACGTCCAACGGCGCCCCTCGGGTGCACGCCACCGACAACGCCATCGTGGAGGGTGCGCTCGCCGCCGGCGTGCCGGAACCCAATGGCCCCGCCGCGCACCTGCCGTTTCGCTCGGGGCGTCCGTATTCGGCGTCGGTCCGCGGATCCGAGTTGGCACTCAAGGGCGCCCCGGAAGTGGTGTTGGCGTGCACCGGCGCGAGCCCGGCCGTCAGGAAGTCGGTGGCTGAGCTGGCCGCCAACGGCCTGCGGGTGATCGCGGTGGCCCGCCGGGACCTGACACCGGTACAGCTGGAATCCCTGGGTGATGACCCCGAGCCCGATGAGATCGCCGAATACTGCGGCGACGAGATGACATTCGTCGGTCTGCTGGGGTTGTCCGACACTCCGCGCGACGAGGCCACCGAACTGCTCGCCGATCTGGATCGCCGCCGCATCCCGGTGCGGCTCATCACCGGCGACCACCCGCTGACCGCCACCGCCATCGCACGGGAGATGGGCCTGGCGGTCGAGGCCGACCAGGTGATCAGCGGGGCGCAGTGGGATGCGTTGTCGCGCAAGGGCCAGGAACGTGCGGTTGCCGACCGGGTGTTGTTCGCCCGGATGTCACCGGAGAACAAGGTTCAGATCGTGCAGACCCTGGAACGCACCGGCAAGGTGACAGCGATGGTCGGTGACGGCGCCAACGACGCCGCGGCGATCCGCGCCGCAACGGTGGGTATCGCCGTGGTCGCCCACGGCAGCGAGGCGGCCAGCAGCGCCGCCGACGTGGTGCTGCTCGACGGGCGGGTCGACACTCTGCTCGACGCCTTGGACGAGGGTCGCGAGCTGTGGCAGCGGGTCCAGGCGGCGGTGGCGGTCCTGTTGGGCGGCAACGCCGGTGAGGTGGCGTTCGCGATCATCGGCAGCGCGCTGACCGGAAGCTCGCCGCTCAACGCCCGCCAGCTGGTGCTGGTGAACATGCTCACCGATGCGCTGCCGGCCACAGCCTTGGCGGTCAGTTCGCTCAGCGAGGAAGCCGACGTCGATGCGCGCGGCCCGGACGAGCGCACGCTGTGGCGCACGGTGGCGGTGCGCGGGGTGACGACCGCGTCGGCCGCGGTGGGCGCATGGGCGCTGGCCTCGGTCACCGGCCGCCAACAGCGGGCGTCGACGGTCGCGCTGGTGTCGCTGGTCGCCACCCAACTGGGCCAGACACTGCTGGATTCCCGCGACCCGCTGGTGGTGGCAACCGCCGTGGGCTCACTCGGTGTGATGGGGACCTTGATCACTATCCCGGGGGTCAGTCAGCTGTTGGGCTGCACTCCGCTGGGCCCGCTGGGCTGGGCTCAGGCGCTGGGCACCGCGACGGTGGCCACCGTCGGCGCGGCGGTAGTACCCCGGTTGCTGTCCGCGCCGGACGACGACGATGCGCCGCCCGTCGAGTTCATCGTGCCGGGGCCGCGACGACCGGACGGCACTCCGGCGCCCGATGGCCAGTCCGCGCCGGTGCTGCGGCTTGTGCACAATGGGGACACTGGCTCGAGCCGCGGAAAGGCCGCGGCCCACCCATCCGGCGACCCGTCGCCAGCAGGAGGTTCATGATGGCGGACAAGCCGCGGCGTTCGTCGTCGCAGCGCGAGGCGGTGGCCCATATCCGGGAGGCGGAGGGCTTCGCGGTGGAGTTGCCGCTGTTCGGCAAGGTCACGGTTCCGCGGCCCGAGCAGCTGGCCTATTACGGCGGATTGGCGCTGCTGGCCGCGTTCGAGATCATCGATTGGCCGGTAGCAGTTGCGGTGGCTGCCGGCCACATTCTGGCCAGCAACCACCGCAACGATGTGCTCGAGCAACTCGGCGAGGCGCTCGAAGAGGTTTGACCTCAGTTGCTTACGGTCAGCACTCCGACGCGCCACAGGAGTGCGTACATCTGGTGCAGCGGACCGCTGAGCAGACGAGAGGTCATGTCGACCAACGGGTCTGAGGCGGGAGCAGCCGGGCGGCTGTCCACCTTCTTCGGCGTGCTGATGGCACGAGGTGCCGGCGCCTGAATGTCGGTGTATGCGATCGCAACCATGATGGCCTCCTAGTCGCGTAACGGCGCTGCGCGACGAGCCAGAGGCCAGATCGTGGCTTAGCTGGAGGCGGTATGCGACCGTGCGGATGGGGACGGAACAGAAGTCAAATATCGGCTCGGACTATCACCGGAACTCATTCGTCCCTCACCTCCTCTCGGTCGCGGGCGCGTTGACGCGCCGGTTTCACCGCATGCTTTGGGAGGCAGTTCCGACGACTGTCGGAAGACCGCACCCCTCTCGTCAGAGCTTCGGCACTGCACGGCGTGTCCTGCCCCCCGGGGGCCGGAAGCCACTTGGGCTCAACCCTTAAGCCGGGAGGAGCTGTCCTGACCCGGGGCGTCTTTCGACGTTCGGGGTCAGTGGCCTGTGTCCGTGCAGACGCCTCACCTAACGAGGTGCTTGCGTGGTCCATAGTGCACCACGGACCAGGCCCGGTCAACTCCACAGCTCATGGGCGTGTCCCGTGCCCCTGACGTGCACTGATCGCCTCCACGAGGGGGCGTCAGCGTAGTCACACCAGTCACTTTGGTACCAGATCGAGATCGCAACGGCCCGGTTCTGCGACCGTCGCGCAGAACCGGGCCGTGGGGCCTCGTCGAACGTGCCGACTTAGCCGGCCAGCGATGCGAACAGCGGGCCGGTCAGCTGCAATCCCGTGCCGGCACCGGCGGTGACGAAGAACCCGAACAATGCCAGGGCTGCACCCGCCAGCGAAACGTCCTTCATGAAGTGGTTTTGCTCATTGACCTTGGCCTGCGGGTCCTGCTCAGCCCAGTACGGGTGCATGATGAACGCCGTCGGCAGCAGGAAGGCCGCCAGCATCAGCGCGCCCAGGTCGGCCCAGGCGCCCAGGATCACCAGGGTCGCACCGGCGAGCATCCACACGCCGGATGCCACCACCGCCGGCTTGCCGGGCCTGATGCCCTTGCTTTCGGTGTAGGCGGCCATCGGCTCGATCTGAGTGAGGTGCCCCAGCGCACCGCCGATGAACACGGCGCCGAACAGGATGCGGCCGACCAGAATCACGATGTCCACGAGTTGATCCCTCCACTTAAGATAGTTTCATTGTCAACTAACTACCCAGACTTTAGAGGCTAGATAGTTGTCTTGTCAACTACCTTGTGTGCCGACGGTCCCGCCGTACACGAAAATCGGTGGATTCAGTCCCGCAGGTTCAGCGGCTCAGCGGCGTACCGCCCCGGCGTCGCCCATGACGTCAGCGCGCCGAGGACCATCATCACCGCGGCGGCGGCGAACACCACGGCCAATCCGGTGTGGAACGGGCCGGAGATCAGCTGCGGAAAGAAGGCGTGCCCGGTGAGTGCCTGCGTATCGACGCCGGGCTGATCCAGCACCCCGGAGGGTCCCAGCAGCTCGGCGATCGGGTTGTAGCCCAGGAAGGCGGCGAACAGGCTGCCCACCGGCGGAGTGTTGGCCACCTGATCGGCGACCCCGGCGGACACGCCCTGCTGTTGCAGGCCGGCAGCCAGCGCGCCCGGCAGTGTGTTCGCCAACCCGATCACCATCAGCGAGAAGAAGATGCCGATCGACAGCGACGTGCCGGCGTTGAAGAACGTGGCCCGCACGCCCGACGCCGCGCCGCGGTGCTCGGCCGGCACGCTCGACATCACCACGGCGCTGTTGGGCGCGGTGAAGATCCCGCCCCCCAGGCCGTTGAGGAACACCAGCGCCGCGAACGCCCAGTAGTCGAAGTCCACCGGGAGCGCGACCAGTGCCACGAACGTCACCGCCATCAACACCATGCCGCCGACCGTGAACGGCCGGGCACCGTGCCGATCGGACAGCGCACCGGCCAACGGTCCGGCCACCAGGAATCCCACCGTCATAGGCAGCAGGTAGATGCCCGACCACAACGGCGTGGATTCAAAGCTGAAGCCGTGCAACGGCAGCCAGATGCCCTGCAACCAGATGATCAGCATGAACTGCAGACCACCGCGCCCGATCGCCGCCAGCAGCCCTGCCCCGTTGGCCAGGCCGAACGCCGGAATCTTGAACAGCCGCACATCGAGCAGTGGGGCGCTTACCCGCATTTCGATGTAGCAGAACAACACCAACAGGGCGACCCCGAGCGCCAATGAACCCAGCACCGCGGGGCTGCCCCAACCGGTCGGCGAGGTCCCGTGCGGCTGAATGCTGTAGGTGATCGCGGTCAGCACTACCGTCAGGCCCAGGCCCAGCGTCACGGTGCCCGCCCAGTCCAGCTTGGCCGGTGTTCGCTCGCCGAGTTCGTGCAGTGATCGCAGCGACCAGATGGTGCCGAGCACCCCGATCGGTACGCCGACCCAGAACACCGCCCGCCAGTCCCATTCCGACAACAGTCCGCCGATCAGCAGACCGAGGAACGACCCGGCGACAGCGGCCACCTGGTTGACGCCCAGGGCCATGCCGCGCTGATTGGCCGGGAAGGCATCGGTGAGGATCGCCGCCGACGACGCCATCAGCATGGCGCCGCCGACACCCTGGACCACCCGCCATCCGATCAGCCACATGGCGCCGGGCTCGAGGTGGAAGGGGTCGATCGACAGCGCGATCGCCGCGACCGTGAACACCACGAAGCCCCAGTTGTAGATGCGCACTCGGCCGAACATGTCGCCGAGGCGGCCGAAGAACACCACCAGCACCGCCGACACCAGCAGGTACCCCATCAGCATCCACAGCAGGTAGCTGACGTTCGACGGGTCCAGCGGGTTCAGTCCGATGCCACGGAAGATCGCGGGCAGCGAGATCAGCACGATCGAGCCGTTGATGGTGGCCAGCAGAATGCCCAGGGTGGTGTTGGACAGCGCGATCCACTTGTATTGCGGGTGATTGCGGTCGTAGCGCCGCCGGCGACGGGCGGTGGCGACCGCACCCGGGTCGACCCCGACCCTCTCAGCCTGCGCAGTCATCAATCACCCCGCGTCCTCAGTGTCGCCAAAGCACATATATTAGCTAATCAAAACATCGGATGCCTAATTCGTGATGCCGTGGCCCCATCGGCGGCTTACGCCGCGAGCCTTGCTGCGATAGCGTGGCCATGCAGTATTCGCAGTGCAGAAATCGAACCGCGGGAGCGCAGCCAGTGCGCTGAGAGGACGGCCGGGGCCGTCGACCGTACGAACCTGACCGGGTCATGCCGGCAAGGGAGAGGAAGCAATATGACCGACGTCTTGAACACGCAGCTGGAGCCCCAGGTCACCACCGGGCCGATCCCCTACAGCGAGAAGACCTATCGCGAGATCGAAGGGCCCGGCGGCATCACGATGAAAGTGCCGTTCCGGCGCATCAACCTGACCACGGGTGAGCACTTCGATGTCTACGACACCTCCGGTCCCTACACCGACACCAATGCCGAAATCGACCTGCACCGCGGCTTGGCGCCGCGGGCGGGCGTGGTGACCGATCGCGGTACCCAGCTGCAGCGCGCCCGGGCGGGCGAGATCACCGCGGAGATGGCATTCATCGCCGCCCGTGAAGGAGTTTCCGCAGAACTGGTCCGCGACGAGGTGGCCCGCGGGCGCGCGGTGATCCCGGCCAACCACAAGCACCCCGAGCTCGAGCCGATGATCATCGGCAAGGCGTTCAAGGTGAAGATCAACGCCAACATCGGCAACTCGGCGGTCACCAGCTCGATCGCCGAAGAGGTGGACAAGCTGGTGTGGGCCACCCGCTGGGGCGCCGACAACGTCATGGACTTGTCCACCGGCAAGGACATCCACGAGACCCGCGAGTGGATTCTGCGCAATTCACCGGTGCCGATCGGGACCGTGCCCATCTATCAGGCACTGGAGAAGGTCAACGGCGACCCGGCCAAGCTGACCTGGGAGATCTACCGCGACACCGTGATCGAGCAGTGCGAGCAGGGCGTGGATTACATGACCGTGCACGCCGGCGTGCTGTTGCGCTACGTTCCGCTGACCGCCAAGCGGGTCACCGGGATCGTGTCGCGCGGCGGCGCGATCATGGCCGCGTGGTGCCTGGCCTATCACCGGGAATCATTCCTCTACACGAACTTCGAAGAGCTCTGCGAGATCCTGGCCCGCTACGACGTCACGTTCTCCCTCGGCGACGGGCTGCGGCCGGGATCGATCGCCGACGCCAACGACGAGGCTCAGTTCGCCGAACTGCGCACCCTGGGCGAGCTCACCAAGATCGCAAAATCCCATGGCGTGCAGGTGATGATCGAGGGCCCAGGCCACGTCCCGATGCACAAGATCGTCGAGAACGTGCGCCTGGAGGAGGAACTGTGCGAAGAGGCGCCGTTCTACACGCTCGGGCCGCTGGCCACCGACATCGCTCCGGCCTATGACCACATCACCTCCGCGATCGGTGCGGCGATCATCGCCCAGGCCGGCACGGCGATGCTCTGCTACGTCACGCCCAAGGAGCACCTGGGACTGCCGGACCGCAAGGACGTCAAGGACGGCGTGATCGCCTACAAGATCGCCGCCCACGCCGCCGACCTGGCCAAGGGGCACCCGCACGCCCAGGACCGCGACAACGCATTGTCCAAGGCCCGCTTCGAATTCCGTTGGTACGACCAGTTCGCGCTGTCGCTGGACCCGGACACCGCGCGGGAGTACCACGACGAGACGCTGCCCGCCGAACCGGCCAAGTCCGCACACTTCTGCTCGATGTGCGGGCCGAAGTTCTGCTCGATGCGTATCACCCAGGACGTGCGCGACTTCGCCGACGAGCACGGTCTGCACACCCAGGAAGACATCGACGCGGCCATTCAGAAGGGCATGGACGAGAAGTCCGCCGAGTTCGCCGAGCACGGCAACCGGGTGTATCTACCGATCACGTCCTAGTGGAGTTCCTGCCGCTGTCAGCACCCGCGACCACACCGGCGCGGGTGCTGACCATTGCCGGATCCGATTCCGGCGGCGGCGCGGGCATCCAGGCGGACATGCGCACCTTCGCGCTGCTCGGCGTACACGCCTGCGTGGCGGTCACCGCCGTCACGGTGCAGAACACCCTCGGCGTCAGCGGTTTTCACGAGATCCCCGCCGATACGGTCGCGGGACAGATCACGGCGGTGGTCCCCGACATCGGGATCACCGCGGCCAAGACCGGGATGCTCGCCTCGGCGCAGATCATCACGCAAGTGGCCACAACGTGGCGAGACCTCGACCTTGCGATCCCACTGGTGGTCGATCCGGTCTCGGCATCCATGCACGGCGATGCGCTGCTGGCCCCCTCGGCGCTGGACGCCCTGCGCGACAGCCTGTTTCCACTGGCAACGCTGGTCACGCCGAACCTGCACGAAGTGCGCCTGCTGGTGGACATCGACGTCGTCGATGCCGAATCCCAACGGGCGGCGGCCCGCGCGCTGCATGCCCTCGGCCCACGTTGGGTGCTGGTCAAGGGCGGTCATCTTCCCTCGGCGCAGTTCAGTCCCGATCTGCTCTACGACGGCAACGACTTCCGTGAGTTCCCCGGGCTGCGGGTGTCCACCACCGATGACCACGGCGCCGGCGACACCCTGGCCGCGGCGACGACGGCGGCACTGGCGCACGGTTTGCCACTCCCCGAGGCGGTGGCGTTCGGCAAGCGCTGGGTGACCGAGTGCCTGCGGGCCGCCTACCCGCTGGGGCACGGGCACGGCCCGGTCTCTCCGCTGTTCCGACTGTGGGCATGACCCGCGACGATCCGGCGGAGATCGCCGGGATCGTCCACGCCCCGGCAGGCAGTCCCGCCGGCGTGGTGCTGCTGACGCACGGCGCTGGGGGGAACCGTGACTCGCCTATGCTGCAACGACTTTGCGATGAATGGGCACGGCGCGGGTACCTCGCGATCCGCTACGACCTGCCGTTCCGGCGGCGCAGGCCCAAGGGCCCGCCGTCAGGATCCGGCGCCGGCGACCGCGACGGCATCACCGCGGCGATCGGCTACGCACGCGGACTGTCGGACGGTCCGCTGATCGCCGGAGGGCATTCCTACGGTGGCCGGCAGACATCGATGGTGGTGGCCGACGGGGGCGTCCCGGTGGACCTGCTGGCGCTGTTCTCCTATCCGCTGCACCCGCCCGGCAAGCCGGAGCGACTGCGCACCGAGCATCTGCCCGCGATCGGCGTGCCGACCGTGTTCACCCACGGCAGCTCGGATCCGTTCGGCGCGCCGACCCAGATCCGCGCCGCGGCCGATCTGATCCCGGCGCCGCACGACGTCGTCGAAATCACCGGTGCCCGACACGATCTGGCGTCGAAAACGCTCGACGTGCCGGCCCTGGCGGTCGACGCCGCGCTGCGACTGCTGGGCTGATTCAGGGCAGCACGACGACGCTGGCCGCGTAGCTCAGGCCCGAGCCGTATCCGATCAGCAGCGCCAGATCGCCGGATTTCGCGGCGCCGGAGCTGAGCAGCTGCTCCATGGCCAGCGGTATGGACGCCGCCGAGGTGTTGCCGGTGTTCTCGATGTCATTGGCGATCACCACGTCGGGACGCAGTTCCAGGCTCTTGGCGATCAGGGCATTGATCCTGCCGTTGGCCTGGTGCGGAATGAAAACGTCGATGTCGTGCGGCCCGACTCCGGCAGCCTCCATGGCGCGCCGGCCCACACCGCTCATCTCGAATGCGGCCCAACGGAATACCGCACCGCCGTCCATCCGCAGATACGGCCGCGGACCGTCGGGCTGCTCGGTGTAGCTGATCCAGTCGATGTCCTGGCGGATCGCATCACAGTTCTCGCCGTCGCTGCCCCACACCGTCGTCCCGATCCCGTGGACGGGAGTCTCGCCGAGAACCACCGCACCGGCACCGTCACCGAAGATGAAGCAGTTCGACCGGTCCGCCATGTCGATGGTCGTCGAGAGCACTTCCGAGCCGATCACCAGCGCGGTGTTCATGGTCCGTCCGCGCAGCAGCTCCGCGGCGATCCCCAGCGCGTAGCCGAATCCGGCGCACCCGGTGGCCACATCGAACGCCGGGACACCGGGCGCCCCGAGGGCCACGGCCACCGCGGGCGCGCTCGACGGAGTCTGACGGAAGTTGGTGCTGGTCGCGACGATCACCGCGTCGACGCCGGAGCCGTCGAGCCCCGCGTTGGCCAACGCCTGCCGGCCGGCCTCGATGGCCAGACTGGCCGCGGTCTCCCCCTGCGCGGCAAAGCGCCGGGTCTTGATGCCGGTGCGGGAGAAGATCCACTCATCGGAGGAGTCGATGCCCTGGCAGATCTCGTCATTGGTGACCACCCGCGACGGCCGGCACACGCCGACACTGAGCAGGCCTACCGACCGGGTGGCCGCGGGATGGCGAATCTCACTCACGGCGTCTAACCATAGCGTTGACGAGCTTCGTTGGTTACCCGCCGGTCAGGTACCGTGATTTTCATGAGTACGGAGCAGTTCGAGGTCGTCATCGTGGGTGCGGGCTTCGGTGGGATAGGTGCGGCGATCGAGCTGAAGAAGCTCGGCTACGACGACATCGTGGTGCTCGACCGGGAGGACGACCTCGGCGGGACCTGGCACGTCAACCGCTACCCCGGCCTGGCCGTCGACATCCCCTCGACCACCTACTCCTACTGGTTCGAGCCCAACCCGAACTGGTCACGGCTGTTCGCCACCGGTTCGGAACTCAAGGGCTACGCCGAGCACGTCGCCGACAAGTACGACGTGCGGCGCCACATGCGGTTCAACACCACCGTCGAGAGCGCCCGCTGGGATGAGGAGGCGCAGCGCTGGCAGGTGAGCCTGGCCGACGACACGACGTTGAGCGCCCGCTACCTGATCACCGCGACCGGATTCCTGTCCCAGCCGCACACCCCGGACATCCCCGGGATCGCCGGCTTCGACGGCAAGGTGGTGCATACCACCGCCTGGGACCATTCCCACGACTTCCATGGTCGCCGGGTCGGCATGATCGGAACGGGTGCCACCGCCGTGCAGCTCATTCCGGAGCTGGCCAAGACCGTCGGCGACCTGACCGTCTACCAGCGCACCCCGATCTGGGTGGCACCCAAGCTGGACTTCGGGATCTCGCCGGCGGTACAGCGCCTGTTCGCCCGGGTGCCGCTGGCCCAGCGGGGGCTACGGTACGTGACCGACGGTCTGCTGGGGTTCATGACGTTCGTCGGGATCCTCAACTTCCCCTACTTCCGCCGGCTGTCCATCGGCGCGATGGACCTGTGCAAGATCCACCGATTCATCTCGATTCGGGACAAGGAACTGCGGGCCAAACTGACCCCGAGTTACGACATCGGCTGCAAACGCCCCAGCTGGTCCAACGACTATTACCGCAGCTTCACCAAGCCGAACGTGCACCTGGAGACGGTCGGAATCGAGCGGGTCGACCCGGACGGGATCGTCACCACCGACGGGCGCAAGACCGAAATCGACACGCTGGTGCTGGCCACCGGTTTCGACATGTGGGAGGCGAACTTCCCGGCCATCGAGATCGTCGGGCGCAATGGGCGGAATCTGGGAAAGTGGTGGCGGGAGAACAGGTTCCAGGCATACCAGGGCGTGTCGATTCCGGCCTTCCCAAATTTCTTGAGCCTGGCCAGCCCGTATGCGTTCTGCGGTCTGTCGTTCTTCAACACCATGGAATACCAGATGCGGCACATGGGCCGGCTCTTCGGCGAGGTGCAGCGCCGAAATGCGACCACCTTCGAGGTGACCGAGGCCGCCAACACCCGATTCCTCGACGACATGACCAAGCGACTGGACCGCACGGTGTTCTACGCCGGCCAGTGCGCGGGCTCACGGTCGTACTACTTCAACCCGAGCGGTGAGGCGACGCTGTTGCGGCCAACCACGGTGCGTAACGCCGTCCGCGAGGGCGCCCGGTTCCCGCTGGACGACTACGAGATCGCCTGAGCCGCAACCAGATCCAGCCGTCAGCTGCTGCCCAGCACGATCGACTCCATGAGCGCACGCAGGCACGCCTGGGCATAGTCGGAGTCGACGGGCTGGTCCACCTTGCCCGCCAGATTCGTCTGGCGGGTCACCCGCCCGATGTCGGCCACCACCTCGGTCAGGGCATGCACCAGGAACTGGGCTTGCATCCGACTCAGCTCCGGCCGGGTCTCCATCAGCGGCTTGGCCCAGGTGTCGACGAACACGCGCTCGGAGTCCCGCAGCAGTTCCCGTTCTGCGGGCCCGAGGTTCACCCGCTCGGTGTCGTGAACCGCGGTCAGCTCGGGATTGGCGAACACGGTGGCCACGTATGCCTGGGTCAACCGGGACAGCGTCTCCTTCGGCTCGACGAAGACGCCGGCGATAGCCGACATCTCCCCGGCGAACCGATCCATGGCACGTTGCAGGCCGGTGGTCAGGATGTCGCTCTTGCTGGAGAAGTACCGATATACGCCGGAAGCCGGAACTCCGACCGCTTCCGCGATCTCGGTGACACTGGTCTCGGTGTAGCCCTTCCGGCCGAACAACAGGATCGCCGAGTGCAACAGCGCCTCGTACGGCCCGGCGGCCGGCGTGAAGATGCGCCACACCGCCGGTTGCGGGACCTCGACGGCGCCCTGCTTGGGCAGTTCGGTGGCCGCCAGATCCCGCGCCGCCTTGAGGAGCAGCGGCCTGATCTCGGTGTCGCGAATGTCGAGCCGGTGCCCGATGACGCTGCCGGTCACACTGAGCAGACCGGCCGACAACGTCCAGCGCTCCCATCTGCTCAACTTCGGGCGCATCACCAGTAGGGGACGCTGCAGCCGTCGGTTGACCCGGATAATCTGCGCCATCAACGCAGCCTCGTCATCGGGTTGCAGGTAGCGCTGATGCCAGCGGTACAGGCCACTGGCTTCCTGGTCGCGGATCGCCGACGAGATGAGCGCGTCGACCACTCGATCCAGCACCGCGGCCGCGTCGTTCTGCATTTCGGCGTCCGAGACGTCGTCGACGAACGCGGTGCAGTCGACCAGATGCTCACCGAGCATGCGCACTACAACGGAGAACATCTCATATTTATTGGGGTAATGGCGATAAAGCGCTGGAGCGGAGATCCCCACCTTGGCGGCGATCGATTCCATATTGGCCGCGACGTAGCCCTGCGAGCTGAAAGTCTCGGCGGCCGCCCGGGTGATCTGCGCTTTGCGATCCTTCGGACGTCGCCTGATCCGGGCGCTCGCCGGCCCGGTTGGATCGTTCGTAGCACCGAGCGTGATGACCACCCCGAATCGACTCTAGACACCCACCAGCTGTGTCACTTTTAGCACAGCATTATTAACACAAGACTCCAGACAACCTACCGAAGGGCCCGACAACAACCGTTGCCCATTACGGCGTGGTGATGACATGGCGGGTGCGGTCCTCCCGAATCGGCACACCGTTGCGTCCACTGAGATCCTGGGAATACAGTCCCGCGGCGTACGGCACGCCCCGGCCGTTGATTGCCAGCTCGTCACGGTCGATGTTATCGACGGTGTCGCCGGCCTGGTGATAGTTCGGGTCGAACGGCTCGTCGACCGCGCCGCCCCAGATCTTGGCCTCTTCGGGCGACTTCTTCACCTCGGCGCCGGAGAACAACCCACCGGCCGGGATGCCGGCCTGGGTGAAGGCGTCGTAGTCGGAGCGTCCGTCGAACATGGTGTCCTGCGGCTCCTTGCCCGCGGACTTGAGGTAGGCGACCATGGTCCGCTCGATGCCGGCCGAGCCTTCGGGCACCACCGGCTGGCCGCGCTTCTCGGCGTCCAGCGACTGGTCGCCGTCGTAGGTGAAGTAGCCCGGGTTCGGCGAGCCGAGCATGTCGAAGTTCAGATACAGCGCGATGTTCTTGAGCTGATCGGCGTCGAGCGACTCGACGTAGTTGCGCGATCCGATCAGGCCGATCTCCTCGGCACCCCAGAATCCGAACCGCACCGCATTGCGCACCTTTGGTGAATCGCCAAGCTGCAGAGCCGTTTCCAGCACTGCCGCAACCCCGGATCCGTTGTCGTTGATTCCCGGGCCCTCCGGGACGCTGTCCAGGTGTGCGCCGAGCATGACCACGTTCTCGGTCGAGCCGGTCTTGGTCTGGGCGATCACGTTGCGTGCCGGGATGTCGTCGGTGTGGGCGTCGAGCTTGAGGGTCAGCTCGCCGTGCCCGTCTCGCAACGCCGCGCCGTCGGCTTTGGTGACGCTCACCACCGGGATCTTGACCTCGGTCTTCTCCCCCAGCGTGCCGCCCATCTTCTCCTCGTCGACGCTGTCGGCGACGATCAGCGCCACCGCGCCCTTCTCGACGGCGACGGCCATCTTCTCCTTGAACGGACAACTGCCGCGGTTCACCAGCACGATGGCGTCCTTGACCGTCAGCCCGTCGTAGTCCTCCGGGCCGCAGCCCGGGGTGTCATCGGTCGGTGCGGCGACGATCGGACCGGTGATGCCCTCGGGCGGGGCGCCGAGGCTGTACTGCAGTGCTCGCGCCTCGAAGGTCTTGTCGCCGAGTTGCACCGAGCCCTTCTCGGATTTGAACACTCGGGCCACGAACTCCGGGGTCTGTACGTCGAACCCGTGGTCGCGCAGGGTAGTGGCCACATAGTCGACGCTCGCGTCGAATCCGGGGGTGCCGATTGCGCGGGTGTTGTCGTGGGCGTTGGCGATGTCCTGCAACTTCTGCAGGTGCGCCATCATCGCGTCGATGCCGACCTTGTCGCGCAGGTCGTTGGCGAAATCGACGGCCGCCGCCGGGTCCGGCGCCCCGTCGGAGTTCTCCGGGGTTCGGGCGCAACCACCGCTGAACAGTGTGGCCAGTAGCACGGCGCCGAGGACGGGCATCAATTTCGACTTGTAATCCACCGCGTCCACGTTAGTGGGTGTGCGTGTCGGTGGCCGTCGGGGTCGGTCCCGCGCAGCCACCTAGCCCTGGTCGCCGAGTTGGGCCAGGATGAGGTCGGCCACCGCGGCCATACCCGCGGCATTCGGGTGCCACGGCCACGGCCGCCACGGCAGCAGCAGGGCGTGCCCGACCGTCCACGGCCGCGCCGACCACGGGTGATGCTCCCGGCTCGCCTGTCCGGCACGCACGATCTCACAGCCGGTGGCAGCCGCGGCCGCGGCCGTGTGACGCTCCAGTTCGCCGGCGACGTGGCGGGCCAGATCGGCGACATGGCCCGGCAGCCGCCCAGCCCGGGTCCCGGCCGGCGGCATCAGGGTCAGGTAGTCCACGAACAACACCCGGGCCTGCGGTGCCCGCTCCCGCGCCGCGGAGCCCACAGCCGCCAGAGCTGCCTCGATGCCGTCCAGGGCCCGCTGCCGCTCGGCGGCGTCCAACAGCGGTCCGGTGACGGGCAGGTGCGGCGCCAGCGGGCCGAACAGTGATGCCGCGCTGAGCAGCGGCACATATCCGACGTCGTTGCCGCCGATGGTGATCGTCACCAGGGATTCCGAGCCCTCGAGTGCCTCGAGTTGCGGCGGCGCTCCGAATTGGCGATCCGTCAGCAGGTGGGCTGTCGTGGCACCGGAGTACGTGACATCGACCAGGTCCAGGTTGCGTGCGTTGGCCACCAGGTGCGCGTAATTGCGTGACGAGCGGCCCGCCGCCAGTGGCGAACCGACGACCGTGGGACGGATTCCGGGGCCCGCAGCCATCGAACTGCCCAGCGCGACATAGCGACTCATGCTCGACTACTTCCGCCGAGCGTGCAGATCGGTACGGGTTTGGGCGGCGTTTCGCGGACAAACATGCACGCTCGCGCTCAGAGTGCCGGGCTGGACGCCTGCGCCCAGAACCGCTTCGGGATGCGGCCGGCGCGACGAGCCAGATAGCCGGCGATCACGGCGCCGGCCATCGCCGCTGCCATCGCCGCCGGATCCGCCGCCCTGGTGACCGCGGTCGCCAAAAGCACCGCATCGCAACCCAATTCCATGGCCAGTGCCGCGTCACTTGCGGTGCCGATCCCGGCATCGAGTACCACCGGCACCCCGGCAGCGGCGACGATCATCTCGATGCTGTGTGGATTGGCGATACCCAGGCCGGTACCGATCGGTGAGCCCAGTGGCATCACGGCCGCGCACCCGATGTCCTCCAACCGGCGAGCCAGCACCGGGTCGTCATTGGTGTAGGGCAGCACCACGAACCCGTCGTCTACCAATTGTTCGGCGGCGCGGACCAACTCGACGGCGTCGGGCAGCAGTGTGCGCTCGTCGCCGATCACCTCCAGTTTGACCCACTCGGTGCCCAGCGCCTCGCGGGCCAGCTGCGCGGTCAGCACCGCTTCGGCGGCGCTGCGACATCCTGCGGTGTTGGGCAGCGGCGTGATGCCCAGCCGGTTCAGCAGATCCAGCATGCCGGTGCCGCCCTCGGCGTCGACCCGGCGCATCGCGACCGTTGTCAGCTCGGTTCCGGACGCCAGAAGCGCGGCTTCCAGAGACGACAGACTTTGCGCCCCACCGGTTCCCATGATCAGACGTGAGGTGAACTCCCGTCCGGCGATAGTGAGCTTCGCGTCGTCAACCACCCTGCACCGCCGTAACCACGTCGAGCTGGGCACCGTCGGACAGCGCGGTGGCCCACCGCGACCTGGGCAGCACCGACTGGTCCACCGCCACGGCGATACCGCGGTCGGGATAACCCATCGAAGCCAGCAGTGCCGCGACGGTCGTCGCCTCGGCGACCTCGACCTGTTTCTCGTTGACATTGATGATCATTGCTGCACTCCAACCGGAAGTAGTTCGGACACAACATATTCAGCGGTCCACGGTGCCAGCAGGAAGCCGTTGCGCCCGTGCCCGGCGGCCACCACCGTCCGCTCATCGAGCCGGTGCACCAGCGGAAGGTTATCCGGTGTCATCGGACGCAGGCCTGCCGCGCATTCGGCCAGCTCGTACTCACCCAGTGCCGGCACCAGGGTGCAGGCGTCGTCAAGCAGGTCACGCACCCCCGAGACCGCCGGAGCGGTGTCACGACCGTGCTCGTACTGGGTGGCTCCCACCACCACGCCGTCGGGGCGCGGCACCAGGTAGACCTGACGACCGTGCACCCGGGCCCGGATGACCCGTTGCGGCGCAGGCAGACAGCCCTTGCGCCACCGCAGCCGCAGCACCTCGCCCTTGACCGGGCGGATCGGCAGACCGGGCCACAACGCCGGAGCATCGATGCCGTTGGCGATCACCACCGCGTCGTAATCGCGCACCTCGGCCAGCTCCCCCACCGGTCGGGCCCAGGACACGCCGAGTTCCTCGCAGGCGTCGGCCAGCGCGGTGACCACGGCGCGGTTGTCGACGGCCAGTTCGGTGGGGGCCCGGAATCCGTGCCGGATTCCGGCGGCCAGCAGGGGTTCGACGTCGCGGGCGGCCGACTCCCAGATCACCGGGTGGCCCTGCCCGGACAGCCAGTCGGCCACGGTGCGCAGGTCGGCTACATCGGCCCGGTCGGCGGCCACCACCAGCGATTCACGCGCGGTGACGACGCGGGCCGGCAGCCGGTCGAGGAAGTCGTGCCACAGTTCCAGCGAACGCAGGCCCAGCCGCAGCTGCCGGTCCTCGCCGGGCCAGCCCTCACTGTGCGGGGCGAGCATGCCGCCGGCCACCCAGGAGGCGCCGTATTCGGTGGTGCGGTGTACCCGCACCGTCCACCCCGCCGCAGCGGCCCTCCGCGCCACCGCCAGCCCGATGACACCACCGCCGATCACCGCCAGCGAACCAAGCGAGGGTCCGGGCATCTGCGGCTCCCTTCCACCTGCTCGCCTGTCAACTCACCAAGCTAGCCGCTAGCGTCGCGGTGTGCACAAACGCTCAGACCGTCTCGCCCGGCTCGCCGAATCCCGGCTGTATCTGTGCACCGATGCCCGCCGGGAACGCGGCGACCTGGCCGAGTTCGCCGACGCCGCCCTGGCCGGCGGCGTGGACATCGTCCAGCTGCGCGACAAGGGCTCACCCGGTGAGCAGCGCTTCGGCCCGCTGGAGGCCCGCGGCGAGCTTGCGGCGCTGGAGGTTCTCGCCGAGGCCGCCCGCCGGCACGGGGCGCTGCTGGCCGTCAATGACCGCGCCGACATCGCCCGCGCCGCCGGTGCCGACCTGTTACATCTGGGCCAGGACGACCTGCCGCTGGCGATCGCGCGGGAGGTCATCGGACCCGACATGCTGATCGGCCGGTCCACCCACGACCGCGGGCAGGTCAGCGCGGCCCTGGCCGAGCCGGTCGACTACTTCTGTACCGGACCGTGCTGGCCCACCCCCACCAAGCCGGGCCGGCCGGCCCCGGGTCTGGACCTGGTGCGCTTCACCGCCCAAGCGGATGCGGCCAAGCCGTGGTTCGCCATCGGCGGGATCGACGGGCCGCGGCTGCCGGACGTGCTGGCCGCCGGGGCCCGCCGGGTGGTGGTGGTGCGGGCGATCACCGCGGCCGAGGACCCGCGAGCGGCCGCGGCGGCGCTGCGTTCGGGATTGGGCGCACCTCAGCCGGGCTGAGTGAACCCGCGCAGCGACTCCCAGCTCGCGGCGAAGCCGGGATGCAGCGGCAGCTCGGCAACCTGGTGTTCGTCCACCCAGCGCAGCTCGGTGCTCTCCCCGTTGGGCACCACCGGCAGCAGCTCGTCGGCATCGGCGACCACGGTGGTGTAGGTCCAGCTGGTACCGCTGGCGGTGGCGGTGACGACGGCAGCGCGGACCACGATCCGGTCGGCGGGCAGGCCGGCCTCCTCCTGGGCCTCGCGGATGGCCGCCTGCTCGGGCGTCTCGTGACTGTCGCGGGCACCGCCGGGCAGCGCCCAGGTACCGCCCTGGTGGCTCCACCACGCGCGGTGCTGCAGCAATACGGTGCGGGAGCCGTCGGGCCGGGGGGCCCGCAGCAGCAGACCTGCCGCACCGTGCCGGCCCCAGAACCGCGCACCGGTGTCGGAGATCGCCCACCCGTCGCCGTCTCCACGCACGCTTGGCAGCGTATCGGGACCGCAATGTCTCGGTTGAGGCGAGATCGCACCACCAAATCGGAAACAACCGTCGCGGCGCAGAGCGCGGATGCCGTCGGCGCTCTTAGAATTCCTTTACTATGTGTCTCGAACACCCGTAGGGATGGAGTCTGGACAGACGTGACCGTTGAGTTGGCGCATCCGTCAACCGAGCCGGCGGGGGTACGGTCGCCGGCCGAAGCGGCCCGACCCCGATGGTGGTTCTTCACCACCACCCCCGGCCGCATCCTGGCCATCGGCCTGATCCTGGCCGCCCTGGGCGGCATCAGCGCGTTCGCCACGGCCACCACGATCAACAACCGGCAGAACACCCTGACCACGGTGCTCGACCACACCGAACCGCTGGCCTATGCCGCCGGTCGGCTCTACACCACACTGTCGGTCGCCGACGCCGCGGCGGCCACCGCGTTCATCGCCCAGGGTGAACCGCGAGCGGTGCGGGAACGCTACGAGAAGGCCATCACCGACGCCGCGGTGGCGGTGACCCGGGCCTCCAGCGGCCTGAACGACGAGCCGCTGCTGCAGTTGTTGGGGAGGATCAACACCGGGCTGGCCGTCTACTCCGGCCTGATCGAGACCGCCCGAACCAACAACCGATCCGGCGACCCGGTCGGGTCGTCGTACCTGTCAGAAGCCTCCGAACTGATGCAGCACACGATCCTGCCGGACGCCCAGCGGCTCTATCAGGCCACCTCGGCGGCGGTGGACACCCAGACCACGGCGTCGACCCGCGTGCCGGCGCCGGTGATCCTCGTGGTGGGAGCCACCGTGCTCTTCGGCGCGTTCGCGCACCGCTGGCTGGCCCGGCACACCAGGCGCCGGATCAACCCCGGCCTGGTGGCCGGCGGGCTGGCCATCGCGCTGTTGGTGATCTGGATGGGCACTGTGCTGGTGATCTCCACCAGCGGCAGCCGCAACGCGAAGAACACCGGTGCCGAATCCCTCAAGGCGATCACCAATCTGGCGATCACCGCTCAGCAGGCCCGTGCCGACGAGACCCTGTCGCTGATCCGCCGCGGCGACGAGGAGACCCGCAAGGAGACCTTCTACCAGCGCATCGACGCCATGCAG
The DNA here is from genome assembly GCF_020172665.1 of [Mycobacterium] zoologicum. Classification (GTDB taxonomy): domain Bacteria; phylum Actinomycetota; class Actinomycetes; order Mycobacteriales; family Mycobacteriaceae; genus Mycobacterium; species Mycobacterium zoologicum. Next base: position 514,926 of record NZ_CP083985.1, on the reverse strand, counting down.
CAGCAGTTGGACAGCTACCTGCAGCGCGGCGACGCCGCCGCCTTGGCCGACCTGTCAGGTGCCGGGGAATTGCTGGCGCATTGGCGCCAGGCCAACGACAGGATGAACGCCTACATCGACGTCGGCAACTACCGGGCTGCCACCCAAGTAGCGCTGGGCGGCAGCGGGGACGACTCCACACCCGCATTCGACCAGCTCGACGCCGCGTTGGACAAAGCCACGCAGCACAGCCGCAACCAGCTTCGCAGTGACGTGTTCAACGCCCGGCGGGTACTGTCAGTGGCCCCGGTCGGCGGCGCGGTGCTCAGCCTGGGGGCCGCGATCGCCGTCGCACTCGGGCTGTGGCCTCGACTGAACGAGTACAGGTGATGATGCGCACACCAACACGCCTGCTGCTGAGCGCCATGAGCGCACTACTGCTGCTGTCCGGTTGCGGCCATTCAGAACTCGTGCTGCCGGCTGCGGTGCCGACGCTGCCGGCGCCGACACCGGCGGGCATGCAGGAGCTGACCCCGGACGCACCGCACGAGCCCGAACCGGCCGACAACTGCGACGCCACCGCCAGCCTGCGCCCGTTCCGCAGCAGAGTCGAGGCCGACGCGGCGGTGGCCAAGATCCGCCAGCGCGGCCGGCTCATCGTCGGACTGGACATCGGCAGCAACCTGTTCAGCTTCCGTGATCCGATCACCGGTGAGATCACCGGCTTCGACGTCGACATCGCCGGCGAGGTGGCCCGCGACATCTTCGGCACCCCCACGCAGGTCGAGTACCGAATTCTGTCGTCGGCCGAACGCATTGCGGCGCTGCAGAAATCAGAAGTCGACATCGTGGTCAAGACCATGAGCATCACGTGCGGTCGCCGCAAAGACGTGAACTTCTCGACGGTCTATCTGGTGGCCAACCAGCGCCTGCTGGTGCCACGCGACTCCTCGATCCGCCAGGCCAAGGATCTGTCCGGAAAGCGGGTCTGCGTCGCGCAGGGCACCACCTCGTTGCGGCGGATCCGCCAGATCGATCCGGCGCCGATCATCCTGTCGGTGGTGAACTGGGCCGACTGTCTGGTGGCCCTGCAGCAACGCCAGGTCGACGCCGTCAGCACCGACGACTCGATCCTGGCGGGACTGATGGCCCAAGACCCGTATCTGCACATCGTCGGGCCGTCGATGGACGAGGAGCCCTACGGCATCGGGATCAACCTGGAGAACACCGGCCTGGTCCGCTTCGTAAACGGCACCCTGGAACGCATCCGGCGCGACGGAACGTGGAACACGTTGTACCGCAAGTGGCTGACGGTGCTGGGCCCCGCGCCGGTACCACCCACGCCGAGGTATGCGGAATCATGACCGACGACGAGTTCGACGACGGCCCGGCCACCCAGCGCGCCGACGTGCTGGCCGAATCGTCCTCGGTTCGCCGGCCGATGTCGACCCAGGCGATCTTCCGCCCCCGCGAGGCTTCCGACGACGAGGACCCGGACGGCGGGGGCCCCGGGCCGGCGCAGGTGCGCCCGGTCGCGCCGCGGCGACGCCTGGGCGGCGGTCTGGTGGAGATCCCCCGGGTACCCGAGATCGACCCGCTGGCCGCGCTGATGGCCGACCCGGTGGTCGCGGAGTCCAAGCGGTTCTGCTGGAACTGCGGACGGCCCGTCGGGCGGTCCGCCGGCGAGGCGAAGGGCGACTCCGAAGGCTCGTGTCCGCACTGCGGAAGTCCGTATTCCTTTCTGCCACAACTGAAACCCGGCAATTTGGTGGCCGGACAGTACGAGATCAAGGGTTGCGTGGCCCACGGCGGCCTGGGCTGGGTGTATCTGGCGGTGGACCACAACGTCAATGAGCGCCCGGTGGTTCTCAAGGGCCTGGTGCATTCCGGCGACGCCGAGGCCCAGGCCATCGCGATGGCCGAGCGGCAGTTCCTCGCCGAGGTCACCCACCCGTCGATCGTGAAGATCTTCAACTTCGTTCAGCACCCGGACTCGCACGGCGACCCGGTCGGCTACATCGTGATGGAGTACGTCGGCGGACAGTCACTCAAGCAACGCCGCGACAGCCGCCTGCCGGTGGCCCAGGCCATCGCCTACATGCTCGAGATCCTGCCGGCGCTGAGCTACCTACACTCCCTGGGCTTGGTCTACAACGACCTCAAGCCGGAGAACATCGTGCTGACCGCCGAGCAGCTCAAGCTGATCGACCTCGGTGCGGTGGCACGCATCGGTTCGTTCGGGTACCTCTACGGCACCCCCGGATTTCAGGCTCCCGACATCGTCCGCACCGGACCCACGGTGGCCACCGACATCTACACCGTCGGCCGCACCCTGGCCGCGCTGACCTTGAAACTGCGCACCCGCGACGGCCGCTACGTCGACGGGTTGCCCGACGATGACCCGGTCCTGAAGAAGTACGACTCGTACCGCCGATTGTTGCAGCGCGCAATAGATCCCGACCCGCGGCGCCGGTTCAGCACCGCCGAAGAGATGTCGGCTCAGCTGATGGGCGTGCTGCGCGAGGTGGTGGCCCGCGACACCGGAACACCCCGGCCCGGGTTGTCGACGGTGTTCACCCGCTCGCGGTCCACGTTCGGTGAGCACCTGCTGGTGGCGCACACCGACGTCTACCTGGACGGTCACGTGCACGCCGAGAAGCTGACCGCCCGCGAGATCATCACCGCGCTGCAGGTGCCGCTGGTGGATCAGGCCGATGTGGCCGCCCCGCTGCTGACGTCGATCGAGTTCAGCGAGCCGGTGCAGACGCTGGATTCGCTTCGCGCCGTGCGCAACAGCGCGCTGGAATCCGAGGGCATCGACCTGTCCGAGTCTGTCTCGCTGCCGTTGATGGAGGTGCGTGCGCTACTGGACCTGGGCAATGTCACCAAGGCCACCGCCAAGCTCGACGAGCTCGCCGAGCAGGTCGGCTGGCCGTGGCGACTGGTGTGGTTCCGGGGTGTGGCCGAATTGCTCACCGGCGACTTCGATGCGGCCCGTAAGGATTTCACCGAGGTGCTCGACATGTTCCCCGGAGAGCTGGCCCCCAAGATGGCACTGGCGGCCACCGCCGAGCTGGCCGGCACCGACGACGAACGCGGCTTCTACGAGTCGGTGTGGCACACCGACGACAGCGTGATCTCGGCGGCCTTCGGCCTGGCCCGCGCCTCCTCGGCGGAAGGCGACCGTGCTGCGGCGGTTCGCACACTCGACGAAGTACCCGCAACCTCAAGGCATTTCACCACCGCGCGATTGACCAGCGCGGTGACCCTGCTGTCCGGGCGGTCGTCCAACGAGATCACCGAGGCCCAGATCCGCGATGCCGCACGCCGGGTGGAGACCCTGCCCGACACCGAGCCGCGGGTGTTGCAGATCCGGGCGCTGGTGCTGGGTGCGGCGATGGACTGGCTGGCCGAACATGAGGCGAGTACGAACCACATTCTCGGGTTCCCGTTCACCGACCACGGCCTGCGTCTCGGGGTGGAGATGGCGCTGCGCAGCCTGGCCCGGCTCGCACCCACCCAGGCGCACCGCTACGCGCTGGTCGACATGGCCAACGCGGTGCGGCCGATGAGCACGTTCTGAGCGGAGCCCTCAGCCCAGCTTGCGCAGCCTCGGCTCCAGATCGGTCTTGAACAGCTCCAGGAAACGCCGCTGGTCGTGGCCGGGTGCGTGGAACACCAGGTGGTTCAGGCCCCACCCCACGTACTGGCCGACCTTCTCCACGGCCTCGTCCGGGTCGGAGGCGACGATCCAGCGCTTGGCGATCTGCTCGATCGGCAATGCGTCAGCGGCCTTCTCCATCTCGATCGGGTCGTCGATCGAGTGCTTCTGCTCAGCGCTCAGTGACAGCGGTGCCCAGAACCGGGTGTTGTTAAGCGCCAGGTCCGGATCCGGGTCGTAGGAGATCTTGATCTCGATCATCTTGTCTATCGAGTCGACGTTGCGCTCGGCCAGCGCCGCACCCTCACGCACGGCCGGCATCAGCTTCTCGGTGTAGAGCTCCTCGCCCTTGCCGGAGGTGCAGATGAAGCCGTCACCGACGCGCCCGGCGTACTTGGCCACCGCCGGACCACCGGCCGCGATGTAGACGGGCACGCCGTCTTCGGGCACGTCGTAGATCGAGGCGCCCTTGAGGGTGTAGTAGTCGCCGTCGAAGTCGACGCGGTCACCGCCCCACAAAGCCCGCATCAGTCGCACCGACTCCCGCAGCCGGGCGAAGCGCTCCTTGAACTCCGGCCACTCGCCGGTGAACCCGGTGGCGATCTCGTTCAATGCCTCTCCGGAGCCCACGCCCAGGAAGATGCGATTCGGGTACAGGCAGCTCATGGTGGCGAAGGCCTGCGCGACGACGGCCGGGTTGTACCGGAACGTCGGGGTCAGCACTGAGGTGCCCAGCTGGAGCTTCTTGGTGCGCTCCCCGACCGCGGTCATCCAGGCCAGCGAGAACGGGGCGTGCCCGCCCTCATGCCGCCAGGGCTGGAAGTGGTCACTGACGGTGGCACTGTCCATGCCGTGCGCCTCGGCGGCGACACCGAGTTCGACCAGTTCCCGTGGTGCGAACTGCTCCGCCGACGCCTTGTATCCGAGTTTCAATTCCGCCATTCCACCATTTCTACACGGTCTCGACCGGGCTCTCACTCCTAGACTCACGAGCATGAGTGACAGGCTGGTCGAGCTCGTTCCGGTCACCGAGCGGGTGCATCTGGCCCGCGGTGAGGCGGTCAACTGGGTGCTGGTGAACGATGACACCGGGGTGCTGCTGATCGACGCCGGTTATCCCGGTGATCGCGCCGACGTGCTGGCGTCGCTGGGCGCCCTGGGCCACCAGGCCGCCGATGTGCGGGCCGTGCTGCTCACCCACGCCCACATCGACCATTTCGGCTCGGCGATCTGGCTCGCCAAAACCTATGGCACACCGGTGTATTGCCACGCCGACGAAGTCGGCCACGCCAAGCGCGAGTACCTCGAGCAGGTGTCGCCGCTGGCGTTGGCTCCGCAGTTGTGGCGGCCGAGTTGGGCGTTGTGGAGCATGCACGTGGTGCGCAGCGGCGGCCTGAGCCGCGAGGGCATCCCGACCGCGCAGCCGCTCACCGCCGACATCGCCGCCGGGCTACCCGGCCATCCGATCGCCATCCCCACCCCCGGCCACACCCGAGGGCACTGCTCGTATCTGGTCGACGGTGCGCTGGCCAGCGGCGACGCCCTGGTGACCGGTCACGCGGTGCTGGGCAGCGACGGCCCGCAGCTGCTCCCGGCGCTGTTCACCCACAGCCAGGACGACGCCATCCGCAGTCTGTCGGCGCTGGCGCTGCTGGAGACCGAGGTGCTCGCGCCGGGGCACGGCGACGTGTGGCGCGGTCCGATCCGGCAGGCCGCCGAGGCCGCGATCGCCAAGGCGCGCCTCGGTTAGCTCCGCGTCGCAGCGACGTAGCGGATGGCGGCGGGCGCACCGTCGAGTTCGCTGGGGGTCAACTTGGACAGCCTTGCCGCGGTGAACAGTTCGCCGATACCGGAGTCGACCGTCACCCAGCCGCTGTCGGCCAGGTGACGCACCACGTCGGTGTGTTCGCCGGAATAGAACGGCCCAGGCCCGGTCAGGCTCAGCCCGCGGCGGCGCCAGCGCTCGACCAGCGAGTCGTGGTGCACCGCCTGCGGCCCGCTCGGCGGCACCGCGTGATCGGCGGCCAGCCGGCTGCCCGGGGCGCTGAGTTCGGTCACCCCGTCCAGCAGCCGGTTCTGCGCATCCGACGGCACGTACCAGACCAGCAGCCCCTCGATCACCCACGCGGTGGGGGCGGCCGCGTCGAATCCCACCCGCCGCAGCGCTGACGGCCAGTCGTCGCGCAGGTCGATGCCGACCGCTCGCCGGTTGGCACTCGGCGTCGCACCCCAGGCCCTCATGGTGGAGGTCTTGAAATCGACTACCGGCGGGTGGTCCACCTCGTAGACGACGGTCTCGGCCGGCCACCAGAGCCGGTAGGCGCGGGTGTCCAGGCCTGAGCCCAGAATCACCGCCTGGCGGATCCCACCGCGCGCCGCGTCGGTGAAGAAGGCGTCGAAGAACGTGGTGCGCGCCGCGGAGAACTCCGCCAGCCGGGGAAACCCGCCGTCCTTACCGAGCCGGCTGATGTCCAGTTCGCCGTCGGCGACCCGGATGCACGCCTCCAGGCCCACCTTGTGCACCAGTGACGCAGCGAAGGGGTCGTTGATCAGCCCGCGTGTCGTCGCCGCGGCGCGCGCCGAGGCCAGCACCGTGGCGATGACTCCGGCACCGGCGGCCAGGCTCCCGGGCAGGTGCCGGTCGGCGCGTGCGGTACTCAATACGGCCTTCTGCCGGCCGGCGCGCCGTGGAGGACCTTCCGGATCTGCCCGTCCATGCCGCTGGCTGCGGCGAACAGCATCTCGTCGCCGGCCTGCAGCACCTCCGATGACCGCGGCAGGATCACCGCGTCGCCGCGCTGCACCGCCACCAGGGCTGCGCCCTCGGGCAGCACGACGTCGCAGACGAGTTGACCGATCAGTGGATTATCTTCGGGCAGCGTCATTTTCGTCAGATTGACCTGGCCGCGCCGCAGTCCCATCAGCTGCACCAGATGCCCGACGTCGATGGCGCCCTCGATCGCGGCGACCATGGCCCGCGGCGTGGAAACCGCGACATCGATACCCCATTGATCGGTGAACAGCCGCTCGTTGCGGGCGTTATTGACCCGGGCCACCACCCGGTCCACCCCGAACTCCGCCTTGGCCAGCAGCGCGGTCGCCAGGTTGGCCTTGTCGTCACCGGTCGCGGCGATCACCACGTCACAGATCTCGATTCCGCACTCCTGCAGCGCGGACAGCTCACAGGCATCGGCCAACAACCACTCCGCCTCCGGGACGGCGTGCGGCTCGTAGTGCGCGGGATTCCGCTCGATCAGCAGCACCCGGTGGCCATCGCCGATCAGCTCGCGCGCGACGGAGCGACCGACAGCGCCGGCACCGGCGATCCCGATGCGCATGCTTGCTCCCCTCATCCCCGGGTTGCCCCCGGCCGCTTCGGGCGTAACACGGTCGTGACAGCGCTACTGATTTACTGACACCTAACACGAACCCGCTGACCTTGAGCGAATCACATGGGCGGGTCCGACCGCCACCAACAGCCCGAATGGGGATCAGATGAGCCTGGAACAGCTCTACCTGGCCCTGCTCATCGGGGGCCTGGTGCTGTTGGCGAGCATCATCGCCACTCGAGCGGCCGATCGGGTCGGGCTGCCCAGCCTGCTGCTGTTCCTGCTGGTCGGGGTGGTGATCGGCAACGACGGGCTGGGCCTGGAGTTCTCCGACGTGCAGTTGGCCAGTGATCTGGGCACCACCGCGCTGGCGGTGATCCTGGTCGAAGGTGGTCTGACCACCAAGTTCGCCAACATCCGCAAGCTGCTGGCACCGGCAACCGTGCTGGCCACCGTCGGCGTGGTGGTCAGCATGGCGGTGATCGCGGTGGCCGCGCACCTGCTGCTGGGTATTAGCTGGCAGCTGGCGTTCCTGCTCGGTGCGATCGTGTCGCCCACCGATGCGGCGGCGGTCTTCTCCATTCTGCGGGTGTTGCCGCTGCCACGGCGGGTGGCCGGTCTGCTGGAGGCCGAGTCCGGATTCAACGACGCCCCCGCGGCCATCGTCGTGTTGATGCTGAGCACGGTGCCGCTGACGATCAACCCGGTGCACGCCGTGGGCGACGTCATCTACGAACTGGTCGGCGGGTCGGCGATCGGTCTGATCGCCGGAGCGCTCGGGGCGATGATGCTGCGCCGCACCGCGCTTCCGGCCTCCGGGCTGTACCCGCTGGCGACGTTCGGGCTGGCGATGGTGGCGTTTGCCGCGTCGGCGTCGTTGCACGCCAGCGGATTCATCGCGGCGTATCTGTCCGGCGTGGTGCTGGCCAACTCCGGCCTGCCGCACCGCGCGGCCATCCGGTCGTTCGCCGAGGGGCTGGGCTGGCTGGCGCAGATCGGCCTGTTCGTGTTGCTGGGCCTGCTGGTGAGCCCGAGTCAGCTCTCCGGCGAGCTGATCCCCGCGCTGGTGATCGGCGCGGTGCTGCTGCTGCTGAGCCGGCCGCTGTCGGTGATCGCCTCACTGATCTGGTTCAAGGTGCCGTGGCGCGAACAGCTCTTCCTGTCCTGGGCCGGCCTGCGCGGCGCGGTCCCGATCGTGCTGGCGACGTTCCCGATCGTCGAGGGCGTGCCGGACAGCTATCGACTGCTCAACATCGTGTTCATCCTGGTGGTGGTCTACACCCTGGTCCAGGGACCCACCCTCGGGCTGTTCGCGCACTGGCTGGGTCTGATCCCGCGCGACACCACCCGCGAGATTCAGGTGGAGGCGGCCCCGCTGGACGTCCTGGAGGCTGAGCTGCTGACGATGACGGTGCAGCCGGAATCCAAGCTGCACAATGTCTCCGTGCTGGAGTTGCGACTGCCCGACCCGAGCGTCATCACGCTGATCATCCGCAACGGCGACACTTTCGTCCCGCAGCCCGACACCCGGATCACCGCCGGCGACGAGCTGCTGATCGTCACCACCAGCAAAACCCGCCAAGCGGCCGAACGGCGGCTGCGGGCAGTCAGCAGACGCGGCAAACTGGCCCACTGGTTCGACGAATACGGCGACTCGGAGTAACTCCCCGCCGTTTCATCGGGTGAAGGTGAGCAGCGGGATCGCGGTCTCGGCCGGGGTGAGCCCGCCGTGGAAGCCCACCAACGCCGAGGCCTGCGGCGGTTCATGGTCGGTCGCCAGGATCGCGGTGTCACCGGTACAGGTGACGACGACGTCGCCGATGCGCGCCAGGTGCTCCTCGCGCACCGGCCCGAACAGGCCGGCGGCCACAGCGTCCTCGCGGCTGTGCACCATCGCCCGGCCGGCCAGCAGTTCACTCCAGGCGGCCAGCACATCTGCGGCGGCGCCGGGTTCGGTGTGCAGGTAGCGCACCCGCGGCTCACCGGCGATCACCCGGATTCCGTTGCGCAGCATTGGTTCCGCATCGCAGTCGATGCGGGCGTCGTCGGGCACGTTGAGGCCGCCGTGGTCGGCGGTGACGACCAGCGCCGCGTCGCCGGGGAGTTCCTCGATCAGATGACGCAGCAGCGCATCGACTTTCGCGGCCGCGGCGTGCCAGTGCGGTGAGCCGATGCCCGAGAGGTGTGCGGCGTGATCCAGCGCTGCGGTGTAGCCGTAGATCAGCCCGGGCGCCGCCGCGATCTCTTCGGCCAGGTGTGCGGCGTAGTGCGTGCCCTTGGCGGTGGGGTGGAATTCCGCTCCCCGGTAGGCGGACTCGGTCAGCCCGCTGCCGACGAACATCTCCGGCAGTACCGCCCGGGCGCCGACGCCCGCGGCGCCGAGTCGTTCGAACCAAGTCGGCACCGGCTGCCAGGTTGCCGGCGGCGGGTCGTCACGCCAGAGGATGTGGGTGAGCACCCGGTCTGTTCCGGGAACGTTGACGGTGAACCCCAGTACGCCGTGTTCCCCGGGCTCCACGCCGGTTCCCAGCGAGACCAGGCTGGTCGGGGTGGTTGACGGGAAGGTGCAGGTCAGCTCGGTGAGATGTCCGGTGTCGCCGGCCAGCACCGACGCCAGCAGCGGGGCTGGGTGCTCTTGGTGGGCCGCGAGCTGCGGCAGCAGGTGGTAGCCCAGACCGTCGACGAGCACCACCGCCACCCGCCGTACATCGCCGATGCGATCGGTCAAGCCGAGTACGTCGTGCGCCTCGGGGACGCCGAGCACCGCGGCGGCCGACGGCAGGATGTCGCAGATCGAACCGGGCACCCGCTCAGCCTGCCACCTCCGCAGCTACGGCAACGCCGGAGCCTCGCCGGGGGCGGCGCCTTCGGGCGCGGGCCCGTGTCGGCTGGTGTTGGATTTCGTCTTCGCCCCACCGTTGCCCGGGTTGCCACCGCCGCCGTTGCCACCGCCGCCGTTGCCACCGCCACCACTGCCGCCACCCCCGTTGCCACCGCTGGGCATGCTGAATTTGGGCAGGCTGGACGAGTTGTTGGACGAGGAGTTGTTGGAGTCGTCCGAGTTGCTGTGCCCGGAACCGGTCGTGTCGTCGTGGCTGTCGGCGCGAGCCGATGCCTGCTCATCGACACCGGACGGTGCGGGCGAGCTGTGGAACAACTGGTCGAGCTGGGCCAGTGGGTCGTTGAGTACCGAGTTGACGTCAGCCACCTCGGGGACGTCGACGGCACCGGCGTCCCCCAGATCCGGACCGGCGCTCGCCACGCCGAAGAACGGGTCGAACAGATCCTCGAAGTCGGCGCTCGCGGCCGGCGCGGTCAGCAGGCAGCAGCCCAGCGTCGCCAACGCCGCAACCACCACTCGACCAGAACCAACGCTCATCCGCGAAACCCTTCACCACTGTCCACACCGGGTGATGCCCGGCAGAAACGAAAATAGCCGCCCCGCGCGAAGAAAGGCGACCTAGATCTTCGTCATATTGGAAGAATTCAGAGGCTGTTCACCCCCTGTCATCCCTCGCTCACCGGTGCGCTGTATCCGCAGGTCACGTTCATAATTGAGACGTCGGTCACAATGGTTTACAGCGAAAACAATGGTCGGATATTCGGCTATCCACATAAAAACCACGCTGCTCATATCTGTTTGTGAACTTCCGGCGTCAAAAAATCACGCCGAGCGATAAGTGCCGCCCGCCGGGCGCAGCGGCCGATCACGAATCGGCCCGGGATACACCCCGCGGGTTTAGCGTTCAGTGGGTGAGCACACCCCCGATCGATCTCGGCTCCTGGATCGCCCGCCGGGCCGCGGCCACGCCGAGCCTGCCGGCCATCACCTTCGGCGAGGACACCTGGAGCTACCGGGACTTCGCCGACCGCATCGACCGGCTGGCCGCCGAGCTGGCCGCCGGCGGGATGCGGCGTGGGGATCGAGTCGGCTACGCCGGGCTCAACCACCCGGACTTTCTGGTCACGCTGTTCGCCGCCGCCCGCATCGGCGCGACCTTCGTGCCGCTGAACTGGCGGCTCACCGCCGACGAGCTCTGCTACATCCTCGACAACGCGGGCGTACACACCCTGGTGGCCGACGCCGAGCGCGCCGCGGTGATCGATCCGGTGCGCACCGAGGCGGGACTGCAACGCACCATCGCGCTGACGCCGGTGCCGGGCTGGGAAGTGGCCGACGACTTGATCGCCCGACGTGCCCCGCTGGCCGATCCGGTGTTCGCCGAACCGGATGACGTCGCGATTCTGATGTACACCTCCGGCACCACCGGGCGGCCCAAGGGTGCGATGCTCACCCACTCAAACCTGTTCTGGAACAACATCAATGCCCTGCTGACGTTCGACACCAGCCAGAACGACGTGTCGCTGGTGTGCGCCCCGCTGTTTCATATCGGCGGTCTCAACGTCACCACACTGGTGACACTGCAGAAGGGCGGGCACGTGGTGCTGATGCCCACGTTCGATCCGGGCGAGGCCCTGCGCCTGCTCGCCGAACATCGAATCACCACCATGTTCGGGGTGCCGGCGATGTTTCTGTTCATGAGCCAGCTGCCGCAGTTCGCCGACGCCGACCTGTCCAGTGTCCGCAACTTCGTCTGCGGCGGCGCTCCGGTGCCCGAACCCCTGATCCAGTGCTACGGCGCACGCGGAATCCCGTTCGCTCAGGGGTACGGGCTGACCGAGACGGCGCCGCTGGCGCTGGTGCTGCGCCCCGACGAGGTGGGCGTGAAGATCGGGGCCGCCGGCAACCAGGTGCTGCCGCTGTCGGACGTGCGCCTGGTCGACGCCAACAACGTCCCGGTGCCCGCCGGCACGCGCGGGGAGATCTGCGTGCGCGGCCCGCAGGTGATGGCGGGCTATTGGCGCAATCCCGAAGCCACCGCGGCGGTGATCGACGACGAGGGCTGGTTTCACACCGGCGATATCGGCCAAGCCGATGACGAGGGCTACGTCTGGGTCATCGACCGGGTCAAGGACATGGTGATCTCCGGCGGCGAGAACGTCTACCCGGCCGAGGTCGAAGACGTGCTGTACGGGCATCCTGCCGTCGCCGAGGTGGCCGTGCTGGGTACTCCGCATGAGAAGTGGGGCGAGGCGGTGACCGCGGTGGTGGCGCTGCGCCCGGGTGCGGCGCTGACATTGGAGGAGCTGCGGGATTTCGCCCGCGACAAGCTGGCCGCGTTCAAGCTGCCGATCCGGCTGGAGGTCGTCGACGCGCTGCCGCGCACCCAGTCCGGCAAGGTGGTGAAATATCACTTACGCGAGGAGATTTCGGATCGGACGGGCAACGCAGAAGCCGCTGAGCCCGGACAGCCTGCTCTCCGACGACGAGATCGCACTACGTGACATCGTCGCGAAGTTCTGCGCCGAACATGTCATGCCGCACATCGGCGAATGGTTCAACCTGGAGTCGGTGCTGACCTATGAGGGCACTCCCGAGATGCATCAGCTGCTGCTGACCGGCGGCCCGTCCGCGCCGGGCTGACCGGGTTGACCGGGCTGACCGGGCGTGCCCGTGCTGCCGCCGTTCGCGCTGGTCGGGCCCGGCTGGCCGGGCACGCCACCGGTCCCACCAACGCCGCCCTCTCCGAACATGGTGCCCAGGCCGGCACCACCGTTGCCGCCGAGGCCACCGACGCCGCCGTCTACGCCCTGCACCCCGTTACCCCCGGTGCCACCGGCGCCGCCGATGCCCATCAGCGTCCCGCCGGCACCACCGTCCCCGCCGACGCCGCCCACACCGCTGGCATCGGTGCCGCCGGCACCGCCGTCGCCGAACCACAGACCTCCATTGCCGCCCGCGGCCGCAGCCAGGGTGCCGCCGTCGGCGCCGTCGGTTCCGTTGCCGATCAGGAACTGACCGGAGAGCAGGTTGATCGAGTTGTCGACGAACTGGCCGAAGTCGCTGGTGATCCAGCTCTGCTCGAAGCTGTGGATCATGTCGTAGGTGTTCCCGTCGATCGGGAAGCCGAACAGGCTTTCAGCGGTGGACTGCAGCGAGCCGTCCAGGCCGGAGGCATCGGCCGGCCCGGCCGAGAACAGGGCATCCCAGTCGAAGGTGGCCACCCCGAGAACGCCGCCGCGGCGGCTCCGGCACCGACGATGCGTTGACTGGTCATTTTCGCCACTTCCTCTGATCGAGAAATTGCCGAACGTGCGGAGGCGACCTGCGCCGATGCAGGATTTTTGGCGGCTCACAGCGCGGTAACACCGCGCGCCCGGAATTCTGCAAGAATATACCCGACCCGACGCAAAGGAAACCCGATACTTAAGGGCTGCAACGGGATTCGTCTCTACGGGAGGAATTCGGTCAATGTTCGACGGCACTGTTCCTCCGCCGTGTCGACTGCTCTACACCGAGGGACCATTGGCACGTTTCTGTCGAAGATCGCCCGTCAACCCGCCCCGATGATTGCGCGGATATTTACCACATGGAAGAGTTGGATAAATGACGACTCATGAGGCACTCGGGCAGCGGGCAACGGCGTTCCTGGCAATGCATCAACCGGGCACGCCGGTCATCCTGCCCACGGTGTGGGACGCGTGGTCAGCGAAGCTGGCCGTCGGCGCCGGATTCAGCGCGCTGACCGTGGGAAGCAATCCGGTCGCCCAGTCGATCGGCAGCACCGACGGTGAGGGAATGACGTTCGCCGAGGTGCTGGGCCGGGTGCGTCAGATCACCGACGCCGTCGACGTCCCGGTGTCGGTCGACATCGAATCCGGCTACGGCGAGTCGGCCACCCGGCTGATCGAGGGCCTGCTGGAGGCCGGCGCGGTGGGCTGCAACATCGAGGACTCGGTGCACAGCCAGGACAAGCGCCTGCGGTCGTCCGCCGAGCACGCCGAGTACGTCGCCGCGCTGCGCGAGGCCGCGGACGCCGCCGGAACCCACCTGGTGATCAACGCTCGCACCGACCTGTTCGTCCGCAAGGACGGCGACGACGCCGACCGCGTCGAGCGGGCCATCGCCCGGTTGACCGAGTGCGCGCAGGCCGGGGCGGACGTGCTCTACCCGGTCGGCCGGCACGACGCGGAGACACTGCGCCGGTTGACCGCCGGACTGCCCAAACCCGTCAACGCCCTGGCCGCACCGGACTCCGACGACCCGGCCATCTTCGGCCAGGCCGGCGTGGGCCGGGTCAGCTTCGGGCCGCTGTTCCAGGCCGCCCTGAGCAAGCACGCCGGTGAGATCCTGGGCCGCTGGAAGTAGTGCGGGCTACCCGGTGACGGCGACATCCGCGGGGCTATCGGCCTCCTGGCCGACGAAGTCGCCCTCCCGCAGGTGCCGCATGCGGGTCTGGAAGCTGCGGGCGAACCCGGGCCAGAACGTGATGTTGCGTCCGTCCGGACCGAGGTAGTAGCTGGCGCACCCGCCGCTGTTCCACGTCGATCCGGCCAGGATGCGATCGGTCTTGTCGATGAATCCCTGCTGCACGTCGGCCCGCACTTCCAGGCTGGCCAGATTGCGCCGGTCCATCAGCTCCAGCGCTGCCATGATGTAGTCCACCTGCGCCTCGATGGTGACCACCTGGGAGGTGTAGATCGCCGAGTTCGGGCCCAGGATCACGTAGAAGTTCGGGAAGCCGGCGACGGTCGTACCCAGATGGGCCGACATCCCGTTGTTCTCCCAGGTCTGGGTCAGGGTCAGACCGTGCCGCCCGCGAATGCGCTTGAAGCCGTCATTGCCGGTGATGTTGAATCCGGTCGCCAGGATGATGACGTCGACTTCGTGCTGCCGGCCGTCGCGGGTCTGGATCCCCGACGCGGTGATCCGCTCGATGGGCTCGGTTTCGACGGTCGAGTTGGGGGCGGCCAGCGCCGGGAAGTAGGTGTTGGAGAAGGTCGGCCGCTTGCACCCGAAGGTGTAGTGCGGCGTCAGTTTGTCCCGCAGCACCGGGTCGGCCACCTGTCGGCGCAGATGCCAGCGGCCGACGGCTTCGGCACCCTTGAGCAGTGCCGGACGGTAGATCAGGCCCGGCACCATCATCTCCTGAACCGCGTTCACCGATGCCCGCAATGCGCGCAGCAAAACCGGCCAGCGCTCGAACGCCCGCTGCATCCGGGCGCCGACCGGCCGGTCCGGGTGGGGCATGATCCACGTCGCGGTGCGCTGGAACACCACCAGCTCATCGACGACGGGCTGGATCTGCGGGATGAGCTGCACCGCCGAGGCACCGGTTCCGATCACCGCGACCCGCTTGCCGGCCAGGTCGACCGAGTGATCCCACCTCGCCGAATGCAGCACGGTCCCACCGAAATCGGCCATCCCGTCGATGTCGGGAACCGACGGCTGGCTGAACGGTCCGGTGGCCGCCACCAGTGTCGCGGCGGTGCACTCGTAGCCCGATGCGGTGGTGATCCGCCACAGTTGCGCCTCATCGTCCCACTGCGCGTCGACGACGTCTTCGTTGAACCGAATGCGGTCGAGAATCCCGAACCGGCGCGCGCAGTCCTGCAGGTAATCCTTGATCTCGACCTGCAGCGGGTACAGCCGGCTCCACTGCGGGTTGGGCGCGAACGAGAACGAGTACAGCGCCGACGGGATGTCGCACTGGGCGCCCGGATAGGTGTTGGCGTGCCAGGTGCCACCGATCCCGGATTCGCGTTCGAAGATCACGAAATCGTCGCTGCCGCTTTGCTTGAGCCGGATCGCGGTGGCCAGGCCACCGAATCCGGCGCCGATGATGGCTACCCGGTGATGCTGATTGGTCATGAGTTGCCTTCGCTGTCAGAGGTTTTCGACTACAGATCCAGGACCAGCTCGCCGCCGCCGGCGCAGCGGGAGACACAGATCATCATCGAGGTGTCCAACTCGTCGCCCACCAGGACGCGGTCGCGGTGCTCGACCTCACCGTCGAGCACGGTGGTCTTGCATGCGCCACAAAACCCTTGCTGGCAGGAGTAGTTCACCATCGGCAGCGCACGCCGGATCGCGGTGAGCGCGGACTCGTCGGGGCCGACCTCGACACTGAGCCCGGAGCGGGCCAGCACCGCGGTGAACGGCTTCTCGCCGCGGACGGTGGGCGCGCTGAACCGTTCGCTGTGCAGCGGCGGCCGGTCCGGCAGCCCGGCCAGGTGGTCGCTGATGGCGTCCATCAGGGGCGTGGGGCCGCACAGGTAAACCGTTGCGCGGGAGTCATCGGCGAACAGGTCGGCGACCTCGGTCACCCCGTGCTCGTCATCGCAGCGCACCCGCAACGTCCCGGTGTGCGCGAGCGATTCCAGCTCAT
The DNA here is from genome assembly GCF_020172665.1 of [Mycobacterium] zoologicum. GTDB lineage: Bacteria > Actinomycetota > Actinomycetes > Mycobacteriales > Mycobacteriaceae > Mycobacterium > Mycobacterium zoologicum. The sequence goes on along the minus strand of NZ_CP083985.1, from coordinate 498,727 downwards.
CCAGGAACGGCATGCTGTCGCGGCTGCGGCCCAGGTAGTCCAGCGTCCAGCGGGCGCCGCCGGCGGCCGCCGCCCGGACCATCGGCAGAATGGGGGTGATACCGATACCGCCGGCGATGAAGTGGTATACCGGCTCATCGGTGAGGCGGAATGCGTTGCGTGGACCGCGGATTCGTAACGTGTCGCCTTCTGCGAGTGCGTGCATCTCGACGGAGCCGGCACCATCGGGGATCTTGCGCACCGCGATCCGGTAGGAGCCGCGGTCGGCGGGGTCTCCGGTGAGCGAGTAGTGCCGCTGCCGGCCGGCGGGGGTGAACACGTCGATGTGCGCACCCGGTGTCCACGCGGGCAGCGCGGCGCCGTCGGGGCGGACCATGGTCAGCATCGCGACATCCGTCGCGGCCGTCTGTACCCGGGCGATCTCGAGCTCGGCGCTGAAGCCGGTGTGACGCACCGGATCCGGGGCGGTGAATCGCATGGCGGCGCGGGGGCTGGTCACGATCTGGCTGTATCGCTTGGCCAGCGCGCCCATGGCCCGCACCGCGGTGCCGGCCCGGTCGATGTCGTTGGTCGGAGCGCCCAGGTAGCTCATGACGCACCGCCCGGTCGGGTCGCCTGCACGGCCGGCGACTGCGCCAGGTAGCGGATTGCCTTGTCGATGTCGCCCATCTGGGAGGGATGGAAGCCCGGCTGCAGGTACAGCCAGGTCTGAGACACCAGGAACCACAGATTGGGCACCAGACCGCGGTGCGCGGCCCGGAAGTAGGCCAGCGGCCACCACAGCTGAAAGCGCTTCCCGCGCCGGGCTTTGCGGTACATCTCGGCCGAGGTGGCGAACCACAGCACGGCCAGGCCCAGCGAGGCGATCAGCGCGGTGCGGGCCCGGCGCCAGTAGTTTCCGTCGACGTGGTTGAACGCGTCGAACGCGACATTGCGATGCTCCAACTCTTCGCTGCCGTGCCAGCGAAGCAGGTCGAGCATGGTGGGATCGGTTGCACGGCGCTCGAATTCGCGGTTGTCGAGCAGCCACTCCCCCACCACCGCGGTGTAGTGCTCGGCGGCGGCGTAGATTCCGAGCCGCTCGGCCAGCCACCGCTCGCCGGCACGGCCGGCAAGTCCGTGGTCGCCGAAGACCTTGTGCACGATGTACTCGATGCGGCGCACCTGCGCGGAGATGTCGATGCCGTTGGCGTCCAGGTAGCGCCGGAAGCCCTCGTGGGTGGCGGCATGGGTGGCCTCCTGCCCGACGAAGCCCACGACCTCCTCGTGCAGACGTTCGTCGTCGATCAGCGGCAGCGCCTGGGCGAACACGTCGGCCATCGCCCGCTCACCTTCGGGCAGCACCAGGTGCATGACGTTCCAGAACTGGGTGGCATAGATGTCGCCCGGGATGTAGTCGAGCGGGTCGGTGTCCCATTCGAACTGCACATGGCGGGCGTTGATCGCCAAGGACTCCTCGTCGTACTCGTGCAACTCGGTGGCGCGTGGCGCGTTCATCGGATGTCCCCTGTCTTCACGGCGGAGCCGGATAGCTCGATGATACAAAGAGATGAAGAATGTATCAATGGCTCGTTGTATCATCAGGTGCATGCCGGCATTCACCGTTGCCAATGGCTCCACCTCGTCGACCGACGGATCGGTCGACGTCGACGCGGTCCTGGACGCAGCACTCGCGGTCTTCGGTTCGCTCGGCCTGCGTCGCGCCACCGTCGACGACATCGCCAGACAGGCCGGGATCGGTCGCGTCACGATCTACCGCAAGATCGGCGGCAAACAGGACCTGGTGAACGCCGTGCTGGTCCGGGAAATGCAGCGGCTGCTCACCGGGGTGATGGCCGCCGTGGAGGCCGCCGACGGCCCGACCGAACGAATCGCGGTCAGCTTCGCCACCACGGTGACCGCCTTTCGTGACAATGCCCTCTGGCAGCGGCTGCTGACCCTGGAAACCGATTCGGCGTTGCAGCAGATGACGCTCGAAGGGCAGTCGGTGCTCGTTGCCGCGGTCGCGGCGGCGGTGCAGATTCTCTGGCCGGAGCTCGGTGAAGCCGCCCCGTCCGCCTTTCAGCTTGCGCGCGCCGAACTGATGGTGCGGATCACCCATTCCGTGCTGCTCACCCCTCATGCGATCGTTGCGCTCGACAACTACGCCGGTTTGCTGGCATTCGCCCGGGTACATCTGGTGCCGATCGCCACCGCCGGCGAGTGAGGATCAGCGGAGACCGGCGGTTTCTTCGAGCCGGCTGACGATCCCCCGAACCGTCGGATTCTTCACCAGCAGGCCGTCCAGGATCGGGTTGGCCACCCCGCGCAGCCAGCTGTACTGCCGCCAACCCAGTGGGGCCACGGTGCTCGCGGCCCGCCGGCGAATCCCGGCGATGATCGACTCCGCGGCCCCTTGCGCCGAGATCCGCCGACTCAGCGGCCAGGGCAACATACCGCCCAGCTCACGCCCGAGATCGTCGTCGTCAAGCACCGCGTGCGTCATCGCGGTATCGACGATCCCGAAGTAGGCGATCTGCACGCTGGCACCGTGTCCGGCCAGTTCCAGACGCAGACTGCGCCCGAGCTGCTCGACGCCGGCCTTGCTGATCATGTACGGCGAGCCGCCCGGCGACGGGGTGAACGCCGCCGCGGACGAGACCACCACCACGTGGCCCCGGTGCTCGATGACCTGCTCGATCGCGGGGGTGACGGTGTTGTAGACGCCGACGAGGTTGATCCCGAGCACCCGATCGAAGTCGTCATCGGGGCGCATCCGCAGCGTCGCCGGTGTCGGGGTCACCCCTGCGTTGGCCACCACGATGTCGAGCCGGCCGAACCGATCGACCGCGGCGGCCACGGCGGCGGCCATCGCGGCGCGGTCCCGCACATCGGCGGCGATTCCGAGCGCACGATCGCCCAGTTGGGCGGCGGCCCGGTCCACGGCGGCACCGTCGACGTCGACCAACACCACCGACGCCCGCTCATCGTGCAGCCGATGGGCTACGGCCAGCCCGATGCCCTGTGCGGCCCCGGTGATCAGGACGACCCGGCCGGCGACGTCCAGGCGGGGCCGGCGGTTGATGACGGACACGAATCACCTCGATCTGAAGAAGCCGTAAACGACAGGAAACAAATGTTTCCTATACTTGCGCCAGAAGTCAACCGCCGCCCCCGCAACTGCTGAGACGATGGAACCCGTGAGCTCATCGACCGCCGACCTGTGGCGCGGCCGGTCCGCGGCCGATCGGGCGGCCGATCGGCGGGAACGACTGCTGGCTGCGGCCCTGGAATCGCTGGGCACGGTCGGCTGCGCGGCCACGACGGTGCGCGGCGTCTGCCGTGGCGCGGGGGTGAGCCTGCGGTACTTCTACGAGAGCTTTCCCGGCCTGGACCCGCTACTGATCGCCGCATACGACCGGGTCGCCGACGAACTGACCGCCGTGGTGCTGCGGGCAATCGCAGCACCGGACCCGCAGACCCGGGTCCGGTCGGCGTTCGCGGCCGCGATGGACTTCATCGAAGCCGACCCGCGCCGCGGCCGCATCTTGTTCCGCGAAACCCTGGCCAGCGATGTACTGCGGGATCACGGCGCCGCCACGGTACCCGGATTCGTGTCGCTGGTCGCGGCAAGCCTCACCGGTGCGGCGCCCGACGGACCGGCCCCGGCCATGCGAACCGCGCGGATCAGCGCACTGTCCGGGGCGCTGGTGGCACTGTTCCTGGACTGGCAATCCGGGACCCTCACCCTAGGAAAAGCGGAACTGGCCGACTACTGCGCCGAGTTGACTGCCGTGATATTCGCCGGCGGTTGATGCAAGCGCTCCTCGAACGACAGCGTTTTCGGGCACGTGTAGTGCGTGTTCCTTGACAGGTGTCAATTTCAGATTGAAGATGGTTGTGATGATCGTCACGACCGTCTCGGCGCGTGTGAAGGAGCCCGATGGCCACCATCAGCACCCCGCATTACCTGCTTGATCAGACCAAGCGCCGATTGACGCCGACGCTGAACAACATCCCCGGCATGGGGGTGATCGAGCGCCGACTGATGGGGATGAATTGGAAGCAGACGATGCTGGCCGAGCCGCCGCCGGGCAGCGGACTCAAGCCGGTGCTCGGGGATGCCGGTCTGCCGATCATCGGCCACATGATCGAGATGTTCCGCGCCGGACCCGACTATCCGCTGCACCTCTACCGCACCCACGGCCCGGTGTTCTTCGCGGACTCACCGATCATGCCGTCGGTGGTCGCCCTGGGACCGGATGCCACCCAGACGATCTTCGCCAACAAGGACAAGGATTATTCGACGTCGGGCTGGATCGAGGCCATCGGGCCGTTCTTCCCACGGGGGCTGCTGCTGCTGGACTTCGACGAGCACCTGGCGCACAAGCGCATCATGCAGGGCGCGTTCACCCGTCCGCGGATCGCCGAATACGTCAAGGACATGGACCGGGTGGCCAGCTCGATCGTCGCCGACTGGCCGACCGACGACGGCCGGTTCCTGTTCTATCCGGCCGTCAAAGAGCTCACCCTGGACGTGGCGTCGGTGGTGTTCATGGGCCAGGACCTGCGCGACGACCACAAGACGGTCGCGAAGGTGAACCATGCCTTCGAGCGGGCCATCCGAGCCGGCACGGCGACCATCCGGGCAGCGGTACCCCCCTTCAAGTGGTGGCGGGGCCTGCAGGGCCGCAAGGTGCTCGAGGATTACTTCTACACAAGGGTGGCCGAATGCCGTGGGGCGCAGGGCACCGACATGCTCACGGTGCTGTGCCACACCTCCGACGACGACGGCAACACCTTCACCGACACCGACATCGTCAACCACATGATCTTCTTGATGATGGCCGCCCACGACACGACCACCTCGACACTGAGCACCATGACCTATCACCTGGCCGCCAACCCGCAGTGGCAGGAGCGCGCCCGCGCGGAGTCGGCGCGCCTGGGCGACGGGCCGCTGGACATCGAGGCGCTGGAGGGCCTGACGACACTCGACCTGGTGATGAACGAGTCGCTGCGGCTGGTCACCCCGCTGCACATGAACGTTCGCAAGACCGTGCGCGACACCGACCTGCTGGGGCACTACATCCCGGCCGACACCATGGTGGCGACCTGGCCGAGCATGAACCATCGGCTGCCCGAGCTCTACACCGACCCGGAACGCTTCGACCCGGATCGCTTCACCGAGCCGCGGGCCGAACACAAAAAGCACCGCTACGCGTGGGCTCCGTTCGGCGGCGGCGCGCACAAGTGCATCGGTATGACCTACGCACGATTGGAGGTCAAGACCGTGCTGCACCGGCTGCTGCGCCGCTACCGCATGGAATTGGCCCACCCCGGCTACCGGGCGCATTGGGACTACGGCGGCATGCCGATCCCGATGGACGGGATGCCGATCGTGTTGCGCCAGTTGTAGTTCAGCCGGTGACCGGCGGGCCCGCCGTCACCCGTTAGGAGATCACCCATGCCCCACGCCGGCATGCCCGCGCCCCGCGCACTCGCACTGGCCATCGAACCATTCGCCGGGCAGGTGTATTTCTCGCCGGAATGCCACCGCGGCTATGCGGCACTGGGTTTCGGCCCCAGCCCGGGCAAGGCCGGCGAGGTGCAGATGCCCGACGGGCCGGCGTATTTCTGCTCCCGCGGCTCGGTCATGGGCCAGGTGCCCGGCGAGGTGATCGCATCGGCGTTCGGGGTGTTCAATCCGGCCGCCGTGGTACCCGCGGTCACCTACGGCTGGACCCTGACCGATGCGGCCACCATCTGCGCGGCCCGCACCCACGGCGCGGTGGCGCAGTTGCGGCGCATCCTGGGCCCCGCCCCGGACGGAATCGACCGCATCGTGGAGCTGCTGCGGCGGGCCACCGACGGCCTGTCGGTGGCCGGCAAGCCGCTGTTCGCCGGGCTTCTCGCCCAAGGCCTGCCCGGCGACCCGCTGGCCGATGCCTGGCGGCTGGCCGACCAGCTGCGCGAATACCGCGGCGACGTACACGTCAACGCCTGGACCAGCGCCGGTTTCGACGCCGCCGAGATCGGCCTGATCACCGAGCTGTACTGGGGGATACCGCTGCGCAGTTACGTGCGCACCCGGGCCTGGAACGACGACGACTTGGACGCCGCCGAAGCGCGGCTGACCGGGCGGGGCCTGCTGCGCGACGGGGCCTTCACCGATGCCGGGCGGGCGGCACGCGAGGCGATCGAGGTGACCACCGACGAGGGCTGTGCGCCGATCGTCGCCGCGCTCGGTGACGACCTGGGCGAAGTCCTGAGCCGGGTGGGGGGCTGGTCGCAGCAGGTGCAGGCCGGCAGCGGCTATCTGGCGGGTCCGCAGGACCTGGCCGCGCTGGTCAGCACCGGGCTGGGCTGACCCATGCCCGGCCTGTTCAGCCCGCTGACGCTCAAGGGCGTGACGCTACGCAACCGGATCGGCATGTCACCGATGACCATGTACCGGTCGACCGATGGCCAGATGACCGATTTTCACGTGATGTACCTGGGTGCGCGGGCCGCCGGCGGATTCGGGCTGGTGTTCGCCGAGCAGATCGCGATCGCGCCGGAGGGTCGCACCAGCGTGCACTGCGCCGGCCTCTACGACGACGACCAGATCCCCGGCCACGCCCGGGTGACCGCGATGATCCGGGACATGGGCGCGGTGCCGGCGATCCAGCTCGGGCACACCGGACGCTGCGGCAGCGAAGTCAAACCGTGGATCGGCGAGGGCGGGCTGGGCCGGCAATTGGCATCCGATCATCCCGAGGGCTGGCAGGTGGTCGGCCCGTCGGAGGTGCCCTACGGGTTCGGGAAACGCACTCACCCGGTGCACGCGCTCAGCGTCGAGGAGATCGGCCAGGTCCACCGCCAGTACGCCGATGCCGCACGGCGGGCGCATGAAGCCGGATACCAGTGGCTGGAACTGCATTTCGCGCACGGCTACCTCGCGTCGCAGTTCTACTCGCCGCTGGCCAACCACCGCACCGACGCCTACGGCGGCAGCTTGGCCAACCGGGCGCGGTTCTTACTGGAGGCCCTCGATGCGGTGCGCGCGGTCTGGCCCGACGAGCTGCCGCTGACCGCGCGGTTGGGCTGTGACGACTTCAACCCCGACGGCATCCGGTTCGAGGAGTCCCTTCAGGTGCTCGGCTGGCTCAAGGAGCACGGCCTGGATCTGGCGGACCTGTCGATGGGCGGCAACACCGACGACGTCCGCGATCCGTTCTTCCTGCGGCCGGCGGCCTGGGTGGAGCGGGGCGCGCAGGTGCGCCGCGAGATCGGGATCCCGGTCGCGGTGAGCTGGAATCTGGGGGTGCCCGGACTGGCCGATCAGGTGATCCGCGACGACCAGATCGATCTGGTGCTGCTGGGCCGCCCGGCGCTGGCCAATCCGCACTGGCCGGTGTGGGCCGCCCGCGAACTCGGTTCGGACGAGCAGGCCGACGAGTTCGCGTTACTGCCGCCGGACTGGGCCTGGTGGCTGCAGACCTCACGGGTGATCAATCCGAACATCGGCTGGCCGGAGCCTTCGAGCAACGTGTCCGGCTGAATTTCACAATTCACCCCCGGACGCGGGAAATTCATCCGGCCGGCGACACCGATGCCAGAAAGTCCAAAAGCAATTTATTGATCTCCTGCGGGCGTTCCTGCTGCAGCCAATGCCCGGCGCCGTCGATCGTCACTTCACGAAAATCACCGGTGAACATCTTCTGCAAATCCTCGTGCGGCAGATAACCGAGTACCGGGTCGGCACTGCCGGCGACGAAGCGGGCGGGCACCCCGATGGTCTGCGGCACGTCTGCGGTGACCTCCCAGGTGCGGTCGAGTCCGCGGTACCAGTTCAACGCGCCGGTGAATCCGGATCGGGTGAACTCGGTGACGTAGTGCTCGAACTCCGCAGCACTGATCCAATCCGGCAGCCCGCCCGGTTCGGGCAGTCGTTCGACGAAGCCCGCCGGCCCGGGGCTGACCATCCGCAGTATCGCCGCTTGTTCACTCGGCGGTTGCAGCGCGAACATCCGCCGCATGGTGGTGGCCGCGTCGGCACCCAGGTCGGCATCGGCCGGACCGGGCTGCTGAAAGTAGAGCATGTAGAAGAAGCTCTCCCCGAACGTTTTTCGGAATGCCTCGGTCGGTGGCCGCGGCCCGCGTGGCTCCGGTGGCACGCTCATCCCGACAATGCCGTGCAACCGGTCGGGGTGCAGCTGACCCGACAGCCACACCGGCGCCGCGCCGAAGCCATGCCCCACGAACACGCCGCGCTGCGCACCGACGTCATCGAGCAGCCCGATCAGATCGGCGGCCAGGGTCGGCATGGTGTAGTTGTCGCCGGTGCCCTCCGGGGCACTGGAGCGCCCGCAGCCGCGCTGGTCCGGGGCGAGCACGTGGTAGCCGGCCGCCGCCAGCGCCGGCAGCTGATGCCGCCACGAATACCCGATCTCGGGAAAGCCGTGTGCCAGCACCACCACCGGCGCCCCGCGGTCCCCGGCCTCCCAGGTATGCAGTCGAATTCCGTTCGTCTCGATATCACGTTCGGTTATTATCGCCATAATGGATAACCTAATGCATCGGCGAATGAATTAATAGAATAAATACCTGACCGAAGCGCCCTGAAGGCATGTAAAACACGTTAAGCTAGGGCGATGTTGCACACCCGATTCACCGAAATTTTCGGACTCCGGTATCCGATCATGTCGGCGCCGATGGCGATGCACAGCGGAGCGTCGATCGCCGCGGCCGTCTCGTCAGCCGGCGCGCTCGGTTCGTTCGGCGGGATGAACCCGAGTGGGCCGGAGTGGATCCGGGGCGAGGTCACCGCCGTGCGGGCGGCCACCGACCGCCCGTTCGCCGTCGGCTTCATCACCCCGTTCCTACAGTTCGGCGCACCATTGTTCGAGGCGACGTTGGACACCGCCGTTCCTGTGGTGATGTTCTCCTTCAGCGACCCGCGACCCTGGATCGAGCGGGCGGCGCAGGCCGGTGCGCGCACCATCTGCCAGGTGCAGACCCTCGCCGACGCGGATTTGGCCGCCGAGGCCGGCGCCGACGTCCTGGTTGCGCAGGGCACCGAGGCGGGCGGGCACACCGGGTCGATGAGCCTGCTGCCGTTGCTGTCCGCGGTCGTCGCGCGCCATCCCGACATCCCGGTGCTGGCCGCGGGCGGGATCACCGCGGGGCCGGCACTCGCCGCGGCCTTGACCGCGGGCGCCGACGGGGCGGTGCTCGGGACCGCATTCCTGGCGACCCCGGAGGCGGTCCAGGTGCGCGACGTCCACAAAGACCTGATCGTCGCCTCCGACGGCGGCGATACCGTCCGCACCCGGGCGTTCGACATCGTCAGCGGCCTACCGTGGCCCGAGTCGATCGGAGAGCGCGTGCGCCGCAACCGATTCACTGCCGAATGGGACGAACGCGAGGCCGAACTGACCGAGCGCCGGGAGGAATTCGCCGGCCAAAACCCGTTCCTGGTCGAGGATCCCAACCCCGAAACCGAGCCGATGGCCTACGGGCAGGGCGCCGGCTCGATCGACGCCGTCCGCCCGGCAGCCGAAGTCCTGGAACGGATCTGCGGGGCGGCCGAGCAGATCCTGCGGTCCAGGCCGCCGGCCCTGCTCGGAACGGACGCGCGCTGACGCCCGGGACCGTGCTGGCCCGCGAGTACGGAATTCCGACGGTGACAAGCGTCGACGGCGCCCGCGGACTGCTGCCCACCGGCACCCGCGTACGGGTGGACGGATCGGTGGGGACGGTGCTGGTCCTCGACGGGTCGCTGACGGCGAGCTAGCCGCGCCGCTCCTGGCTCTGCTCGCGCAGCTCCCGCTTGAGCACCTTGCCGGCGCCCGACAACGGCAGCTGGTCGACGAACTCGACGCTGCGCGGCACCTTGTAATTGGCCAGCCGGGCCCGGACATGGTCGGTCAACTCACCGGCGCCCACCGTTGCTCCGGGCGCGGTGACGACGACGGCGTGCACGGTCTCTCCCCACCGCTCATCCGGCAGCCCGACGACCGCGCAGGCCGCGACCGCTGCGTGGGTGCTCAGCGCGTTCTCCACCTCGGCGGAGTACACGTTCTCGCCGCCGGTGACGATCATGTCCTTGATGCGGTCGACGACGAACAGGAAACCGTCGTCGTCGAGGTAGCCGGCATCCCCGGTGCGGTACCACCCGTCGACGAGCACCGCCGAACTCTCGTCGGGCTTGTTCCAGTACCCGAGCATGATATTGTCGCCGCGGCCGCAGATCTCCCCGGTCTGCCCGGCGGGCAACACGTTTCCGGAGGCATCGATGATCTGTACCTCGGTGTGCGGCGCCGCCAGACCTGCCGAACCCAGATGCTCCCCGCGGTGGTCCTTGGGCCACAACAGCGTCAGCACCGGCGACGCCTCGGTCATCCCGTAGGCCTGGGTCAGCGCGATATCCGGCAGCAACCGCATCACCCGGTCGAGCAGCCCGCGCGAGATCGGCGAACCACCGTAGAGGATCCGCCGTGCCGAACTCAGGTCGTAATCGCCGAATGACGGGTGATCGACGAGCATCTGAATCATGTTCGGCACCAATAAGATATCCGTGACGCCGTGAGCCTGAACCGCACCGAGCACCGCGTCGGGAGTGAATGCCGGCACCATGACGTGGGTGCCGCCGAGCAGCACCTGCCCGACCCAGGCCGCCAGGTCGGCGAGGTGGAACATCGGCGCGGCGTGCAGGAACACCGACCCTTCACCGAGCAGCTGGCCGGTGGCCACCGTGCCCAGCGCGGAGGTGCACATGTTGCGGTGCGAGAGCATCACGCCCTTGGGGAATCCCGTTGTGCCGCCGGTGTAGAACACCCCGGCCAGGTCGTCGCCCCCGCGCCGGGCATCGGGTATCGGGTCGTTGCCGGCGATCAGGTCCTCGTAGCCGATCATGCCGTCGGGGGTGGCGCCCTCGCCGCAGTAGATCAGCAGGCGCAGGTCGGCGCAGTTGCCCTGCAGCGCCTGCCCGACTTTGCTGAAGGTGTCGTCGACCAACAGGCAGCACGTCGCGGAATCGTTGAGTGCATAGGCGATCTCGACCGGGCTCCAGCGGATGTTGAGCGGGTTGAGCACCGCACCCGCCCACGGCACGGCCAACAGGTACTCGGCATAGCGGTCACTGTTGAGCGACAGGATCGCGACCCGGTCACCGGTGTCGATACCGAGACTCCGCAGTCCGGCGGCCAGTCGGGCGACCCGCTGGCCGTGCTCGGCGAATGTCCGCTGCCGGTCGTGGTAGATGGTGGCGATCTGGTTCGGCTTGGCCTGCAGTGCGCGGTGCAGGCCCTGGGTCAGGTGCATGGCGGTCGTCTTTCGCTGGCGGGACTTACAGGGATCTGGCGATGAGTTCTTTCATCACCTCGTTGGCGCCGGCCAGTACCCGAAGCACCCGGTTGTCGGCGTAGAGGTTGGCGATCGGGTATTCGGCGCAGTAGCCGTAGCCGCCGAACAGTTGCTGGCAGCGGTCGACCACCTCCGAGGTGCGGTCGGTGATCCAGTATTTGGCCATCGACGCGATGGCCGCGTCCAGGCCCCCGCCGCGGTGCTCGGCGATGCACTGATCCAAAAAGCACCGGTTGACCCTCACGATGGTGGCGCATTCGGCGAGTTCGAAGCGGGTGTTCTGCATGGCGAACAGCGGCTTGCCGAACGCGGTGCGGGTCTTGGTGTAGTCCAGGGTCGCGACCAGCGCGGTCTCGCTCATCGCCTGGGCGATGATCGCGGTGATCAGCCGCTCCTGCGGCAGTTGGGCCATCAGCTGGTAGAAGCCCTGCCCCGGCGTCCCGCCGAGGATATTCTCGGCCGGGATCCGCAGCTGGTCGAAGAACAGCTCGGCGGTGTCCTGGCCCTTCTGGCCGACCTTGTGCAGGATCCGGCCGCGCCGGAAACCCGGGGTGTCGTCGTCGACCTCGGCGACCAGCAGCGAGATGCCTTGGGCGCCTTCGCCCTCGCCGGTGCGGGCGGCGATGATCAGCAGTTTGCACAGCCAGCCGTTGGTGATGAACGTCTTGGCGCCCGACACCACGTACTCATCACCGTCCCGGACCGCACGGGTGGCGATCGCCTGTAGGTCCGAGCCGGTTCCCGGCTCGGTCATCGCGATCGAACCCACCCACTCGCCGCTGCACAGCTTGGGCAGCCAGCGGCGCTTCTGCTCATCGCTGGCATAGGCCAGCAGATAGTGCGCGACGATCCCTTCGCTGATCGCGAAGCCCATGCTGGACACCCCGGAACTGACCTGTTCGTGCACCATCACGGCCAGGTGGCCGAAGTCGCCGCCGCCGCCGCCGAACTCCTCCGGGATCGACATCCCGGACAGTCCGAGTTCGCCGGCCCGGCGGTACAGCGCCGGATCGGGGTGCCCCTGCTGCGCGTGCTGGGCCTCGTTCGGCAGGACGTCGCTGGTGAAGTAGCTGCGGGCCAGGTCGGCCACGGCAGCCAGTTCCGAGTCGAGATCGGTCGTTGTTGGCATGGCGCCAATAATGACCCTTTGTTGGCGTATCGTCAACAAGACCTTGTCGCCTTCCGGAAGGAGGCCGGGCCGATGGCCGAGTCGCCACGGTTCCAGCGATTGGAGCCCGCCCTGCGGCGGGAATCCATCCTCGCCGCCGCCACCCGGCTGTTCTCGTCGCTGCCGTACACGCAGGTGTCCACCGCTGCTATCGCCGGTGAAGCCGGCGTGGCGCGAGGCCTGGTCAATCACTACTTCGGCACCAAACGGGCGCTGTACCTGGAGGTCGTGGACGGTGCCGCCACGGTGCCGCCGACCGCGGTGGCCGCCCTGCCCGCCGGCGACCTGGATACCCGGATCGAGTCCGCGGTCGACTGGTTTCTCACCTCACTGAGCGACGCCGGCGGCAGTTGGCTCACGCTGAGCGGGTCCCACAACTTGAGCCGCGACCCGGAACTGGAGCGGATCCTGTCGGCGGCCGAGGACACCTCCGTGGACCGCGTCATCGAGGCCGTCGGGCTCAAGGGCGACTCCGACCCGGAGAAACTGCGGGCCCTGATCCGCCCCTACGGGCAACTCGCGCGCGCCGCGGGCCGGGAATGGCTACTCAAGGGCACCCTGACCCGGCCCGAGGCGCACCGCCTGCTGACCGAGACGCTGTCGGCGATCGTGCGACGGGTTCATCCGGCGCTGTCAGCCGACGGTCCCGGGGATCGGGTTCCAAACCGAAGTTGACACCTGTAAAGTTCGGCGGTGTGGACCGCATTCGAGGTAAGAACGTTGCCATCACCGGTGCCGCCCGTGGGATCGGACTGGCCACCGCCGCCGCGCTGCTGAAACGTGGCGCCCGCGTCGTCATCGGCGACCGCGATACCAAGGTGCTGGACAAGGCGGTGGCAGACCTGGGCCCGGGCGCTGCGGTCAGCGGTCATCCGCTCGACGTCACCGACCGCGAGTCATTCTCGGTGTTCCTGGACAAGGCTCGTGCCGACGGCGGCGGCCACCTCGACGTCCTGATCAACAACGCCGGCGTCATGCCGGTCGGCCCGTTCCTGGACCAGACGCCGGAGACCATCCACTCGGCGACCGAGGTCAACTTCTACGGTGTGCTCAACGGCTGCCAGCTGGTGCTGCCCGAGATGGTCAAGCGCCGCAGCGGCCACATCATCAACATCGCCTCGATGGCAGGGATCGTGGCGGTGCCGGGCCAAGCGCTCTACGCCGGGACCAAGTTCGCGGTGGTGGGCTTGACCACCGCCCTGGCCGACGAGTTCGCCCCGCAGGGCGTCACGATCAGCGGTGTGCTGCCGACCTTCACCAACACCGAATTGATCTCAGGCACAACGCCGTCGGCGGCGCAGAAACCGGTGGAACCGCAGGACATCGCGGCCGCGGTGGTCAAGGTCCTCGACAAGCCGAAGACTCTGGTGTCGGTACCCGGCTTCGGGCGTCGCACCGCCATCCTGGCGACACTGCTGCCGGACCGGGCTCGCCGCTGGCTCAACAAGAAAGCCGGCAACGACACCGTCTTCCTCACCTTCGACACCACGGCCCGGCAGGCATACGAGGACCGCGCGCAGCACGCCACCGGGATCATCGAGAACGACTGAAAACACCAGTTCGCTCACAGAGGACTCCCAGAGCGCCCGCAGCACCGCTCGTTAATATCGCCTCACGAGATAATCGGATGGCGAAGGGGTGGCACCGAATTGAAGGTGAGATTCGCCCGAGCGGCCGCTGCAGCAGGTTGCATCGCCGCAATCGTGTCATTCGCACCCGTGGCCCATGCCGGCCGATCCGACCCGCATGATCCAGACTTGACCCAGAACTGGTGTCCCGGTGGGCAATGGGGATTCGGGCGCCTGCGCGTCTGCGACGGCGAGAAATATCCCGACGGGTCCTACTGGCATCAGTGGATGGGCGGCAACCGCTGGGTCGGGCCGACATGGAACTACGACTGTGTCGGCGACAGCGGCAATAACATCATGCCCGCACCACCGCCACCGGGCGGCTGTGCGGGGGCCATTCCGACCGACGCGCCGCCGCCACCCGACGCACCGCCGCAACCGGGCCAGCCGCCGCCAGACCAGTCACCACCGGCGCAGCCCTAACTCAGAGCCTGATCCAGGTCGGCGATCAGGTCCTCGGTGCCTTCCAGACCGACCGAGATCCGCACCACCGCGTCGCCGAGGCCGATCGCCGCACGCCCGTCGGGCCCCATCGCCCGGTGGGTGGTGGTCGCCGGGTGGGTGATCAGAGATTTCGTATCGCCCAGGTTGTTGGAGATGTCGATCAGCTTCAGGCTGTCCAGCACCTCGAACGCCCGCTGCTTGGCTGCACTGTCGACGGTGTTGAGCTCGAACGTGATCACGGTGCCGCCGCCGGACATCTGCCGGCGCGCCAGGTCGTACTGCGGATGCGAGGTCAGGAACGGATAGCGCACCCAGCGCACCGCGGGATGCTGCTCGAGGAACTCCGCGATCCGCGCCGCAGAACGGTTGGCGTAGTCAACCCGAACAGACAGGGTCTCAAGACCTTTGAGCAACAGCCAGGCGTTGAACGCACTGAGCGCCGGGCCGGTGTGGCGCATCAGGGTCTGCACCGGGCCGTCGATGAAGTCCTGATCGCCCAGGATCGCTCCGCCCAGCACCCGGCCCTGCCCGTCGAGGTGTTTGGTGCCCGAGTACACCACCACGTCCACCCCGAGCGGAAAGCCCTGCTGCAGCAAAGGGGTGGCGAACACGTTGTCCAGCACCACCTTTGCGCCGGCGGCGTGCGCCAGCTCGGTGACCGCGGCAATGTCCACCAGGGACTGCATCGGGTTGGACGGGGTCTCGAAGAACACCGCTTGGGTGGGGACCGACAGCGCCTGCTCCCACTGCGCCAGGTCTTCGCCGTCGACGAAGACGGTCTCCACTCCCCAGCGGGGCAGGATCTCGTTGCAGACCACGAAACACGACCCGAACAGGCTGCGCGCGGCCACCAACCGGTCACCGGCCCCCAGCAGTGCACCGAGCGCGACGAACACCGCCGCCATACCGCTGGCGGTCGCGAAACACGCCGGGGCACCTTCGATCAGCCGCAGGCGCTCCTCGAACATCGACACCGTCGGGTTGCCGTAACGCGAATAGACGTACCGGTCGATCTCACCGGTGAACGCCTGCTCGGCGGCCGCCGCAGACGAATAGACGTACCCGGAGTTGAGGAACAGCGCCTCGGCGGTCTCGTCGAACTGCGAGCGCAGCAGGCCGCCGCGTACCCCGATGGTGGCCTGGTCGACGCCGGCGGGCAGTGATTTGGGGATGCGGACCGACGGTTCAGCGAGGCTCGACGACTCGGGATCGCTCACGACTGCGTCCAGGGCAGGCCGACGGCCTTCCAGCCGGTGCCGCCGCGGTGGCCGTGCTCGTCCAGGTTGCCCTCGAAGCCGTCCAGCACGTTGTAGGACGGGTTCAGGCCCGCCGCGGTTCCGGTTGCGGCTGCGGGGATGGAGCGGTTCCCGGAACGGCACAGGAACACCGCCGGCCCGGCCGACACCCGGGAGGTCAGCTCGCGCGCGAAGTTCAGGTTGGGACTGCCGTCGGAGTGCACCCACTCGATGCAGATCACCTCGCGGGCCAACTCGGTCAGGTCGGGCAGGCCGACGAACCGCCATTCGGCGTCGGTGCGCACGTCGATCAGCGTCGCGTTCGGGTCGTCGCGCAGAATCGCCCAGGCCTGCTCAGGTGTGATATCTCCGGCATAGCTCACCTGCGGAAGTCTTGCATCCGCAGCGGCCCGCCGCCAGGCCGGGTGTCACGGCCACAGCCTGCCCAGCGCCACCGCGGCCTGCCCGGCCCGCTCTCGTGCGACGGTCACGTCGGGCCCGGTGGCCAGCGCCAACCCCAGCCGCCTGCGGGGGTGGCCCTCGTGATGTCCGAACACCATCACGTCACTTTCGGTCACGTTGAGCGCGTCGGCCAGCGCCGACCGCTCAACCGGTGTGGACTCGCCCGCCTCGGCACCGTCCGGCCGGCGCGAGTAGATCAGCCGGGCGGCGCCGGGCGAGACCAGGATCGCGTCGGTCCGCAGCCCCAGAATCGCGCGGGCCTGAAGTTCAAACCCGGACAATCGTTGGGTGCGCAACGTCAACAGCGCGGCATCGTAGGGGCGCACATTGACCCCGGCGAAGTACACCTCGTCGCCGTGTACCAGCAGGTCGACACCGAACAGCCCGCGCCCGCCAAGCGCCCGCGCCACCCGGGCGGCAATCGACGTGGCGGCGTCCAAGGCCACCGGGCTCATCGGGTGCGGCTGCCAATACTCCACCGTCAGTTGACCATTGGGCTCCTCGACACTGCGGTGTCCGATCGGGGCGCAGAAGTCCAGCGACGGACCTCCTGCCCCGTCGCGGTGCACCGCCAGCAGCGTGACCTCGCTGTCGAACTCCACCACCGTCTCGGCCAGCACCCGCGCCGGCGCCCCACGACCGGCCGCCGCCACCGCGCGCTGCCAGGCCGGTTCGATGTCGCTGTCGCGCACCATCACCGAATGGCCCCCGCCGAGCGAGCCCACCGCCGGCCGGACCGCCATCGGGAATCCGCCGTGCTGGGCCACCGACCGCAGCTCCTCCACCGATTCGGCGAACCAGAACGGCGCGGTGGGCAACCCGAGCTCGTCGGCGGCCAATCGCCGCATGCCCTGGTAGTCGGCCGCCAGCTGAGCGCCCCGTAGCGCGGGCACCAATTCGGTGAACCCGGTGTCGACCACGGCGCTCAGAGCGTCGGTGGCCACCATGTCGGAGGCGACCACCACGAACTTCGGCTGCAGCCACCGGATGGCCGCGGCCAGCTCGTCGTTGTCGCTCAGATCGACCACCAGCGCGCGGTCGGCGATCGCGTGCAGCGGGGCGTCAGAGTAGCGGTCGACGGCGACCACCTCAGCACCCAGGCGCTGCAGCGCGATCACCAGTTCTCGGCTGATGTCCCCGGAGCCCAGCAGCGCCACCCGAGTCCGGCTGGGACCGTCGACAACGAGCCGCTCGGTCTCCGAGCTGTCGCCCTCACTCGTCATCGCCGGACCCTCCCGCGCCAAGGCAATGCTGCATGCTGCTCAAGAATAGGTGCGAAAACGGATGGAGGCTCGGCGATGGTGAACGTCACCCTGCTGGGCGCCCTGGTGGCCGCCGTGCTGATCGCGGCCATCGCACGCGACCGCAGACTGTCCGCGCCGCTGGTGCTGGTGATCGCCGGCCTGGTGGTGGGGCTGATTCCGACGATGCCGGAGATCACCCTGCGCCCCGATCTGGTGCTGTTCGTGATCCTGCCGCCGCTGCTGTGGTCGGCCGGCCTGGAGAGCTCCTTCATCAGCATGCGTAACAACAAGCGCCCAATCGTGCTGCTGGCGGTCGGGCTGCCGCTGGTCACCACCGTCGCCGTCGGGGTGGTCGCCTACTACACCGTTGCGGACCTGAGTCTGGCCGCCGCGCTGACCCTAGGCGCGATCGTGGCGCCGCCGGATGCGCTGTCGGCCACCGCGATCGGTCGACGACTCGGTCTGCCCCGCCGGATCATGACGCTGCTCGGCGGCGAGAGCCTGCTCAACGACGCGACCGCCCTGACCGTCTACAAGGTGGCGCTGGCCGCCGCGATCGGTGCGGCGACGGGCTGGGGCATGGGGCTGTTGACGTTCGCGCTGGCGGCGGTGGGCGGCACCGTGGTGGGGGTGGTGTTCGGGTCGATCATCGTCGTGATCCGCGCCCGCCTGACCGATCCGGTGGTGGAGAGCGCCGTCGGGCTGCTGGCCCCGTTCGTCATCTACCTGGCGGCCGAGGAGATCCACGGCTCCGGGGTGCTCGCGGTGGTGGTGGCTGCGCTGATCCTCGGCCAGCGTTTCACCCGCGCGCACTACGCCACCCGGTTGCAGGACCAGGCCGTCTGGCGGGCGGTGCAGTTGATGCTGGAGTCGTTCGCGTTCCTGCTGATCGGGCTGCAACTGCCGACGGTGGTGCAGAACATGCACGGTGTGCGTTTCGCGAGCCTGACCGTAGCGGCAGTGGCGGTGTTTGCGACGGTGCTGGCGGTGCGGGTGGTGGGGGTGGTCTTCTTCGCCTACCTGCCCCGGGTGTTGTCGCCGAAGATCCGTCAGCGTGAGAAGCCCCCTCCTCCCGGACAGGTTTTCGTGCTGGCCTGGGCCGGGATGCGCGGTGTGGTGTCGCTGGCCGCCGCGTTCGGTGTGCCGTTGACGACCCTGGCGGGCGAGCGGTTCCCGGGTCGCCCGCAGCTGGTGTTCCTGACGTTCGTGGTGGTGATCGGCACCCTGCTGCTGCACGGGCTTACGCTGCCGTGGCTGATCCGGCGATTGGGCGTGAGCACCGATCAGGACCGCGCGGACTCGATCGCCGCGACCGGCGCCCAGGACAAGGCGGCCAAGGCTGCCGTCGACCGGCTCGACGAGGTGCTGGCCACGACCGAGCCATCACCGGCCAGTGAGCGGGCCGCCGACGCGTTGCGCGCCCTGAACGCACGGCGGCGCAACGCCGCCCGCGAGCGACTGCGGCGCCTGCAGCCCGAGCACGATGACAGCGACGAGACCGCCGACGCGGCGTTTCGCCGGCTCCGGCTGGAGATGCTGGCCGCCGAACGGGTGGCGCTGATCGCCGAACGCGACCGCGGCCACATCGATGATTCTGTGCTGCGGGCCGTGCTGCACCGGTTGGACCTGGAAGAGGCGACGCTCAACCTGGATTAGCCTCAGGCGCCTACAGTCGGGGATATGACTGTGCTGACATCGCCGAAAACCTATGCCGGGCTGGCCGCCTTCCAGGCCGCGGACGCGGTGGCCTGCGCCATCCCGGCGCCGTTCATCGCCAAAGCCCTTGACCAGGTGGAGTGTCCGGCACAGGTCCGCAAGGTCTTGCCGTTCGTCAAGGCCACCTCGGCGATCGGCCTGCTGTCGGCGAGCCGGTTCCCGTTGCTGGCCCGGGTCACCACCGCGGCGTTGACCCTGTACTTCGCGCTCGCGGTGAGCTCGCACATCCGGGTCCGCGACAGCATCGCCAACTCCGCGCCGGCCGCCTTCTTCCTGACCTTGTTCGCGGCGATGACGCTCGCCGGGCCGCCGGCAGCCGACTGACCCCGGTCGCTCAGAACGCCGTGCTGCCGGACGGCTGCAGCACGAATCCGTGGTCGCCGCTGGTGGTATCCGAACAGGCGACCAGTTGGTTCGCGCCGACCCCGCACGTCACGTTCAGGTACGTCAGCTTCTGGCCAACACCCAGCAGCTTGCCACCGAACGGCGGGGCGGGCGGGTTGCCGTCGCAGCCCCCGTAGAACATCCGGGTCAGCTGGTAGCCCGAACCCGCCGCGTTGACGGCGCCGACGACGCAGTCACCCGCTGCGGGCCGCTCCGAGCCCAGGAACGGAACCTCTTGCATGCCAGGCATTTCCCCCTGGCAGTGCAGGCCCTGGGTGGGTCCGGTCGGCGCCGACTCGCCGCCGTAGAAATTGCACACGGTGTTGTACGGGGTGGAGAAGTTGACCATCCGGGCGGTGCCCGGCCGAAGGCTCACGAAGTAGTCGTCGACCGCGACGGGGCTGAAGCCGCTCAGATCGGGAAACCCCGGATGCGCACCGGCAATCGCCGGCAGACCGCCGGCCATCAGCGCCGCGGCTGCCACAGGTACGGCGAAAACTCTTGCTACCGAACGAATTCTCATCGAAACCTCCTGAGTCAATTGGTGCCACCGACCGTCACGCCATAGGTCTTGGGGTTGTAGTTCTCCAGGCCACCGGTCCAGGTGCTCACCCGCAGGTGCGCATCCCACCGCCCGGTGTCCGGGTTGTAGTTGAAGTCGGTGACGGTGGGCCCGTAGGTCCAGCCCGGACCGATCTCGTCGGGAATCAGACCGGACACCACATGGGGCTGGGCGCCCAACAGGCCGTCCGGCGTGGCGGCGACGGCGGCCTGCACCGGCCCGCCACCGGTGGCGCCGACCAGCATCATGCCGCCCTGCGGCATCGCCACGATCTGGCTCTCGCGGTTTCCGTCCATGGCTCCGGTGAACACCCTGGGCTGAGCGGCGTTCGCGCTGGATATCCAATTCGGGTTCTGCGCAACAGGTTCCGAGGTCCACATCGCCCGCTGGCCGGTGGGCGTGTTCCCGACGACGATCATCTGTCCGGTCGCCTTGTCAAACGCACCGCTGGCCTGGGAGACACCGCTGAGCGTTCCCACGACCTTGCTCGGATTCGCCAGGTCGACGATGACGGTGTCCGGTGCCGTGTAGCCCTTGGAGTCGTAGGGAACCATGGCATACAGCCCGTAGTGCTCGCCGTTGGGCCCGAGCGCGGTGCCGGTCGGCAGCGGCCGCTCCAGGGGCGCCCCGTTGGCGTCACGGCGAACCGGTAGTGGATTGTCGCCGTCGTACACACCGGGAATGTGTATCTGCGGGTAGCCGGTGCGCCCGTCCCTGTTGTCACCGTCACCGCCGAGCCGGATTCCGGTGCCCGGGATGGTGGCGCCGAGGTCGTCGTGCTTCTGTTCGGGGGTGCCGTCGACTTTGCCGGCGGCGTCGTCGATCTGCGGATCGGGCTTGTCGCCGTCGATGTTCAACGGTGCCTGCGGCACCTCACCACCGAGGGAGTAGCGCGAACTCAGCGCGTTCACCTTCGCCGCGCGCTGCCTGCTGTCGGCGGCGGCCTCGGAGACCACCCGGTGGATCTCGCGGGTCTTGCCGGCCAGATACGTCTGGAATTGGCGGGCGCCGGCCGGGGTGTCCAAGCCCGGCCAGGTGGCGGCGCGCTGCCGGATCTCGGCCTCGATGACGTCCAGACGGTTCCTGGCCGCCAGGTTGTGCTGGTGGGCGCCGCGCACGAGCTCTTCGAAGGACTGATCCAGCTTGATCGAGGACGCCAGCCGCGCCGCCAACTGCTGTTCGCGTGCCCGCGCGGCGTCGGCGAAGGCACCTCGCTCGTCGGCCATGTCAAAAAGGGTACCGAGGTCGACGTCGTCGGGCAGGCCGAAGCGACGCGGCTACGGCTGCCCCGGCAGCAGCTTCACCATCAGCCCCTGCGCCTCGGCCAGCACTGTGCCGTCGGTGTCGGTGAGCTGGGCGCCGATGAACGCCTTGCGGCCCTCGGCACGATCCACCCGGCCGTGCACCAGCAGCGGGGTGTCGATCGGCGTGACCTTGCGGTAGTCGACATGCAGAAACGCCGTCCGGCTGATCGGCCGGTTCGCGGCGTGCACCACCATCCCGAACATCCAGTCGAACAACAGCGGCAGCACCCCACCGTGTACCGCGTTGTTGCCGCCCACATGGAACCGGCTGAAATGCCCCGTCATCGAGACCCCGTCGGCCTCGAAGCGGGTGATCTTCCACGGCGGCAGCAGCAGGCTGCCCATGCCCGGCAGTGACGGCGCCCTCCCGGCCGGGGCGACGGCCTGGGACGCCGGATACTTCTCCAGCAGCGTCACCAGCGCCTCGGCACGGTCAGCGGCGTCGTCCCAGACGGCGTCGTCAGGTGCGGTGGACACCGCCAGATCCTGCAGGCGGCGCATGGTGGCGACGAACCGTCCGAAGCCCGCACTCGGGTCGACGACGGCGAAATCCGGGAACCCACCCTGGCTGGCGTAATCCTGATCGGATTCGGCGCTCTCGCTCACGCGCGGTCTCGAACGACATCACGGCGCACGATGGTCTGCTCCCGGCCGGGGCCTACCCCGATGCACGAAACCTGCGCTCCGGCAATTTCTTCCACCCGTGACACGTAGTCGCGCGCGTTGGCCGGCAGATCTTCGAAGGTGCGCGCGTTAGAGATGTCCTCCCACCAGCCGGGCAGCTCTTCGTAGACCGGTTCGGCGCGGGCGAATTCTTCCTGGGTCATCGGCAGCTCGTCGGTGCGCTTGCCGTCGATGGTGTAGCCGACGCAGACCGGCACGGTCTCCAGAGAGGACAACACATCCAGCTTGGTCAGGAAGTAGTCGGTGATGCCGTTGACCCGGGTGGCGTAGCGGGCGATCACCGCGTCGAACCATCCGCAGCGCCGCTGACGCCCGGTGGTCACGCCCACCTCGCCGCCGGTCTTGGACAGGTACTCGCCGGAGGCGTCGAACAGCTCGGTAGGGAACGGCCCCGAGCCCACCCGGGTGGTGTAGGCCTTCAAGATGCCCAGCACCGTGGTGATGCGAGTGGGTCCGACCCCGGAGCCCACGGCGGCACCGCCCGCGGTCGGGTTGCTCGAGGTGACGTAGGGGTAGGTGCCGTGGTCGACATCGAGCAGAGTGCCCTGCGAGCCTTCCAGCAGCACGTTCTCGCCGCGGTCCAGAGCGGCGCCCAACACCAGCGCGGTGTCGGCGATGCGGTGCTTGAAGCCCTCGGCCTGCGCCAGCAGATCCTCGACGATCTGTGCGGGATCCAGCGCCTTGCGGTTGTAGATCTTGACCAGCACCTGATTCTTGAACTCGCACGCGGCCTCGATCTTCTGCGCCAGTGACTCTTGATCGAGCACGTCGGCCACCCGGATTCCGATCCGGGCGATCTTGTCCTGGTAGCAGGGCCCGATGCCACGGCCGGTGGTGCCGATCTTCTTGCTGCCCATGTAGCGCTCGGTCACCTTGTCGATGGCCACGTGGTAGGGCATCAGCAGGTGGGCATCGGCGGAGATCAGCAGCCTCGAGGTGTCCACGCCGCGGTTCTCCAAGCCTGCCAGCTCGTCGAGGAGCACGCCGGGGTCCACCACCACACCGTTGCCGATGATGTTGGTGACATGCGGCGACAGCACCCCGGACGGGATGAGGTGCAGCGCGAAGTTCTCCCCGGTGGGCAGTACGACGGTGTGGCCGGCGTTGTTGCCGCCCTGATAGCGCACCACCCACTGCACTCGTTCGCCGAGTAGGTCGGTGGCTTTTCCTTTGCCCTCGTCGCCCCACTGGGCGCCGATGACGACGATTGCCGGCATGGAATTCTCGCTAACTGTCTTGGCTTACTGTGGTCCAGCCGGTGACTGAGCCTATCCCAAGTGATTCACAAGGAGCGTGTTGAACGCCGCGAACGCCCCCGAAGCCGCCGTACTGGTGTTTGCCGGGCGGCCCGTGCCGCGTCCGCTGCGGGGGTTGACGACGGTGTCGGTGGACGACGAGACCTTCACCGAGACCCTCGATGCGGCGATCGGCCGGTACCGCCGCCTGGTGGTCGTGGGCGCCGACACCGACCTGGCCCGGGTGCTGACCCGGCTGCTGCGCGCCGACCGGCTCGACATCGAAGTGGGCTACGTGGCGCAGCGCCGCACGCCGGCTACCAGGGTCTATCGGCTGCCGGCCGGCTGGCGGGCGGCACGGCGGGCCCGACAGGGGGTGGCCGGGCAGGTGCCGCTGATCCGCGACGACGCCGGCACCGCCCTGGTGGGCGCCGGCCGCTGGCTGCCGGTGGACGGCACCGAGTTGCTGCGCGGGGAGGGCATCGTCGATGACACCGTGCTGTTCGACGGCGAGGTCGCTGGAGTCCGGATCGAACCGATCTCAGCTCCCCCGGGGCTGCGGGCCGGGGTACCCGCCCGGCGCGGCCGGGTGCGCCGCTGGGCGACGGGCCGGGCGGCGCAGTTGGGCACCACCGGCGCCCTGGTGGTGCGCGACGGGATCTACAGCACCCGCACGGTGAAACGCTCGACGTTCTATCGGCATATCGAGGACTGGCTGCTGGTCCGATAGGTTCACGGGCGTGAACGTGCATCCACTGCGCGGCCAGGCCGTACGGCCCAGCCCGATCTTTGTGGCCCTGGTGGCGCTCGCGGGCCTGGGCGGAGTGCTGGCCTGGCGGGCGGCCGAGGACATCAGCCCGATCGCCTATGCCGGGGTGTTCGTGTTCGTGATCGCCGGCTGGCTGGTGTCGCTGTGCCTGCACGAGTTCGGCCACGCCTACACGGCCTTTCGGTTCGGCGACCACGGCGCGGCGATGCGCGGTTATCTGACCCTCAACCCGCTGCGCTACACCCATCCGGGACTGTCGCTGGTGTTGCCGCTGCTGTTCATCGCGTTGGGCGGCATCGGGCTTCCGGGCGGGGCGGTGTACGTGCAGACGGCTTTCATGTCGCCGCGGCAACGCACGCTGGTCAGCCTGGCCGGCCCGGCCGCCAACCTGGTGCTGGCCCTGGGACTGCTGGGCGCCGCCCGGCTTTTCTACGACCCGGTGCACCCGGTGTTCTTCTCGGGCGTGGCTTTTCTGGGTTTCCTCCAGGTCACCGCGCTGTTGCTGAACCTGCTGCCGGTGCCCGGGCTGGACGGCTACGGCGCACTGGAGCCGCACCTGAGCCCGGCGACCCGGCGCGCGGTGGCGCCGTTCCAGCAGTGGGGCATGTTGGTGTTGCTGATGCTGCTGGTCTTATCGCCGGTGCTGAACCAGAAGTTCTTCGGACTGGTGCTGTGGTTCTTCGACCTGTTCGGCGTGCCGCGGCTGCTGGTGTCGTGGGGGATGTCGCTGACGCAGTTCTGGAGCGCCTGGCTCTGAGTTCCGAGCCGGCTACGTGAGTTCGCGTAGGTCGATGCTGGTGTCGTCGCGGTTGAAGCCCTGCTCCGGACGCAACACATAACCGTCCGGGATGTCACCGGTCTTGTAATAGCTGTAGAACAGCTGCGACGGCCGGACGACTTGCCGGTTCTCGGCAGGGACCCGCTGTCCGACCTCGAAGAGTACGAACCGTGAGCGACCGCCGCACCGCATATATTTGCTAGCCATGAGCGCTGGCCACGACCACATCCACCGCGACTCGCGGCTGTCCCGGATGGTCGTCGCCGCGGTGATCCTGACCGCGTTCTTCGCCATCGAGCTGGCCACCGCTATCACGATCAACTCGATCGCGCTGCTGGCCGATGCCGGGCATCTGCTCACCGACCTGGCCGCGCTGTTCATGGGGGTGGTGGCGGTGATGCTGGCCCGGCGCGGCAGCACGTCGCCGTCGCGCACCTACGGCTGGCATCGCGCCGAGGTGTTCACCGCCGTGGCCAACGCGGTGCTGTTGATCGGGGTGGCGACCTTCATCCTCACCGAGGCGATCCGCCGGATCGGCACCGCGCCGGACGTGCCCGGTGTGCCGATGATCGTCGTCGCGATCGCCGGCATGGTGATCAACGTCGTGGTCATGCTGCTGCTGCGGTCGCACTCGGCGAACAGCCTGGCGGTCAAGGGCGCCTACCTGGAGGTGGTGGCCGACACCGTCGGGAACGTCGGCGTGCTGATCGCCGGCATCGTCACGGTCACCACCGACTGGCCCTACGCCGACGTCGTCGTCGCGGTGTTCGTCGCGGTGTGGGTGCTGCCGCGGGCGTTCGCGCTGGCCGGGGCGGCGCTGCGGATCCTGTCGGAGGCCTCCCCCAGCCACATCGACGTCGACGAACTGCGGGCGGCCCTGGTCGCCGTCGACGGCGTCACCGACGTCCACGACCTGCACGTCTGGACCCTGGTTCCCGGCCAGGACATGGCCACCGCGCACCTGCGCACCGCCGCCGACGCCGGCCGGGTGCTCGATCAGGCGCGCGCCGTGCTGGCCTCACGCGGGCTGACCCACGCCACCGTGCAGGTGGAACCGGACGGGCACGGCGGCGACTGCCCCATCGGCTGCTGATGCCTAGGTGCGCCGTGGGTCAGCTCAGCCCCAGCGCAGAGCGGGCGCCGGGATCGCAGTCGTCGAGCAGAGCCAGGCAGCGCACCCGCTCGTCGGCCTCCCCGATGGTCTCGGCGGCTCGCGCCAGCGCGGCCACACATCGCAAGAAGCCACGGTTGGGCTCATGCGCGTACGGCACCGGACCGTAGCCCTTCCACCCGTTGCGGCGCAGCTGGTCCAGGCCCCGATGGTAACCGGTGCGCGCGTAGGCGTAGGCGGTGACGGCTTTGTCCTCGGCCAATGCCGCTTCGGCCAGCGCCGCCCACGCCACCGAGGCAGCCGGATGCGCCGCCGCGACAGCCGTGGGATCCTGGTTGGCCCGCAGGCCGGCCTCGGCGGCGGGGTCGCCGGGCAGCAAGATCGGATCGGGGCGCAGGAGATCACCAGTGACAGGCACATCATCCATTGTGCCGTGCCGTGCATGGCCAGCCACTCCCGCAAGCCGGCACCTCGCTCAGTAAGCTAGCGCCAGCCGATCCGAATCAGCCGGCGGACATTGGAGGATCAGCCACTCATGCCGAACCCACCGGAACCGGACAACACCGAGCCGACCGAGGACACCGCAGCCGCGGCTCCCGCCGAGCAGCCCGACGGTGACGAGGCCGCCACGGCCGTCCTCCCCGAGGCAGCCGCGCAGGCCCCGGCGGACGAGGCCGTCACCGAGGTGATCGCCACCGAGCCCAAGGAGCCCGCCGCCGACGGCACTCCGGAGCGCCGGTTCACCGCGCCCGGGTTCGACGCCGGGCAGACCGAGGTCATCCCGTCGGTGGGTGACGCGGAGACCGAATTGATCGCTCACCGGGGGGTCGATCCGGGAAAGGCGATACCGCAACAGATTCCGGGCCGTTTCAGCGGCCGGCTGCCCACCACGGTCTCCCGCAGCTGGGGCTGGGTGATCGCGCTGCTCCTGATCATCCTGGCGCTGGCGGTGATCGCCGTGATGGCCACGCTTTTCCTGACCCGCGACTCCCGCGAGGCCGCCTCGCAGGAGGAGAAGGTCCGCGGGACCATCCAGAACTTCGACCTGGCCATGCAGAACGGCGACCTGGCCTCGCTGCGCAGCCTGACCTGCGGGGACATCCGCGACCGCTACGTCAACTATGACCAGAAGGCGTGGGACGACACCTACCAGCGGATCGCGGCGGCCAAACAGTATCCGGTGGTGGCCAGCATCGACGAGGTGGTGGTCAACGACGGCCACGCCGAGGCCAACGTCACCGCGTTCATGGCCTACGAGCCGCGGGTGCGCTCAACCCGCAGCTTCGACCTGCAGTTCCGCGACGACCAGTGGAAGATCTGCCAGTCGCACGGCGGGTAGCGAGGCTCGACGAAGGAGAGCCGAAGCTGGCCCGCCGCATCAGGCACGGCGGGTAGCGCCTCAGCTCAGGGCTTTGCCGGCGCTGTGCAGGTCGTTGCAGGCCTCGATGACACGCTCGGTCATGGCGGCCTCGGCCTTCTTGAGGTAGCTGCGCGGGTCGTAGACCTTCTTGTTGCCCACCTCGCCGTCGACCTTGAGCACGCCGTCGTAGTTGGTGAACATGTGCGCGGCCAGCGGGCGGGTGAACGCGTACTGGGTGTCGGTGTCGACGTTCATCTTCACCACCCCGTAGCGCAGCGCCTCCTCGATCTCGGACTTCAGCGAGCCCGAACCGCCGTGGAAGACGAAGTCGAAGGGCTTGGAGCCCTCGGCCAGACCCAGCTTGGCCGAGGCCACCTTCTGGCCCTCGGCCAGGATGTCCGGGCGCAGCTTGACGTTGCCGGGCTTGTAGACGCCGTGGACGTTGCCGAAGGTGGCGGCCAGCAGGTATTGGCCCTTGTCGCCGGCGCCCAGGGCGGCGACGGTCTTCTCGAAGTCCTCGGGAGTGGTGTAGAGCTTCTCGTTGATCTCGGCCTCGACGCCGTCCTCTTCACCGCCCACGACGCCGATCTCGACCTCGAGGATGATCTTGGCGGCCACGGCCTGGGCCAGCAGTTCCTGCGCGATGGTCAGGTTCTCCTTGATCGGCACGGCCGAGCCGTCCCACATGTGCGACTGGAACAGCGGGTTGCGGCCGGCCTTGACGCGCTCAGCCGAGATCGCCAGCAGCGGACGCACGAAGCCGTCCAGCTTGTCCTTGGGGCAGTGGTCGGTGTGCAGGGCCACGTTGATCGGGTACTTGTCGGCGATCACGTGGGTGAACTCGGCCAGCGCCACCGCGCCGGTCACCATGTCCTTGACGCCCAGGCCGGAGCCGAACTCGGCACCACCGGTCGAGAACTGGATGATGCCGTCGCTGCCGGCGTCGGCGAAACCCTTGATCGCCGCATTGATGGTCTCCGACGACGTGCAGTTGATCGCCGGGAACGCATACGAGTTCTCCTTGGCGCGCCGCAGCATCTCGGCGTAGACCTCAGGCGTGGCGATGGGCATGGAACTGTCTCCTCTGGGCTGACCGAACTGGCATCGAGTATCGCAGGACCGGTTTCGGCCGGACGCCCCGGTATGTTGGTGCGTCATGAACACCACCGCGGTCGCGATGCCCGGCTTCCTGGACCCGATGTATTGGCTGGGCGCCGGCGGCATCTTCCACGGCGCGGTGCTGCCGGCCATCCTGGTGGTGGTCTTCATCGAGACCGGCCTGCTGTTCCCGCTGCTGCCCGGCGAATCACTGCTGTTCACCGGGGGTCTGCTGGCCGCCAAGGGACTGGCGCCGGACATCTGGATATTGGCGCCGGCGGTGGCGGTCGTTGCGGTGCTGGGCGATCAGTGCGGCTACTTCATCGGCCGACGGCTCGGGCCGGCGTTGTTCAAGAAGGAGGACTCCCGGTTCTTCAAGAAGCACTACGTGACCGAGTCGCACGCCTTCTTCGAGAAGTACGGGCCGTGGGCGATCATCCTGGCCCGGTTCGCGCCGTTCGTGCGGACGTTCGTGCCGGTGGTCGCGGGCGTGTCGTACATGCGCTACCCGGTGTACCTGGCGTTCGACATCGTCGGCGGCATCCTGTGGGGCGGCGGCGTGACGACGCTGGGCTACTTCCTGGGCAACATCCCGTTCGTGCACGAGAACCTGGAGAAGATCATCCTGGCGATCCTGTTCGTCTCGATGATCCCGGCGTTCATCGCCGCCTGGAAGGCCTACCGCAGCCGCCGCACCCCCGCCACATCCGACACTGACTCTGCGCTCATGGCGCAAAAAGTCGAGTAACCCCCGCCCTGAGCGCAGAATCAACCGACGACAAACGGGTTCTCGATCCGTACGCCGTCATAAACCGCTCCGTCGGTGAGGTCTTCGGTCAGAATCCGTTCGCATCCGGCCTGACGCGCGGCCTCAAGCACCAGTGCATCCCAATAGGACAACTGCCAACGCTGCGAAGCCACGGTGGCACGCTGCACCAGTTCTTGATCTATGGCGATACACGGTAGCCGCGCCAGCCTTTTCACCAGCTCGGAAGCCGTGTCCGGGGTCACGGCAACGGCGAGTTTGCGGGTCACCGTGACGTAGAACTCCCCCAGCACTTGCGCGGACAACACCAACTCCGGTGTGTCCGCCAGCAGCGTGCGAGCGAGCCGCTTTTTGGCGGGATCCGCCTCGTCGACGGCGTAAACCAGGACGTTGGTGTCGATGAATGCCCTACCGGGCATAGAGATCCTCACGCGTCCAGCTGCGGCCGTCGGGACCGCTGGAGGCGTGGACGCCTGCGGCGATATCGAGGAAGTCAGCTATCGCCACCCGTGCCGGGCTCTCGCCGGTGAAACTCTCCAAGTATTCACGCACCAGGGCGTTGACGGTGGTCCGTAGTTCCAGGGCACGCATCCGGGCCCGCCGCAGCAACTCGTCGTCGATGCTGAGCGTCAGATTCGCCATGGGGGCCACCCGTGTAACACGTATCCAGTGTAGCGCGGGTCACGCCAGGATCACCCGAGGGCGGCCGCGGCCTCCATCAGCATCCAGCCGCCCAGCTGCACCGACAGGTCACGCTCGGGCACCTCGGATTCGCGCACCGCACCGGCGATGGAGGTGGCCACCGCCCCGTCGGCCCGGGGCACCTCGGCGGTCTGGTCCCAGAACGCCCCGAACAGCGGCAGCCCGTTGACCGACTGCCGGTAGTCCCACGCCGACTTCGCCGACGTCAATACCAGCTCGGCGGCGGTGTCGCGGGCCGCGACGTCGGCGGCGGAGTCCCCCGGCAGGTCGGTGGCAACCAGCGCCAGGTAGCGGGCGGTGATCCCGGCGAACAGCCCGCCGTCGCCGCCGCCGGCGCCCTTGAGCACCCCGCCGGGCGCCATCTGCTTGTTCACCGCGGCCACCAGCCGGTGCACCCGCGGTGCGTGCCGGGGATCGCCGGTGCGCGCCGCCAGCTCGGTCTCCAGGCCCAGCACGACGCCCTGGCAGTAGGTGTACTCCGCGCGCACCAGGGAGCCGGACCGGATGCCGTCGAACACCAGATGAGTGTCCGGGTCGATCAGGGTGGCCTCGATCCAGTCGCCCATCTGCTGGGCACGTTCCAGCCAGGCCGGCTCACGCGCCAGGAAGATCCCGGCCGGCCCGTTGGCGGGCGCATTGAAAAAGGGCTCGGTGAACTGCTCGTCCTTCCTCCAAGGGATGCCGCCGCCGGCTTCGGGCATCCAGGAGTCGGTCAGCTGACGGGTCAAGGTGCCCAGCGCGCGATGCCGGTCGATGCCGGTGACCAGACAGGCCCGTTGGATCGCCAGCGCCAGCCAGGCCATGTCGTCGTAGTAGGCGTTGGTCCAGCGGAACACATTGCGCAGCCGGTGGGTGCGGATCTGTCGCTTGATGCGGATCACCCGTTCGGGTTGCGGGTCGCGCAGCTGGGCATCCACCAGGCAGTCCAGCAGATGCGCCTGCCACCAGTAGTGCCAGTGCGGGGCGCGCCGGATCGGCGGCCAGGCCACCACGCCCAGTTGCGTCCCCGGAATGTGCCACAGCGACTTGAGGTGTCGCTCGGTGACGGCGGCTTCAGCACTTTCGGCACGGTTGGCCCACAGCTGGTCCATAGCGCTTAATCCTGCCGTATCGGCTATCTCAGCGCAGATGGTCGACCAATGTGCCGCCGTCGCCGAACAGCTTGTGCTGCCACTCCCGCAGCAGTTCGCCGGTGTCGACATCGTCGGGATGAAAGCCGGGCCGCAGGTAGCGCAGCAGATCACGCAGCAGGCCTTTGAAGAACGGGCCGCGCAGCAGCCCGCGCGTCTCACGCAGCAACCGCACCGGATGGCGGCGGGCCACCGGGTCGCGGGCCAGCGAGATGGTCAGCGCGAGCAGGGTGGCCGGCACGGTGGTGGCGATCAGGAACGCCATCACCGCGATCCGGGTGGGTTCGGTGCCGCCGACATAGCGGTAGACGTCGAACGCCACGGATTTGTGTTCCAGTTCTTCGAGCGCGTGCCAGTTCAGCAGGTGCCACACCTCCGGGGTGCCCGGAATGGCCTGCAGCTCCGCGCTGGACAGGATGCGTTCGGCGAGCACCGCGGTGTAGTGCTCCGCCCCGGCGGTCATGGCCAGATGAAACCGGGGTGACATCCTGCTCTCACGCGCAATGAGCTTGTCCCGCACCGATTTCGAGTCACGCCAGCCGATCCGGTAGCCGCGGTCCATGAGTTGGGCGTTGAGCCGGCGATGCTCCTGGCCGTGGGTGGACTCCTGCCCGATGAACCCCGCCGCCCGTCGGGACAGGGTCGGGTCGGTGATCTGGTCGGTCACCCGGCGCACGGAGCGGATGAACGATTCCTCGCCGGCGGGGAAGCTGGCCGACAGTTCGGCGACGAAGTGGCTGAGCACCATGTTGTCGTCGGCGAAGTAGTGGCCGCTGGGCGGTTCCTCGAAGCGGAACCGCATGCGCCGGGTGGTCAGGTTGTCGTCGTGGGCCACGTCCCGCCTTTCTAGGTAAGGACACCCTAACTCCTACCAGGAACGGCTGACGTCCGCATGCTGGGTGATCCAGGCGTGCATCACGATCCCGGCGGCCACCCCGACGTTGATGCTGCGCGTCGAGCCGAACGCGGCGATGGACACCACCAGGTCGGCCCCGGCGCGCATCTGTTCGCTGATACCGGGCCCCTCCGCACCGAACACCAGCAGGGCATCGGCCGGCAACGCGGTCTGCTCCAGGCGCACCGCCCCGGCCACGTTGTCGGCGGCGACGACCGTCAGGCCCTGTCGCGCAGCGAAATCCAGCAGGCCGGCCGCATCGTCGTGGTGCATCAGCCGCTGATAACGGTCGGTGACCATGGCCCCGCGCCGGTTCCAGCGTCGCCGCCCGACGATGTGCACGGTGTCGACGGCGAATGCGTTGGCGGTGCGCACCACCGAACCGATATTGGCGTCGTGCCCGAAGTTCTCGATCGCCACGTGCAGCGGGTGCCGGCGCGCATCGATGTCGGCGATGATCGCTTCACGGGTCCAATACCGGTATGCGTCAACGACATTGCGGGCATCGCCGTCGCGCAGCAGCGCCGGATCGTACCGCGGGTCGCTCGGCGGCTCCCCGGGCCACGGCCCGACTCCGTTGGCCGGGGCCAGCCACTCGGTGGGGCCGACCGCATCGTTCACGAAACGGTCCACACCGCGGCGTGGGTGCCCACCACCGACACCGAGGCGTAGAGCAGCGCGGCGTTGATCTCGCCGTGGGTGCACAGCGACGTCGGCACGTGCACCGAGTTCAGCGAGGCCTCCGGCAGGATCAGCACCGAGGACCCGGCGGCCAGGCAGTCCGGCCCCAGCCCGCGCATCGGCGCAGCCGGTCCGGCGACCAGCATCAGCGGCCCGCCACGCGCCACCGCGTCGTCGCGGTACTGCCCGGCGACCGCGTCGGCGGACAGGCTCAGCACCATATATCCGTTGCCGGAGAACGCTTTCGCGTCGCCGAGTGCGCTCGGAGCCAGCGGGATGCCGTCGGCCCGGAATGCCGCCACGCCCTGGGCGGTGAGCATCAGGCCGGTGTCGTAGGGATTGATCGGCGCCAGCCCGATCGGGAACGCCGCACCGTAGGCCACCGTGGTGTCCTTGATCCGGTCGGCCGGTGAGTACGCGTAGATCCCGCGGACCGCACTGCGTTCCTTGAGCGGGCCCAGGCACACGGTTCCGTTGAGTTGCTCGGGTTCGGCACCCGCCAGTGGCGTCGGGGTCAGCTCCCCCAGTGCGTCGCAGCTGCCCAGGCCGGTGGCCTCCACGGGGTGGGCCGGCGTGCCGTAGATGCCGAACCGAAGATCCCCGGGCGCGGCGTGCGGTGAGTCCGCGTTGGTGAGCTTGGCGGTGACGTCGATCAGGACGTGATCGACCTCCCAGCGCAGGTTCTTCAGCGTCATGTCCCAGCCCAGCAGGGTCTGCGCCTGGCCCATCGGGGTGCTCGCAGCCCCGTAGGGCCCGGGGGCGGGCGGGCCCGAGCAGGCCGCCAGCACCAGCGCGGCCAGAACTGCGATCAGCGTGCGCACAACCGATCAGCCCAGGCCCAGCTCGGCCAGACCCAGCACGCTGCGGTACGGGACACCTTCGGCTTCGATGGCTTCGGCGGCACCGGTGGCCCGGTCCACCACGGTGACCACCCCGACCACCTGACCGCCGGCATCGCGGACGGCGCGGACCGCGGTCAGTGCGGACCCGCCGGTGGTGCTGGTGTCCTCGACCACCAGGACCGGGTGTCCGGTCACGTCGGCGCCTTCGATAAGCCGTTGCATGCCATGGGCTTTGATCGATTTGCGCACCACGAAGGCGTCGATGGGCCGGCCGGGGGCGTGCATGACGGCGGTGGCCACCGGGTCCGCGCCCAGCGTCAGGCCGCCCACGGCGACGTAGTCCCAGTCGTCGGTGAGCTGACGCACCAGCCGGCCGATCAGGGCGCCGGCCCGGTGATGCAGGGTGGAGCGGCGCAGGTCGACGTAGTAGTCGGCTTCGGCGCCCGAGGACAGCGTCACCCGGCCGTGCACCACCGACAGCTCACGCACCAGCGCGGCCAACTCGTCGCGCTCGGCGGCGTCAAGTGCGCCCACGGCCCCTCCCAAAGGTGTTGGTCAGTGTGCGGGACAGCCCGCGCGGAATCAGCCGGCTGGCGCTTGCCAGCACCTTGTACTGCAGCCCCGGGATGCTGACCACGTCGCCGCGGGCGATGTCGGCCAGGCTGGCCG
Organism: [Mycobacterium] zoologicum; assembly: GCF_020172665.1. Classification (GTDB taxonomy): domain Bacteria; phylum Actinomycetota; class Actinomycetes; order Mycobacteriales; family Mycobacteriaceae; genus Mycobacterium; species Mycobacterium zoologicum. The sequence goes on along the minus strand of NZ_CP083985.1, from coordinate 464,532 downwards.
CGACCACGTCGTCGACCTCCATCCACATGAACGACGGCAGGGTGGCCATGTCGATGCCGGCCCGCTCGTGGAACTCGGTGTGCACGTATCCCGGGCAGACCACGTGGATGCCGACGCCGGTGCCGGCCAGCCCACCGGCCAGCCCTTCGGTGAACGACACCACCCAGGCCTTGGACGCCGAATACGTCGAGCCGCGCCCGGACAGCAGGCCGGCGACGCTGGCCACGTTGATCACGGTGCCCGCGCCGGCGTCGACCATGGCGGGCAGCGCGGCCCGGGTCAGCTGCATCACCGCGGTGACGTTGACATCCAGCTGGGACTGCAGCAGGGCGGGATCGGCCGTCCAGAACTCACCGGACGTGCCGAAGCCGGCGTTGTTGACCAGCACCCGCACCCCGGCGCCCAGCCGCTGCGCGACGCGCGCCCGGCCGTCGGCGTCGGCCAGGTCGGCCGGTAGCACCTCCACGTCGCAGCCGTGGCTGCCGCGCAGCTCAGCTGCCAAGTCTTCGAGGCGCTGGGCGTCTCGGGCCACCAGGACCAGGTCATAGCCGTCGGCGGCGTAGCGGCGCGCGTAGCCGGCGCCCAGCCCGGAGGTGGGTCCGGTGACCACAGCGACGGGTCGGGAATACATGAAGGAGAGACTAGCGGTGATCGCGAGCGCGACGAAGTCGGGCGCTGCGGGTCACCGCCATCAGGCCTAGCGAAGGTGTCAGCGCTGGTAGTGCGCGGTCTGCTGGCCGTTGCGGCCGGCCGACGAGTGCGACATACCCGGCTCGTCCTCGGGTGAGTCCCCCGCCGATGACGAGCCCAGCGGACGGCTGGGCTGCCCGTTGCGCCGGGCACCGGCGGCCGCGGCTTCGGCGGGCTGGCGCTTCGGGACCGGCGGCAGCACCCGCAGCAGGTCGTTGAACTGGCGTACGCTGCGCAGGCCCTCGTCCCACTGGGCGCGGGTACTGGTGACCGGCATGCTCACCAGGGTCCAGTTCGCCTCGTTCCACATGATCTCGGCGCAGTCCGGGGCGGTGTGGGCGAAGGTGACCATCCGCCGGTCGCAGGCCCGCCGCGCCGCGTCGAGGTTGGTGGAGTAGACCATCCGTGGGCCGATCGCCCCGAGCAGCCAGATGTCGTTCTCCCGCGGCTCCTTGAGTCCCTTGAGCCGCACGTCGACGACGACGTTGGTGGGGACCTTGCGGTGCAGGGCGATCACCGTCGCCACTTCGTCCAGGTCGAAGATGTAGACCGCTTCGCCGCGGATCTGGCCCAGCACCACGTTGCGGACCGGAGCATCACCACCCACGGTGGACATCACGCCGCGCTTCCAGCGCTGCAGGATGTCGGTGGATTCGGTCTCGAAGTCGAAGCCGTGCGAACGCGCCCAGGACTTACGACGACGGCTGCGGCCGCGTCGCTGGTCGATGTCGACGTACAGCAACACACCCGCGCCGACAAAGCACAGCGCGGAGAGAGTGAACCAGAGCGGGACCATCCGGCCTAGCGTATCTGTTTTAGGGCGTGATAGACGAATGTCCTCAGGTCACAACCCCGCATCAGGGCTGCGCTACGGCGTCACCGTGTTGTTCGGAACGATATGCATGGACCCGTCCCCGGACGTCGAGACGTACACCTGGTTCTGCTGGAACAGCCAGTTGCCGGTGTTCATCGAGGTGTCGGAGACGATGACCGGGCTGTTGGACGAGGCCGAGTTCACCGTGTAGTCGTACAGCAGCGTGCCGCCGTTGGTCGGGTCGCCGGAATAGACGCTGACCTGCTGGCCGGAGGCCAGAACGTCCCCCGCGCTGCCGTTGGTCAGGCTGACCGGGATCGTCCCGTTCACCCCGCCGGAGTCCATGATTGCGCTCACCTCGGTGGCCGTCTTGCCGCCGTCGAACGACACGTACAGCGGCGCGTTCGGCGAGCCGTCGACGGTGGTTCCGCCGGTCAGCGGGTCGGCACCGAAGGTCAGGGTGCCGGCCTTCTGGTCGATCAGCACACCGTCGCCGAGGGCACCCGGCAACGCGGTGGTCGGGATGCTGTCAGGTGACGGCCCGAGGGCATTCGCCCCGATACCCAGCACGCCATCGGCGTTGCCGCCGAGATAGGAGCTGATGTCCCACCCGGTGAACAGAGAGGACATGCTGACCGGGAAAGAGAACAGGACGGCGTCGACGTCGGTCGTGCCGGTGGTGACGGTGTTGCCCGCGGCGTCGGTGAAGGTGACCGTGGTGGGCAGCTCCGCGTAGACGTAGTCCACCGAACTGCCGAACTGGCCGATGTTGATGCTGGGGAGCCCAGAGAGATCAGACCAGTTGATGCCGGACCAGTTGATGTCCCAGATCGGCACGATCAGACCCGCCGACCCGGTGTCGACCAGGACCGGGACTGACGAACCGCCACCCACCGAGACGTCCACCACCGGCTCGGTGCCGCTGTTGACCGTCAGCGGAACGGTGAAGCTGCTCAGGTCGCTGGTGTCAGCGCCGCTCGCGGCGGCGCTGCCGATCGTGCTCGCGTCGAAGGTTCCGCCGAACAGCCACCGGTCAAGATCGTTGATCGGTGTGAGGACCAGGTTCTGGTACCAACCATCGAAAAGGGTGTCCAGCGAGGCCAGGGCCGAGCCGGGGTCGGTGTCGGCCGCAATCCCGGGGTCGACCATGCTCAGGGCGTCGATGATGGGCTGCAGCAGATCGTCGAAGTCCGCGTTCGCTGCCGGCGCGGACCCGACCGCGACAGCCGCTCCGGCCGTCACCACCGCACCGATCACCCTGCGCCGACGTACTGCCATCCCCGAAACCTCCCCGGAACTGAGGTCACGGACACCGTTCAGCCGCGACCAACCGGGGGTCAGCTAACACAAACAGGGGCGCAGAACACCAGGGGATTCACCCAAGAAACTGCCAACAATCCGTTAGCCGCTACGAGCCGGCCTGGATGGGGGTGCCACCGATGATGGTCTCCCCACCGGATACACCGTAGTTGATGTAGACCGGTTCCTGGCTGAACAGCCAGTTGCCGGTGTTCATGCTGGTGCCGCTGGTCACGCTCGGGCTGCGCACCTCGCCGGAGTCGGAGCCCACGGTGTAGGAGTAGAGCTCCGTCACACCGTCCTTGGCGTAGACGGTGATGGTCGTCCCGTCAGGCAGGGTTCCGTTGGCGGTCGGCGTGACGTCGCCCAGCACCGAGGACGGCATGGTGCCGTACACCCCGCCGGAGTCAATCACCCCACGTACCGCGGTCGGGGCCTGGCCGTTGATGCTGACCTGCAGGTCGGCCCAGGGCGCCCCGGGTATCACGGTCCCGCCCTGCAACGGGTTGTCCCCGAACACCAGCTGCTTGTTGGCCTGGTCGATCAGCACGCCGTTGCCGAGATCGCCCGGCAGATCGCGGGTGGGGATCTGGTCGGGAGTGGGTCCGAGCGCGTTGGGGCCGATCCCGAGAACGCCGACGGCGTTGGTCGGGCCGAGATAGCTCTCGATGGACCACGGGCCGAAGAGGCTGAAGTTCGCCGGGAACGCGAACAGCACCGCGTCGACGGTGGTGTCAGCGGTAACGGTGTCGCCGTCAGCACCGGTGAAGGTCACCGTGGTGGGCAACTCCATGTAGAAGTAGTCCAGGTTGCCGCCGAACTGACCGATGTTGAAGCCGGTGGGCAGGCCGGTGATGCCGAACGGGTTGATGTTCCAGATCGGCATGACGAGGCCGGCCGCGCCGGTGTCGACCAGGACGTTTGCCGCCGCACCGCCACCCACAGAGACGCTGACCACCGGTTGGGTCATGGCGTTGACCACCATCGGGACGGCGAAGCTGTCGGGGATGTTGTTGCTGTCCGCGGTGTAGGCGGCGGCACTGCCGGGCAGCGAGTCACCGAAAAGCCAGGGCGCGACGTCGTGGATCGGCGTGTAGATGAGGTCCTGGTACCAACCGTCGATCAGGGTGTCCAAGGACGCCAGGGACGAACCCGGGTCGGTGTCGGCCGCGATACCGGGGTCGGCGAAGCTGAACACGTCGATGAGAGGCTGGAACAGGTCGTCCCAGTCAGCGTTCGCGGCGGGTGCGGTTGCCAGCGGGGCCGCCCCGATCATCAGGAACGCGCTTACCGCGCCGAGTCCACCGACCAGACGATTGTTCCGCCGAGACATACCGAGCCCTCCAAGTTAACGCCGACATTTTCCAACATCGAACTTTCTCAGTAAGTCGTAGGCTATCGGATCAGGTTCCAAATCGCACCCTGAGCGACAACTCAGCAACAAGCAAGGGTCCCCCGAATCTTCGGGGGACCCTCACTCATGCCACTGCCGTCAGCCCAGTACCAGCGACTCACCGTCCGCGCTGACGTTGACCGGCACCACGTCACCGTCGTGCACCTCACCGGCCAGCAACAACTTGGCCAGCTGGTCGCCGATGGCCTGCTGGATCAGCCGGCGCAGCGGCCGCGCTCCGTACACGGGGTCGAAGCCGCGGTCGGCCAACCACTTCTTGGCATTCAGCGAGACCTCCAGTGTCAGCCGACGCTGCGCCAGCCGCTTGTCCAGCTGAGCCAGCTGAATGTCGACGATGTGCACCAGCTCGTCGGCCTCCAGACCGGAGAAGATCAGCACGTCGTCGAGCCGGTTGATGAACTCCGGCTTGAACGCCGCGCGCACCGCCGCCATCACCTGCTCCTCGCTGCCACCATGACCCAGGTTGGAGGTCAGGATCAAGATGGTGTTGCGGAAGTCGACCGTGCGGCCTTGGCCGTCGGTGAGCCGGCCCTCGTCGAGGACCTGCAGCAGCACGTCGAACACATCCGGGTGGGCCTTCTCCACCTCGTCGAAGAGCACCACCGTGTAGGGCCGGCGACGCACCGCCTCGGTGAGCTGACCGCCCTGGTCGTAGCCGACGTAGCCGGGAGGCGCACCGACCAGGCGGGCCACCGAGTGCTTCTCGCCGTATTCGCTCATGTCGATACGGACCATGGCCCGCTCGTCGTCGAACAGGAAGTCGGCCAGCGCCTTGGCCAGCTCGGTCTTGCCGACCCCGGTGGGGCCGAGGAACAGGAACGAGCCGGTGGGCCGGTTGGGGTCGGCGACCCCAGCCCGCGCACGCCTTACCGCATCGGAGACAGCCGCGACCGCATTGCGTTGTCCGACAACCCGTTTGCCGAGTTCGTCTTCCATCCGCAGCAGCTTGGCGGTCTCGCCCTCCATCATCCGGCCGGCCGGAATACCGGTCCAGGCACTGACCACGTCGGCGATGTCGTCGGGTCCGACCTCCTCTTTGAGCATGAGGTCTTCTTGCGCCCGAGCGGCCGGAATAGCGGCCTCGAGCTTCTTCTCGATCTCCGGGATGCGCCCGTAGCGCAGCTCGGCGGCCTTGGCCAGATCGCCGTCGCGCTCAGCCCGGTCGGACTCGCCGCGCAACGTCTCCAGTTGCTCCTTGAGTTCACGGACGACGTCGATGGCGTTCTTCTCGTTGTGCCAACGTGTCGTCAGCTCCGCCAATTTCTCTTTGTGATCGGCCAGCTCGCTGCGCAGTTTGACCAGCCGGTCCTTAGAGGCGTCGTCCTCCTCCTTGGCCAGCGCCATCTCCTCGATCTCCAGCCGGCGCACCAGCCGTTCGACCTCGTCGATCTCCACGGGCCGGGAGTCGATCTCCATCCGCAGCCTCGACGCGGACTCGTCGACCAGGTCGATCGCCTTGTCCGGCAGGAACCGAGCGGTGATGTAGCGATCGCTGAGGGTGGCCGCGGCGACCAGCGCCGAGTCGGTGATCCGCACCCCGTGGTGCACCTCGTAGCGGTCCTTGAGGCCACGCAGGATGCCGATGGTGTCCTCCACCGACGGCTCCCCCACGTAAACCTGCTGGAAGCGGCGCTCCAGGGCGGCGTCCTTCTCGATGTACTTGCGGTACTCCTCGAGCGTGGTGGCGCCGACCAGTCGCAACTCACCGCGGGCCAGCATCGGCTTGATCATGTTGCCGGCGTCCATCGCGCCCTCGCCGGTGGCACCGGCACCGACGATGGTGTGCAGCTCGTCGATGAACGTGATGATCTGCCCGGCGGAGTCCTTGATCTCGTCCAGGACCGCCTTGAGGCGTTCCTCGAATTCACCGCGGTACTTGGCACCGGCCACCATCGAGCCCAGGTCGAGGCTGACGACGGTCTTGTCGCGCAGGCTGTCGGGTACGTCGCCGGCGATGATGCGCTGCGCCAGGCCTTCGACGATCGCGGTCTTGCCGACGCCGGGCTCACCGATGAGCACCGGGTTGTTCTTGGTGCGTCGGCTCAAAACCTGTACGACGCGGCGGATTTCGGTGTCGCGACCGATCACCGGGTCCAGCTTGCCCTCGCGGGCGCGGGCGGTCAGGTCGGTGGAGTACTTCTCCAGCGCCTGGTAGCTGGCCTCGGGGTCGGGGCTGGTGACCCGGGCGCTGCCGCGCACCTTCACGAACGCCTCCCGCAGCGCCTGCGGGGAGGCGCCGTGGCCGCTGAGCAGCTTGGCGACGTCGGAGTCCCCGCTGGCCAGGCCGACCATCAGGTGTTCGGTCGAGACGTATTCGTCGTCGAGTTCGGTGGCCAGTTGCTGGGCGACGGTGATCGCGGCCAGGGACTCGCGGGACAGCTGCGGCTGCGCGTTGGAGCTGGTGACCTGCGGCGCCACGTCGATGAGGTGCTGCGCCTCGGTGCGGATCGTCGCCGGGTTCACCCCGACCGCCTCCAACAGCGGCGCGGCGATCCCGTCGTTCTGGGTCAGCAGGGCCTGCAACAGGTGAGCCGGCCGGATTTCGGGATTGCCGGCGGCGGTGGCCGTCTGCAAAGCCGCGGTCAGGGCCGCCTGCGTCTTGGTGGTCGGATTGAACGAGTCCACGACACCTCCATATCGGGGTCAGGGGGCCTCAGACGGCCCGCCAAAAATGCTTGTCGTGTTCTACAACGCCGTCAAGGTTGAGTCTGTTCCACTCAAGTTCGACGAACTTTCTTCCTCAACCCAGGCGCAGCGCGTGACGCGCATCCTGGAGGACCCGGGGCAGCCGCGAGGCGCCCATCAATGCCCGGAAGAGCCAGCTGTCGTCAGACGGCAGCACACCGGCCGACTGGGTGGCATCGAGCAGGTCGAACAGCGTCTCCCCCTCATACATCAGCCCGTCGGCGTTGAAGTGGTACCGGTCCACCGCGGTGCACTGCACGAAGGTGCCGACACCGTGGATGGCCGGGGCCGACTCGTCGTACGGGTAGAAGCGCAGGGTGCCGCTGAAGTGGCCGCTGCCGAGGTAGCGAACGATGACCCGGGTCTCGCCCTCGGGAGTGACGTCGAGGTAGACCTGCCCGGGCAGCGGGTCGTAGCGCCAGTCGGGGATGGCGTCGAGGAAGGCGAAGTTGTAGCGCTCGAACTCCTCAAGGCCCACGATGATCCGGCCGAAGGTAGTGGGGTCCTTGTAGCGCAGATCCGGCGTGTAGAGCTCATCGTTGAGCGACATGTCCCGCATCAGCCAGCTCCACCAGTACTTCTTGGCCCACTCGGCCGCGAACGCCACGTCGATCCCATGCTCGGCGTAATGGGCGATCTTGCGGTCCAGATCGACGAACCACTGCTGCGTCATGGCATTGAGTTCGGGCTCGGTGAGTACTTTGACTCGCCCACCCGCCCGGTTGCCGGAGAGATAGTCGGGAACCGGCTGGCGCAGCCGCGGTTTGGCGATGGCCTCCCGGAACAGCGCTTCATCGAACATGCCGCCCACCTTCCAGCCCAAATGGAATCAACTGATTCCTTTCATAAAAGCAGGCACTGGAAGTAGAATCAAGCGATTCCTATGACTGGCGAGGTGGCCGATGGACGCAACGGCGCCGCGGGTGTGGCGCGGCCAGACCCATGACGGCCGGAGCCAGGTCCGCCGCACCCAGCTGTTGCAGGCCGGGTTCGAACTGCTGGGCACCGAGGGCGTACCTGGCGTCACCATGCGCGCGGTGTGCCGCCTCGCCGGGCTGAGCCCCCGCTATTTCTACGAGAGCTTCAGCCACACAGACGAATTGACCCTCGAGGTCTACGACCGATGCAACGCTGAACTGGTGTCCGCCATCGCCGATGCCGCAGACACGACGTCCCCCATTGCCGCGGCGATCGATGCCGCCGCCGGCTATTTCGAGGCGGACCCGCGCCGGCTGCGAATCCTGCTGCGCGAGCCGCAGTCCAGCGACCTGCTCGCCGGCCGCCGCGCCGACGTGCTGCCCGAACTACTGACCGAGTTGGCCGGCTCAGCCGGTGTCACCGATCCGCACATCTCCTCCACCGTGCGCGCCATGCACGCCAGCGCGCTCTCGGGCGCACTCACCGCACTGGTTCTCGACTGGGCCGACGGCCGGCTGGACGTCAGTCGCGTCGAGCTGGTGAGGTTCGCCACCGGCCTGGTGCTCGCCGGACTGGGTGGGGACGCGTCCATAGGTAGAGCGCGATCCAGACGGCGTAGCCCAACGCCATCCCCGCATACATGACGACCGGATCGGCCTGGCCGTGCACGCTGAGGTAGAGCACGACGCCGGCCAACAGCGCCGGCAGCACTGCCGCACCGCGCCGCACGGCGAACGCGGCCGCAACCAGCACGATCGAAGCGATCAGCAGTACGGGGCTGATCTGATGCACCGCGCCAAGCACCTTGGCGAACCTGCCCTGCGCTTCGTGGCCGCCGTGTGCGGCATGCCCCACGCCGGCCACGGCCGACGCTCCGGCGCCGAATGCCACCAGGATCGCCGGCAGGCAACAGCCCAGGGTGCAGACCACCGCGGCGATCACCCCCGCTACGCCGAGCCGATGACCCGACACATCCGCCTTTCGCCCCACCCCGAGAACCTATACCCCGTATGGGTACCAAGCAAATTGTGGATCCTCACACGCGGTCCATCGGATACGGTTCTGCCATGACGCCCGGCCTGGCTTCGGTGTGGACCGACTTGATACCGCTTGCGCTGGTGGTGGCGCTCTCCCCGCTCACCGTGATTCCGGCAGTGCTGGTGCTGCGAACGGCGAGCCCGCGCAGTACCGGCCTGGCGTTTCTCATCGGCTGGCTGACGATCCTGGCGGGGTTGACCGCAGCGTTCGTTGCGGCCTCGGGCCTGCTGGGCGGACTGCAGAAGACGCCGCCGACCTGGGCGTCGTGGCTGCGGATCGCCGTCGGCGCGGTCCTGATCGCGTTCGGCTGCTATCGCTGGTCAACCCGGCACAGGCACACCGAGATGCCGAGCTGGATGCGAGCTTTCACCGGTTTCACCCCGCTGCGCGCCGGCCTGGCCGGCGCTGCGATGGGTGTTGTGCGGCTGGAGGTGTTGTTCATGTGCGCGGCGGCCGGCCTGGCCATCGGAAGCGCCGGTCTCGGGCCAGCCGACAGTGCGACGGCGGCGGGGTTCTTCGTCGCCGTGGCCGCATCCACCGTGCTGGTCCCGATCCTCGGCTACCTGGCCGCCAGCCGGCGGCTCACACCTACGCTGAACCGGGTGGAGGACTGGATGGAACAGCAGCATGGCGCCTTGGTCGCCGGGGTGCTGATCCTCATCGGTGCGATGGTGGCCTACAACGGCATTCACGCGTTGTAGCCGCTGCCGGCACCCCCGAGCATAGGATCACGCCCGTGGGCCTTGACGACCGTGACGCGCTTCAAGTGCTGCGCGATGCGTTCACCGCTCCCGGCAACGCCGACGACTTCGTCGGCCGGTTGTTCACCCGGTGGTTCGGTGCCAGCCCGGCAACCCGCGACCTGTTCCCCGCGGACCTGGCGGACACCCGGGCCGCGTTCACCCAGGCCATGAGCTGGTTCTACGGAGAACTGGTCGCCCAGCGCGCCCAAGAGCCCGTCTCGTTCCTGGCGCAACTCGGCCGCGATCACCGCAAACATGGTGTGACGCACCAGCATTACCAGACCATCGGGCAGGTGCTCTATGCCGCCCTGCAGGACGAGTTGTCCGAGTCCTGGACCCCCGCCGTCGCCGATGCCGCGCGGGAGTCGATCAACCTTGTCGTCGGGGTGATGGCCGGCGCCGCCGACGCCGAGGACGGCCCGGCCTGGTGGGACGGCACCCTCGTCGAGCACCTGCGGGTCTCGCGCGACCTGGCGGTGGTCCGGATGCAGTTGGACCGGCCGCTGCCCTACTACCCGGGCCAGTACGTCAAGGTCGAAGTGCCGCAGTGCCCGCGGTCCTGGCGCTACCTGTCGCCGTCGATGCCCTCCGACGAGACCGGCGCGATCGAGTTCCACGTGCGGGCGGTCTCCGGCGGGCTGGTCAGCACCGCTGTGGTCAACGAGGCCCGGCCCGGCGACCGCTGGCGGCTGTCCAGCCCGCACGGCGGCCTGCAGGTGGACCGGGACGCCGGTGACGTGTTGATGGTCGCCGGCAGCACCGGCCTGGCGCCGCTGCGGGCGATCATCATGGACCTGACGCAGTGGGCCGTGAACCCGCGGGTGCACCTGTTCTTCGGCGGCCGGTACCCGTGCGAGCTCTACGACCTGCCCACGCTGTGGCAGATCGCCGCGCACAACCCGTGGCTGTCGGTCACCCCGGTGTCGGAGTACGCCCGTGACCCGGACTGGGCCGGCGACTATCCGGACGTGACACCCCCACGCGGCCTGCACCTGCGCCAGCAGGGCCGCCTGGCCGACGCGGTCACGCGCTACGGCGGCTGGGGCGACCGGCAGATCCTGATCTGCGGCGGACCGGAGATGACCCGCGCCACCAAGGACGCTCTGATCGCCAAAGGAGCTCCACCGCAACGTATTCAACACGATCCGCTGGAGGAGTGAAGATGGCCGGGTTCGATGCCGTCACGCTGAGTGATCCCTCGTCGGGGCTCTCGGCGACGTTCGTGCCGGCTGCGGGCATGATCGGCACCTCCCTGACCGACGACGGGGCCGAGTTGCTGGGCCAGCGCAGGGGCCTGCAGGCGTACGTGGCCGACCACAAGACCATGGGCATCCCGCTGCTGTATCCGTGGGCGAACCGGCTGAGCAGCAACCGATATCGGGTGGGCGACACCGAGGTTGACCTGGTACCCGGCGAAGGCGGGGTACACACCGACGAGCACGGCTCCCCGATCCACGGCACGCTGGCCGCAGACCCAGGCTGGCGGGTGGTGGAACAGTCGGCCTCGGAGCTGGTCGCCGAGTTGGACTTCGGCTCACGGCCCGATCTGCTGGCCGGCTTTCCGTTCCCGCACCTGCTCGGGTTGGCGATCCGGCTGGCCGACCGCACGCTGACGGTGCGCACCACGGTGACCGCCACCAGTGCTGCGCCGGTGCCGCTGTGCTTCGGATTCCATCCCTACCTACAGCTTCCCGGGGTGCCCCGCGACGAGTGGGTGGTGGAGACGCCGACGATGCGGGCCCGGCTGGTCGATGCGCGCGGCCTGCCCACCGGCGTGCTCACGCCGCATCCGGCGGCCACCGAACTGTTGGGCGACACCGTCTTCGACGACGGCTTCGACCAGGTGGCGGCCGGGGCGGTGTTCGCGGTCTCCGGCGGAGGGCGGCGCATCGAGGTGCGCTTCGATCAGGGATTTCCGGCCGCGCAGATCTACGCGCCGGCTTCCGAGGACGTGATCTGCTTCGAACCGATGGCCGCACCCACCGACGCCCTGCGCCGCGGCGGCTACGCGGTAGCTCTGCTGGGCGAGCCCGCAGTGGCCCAGTTCTCAATGCGGGTCACCTAATGCGGGTCACCTGACGCGGGCCCCCTCCCCCGCGAGGGTGCAGATTTGTACAGACTTTTGCGGCGTGTCGCGGACAGACGCGCACGCTCGCGCCAGAAGGGAAGCAGGGACTAGGGGCGGCGGGGCTTCCAGACCACCACGGCGGTGCTCTTGGGCACCACCGCGATCTCACGACGCTGGTTGGTGCGCAACATCTCCAGCTCGGACGACATCTCCGCCACGCGCGCCTGCAGCGCCTCGACCTGGTTGGTCAGCTCGATGATTCTCTTGATGCCCGCCAGGTTGACGCCCTCGTCGTGGGAGAGCCGTTGCACTTCGCGCAACAGGTCGACGTCATGCTCGGAATAGCGCCGACCGCCGCCGGAGCTGCGGCGCGGGCTGACCAGACCGATCCGGTCGTAAGTCCGCAGCGTCTGCGCGTGCATCCCGGCCAGCTCGGCGGCCACCGAGATCAGGAATGTGCGAGCGTTCTCCGATTTACTCATGACCGGTTACCCGCCCATCCCGCTCTAGGGTCGAACCCGCTGGCCTGTTCGGCCGCAGCGTATGCCGCAAGCGCCTCCTGCGCGGGACCTTCGAGATTCGGTGGGACAGCGACTTTCACGGTGACCAGCAGGTCGCCGCTGCCGCCGCCACGCTTGGGTACCCCGCGCCCGCGAACCCGCAGAATCCGGCCGTCGGCGGTGCCCTTGGGCACTCGCACGCCGACCTTTCCGTCCAGCGTCGGCACCGAAAGCGTGGTTCCCAGAGCGAGTTCGGAGAAGCTCACCGGAATGGTGACGGTCAGGTCGTCACCGTCGCGGCCGAAGACCTTGTCGGCGCGCACCCGCACCGTCACGTACAGGTCACCCGACGGCGCGCCCCGCAGCCCGGCCTCGCCCTGGCCGGCCAGCCGAATCCGTTGACCGTCTTCGACTCCCGGTGGGATCCGCACGTTGATGGTGCGGGTGCGGGCGGCTCGCCCGGTGCCCTTGCAGTCGGTACACGGCTGCTCGATGATCGACCCGGTACCGCGGCAGTCGGTGCACGGCTCGGAGAACCCGAACGCGCCCTGATTGCTGTTGACCACCCCGGAACCGTTGCAGGAAGCGCACACTCGCGGGCTGGTTCCCGGACGGGCGCCGCTGCCATGGCAGTTCGTGCACGGCGCGGCGCTGGTGAGCCGCAGCGGCATCTCGACGCCCTTGGTGGCCTCTAGGAAACTCAGCTCGGAGTCGGTCTCCAGGTCGTTTCCGCGCCGCGGCCGGCTCGGCCGTTGCCCCGCGCCGCGTCCGAACAGCCCGCCGAACAGGTCGCCGATGTTGGCGCCACCGGCTTGACCGGCCTGCCCGAACAGGTCGTTGAGGTTGAACTCGTTGCCGTCGCCGCCGGTGGAGAACCGATCGAAGTTGCCGCTGCCGTTGAAGCGCCGGCCGAACCCGCCGCCGGCGAACAGGCGACGGGTCTCGTCGTACTCCTTGCGTTTCGCCGAGTCCGACAGCACGCTGTGAGCCTCGGACACCGCCTTGAAACGTTCGGCGGCAGCAGGGTTGTTCGGGTTCTTGTCCGGGTGCAGTTCGGACGCCAGCTTACGGTATGCGCTCTTGATCTCTTTGTCGGTTGCCTCGGAGGAGACGCCCAACTCCTTGTAGAAGTCCTTTTCGACCCATTCACGCTGAGCCATGCCGCGTCACCTCCTCACCTGTCAGTTCTGCTCGCCGGCTTCTGCGTCTGCTGATTCATCGCTGACCTCGCCGGCCTCCGGGACGGTGTCGACCACCCCGACCATCGCATGCCGCAACACCTGCTCGCCGAGTTTGTAACCCTGCCGCAGGACAGCTCCGATGATCGAGTGGCTGCCATCACCGTCGTGCTGCACGGCCTCGTGCAGCGAGGGGTCGAACTCGTCGCCCTCGGAGCCGAACGCCGCCAGACCCAACCCGCCCAGGACCCCGGACAGCTTGTCCGCCAAAGCCTTCAGCGGACCGGACTCCAGGTCACCGTGACTCCGGGCGCGGTCCAGGTCATCCAGGATGCCCAGCAGCTCGGTCACCACCGCGGCCTTGCCGCGCTCGGTGGCCAGCTGCGCGTCGCGCAGTGTCCGCTTGCGGTAGTTGGCGAAGTCCGCCTGTACCCGTTGCAGGTCTGCGGTCAGCTCGGCGACCGGGTCGACCTCGGGGGTCTCAACCTCGGCGACGGGCTCCTCCGGCGCCGGCCCACTGGGGGCCGGGCCGGAGGACGCCGCGCGCACCTCACCCGTCTCGGGATCGATTCGCCGCTTGTCGGTTACCGTGATGGTCTCTGGAGTCGACTCGCCTGAATCGTCTTCACTCACTTGACGTCTCCGTCTTCGACCACCTCGGCATCCACGACGTCGTCGTCGCCCGCTGCCGAGGCACCCGCCGCGGCTTCCTGCTCGGCCTGGGTGGCCTCGTAGATCGCCTGACCGAGCGCTTGGGACTCCTCGCCCAGCTTCTCCATCGCGGACTTGATGGCGCCGATGTCGGTGCCCTCCAAGGCCTTCTTGGCATCCGCGACGGACGCTTCGACCTTGCCCAGCACGTCCTCGGGAACCTTCGAGCCGCCCTCGGCCTCGCGCTGCTCCTTCACGAACTTCTCGGTCTGGTAGACCAGCGACTCGGCCTGGTTGCGAACGTCGGCCTCTTCGCGACGCTTGCGGTCCTCGTCGGCGTGCGCCTCGGCGTCCTTGATCATCCGGTCGATCTCTTCCTGGGAAAGGCCGGAGCCCTCCTGGATCTTGATCGTGTTCTCCTTGCCGGTGCCCTTGTCCTTGGCGGTGACATGCACGATGCCGTTGGCGTCGATGTCGAAGGTGACCTCGATCTGCGGGACACCGCGCGGGGCCGGCGGGATACCGGTCAGCTCGAAGGAGCCGAGCAGCTTGTTGTGCGAAGCGATTTCACGCTCACCCTGGAAGACCTGGATCTGCACCGACGGCTGGTTGTCGTCGGCGGTGGTGAAGGTCTCGCTGCGTTTGGTCGGGATGGTGGTGTTGCGCTCGATCAGCTTGGTCATCACGCCGCCCTTGGTCTCGATACCAAGCGACAACGGGGTGACGTCAAGCAGCAGAACGTCTTTCACCTCACCCTTGAGGACACCGGCCTGCAGCGCGGCACCCACGGCGACAACCTCATCGGGGTTGACGCCCTTGTTGGGCTCCTGGCCGCCGGTCAGCTCCTTGACCAGCTCGGTCACTGCGGGCATGCGGGTGGAACCACCCACCAACACCACGTGGTCGATGTCGCCGACCGGGATGCCGGCGTCCTTGATGACCGACTGGAACGGCTTGCGGGTGCGGTCCAGCAGATCCTGGGTGATCTTCTGGAACTCCGAGCGGGTCAACTGCTCGTCGAGGAACAACGGGTTCTTGTCGGCGTCAACGGTGATGTAGGGCAGGTTGATCGAGGTGCTCTGCGAGCTCGACAGCTCGATCTTCGCCTTCTCGGCCGCCTCACGCAGCCGCTGCATCGCCATCTTGTCCTTGGTCAGGTCGATACCCGAGGTGCCCTTGAACTTGTCGACCAGCCACTCGACGACCCGGTCGTCCCAGTCGTCACCACCGAGGTGGTTGTCACCGGAGGTGGCCCGCACCTCGACGACACCTTCACCGATCTCCAGCAGCGAGACGTCGAAGGTACCGCCACCGAGGTCGAACACCAGGATGGTCTGTTCCTTCTGACCCTTGTCCAGGCCGTAGGCCAGCGCGGCCGCGGTCGGCTCGTTGACGATGCGCAGCACGTTCATACCGGCGATCTGGCCGGCTTCCTTGGTGGCCTGACGCTGGGCGTCGTTGAAGTAGGCGGGCACGGTGATGACGGCGTCGGTGATGTCCTCACCGAGGTAGGCCTCCGCATCGCGCTTGAGCTTCATCAGCACGCGGGCGCTGATCTCCTGCGCGGTGTAGTCCTTGCCGTCGATCTCGACCTTCCAGTCGCTGCCCATGTGGCGCTTGACCGAGCGGATGGTGCGGTCGACGTTGGTGACCGCCTGGTTCTTGGCGGGCTGGCCTACCAGCACCTCGCCGTTGCGCGCGAATGCGACGACCGACGGGGTGGTGCGCGAGCCCTCTGAGTTGGCTACGACGACGGGGTCGCCGCCCTCCAGCACCGAGACGCAAGAGTTGGTAGTCCCGAGGTCGATTCCGACCGCACGAGCCATGGTTGTTCCTCCCTGGTTAGAGATTGTGGAGTCTGAGCGGACTGCGCTCAAGGATGCTCTCGAAGCCGCCTTGCTGTCAACTCAGACTTGAGTGCTAGTGACTCAACTTGTCGAAGTGGTCAACGGGTGGGGCCTGGAGTTTGTTCCCGGGGCAGCCGACAACCCGCATCGGCTCATCGGTGCGAATCTGTCGGCAGCACAAACGCCGACCGGGCGGCGACCTTTGCCAGGTGCCTCATCAGCAGTGACTCCGGGATCAGTCCGGTGGCGCGGCTGACTGCGGCGCTCAGGAAATCGGGTCGCACGTTGACGGCCTTCCCGAGCTGCGCCGACTCCCGGACCAGCGGCGCCACCCGGGGCCGGCGAAAGGCGGCGAACCGGGCGAACGCGGTCGGCGCGTCGGGCGCGCGTTCGACGAACTCGGCGAGGATGGCGGCGTCTTCCAAACCCTGGCAGCCGCCCTGGCCCAGATGCGGGCGCATCGGATGAGCCGCGTCGCCGACCAGCACGATCGGTCCGCGGGCCCAGTGCCGGGCGGGCTTGCGGTCGTAGAGGTCGTCGCGTAGCACGTCGGCGGGTGCGGTCGCGGCAAGAATGCTCGGGATGGGATCGGACCAACGGGCGAACTTGGCCTGTAGATAGGCCAGCTCCTCCTCGGGCGCTCGCTGGCCCTCGGGTGCACGCTCGGTGGCGAACCAGTACGTCAGATCCGGTCCCATCGGGACATAGCCGGCTTCGACCCCGGGCCCCAGCGTTTCTCCCGCCAGGTCTGGATCGAGCGCATAGCGCGCGATCCCGCGCCATGCGGTGTAGCCGACATAGCGCTGGCGCAGTGGGCCGTTGAGGTGACGGGCCACCACCGAGTGCGTGCCGTCGGCGCCGACGACGGCGTCGAAAGTACGTAGTGATCCGTCCGAGAGCTGAAGTGCTGCACCGTCTCCCGTCATCTCTACCTCGGTGGCGGCGAGCCTGTACTCGACGGTGCCCACCGCCAACGCTTCGGCGAGGATGTCGCGAAGTACCGAACGCTGCACCACCACGAGCGGTTCACCCAGCGCCTTGACCATCCGCTCAGCGGCGGGGCGCCGCAGCCACGACCCGTCGTGCCAGCGCGCCGCACCGGCGGAAATCCGGCCACCCGCCGCGCGGACCGCATCGCCCAGGCCGAGGTGATCCAGGGCGGCCAGGGCATTGGGCCAGATGCTGATCCCCGCGCCCGACGAGGTGTCGCTTCGCTGTTCGACGACGGTGACATCGTGACCGCGCCGCTGCAGCCCGACAGCGGTCGCCAGTCCGGCGATACCGGCTCCCACGACACCTATGTGCCGGCTCATGACGCCGCATCCACGGCACCGGGTAGGGCATTGAGGAGTTTGCCGTCGGCCGTGAGCAGGGTCAGCCGCTCCGCCACGGCCTGAGCGACCAGAATCGCGTCGAACGGATCACGGTGCGGCAACGCGACCCGACCCGATGCCAGGGCATGGCCACGGGTGACCGGCAGGTCACGCAAACCGGAGCGTTCGATCGCGTCGTCCAGGTCAGCGGGCAGGGTGAGTTTGCCGAGGTTCGCCTTGATGGACATCTCCCAGGCGCTCGCCGCGGAGACGAAGACGACTTCGCCGGCGGTGATCCGCTCTCGTGCCCGTTGGCCCAATCGCGGACTGTCGTCGAGCAGCCAAAGCACCACATGGGTGTCCAGGAGCAGCCCGGTCATTCGGTTCCGAACAGGGCGTTGATCGCCGGGTCGACGTCGTCGAAGTGTTCGTCGTCGTAGCCGATCCGGCCGGCCGCGACGCCGAATGCGATATCGAGGCGCAGGTGCGGGACGAGATCGGCGACCGGCTTACCGGCCCGGGCAATGGTGATCGTCTCGCCGTTCTCCACCCGGGCCAGCAGGCTCGACAAGTGCGTCTTCGCGTCGTGGATGTTCACGGTCGACACCCGACCAGGCTACCGGACTTAGTCCAGTCGGACTAGCCATGTTCTCGGAAAGCGGCTGGTTCGCCCCGCTCTCCTGATGTACCGCACGGCGGTGCGCTACCCTCGCCCGATGTCCCAAGCCTCCGACCCCCGCCTGGCCTCCCAGGCTGTGCTGGCCCGCGAGGACGAGGGCTACCACAAAGATCTGCACCCTCGTCAGGTCCAGATGATCGCGATCGGCGGAGCGATCGGAACCGGCCTGTTTCTGGGCGCCGGCCGGCGCCTGCATGAGGCCGGACCCGCCTTATTCCTGGTCTACGGGATCTGCGGCGTCTTCGTGTTCTTCATCCTGCGGGCGCTCGGCGAGCTGGTATTGCACCGCCCCACATCGGGATCGTTCGTGTCCTATGCCCGCGAATTCTTCGGGGAGAAAACGGCTTTCGCCGCCGGATGGCTGTACTTCGTGAACTGGTCGATGACCGGCATCGTCGACACCACAGCGATCGCGACGTATTTCCACTACTGGGGTGTGTTCCACGTCGTCCCGCAGTGGACGCTGGCGCTGATCGCACTGGTGTCGGTGGTGTCGATGAACCTGATCTCGGTGAAGCTCTTCGGCGAGCTGGAGTTCTGGGCCGCGTTGATCAAGGTCGTTGCGCTGATGACCTTCCTGGTCGTGGGCACCGTCTTCTTGGGCGGCCGGTACACCGTCGACGGCCAGGACACCGGCCTGCACCTGTGGGCCGAGAACGGCGGGTTCCTGCCGACGGGCCTGCTACCGCTGGTGCTGGTCACTTCCGGTGTGGTGTTCTCCTACGCCGCGGTCGAACTGGTCGGCACCGCCGCCGGCGAGACCGCCGAACCGGAGAAGATCATGCCGCGGGCGATCAACTCCGTGGTGGCTCGGATCGGGATCTTCTACGTGGGCTCGGTGGTGCTGCTGGCGCTGCTGCTGCCCTACACCGCCTACAAGCACGGCGAGAGCCCGTTCGTCACGTTCTTCGCCAAGATCGGCTTCACCGGCGCCGGCAGCCTGATGAACCTGGTGGTGCTCACCGCCGCGTTCTCCAGCCTCAACGCCGGGCTGTACTCCACCGGGCGAATTCTGCGGTCGATGGCGGTCAACGGCAGCGGGCCCAAATTCACCGCACCATTGTCCAGAAATGGCGTGCCCTACGGTGGCATCCTGCTGACCGGCATGATCGGCCTGCTCGGGGTCGCGCTGAACGCCGTCGTGCCCGAGCATGCCTTCGAAATCGTGCTCAACATCGCCGCATTGGGCGTGATGACGGCGTGGGCGACGATCGTGGCCTGCCAGCTGCGGTTCTTCGCGTTGACCAAGACCGGCAACCTGCAACGGCCGGCATTCCGGATGCCGCTGGCCCCCTACAGCGGGTATGCCACCCTGGCATTCCTGGCGGCCGTTCTGGTGCTGATGATGTGCGACCCCGAGTACGGCGTCTGGATTCGCACCGCGGGACTGGTCGGCGTACCGGCCATCGTCGGCGGCTGGTATCTGGTGCGCGACCGGGTTAACGCGACCACCATGGCGGAACAATCGGAGAACGACGAGTAGAAGGCCGAAAAGACATGGCCCGCAACAGATACGCCGACAAGCCGCCGCTGTATGGGATGGCATTGATCTTCTGCGCGATCGCCGTGGTAGCCGTCACCGCCTATCTGCACGCCGGGTGGTGGTCGGTAGCCGGCTACGGCCTGGCGGCGGTCATGGCCGTCGGCGGCGCCGCGTTGGCGTTCCGGGACCTTTCCTGACCGTCTCCTGACCGACTCCTGACCATCGGCGCCGGCCCGCGCGTCACCGCAGTCACTCGCATCACAACGTGCGTACCCTTGGCGTCAACCAATATCGGCGGGGGATCAGGTGCGGTTGTCGGATCAGATAACACCGAGGAGGCTCGGCGCGCAGCTGACGCTGGCTGCGGCGCTGGTGCTGGCCGGCTGCAGTTCCACCGTCGACGGCCACCCGACCGCCGTTCCGGGCACCGGCCCGCCGGAGCCGTCGTTTCGGCCACCCCCATCCAGCACGCCACCACCGCCGTCGAGCACGGCCCCGACCAAGCCTCCGACCTCGACCACTCCCCGCAAACCCTCCGACGCCGAGCAGCTGCCCCCCACCGAGAACGGCTACGTGTTCATCGAGACGAAATCCGGCCGAACCCGCTGCCAGATCTCGGCGAGGCTGGTCGAGTGCGAGGCCGAGTTCACCAACAGCCCGCTCAAGAACGGCATGCACGCCAACGGCGTCAGCCTCAGCTCCGACGGCACCGTGCAGTGGGTGCTCGGCAACCTCGGCGACATCCCGGTCGTCACCATCGACTACCAGACCTACCAGGCACTGGACTGGCGAATCACCGCTGACACCAACGGCACCCGCTTCACCAACGACCGCACCGGCCACGGCATGTTCGTCAGCATCGACAACGTCGAGACGTTCTGACATCTGGGTTCATTCATCGCTGGGCGGTTTCCGTTACTCTCGGTGGAATGGCGCGATTCGGATCTTCAGAAGGTCCCGGCAGAGGTCCCGGCGGCCCCAGCAGCGACCCCACCCAGTCCATTCGGTACCGCCAGAGCGGGCCGCAGCAGCCCGGGCCGCAGCAGCCCGGGCCGCCGCCGACCCAGCTCGGCCCCACCGCTGCCGGCCCCGGCCGGCCGGGCGACCCCGGTCACCGGCCCGCCGACATGCCGACCCAATACGCCGCCTACAACCAGCAGTTCGAACAGCCGCCCACGGACACCCCGACCGACCCGGTCGGGCAACTGCCGCTGCCCTGGTTCCGCCGCAAGCCGGTGCTGATCGCCTGGGTCGGGCTGATCGCGGTGATGCTGTCACTGGTGATCTGGGGCATCATCCAGCTGACCAGTCGCGGCCCCGGTGGCGGCAGCACCAGTCCGGCCAGCAGCTCGTCGAGCACGTCGAGCACCACCAGCTCGTCGTCGAGCACATCCAGCACCACCAGCAGCTCCAGCGCGACCAGCAGCACCACCGCCGCGCCGCCGCCCAACCAGACCGGGCAGGCACCGGCGCCGAAACCGCCCGCCGGCCCGGCAACACCGGCTCCCAGCGCGCCGCCGGAGCACCACCACCGTCTGCCGTCGCTGCCCTCGGTGATCACCATTCCGCCGATCCCGAAGGTCCCCGAGATTCCGACCGTGATCACCCTGCCGCCGCACCGGTAGGTCGGGCCCTATGCAACCCCAGCACCGACCTGCCTGGCTCGGCATCGACGTGGTGGCCGTATTGGTCTTCTGCGCCCTCGGCCGGCACAGCCACGACGAAGGCATCAGCCTGGCCGGTTTGGCGGGCACCTCCTGGCCGTTTCTTAGCGGCACCGTGCTGGGTTGGCTGGTCTCGCAAGGCTGGCGGCGGCCCACCGCGGTGATGCCGACCGGCGTCATCGTGTGGGTGTCGACCGTGGCGGTCGGCATGCTGCTGCGCGCGCTGACATCAGCGGCCGTGGCGGGCAGTTTCGTCGTGGTGGCGTCGACGGTGACCGGCGTGTTGCTACTCGGCTGGCGCGCGGCGTTCGGGCTCGTTGCGCGACGAGCGGGGGCTGGGCACAGTTAGCCGTCAGGTGTCGTCGCGGGGTTTCGTCAGCCGCGGCACCTACCATCGGTACGCGTGGAGCGAACGCCGGACGACCCCAACAACGAACCGACCCAGATGGCCGATTTCGACTACCGCGGGGGCAGCGAATACAAGGAGCCGGTCGGCTACAGCGAGTACCGCGAGCCCACCGGACAGCAGCCGGACTGGTCACAGCCGCCGTCACCCGAACCGCCGCCGCCTACCCCGTGGTACCTGCGTCCGTTGTCGCTGGTCGGCCTGGGTGTGCTGACGGCACTGCTGATCGCAGCGCTGGTGTGGAGCATGGTTCGCCTGGCCAACAAGAGCGACGAGCACGGTACGACAACAACAACGACGACGTCGGTCTCCGCCACCACGGCCGCCCCCTCCGAAGAGCCCACCGGCGAACCCGCCGCGCCGGCCCCGGAGCCCGCCGCTCCTGCCACCACCGGCGAGAACGCCCCTCCCGCCACCACGGCCGAAACGACGACCGAGCCGACGACCGAGACCCCGACCAGTTCGGAGACCACCACGCAGTCGCCGACCTCCACCACCCCGGTGACCACAACGGCCCCGTCGACCACAGCGGCTCCGACCACCACAGCGGCTCCGGCCCCCACCACCACGAACCCGGCGCCAACGCGACCGTCGGAGATCGTGATTCCGCTGCCGCCGGGACTGTGAACCGCCCCTAGCGCCACCAGCGCGAAAGCCCAACCAAATGGTCGCCGGCCGATACAGTTAGGCCAACCTGCGTCACACTGGGCGGGACCGGGGTGGCACTATGGGCGACCGAGTAGGGCTTGAGCAGCTATTGCGCAAGATTGGCGGTAAGTTACCCGTCAGTAACCATAGCTAAGTTACTGATAGGTAACTTGTGGATGGGAGGGACGCTCCGTGACCGAAAATGTCCAGATGCTGATCAGGCTGGTGGTCGGCCTGTCTATGACGGCGTTCGTCGGCCTGCTGGCCGCACGCCGGGTGTTCTGGCTCTACCGCCTGGTGATGTCGGGCGTGAAGGTCGGCGCCGAGCGGACCACCGACGTCAAGACCCGGGTGTGGACCCAGATCCGTGAGGTCGCCGGTCAGGCCAAGCTGCTGAAGTGGTCGATCCCCGGTATCGCCCACTTCTTCACCATGTGGGCGTTCTTCGTCCTGATCACCGTGTACATCGAGGCCTACGGCCAGATGTTCGACGCGCACTTCGCGATCCCGATCATCGGCCACTGGGACTTCCTGGGCTTCATGCAGGACTTCTTCATCACCGCCGTCACGCTGTCGATCGTCGTGTTCATGATCATCCGGGTCCTGCGCAACCCGACCGAGCACGGCCGGTCATCGCGGTTCTACGGCTCGCACAACGGCGGCGCCTGGCTGATCCTGGTGATGATCCTCAACGTCGTGTGGACCTTCCTGCTGCTGCGCGGCGCCGCGGTCAACACCGGCAGCCTGCCCTATGGCAAGGGCGCCTACCTGTCGCACCTGATGGGCAAGGTCATGGAGCCGCTGGGGCTCGCCACCAACGAGACCATCGAGACCGCCGCGCTGCTGCTGCACGTCGCGGTGGCACTGGGCTTCCTGCTGATCGTGCTGCACTCCAAGCACCTGCACATCTTCCTGGCGCCCGTCAACGTCACCTTCAAGCGGCTGCCCAACGGCCTGGGCCCGCTGCTGCCGATCGAGTACGAGGGTGAGGCGCTGGACTTCGACAACCCGCCCGAGGACGCGGTGTTCGGCCGCGGCAAGATCGAAGACTTCTCCTGGAAGGGCATGCTCGACTTCGCCACCTGCACCGAGTGCGGGCGATGCCAGTCGCAGTGCCCGGCCTGGAACACCGGCAAGCCGCTCAGCCCGAAGCTGCTCATCATGGACCTGCGCGACCACTGGATGGCCAAGGCCCCCTACCTGCTCGGTGACAAGCCGATGCCCGAGGGTGACGTCGACCTGGCCGGCGCCGAGCCGCTGGCCGGACATCACGTGCCGGAGAAGGGTTTTGAGCGTATCGGCGGCTCCGGCCCCGAGCAGGCCGCGCGCCCGCTGGTGGGCACCGCCGAGCAGGGCGGCGTGATCGACCCCGACGTGTTGTGGTCCTGCACCAACTGCGGCGCCTGCGTCGAGCAGTGCCCGGTCGACATCGAGCACATCGACCACATCGTCGACATGCGCCGCTACCAGGTGCTGGTCGAATCGGAGTTCCCGTCCGAGCTGGCCGTGCTGTTCAAGAACCTGGAGAACAAGGGCAACCCGTGGGGGCAGAACAACAGCGAGCGCACCAGCTGGATCGATGAGCTCAGCTTCGACATTCCGGTCTACGGCCAGGACGTCGACAGCTTCGACGGGTTCGAGTACCTGTTCTGGGTGGGCTGCGCGGGCGCCTATGAGGACCGCGCCAAGAAGACCACCAAGGCGACCGCGGAGCTGCTGGCCGCCGCCGGCGTGAAGTTCCTGGTGCTGGGCACCGGCGAGACCTGCACCGGTGACCCGGCCCGTCGTTCCGGCAACGAGTTCCTGTTCCAGCAGCTGGCCAGCCAGAACGTCGAGATGCTCAACGAGGTGTTCGAGGGCCTCGACAAGCCGGACCGCAAGATCATCGCCAGCTGTCCGCACTGCTTCAACACCATCTCGCGGGAATAC
Organism: [Mycobacterium] zoologicum; assembly: GCF_020172665.1. Lineage (GTDB taxonomy): Bacteria > Actinomycetota > Actinomycetes > Mycobacteriales > Mycobacteriaceae > Mycobacterium > Mycobacterium zoologicum. The sequence goes on along the minus strand of NZ_CP083985.1, from coordinate 440,565 downwards.
CCGCAGCTGGGCAGTGAGTACACCGTGCTGCACCACAGCCAGGTCCTCAACCGGCTGATCCGGGACAAGCGGCTCGTGCCGGTGACCCCGATGTCGCGGGACGTCACCTACCACGACCCGTGCTTCCTGGGCCGGCACAACAAGGTCTACGAGCCGCCGCGTGAGCTCGTGACGGCCGCGGGCGCCAACCTGATCGAGATGCCGCGTAACCGCGACCGCTCATTCTGCTGCGGCGCAGGCGGGGCGCGGATGTGGATGGAAGAACACATCGGCAAGCGGGTGAACCACGACCGCGTCGACGAGGCGCTGGCCACCGGTGCCACCACCATCGCCACCGCGTGCCCGTTCTGCCGGGTGATGATCAGCGACGGTCTCGACGACCGCATCGAGGCCTCTGGCCGTACCGGTGTGGACGTCCGCGACATCGCCCAGATCCTGCTGGACTCGCTGGACCTGACCGGAGTGACGTTGCCCGCCAAGGGAACCGCCGCCGCCAGGGCCGCCGAGGCAGGGCCGAAGAAGGTCGAGCAGGCCGCACCCGCGGCTGCGGCCGTCCAGACGCTGGAGAAGCCCGCCGCCGCAGCCGCCCCGGCGGCCACCAAGCCCGTCACCGGGTTGGGGATGGCCGGCGGCGCCAAGCGTCCCGGCGCCAAGAAGGCAGCGGCTCCGGCAGCGGAGGCAAGCGCGGCCCCCGCAGCGCCGGTCAAGGGGCTGGGGATGGCCGGCGGCGCCAAGCGTCCCGGCGCCAAAAAGGCAGCGGCCCCGGCGGCCGAGGCCAGTGCGGCACCGGCGGCAGCTCCGGCAGCGGAGGCAAGCGCGGCTCCGGCCGAGGCGGCACCCGCCGCACCGGCAGCACCCGCGGCCCCGGTCGTGGGCCTCGGGATGGCGGCAGGTGCCCGCAGGCCCGGCGCCAAGAAGGCCGCCCCGGCAGCCGCTCCGGCGGCACCGGCCGCTGAGCCCGCCCCTGCCGCCGAGGCAACACCGGCAGAACCGGCGGCGCCGGCTGAACCGGCGGCTCCCGCCGAGCCGGCCGCTCCGGCCGCCGAGCAGGCTCCGGTCAAGGGACTCGGGATCGCCCGCGGCGCACGCCCACCGGGCAAACGCTGAGATAACGGGTTGGGGCCGTGTGCGTGCACATACGGCCCCAACTTGTTTCTCAGGCAAATTTTCATTGGACAGTTGTGGGAGCATTGACAGCGTGACCACTCATCAGGTGCCTCAGATGCCGTGGCCCGCCACCGGCGGTCCGCACCGCCAACGCACGTTCGCGCAGTCGACCAAACTGCAGGACGTCCTCTACGAGATCCGCGGTCCGATCCACGACCAAGCCGCCCGGATGGAGGCCGAAGGCCACCGCATCCTCAAGCTCAACATCGGCAACCCTGCGCCGTTCGGCTTCGACGCACCCGACGTGATCATGCGGGACATGATCCAGGCGCTGCCCTACGCGCAGGGCTACTCGGACTCCCAGGGCATCCTTCCGGCACGTCGCGCCGTGGTCACCCGCTACGAACTCATCGAGGATTTCCCCCGCTTCGACGTCGACGACGTCTATCTGGGCAATGGGGTGTCCGAGCTGATCTCCATGGTGCTGCAGGCGCTGCTGGACAACGGCGACGAGGTGCTGATCCCGGCGCCGGACTATCCGTTGTGGACGGCGACGACGTCACTGGCCGGGGGCACGCCGGTGCACTACCTGTGCGACGAGACCCAGGGCTGGCAACCCGACATCGCCGACATGGAATCCAAGATCACCGAGCGCACCAAGGCGCTGGTGGTGATCAACCCGAACAATCCGACCGGTGCGGTCTACAGCCGGGAAGTGCTCAGCCAGATCGTCGAGTTGGCCCGCAAGCATCAACTGCTGCTGCTGGCCGACGAGATCTACGACAAGATCCTCTACGACGACGCCGAGCACATCAATCTGGCTGCCCTGGCGCCGGACCTGCTGTGCCTGACCTTCAACGGCCTGTCAAAGGCTTACCGGGTGGCCGGCTACCGCTCCGGCTGGGTGGTGATCACCGGACCCAAGGAGCACGCGACCAGTTTCCTGGAGGGCATCAACCTGCTGGCAAGCATGCGGCTGTGCCCGAATGTTCCTGCCCAGCATGCCATTCAGGTGGCGTTGGGCGGCCACCAGAGCATCGACGAACTGGTACTGCCGGGTGGTCGCCTGCTGGAGCAGCGTGACGTCGCCTGGAAGAAGCTCAACGAGATTCCGGGAGTCAGCTGCATCAAGCCGCGCGGGGCGCTGTACGCGTTCCCCCGTCTGGACCCCGAGGTCTATCCGATCGAGAGCGACGAGCACCTGGTCCTCGACCTGCTGCTGCAGGAGAAGATCCTGGTCACCCAGGGCACCGGATTCAACTGGCCTGCACCGGATCACCTGCGCATCGTCACGCTGCCGTGGGCACGTGATCTGGCCAACGCCATCGAACGGCTGGGCAACTTCCTGGTCGGCTACCGCAAGTAGTTCTTCGGCGCGAGCATGTGGGACACCACCCCGATCCCCCAACCGAAGATCGGCCATACCGGCCAGAAGTACCACTGCCCCACTGACATCGCGGTCACCAGCCAGATGGCGACCATCAGCACGGACACCGCCAGGTAGACGCCCAGGTGAATCCGAGCGCCACGGCGGGCGGCGGCCTGCCGCGCCGCGCGACGCTGCGGGTCTTGGCGTCTGATCCGTTCGACGGGAAGATCGGCCACCAGATCGCCCAGCGCCACAACCGTCTGGGCCTCGAAGGCCCGCCCCAGTCGGGTCTCGTACTCCGGCATCGAGAGGTAGCCCTGGGTGAATGCCTGCCCGAGCCGGGCGGCGGTGCGTTCCCGCTCCGGGTCGCCGACGCGTACAACGGTCGTGGTCATGATCGAACTCCTCACTGCCCGGCCGGCACCCAGTTGCCGTGGAATCCGGCGGGAACCCGGTGCGGCAGAGCGATACTGGCGACGTCCTCCATCGTCGATGCGTCCAGGATCGCCAGCGCGCTGCGATCTGCCGCGGTGTCGTAGACAAAGCCCATCAGCACCCCGTCATCTTCGGCGGCATCGGTGGCGGCTGGATGGAAGACGAACTCGCCCAACTGTTTTCCATCGCCGAATGATCGGGTCGCTGTCGTCCCGCCGACCAGGTCGTGCTTGAGCAACGTCCCTTCCGGCACCACGCCATTGCCGATGCCCACCGCATACCCGAATCGGTGCCGTTTACCGACCCGACGTTCGTCCACCCGCGGGAACTCCTGGCCGCGATCGTCGAACCGGGACTCGCGAACCTTGCCGTCGGCCAGGTCGACCGTCCAGCGTTCCATGGTGGGCAGACCTTCGGCGGGGCCGCGCATCTCGGTGTCGAACATCTTCGGGTGCCGCACCACGTCGAGTACCACGGTGTCGCCCTCGTCGTAGGCGTTCATCGGGTGAAACACATAGCAGGGCTCCACCTCGAACCAGCGAACGTCCGCGTTGCCACCTTCTCTGGGCATGACGCCGACCCGCGCAGGGTATTTCGGGTTCCACCGGTAAGGCATCGTCCGGGGGTCGCGGTCGCGGCGCGGCAGTCGGGCCGTGAGCGGGTCGGGGATACGCACCCTGCCGATCAGCGCGTTCAGAATCAGCCGGACCGGCAGTCGTAGCCCGGGTGGTGCGATGCCTTGGGCTACCTGTTGCGCATCGAACGTCACCGGCAGGTCGTAGAAGACGACATGCTTCTCGGTCAGCGAGAAGTCGTGCATCATCGGCGAGCCGGTCACCTCGATGTCCACCGTTCGCCGGGCCCGGCCGTCGGTGCCGATCACCGAATACTGCACGGTATTGCCGCGGGCGAACGAGTAGGACACCGCATGCAGCTCACCGGTGTCCGGGTCACGCTTGGGGTGCGCGGTGTAGCCGCCCGGCAACGTGCCGTCGAAGTCGCAAACCCCGACGGTGTCGAGTTCGTCGGTCAGCTCGTAGCAGGAGATGCCGCCCTCGATCAGCGCGAACGTGCGCCCGGCGTGACCGATCACGTTGGTATTGGCACCGATCCCCGACGCCCCGGCGTGCCGGCCCGCGCGTGGCTGCTCACCCAGCGCCCTAGCCGTCTGAGGTCCACGCACGTAGCGGTTGCGGTACCACTCGGCCTTGCCGTCGCGAATCCGGACGCCGTGGACCATGCCGTCGCCGATGAACCAGTGGTACGTCGCGGGATCGAGCTCTCCGACGGGGTTGGGTCCGTTGCGCAGGTAACGCCCGTCCAGGTAGTCCGGGATGGTCCCGGCCACCGCGAGGTCGGTGAGGGTGTATTCCTGCGCGATCGGGCCGAAACCGCCCTGAAGGTAGGGGTTGGTCATCGGGCACCTCCTGGCCATAACGATGTTATGTCGACATGTATAACACTGTTATGGCAGCATGGCAAGGGTGAGTTCGAGTCCGCGCGAGCGCCTGATCGAGGCCGGTACCCGTCTGCTGGACAGCATCGGCCCCGAGGCGTTGCAGGCCCGCAAGGTGGCAGGCGAGATCGGGGCCTCGACCATGGCCGTCTACACCCACTTCGGCGGGATGAACGGCCTGCTGGACGCTATCGTCGCGGCGTCCTTCGAACGGTTCGGCCAAGCGCTGGCCGCAACGCCCACAACCGACGACCCGATGGCCGACTTCTTCGTCATGGGTTACCACTACCGGAAGTTCGCGCTGGCGAGTCCGCAGCGCTACCGACTGATGTTCGGCCTGACGTCACAACAGTTGTTCCGGATGCCGGACACCGAGATGCCGGTGGCGGCAACGTCGTTCGGCCAACTGGTCAACGCCCTACAGCGGATCGTCGACACCGGAAGGGTCCGCCGAGACGACGTGTTCGACTTTGCCCTGCGCATCTGGAGCGCGATCCATGGCATGGTGCTGCTGGAGATCGTCGGGGCCCTCAGCCACGGTGACCGGCCACCCGACCAGCTGCTCAGCCCGATGATGGTCGACATGTTCGTCGGCATGGGCGACAGCCGGGAGAACGCCGAAGCGTCCCTGCAGCGCGCCGCGGTCAGCGTCAGTCGACCCGATCGGCCTCGGTGACGTCGGTAGCGGACAGCGCTTCAGCGAGATTCTCGTGACGGAACACCGCGGTGACGTGGTCGTGCACCACCCGGAACGCAACCCCCTCCGCCGAGCTGGCTCCGGCCGGTGTCAGCTCGGCGACCACCACACCGTGGTGGACGTACATCTGTCCGAGCGCACTGTTCGGCCGCACCGAAGCGGCCCACCGCCGCAATGCCTGACGGCCCTGCTCGGCACCGCCGGCGTCAGCCACCTCGATGTCCTCGCTGGACAGCTTCTCCAAAGTGTCCAGGTCGCCGGCGGCCAGGGCGTCATGCCAGGCCAGGACGGTCGCTATCTCCGATGTGCTCATGGGATGCAAACTACCGTGTGCCGCGGCGTCAGAACGCGGTGTGGTCGAGCCAGTTCTGCCACACCGCGGTGTCGCCGAACATCGCGATGCCGGTGTCGGCCACCGGAACCCGGCGCATCACCGCCACGAACAGGTCGCGCACCGGGCCGCGCAGCGCCACCGATGACTTGCCGTGCTCATGCGCCCAGGTCACCGCACCGCCGGACCGGCTGATCGTCCACTCCCCGACCGGGCCCACGCTGTCGTCGGTGGCGTGCAGGTGCACGCTGACACCGTCGGCCAGCGGCTGCTCATTCTGACTGAGCCGCACGGTGATCAGATCGAGCCACTCGTCGATCCCGTCAGCGGCCAGCGCCGGTGCGATCGTGAACTCGGCTCCGCGAGCCAGCTCGACGTCGGCACGGTGCACGGTCGCCTCGTGCAGGCGGCGGCGCACCCACCACACCGACGGGCGGGGCCCCAGAAACGTCCATGCGGGGTTTTCGGGTCCGACCTGCGCAACGGCGTCGAGCAGCAGCAGCGCGCCGTCGTTCAGCCAGGCGATCGCCCCGTCGGTGTCGGCGGGCGGTTTGCCGCCGACGACGTCGCGGGGGTCCAGGGGACGGTCCATCCGGTCGCCGACGATCTGTGCAGCCCAACGATGTCCGCGGCCCACGTGCCGGAACAGTTGGGTGAGGTTCCACTCGGGGCAGGTCGGGATCGGCAGCGCGGGATCACCGGCGCGGACCAGTTCACCGAGGGCCCGGGTCTCATCGAGTAACGCTGAGGCGTAATCCACGCCGTCAGGCTAGTGGATTCGGACCCGGCTCAGAAGGGCCAACCGCCGTGCCCGCCACCACCGCGGCCGCCGCCACCGCCGCCGCCGCCGAAGCCGGGGAACCACGAACCGCCGCTGTTGCCGCCACCGAGCCCGGGCAGCCACGGGTTGTTGTTGCCCCCGCCGCTGTTACCGGGCAGCCACGGGTTCGGGTTGCCGCCCTTCTTGCCACCGTCGCCGCCACCGCTTTTACCGGGCAGCCAGGACGGGTTGCTGTCCTTGTTGCCGCCGCCGTTGTTACCGGGCAGCCACGACGGGTTGTCGTTCTTGGGCGGACTCTGCTTGGGCGGGTTGAAGATCGACGGCAGGTCGGGTTGCTTCACCGGGGCGGGGGCCTGCGGTACGACGGGTGCGGGCGCAGGGATCTGGGCCGGCACCGGGATCGGTATCGGTGCGGGAGCCGCAGGGGCCGGCGCAGCCGGAGCGGGAACCACCGGGGCGGGGGCCGCGGGCGGATTTGCCGCGGGCGCCCGAACCACCGGCGCCGGGGCCGCCGGAGCCGGAGCGGGTGCCTGCGGGGCCGGCGCCGCCGGGGCCGGCGGCACGATGGGCGCCATCACCGGCGCCTCCTGAGTCGGTATGACGATGTTCTTGCCGGGGACCGGATGATCCGCGGCGGTCGGCCGGATGGTGACCGCCAGCGCGACGGCCAGACTGGCCACCCCGACGACGAAGAACGCCGCCAGCCCGCTGCCGGCCAGCAGGAAGGGCCGACGCTGCCGGGGCGCCTCGATGTCGTCGAACAGCCGCATGCCGGTGCTCGGCGGGTAGTCCTCGTCGATGCTGCCGGTGGTGTCGTCGACGGTGAAGTCCAGATAGCCGCTGTCGTCGGCGACCTGGCTGTACGCCAGGGCCTGCTCCCCGTTGGTGGCGTCGTAATCCGTGGCACCACCGCCGGCCAGGTGGGCGTAGCCCAGTGCGACCAGCTCCGGATCGAGCATGCCGGTGCCCGGATCGCGTGCCCACGCCAGTGCCGACGTCGACGAATCGAACAGCGGCGCATGGGCACTGGCCAACGCCGCACCTCGCGCCAGTGCCGTCTCCGGTTCCTCGGGCACGCTGACCGGCAGCGGGCTGGCCGCCTCCAACTCGGGCTTGACCACCTCGACGTTGACCCCGGATCCGACCACGAACAGACCCTCGGGCTGCGATGCGAGCCGGCCGGCCTGGGCGGCCAGCGCGGTCAACTCACCGACGGCGGCGACGTCATCGGCGGGCAACGACACCCGGTGCAGCTCGGTGACCGAGCCGTCGGAGGAGTCGACGACGGCCAGGGTCGCCTTGTCGGGCTCGATGAACATCAACGCGGTCCGCTCGTAGCCGATGGCCCCGCCGACCGTCTGCGCCAGCGCCGCGGCCGCCAGGAAGGCCGACACCAGCATCACGTTCTCGACCCGCCGGTCGGCCAGCGCGTCGCGCAGCTGGCCCGCCTGCACCTGGTCGGCCACGGTCACGCCGGTGGACGCCAGGCGGTAGCCGCCCTGCTGCGCGCTCTCCTGAGTGCCCAGGATCGCCGAGACCACCCGCTCGGGGAACGTCACGATGCCGCCGTCGACCTCGAAGCCGTCTTCGTCGACGGTGACGCCGCCGGCGTTCTCCCCTTCGACCAGCACCATGCGAACCGACGGCGGTGCCGTCGACACGCCTAGGACGATGTCCACCGCACCTCCTCCGTCACGGTCGGCAATTATTTAGCCCATCTTAGGTCTGGCCGGGAGAAATCCCCACTCAGAAGTGGAGGCCGGGGATCTTCAGGCCCGGTATCCCCCCGCCGCCGTGGCCGTGACCACCGCCACCACCACGGCCATGGCCACCACCCCAACCGCCGTGGCCCCAGTCACCCCAGCCGTCGTCGTCGTCCCCGCGGCCGCCACCGTGTCCCCCGCCACGCGGCGGTGCGGGGAACAGCGGCGGGCCGCCGGGCAGCCCCGGGATCTGCAGGTTCGGGATCACCGGGGGCGGAAGAGCCGGCGGAGGCGGGGCCGGCGCCGGGGCGATCGGGGCCGGCGCCGGGACGGCGGCTCGCGGAGCCGGCACCTCGACCGGCGCGGGTGGGGCCTCCGGAGCGGGTGGCGCCTCCGGGGCCGGTGGCGGAACCACGGCCTTCGGCGGGGGCGGCGCCTGGTGGGTGACGACGTTGGCGCGCACCTCGGGCTTGTGGCCATCAGCCGAACGCATGCCCATGGCCAGCGCTATCGCCAACCCGACCACCCCGACCACGAACAGCGCGGCCACCGCGCCGGTGACCAGCATCGGCTTGCGTTCGCGGCGGGGCAGCGCCGCGGTGCTGAAGTCCAGCAGCCGGGAATCGACCAGCTCGGGGTTGTCGACTTCGGGGGCCAACACGGGCATGAATCCGCTGTCACCGAAGTCCGGCACCGCACTGTAGGCCAGTGGCTCGTTGTCGGACGTGGCGTTGTAGTCGACCTCGCCGCCCGCGACGTAGGCGTACCCCGCACTGACCAGCCCCGCACCCATCGCGCCGGTGCCCGGGTCCTGCGCCCAGGCCAGCGCCCGGGTCGATGAGGAGAACAGCGGCGCGTGCGCACTGGCCAGCGCCGCTCCGCGGGCCAGCGCCATGTCCGGTTCCTCGGGAGCGATCACCGGCAGCTCACTGACCTTGTCCAGCTCGGGTTTGATCATCGCCACGTTGACGCCCGAGCCCACCACGAACAGCCCGTCCGGCTGCGACGACAACTGTTGGGCGCCGGCGGCCAGCTCGGTCAGCTCACCGACCGCGCGGTCGTCGTCGCGCGACAGCGGCTGACGACGGATCTCGGCGATCGAGCCGTCATCGGAGCTGACCACCGCCAGCGTCGCCGCCTCCGGTTCGACGAACAGCAGGGCCGTGCGGGCGTAACGGGTCGCGCTGCCCACCGCCTGGGCCAGCGCGGCGGCGGCCAGAAACGCCGACACCAGCATCACGTTCTCGACCTTGTGGCCGACCAAGGCCGCACGCAGCTCCGCCGCCTCGGCCGGATCGGTCCAGGTCACTCCGGTCGAGCTGAGCTGATAGCCGCCCTCGCGAGCCCCCTCGCGGGTGCCCAGGATGGCTGAGACCACCTGCTGCGGCCCGCTGCGCGTGCCGGCGGCGATCGCGATGTCGTCGTGATCCACGGTGACGCCGTCGGCGTTCTCGCCTTCCACCAACACCATGCGGACCGTCGAGGGCGCCATCGACATCCCGAGAACGATGTCCACAAAACCTCCACCTGCTGCTGATCGGCCTGGTACCGGCTTCATCGCAGCCGCAAGGCGGCCATCACATCCGAGGGCTAACCGGACTTGATGAAGTTCTGGTACGAGCGGGACGGCGTCGGCCCGCGCTGGCCCTGATATTTCGACCCTACCCGCGTGCTGCCGTAGGGGTGCTCCGCCGGCGAGGTCAGCCGCAGCAGACACAGTTGGCCGATCTTCATTCCCGGCCACAACGTGATCGGCAGGTTCGCCACGTTGGACAGCTCCAAGGTGATGTGTCCGGAGAAGCCCGGATCGATGAAACCCGCCGTGGAATGCGTCAACAGGCCCAGGCGTCCCAGGCTCGACTTGCCCTCCAGCCGGCCGGCCAGATCCTCCGGCAGCGTGCAGCACTCCAGGGTGGAGCCCAGCACGAACTCGCCGGGATGCAGCACGAAGGGCTCGCCCTTCTTCGGCTCGACCAGCGTGGTCAGCTCGTCCTGCTGCTTCGCGGGATCGATGTGGGTGTAGCGGGTGTTGTTGAACACCCGGAACAGGCTGTCGAGGCGGACGTCCACGCTGGAGGGCTGGACCAGGGCGTCGTCAAAGGGCTCGATGCCCAGTCGGCCGGAAGCGATTTCGGCCCGCAGATCGCGATCGGAGAGCAGCACCGCACGAGCGTATCCGCTGGGCGCCGTTTCGCCGCCGAGTGTGCGGTTTGGTCGGCATTTCGGCGGGTTCGCCTGCGGTTCCGCACACTCGCCGGCGGCCGGGCGCCCAGATGCTAGCCTTCGATGGCACCAACGCCGATGTAGTTCAATGGCAGAACATCAGCTTCCCAAGCTGAATACGCGGGTTCGATTCCCGTCATCGGCTCCACGAAATCGCGCCATGACGCGGCCTGCACAGGGCCCGACACCACGGCCCCGGTCAGACGGTCTTCGTCGGCCCGATGTAGGACAACACCACGTCGGACTCGTCGGTCTGGCGGGTCAACACCGCGTAGGAGCGGATGAACGACTCACCGACACAGCCGTCGATCTTGACGTGGAAGTCGCTGATCATCACCCACGGGTGGGCCCCCTTGAACACCTTCTGGTGCACCGGCACGATGAACACCAGGCCGGGCTTGAGCCCGACGGTGACCACGCCGGTGATCGGGGTGGCCATGCCCGGGAGGAACTGCAACGGCGCACCCGGCTCCGGCGGGACCGGCAGCATCGCGCTCAACGCCGGGATCGCACCGACCGAACCGGACATCGTGACACCGTTGGCGGTGCTCATGTCGATCCCGCAGCCGATCTGGAACCCCGCCTCCAGAACCCCTTCTGGAGTTGCGCCCGCCGGTCCGATCAGCTCGGCGAAATACGTTCCGCTCGCCTTGTATTCGCGAGACGAGATGGCGGTGGTCAGCGGCGGCACCGGAATCTGGGTCTCGTCCTGGGTGCCGACGACCAGCGTCCACCCGTCCGGGGTTCGGATCGTGGCAGGCGGGTTGGCGAATCCCGACTTGACCATCGCGGCAGGTTCGGCAATCGGTTCGGGGGGCGGTTCGGCAACCGCTGAGGGCATCACCAGACAGATCATGCAGGTCATCACGGTTGTCACGCGACGTAGACCGCTCATGATCGGCGCCATGGCCAACACGCTAGGGCGACTGGCGGGCAAACTCGGATTTCGTCGATTGCGTCGGCAGACATCGTTGCGCCGTTGTGATTGCTCCGCAATATCCCCACCGTGGTTCCCGGTCGCAACCGGCGGTAGTGTGGACCTCACGCGGATTGTCGACGACGAGTCCGTGGGAGGCGATCATGCGACAACAACTCGCTCACACTGTGGCAGCCGGTGCGATAGGTGTCTTTGTCGCGTTGGCGGGCGCCGTGGCGGCACACGCCGATCCCTCTGACCCGGGCCCTATTCCGGCTCCGTCACCACTGATCGATGACTTCATTTCGGCACAGATTCCGGCAATGGTGCACCCGGGTAATCAGACCTCACAATCGAACGTCCAGAGCGGCAGCGTGATCCGGGGCGGCGTCGGGATGTACTGCCAGAACCCGGGCGTCGAATGCCGCCCGCCCGGCCGGTAGCGGTCACGGATACGTCGTCACCTGACGGCACTGCCGGGTGACCACATCGCACTGAACCGGGTTCGTGGTCCAGCCGCCGTAGGTGCCGGGCGTGTCCCAGGTCGGCATGAGGGGGCCGTGGTAGGGCGGGGTGCCTTCGCAGTTCCAGTCGCCTTGGAACAGGCATCGCGGCGCGGCTTGGGCGGGGGCTGTGGTGAGTCCCGCGACGCCGAAGACGAGCAAGGCGGCCAGTGCCAGTGTGCTGATCCGAGTCACCTTGCCGACGCTACGCGTGGCCAGTGACAGGTTCCGGGCCAACGCACAGCACAATCACGCATATGGGTCTGTTCCCGAAACCGCGCGCCACCCTGACCGACGCCGACGTCGCCGATGCGCTGACGCGCGCGGTCGCCGTCATCAACCCGCTGCTGGACCTGCTGTCGGAGGCAGACCCGATCGGCCTGCGCAAGCGCACCCGCCGGCTGCTCAAACCACCGCGTGGCCTGACGCATCGGGTCCGCCGGTGGCGGTTGCGGCGCCGGCGCCGCGAGGCCGGGCGCGGGCCCGGCGCCGCCGACCGCGCGCTGAACGCCGGGGCGCAGCTGATCAACGCCGCCGACCTGCCCGGCACCGCCGCCTGGGATGCGATGAGCCGCGAACAGCGCGTGCACTGGTGGGTGCACCGGGTCGGCGCGCTGAACACCCTGGTGGTGGCCGCACCGGGAGTCTTCGGCCCGCTGGCCCGTTTCCTGCCGGTGGGCGAGCTGGCCGGGTTCGTCAGTCACGCCATCGTGCTGTGCGCCCTGGCGCGTGAGTACGGCGTCACCGATCGGCACGGTCAGGTGCGGCTGCTCTCGGAGGTGCTGTGCCGGCGGCCGCTGGCCGAGGACTTCGACGTGCCGGCGCCGCCCGATCCCGAGCCGCTGCCCGAGGAGCCGCCGCCCGGCTGGAAACCGCTCAAGACCATCACCTCGTCAACCCCGGTGGTGATCACCCGGACCGTCTGGCAGCTGGCCGGCATCCTGCGCGCGACGTTCGACGAGGTGGCCAAGCGCCCGCACCCGAACAAGTGGTACCAGCGGCTGGGGACATTGCCCGGCCTGGGCGCGATCGCAGCCTACGCCGGCGAACGCGGTGCGCTGGCAAGAGCGGCGCGGGACGGGGTGACCTGGCTCGACGCGCACACGGCGCAGCAGCACACCGAGCAGACGCCCACCGAACAGATCTAGAAGACGCGCACCCAGTCGATCAGCATGTCGGCCGGGAAGCTGCCCCGACGTGCGTCGCCCGCGCCGGCGCCGCCGATCGCCAGGTTCAGGATCGGGAACACGGTGTAGCCGGGGTCGTTGAACGGCCATTCGCGGCCGGGCTCGTCGATGTTCTCGATACCCACGGCCGGGACGGAGAAGTAGGGCTCCATGCCCTCGACGTAGTCCTGCCAGAAGTACATGCCGCTGGCGTTCCAGGTGACCCGCCAGTTGTGCCAGTTGCCGTCGACGGGAATCGGGTGGGTCTCGAACGCGGTGCCGTAGGGGTTGGCGTGCACGGTGGTGCCCGACGGCCACTCGCCGTTGCCGTACCACTCCATCAGGTCGATCTCGCCCTCACGACCGGGGTCGTCGTTGGACAACCACCACCCGGGCCAGCAGCCCTCGGTCTGGCAGTTCAGCTTGATCCGGGCTTCCCAGGTGGTGCCGATGCCACCACGCCAGTTGCCGTGCACCAGGCCACCGAAGAAGGTGTTGCCCTCGCGGGTACCGCGGATGACCAGGTTGGACTTGCCGTCGAGGAAGACGTTCTGGCGGCTGTCGCGGTACTGGTAGAAGAACTCGGGCCGGTCCCAGCCGACCGGGCGCCGGATCGGTGTGCGGTGGTTGGAGACGGTCCACCTCGACCGGTCCGGGGAGGAGCCGGCCGGGCCGTCGAACTCGTCGTGCCAGATGTAGCTGCCGGTCTTGGCACCGGTCGCAGGGGGTGTCGCAGGGCTCGCAGAGGTCGTCGGAGCAGCCGGGTCGCCCGCCGCAGCCGGTGGCTGCCCCGGTTCTCCGGGCGTTCCAGGAGGCGCCGGAACGGCTCTGGCCTGCGGGTTCGGGGCAGCAGCAGCCAAGGCCCCGACGCCCATCATGAGCATGGCTTTGCGACGGTTCATCTCGGACACGCTGGCAATGTAACCCACCTGGGACCGCAGTCAAACCACAGCAGCCCCGGACACCAGTGGGCTATGTCACCTTGTCTCATCGGGGTCGTCATCGAGCACACCGACGGTAATTCCGTAGGGCAAAAATCGTACTTTTCGCATGGGATCGGGGTTGCGCTGGCTGGCGCGCAGCGCATCGATCTCGGCGGCGAAGACCTGCTCGACGCGCGCCGCGCCATCTTCGCCGACGGTGTAGATGGCCCACACGCCGTCGCCGTTCTCCCCCGCCGTTGACGGATCGGCACGCGCCGCCCGCGCCAGGTCGGCGAAGACCCCGCCCCAGCCGGCCCCTCCCCGGGAGGCGCCGGCGTGGGCGGCGAAGCGCTCGAACGCCGCGCGCAGCCCCTCACCCGCCTCGCGCATCATCCGATCCAGATCCTCGGAATCGAAGCCGAACGCTCCGTCCTCGCCCATGGCGCACTCCTTCTGGCACCCGCAGGCCCCTGCGGTCACACCCCAGTGTGCCTGCGACCGACTGTGAACGGCCAGTGTCAGGCGGCGCCGACCCGGTCGCGCTCGTCGATCAGCCGGCGCCCGCTGCTCAGGCGGCGGCGCATCGCCCACAGGTAGTAGCGCGACGGCAACCAGCGCACGGTCCTCGGCAGCAGGCGGTACACCGGGGGCAGCACCGTCATCAGCGCGTCGAACAGCTTCTGGTCGCGGGCGCTCCAGCTCCAGTGCAGTTCCTCCCGCAGCTGCGGGGGCAGCAGGCCGCGGGTGATCCACCGATTCAACGGCATGCCGAGCCGGATCAGCAGTGGCGAGTCGCCGCCGGTGAACAGTTTGTGGCAGAACGCGCGCACGTGGTCGTCGATGGTCAGCTCGTCGAGCTTGCGCTCCCAGTAGGCATCGAATTCGGCGCGAGTCGCCGGCCACATCTCCGGTTTGACCTGTAGCGCGGTCCCGTAGACCGCCGACTGCTGATAGAGCCGTTCGGCGGTGGCATCGTCCATCGGACCCAGGAAACGCTCGTAGAGGTCCTGGCCGTTCTTGTACAGCGTGGCCGCCACCCACAGCTGCAGCTCGGCGTCGAAGCCGTTGTAGGGCACCGGGGCGTCCGGCTTCGACTGCACCGGGACGTGCGCCTGGTTGACCATCTTGGCCACGGCGCGCCGCTCCTCGTCGGTACCGAGGGTGGTGACGTAGATGTAGGTCATGGTGGTGCGTAGCCGATCCAGCGGCCGGGACAGCACGGTGCTGTGGTCGGCGACGCCGTGCCCGACGCCCGGCTCGGCCAGTTGCAGCAGCACCGTCACGCCGGCGCCGAGGAACAAGAAGCCCTCGCCGACGTAGTCGGCCAGGTTCAGGCCGCGGTCCACCGGTGGTCGGGACTGTCGAATCGGCATACCCACGCTCCCTAGTGATGCAACAATACAACGATGATTGTTGCATCGCTCGGCGTTGTTCGCAACGGCCGCTGACAGTAGCGGGCGGTAGATTCGATGCCGATGTCTGCAAACCCGCTGTTCGTGCTGCTCGGCGCGTCAGACGAATCGAGCGCCGACGCCCACATCCTGCGGGCCGCGCTGGACCAGTTCGCCCTGACCGGGGTCCGGCGGACCAGCACCGACGACATCGCCCGCCGCGCCGGGGTCAACCGCGCCACCCTCTACCGGCGCCTCGGCGCCAAGAACGAGATCGTCGCGGCCGCGTTCCTCTACGAGGCCGGCCGGGTGCTGACGCAGATCGACTCCGGCACCGGTGTATTGGCCGAGAAACCGACCGGCGCAGAGATCGACGACTACATCGTGCGGTTCTGCACCATCACCCTGAGCACGCTGCGGGACAACCGGTTGCTGCACCAGCTGCTGGAGATCGACCGTGACGAGACGTTGCGGGCGTTGACCATCGGGGCCGGTGACGTGGTGGAGATGGCGGCGGCCTTCCTCGCCGAGCGCATCCGGCTGGTCCGGGAGCACTCCGGCGGGTCGACGGACGCCGACGAGATCGCTTCGCTGTCAGCGGTTCTGGCTCGATTGACCCAGTCGTTGCTATTGACCCCGGACGGGCCGCCGCAGGCTCGAACGCCCGAGGAGACGGCGGCGTTCGCCGCGTCGGTGCTGGTGCCGTTGATCCGCGGCTAATTCTCCGGGACCGTGATCGGAATCGGTATCGGCACCAACGGAATTCGCAGGTACTCGGTGGTCATCTGCACGGTGCTGGTCGGCGGCACCGTAGTGCTCGGCGGCGGCTGCGTGGTCGTCGGCGGAACCGTCGTGGTCGGGGGCACCGTCGTGCTCGTCGTCGGCGGCTGGGTCGTCGTGGTGGTGCTCGGCGGAACGGTCGTGCTCGTCGTCGGCGGCGCGGTCGTGGTGGTCGTCGGCGGTGGCTGCGTGGTGGTTTCCGGCGGCGGCGGCGCGATGGTGGTGGCCACGGGCGGCGGAGCCGGTTCACTGGTCGGCGGCAGCGTCGAGATAGGCGATGTCGGCAGCGGAACCACGACGGCGCTGGTCTCCGGCTCCACCGGGGTGGCTTCCTCGGTGTTGCGGGTCAGGCTGTAGAGAGCGCCGGCAACGGCGATCAGGGCTACCAGCAGGCCGATCCAGAGCGCGACCTTCGGCAGGTACGACGGGTGCCTGCGGCCGGGCACCGGCGGCGCCACGGCTGCCGGGCGCCGCCCGGTGCCGGGATGCTGGTCGTAGAACTCTTCGACGTAGGGCACCGGTTCCGCGCCGGCGCTGCCGTCTTCCTGCGACCAGGCGTAGGCGTCCACCACACCGGAGCCGGGGCCCGACGGAACCGTCGGCGCCAACGCGGTCGCTCCGATTGCGTCCGCTTCCTGGGTGACATCATCACCCTGCGGGTCGTACATATGCTGCTTACCTTGGATCGACAACGGCTAGGGTCTTGACCACGATAGGGGCACGGCGCGATGTGTCGCCACCGCCGAGACCATAGGGTTATACAACCGTTAGCGGCAACGACTTTCGGGTGCGGAACACGAATTTCGCGCCACCGCTGACCTTTGTCACCATCACCTCGGGCAGTTCGGTTGCTGCGGTGTCGGTTTCGCTCAGCTCAAGACTCCAGTCGGTGCCGTCACCCTCAACCGCCACCCGCAGGTACGGGTTCACTGCGGTCGCGATCGCCTGCAGCGGATTGATCGACTCCGGTGAGCACAGCGCGATCCAGGCACCGTCGTCGTGCGCGGGCGAGCGACGTACCGACAACACGCCGCCGGTGATGTCGGCCTGCACGTAACCGGCGGGATTGAGCAGCGGGTGCAGCTCGAAGGTGCGCAGTGCCCCGTCGATGTCGTCGGACAGTCGCATGGCGTTCTTGATCCGCATCGCGGCCAGCCCGGCCAGCCCGGTGAGCTGACGGCGGCCCACCGACGTCGCCAACTCGGCCCCTTCGCCGGAGTCCCCGCAACGGGCGCGTACCGCCAGCGCGAACGACAGGTACAGCAGGTGCATCTGAAGACACACCTCGTCGGCCAGCCGGACCAGTGCCGAATGGGAGAATGCGGTGAAGTCGACGTCGGCCAGCAGCGGCCCGGTGTAGTCCGCCAAGCCCTCATCGGACGGATCGATATCATCGAGTTCCCATGCGGCGGCCCGGGTTTGGCTGATCACCGCGAGCGCGGGTATCGGCTGGGCCGGCGGGTAGGACTCGTCGATGATGACAGTCCAGCAGCAGTGCGGCTCCCGATCCGACGGGGTGCGGGGCGGACGGTGCACCGGGCGACACTGCGCCTTGACATTGGTGGCGACGGCGGTGGCGTCGAACGTCGGGTCCTCGATGGTGTGGCACATGCCGAAGACGTAGTCCTCGCCCATCGGTTCCACATCGAGCAACGCACCGCAACTGGCCAACTCGAACTCGCCGTTCCAGCGGTCGTGGACGGTGAAGCGGAAGTCCATGAACTGCGGCGGTGAACCGATGTCGAACTGAATGCCCTTGAAGATGGTCGGCACGTCGTCGCCGACGAAGTTCAGCGCCCGCTGCATACGCTGGGCGTAGACAGGACTGGCGCCGGCCCACTCCTCGATGGCGATCTGCAGCATCTCCTCGCGGCCGAACTCACTGATGCACCAGGCCATTCCGGAGCGGTCGATCATGTGCCCGATCAGCAGCAGCTCGGGTACCAGCACGGCCAACTCGTCGCGCGTCAGCGACGCATACCTGGATTCGGTCACAGAGAAAAAATAGTTGGGACTATGTTATAAAGTCAACAATGTCCGTTTCCACTGGTCCTGCAGGCGCCGCCGGCCCCACCCGGCGAACCAGCGCGCCACGCAAACGCGGCGACGACACCCGGGCCAAGATCATCGACGAGACGGTGCGCTGCATCAACGAAGAGGGCTTCGGCGCCGCCACCGCCAAGCACGTCGCCGAGCGGGCCGGGGTGACCTGGGGGGTGATCCAGTATCACTTCGGCGACCGCAACGGCCTGCTGATGGCCGTGGTCGACGACGGGGTGGCGCGGCTGCTGACCAGCCTGTCGGCCGTCGACGTCGGCGGACTGGAGCTGGCCCAGCGCATCGAGACCGTGGTCGACACCGCGTGGCACTGCTACGCCAGCCCGACGTCGCTGGCCGCCTTCGAGATCCTGCGGGCCACCCGCGGCGGTCTGGGCGAGAAGTCCCTCGAGCACCTGTTGCAGATGAACTCCGCGATCAACCGGCTGGGTCGATTGGTCTCTGAAGACCCCGAGGATTCCGGTGTGGCCGAAGTCATCTGGGCAGCGCTACGGGGAATCGTGTTGGCGCAGATGATCGTCGGCGGAGCCTTCGACTGGCAGTCCGAGCGCCGCGCGCTGATCGATATGGTCTGCCACTACCTGCAGCGCGGCTAGCCGGTGCGCCAGTGCGCCGGAAGCGGCGCGGCATCGCGCCGCCGGTTGTGATACGCCATGGACGCCCCCAGCCAGCCGTTGCCGTTGGTCATCGTGATCATCGGCGTGCCGTCCTGGTCGTCGTCCTTGCCGCCTTGCTTGCGACCGCGCCGGGCGTCGCCCGACTCGCCCGGCACCGAATTCTGGCCCACGGTGGTGCCCATCATCGACTCCTGGAACACCGTTCCCGGCGGCATAACAGCGGCGGGAACGGGCAATCTGGTCTCCGCGGCAGCCAGCGTGAACGCCCGCGACTGCACCTCCGGGGCCGCACTGGCCCAGCTCGGCGGCACCGAGAGTCCGCCGACCGGAGTGGCCCGGCCCATCCCCAAACTCATCCCGGGTCCCGGCACCGGGGTGGTGGACGCCGACAGCACGCCGCGCGGACCTAGCCCTCCGAACGTCAAGGCGCCCTCCATCCCGCCGCGCACGAAGTTCAGCCGGCCCCAGCTGGCACCGTTGGCCACCACCGTGTACAGGCTGGAGTCGAAGCTGATGCCGCTGGCGGCGAGGCTGGTGAACGGCGACCACTGGCCGATCTCGTCGGTCACTGCCGCGAACCCCGTCGCCGGCGCAGCCGAGTTCTGGGCGAGTTGGGTCGCGACCGCCTGCCCGGTGCGGCCGGCGGCCAGCGACACCGCGGCGGACTGGTCGCTCAGCGCGGACGGCCGGGTGGTCTGCGGCGGCGGATCGTGCTGCGGCAGGACGCTCGCGGACAAGGCGGTGGCCGCGTAGCCGTACATCGCGACGGCATCCTGCGCCCACATCTCGGCGTAGTGAGCTTCGGTGGCCGCGATGGCCGGGGTGTTCTGGCCGAAGAAGTTGGTGGCGACCAGCGTGGCCAGCAGCGTCCGGTTGGCGGCGACCTCGGCTGGCGGCACCGTGGCACCAAACGCGGCCTCGAACGCCGCGGCGACCGTCTTCGCCTGTGCCGCAGTCTGTTCGGCCTTGGCCGCTCCGGCTTGCAGCCACGTCGCATACGGGGTCGCGGCGGCCACCATCGCCACCGCCGACGAGCCCGACCAGGCATGGCCGGTCAGGCCGGCGATCACGTCGGCCCAGCCGGCGGCGGCCGACTCCAGTTCGGCGGCCAGCACGTCCCAGGCCGCAGCGGCCGCGAGCATCGGCGCCGCTCCCGGGCCGGTGTACATCCGCCCGGAGTTCACCTCCGGGGGGAGTAGCGCAAAGTCCATGAGCTCGGTTCAGCCCGCCGCCGGCGGCCGCGGCACCACGGTTCGGCGGTGCGACGCGGCACGTGCGGTCGCGGCACCCAGGCCGCGGCCGGCCAGGGTGCCCAGCATGGTCTCGCCGAACGCGGTCCCCGGCACGCCGCCGACGGCCGCAGGGACCGCGGCTGCGGGAAGAGGAGCCGAGGCCGACGCAAGCGTGGTCGGCATGGCCCAGCCGTGCGGCACCGACAGCGCCCCGATCTTGAGCGCATTGCCGGCACCGGCCGACAGGCCCCCGCCGCCCAAGGTCGCGCTGCCCAGCCAGGTGGGGCCCATTGCCCCCCGGCCCAGACCGCCTATACCCAGACCACCGTTCCCCAGGCCGGCGGGCCCGAGGAACGGCGGGTGCAGGATCTCCTCCAGGCCG
The DNA here is from genome assembly GCF_020172665.1 of [Mycobacterium] zoologicum. Lineage (GTDB taxonomy): Bacteria > Actinomycetota > Actinomycetes > Mycobacteriales > Mycobacteriaceae > Mycobacterium > Mycobacterium zoologicum. Next base: position 420,495 of record NZ_CP083985.1, on the reverse strand, counting down.
CCGGGGTTCTCGGCGGTGAACGCCGTCAGGCCGATCCCGTTGTTGACGTTGCTGATCATGTTCGCCGTGCCCGACCAGCTGGTCATGGTGGCACTGGCCGCCTGGGTGGCCAGCCCGGTGTAGGGCGAGAAGTCACCGATGACCGACGAGACGGACGTGGCGTCGCCGGTGGCCACGGCGGACCCGGCCTGGGCGGCCGCGGTGGACTGGGCGAGTTGGCCGGAGGCGTTGGTGGTCTGCGGGGGCCGGCTGAACTCGCTCAGAGTCGACGCGGCCGCCGAGGAACTGGCGTAGCGGTACATCGCGGCGGCGTCCTGGGCCCACATCTCGGCGTATTGCCGTTCGGATTCGGCGATCGCCGGGGAGTTCTGTCCGTAGAAGTTGGTGGCGACCAGCTGGTGCAGCTGGGCGCGGTTGGCGGCGATCAGCGGCGGGGGAACCACCGCGGCCAGGGCTGTCGCATAGGCCTGCGCGGCGACCCCGGCCTGGCGCGCGGTCTGTTCGGCCTGGGCGCCGGTGCCGCGCAGCCAGGTCACGTAGGGAGCCGCGGCGGCGACCATGGCCGTGGCGGTCGGGCCCGTCCACGGTCCGGCGACCAATCCCGATGTCACCGAATCGAACATCGCCGCAGTCGAGTTCAGCTCGGCGGACAGTTCCTCCCACGCCGCGGCTGCGGTCAGCAGAGAGCCCGATCCCGGCCCGGTATACATCCGGCCGGAATTGATCTCCGGCGGCAAGACGCCGTAGTCCATCACATCTCCTCGATCAGCGCCGACAGTCGACGCCGATCTCACCAAACGGGGCGATGGTGAACTGAAGGTTACGAGTGCGTGGTCATTTGAATGACCGGTTAATGAACTGTTGAGTACCTGGCCACAAGCTGTGCGCATTCACAGGAAACCTGACAGCTCGTGTTCATCGGCCATTCACCTTGACGGCGCGGGCGGTTAATTCAGACCAGCGATGCTGAGTGCACTGTGAAACACACACTTGTGGCCACGCTGGGCGTCAGCTGCCTGTTGGCCTTCGCCGCGCCCGCGCACGCCGAGACCGACACGGACACGTTCTTCATCAGCGCCGTCGATGAAGCCGGCATCGAATACACCAGTCCCCAGGACGCGATCGGCGTCGCACATGAGGTCTGCGACTACCTGGCGGGAGGGCACCGCGTCGACGGCGCCGCGCGGGCCCTGCAGATCTCCAACCGGGCCCTATCGCCGAAGAAGACCGCCAAGTTCGTGACGTACGCCCAAGCCGCCTACTGCCCCGAACTGGCGACGGGATGAGGGAGGACGCGATGACACGTCGCACGCTCGCCTACGCCGCCGTCGGGGTGGCCGCCGCGCTGGGCCTGGCCGCACCGGCGTCCGCGGACACCGTGGACGGCAATTTCCTCGGCGCACTCGACCGCGCCGGGATCTCCTACCCGGACGCGGCCGATGCCGTGGCCGGCGCACACAGCGTCTGCGACTATCTCGTCGCGGGCCACAACCCCAAGCAGGCGGCCAAGGGCGTCAAGAACGCCAACCCCAGCCTGACACTGGCCACGGCGCATCAGTTCGTCAGCATCGCCAGAGCGGTCTACTGCGCCGAGCAGGACTGACCCGCCGCGGTCACTGGGCGATCGCCATCACCGCGCCGGGGCGCAACCACTGGATGACCTGCACCAGCTTGGCGTCGTCGATGGCCACGCATCCCGCGGTCGGACCGCCGTCGGTGGTGTGAAAGAAGAACGCCCCGCCGTCGCCGGGGTTGCGGGCGGTGTTGACGCCCATCACGACCGCGTGCTTGTACTGCGGGATCTCGAGGTTCTCGCTCTCGCTGGTATCGAACTTGCACTGCGCGCGTTTGCAGACCTGCATGGTGTTGAAGGTCGGGCTGTTGCCGTCGCCGTCCCACCAGTGATCCGGACCGACCTGCACATATTGCAGTCCCCCACCGGGATTCGGGGCCGTGCCGAACGCATAAGGCAGGGTGAAGACACCCATCGGGGTGGCGGGGTAGCCGCTCTTGGCCTTCGGCGCCATCCCGGCCGAGCCCACGTGGGTGGGGATTCCGGCGGCCACCGGCTGCCATCCCGAGGCGCTGCGCTGATAGACGTCCATCTTGGCGTCCGAACCACCCACGCCGACGACGGAAATCACCTGGCTGGCGTTGCCCACGTTGGGGGCGAACCACGGGTTGGTGTCGGCTTGTGCGCCCGGCGCCGCGGTCAGGGTGGTCCCGACGGCACACACCGCGATGCAGAACAGGCTCAGGACTCGACGCATCCCCTCATCATCGGCGCATCCCGGAGCCGATTCAAACACCGCGGGGTGACGGCGTGCCGGGGTTTCACGGCTCCGCGCGGCGCTCCAACGCCTCGACCGGCGCCTCACTCCTGAGCAGTCCTCGCGTCGACAGGTACTCGCGGAAGTACTCCCGGTGCTCGGGGCAGGTCAGCCAGACCTTGCGGCGCTCGGGGGTGTGCAGTTTGGGGTTGTTCCACAGCATGCCGAAGGTCGCGTCGGCGCTGCAGCCCTTGCGGGAGCAGACGAGGGCCCCCACCGGGTCCGCATTGCCACTAGTCATCAAGATCATCCTGCGGTGTGGGCCCCACCGGGTCAACCCGGTCGATCCACGGCTGCAGCAGCACCGCCCACCCGCACACATACGCCCAGCCCAGTGCCCACCCCGCCAGCACGTCCGAGGGGTAGTGCACGCTGAGCGACACCCGCGAGGCACCCACCCCGGCCACCGCCAGCACGCCGGCGCACACCGCGGCCAACCGTGCGCGGCGGCGCAGCAACGGCAACGCCACCACCAGCAGCGCACCGACCCCTACCATCGCCCCGAGCGCGTGCCCGGACGGAAACGACGACGACGTCGCCTCCACCAGCGCGGTGGTTGGGCGCCGCCGGTCCACGGCGTCCTTGGCCACCTGCGTGAGCAGGCCGGTCGCCTCGACCGTCACCAGTAGAAACAGCGCCGTCCGCAACCGGTGCCGGATCACCGCGACAATGGCCGCCACCATGGCCAGCACCCGGAACACCGGCGGCGCGAAGACCGTGGACACCCCGTCCCAGAACCACACCCAGGCCGGGTATTCGATGCCGAGGTCGTGGCTGACGTCCGACGCGAAGTTGTCGACGGTGTACGGCACGATCCAGTGCTGCCGGTAGCCCAGCAGCGCCAGGACAAAGATCGCCACGGCGGCCGCACCAGAGATCAGCGCCCACCGCCGTACCCGCGAGGACGTCATCGCCTCACTCGCCACGGTGCGCGTCAACGGTGACCCGCAGGTCCGGCCACGGCGGGCGCCGCAGCACCGCCAGGCAGACGATCACCGCGGACAACAGCCCGGTGAGCACGCCCATCAACCCGATCCGGTCGACCTTGACCGCGGGCACCCATTCGGTCCGGTCACCACGGATCACCAGCGCACCGGCCGGCGAGGCGCTCACCCCGGAGCCGTCGCGGCCGGTGGCGCGCACCCGGGTGGCGGTGATCACCGTGGCGCCGTCGGGGGTCTGCAGCGGTTCCCCATAGACGACGCTCCCGGACGAATCGGTGGGCAGATAGTCGAGTAGTTCGGACCGTTTCATCTCCGGTGTCCCTTCGTGAGGCTCCTACCATGATTCCGTGCCTGATCTATCGTTCACCACCCAGGAGCGCCAAGCCGTGTACCGGGTCATCGCCGAACGGCGCGACATGCGCCGGTTCGTTGCGGGCAGCACCGTCGATCCGGATGTGCTGGCCCGGCTGTTGACGGCCGCACACGCGGCGCCGAGCGTGGGCCTGATGCAGCCGTGGCGCTTCGTGCGTATCACCGATGACGTTCTGCGGCAACGTATTCACACCCTGGTCGATGAGGAGCGTCTGCGTACCGCACACGCGCTCGGTGAACGCGAGCAGGAGTTCCTGGCGCTGAAGGTGGAGGGCATCCGGGACTGCGCCGAACTTTTCGTGGTGGCGCTGGCCGAGGGCCGGCAGGCCCACATCTTCGGCCGGCGCACGCTGCCGCAGATGGATCTGGCATCGGTGTCGTGCGCCATTCAGAACCTGTGGCTGGCCGCCCGCGCAGAAGGTTTGGGCATGGGGTGGGTGTCGCTGTTCGAGCCGCAGCCACTGGCACAGCTGTTGGCCATGCCCGCCGACGCCGAGCCGGTGGCGATCCTGTGCCTGGGCCCGGTTCCGGAGTTTCCGGATCGCCCGGCTTTGGAGCTCGATGACTGGGCCTATCGTCGGCCGTTGAGTGAGTTCGTGTCCGAGAACAGCTGGGATCTGCGGTGACCGACACCGACGAAGCCGATGCCGTCCGCCGGATCTGGTCGGAGCTGGGGCTGCCGGGCATCATCGACGTCCACACCCATTTCATGCCGAAGTCGGTGATGGACAAGGTGTGGAACTACTTCGACTCGGCGGGGCCTCTGGTGGGGCGCCCCTGGCCGATCACCTACCGCACCGATGAGGCCCACCGGGTCGAGACGCTACGGGCCTTCGGCGTACGCCGATTCACCTCGCTGGTATATCCGCACAAACCGGACATGGCGGCGTGGCTCAACCAGTGGGCAGCCCAATTCGCTTCGCAGACACCGGATTGCCTGTCAACCGCGACGTTCTATCCCGAACTCGGCGCACCGGACTACGTGTCCGCGGCCATCGATGCCGGAACGCGGGTCTTCAAGGCGCACATTCAGGTCGGCGACTACGACCCGAACGATCCTCTACTCGAAGGAGTCTGGGCAGCCATCGCGGATTCCGGTACCCCGGTGGTCATCCACTGCGGCTCCGGGCCGCAGCCCGGACGGTTCACCGGCCCCGAGCCCATCCGGCGACTGCTGCGCCGCCATCCGCGACTGAGGCTGATCATCGCCCACATGGGCATGCCGGAGTACGGCGAATTCCTCGACATGTGCCTGGATTCGCAGGCAGTGCACCTGGACACCACCATGGCGTTCACCGCGTTCATCGACGAAAGTATGCCGTTTCCGGCCGAACACGAGCCGCGACTGCGGGCGGCTGGTGAGCGGATCGTGTTCGGCAGCGACTTCCCGAACATCCCGTACGGCTACCTCGACGCGCTGCGGGCGGTCACCGGACTTCCGGGCGTCGACGAGAAATGGCTGCGCGGCGCACTGCACGACAACGCCGCTCGGCTGTTCGCTCTCGCGCTACCATCCGATTGACGCGCATCCGAGAAAGGCCGGAGAACGTGACCTCTGACGCCAACCCGATCAATCCGCCCCTCCCGGTCCCCGATGTCCCCAGTGCCGATGCCGATGAGCGCGGCCTGCCGGACCGCAGCGAGTTGTCGTTGCGGGAGAAGATGATCGTCGACACCTCGGCGTTCGCCGATCTGGGCCTGCGCACCATGGTCGCATCATTGGTGGCGGCTGCCATGATGCCCGCGGTGGTGACCACCGTGGCCGGCCGCGGCCAGTCCGACCTGGAGCGCGAGCAGTTGCAGTTCTACGCCGAGTTGGCCGCCCTCCGCGACCCGGCCCGCTCCTTTCCCGCACCGGCGGCGCTGCCGCGGATCTCCTCACGGCGGGCCAATCCGCTGGCGGAACGGATCGCCCGCGGGACCGTCGAGAACGTCTCTTTCACCAGTGGTTTCGAGGCGGTCAACCCGGCCATGCGCGACACCTGGCGGGCCCTGGGCCGCAACAACACCGCCCGGTTCCAGCATTGGCGCCACGACGACGGCCCGCGGCCCACCCTGTGCGTTATCCACGGGTTCATGGGATCGCCGTACCTGTTCAACGGGCTGTTCTTCTCGCTGCCGTGGTTTTTCCGGTCAGGCTACGACGTGGTGTTGTTCACCCTTCCGTTCCACGGCCGCCGCGCCGAGAAGCACTCTCCGTTCAGCGGATTCGGCTACTTCTCGCACGGCATGTCGGGATTCGCCGAGGCGATGGCCCAGGCCGTGCACGACTTCCGTTCGGTGGTCGACTATCTGGAGTTCACCGGAGTGGACCGGGTGGCGTTGACCGGGCTGTCACTCGGCGGCTACACCAGCGCTCTGCTGGCCGCCGTCGAACCCCGCCTGCAGGCGGTGATCCCCAATGTTCCGGTGGTCTCGGTCGAGTCAGAGATCAGGGACTGGTTTCCGGCCAATCTGCTGCTGCACGCCGGCCAGCGGATGGGCCGGATTCCGCACGACGAATTCGCCACGTCGACGGCCTTCCACTCTCCGCTGAACTACCCACCGCTGGTGGCCAAGGACCGACGGCTGATCATCACCGGTCTGGGTGACCGGCTGGCCCCGCCCGAGCAGGCCGAGATGCTGTGGGAACACTGGGATCACTGTGCGCTGCACTGGTTTCCGGGAAACCATGTGCTGCACGTCAGCCAGCCGGCTTACCTGCGCCGGATGACAGCGTTCCTACGGGAGTACATGTTCTAACCGGTGGATGCGCCACCTGCTGCCACGGGCCAACGCAACCCGGCGAGTGCATCAGCGGACAGCGCGGTGTGGCCTTCGAGCAGGCTGCCCGACAGTGGGTGCAGGCTCAGCAGCGCGGTTCGGTGCTCGCCCTGCTGCGGCACCAGCCCGGCCAGCGGCGCGCCGCCGTCGGGGGCCGAGCCGGTACGCAGGGCGCACGCCGCGGCGATGGTCCGCTGTTCGCCGGTTCCGGCGATCTCCAGTGCCGTCCAGTTCTCCTCGACCGCCGACGCCCGAACCCGGTCAAGGGTGTCCGCCAGCGCCGCATCGACGTTGACCAGGTAGGCGGCGACATGGTCACCGGCGCCGTCGACCACCGAGCGCCAGGTCTGTGTCGCCGCTTCGTCGATCAGTGAGGGAACGTCCTCGGCGGCGACAAGTGCGGCGTCCCAGCCGATCTCGCGAAGGTGATCAGCCAGCCGGCGCACCGCTACGTCTGCGGTCTGCTGCAGCGGGATCTTCGATGACCGGGCCTGCAGGGCGGCAAGATTCGGTGCGGCCGAATACGTCAACCCGATCCAGGTGTCGGCGGTGCCGCGGCTGGTGACCCGCACCGAGTCGGCCTGCAACCCGTACCGGTTCAGGTAGCCGGAGATCAGCGACAGCGGCACGGTGTCGCCACCTGCCTCAGCCTTGATCCGAAGCACCGCAGTGGCTTTCGCACCGGATCCCGGCCGACGGTCGGTGTGCACGCCACTGCGTGTGCGCGACATGGCCAACCGGCGCCGGATGATCGTGGTCAGATGCAGACCCCGCCACCAACTCAGCAGTGCGATAGCCACCACCACCGCCACCGCGAGCACCCACTGATCCCGGGGAGTCGGCCACGGGTAGGCCAGCACCGCGGGCACCACAGCCAGCAGCACCAGGGTGATCCGGGCCGGGCCGGGCAGCGGAATCGTGGATCGGTTCGGGCTCACAGCTGATCTTCCTTTCGTCGGCGGGCGGCCGCGGCGGCGCCGGTGGCGACGGCAGCGACCAACCCGGCCAGCAGCGCGGTTCCCGCCAGCGCGACGATCCGCGGTGCGGGGTCCTCGGGCTGCGGAGCCGGTGGCGGGCTGAGTACCTTGACCGGCGGGTGGGCCGGGTCCTGCGGGGGCGCCAGTTCCCAGGTCAATGCGGCGACCGGGTCGATCGTCCCGGCACCGACCAGGCCCGACGGTGCGCGCGCCGAGTTGTGCGCGGTGGCGACGATCCGGTGCGCCACCTGCATGGCGTTCATCTCGGGGAAGCGGCTGCGCACCAGCGCGGCCACCCCGGCCACATAGCCCGCGGCGTAGCCGGTTCCGGTGAGCGGCACCAGCTTTCCCTGATTGGCCGGAAGCGCGTTGGCCAGGCCGCCGTCCTCGCGGTTGCTGATCGACAGCACGCCCTCACCGGGCGCGGCGACGCCGACCCACGGCCCGGCCATGGTGAACGCCGACGGCTGCCCCGACGGCGCCAACGACCCCACGGACAGCACGTAGGGATGCCACCAGGACGGGACCGACAGGGACGTGACGGCGCCCCAGTTGCGCGGGTCCTGCGGTCGGCTCAGATCGGTGAGCGGATTGGACTCGCAGGCCTCTCCGCCGCCGCCGACCGATCCGGTCTGCCCGCTGTCGCCGGCTGCGGCCACGATGAGTGCGTCCTTCTCCACCGCCGCATAGCGCAGCGCGGCGCCCAGGGCGCTCTGGTCGACGTTGTGGTCGGCCTGCACGCAGGTGGTGACGGAGATGGTGATGACGCGGGCACCGAGGTCGGCGGCGTGCACGATCGCCCGCGACAACGCGGTGACGTCGGTGATCACCCGGGTGGCCCGGGGGTCGTCGCCGGCCAGCCTCGGGGCGACCGTCGCCGACGCGGTGCGCAGCGACAAAAGCCGTGCACCCGGGGCAACCCCGGTGAAACCGTCCTGGCCCTCCGGCGCGGGCTGGCCGGCCACCACTCCGGCGACCAGGGTTCCGTGTCCGTCGCAGTCGGTCAGGCCGTCGGTTGAACCGACGTAGTCGCCGCCGGCGTCCACCGCGGGCAGTCGCGGGCCCGGCCGTACGCCGGTGTCGATGACGGCGACGGTTTGGCCGTCGCCGCGGGAGAACTGCCAGGCCGTGGGCAGGTCGAGTTGTCGCTGGCCGGCGGTGACAGCGGCGGTGTCGGTGCCCGGCAACAGCGCCGAGCTCACGCAATCGGCGCGCTGTTCGAACGCCGCCACCGGACCGGGTGCCCCGTTGGGCGGCGGCGCCGTCGGGTCGACGCTCGGCGGGGTGATCGCCGATGCCGGCGGGCCGGCCAGCAGCAGGGTCAATCCCGCTGCCGCGCCGGTGATCCCGACCTTCTTGATCAACGTCATCGAGACAGGACCCAGTCGAAGATCCCGACCAGGTACGCCATCACCGGGATCAGCGTGGCGTCGACACCGGACGCCAGGAAGCCCACCAGGCGCCGTACCGGCAGCGAGTAGCTGTCCGGCGAGCCGACCGACGGGTTCAGTGCGACCACTGCCCAGACCGCCACCAGCGCGGCCAGCACCAGCACCGCTCCGAAGGCTGCGTTGTAGCGACCGGTCGCGGCGTAGCAGACCAGCAGCACCAGCGCGGTCAGATGTGGCTGAGCCAGCAGCCAGGCCTTGCACCACGCCGAGTCCCAGACCCGAGCCCGCAGCACCGAGGCCACCCCGATACCGGCCACCGCATACCACGCCCAGCCCGAGAGCCCCGCGGGCTGCGCGGCGATCGCCACCGAACCCAGCACGGCCAGCAGCACGGCGCCGGCGATGAAGCCGGTCTGGTGGGCGTCGGTCACCCGAACCCGGCGAGGCAGGTCTTCGAGCACACCCTGCGGCAGCGCCGACGGGGTCGGGTCACCCGGAGCGGGAATCACCGGCAGCGGCAACCGCGCCCACAGCGCCGAAACCTGCGGGGCGGCAACGGTAAGCAGCAGGGACGCGGTGATCAGCCCGCAGCCCAGACTGACGAACGGCACCGCCCAGAACGTCTTGACGGCGGCGGCCAACAGCACCCCGGCACCGACAACGACCGTGGCGGTGAAGAAGGCGATGCCGCGCTCGCCGCGGCCGGCGGACGGCAGGAGAAGGCAGATCAACGCCCACGCGCTCACCGCGGCCGCGCCCAGCAGCACGTGCGCCGCACCGAACGAGCCGGGCACCGCCAGCGTGCCCGCCGCGGCGACCGGCACCAGCGCCGCGATCGACAGGGTCAGTCCCGCGTCGGCCGAACGGCTGCGGGAGATCAATGCCGCCAGCACCGCCAGCAGTGCGATGGCGCCGAGCGCGAGCAGGCCGGCGGGCTGGCCGGTCAGGACGCGGTGTGCGGCGGCAAGGCCGGTGGCCGCAATACTCAGGGCCACCCCGGCTGCCAGTGCGGCACGCTGAATATGCCCCGGCCCCCAAGGCTTACGTCGCGACGCCGAGAAGATGACGGCGGCATCCGCGATGTCTTCGACAATGCCGGGGGCGGCCGGACCGACCGGCACCGGCCGAAGCGCCAACAGGTCGCCGTCGACCACGCCGACGGTGTCCAGGCTGGCGTCCAGGCTGAACGGCGCGCCGCCGACCGGCGCCAGACTCAGCCGGGGCGTGGCACCGGGCTCGGTGTCGTCGCCGCTGTCCGGGGCGACCAGACGTTGCACTGCGGGCAGGATTTCGCGCAGCGGCAACTCGGCGGGCAGCGCGATCTCGGTCAGTCGGCTGTCGGACAGCACCGCGATGCGGACAATCGGCATGGCGGCGCTGGTCAGCACCGGAGCTTCGGTCATTGGTGTTCTCTATTCTTGTTTCTCTGCTAGGACAGCTGGGTGGTGAAATCTCGGGACAGGCGCTGACCGGGGAACCACTGGCCCTCGGGCAGGGTGGCGGTCAGCTCGTCGATCGCCACGGCGATCGCAAATTCGGTTCCGGGCCGGAAGGTCGAGACCCATTCGCCGTCGAAAGCCCGCGACGGGCTGACCAGGATGCGGCCCTCGTCGGTGTCGACCAGGCTCAACCCCACCTCGGTGGTGGAGTGCCGGCCGTCTTGGGCGCAACCGGCAACCACCTCGACGTAGCTGCGCGGTCCGGTGAAAACCGATTCGACGATCGGTCGTGCCGACGCCGGAATGCCCAGGTAATCAAGAACTTCGGACAACGGTGCGCCGGCCCGCAACCGTTCGTCGGCGCGCACCCCGACCCGGGCGGGCAGGGTGAATTCGTCGAATCGGGCCGGCGGGCGCGCCCGCAACCCGGCCCCCAGCACCGGGACCAACAGCCGGGGGTCGTCGATCTCCATCGCGGTGAAGGTGACCAGCTGCGCGTTGCGCAACGCGACGACGGTCCGGGCGGGCCGGCCCGAGCTGTCGCCACGTCGCGCCACGATCCCGCGCAGCATCTCGGGGGCACTGTCGGCCGACGACCCCACATAGCGCAGGTCCAGCCAACGGTCCGGGAAGCACACCACCCGAATCCATTCGGCCACAGACCGATTCACCGTGCCGTCCGGCGTGACGATTCCCATCCGGGTCAGCTCGTCGCGCTGCCGGGCCATGAACGCACCGCGTTCCCCGGCGTCGGTGTAGGGCATGGTGATCGCCAGAACCCACGGAAAAGACCCCGCGCCTATGGTCTCCGCGATATACCACGCCTGCTCGACGGTCAGTTCGGCCGCGTTGGGTTCAGTACCCATCACGACCTTCCGGCGCCGAGCTGCAGCACTGGACTAGCCCCACTTGGCGGCTTCGGCGGTGTCGCGAGCGTTCATCATCATGGTGTTGGACTCATGCGTGGCAGCCATCGAGTGATACACCCGAACCAACTCCTCCATCGCCTGATTCCACTGCACCTGCCACGCCTGATACGTCATCCCCGTATCGCCCTGCCACGCCGCCGACAACGCCGCCTGCTCACTGGCAATATCAGCACCCACCGCCTGCAACGTGCCCGCATACCCATTCATCTCCGCCGCATGCGCCAGCATCGCCGGGTAGTTGTACATGATCTGCGACATAACAAGCCTCCCTAAACCCCGGTGTACCCGGAAGCAGCAGCAGCATCGGCCGCCACATACGTCGAACCCGCATCCGCCAGATTCACCTGCGCCATATCCAGCAACGCATTCACCCGCGCCGCCAACGCCACAAACCGCGCATGCGACCCCTGAAACGCCGCCGCAGCCTCACCGACATGAAACGCCTGCGCCGACAACGCCGCCTGCTCCGCCTGCGCCATCGTCGACCGCATCAACGCAGCCTTCGCCCCAAACGCCGACTCAGAGGCCACCAACTGCGGAATATGCGCATCCAACAAACTCATCCCCGCACTCCTTTCTCTTGTACTACTTCGGTTCCGATTCCGGCTCCACCGCGGAGTCGGCAAGATCGTTGTCGTTCCAGCTGTCGGGCAGCATCGGCAGGCTGGGCCCACCGCCGAACCCGTCGCCGGTCAGCGTGGCCAGCCCGGACGCAGTGCTGCGCCTGCCGACGGTCCCGGTGAACCCGAGCGGTCCGGCGCCGCGATGTGAACCCGATGGCACGGCACCGGGTCGCGTCGTCGGGCCGGTGTCGGTGCCGGTGTCCATATCCATGAATTCGTCTGCGTGGTCGTGCAATAAGGCACGACGGCGGCGTCGCGCCCGGGCCTTGTCGCGAGCCGACGAGGTCACGACCGCCGCGGCCGCAGGTACCCGCGCGGCCGGCGCATACGCCTTGTCGCCCTCGGTGAGAGTGGGCCCCAGTCCGGTTCCCGGGTCGGTGCCGCCCACCAGGTATCCGAAGCCCATCACTCCGGGAGCCGGAGCCGGCGGCGCCGCCGCCGTGGTGGTCGGCGCCGCAGGCACACCCGGCGCACCCGGCGTGGAGATCCCGGGCCCGAATCCCGCCACGGCCGCGATCGGCCGATCGGCCGACGGGCCGGCCACCGGAAGCATCGGCTCCTCGGCAGGCGCCTCGGCACCGAGATCCTCGGGGACGGTCAGCTGGCTCAGCGCCAGACCGAGAATGAGCGGCAAAAAGGCTGGGGCCGCCAGCATCACACTCCAGAACGTGGTGCCGAACGGAATGAAGAACGCCTCGTAGGCGACGAAGAACAGCAGCGGGAACCAGGTGACCAGCGCAGCAGGGCCGCCGCTCATGATCTCCCGGATCACCCCGGCCGGGTCCGCGAGCAGCCGTCCGATCTGGTCGAACAGCTGGGTGAAGAAATCGCCGCCGCCCGAGCTGGCATCCGCCGGCATCGCGGAATCGGACTTGACCACCGGTGGTGCTGCCACCGTCCGTGGCGCCGACGCCAGCGCCGCCCCGGAGACCGCGTGGTAAGTGCCCATGGTGGTGGCCGCCTGAATCCACATCCGGACATAGTCGGCTTCGTTGAGTGCGATCGGAATCATGTTGATGCCAAAGAAATTGGTGGCGACCAACACCCCGTGCGTCATGTGATTGGCCGCCAACTCGGCCATCGTGGGCATGGTCGCCAATGCGCTGGCGTAGGCCGACGCTGCCACTTCATGCTGCGCCGCCACTCCGGCGCTGTCCGCACTGGCCTTACCCAGCCAGGTCAGGTAGGGCACGTGCGCGGCCAGGTACTGCTCGGCACTGGGGCCCTGCCACGCGCCGGCCTGCACCGCACCAAGCAGAGCGGTGAGTTCGTCTGCCACCGAGGCGTATTCGACGCTCAGCGCATTCCACATCCCGGCAGCCGACAACAGCGGACCCGGTCCCGGGCCGCTGCTCAGCAATGCTGAATGCACCTCCGGAGGGGAGGCGATCCAGACCGGGGACGCAATCATCAGGCGCGTCCGCCACCCAGGTATGTCGTTGCGGCCGCGGCGTCGCCCGCGGCATAACTCACACCGGACTCACCGACACCGACACCGGCGCGGCCGAGTTCGGTGGCTCCCTGGGCGGCCACCGCCGCGTGCTCGCTGCCCTGCGCGCTGAAACCAGCGGCGGTCTGCAGCGACACCGGGTCGGCCGCCGGCGGAACCACCGCGGTGATCAGCGGGGCAGCGCTGGCCTGGGCGGCCGCCAGCCGAGCGGTCAATGCCTCGACCGCTGCACTGGCCGCGGCCAGACCTTCCGGAACCACTTGAAGCGTCATGACAGTTTCCCCTCTCGCACTTCGATTTCCATCAACGTGTCAGACTCTCGCTGAACAACGGGTTGACCAGCTGGAGGTAGGTGGGTTCGTCGCTGTCGGCGAGCAGCATCGCCCGGCCCGCGGGCAGCCGGCCGAACCGCTGGCCGCGGATCTTGCCGCTGTCCGCCGGGTTGCCCGACAGCATCAGGGTGGTGGCCTGCAGGTCGTTGAGACGACGCAGCAACGGGTTGGTCATCAACGCGTGTGCCGAGCCGGTGGCCCGTCCGGTGACGATCACCCGCAGTCCGAGGTCACCGGCCTGCGACAGCAGCCCGATCAGATTGGTCCACGGCCGCTGCCCCGCATACGGGCCACTGAGCGCCGGGGAGTCCGGGATGGCGTCGACGTCGTCGACGATCAGGTAGTGAGTGTGACCCTCGTAGGTCCACCCGGCCAGATCCGCGGCCGAGAGCCCGGCCGGCGGCCGGCGGGAGCCGATCAGCGCGGACAGCCCCTGCATCGCCGGGATGACCCGGTCGATGTTGGCGGTGTACTCGTTGTCGGCGAACAGGGGTTCGTCGACCAGGTGCAGCCGGCGATCCAGCACGGTGAACGCCACCTGTTCGGCGGTGCTGTTCTCCCGCACCGTACGGATCAGGTGCCGCAGCAGGGTCGTCTTGCCGGACTTGCTGTCGCCCAACACCATCAGCAGCGGGTTGGCGGTGAAGTCGACCTCGACCGGTGCCAGGTCCTCTTCGCGCACCCCGATGACCACGTGCTCGGGTGCCGGGTACAGGACGCCGGCCTCTTCGGGTGCGAGGTTGGTCGGCAGCAGGCGCACCGGCGGTGCGGCCAGGCCGGGGTGGCGGGCGTTGAGCTCGGCGATCTGTTCCAGATCGGGCTGGGCGATCAGGAAGTGCTCGGCGGCCATCGTCAGACCCCGGCCCGGTTGGTTGGCAGGCACCGCCTCGGCCGGCCGGGTCAACGCCCCGGCCACCCGGACATTGCTGTCCCGGGCGTCATGCAGCTTGAGCTCCAGACGCAGGCCGAGGCCGTCGCGCATCGCCAGCGGCACCTCCAGCCAGCTGGGGGTGGTGACGATCACGTGGATGCCATAGGCCAGGCCCACGTTGACAAGCTCGGTCACCTTGGCCAGCAACGGGTTTCGGGTGTTGAACTGGTCGGTGTTGTCCCGGCTGAACGCATACAGGTTGTCGATGACCAGGAATACCTCGCCGTAGCCGTCGTTGAGCGAGCCGATGCTGCCGTCGCGGAACGCCTCCCGCTGCTGACGTGCGGTGAGCAACTGCTCGAGTTCACCGAACGTGCGGCGGATCCGCTCCGGTTCCAGACCGGAGGCAACGCTGCCCACATGCGCCAGGTCTTCCAGGGCCCGCAGTTGTCCGCCGCCGTAGTCCAGGCAGTAGAAGGACACCTCGCGCGGCGAGTGCAGGTTGGCCGCGGACATGATGAATGTCTGCAGCGCAGTGGTTTTCCCGGACTTCGGCCCACCATGAATCAGCATGTTGCCGCTGGCCGAACGCGCGTCGAACACCAGTGGGTCGCGGCGCATGTCGAACGGCTTGTCGATCTCACCCAACGGCCACCGCAGCTGCCGCTCCCCGATCCCGGCACCGGCCAAGGTGACGGCCAGCGGAATCGCGTCGTCGAGCGGGGGCAGCCACAGCTCCGGTGCCTGCGGGCCGTAATTGGCCAACTGATCTCCGATGGTGGCGATCAGCTTGCGCGGCGGACCCAGCACCTCATCGTCGGGCTCGACGACGATCGTGGTGGTGTCGCCACCGGAGTCGACCAGACCCGCGGTGAACAACCGGGGTTCTGGAATCGCATGCATCACCACCGCTTTGGATGCCCGCGGCGGGTCATAGATGCCGTCGACGTAGGTGCTGCGGAACTTGATGGGCGCCGCACCCGGGGCAGGAACCAGGAAGCCCTCGCCCTTGTGCTCCTTGCCGGATTCGATGTGATAAGCGTCCTCGACCCCGATGATCTGCCGAGAAACGCTGGGGGAGGCCACCTTCAGGCCGATCCGGTAGGAGGTGTTCTTGTCGATGTCCTTGATCTTGCCGACGTCGAGGGTCTGCGACGCGAACAGGATGTGGATGCGGAACGAACGCCCCTTGCGGGCGACGTAGTCGAACAGCTCCGCGTATTCCGGGTGGTCGGCGAGCATCAAGGTGAACTCGTCGGCGACGATGAACAGCGTCGGGATGGGCGCCAGATCATGTCCGGCGGCGATCGCGGCCTCGTATTCGGTCACCGAGTTGAAGGCACTGCCCTGCACCCTTCGGCCGGCCTCGCGCAACAGCAGCTCACGGCGGGCCACCTCACCGCGCAGGGTGTCGGCGAACCGGTCGGCCAGCGACTTCTTCTCGGCCATATTCGAGATGACCGCGACCACCTGCGGGAAGTGCCGGAAGATGTCGGCGCCGGCCTCACCCTTGAAGTCGGCGTAGATCACGATCAGCCGGTCCGCCGAATGGGTGGTCAGCAGCGACAGCAGGATCGACATCAGGGTCTGCGACTTACCCGAGCCGGTCATACCGATCATCAACCCGTGCGGGCCCATCCCGCCTTCGGCCTCGTCCTTGAGGTCGAAGATCAGTGGCTCGCCGGTGGCGGTCACACCGATCGGAACCCGCAGTTCCTCATCGCGGTTACGCGGCGCCCACAGGGCGGGCACGTCGAGGCGGGAGGCGTCAGGGATGCCCAGCATGGTGGTGAAGGTGGCGCCGCGAGTGCCGGCCGAGCGCAGTCCGGCGTGCGTGGGGTTGGAGTCCCAGCGCGACAGCCGCCGGCCCAGGTGGGCGGCTTCGTCGGTGCCGAAGCGGTCGGCGTCGTCGACCCAGCGTTGCCAACCACCGGTCTGCCAGCGGTCGATCGAACGGCCGCCCGGAGTCAGCCGCAGAGTCGGCCGCTCGGGGTCGGAGTACTGCTCACGGTTGGGTGCCACCGCGCCGCGCTGCACGACGGTCACCCCGGCTCGCGGTACACCCAGCGATGACGCGGCCAGGTCGAAGTCGGGGTCGTCGATGATCACCAGCAGATGGCGTCCGACCTCGCCCGCCTCGCCGGTGAACGCCGGGCGCTCCGCCAACACCGGAGCCAACAACAGGGCGAGTTCTTCAGCGCTGGACGCCAGGTAGCGGGCGGGGCCCACACCGTCGACGGCACCGGCGATGTCGACGTGCGACAACCACTTCAGCCACGACCAGGACGGCGACTCGAGATCGGCCGAAGCCACCGCCACCCCGAGCATGGTCGGGTCATGCCAGGTCACGGCCTGAGCGATCCATGCCCGCACGGCGGCGCGCACATCGTCAATGCCGCCGGCTTCATCATCCGAGAGCACGGTGACCCGCGACACCTTCGTCAGATCCAGGCCCACCGGTACGTCGCGCACGGTGCGCTGGGTGTCGAGCAGGCCGCGTAAGGCGCTGTGCGACACCGGCTCCAGGTCGATCTCGTCAGCGGTGTCGGTGACCCGCACCGCGCTGGCCAGCGGCACCGCGTGCCGGCCGGTGCGCACCACCAGGAAGTCGTCGTCGTGCGGGTCGCGCTCCCACTGCCGACGCGATCCCGGAACCGCCGCCAGATCAACAGGATCCGGATGCGACCACTCCGCCGCCGCACGCTGTTTGGCCGCCGAACCCCGAATGTTGTCCCGAACCACCGACAGGTACCGCAGGTAATCGGCACGCTCGGCATCGACTTCCACGGTGCGGGCCTTCTTGTCCCCACCGCGATAGATGCCCGCCGCCGCCACCAGCAAGGCAAACGGGAAGAACAGCATCACCGGGGAGATCAACCGCATCCCGGTGGCGACCATCGCGATCACCATGCCCACGATCAGGATGACGATCACCACCGGCAGCGCGCGCTGCAGGAACGACGCCGGGACCACCCGCGGCAATTCCGGCGGCGGCTCAATGGTGATGGCGCCCTTGTCAACCGGCGGAACCGGAACCCGACGCCGGGCCTCGAAAATCAAACGGCTCATCGAGCCCCTCCCCCGCTCACAGCACCCAACTCGGCGGACGCGCGGCGGCCCGGCCGTGGATCCGGCGCCAACCCGTCATGTGCCAACAACGCATCGGATCGCGACAGTGTCGGCCCCAAGGCGAACTGCGACAACACCGACCACGGAATCGTCAAAGCCGGCTCGCTCAGACCCAGCGCCGCCACCGCGTCACCGTCTTCGGTGTTCACGCCGTAGCGCACACCGGTGTCGGAGATCCAGAACATCGGTCCCGCAGCCGGAGTGGCCGCCGGATCGGAGCTGACGCTCTGGACTAAATACCCCGTACCCGGGTTCAGGGCGACCCGAGCGGCCGTCCCGCCCACCCCGGCACCGACCAGATCGAGGGTGCGAACACCGTCACGCGTCGGAAGCGAGGAACCCGACATCAGGGTCAGCGAACCCGTGCTGGCCCCCGCATCCTTGCTCCAGTGCGCGCAGGTGAGCGGGTTGGACAGCGAGTCGACGACGCTGACCGGCCTCTCCGGGAAGCGCGAGGTGTCCAGCGCCTGCGAAACCGGCAGGCGCGCAATGTCATCGGCGCCCAGCACCGGCGGCCGCCCCAGCCCGTAGGAATCGGTGCTGCGCAGCACCGCCGCCAGTACGCCGGAGATGGGCTGCAGGCCGTCCGGCAGCACCGCGTAGTAGCGCAGTCCCGTGTCACCGTCGAGGGTGTGCGCGGCCACCACCGCACCCACCGGCGCGGCGGACGGCAGCTCGAACGACGGCTGGCTGCCCGCGCCCTGGATCACCGGCGCGGTCAGCGCGGGAGCCTCCGGGATCATGTTGAACAGACCGATCGAGATCGAACGTGGTTTGGGCACAGCCAAACCCCGCTCACCGAGCCCGAGCGCTCCGGTGACCGCGTGGTCGGCCAGATCGATGCGGCTGCGCTTGCCCTCCCACAGCAGCCAGGCACCGGAACCGTTGTCGGCCAGCACGACCTGCTCGGCACCCAGCGCCGCGGCCTTGGATCCGCCGGCGGCCAGCGGTCCGGCGATCACCGTCACGCCGGCGTCCGAACCGGCCACCGAATCGCACGCCGTCCAGTCCGCGTCGCGGGCATCGGACTGCACCATGCGTTCCGGGGCACCGGGAATGCCGATCAGGTTGCCGCGCGCAAACTTGTCCAGCGCAGTGCTTCGCACCGCGGTCGGGTTGACCGGCCGGCCGACGATCAGTCGGGCGGAGGTCAGGTTCAGCACCGGGTGCAGCTGTTCGCCGACACGGACGTACAGCGCCGAGGTGGACCGGTCGGAGAGCACCGGGTCATTGCCCGCGGCACTGTTGGGCCAGATCAGGGTGAACACGAAGCAGCCACCGGCCACGGTGGCCAGCACCAGCAGGCCCATCAACACGGCCCGCGTCTGGGCGCGCAGCGGCTCCACCAGCATCCGGGTGTCGTGCAGTGCCACGCCGGATGCGATGCGCCGCATCACGAATCGCCAACCGCTGACCTGGTGCTTGGTGACGAACCCGCGGCGGTATTCGACCCGGTCGGGGTTCTCGTTGACCGGGGTGCGCGAGGTGAACGACCGGCGGTCGTCATCACCGCGATCTTGCTGGGCGGCGCTCACGCCTTCTCCTCCAGGCCAAGGCCGCGAAGCAGCGGCGTCACCGAGTTGCGTACGTCGTCGGTGGTGATGGTCATGAGTTCCTCATCGGTGAACACCCCGGTGCCGGACTGTTCGGAATGGTCGAGCCGGAATTCGCGCTCCTCCTCGGAGCGTTCGACCAGGTTTCGCACGAAACGGCCGTTGCCGGCGATGTCGAGGCTGCGCCGGTCCACGCCGTTGGCGTCCGGGCTCGACGCCGCGGCCAGGGTGCCGAACAGCGTCTCCATCTCGTTGAGCGCCGCCTGCTCGAAACGACTGTCGCGCTGCTCGGCCATCTTGTGGGCGATCTCGACCAACTCCGGCGGCTGGTACGACGGGAAGTCGATGTTGCGGGTGAAGCGCGACCGCAGACCTTCGTTGGTGTCCAGCAAGCGGTCCAGGTCGGCGCGGTAACCGGCGACGATCACCACCAGCCGGTCACGGTCGTTCTCCATGCGCGCCAGCAGGGTGTCGATGGCGACCAGACCGAAGTCGTTCTTGGCTCCGGTGGCCACCAGGGCGTAAGCCTCGTCGAGGAACAGCACGCCGTCCAGCGCACTGTCGATGATCGCGTTGGTCTTGGCCTCCGTCTCACCGATGTGCTGACCGATCAGGTCGGCACGGTGCACCTCTTTGATGTTCTCTTTCTTCAAAAGCCCCAGGCCGCAGTAGATCTTGGCGACCACGCGGGCGATGGTGGTCTTACCGGTTCCGGGCGGCCCGGCGAACACGAGGTGGTGGGTGCGCTGCCCGACGGCCAGGCCGTGCTGCTTACGCACCACCTCCATCGCGACCGAGCTCTTGAGGCGCTGCACCTGGTTCTTGACCTCGGACAGGCCGATGAACTCGCCGAGTTCGCGTTCGGCCTCGGCCAACAGCTCGGCTTTGCGCTCGTGGGCCGACGGGTCGACGAATTCCTCGGCACTGGGCTCGGTG
Organism: [Mycobacterium] zoologicum; assembly: GCF_020172665.1. GTDB lineage: Bacteria > Actinomycetota > Actinomycetes > Mycobacteriales > Mycobacteriaceae > Mycobacterium > Mycobacterium zoologicum. Next base: position 400,456 of record NZ_CP083985.1, on the reverse strand, counting down.
TCCGGGTCCCACGGGTCGGTCCGCGCCTCGATGCGGGCCGCGGTGGTGGTGACGATACCGAAACTGTGGTCCAGCAGGGCGTGCTCGACCTGCGCGTTCTCCGGGTTGGCGGCATAGAGGTCCTGCAGCACCTCCTCGGCCGTCTCGTCGTCGCCCTGCGCCCGCAGGATCAGTCCCTTGACCAGAGCCCCGTCGGTGGCGGCGACGGCGACGGGACCGTCGGGCTCCTCCAGATAGGACAGTGCCGGGGCGTACATGCCCAGCCGGGCCAGGGCGATGCCCAGCGCGATCTTGGCGGCGTGGGTGAACAGCTCGTCGCGGTCGGGGTCGTTGACGATCGGGGTCAGCAGCTTGACCATGTCCGACCAGCGTCCGGCGTGATGGTTCACCACGATCGCCAGCCAGCGGGCGTCGTTCCAGCCCGGACGCCGCTCGGTGATGGCGGCCACCAGCTGGTTGGCCTCGGCGCAGCGGCCGGCCATCGCCAGCTGGGCGGCGTGGGCCAGGTGGAAATCGTCGGCCTCGGTGGCCCGCAGCTTCAGGTACAGCCCGGTGTCGTAGTGGAAGCCGAGTGCGCCGGCCGGCAGGTCCAGGCGCCGCTGCAGCGCACCGGCTCCGGCGGCGGTCTGCGACACCGCAGCCAGCACCCGCGGCGACTGGTCGCCCGCGGCGGCCAGGCCGGTCCAGACGTCGCACTGCTCGTGCGCGACGCGGGTCAGTGCGGCGAACCCGGCACGCGCGGCGACCAGGTCAGCGGGACGTTGCCGCTGGTAAACCGGGATACCCAGGGCGCGGCAGCAGGTCGCGAACCGGCTGAGGGTCTCCTCGTCCACCCGGAGGTCCACCTTGGGCTGCTGGGTGAGCAGAGCCGCATCTCCGTTCTTCATGCGTGGCTCGCCCCTTCATGGCTAGTGTTGCCTAAGCTAACTCGGCTGAAGTTAGCATTGCATAAGCTAACTGTCGAGATCGAGGGGGATGTTCGGAAAGTGGGCTGCCCCACCCCGATCCACGGCACATAAGGTCCCCGCCCCGCCGCATATGCGTCGGTGCCGCTCCAGCCCATCCCGAACTCCTTATTGAAAATCATTTTCGGTTACCCCGCACGTTACCGCACCGGAGGCGGCCGACGTCAACCGCCCACTGCTACTTCTTCATCGCCCTGACCAGCGTGTTCCGTGCGATCATCGGTCCAGCCTCGGTGTCCGGACCCGGAACGGGACGACCCAGCTCCCGCAGGTAATCCGCCAGCGGCGTCGAAACCGCGGTCCAGCCCCGTTCGCCGAACCACTCGTCGGCGGGAGCGCAGCGCTCGTTGTAGACCAGCCGGTGGAAGATGCGGCTGTCGTCGCCGGCGGCGACTTCGGCCTCCACCGCGGCGTGGAAGTCCTCGGTGGGCATCGGGGCGCCGTCCTCGACCGCAACGTGACTGCCGGGCGCGGCCAGGCTGTCGATGCCGGTGAACAACTGGCCCTGCGCGTCGGCCGGCAGATAGATCAGCAGACCTTCGGCGATCCACGCCGACGGCTGGGACGGGTCGAAGCCACTGTCCCGCAGGGCCTGCGGCCAGTCCTCCCGCAGGTCGACGGCCACCTCGTGGCGTTCAGCGGTCGGCCGGATGCCGCGCTGGGACAGCACATAACTCTTGTAGGCCAGCACCTGGGGCTGGTCCAGCTCGAAGATCTTCGTGCCCTCCGGCCACTCCAGCCGGTAGGCGCGAGAGTCCAACCCGGCCGCCAAGATCACCACCTGGCGAACCCCGGCCCCGGCGGCGCGGCGGAAGTAGTCGTCGAAGTAGCGGGTGCGCGCACCCTGGAAATTGACGAAGTGCTCCCCGAAATCACTGGTCAACAACTGATGTTCGGGCAGGTTGCCCCCCACCACCGCTTCCCAGTCCCCACCGGCCGCCCGGCAGAACAACTCGGCATAGGGATCGACCGCCAGCGGATCGGGTTTGCGGGCCTCCAGGGCCCTGGCGGTGGCCACGAACAGCGCGGTCGAACCGACGCTCGTGGTGATGTCCCAACTGTCACCTTCACTACGCATTGCAGGCATTCCAGTGACCCTACGCCGCAGCAGATGCTGCGGATTCGCAGAAGGTTTCTAGCCCCACTTGGCGGCTTCGGCGGTGTCGCGAGCGTTCATCATCATGGTATTGGACTCATGCGTGGCAGCCATCGAGTGATACACCCGAACCAACTCCTCCATCGCCTGATTCCACTGCACCTGCCACGCCTGATACGTCATCCCCGTATCGCCCTGCCACGCCGCCGACAACGCCGCCTGCTCACTGGCAATATCAGCACCCACCGCCTGCAACGTGCCCGCATACCCATTCATCTCCGCCGCATGCGCCAGCATCGCCGGGTAGTTGTACATAATCTGCGACATAACAAGCCTCCCTAAACCCCGGTGTACCCGGAAGCAGCAGCTGCGTCCGATGCGACATACGCGCTACCCGCATCCGCCAGATTCACCTGTGCCATATCCAGCAACGCATTCACCCGCGCCGCCAACGCCACAAACCGCGCATGCGACCCCTGAAACGCCGCCGCAGCCTCACCGACATGAAACGCCTGCGCCGACAACGCCGCCTGCTCCGCCTGCGCCATCGTCGACCGCATCAACGCAGCCTTCGCCCCAAACGCCGACTCAGAGGCCACCAACTGCGGAATATGCGCATCCAACAAACTCATCCCCGCACTCCTTTCTCCGACTACCTAATAGTCGCGGGCCACGCCCGTCGGGTTCCCGGGGCGCGCGGACTCTCCAGACCGTACGCCCGCGGTAGCCGGTCAGGTCAATATCTGCGGCTAGATCGTACGGGTTTTGACAGGATTTACGAATTATTCTTAGGTGTTGAATCCGCTCCTGCGGACACTAGTCCGGATCGGCCGCAGGCGCTCTGCCCCACGAGTCCGGCAGCATCGGCTCCGTCGGGCCGCCACCGAATTCGTGGCCGGCCAGCGCGGTCATCCCGGCGGCACGCGCAACCCCGGTCTTGCCGAAGGTCCCGACAAAACCGGCGGCCCCGGACTGGGCGCCGGGATCGTGGCCGTCGAGGTACTCGTAGCGGTAGCCGGGGTCGATCAACGTCCCCCGGCGACGTCCGCGGTGCCGGGCCGTCCCCGGCGTCGACTCGGCCGCGACGGCCGCCTCGACGGTTCCGGCGGCCGGCCGGGCCGACTTGGTCAGCGACGTGGCACCGCTGCGCTGCGACGACGCCAGCGAGCCCACCAGATAGCTGTGGAAGGTGCCTTCGGTGCCGATCAGGGGTGGCGGTGCCGTCGGCGGTGGAGTCCCCGGGGTCGGAGCCGGCAGCGGTGCCGCCGGGGCCGGTGGCGCAGCCGGCCCGGACACTGCGGCCGGAGCCGGCGCCGGAGCCGGCGGTGTCATGCCGGCGGGGATCACCGGCGTCACCGCCGGCCCAGGCATCACCGGCGGCGGGGTCATGCCCGCCGGTGCGGGGATACCGGCCAACCCCGCCAGTCCGGACAGACCTGCGGCCATCGGCGCCACCGCCCCGAGGTTGACGATCGACAGGTTCAACCCGACTCCCGCCAGCAGCGGGGACAGCTGCGCCAGGAACCGCAGGCTGCGCAGCGTCCAGTTGACGGCGCGATACAACTGCCAGGCGATGAAATAGTTCACCAGCTGCCACCACTGGGCGGGCGTCAGCGGCCCGGAGAAGTTCTGCTGCAGCCAGGCCAGGGCCTTCTCGTTGCCGTTGAAGAAGTTCGAGAGGTTCTGCAGGAACTGCGCCGGAGTCCAGTTGGGCTGCCCCTGGCCGGGCACCTGCTCGCCGTCCGCCCCGAACAGCATCTGCCAGATCTCCGCCGGCGTCGGCAGGTCGAAGTTCCCGTTGCCACCGGCACCGCCGCCGCCACCACCACCGGTACCGTCACCGGCTGCCGCAATGCCGGCCTGGGCACTGCCGCTGGTGTGCCCCAGGCTGCGGGCGGACTCGGTGGTGGCCTGGTAGGCGCCCATGACGGTGGCGGCCTGCATCCACATCCGGGCGTAGTCGGCCTCGTTGACCGCGATCGGCACGGTGTTGACGCCGAAGAAGTTGGTGGCCACCAGCACCGCGTGGGTCGCGTGGTTGGCGGCCAGCTCCGCCAGCGTGGGCATGGCCGCCAGGGCGCTGGTGTAGGCCGCGGCGATCACCTCATGCTGGGCCGCGGTGCGGGCACTGAGCGTGCCGGCCAGCTGCAGCCAGACCAGATAGGGCTGATGCGCCGCGGCATAGGCCTCGGCCGTCGGGCCGGCCCACACCCCGTGGGCGCCCGCCAGCACCGCACCGAGATCGGTTGCCGCGCTGAGGTACGTGCCGCTCAGCGACGCCCACGCCGCCGATGCGGCAAGCAGCGGCCCGGGCCCCGGCCCGGTGCTCAGCATGGCCGAATGCACCTCCGGCGGGGCCGCCATCCAGGTGGCGGAGGCAGACATCAGCGCACCGCTACCCCGAGAAGGCCGACGCGGCCAGTGCGTCCGCACCCTGATAGTTCAGTCCGGCCTGGGCGACCCCGGCCCCGGCCCCGCCCAGCACCCCGGTGCCGTGGGTGGCGACGGCGGTGTGCTGGCTGCCCTGGATGCCCAGTTCCGCCGCGGCCTGCACCGACACCGGGTCGACCGCGGGTGGTGCCACCGCGCTGATCACCGGTGCCGCCGCCGCGTGCGCGGCCGCCAGTGCGGCGGTGATCGCCTCCACCGCGGCGCTCGCGGCGGCCAGCCCCTCGGGTACGACCTGCAGCACCATGACGCGAATCCCTTCCGGTCGCCTTACCTGCGGAGTGATCCTGCTTGCACAGTCACGATCTGCACATCATAGGTGTAGATATCCCACGTAGCTGCGGATACCGCTCAATGCTTCTTGACGACCGATCGCGGTGCCGTTCGCCAGCGACGGCGACCATCGCGGCTTTCGGGGGGATCCAGCAGCAGGACGGAACGTCCGTCGAGCAGCACCGGACGAACCCAGTCGCCCAGCTCGATGAGCTCGCCCGGAGCGGGCCGGTTGCCGGCGCCGTCGCGAACGTCGTCGATCGGCACCTTGGCCAGCAGTTCGTCGAGGGTCGCCTGATACGGCAGCGTGCCCAGACCGGGCAGGGTGATGAAGAGCCCGTCGTCGCCGGAGAGTTGCAGGCCGATCGCCGCCAGCGCGCCGAGTATCCCGTCGTGGGTGCCGCCGTGTCCGGACAGGTGCACGCCGAGTTCGTCGGCCAGCCGACGGGCCTGGGCACGCTGCAGCACTTCCTTCTTGGCCTGCCTGCCGAATTCCACCAGGGCCCCGATATCGCCCACGTCGGCTGGAATCGCCACCGCCAGTCCGGGGTCGGCGGCCGGCGGACAGACCCGCTCCAGGAACCGGGCGACGAATTCGATGATGGCGCCGCGTACCGCGTGCGGGTCGCCAGCGGGGCTGCGCCAGGCCAGGCAGGCGCTGGAATTGTGCGAGGTGTAGGGGACGCGGTCGTCGACCAGCAGCTGATGACGGGTGGCACCCGCTTCGCTGCCCAGTCCCGCGTCGGCCAGCTCGCGCAGCAGCGCCCGGGCCCGCCGGCCGGTTCCGGGACTGAACTGATCGTCGGTGTCGTCGATGCCGATCAACAGGTCGACGCCGGCAAAAACCGTCACGGGTTGACGACCACCGCGGTGACGTCGCGGACCCACCGGTCGCGGTCCAGGTTCGCACCGGCCAGTTTCACGGTGTCGCGTTTGGTGTAGCTCAACACCACCTGGTCGGCGAGTTCGGCGGCCGTCAGGGTCTGCGCCGGGTCGCTTCCCTCGACGCGGACGCTGGTGGCCTCCGACGCACCGGCGGCGGTGAGCACCGCACGCAGTTCCGGGCCCCGCTGCACCTGACTGCCGCGCGACTGCGGCGTGGCGATCTCGGATTGCGGCAGCTCCCGCAGCCGCGCCAGATCGAATTCGCCCAGGACATGCCCGTCGTCCTGCCGGACGACCACGCGGTAGTGCGCTTGCGCGTCGGAGTGGGTGGCACAGGCGCCGTTGCCGGGGACGACGAGCAGCGCCAGCATTCCGATTCGGAGCAGAGTCCATGACCGCATGTGCACGACCGTATTCAGCCGATGTTGCGTATTCAAGCTCTCTGGACGGCAATCTCTGCCGCAACTGAGGTTGTTTTGCGTGATCGGTGCGCCTACCTTGAGGCGATGACCGCATTGCCCGTGACGCCCGTAGTGCCGGAGGCGACCCGCAGCGCAACCGCCCTGGCGTGGGCCCGGGAAGTCGCCTTCCCGGTCGCCGCCGTGGCCGTCATCGTCCTGGCTGCCGACGTCCGGATGCCGTTGGGGCTGCCGGGACACCGTGGCCTGGTGTGGCTGACGATGCTGGTGGCGGTGGCGCTGACGGCCCGCCGACCGCAGACGGTGCTCGCGGTGGGGGCCGCTTCCACCGCGGCCACCCTGCTGCTGCAGTCCGGTCCGGGGCCGTGGGCCTGCGTCCGTTATCTGGGTGCTGCGGCGCTGCTGTGCCTGCTGACCGGCAGGGTGCACGTTCGCCGCTGGCTGGTCGCGCTGGCTGCCGCACCGATTCACCTTGTGGCGCTTATCATTCCGATCGCGACGACACTCATCGGCGGACACCATCTTGCGATGGTGGGCCTGGGCGACAAGGTGATGTTCCACCTGGGCTTCGGTCTGATCGCCGGGCTGCTGGGCTGGGCGACGGCCGCGGTCATCGACCGGGCCGCGCCACCGGATTCCCGACAGAATTCCTCATAGAAGCCTTAGTTTTAGGGCCCGGATCCGGGCGGTTTTCTGTCGGACCGTCGCACTAGTGTTCGATTTATGGGTAGGGATGCGTTCGCTGATCGGGACACCGTCATGGGGTGCCTGGAGGCGATGGAGGCCGCCCATGCCCTGTTGGCGCGGTGTTCCTTCGATGCGTTGAGCCCGCAGGAGCTGGTGGAGGTGCTGGCCCGCCGCGAGGCGCTGGCCCGGCAGGCCCCGTCGGTCGACCACCAGATCGTGGCCCGCTTCCTGGCCGAGGGCCATAGCGAGGCGCTGGCGGGGTGCTCGCTGGCCAAGGCCCTGGGTGAGCGGTTGCGGATCAGCGCCACACAAGCCCGCCGGCGCATCGAGGAGGCCGCGGTGCTGGGTCCGCGTACCGCCCTCAGTGGTGAACCTCTGGCCCCGGTGCTGCCCAGCCTGGCTGCCGCCCAAGCCGCCGGGCGCATCGGGCCCGAGCACGTGGCGATCGCGGTCAAAGCGATGAACAAGATCCCCGCCCGGGTCCCGGTAGCCG
>NZ_CP083985.1:279845-393090 GCF_020172665.1 [Mycobacterium] zoologicum | reverse complement strand
ACCGATATCGATGACCTGACCCTGGCCTGCGCCCCCGACAACCGGATGGCCACCGAACAGGGCTGGACCACCCGCCTCGGTGACACCGGCCGCGTCGAATGGATACCCCCACCGGCACTCGACCACGACCAACCCCGCATCAACCCCTTCCACCTCATCGAAGCCACCATCGACTACCACCGAGCCGCACCTGAGGCTGAACCGCCCGACCCCAAACCACCACCACCAGGCTGGCCGGACCTCGACGAACCCCTACCCGGCGAACCCGGCTACGACGAAGCCTACGAAGGGCTGCTGCGCAGCTACGACAAGATGAACTACGACGAGATCGCCCGGCACTTCCCGGTCGACGACGACTGGAAACAAACAGGCTGACTCACGGCGCTCAGCCGGCGTTGCACCCGGTTCCGCTGCCGGGTCCGCCCGGGCCGCCGCCGCCGGGGTTGGGAACACAGCCGCCACCACCGCCGCCGTTACTGCCAGGAGTGCTACCCGTGGCGCCCGCCGTACCGTTGGTGCCGTTCATGCTGCCTGCGCCGGCCGCGCCGCCCGTGCCGCCGTCACCACCGGGGCTGCCGGGGCCTCTGATACCGGCGAAACCACCACTGCCGCCGTCACCGCCATTGCCGCCGTTGCCGGAGATCAGTGCCGCACTGCCGCCTGCACCACCCTTACCGCCGGCACCGCCCGCGGTGTTGTTGGGAGAAGTGGGATCGCCGCCGGTACCGCCACCGCCGCCACCGCCACCGCCGCCGCCACCCCCGGTGCCGCTGCCGGCGACCGCGGCGCCGTCGCCGCCCTTGCCACCGGCGCCACCGTTGCCGCCGTTGCCGGTCCCCAGCGAAGCCCCGTTGCCACCGGCCCCGCCGTTGCCCGCAGCCCCGCCGGCACCTGAGCCCGCACCCTGGACGCCGGCCACGCCCGCGCCACCGATTCCGCCGTCGCCGCCGTTGCCGTACCACGATCCGGCGTTGCCGCCCGCGCCGCCGTCACCACCGGCGACCCCGAACGTGGTGCTCGCGCCGCCGGCCCCGCCGTTGCCACCGTTGCCGAACATGCTGCCGCCGTCCCCACCGGCACCGCCCGCCGCGCCGGCCGCACCGGCACCACCGTCGCCACCGTTGCCGATCATGCCCGCCGAGCCGCCGGCCCAGCCGGCGCCGTCGTTCACCCCGGCCACACCGTCGGCCCCGGCCCCGCCGTTGCCGAACAGGAAGCCGCCGTCGCCGAGGTCGCCGTACAGGCCGGTGCTGCCCAGCAGCGAGGTGTTCGCGTCGGTGAAGTCGTCGACGCCGTTGCCGATCAGGTCGCGGCCGAACAGGTAGACGAACGGCGCGTTGAGCATTTCGGCCATCTGCGCGCCGGAGTCAGTGGCCAGCCACGCCTGCAGCGCGTCGTTGATCGACTGCCCGAAGTCGGACGTGTCCAGCGCCACGCCACTGCCACTGAAGTCCGCGAACGAGTCGGCGCCCGTGTCGCCGTCGAAGAAGTTCACCACCGGATCGACGATCAGGTCCCACAGGTCGGCGTGTGCGGCGGGAGTGGCGACCGGCGTCATTCCCCCAGCCAGGAAGGCCGCCGCCGCGGCGCCGACGCCGACCATGCGCTTGGTGTGACTAGCCATCGTGCACCTCGTTCTACGGAATCCGGTCAGGTATTACTCAGATTCGTCACACTAATACCTGCGCCCGGAAATGCAAGTTGATCAGGCGTAATTACCCGCTCTTGCGGACAATATCCCGACTCTTACCCGATGACGCGGTCCGGCCTGGTGTAGACGTTCATCGCGTCGCCGCGCAGAAACCCCACCAGCGTCAGCCCGGCTTCGGCAGCCAGATCGACGGCCAGCGACGACGGGGCCGACACCGCGGCCAGCAGCGGCACCCCGGCCATCACCGCCTTCTGGGTCAGCTCGAACGACGCCCGCCCACTGACCAGCAGCACCGTCCCGTTCAGCGGTACCCGACCGTGTTCGAGCGCCCAGCCGATCACCTTGTCGACCGCATTGTGCCGTCCGACATCTTCGCGAACCACCAGCAGCGACCCGCCCGCGTCGAACAACGCGGCGCCGTGCAGTCCGCCGGTGCGGGCGAACATGTCCTGGGCAGCCCGCAGTTGGTCGGGCATCGCCGTCAGGGCCGCCGCGCTGACCCGCACCGGATCGTCGCCGGGGCCGTAGCGGCTGGCCAGCCGCACCGCTTCCAGAGATGCCTTGCCGCACACCCCGCACGACGAGCTGGTGTAGAAGTTGCGGGTCAGATCCACGTCCGGTCGCGGTACGTGCTCAGCCAGCGTCACCTCGAGCACGTTGTAGTCCTGCGGTGGGTTCTGCCCGGTGCCGCAGCAGTAGCGTGCCGTCACCATGTCGTCGCGGCCGGCGATGATCCCCTCGGTGAGCAGAAACCCCTGGACCAGTTCGACATCGGCTCCGGGGGTACGCATCGTGACGCTGAGCGGAGCGCCGTTCACTCGGATTTCCAGCGGCTCCTCGACAGCCAGAGCCTCCTCACGTTGCGTCGTCGTGCCGGCGCGAAGGTGCCGGGCGTTGCGGCGTACGACCCGACCCATGTTCCCCATCATGCTCGCCGGCGGGGTGCGCCGCGGTTAGGCTCGGACAATGAGTGAGCGAAAGTTCCTTGGCTGGCCGGTGATCCGGCAACTGCGCACCGGTGACCTGCTGGGCCGCGGCCCCGCGGTGACCTCCGAACACACCCGCGAAACCACCCCACGAACCGCGACCGCCGACCGAGTGGTGGCCAGCGTCTGCCCGTACTGTGCGGTGGGCTGCGGCCAACGCGTCTACGTCAAAGACGAGAAGGTCGTCGGCATCGAGGGCGATCCGGACTCGCCGATCTCCCGGGGCCGGTTGTGCCCGAAGGGCGCAGCCAGCGAGCAATTGGTGAACTCCCCCGGCCGGCAGATCACCGTGCTCTACCGCGCGCCGCGGGCCACCGACTGGCAGCCGCTGGAGCTCGACGTCGCGATCGACATGGTGGCCGACCGATTCATCGCCTCGCGGCGTGACACCTGGCAGGACGCCGACGAAAATGGGCGCCTACTGCACCGCACCATGGGCATCGCCTCGCTGGGTGGCGCCACGCTGGACAACGAAGAGAACTACGTCATCAAGAAGCTCTTCACCGCCGCCGGTGTCATACAGATAGACAACCAAGCTCGTATTTGACACTCCGCCACGGTTCCCGGTCTGGGAGCCTCCTTCGGTCGCGGTGGGGCGACACAATTCCTGCAAGACATGGCCAATGCCGACTGCATTGTCATCCAGGGCTCGAACATGGCCGAATGCCATCCGGTGGGATTCCAGTGGGTGGCCGAGGCCAAAGCCCGTGGCGCGGTGGTGATCCACGTCGATCCGCGCTTCACCCGCACATCAGCGGTGTGCGACAAGCACATTCCGATCCGGGCCGGATCCGACGTGGTGCTGCTGGGTGCGCTGATCAACCACATCCTCACCGAGGGCCTGTGGTTCGTTGACTACGTGCTGGCCTACACCAACGCCGCGACGCTGGTCGGTGAGGACTTCCGCGACACCGAGGACCTGGGTGGGCTGTTCTCCGGGTTCGACCCGACCACCGGCAGCTACGACAACGCGACATGGGCCTATCAACGAGACGCGGCCGGCTCGCCGGTGACCGACGTGACACTGCAGCACCCGCGCACGGTGTTCCAGATCCTCAAGCGGCACTACGCCCGCTATACCCGCGACATGGTCCGCGAGGTCTGCGGCATCGACGGGGCCGCATTCGACTACCTGGCCGCCGCGGTGACGGCCAATTCGGGGCGGGAGCGCACCACCTGCTTCGCCTACGCCGTCGGCTGGACCCAGCACACCCTGGGCGCCCAGTACATCCGCACCGCCGCGATCCTGCAGTTGCTGCTGGGCAACGTGGGCCGGCCGGGCGGCGGGATCATGGCGCTGCGTGGGCACGCCAGCATCCAGGGCTCCACCGACATCCCGACGCTGTTCGACATGCTGCCCGGCTATCTGCCGATGCCGCAGGCCGGCAAGCACGACACCCTGGCGGACTACCTGGCCGCCGTCGCCTCCAAGCAGCAGAAGGGATTCTGGGCCAACGCCGACGCCTACGCCGTGAGCTTGCTCAAGGCGTGGTGGGGCGAGGCCGCGCATGCCGAAAACGACTGGGGCTTCGACTATCTGCCGCGGCTGACCGGCGCGCACGGCACCTATCAGACCGTCACCGGGATGCTCGACGACGAGGTGCAGGGCTACTTCCTGCTCGGCCAGAACCCGGCCGTCGGATCGGCCAACGGCCGCCAGCAGCGGCTGGGCATGTCGCACCTGAAATGGCTGGTGGTCCGTGATCTGAATCTGATCGAGTCGGCCACCTGGTGGAAGGACGGACCGGAGATCGCCTCCGGCGAGCTGCGCGCGCAGGACATCGACACCGAGGTGTTCTTCCTGCCGGCGGCCAGCCACGTGGAGAAGGCCGGGACGTTCACCCAGACCCAGCGACTGCTGCAGTGGCGGCACAAGGCCGTCGAACCGCCGGGGGATGCCATCAGCGAGCTGGCGTTCTTCGTCGAGCTGGGCAACCGGATTCGCGCCAAGCTGGCCGGGTCGACCGATCCGCGGGACCGGCCGCTGCTGGACCTGGTCTGGGACTATCCCGTCGACGAGCACGGCGATCCCGATCCGCAGTTCGTGCTCGCTGAGATCAACGGCCACCACCTGACCGGCGGCGAGGCCGGCCGGTGCCTGTCGGGTTTCACCGAACTGCGCGCCGACGGTTCCACCGCCGCCGGCTGCTGGATCTACAGCGGCGTGTACGCCGGCGGGGTCAATCAGGCCGCCCGCCGGGTGCACCGTGGCGGGCCGGGCCGCACCCAGTCGCAGTGGGGCTGGGCCTGGCCGGCCGATCGCCGGATCCTGTACAACCGGGCCTCTGCCGACCCGGATGGGGTGCCGTGGAGTGAGCGCAAACGCTACGTGTGGTGGGATCCCGAACAGGGCCGCTGGGTGGGCGATGACGTGCCTGACTTCGTGATCGACCGCGCCCCGGGATCGTCGGGTGATCCGGCGGCCGGTGGACCGGCCGCGTTGGGCGGCGACGACCCGTTCGTGATGCAGCCCGACGGCAAGGGCTGGCTGTTCGCGCCCAAGGGCGTCGTCGACGGACCACTGCCCACGCACTACGAACCGCAGGAATCCCCCGTGGTCAACGCGCTGCACGCGCAACAGCGCAACCCTGCCCGAATCACCTTCCCCCGCAAGGACAATCTGTCCGCCCCCAGCGCCGGGGAGCCGGGTGCCGACGTCTACCCCTACGTGTTCACCACCTATCGGCTGACCGAACACCACACCGCCGGCGGGATGAGCCGCTGGCTGCCGTACCTGGCCGAGCTGCAGCCGGAGATGTTCTGCGAAGTGTCGCCGGCGCTGGCCGCCGAACGGGGCCTGGAGAACTACGGCTGGGCCACCATCATCTCGCCGCGAGCGGCGATCGAGGCTCGCGTGCTGGTGACCGATCGGATGACGCCACTGGTGGTGGGCGGGCACACGGTGCACCAGATCGGGCTGCCATACCACTGGGGCGTCGGGGGCGACGCGGTGGTCAGTGGAGACGCCGCCAACGACCTGCTCGGGGTGACCCTGGATCCCAACGTGCAGATCCAGGAGTCCAAGGCCGGTTCGTGCGACATCCGCCCGGGCCGCCGGCCGCATGGCGAGGCACTGCTGCGACTAGTCGCCGAGTACCAAAGTCGTTCCGGCGCAACACCTGAGACCGGCAACACCGATCCGGAGAGGCAGAACTGATGGGCCAACTGTCCGGACCTACCGACCCCGCCGCCGACGCCGGGTGGTCCGAGATATCCGGAAAGCGGCACCCGCGCAAGGGGTTCCTGACCGACACCTCGATCTGTATCGGCTGCAAAGCCTGCGAGGTCGCCTGCAAGGAGTGGAACCACAATCCGGCCGACGGTGACCTGGAGCTGCTCGGGTCGTCCTATGACAACACCGGCGCGCTGGGCGCCAACACCTGGCGGCACGTGGCGTTCATCGAGCAGGGCCGCGACGCCATCGCCGAGGCGCGGGAGAGCGGACGGCAGCTGATCGACCTGGGAATGCCGAAGATGCCCGGTGCGGCAACGGATCTCACTCCGCCCGACACCGATCAGTTCCGCTGGCTGATGTCCTCGGACGTCTGCAAGCACTGCACGCATGCCGGGTGCCTCGACGTCTGCCCGACGGGATCGTTGTTCCGCACCGAGTTCGGCACCGTGGTGGTGCAGGACGACATCTGTAACGGCTGCGGCAACTGTGTGCCGGCGTGTCCGTTCGGCGTGATCGAGCGCCGACCCGACGGCACGGCGGGCGTGTCGGCCGAACGCGCTGGTATCGCCCAGAAGTGCACCATGTGCTACGACCGTCTGGTCGACGACGAGATTCCGGCCTGCGCGAAAACCTGTCCGACCGAGTCGATCAAGTTCGGCGACCACGACGATCTCGTCGCCGAAGGCCGGGAGCGGGTTGCCCGACTGCACGCGCAGGGCCGCACCGAGGCCCGGCTCTACGGCGCCAATGCCAATGACGGCGTCGGCGGCACCGGGTCGGTCTTTTTGCTGCTCGACGAACCGGAGGTGTACGGCCTGCCGCCCGACCCACGGGTGGGCACCGCGGACCTGCCGGAGATGTTCCGGCGGGCCGGACTGGCCGCCGCCGGGATGATCGGCGCGGTGGCGGTGGCGTTTCTGGGGAGGCGACGATGAGTACCCAGCAGCAGCCCAGGCGGGGTCGGCGTCGCGGCGGGGGTGACGGCGGCCGCGAGATGCCGATGGTGCCCGACGTGGCGTTCAGCTCCTACTACGGCCGGCCGGTGGTCAAACCCGCGCCGTGGTCGCACGAGATCGCCGCGTATCTGTTCCTCGGCGGGGTTGCGGGCGGGTCGGGCCTGCTGGCCGCCGGCGCCCAGTTGACCGGGCGAAAGGTGCTGCGGCGCAACTCCCGGCTGGCAGCACTGGCGGCGGTGATCTTGAGCGCGGCGGCGCTGATCAGCGATCTGGGCCGCCCGGAGCGGTTCGTCAACATGCTGCGCACCATCAAGCTGACCTCACCGATGAGCGTGGGGTCGTGGGTCCTGTCGGCGTTCAGCACCGGTGCGGGTGTGGCCGCGGCCGCAGAGGTCGACCGGCTGACCGGCGGGCGGCTGCCGCTGGGTCCGCTGCGCGGTGTGCTGCGCGCGGTGGAGGGCCCGGCCGGATTGGAGGCGGCGGTGTTCGCGGCACCGCTGGCGGTATATACCGCAGTGCTGCTGGGCGACACCGCAACCCCGACCTGGCACGGGGCCCATCGGGACCTGCCCTTCGTGTTCGTCAGTTCGGCCGGCCTGGCCTCCGGCGGCCTGGCGATGCTGACCACGCCGGTGGCCGAGGCCGGGCCGGCTCGACGCCTGGCGGTGCTCGGCGTCCTCGGCGACGTGATCGCCACCCGGGTCATGGAGCAGCGGATGGACCCGGTGGCCGCCGAGCCGCTGCATCAGGGGCGGGCCGGGGCGATGCTGCGGGCCAGCGAACGGTTGGCGGTGGCCGGCGGCATCGGGACACTGCTGGGCGGGCGGCACCGCTTCGTGGCGGCTTTGTCCGGTCTGGCGCTGCTGGCGGCGTCGGCACTCACCCGGTTCGGGGTGTTCGAGGCCGGGATCGCCTCGGCGAAGGATCCGCGCTACACCATCGAGCCGCAGAAGCGCCGGCTGGCGGCGCGCCGTGCCGCGGGGATCACCGACGATTCGATCACCACGGCCGGGTAGCCGACTAATCGGTCATCTTGTGCAGCGCCGATCCCTTGTGCATGGCGATGTGGTCGGTCTTGTCGCTCTTGATCTCATACTGCGGGTCGTCCGGGCTGCAGTGCCGGCGATGCCCCTTGTAGTCGGTGTCCGCGGTGTGGACCTTGGTGATCCGGCCGGTCACATACCCGGCCTCGGAGTTCCACCGCACGTGATCACCCACGTTGAATTCACTCATCGCACATCCTCATCGCACCGCGATACCGGTTCCGCTCACGGTATGCCCGATCACCGGATACCCGGAAACCTCGCCGACCACCAGCAGGCCTCCCGAAGTCTGCGCGTCGGCCAGCAGAAGCAGGTCGTCCTCGGTCACGCCGGGTCCGGGGCGCAGGTGCGGGCGCACCCAGTCGAGGTTGCGCCGGGTGCCGCCGGAGACGAATCCGTCGCGCAGCGCGTCGCTAGCGCCCTCGATCACCGGCACCGCCGCGCGGTCGATCACCGCGCCGATGCCGGAGGCCCGGCACAGCTTGTAGAGGTGGCCGAGGAGCCCGAACCCGGTGACGTCGGTGGCGGCGCGCAACCCGGCCGACACCGCGGCCACCGCTGCGTCGCGGTTCAGCGCGATCATGGTGGCGATCGCCTCGCCGAACACTTCGCCGGTGGCCTTGTGCCGGTTGTTGAGCAGCCCCACCCCGATCGGCTTGGTCAACGTCAGCGGTTGGCCCGCTCGCGCGGCGTCGTTGCGCAGCAAGCGATTCGGATCCGCCACCCCGGTGACCGCCATGCCGTACTTCGGCTCCGGATCGTCGATGGAGTGTCCCCCGATCACCGGGCACCCCGCCTGCGCCGCCACCGCCAGCCCACCGCGCAGTACCTCGGTCATCAGTTCCATCGGCAACGTCTCACGCGGCCAACCGACCAGATTGATCGCGACCATCGGCTCTCCGCCCATTGCGTAGATATCCGACAGCGCGTTGGCGGCGGCGATTCGCCCCCAGTCGTAGGCGTCATCCACCACCGGGGTGAAGAAGTCCGCGGTGGACAGCACGGCCAGGTCGTCGCGCACCAATACCGCCGCGGCATCGTCGCCGTCGTCAAGGCCCACCAGCACCCGGCCCCCGGATTGGCCGGTCAGGCCACGCACCGCATCTTCCAGCTCGCCGGGCGGGATCTTGCACGCGCAGCCGCCACCATGCGCGTAGCCGGTCAATCGGATGCGCTTTGCCGGGCCCATCGGCTTAGGCTAGTCACCGCGTCGTCATCGACGCAGGGAGGCGTCTGGGTCCTGGTGGGCTCCCCGGTCTTCAAAACCGGTGAGGCCGAGCAACTCGGTCTGGCGGGTTCGATTCCCGTCCGCCTCCGCTCGTGTCGAGGAGGTGGGAGTGAACGAGGTGGACCCGCGGCGCGCGATTCCGCGCACCGACGCGCTGCTGATGCTGCCCGGCGTGGCCGCCGCCCGCACCCGACTCGGCGAACATGTCGTGCGCGGACTGGTGCGTGACACCCAGGACCGGGCGCGACGCGGTGAACTGGCAGCGGATCAGGTGGAATACGCCGTACTGAAACAGCTTTCAGAACACGCAGGGACCACTTTGCGTCCGGTGCTCAACGCGACCGGGGTGGTGGTGCACACCAACCTGGGCCGGGCGCCGTTGTCGGCCGCCGCGGTCGATGCCCTGGTGGCGGCCGGCGGTTACGTCGACGTCGAGCTGAACCTGGCCACCGGGGCCCGCTCGGCGCGCGGTGTCGCCGCGCGGGCGGCACTGCTGGCAGCGTGCCCTCCCGCCGAAGACGCCCTGGTGGTCACCAACGGTGCCGCCGCACTGGTTTTGGCGACCACCGCGCTGGCCGCAGGCAAGGAGGTGGTGGTCAGCCGCGGTGAGCTGATCGAGATCGGGGCCGGGTTCCGGTTGCCCGACCTGATCGCCTCCACCGGCGCGAGGCTGCGCGAAGTGGGCACCACCAACCGCACCCACCTACGTGACTACGCCGAAGTCCTCGGGCCGCAGACCGGCTGCATCCTCAAGGTTCATCCCAGCAACTTCGTCGTACGCGGGTTCACCGCGGCGGTGGAGTTGGGTGAATTGCGATCGTTGGCAGGCGAATACGCCGTTCCACTGGTGGCTGACCTCGGCAGCGGGCTGCTCGCTCCCGACGCACTGCTGCCCGGCGAGCCGGATGCGAGCACCGCCCTTACCGACGGCGCCGACGTGATCACCGCCAGTGGGGACAAGCTGCTCGGCGGCCCACAGGCCGGAGTGGTGCTGGGCCGCACCGAGATCGTGACCCGGCTGGCCCGCCATCCGTTGGCCCGCGCGGTGCGCGCCGACAAACTCACCCTCGCGGCACTGGAGGCCACCGTCTCCGGCGCCGCGCCGCCGGTGGTACGGGCACTGCATGCCGACCCCACGGTGTTGCAGACCCGCGCACAGCGACTGGCCGGTGCGGTCGGGGCCGTCGTCGTCGCACACGACGGCCGGGTCGGCGGCGGTGGCGCGCCGGGAGTCCCGTTGCCGGGCTGGGCCGTGCGGCTGCCGGAGGCGGTGGCCGCGCCGCTGCGCCTCGGTGACCCCGCGGTGCTGCCCAGGGTGCACGACGGGGCCTGCCTGCTCGATCTGCGCTGCGTTCCCGAAGCCGACGACGAGCGGCTACTCGCCGCGGTGCGGGCCGCGCTCGACCGGATCAGTTGAGCGTGTTTGTCGTCGCCACCGCCGGCCACGTCGATCACGGCAAATCCACCCTGGCGCGCGCATTGACCGGAATGGAACCCGACCGGTGGGCCGAGGAGCGCCGCCGCGGGCTCACCATCGACCTCGGATTCGCCTGGACCGCACTGCCATCGGGTCAGCAGGTGACCTTCGTCGACGTCCCGGGCCACGAACGGTTCCTGCCCAACACCCTGGCCGGCCTGGGGCCCGCCTCAGTCGTCTGCTTCGTGGTCGCCGCCGACGAAGGATGGCAGGAACAGTCCGGCGACCATCGTGATGCCATTGCCGCCCTGGGTATTTCACACGGACTGGTGGTACTCACCCGAGCTGATCGGGCCGACGCCGCACGCATCGACGAGGTCTCACAACAGGCCCGAAGCGAACTCGCTCAGACCGGCCTGCATGATGCCCCGCTCGTCGTCGTGTCGGCAGCCGACAGCACCGGCCTGGACGCGCTGCGGGCGGTTCTCGACGACATGCTGACCCGGGCGCCAGCACCCCGCGCGGACGGACGGGTCCGGCTGTGGGTCGATCGATCGTTCAGCATCACCGGCGCGGGGACTGTACTGACCGGCACGCTGACCGCCGGAACCCTGACCGTCGGCGATCACCTGCAGTTGGTGCATCGCGGAGAGCCGCGCGACGTGGTGGTCCGCGGCCTGCAGAGCTGCGGCGAACCGTACGCGGCAGTCGGCCCCACCGCCCGGGTTGCGGTCAACCTGCGGGGTGTGGCTGCCGGTGACGCAAGACGCGGCGACGTCCTGGTGACCCCCGACGCATGGTTCACCACCGCTGTCGTCGACGTCCGGCGTGAAACCGGCGCATCGCTGAATGACGCACCCGAGCGTCTCGTCGTCCACGCCGGCACCGCCGCCGTGCCAGCCAGGCTGCGGTGTTTCGACGATGATCACGCGCGCCTGACGCTGGAATACCCTGTGCCGCTGTCCCTCCCGGACCGCCTGCTGCTGCGAGATCCCGGAGCCCGCAGCATCCTGGGCGGAGTGACGACGCTCGACGCCGATCCGCCCACGCTGCGGCGCCGTGGCGATGCAGTCCGCCGGGCCGCTGCGCTGGCCGGTCTCGATCCGAACGGGGATCCGGCCGCGGAGGTGAGCCGGCGGGGAGCCGTCCGTGAACGACTGCTGCGGACGCTGGGTTTCAACTGCTCGCCGGCACCCGCCGGGGTCCGGGTTCTCGGCGGCTGGTGGGTCGATGAGTCCCGCTATGCCGGATGGCGACAGCGCCTGATCGACGCGGTGCAGCAGCAACAGCATCAGGATCCGTTGGCGGGCGGGCTTTCTCGCGGGGCAGCGGCGGGACTGCTCACCCTGCCGGATCAGGGACTGCTGGACGCGCTTATCACCGATGCCGGGCTGGAGGAGCATGCCGGGCGGATCCGGCTACCGAGCACCGCAGGCGACCTCGGGCCGGCCGAAGCCGCGATAGCCGAGTTGGAAACCCGCCTTGCGGCAACCCCTTTCCATGCTCCGGAATCCGATGACCTAACCGAACTGCGACTGGGGATCCGCGAGCTGGCCGCTGCTGAGCGCGCCGGACGGCTGCTACGACTGCGCGAGGAACTGGTGCTGCTACCGACGGCACCGGCCCTGGCGATGCGCGAGCTGGCCCGGTTGGATCAGCCGTTCACCGCCAGCGCAGCCCGCCAGGCACTGGGCACCACCCGG
This sequence comes from [Mycobacterium] zoologicum, assembly GCF_020172665.1. Classification (GTDB taxonomy): domain Bacteria; phylum Actinomycetota; class Actinomycetes; order Mycobacteriales; family Mycobacteriaceae; genus Mycobacterium; species Mycobacterium zoologicum. The sequence goes on along the minus strand of NZ_CP083985.1, from coordinate 380,931 downwards.
CGGGTGATGATCCCACTGCTGGAGTACCTCGATGCCCGGGGCTGGACCCGGCGCATCGACGCGGTGCAACGGGAAGTAGTGCACTGAATGGTGCCGGGAAACACGGAATGCCCCGGCGAACCGGGGCATTCCGTGCTTGTTGCGCGACAGGTACCGGTTACGAAGCTTCCGTGGCCAGCCCCAGGTCCAGCGCGCTGTACAGCCCGGCGTCGGTCAGATCAGCCAAGGGCGTAGCAGCGACGGCGTCCGAGTAGTCGGCCGGCGCGAACCACGACGCGAGCGACGAGATGTCGAAGTTGCCGAACGGGGTCTTCATGATGTCGATGACATCCTTGCCGTCACCGTCCGCGTCGTAGTAGAGGTTGGTGAAGCCCATACCCAGCTGGTTCTGGCTGTAGACGTCACCGGCGTCGGTCACGAACAGGTTGTTGATGCCGCCACCGAACAGCGACTGCGTGAGGTAGTTCGTACCGGTGAGCTCCACGCCACCCCGGGTGAACGTGGTGTCTTCCACCCGCCAGGTCTGCGAGAACGGGTCCTTGTCGGCCAGCAGCTGGGCAGTGCCATACGTCGGCGACCAATTCACGTCGGCCGGAGCATCCTTGTCCAGCCCGAGGTTCAGCGCGCTGTACAGACCGGCGTCCTTCAGCAACTCCGCCGGCGAAGCCTCGGTCAGCTTCGACATGTCGGCCGGAGCGAACGTCGACGCCATCGACGAGATGTCGAAGTTTCCGAACGGGGTCTTGATGATGTCGACGACATCCTTACCGTCACCACCCTGGTCGTAGTAGAGGTTGGTGAAACCCATACCCAGCTGGTTCTGGTTGTAGACGTCCTTGTTCTCATCGATGAACACGGTGTTGAACCCGCCGGCCGACGACGTGACGTACGTGGTGCCTTCGAGGACGGTGGAGCCCTTGGTGAAGGTGGAGTCGACGGCCCAGGTGGTCGGCGAGTTGACACCCTGCAGGAGCTCCGCAGTGTCGATCGAGTAGTTCGGCGCCCACGTCGGCGTCGGCGTCGGCGCCACTTCGGCGTTGGCCGCCGCGGCCGTGAAGAACGCGGCCGCAACTGCCCCACCTGCCACAACACCTAGCGCAACAGATTTCATAATTTCCCCCTTGTGGACGTGTTGAGTGGACGTTTTTCCCGGCTGTGAAGTCGTCGTTAACTTAGAGACACGGACATGGGTTGTCAAACGCAAATCACAGATTCGACTGCGATGCATATCGGCTCGATACATGGCGGTGCGCCGGCTCCGCGTGAGGCGCCTGAACGAAAACCCCAGCTCAGCGCGTCGGTGTTGAAGGAACCCCGAGGTCAGGAGGCATCCGAACACACCTTGAGCGAAGGACGGTAGGACTCTCAGCTACCACGGATTCCTGTGGTGATTCTTACAACGGCTCTGCGCCGCAGTGGGCCCGAGACGGCCATGATCACACCAGCGGGCGCCCTGTTCGCATCCGCCACCGCATGTCGGCCATCAGCGCGTTGAACGGGAACCGCCGCAGCGGCCCGGGAGTCAGTTTGTTGACCACCCGCAGCGCAGCGATCAGGGCATCGAACTGTCGCTGCCTGGCCGAGTCCCAGGGCAGCCCCATCTCGTCGCGAAACCGCTGCGGAAGGAATCCGGTGGTGATGAACAGCGACGGTGCCTCCACCAGCTTGTGCAGTGGGCCGGGAAGCGTCACCCCGCGCGCCCGAACCGTCGCTATCCGGTAGAGGTACTTGCGCACCGGGGCGTCGATGGAGATGTTGGTGTCAAGCTGCTGCTGCCAGTACCGGTCGAACGCCTCCCGGTTCGGCGGCCACATCTCGGGGCGCATCTGCAGCGCGGTGCCGAAGATCTTGGCCTCCTGGTATTGCCGCTCGGCCTCGTCGTCATCCATATCGCCGTAGAACATTCGATACAGGTCCACCGAGCCCTTGTAGAGGCAGGCCGCCACCCACAGCTGCAGGTCCGGGTCGAACGCGCTGTATTTCACCGGACTGTCCTCGGTGGAGCGGACCTGACGGTGCGCCCCGTCGATCGCCTTCTTGAAGGCGAGCCGTTCGGTCTCGCTGCCCAGCGCGACGACCGCCAGGTAGCCGATCGTGGTGCGGGCCCGCTTGAACGGGTGCAGATCCGCGCGCCCGCTGTCGACGACGCTTTCCAGCACGCCGTAGCCCACCCCCGGGCGCGCCAGCTGCATGATCACATTCGCCGTGCCGGCCATCAGCGAGAGTCCGAACAGCCCGTCGGAGAGATCGCCGGCGTGGCTCGGCGGGGCGGCGCGACGACGCTTCGGGTCGACTGCCGCACTGACCGGCCGCTCTACCTGGTGCATCGCTGTGTTTGCCACCGTCCACCCGCCAATTCTGAAAACGTGCGTTTCCTGATATTGCTCCGCGTTCCAGCGCGATGTCAAGATGGTGAGTATGGTCACCGCCAACACGTCGGGCCCCCGCCCCTACGGCGGTGTGGATGCCGCAGATCGGCAGGCCTTACGCCGCGCACGGCTGTTGGCGGCCGGCCTGGACATGCTCGGCGCCGAGCCCGCCGAGATCGCCGAGGTGACGGTTCGTGGGATCTGCCGCGAGGCCGGCCTGACCGCCCGCTACTTCTATGAGAGCTTCGCCGACAAGGACGAGCTCGTCAGCGCGGTGTTCGACGCCGTCATCGCCGACCTGGCCGCCAAGACCCGGTCGGTGGTGAATTCCGCGCCGGCGGATCAACAGACCCACGCCGGCATCTCCAACATCGTGCGGACCATCGCCGGTGACACCCGGATCGGACGGCTGCTGTTCGGCGCGCATCTGAGCAACGCGGTGGTGGTGCGCAAACGCGCGGAATCCAGTGCTCTGCTGGCGATGCTGTCCGGGCAACACGCCGGTGCGGTGCTGCGCCTGCCGGCCAACGACCGGATCAAGGCGGCCGGACACTTCGTGGTCGGCGGGGTCGCGCAGACCATCAGTGCATGGCTGACCGGCGAGGTGCAGTTCACACCGGAACGTCTGATCGAGCATCTGACGGCTCTGCTGGACAGGCTCGGCAACCCCAGCCTGTACCGCGATTAGGTGACTGCGCGCACGCGCCTGTCGGCCGCGGTCTTGGGCTTGACGTGTTCGACGTCGGCGGCGAAGTCCTTTGTCCAGCAGGCGAATTCCAGTGTGATTCCGTCGGGATCCTGGAAGTAGAACGACCGGACATATACCCCGGGGTGCAGCGTCATGCTGGCCTGCCACTCGGACTCGTCATGGTTGAGGATCGGGCCCACCCGCACGCCCTTGTCCTTCAGCCGCTGCCGGTAGGCGTCGAACTTCTCAGCCGGCACATGGAAGGCCAGGTGGTTGAGTGTGCTTACCGCACTGGTGATCTCGCCGATACCGGGGATGGCGGCCGGCGACGAGATGCCGGGTACTCGATCGGGAGCGTCGGGGAACCAGAAGAACGCGACGCAGGCCCCGTTGCCCGCATCGAAGAAGAAGTGCTGCCCGCCGTCGGCCGGCAGGTCCAGCGATTTGATCAGCGGCATCCCGAGGATGTTGCTGTAGAAGTCGACGGTGCGTTCCATATCCGAGCACACCATCGCCACGTGGTTGATCCCGCTGATCTCGAACTCGGTGTTGACCCTGTGGGGTTTGATCATGGCGACTCCTCTGGTCAAGACCGTAATCTGAATCTAACATCAGATTCAGATTCGATCCAGACTCCCAGCGACAGGAATCCGGCTCCGGTGTCGATACCCTCCGAACAACCCGTGCGGCGCGCCCCGTTGCCCACCCACCGGGGCCGGCGCACCCAGGCCGCGATCGACGCGGCCGCGCGCACCGTGATCGCCCGAAAAGGCGTGCTGGCCACCACCATTGCCGATATCACCGCCGAGGCGGGCCGGTCGGCGGCATCGTTCTACAACTACTACGACTCCAAAGAGGCCATGGTCCGCCAGTGGGCCCTGCGATTCCGCGACGAGGCCGGCGAGCGGGCAGCCGGGGTGGTCCGCCACGGCCTGTCCAACCGAGAGCGGATCGAGCAGGCCACCGCAGCGCATTGGCACACCTACCGCAACCGCCTCGCGGAGATGGTCGGCGTCTCGCAACTGGCGACCGTCAACGACGACTTCGCCCGCTACTGGGCGGAGATCTGCGCGGTACCGGTCGGTCTCATCACCGACATGATCCGGCGCGCCCAGGCGGACGGGCACTGCCCCGGCGATGATCCGGAACTGCTGGCGGTGGCAATCGTGTCGATGCTCAACCAGTTCTGCTATGCCCAGCTCGCCGGCGGCGCCGACCCCGACGACGAGGCCTGCATCCGCACCCTGGCCAATGTGTTCTACCGGGCGATCTACGCCGGCAAGGACTGCTGACCGTGCGGGTTCTGGCGCACTTCATTCCCGGGCGTAAGGTCAGTGAATTCGTTGCCCCCGAATCGGATTGGCTGGACATCCGCTGGTGCGCCGCCGATGACGACGTCACCTTCGCTGCTGAGATCGCCGACGCCGAGGTGCTCTGGCACGTGCTGCGACCGTTGCCCGGCTCCGACCTGCGCAACGGGCCGCGGCTGCGCCTGGTGCAGAAGTTCGGTGTCGGGATCAACACCGTCGATGTCGGCACCGCGACCGAACTCGGCATCGCGGTGGCGAACATGCCGGGTGCCAATGCGGCGTCGGTGGCCGAGGGAGCGGTTCTACTGATGCTCGCGGTGTTGCGCAGGCTGCTGCCACTGGATCACGCCACCCGGGAGGCCCGCGGATGGCCCACCGATCCCGAACTTGGCGAACACTGCCGAGACATCGGCGGCTGCACCGTCGGGCTGGTCGGCAACGGCAGTATCGCGCAGCGGGTGGCCGGGATAGTCACCGCGATGGGCGCCGAGGTGCTCCACACCAGCACGCGTGACGACGGGCGGCCCGGCTGGCGCCCGCTGCCGCAACTGCTGGCCGAATCCGATGTCGTCTCAGTGCATGTGCCGCTGACCAGCAGCACCCATCACCTGCTGGACCGGGCCGCGCTGGGCCGGATGAAGCCGGGCGCAGTGCTGATCAACACCGCCCGCGGCGAAGTGGTCGACGAGGCTGCGCTGACCGAGGCCCTGGTCACCGGACGGCTGGCCGGCGCCGGCCTGGACGTGTTCGCCGTCGAGCCGGTGACCGCCGACAACCCCCTGCTGCGGCTGGACAACGTGGTGCTGACCCCGCATGTCAGCTGGTACACCGCCGACACCATGGCGAGGTATCTGACCGTCGCCGTCGACAACTGCCGGCGGCTGCGGGACGGGCAGCCGCTGACCCACGTAGTCAACCAACCGACTGGTTGTTAGATTCACTACACGCACCCACCGAAAGGCCCAACCATGCCCATAGCGATCACCTCTGAACATCAGGACCTGGCCGACTCGGTGCGGTCCCTGCTGGCACGCGCGGTGCCGTCGGAGATGCTGCACGCCGCGATGGACACCCCGATCACGAATCCACCGCCGTACTGGCAGGCCGCCGCCGAGCAGGGCCTGGCCGGAGTGCACCTGCCCGAGGGCGTGGGCGGGCAGGGCTTCGGGATCCTGGAGCTGGCCGTGGTGCTGGCCGAATTCGGTTACGGCGCAGTGCCGGGACCGTTCGTCCCGTCGGCGATCGCCAGCGCTCTGATCGCCGCCAATGATCCGGCTGCCGCCGAACTGAGCGGGCTGGCCGGCGGAGAGGTGATCGCCAGCTACACCCTCAATCCCGGCCTGACCGCCACCGCCGAGGGCTCCGGACTGGTGATCCGGGGCGAGGCCCGTGCTGTGGCGGCGGCCGGCCAGGCCTCGCTGCTGGTGGTGCCGGTAGCGACCGACGGCGACCAGCGCTGGGTGCTGCTGCGCGCCGACCAGCTCGAGATCGTTGCGGTGCAAAGCGTGGACCCGTTGCGCCCGATCGCCCACGTGCGTGCCGACGGGGTCCAGGTCGATGCCACCGCGGTGCTGAGCAACCTCACCGCGGCGCGCGCGCACGCGCTGATCTGCACGCTGCTGTCCGCCGAGGCCGTCGGGGTGGCCCGCTGGGCCACCGACACCGCCGCGGAGTACGCCAAGATCCGCGAACAGTTCGGGCGGCCCATCGGCCAGTTCCAGGCGATCAAGCACAAGTGCGCGGAAATGATCGCCGACACCGAGCGGGCCACCGCCGCGGTGTGGGATGCGGCCCGCGCGATCGACGAGGCCGACGAGAGTGGTTGGGAAGCCACCGATTCGACGGTGCAGTTCGCCACGGCGGTGGCGGCCACCCTGGCACCGAGCGCCGCGCAGCACTGCACCCAGGACTGCATCCAGGTGCACGGCGGGATCGGCTTCACCTGGGAGCACGACGCCGGCGTCTACTACCGCCGGGCGCTGATCCTCGCCGCCTCCTTCGGGTCCCGCGGAAAGTACCCGCAGCGCGTCGTCGACACCGCCACCGCCGGTGGGATGCGCAAGATCGACATCGACCTGGACTCCGACACCGAGAAGCTGCGCGCCGAGATCCGCACCGATGTCGCCGCACTCAAGGCCATGGAGCAGAACGAGCGAACGGTGGCGATCGCCGAGGGCGGCTGGGTGCTGCCGTATCTGCCCAAGCCGTGGGGCCGCGCCGCCGAGCCGATCGAGCAGATCATCATCGAGCAGGAGTTCTCAACCGGCCGGGTGCGCCGCCAGGCGATGGGTATCGCCGCGTGGCTGATCCCGTCGATCGTGGCATTCGGCACCGATGAGCAGAAGCATCGATTCCTGCCACCTACGTTCCGCGGTGAAATGATCTGGTGCCAACTGTTTTCCGAGCCCGGTGCGGGTTCGGACCTGGCCAGCCTGACCACCAAGGCCACCAAAGTCGACGGCGGCTGGCGGATCAGCGGTCAGAAGATCTGGACCTCAGCTGCGCAGTTCTCCTCGTGGGGAGCGCTGCTGGCGCGGACGGACTCCAGCGCCCCCAAACACGATGGCATCACCTACTTCCTGTTGGACATGAAGGCCGAGGGTGTGACGGTCAGTCCACTGCGGGAGCTCACCGGCGGAGCGATGTTCAACACGGTGTACATCGACGACGTGTTCGTGCCGGACGAGTTGGTGCTCGGCGAGGTGAACCGGGGCTGGGAGGTCAGCCGCAACACCCTGACCGCCGAGCGGGTTTCGATCGGCGGCTCCGAGATGCCGTTCCTGGCCAGCCTCGACGGCTTCGTGGAGTTCATCCGCGACGGCGACTTCGATAATGGCGAGCAGCGGCGGGCCGGCCGGTTGATCGCCGAAGGGCACGCCGCGAAGCTGCTCAACCTGCGCTCGACGCTGCTGACGCTGGCGGGCAAGGACCCGATGCCGGCTGCGGCGGTGTCCAAGCTGCTGTCGATGCGCACCGGCCAGGGTTACGCCGAGTTCGGGGTGGGCACGTTCGCCGGTGACGCCGCGATCGGCGACCCCGAGCAGCTGCCCGGCAAGTGGGCCGAGTACCTGTTGATGAGCCGTGCCACAACGATTTACGGCGGCACCTCGGAAGTCCAGCTCAACATCATCGCCGAGCGCCTGCTGGGCCTGCCCCGCGACCCGTAGGAGTCCCCGCCTTTGCCGCGAGCGTGCGTGTTTGCGCGCCGACACGCCGGTCCGTTGCGTACAACTGCGCACGCTCGCGCCGGAGATGGAGCCCCTGCTAGCGTCACGGCCGTGACCGACACACCGCCAGCACCCGGACGCCGCGGCATGGCTGCCTGTGGAGAACGTGAAACCCTGCAAGCTTTCCTGGATGACTTCCGGGACATTGTGGTGCGCAAGGCATCCGGGCTGTCCGATGCAGATGCGCGTCGTCATCTTGTGCCCTCGGCGACGACGGTCGGCGGCCTGGTCAAGCACCTGCGCTGGGCGGAGTACGGCTGGTTCGACCAGCTGCTGACCGAGCACCTGGACGACAACCGCCGGCCGCACGACCGCGAGTGGGAGTTCGTGCTCTCCGACGACGAACTGTTGCCGACGCTGGTCGCCGAATACCGCCAGCAGTGCGAGCAGTCCCGGCGGATCGCGGCGAACTATCCGCTGGACCACACGGTTGCGCACCGTCGGCTCGGCCCAGTCTCGCTGCGCTGGATCTACGTGCACATGATCGAAGAGACCGCCCGGCATTGCGGGCAGATCGACATTCTGCGTGAACAACTCGATGGTGCAACGGGTTTCGACTGACGGAACAGAACTCGTGCTGGCACCCTGCGCGAGCGTGCATTGTTGTACGCCAAAACCGGCGTGTCCTCGTACAGACACGCACGCTCGCCAGCCGGGAGGCACCCCCAGCTCGCGGTCGGAACTACAGGTCGCGGAGTTCGCGCTTGAGGATCTTGCCGGTGGGGTTGCGCGGCAGCTCCTCAAGGAAGACCACGTCGCGGGGCACCTTGTAACGGGCCAGGTGCTCCTTGACGTAGACCTTGATGGCGTCCTCGTCGACGTCGGAGCCTTCCTTGCGCACCACGAAGGCGCGCAACCGCGCGCCCCACTCCTTGTCGTCGACGCCCAGCGCGGTCGCCTCGACCACGTCCGGGTGTCCGCTGATCAGGTCTTCGACTTCGGCGGGGAACACGTTCTCACCGCCCGAGACGATCATCTCGTCGTCGCGTCCGGACACGTAGAGCAGGCCGCGCTCGTCGAAGTAGCCGACATCGCCCGACGACAGCAGCCCGTCGATGATCTGCTTGCCGCCGCCACCGGTGTAGCCCTCGAACGGGAAGAAGTTGCCGACGAAGATCCGCCCGACCTGACCCTGCGGCAGTTCGTTGCCGTTGTCGTCGAGGATGCGGACCTTCACGCCCTTGACCACCGGCCCCACCGTCGCGGGGTTGAACTGCAGGTCGGCCGGCCCGGCGATGGTCGCGAACGCGACCTCGGTGGAGCCGTACATGTTGTAGATGACCGGGCCGAGGTCCTTCATCGCCCGGGAGGCCAGCTCGGCACCGAGCTGCGAACCGGAGACGAAAACGATCCGCAGATTCGACAGGTCCGGCTTGTCGTCGGTCTTCTCCAGCTCGTCGAGGATCCGCGACAGCATGACCGGGACGACGACCATCCCGGTCACCTTGTGCTTCTCCAGGTCCTGCAGCACGGTGGCCGGCTTGAAGCGCCGCCGCAGCACCAGCGTCGAGCCGAAGAACATCGCCAGGGTGCCGTGCAGGTAGCCGAGTGCGTGGAACATCGGCGACGGCAGCGAGGTCACCTCACCGGCGCGGAACGGGACGTGCGACAGGATGCCGCCGATCGGGGCCAGCGTGGGCGGGGTGCTGCGGTTGGCGCCCTTGGGGGTACCGGTGGTGCCCGACGTCAGGATGATGATCGACGCATGCTTGGTGACCTTGGGTGCCGGCGCTTTGCTGCTGCGGGCGATCAGCTGCGCCAGCGTCTCGTCGGCGCTGCCGGACGGTTCGGCAACATCGGGGTTGACCCCCAGCGCCCGCAACTTGCCCAGCGGCGGGTCGGCCTGCGCGACGGCGGCGGTGTACTCGTCGTCGTAGATGATCACCTTGGCGCCTTCGCGCTCGGAGACGTCCTTGATCTGCGGGCCGGAGAATTCGCTGTTCAGCATGATCAGCCGGGCCCCGACCCGGGCGGCGCCGTAGTTGGCGATCAGGAACCAACGGTGGTTGCGGGCCAGGATCGCCACCCCGTCGCCGCCCCGCACACCCATGGCGATCAGGCCGTTGGCCACGGCGTTGGCGGCGTCGTCGAGTTCGGCGAAGGTGATGCTTCCGTCGTCGTCGATGACGGCGAGCCCGTTCGGATTGCGGCGGGCGTTGAGCGCGGGGATCATCCCCAGCTCGCCCCAGCGCGCCCCGTCGGCCAGCGCGCTGGCAAGGACCCGCGGCGATTCCAGCTTGAGCGCACCGGACTGGAAGATCTTGCGCAGATAGTGCAGCTCGGCATTGCCGCGTTCGAGATAGCCCCCGAGCCAGGCTGCCGCCTGGTTGGGCAGGTCAGTGAGCTTAGCCATAGAGCAACCTTATGTGACGTAGGTCGCCGACGGGCAGGGGATTCAACCTCTGGTCAGCATTGCGCCGTGGTCCAGCTCATTGTCCTTCTCCTCGCAGGTAGTTCTGGCGGCCGTAAGCGGCGAATTCGGCGTCCAGAGATTGCTTGTCGTCGTCGGTCATGCGGGTGTAGACGGGCGTACCCCTTCCGACCCAGCGGTATACCGGGTCGTCGGTGTGCCAGCGCTGGGCCTGAAGTTCCCGCTTGAGCACCTTGTTCGAGCCGGTGACGGGCAGGCCTGCCGAGATCCGCAGGAACCGCGGTGTGCCCTTGCTGCCCAGATCCGGCTGAGCGGCCAGGTACCCGGCGAACTCCGCCACGTCGAAGCCGGCGGGGTCGGCGACCTCGACCGCCCCCATCACCTGGTCGCCCGAGCGAGGGTCGGGCACCGCGTAGACGCCGGCACTGATGATCAGCGGATGCCGGCGCAGTACCTGTTCGATGGTCAGCGCGGAGGTGTTTTCGCCGTCGACCCGCACCCAGTCGCCGCGACGGCCGGCGAAGTACAGGAAACCCGCCTCGTCGAGGTAGCCGAGGTCGCCGGTCCAGTACCAGCCGTCACGGATCTTCTCCGAATCCGCGGTGTCGTTCTTGTAGTAGCCCTCGAAGTCGCGGGCCCCCGTCCGGTCGACGATCTCGCCTACCGCCTCGTCGGCGTTGGCCACCCGCCCGTGCTCGTCGAGAACCGCCACCGCGCACTCGGCGCGGGTAGCCGGGTCGACGACTGCGATGCCCGGATGCGCCGGGCGGCCCAATGCGCCGGCGGGCGCCGCCGGGTCGGGCAGCGCGGCGTTGCCGCCCTCGCTGGAGCCGTACCCCTCATGCAGGACGGCGCCGAACCGGCGCAGGAACACGGCCTGGTCCTGCGGCGAAGCCTCGGTGCCGAAGCCGCGGACCAGGGTGTTGTCGGCGTCGTCGGGACGTTCCTCGGTGGCCAGCAGGTAGCCCAGCGCCTTGCCCACGTAGGTGAAGAACGTCGCGCCGAAATACCGCACGTCGGCCAGGAACTGCGACGCGGAGAACTTCGGCGTCAGGCAGACCGTGGCTCCGTTGGCCAGCGCCGGCGCCCACAGCGCCATGATCGCGTTGCCGTGGAACAGCGGCATGCAGCAGTAGTCGACGTCTTCGCGCACATGGCCGAATTTGGCGGTGGCCATGTCGGCGATCCGGGCCAGCCGCCCCTGACTGCACTTGACCGCCTTGGAGGCCCCCGTCGTGCCGGAGGTGAACAGCAGCAGCAACAACGACTCCGGGCCGACTCCTGCGGCGGCGGCCGGGTCCACCCGGTGTTGCTCGATCAGGGCGGCGTAGCCGGGGGTGTCGATCACCAGGAAGCGATCGGACTCCAAGCCCAGATCCAGGTCGCGCAGCCGGTCTGATCCGGCGGTGTCGGTGACGATCAGCTGACAGTCGGCGTGGCGGACCTCGGCGGCGAGTTCGGCGTCGCCACGGGTCGGGTTGATCCCGACGACGACCCCGCCCGCCAGCGCGCCGGCCCCGAGCCAGAACACGAAGTCCTCGACGTTGTCCAGCAGCACCCCGATGTGAAACGGCCCGTCCCGGCGCATCGCCGACGCCAGCGCGGCGCGCGCGGCCGACTCGCGCACCACCTCGTCCCAGGTCCAATCCCGTTGCCGGGTACGCAGTCCCGGATGCTGGTCACCGAGTCGGGCCAGCAGCATCGACGCGATGTCGGTCGGCCGGTCGACCGTGGCGGGCTGATTCATCAGCCGAGGCTATCGCGGATCCGCGGCGCAGTAGCCTCGTCGTTGTGACCTTCTACTTGGTTATCCGCGACTTCAACAATGCGACCCGCGAGGAAGGGCCGGAACTCGCCCGGGTGGAGCCGGCCGGGGTGAGTGCTGCTCTACAAGCCGTGCGGCCCGGCCAGGAAGCGGTACTGTCCCGACTGCAGCGGGCGCTGGACGACGCACCGCCCCGGGTGTTCGACATCGACGACCCGCAGATCCTGAAGTCCAAACAGCTGCTGCTTTTTGCCGACGACCTGTCGGTGCAGTTCAGCGCCTATGACGACGTGACGAAAGAGGAAGCGCGGTACGCGCATTTCGACCGTCCGGAGGATCCGATCCGGTTTTCCGACCTCAGTTGATCGTGACGCCGCCGTCGACCACGATGGTCTGTCCGGTGACGTAACCGCCGGCATCGGAGGCCAGCCACACCGCCGTGGCGGCGAGTTCTTCGGGATCGCCCATCCGGCCCAACACAATCCGGTGCGCGACGCTCTCCAGATAGCCCGGGCGGTACTGGTCGGTCATCTCAGACTGGAAGAAGCCCGGAGCGATCGCATTGACCCTGATCCCTTTTCGGCCACCCCACTGCTGCGCCAGGTCTCGCGTCAGCCCGATCAGCCCGGCCTTGCTGGCAGCGTAGGCCGCCTGCGGCAGACCGGCCGTGGTCAGGCCCAGGACGCTGGAGATGTTGACGATCGACGAACCGGGTCCCATCACCCGCCCGCAGGCCTGCGCCGCCCAGTACGCGCCGTTGAGGTTGATGTCGATCACCTCGCGGAACTGCTCGGGAGTTTCGCGGGTGGCGGGGTGCGCGGTGCCGACACCGGCATTGTTGATCAGCACATCGACCCGCCCGAACCGCTCCATGGCGGCCTGGACCATGGCCGTGGCCGCGTCCGGGTCGGCGACGTCGGTGGCCACCGGAAGAGCCGTTCGCCCCGTCGCGGCAACCAGTTCGGCGGCGCCGGCCAGCTTGTCCACCCGCCGGGCCGCCAGCACCACGTCGGCACCGGCCTCGGCGAAGGCCCGGGCGAAATACACCCCCAGACCCGAGGACGCCCCGGTCACCACTGCCACTCGCCCGTCCATCCGGAACTTGTCCAGTACGCCCACCCGACTCACCTTTCTCGAATTCGCACGGTCACGTCAATGCTTTTCGTGCTGCGGCAATGAATTCCGGCGCGGCCTGGGCGGCCCCGTCGGCGTGCAACACCTCGCCGGCGCCGTGCTGGGCGCGGTGGGTGATGCCTTCGGCGATGACGCCGATCTTGAAGTTGGCCAGCGCCAGATAGAAATTCCAGTCACCCAGGTCGCGGCCGGAGAGCCGCGCGTACTGCTCGGCGAGCGCGTCGGCGGACGGCAGACGCGGACTGGTCCACGCGGCGGGATGGCCGAAGACCAGGTCGAACGCCGGTGACCGGTACACGCACATCAGGGCGATGTCGGTGAGCGGGTCACCGACGGTGGACAGCTCCCAGTCCACCACCGCCCGGATCAGGTCTGCCTGCCCGGCATCGCAGATGGTGTTGTCGATGCGGAAGTCGCCGTGCACCACCGACGGCGCCGACGCCTGCGGTATGGCCTCGCCCAACGCGGCCGCCAGTTGGGACACGTCGGAGTTCTCGCGGGTCTTGACCAACTCCCACTGGCGGGCCCACAGCCGCACCTGACGCTCCAGGAAACCCTCTGGCCTGCCGAAGGATTCGAGCCCAGCGGCCCGGTAGTCGACGGCGTGCAGGTCCACCAGTGCCCGCACCAGCGCGGCGGCGTTGGCGGCGAGTTCGGCGTCCGAGAGGCCGGCAAGGTCATCGGTGTGCCGGAACACCCGGCCGGCCACGAATTCGGTGACCGTCAGCGGCGCACCGCACACCGTGCCGTCTGCGTCGAACGCGATGGGTTGGGCGATCGGTACGCCGGAGCCGTAAAGCCCCCGGGTGACGGCATATTCGCGACCGACATCGTGGGCCGACGGGGTGAGCCCACCCAGGGGAGGCCTGCGAACGACCCACGCCGATACGTCGTCGCTGACCTTGAAGGTGAGATTCGACCGGCCACCGGCGATCAGTTCGACCGCGAGTTCACCGCGAACCGGAACGTCGTGAGAGATCAGGAACTGCCGCAGGGCGGCCGGATCCAGGCCATCGGCCGTCACCGCGGGTTGTCTTTCAACGCTCGCCGGGTCGCGCCGATACGGCGTTTGGCGATGGCCCAGCGATGCACCTCCGAAGGACCGTCATAGATCCGGAACGGACGCACCTCCCGGGACAGTCGCGCCGGCGGCAGGTCCTCGGTGACGCCGAGCCCGCCGCACATCTGCACGCTGCGGTCGACGATCCGGAAGATGGCCTCGGCGGCGAAGGTCTTCGCGATCGATGTCGCGTCGCCGGCGTGGTCGCCCTGGTCCAGTTCCCAGCAGGCCCGCACCAGCAGCGACCGGGTGGCGGCGATGTCGATCTCGTTGTCGGCCAACATGTTCTGGATCATGCCCAGGTCGCCCAGCGGCGTCCCGAACGCCTGGCGCTGCACGACGTGGGCCAGGGCGGTGTCGTGACCGCGGAGTGCCGCGCCGAGCCAGCGCATCACATGCGTCATGCGGGCGGGCCCCAGCCGCACCTGGGCGTACTCGAACCCGCGGTCCACCTCACCGAGCACGGCGTCGTCGGGAACCCGGACGTCGTCGAAGTGCACCTCGCAGTGGCCGCCGACCATGGAGCGGTCCAGGGTCGGGATGTGGCGGCCGACGGTCAATCCCGGGGCATCGGCCGGAACCAGGAACATGGTGGCGCCGCCGCGCTGCCCGGCTTCCCCGGATGTCCTGGCCATGACGATGAAGAAGCCGGCGCCGTCGGCACCGGTGATGTACCACTTGTGGCCGGTGATGTACCAGTCGCCGGATCGGCGCTGCGCCGTGGTGCTCAGCGCCGACGGATCCGACCCCGCGCCCGGCGCCGGCTCGGTCATGGCGAAGGCGGACCGGATGTCACCGGCCGCCAACGGCGCGAGATAGCGGGCCTTCTGCTCCGGGCTGGCGACCTCGGCCAGCAGATGCACGTTGCCCTCATCGGGGGCGGCGATGTTGACCGCGGCGGGGCCGAACAGTGAGTAGCCGGCGGCTTCGAACACCGGTGCCCGATCGGACATGTTCAACCCCAGGCCGCCGTATTCGAGCGGCGCGTGCGGAGCGAACACCCCGGCGTCGCGGGCCGCCGCCTGCAGTTCCCGTACCGCGGTGTCACCGCCCGCGGCGGCGATGTCCCCACCGTGCCGGTCCTCGACCGGCAGCACCACTTCGTCGATGAACGCTCGCGTCTTCTCGACGAGCGCCGACACCTGCGGCGAGTAACCCAATTCGATCGCCACGACACCCCGATCACCACTCAACAGACCGACCGATCACTCGGCTTGAACACTAGGAACTGTCGCACAACCCGCCCTGACCCGTCAAAACACTCATTGATCCCGGGCGCGCTGGCCGTTATAGTTCAGCATTACTGAATATTTGGGAGACTGGACCATGACGGGATCACCCGAGTGCGGCCATGCCATCCGGACCGCGCGCCGCGCCCGAGGCATGACGGTCCGCGAACTGGCGCGGTACCTGCGGGTGAGTGCGGCCACCGTCAGCGCCATCGAGAACGGCAAGACCGGGATCTCGGTTGCGCGCCTGCGTGAGTGCGCCCGGGCCCTGGGTGTGACGCCGGCTCAGATCCTGGCGAGCACCGTCCCGCGATCGACGGCCCTCCCGCGACTCTCCGGCGGCCCGAGTCGAGACTGGCGATCGTTTCCGCCGCTGGCCCTCGACGGGGTACTGCGTGCGGCGATCGATGCCTTCGTCGAGACCGGCTACCACGGCAGCACCATGCGTGATCTGGCTGCGCGGGCGAACATGAGCGTGCCCGGCATCTACCACCACTATCCCGACAAGCAGGCCCTGCTGGTCGCGATACTGGATCTGACCATGTCCGAACTGCACTGGCGGGTCGCCGCCGCCCGCGCCGGCGCCGAAACCGGCCTGCAGGAGGTGCGGCTGATCGTCGAAGCCCTGGCGCTGTTCCACACTCACCGCCAGAAACTGGCCTTCATCGGTGCCAGCGAGATGCGCAGCCTCACCGCGGCGAATCGGCAACGCATCGCCGACTCACGAAACCAACTGCAGCACATACTGGATGCCGCCATCACCCGCGCGTCGCGTGACGGGTGCGTCGGCGGTGCCCCCGGCGAGCGCCGGATCGCCGGCCGCGCCATCGCCACCATGTGCACCTCACTGCCGCAGTGGTTCAACGCCGCCGGACCGTCGACACCGGAGGAGACCGCGCACATCTACGCCGACTTCGCCGTCTCGCTGCTGACGAAGCAGAATGGAACCCGTGTCGGCTGACTGGCAGTTCTGGATCGATCGAGGCGGCACGTTCACCGACATCGTGGCCCGCCTGCCCGACGGCCGCCTGCTCACCCACAAGTTGCTCTCGGAGAACCCGGCCCACTACCGCGACGCCGCGGTGGCCGGAATCCGGGACCTGCTGGAGATCCCCGACGACGCACCGATCCCGGCCGGCCTGATCGGCGCGGTGCGAATGGGCACGACGGTGGCCACCAACGCCCTGCTGGAGCGCGCCGGGGAACGCACCCTGCTGGTGATCACCCGCGGTTTCGGCGATGCACTGCGCATCGCCTATCAGAACCGGCCCCGCATCTTCGACCGCCACATCGTGTTGCCCGAGCAGCTCTACGAACGCGTAGTCGAGGTCGACGAGCGGCTGCGGGCGGACGGATCCGTCTTGCGCGCACCGGATCTGGACACGCTCGGCGAACACCTGCGCGCCGCCCACGCGGACGGCATTCACGCGGTCGCGGTGGTGTGTGTACACAGCTACCGCAATCCGGTGCACGAACGCGCGATCGGCGAGCTGGCAAGGTGCATCGGGTTCACCCAGATCTCGCTGTCGTGCGAGGTCAGCCCACTGCCGAAGCTGGTGCCGCGCGGCGATACCGCCGTGGTCGACGCCTATCTGTCGCCGGTGCTGCGCCGCTATGTCGCGCAGGTGGCCGAGCAGCTCGACGGCGTACCGCTGATGTTCATGCAGTCCAACGGAGGGCTGGCCGCGGCTGACCACTTCCGCGGCAAGGACGCGATCCTGTCCGGGCCGGCCGGCGGCATCGTCGGCATGGTGCGGATGTCGGCACTGGCCGGCTTCGACTCGGTGATCGGCTTCGACATGGGCGGAACCTCTACCGATGTTTCGCATTACAGTGCCCAGACCGGCTACGAGCGGGTCTTCACCACCGAGGTCGCCGGGGTGCGGTTGCGATCGCCGATGCTGCACATCCACACCGTGGCGGCCGGCGGCGGATCGATTCTGCACTTCGACGGCGGACGCTACCGGGTGGGCCCGGAGTCTGCGGGCGCCGACCCGGGCCCGGCCTGTTATCGCCGGGGCGGGCCGCTGACCGTCACCGATGCCAACGTGATGCTCGGGCGCATTCAGCCGGCGCACTTTCCGGCGGTGTTCGGCCCGAACGGCGACCAGCCGTTGGACGCGGCAGCGGTGCAGCGTTCCTTCGCTGCGATGGCCGATGAGATCCGTTCGGACACAGGTGATCACCGTACCCCGGAGCAGGTCGCCGAAGGATTCCTGCGTATCGCGGTGGCGAACATGGCCAACGCGGTCAAGAAGATCTCGGTGGCCAAAGGCCACGACATCACTCGCTATGCGCTGACCACCTTCGGCGGCGCCGGTGGCCAGCATGCCTGCGCGGTGGCCGACCAACTGGGTATCCGCACGGTACTGGTGCCGCCGATGGCCGGAGTGCTCTCCGCCCTGGGCATCGGGTTGGCCGACACCACCGTGATGCGGGAGCAGGCGATCGAGATCAGGCTGGATTCGGCCGCCCTGGCGACGCTGACCGACGCCTCGGATGCCGTGGAGCGGGCGGCGCGCGCGGAGCTTGCCGCCCAGCACATCTCGCCGGCGGCCATGCGAGTTCTGCGTCGGGTTCACCTGCGTTATGCCGGCACCGACACCTCGATTCCGGTCGGCTTGGGCGATGTCGCGCAGATGACCGCGGAGTTCGAAGAGACCCACCGCAGCATGTACTCGTTCTTGATGGATCGGCCGTTGATCGCCGAAGCGGTGGCCGTGGAGGCGACCGGGTTGACCGAGCAACCCGATCTGACACAGCTCACCGATGCCGAAGCTGGTCTCCCAGCGACCGGATCGGTTCGGATGTACGCGCGCGGAGCCTGGCGTGACGCGCCGCTGCGGCGACGGGCGTCCATGAGGCCCGACGACACCGTTCCCGGGCCGGCGATCATCGCCGAGGACAACGCCACCACCGTCGTCGACGACGGCTGGCAGGCCACGGTGACCGCCGACGGACAGCTGGTGTTGCGGCGCACCGCCCCGGCGGCGCCGGCTGATGCCGGGACAGCAGCCGATCCGGTGCTGCTGGAGATCTTCAACAACCTGTTCATGTCGATCGCCGAGCAGATGGGCACCCGACTGGAGGCGACCGCCCAGTCGGTGAACATCCGTGAGCGGCTGGACTTCTCCTGCGCGTTGTTCGACGCCGACGGCAACCTGGTGGCCAACGCACCGCACATCCCGGTGCACCTGGGTTCGATGGGTGCGACGGTCAAGGAGGTGCTGCAGCGCCGCGCCGGGCAGATGCGGCCCGGTCAGGTCTACGCGGTCAACGACCCGTACCACGGCGGCACCCACCTGCCGGACATCACCGTGATCACCCCGGTCTTCGACGAGTCCGGAATCACCGTGCTCTTCTTTGTGGCCTCTCGCGGCCACCACGCCGAAATCGGCGGAACCACACCGGGTTCCATGCCCGCCGACAGCCGAACCGTCGAGGAGGAAGGCGTATTGTTCGACAACTGGCTGCTGGTCGACGACGGGAAGTTCCGCGAGGCGGCGACCCGGGACCTGCTCACGCGGGCGCGGTTCGCCTCCCGCAGCCCCGACACCAATCTCGCGGACCTGCGCGCGCAGATCGCCGCTAATCGCAAGGGCATCGACGAGATCCGGGCCATGATCGGCCATTTCGGGCTCGACGTGGTGCAGGCCTACATGCGCCACGTCCAGGACAACGCCGAAGCAGCGGTGCGCGGCGTGATCGACACCCTCAGCGAGGGCGAGTACCGCTACCGGATGGACTCCGGTGCGACGATCGCGGTGCGGGTGAGCATCGATCGAGCAGCCCGCACGGCCACCATCGATTTCTCCGGAACGTCGGCGCAGCTGGCCACGAACTTCAACGCGCCCTCCTCGGTGGTCACCGCCGCGGTGCTCTACGTGTTCCGCACCCTGGTTCTCGACGACATCCCGATCAACGACGGCTGCCTGCGACCGCTGCGCATCACGATCCCGGACGGATCGATGCTGTCGCCGAACCACCCCGCCGCGGTGGTGGCCGGCAACGTCGAAACCTCCCAGGCGATCACCGGTGCGCTGCTGGCAGCGCTACGTGTGCAGGCCGAGGGCTCCGGCACGATGAACAACGTCACGTTCGGCAACGCCGACCACCAGTACTACGAGACGCTGGGCTCGGGTTCGGGTGCCGGTGAGGGATTCGACGGCGCCTGCGTGGTGCAGACCCACATGACAAATTCGCGCCTCACCGATCCCGAGATCCTGGAGATGCGCTTTCCGGTCCTGTTGCGCAAGTATGCGATCCGGCACGGCAGTGGCGGTATTGGCCGCTGGCGCGGCGGTGACGGCGGCGTGCGACGGATCGAATTCGGTGAACCCATGACCGTCAGCGTGCTTTCGGGGCACCGGGTGACGGCCCCCTACGGCATGGCCGGCGGATCGCCGGGCGCGCTCGGGCGCAACCGGGTGCTGCACGCCGACGGCACCGTGACCGAACTGGGCGGTTGCGCCTCGATCGGGGTCACCCCCGGAGATGTGCTGGAGATCGAGACCCCGGGCGGCGGCGGGTATGGCGCGCCGCGGTAGGTCCACCGCCGACATACCCGCAGCGAGATCCCGCTGACAACACCGTCGCCGTAGGGCAGAGTTGTCCACCATGGCGAACCCGAAGGTTCCGAGGCCCGCGGACATCAAGGCCGCCGCCAAGGCGACGATGGACACGGCCCAGACCGCCCTGGAGACCGCCCAGGCAGCCGCCAACGGCGCGATGCGGGTACCGCCCGCCACGGCGAAGATCGTCGCGGAGCTGCCGAGCCTGGTGGAGAACCTGGCCACCACGATCGAACGACTCAACACCACGATCGACCGCACCGAGCGTTACCTGGCGCTCGCCGACCCCATGTTCGCCACGCTGGATCGCGTCCTGCCGCAGCTGGAGTCGCTGGTGGCAACCGGCAACGACATCTACAACGCGCTGTCCAACCTTCCGGGGATCTCCAAGTTGGGACGGCGCGTCACCGGCCGGCCCGCCGAGCGCGGATAGCGCCGGAGAATGCCTCAGCGGTTGAACCGGCGCGGGTTCCTCACTGCCGCCGGAGCCGCCACCCTGCTCGCCGTCGGCATTGCCGAGTCGACCGCGGCCTGCTCTTCGGACAAGTCCGGCGATGACACCCCCGCCGCGGGCCCGGTCACCATTGCGCATCTGTTCGGCGAGACGACGGTGCCCGAACCGCCCAAGCGGGTGGTGTGCGCGGGTTACACCGGCCAGGACGATCTGCTCGCACTCGGCGTGATTCCGGTGGCCGTCACCAATTGGTTCGGCGACCAGCCGTTCGCGGTCTGGCCCTGGGCGCAACAGCGCCTCGGCAGCGCCAAGCCCGCAGTACTGAACCTGGACAACGGAATCGCGGTCCAACAGATCGCCGACCTCAAGCCGGATCTGATCATCGCGACGAACGCCGGGGTGGACGCCGACACCTACGAGAAGCTGTCGGCGATCGCGCCGACGGTGCCGCAGTCCGGCGGCGACGCGTTCTTCGAGCCGTGGAAGGTCCAGGCCGCGGCCATCGGCAAGGCGGTCCACCAGCCCGCCGCGATGCGCACACTCATCGACGGCGTCGACACCACATTCGCCGACACCGCCGCCGCGCACCCCGGCTTCAAGGGCAAGAGTGCCCTGGTGCTGTCGGGCCGCCTCGACGGCGGCCCGGAGAACCGCGTCGTGGCCGCAAGCACCGGCTGGCGCACGGAGTTCCTGACGCAATGGGGACTCAGCGCCGCGGACGCTCCGGCGGTGATCGAGCACGACCGGATCGGATCGGTTCTCGGTGGCGCCGACGTGCTGATCTGGACCACCGAGAGCGACGACGAACGCCAGGGGTTGCTGGCCGATCCGGCCGTGGCGGCCTACGAGTCCCGCAGCGTCTTCACCAGCAAGGATCTGGCCGGCGCCATCGCGTTCGCCTCCCCGCTGAGCTACCCGGTGGTGGCCGCACAACTACCTGAACTGATCGCCCGGATCACCGGGTAGGACGCAACTCTGCGCATTCGGTAAGACCGCTCTGGCATAGTCCGCAGAAATGTGGCCTGCGTCACTTTTCCGGACTACGGTCGGGTTCATGAGCGTGACACTGGACCACCCCGACATCACCAATGCCGATGCGATCCTCGACTACGGCGACCGCGCGCTGCTACTGCAATGCGATGACACCACCGACGTGCTGGCATGGGCCGCGGCCCTGGCGGCCGCGGCACTGCCCGGGGTCATCGATATCGTCCCGGCATCGAACACGGTCCTGGTGAAGCTCGCCGCACCCCGATACCAGGCAGCTGTCCGGCACCGACTGGCGACCTTGGCTGTCGACTCCGGCTCGGTGCGAACCAGCGCATCCGCCGGCACACCGGACGTGGTCATCGACGTCGTCTACGACGGCCCGGATCTCAGCGAGGTCGCCGCACGCACCGGTCTGAGTGTCGCGCAGGTCGTCAGCGCGCACACCGCAATACCCTGGCAGGTCGGATTCTGCGGCTCCACACCGGGTTTCGCCTATCTGATCGGTGGTGACCCGCGATTGGAGGTGCCGCGGCGCGACGAGTTGCGGGCCGCCGTTCCGGCGGGATCGGTGGCCTTGGCCGGCCGGTTCAGCGGTGTCTATCCGCGGCACTGGCCCGGTGGCTGGCAGCTGATCGGTCGTACCGACGCGGTGCTGTGGGACCTCGACCGGCCCGCCCCGGCCCTGCTGACTCCGGGCATGTCCGTGCAATTCCGGGCCGCCTGATGACCGCCACCTTGGAGATCCTGCGCACGGGCCCGCTGGCATTGGTCGAGGACTTGGGGCGCGCCGGGCTGGGCCATCTCGGTGTCACCCGGTCCGGAGCCGCCGACCGCCGCTCGCACAAACTCGCCAACCGTCTGTTGGCCAATCCCGACGACCGGGCCACCATCGAGGTCGCGTTCGGCGGATTCGCCGCGCGGGTCCGCGGTGGCGACGTCGACATCGCGGTCACCGGAGCCGACACCGATCCGACAGTCGATGGAGTCAGGTTCGGCACCAACAGCATTCAGCACGTCCGCGACGGGCAGTTGATCTCACTGGGCACTCCGCACTCGGGGCTGCGAAGCTACCTTGGGGTGCGCGGCGGAATCGAGGTCACACCGGTGCTGGGCTCGCGCAGCTACGACGTGCTGGCCTCGATCGGCCCGGCTCCGTTGCGCGACGGCGATGTGGTTCACATCGGGGAGCGGTCCGGCGACTACCCCGAACTCGACCAGGCCCCGGTGGCGACCATCCCCGACGACGTGGTGGAGCTGCGGGTTACCCCGGGCCCCCGCGACGACTGGTTCGTCGACCCCGACGTCCTGGTACGCACCAACTGGCTGGTGACCAACCACAGTGACCGGGTCGGGATGCGACTGGTCGGCATGCCGTTGGAGTACCGCTGGCCGGATCGTCAACTGCCCGCCGAAGGTGCCGACCGGGGTGCCATCCAGATTCCGCCGAACGGGTTCCCGATCATTCTGGGACCTGACCACCCGGTGACCGGTGCCTATCCGGTGGTCGGCGTGGTCGCCGAGGCCGACATCGACATGCTGGCCCAGGTGCGTCCCGGGCAGACCGTGCGGATGCACTGGTCGCGTCCGCGCCAGCACCCCTCCGGTCGCCCGAGCTGGTAGGCGAGGAAGTCTGACTTCGCCGAGTTTCCTGCGGTCGCGGACCTCGTGCGAAGTGCGTACCCTCCATTCGGACCATCCGCCAGCCCCGCGCCCCAACTGCTGGCGCGGCTGCGGACACCGACACTGGAGATTTCATGCTGTACGAGTTCTGGCACAACTTCACCCATAACCTGTTCAAGCCGCTGCTGCTCTTCTTCTACATGGGCTTTCTCATCCCGGTGCTCAAGATCCCGTTCGAGTTCCCCTACGTGCTGTATCAAGGCCTGACGCTTTACCTACTGCTGGCGATCGGCTGGCGCGGCGGCGCGGAACTCGCCACCATCGACGCGTCCAGCCTCGGCAATGTCCTGGGCTTCATTGCGCTGGGCTTCATCACCAACCTGGTGATCGGATTCCTCGCCTACGGGCTGCTGAGCCGAATGACGAAGATGCGCCGTATCGACCGGTCCACGGTGGCCGGCTACTACGGGTCCGATTCGGCCGGCACCTTCGCGACGTGCCTGGGCGTACTGGCCACGCTGGATATCGCATTCGACGCATTCATGCCGGTGATGCTGGCGGTGATGGAGATCCCGGGCTGCGTCGTGGCCCTGGGCCTGGTGGCACGGCTGCGTGAGCGCGGAATGGACCCGCTGGGCAACATGCCCGGGGAGCCCGGGTACAACCCCGTCGTTCCGGTCAAGGCCGTTCCGGCCACCCTGACCGCAACGGTCCCCCCGACCCACAAGATTGACGCGGGCCCCGCCGTGCGGGTCAGCGGAGACCTCGTTCGCGAGGTTCTGCTCAACCCGGGGTTGTATCTGTTGTTCGGTGGAATCGTGATCGGCCTGATCAGCCGCCTACAGGGCCCCGATGTCATCGCCGACGGCGACCACGTCTTCGTGACAGCGTTCCAAGGCATGCTGTGTCTGTTCCTGCTCGAAATGGGAATGACGGCGTCCCGCAAGCTCAAGGATCTGCGTGCCGCAGGTCGGGGATTGATCGCATTCGGCATATTGGCGCCAAACTTGTTCGCGGTCATGGGGATCTGCATCATCCATACCTATTCTTTTGTCACCAGAACGCATTTCGATTTGGGTAGCTACGTATTGTTCGCCGTGTTGTGTGGTGCTGCGTCCTACATTGCGGTGCCGGCGGTGCAGCGCATAGCGATTCCCGAAGCCAGCCCGACCGTGCCGCTCGCGGCGTCGCTGGGATTGACCTTCTCCTACAACGTGACCATCGGGATTCCGTTGTACCTGCAGATCGCCAGCGCTGTCACCGGCTGGCTGCCAGTCAACTGACAGGACACTGTTAGGAGTAAGCAACTCCTGAGCAATTCGGCCCTAACACAACCGAAATCAGCTGCGCGTAAACCTGTTACGAGAGGTCGGCTCGCACCATGGTCGATTCTCAGCCGCCGAACCTGGTCAACGACTAAGCAGAGAAGTCTCCGTCCCAAGGCATCTACAGCTTCTGCACCGCGATCTGCCAGACCGGGCCGTTAGGTTCGCACGTTGTTCCAACCGGAGTGAGGAGACCTTCGTGACGCACGCGCACATCACCGATTTCGACCCCGAGGACGGTGCAGCCTGGGAGAACGGCAACGGTGCCATCGCTGGCCGCAACCTGTTCTGGTCGACGGCGACCATGCACATCGCCTTCTCCATCTGGTCCCTGTGGTCAGTGGTAGTGCTGTTCATGCCCGAGTCCGTCTACGGCCTCAAGCCCGGTGACAAGCTGCTGCTGGGCGCGGTCGCCACGCTGGTCGGCGCCTGCGTTCGGGTGCCGTATGTGTCGGCCACGGCCAAGTTCGGCGGCCGCAACTGGGCGGCGTTCTCATCGCTGATCCTGCTGATCCCCACCGTGGGCACCCTGCTGCTGCTGATAAACCCCGGTCAGCCGATGTGGATGTACCTGGTGTGCGCGGCCCTGACCGGCCTGGGCGGCGGCAACTACGCGGCGTCGCTGGCCAACGTGGACGCCTTCTACCCGCAGCGCCTCAAGGGCGGTGCACTGGGATTGTGCGGCGGTATCGGCAACCTCGGGGTGGCCGCCATCCAGTTGGTGGGCCTGCTGGTGCTGGCCACCATCGGTAACACCAAGCCGTACCTGGTGTGTGCCGTCTATCTGGTCCTGCTGGCGATCGGCGGGATCGGTGCCGCCCTGCGGATGGACAACCTCGACCACGGCATGGACGAGGTGGGCGGTATCCGCTCGATCCTGAGCGTGTCGGACAGTTGGGTTATCGCCGCACTGTACTGCGCCGCCTTCGGCTCGTTCATCGGCTTCGCGTTCGCCTTCGCGCAGGTGCTGCACACCACGTTCGAGGAGACCGGCTACGGCCCCGAACAGGCGTCGCTGTATGCCGCCCGAATCGCCTTCATCGGGCCGCTGCTGGGCGCCCTGTCGCGGATCTACGGTGGCCGGGTGGCCGATCGCCGCGGCGGCAGCCGAGTCACCTTCTGGGTCTTCATCGGGATGATCGTGGCCGCCGGTGCGCTGGCGACGGCCAGCACGATCGACGATCGCCACCCGGGTTCGGTGGCGACGGCCAATATCGTCGTCTACATCGCCGGATTCATCGCGCTGTTCATCCTGGCCGGGATGGGCAACGGATCGGTGCTGAAGATGATCCCGTCGATCTTCGAAGCCCGCAGCCGGTCCCTGGACCTCAGCGAGTCCGAACGCCGGCACTGGGCCCGCTCACACTCCGGCGCGCTGATCGGTTTCGCCACCGCCGTCGGTGCACTCGGTGGCGTGGCCATCAACCTGACCCTTCGGCAGGCCTATGCCAGTACCGGTACCGAGACTCCGGCGTTCTGGATCTTTCTGGCCTCCTACTGCGCCGTGGCGGTACTGACCTGGTTCATGTACCTGCGCCGGCCTCTCCGGGCGCGGCAACTGACTGGAAATGCCCAGGTAACACAGCGGAAACCGGAGCCCGTTAAACCTGGTACATGAGCCTAGCCGTGCACGCCGCAGGCCACCTGATCGAGATCGTGGACGGTCGAGTTCTGGTGGACGGGGTGGCCAGACCGGTCTCGCCTGCCGGCCTGGCCACCCTGCGCGTGCTGGCACACCGGCCCGGCTTCGTAGTGGCCCGGGACGCACTGCTGCAGGCTCTGCCGGGGCAGGGCAGCACCAAGCATGCGGTGGACAGTGCCGTGTTGCGACTGCGAATCGCGTTGGGCGACAGACTGATCGTGGCCACCGTGATCAAACGAGGTTACCGATTGGCGGTCGACGAATCGGGGGCGGCATGATTCCGATCCTGGTCGCACACGGCACCCGCCGGCCTGAGGGCGTGGTGATGCTCGGCGAGCTCGCCGAACGCGTCGGCACCCTGCTGGCACGGCCGGTGCGGGTGGCCTTCGTCGACGTACTGGGCCCCACGCCGATGGAACTTCTTGCTGCCGAGGCCAACAGCGGCCAACCGGCTATCGTCGTCCCGGCATTTCTGGCCCGCGGATATCACGTGGGCGTCGACCTGCCCACCCACGTCGCGGCCAGCGGGCACCCCGACGTCACCATCACACCCGCCCTGGGGCCCGACCCCGACCTGGCCACGGTGGTCGTCGCCGGGTTGCTCGAATCAGGCTGGCGGCCGGGAGACTCGGTGATCCTGGCGGCCGCCGGTTCGTCGGACCCCACGGCCCGCGCGGATCTGGAACGAGCTGCGCACATGCTGTCGCAGTTGATCGGCGCACCGGTGGATCTTGCGTTCGCCGCCATCGGTGGGTTCAGCGTCGCAGAGGCGGTCGCGAACTCGCGGCGCCGCGGTGCGTCCCGAGTGGTGATCGCGTCTTATCTGCTGGCCGACGGGCTGTTTCAGCGACGACTGCACGGGGCCGGGGCAGACCTGGTGACCGAACCACTGGGTTCGCATGTTGGTGTCGCTCGAGTGATCACCGACCGGTTCATCACCGCTCAGGCCCGGGTTCCGTTGCGGCTGTTGTGATCGTCACACCGGGTGATCGGAAGTTCACCGAAGGGTGACCTCTGGAAGTATTGCGGTAACACAAGATTCATACCGTGACAGCATGACTCGTTCACACGTCATCGCAGACTGGGATCCCGAAGACACCGTGGCCTGGGAGGCCGGCAACAACAATATCGCCCGGCGCAACCTGTTCTGGTCGACAGTCGCTGAGCACGTGGGCTTCTCGATCTGGGCGATCTGGTCGGTGATGGTGCTGTTCATGCCACAAGACGTGTACGGCTTCACGTCCGGTGACAAGTTCCTGCTCGCGGCCACCGCCACCCTGGCCGGCGGCTGCCTGCGCATCCCGTATTCGTTGGCCACCGCCGCATTCGGCGGCCGGAACTGGACGATCTTCTCGGCGCTGGTCCTGCTGATCCCGACCGTGGGGATAACAGTCCTGCTCGCCCACCCCGGACTGCCGCTCTGGCCGTATCTGGTCTGCGCGGCCCTGACCGGGCTCGGCGGCGGCAACTTCGCGGCGTCGATGACCAACGTCAACGCCTTCTACCCGCACCGGCTCAAAGGCTGGGCGCTGGCGGTCAACGCCGGAGGCGGCAACCTGGGGGTGCCCCTGATCCAGCTGGTCGGCCTGGCGGTGCTGGCAACCGTCGGAAATCGGCAGCCGCACTGGGTGTGCGCGATCTATCTGGTGTTCCTCGCGGTGACCGCGATCGGCGCGGCGGTGTTCATGGACAACCTTCAGATGCAGAAGGCCGACCTGTCCGCGATGCGCTCGATCATGTCCGAGCTCGACACCTGGATCATCGCGGTGCTCTACATCGCGACCTTCGGCTCGTTCATCGGGTTCTCGTTCGCCTTCGGCCAGGTCCTGCAGATCAGCTTCGTCGGCAGCGGGCAGAGCCCCGCGCAGGCGTCGCTGCACGCCGCCCAAATCGCCTTCCTGGGACCGCTTCTGGGATCCGTTGCCCGCATCATCGGTGGCCGAGTAGCCGACCGGATCGGCGGGGGCCCGGTCACGCTGGCGGCCTTCGGCGGGATGTTCGCGGCCTCCGGCCTGCTGGTCGGCGTCAGCACCCTCGATGGCCGGGACGGCGGCCCGTCGGCGGGCGCCACCATGGTGGGTTACGTGATCGGCTTCGTCGCGCTGTTCATCGTGTCCGGGATCGGCAACGGCTCGGTGTACAAGATGATCCCGTCGGTGTTCGAAGTGCGCAGTCACACACTGGGTCTGGGCGAGGCCGACCGTCGCAGCTGGTCGCGGTCGATGTCCGGGGCGCTGATCGGGTTCGCAGGTGCCATCGGTGCGTGCGGCGGCGTCGCGATCAATCTTGCACTGCGGCAGTCATATCTGGCCAACGGCTCTGCCACCGCCGCGTTCTGGGTCTTCCTGATCGGCTATGTCGCAGCCGCGACACTGACCTGGGTGCGGTACGTGCGCCGGCCGCTGCTCGTACCGCAGCCGGCCGGGCTGGTGTTGGCCTCGGGGTAGTCCCGCGCTCATCATCCAATCGCGGAAACAGTGGTGCTCCCCGTAGCGGACCGTAGTCAGCGGCTGCAAACGCCGCTGCGGCTGCCGATATCAACGCCACGATGAGGGCCGGCTGTCGGCTGGCGTCGGCCGGAAAGTCGTAGAACAGCAGCCAGGCCAGTGTCACGGTGGTGATCACGCCAAGGCCTTCGGTCGAGCCGATGATCGAGACATCGGGCCGGTTGAG
Source organism: [Mycobacterium] zoologicum (assembly GCF_020172665.1). Classification (GTDB taxonomy): domain Bacteria; phylum Actinomycetota; class Actinomycetes; order Mycobacteriales; family Mycobacteriaceae; genus Mycobacterium; species Mycobacterium zoologicum. Next base: position 352,503 of record NZ_CP083985.1, on the reverse strand, counting down.
GCCGATCTGCCCACCGGTGATCGCGGTGGTCAGCGCGCACCCGGCCAAGGCCACGCAGAGCGGGAAGGTGAGCTTCCACAACCCCCAGGCGACGCGGTCCGCGTCCTGAATCTCGCGGGCACAAGGTCGTGCTGTCGATTACCTCGGGGTAATGGAGCCGCCCACCCGATGCGGCTACAGTCGGTGCGAATGGCGACCATCGGCTCCGCTCTCCAGGTCGGACCGCTGCTGCGGGAGTGGCGGCAACGGCGCCGGCTGACCCAGTTGGAGCTCGCGCTCGATGCGGATGTGTCGGCGCGCCATCTGAGTTTCGTCGAGACCGGCCGCTCAAAGCCCGGGCGAGACCTGCTGTTGCGGCTCGGCGAGCGGCTCGACATACCGTTCCGTGAACGAAACCGGCTACTGCTCGCCGCGGGTCACGCTCCAGCGTTCCCCGAGCACTCGTTGGGCGCGCCCGAACTCACGCCGATCCGCGAAGCGCTGGAACGGATCCTGAACAGTCACAAGCCGTATCCGGCGGTCGTCTTCGACCGTCACTGGAACCTGGTCGCCGCAAACGCTGCCATCCAGCCGCTCGTCGCGGCCATCGATCCCGCGCTGCTGAATCCGCCCGTCAACGTCCTGCAGGTCGGCCTGGCGTTGATGCCGCGGATCATCAACGCCCACGACGTGATGTCCTACTTTCGCGATCGCATCCAGCGTCAGCTCGCCGCCACCGGCGACAAGCAGCTCGCGCATCTCCTGGAGGAGTTCGACAACCACCTACCCCGCGACGACCGCTATGCCACAAGCGAATCCGACTTCGCGCGGAATCTCGGTCCGGTCAGGGTCCGGGCACCTGACGGCGGCGAGTGGTCCTTCTTCGGCATGTTCGGCACATTCGACATGCCGTTCGAAGTCACGATCTCCGAATTGGCCGTCGAGCTGCTCTTTCCCGCCGACCGCAGCACCGCGCAGGCGTTTCAAGCGCTCGCGCGGGAGCGCGACGGTTAAGCGGCCCGACCGACCTGAACGTAGCCCTCGGAGGTGATCCGGGTCGGGAACACCTGCACCGAGACACTGGGGTCGTCCACGCAGCTGCCGTCGTCCAGCGCGAAGGCCTGCTTCTTCAGCGGCGAGATGACCGAAATCCGGCCGCCGCGGTCTCCGACGATGCCGCGCGACAGCACCGCGGCCTGGAAGAACGGGTCGATGTTGCACACCGCGTGCACAGAGCCGTCGTCAAGGCGGAACAGCGCGGCCTGGGTGCCGTTGTCGAGCAGCACTCCGACGCCGAGGCCGGGGACCAGACGGTCATACTCACACGCGGTGGTCCAGGACTCGATGTTGGTGGTAGCGGTCATGATTCCTCCTTGGATGAGTGCAACACCGGGATAGGCAACGGGATCTTGCGGCCGTCGCGCTCGGTGAACACGACGGTGGGGTCTTCGGCGTCGGGGGCGTTGACGAACGACACGAAGCGCGACAGCTTCTCCGGGTCGTCGAGCACGCCCTTCCATTCGTCGGTGTAGTTGTCCACGTGGCGGGCCATCTCCGCCTCGAACTCCGCGGCCAGGCCGAGCGAGTCCTCACAGACCACCCGGCGCACGTGTTCGAGGCCGCCCTCGATCGATTCGAGCCACGGCGCGGTGCGCTGCAGCCGATCGGCGGTGCGGATGTAGAACATCAGGAACCGGTCGATGTAGCGGAACACCGTCTCGGTATCCAGATCGCTGGCCAGCAGCTGGGCGTGCTTGGGGCTCATACCGCCGTTGCCGCCGACGTAGAGGTTCCAGCCGACCTCGGTGGCGATCACACCGACGTCCTTGCCGCGCGCCTCGGCGCACTCCCGGGCACAGCCGGAGACGCCCATCTTGATCTTGTGCGGTGCGCGCAGTCCGCGGTAGCGCAGCTCGAGGTCGACGGCCAGCTTGACCGAGTCCTGCTGGCCGTACCGGCACCAGTCGCTGCCCACGCAGCTCTTGACCGTCCGCAGCGACTTCCCGTATGCCTGACCGGATTCCATGCCGGCATCGACCAGCTTGCGCCAGATCGCGGGCAGCTGATCCACCCGGGCGCCGAACATGTCGATCCGCTGCCCGCCGGTGATCTTGGTGTAAAGGCCGAACTCCTGGGCGATCTGGCCGATCAGGATCAGGTGCTCGGGCTTGATCTCGCCGCCGGGCACCCGCGGGACCACCGAATAGCTGCCGTTGCGCTGAATGTTGGCCAGGAAGTGGTCGTTGGAGTCCTGCAGCGCGGCCTGCTCGCCATCGAGGATGTGCTCGGATCCGGTCGAGGCCAGGATGGAGGCGACGGTCGGCTTGCAGATGTCACAGCCGTGTCCCTTGCCGAAGCGCTCCAGCAGCTCGGAGAAGGTGCGGATTCCGGTGACCTGGACGATCTGGAACAGTTCCGCGCGGGACTGCTCGAAGTGCTCGCACAATGCCTTGGACTGCTCCACGCCCTCGGCGATCAGCAGGTCCTTGAGCAGCGGAATGCAAGAGCCGCACGAGGTTCCGGCCTTGGTGCAGTCCTTGAGTGCCTGCACGTCGTGGCAGCCGCCGGCGATGGCGTCGCACAGCTGCGCCTTGGTGACGTTGTTACAGGAACAGATCTGGGCCGCACCGGGCAGTGCACTGATCCCCAGCGAGGGCTTGCCGCCGTCGCCGGAGCCGACCGGGGCGATCAGGTCCAGCGGATCACCGGGCAGCTCACTGCCGACCATCGGACGCAGCACCCCGTAGGAGGAGGCGTCGCCCACCAGAATCCCGCCGAGCAGGGTCTTGGCGTCATCGGAGAGCACCAGCTTGGCGTAGGTGCGCTTCACCGGGTCGTTGACCACCACCGACAGCGAGTTCTCGGTCACGCCCATCGCGTCGCCGAAGCTGGCCACATCCACACCGAGCAGCTTGAGCTTGGTGGACATGTCGGCCTCGCCGAACTCCGCGGCACCCTCGAGCAGCCGGTCGGCGACCACCTCGGCGCTGGTGTAGCCCGGGCCCACCAGGCCGTAGCAGACACCCTCGATGGCCGCGACCTCGCCGATCGCGTACACGTCGGGATCGCTGGTGACACACGAGAAGTCGGTGAGAACACCGCCACGCTCGGCGATCGTCAGTCCGGCTTCACGGGCCAGCTCGTCGCGGGGGCGCACCCCGGCGGCGAAGATCACCAGGCCGGCTTCGATCTCGGTGTCGTCGGACAGCCGCACCGCCAGTGTGGGCGAGCCGAATTCGTGGGTGCGCTGCTCGATCGACTGCGTGCCGACACCGATGTGCAGCGAGATACCCAGGTCAGCGATGATCCTGCCGAGCAGGAAACCGCCCGCGTCGTCGAGTTGCTGCGGCATCAGCCGGGGCGCCATCTCGACGATGTGCGGCTCGATCCCGGAGCTGCGCAACGCGTTGGCGGCTTCCAGGCCCAAGAGGCCGCCACCGATCACCACTCCGGACCTGGTGGTGCCGGCTTCGAGCATGCACTGGATGTCGGTACGGATACCGTCCAGGTCGTCCAGGGTCCGGTACACGTGACAACCGGGCAGGTCATGGCCGGGAACCGGCGGCACGAACGCGCGCGACCCGGTGGACAGCACCAGCTTGTCGTAGCCGTAACGCTGCCCGTCGGCGGCCACCACTTCCTTGGCCGCCCGGTCGATCTCGGCGACCCGGGTGCTCAGCAGCAGCCGGACCTGGTCGTCTTGCGCGTAGTCGTTGCCGGGCAGCGCCAGCCGGGACCGGTCCCAGCCGTCGGTGTAGGAGGTCAGGCCGACCCGGTCGTAGGCGGGGTCGGATTCTTCGGCGAGCACGGTGACGCGCCATGAACCGCTGTCCATCCGGCTACGCAGTGCCTCCACGAAGCGGTGGCCCACCATGCCGTGCCCGACTACGACCAGTTCCCGAATGGGGTCGCCGGCGCGGGGCGTTTCGATGACAGCCATGTACGCGAGGGTAGGAATCGGATATTTCCGGAGTATCGCTACACGTTACAAACATGTTGCGGTGTGACTGCTGTGGCGTGAGGTCGCTCACCGCGCCTGGCGACTGTGGTCCTGTTCACCCAGGTAGGCGCTTTCGCCCACGGCGAACAAGATTTGGAACTTTAGCGTGCCCGACTCAAGTTCTGACCTATGACGGGCCGGCATCCGACCGGCACGCAGCATCGCATCAAGGAGACACCCACATGAGCACCCTGACTCTTCGGACCCGCCCGTTCGACACCGACCGCTGGGTACGCGACTTCTTCAGCCCGCCCACCGCCGGCGACTGGCGGACCCCGGCTCCACGCGGCGTGCATCCGGCCGCCGAGATCACCAAGGACGGCGACGACGCGGTGATCCGTCTCGAACTGCCCGGGATCGACGTCGACAAGGACGTGACCGTCGAACTCGACGCCGGACGGCTCGTTATCCGCGGCGAACGCCGCGACGAGCACGCCGAGACCGACCCCACCGGCGCGAACCGCACCCTGCGAGAGGTGCGCTACGGCGCCTTCCGCCGATCCTTCGGGGTGCCGTCACACGTCACCGGCGACGCCATCTCGGCGTCCTATGACGCCGGCATCCTGACGGTCCGGGTGGCAGGAGTCCACGCCGGCAGCCAGCCGCAGCGGATCGCCATCAAGTAGCGGAGCCAAGTAGGCCCCGTCCGGAAAACCCCCGTACACAGCGTGTGTCGGGGGTTTTTCGTGCGGCCAACACGACTCGGCAACAACGTGATCTGTCTCACGTTCGGTTCGCGGTATGACTAGCATCGGGTGAACGTAATGTGATCCGCAACACCCGAGGAGGTCCGGTGTCGAGCACTACCGAACTCGCCGAACTACACGCCCTGATCGGCGACCTGCGGCGCTGCGTGCTGGGGTTGAAGACCCGCTTCGGCGACATCCCCGGAATGCGCCGCATCGAGATGGACGCCGAGCGCATCCTCACCGACGTCCAACTCCTGGAATCAGACGCCGGCGAACTCGATCTGGAGCGCTGGGCCGCCGAGCGCGCCCACGAGAAGATCGCCATCCCCGACACCGAGTACGACAGCGAGTTCTGGCGCGACGTCGACGACGAGGGCGTCGGCGGCCAAGGCAGGTACTGAACCCATACCGGGTGCTGCTTGCATAGGGGCGCCCTCCGACGAATCCAGCCGAAGGGGAACCCCTAGATGAGCGCACCTGCCGTGAACCGACCAGGAACCGGGGTCTTCTCGGCGACTCGGGCGCGGATCGCCAACCGCACCCTGCGCAGCGACCGATGGTGGTTGTCGCCGCTGCGGGTCAACCTCGGCCTGGACGCGTTCATCATCTACGCCACCATCCGGTCGTTCTGGGGCAGCGGCTACTGGGTGGACAAGTACCACTACCTGACACCCTTCTACTCTCCGTGCATCAGCGCGTCGTGCGTAGAGGGCTCCAGCCACCTCGGCGTCTGGCTGCCGGAGTTCCCTCGATGGATCCCGTTGGGCGCCTTGGTATTGCCGTTCCTACTCTGCTTCCGGCTCACCTGCTACTACTACCGCAAGGCCTACTACCGGGCATTCTGGCAGTCGCCGACGGCGTGCGCGGTCCCCGAGCCCCGGGCCCACTACACCGGCGAGACGCGGTTCCCGCTGATCATGCAGAACACCCACCGCTACTTCTTCTACGCCGCCTTCGCGCTGGCCGCGCTGAACACCTACGACGCGATCGTCGCGCTGCACTCCGATGACGGCCCTGGAGGATTCGGATTCGGCGTGGGCAACATCGTGCTGTTGGCCAACGTGGCCATGCTGTGGGCCTACACCGGCGGCTGCCACTCCTGCCGACACGTCTTCGGCGGCCGGTTGAACCACTTCTCCAAGCACCCAATCCGCTACTGGTTCTGGACGAAGATCAGCTGGTTCAACGGCCGGCACCAGCAGTTCGCCTGGATCACACTGGGCACGCTGGCCTTCACCGACTTCTACATCTGGATGGTCTCCAGCGGCGTCATCACCGATTTCCGTTTCATCGGCTGAGCTCCGCAAACACACGAAGGGTAATCGAGAATTCATGGTTGAAGTCGAACGGCACTCCTACGACGTAGTCGTGATCGGTGCCGGCGGCGCGGGACTGCGCGCGGTCATCGAAGCCCGCCAGCAGGGCCTGAGCGTGGCGGTGGTGTGCAAGTCGCTCTTCGGCAAGGCGCACACCGTGATGGCCGAAGGCGGCTGCGCGGCGTCGATGGGCAACGTCAACGAAAAAGACAACTGGCAGGTGCACTTCCGCGACACCATGCGCGGCGGCAAGTTCCTCAACAACTGGCGGATGGCCGAGCTGCACGCCCGGGAAGCACCGGAGCGGGTCTGGGAGTTGGAGACCTATGGTGCCCTGTTCGACCGCACCAAAGACGGCAAGATCAACCAGCGCAACTTCGGTGGCCACACCTATCCGCGGCTGGCGCACGTCGGTGACCGCACCGGCCTGGAGCTGATCCGCACCATGCAGCAGAAGGTGGTCTCGCTGCAGCAGGACGATCACGCCGAGTTCGGTGACTACGAGGCCCGGATCAAGATCTTCCACGAGTGCACCATCACCGAACTGCTCAAAGATGAAGCCACCGGCGCTATTTCGGGCGCCTTCGGCTACTGGCGCGAGAGCGGCAAGTTCGTGCTGTTCGAGGCGCCGGCGGTGGTGCTGGCCACCGGGGGCATCGGCAAGTCGTTCAAGGTGACCTCGAACTCCTGGGAGTACACCGGCGACGGACACGCGCTGGCGCTGCGCGCCGGAGCGAGCCTGATCAACATGGAGTTCGTCCAGTTCCACCCGACCGGAATGGTGTGGCCGCCCAGCGTGAAGGGGATTCTGGTCACCGAGGGCGTGCGCGGCGACGGCGGGGTGCTCAAGAACTCCGACGGGACCCGGTTCATGTTCGACTACATCCCGCCGGTGTTCAAAGGCCAGTACGCAGAGACCGAGGCCGAAGCCGACCAGTGGCTCAAGGACAACGACTCGGCGCGGCGCACCCCCGACCTGCTGCCCCGCGACGAGGTGGCCCGGGCGATCAACTCCGAGGTCAAGGCCGGTCGAGGATCGCCGCACGGCGGGGTCTTCCTCGACATCGCCTCCCGGCTCACACCGGAGGAGATCAAACGCCGACTGCCCTCGATGTACCACCAATTCATGCAGCTCGCTGAGGTCGACATCACCAAGGGCCCCATGGAAGTCGGCCCCACCTGCCACTACGTCATGGGTGGCATCGAGGTCGACCCCGACAGCGGCGCCGCGGCGGTGCCCGGGTTGTTCGCCGCCGGCGAATGCTCCGGCGGGATGCACGGCTCCAACCGGCTGGGCGGCAACTCGCTCTCAGACCTGCTGGTGTTCGGCCGTCGCGCCGGCCTGGGCGCCGCCCAGTACGTGCAGGGCCTGGCCGCTCGGCCCGCCGTGACACCGGCGGCACTGGACGCCGCGGCGGCGCTGGCGCTGGCGCCGTTCGAGCGTCCCGCCGGCACAGCCGAGAACCCCTACACCCTGCACTCGGAGTTGCAGCAGTCGATGAACGATCTAGTTGGCATCATCCGCAACGCCAGCGAGCTGGAGCAGGCGCTGACCAGACTCGAGGAGTTCAAGGCCAGGTTCGCCAACGTCGCCGTCGAGGGCGGCCGGGAGTACAACCCGGGCTGGAACCTCGCCGTCGACCTGCGCAACATGCTGCTGGTCAGCGAGTGCGTGGCCAAGGCGGCGCTGCTGCGCACGGAGAGTCGCGGCGGCCACACCCGCGACGACCATCCGGGTATGGACTCGGGCTGGCGGCAGACCCTGCTGGTCTGCCGAGTCGCCGACGAAAGCGCCGTCCCCGACATCAACATCACCCGCGAACCGCAGTCGGGGATGCGCGAGGACCTGCTGGAGCTGTTCGAGATCGGCGAGCTCGAAAAGTACTACACCGACGAAGAGTTGGCTGGGCACCCGGGACGGAGCGCGAGATGACCAACACCGTGAACATGCGCGTCTGGCGTGGTGACCCCGACGGCGGCGGTCTGCAGGACTACACCGTCGAGGTCAACGAGGGCGAAGTGGTGCTCGACGTCATCCACCGGCTACAGGCCACCCAGACTCCGGATCTGGCGGTGCGGTGGAACTGCAAGGCCGGCAAGTGCGGGTCGTGTTCGGCCGAGATCAACGGGTTCCCGCGCCTGCTGTGCATGACCCGGATGTCGATGTTCGAACCGGGCCAGACCGTCACGGTCACCCCGGTGCGGACCTTCCCGGTGATTCGGGACCTGGTCACCGACGTGTCCTACAACTACGAGAAGGCCCGCGAAATGCCGGCTTTCAAGCCGCCGGAAGGGCTCAAGCCCGGCGAGTACCGCATGCAGCAGGTGGATGTGGAGCGCTCGCAGGAGTTCCGCAAGTGCATCGAATGCTTCCTGTGCCAGAACGTCTGCCACGTCATCCGGGACCACGAGGAGAACAAGCCCCGGTTCTCCGGCCCGCGGATGTTCATCCGGCTCGCCGAGCTGGAGATGCATCCGCTGGACACCGCCGATCGGCGCGACTTCGCCCAGGACGACGCCGGGCTCGGGCTGTGCAACATCACCAAGTGCTGCACCGAGGTCTGCCCGGAAGGCATCAAGATCACCGACAACGCCATCATCCCGATGAAGGAACGGGTGGCCGGGAACCGCTACGACCCGGTCGTCTGGCTCGGCCGGAAGATCTTCGGCCGCAAGTCCGACTGAAGGCCCTACCGGGGGATCGGCTCCAACCCGCCCTCGCGATCCAGCAGCGCGAGGAGTTCGTCGGCGATGCCCGGCGCTGCAGCGACCATCACCGCTCCGTCGACCTCCGGGTTCGGCAACAGCACCCGGGCACCCGCCTCGGCGGCGATCAGCGATCCCGCGGCGTGGTCCCACAGGTTGATGCCGTGCTCGTAGTAGGCGTCGAGCCGTCCGGCCGCCACCATGCACAGGTCCAGCGCGGCCGAGCCGATCCGCCGCACGTCGCGCACCGCCGGCAATAACCGGGCTATCAGCGCCGCCTGCACCGCCCGGCGGCCGGCTGAATACCCGAATCCGGTGCCCAGCAAGGCCAACGGCAATGCACTGACTTCATTGCAACGCAGTCTCGTGGTGCCGTGCCGGTCATGGGCGTGCGCACCCAGCCCGACACCGGCGGAGTAGATCCGCTCACCGGCCACGTCGGCGACCGCGCCCGCCACCGACACCCCGCCGACCTGCGCCGCCACCGACACCGCATAGGCCGGGACGTCGTACATGAAGTTGACGGTGCCATCGATCGGGTCGACGACCCAGGTCACGGGTCCCGCGCCGTCGTCGCCGCCGCCCTCCTCGCCGAGTACCGCATCACCGGGCCGCAACTGGGCCAGCCGGTCCCGGATCAGGCGCTCGGTCTCGGTGTCGACCACGGTGACCGGGTCGGTCGGGGTGCTCTTCGTCTGAATATCGGGGTCGGGGGCGTCGGCACCGAACACCTCGGCGCGGCGGCGCCGTACGAATTCGGCCGCCTCAGCCACCAGCGCCTCGGCCGTGGCCTGCAACTTCCCGGGGTCACTGTGCAGGGTCGCCATCAGCCCATAGCAACACATCCGCGGGGACGACCGCACCTTCGCCCCATGTCGTGAATTCAGGTATACTCGCACGTATGTTCGAGTCGATGCCGCCGGCGGCACCTCCCACCGGACCCACCCTGGATTCGGTGGCGCGGTTCAGTGCGTGGTTTTTGCAGCGTCATCCGCGCACGACGCCGGAGTCGGCGGCGTTGGTGGATCGGATCTGTGCGTCGGCTCGGGCGGAGAACCGGGCGGCGGCGGCCCAGCTGGTGGCGATCGGAGAGTTGTTCGCGTTGCGGTTGAGTCGCTGTGGTGAGACCCAGGAGTGGGCGGTCGATACCGAGGCGGCGGTGGCCGCTGAGGTGGCGGCGGCGTTGCGGATCAGTCAGGGGTTGGCGGGCAGTCGGCTGTGCTATGCCCGGGCGATGCGGGAGCGCTTGCCGCAGGTGGCCGAGGTGTTCAAGGCCGGGGACATCGGTCTGCGGCTGTTTCAGACGATCGTGTATCGCACGGATCTGATCACCGACGGGCAGGTGCTGGCAACAATCGATGCCGCGTTGGCGCGCGCGGTGCCACGCTGGCCGTCGCTGACGGCAAGTCGGTTAGCCGGCAAGATCGACAAGATCGTGGCGAAAGCCGATCGGGATGCGGTGCGGCGGCGCAAGGAGCGGCAGGCCGAACGCGAGATCGGGTTTCAGGATCAACAGGGCGGGCTCTCGGAGATCTACGGCAGTATGTTCACCGTCGATGCCCGCGCACTGGATAAGGCGTTGGATGCGTTGGCGGCCACCGTATGTGAGGATGATCCGCGCAGTCGTGAGCAGCGGCGTGCGGACGCGATGGGGGCGTTGGCGGCGCGGGCGGATCGGCTGGGGTGCCGGTGCGGGCGGGCCGACTGCGCGGTGGGTTCGCGACCCGCGGCCTCGCCGGTGGTCATTCATGTGATCGCAGAACAGGCCAGCATCGACGGGACCGGTACGCAGCCGGGCTCGCTGGTGGAGGCCGACGGGCTGGTCCCCGCGGCGATGATCGCCGAGCTGGCCGAATCAGCGCGGCTGGTGGCGTTGGTGCACCCCGCCGATGCCCCACCGGAGCCGGGGTACGCGCCGTCGAAGGCGTTGGCCGATTTCGTCCGGTGCCGGGATCTGACGTGTCGCTGGCCGGGTTGTGATGCGCCGGCGGTCAAATGCGATATTGACCATACGATTCCCTATGGCGACGGTGGTGCCACTCATGCGTCGAATCTGAAATGTTATTGCCGCACACATCATTTGGCGAAGACGTTCTGGGGCTGGCAAGAGAAACAGCTTCCGGACGGAACGTTGATCCTGGTCTCCCCGTCGGGGCAGACCTACGTCACCACCCCGGGCAGTGCGCTGCTGTTTCCCCGGCTGTGTGTACCCACCGGCGACTTAGCGCCACCACGGCGGTCAACCGGAGACCGGTGCGGGGAGCGCACCGCGATGATGCCCCGACGTCGGCGCACCCGCGCCCAGGACCGCGCCGCACGGATCAATGCCGAACGCAACCAGAACCACAAGGCCCGCGAAGCCCGCCGCGCCGCCCATCACGACCTCTGGTGCCCCACCGTGCCACACGAGATCGATCCCGACGACCCGCCGCCCTTCTGAATGCGGCTACTCGCCGAGGCGGCGAAAACCGCTGCGGTGAAACACGATCGGTGCGATCTGCGGATCGACCGTCACGTTCGAGACGCGCAGCACCACAATGGTGTGGTCGCCCGCGGGCACCAGCTGTTCGATCGCGCTGTCCAGCCACACCCCGGTGCCCTTGATGAACACCGCACCTTCGCTGGTGACAGTCTCCAGCCCGGCGAACCGGTCACCGGTCTTGGCGGCCAGTGAGCGCGCCGCGACGTCGTGGGCCTCGCCGAGCACGCTGATCCCCAGCCGGGGTGAGTCCTTGAGCTTGGGCCACGTGGTCGAGGTGTTCTGCACACAGAAGGACACCAGTGGCGGGTCCAGGGATACCGGGACGAAGGTGCTGGCGGCCAGGCCGACCCGGACACCGTCGACCTCGGCGGCGATGGCGATCACGCCGGTGGGGAAATGACCGAACGCCTCCCTCAGCGACGACGGATCCAGTTTGTTCGCAGAGGTCACGGTGGAACCTTACCCGCCGCAGGTCAGCGGCGCCGGACGGCCCGTGATCAGGACCTCCCCGGGAGTGAGACCAACCGGTTGGTTAATTAGTCGATGACAGGTAGCTCACACTGGCTTGCGCTGCCGGTTCCAGGGAGTATATTTCAGGGCACGTTACTGGTGGGTAACTTAAGCCTGAGTACCCAACCGCAGGTGGCATTCCATGAGGAGGAAGTAGTGAGCCACTACAAGAGCAATGTCCGTGACCAGGTATTCAACCTGTTCGAGGTGTTCGGCCTGGACAAGGTCTTCGGCCAGGGCGAGTACGCCGACCTCGACATCGACACCGCCCGCGAGATGCTCGGCGAGATGGTCCGGCTGGCCGAGGGCCCGATTGCTGACTCGTTCGTCGACGGTGACCGCAACCCGCCGGTGTTCGATCCGGCCACCCACTCGGTGACCCTGCCCGAGTCCTTCAAGAAGTCGGTGCGCGCCTGTCTCGAAGGCGGCTGGGACCGGGTCGGCATCGACGAGGCCCTGGGCGGCATGGCCATGCCCAAGGCGCTGATGTGGGCGCTGCACGAGCACATCCTGGGCGCCAACCCGGCGGTGTGGATGTACGCCGGCGGCGCCGGATTCGCCAACATCTTCTACCACGTCGCCACCGAAGAGCAGAAGAAGTGGGCCGTGATCGCCGCCGAGCGCGGCTGGGGCTCCACCATGGTGCTCACCGAGCCGGACGCCGGCTCGGACGTCGGCGCCGGCCGCACCAAGGCCGTCCAGCAGTCCGACGGCTCCTGGCACATCGACGGCGTGAAGCGATTCATCACCTCGGCGGACTCCGACGACCTGTTCGAGAACATCTTCCACCTGGTGCTGGCCCGCCCCGAGGGCGCCAAGCCGGGCACCAAGGGCCTGTCGCTGTTCTTCGTGCCGAAGTTCCTGTTCGACTTCGAGACCGGTGAGATCGGCGAGCGCAACGGCGCCTTCGTCACCAACGTCGAGCACAAGATGGGCCTGAAGGTCTCGGCCACCTGTGAGCTCACCTTCGGCCAGCACGGGGTGCCGGCCAAGGGCTGGCTGGTCGGCGAGGTGCACAACGGCATCGCGCAGATGTTCGACGTGATCGAGCAGGCCCGGATGATGGTGGGCACCAAGGCCATCGCCACGCTGTCCACCGGTTACCTCAACGCCCTGGAGTACGCCAAGGAGCGCGTGCAGGGCGCCGACCTGACCCAGATGACCGACAAGGCCGCGCCGCGGGTGACCATCACCCACCACCCGGACGTCCGCCGGTCGCTGATGACCCAGAAGGCTTACGCCGAGGGTCTGCGGGCGCTGTACATCTACACCGCCAGCTACCAGGACGCCGCGGTCGCCGAGGCGCTGCACGGCGTGGACGCCGACCTGGCGGTCCGGATCAACGACCTGATGCTGCCGATCGTCAAGGGTGTCGGCTCCGAGCAGGCCTACGCCAAGCTCACCGAGAGCCTGCAGACCCTGGGCGGTTCGGGCTTCCTGCAGGACTACCCGATCGAGCAGTACATCCGCGACGCCAAGATCGACTCGCTGTATGAGGGCACCACCGCGATTCAGGCGCAGGACTTCTTCTTCCGCAAGATCGTCCGGGACAAGGGTCAGGCACTGGCCCACGTCGCCGGCGAGATCGAGTCCTTCATCTCCAACGAGACCGGTAACGGCCGGCTCAAGGCCGAGCGTGAGCTGCTGGCCACCGCCCTGGCCGACGTGCAGGCCATGGCGGCGACCCTGACCGGCTACCTGATGGCGGCGCAGGAGGACATCTCCAGCATCTACAAGGTGGGCCTGGGTTCGGTGCGCTTCCTGATGAGCGTCGGTGACCTGGTCATCGGCTGGCTGCTGGCCCGCCAGGCGGCCGTCGCCGTGGAGAAGCTCGACGCCGGCGCCGAGGGTGACGACCGGGCCTTCTACGAGGGCAAGATCGCGGTGGCGTCGTTCTTCACCAAGAACTTCCTGCCGCTGCTGACCAGCACCCGCGGGGTGCTCGAAGGCATCGACAACGAGATCATGGAGCTCGACGAAGCGGCCTTCTGAGCCCGCCCTATCAAGACCGCGTAGGCCCTCGGGGAGATCCCCCGGGGGCCTGCTGCCTTTCCGGAGTCCGTCCGGGCGCCTGTCCTGATTCGTGGGATGTATGACGTAGACGCCATCATGCCGCGCAGTCGACACTGATCGGGTGAGACGCAAGATCGTCATTCTGGGCTACCCGGGCGTCCAGTCGCTGGACGTGTTCGGGCCCTCCGAGGTGTTCGCCGGGGCCTCGCTGGCGCTGTTGGGCGCCGGCCGCGGCGACGACGGCTACGACATCACCGTGGCCAGCGCCGACGGCCGGCCCATCGCCACCAGCTGCGGCCCGGCCCTGGCGGCCGCCGCGCTGCCCGACCCCACCGATGGCTTCGATGCCGTGCTGCTGCCCGGCGGCACCGGCGTCCACGCGGCCCGCTCCGACCCGGAGCTGCTGGCCTGGATCCGGACCGCCGCAGCGCACAGCCGGCGGGTGATCAGCGTGTGCACCGGAGCTTTCCTGGCCGCATCGGCGGGGCTGCTCGACGGGTGCCGCGCCACCACCCATTGGGCCTTCGCAGACCAGCTGGCACGCGAATTCCCCTCGATCACAGTCGATCCGGAGCCGATCTTCCTGCGGAGCTCGCAGGCGGTATGGACCGCGGCGGGCGTCACCTCCGGAATCGACCTGGCGCTGGCGCTGGTCGAGGACGATCACGGCACCGAGGTGGCACAGAACGTGGCCCGCTGGCTGGTGCTCTACCTGCGCCGTCCGGGCGGGCAGAGCCAGTTCGCCGCCCCGGTCTGGCTGCCCCGGGCCCGTCGCCGGCCGATCCGTGACGTGCAGGAGCTGATCGAGAGCCAACCCGGTGGGGCGCACCGCATTCCCGATCTTGCCGCCGCGGCCGCGATGAGCCCACGGCACTTCACCCGGGTCTTCACCGACGAGGTCGGCCTGGCGCCCGGTGCCTACGTCGAGCGGGTACGCACCGAGGCCGCACGGCGCCAGCTCGAAGAGACCGACGACACCGTCGTCGCCATCGCCGGCCGCTGCGGCTTCGGCACCGCGGAAACACTGCGGCGCACGTTCATTCGTCGGCTCGGTGTCTCCCCCGACCACTACCGCAAGACCTTCGCCTGAAAGGACTCTCATGCAGATCGCGATCGTGCTCTACCCCGGCTTCACCGCGCTGGACTTCATCGGCCCCTACGAGGTGCTGCGCAACCTGCCCGATGCGCGGGTGCGGTTCGTCTGGCACGAGCCGGGGCCGATCACCGCCGACTCGGGGGTGCTGATCGTCGGCGCCACCCATTCCTTCGACGAAACACCTTCCCCCGACGTGATTCTGGTGCCCGGCGGGCCGGGCTCCGCGGCGGCCGCCCGGGACACCGGCCTACTGGACTGGCTGCGCCGGGCTCACCAGACAGCCACCTGGACCACCTCGGTGTGCACCGGGTCGGTGGTCCTGGCCGCCGCCGGGCTGCTGGCGGGCAAGCGAGCGACCTCGCACTGGTCGGCATTGACCGCCCTGACAGCCTTCGGAGCCACTCCGGTCCGCGATGAACGCGTGGTGCGCCAAGACGACATCGTCACCGCCGCAGGGGTATCCGCCGGGATCGATCTCGCGCTGTGGCTGGCGGCACAGATCGCCGGCGATGGGCGCGCCGAAGCCATCCAGTTGCTGATCGAGTACGACCCGCAGCCGCCGTTCGACTCCGGCCACATGTCCAAGGCGTCGGCGAAGACCAAGGCGGCCGCCGCTGCGCTGATCACCAGGGACCTGGCCAAGCCGGAACCGTTGAAGGCCACCGCGTTGCTGCTGTGGGACCGGGCAATCAGCGCGGCGCGAGCCCGCCGCTGAATCCCCTCAGTCCAGCGGCGGGGCCGGGACTATCCCTCCAGGATCGCGGCGACGCCCTGACCGCCGGCGGCGCAGATCGAGATCAGCGCCCGCACCGGCTTGTTCTTCGAGGCGCCCTTCTTAGCGGCTTTGGCCTCGGCGATCTGCTTGGCGGCCTGCGCCACGATCCGACCGCCGGTGGCCGCGAACGGGTGTCCGGCCGCCAGCGACGAGCCGTTGACGTTGAGCTTGGACCGGTCGATGGCGCCCAGCGCGCCGTCCAGCCCCAGCCGTCCCTTGCAGTACTCCTCGGACTCCCACGCCGCCAGGTGGCACAGCACGGTGGAGGCGAACGCCTCGTGGATCTCGTAGAAGTCGAAGTCCTGCAAGGTCAGACCATTGCGGGCCAGCAGCCGCGGCACGGCGTAGGTGGGCGCCATCAGCAGCCCGTCCGGACCGTTGACGTAGTCGACCGCCGAGGTCTCGGAGTCCACGAAGTAGGCCAGCGGGGTCAGCTTGTGCGCGGCCGCCCACTCCTCGCTGGCCAGCAGCGCCACCGACGCGCCGTCGGTGAGCGGGGTGGAGTTGCCCGCGGTCATGGTGGCGTCGCCGGCCTTCGCGCCGAACACCGGCCGCAGGGTGGCCAGCTTCTCCGGGCTGGAACCGGGCCGCAGATTGTCGTCGCGGTAGAGCCCCTGGAACGGAGTGATCAGGTCGTCGAAGAAGCCGCGGTCATAGGCGGCGGCCATCTTCTGGTGGCTGGCCGCGGCCAGCTCGTCCTGGTCGACGCGCTTGATGCCCATCTGCTTGGTGGTGATCGCCTGGTGCTCTCCCATGGACAGCCCGGTGCGGGCTTCCTTGTTGGCGGGGATCTCCACGCCCAGGGCGGCCGGCAGCTTGCCGACCAGCTTCAGGCGCGCCACGTTGGTCTTGGCCCGGCGCAGCGCGAGCAGCGTGCGGCGCAGTTCGTTGCCGATCGCCAGGGGAGCATCCGAGGTGGTGTCCACCCCACCGGCGGCGGCCACCTCGTAGCGACCCGCGGCGATACCGTCGGCGGCGCAGATCGCTGCCTGCAGTCCGGTGCCACAGGCCTGCTGGAGGTCGAACGCCTGCGTATAGGGCGACAGGGCCGAGCCGAGCACACACTCGCGGATCAGGTTGAAGTCCCGGCTGTGCTTGAGCACCGCCCCGCCGATCACGGCGTCCAGCTTCTCGCCGGCCAGGCCGAATCGGTCGACCAGGCCGCCGAGGGCGGCGGTGAACATGTCCTGGTTCGACGCGCTGGCGTAGGCGCCGTCGGAGCGGGCGAACGGAATGCGGTTGCCGCCGAGGACGGCGACGCGGCGACGCTCGCCGGCGGATGTGGGCTTAGCAGCAGGTCCAGATGCCACGATCTCTCCGTCTGATGATGAGGCGCCCCGCATTGCCGGGGGCGGTCGAGGTGATACTACCCAGTATTCTTACTCTGGAGTAAGTTCGTTGTCGACACCGCGGCCTAGACCAGGCGCGCACCCAGATGGAAGGCAGTTAAGTGGCCCCCAAAGTCCCGTCGGACCTGTTGTCCCAGATCGTCAACTCCGCCCCAGGCTCGTTCCTGGCCAAGCAACTCGGCGTACCCCAGGCCGAAACACTGCGCCGCTACCGAGCCGGCGAGCCGGCCCTGGCCGGACCCCTGCTGATCGGCGGCAACGGCCGGGTGGCCGAACCGATGCGCACCGCCCTAGCCGAGGACTACCAGGTGGTCGGCGACAACCTGGGCGGCCGGTGGGCCGACAGGTTCGGCGGGCTGGTCTTCGACGCCACCGGCATCACCTCGCCGGCCGGCCTGACCGAACTGCATGAGTTCTTCACCCCGCTGCTGCGCAACGTGGGGGCCTGCGGGCGACTCGTGGTCGTCGGCACCACCCCGGACCAGACCGGCAGCGTCGACGAGCGGATCGCCCAGCGCGCGCTGGAGGGCTTCACCCGGTCACTGGGCAAGGAGCTGCAGCGCGGTGCCACCGTGCAGCTGGTGTACCTGTCGCCGGAGGCCAAGCCCGGCGCCACCGGCCTGGAATCGACCCTGCGGTTCATCCTGTCGGCCCGCTCGGCCTACGTCGACGGTCAGGTGTTCTACGTCGGCGCCGACGACTCCGACGCCCCCGCCGACTGGGACCGCCCGCTGGACGGCAAGGTTGCGATCATCACCGGTGCCGCGCGCGGGATCGGCGCCACCATCGCCGAGGTGTTCGCCCGCGACGGCGCCAAGGTGGTGGCGATCGACGTGCCGCAGGCCGCCGAGGCGCTGGAGGCCACGGCCGCCCGGGTGGGCGGCACCGCGCTGGCGCTGGACGTCACCGCCGACGACGCCGTCGAGCAGATCACCGCGCACCTCAAAGAGCACTATGGCGGCAAGGCCGATGTGCTGGTCAACAACGCTGGCATCACCCGCGACAAGCTGCTGGCCAACATGGACGACGCCCGGTGGAATGCGGTCCTGGCAGTCAACCTGCTTGCCCCGCAACGTCTTACCGAGGGCTTGGTGGCCAATGGCAGCATCGGCGAGGGCGGCCGGGTGATCGGCCTGTCGTCGATGGCCGGGATCGCCGGCAACCGCGGCCAGACCAACTACGCCGCCACCAAGGCCGGCATGATCGGCCTGACCGAGGCCCTGGCTCCGGTGCTGGCCGGCAAGGGCATCACGATCAACGCGGTGGCCCCCGGATTCATCGAGACCGACATGACCGCAGCCATCCCGCTGGCCACCCGCGAGGTGGGCCGCCGGCTCAACTCGCTGTTCCAGGGCGGCCAGCCCGTGGACGTCGCCGAGCTGATCGGCTACTTCGCCAGCCCGGCGTCGAATGCGGTCACCGGCAACACCATTCGGGTCTGCGGCCAGGCCATGTTGGGGGCATGACGGTGAGCCAGCCGAGTGGGTTGAAGAACATGTTGCGGGCGGTAGCCGGGGCGTTGCCGTTCGTCCCGCGCGCCGGAACTCTGCCGGACCGCACGCTGCGGGTCGAGGAGCTGGCGATCGACCCCGGCCACGTCGCCGAGTACGCCGACGTCACCGGCCTGCAGTTCGGTGACCAAGTACCGCTGACCTATCCCTTCGCGCTGACCTTCCCGACCGTGATGTCGCTGGTCACCGGGTTCGACTTCCCCTTCGCCGCAATGGGTTCGGTGCACACCGAGAACCGGATCACCCAGTACCGGCCGATCAGCGTCACCGACACCGTCGGTATCGCCACGCACGCGGAGAACCTGCGCGAGCACCGCAAGGGCCTGCTGGTCGACATCGTCACCGACATCAGCGTCGGCAACGACCTGGCCTGGCACCAGGTCACAACGTTCCTGCACCAGCAGCGCACCAGCCTCTCCGATGAGCCCAAGCCGCAGCCGGCCAAGCAGCCCAAGCTGGGCCCGCCGAACTCGGTGCTGCGCGTCACCCCCGGCCAGATCCGGCGCTACGCCTCGGCCGGCGGCGACCACAATCCGATCCACACCAGTTCGATCGGCGCCAAGCTGTTCGGTTTCCCGACCGTGATCGCGCACGGGATGTTCTCCGCGGCAGCGGTGCTGGCGAACATCGAGGGGGCGCTTCCGGACGCCGTGGAGTACTCGGTGCGGTTCGGCAAGCCGATGCTGCTGCCGGCCAGTCCGGGCCTGTACGTGGACAAGGCCGACGGCGGCTGGGACCTGGCGCTGCGCAACGTCGCCAAGGGCTACCCATATCTGACCGGGGCACTGCGGGCGCTATAGCGCGACGGCGAATCCCGCCGCCTTCAGCAGATTGGCTTTGCTGACCTCCCAGTGGGCATTGACGAAGTCCAGCCCCCACACCGGGATCGAGATCACCAGTCCGCGGATCAGCACCACCACGGTGTCCATGTAGGCCGCCGCATCGAAACCCGGGGCGGGGGCTGGTAGCGCCTCGGCGGCGGCGACCGCCAGCCCGAAGATGTGTTGCTCCAGCGACTTCACCGTCTCGGTGACCTTCGGGTCGGTCCAGCACGCAGCCCACAGGTGCGCGACCGACAGTGCTTGCGGGGTGGTGAACTCACGCCAGATCAGGTCGAGGTATCCGCCCAGATCCAGTGCGTCGGCCGCGGAGGTCTCCTCAAAGTGCACACGGGCCTGATCGGCCAGTTCGAACGCGAGCTGGGCGACCGCCGCATTCACCAGGTCCTCGCGGGTCGGGAAGTGGTACATCACGGTGCTCTGCGAGACGTCCGCGGCTCCGGCGACCCGGCGCGTGGTCACCGCGGAAATCCCCTCGGCCCGCAGCTGCTCGACCGCCGCGCCCACCAGGGCTTGCCGCGTGGCGGCGCGCTGTTCGGCCCGCGAGGCGCTCGTCATATGGATTCCCCTATTGCAATGACAGCTTCGTCACAGCTAATCTGACTGTTCAGGTGAACAGCCAACCATGTCTTGAATCATTCTAAGGACAAGCGCCATGACCGGTCGGATCGTTCACTCCCTCGGCATCATGCCCCTGGCCATCACGTCCGCCGCCGCCTTGGGTGTAGTGCCGGCGACGAATCCGGCTGTCCCCACCGGGGCGAAGACGGTTTTGACGCAAGTGAACCTGCTGGACACCGAGGCGTGGATCATGGGCGGAAGCGGCCTGCCGATCCCTCCCCCGAGCTACATCGACGCGCTGTTCTCCCGCTACATCGACCCCACCACCCCGTTCTTTCCCGACCAGCCCCGCTACCCGGTGGATGCCACGAACGGACTGTTCACGCCGGAAGGCCTCTACCCCAACAGTGGCGTCAAGAGCCTGGAACTGGACCCGTCGCTGGCCCAGGGGGTCAGCATCCTGCACGACACGATCAGCAAGCAGGTCGCTGCGGGCAACGACCTCGTCGTACTGGGCTACTCGCAGAGCAGCACCATCTCCACCATGGTGATGCGCGATCTGATGGCGCTGCCCGCCGACCAACGTCCGACCGCCGACCAACTGTCCTTCGTGCTGCTCGGCGCCCCCAACAATCCCAACGGCGGGCTGTTCGAACGTTTCAACGTCCTCGATGACGGCAGCTACCCGACCATTCCGAGCCTGGGCATCACGTTCAACGGTGCGATCCCCGACGACACCCCCTGGTCCACCTCCGTCTACACCCTGGAATACGACGGCTACGCCGACTTCCCGAAGTACCCGATCAATTTCCTGTCCGACCTCAACGCCGTGCTGGGCATCATCTACGAGCACACGATCTATCCGACGCTCACACCCGAGCAGTTGGCGACGGCCATCGAGATGCCGATGAGCGAGGGTTACGACGGCAACGCGCACTACTTCATGATTCCCAGCGAGATCCTGCCGCTGCTGATGCCGCTGCAGTCGATCCCGGTGATCGGCCAGCCGCTCTACGACCTGCTGGAACCGGACATGCGGATCCTGGTGAACCTGGGCTACGGCAGCATCACCGACGGCTGGGCGGCCGGCCCGGCCGATGTGGCCACCCCGTTCGAGGCGTTCCCGACCGACCTCAACTGGGGTGAGGTTTTCACCGCCTTGGGCGCCGGGGCGCAGCAGGGCGTGAGCGACTTCATCGACGACCTGTCGCACCTGTCGTTGCCGAGTGCGGCAGATCTGTTGAGCGGCACCGGTGACGTCGCGGCGATGTCGATGCCCAGCTTGACCGACATCGTCAACGCGTTCACCAGCATCACCTCCACGGCGTACGCCGCGCTGCTGCCGACCGCCGACATCCTCAACGCCATGCTCACCACCGCACCGGCATATGCGGCCGGCGTGTTCGCGCAGGAACTGGCTCAGGGCGACATCCTCAACGCGATCGGCCTACCGCTGGCCGGCGTGGTCGGATTGGGCACGCTGGCAGCAGGTTTCGAGTTCCTGGCACTCAACGGCGCAGTCGCAGACATCACCGCGACCATCCAGGATCTGTTCCAGGCGTGACTCGCGCTCGTCAAACCAACACGACGGTGTCGGGGATAGCGTGGGCGAGGGCTGCATCGAAGGTCGCCAACAGGCCACCATTCGCCTCGGCGAGAGACGCCAGATAGGCGTCGGTTAGTTGTCTGTGGCCACGTACATGCGCCAGATCGGCAGCGGCGTACGACAGCGAGTCCGGCCAGAAGTCACAGCGGGGGTGGTGCTTGATCTCGTGGAGCAATTCTGTTGCCGCGCCGATGCTCTCGCCGATCCGAACGAGGAATCGGACGAGCGCCCCTTCGACGATGGGAGACAGGGCGAGTCGATCGACCTGGGCGGCCCATCGAGTTGCGCGGTCATGGTGTTCGTGCTCGGCAATGGTGAGTGCGATCAGCACATTGGCGTCGAGCAGGTATGTCGTCACTCGTCGTCTAAGGCTTCAAGGACGTCCGCGGCTGTGATCCTGCGGCCGATACTCACCACCGGGAATCCGGAACGGTGATCGACACTGATCCGCAGCGGTTCGTCCAGCTGGCCGAGGCCTCGTGCGGTCAGCTCGCTCACCGTTGCCGACAACGATTGGCCTCGTGTCCGGGCAATCTCCATGACCCGTTGATGGATCTCAGGCGGAAGATCGACGGTAGTACGCACGCTATGCATCATAGCCACATCAACATGATGCAACACCGTGGGGGCTAGAATGCATGCATGACTCAGGTGACGTGGCGGGCGCCCGACGAGCTCGTCGAGCGCGTACGCCAGGTGGCCGCGCGGCAGGGGTGCAGCCTCAACGAGTACCTAAGCCGACTGGCTCGTGCCGCAACCGATCCCGCCCTCGAAGGCGATGACGTCGAGCGGCTTCGTGAGCGTCTTGCGCAGGCCGGACTGTTGGTCGAGCCTCAACAGCAACACACCCGGCCGGATCGTGATGCTGTTGCGCGAGCACGGAAGAGTGCGGGTGAAGGCACCCCGCTGTCCGAGCTGATCGCGCACGGCCGGGGATGAGTGCCGGCGTCTTTGCCGACTCGTCCGCGCTCGTCAAGCTCTACGCAGACGAGCACGGTCCGGCCGACGTCAGACAACACTCGCATCTGGTGGTCAGCCAATTGGCCCGAGTGGAGGTCCCGGCCGCGCTGTGGCGCAAGCACCGGATGGGAGAGGTCACGGCATCCGATGCCGGTGTCCTCGTCGCGGATTTCGAGGCGGACTACTTCGGCGATGGCACTGAGCCGCCGCGCTTCTCAGTCATTGCGGTCTCCACGAACATCCTCGACTCCGCCGCGCGCCTGGCGGGTGTACACGGGCTACGTGCCTACGACGCGGTACAACTCGCGAGCGCACTGGCAGCGGCCAACGCCGTGCCAGAAGGTATCGCATTCCTCGCCTACGACAACGCGCTCAACGCGGCTGCCGCAGCCGAAGGGCTGACGTCTGCGATTGAGCACTGAATCCACAGCGTGACACGCGCCCGTCTCGTGCGGTATCAGCCGAACGGACTTACCCGGCAGCGGTGCTCTCCGCGCCGTCGCGCCCGCCCGGGGCGCCCTTGAGGCCCCGCCAGAACAGGTCGATCATCAGCTGACCCGCCTCGTCGACGTCGGAGTCGCCGGTTGAGACCCGGCTGGCGATCGCTTCGCCGGCACCCACCAGCGCGACGGCCATCATGTCGAAGTCGACGCCGGGCTCGGGGTTTCGGGTGCCGGCCCGCAGCAGCCGGCCGACCAGCTCGATGATGCGCTCGCGGCCCTCGCGCACGGTGTGGGCGAACGCCTGCGAACTGGTGGCCTGGGTGTACATCACGATCCAGGACGCCCGGTTGGCGTCGATGTAGTGCAGGAAGGACCGGATCGTGTTGCGCAGCAGGTCTTTCGGGGGCTGCTGTAAGTCGATGTCGGTGCGCACCGCCTCGACGAAGCGGCGCAGCTCCCGGTCCAGGCATGCCCCGAACAGCTCCTCCTTGGAGCCGTAGTAGAGGTACAGCATCGGCTTGGAGATCTGCGCGGCCGCGGCGATCGAGTCCATCGAGGTCTCGTGGTAGCCGTTCATCGAGAACATCTGCACGGCGGCGTCGAGCATCTGCTGTTCGCGCACGGCGCGCGGTAACCGCTTGCTGCCAGCTGCCATGGCTTCGACGTCCTTCCGCGCGCTCCGGCGCAATCTTACCGATGAGTAACGTCAATAGGCGGTCCGGTCAGGCCGGGCAGTGCAGGCCGGGCTTCTTCACCGCGGCCACCCGCGCCAGCGAAGCCTCGACGGCCTCGGCCTTGAGCTCGGCGTCGGCGACGGCCTTCTCCAGCCGATCCAGCACCTCGGGCACCTCGTCGGTGGTCACCCACAGCGCGATGTCGATACCAGCCTTGAGGCTGCGCAGTACCGCCTCGGCCACGCCGTAATGGTCGGCGATCGCGGCCATCGACGACAGGTCGTCACTGAAGATCACCCCGTCGAACGCCGGCCCGTGATAGCCGGTGCCGGTGCGCAGCAGGTTCACCGCGGCCGGGCTCAAGCTGGCCGGCTCGTCGGTCAGACCGGGTACCTCCAGGTGGCCCAGCATGACCGCGACCGGCGCCTGGGTGACCAGCGTGCGGTAGGGCACCAGGTCGTTGTCCTGCAACTGTGCCAGAGGCGGAGTGGTCACCGCTCCGGCGGTGTGCGAGTCTCCCGATCCGTGCCCGTGCCCGGGGAAGTGCTTGAGCACCGGAAGCAGTCCGCCGTCACGCAGGCCCTGCGCATACGCCCCGGCGTACTCGGTGACCTTGGCCGGATCGGAGCCGAACGAACGGTCGCCGATCACGCTGTCCTCGTCGGTGTCGGCGTCCACCACGTCGACGACCGGCGCGAAGTCGACGGTGATGCCCAGATCGCGCATCTTGCGGGCGCGCTCGGCCGCCAGCTCGCGGACCTGCTCGACAGTACGGTTGCTGCCCAGTTCCTTGGCCGACGGCGCCTTGCCGATCAGCGACGACAGCCGCGCCACCCGGCCGCCCTCCTCGTCGACACTGACGCCCAACGGCAGCAGATCGCCGGTACCGGCGATCTCCTTGAGCGAGCCATCGGTCAGGATCGACATATCGGTCCAACTGCCGATGAAGATGCCGCCGACATGGTGGTCGGTCACCACCGCATGGGCGTCGTCGGCGTCGCGAACGCCGACCATCACCAGCTGCGCCAGCTTGTCGCGCATCGGCAGCGCCGCCAGTTTCTCGCAGGCCGGGTCGACCGGCTTGGCGGTCGTGGTGGCCGTTGACGATGCGGCCTGCTTCGGCGCTTCGGATGTCTCGGTGCGAGACGAGCAGGACGTCATCAAGGCGGGCAGCATCGCGGCGGCAAGCAGCAGACCGGGCAGTTGTCGAGTCAGCGATCGAGGCATCGCACCATGCTGTCACGCCTGCAACAACCGGCCACGCAAGGCCCGCATGCTAGTTTGGCGACCATGCCTCGATTCGTGGTGCCGGCCGCCATCAGCATCGTCGTCGGGGTGTTGCTCGGTGCCGCCGCGGTCTTCGGAGTCACGCTGATGGTGCAGCAGGACACCAAGCCGCAGCTCTCCGGAGGCGACCCGCAGTCCTCGGTGCTGAACCGGGTGGAATACGGCAACCGCGGCTGACGTGCGGACGTCGGCAGGCGCCGGCAACCCGCCGGCGGAGCCGCAGGCCGTGTCGCCGCTGTCTCGGCGCTGGCTGTGGCTGATCGGCACACTGGCCCTGGCATGCAGCTTCGGTCAGGCACCCGGACGGATCTCCCCGGACACCAAACTCGACCTCACCGCCGATCCGCTGCGATTCCTGGCCCGCGCCGTCAACCTGTGGAGCAGTGAGCTGCCGTTCGGCCAGGTCCAGAACCAGGCCTACGGCTACCTGTTCCCGCAAGGTGCCTTCTTCCTGGCCGGCGACCTGGTGGGGATGCCCGGCTGGATCGTTCAGCGACTGTGGTGGGCGTTGCTGCTCACCGTCGGATTCTGGGGCCTGCTGCGGGTCGCCGAAACCCTGCGGATCGGCACGCCGACGGCACGGCTGATCGGTGCTGCGGCGTTCGCGCTGTCACCGCGGGTGCTGTCCACCATCGGCTCCATCTCCTCGGAGACGCTGCCGATGATGCTGGCCCCGTGGGTGCTGCTGCCGGTCATCCGGGCGCTGGGCGACCCGGACCCGGCCACCCCGCAACGCCCCGCACGGACGCTGGCCGGGCAGGCCGGTGTCGCGGTGGCACTGATGGGGGCGGTCAACGCCGTCGCGACGCTGGCGGGATGTCTGCCGGCAATGATCTGGTGGTTGTGTCACCGGCCCAACCGGCGCTGGTGGCGCTTCACCGGCTGGTGGTTGCTGTCGCTGACGCTGGCGGTGACCTGGTGGGTGATAGCACTGCTACTGCTGGGCCGGGTCAGCCCGCCGTTCCTGGACTTCATCGAATCGGCCGGGGTGACCACGCGGTGGACATCGCTGACCGAGATGCTGCGCGGCACCCACAGCTGGACGCCGTTCGTCGCGCCCTCCGCCACCGCCGGATCGCCACTGGTCACCCGGCCGGTGATGATCCTGGGCACCTGCCTGGTGGCCGCCGCGGGGCTGGCGGGGCTGACCGGCATGCTGCGCCGCAACCTGCCCGGTGCCGGACGGCTGGCGACGATGCTGCTGGTCGGGGTGACGCTGCTGGCGCTGGGGTATGCGGGTGGGCTGGGCTCGCCGCTGGCCCATCCGGTACAGGCATTCCTCGACGGCGCCGGCGCGCCGCTGCGCAACGTGCACAAACTCGAATCGGTGCTGCGGATCCCGCTGGCGCTGGGACTGGCACATCTGCTGGGCCGCATCCCGTTGCCCGGAAGTGTGCCGCGGCCGGTGTGGCGGCGCGCGTTCGCGCACCCCGAACACCACAAGCTGGCCGCCGTCGGCACGGTGGTGCTGACCGCGCTGCTGGTGAGCACCTCGCTGGCCTGGACCGGCCGGCTCACCCCACCCGGGACGTTTCGCGCACTGCCGCAGTACTGGCAGGACGCCGCCGCCTGGCTGCGCGAGAACAATGCCGGCGGTCCCACGCCGGGGCGGGTGCTGGTGGCGCCCGGCGCGCCGTTCGCCACCCAGACCTGGGGCACCAGTCATGACGAACCCCTGCAGGTGCTCGACGTCGGCCCGTGGGGAGTGCGCGACTCGATTCCGCTGACCCCACCGCAGACCATCCGGGCGCTGGACTCGGTCCAGCGATTGTTCGCCGCCGGGCGAGCCTCCGCCAGCCTGGCCGATACCCTTGCACGGCAAGGGATCTCGTACCTGGTGGTGCGTAACGACCTGGACCCCGACACCTCACGGTCGGCCCGGCCGATGCTGGTGCACCGCACCGTTGACGGCTCCCCGGGGTTGCATCGGGTGGCCTGGTTCGGCGAACCGGTCGGGTCGGGGACAGTGCCGGGATTCGTCTCCGACAGCGGGTTGCGCCCGTCCTACCCGGCGATCGAGATCTACCGCGTCGGCGACCCGGGCGGAAATCCGGGCATTCCGTATCTGGCCGACCTGGACGCCATGCCGCGAGTCGACGGTGGCCCGGAAGTGCTGCTGCGGCTCGATGAGCATCGTCGGCTGCAGGCGCAGCCGCCACTGGGTCCGGTGCTGATGACCGGCGACGCGCGCCGGGCTGATCTGGGCACGCCGGTGGTCACCGTCACCGACACCCCACTGGCCCGTGAGACCGACTACGGCCGCGTCGACGACCACTCGTCGACGATCCGCGCCGCCGGCGACGCCCGGCACACCCTGAGCCGGGTGCCGGACTATCCGGCGCCCGGTGCCGGCACCGTCTTCGGCGGCTGGATCGGCGGGCGGCTCACCGCGTCGAGTTCTTCCTCGGACGCCACCACGCTGCCCGACGTGGCGCCGTCGACGTCGCCGGCCGCCGCCATCGACGGGGACGCGGGCACCGCCTGGGTGTCCAACGCGCTGCAGTCCGCCGTCGGCCAATGGCTGCAGGTGGACTTCGACCACCCGCTGACCAACGGAACCGTCACCGTGACGCCCAGCGCCACGGCCGTCGGCGCGCAGGTGCGGCGGATGCAGGTCTCGACCGTCAACGGCACCACCACGCTGCGGTTCGACCACGCCGGCGAACCCCTCGTCGCGGCGCTGCCCTACGGCGAGACGCCCTGGGTGCGGATCACGGCGTCGGGTACCGATGACGGCTCGGCCGGTGTGCAGTTCGGCATCACCGACCTGGCGGTCACCCAGTACGACGCCTCCGGTTACGCCCATCCGGTAGACCTGCGTCATACCGCCGTGGTCCCGGCTCCGCCGGCCGGCTCGCAAGTGGCGCAGTGGGACCTCGGTGCCGGCCTGCCGGGCCGCACCGGCTGCGCAAAGGCCGCAGACGAGGCCGGCGACACGGTGCGGTGCGCGGCGTCGATGATGCTGGAGCCCGAGGAGACCGCCACCTTCAGCCGCACCCTCAACGTGCCGCGGCCCATGTCGGTCACCCCGACGGTGTGGGTGCGGCCGCGCCAGGGCCCCAATCTGGTGGACCTGATCGCCGAGCCGGATGCCGTGCGGGCCCGCGGCGACGCCGACGTGCTCGACGTGCTGGGGTCGGCCTACGCCGCAGCGGACGGCGATCCGGGCACCTCCTGGACGGCGTCGCAGCGGACGGTGGCCCGGCGCTCCCCGCCGACGCTGACGCTGACGCTGCCGCGGCCGGCGAAGGTGGCCGGTCTGCGGTTCACGGCTGCGCGCTCGCCGCTGCCGGCACGGCCCACCCTGGTGGCCATCGACATCGGGTCGGGTCCCCAGGTGCGGGAGCTGGACGCTTCTTCCGACGAGCAGCGGGTGCGATTGCAGCCCCGCGTCACCGACACCGTAAAGATCAGTGTGCTGGGCTGGGAAGACGTGATCGACCGCACCGCGATCGGCTTCGACCAGCTCAAACCGCCGGGCCTGGCCGAGGTCAGCGCGCTCGACACCGAGGGCCGGCCGCTGGCGGCCGCAGATCCCGCCCGCAACCGGTCACGGCGGATCACCGTCGACTGCGACCACGGCCCGATCATCGCGATCGCCGGCCGGTTCGTGCACACGTCGGTGTCCACCACCGTCGGGGCGCTGCTCGCCGACGAACCGGTGGCCGCCAAACCCTGCGATCAGCAGCCGATCGCACTGCCGCCCGGCGAGCAGGAGCTGCTGGTCAGTCCCGGTCCGGCGTTCGTCGTCGACGGCGCGATCCTCTCCGGGCCCACAGCCCGGCCGGCGGTGACACCGGTGGCACCGGTGACGCTCGGGACCTGGACGCCGGCCCGGCGTGAGGTGGGCGTGCCGGCCGCCCCCGGCTCGCGGGTGCTGGTCGTTCCGGAGAGCATCAACGGCGGTTGGGCGGCGCGCACCCAGGACGGCCGGCGGCTGGTGCCGGTGACCGTCAACGGCTGGCAACAGGGCTGGGTGCTGCCCGCCGGCACCGAGGGCACCGTCACGTTGACGTTCGGGCCGAACCGGCTCTACCGGCTGGGGATGGCCGGCGGGTTGGCGCTGCTGCCGCTGCTGGCCCTGCTCGCCTGGTGGCCGGCGCGGCGGTCCGGCGGAAACGATCCGGCGCCGTCACCCTGGCGGCCGAGCCGGCGGCTGAGGGTCATCGGCCTATTGACGGTCGGAACCCTGATCGCTGGTGTCGCGGGAACGCTGGTGTTCGCCGCCGCCCTGGGGCTGCTGTGGGTGCTGCGGAATCGGCAGCGCGGCTACGACGCGGCGCGGCTGGGCTTGAGCGCCGGTGGCCTGATCCTGGCGGGCACGGTGTTGTGCCGGCATCCGTGGCGCTCGGTGGAGGGCTACGCCGGCCATTCCGCGGGGGTGCAGCTGCTGGCGCTGATCTCCGTCGCCGTGCTGGCCGCAACGACTATTGCGCGGCCTCCAGCCTCTCGATCTGGGTGTTGAACAGCTTCACCAGTTCGTCGGCGTGCGCGGCGTCGTCCTCGCCGTCCTTGCCCATTCGCAGGCCGATGTCGTTGCTGGTCGCGACCACCAGCACCCCCCGGTAGAAGCCGGAGATGGTGGACGCCGTGATCGAGATCGGCAGCCGGATGGCGGCCTTGCTGGAACTGGTGATCACGGTCGCGACCGCCCACGGCGGCACGTCGGGAGCCTCCAATGGCGTCAGCGCGATGTCGGTGGTGACGGTTCGCCCGCCCGCCTCGAAGGTCTGCTTGAACGACTGGCAGGTGTCCAGCAGCTTCTTGAGGTTGGGGTGCTCGGAGGTAAGCGCCAGCCGCACCCGCATCGAGTGCAGGCCACCGGGTTGCAGCTTGGCCAAGGTCGCCGTCGCGGTCTGCCGGGCCGAGGAGGGATTGGAGTACAGGTCGGCGCACTCCGGCGGGTCGACCGTCAGGTTCGGCATCTCCGACGGGGTGTCACCGGCGCTGTCCACCCCACTGATCCATTTGCCGCCGGACGGGTCGGGGAACGAGGCCCGGTCGACCAGCATCTCCGAGGTCAACGCGGTGATGTCGGGTTTGCGCGACGGCTTGTCCTCGCGCGAGAACCGGCCGCCCACACCCAGCACCACTCCGGCGACCAGCACCACCACCGCCGCGGCGGCGGCCAGCGACAGCCACAGCGTCTTGTTGGACCGGGGCTCGTCCACCCATAGCGGCCACCCGGGCGGCGGCGGCGGCCAGGAGGGGTCCGGCGCCCATCCGGCGTCCGGCACCCATCCGGGCGGCGCGGGCGGCCAGTTGGGCGGGGGGTTGAAACGCATCCGGTGACTCCCGTATCGACGTGCTGATGCTCGCTCGTGGCGAGCCTACGCGGTTCGAAAG
Organism: [Mycobacterium] zoologicum; assembly: GCF_020172665.1. GTDB lineage: Bacteria > Actinomycetota > Actinomycetes > Mycobacteriales > Mycobacteriaceae > Mycobacterium > Mycobacterium zoologicum. The sequence goes on along the minus strand of NZ_CP083985.1, from coordinate 322,361 downwards.
TGGCAGGGTGGTTACCCACCACCACATCACAGCGCCCCTAGGAGGCCCGCGTGCCCGCCATAGCCACCACCAACCCCGCCACCGGTGAGACGGTGAAGACCTTCGCCGCGGCCACCGACGCGCAGGTCGATGCGGCGATCACCCTCGCGGCCGCCCGCTTCGCCGACTACCGGCGCACCGATTTCGCGCAGCGGGCCCGGTGGATGCACGCCACCGCCGACCTGCTGGAGGCCGAAGCCGACGCGGTCGCCGCACTCATGACGCTGGAGATGGGCAAGACCCTGGCCTCTGCCAAGGCCGAAGCACTCAAATGCGTCAAGGGCTTTCGGTTCTACGCCGACCACGCCGAAGAACTGCTCGCCGACGAGCCCGCCGACCCCGCGGCGGTCAATGCCTCGAAGGCGTTCGCGCGCTGGCAGCCGATCGGGATCGTGCTGGCGGTGATGCCGTGGAACTTCCCGCTGTGGCAGGCGGTGCGTTTCGCCGCCCCGGCGCTGATGGCCGGCAACGTCGGCCTGCTCAAGCACGCCTCCAATGTGCCTCAGACCGCGCTGTATCTCGCGGATGTGCTGTCCCGCGGCGGTTTTCCGGAAGGCTGCTTCCAGACGCTGCTGATCGGCTCCGGGGCGGTCGAACGCATACTGCGTGACCCGCGGGTGGCTGCGGCCACTCTGACCGGCAGCGAGCCGGCCGGTCGGTCGGTGGCGGCGATCGCCGGGGACGAAGTCAAGCACACCGTCCTGGAATTGGGCGGCAGCGACCCGTTCATCGTGATGCCGTCGGCCGACCTGGCGGGCGCAGTGCGCACCGCGGTCACCGCCCGGGTCCAGAACAACGGTCAATCATGCATCGCAGCAAAGCGATTCATCGTGCACACCGATGTCTACGACCAGTTCGTCAGCGAGTTCACCGCACTGATGTCGGCGCTGCGGGTCGGCGATCCGACCGACCCGAACACCGACGTCGGGCCGTTGGCCACCGAGCAGGGCCGCGACGAGGTGGCCGAACAGGTGGACGTCGCCGTCGCCGCCGGCGCGACGATCCGCTGCGGCGGCAAGCGAATCGAACGCCCGGGCTGGTACTACCCGCCGACGGTGATCACCGACATCACCCGCGACATGGCCCTGTTCACCGAGGAGGTGTTCGGCCCGGTCGCATCGGTGTACCGCGCCGCCGACATCGACGAGGCGATCGAGATCGCCAACGCCAGCCCGTTCGGGTTGGGTTCCAACGCCTGGACCCGCGATCAGGCCGAGATCAGCCGGTTCGCCGATGAGATCGAGGCGGGCCAGGTCTTCATCAACGGGATGACGGTCTCCTACCCGGAGTTGCCGTTCGGCGGGATCAAGCGCTCCGGGTACGGCCGGGAGCTGTCCGGCCACGGGATGCGCGAGTTCTGCAACCTCAAGACGGTGTGGGTGGCCTGACCTCAGGCGGACGCGGCGACCAGCAGCTGACGGTCCTCGTCGGCGAAGGTGTCCTCCAACTGCACCGGGCTGTAGTCCAGGTCGATCTCACCGACCGGGCGGCCGCGGGCGCTGCTGATCGTGCCGAACCGCCGCGTCCCCTTGTCCATGCCGTAGTTCAGCAGCTCTTCGCTGGACAGGCCGAACGGGATGTCGTCACCGTAGATCGCGTACCCCTCCGCGGTGAAGCTCGCCAGCATCGGCAGGAGTTCGTTCATCCGGCCCTCGAACACCGTCCAGTTGGCGTCGTCGGCGGCGACGTGCCGGCGGCAGGTGAAGGTGCCCCAGGCCATGTGCCGGCGCTCGTCGTCGGCGATGTGGGAGATCAGCGCCTGCATGCCGGGCAGGATGCCGCGCTGCACGCAGATCTTGTGCCAGGCGTAGTAGCCGGTCAGCGCCAGCGTGCCCTCGACGAAGTGGTTGTAGGTGACCGACGCCCGAACCTGTGCCGCCGGTGACGGATCGCCGGCCAGGGTGTGCAGCGACTCCGGCAGCTCCTCGTTGAATATCTGCAGATACGTCGGAAGTGCCTCGAGGTAGCCGTCCAACTGCTCGGTCATGCCGACGGCGTCGAGCCACATCCGGAACACCTGGGTGTGTTTGGCCTCCTCGAAGGCGAACTGGGTCAGATACATCTCGTCGCCCAGACGCCCTTCGGCGCGCATCGCCGCCATGAACGGCTGGATGTCCTGGGTCACCGACTCCTCGCCGGCGATGAACTGCGCGCACAACCGGGTGGCGTAGTCGCGTTCCCGGTCGGTCAACGCCTCCCAGTCCGCCCGGTCGCGGGAGAAGTCGATGTCGGCGGGATTCCAGAACTTCGCGTTGCCGCCGGCGAACAGCTTGAGCGGCAGGCTGTCCCAGTTCAGGCCGCCAGCGGCCAGCGAGTCGAAGTGCGTGCGCGTCATGTGATTGCCTCCTTCGATGGGTGTCGGAGGCGAGTGGCTTCGCCACCGAATGCCGCGGTCAACACGGCGACCAGTCGGCGTACCGCCAGGACCGGTTGTTCCGGGGTCGGTTCATCGAGGCCGAGGATCGGGTCGATGCCGCGCAGATACGGCGCGAGCGCCAGGTGCGGGAGGATCAGCAGCAACAGCGACAGCAGTGCGCCGGTGTCGGCGTCCGCACGCAGGTCGCCGCGCGTCACGGCGCCATCCACCAGGGGGCGCAGCACGTCCAGGTAGTGCCGGTGCATGACGGTGCGCACGCTGATCCGGGCGTCGGTGTCGACTTCCATGCTGGCCGCCGCGTGCAGGGCACGTTCCCGCGGGTGATCGGCGAAGTAGGCCACCCACACGTCGAGTATGTCGGTGAGGAACTCGAAAAACGGCCTGCCGGAGTCGAGTTCGGCGATCTGACGCTCCATGTGGGTGCGCACCCGCGAAGCGGAGTTGTCGGCGACGAACGCGTACAGGTCGGCCTTGTCGGCGAAGTACTGGAACAGGCTGCCTTTGGCGACCTTGGCGCGCCGCGCGATGGTGTTCAGGCTGCCGTGCGAGTAGCCGTGCGTGCTGAACTCCACCTCGGCGGCCTCCAGCACGGCGGCCCGGCGCGCCGGGTCGACCCGTCCCCACGTCACCGTCGGCATCGGACCACCTCACTGGAATGACCACTGGTCACCCTAGTGTGAGGTCAGTCACATATCAAGACCCCGGCCCGCTATCCGGCGAGCCTGCCCGCAACCCCCACCACCCGGGTGGCCAGGTGATCCAGCGCCGCCAGGGTGGCCTCGCCGAGCTCGTTGCGGTTGTCCGGACCGGTGATGTGTCCGACGCCGTACGGGTTGCCGTCGGCGAATTTGATCGGGTCGGTGTAGCCCGGCGGGACCAGGATGCCGCCGAAGTGCATCAGGGAGACATAGAGATTCAGCAGGGTTGCCTCCTGCCCACCGTGAGCGGTCTGGCTGGAGGTGAAGCCGGCATAGACCTTGTCGGCGAGGGCGCCCTGCGCCCACAGCCCGCCCAGGCCGTCGAGGAAGCTGCGGAATTGTGCTGAGGGAGAACCAAATCGGGTGGGGGTGCCGAATACGACGGCATCCGCCCAGACGATGTCGTCTCCGGTAGCCTCGGGCAGCGCCCTGGTCGCCTCGAAGTTGGCGGTCCACGCCGGGTTGTCGGCGAACGTCGCCGGATCGCGGGTCTCGGCGATGTGGCGCAGGCGAACCTCGGCGCCCGCAGCTTCGCCGGCTCGGGCCACCCGCTGCGCCATCGCGGTGCCATGCCCGGTCGCCGAGTAGTAGATAACCGCCAATTTCGTCATTGCCATCTCTCCTTATTGTCGGGCGCCCGCGAGCAGGCGTTGCAAAACACCGCAGAAATCCTTGGCCGCCCTGGTGATCCGATCGGACAGGCCCTGCGCGCCGAAGTCCGAAGTGGCAGCGAACACCCCTGTCGGCGACACCAGCGCGTGCAGATAGCAGAACATCGGACGCAGGGCGTGGTCGAGCACCAGTGAGTGACGCTCGGTACCGCCGGTCGCCGCGATCAACACCGGCGTGCCCTCCAGGGTCTGCTCGGGCAACACGTCGAAGAACGACTTGAACAGACCGCTGAAGGTCGCGTTGAACGTCGGCGTCACCGCGATCACTCCGTCGCAGCCGGCGATCGCGTCGAACACCTCCTCCAGCTCGGGCGAGGCGAACCCCGCCAGCATGGCGTCGGTGATCGCCCGGGCGAGCTGGCGGAGCTCGATCACCTCGATGTCGGGCTCGATGTCACCCGAGGCCAGCTCGGCGCGTACTGCCGCTCCGAGCCGATCGGCCAGCAGCCGGGTGGACGACGGCTCACGCAGTCCGCCGCTGATCACGATCAACTTCATGACGCCTCCTGGATCTCGGGCTGCTGCGCGGCGTCGACCAGTGCGGCGTGCGTCGGGGCACCCGGCACGTGCGCGGGCCGGCCGATGGCGAACTCCTTGCGCAGCACCGGAACGACGTGCTCACCGAGCAGGTCGAGCTGTTCGAGCACGGTCTTGAGCGGCAGACCGGCGTGGTCGATGAGGAACAGCTGGCGCTGGTAGTCGCCGGCGTAGTCCCGGAAACCCAGGGTCTTGTCGATCACCTGCTGCGGCGAGCCCACCGTCAGCGGGGTCTGGGTGCTGAACTCCTCCAGGCTCGCACCGTGGCCGTAGACCGGGGCGTTGTCGAAGTACGGCCGGAACTCGTTGACCGCGTCCTGACTGTTGGGCCGCATGAACACCTGGCCGCCCAACCCGACGATCGCCTGGTCCGCGCCGCCGTGCCCGTAGTGCTCGAAGCGCTGCCGGTAGAGCTGCACCATCGTCTTGGTGTGCGACGCCGGCCAGAAGATGTGATTGGCGAAGAACCCGTCACCGTAATGCGCCGCCAATTCGGCGATCTCGGGACTGCGGATCGAGCCATGCCAGACGAACGGGGGCACGCCGTCCAGCGGGCGCGGCGCCAGAGTGAATCCCTGCAACGGGGTTCGGTACTGGCCACTCCAGTCGACGACGTCCTCGCGCCACAGTCGGCGCAACAACTGGTAGTTCTCCACTGTCAACGGCAGCGCCGTCCGGATGTCCTTGCCGAACCAGGGATACACCGGGCCGGTGTTTCCGCGACCCAGCATCAGGTCCACCCGGCCGTCGGCGAGGTGCTGCAGGACACTGAAGTCCTCGGCGATCTTCACCGGATCGTTGGTGGTGATCAAGGTGGTGGCGGTGGTCAGCTGGATCCGCTCGGTCTGCGCCGCGATGTAGCCCAACAACGTCGTCGGCGACGACGGTACGAACGGCGGGTTGTGGTGCTCGCCGGTGGCGAAGACGTCCAGGCCGACCTCCTCGGCCTTGCGGGCGATGGCCACGGTGGCCTTGATCCGCTCGGACTCGGTCGGCACGCGGCCGGTGGTGGGGTCGACGGTGACATCACCGACGGTGAAGATGCCGAACTGCATGCCGGTGTCTGTCACGTCGGTCCTCCTGGGTTGCTCGTTACAGTACATGATAGTTGTTAACGCAACTACTTATCGGCTCATTCCTTCACTTGTTGAACTTCATACTGGGCATTTTGGCTGGATAACCGTAGCAATATCAACTATATTTGTGGGCATGGCGACGCACTGGCTCAGCGACGACGAGCAGCGGATGTGGCGGCTGTACCTGGAGAGCACCCGACTGCTGATGCGGGACCTGGACCGGCACCTGGCCGCCGACGCGGGCATCAACATGTCCGACTTCGAGATCCTGGTGCTGCTGTCAGAGGCCCCGCAGCAGCGGATGCGGATGAACGAGTTGGCCGATCACACCGTGACGACCCGCAGCGGGGTGACCCGCGCGGTCAAACGGCTGAACGAGGCCGGCTGGGTACGCCAGGCCACGTGCGCCGAGGACAAACGGGGCCTGTTCGCCGAGCTCACCGAAGCGGGCCTGGAGAAGCTGCAGCAGGCGGCGCCCGGCCACGTGAGGGCGGTGCGCACCAACCTCTTCGATCTGCTCAGCCCACGTGAGGTGGAACTGTTCACCCACTCCTACGCGCAGATCCGCGACAACCTGCTGAACAACGCGTAGACCTACCTCGTCGGGGCGTGCTGCAGCATCTCGACGAGATCCAGGGCGTGCCGGTCCAGCCGGCGGTCCTCGTCGGTGACCGGACTCCACTGCCGCACGGTCGTCGCGCCACCGTCGTCGTCGAGCTCGGCGAACAGCGCCATCGCGTGGGCCGAGAGCTCACCGGCACCGGTGCGCACATCCGACGAGCGAACATGCACGCTGATGTACAACCGCCGGGTCGAGGTGTGGATCAACCGGGCACTGACCTCGATCATGGTGCCCACCACGATCGGCCGGTAGAACCGGATCCCGACTATCCGCGAGGCGACCACATCCCCACCGGTCCACTGCGCGGCGCACAAGAACGCCGTCTCGTCGATCCAGCGCATCACCTTGCCGCCGTGTACTTTTCCACCCCAGTTGACATCGGTGGGGGCGGCCATGAATCGCAGGATCGCGCGCGGCGCCGGACCGTCGTCGCCGTACTCCTGCGCGGCCACGGTGGCGTCGATCTCGGCGCGCATGGCCGCGCGGTGCGCAGCGGCTCGTTGCAACCGCTGCTCCGACTCGGTCTGCGCCGTGAAGGCCGGCACGCCGACCGCCTTGCCGTCGTCGTCGACGGCGATGAACACCGCCAGGCACTGCGCTGTTCTGACCAGCTCCCCGGTACGTGGATCGCCGGCGGACACCGTGATGACCAGGTGCATGCTGCTGCGGCCGGTATGGGCGACGCGTGCGTTGATCTCGACGAGTTCGCCGACCGCGATCGGTCTGGTGAACCGGATGTCACCGATGAAAGCGGTGACGCAGTAGCGCCCGCTCCACTGCGCGGCACACGCATACCCGGCCTTGTCCACCCACTCCAGTACGTGCCCGCCGTCGATCCGGTCGCCATAGCCGACATCGGTGGCCTTGGCCAGAAACCTCAACGTAGTGGTCGACACCATCTCCCCCTTCGGCGAATCACCGGTATCCAGATCGATTCTCGGCGCGATCCGTCGACATCTCCCTAGTATCAAGCAATGTCACAGCTACCCACCGCGCGCGGCCGCATCGACACCACCGATCTGGGCGTCACGCTGATGCACGAGCACGTGTTCATCATGACCACCGAGATCGCCCAGAACTACCCCGAGGCCTGGGGCGACGAAGACGCCCGGGTGGCCGACGCGATCCGCCGGCTCGACGAGCTGAAAGCGGCGGGCGTGGACACCATCGTCGACCTGACCGTGATCGGGCTGGGCCGCTACATCCCGCGGATCGCCCGGGTGGCCGCGGGCACCGAACTGAACATCGTGGTGGCCACCGGCGTCTACACCTACAACGACGTGCCGTTCGCCTTCCACTACCGCGGCCCCGGAACCATGCTGGACGGCCCGGAGATCATGGCCGACATGTTCGTCCGGGACATCGAGGAGGGTATCGCCGACACCGGGATCAAGGCGGCGATCCTCAAGTGCGCCACCGACGAACCCGGCGTCACGCCCGGGGTGGAGCGGGTGCTGCGCGCGGTCGCCCAGGCCCACCGGCGCACCGGCGCACCGATCTCCACCCACACCCACGCCGGCCTGCGCCGCGGCCTGGAACAGCAGCGCATCTTCGAAGAAGAGGGCGTCGACCTGTCCCGGGTGGTGATCGGGCACTCCGGGGACTCCACCGATCTGGGCTACCTGGAGGAGCTGATCGCCGCGGGCTCCTATCTGGGCATGGACCGGTTCGGCATCGACCTGATCCTGCCGTTCGAGGAGCGGGTCAACACGGTGGCGGCCATGTGCGAGCGCGGCCACGCCGACAAGATGGTGCTCTCGCACGACGCCAACTGCTACTTCGACGCGCTGCCCGGCGAACTGAGCTCGGTGGCCGCCCCCAACTGGCACTACCTGCACATCCACCACGACGTCATCCCGGCACTACGTCAGCGCGGTGTCACCGAGGAGCAACTGCGCACCATGCTGGTGGACAACCCGCGCAAGATCTTCGAACACTCCGGCGGTTACTGAATCCGCCCCGAACGGGTCCCGGCGTTGAGTTGCAGCGAACCGAGAACCGCCTGCAGCCGCTCGGGGGTGGCCTCGTCGGGGTTGCTCAGTCGCAACTGCAACAGCTCGCGGCCCACGGCGGCGACGATGCGGGCGGTGTAATCCGGGTCGGCCAGATCCGGGATGCTGCGCAACAGCTCGCGGGTGAGAAATGCCCGCACGGCGGACTCGGCGCCGGCCAGCCGCTCGTGCAGTTCCGGGGGCGCCCCCTGCGGCGGAAACAGGAACAGCCGCCAACTCTCCGGGTGGCCGTCGACGGCGCGCAGCACCCGATCGAACACCCGGGCCAGGAAGTCGCCGGACTCGGGATTTCCGGTGCCGGTGATCGCGTTGGCGAACTGGGCGGCCGCCCGGGTGGCTTCCCGATCGATGAGTGCAACGAAAAGGCCGGCGGGACTGCCGAATTGCTGGTAGATCAGCGATCGGTTGACACCGGCCTGCTGTGCGACCCGGTTCGGCGTGGCCGCGTGGAAACCCTCAGCGTCGACGATCGCGTGCGTGACGTCGAGGATCTGCTCACGCCGCGCCTCGCCGGTCATGCGCCGTCGGCTGATCGGGATCACGCTTGACAGCATAACTAACGATCTGTTACTTGTAACTAACGAAACGTTAGTTAGATCGAGAGGCCGCTTGATGCCCACGCACTACCCCGAGCTGCGCGAGCGGGTCCGCCGTCAGGCCGAGCTGCTGCCGGTGCTCTACGGCGACCTGGACTTCGACTCCCAGCCCTACCGCACCACGACCGACCCCGACGACGTGTCGGCACTGGGCGGCAAAGCCTCCACCCGCGCCAAGATTCTGGCCGACGAAAGCCTGGTCGAACTCATCTCGACCACCACCTGGCTGGGCGACATCGTGTCGGACTCCTACGCGGCCCTGATGGGGCAGTACAGCGTCAGCAGCCTGATCGGCATGCTCAAGACGGCGTGCCGCCAGGGCATCGACGCCGTGGAGGACGCGCCCCCGGAGCTGGCCGCGTTCATCGCCGACATGGAGGCCACGCCGGACTGGCTGGACATGGACCTGGTCCGCCGCGGCGCCGAGGACTCCCGGCTCCCGATGGCGTTGTTGGCGCCGTTCGTCGTCCGCGGGGCGTTCATCGCGACCTTCCTCAACACCTACGCAGCACTGCCGATGGCACTGACCGGGGCCCTGTCGGGCAATCGTGCCGCGCGGCGGGTCAACGAGACGACCAGTTTCTTCGCCGTCACCACCCTGCCCGGCGCGCTGGACCGGTACGGGCCGGGCTTCGAAGCCGCGGCCATGGTGCGGCTGATGCACTCGATGGTCCGGTTCAACGCGCTCAAGCGCTCCCCGAAGTGGGACGTCGGCATCTACGGGCTGCCGATTCCGCAGCTCGACCAGATGCCGGCCGGCATGATCAACCTCTACGTGATCGCGATGGACGCCCACCGGCGGGGACGCACCGAGTTCACCGACAGCGAGCGCGCCGTCGTCGAGTTCACCCGCTACCGCTGCGTGCTGCTCGGCCTGCCCGAGGAGCTGCTGCCGAGCACCCCCGGCGACATCATCCGGATGTTCAGTGCGCGCGCGGCACTGCTGCGCGACGACTTCGACGATTCCACCTGCGGGGAACTGGTCCGCTCGACGATGGCCACCTACCTGCGACAGCGGGACACCCTGGCCGAGCGCATCGCGGACTCGGTCGAGAAGAGCTACAGCAAGCTCTTTTTCGTCCAGATGTTCAGCGGCGGCAAACGCGAGGTAGCCGCCCGGATGGGCGTCACCCTCAGCGCCGGCGACTACGCACGGATCGCGTGCACGGCGCCGTTCGTCTACGGCCGCGTGCAGCTGGTCGAGCGCGCCGCCCGCATCCCCGCCCTGCGCGGCGTGACGAACGCCTACTTGCTCCGGCTGCTCAAGCGGCGGCTGGAGGCCTACGGCACCGCCGAGTACACCAGCGACGTCGCCGACTACACCCCGGCCGGCAGCGCGGCCTGAACGACGTCCGCGCCCGCCGGCGGCCTGACATGCCGGGTCTCCCAGCCGCGCAGCCGCTCCCGGCACGGCTGCTCGACCAGGGCGTAGCTGACCGACGCGATCGCCACGGTGAACACCATGGTCAGCACCAGCACCACCGCCATATCGCCGGTGAACGCGAAGCGGCCGATCACCGGGAACACCATGTCCAGCGCCGCCAGGTGCCAGATGAAGATGCCGTAGGACCACCGTCCCAACGTCACCATCGGCGCGCTGGCCAAAAACCGGTGCGGCGTGTCCGGACGGTCCAGCACCAGCGGCGCCAGCAGCGCCCAGGCCAGCAGGCCGCCCATCGCGGTGCGGACCATGAACTGGCCGACGGTGGCCGAGGTCAGCCCCTCCGGTCCTGCCAGCGGGGAGGCTGCCACCGCGAACGCGACCAGGATCATCAGCACCATCGGCAGCCGCCGTCGTGCCAGCCGGTGCACCCGGCCGACAGGACTGAACGCCCACTCGGCCAGCAACATGCCCGCACCGAACCAGCAGCCGTAGGCCGGCGCCCAGTTCAGCGGATTCACTCCGACGGGGGTGGGGATGCGCAGGAATCCGAACGTCAGGCTCAGCAGCGACACCGCGGCGATCACCGGCACCCGGGCGCGCACCGGCAGTCGTCGTGCCCCCAGGGCCAGCAGCGGCAGGGCTATATAGAAACTGACCTCGACAGCCAGGCTCCACATCTGGGTCAGCCCTGGCGTCAGCGTCAACGGCACGTAGATCTGCGTCAGCGTCAGGTTGGCCAGCCACACCGTGAGGCTGGCGCCGCCGGCGTCCGGCAGCAAAGCCAGGATCACCACCACCGTCACCAGGTAGGCCGGCATGATCCGCACCACCCGCGAACGCAGGTAGTGCCCCGCGGCGGGCGGCGGTCGCAGGCCACGGGCCGCGCCGGCGTGACCCCGCCACAGCAGGAACCCGCTCAGGGCGAAGAACACCGCCACGGCCATATCGAAGCGACTCCAGAACCGGCCGGTGATCCCGGTGGAGTGCCCGGTCTGAAACGCCACATGGGTGATCACCACTCCGATGGCCGCGCAGGCGCGCATACCCTCGACGGCGGGCAGGAAGCTGCGCACGCCGCCGACCTGCTCGTTCAGCGGTTCATGGTCCAAGGCATCGATGGACACACAGTAGCTGTTTGCGCTACTGCTGTTAGGGTCGAACAGGTTTAGGTGGGCTCAACAGACGGAGGAAGCGGCGACGTGAACCGAGCAGTCATGATGCGTATCGCCGCATGCGCAGTCATGGGCCTCGGCGCCGCCCTGTTGATCGCGGCGCTGCTGCTGTCGACCTACACGTCGGGCAAGATCGCCAAGATCCCGCTGGACATCGAGGTCACCCTGATCAGCAACGGCAGCGGCGCGGCTCTGGACCCGGAATCCCTCGGCGGGGAACACGCCGTCGTCGACCAGGATGTCCCGCTGGTGGACCAGCAGCAGATCGGCGTCGAAGCGCCCGCCAACGCCGACGTCGTCACGCTGCAGGCCGGATCGTCACTGCGGCGCGCGGACCGGCAGAAGGACAGCGGTCTGCTGCTTGCCATCGTCGATACCGTTACGCTGAATCGCACTACCGCCGAAGCGATTTCAGACGACACCCACCCCGGCGGTTCAGTGCAGCGGCCACGCAACTACGACGACGACACGCCGCCGACCAACATCGCGCTGCCGCACGAGGGCCTGTCCTACCGGTTCCCATTCGACACCCAGAAGCAGTCGTATCAGTTCTTCGACCCGATCGCCCAGAAGGCCTACGAGGCCAACTACGAGGCCCAGGACGACGTCAACGGACTGACCACCTACCGGTTCGTCCAGAACGTCGGCTACGACCCCGACGGCAGTCTGAGCGAACCGGTGCGCTACCCGTCGCTGTACGGCCACGACGAGGACGGCGAGATCAGTGCGCCCGCGCGGATGTGGCACATCGAAGACGCCGATCCCGACGAGGACATCACCATGGTGCGGTACTACGCCGCACAACGGACCATGTGGGTGGACCCGGTGTCGGGCACCATCGTCAAGACCAAGGTGCACGCCAATCACTACTACGCCCGGGACCCGCTCAAGCCCGAGGTGGCGCTGGCCGACTACACCGTCACCAGCTCCGAGGAGACCGTCGAGGCTCAGGTCAATGCGGCCCGCAACGAGCGGGACCGGGTGGCCCTGTGGTCGAGGGTGCTGCCGATCACCTTCACCGCGGCCGGCCTGATCTGCCTGATCGGCGGCATCCTGGTCGGCTGGTTCAGCCTGCCCGCCGAGTCCGCACTGGGCCGGCGCTGGCGGGACAGCGGCGACGGCGCCGACACCGGCTTCTTCGGCGGCTTCGCACCCAAGGCGCCGCCGCCCGGGCCTGCTCCCGGCGCCGAAGCCGAGACCGAGAAGATGCCCGCTCAGCGGCCGCAACTGGATCCCCCGGCCGCTCCCTCAGAGTCCAGACCGGCGGATCGCGGTACCGCGGATCCGGGTTCCGATCCGGCGTAGCCCACGGTGGTGCGGGCCGGGCGCTGGATGGCGCCGTGCTATGCACTGGGCCTCACGCTGCTCATCCTGGCGCCGCTGCTGCGCCCCGGCTACCTGTTGCTGCGCGACGCGGTGTCCACGCCGCGGTCGTATCTGACCGACACCGCTCTCGGTTTGGGGGAGTCGGCGCCGCGGGCGGTGCCGCAGGACTACGCGGTGGCACTGGCCTCCCGGCTGATCGACGGCGGCATCGTGGTCAAACTGCTGCTGTTGGCCGGCGTGTGGCTGGCCGGTTACGGCGCCGCCCGGCTGGTGGCCACCCTGCTGCCGACGGCCGGGCTGCCCGGGCAGTTGGTGGCGATCACCGTCGCGATCTGGAATCCCTATGTGGCGGAACGGTTGTTGCAGGGGCATTGGAGCCTGCTGGTCGGCTACGGCTGCCTGCCGTGGGTGGCGGTCGCGATGCTTCGACTGCGTGCCGGTGACGCCGGGCTGTTCGGACTGGTGTTCTTTCTGGCGTTAGCTGGGCTGACCCCTACGGGTCTGCTGCTGGCGCTCGTCGTGGCGCTGGTGTGTCTGGCGGTGCCCGGGGACGGGCCGCCGCTGTGGTGGTGCGCGGTCAGCACCGCGGCGATCGCGGCCACCGCCGCACTGCCTTGGCTGATGGCGCTGGCGGTGGGATCGGGGTCTTCTCGGGGCGAGTCTGCCGGAGTCAGCGCGTTCTCGGCCCGCGCCGAGCCAGGCCTGGGCACCCTGGGCAGCCTCGCCGGGCTCGGCGGGATCTGGAACGCCGACGCGGTGCCGGGTTCACGTACCACGCTCTTCGCGCTGGTGGCGACCGTGGTGTTCCTGGCCGTGGTGGGCCTGGGGTGGTCGACGGTGCGCGACGAGCCGGCTGTGCGGCCGCTGCTCATCCTGGCCGGCACGACGGTGCTGGTGCTGACCATCCTGTCTCTCGGGCCGGCGCTGGCGGTGCTGAGCTGGGCGGTCGATGCCATACCCGGGCTGGGCGTGCTCCGCGACAGCCAGAAGTGGGTGGCGCTGGCCATGCCCGGCTACGCGCTGGCCGGGGCCGGCGCGGTGGCGGCGGTGCGGGACCGGTTGCCCCCGGCGCGCGCCGCGTGCGTGTGCTGCGGCGCGCTGATCATCGTGCTGCCCGACCTGATCTGGGGGGTGGGCGGCAAGGTCTCCTCGGTGCGCTACCCGCCCGGCTGGGCCGCGGTGGCAACGAAGATCAACGCCGACCCCCGTCCGGTCGCGGTGTTGCCCGCCGATGCCATGCGCCGCTTCTCCTGGACCGGCGATCAGCCGGTGCTCGATCCGCTGCCCCGCTGGGTGCGCGCGGAAGTCCTGACCACCGGCGATCTCGCCGTCGGCGGGCGGACCGTGCCCGGCGAGGGCAGTCACGCCCGGGCGGTGCAGCAGGCCTTGCTGTCCGCCACCGAACCCGTCACCCTCGGCGTCAACGGGGTCGGCTGGGTGGTCAAGGAGTCCGGTACTGAAGGCGAAATGGGTTCTGCCGAAAGAACTCTGGTCCGGTTACCGGTGTCCTACCGGGATCCCGACCTGACCCTGTACCGGGTCGGCGGGCGGGCGCCGAAGGCGTCGGCCGGGGCGCGCCGGGCCGCGCTGGCCGCGCATCTGGTGTGGCTGGCGATGCTGGTGGTCGGCGCGGGCGGGCTGGCGGCGCCGGCGGTTCGGCGGCTGATCGACCGGCGTTAGACGTCCAGGAAGCGGGCGCGCACTTCGGGAGCCGGCAGCGGGCAGGTGTCGTGCCGGCCGCCGAAGCGGTAGCGGGCGGCGGCGAAGCTGTCGTAGAGCCGGTCGCGCAGTCGCGCGGGAATGATGCGGGCCGCCAACAGCATCCGGAATGGGCCTCCCAGGTAGCGCGCAACGTCCAGACCTGCCGCCGTCCGCATGCTGACCCGTTCGTCCGGCCCGCCGGGCTGCTCGACGTACACCATCGAGTCGACGTCGCGCAGCTCCGGATGGCGCTCGATCACCGCGCGGGCGAAATCACTGTCCAGGGCCGCGAATCGCAGGGTGCCGCGGCGGTCGTGGCGAAGGATGGTCTGCACCGAGCGATTGCAGATGCCGCAGACGCCGTCGTAGAGCAGGACGGGCGCAACGGGCTTGCCGGTCACCGCCAGACCTCAGACCACACCGCTGATATAGCGGCGCTCGCGCACTGCCTCCAGCACCAACCGCACGCCTTCAGCGCTTTGCCGCCAAGAGAATTCGGCGCTGCGGTCGCGGGCTTTGACGCCGAGCTGCTCGCGCAATACCGCATCGGTCAGCAGCCGGTGCAGCTGTTCGGCCAGCTCGGCCGGGGAATCGACCAGCGTGCCGGTCACCCCGTCGACGATCGAGTCGGACAGCCCACCCGAAGCCCGGTACCCGATGGTGGGCACCCCGTGCTGGCCGGCCTCGATCACGGCCAGCCCCCAGCCCTCCTTGCGGGACGGCAGGACGTGCACCCAAGAGCGTTGCAGCAGTTGATGTTTGGTGTCTTCGTCGACGTGTCCGTGGAAGGTGACCGAGTCGGTGATCCCCAGCGTGACAGCGTGCTGAGCCAGCCGGTCACTCCACCATCCACCGCCGATGACGTCCAGATGCAGGCCCGGGACCCGGCCCCGCAGTGCCGCAACAGCATCCAGGGCGTCCTCGATCTGCTTGTGCGGCACCAGCCGCGACAGCACCACCACTCGGGGCGTCTCGGCGCGCGGACCGGCCAAGGTGGGCGGCGGAGCCTCATCGAGGCCGTTGCGCACCACCGCGATCCGGCCGGTGTCCACCCCAAGGTCGGCCAGGTCGCGCACCGACGGCAGCGACACCGTCAAGTACTGGTTGCGCCGGTTCAGCCACGGCGACAGCCGCGATTCCACCTGCCAGCCGATCCGGCTGAGCACCGGCCCGGCCACCGGCCACTGCTCGCGGTGGCAGTGGTGCACCAGCACCGCGACGCGCCGGCCATAGGCCAGCCGAGCCAGGAAGGGCAGACCGTTCTGGGTGTCGATCACCGCGTCGGGCCGCACCCGGCGCAGTGGGCCCAGCCCCACCCGCGCGGCGACCATGGCCGCACCGGCCCGCAGGTACACCGTGTAGCGGCCTCCGCGCCGGCTGATGTGCACCCCGTCGACGAGCTCATCCTTGGGCGCGCCCGGATAGCCGGCGGTACGCAGCGTGACGCTGACCCCATCGGCGGCCAACTGCGCGCCGATGCGCTGCAGGTAGGTCTCGCTGCCGCCGCCCTGAGGATGCCCGGTGTCACGCCAGCACAGCAGCAGGACGGAGCGCACAGCGGACACAGGACTACAGGGTAGTCCGCTTAGGCTGGGCCGGGTGGCCCCCACCGACCTGCTCGCCAAACGGGCGACGCTGACACGTTCGGTGCGACTGCTGGCCGGGTTCCGCCACGAACAACGCGATCCGGCCCGGTTCTACGGCGCGCTGGCCGACGACACCGCGGCCATGATCGGCGACCTGTGGCAGGCGGTGCACGGCGTCGCACCGGCGGGAAAAACCCTGCTCGACGTGGGTGGGGGGCCGGGTTATTTCGCCGATGCGTTCGCAGCCGCGGGCCTGCGCTACGTGGGCGTGGAGCCCGATCCGGCCGAGATGCACGCGGGGCCGGCCGGCGCCGGCGCGGGGTCTGCGAAAGGCAGTTTTGTGCGGGCCTCCGGGACGGCGCTGCCGTTCGCCGACGCCAGCGTGGACATCTGCCTGTCCTCCAACGTTGCCGAACATGTGGCACAGCCATGGCGGCTGGGCAATGAGATGTTGCGGGTCACCCGGCCGGGCGGGCTGGTGGTGCTGTCCTACACGGTGTGGCTGGGCCCGTTCGGCGGCCATGAGATGGGCCTGACCCACTACCTGGGCGGGGCGCGGGCCGCCGCGCGCTACACCCGCCGGCACGGGCACCCGCCGAAGAACTACTACGGTTCGTCGCTGTTCGCGGTCTCAGCGGCGCAGGGCCTGGACTGGGCCCGCCACACCGGTGCGCTGGTGGCGGCATTCCCCCGCTATCACCCGCGATGGGCGTGGTGGATGGCCGCGGTACCGGGTATACGCGAGTTCGGCGTGAGCAATCTGGTGCTGGTTCTGCAACCGAGCGAACCGATTGACTGCAACGTGTTCTAATTCGCCCGCGCGCTAGGTAGGGTGTGCGCCATGACCGTGAGCACCGCGACCGAATACGACCAGCTTTTCATCGGCGGCAAGTGGACCGCCCCGGCCACCGATCAGGTGATCGAGGTCCACAGCCCGGCCACCGGCGAGTACGTCGGGAAGGTGCCGCTGGCCACCAAGGCCGACGTTGATGACGCAGTCGCCGCCGCCCGCGCCGCCTTCGACTCCGGGCCGTGGCCGTCCACCCCGCCCGCCGAGCGTGCCGCGGTGATCGCCGCCGCGGTGAAGCTGATGGAGGAGCGCAAGGAGCTGTTCACCGCGCTGCTGTCCGCCGAGACCGGCCAGCCGCCGATGGGCGTCGAGACCATGCACTGGATGAGCTCGATCGGGGCGCTGAACTTCTTCGCGGGCCCCGCGGTCGACGAGGTCAGCTGGGAGGAGATCCGGACCGGTGCCTACGGGCAGACCATCGTGCGCCGGGAGCCCCTGGGCGTGGTCGGTGCGATCGTGGCGTGGAACGTTCCGCTGTTCCTGGCCGTCAACAAGCTGGGCCCGGCACTGCTGGCCGGCTGCACGGTGGTGCTCAAGCCCGCCGCCGAGACGCCGTTGACCGCCAACGCGCTGGCGCAGGCGTTCGCCGACGCGGGCCTGCCCGAAGGTGTGCTGTCGGTGGTGCCGGGCGGCGTGGAGACCGGCCAGGCACTGACCTCGAACCCGGACGTGGACATCTTCTCCTTCACCGGCAGCTCGGCCGTCGGCAAGGAGATCGGCAAACGGGCCGCCGAACTGCTCAAGCCCTGCACGCTGGAGCTCGGCGGCAAGTCGGCGGCGATCGTGCTGGAGGATGTGGACCTGGCCTCGGCCGTCCCGATGCTGGTGTTCTCCGGGATCATGAACACCGGGCAGGCCTGTGTCGCCCAGACCCGCATCCTGGCGCCGCGCTCCCGCTACGAGGAGATCGTCGAGGCGGTCAAGAACTTCGTGCAGGTGCTGCCGGTCGGCCTGCCGGATGACGCCGGCGCCCAGGTGGGTTCGCTGATCAGCGAGAAGCAGCGCGAACGAGTCGAGGCCTACATCGCCAAGGGGATCGCCGAAGGCGCCCGGCTGGTGTGCGGCGGCGGCCGCCCCGAAGGTCTGGACAGCGGCTTCTTCGTGCAGCCCACCGTCTTCGCCGACGTGGACAACTCCATGACCATCGCCCAGGAGGAGATCTTCGGGCCGGTGCTGTCGATCATCGGCTACGACACTGAGGACGACGCGATCGCGATCGCCAACGACTCGGTGTACGGCCTGGCCGGCAGCGTGTGGACCACCGACGTGCCGCGCGGGATCGAGATCGCGGGCAAGATCCGCACCGGCACCTACGGGATCAACTGGTACGCGTTCGACCCGTGCTGCCCGTTCGGTGGTTACAAGAACTCCGGCATCGGCCGGGAGAACGGCAAAGAGGGCGTCGAGCATTTCACCCAGCAGAAGAGCGTGCTGATGCCGATGGGCTACACGCTGGACGCCTGAGCCGTCTGCCGGGAGCCGTCAGGCCAGGGCCAGGAACAGCTTCTCCAGTTCCGCCTCGGTCAGCGGCGCCTCGCCGGCGTCAGCGCTGCCGTTGAGGCACTCCCGAAGGCCGCAGGCAATGATTTTGAACCCCGCGCGGTCCAGCGCGCGGGACACCGCCGCCAACTGGGTCACCACATCTTTGCAGTCCCGACCCTGCTCGATCATCGAGATCACCCCGGCGAGTTGGCCCTGCGCTCGCCGCAGCCGATTCAGCACGGCGGTGACATTCTCCTCGTCGCCGACCATTGGCGTTCTCCCTTCGTCGTGAGTCCAATCGATGCTACCCCAGGGGGTATCCACACATAGTTTGCTATACCCCCACCCGTATTGATATATTGACACTCATAGCCCCGACCGCCAGCAGAGAGGGAAGCCATGTCCATCGCCATCAGCACTTCGGTTGACGCCACCAAGAACGACTTCGACAAGATCGTCACGAGAACTCGGGAAGTTCTGAAGGACAACGGGTTCGGGGTGCTGACCGAGATCGACATGCAGGCGACCCTGAAAGAGAAGCTGGGCGAGTCGATGGAGCGCTACCTGATCCTGGGCGCCTGCAATCCACCGCTGGCGCACGCCGCGGTGACGGCCCACAAGCAGATCGGACTGCTGCTGCCCTGCAACGTCATCATCCGCGAAGACACCGAGAACCCCGCGACCATCCACGTCGAGGCGATGGACCCGCAGCTGATGGTGCAGGTCGTCGACGATCCCGCGCTGGCCACGGTCGCCGACCAGGCGGCTGAGAAGCTGCGCAACGCGATCAGCACCCTGGCCGGGGAGCTGCGGTGAACTCCGTCGAGCTCTACCTGGACCCGATCTGCCCGTTTGCCTGGGTGACGTCCCGGTGGCTGCTGGCCGCGGCCGCCGATACCCGGCGTGAGGTCACCCTGCGGCAGATGAGCCTGGCCGTGCTCAACGAGAACCGCGAGATGGACCCCGCGCAGCAGGCGAAGATGGGGCGCTCCCGCCGGATCGGTCGGGTGTTCGCCGCCGCTGTCGCCACCGGCGGCCCCGACGCCTTCACCGGGCTCTACGACGCTTTGGGCACCCAGATCCACACCGGTGGAAGGGAATTGACCGACGACATCGTCAACGAGGCACTGGCGTCGCGCGGTATGGATCCCGCTCTGGCTGACGCACTTGATGATCCGAGCTGGGACGCCGCGGTGCGCACGTCGCATCAACACAGCCAGGATCTGCTCGGCGGCGAGGGCGGCAGCCCCATCCTCGCGGTCGGCGACGTCGGATACTTCGGTCCCGTGCTGACCAGCATCCCCACCCCGGACGCCGGCACCGCGTTGCTGGATGCCGTGGTGACCGCGGCGTCGACGCCGGGATTCGCCGTCCTGCAGCGCCCGTATCAGGGTCCGCCGTCGTTCCAACGGTAAGCCCCTATACTCACCACCTGTGGGCGTTCTGCTGGGATTCGCACCGTGGGCCGTCTATTGGGTGCTGGCGGGCAATGCGCCACTGCTGCTCGCCGCGGCGGTAGCGCTGGCTGTTGCCGTCGCAGTCCTGGTGGTCGGCCGTGAGCCCGCGGCACGGTTCCTGGCGATCGGAGCGGTCGCGATGTTCGCCGTGCTGGCGGTGGCCCAGGCGTGGGTGCCGGACGGGATGCTGACGTTGAGCCTCGCCGGCCTGCTGGCGACGCTGCTGGCCGGCATGGCGCTGGGCAGATCCGCGGTGCAGGCGTTGGTGACAGCAGAGCTGCCCGAGGCGGTGGTGAAGACCGACCTGTTCGCCCCCATCACGACGCGGGTGACGTGGATCTGGCTGGCCGCGGGTGCGGCGATGACGGTATCGGCCGCGGTTGGGGCGCTCGTGAGCGGCACCAGCGGCTACCTCTGCTCCTGGGTGCTCCCGTTCGCGCTTCTGGCCGCCGCGGCGATCGCCTCACACACCCTCACCGATCGGATGAGCGCGGGCTTCGGCGACGCGGTGCGCAAGACCAGCTTCGTGGCCTTCGTCGACCTGGAGATCGATCAGCTGTACTACCTGGCCACCGAGCACGCCAACCGTGAGGTGGGCGCCGGCGAGCAGGCCTACAACGTCACCGTCGGCACCAACGCAACGCCGTTGCTGGGCGATGACACCCGGGTGTCGTGGCCGTCGACGTACAAGGTTCGCCGGCTCACCCGTTGAGCCGGCGGCGGTGCTCGATGCAGCGCCCCACCTCGGTCCGGTAGTAGTCCTCGTCGAACCCGCCGGCGGTGTAGAGCCGCACACCGAGCCGGTCCCGCAGCTCGCCGAGGTCGACATCGTCGGTGGTGGCGTTGGCCAGCACCCAGTCGACGGCGGCGTCGCTGCCCTGCGCCCGGCAGATCCGGTCGACCTGCCGGGCGGCGCTGCGCTTGTGGAACCGGGCGAATCCGGCCTTGCTCCACGCCCGCATTTCGCGGGCCTCCAGGTCGAGCAGTTCTCGCAGCACCGACACCGGACCGTCCCGCACGGTCTTGAACGACGCGGCGTCGTCGTAGGCCAGCGCACCGTCGGGGCGACGAATATTCTCGACGTCGGGCTCGACCACCACCGCACCGCGTCCCTTGGCCAGTTCGTGGGCCCAGCGGACAATCGCGTAACCGTGGTCGGGCAGACCGTAACGGCGGGTGTAGATCTCCACGGCGTCGAGAGTACTTAGAAGGCCGCCTCGGGTAGATCCATCACTGCCAGATCCACGTTCTCGGCGATAACCCGCTGGTCAGCAAGCCGCGGAAGGACATTCTTGGCGAAGAAATTCGCCGCAGCCACCTTGCCCCGGTAGAAGTCGGCGTCCTCGGCATCACCGTCGAGCGCCTTGGCGGCCACCTCGGCCTGGCGCAGCAACAGCCACCCGATAACCAGGTCACCGACGCACAGCAGGAACGGCACCGACTGCAGCCCCACCCGGTAGAGCTCACGGGGATCCTGCTGCGAACCGAGCAGATAGCCGGTCAGGGTGGCGGCCATCGCCCGCACGTCATCCAGCGCGGCGGCCAGTAGCTTGCGGGCGTCGGCCAGATCCGGGTGCCCGTCGCTGCTGTCCAACAGTGCCTCGATCTGGGTGACCAGATGGCCCAGCGCCACGCCCCGGTCACGGGCGATCTTGCGGAAGAAGAAGTCCTGCGCCTGGATCGCGGTGGTGCCCTCATAGAGGCTGTCGATCTTGGCGTCGCGGATGTACTGCTCGATCGGATAGTCCTGCAGGAAGCCCGATCCGCCGAACGTCTGCAACGAGTCGGTCAGATACTGATACGCCCGCTCGGAGCCGACGCCCTTGACGATCGGCAGCAGCAGATCGTTGACCCGCTCGGCCATCTCGGCGTCGGCACCGGAGACCAGCATGGCCACCTGCGGGTTCTGGTGGGCCGCGGTGTAGAGATACAGCGCCCGCATGCCCTCGGCATAGGCCTTCTGCATCATCAGGGCCCGCCGCACATCCGGGTGCGCGATGATCGTCACCCGCGGCGCCGACTTGTCGGTCATCTGAGTCAGATCCGCGCCCTGGATGCGGGTCTTGGCGTACTCGAGCGCGTTGAGGTAGCCGGTGGAAAGTGTCGCAATGGCCTTGGTACCAACCATCATTCGCGCGTATTCGATGACGTGGAACATCTGCGCGATACCGTTACGGGTGTCGCCGACCAGCCAGCCCTTCGCCGGGGTGCCGTGCTGGCCGAAGGTCAGTTCGCAGGTCGTCGAAACCTTGAGCCCCATCTTGTGTTCCAGCCCGGTGACGAACACCCCGTTGCGCTCGCCCGGCTCACCGGTCTCGGGGTCGGGCAGGAACTTGGGCACCATGAACAGACTGAGGCCCTTGGTGCCCGGCCCGGCGCCCTCCGGGCGGGCCAGCGTCATGTGCATGATGTTCTCGAACA
This sequence comes from [Mycobacterium] zoologicum, assembly GCF_020172665.1. GTDB lineage: Bacteria > Actinomycetota > Actinomycetes > Mycobacteriales > Mycobacteriaceae > Mycobacterium > Mycobacterium zoologicum. Next base: position 300,354 of record NZ_CP083985.1, on the reverse strand, counting down.
GGTCGTCACTGTCACCGTTGGTGATGAATCGCTTGACCCCGTCGATGTGCCAGCTGCCGTCGGGCTGCTCGACGGCCTTGGTCCGCCCCGCGCCCACATCGGAACCGGCGTCGGGTTCGGTGAGCACCATGGTGGCGCCCCAGTTGCGCTCGATCGCCAGGGTCGCGAAGTGCCGCTGCTGTTCATTGCCCAGGCCGTAGAGGATATTGGCGAAGACCGGCCCGGCCATGAACATGAACACCGGCGGATTGGCGCCCAGCACCAGTTCGTTGATCGCCCAGGACACCATCGAGGGCGCCGGCACTCCCCCGACCTCCTCACACAGCCCGATCCGGAACCACTCGCCGGCCTGCCACGCCCGCAGCGATGCCTTGAACGGCTCGGGCAGCGCCACGGTGTGGGTGGCCGGGTCGAACACCGGCGGATGGCGGTCGCTCTCGGCGAAGGACTCGGCGACCGGCCCTTCGGCGAGCCGGGCGGCCTCGGCCAGCATCTGGCGCACCGTGTCGCCGTCTAGATCACCGAATGCGCCGTCGGCCAGGCACTGCTCCAGGCCGAGCACTTCGAATAGGTTGAACTCCAGGTCACGGACGTTGCTCTTGTAATGCCCCATCGGCCAAGCATGCTCCGAACCCACCGGCGAATTGCGGAGTTTCGGCGAACTAAGAGGCTCAGCTGTCGAGGACCTGCGCCACCCTGGCCTCCACGTCACCGAGGCCGGTCAGATCGATACCGAACCGATCGGTGAGGGCACCGCACACCTGCGCGGCATCGTCGAAGCGCACCCGTTCGGTCTCACCGTCGCGGTGATGCGCAGTCAGGTTGCGCCCGCGCAGGTTCCACCGCGCGTCGTCGGTAACGGTGGCCGCACTGAGCCCGATGACGAACATCGACTCGGGGTGGGTGGACACATACCAACTGCCCACCTGCATGTCGATCATCGGCTTGGGCCGCAGGCCGAACAGGTACAGCGGCCTCCAGTCCCCGCCGACCAGCGATTCGAGCACGAAGCTCGTTCCCCAAGTGGTGTTTTCGTGCGAGCGCAGCCGGAACGGCTCGTGGGGGGTCTGCTGTTCCTCGCCGACGACGAAGCGCAGTGGCGACGTCGGGGTCTGCCCGCCGAATCCGACGTCGACGAAGTACGGCGTCGCCGAACCCGGAATCCGCACCACCAGGGCCAGGTGCGTCTCGGGGCGCGCGGGGGCGGCCAGGCCTTCCGGGTGCTGCCAGACCACCCGGCCGCCCAACGGGTCGACGTCGAAGCCGAGTTCGGTGAGCACGTAACGCATCAGGTTGTTCTGCTCGTAGCAGTAGCCACCGCGCCGGCGTGCCACCAGCTTGGCCGTCAACGCCGGCGCGCTCAGGTCGAACACCGGCACACCGGTGAGCGGGTCGAGGTTCTCGAACGGGATACGGCGGACGTGGGCGGCCACCAGCCCGGCCAGCGTCTCGTATGTCGGCTCAGCCTTGCCACGGTAGCCGATTCGATCGAAGTAGGCCGCCAGATCGATGCCGGGCGTCCTCAGCTGCCGGTCCACTTCGGCGGACGCTTCTCGGCGAACGCCACAGCACCCTCGCGGGCGTCCTTGGAGCCGAACACCGGCAGCGCGATCTTGAGTTGTTCGGCGAACATCTCATCCGGGCTCCACCCGCGGGACTCGGTGATGATCCGCTTGGTGGCCGCCACCGCCAGCGGCCCGTTGGCGGTGATCTTCTCGGCCAGCATGATCGCGGCGTTGCGCACCGTCTCGTGCTCGGCCAGCACGTTGACCATGCCCAGTTCGTGCGCCCGCACCGCCGACAGGCTCTCGCCGGTCAGCGCCAGTTCCATCGCGAGCGCGTACGGGATGCGCTGCGGCAGCCGCAACAGGCCGCCGCCGGCAGCCACCAGCCCCCGTTTGACCTCCGGGATCCCGAACATGGCGTCACGGGCGGCCACGATCAGGTCAGCGGCCAGGGCCAGCTCGGTGCCGCCGGCCAGGGCGTAACCCTCGACCGCGGCGATCAGCGGCTTGACCGGGGGACGGTCGGTGAAGCCGAGACCGCGGCCGGGCACCACAACGTTCTCCCCGCTGGCGAACGCCTTGAGGTCCATGCCCGCGCAGAACGATCCGCCGGCACCGATCAAGATGCCCACCGACAGCCCGGGGTCCTCGTCGAGGCGGTCCACGGCGGCCGCCAATTGGTGGCTGACCGCGGCGTTGACCGCATTCTTGGCCTCGGGCCGGTTGATCGTGATGATCAGGATCCGGTCGAGCTGTTCGAGCAGGACTTCGGACTTCTCAGGAGACTTCGCACTAGATTCGTCGGTCATGCCGCCGATGCTATCGACCAGCGCCGCGAGCCGGTAGCATGGGTAAAACTAGAACACGTTTCATTTTGAAGGGGTTCGTGGTGGACACACCTGACAGCGACTGGACAACCGAGGTCCCCGGGCCCATCACCAAATGGGATCCGGGCCTGACCGAACGGGTGATGGGCATCCTGCGTCCGCTGATCAAGGGCTACCACCGCTCCGAGGTCCGCGGCCTGGAGTCGTTCCCCAAGGGCGGTGCACTGGTGGTCTCCAACCACTCCGGCGGCCTGTTCGCGATGGACGTTCCGGTGTTTGCCACCGGCTTCTACGACAAGTTCGGCTACGACCGGCCGATCTACACCCTCAGCCACGATCTGATCTTCACCGGCGCCACCGCCGACTTCTTCCGCAAGACCGGGTTCATCCCCGCCAACCACGAAAATGCCGACGAGGCGCTGCGTTCCGGCGGCGTGGTGGTGGTGTTCCCCGGTGGTGACTACGACGTCTACCGGTCCACGCTGGAAGAGAACAAGATCGACTTCGGCGGCCGCAAGGGCTATATCCGCGCGGCGATCAACGCCGGGGTTCCGCTGGTGCCGACGGTGGGTATCGGCGGCCAGCAGAACCAGTTCTATCTGACCCGCGGCACCGGCCTGGCCAAGGCTCTGCGGCTGGACAAGCTGATGCGGGTCAAGATTCTGCCGATCTCGATCGGCTTCCCGTTCGGGCTGTCCGCGGTGCTGCCGGTCAACCTGCCGCTGCCCACCAAGATCGTCATGCAGGTGTGTGAGCCGATCGACATCATCGCCGAGTTCGGCGAGGACCCCGACATCGACGTCGTCGACGCCCACGTGCGCTCGGTGATGCAGGACGCGCTGGACAAGCTCGCGCGCGACCGGCGCCTGCCGATCATCGGCTGAGCGCGATGACTGCTGGTCTGCTCGACTCGCTTGGCCGGGTCGGCTCGATGCTGCAGACGTTCACCCGGGTCGGGCTGCTGGCCCCGCTGCGGCCGGACAAGTACCTGCGGATCGCCGCCGCGGCGGCCCGGGAAGGCGGCACCACCACCACCGGGATCGCTATGGCGGCCCAGCGTTGCGGAGACCGCCCGGCGATCATCGACGAACGCGGCAGCCTGACCTACGCACAGCTCGATCGGCGCTGCGATGCGCTGGCCGCAGCTCTGCAACGGCTCCCGGGGCGCGCCCCGGCGGCCGTAGCGCTGATGTGCCGCAACCACCGTGGCTTCATCGAGGCCCTGGGCGCCGCCAACCGGATCGGCGCGGATGTGCTGCTGCTCAACACCAGCTTCGCCGGACCGGCGCTGGCCGAGGTGGTGGCCCGCGAAGGCGTCGACCTGATCTTCTACGACGAAGAGTTCACCGCGGCGGTGGATCTCGCGGTGCCCACGGACTCCGGCTGTGTGAGGGTGCTGAGCTGGACCGACGGTGCAGCCGCGGGCCTGACCGCCGACGACCTGATCGCCGCGAACACCGGGCGGCGCCCCGCCAAGACGGACCGGGCCGGCAAGCTGGTCATGCTCACCTCCGGAACCACCGGCACACCCAAGGGTGCGCGCCGCTCGGGACGCGGCGGCGGCGGAATCGGCGACCTGAAGGCAATGTTCGATCGAATCCCTTGGCACACCGAGGAAACCGTGGTGATCGCCGCGCCGATGTTCCATGCCTGGGGGTTCTCACAGCTGGCACTGGCCCTGACGATGGCATGCACCATCGCGACCCGGCGCAAGTTCGACCCCGAGGCCACCCTTGCCCTGGTGGAGGCCAATCACGCGACCGGACTGTGCGTGGTGCCGGTGATGTTCGATCGGATCATGGCGCTGTCCGACGATGTTCGGTCTAAATACCCTTGCAGCGCACTGCGGTTCGCGACGGCATCGGGGTCACGGATGCGCCCGGACGTGGTGACGGCGTTCATGGACGCCTTCGGTGACGTGATCTACAACAACTACAACGCCACCGAGGCCGGCATGATCGCGCTGGCGACACCGGAAGACCTGCGCTACTCCCCCGACACCGCCGGAAAGCCGGCACCCGGCACCGAGATCCGGATCCTCGACGCCGAGTTGGGCGAGCTGCCCACCGGACAGACCGGGCAGATCTTCGTCCGCAACTCCTCACAGTTCGACGGCTACACCGGCGGGGACTCCAAGATGTTCCACGACGGCTTCATGGCATCCGGCGACCTGGGCTACTTCGACGACACTGGAAGGCTTTTCGTGGTCGGCCGCGATGACGAGATGATCGTCTCCGGCGGCGAGAACGTCTACCCGATCGAGACGGAGAAGGCACTGACCAAGCACGCTGCGGTCGCCGAGGCCGCGGTGATCGGTGTCGACGACGCCGACTACGGACAGCGCCTGGTGGCCTTCGTGGTGCTGGCGCCCGGGGCCTCGGCCTCGCCCGACGAGCTGAAGCAGCATGTCCGGGAGAATCTGGCCGGTTACAAGGTGCCGCGTGACATCACCATCATGGATGCGTTGCCGCGCAACAACACCGGCAAGGTGTTGCGCCGTGAACTGCAGGCGATGACTGACTGAGCCTAGGCGGGCGCCATCGCTGTGGCCACGGGCGTGAGATCCGCGGAAAGCCCGGCGAGACGCCGGATCTCGACGAACTCCTCGACCATCGCCGAAGTCACCTCATGCGGGTCGTCGACCGTGGCGGTGTCGGTCAGCACCGAGATGTTGAGCTGGTCGACGTAGCTCCACACCGTGATGTTGATCCCGCTGCCGGCGGTCAACGGCCCCACCGAGTAGATCTCGGTGACCTGGGCGCCTCCGACACGGCCGCGCTCCCGCGGGCCGGGCACGTTGGAGATGTTGAGGTTGAGCACCTTGTTCTGCCCGTCGAGCGCGTCGAGTTTCTCGAACATCGACTCGGCCAGCTTCGGCGGGAGGTAGGCCGCCCATTTGCTGACCAGTTCCGGCCCGAGCAACTCGTAGCCCTCTTTGCCGAGGGTGGCCGCCTCGCGGGCCCGCTGGACCCGTTGCAGCGGATCTTCGACGTCGACCGGCAACGCCACCAGCACCCCGGAGAACTTGTTGCCGGAGATGCGATCCGGCGAGAAGTCGTAGCTCATCGGTACCGACGCCAGCAGCGGCTGGTCGGCGTGTCCGTCGTAGTGCAGCGACAGCCTGCGCATCGCCCCGGCCGAAACGGCCAGGACCAGATCGTTGATCGTCACGCCGAGCTTCTTGCTGGTCTCCTTCACGTCGGCCAGTGCCAGAGTGGCGGTGGCGAACCGGCGCTCGGCGGTGATCCTGTGGTTCATGAAGCTCGCCGGCGGCGTGAACGGGCGGGTCAGCTGGGACAGTTTCCGGTTGCTGCGGCGCACCCGCCGCATGCCCTGCGCGGTGTAGCCGATGGTGGCCGGGATACGCCGGAGTTGGCGCAGATGGTCCCGGAACGCCGACCGCACCAACTGGGCACCGCTCGGCGGCGGATCGGTCCGATAGGAGTCCTGATCGACCTGCGGACCCGACGTCAGATCCATGCCTTGAGCCATCAGATTCGCAGAGGCGACGCCATCGGCGAGCGCATGGTGGATCTTGCCGACCACCGCGATCCGATTGTTTGCCAGACCCTCGATGAAGTACATCTCCCACAGCGGGCGGCTGCGGTCGAGCGGGGTGCTGGCGATCTCCCCGATGGCCTCGTCGAGTTCGCGGCGACCACCCGGGGCGGGCAGCGACCACGGCCGGATGTGATAGGTCAGGTCGACTTCGCAGTTCTCCCGCCACATCGGGTGGTGGAACTTGCCCGGGATGTCGACCAATTGGTAACGGAACGGGTCCAGCTTGTAGAGCCGACTATGGATCACCCGGCGGAAGGCCTCCACGTCGAAGCCCTGCCGGTTCGCGTCGAGCTCGATGACCGCCACCTTGAGGGTGTGCATATGCACTTTCGGCGTCTCGCTGTACAACAGGATGGCGTCCCACCCGCTGAGCCGCTTCATGGCCGCATCACTCCCATGTCGCCGACCCTACCGCGCCGTCGACACCGTCGCGGTTCAGATGACCCGTTTGCTGCCGATCGTGGCGCGGTCACGGTGAATCTGATTGAGGAACAAGCCGATTGCGGTGCTCACCGCACCGGTGCGGGCGCCGTCGGTCATGTCGAAACCGTGTCCGGCACCGGGCAGTTCCAGGTATCCGACCTTGGAGCGCGACACCGCACGCAACCGGTCGGCGAACGAGCGGGCCTGCTCCACCGGGATCACCGTGTCGGCGCTGCCGTGCACCACCAGGAACGGCGGCGCGTCGGCGTGCACCCGCGCGATCGGCGACGCCTTGCGGTAGAGGTCGCGGTGGCGCCGCAGTGACCGCCCGACCACCACCCGCTCCAGAAAGTCGACGAACGCGACGCGCTCCGGTGTGGACCGGTCCTGCCAGTCGTAACGCCCGTAGATCCCGACCACGGCGTCCACCGAGGTGTCCGCGCCGGCGGGCAACTTCTCGGCGTACTCCCGGTCGCCGGCGGTGTTACCGGTCAGACCGGCCAGCGCGGCCAGATGCCCGCCGGCCGACGCGCCCGCCACGGCGACAAAGTTGCGGTCGCCGCCGAACTTGTCGACGTTGGCGTGCGCCCAGGAGATCGCGGTCTTGACGTCGACGATGTGGCGCGGCCAGCGGTTGTGCGGCGCGACCCGATAGTCGATCGACAGGCACACCCAGCCCTGCTCGGCCAGGTGGGACAGCAGCGCGTAACCCTGCAACAGCCGGCTGCCGTGCACCCAGGCACCGCCGGGCACATAGATCAGCACCGGAGCCGGGACGTCGGGAAGCTCCTGACGCCGCCAGACGTCGAGCACCTGGGCCGGGTCGCTGCCGTACCGCACGCCGGAACGGTAGATGTTGCGGCGGTGCTGCAGCGCCTTCCAGAACGGCGGAGCCTGCTCGGGCTCGGGCCAGTCGATGTCGAGATCGCGAGCCGAGACCACCCCGCGCAGCGCGGCATCGCTCACCTCGCGGGTCTGCTCGCGTTCGCGCTTGCGGACGGTGCCGATGCCCGGGGTGAACCAGGACTTCGCCGTGGACGCCACGATCTGCGGCATGTGCCGGGCGCCCCACACGCTCATCGCGGTGACACCGCCAAGCGGCTCCAGGCTCTTGCCCACCACCGGCAGCGACGCCGAAGCAACACTGAATGCCAGCAGGTAGTCGGCCGTGCGGGCACGCTTGAACCAACGCAGGCGAGCAGACATCTTGGACCCGGAAGTACGGGTTCCCGGTGATGCGGCCATTCGGGCACCATACCCCGGCGCCGGGCGAGTCCTAAGGGACTCCTGCGGAAAGACGCGGGGTTCGGTTAATACTTGCCGGATGCCGACATCTGCGTTTCACCCTGACCTGCGTCGAATCGCCCGCTTCACGCCCCGCAGTGTGGTCGGCCCGCGCTCGCTGCGGCTGCTGAGGATGCTGAGCAGGCTGCAGCCGTCACCGCGTTCGGTGGACGTCGAGGTGCTGCCCCTGGGCCCGGGCGCGAACGTGCGGGTGCAACGGCCCCGCTCGGCCAGCGGCCCGGGTCCGGCCCTGCTGTGGATCCACGGCGGAGGCTACGTGATCGGCAGGGCCACCCAGGACGACGGCCTGTGCCGCCGGTTCAGCCGCGAACTGGGTATCACAGTGGGTTCGGTGGACTACCGGCTCGCCCCCGAGAACCCCTACCCCGCCGCACTGGAGGACTGCTACGCGGCGCTGTTGCGACTGGCCGGGCTGCCCGAGGTGGACGGGACCCGGATCGCGATCGGCGGGGCCAGCGCCGGAGGTGGCCTGGCCGCGGCGCTGGCGCTGCTGGCCCGCGATCGCGGCGAGGTGGCACCCGTTCTGCAGCTGTTGTCCTATCCCATGCTCGACGACCGCAGCGCAGCCCTGCCCGCCAACCGCGACTACCGCTTGTGGTCACCGGCGTCCAATGCCTTCGGCTGGGCGTCCTACCTGGGCGACGCCGACCCGGCGGTGGCCGTCCCGGCCCGCCGCGAAGACCTGGCCGGTCTCGCGCCGGCCTGGCTGGGCGTCGGGAGCCTCGACCTGTTCCACGACGAGGACGTGGCCTACGCACGGCGACTGCAGGACGCCGGCGTGCCCTGCCAGCTGGAAGTCGTCGACGGGGCATTCCACGGATTCGACCTGTTGACCGCCAAAGCCGGTGTGTCGCAGGCCTATTTCGCCAGCCAGTGCGACAGTCTTCGGGCCGCGCTCAGAACTGCAGCGCCGTGAATCGCCAGTCCAGCACCTGACGATCCGAGTCTTGGCCGACGGCGTACACCAGCGACCGCAGCCCCAGCACGTTGTCGACGGCCGATTCGACGTGCAGTTCGCTGTAGAGAGTGTCGCCTTCGTGGACGGGTCCGGTGTGGTCGCAGGACTGCCAGCCCAGCACCGTCGCCAGGTTCGGCAACGCCCTGCTCGCCTGCGCCAGCGCCAGACCGATGGTGTGACCACCGTAGACCAGCCGCTGACCAGCTACCCGCGAATCATGATGGGTGGCAGCGATATTGAGCGTCAATCGGGCCAGTTCCGGGGCGGAGCTGACCACGTCGCCGGTGCTGGTCAGCACGGTTCCTTTCACACCCGCATCGAAGTGCGGCCCCGGCACCCGCCGGCGGAACTCCGCGGCGTCCCAGTCGGCGGTGACACCGTGCGGTGCCACCATCCCGGCCCCGATCGCCGACAAGTCGTCGTCATGTCCGGTATCGGGCGCATCCGGTGCCAGCGGCAGCATGGCGCAGCGATAGAAGTCGAGCACCAGCCGGTCCGCCTGGTCCACAGTGGTCACCCGAAGCGCCGCCAGCCCCGTGCGCTCACGCCCGGGTTTGGGTGAATTCTGTTTCAGTCCAACAACTTCGGTACGGGTGAACAGGGTGTCACCGATGATCGGGAACCGGCTGAAGGCCAGTCCGCGGTAGAACAGGTTGGCCTTGACCCGCCGGGTCGCCAGCGTGGACTGCCCGATGGCGACGTCGCACACCAGAGCGGGGTGGGCCAGCGGCGCCGTCGTCCCGGCGACCGCCCGGGACAGCTCGGCGTCCAGCGGCAGCCGCAACCGATCCCCCAGAATCGCCTGGTGCAGCGCGGCCGCGCCGGGGGTCAGCGTCATCGCCGGGGCGGTGTCGAAAACCTGGCCGGTTCGCAATTCGTCGAAGTAGGGGCCACTGGTCATCGCAGAATCCTGACATACGGTGAACCGATGAGCCCCACGCTGACCGACGAAGAGTCACTCCTGGTCGACACCGTGCGCCAGTTCATCGACCGGGAGGTGCGCCCGACGGTCCGTGACGTCGAGCACGCCAACACCTACCCGCAGGCCTGGATCGAGCAGATGAAGCAGCTCGGCATCTACGGACTGGCGGTGCCCGAGGAGTACGGCGGAACACCGGTGTCGATGCCCTGCTACGTGCTGGTCACCCAGGAATTGGCGCGCGGCTGGATGAGTCTGGCCGGTGCGATGGGCGGACACACCGTCGTCGCCAAGCTGCTGACCCTGTTCGGCACGCAGGAGCAGAAGCGGCGCTACCTGCCGGCGATGGCGACCGGGGAACTGCGGGCCACCATGGCGCTGACCGAGCCGGGCGGTGGCAGCGACCTGCAGAACATGTCCACCACCGCCGTGGCTTCGCCGGCCGACCCGGACCTGCTGGTGATCAACGGCTCCAAGACCTGGATCTCCAACGCCCGGCGGTCGGGTTTGATCGCGCTGTTGGCCAAGACCGATCCGGCCGCGACGCCGAGGCATCGGGGGATTTCCATTGTGCTGGTGGATAATCCGATCACCGGGCTGTCGATCTCACGGGATCTGCCCAAGCTTGGCTACAAGGGCGTCGAATCGTGCGAGCTGAGTTTCTCCGACTGCCGGATACCGGCGGCGGCGGTGCTGGGCGAAGCGCCCGGCCACGGCTTCGCCCAGATGATGAAGGGCCTGGAGACCGGCCGCATCCAGGTGGCCTCGCGGGCGTTGGGGGTGGCCACCGCCGCACTGGAGGATGCGCTGGCCTACGCCCAGACCCGGGAGAGCTTCGGGCAGCCGATCTGGAAGCACCAGAGCGTCGGCAATTATCTGGCCGAGATGGCCACCAAGCTGACCGCCGCCCGCCAGCTCACCCGGTATGCCGCCGAACGCTACGACAGTGGACAGCGCTGCGACATGGAGGCCGGGATGGCCAAGCTGTTCGCCTCGGAGACGGCCATGGAGATCGCCTTGAACGCGGTGCGCATCCACGGTGGTTACGGTTATTCCACCGAGTACGACGTCGAGCGGTACTTCCGGGACGCGCCGCTGATGATCGTCGGCGAGGGCACCAACGAGATACAGCGCAATGTCATTGCCGCACAACTGGTTGCCCGCGGCGGGATTTAGCGCACTCCGCTTCAGCCCGAATACTTGGTCACCAGTTCGTTCTTGTAGAGCTTGCCGGTGTCGGTGCGCGGCAGCTGTGCCTCGAAGGAGATCGACCGCGGGCATTTGTAGTGCGCCAACCGATCCCGCAGCCAGCCCAGCAGTTCGTCGGCGAATGCGTCGGTGGCGTCGGCCGGGTCGACCGTCTGCACCGCGGCCTTGACGGTCTGGCCCATCTCATCGTCTGGGATGCCGAACACCGCCGCGTCCATCACCTTCGGGTGGGTGATGAGCAGGTTCTCGGCCTCCTGGGGGTAGATGTTCACCCCGCCGGAGATGATCATGTGGTGCCGGCGGTCGGTCAGGTACAGATACCCGTCGTCGTCGAGATAACCGACGTCGCCGACGGTGGCCCAGCCGCGGCCGTCACGTGAATTCGCAGTCTTGTCAGGGTCATTGAGGTACTCGAAGGCGTTGCCGCCCTCGAAGTAGATCTCACCGGGTTGGCCCGCCGGCAGCTCGTTGCCATCCTCGTCGAGGATGTGCACCACGCCGATCATCGGCTTGCCCACCGAGCCCGGGTGGGCCAGCCAGTCCTCGGCGCTGATCAACGTCGAGCCGTGTGCCTCGGAGGAGGCGTAGTACTCGTCGACGATCGGGCCCCACCAGTCGATCATCTGCTTCTTGATCTCCACCGGACACGGCGCCGCGGCGTGCATCACCCGCTGCAGACTGGAGACGTCGTAGGAATTCCGCACCGCTTCAGGAAGTTTCAGCATCCGGGTGAAGTGCGCCGGGACGAACTGGGCGTGGGTGACCCGGTAACGCTGGATCGCATCGAGGCAGCCCTCCGGGTCGAACTTCTCCAGCACCACGGTGGTGATGCCGGCAGCCTGTGCCTGCATGGACCACACCGACGGCGCGGTGTGGTACAGCGGCGCGGGGCTCAGATAGACCGAGTCGGGGGTCATCCATACCGACACCAACATCGCCATCAGGCCGGGCGCCTCGGCGGGTGGTAGGTGCGGCAGCGCCCGCTTGATCCCCTTGGGCCGCCCGGTGGTGCCCGACGAATACTGCAGCAGGTCGCCTTCGATCTCGTCATCGATGGGCGTATCAGGCTGGTCGGCAACGCATTCCGGGTAACGCTGCCAGCCGTCGAGGTCATCATCGGCGATCAGCAGCAGGCCGGGTAGGCCGTTGGGGAGATGCTCAGCCAGGCCTTGGCAGGTCATGCGCAGCGCCGCGGAACCGATGACGCCCTTGGCGTTGCTGTTGTCGATGATGTAGCCGGCCTCGGCCGCGGTCAGGTGGGTGTTGATCGGCACGTAGTACAGACCGCTGCGCCGCGCCGCCCACATGACCGTGAAGATGTGCTCGTTGTTCTCCATGAGGATCGCAACGGTGTCGCCCTCGGCCAGGCCGGCGCGGCGGAAGAAGTGCGCCAGCCGGTTGGCACGGGCTTCCAACTCGTCGAACGTGACGACGGTGCCCGACGGGTGAAGGATGATCGCCGGTTTGCCGGCGCCGACATGTTCGCGGATCTGCATGCGCAGACTGTACCGCCGGCCAACTTGACGGGTGTCAAGTGGTTGGGGTCAGTGGCCGCGAGCGTGCGCAGATGTACCCGGATCAGCAGCGTGTCGCGTACAGACACGCACGGTCGGCGTAATCGGGGGTCAGCCCAGGCGCTGCTTGAGGGCGTCGAACTCGTCGCGCAGGCCGGTGGGCAGCTTGTCGCCGATGAACTCGAACCATTCCTCGATCAGCGGCAGCTCGCGGCGCCACTCGTCGGCGTCGACCTTCAGCGCGGCGTCGACATCGGCGGCGTCGATGTCCAGCCCGGCCAACTCCAGGTCGGAGGCGTGCGGCACTGTGCCGATCGGGGTCTCCTCACCGCCGGCCTTGCCCTCGACGCGCTCGACGATCCACTTGAGCACCCGGGAGTTCTCGCCGAAGCCCGGCCACAGGAAACGACCGTCGTCGCCGCGGCGGAACCAGTTGACGAAGAACACCTTGGGCAGCTTGGACTCGTCTGCGTGCTTGCCGGTGTCGATCCAGTGCTGCATGTAGTCACCGGCGTTGTAGCCGATGAACGGCAGCATCGCCATCGGGTCGCGGCGCACCGCGCCGACCTTGCCCTCGGCGGCGGCGGTCTGCTCGCTGCCCATGGTGGCGCCGATGAACACGCCGTGCTGCCAGTCCCGAGCCTGGCTCACCAGCGGCACGGTGGTCTTGCGCCGAGCGCCGAACAGGATCGCCGAGATCGGCACCCCGGCCGGGTCGTCCCACTCCGGGGCCAGGATCGGGCACTGCGACATCGGGGTGCAGTACCGCGAGTTCGGGTGGGCGGCAAGGGTTCCCGACTCGGGCGTCCAGTCGTTGCCCTTCCAGTCGGTCAGGTGCGCCGGGGTGTCGCCGTCGATGCCCTCCCACCACACGTCGTTGTCGTCGGTGTGGGCGACGTTGGTGTAGATGGTGTTGCCGGTCTCCAGTGTGATCATCGCGTTCGGGTTGGAGTCGCGGCTGGTACCCGGCGCCACCCCGAAGAAGCCCGCCTCGGGGTTCACCGCGTAGAGCCGGCCGTCCTTGCCGAACCGCATCCAGGCGATGTCGTCGCCGAGCGTCTCGGCCCGCCAGCCCGGAATGGTCGGCTGGATCATCGCCAGGTTGGTCTTGCCGCAGGCCGACGGGAACGCCGCCGCCACGTAGTAGGCCTTGTTCTCCGGGGAGATCAGCTTGAGGATCAGCATGTGCTCGGCCAGCCAGCCCTCGTCGTGGGCCATCGCCGAGGCGATCCGCAGCGCGTAGCACTTCTTGCCCAGCAGCGCGTTGCCGCCGTAACCCGAGCCGTAGCTCCAGATCTCGCGGGTCTCGGGGAAGTGGGTGATGTACTTCTCGGTGTTGCACGGCCACGGCACGTCGGCCTCGCCGGGGGCCAGCGGTGCGCCCACCGAGTGCAGGCCCTTGACGTAGGCGCCGTCGGTGCCGATCTTCTCCAGCGCCGCGGTGCCCATCCGGGTCATCACCTTCATCGACGTCACCACGTAGGGCGAGTCGGTGATCTCGATCCCGAGCTTGGGGTCCTCGGCGCCGAGCGGGCCCATGCAGAACGGGATGACGTACATGGTGCGGCCGCGCATGCAGCCCCGGTAGAGCTCGGTCATGGTGGCCCGCATCTCGTCGGGGTCCATCCAGTTGTTGGTGGGGCCGGCACCTTCGGCGGTGCGGCTGCAGATGAAGGTGCGCGACTCGACGCGGGCGACGTCGGCGGGGTCGGAGACGGCCAGGTAGGAGTTGGGCTTCTTCTTCTCGTCCAACTTGACCGCGGCGCCGGCATCCACCAGCTGAGTCATCAGCCGGTTCCACTCCTCCTCGGAACCGTCGGACCACTCCACCCGGTCGGGCTGGGTGAGCTCGGCGACCTCTTGAACCCAGGCCAGCAACTCAGCGTGCTTCGTCGGGGCGGTGTCCAGACCTGGGATGGTCGCTGAGGTCATTGAGCTCTCCTGTGTAACCTGTGTCACTTGTAGGCGTTGCCGCAGATCCGCGCCGCGTCCCACCTCTTATACCGTCATTAGATAAGAGATTACCGTGGGTAGCCGGGTCGGGCGAAACGGGAGCATAATCCGCTACCCGAGCCGGGTCTGGGCTGCATCTTCCACCGCGTTCGCCGGGTTCGACGGGCCTCCTCCGGCGAGCTCAGCACGCACTTTCTCCAGTGCACCCCGCAGCATCGGCAACTGGCGATCCCGCACCGCACCGGCGCGGGCGGCGGCCGCGGCGTGCTCGGCGAGTTCCCGGTCCAGCCCGGCGATCCGGTCGGCGGCATCAGTGGCCTCGGTCTCGTTGCGCTCCGCCAGTTCGGCGGTCAGCGCCGTCTCGGCCGCCACCACCCGCAGCGCGACCAGTTCGGCCAGCGCCGACCCCAGCGCCCCGGTGGCCTCGCCCACCCAGCGATCCAGCAGCGCCCGATCGCGCAGCAGCCCGCGGAGCCGCACCACCCACACCGTGACGGCCACCCCGATCACCACACAGGCCACCGCCCCGGCCGCGGCCAGCCCCGGGGCCAGGTGCGCGAACAACCGGCTCAGCGTCAGCGCCACACCCCCACCGAAGCCGACCCCCAACAGGGTCATCAGCTGCGTTTCCAGCCGCCGTGATCGCAATGGCGGCGCACCGGCCTCGACCTGCGGCAGGGCGGCATCGGACGCCGGTACCCCGGACAGGCCCAGTTCGTGGGCGACGTCGGCCAACTGCTCGGTGACACCCTCGTCGACCTCGGCCACGACCTCCGACAACCGCTCGCCGACATAGTCGGCGAATTCGTCCAGCCGCCGACGCGTCATGCCCGCGGCGTCCTCGGCGAGCTCGCCGCGCACCGAGGCGCACCGCTTGCGCGCGAAGTAGCCGAGCTGCACCCGGGCCGTCGCGATCCGGCTGCGCAACGCGATCACCCGCTCCGATTTCGACAACCGCCGCTGCCGCAACACCTCGTCGCGCTGCTCTTGAAGCAGTGCCACCCGCGCCCGCCGCCCGTCCGCGCGGGCGTTGCGGTCGATCCGGTCGGCGTCGGTGCGCAACTGGAACTCCCAGGACCGCAACCGGTTACGTCGTTGCAGATCGCTGTCTTCGAGCTGCTTGGTCAGCTCGGCGGCCAGGTCGTCGATGAGCGGTTCGCCTTGCGCGGGCGCCGCGGCGGCACCCACCCAGGCGACGTCGCGGTAACGCGGCGAATATTCCGACAGCACCTCGCGGGCCACGTCCTGCATCTCCCGCCACTGCTGGTGGGCGTCGATCTTGGACACCACCCCGATCACCACGTCGGTGTGGGCGGCCGCGGCGTCGAGCAGCGCGCAATCCGACCGGGTCAGTGCCGCCGCGGCCGACACCACGAACACCACCGCCGCCGGTACCTCACCCGGTCCCATCTCGGTGGCCTCGACCACCTGCCACCCCGGCAGCCGGTCGGCCAACGCCACCGCCACCGCACTGACCCCGGCCAGCCACGGGCCGGTCACCAGCACCACCTCGCTGCGCCGCACCGCCGGCGGCCGCACCCCGGGGGCTACCTGCGTCACCAGGGCGTCCACCCGGGCTACCGGATCGTCGGTCATGAACGGCCCGCCGTCGCGGCCCATACCCGCAGCGATCCCCGGGCGATATCGCCGGCGCAGGCTCGCCCGGTGGCGTCCAGCGGCATGCTGCGACAGCCGTGCCACCGACGTGCCCGCCGCAGCGACGGTTCACCCGCCAGGCAGTGCGCTGCCATCACGGCTTCGGCCGCGGCCATCCGGGCCGCCACGGTGTCATCGGCGATCAGAAACTCGTGGATCCGGTCGTCACCGACCGCGCACGCCTGCAACCGGGC
Organism: [Mycobacterium] zoologicum; assembly: GCF_020172665.1. Taxonomy (GTDB): domain Bacteria; phylum Actinomycetota; class Actinomycetes; order Mycobacteriales; family Mycobacteriaceae; genus Mycobacterium; species Mycobacterium zoologicum. The sequence goes on along the minus strand of NZ_CP083985.1, from coordinate 284,330 downwards.
CACCGCATCGGTCATCCGCCGGTGGTGCACGGCGGCACCGAGCGCCGTCAGGCGCGCGACGACGTCGTCGACGCCACTGAGCGGGCGCAGATCATCGCCGGCCAGTGCGGACAACGCGGACATCGGCACCCACGGCACACCCAGCGCCGCCGCGACGCGCACGTCCACACCGGACACGTCCACCTTGTTCAGCACCGCCAGCACCGGCCGGCGCGACGCGGCCAGTGCGGTCCGGTCCTCGGGTTTGACCACTTCGGCGACCACATAGACGTCGACGTCGGCGTCCCCGGAGGGCTCAGCAGGCGCGACGACATTGACCCCGGCGCCGGCCAGCGCCGCGGCGACGCTGCGCCGGCCCACCCCGCGCCGGCCGCGCACCGCGACCCGCAGCGGCGCGGTGAGGCTCACGGCCATCGCCGACAGCCGCGGATCGCACAGGTCGGCAGCCAGTCCGGTCAGCTCATCGGCGAAGAGCTGGTGCGCCTGTGCCACGACCATGCCTCCCATCGAGGCCATGGTGTCAGCTGCGTCGTCGGCACGCGAGTCACCCGGTGAGTAAGCAACTGTTGGGTATCAATGTGAACCGCGAAGTGGGTCCCGGCGGCTTCATGGGTCACCATGGACGGCATGCATGCGCAGCGCGACGTCGAGCCGGCGGCCGACATCGAGGCCCCGCCGACCCCGCGTCGCGCCCGAAACTTCCATGTCCGCTACCGGCACTCCGCGCTGTCCACCGGCCAGCGCGAGAGGTGGGACCGGCTCTGGCCAGAGCTGGGCGGCGACGCGATGCCCGACCGGCGTGAACCGCTGGACCTGCGCCGCTGGTTCGGTCGCGACGCCCCGGTGGTGCTGGAGATCGGCTGCGGAGCCGGCACCTCGACGGCGGCGATGGCCCAGGCCGAACCCGACCTGGACGTGATCGCCGTCGAGATCTACGAACGTGGGCTGGCGCAGTTGCTGTCCGCGATCGACCGCGACCAGCTGACCAACATCAGGATGCTGCGCGGCGACGGCCTCGACGTGCTCGAACACCTGCTCACGCCGTCGTCGCTGATCGGGGTACGGGTGTTCTTCCCGGATCCGTGGCCCAAAGCGCGCCACCACAAGCGCCGGCTGCTGCAGCCGGCCACCATGGCGTTGATCGCCGACCGCCTGCAGCCGGGCGGAGTTCTGCACGCGGCGACCGACCACGCCGGCTACGCCGAGCAGATCGCCGAGTCCGGTGACGGTGAGCCCGGCCTGCGTCGGGTGCCACCCGGCTCCGACCTGCCGATCTCGGTCGAACGCCCCACCACCAAATACGAGGCCAAGGGACGCAACGCCGGCAGCGCGATCAACGAGTTCGTCTGGCAGCGGCCCCGATGATCGCGGCCGAACTGGACGCCTCGGCGACCGAGGCGATCGCGCCCGAATCGCGGCGGGTGCTGCTGGTGTGGGACGCCCCGAACCTGGACATGGGCCTGGGCGCCATCCTGGGCCGGCGCCCGACCGGGTTGGAGCGGCCTCGCTTCGACGCGCTGGGCCGCTGGCTGCTGAGCCGCACCGCTGAGATCTCGGCGGGTCACCCGCAGACCCCGATCGAGCCCGAGGCGACGGTGTTCACCAACATCGCCCCGGGCAGTGCGGACGTCGTCCGGCCGTGGGTGGAGGCGCTGCGAAACGTGGGTTTCGCCGTCTTCGCCAAACCCAAGGTCGACGAGGACAGTGACGTCGACGCCGACATGCTCGAACACATCGCCCTGCGCAGAGAACAGGGGCTGGCGGGGGTGGTCGTGGCCTCCGCCGACGGCCAGGCGTTCCGGGAACCGCTGGAAGAACTGTGCTCGGCCGGCGTGGTTGTTCAGGTGCTCGGATTTCGCGAACATGCCAGCTGGGCGCTAGCCTCGGAGAGCCTGGAGTTCGTCGACCTGGAAGACATCCCTGGTGTTTTCCGGGAGCGGCTGCCGCGAATCAGCCTGGATTCGCTGCCGGAGCAGGGGGCGTGGTTGCAGCCGTTCCGCCCATTGAGCTCGCTGCTGAACTCGCGAGAGTGACACACTGGAGAGCCTGAACCACAGACGCAGGTCCAAAGATGTCGCAACAGAGATGTAGTGAGGAGCGTATAGGTGTTCGCCTGGTGGGGTCGAACTGTATACCGCTACCGGTTCATCGTAATCGGCGTGATGGTGGCGCTCTGCCTCGGTGGCGGCGTCTACGGCATGAGCCTGGGCGACCACGTCACCCAGAGCGGGTTCTACGACGAAGGCAGTCAGTCGGTCCGGGCATCGATCATCGGCGACGAGGTCTACGGCCGGGACCGCACCAGCCACGTAGTGGCGGTCTTCGCCGCCCCGAAGGGTGAGACCGTCGACGACAAGGCCTGGTTCGACGGGATCAAGGACGAACTGAACAAGGTCAAGGAAGACCACCCCGACCAGATCCTGAACTGGGTCGGCTACTTCACCAATCCAGAAGCCCTGGCCAATATGGCCGACGCGGAAAAGCAGCATGCTTTCGCGTCGATCCAGATCAAGGGTGACGACGACGACACCATCCTCAAGAACTACCAGGTGGCCGAACCGGACCTGCAGAAACTCGACGGCGGCAAAGTCGAACTCGGCGGTCTGCAACCGATCGCCAGTGAACTGACCGGCACCATCGCCACCGACCAGCAGCGCATGGAGGTGCTGGCGCTGCCGCTGGTGGCGATCGTGCTGTTCTTCGTGTTCGGCGGGGTGATCGCCGCCAGCCTGCCGGTGATCGTCGGCGGTTTGAGCATCGCCGGCGCAACCGGCATCCTGCGCTTCGCCGCCATGTTCGGGCCGATCAACTTCTTCGCCCAGCCGGTGGTCTCGCTGATCGGCCTGGGTATCGCGATCGACTACGGCCTGTTCGTGGTGAGCCGGTTCCGTGAAGAGATCGCCGAGGGCTACGACACCGAGGCGGCGGTCCGCCGGTCGGTCATGACGGCCGGACGCACCGTGGTGTTCTCGGCGGTGCTGATCATCGTCTCCGGTGCCAGCCTGCTGGTGCTGCCGCAGGGCTTCGTCAAGGCGATCACGTACGCGATCTTCGCCTCGGTCGGCCTGGCCGCGCTGCTGTCGATCACCCTGCTGCCGGCCATCCTGGGCGTGCTCGGGACCAACGTCGACGCTCTCGGGGTCCGAACCCTTTACCGGATTCCGTTCCTGCGGGACTGGGAGTTCTCCAACCGCATCATCGGCTGGTTCGCCGAGAAGACTCAGAAAACCAAGACCCGCGAAGAGGTCGAGGCCGGATTCTGGGGCAAGCTGGTCAACTTCGTCATGCAGCGACCACTGGCCTTCGCCATCCCGATCGTGGTCGCGATGATCCTGCTGATCATCCCGCTCGGAAAACTGACGTTCGGCGGCATGAGCGAGAAGTACCTGCCACCGGACAACACCGCCCGGGTGGCCCAGGAGCACTTCGACGAGACCTTCCCGACGTTCCGCACCGAGAAGCTGACGCTGGTGATCAAATCCGACAGCGGCAAAGACGTCACCGACCAGCAGGTCGCCGACATCCGTAACCGGGCCATGGCGATCAGCGGATTCGTCGTCCCCGAAGACGACCCCGCCGGCATGTGGAAAGAACGCCCCTACCTGCCCGGTGCCTCCAAGAGCCTGACCACCCGGGTGATCGAGAACGGCCTGGAAGACCGCAACGAAGCCGCGGGCAAGATCAAGGCGTTGCGCGCCCTGAGTACACCGAAGGGCCTCACCGTGCTGGTCGGCGGCACCCCCGCCCTGGAGCAGGACAGCATCCACGCGCTGGTCGATAAGGGACCGTTGATGCTGGTGATCCTGCTGACCACCACCACCCTGCTGATGTTCCTGGCATTCGGCTCGCTGGTGCTGCCGCTGAAGGCGGCGGTGATGAGCGCTCTGACTCTGGGCGCGACGATGGGCATCCTGACCTGGATGTTCGTCGACGGCCATGGCGCGGGGCTGCTTAATTTCACCCCCACACCACTGATGGTGGTGGTGATCGCGCTGGTTGTCGCCGTGGGTTGGGGCCTGGCCACCGACTACGAGGTGTTCCTGGTCTCCCGGATGGTGGAGGCCCGAGAATCCGGGATGTCCACCGCCGAGGCGATCCGGATCGGCACCGCCACCACCGGCCGCCTGATCACCGCGGCCGCACTGATCCTCGCGGTGGTGGCCGCGTCCTTCGTGTTCTCCGACCTGGTGATGATGAAGTACCTGGCGTTCGGCCTGATGGCCGCGCTGCTGCTCGACGCCACTGTCATCCGGATGTTCCTGGTCCCGGCGGTGATGAAGCTGCTCGGCGACGACTGCTGGTGGGCCCCGCGCTGGATGAAGCGCCTGCAGAACCGGATCGGGCTCGGCGAGATCCGGCTGCCCGACGAGCGGCGGAAACTGACCCGCCGCGCCGCGCCCGCCATGGTGGCGGCTGCCCCGGCGGGTGCCGGCGCGGCACGGCCCACGCACGACCCCACCCACCCCTGTCTCTTATACACATCTC
>NZ_CP083985.1:279691-279817 GCF_020172665.1 [Mycobacterium] zoologicum | reverse complement strand
TATGCCGTCTTTTGCTTGAAAAAAAAAACACGAGACTCATGCGAATATCGTATTCCGTCTCATGCTTGGTAAAAACTACACAGGTACATGACAACTGGTGTGCTGAATAATTAACGATAGCGTTTT
>NZ_CP083985.1:167517-279489 GCF_020172665.1 [Mycobacterium] zoologicum | reverse complement strand
AGATGTGTATAAGAGACAGGGCCAGCCCCGGCCGCGGGCAACCGAGCAGTTGCCCACCCGGCCGGTCACCGGCAACCCGTCGAACGCCCGGACCAGCCGGATCAATGCCGGACCGGCCGAGCCCACCACCCGCTTCACCGCCGCCGAGGCGGTCACCGAAAAGGTCGAGACCCCCGCCAAAGACCCGAAAGAACCCGAGGGTTCCGAGCGCGAGATCGAGTCCTGGCTCGGTGAGCTGCGCGGCGGCCGGGACGCGGCGACGACACGGCTGCGCAGCGCGGATGCGCCGCCGGCCGACGACGCGACCCGGGCGCTGTCGGTACCGACGGAGAGTGACGCCACCACCGCCATCCCGGTGCAGAGCGCATCGGAGGGCCCGGCCACCGAAAAGCTCACCGCCGCGAGCGATCAGACCGGCGAGGCGACGCCGGAGGACCCGAAGCGACGCGGCACCGCCGGCGGCCTCAGTGCGGCGGAGCTGCTGCGCCGGGAGGGCCGGTACTGACTTCCCGGCGGTCAGCGAGCCTCGACGAAGGAGAGGCGAAGCTGGACCGCCGCCTTTACCCGTCCGCCGGTTCGACACCCGAGGACAGCAGCGCCCGCACCGCCCGATCGATGAACGCGATCGTCGGGACGGCGAGCAGCGCGCCGACGATCCCGGCCAGGATGCCCCCGGTCGAGATGCCCAGCACCACCGCCAGCGGATGTATCGACACCGCGCGCCCCATCACCAGCGGCTGTAGCACGTGGGCCTCCAACTGGTTGACCGCGATGATCAGCCCCAGGGTGATCAGCCCGTAGATCCAGCCCTTGGCGATCAGCGCGACCAGCACCGCCAGCAGTCCGGTGAGCACCGCACCGACCAGCGGGATGAAGGCCCCCAGGAACACCAGCGACGCCAGCGGCAGCGCCAGCGGTACCGCCATGATCGCCAGCCCGATACCTATGCCGACGGCGTCGACCAGTGCCACCAGGAAGGTGGCGCGAACGTAGCCGATCAGCGACTCGAAGCCGGCGATGCCGGCGGCATGCACCCGCTCGCGCACGTCGCCGGGGAAGAACCGCACCGTGAACCGCCAGATGTCCCGGCCGCCGTAGAGGAAGAAGATCAGCGTGAACAGCACGACGAAGGCGCCGGTGACGATCTTGGTGAGGGTCTCGGCCGTCGACAGCGCGCCACTGGTCAGCTTGGCCTGATTGCTGCGCAGCCCGTTGACCACGGTGTCGCCGACGTTGGCGATCTGCTCGCTGCTCAGGTGCAGCGGCCCCTCGACCAGCCAGTGCTGAGTGGAGTTGACCACCGCGGTGACCTGGTCGACCAGACCAGGCACGCCGTCGATGAACTGGTCGACCACGAAACTCAACAGCCCGGCCAGCGCCGCCAGACCGCCGAGCAGCAGCAGGAACACCGCCAGGCCCCGGGGTGTCCCGCGCCGGTCCAGCCAGTCCACGCCGGGCAGCAGCAACGCCGACATCATCAAGGCCAGCGCCACCGGAACGACGATCACCTCCAGGCGCCGCACCACCAGCAGCACCACCAGGACTGCGGCGAACAGCACCAGCAGCCGCCAGGCCCACGCGGCGGCCTTGACTACCGTCGGATGTACGGATTCGTCTGCGCTGACTGACATTCCGGTAGCGTAACGATGCAGCCGCAGTGCCACATCGGCTAACTCCATATCGATCGCGCGCGGCTAACGTCTAATTCCGTGTCCGCCGACGTGATCCGCCGCTGGGTACGCCCCGCGGCCCTCGGTCTGCTGGCGGTGGTGCTCACCGTTGAGCTGGCCCTGGTGTGGGATCAGCTGGCAGGCGCGTGGCGCAGCGTCCTGCGTGCCGACAACCGCTGGCTGTTCGGCGCGGTGCTGGCGGCGGCGGCGTCCATGCACAGCTTCGCGCAGATTCAGCGCACCCTGCTGCACTCGGTGGGGGTGCGGGTCTCGCAGTGGCGGTCCGAGGCCGCGTTCTACGCCGCCAACGCGTTGAGCACCACGGTGCCCGGCGGTCCGGTGCTCTCGGCGACCTTCCTGTATCGCGAGCAACGCCGGTGGGGCGCCTCACCGGTGGTGGCGTCCTGGCAGTTGGTGATGTCGGGGGTGCTCCAGGCGGTCGGGCTCGCACTGCTGGGACTGGGCGGCGCGGTGGCGCTGGGCGCGAAGGACAATCCGTTCTCGTTGTTGTTCACCGTCGGCGGCTTCATCGCGTTGCTACTGCTGGCGCAGACCGTGGCGGCCCGGCCGGAGCTGATCGACGGCATCGGCGTGCGGTTGCTGCGCTGGGTGAATTCATTGCGGGACAAGCCCGTTGACACCGGACTGGGAACCTGGCGGCGGATGCTCGCCCAGCTGGAGTCGGTCAGCCTGGGCCGCCGCGCGGCGTCGGTGGCGTTCGGCTGGTCGCTGTTCAACTGGGTCGCCGACGTCGCCTGCCTGGCCTGCGCGGCCTATGCCACCGGCGGGCGGGCATCGGTGGCGGGCTTGGCGGTCGCCTACGCCGCCGCCCGCACGGCCGGAGCGATTCCGCTGATTCCGGGTGGGCTACTGGTCGTCGAGGCAGTGCTGGTGCCGGGCCTGGTCTCCAGCGGGCTGAGTCTGCCCGACGCGATCTCCGCCGTCCTGATCTACCGGCTGATCAGCTGGCTGCTGGTCGCCGTCGTGGGCTGGGTGGCGTTCCTCGCAGTGTTTCGAACCGGCACCGACGCCGACGGCTGGGATGCCGCCGCTAGCGAACCGCCACCGGTTGGGCAGCACCGGGCAGCGCGCCCTGGGCCTGCGCGGCCTGCAGCAGCCCGAGCACCTGCGGCAGGTTGACCGCCAACTTGCACTGGTCGCTGACCTCGGTCACCGGAGCGGTGATCTTGGCCAGGTCGTCACCGACCTTCGGGTTGGCGTCGAAGTAGCCCTTGAGGTTGGCCAGGGTCTGCGGTCCGGGCGGCTGCTGCAGCGCACCGGTGACCACCTGATTGGTGTCCGGGTGCGAGTCCAGGTAGTCACCGGTGGACGTGATGGCCTTGCCGACCGTGCGGGCGACCTCGCTGGCCACGCAGGGGTCCTTGGCCGCGGTCGCCGACGGCGCCGACGGCGCGGCCAGCACGACCACGGCGGCGGCGCCGCCCACGACAACGGAAGCTGCGGCAGAAATACGGGTGGGGTTCAAGACTTCTCCTGGGACATGTCCAGATGGCATCGGCAGGATCGACCATGATCGCCGGGGGTCCTCCGCCATACTGTCAGCAACCCCCGGCCGTCGCCACCTCAAGCGCACGTCGCCTGGGTCACAGCACGGGTGCCGGCGACGGCATCGGACCAGCTCAGCGGCGGGGAGAAACCGCCGGCGCGGGTCCGCACTGCGGTAGGCTGCCAGCACGCGAGACGGCGATCTGGCGAGAGCGGGGAGAACCGAGATCCAGCAGTTCATGATGCGCTTCAGCAGCAACCTGCGCAGATACCGCTGGGTGGTCTTCACAGGGTGGCTGCTGGCTGTGATTCCCTCGCTGTATCTGGCCTCCACCGCGTCCGGCCATCTCACCGGCGGGGGCTTCGAGGTGCAGGGATCGCAATCGCTGCACGTGCAGTACCAGCTCCATGACCACTTCCCCGAGCAGGGCGCATCGCCGCTGGCCCTGGTGGCTGCACCGCGCGCCGACGCCACGTATCAGGACATGCAGAACGCCGTCGCACTGCTGCGCAATGTCGCCGGGTCGACTTCCAGCGTGACGGTGCTGCCCGACCACGGCCAACCTCCACCACGGCCCGACCGGCCCTACGTGGTGTCGCTGCGGCTGGACTTCGACAACACCGGAGCCGTCGACGTCGCCAAGAAGCTGCGGTCCCGGCTCGGTGTCGCCGGCGAGCATCCCGGCCGGATCGAGAACGGCTCGGTGAACCTGTATGTAATCGGCCAGGGCGCGCTGGGAGCGGCGGCGTCGGCCAAGACCAAGCAGGACATCGCCGCCGCCGAGCAGTGGAACCTGCCGATCGTGCTGGTCGTGCTGCTGGCGGTGTTCGGCTCACTGGCGGCCGCCGCGATCCCACTGGCACTGGGGATCGCGACGGTGATCGTCACCATGGGGCTGGTCTACCTGCTGTCGATGTTCACCCAGATGTCGGTGTTCGTCACATCCACGGTGTCGATGTTCGGGATCGCGCTGGCGATCGACTACTCGCTGTTCATCCTCATGCGTTACCGCGAGGAACTGCGGGCCGGACGCCAGCCCGACGATGCCGCCGACGCCGCGATGGCGACGTCCGGTTTGGCCGTGGTGCTCTCCGGACTGACCGTGGTGGCGTCCCTGACCGGGATCTATCTGATCAACACCCCGGTGCTGGTGTCGATGGCCACCGGCGCCATCCTGGCGGTCTCGGTGGCGGTGCTGGCCTCGGTGAGCCTGACGCCGGTGGTGCTGGCCCTGTTCGGCCGGGCGGTGGCCAAACGCTCGGCGTTGCTGCACTGGTCGCGCGGCCCGCAGCTTGCGCAGTCGCGCTTCTGGACCCGCTGGACGGCGGCGGTGATGCGCCGGCCGTGGGCGTCGGCCCTGGTGACCGCGGGCTTCCTGCTGACCTTGGCGGCGCCGGCACTGTCGCTGTCGCTGGGCAACAGCATGCTGCACCAGTTCGACTCCTCCCACGAGATCCGCGGCGGTGTGTCCGCGGCGGCCCAGGCGCTGGGACCGGGTGCGCTGGGGCCGGTCCGGGTGCTGGTCACCATCCCAGGCGCTGATGCGTCGGCGCCCGCGCACGCCGCGACGTTCAACGCGATCCGCGAGCAGATGGCCCACGCCCCCAATGTCGCCTCGGTGTCCCCGCCGGTATTCGGCAGCGACAACAGCAGCGGCCTGCTCTCGGCGGTGCTGTCGGTCGATCCCGAGGACATGGCCGCGCGGGCGACCATCGACTGGATGCGCGAGCACGTGCCCGAGGTGGCCGGTTCCCCTGCGGTGCAGGTGGATGTCGGCGGTCCGACCGCGCTGATCAAGGACTTCGACGACCGGGTGGCCGCGTCCGAACCGCTGGTGCTGGTGTTCGTGGCGCTGATCGCGTTCGTGATGCTGCTGATCTCCATCCAGTCGGTGTTCCTGGCCTTCAAGGGCGTCGTGATGACGGTGCTGTCGGTGGCCGCCGCCTACGGCAGCCTGGTGGCGGTGTTCCAGTGGGGCTGGCTGGAGCGGTTCGGGCTCGCACCCACCGGTTCGATCGACAGCTTCATCCCGCCGCTGGTGCTGGCCATGACGTTCGGGTTGTCGATGGACTACGAGATCTTCCTGCTGACCCGGATCCGCGAGCGGTTCCTGCAGTCCGGCAACACCCACGACGCGGTCGCCTACGGCGTGAGCACCAGCGCGCGCACCATCACCAGCGCCGCGCTGATCATGATCGCGGTGTTCATCGGTTTCGCGTTCGCCGGGATGCCGCTGGTCGCCGAACTGGGTGTGGCATGCGCGGTGGCGATCGCGGTGGACGCCACGGTGGTGCGCCTGGTGCTGGTTCCGGCCCTGATGGCGATGTTCGACCAGTGGAACTGGTGGCTGCCGCGCTGGCTCAAGTGGATTCTGCCGTCGGTGGACTTCGAGAAGCCGCTGCCCAAGGTGGAACTGGGCGACGTCGTGGTGATCCCCGATGACATCTCCGCCCTGATCACCCCGAGCGCCGACCTGCGGGTGGTGGTGAAGTCCGCGGCCAAGCTCAAGGAGTTGGCCCCCGACGCGGTCTACGTCAGCGACCCGCTGGCGCTGCGCGGCTGCGGCCACGCCGAGGTCGCCACCGTCAAGATGCGGGCGTTGCCGGTGGCAGCCGGATCGGCACCGTCGGGCGGCACCGTGGTGAGCCAGGCGCTGGCCCGGCTGACCGGTGGCTGGCAGGCCCGCACTGGCACCGGCCGGGCACAGCCCCGGGCGGTGCGACCGGTGCATCCGGTCACCGTGTGGCGCAAGCGGCTCGCGATCGCGCTTGACGCGCTGGAAACCGAGTCCTGGGCTGCCAACGAAATCGGACTGGAGGGCCCGGTGCTGGCCCGGCGGCGCCCGATGGAGATCGCCGCGGTCCAACTTCCCACCGGCGACCGGCTGCAGATCCCCACCGGAGCCGAGACGCTGCGCCTGATCGGCTACCTGCTCATGGCGCGCAACCGCCGCAGCGAATACGTCGGACTGGCCGAGCTCGTCGGTGTGCTCGACGCCGATACCGTTGCGGAGGCGCTCACCGGAATCGACACGTACTACTCTGGTCAACCGACCGAACGACAATGGATGGCCACGCAGCTGGTCTGTCGGCTCGCCGAGCCCGAACCCGACGAACCCGACGATGAGTTCCCCGGTGAAGGTGAGCGGCCGGACTGGGACCAGGTCCGCCAGCGCTGCCTGGCCGTCGCGGTGGCAATGCTGGAGGAGACGAGGTGACGTTGGCCGCCGACCGACGCAGCCGTGGATCCGACACCGACCGGCCGGTTGAGTTCTGGCCGACGACGGCCATCCGCTCTGCCCTGCAAAGCGGTGACATCGCCACCTGGCAGCAGATCGTGGTGGCCCTCAAACGCGACCCCTACGGGCGCACCGCCCGCCAGGTCGAAGAGGTGCTGGAAGGCACCGAGTCCTATGGCATCGCCAAAGCACTGGCGGAGGTGCTGGCCCGCACCCGCAACCACATGGAGGCCAACGAGCGCGCCGAGGTGGGTCGCCACATGCGGTTGCTGATCGAGCGGTCCGGACTGGGCCGCCGGGAGTTCGCGTCGAGGATCGGGGTTCCCACCGACGATCTGGACGACTACCTCGACGGCTCGGTGGACCCGCCGGCATCGCTGATGATCCGGATGCGTCGGCTGTCCGACCGATTCGTCAAACTGCACAATCGGGACGCGCCCGACATCGACTGACCGGCGTCAGCGGGCGTGGATCGGTGACATCTCCACGACCATCCACTGGCCGTCACGCTTGGTCAGCATCACCCGAACCGGCACCACGGACTGCTTGACCTGCTGGTTGGCCACGCTCTGGACGCTGCGCAGCACCACCGCGACCCTGGCGGCCGACGGCCCGAGCGCCTCGACACCCGCGCTGAGCGCCTCCGCGTCGACAGCGATGTTGCGGTTGGCCATTTCGGTGGCGCTCCGGCCGATGCTCTCCCGGAACGAGTTGACGCGGTCGGGGACCATGAAGGCGGCCGCCTTCTCGATGGAGGCGTTCGGGTCCGCCGGCGAGACCGTTGCGGCGGCCTGGGCCATGGCGGCGGCGGTCTTGACCACCTCGGTGGAGTCCGCCTCCAGGGCGCGGTCGGGTTCCGTCCAACGCAGGTAGCCCAGTACGGCCGAGGCGACGAGGGCGGCGGCTGCCAGCGCGACCACCCCGAGGCGCAGGCCGGGCCGCTCGTCGTCGGTGCCGACCGTGACACCGTCGCGGCGCAGCAGCAGGAAGTTCACCACCATGCCCTCGACGATCAGCAGTACCAGCACCGAGCAGGCCGACACCCACCACAGCGGCCAGTCGAGCATCAACCCGAGCAGCAGCACGCCGCCGATCGCGGCCAGCGGCGCGGCGATGTCAACGCCCAGTACCCGCCACGTCGTCCTCGACTTCAGGGACTGCAGGTTAAGCGACTTGTTCATCGGATCGCCCTCAATCGCGAGATCATCAAGTTGCCGTCGACATCGCTGACGTCGAGGCGCAGCGCCCAGTGCACAGTCTGCGGCCGGCCGCCGACGTTCTCCGCGATCGACGTGGCGATCACCATCACCGGGTCGGTGCGGCCGGGGCCGGGCGCCTGCTCGGCGCCGGCGTTCGGGTCCTCGATGTGCTGCAACTCGATGGCGACCGCTTCGATCCGGCCACTGCTGCGCGACTCGATGCGCTGCACCACGTCCCGGTAGGGGGCCAGAGCGGCGTCGAACTCGGCCTTGAGTTCGCCGACGGTCTTGTCACGCAGCCGCGACATGCCCTTCTCGACGTTCTCGGCGTTCAGGTTGATCAGCACGCTGGTCCAGCTGGCCGCGGTCTGCAGGACCCGACTGCGGTAGGCCCGCTCGTTGACGTCGTCGCGGTGCGCCGACCAGGTGATCAGGGAGAAGACCAGCCCGGCCACCGCCACCAGCCCGAGTAACGCCGACACCAGCCCGAGCCGGGAGAAGATTCCGCCCCGGGAAGCGCCGGCCGCAGAGGCCCCAGCCGCCGCCTTGGCGTGGCCGGCCTTCTTGGCGGGCTTGTCCGAGGCCGTCTCGTCGGCGTGGACCTCTTCGGTAGCGGGCTCGTCGGCGTCGATGAGCTCGTCGTCCACGTACGTGGTTTCGTCGGGCTGCTCCTCGTCAGGCATGGCGGTGACGCTACAGGACGCACACACCGTTCGGCGTGGAAGGATGGGCGCGATGACCCCTGCAGTTGCCCGCTCCGGCCTCGACCTCAGCTACCTCGACAGCGGCGTCCGGCCCCAGGACGATCTGTTCGGCCATGTGAACGGACGCTGGCTCGACGACTACGAGATGCCGCCGGATCGCGCCACCGACGGCGCGTTCCGCACCCTGTTCGACCGGGCCGAGGCCCAGGTCCGCGAGCTGCTCACCGAAGCCGTCTCATCGAGTGCGCCCGCCGGTACCGACCAGCGCAGGATCGGCGACCTGTACGCCAGCTTCCTCGACGAGCAGGCGGTGCAGGCGGCCGGGTTGGAGCCGCTGCGCCGCGAGCTGGCGGCCATCGACAGCGCCGACGACCTCGGCGCGCTGGCCCGGGTGCTGGGCGGCTGCCAGCGTCGCGGAACCGGCGGCGGCGTCGGGCTGTATGTGGACACCGACTCCAAGGACTCCAGCCGCTACCTGCTGCATCTGAACCAGTCCGGTATCGGCCTGCCCGACGAGTCCTACTACCGCGAGGAGCAGCACGCCGAGATCCTGGCCGCCTACCCCGGTCACATCGCGGCGATGTTCGCGCTGGTCTACGGCGGGAATCCCAGCGAGCATGCCGCAACCGCCGGCCGGATCGTCGCCCTGGAGACCCGGCTGGCCGGCGCCCACTGGGACGTGGTCAAGCGCCGCGACGCGGACCTGACCTATAACCTGCGCGCGTTCGCCGAACTGCCGGCCGAGGCGCCCGGCTTCGACTGGGCGGGCTGGGCCGAGGCTCTGGGGGTGCCCGCCGGTGCCTCCGGAGCCGCCGCCGAACTGGTGGTGCGCCAGCCGGACTACCTGACGGCGTTCGCGAGCCTGTGGGCAGGCGCGGAGTTCGCCGACTGGCAGGACTGGGCGCGCTGGCGGCTCATCCACGCCCGGGCCGGATTGCTGACCGACGAGGTGGTCGCCGAGGACTTCGCGTTCTACGGGCGGCGACTGTCGGGCACCGAGCAGATCCGCGACCGGTGGAAACGCGCCGTGTCGGTGGTCGAGTCGCTGATGGGCGACACCGTCGGAAAACTCTATGTGGCAAAACATTTCCCGCCAGACGCCAAGGCGCGCATCGATGAGCTGGTGGCGAACCTGCGCCGGGCCTACCGGGTCAGCATCACCAATCTGGACTGGATGACGCAGGAGACCCGGGAACGGGCACTGGCCAAGCTGGACAAGTTCACCGCCAAGGTCGGCTATCCCGCGAAGTGGCGGGACTACTCGGCGCTGGTCACCGATCCGGCCGACCTGTACGGCAACTATCTGCGCGGTTACGCGGTGAACTACGACCGCGAGCTGGCCAAGCTGGGAGCGGAGGTGGATCGCGACGAGTGGTTCATGACGCCACAGACCGTCAACGCCTACTACAACCCGGGGATGAACGAGATCGTCTTCCCGGCCGCGATCCTGCAGCCGCCGTTCTTCGACGCCGACGCCGACGACGCGGCCAACTATGGCGGCATCGGCGCGGTGATCGGCCATGAGATCGGCCACGGCTTCGACGACCAGGGCGCCAAGTACGACGGCGACGGCAACCTGGTGGACTGGTGGACCGACGCCGACCGCGCCGAGTTCGGGCTGCGCACGACGGCTCTGATCGAGCAGTACGAGGCGTATGTGCCGCGGGCGCTGGGCACTTCCCATGGCGGGCAGCACGTCAACGGCGCTTTCACCGTCGGGGAGAACATCGGCGACCTGGGTGGGCTGTCCATTGCGCTGCTGGCGTATGAGTTGTCACTGGACGGCGCCGAAGCCCCGGTGATCGACGGATTGACGGGTGTACAACGAGTTTTCTACGGCTGGGCCCAGGTGTGGCGCACCAAATCCCGTGACGCCGAAGCGATCCGGCGGCTGGCGACCGACCCGCATTCACCGCCTGAGTTCCGCTGCAACGGGGTGATCCGCAACATCGACGCCTTCTATGAAGCCTTCGACGTCGCTGGCGACGACACGCTGTTCCTGGAACCCGCACAGCGGGTGCGCATCTGGAACTGAGCGGCGCTACATCTGCCAGTCTTGGGAGCCGTCGTTCTTGTTGTGGGTGCCGACGGAGTTCTTCACCACGACCGGGTCGCCGCTGCCGAAGTTGTCGAAGAACCACTTGGCGTTGGCCGGGCTCAGGTTGATGCAGCCGTGGCTGACGTTGCGCTTGCCCTGGTCGTTCACCGACCACGGGGCGCTGTGCACGAAGCCACCGCTGTTGTCGATGCGGACCGCGTCCTGCACGGTGAGTTTGTAGCCCCAGCTGGAGTTCACCGGCACCCCGTAGGTGGAGGAGTCCATCACCACGGTGGGCATCTTCTCCAGCACGTAGTAGGTGCCGTTGGGGGTTTCGTGCCCGCCGGCGGTCATCCCCATCGACATCGGGAAGGTCTTCTCGACCTTGCCGTCGCGGGTGATCGTCATCTGGTGGGTCTTGTCGTCGGCGGTGGCCACCAGCGCGTCACCGGTGCGGAAGCTCGACTTGGTTCCGGCCGCGTCGATGTTGACGACGGTGTTGGCCGGCCAGAAGTTGAACGGACGCCAGCGCACCTGGCTGGGGGTCATCCAGTAGAACTTTCCTGAAACCGGCGGGTTCGACGAGATGTGGATGGCCTGCTCAGCCATGGCCTTGTCGGCGATCGGCCGCTGGAAGTTGATGATGATCGGCTTGGCGACGCCCACCATCGACCCGTTGAGCGGGTTGAAGCTCGGCGGCAGGAACGGTGCGGTGCCCGTGAACGGCTCCGGGTTCTGCCCGACGACCGGACCGGACGCCGCTGCGGGAACAGTCGCCGGCTGGCCCGGCACTGCCGTCGCGGGGTCGACCACTCCCGTCGCGGGGTCGGGCACTCCCGTCGCGGGGTCGGGCACTCCCGGCGCGGGTTCGGCCACCGCCGGTTGCGCCGGCGGCACGAGGTCGACCGGCGGCGCGGGCTCGATCGCCGGGGGCGCCACGGCGGGGTCGGCAGGTGCCGCGACCGGGTCTGCCGGAGGCTGCGGCACGTCCAGTTGGGCCGGCGATGCGGGCGGGGCGGCATCCACCGCCGTCGGGTCGCCGGGCTGTTGCGGCGGGTCGGCCAGCGCGGTTCCGCAGCCGAACGTGAACCCCGCGATCAGTCCAGCGGCACTGAGCCAGGCGCCGACGCCCGCGAACTTCCATCCCGACATTGACATACCTCCGGTCACAAGCTTCATCCAAGTGTGGCACAAGACGACGCTCAGCTAACTCCTGAAGGAGCTGCCCGACACCGCGAAATTAGAAGTCACATGCTGTTGAGCTGCTGTTTCAGCCGCGAGCGAAGTGGCGAAGGCCACTGCGCCAGGCGTCTCAGGGAACGACGAACAGCCGTTTGCTGGCCGCGATCCCGGCCGCCGCGAGACCGACCAGCACCGCCGACGCGGTCAGCATCGCCGAGGTTCCCGCCACTTCGAACAGCAACCCACCCGCCAGTGATCCCCCGGTGATCCCGACCTGAAAGGCCGTCACATACAGCCCCGACGCGCCGTCGGGGTCATCCGGCGCGGTACGCATGGCCGCCGACTGCAGCATCGGCGAGACCGCCATCGCCATCGCGCCCCACAGCACGATCGCCGCCGCCCCGACCAGCGTCGTCGCGGTCGCGTGGTGCCCTCCGATGGCCAGAGCGGCCAGCACCACGAAAGCCGTCGACAATGCGGCCATGCAGCTGCCGGTGACGGCCTTGGGCCGGTGGTCCAGCGGCCCGGCCAGCATCGGCATCGCAATCAGCCCGGCTGCGCCGAACGCGGCCAGCAACCAGGCCAGCCTTGCCCCCGGGACCCCGACCACGTCTTCGATGATCACCGCGATGAAGGTGTAGGAGATGAAGTGGCCCGTGACGGCGATCAGCATGACCGCGCTGACGCCCAGCAGCCGCAGGTTTCGATAGTGGTGGCGCCCGACCAGGGTCAGTTGGTGGTCGGTGAGCACCAGCGCGGGCAGCGCGAACCGTGCGGCCACGGTAACGACGGCCGCCGCCACGGTGATCACCACGACCGCCAGCCGCCAGCCCCACAGCAGGCTCATCGCCGAGGTCAACGGGATACCGACCACCAAGGCAAGGCTGGTGCCCACGTAGATCGCGGTGGTGGCCCGCCCGGAATGACTGGGTGGCACCAGCCGGGTGGCAATCGGGGCCAGCACCGACCACATCAGGCCGTGGGTGACCGCGCACAGTGCCCGGCCGGCGGCCAGCACGGGGAACGTCGGCGCCAACGCCGAGATCACCTGTGACACGGTCAGACAGACCAGGGTGAGCAACAGGACCCGGCGGCGCGGCCACTGCGCGGTCCAGCGCACCAACGGAATCGTCGTCACCGCCGCGACCACCGCATACCAGGCCAGCAGGGTTCCGACCAGCGCCTCGCTGACATCCAGGCCCTGCGAGATCGCGGGCAGCGCGCCGACCGGCAGGATTTCTGCGGTGGCGTAGATGAAAGCGGCCGCGGCCAGGATCGCCAACTGGGCCGTGGTCCGCGGCGTCCAGGGCCCGGTGCGGGTTTTTCCGGTTTCGACAGTCATCGTGTGGGAGCAGCGTCGAGTGGTGTGTGGCGCGTTGCGCTCCCGGTAACTGCTGGATCACATGGTAACGGCGACCGGGTCAGGAACGAACCAGCCTCGCGATAGCGGCGGAGGCTTCGGCGAGTTTCGCGTCGGCCTCGTCACCGCCGGCGGCCACCGCCCCGGTGACGCAGTGCCCCAGATGCTCGTCGAGCAGGTTCAGCGCCACTGACCGCAACGCACTGTTGGCCGCGCTGATCTGGGTGAGGACGTCGATGCAGTACTTGTCATCCTCGATCATCTTGGCGATTCCACGCACCTGGCCCTCGATGCGGCGCAGCCGTTTGGCGTAGTTGTCCTTGCGCGGGGAGTAGCCCGGAGCCTCGGTGGTCATGACGCCCCCAACAGTTGGTTCATCTGGGTGATCTGGGATTGCTGAAACGGCACCAGCGACTGCGCGATGCTGATCGCCTCGGCGCTCTCGCCGTTTTGGATCTCATTCTGCGCCATGGTGATCGCGCCACGGTGGTGAGCGATCATCGACTGCAGCCACAGCGTGTCGAACGCCGGCCCGTGCAGGTCGTGCAGCTTGTCCACGGTGGCCTTGTCCACCATTCCGGGAATGTCGGCGGCGGGGTCTCGAACGGAACGGCCGCCGGGGACCTCCCACTGCAACAGTTGCGCCTGGCAGCCCTGCAGTTCGGTCTGCTGTTGCGCGGCGTTCTGCTCGGCGAACGACACCAGTGCCTGGTTGGTGCTGCCGGCCGGCACCAACGCCAACAGCTGCAGGGCCTGCTGGTGGTGGACCACCATGTTCTCCAGAAAGGTCACGTCGGCGGGACTGCCGGTGGTGATTCCCACCGCGCTGGTAGACGCATCGGGTGCCGGGGTGGCCGCGTGGTGGCACCCGCCGGCGGCGACGCTGATGGCGGCCGCGGCGACGACCGTGAGGGCTGATCTCATTCACCCAGCTTAGCCCATACCCCCTCGGGGTATTTAATTCGTTTTGCCCGGTAAGGGCCGACCGGCATACTTAGCGGGTGAATCGCGAGCCCTCAGCCTCCGTCGACATCAAACCGCGCAGTCGTGACGTCACCGACGGCCTCGAGAAGACCGCCGCGCGCGGGATGCTGCGCGCGGTCGGCATGGGCGACGAGGACTTCGCCAAGCCGCAGATCGGAGTGGCCTCGTCGTGGAACGAGATCACCCCGTGCAACCTCTCGCTGGACCGGTTGGCCAAAGCCGCCAAGGAAGGTGTCCTGGCGGCCGGTGGCTACCCGCTGGAGTTCGGCACCATCTCGGTCTCCGACGGCATCTCGATGGGCCACGAGGGCATGCACTTCTCGCTGGTGAGCCGCGAAGTGATCGCCGACAGCGTCGAGACGGTGATGTGCGCCGAACGACTCGACGGCTCGGTCCTGCTGGCCGGCTGCGACAAATCGCTGCCCGGGATGCTGATGGCCGCCGCGCGGCTGGATCTGGCCTCGGTCTTCCTCTACGCGGGCTCCACCATGCCGGGCTACGCACAGCTGTCCGACGGCACCGAGCGCGAGGTGACGATCATCGACGCGTTCGAGGCGGTCGGGGCGTGTTCGCGCGGACTGATGTCGCGCGAGGACGTCGACATCATCGAGCGGGCGATCTGCCCCGGCGAGGGCGCCTGCGGGGGCATGTACACCGCCAACACCATGGCCAGTGCCGCCGAGGCACTGGGCATGTCGCTGCCGGGCAGTGCCTCCCCGCCGGCGATCGACCGGCGCCGCGACGGGTACGCCAAGGCCAGTGGCGCCGCCGTGGTGGAGCTGTTGCGCCGCGGGATCACCGCCCGCGACATCTTGACCAAGGAGGCGTTCGAGAACGCGATCGCGGTGGTGATGGCGTTCGGCGGGTCCACCAACGCAGTGCTGCACCTGTTGGCGATCGCCCGCGAGGCGCAGGTGGACCTGACCCTGGCCGACTTCTCCCGGGTCGGGGCGAAGGTTCCGCACCTGGCGGACGTCAAGCCGTTCGGTGCGCACGTGATGTATGACATCGACAAGATCGGCGGGGTACCGGTCATGCTCAAGACCCTGCTCGAAGCAGGTCTGCTGCACGGCGACTGCCTGACCGTCACCGGAAAGACCATGGCGGAGAACATCGCCGAGCTCAACCCCCCGGTGGTGGATGGCAAGGTGCTACATGCGCTGACCAACCCGATCCACCCGACCGGTGGCATCACGATCCTGCACGGATCGCTGGCCCCGGAGGGCGCGGTGGTCAAATCAGCCGGCTTCGACAGCGACGTGTTCGAGGGAACCGCAAGGGTTTTCGACGGCGAGCGGGCGGCGCTGGATGCACTCGAAGATGGCACGATCAGCGCCGGCGACGCCGTGGTGATCCGCTACGAGGGCCCCAAGGGCGGGCCGGGGATGCGCGAGATGCTGGCCATCACCGGCGCCATCAAGGGTGCCGGGTTGGGCAAGGATGTGCTGCTGCTCACCGACGGCCGCTTCTCCGGTGGCACCACCGGGCTGTGCGTCGGCCACATCGCCCCCGAGGCGGTGGACGGCGGGCCGGTGGCCTTCCTGCGTGACGGCGACAGGATCCGCCTCGACGTCGCGAATGCAACCCTGGATGTCTTGGTGGATCCGGACGAGTTCGTATCCCGCGCACAGGGTTTCACTCCCCCGCCACCGCGTTACACCACCGGTGTGTTGGCCAAGTACCGCAAGCTGGTGGGTTCGGCGGCCACCGGCGCCGTCTGCGGCTGACCTCTCCCACCCCGCGAGCGTGCACATTTGCACGCGTTCGATCGGCGTGTCGCGTACCGATGTGCACGCTCGCGGTTGCACGTTCGTTATCGCGTGGGGTCCCACACGCGCGCGAATCCGAAATTCTTGAAGTCTTTGACATTTCGGGTCGCGAACTCATCGACGCCGTGATGCCTCAAAGTCAACGCCAATCGGGCATCGAACAGCCGCCGGCGAGCAATTCCGGGAGCGGCTGCCAGAGCCCACACGTCGTTCATCACCGGCGCGTTCTCGATCAGCGCCCACCGTCGATTGCGACGGAATGTCTGACAGATCTCGGCGGCGGCGCGGCCATCGAGTGGACTCTGTAGCACCACAGGATTCCGAAGCAGCTGATACAACTCCAGGAGCACGAGCTCACAGATCGCGACATCGCTGCGGTCAGCGCATTCGCCCAGGAAAATTGCAGCCGCATCGTGCTCCACACAATCCTGATTCGCTGCATACAACAGCACATTCGTATCGATCGAGAGCACGGCGGTCAAGCCTCGTTGGCGAGTTCGCGCCACGTATCCTCGGCGACACGAAATGCTCCCAGCCGGCGCGGCGTAGGCGGTTTCCAGGCCGGGGATGCCGCGTCATGTGCCGGATATATCTGCACCATGTGCTCGAGGCCGCGACGTATCACCTCCGCGAGAGTCATTTCCTGATCGCGGGCGATCCGTTTGGCGTCCCGGTAGAGCTCGTCCGGGAGCTGCACCTGAGTCCTACGCATACATCAAATTTACATCTACATCGATCAGCCATCAACGCCCGCGCGGGAGGCCGAAACGGACCTACTGCACGACAGCCATGGCGAAGCCGTCCCAGCCCTTGACGCCGACGGTCTGGATCGCGGCGGCCTGAAGATGCGGGTGCTCGGCCATCAGCTCCAGCACGTCGCGACTGCCGCGGGCGGTCGGGTCCGAATCCGGGTCCAGGATCGCTCCGTCGCGGATCACGTTGTCCACCACGATGACTGCCCCGGGGTGGCACAGCTGCACCGCCCAGTTCAGGTAGCCGACATTGTTCTCCTTGTCGGCGTCGATGAACACCAGATCGAACGGCTCGCCGGTCAGTGTGGGCAGGGTGTCCAGTGCCGGGCCGACCAGCACCTGCACCCGGTCACCGACGCCGGCCCGTTCCAGGTTGGCCCGGGCGACCTCGGCGTGGCGGGGCTCGTACTCGCACGTCACCACCGCGCCGTCGGGTCCGGCGGCTCGGGCCAGCCAGATCGTGCTGTAGCCGCCCAGGGTCCCGATCTCCAGAATGCGGGTAGCCCGGGTAGCGGTGGCCAGCAGGTTCAGGAACTTGCCCTGCTGCGCCGAGACCGCGATGGCGGGCAGTCCGGCGGCGTCGCTGGCCTCCAGCGCCGCCGACAGCACCGGATCGTCGCCGGCGAAGAGCTGGTCCAGCAGGGCGTCGACGGCACGGGGCGTTGGCTTCTCATTCACGTCACCGAGCCTAGCGTCGTCCCGCGACATCCAGCCCTTTACCCCATACCCGTAGGGGGTATATAGTCGGGCGCACCCGGACCTTCCGGGGATCAGAAGTAGAAAGGTGCGACACATGGCGAACTACGAAGCGGGAACCGTACTGACCTGCGGCCACAGTGGTTGTGGATGCCGAGTCCGCATCGAGACCGCGTGCCACTGCGACGGCTCCGGTGCGGCCTACCGCTGCACCTGCGGCGACGAACTGACCGCCGTCAACAGCTGACGAATGGCGCCGGTGGCGCACAACCTCGATCGTCGTGCGTCACCGGGGGCCGTCCAGTCCTGTCGGCAGTCCACCGTCGCAGAGCGCCAACACGTCGGTAGCGGCGCGTAGCGCATCGACGACTGACCGCACCGGGGACGCAAAGAGCTGCGGATAGTCGATTTCGCCCACGGACTCATCGACCGGCCACGCGAGCTTCTCGGCGGCGAGGGAGAACTGCGCGTCAACGCCTTCCTTGTTACCGCGTGCGTCTTGGCGATGCCAATCACCCCGGAGGTGGACGGCGACGAGCCCGTGCAGAACAAATCGCGCGCCGTCCACAAGGCGCTGATAACACAGCCCGGTTGGGATTCCCTCGCCGCGAAGCAGCGCCGCAAGCAGGTGGGACTTGGCGTAGCAGAGTCCTACTCGATGTTCGAGGACCTCACCCGCGGTCAACGTCACCCGGGGATCTGCGACGTCCCAGGAGTGCCCGACCTGGTCCCGCACCCATTCGAACGCCGCCTTGGCGTAAGTCACATCGTCGACGGCGGATCGTCGCAATTGGCGGGCAAGCGATCGCACGGCCGGTTCCGAACACTGAATGAACTCGTCTTCTTCCAGAAACGCCGCGGGACGCGCTGTTTCGAACGCCGGACTCCCACTCACACTGCCCACCCCTACCTCACGCCCTCATTGACGAACACCACCCGCAGCACATAGCCCAACTCCGGGCCCATCACGATCTCGGCCAACGCACACAGCGTCGCAACGAACTCCCGCCCGTGCGGCGGCCGGGCATCGCACAGGTGATGTGCCATCTCATGCAGCACCACCAGTTCCCGCAGCGCCCAGCTCCCGTGCCGCTGCTCGGGAACCGCGATAACGCCTCTCTCGCCGACCTTCTCGTAATGCGCAGCCGTCGCACCCCGGCGCGCACGGACCATCAGCGCCGTCGCGTCCGGCCACCGGTCGCGCACCGGACCCAGCGCCAGCACGTCGTCGACGTAGCGCCCCACCGCGGCCACCGACGCGAATCGGGCCTCCGGCGGCAGCGTCAACCGGGTGCCGAAGAAATCGATGTCAGCCGACCCCCGTTCGGCGGCGCGGTCGAACAGGGTCCGTACGAAAGCCTCGGCGGCGTAGACCTTGGCGCGCTGGACATCACGCCCGGCGTCGCCTTCGCTCAACGTTCCGGTGCTCAACGTTCCAGCGCGGACCGCGCCCCCGACAGCTCGGTGGCGTCACCGAGCCGGGCCCGCCGGCCGGCCCGGTCCCCGGCCTGCCGCGCCGCCGACGAATATCCCGCCGAGGCCCGGTTGGCCCGCCAGGTACCGCGCGCCTTCGACGCTGTCCGATAGTGGTCGCGCAACTCGATCTCCTTGTTGCGCAACGCAATGGCAGTCCCCACCGGCCGGCTGCGGTCCGCCTCGGCGCTCTTGCGGGTCTCATCACGCGCCTCGGCCAACCGCTGACCGACCCGGGCGCCGAACGCCAGGTGAAAGTTCAGCCGGGCGGTGATGGTCGGGGTGGGCCGGTGTGCTCCGGTCGCGATGTAGGCGTCCGAGGCCCGGACCATCTGCACCACCAGGCCGGCATAGAGGGCGTGGGTTGCGTCGATGTCCTCGGCGAAGCCGTAGGCGTAGACGAACGTGGAGTTCGACGCCACGTCGCAGCGCACGTCGTTGGCCGCGGCGATCCCCACGAACAGCTGCACGTAGGTGCGCAACCCCCGGGCGCCGGTCGCTCCTATGGTGATGGTGCGCTGTACCGGGGCGGTCGCGGCCGTCCGGGTCGCGGAGTGCGCCCGGGCCACCGCCAGGTCGATGGAGGTCGCGGTGGCCAGCCGCTGCGCGGCCGCCATGAACGCGTCGGCCTCATGCGTGTTGTCGGTGCCCTCGGCCTGGCGCAACAGCGCGGCGATCCGTGCCAGCATCTTGTCGTCGGTGCTCATGACGGCAACGCTAACCACACCCGCAGACAGCGCGCCGACACCGATTCACAGGCGCGCGTCGATCCAGCCCACCACGTCGTCGAGCACCTGCGCACGCTCGGGCTCGTTGAACACCTCGTGGAAAAGCCCCGGGTACACAGTCAGCCGCACGTCATCGGAACCGACGCAGCCCACCAGGTGTTGGCTGCCCGAGGCGGGTACCAGCCCGTCGTCGGCGCCGTGGATCACCAGCAGCGGCGCGGTCAGCGCCGCCGCCCGGGCCGGCATGGTCTCGGCGACCTTGATCAGCGCCCGGCCCACCCCGGCGGGCACCATCCCGTGGTGCACCAGCGGGTCGGCGTTGTAGGCGGCCACCACCGCGGGATCGCGGGACACCAGGTTGCTGTCGAGCTTTTGCGCCGGCAGGCCGGGGAGCACGGCGCCGAGCGCCTTGGCCACGAACGCCAGCAACGGCGACACCGTGTCGGTCATGTCCACCGCCGGTCCCGACAGCACCATCAGCTGGTAGTCGTCGGGGCGGTCGACGCCGTAGCTGAACACGATCGCCCCGCCCATGCTGTGCCCGAGCACCACCCGCGGCAGACCCGGATGCTCGCGGGCGGCGATTCCGGCGAGGGTGTGGAAGTCGCCGGTGTAGTCCGCCATATCCCTGCACAGCACCCGCTTGCCGCCAGAGCGCCCGTGGCCGCGGTGATCCAGCGCGTAGGTCACCAGGCCGGCCTCACCGAAACGCGCCGCGACGTGGTCGTAGCGGCGGGCGTGCTCACCGAAACCGTGCGAGAGCACCACCACGGCACGCGCCGGCGCCTGGGGCGTCCAGGTGTCGTAGACGATGCGTACCCCGCGCTCACCGTCGAAGGTTCGCTCGGTGCGGGTGGTGGCCATCAGGGCAGCGTAACGGGCGGTGACGCCACCCAGGTAGCGTCGCCAGCCATGGGACGAGTCGAAGGCAAGGTTGCGCTGATCAGCGGCGGTGCGAGGGGCATGGGCGCCGCCCATGTGCGGGCGCTGGCCACTGAAGGCGCCAAGGTGGTGATCGGCGACATCCTCGATGAGGAGGGCACCAAACTGGCCGACGAACTGGGCACCGACACCGCACGGTTCGTCCGGCTCGACGTCACCGAGCCCGAGCAGTGGCAGGACGCCGTCACCGTCGCGACCGAGGCGTTCGGCGCGCTCAACGTGCTGGTGAACAACGCCGGGATCGCCAAGTACAACGCCCTGGAGAACTTCGACCTCGCGGGCTGGCAACAGGTCCTCGACGTCAACCTCACCGGCACCATGCTGGGCATGCACGCCGCCGTGGCACCGATGAAGGCCGCCGGCGGGGGCTCCATCATCAACATCTCGTCGGTGGAGGGCATGCGCGGAACCGCCGGCCTGTACGGCTACGTCGCGTCGAAGTGGGGGGTGCGCGGCCTGGCCAAGACCGCCGCCGTGGAACTGGCGCCGCACAACATCCGGGTCAACAGCGTGCTGCCCGGCTTGATCCGCACCCGGATGACGATCGCCATCCCCGACGACTCCCTGCAGATTCCGCTGGGCCGCGGCGCCAAGTCCGCCGAGGTCTCCACCGCGGTGGTCTTCCTGGCCTCCGACGAGTCCTCGTATATGACCGGGTCCGACCTGGTCATCGACGGGGGCCTGTCGGTGGGCATTCCCCACAAGACCGGCTAGGGCCTTGTTTTCGCTGCTCAACGTACCGATCGAGACGCTTTCTGGAACGTGTTCTATGATGGCCGGTCATGAAGACCAAGGGCGCATTGTTGTGGGAGCTGAACCAGCCGTGGCGGGTCGACGAGATCGAGCTGGGCGATCCGGTCGACGGCGAAGTCCAGGTGCAGATGCATGCCGCGGGCATGTGCCACTCGGACTACCACCTGACCACCGGGGCCACCCCGATGGGCCTGCCGGCACTGGGCGGCCACGAGGGCGCCGGGGTCATCACCAAGGTCGGCAAGAATGTGACCGGCCTTCAAGAGGGCGACCATGTCGTCATGGCCTTCATCCCGGCCTGCGGCAACTGTCCGCCGTGTATGAAGGGCTTCCGCTCGCTGTGTGACCGCGGCGCGGTGCTGCTGGGCGGCAAGGCCATCGCCGACGGCACCAACCGGATCCACGCCGGATCCCACGAGGTCTCCGCGATGAACCTGCTCGGCACGTTCGCGCCGTACGTGACCGTGCACCAGGACTCGGTGGTCAAGATCGACAAGGACGTGCCGCTGCAGACTGCGGCGATCATGGGCTGCGCGGTGCCGACCGGCTTCGGTTCGGCCACCAACGTCGCCGAGGTCAAGCCCGGCGAGACGGTGATCATCGTCGGCGTCGGCGGCATCGGCATGAGCGCCCTGCAGGGCGCGGTGCTCTCCGGGGCGCGGCGCGTCATCGCGATCGACCCGGTGGCCTTCAAGCGCGATCAGGCCGTCAAGTTCGGCGCCACGCACGTCTACCCGTCCATGGCCGAAGCGCTCATGCCGGTCATGGAGGAGACCTGGGGCCTGATGGCCGACAAGGTGATCATCGCCGTCGGCGACATGAAGGGCGAGTACATCGAAGAGGCGCTGACACTGACCGCCAAGACCGGCACCTGCGTGGTCACCGGTATGGGCTCGATGGTCGACGCCGACGTGAAGCTGAACCTGTTCCTGTTCACCATGTTGCAGAAGACGTTGAAGGGCAACATCTTCGGCGGCGGTAGCTCGCACATCGAGACACCGCGACTGGTGGGCCTGTACAAGTCCGGGCTGCTCAAGGTCGACGAGATGATCACCACGACTTACAAGCTCGAGGACATCAACACCGGCTACCAGGACATGATCGACGGCAAGAACATCCGCGGCGTCATCACCTACGACGAGTCGGACTGGTAGAGGGCTAGCCTGGGAGGCTATGACGGGCCTGCTCGACGTACGCCGGGCCACCGACCGGGCGATCACCCGGGCGCCCTGGCTCGAGTCACGACATTCGTTCTCGTTCAACGACTACTACGACCCGGACAACACCCACCACGGGCTGCTGCTGGTCAACAACGACGACGTCGTGGCACCGGCTGCCGGGTTTGATACCCACCCCCACCGCGACGCCGAGATCGTCACCTGGGTTCTCTCGGGCGCGCTGAGCCATGCCGATTCGATCGGCAACACCGGGGTGATTCATCCCGGGCTGGCACAGCGGATGTCGGCCGGCACCGGCATCCTGCATTCCGAGTGCAACGAATCCCTCAGCGAGCCGGTGCATTTCATCCAGATGTGGATCATGCCGGACGCACCGGGCCGCACCCCGGGCTATCAGCAGCAGGAGATCGGCGCGGCACTGACCGGCGGCACCCTGGTTCCCGTCGCCTCCGGCAACGATCCCGGCGCCGCGATCAGCATCGGCAACGCCGGCGCCACCCTCTATGTCGCCAGGCTGCAGCCCGGCGGCAGCGTCTAGTTGCCCGACGCACCGTTTGCGCACCTGTTCGTCGCTGCCGGTCAAGTCGAGTTGGAGGGCTCCGGCGCGCTGGCCACCGGCGACGCCGTGCGCTTCACCGGCGGCGGCGGTCACCGGATCACCGCATCGCAGCCGGCCGAGGTGCTGGTCTGGGCGATGGACACCGGCCTGCGCGGCTGATCACCGATCCGCCACCGATCCGGCACAGTCCGATCACGCCCGTTGCCTCTGAGGTTTCTGTGATTAACGTTGGAGGTTGCTGTCTCCCAGTCCGGAGCCCGAAGGGACGATCAATGTGGACTCCAGTGGCTTTCGCGCGCCGCACGGCGGCCTGCTGCAGCGCTGTGCTGCTCTGCGCAACCCTGGCGTTCGGCCCCGGCCAACCGACCGCGCGGGGTGCCGCCCAAGACCAGTTGGCCGCCGCGATCGCCCGCACCCCGGGCTCCTACCTGGTGTACAACTTCGGCGGCGGGCATCCGACACCGATGCTCAATGCCGCCGGCGACTGGTATGAGATGTCCAGCGGTGGGCACCTGGTGGTCCTCAAGGCGGCCTCGCAGCGCATCGAGCCGCACCTACTGGTCGACAGTCACAGTGGTTCTCAGAGCCGCTGCGAACGCGATCCGCGGGCCCGGACCGGAGACGGGCTGATTCAGGCGTCCGAGGTGTATGCGCCGCTGCAGGCCTGGCAGATACTGGGCCGGCCGACGGTGGCGATCAACGCCAACTTCTTCGACATCCGCGGCCAGCGGGGCGGATCCTGGCGGACCACCAATTGCAGTTCCCCGCTGGGTACCTATGTCGACAACACCCGCGGCAACGGCCGGGCCAACATTGCGGTCACCGGCACCATCCCCTACGCCGGCAAGCAGGGACTGTCCGGCGGCAACGAGCATTGGTCGACGCTGACCACGATGATCCTGCCGACGCGAGGTGCACCGTATGTGTTGTGGCCGCGCGGCGGCCGCGACGGCGGAGACTACGACGCGGCCGGACCGACGATCACCGGACTGGTGGAACGCGGGGAGCGGTTCGTCGCGGTGAGCGGGCTGGGCTTGCTGGCCCCGGGGGTCACCGGGCAGCTCAACGACGGCGGGCCGAGCGCGGCACGCACGGCGTTGGGCTATTCGCGGGCCAAAGACGAGATGTACATCTTTCAGGGCGGCAGCTACACACCCGACAACATGCAGGACCTGTTCCGAGGTCTGGGCAGCGACCACGCCGTCCTGCTCGACGGCGGCACGTCGTCCGCGGTCGTGCTGCGCCGCGACGCCGGCGGCATGTGGACCGGTGCCGGTACGCCGCGCGGATCCTGCGACCACGCCCAGGTGCTGTGCGACGCCCACGAGCGCGCACTGCCCAGCTGGTTGGCGTTCAACTAAGACAGCCCTCGTTCAGGGCATGTCGACCTTGGCGGCCAGCCAGCGGCCGTTCACCTTCTCCATGGTCATGACGATGCGGCTGCGGTCGATCTTGGCCTGCGGCGACGCCTTGTTGCTCACCGACTGGTCGACGAACAGCAGCACCTCGACCTTGTTCTTGGTCGCGGACTTCACCGCCGAGTCGATGACGGTGCCGTGCGCGGTCGCCTTGTTCTCGATCAGCAGCTGGCGCAGTTGCTCGGCGGACGCCGAGTACATGTCCTTGAATTCGCCGGTGGCGCCGTCGATCACCTCGGCGAAGTTCTTGTCGATGGAGGCCGGGTCCACCCCGGTCAGCCTCAGCGTGTACCGCTCGGCGGCGTCGAGCGCCTGCGCGGCCGCCACCGTCCGCTGATGGTGGTCGTACAGCAGCCAGCCCTCATAACCGGCCCCGATCAGGCCCAGTGCCAGCACCGCCGCGGCGATCCACCGCCGAGGTAGCCGGCGGGATCGGGCCGGACGAGCTTCATCGGTGGATACCTCGATGGATTCCTCGGCGACGGGCTCGGATTCGGGCTCGACGGCCGCGACGGTGTCCTCGCCGACCGAATCCGTCTCCTCCGACATCTGAGAGAACCTACCTCACGCCGTGGCGGCCCGCGCTCAGGTGCAGGCCCCGGAGTTCCGCAGTGCGGCACCCCAGCCGGCGGCCGAATCGATGTGGGGACGGGTGAATCCCGCCGGCTGTTTGTTCCGGATACTGTCGGCGATCCGGGACAGCTGAAACAGCACGCCGGTCAACTGTTCGCCGCCGTAGATCGGCGAATACGGGCCGTAGTTATCCGGAGTGTTGCGGATGGTCAGCGGCTGCAGGCGCGGTGCCAGGAACCCGGTCGCCCGGTCGATGCCGGCGACCACCCCATCGGCCTGCGACTGCACGCCGGCGTAGACGTCATGACGGTCAGCGAGGTTGCGGTTGAAGTCGTTGATCTGGCCCATCAGCGGATCGAATCGCGCGTCGAACCATTGGCAGGAGTCCGACATGCCGCCGATCATCTCGGGGGTGACCTGGTAGGTGAAGGTGTTGTACGGCCAGAAATCCATGTGCGGCGACCAGTCGGTGGGCCCCGGGGTGAAACCCGGGTCAGCCGAGGCCGGCACCAGCGCGGCGGCGGCCGCCATCCCGACGACCACACCACGGGCAACCGCCCACCATTGACGCACGGGTCGAGTATCGCCATCGGCGACGATTCACAGCGCCGAAATCCACGAATTCAGTTCTACTGAACGGTAACCCGCCATAACCCCAGTCATGTTGCCGGAAGCACTGTGGCACGGCATCGTGTCCGACATCATTGGCCGGATGGAGGGGGCCCGGGAATCGTTGTTTCTTACCCCGCAGTAAGAACGCTGGCTAGCATGTCCGCCATGGATCCTCGGCCCGCGACGCGCTCGGCTACGCCGGCCCTGGTCAGGCCGAGGGTCGGTGACCGATGACCACCCACGATGAGCTGGACTCCCCCGGCCTCGACGGCCTGGCCGCCATCGAGGACTGGACCACCGGCTATACCAAACGCCACCCGCTGGCGTCGCTGACCACCGTCGGCGAGCAGTGCGTGCTGGCGGTGCGCACCGTGCAGTACTTCTTCGCCGACCTGTTCGGCGGCCGGTTCCAGTGGGGTGAGTTCGTTCGGCAGAGCGCGTTCATGGCCAACACCGCGGTGCTGCCGACCATCCTGGTGGCGCTGCCCATCGGGGTGACGCTGTCTATCCAGTTCGCGCTGCTGGCCAATCAGGTGGGCGCCACCTCGCTGGCCGGTGCGGCGGCCGGCCTGGCCGTCATCCGCCAGGCCGCCTCGCTGGTGGCGGCCATGCTGATGGCCGCCGCGGTCGGTTCGGCGATCACCGCCGACCTGGGCTCGCGCACCATGCGCGAGGAGACCGACGCCATGGAGGTGATGGGCGTTTCGGTGATCCGGCGACTGGTGGTCCCGCGCTTCGGTGCGGCCATCATGATCGGTGTCGCCCTGACCGGTATCACCTGCTTCGTCGGATTCCTGGCCAGCTATCTGTTCAACGTCTACTTCCAGAAGGGTGCGCCGGGCAGCTTCGTGGCGACCTTCTCCTCCTTCGCCACCACCGGCGACATGATCGTGGCGTTGATCAAGGCCGTGATCTACGGCGCGATCGTGGCGGTGGTCTCCTGCCAGAAGGGCCTGTCCACCCGCGGCGGGCCGGCCGGGGTGGCCAACTCGGTGAACGCCTCGGTGGTCGAGTCGATCCTGGTCCTGATGATCGTCAACGTCGGCATCAGCGAGCTCTACAACGTGCTGTACCCGCGGACGGGCCTGTAGGACATGACGGCCTCCCCCTACGTCCCGCTCATCGTGCGCCCGCTGCTGCGCGCCTACCGGCTGATCTCCGAACCCACCGTCCGGCTCGGGCACATGCTGGTGTTCTTCGGCCGCGCCGCCGCCGGACTCCCGACCGTGCTGCGGCATTACCGCAAGGAGTTCCTGCGGCTGCTGTCCGACATCGCCTGGGGCAACGGCTCGATCGTGGTCGGCGGGGGCACCGCCGGGGTGGCCGTGGTGCTCGGGTTCACCGCGGGCGCGCTGGTGGCCATCGAGGGCTATAACTTCCTGAACCTGCTCGGGCTCGGCCCGGCCACCGGCATCATCTCCTCACTGGTCAACACCCGCGAGCTGGCGCCGATCATGGCGTCGTTGGCGTTCGCCATGCAGGCCGGCTGCCGGTTCACCGCGCAGTTGGGCGCCATGCGCATCGCCGAGGAGATCGACGCCCTGGAATCCATTGCGATCAAGCCGATTCCGTATCTGGTCACCACCCGGCTGCTGGCCGCGACCATC
Source organism: [Mycobacterium] zoologicum (assembly GCF_020172665.1). GTDB lineage: Bacteria > Actinomycetota > Actinomycetes > Mycobacteriales > Mycobacteriaceae > Mycobacterium > Mycobacterium zoologicum. The sequence goes on along the minus strand of NZ_CP083985.1, from coordinate 252,547 downwards.
GCGGTGATCCCGCTGTATGTGGCCTGCCTGGCCATCACCTACCTGACCTGTCAGGTGGTCACCGGTGTGATCAGCGGCGGCTCCATCGGGCCCTACCAGCACTACTTCACGATGATGCTGTCCGGCACCGACATCGTCTACTCGGTGATCAAGTGCGTGGTGTTCGTCTGGCTGGCCTCCACCGTGCAGTGTTACTACGGCTTCTATGCCGCCGGCGGCCCGGAGGGTGTCGGGGTGGCCGCCGGGCGCGCCATGCGGGCCTCCATCACCATCGTGATCATGGTCAACATGCTGCTGACCATGGCGCTGTGGAGCATCGACGCCGGCGCCAGGTTCGGTGGCTGAAGTGCCCAATTCACTGGATCTCGACGGCCGCGGCCCCACCGAACGCCAACTGCTCGGTGCGGGTATCGCGGTGCTGACGGTGATCGCGATCGCCACCGCGGGCCTGCTCGCCAAGTCCACCGGCGCGCTCAACTCCTACGTCCGGGTGGTGGCCGACCTGATCAACGTCGGCGACGGGCTGCCCGCCCAGTCCGACGTCAAGTACCACGGCCTGCTGGTCGGCAGCGTCACCGACGTGATCCCGGCGGCCTACGGCAAGCCCAACTACGTGCACATCAATCTCAAGCCGGAGTACGCCAAGGACATCCCCGGCTCGGTGACCGCCCGGGTGGTGCCCTCGAACGTCTTCGCTGTGTCCTCGATTCAGCTCGTCGACTCCGGGGGCGCTACCGGGACCACGATCCGCACCGGCAGTCACATCGCCGAGAACGGCGATCTGTCCACGGTGATCTTCCAGACCACCGTGTCCAAGCTGCGCGACATCCTCGCCGCGACCGGCCGCAGCCGTGAAGACCACAGCCTGGGCCTGCTGGCGGCCGTCGGCGCGGCCACCGACAACCGCCGGGTCAAGCTGCTCCAGACCGGCGCGCACATGTCCAAGATCCTCGACCAGCTCAACGGGATCGTCGCCACCGAACCCGGGCCGTCGACGGTCTCGGCACTGCTCGACGCCACCGGTGGCCTGCAGGCCACCGCGCCGGATCTTGTCGACGCGCTGCACCAGGCCGTCGAACCGATGCGCGCCTTCGCCCAGAAGCGCGCCGAGCTGAAGTCACTGGTCGGCGGGGGTCAGCACACCGTTGGCGTAGCCCGCCAGGCTTTCGACAACCACATCGACCAGCTCATCGCGATCACTCACGACCTCACCCCGGTACTGGGGGTGCTCGCCAACAACGCCGACAAGTTCGTACCGATCTTCACCCGGGTCAACCGGTTGTCGGACAAGTTCTTCGAAGAGGTCTACAACCCCGACCTGATCTCCAACAACATGCGGACCAGCATCTCGTTCACCCCGCAGCACACCTACACCCGGGCGGACTGCCCGCGCTACGGCGAGCTGAAGGGACCGAGCTGCTTCACCGCGCCGATGATCGAGGTGCGCTCCGAGCTGCCCGAGAACATGCTGCCGCAGAACTACAAGTTCCCGGCCGGGCTGGAACCGCCGGCGGGCACCGAGATCGGGCCCGACGGGAACCTGCGTGCGGTCGGGCCGCCGCTGTTGCGACCCAACCCCAGCCTCGAGGACACCAACCCGCCGCTGCCGTGGTGGACCGGCCCGGCCCCGCAGATCCCCAGCACCGCCGACCCGCTGGACCTCGGCCCGCCGCCACCGCCCGAGCCGCCCATCCCGTCGCAGCCGCACGCCCCGGAGTGGCAGCCGGCCGCCCCGGTGGCACCCGCGGGCCCCGCGGCACCGGCGTCCTACGGCGGCAACGTCGGACCGGTCGGCAGCCAGACCGAACGCAACCAGCTCGGCCTGATCACCGGGCAGCGTGAACCGGCGTCGGTGGCCACCCAACTGCTGCTGGGCCCGGTGGCGCGCGGCACCGCGGTGTCCTTCGCCGCCGCCGGAAAGGGGGGCCACAAGTGAGATTCCGCGGCCCGCTGATCGGCCTGTCCCTTTTCATGGTCATCTCGATGGTGCTGACCTGGCTGGTCTACGCCACGCTGCGCCGGGATGTGGCCGGCGCGACGACGCCGTATGCGGCGGTGTTCACCGATGCGTACGGGCTGCGCGAGGGCGACGACGTTCGGATGGCCGGGGTCCGGGTGGGCCGGGTCGAGAAGGTCGCACTCGACGGCAAGCTCGCCAAGGTCTCGTTCATCGTCCAGAGCGACCAGAAGCTGTTCACCAACACCGTAGCCTCGGTGACGTATCAGAACATCATCGGGCAGCGGTACCTCGGGCTGTCACTGGGCGCAGGGCAGGGGGGCCCCGAGCAGGAACGATTGCTGCCCAAGGGCAGCGTGCTGAGCGTCGAGCACACCGAGCCGTCGTTCGACGTCGGGCTGCTGCTCAACGGCTTCAAACCGCTGATGTCGCTGCTGAACCCCAAACAGGCCGACGACCTGACCCGCGGTGTGCTGCAGTCACTGCAGGGCGACCAGGCCTCGATCACCGACCTGGTGGCCCAGTCCTCGACGCTGACGGCCACGCTGGCCGGACGCGACGAGATGCTCGGTGACCTGATCACCAGCCTGAACCGGCTCACCGGCACCGTCGCCGGGCAGAACGATCAGCTCGACCACGCCCTGACCCAGGCCCGGCTCGCGGTCGCCGACCTCGATTCGCGGCGCCCCGCCCTGCAGTCCTCGGTGGGCTCGCTGGCCCAGGTGACCCGGCGGCTGTCGACGATCGCCGACGAGGTCGTCCCGTCGCTGGAGGAGATGATCAACCGGGAGCCCGGCTTCAGCAAGCACATGGCCGGGATCGAGCCGCAGTTGGCGTTCACCGGCGCCAACCTGCCACTGCTGCTCAAGGGCCTGGCCCGGCCGTTCGGTGAGGGCGCCTACGGCGCCGCCTACGTCTGCGACCTGAACGTGACGGGATTCTTCCCCGGCCTCAACGACATCACCACGATCATCGTCAATGCCGCCACGCCCGGGAACGCCCGCCCGATAACCATGGCCAACCAGGCCTGGCACACCCCGCGATGCAGGAACACCGTCAATGGCTAGCGCGCCGAAGTTTTTGGGCCGGTGGCGTCACCGGCCGCTGGAGTCCTACAACACCACCTGGATCGGGTTCGTGGCCCTGGCGGTGGTCGGGGTCGTGGTCGCTGCGGCGCTGCTGGTGAAGCTGGCCGGTTTCGGCTACACCCGCTACACCGCGGAGTTCGCCCAGGCCGCCGCGCTGGCTCCCGGCAATCCGATCGTGATCGCCGGCATCGAGGTGGGCCGGGTGACCAAGATGCGGCTGGCCGGCGACCGCGTCGAAGCCGGCCTGTCGGTGCGCAGCGACATCGGCATGGGCAAGGACACCCGGGCCACCATCCAGGTGATGACGATCCTGGGCTCGCGCTACCTGAAGCTCGAGCCCGACGGCCCGGGCTCGATTCCCGGCAAGCGAATCACGTTGTCGCACACCCAGGTTCCCTATGACCTCCAGTCGTTGCTGGAGGACGCCACCACCACGTTCGACCAGGTCGACTCCGACCAGTTCGGGAAGTCCCTGGCGGTGCTCGGCCAGCAGCTCAGCGGGCTGCCGCCGATCATCCCGCAGGCCATGACCAACCTGCACACGCTGGCCAAGATCACCGCCGACCGGCGCGACCAGCTCGGGACGCTGGTGGCCAACACCCAACGGGTGGCCACCACACTGCGCAATCAGCAGACCCAGCTGGGCAACCTGGTCGATCAGGGCCAGGACTTCATCGGTGAACTGGTGGCCCGGCAGAACACCTTTCACGCCATGCTGGCGGCGCTGACCAACCTGGTGGGCAACCTGAACAACGTGGTGGTCAAGGACCGCTCGATGCTCGACGACATGCTGGCCAACCTGCGAGCACTGACCGACATGGTCGGCCAGCACGACGACATGCTGCGCAGCCTGATCCAGTCCGCGCCGCCGCCGCTGCGCGGACTGACCAACGCCACCGGGTACAGCCCGGCGGTCGAGTTCTATGTCGGCAACGGGATCGCGGTCGACTCGTGGATGTGTGCGATCAGCGGGCGCGCCAAGCAGTTCAACATGATCGAGTACTTCAAGGACTGCAAGTGAGCGCGCCGGCGCAGCCGGGCCGGCGCCGGACGGCGGCGCTGGTGACCGCGCTGCTCGCCGCGGCGGTGGTCGCCGTCGCAGTGGCCGGCTACTACCTGAACCCGTTCGGGCGGGCCATCACGGTCACCGCCCAATTCGACAGTGCTGCAGGACTTTACGAGGATAATGTGGTCGCGGTGCTCGGCATGCCGGTGGGCAAGATCCGCAAGATCACTCCGAAGGGCGAGTACGTCGAGGCAGAGTTCACCGTCGACCGCGGCGTGAAGATCCCCGCCGACGTGCAGGCGGTCACCATCAACACCTCGATCCTCACCGCGCGCCAGATCGAACTGACCCCGGCCTATACCGGCGGGCCGGTACTGGCCGACCACACCACCATCGGACTCAACCGAACCCGCACCCCGGTCGCCTTCGACCGGGTCCTGGACATGCTCGACAAGGTGTCGAAGTCGCTCGGCGGCGACGGCAAGGGCAACGGCCCGGTGGCCGATGTGATCAACGCCGGCGCCGGCATCGCCGACGGCAACGGTGAAAAGATCAAGTCCGCGCTCGGCGAGCTGTCCCGGGCGCTGCAGCTGAGCTCCGAACGCGGCGAGACGACCGGCAACCAGCTGACCTCGATCATCACCAACCTCAGCTCGCTGATGGACGCGGCCGCCCGCAATGACGCCAAGTTGCGCCAATTCGGTTCCACCACACGCCGGCTCAGCCAGATGCTGGCCGACGAGGACCTGGGCACCGGAAGCACCGGGCACAAGTTCAACGAGATCGTCACCCAGGCGACCGCACTGCTGCAGGCCAACCGGGACAACCTCAAGCAGAGCGTGCTCAACGGCGACCGGGCGGCGACCACCCTGGCCGAGAAGCAGCGCGACCTGGCCGAACTCATCGACCTGCTGCCGATGACCCTGGATAACGTCTACAACGCGATCGACTCCAACAACGGTACGGTGCGCGTTCACGCCCTGGTCGACAAGATCCTGATCGACAGCCAGGGCACCAAGGAGATGTGCAACATGATGCATCTACGGCAATTAGGCTGCGGCACCGGCACTCTGGCGGACTACGGTCCGGACTTCGGCCTGACCTACGTGCTCGACGGCCTGTCGATGATGGGACAGTAGCCATGGCCGGCCTTCGAGTTCCCCGCCGCTTGCTGGTGGCGCTGTCAGGCGTGGTGATCGGCTGCTCCGTGGCCGGTTGCGGCACCAGTGGGCTGGGCAGCCTGCCTCTTCCGGCGCCCGGAATCGGCAGTGGCGGCTACCTGTTGACCGCGGTGTTCGCCAACGCGCTGAACCTGCCCGGCCACGCCAAGGTCAAGCTCTCCGGTGCCGACATCGGGCAGATGGAATCCATGGTGGCGCGCAACTACACCGCGGTCACCACGCTGCGGATCATGGACGGCGCCCGGATTCCGGTGGGCAGCACCGCAGAACTGCGTTCGGCGACCCCGCTCGGCGACGTGTTCGTCGCGATCAAACCGCCCGCCCACGTCGACCCGTCGGCCCCGATGCTCAAGGGCGGTGACACCATCGGGCTGGACTCCACCGCGTCGGCCGCCACCGTGGAATCGGTGCTGAGTTCGGCGGCGCTGCTGGTCAACGGCGGCGCGGTGCAGAACTTCACCAACATCGTCAACGGCGCGGGCAAGGCCACCGGCGACCAGGGCCAGGCGTTCGGAAAGCTGATCAACCAGTCCACCGAACTGCTGACCAAGCTCAACGCCCGCTCCGGGGAGATCGAGTCCGCACTGCGCCAGACCAGTGATCTGGCGGATCGGCTCGACTCCCGCAGCGCGGCGCTGACCGACGTGCTGACCGCCGCCGGGCCGGCGACCGAGACCCTGGTGGACAACACCAGCCGGCTCGCCGACCTGGTCGAGGAGGTCGGCGCGACCAGCCGGCAGCTGGCCCGGTTCCCGTCGATCGCCGGAACCGACGACTCCGGGCACAGTTTCATCAAGGACGCCAACACCATCGCCGCATCCTGGAACGACGTCGCGACCGACCCCGACACCAGCCTGTACGCCCTGAACAAGCTGATGGCACCGCTGATCAAGTCGATGCCGGGAGCCGGGGTGTCGGTGCACGTCAGCCTCGACCGGCTGGTCTGGGGATCGATGCCCGACGCCGGGTTCAAGGGCGACCCGACGTTCCACGGCCCGAAACGCTACGACTGGGCGAAGCTGGCGGGCTCGATCAAGTACGCGCTGTGGCGGCTGCAGGAACGGGTGGTGGGCCGCGGCCCGGACTCCGACATGGGGCAGAACCCATGGACGGCGATCGGGCCGCCGATACCGCCGAATCCCGGCGAGCAGGACGCCGCCGAACAGGCCGCCCGGGAGGCTGCCCCACACGCACCGGGGCCGACACCGTGATCGAGTCGCTCAGTCGGGGAATCGTCGCGCTGGTGCGGGCCGGCTACCGGCGTAAGAACCTGCTGTCGGGGATCGCCCTGACACTGACCCTGGTGCTGTCGACGGCGTACCTGTTGGTGGGGGCGCTGCGGGTGAACCCGGCGCGGTCCACCTATCAGATCACCATCGCCCTGCCCGACTCCGGCGGCCTGCTGGCCAATCAGGACGTCTCGGTGCGCGGCGTCCCGGTGGGCCGCATCGAGTCGCTGCAGATCACCGGCTCCGGCGTGCAAGCCGTCGCCAACATCGACTCGACCGTGCACATCCCGGCCGCCAGCAAGGTACGGGTGTCCGGCCTGTCGGCGGCCGGTGAGCAATACATCGACTTCGAGCCGTAGTCGGGCAGCGGCCCGTATCTGTCCGGCGGCAGTGTTGTTTCACAGGACCAGGCGAGCACCCCGATTCCGTTGTCGCAGTTGCTCGCCGACGCCGACGGCATGCTGGCCCAGACCGACCCGCGCAAGCTGGAGATCATCAAGGCCGAGCTCAGCCTGTCCGACGACGGCCCGCGCAAGCTCACCGACATCGTCGACGGCGGCGCGTTCCTGCTGTCCACCCTGGATTCGGTTCTGCCGCAGACGGTTACGCTGCTCAAGTCGAGCCGGGTGGTGCTGACCATGCTCAGCGACGTCAACAACGGTGTGGCCGCCACGTCGGCCAACCTGGACAAGGTGCTGCGCGGCATCAATCCGATGATCGGCGGCTACCGGCAACTGGTCGACCAGGCACCCGGGATGCTGTCGGCGGTCGACGGCCTGTTCGACGACAACTCCGACACCATGGTCGGCCTGCTGGGCAACCTGGCCACCGTCGCCCAGCTGTTCTACATCCGCACGCCGGCGTTGAACGCGCTGTTCCCCAATTACCGCGGCTCGATGTTGGAGGCCTTGGGAACGACGTTCCGGGAGAAGGGGTTGTGGGCGATCGGCGACATCTACCCCCGGTACACCTGCGACTACGGGACGCCGCGGCGACCGCCGTCGGGGGCGGACTTCCCCGAACCGTTCCTGTACGGCTACTGCCGCGACACCGACCAGTCGGTGCTGGTGCGCGGTGCCGCCAATGCGCCGCGCCCGCCGGGCGACGACACGGCGGGCCCGCCGCCGGGAGCGGACCTGGCGGCGACCACCGACCCGACCCCCAAGGGCCGCTACACGATTCCCACCTACTACGGCGGCCCGCCGCTGCTGATCGACCCCCCGCGCTGAACAAGGAGACCCCCGGTGAGCACCGCAGACGAACCGACCACCGAACCCGCGGCCGAGACCGCGGCCGAGGCGACCGAGGCGATCGAAGAGACCGTCGACGCCACGGCCGCCGAGCCCGAGGCGGCGGCGGTGCCGCCTCAGCGGCGCCGGATCCCGCGACGCACCGTCGCGGTGGCCGCCGCCTACCTGGCGGTGTTCGGCTTGGTCGCCGGGCTGGGATGGCCTCTGTGGCAACAACATCGGCTCACATCGGCTGCCGCTGCGGGCCAGCGTGCCGCCGTCGACTATGCCGAGGCACTGACCAGTATCGACTCCAACCGCGTCGACGACGACTTCGCCACGGTGCTCAACGGCGCGACCGGGAACTTCAAGGAGACCTACACCAAGGCCAGCGTGCAGTTGCGACAACTGCTGATTGACAACAAGGCGTCAGCGCAGGGCAAGGTCGTCCAGTCCGCGGTGCAGTCGGAGTCCATCGATACCGTGGTCGTACTGCTGATGGTGGATCAGACCGTCACCAACACCACCCGCCCCGACCCGCGAGTGGACCGAAGCCGGATGAAGATGACCATGCAGAAGGTCGACGGCCGGTGGCTGGCGAGCAAAGTCGAATTGCCCTAGGAGGGAAGCTATGTGGGCGACCCGGTTGGTAGCGGGCGTACTCGTCGCGACGTGTTCGTTGTCATCGGCACCGGCGGCCGGCGCTTCGGCGCAGTCGTTCTGCGGTGGGCTGGGCGGCGGCTGGGACGGGCAGTACTGCAGCACCGATGTGCGATCGGAACGCCTTGCCACCCGCTACATTCGGATGGCGGTGCCGGGCGACCTGGTGGATCACCCGGTGGCCGGCCCGCCGATCCGGGACTACCTCTCGAAGCTGTTCACCAATTGGCGGATCAAGGGCGCCTCGATGGTCGCCGACAGCTGGGGCAACGAGAACTTCGAGATCTTCCAGCACGGCAACGCGTTGACCACGGTGTTCCACGAGGACTACCACTCCGACGGCCCGTACATCAACAACGCCTACCGCACCTTCACCTTCGATATGGCCGCCGGGCGGCAGTTGCAACTGACCGACATCACCAAGCCCGGCACGGACCCGTATGCGATGATCCCGCAGCTCGGCGCGCCCTACATCACCGAGGCCCTCGACCGGGCGTTCTGGGAGCACCGGCCCGGCGACTACCCGTTCGTGGCGGAGCGGTTCACCCCGGACAAGGTCTACTCCGGCGGCTACCGGTCCTGGGCGCTGACGCCTGATGAGCTGATTCTGTACATGCCCGACTACCCGGTCGGCCACGACAGCCCGATCCAGTACAACCAGATGCAGTGGAACATGGACGGCGGCAACGTGCAGGCGCATATCCCACTGAGCGCGTTGAGTTCCATCCTGCGCCCCGAGTACGGCGGTTCTCAGCCGTGACGGAACAGCAGCAGGCTTGCGGTGACCAGCGCGGCCGCCATGGCGATGATCGGCGCCACGAAGTACCGGGTCAGGGTGGCGCCGACGACGGCGCCGGCGATCATCGTCGCGACCACGCTGTAACGCAGCTTCGCCCGCTGCCCGGTGCCACCGGCCAGCCGACTGTCCACGCCGATCCCGACGATCGTCGAGGTGAGCACGGTGGTGTAGAGCTCCTGGACGCCGAACTGGCGTGCCGTGGAATTCTGCAGGCCGAACGCCACCGCCAGCCCCGCGGTCAGAATCCCCCTGGTGGCGTCGGCGTAGCGCAGCACCCCTGCTCCGGCTAGACCCGCCAGCACCAGCAACAGCACCACCTCGACGCCCAATGCCGTGGTGACCCACATCCGGGGCCGGTGCCCGAAGCGACGCACCAGTCGCCCGCCGAGGATCACCCCGGCCAGGAACCCGCACACCGCGACCGCCGCGCCGGCCAGGTCGAATCCGGTACCGGGGACGAAGACGAAGCCCAGGAAGATCGCGTTACCAGTCATGTTCGCCACGAACACCCGGCCGAGCAGCAGGACGCTGATCGCATCCACCAAACCGGTCGCAAAGGTCAACAGCAGCAGTGCCAACACGGTCCGCCGGTGCGAGATCGGCGAGGTAACGACCACGTTGGTCAGCCCGGCAGGCGCGGCGTCAGATCCAGTGAGGTGATGGTGGGCATCCGGGTGACCACCCATCGGTTCTGGTCCCGCTTCATGAACAGCCGATAGGTCAGGTACTTGATCTGCGGGACCGACTTGGTGAGCTCGCTGCGGGCCTCGGTATTGGTATAGATCAGCACGGTGGCCTCGGGGCCGTCGAGCGTTTCGACCGCGGCGCCGACGATCTCGGTGGTGTCGGTGACCTGGGCCTGTTTGTTGCTGTCGGCGATCGCCTCGATGAACTTGCGGTACTGCGACTCCAGGTCGCCGCTGAGGTAGACCGATGCCCGGTCCGGCAGGGTGTCCATGTTCTCGGGCGTGTAGTTCCACAGCGTGTGGATGGCCCGTGCCGCGGTCCGCGCGATGTCCAGCTTGGTGGCGACCACCGCCCGGTCGATCAGGTAGGGCTTGGCAGCCGCCCCGGCGAACGCAGCGGCCGCGATGAACGCCGCGGCGCACGCGCCGACCGCCAACCGGAGGCTGAGCTTGCGCGGCGCACGTGGTGGCGCCTGCTGCTCGGGTTCGGACTCGGTGGCTTCCGACTCGGTGTCCTCGGTGGCGTCCTCGGCCTCGACAACGTCTGTCTCGTCAACAGATTCGTCAGGGTCGGTCACAGCACCTGGTTCAGATTGCTGATCTTCCACTGGTCCCCTTCCTTCAACGCCGTTGCGAGCCAGCGAGTCGCAGCCCGGACATCGTGCTTACCGTCCGCCGTCTTACCGGTGTTCTCCACGGCCACCAGCATGCTGACGCTGTTGTCGTCGTTCCACCGTTCGACCCCGGCGGCGATCACCGTTCCGGTGGTCCGCTCGCTGCGTGCCACCGCGACCAGGATCTGGTTTGCCTTCTCCTGGCACTGCTCGGCGAAATCCCCGGTGGCATGGCTGATGACGTTGTCCAGATAGTCGTTGGCGTGGAACGGATCCGGCGAGGAGAACATCGTCATGAACGATTCGACGGCGGCCAGTGCCTCGACATCGGTCAGCGCAGCCCGCCGGTGCTGCACATGGGTCAGCAGCGTCGCGGCGCAGACGGCCATCGCGGCGGTGGCGACCAGCAGTGCGCTGCCCACGATCACCGAGAACCGCCGGCTGGGCGCGGGCTCGGGTGCGGTGAAGAGCGGCTGATCGTCGGCCTGGACGCGGCGGCGCGGACTCATTTGTCCCCCTCGGATTGGCCCTCCGCGGCGGGCAGCGGTTTGCTGACCACGGACAGGTCGTCGACGCGCCAGCTTCCCTTCGCCTCGGTGAACACCACCCGCACGGTGGCGCTGATCATTCGCTCCTTGCCTGCCGTACCGCGCTGGCCCTGCAGGAACATCAGCATGGTGGCGCGGTGCGAGGAGGCGTCCAGCACCGCGGCATCGGTCACCCGGTAGAGGTTCGGTGCCGGCTGGGAGTTGCGGATCGCATCCTGCTGGGGCACCAGCTGTTCGCGGTACTTCTCGGTGGCCAGCGACTGCGCGCGGTCGAAGTCCTCCTGCAGGGTCTGCGGATCGTAGGACAGCATGTCCGCCACGATCTTCGGGCCCTGTCGGGCGATCTGGGTTCGGGCCACATCTGCGGCGTGGTCACGCTGGAATACCACCGCATAGGCGATGCCGGCGACGGCCACACTCAGCACGGCCGCAGCGGCGAACACAGTCAGCGTCTTCTTCCGGATGTCCTGCGGTGCTTCTCGCGGCGCAGCCGGGCGAACCTCGGTGCGCGCCAACCGATCTGCGAAAGTCCGGACACGTCCGTCACGCAGCGCCCAGAACCAGCCGGCGAGAACCGGCAAGGTGTCGAGCAGGTGCGCCAGATCGCGCAGCAACAGCCGCAGCGGCCCGACGGCAGCACCCGACCCGGTCCGCACCACCTCGATCCCGGTGAATGCACGGCCCAGGCTCCACCCGGTGACCACCGGCAGCAGCACCCGGTTGACCGCGGTCGCCAGGATCACCGCTCCGGTCAGGATCATGGCCAGCCACCACCAGAATCCACCGGACGGCAGACACATCGCCGCCATCGCCGTCGTCGCCGCCGTAACGGCACCCGGCAGCAGGTCGATGCCCAGGGCGATCACGCGCGTGCGCCACGAGGCGGGCGCGCCGCCCGGCACGTCGATCACTGCTTCGGTCACTTGGCCACCTGGTCGAGCTTGGCGATCCGGTACTGGCCGTCCTCGCGCATCATCTGGGCGCGCAGCCGGTAGCCGGCCTCGCGGCCCTTGGCCTCGACATTGTCGACCTTGATACGGAACGCCACCAGAACGTCGATGGTGCCGTCCGGGTTGTTGCGTTCCACCGCGGCGCCCATCTCGGTGAGCTCGACATGGACTTTCGCCGCCTGATAGGCGGGCGGAAGGATCTGTGCGAACAGCGCGGCCTGGGTGCGGAACTCCCCGGCCGAACAGTTGAGCATCTTCTGCTGGGACAGCGAGACATCACCCGGGTCCGGCGCCTGGGTCGCCAGCACGCAGGTCTTGGCGGCCTCAACGGCCTCGGCATTGTCGCGCGCCATCGCCAGACTCGCCGTGTGGCTGCGCAGACCCGCAACACCGGCGGCCACCAGTCCGCCGGCCACCAGCAACAGCAACACGCAGATTCCGATCAACTGACGACGGCCGAGCCGGGTCACGACGGCCCCATCGGCCTCTTCAGCCTGACCCGGCTCATTCGCCGCGAGTTCGGCCGCGTCGTTGTCGTCAGCCGCTGCCGCGGCGTCCTCGATCGCGGTATCTGCGGTCTGCTGGTCCTCGTCCGGTTCGGTGCTCACCGGAACGGTGCCAGCATCCCCTTCCATCCGTCGTCTCCTATGTTCATCGAGTTCTCGACGGAGTATGCGACGCCGTCTGGCCCCACCGCCTCGCCACTCTGCGGATTGTAGATCGCGGAGGGTCCACCGCCCGGGGTGTAGATGCAGGGGTTGGGCTGTTGCCCGTTGCACTGCACGCTACCGGTCCCCGGCCGCGAGAGCGGATCGTTGGCCGGCGGCGGCGTGGCCGGCACCATGTCCGCCGGTAGCGGGTTGAGACCGGTGTTGATCGACGGCGCCGGGATCACGTGACCTGGTTCGACCGGTTGATCACAGCGCGCCCCCAGGGCCGGACAGGTGCGGATCTGGTTCGGGTCGCCGTACCAGGGGTTGGTGCCCAGCGGAACATACGGCTCGTCGCTGCGACATTGCTTGGGCGTGGCGGCCCGTTTGCCCGGCACATCCACGCACGGGATATTGCGCACCCCGCGAACGCTGTTGGCCGGCGTGTCCTGCGGAATCCGGCAGGACACATCCGGCAGTTCGGCCGGACTGGTGTCGGCGAACGCCCGCCACTCCGAGGCCGGCAGGTAACCGGTCAGACACGGCGCCGGAAAACCCAGGCTCAGGCCCGGGATCGGCACGGGGAAGACCGGGCCCGGAAAAGCGCCCAGAGCTACATCAATGTTCAACCGTCCCTCATAGACCGAGCTGACTGTCTGACCGATCGACCCGGCCTGCGGCAAGAACACCAGCACCTGCTCGGTGTGGCGGTTGTAGCGTTTGGCCATCTCGGTCAGGATGGACATGTTCGCCATCAACTGCGGCAGCGAGTCCTTGGTGTCGTTGAACACCGTGTGCACCTGATCGATCAGCGGCGGCAGATCCGAGATGATGTGCTTGACCGTGCCGTCCCGGCTGGCCGCCTGCCCACTGAGCAGATTCAGGTTGCGTGCCCACTGGTGGATGGCATCGCCGGAGTTGACCTGGCTCTCGATGATGGGGGCCGACTTCTCCACGACCTGATTCACGTCGTCGAGGTTCGTCTTGAAGTCACCGACGATCTGCGTTGTGGAATCGACCAGTCGCTGCAGCGCCGGGCCCAATCCGCCGACCGCCGTCGCCGTCTCGTCGAGCAGGGACGAGATCTTGCCGACCGGCAACGCCGCCAGACCCCGGTTGGCGGTGTCCAGCGCCGGCCCGATCGCCGACGGCACCGTGCCCACGGTGATCGTCTGGCCCTTCTTGAAGTACTGACCGGGGTCCCCGCTCGACACCAGGTCCAGGTACTGCTCGCCGATCGCCGAGACCGAGTGCACGTTGGCGCTCGCGTCGACGGGGATCTTGTACTTGCTGGAGATCTGCATGGTCGCCTGCGCGCCGGACTCGGTCGGCTCGACGCCGGTTACCCGGCCGATGATGGTGCCGCGGTAGGTGACGTTCGCGGTCTTGTACAGCCCGCCCGCCTCGGGCAGATCCGCCTTCAGGCTGTACTGGCCCAGGCCCGCCAGGGTCGGCAGCCGCAGGTAGTAGACCCCCAACACCATGAGCGCCGCCGCGGTCAGGGCGGTGAAGATGACCAGCTGACGCTTGACCTGTGGTTTCAGCAATTCCGGTCAGCCCTTTCCACATACGGACCGCCGGGCGCGGTGGCGGGGTTCGGCGTGTACCGAACGTCCGGCATCATCTTCTTCGGGTCGTGGCCGAAGGACTGCTCCAGCGCCCGCAGCATCCCGGAGAACCCGGTTCCGGTCAGAATCGCGTTGTCGATGGATGCGTAGGTGAGGTCGACCACCAGCGAGGTGTTGATGAAGTCGCCGCGCACCGCCTTGAAGGCACCGTCGACGTGGTACGGCGCGGTGATGATGAACTTCAACGCTTCCGGCAGATACGGCGACGCCTTGCGGAGCTCCCGCGCCGGGCACTGGAACGACGTGAGCACCTTGTGCAGATCGGACCGCGCCGGGATGATCTGCTCGTTCACCGACTGGCCCATCTGGCCCAGCGCCTCGATCGCGTTGATGAAGATCCCCTGCTGGGCGTTGAAGTACTTGAACAGCGGCGGGAAATCGGTCAGGACCCTTTCGATGGAGTCCTGGTGCGCACCGAAGTAGCTCATCAGCCGGTTGGTGGAGTCGATCGCCCGGGTGATGTCCTCACGCTGGTCATTCAGGTTGCCGACGAAGGTGTCCAGCTTGGTCAGGAAAGCGTGGATCTGATCCGCGCGGCCATTGGACAGGGCGGCGAACTCGGTGGTGATGGTGTCCAGGTCCGACAGGCCGCCGCGCTGCAGCAGTAGCGCCACGCCGGCCAGCGTCCGCTCGATCGTCGGGTACGACGACGAGTGGTTCACGTCGATCGTGTCGCCGTTGCGCAGTTCACCGACCGGGTCCTTCGGCGACGCCAACTCGATGTGCTGCGAACCCAGCAGGCTGGTCTGGCCGATCTTCGCGGTCGCGTTGCGCGGCAGGTGAACGTCCCTGTTCAGCTTCAGCTTGAGGGTGGCTACCCAGTTCTTCAGCTCGATCCGCTCGACCGCGCCGACGAACACATCAGCCACCAGAACCCGGCTGTTGCCGTTGAGCGCCAGCGTGTCGGGCACCTGGACGTAGACGGTGTAGGCGCCTTTGCCGCTGCCCGGACCGCCCGGCAGCGGCACGTTGGCGATACCGCGCCAGCCGCCGCACGACGTCAGCGTCAGCGTCGCCGCCAGCAGCACCAGGACCTGCCGGCTCCGTCGGCCGGCCGTCTTCATCACTGTCCTCTGTTTCATCAGCCCTCACCTCGCGGGGGAAGCGGTGCCACCGGGCCGGGGATCACGTTCGGTCCCGGCGGCGGCGGCGCGATGGGCGCCTGCCCTGCTGGCAGACCGACGAACGGCAGCGGGCCGGGGGACTCGTCGTAGGAGTTCGGCGGACCGGGCGGTGTCTGGTACTGCGAGTCCACCGGAAGCGGGTCTGGGCCGCCCATCAGCTGCGCCAGCGATTCCGGAGTGAGCAGCCGCTCGGTGTCGTGGCCGGGCTGCACGCCCTGCATCCCCGGCGCGGTGATCCAGCCCGGCTGAGAGTTCTTGTGCGACAACGGGGTGTCCGGCACCCAGATTCCCGGGACGGTGGTGTCCTTGTATCCCGGTGGCGGCTGCAGCCGCGGCTCGGAGTAGGCGATCTGCTTCGGCGTGGTGTAGGCGTTAGTCCAGATGTTGATACCGAACGGCAGGTAGTTGAACTTGATCGCGTCGGCCACCGGCGCCAGGTACTCCGCGCACAGCTCCGCGGAGTCCTGATAGCCCAGCCGGCTGCCGGCCTGGATCGCGCTGCAGATGAACTGCATCGGGTTGGCGAAGTTCACCAGCACGGGGAAACCGGTGACCGCGCCCTGCGCCGGGTGGTAGATCTCGCCCAACGCGGCCAGCACGTTCGGCATCACGTGCAGCGCGGTCTCGAAGCCCTCAAGCGCGTCCGGCTGGGTGAGCGCCGTCGTCACCTGGGCCATGTTGTCAATGTTGCTGACCAGCGGTTCGGCGTTCTGGTTAAGGAACGCCTTGACGATCGTCATCGTGGCGTAGAACTGGTCGGCGGCCGTGGCCAGCGCCTGGTCGGTGCTGGTCAGGTTGTTGGTGAACGTCGCCAGATCGCGGTTGACCGCCACGAACTGCTGGTCGTTGTGGTCCAGCGCCGTGACGAACAGCTTCAGGCTGCGCACCACCGCGAAGAAGTCGCCGCGGCCCTTGTTCAACGCGGTCAGCGCGTCGGACAGGTTGTTGAACGCGGTGTTGACCTGCTGGCCCTTGCCGGCGATGCCGTCGGCGAAGGACTCGATCGCCTCACCGATCGGCCCCTGAGGCTGCGACGGGGTCGGGCCCAGCTTCTCGATGATGTTGGTGACGTCGTTGCGCAGCGTGTCCCACTCGACCGGGACCTCGGTGCGCTCCTCGGGGATGACGGCCTTGTCGGCCAGCGCCGGTCCACCGCGGTACGGCGGCTCCAGCTGAATGGTCCGCGACGCCACCAGCGTCGGGTTCAAGATGATCGCGTGGGCCTCGGCCGGCACCTTGTACTTGTTGTCGTAGTGCAGCGTGACCTTCATCTTGTCGCCGGCCGGCTCGATCTTGTCGATCGCGCCGACCCGCACACCCATGATCTGCACTGCGTCGCCGGGGTACAGCGCGTCGGTCTGCGGGAAATAGGCGACCACCGAGTTACTGCTCAGCTTGCGGTAGAGCTGAAGGCCGCCGAAGGCGACCGCGGCCAGCAGTGCCAGCAGCAGTGCACCGGCAATCATCGTCGTCCGCGACCGCTCCGGCAGTCGCAGGTTACGGACATCAAAGGCGCTGCTCACGGCCGTTCACTTCCTCGTGCGCCGCCGCCGCCACCCGGCTGGCTGTTTCCGCCCTCACCGGGAGTGATGAACGGTGCGGGTAATTGGTCGCCGGGTCCGGGCGGAGCCGCCGGGCCGGGTGCCCGCGGCCCGGGCGGCGGTGCCGCGCCAGGGTTGGCGGGTGCCGGACCGGCCACCGGGCCGACCGGTTCGGAGCGCGCCCCGGGATTGGCCTCGGGCAACGGAACCGGGTTGCCCGGAAGTGTCGGGGGGGCCTCGCCTGGCCGCCCGGCGATCGGGATGCCCGGTGCAGCCGGCTCGGCGTTGGGGTTCGGCGGCGAGGTCAACACATCCATCGGACCCGGGTAGGGGCCGTTCGGCCCGAACGGACCCGAGTTCGGGTCGAGGTTCGCGCACGGCAGCGGGTTGCCCGGCGTCGGGAACAGTCCGGCCGCCGGTGCGTACGAACACGGCGAACCCGGTGCGACGGCCGGTCCGGGGTGCTCGGGGGTGCCCTCGAGCACCTGCGGTGCAGGCGGCGGAGCACCGTTGGCGAACCGGTTGCCGTTCGGGTCGGGGTAGCGGAACTCCGGCAGGCCGGCGTTGCGCCAGAACTCCTCCGGGGTGATCCCCCGCTTCTTGAACGCGGCGTCCACCCACGGCTGCAGGATCCAGAACGGGATCAGGTTCAGCGTCGAGACCTTGAAGTATGGACCGGACGCGATGGCTTCGTTGACGATGGTCATGTATCTGCCCAGGATGGTGAACATCTCCATCAGGTCTTCTTTGCGCCGCACCAGCATGCTGGTGATGTTGTCGGCCTCTACGAACACATGGCGCAGGTCCAGGCTCGGGTTGTCACGGACCAGGCCCTGTACCTGTTCGCCGAAGTAGGCGATGTTGCCCAACAACGCCGAAATCGCCTGACTGCGCTGGTTGAACGCCGCCAGCAGCGTCTGGGTGTTGCGCAATACCGCGTCGACCTGACCGCTGCGGCTGCCCAGCACGCTCGCCACCTGATTCGCCTGGGCGAGCAGGTGGGTGATCTCCTCGTCGCGCTTGCCGATGGTGTCGGAGAACTTGGCCACCCCGTCGAGTGCGCCGCTCAGGTCAGGAGCGGTCTGGTCGACGGTCTCCGAGAGCACCTTCAACGACTTCTTGACCGTGTCGATGTCCCAGCCGGACGCTGCTTTGGTGACGTCGAAGACGGCGTCGTAGAGCTGGTAGGGCGTGGTGCTCTGCCCCAACGGCAGGACGCCGCGCGGCGCGATCCGCTTCTCGCCCTTGGGCTCGATCGCCAGCACCTTGCGGCCAAGGATGGTGTCGGTCTTGACGCCGATCTGGCTGTCGGAGCCGATCGGGTTCGCACCGACCGAGAACTTCACCAGTACGTGGTCGCCCTCGATCGACAGGTCTTGGACCTTGCCGACGTCCACGCCCGAGATTCGCACCTTATCGCCGGCGTTCAGCCCGCCGGTGTCGGCGAGCTGGCCGAAGTAGCTAGGCTCGGCGAACAGCACCGGCACCGTGGTGAAGGTCTGCCCGACCAGCGTCACCAGCAGCACCGAGACCACGCCGATGATGCCGATCCTCGCCCGGTTGGGCGGCTCCAGAGTCCTCACTGCGGCGTGCACCTCCCGGTCGGCTGCTGCCACAACCGCACGTTGCGCACCGGTCCGCCCGGCTGCAGGCCGGGAAGCTTGATCGTCGCGTCGCAGATGTAGAAGTTGAAGAAGTCACCGTAGACACCGGTGCGCCCGATCAGCTTGAGCGCCTTGGGGATCTTCTGCAGCAGATCGTCGATGTCGTCGAGCCGGTCCTCCGGCTCCGGTCCGGCCACCGGGAAGAGGCTGTGCAGCTGGGTCCGGTTGTCGGCCAGCAGGTCGGCCAGGTTGCCGGCGGCGTTGCCGAACTCCGCGGTGCCGTTGGCCAGGCCGGTGTTGTGGCTGTTGAGCCCCTTGACCAGCTTGTCGAAGTTGTCGATCGTCTCGTCGAACGTCTGGCGGTGCTTGACCGCGGTGTCCAGGACGACGTTGAGGTTCTTGACCACCTCACCGATCGCCGCGTCTCGCTCGGCAATGTGCGAGGTCAGCTGAGCCGTTTGCTCCAGGATGTCGTTGATGGTGCCGCCCTGGCCCTGGAAGACCGTGACGATGGTCGACGCGATGGTGTTGATCTTGTCGGGGTCCAGCGATCGGAACACCGGCTTGAAACCGCCGATCAACGCGTCCAGGTCCAGTGCCGGCTCGGTGCGCGACGCGGGGATGAACCCGCCCGCGGGCAGCCGCTGGTCGGCGCCCTCGCCGTCGCCCCGCTTGAGTTCCAGGTAGCGGTTGCCGATGAGGTCGGAGTAGCGGATCTGCGCGGTGGACGACTGAAACAGCGGCAGCGACCGGTCGACGTTGAAGTCCACCACCGCTCGACGGCCGCCGTCGACCAAGCGCACCTTCTTGACCTTGCCGATCTCTACCCCGGATGCGCGAACGAACTGTCCCTGCCGGAGGCCACTGGCATTGGTGAATTCGGCGGAGTAGTTGGCCGTCCGGTCGAACCGGACCTGGCCGAACACCACGACGAGGCCGACGGTGAATGCCAGCAGCACCGATCCGACGGCGCCGAGTTTGATTGCGGTTCTGGTGATGTTCATGGGTTGATCGTGTAATCCCCGACTTGGCGACCCCAGACGTAATCAATGGCCCAGGGCGATCCGACTTCAAAGTGGTTGTAGGGCGCTTGGCTGACTCCCGTGTCGGCCACCAGGTAAGGCGCCGGCCAGAAGTCGTGGGTGATCTCCTGCCAGCAGCCCGGCGCACCGCCGGGGCCGCCGCGAGCGTTGTAACGCGGCAGGTTATCGGGGTAGATATACGGGTTCGCCGGGCTGACCAGCTCACTGACGGTGTCTAGCGCGTAACCGTCGCCGCCGCCGAGTCCCTGGTAGACCTTCGGTGCGACGCCGGCGATGTTGCGGATGGCGCAGAACAGCTCCGGGCTGTACTCGTCGAGCAGGGCCGACACCGGGACCAGGTCGGAGAACTGCCGGCGGAAGTACGGCCCGAACCGGTTGGTGACGTCCGTGCCCAGGTTGCCCACCCCGGCCGCACCCAGCAGCGCGGCGTCGAGTTCCTTCTGCTGCGCGGTGATGGTCTTGACGGCGGGGATGGAGTTGTCCATGAAGCCGACCAGGTCCGGTGCCCCGGCGGCGTAGACGTCGCCCAGGGTCGCGAAGCCCTTGATGTCGCGCCGGAGCGACGGCATGTAGGCGTTGGCGTCGTCGAGGATCGCGTTGCCCTTGACCAGCGAGTCGCCGAGCTTGTCACCGAGGCCGGTCAGCGCCTCCGCGGCGGCGTGCAGGGTCAGGTTCAGCTTGATCGGGTCGACGTGCTCGGAGAGGTTGTTGACGGTCTCGAACAGCGTGTTGAGTTCGGTGGTCACCGAGGTCGCGATGATCTTGTTCTTGCTGATCCGCTCGCGGGTGGGGTTCGCCGGCGCGGTCAGCGCCACGTACTTGTTACCGAACAGCGTGGTCGCCATGATGTCGGCCTGCACGTTCGACGGGATCAGCTTGATGTATTTGGGGTCCACGTCGAGGGTGAACTTGGCGGCCGGCTTGTCGTTGTGCTCGGTCGGCGAGATGTCGGCAACCCGGCCGATCTGCACGCCGTTGTAGGTCACCGGGCCGCCCGGGTCCATCACCAGACCGGCGCGGGGCGCCACCATCGTCAGCGGCGTCGTCTTGGTGAAGGAGCCACGGAACTGGCCGTACACCAGGCCCGCGATCAACAACAGGACGGCGACGGTCACCACGCCCGCCAACTTGTAGGGCGGGGTGTGCGCTGCGTTCTGCCTACCGGTAGCCATGCCCGTCACATCGTCAGGTTGAAGTTGGGGTCGACGCCGTAGAGCGCCAACGCTGCGAGCAGGACCACGGTGGGCACCGTGATCAGCGACAACCGCATGGACTGGCCCACCGCGGCACCCACGCCGACCGGGCCGCCACTGGCGTTGAATCCGTAGTAACAGTGCGTGATCATGACCACGATCGCGATCAGGATGGTCTCCATGAAGGACCAGAACACGTCGTCTGGTCGCAGGAAAGTTCGGAAGTAGTGGTCGTAGGTTCCCGACGACTGGCCGAAGAAGAGCGTGGTGACGACCTGCGGCGAGGCGAACGCCATGATCAGCGCGAGTGCGTACAGCGGGATGATCACCGTGAAGCCGGCGACCACCCGGGTGGACACCAGGTAGGAGATCGAGTTGATCCCCATCACCTCCAGGGCGTCGATCTCCTCGCTGATCCGCATCGCACCGAGCTCGGCGGTGGCGCCAGCGCCGACTGTGGCGGCCAGGGCGATTCCGGCGTTGACCGGACCGACGACGCGGACGTTGACCAGGGCCGCGGCGAAACCGGTGTAGGTCTCCACGCCGATATTGCCCAGTGAGGTGAAGCCCTGGATCGCGATCAGCGAGCCACCGGCCAGCATGACGAAGCCCATGATGGCCACGGTGCCGCCGATCACGGCCATGGCGCCGGTGCCCATGCCCAGCTCGGCGATCAGGCGCAGCGTCTCGGTGCGGTACCGGCGCAGTGCCCAGGGGATCTGCCGGAGGGCGGTCAGCGCGAACCAGCCGAGCCGGCCGCTCCTGTCCAGCGAACGGCCGGCCATCCCGACGTAACGCTGATAGTTCGCGACCAGACCGGGAAAGCGGCCCCGCACCACTGTCGATGTCGACATGTCAGGTCCCCGTTCCGAACTTCACGCCGATGGTGGTCAGCACCACGTTCACGGCGAACAACGCGAGCACACACAAGACCACGGTCTCGTTGACGGCCGTACCGAGTCCCTTGGACCCGCCGCGAACCGTGAGCCCGCGGTAGCACCCGACCAGGCCTGCGATCAGTCCGAACACCATGGCCTTCACTGTGGAGATGACGACCTCGGGCAGCCCGGTCAGCAGGGTCAGGGTGGACAGATACGCGCCACCGGACACGTTCTGCAGGTAAACACCGAACAGGAAGCCACCGGCCAGACCGATCACGATCACCAGGGCGTTGAGCAGCAGGGCGACCACGGTCGCGGCGATCACCCGGGGAACCACCAGCCGATGGATCGGGTCGATGCCGAGCACCTCCATCGCGTCGATCTCCTCGCGGATGGTGCGGGCGCCCAGATCGGCGCAGATCGCGGTCGAGCCTGCGCCGGCCACCACCAGCACGGTGACCAGCGGCCCCAGCTGGGTGACGGCCGCGATACCCGCGCCGGCCCCGGAGACGTCGGCGGCGCCGAACTGCGCCAGCAGGATGTTCAAGGTGAAGACCAGCAACACGGTCAGCGGGATGGCGACCGCGATGGTCGGGATGATCGCGACGCTGGTGATGAACCAGCCCTGCTGGACAGTCTCACGCCACTGGAAGGGCGGCTGGAAAAGCGCGCGGGCGGTCAGCGCGCACATCCGGAAGAACCCGCCGACCATGACCAGCGGTGGTAACAGTCGATCACGAGCGAAGTCAGCCACGCGGGGTCGCGTTGGAGCCGTCACAACACTCCCCTCCTTGGAGACCACCGACGACGACGCATCTGGGAGTCGCGTCGCACCACGGCCTCCTCCTGTCCAGTTTCAGCGAGACCCGCGTCACCTTAGCGGCCCAACGTGCGTTCGGCGACCATCGGACCATACCTGATGACTCGGTGAGAGCGGCATCGAATGGTGCCACCAAACCGAGTTGCCTACCGGACAGTAACGTGTCGCCATCTCGGCGGACGCCGGGGCTCATCCGCCGTAGCGCGCCCTCAGCTCGGTCTTGAGCACCTTGCCTGCGGGATTGCGCGGCAGGGCGTCGACGATCTCCAGTGCTTTGGGGTGCTTGTAGCGCGCCAGCCGTTCGGTGAGGAAGTCCTCGAGGTCGGCCAGCGCCAGGCCGTCGCGGGTGAGCGCGGCCACGGCCACCGGCACTTCGCCCCACTGATCGTGCGGCCGGCCGATCACCGCGACCTCGGCGATGTCGGGGTGTGCGGCCAGTACGTTCTCCACCTCGGCGCAGTACACGTTCTCGCCGCCGGAGATGATCATGTCCTTCTTGCGGTCGACCACCCAGACGTAGCCCTCGACGTCCATCCGCACCAGATCACCGGAGTGGAACCAGCCGCCGGCGAACGCCTCCGCGGTGGCGTCGGGGTTGTTCCAGTAGCCACTCATCAATGTGGGTGCCCGGTAGACGATCTCGCCGACCTCGCCGACGCCCACGTCGTTCATGTTCTCGTCGACGACCCGGGCGGTGACGGTCGGGATGACGGTGCCCACCGATCCGAGTTTTCTGATCGCGTCCTCACCCCGCAATATGCAGGTGACCGGGGACATCTCGGTTTGGCCGAACGCCGCCAGGATCTGAGTGTTCGGGAAGACCTGGGCCATCTCCCGCAGCAGGGTGTCCGACGCCGGGGCCGCCCCCCAGGACATGGTCCGCAGCACGATGTCGCGCGGGTTGGCCTGCTGCTCGGCGCAGACCGCCTGCCACTGCGCCGGGACCAGGAAGATTCCGGTGACCTTCTCGGCGGCCAGCACGTCGAGCAGTTGCCCGGCGTCGAACGCGCCCAACGGATTGATCACCGTCGGGATGCCCAGCCACATGCCGGGCAGCAGGTTGCCCACTCCGGCGATGTGGAAGAACGGCACCCCGATGAACGCGACGTCATTGACTCCGGTGCCGGAGGTGTAGAGGCCGGTCATCAGCTGGCCGGTCAGGTTGATGTGGGTCAGCACCGCGCCCTTGGGCCGGCCGGTGGTCCCGGAGGTGTACATGATCAGCGCCGGCGACTCGTTGTCGATGTCCACCGCGGGGTGCGGTGCGCCGGCCTCGCTGATCAGGGTCTCGTAGGCGATCAGATCTTCGTCGCCGTCTTCCCCTGCCACCACAACCGTTTTCAGGATTGCCTGAACCTCGGTCAGCCCCCGCACCGCGGTGGCCACCGGCGCCAGCGCCGGCTCGGTGATCAGCACCCGGGCTTGGCAGTCGGTGATCAGGAACGCGATCTCCGGCGGGGTGAGCCGGAAGTTCACCGGCACCGCGATCGCGCCCAGCCGGTTGGCGGCCAGCACCGACTCGACGAACTCGGTGCGGTTGAGCATCAGGATCATCACCCGGTCGCCGCTGACCACCCCGCGGCGGCTCAGGGCGTCGGCCAGCGCGGCGACCCGGTCGTGCAACTGCGCCCAGGTGGTGGTCTGTCCGAGGAATCTCAGCGCCGGGGCGTCCGGTTGCATCAGCGCGTGCCGGTCGAGCTGATTGACCCAGTTCTGCCGGCGGGCGCGGTAGGGCTGCTCGGCGGGATCGGTTGGTGCGTGGATCAATTCGAGCCTCCGTTGCTGTCAGCTGCCGGCCAGCTCCTCGGCCCGGCGCTTGAGATTGTCCGCGAGGTAGTCCAGGACGTTGTTGAACGCCTTCTTGACCATCGGCTTGGGCATCGCCATCTCGGTTTCGACGTCCATGTCGACTGTCAGCAGCGTGGTGGCGCCGATCTCGACCACCGAGAACATCTGCTCCTGCTTGCTGAACAGGTCGCCCTGCTGCAGCACGGTCTGGATCTGGGTGTCGCTGGGGTAGTACACCGCCTGGATGAAGGTGCCGTCGAAACCGGAGTACGACGCGTCGAGACGCAGCTGACTGGGCCGGCCGTCGTCGTAGCGGGCCAGCACCCACAGTCCCTTGACCTCTTCGTTCCACTGCGGGTAGGCCTCGAAGTCGGCGACGATCCCCATGACCGTGGCCGCGTCGGCGGCCACTTCGACGGTCTTGCTCACGAGCGGCATCCGCCGAGCATAACCACCGGGCCGGCGGCCCCGGTCAGACCTGGGCGGTGGCCAGCAGGGCCCGGATGCCGTCGGGGATCGGCACCGGACGCCGGGTGGTGCGGTCGACGTAGACGTGCACCCAGTGCCCGAGCGCGGCCGGCGGTACGGCGGCTTCTCCGTCGGGGGCACGGAATACCGCCAGCCGGTAGGTGACGCTGCTGCGTCCCAGCCGGGTGACGGCCAGGCCGACCGCGAGCGGGTCGGGGAAGGCCAGCTCGCCCAGGAATCGACAGCCGGATTCGGCGACGACGCCCAGCTCGGGCATGGACACCGGGTCGACGTCTCGCGCGTTGGCGGCGATCCAGCCGTTGATCGCGGTGTCGAACAGCTGGTAGTACACCGCGTTGTTGAGGTGGCCGAACATGTCGTTGTCGGCCCAGCGGGTCAGCACGGGCCACTGCACCGGAAAGTCGCGGCTGGTCAACCCATCCGGTGCGGGCGGGACAGTCATGGTTGTATTCCAGCATGATCGCCATCCGCGGGGCTGTACTGGAGCGCATCGGTGCGCCGCGGCCGTATTCCGCCTCCCGGCCGCTGACGGTGACCGAGCTCGAGCTGGACCCGCCGGGTGCGGGTGAGCTACTGGTGCGGGTCGAGGCCGCCGGGGTCTGCCACTCCGATCTGTCGGTGGTCGACGGCAATCGGGTGCGGCCGGTGCCGATGCTGCTCGGCCACGAGGCCGCCGGGATCGTCGAAGCCGTCGGTTCCGGAGTCGATCTGCCGGTCGGGCAGCGGGTGGTGCTGACCTTCCTGCCGCGCTGCGGCTCCTGCGCCGCGTGCGACACCGACGGCGCCGCCCCGTGCGAACCCGGCAGCGCCGCCAACGGTGCGGGAACCCTGCTGGGCGGCGGGATGCGGCTGCGGCGGGCCGGGCAAAGCGTCTACCACCACCTCGGAGTCTCGGGTTTCGCCACCCACGCGGTAGTCAGCGCGGCCAGTGCGGTGCCGGTGCCCGACGACGTTCCTCCGGCGGTGGCCGCCCTGCTGGGCTGCGCGGTGCTGACCGGCGGCGGCGCGGTGCTCAACGTCGGAAAGCCCAGGGCCGGTGAGTCCGTCGCGGTTGTCGGGCTCGGCGGGGTGGGGATGGCCGCGGTGCTGACCGCACTGGCCCACGACGGCGTGCAGGTGATCGCGATTGACCGGCTGCCCGAAAAGCTCGCCGCCGCAACGGCTCTGGGCGCACAGCAGGTGATGACCCCGGCGCAGGCAGGCGAGTCGGGACTGCGGGCGCCGGTGGTGATCGAGGCGGCCGGCCATCCGGCCGCCCTGCAGACCGCGATCGAGTTGACCGCCCCGGGCGGGCGCACCATCACCGTCGGCCTGCCGCCGCCGGACGCCCGGATCAGCCTGTCGCCGCTGGATCTGGTCGCCCACGGCCGTTCGCTGATCGGCAGCTACCTGGGCTCGGCGGTACCGGCCCGCGACATCCCGCGATTCGTCGAGTTGTGGCGGGCGGGCCGGCTGCCGGTGCAGCAGCTGGTGTCGGCGACCGTGCCGCTGGAGCAGATCAACTCCGCGATGGATCAGCTCGCCGACGGGGTGGCCGTTCGCCAGCTCATCACGTTCGACGCGTAGTCAACGGATCTGCAGGCACTGGCCGCCGTCGACGACCAGTTCGGAGCCGGTGATGAACGACGCCGCGTCCGAGACCAGGAAGGCCACCGCGTCGGCGACCTCGCCGGGCCGCCCCAGCCGGCCGGTCATCGCCGTCGCGGCGAGGCGCTCCTGGGTGCGCTCGTCGAGCATCGGGGTGGCGATCGGCCCGGGGAACACCGCATTGACCCGGATACCGACGGGCCCGAGTTCGGCTGCGACGGTCTGCGTCAGCCCGCGCAGCGCCCACTTCGACGAACCGTAGGCGCTGTGCTGCGGGAAGGGCCGGATCGCTCCGGTGCTGCAGGTGTTGACGATCGCGGCGCCGTCGGCCGCCCGCAGCTGCTCCAGCGTCGCCTGGATCCCCAGGAACGCACCCAAACAGTTGACCCGCCAGGCCTTTTCGAATCCTTCGACCGTCTCGTCGACGATCGCGGCCCGGTGCAGGGTGCCGGCATTGTTGACCAGTGCGGTCAGCGACCCGAACCGCTGGACGGTCTCTGCCACCGCGGCGGCCCACCCGCTCGGGGAGGTCACGTCGAGTCCGACGGCCAGCACCTTGTCGTCGGCAGGCCCGGCTGGGATCAGCTCGGCGTGGTTGATATCGCAGGCGGCGACGGCGAATCCGTCGGCCCGCAGCCGTTGCACGATCGCGCGGCCCTGGCCGCCGGCGGCCCCGGTCACCAGCGCCACCTTGGACATCAGGGGGGCCATCAGGGACCCTTCCCCGACGCCTCGGCCAGATGCTCGGCCGCCCCGCGCCGCAACGCCTGGGATTCGGCGGCCAGCGTGAGCATCTGATAGCCCAGTCCGGCCAGATCGCGTCCCGCCGTGCCGGTTCCGGCATGTATGCCGGCAATCACCCCGGCCTGTATCGCTGCCCGCTGGATGCGGGCGAACGCCGCCCGCGCGTCGGGGTGCGTGGTGGCCGCCGACAGCGGCACGCCCATCGAGATCGCCAGATCGACGGGGCCCACGTACACGCCGGCCAGCCCGGGCACCGCGCAGATCCGCTCCACATCGGCCAGCGCCGAAGGGGTTTCGATCATCGCGAACACCTCCGCCCGGGATTCCAGTCCGGCCGGGTCGACGCCCAGGCGGGGACGCAACGGACCGAAGCTGCGAACCCCGGCCGGTGGGTAACGCGCCGCGGCCACCGCAGCCGCCGCCTGTTCGGCCGTCTCGATCAGCGCGATGATCACCGCGTCGGCGCCGGCGTCGAGCACCCGGCCGATGGGCGCCGGATCGGCGTTGGCCAGCCGCACCGCCGTGGCGATCGGCAGGTGTTCGGCGGCGCGCAGCATGCCGGCGATCGCCGCGTCGTCGAGGTAGCTGTGCTGGGCGTCGAAGCCGACGTAGTCGTAACCGGCCCGCGCGAATTCCTCCGGCCCCAGCACCGTCGGCCCGGTGATCCAGCCGCCCCAAAGGTTCGCCCGGCCCGCCAGTGCGGTCCGCAGTGCCGGCGTCATGCGACGATCGCGATCTTGGCCCGCCCGGGGGTGGGACGCGCGGCCAGTTCGAAGGCGGCCTGCACCTGGTCCGCGCCGAAGGTGTGGGTGACGTAGGCGCCCAACAGGTCTGGGTGCGCGGCCGCGAAATCACCGGCCCGCTGCAGCATCCGCCGGCGGTCGAGGGTCACACCGGAGATCAGCGTCAGGTTGTTGCGCAGCATGGTGCGCATGCTGATCGGGTAGGTGTCGTCGTCGGTGACCCCGAAGTAGAAGACGGTTCCGCCGGGGGCGACGGCTTCGATGGCGTGGCCCAGGGTGGCGACCTGGTGACCGACGGCCTCGATGACGATCTCCGGTGCGTCGGCTGCGTCCAGATGGTGGATCCACCGATCGCTGGTGGACCGCACCGCGGTGTCGATACCGAAGGCGGCGGTCATGTCCGCTCGGTCCACCGGGTCCACACCGGTGACCCGGCGGGCACCCGCCGCCTTGGCGACCGCACTGAACAGCAGCCCTATCGAACCCTGCCCGATCACCGCCACATGACGGCCGGCCAGATCCGGCAACTGCTCGACCGCGTAGAGCACGCACGCCAGTGGCTGCAGCCCGACCGCTTTGGCGGGCGCGAGCGCCGGGTCGTAGGCGAAGAGCCCGTCCCCGTCGCTGATCACCGTCTGCATCAGGCCGTCGAATTTCGAGGCCCAGCCGACGACGCGGTCACCGACGCGATGCGCGGTGTGCCTGCTGGCGATGACGTCGCCGACGATCTCGTGGATCGGGAAGCCGATCTTCTCGGCGGCACCGGCGCCGCTGTCACCGGGCAGCCGGCCCTGGGTGCCGCGGAACGCCGGCAGATCAGAGCCGCACACCCCGGCGGCGAGGAACCTCAGCAGCACCTGCCCGTCGTCGAGGTCGCTCTCGGTGAGATCGGCGACTTCGATCCGCTCGAACTCATACGGCGCGATCAACCGGTAGGCCCACACGGCTCAGACCTCCACCGGAATGTTGTTCCAGCCCCACTGGAAACTGGACGGCAACCGGGTCGCGTCGTCGGCGACGATCCGGTACTCCCCCACCCGGCGCAGCCATTCCTGCACCAGCACAGTGACTTCCAGGCGCGCCAGGTGGTAGCCGATGCAGAAGTGCTGACCGCGCCCGAAGGCCAAGGAGCGTTTGATCGGCCGGTCCCAGATGAAGGAGTCGGGGTCGGGGTACTGGCGTTCGTCGCGGCTGGCCGAGGCCAGCAGCGTGATGATGCGCTGTCCGGGCTCGATGGTGGTGCCGTGCAACGTGTATGGCTTGCGGGCGGTGCGTGCGAACCATTGCGCCGGTGCGCAGTAGCGGATCATCTCGTCGCAGGCCTGCGGCACCCGGGTGGCCGGGTCGGCGCGCACCGCGGCGAGCTGGTCGGGACGGCCGGCCAGTTCCCACAGCCCGTGCGCGACGATCTTGGGCACCGTCTCGGTACCGCCGATGAAGATGCACAGCAGCTGGGTGGCCGCCTCGACGTCGTCGAGCGCGCTGCCGTCGGGCAGCCGGTAGCGCAGCATCCCGTCGACGATCGAGAGTTCACCGTCGGCTGCGACACGCCTGCGTTGCACGGCGGGTACCAGGTAGTCCAGATAGTTGGGCCGCGCCGCCGCGGTGTCCACCCCGACGCCAGCTGCGGCGAGGCTGCCGGCGTTCACCGATGCCAGCACCTCGGGAGCGAATTCGATTGGTATACCGAGGAGTTCGCACACCACCTGCGCTACCACCACGCCACCGTAGTCACAGGTCAAATCGAAGCGGCCCTGCGGCAGCAGTTCGTCGAGCCGCCGGTTGGCCAACTCGCGGACCCGGTCGGTCCAGTCGCTGACCGACCGGGGCCGAAACGGCGGGGACTGCAGCCGGCGGATGTCGTCGTAGATCGGCTTGTCGAACACTGCGTGGAACGGCAGCGGGTGCAGCGGCGGGTCCGCCACCGGACCGGTGTTGTGCTGCGCCAGCACATTCGCCGCGGGCAGGGTGCCCTCCGAGGCCACGAAGGTGCCGTCGCTGACGGCCAGCACGTCCCAGATGTCGTCGAAACGCGACAGCGCGTACAGATCCCATTTCGGCACGTAGTACACCGGATGCTCGTCGCGCAGCACCCGGTAGTACGGCAGCGGGTCGGCCATCACCGCCGGGTCGAACGGGTCGTAGGTGAAATCGTGCTCCGCAACCGTTTTCACGCGGGTCCGCCCTGCAGCGGTGAGGGCGCCAGGGCCTCGAGGATGGAGTCCTCCCAGCCGTCGCGCAGGGCCGGCGCCACGCTCATCCAGGTCACGATCTCGGCCGGCGGTTGGTCCTTCCACGACGGGTAGTGCTGTTCGAAGCAGTCCCAGCCGCCGTCGAGTGCCCAGTAGTGGATCACCTCGTTGAAACGGAACGTGGTGGTGAAGGAGCCCAGCCAGCGTTTGCCGGTGCGCTCGGACCACGGCACATACAGCCGCTCCAGCTCCCGGATGTAGTCGTCCTGGCGGCCGGGTTTGGTCTGCATGATCTCCTGGATCACCACGGTGGCGTCGAAGCCGTCGGCGCGCAGCTGGGCCAGCGTCTTGTTGTGCGGGCCGGGGTACATGATGCGGCCCTCTCCCGATGCGCCGACGCCGGCGAGGTAGGCCTTCCATTCGGCGGCGGGGGTGGCGTGGCTGCCGGCGCGGGCATGGGCCCGACCGATCCGGGCGTAGTCGGCGAAGCTGTCGATCTCCCAGATGATGGTGACCTGCGGCCAGTGCCCGTTGTAGGCGGTGGTCTCCCACAGCGCGAACAGCCGGGCACCCAGTTCGGTCATCATCGGCTGGTAGATCCGCGTGAAGGCGGTGGTGAAGTCGTCGGCCTGCCCGCGGCCCAGGTCGATGGTTTCGTGCAGGTACAGCAGGGTATGGGCGTGGTATTTGCGCATCAGTCGACCGGCACCAGGTCGGAATCGGTTGGCAGGCTGTGCTTTTGGTCGCTGAGGAACAACTCCGGACCGACTACCCCGGCGTCGGTCTTGGCGGCCAGCAGGGCCTGCCGTTTGAAGGCCCGACCCGCCGCGGTGGGCAGATGCCGAACGTGGTTGAGCCGGTGGTCCATCGGCCAGCTGTGGCCCCAGACCACCACCTCGGTCAGGCTGTGCCGCAACGCGGCCTGCACCCGGTGGCTGATCCGGGCGTCGGTGACCACGGCGTCGGCGACGACGGCCAGGCACTGTCCGGCCGCGCCTTCCGGTGCGCACAGCCCGGCCTCCAGGTCCGCTGTGGTGACGCCGAGGATCTGCAGTGGCCGCAGATCCTGGGAGTCGGGTACCGCAACGGTCACGTCCCAGCCGGTGGCCACTCGGTGATACAGCCATCCGCCCGCCGCCGCGACCAGGCCGGCGACGTCGAGGGCGATGACGTTCAGGCGATAGCGCAGGTGGGGGTCCGGGAAGAGGTCGGGAACCTGCACGGCATTGGCGCTGTTCGGCATCTGGGAAATATTACATTTTCGGACTAGTTTGTAAAGGTACGTCGGGACGAGTGACGCGAGGGAGGTGACCCGAGTTGAGTCTGGTCGCAGGCCAGGGCCCGCTGTCGGAACACCGGGCCGGCCGGATCTACCCGGAGGTCACCGGAGACCTGGTCTATGTCGAACCGCATCCCCGCCGCGTGCAGGCGATCCGAGGCGACCGCACGGTGATCGACACCGAACGCGCACTGCTGGTGCATCGCACACATCAGCCGCTGTCCTACGCCTTTCCCGCCGGTGCCGTCGGCGACCTGCCGCACCAACCCGTGCCGGAGGCGCCCGGGTACGTCCAGGTGCCCTGGGACGCCGTGGACGGCTGGCTCGAAGAGGGCCGGCGGCTGGTGCACTACCCGCCCAACCCGTATCACCGCGTGGACTGCCGGCCCACCAAGCGCGCGCTGCGCGTCACGGTCGCCGGGGCGGACCTGGTGGACACCGACGACACGGTGATCGTGTTCGAGACGTCGCTGCCGGCGCGGCTCTACGTCGCCCCCGGCCACGTCCGCACCGACCTTTTGGCGCCGTCGACGACGTCGACCTACTGCAACTACAAGGGGTACGCCAGCTACTGGTCGGCGGTCGTCGGAGACACGGTGGTCACCGACGTCGCCTGGAGCTACCCGGAACCGCTGCCGGAGAGTTCGCCCATCGCAGGGTTTTTCAGCTTCGATCTGACCCGTGTCGAGGGGTTCGCCGAACTGCCCTAGATCCGGTTCTGCTCGGCGATCTTGTTGTCGCTGGTGCGCAGCGGGCGGATCAGCCCGTCCTGGGCGAAGGAGGCGAGCAGCTCACCCTGCTCGGTGTGCACGGTGCCCCGCACATAGGACATGCCGGCGCCCACCTGGGTGCTCTCATGGCCGTAGAGGATCCAGCCGTCCCAACGCACCGGCTCGTGGAAACTGACCATGACGGTCATCGGTGCGGTGGACACGGTCAGATGCGATTGGCTGGTGCCGATGCCGGCGTGGGCGCGCATCGTCGTCGAAATACCCAGGTGGCCGGTGAAATACGCGATCAGCGCCTTGGCGAGATCGTCGCGGCTGGGAATCGGGTCGTAGCGCAGCCAGGCGTAGAGCTCCGGCGGCCCCACCTCGTCGGGGCTGTTGACGTCCACGACGTCGACCAGGCGCACATCGCGTCCGGTCATCGGCATCTCGCAGTGGTTGGACTCCGCCGGCGAGGCGACGTCCGCCCGCGGCAGGTGATGGGTGATGACGTCGTCGGACGGGACGTCGGCGAGCACCGTGATCGTCGCGCAGCGCCGCCCGTTCTGCAGCACCGCGATGACCGCGGTGGCCGTCGAGCGCCCTTCGTTGACCACGTCGACGGTGTATTCCGCGGGCGGACCCACCATCACCGCGCGGGCGAACACGGCGTGTACCGAGCGGATCGACTTGTCCGCGAAGCGTTTTGCCGCACCCACGATGGCCTGCGCCAGCAGCTGCGTGCCTTCGACCACCTGGCGCTCGTCGTCGCCGGCAAGGCCGGTCTGCCCGATGAACCGGTCGGGGCCGTCCGGGGTTACCTCGAACAGATCGAGCAGGCCGCTGACCGACCACGGTGTGGCCGGGGAGATCTCAGTGGGTTGAACCATTCGGCGAGCGTGACATTTCGGACATGTTTTGTAAAGTAGGCCTGGTCGCGCGCGCGACGGACACAGGAGGGCGACCGTGTTGAGCATCGCCGAGGCAAGTTCGCATCCGGCGCCGCTGGCCGGCGGATTCTGCTTCGGGGAGGGCCCGCGCTGGTTCGAGGGCCTGCTGTGGTTCTCCGACATGCTCGGCGAGGCGGTGCACAGCGTCACCCTCAACGGCTCGATGACCACCGTCGCACTGCCCGGGCACACCCCGAGCGGCCTGGGATTCGCCTCGGACGGTTCGCTGCTGATCGCCTCCGCCGAAGACCGCCGGCTGCTGCGCTACGACGGCGAGGCGGTGACCACCGTGGCCGATCTGCGCG
Organism: [Mycobacterium] zoologicum; assembly: GCF_020172665.1. Classification (GTDB taxonomy): domain Bacteria; phylum Actinomycetota; class Actinomycetes; order Mycobacteriales; family Mycobacteriaceae; genus Mycobacterium; species Mycobacterium zoologicum. The sequence continues at coordinate 219,332 of NZ_CP083985.1, read as the reverse complement.
ACCGCGTCCCGGCCGCCCTCGGCGACATGGTCGTCGACGACGCCGGTCGCTGCTATGTCGGCTCGCAGGCCTACACCGGCGGGGTGATCGTGCGGATCGATCCGGACGGCGGCATCCACACCGTCGCCGCCGATCTCGACTTCCCCAACGGCATGGTGATCACCCCCGACGGCGCCACACTGATCGTCGCCGAGTCGATCGGCCGGCGCCTGTCCGCATTCACCATCGGCGGCGACGGCGCGCTGAGTGATCGCCGGGTCTTCGCCGACGGTCTGGACGGTCCGCCGGACGGCATCACCCTGGATGCGGCCGGCGGGGTCTGGACCTCGATGACGCTGGCCCACCAGTTCGAGCGGATCACCGAGGGCGGGGAGGTCACCGACCGCATCGACGTCGGCGACCGGGCCGCGATCGCCTGCACGCTGGGCGGGCCCGCACGCCGCACACTGTTCCTGTTGTCCAGCACCGACGCCTACCCCAAACGGCTTATCGGGACCCGCGACTCCCGGTTGGACACGGTGACCGTGGCGATTCCCGGCGCCGGGCGGCCCTGAAGGGAGACTTCGTGACCGACTCCTACTACGAACTGGTGGATGCCGCCGATCCGCACGGCGAACGTTTCGCCGCCACCGACCTGGCCCGCGGCACCTGGTCGGCGAAGATCCAGCACGCCGCACCGGTTTCGGCGCTGCTGGTGCGGGCGCTGGAACGCACACACGCCCGCCCCGACACCCGGCTGAGCCGCGTCGCGGTCGACCTGCTGGGGCCGGTCCCGGTCGAGGGCCCGCTGTGGGTCCGGTCCCAGATCGAACGCACCGGCCGGCAGATCGAACTTGTCGGCGCCGAACTGCTGGCGCCGGGCCCCGACGAGACGCCCCGACCGGTCGCCCGTGCTACCGGCTGGCGGCTGCAGACCCTGGAGACCGGCGCCATCGAGCACGCCTCGGCGCCGCCGCTGCGCCCGGTCGGCGAGGCCCGGGCCATGAACATGCGGCAGAACTGGGACCGCAACTACGTGCACAGCGTGGACTGGCGGTGGTTGACCACACCGCTGGCGCCCGGCGACGGCGAAGCCTGGATCATGCCGGTGGCCCACCTGGTGGCCGGTGAGTCGATGACGCCGCTGCAGCGGCTGTTCGCGGTCGCCGACGACGCCAACGGTGTCGGCACCAAACTCGACATCACCAAGTGGACATTCCTCAACACCGACCTGGTGGTGCACCTGCACCGGATTCCCGACGGCGAGTGGATCGGGATCCGCGCCCAGACCAACTACGGCCCGGACGGCATCGGGGCCACCATCGGTACGCTGTTCGACGAGCGCGGCGCGGTGGCGGCCATCCAGCAGTCGGTGCTGGTGCGCCGACGGGAGCCGAAATGACCGAAAGCGTGGACGAACTCGACAACTCGACCCGGCAGCGGATTCTCGCGGCCACCGCCGAGGTGCTCGGCCGCAACGGCATGACCAAGCTCAGCCTGTCCGAGGTCGCCTCCCAGGCCGGGGTGTCGCGGCCGACGCTGTATCGGTGGTTTCCGTCGAAAGAGGAGCTCATCACGGCGTTCTCCCGCTACGAGCGGCACACCTTCGACAGCGGCCTGAGCCGCGCCACCGAGGGGCTGAAAGGTGCCGAAAAGCTGGATGCCGCACTGCGTTTCATTGTCGACTACCAGCATTCGTCGACCGGTGTGCGGATGATCGACATTGAGCCCAAGCACGTGCTGACCGACTTCGCCCGGATCATCGCCCCGATGCGTGAGGGGCTGCAGCGGATGCTGTCCGGGCCCGACGCCGCGGTGAAGGCCGCCGCCGCGATCCGGATCGCCATCTCGCACTACATCATCCGCAGCGACGACTCGGATCAGTTCCTGGCCCAGCTACGCCAGGCCGTCGGCATCAAACACCGCTGAGCGGCGGGTCGTCGCCATCGGCTCAGCCGAACAGCACGGCCGCGTTGAGATACCCGGTCGGATCGAAAGCCGCCTTGACCACCCGCATCGCCGCGATATCGCCCGGCCCGCGTGACATCGACAGGTAGGCCCGTTTGCGACTGCCCACCCCGTGCTCCGAGCTGACGTTGCCGCCGCAGTCGGCGATCAGCTCCATCATCGCCGCGTACAGCCCCGGTTCGGCGTCCGCGGGGCACCGCAGCACGTTGAGGTGCAGGTTGCCCTCGCCGATGTGGCCGAACAGCACCGGCAGCGCATCGGGCGCGTGCCGGCCCACCAGCACGGTGGCCGCGGCGGCGAACCGGGCCACCGTCGCCAGTGGCAGCGCCACGTCGAACTTCAGCGGCGGGCCGAACGCCCCGAGCACCTCGGCCACCGCCTCGCGCACCCGCCACAGCCGGCCGCTGGTGGCACCGTCTATCCCGACCGCCGGCTCGGTACACCCCGCCACCTGCTCCAGTCGCTCGGCGAGGCGATCGGTCTGGTCGGTGTCACCGGTCAGCTCGACCAGCAGCAGCCAGTCGCCGGCCACCGGGGCGGGCACCCCGAGCCGCTCGCCGGTCAGCGCCGTCACCCGGGCGTCGATCAGCTCCAGGGCCGCGACGCCGTCCAGGTCGCGGAAGACCCTCGCCGTAACCACCAGCGCGTCCAGGTCGGCGAACCCGCAGACCGCCGTGGCCCGATGCGCCGGGGCGGGCCGCAGCCGCAGATCCACGCCGGTGATCACCCCCAGGGTGCCCTCGGCGCCGACGAACAGCGCCGGCAGGTCGTAGCCGGTGTTGTCGGCGCGCACCGCGGAGTGCCGGTGCAGCAGCGTGCCGTCCGGCAACGCGACCTCGAGACCGAGGATCTGTTCGCCCATGTTGCCGTAGTGCACGGTGTGCAGGCCGCCGGCGTTCGTCGAGGCCATGCCGCCGACGGTGGCGGTGTCGCGGGCGGTCAGGTCCACCCCGAACACCAGGCCGGCCGCGGCCGCCGCCTGCTGCACCACCGCCAGGGTGGCACCCGCCCCGGCGCTCACCCGGCGCTCTGTCGTGTCGACGGCGCCGACGGTGTTGAGCCGCTCGGTGGACAGCAGCACGTCGTCGTATTCGGGTACCGTGCCGGCCACCAGCGAGGTCCGGCCACCCTGCACGGTGACGTGCGCCCCGGCGTCCCGGCAGAGCCGCAGCACCGCGGCCACCTCATCGGCCGATCCGGGCCGCACCAGCGCGGTGGCCCGGCCCGAATACCGCCCGGTGTGGTCGACGCTGCGCCCGGCCAACACGTCGGGATCGTCGGTGATCTGGCCGGCCCCCACCACCTGCGCCAGGCCGGCGAGCAGGCTGGCGATCGCGGACCCGGTCATACAGTCGGTCTATCACATGACGCGCTACCTTTTGATCATGGCCACCCGCGAAGACGTCACCTTCCCCTCCGGCGCCGACCGCGTCAGCGCCTGGCTGTACCGGCCCGAGGAGGTGGGTCCGCGCGGCGCACCGCTGCTGGTGATGGCGCACGGTCTGGGCGCGGTGCGCACCATGCGCCTGGACGCCTACGCCGAGCGGTTCGCCGCCGCCGGCTACGCCTGCCTGGTGTTCGACTACCGAAACTTCGGGGACAGCGGGGGCGCCCCGCGCCAGCTGCTGGATGTGAACATGCAGTTGGCGGACTGGGCCGCCGCGGTCGATTTCGCGCACACCGTCGCCGGTGTGGACCCGGCCCGCATCGGCTTGTGGGGCACCTCGTTCGGCGGCGGACACGTGATCGCCACCGCGGCGAGGCTGCCGGTGGCCGCGGTGGTGGCGCAGTGCCCCTTCACCGACGGGATCGCCTCGGCGCGGACCATCCCGCCGCTGACCACCGCGAAGATCAGCCTGCTTGCGGCGCGCGACATGTTGGCGGCGCGGCTGGGCAATCCGCCGGTACTGGTGGCCACCGCCGGGCGTCCCGGTGAGGTCGCGTTGATGAGCACGCCCGACTCCTACCCGGGCTACCTGAAGCTGGTGCCGCAGGGCCAGACCCTGCGCAACGAGGTCGCCGCCCGGATCGGGATGAAGATCCTCACCTACCGTCCGGGCCGCCAAGCCGCCAAGGTCACCTGCCCGATCCTGTTCTGCGTCTGCGACACCGACTCGGTCGCCCCGGCCGGGCCGACGCTGCGTTACGCCGCGCAGGCGCCGCGCGGCACGGTCAAGCGCTACCCGGAGGGCCACTTCGACATCTACGTCGGCGACGCGTTCGAACGGGTCATCGCCGATCAGCTGGCGTTCTTGGACGCCAACCTCAAGGCCCATTAGCGCCCCAGCGGTGACTCCGCCCGGATCTCCTCGTCGCGGATCAGCCCGCGCAGCAGTGCGGTGCTGAACTCCGCGGCGATCTCCTGGGCGCTGCGCCGGCCGCTGGGCCGCAACCAGCGGTAGGCACCCATCGTCATACCGATGTAGCCGAGCGCCAGCACATGCGAATCGCATTGGTAGAACTCGCCGTTGGCGATACCGCGGTCGATCAGGCCGTGCACGTGCTCGTAGACCTGGGTCTCCTTCTCCCGGACTTCGGCGACCTGTTCGTCGGTGAACCATTCGGTGATGTAGGGCTGCTCCTGCCAGTACACCGCGGCGCCCTCCGGGTTCTCGGCGATCTGGTCGAGCAGGCGCACGGTGTACTGGTAGAGCGCCTCGCGGGCGGTCCAGGACGGATCGTCATGCACGGCGGCCAGCGTCCGTTCGGCGGCCTGCTGGTAGATGTCGTAGAGGATCAGCGACTTGCTGGCGTAATAGTGGTAGACGGTCGCCTTGTTCAGCCCGACCACATCGGCGACGTCGTCCATCCGGGTGCCGTGGTAACCGCGGGCGGCGAACAGCTTCGTGGCGACCGCGAGCAGTTCCTCGCGGCGGGAGGGCCCCTGGGACGAGCCCTTATCGTTTGCCATGTACGCCCGCTCTTTCGCTGGCCGGTCTCACCGGCGAGTCAATCAACTGGTTGGAAGGATTCTAGGCAGTCTCGCATCCCCGGTGTTGACGAGCCGACTAAACTGGCAGCAGCCGAGTTGAGGGGTTGATCGAAATGGGTCCTGGTTACGGTTACGATCCGAATCCGGATTACGAGATGAGCGACGAAGCGGAGTTCTTCTTCAAATACCTGACGTGGGGTCTGCGCGGCGTCGACGGCGGCGGCGGCTATCCCCCACAGAACTACCCGCCGATCTAGACCCAACCCGCGCCACGAGCAGCCCCCGGTCCCCTCGGATCGGGGGCTTTTGCTGCTGTGACTTATCGTGGCCAAGTGACCTCCCAGCCGGAACTGTCCCCGGAATTGTCCGGGGCCTGGAATTTTCGTGACGTCTCCGACATCGTCGACGCCGTGGGCCCGGGCCGCCTTTTCCGGTCCAGCGAACTGAGCCGCCTCGACGATGCCGGCCGCGAGCAACTGCTGCGGATCGGCGTGACCGACGTCGCCGACCTGCGCTCACCCCGGGAGGTGACCCGGCGCGGTCCCGGCCAGGTGCCGGCCGGCGTCGACATCCACCTGCTGCCGTTCCCGGACCTGGCCGCCGACCAGGCACCGGGCAGTGACGCGCCGCATGAGGACGCCTTCCGCAGGATGATGGAGGAGAAGCCCGACGAGGATTCGGCCGCCGACGTGGCCGCTCGCTACATGCTCGACGAGTACGCCCGATTCCCCACCCTGCCCGGTTCCCGCCGGGCGGTGCACCGGGTGGTCTCGCTGTTGGCAGCGGGGCGGCCGGTGCTGGCGCACTGCTTCGCCGGCAAGGACCGCACCGGGTTCGTCGTCGCGTCGGTCCTGCGGGCCGCCGGAGCGGACCGGGACGCGGTGCTGGCCGACTATCTGCGGTCCAACATCGCGGTCCCGATCCTGCGCGAACACATCCTGGAGATGATCCGCCAGCGCGCCGAGGTCGAGATCACCCCGGAGGTGCTGACCTTCACCGAGGCCCGGCTGTCCGACTCGGTGCTCGGTGTGCGGGCCGAGTATCTCGACGCCGCCCACCACGCGATCGACGAGCACTTCGGCTCGTTCGAGGAGTTCCTGCACGCCTGCGGCGTGACCGACGCCGACCGGGACGGACTGCGCGACGCGCTGCTCAGCTAGACGTCCCCGGCGCGGAGCTCACTGCAGCGAGAAGCTGGCCGACTTGGCCGCCGACAGATCGGCGATCGTTGCCCACTGCGCCGCGACATCGTCGACCGACGGCGGGTTGTCGAAGGTGGCGCCGGGGTTCTCGAACAGCGCCGCCCGCTGCACCTTGCCACCGCCGGCGATGAACACCGACCCGGTCTCGGGCACCTCTTCGGTGCACAGGTAGGCCACCACCGGCGCGACGTACTCCGGCTTGAGCTTGGCCAGCACCTCCGGCGGCAGGATGTCCTCGGTCATCCGGGTGGCGGCGATCGGGGCGATCGCGTTGGCCTTGATATTGTACTTGGCGCCCTCGATGGCCAGCGTGTTGATCATGCCGACCAGGCCCAGCTTGGCCGCGCCATAGTTGGCCTGCCCGAAGTTGCCGAACAGGCCGCTGGTGGAGGTGGCCACCACGACCCGGCCGTAGCTCTGCTCGCGGAAGTGCGGCCAGGCGGCGCGCACCACGTTGTACCCGCCGTAGAGGTGGACCTGCAGCACGGCGTTCCAGTTCTCGAAGGTCATCTTGTGGAAGGTGCCGTCGCGCAGGATGCCGGCGTTGCTGACCACGCCGTCGACCTTGCCGAACTCGTCGATAGCGGTCTTGATGATGTTGGCGGCGCCGTCGGGGTCGGCGACGCTGTCGTAGTTGGCGACGGCCCGGCCGCCGGCCTCCTTGATCTCGGCGACCACGTGGTCGGCCATGTTGTGTCCGGCTCCAGTGCCGTCGCGCGCGCCGCCCAGGTCGTTGACCACCACACAGGCGCCCTCGCGGGCCAGGGTCAGGGCGTAATCACGGCCCAATCCCCCACCGGCTCCGGTGACGACTACAACACGATCCTGCACTCCGGGCATGAGGTTCCTTTCGCGGTGGGCTTGCTCCTCGCCAGGCTAGAGCACCCGGCGCGCCGACCTCCACGGGTGGGGTCAGCCGCGCACCGCCGTGACGAACTCCGAGAACGCGTCCTCGTCGTCCGTCATCGAGACGTCGACCCAGCGGTTCAGCCGGCGCATCTCGGCGGTGGAGGGCTGCGAGGTGGCCTGCCACCCGTGCTCGTCGAGCCATCCCCGCACCGGCGCGCGGTCGTCGTCTTGGTAGATCAGATCCTGGATGTCCAGGCTTTGCGTCATGCCGACCATCTCCGTGATCTTCTTGAACCGTTCCGCCATCTGCTGGCGCCGCTCATCGGAGCCGTGCTTGCCCGCGGTCTCCGCCGCGATCCGGCTCCCCGGAGCACTGAGCGCGGTGATCTGGTCGAACAGCCGGTCCTGACCCTCGGCGGGAAGGTACATCAACAGTCCTTCGGCCAACCATGCCGTCGGGACCGCGGGATCGAAGCCGGCGGCGGTCAAGGCGGCCGGCCAGTCCTGCCGAAGGTCGATGGCCACCGTGCGGCGCTCGGCCACCGGCGTCACGCCATTGGTCGCCAGGGTCTGCTCCTTGTAGGCCAACACCTTCGGCTGGTCAATCTCATAGACGGTGGTGCCGGCCGGCCAGTCCAACCGGTAGGCGCGGGAGTCCAGGCCAGAGGCCAGGATCACCACCTGTCGAATCCCGGCGGCGGTGGCGTCTGCGAAAAAGGCGTCGAAGAAATGCGTCCGGACCGCCTGATAGTTGCGCATGTGGTGATAGACCCCGGCGATCTCGGCATCGATGGCGGCCACCTTGTCCACCAGGGTCTCGTCGAGCAGCATCTCCCACACACCGGTTCCGGCCCCGGCGACCAGCATCTGGGCGTAGGGGTCACGGATCAGCGGATCGGCGCTGGTGGTCTCGGACGCGCGGGCGGCGGCCACCATCACCGCCGTCGAGCCGACGCTGGTGGCGATGTCCCAGGTGTCGTCGTGGGTGCGCAGAGAGCTCATCGGTTACCTCACTTGGTTGACGCTGATACCGAGCGCCATGTTACCGAAAAAACTTAGCTGCGCTATTCAACGACCAGAGGGCTGGGCTGCCGCAGCGCCCAGAGCTGGTTCGACAACAGCAGGTGCACGTGGGCGATCACCGCCGCGGACTCTTGGTAGTCACCGACGAACGCCACGTAGAACCCCACTCCCCACAGCACCGCCAGCAGCAGCTCGGAAAGCGCGGCGACGTCGACGTGGGTCATCAGCTCGCCGCGCTCGATGGCGGCGTTCAGCACCCCGGACAGGAAGTCGCGGGTGACCACCGAGGTTCCTTCAACGAGGTCCCGCAATTCGGGGTGCCGCTCGGCGTCGAGCACCGCGGTGACGACGAACGCGGCCACGGTGCGGTCGTCCTGTTCGAGTTGGGCCACGGCCAACACGAACGTCGACAGCTGATCGACCAGGTCGGTCCGCGTCAACGCCTCGTTTACGGCCTGCGCGACCAGCGCCTCGGCATCCTCCAGCACCGCCCGGTAGAGCAACTGCTTGTTGGCAAAGTAGTGGTTGACCGCCGGCCGGGTCAGAGCTGCCCGGCTGGCGACGGACTGAAACGTGGTGGCACCGTAACCCAACTCGCTGAACGCACTGCGAGCAGCGGCAATAATGCGCCCGCGAGTCACACCCGAGCGCACACCGCGGGGCCGCCCCGGCCCGTGATTGGCCGAAGCCGCTAACGAACGAATCACGCAGCAAATGTTGACAGCTAATCCTGGGCCGATCCTGGGTCGCCGGTTAACTTCGCGTTACGAGAATTAACTTTCGTGTCGCCCCGGTGGCTACGCGACGGGACCCGGCAAACTAAAGTCGACTTATGGGCGCGGTTCTCTCACGGCAAGCGTACTTCGAGACAGGTCTCGAAATACTGTCTGAGCTGGGCTACGGCGGCCTCAAGTTGGCACAGGTGTGCAACCGGCTCGGCGTGACGACCGGGTCGTTCTACCACTACTTCACCAGCTGGCCGGTCTACACCCGGGAGCTGGTTCAGCACTGGCTGAACGAGCGCACCCTGGTCCACGTGCAGTTCGTGCGGGCCATACCCGATCCCCGGGAACGCCTCGACAGCTTGATCCAGATCGGCCTGGCGCTGCCGCACGGTGCCGAGGCGGCAATCCGGTGCTGGAGTTCCGCGGACCCGGCCGTGCACGCCGTGCAGGCCGAGGTGGACCGGCAGCGCTTCGACATCCTTTACGAGTCGGCGCTGGAGGTGCTGGGCCAGGAGCGCCAGGCGGAGTTGTTCGCCGATTGGGCGATGTATCTGCTGGTCGGCTACGAACAGGTGCTGCTGCCGCCGGACAGCGTCGCGTTCACCTGGATCGCCGGCCAGCTCCTCGACGCGCTGGACTCCGGCCGGTTCGCCGCCGCCCCAGACGCGGACGAGACAGCCGCCAGCTCGTCGGTCACAGCACGCTGATCCGCTGTACCGGCAGCCGCGGCCCGCGTCGAGGTAGCACCGCCGACCCGCTCTCGAACAGCAGTCGCACCACCCGGTGCCGGTGCGGTCGCATCGGCTCCAGCAGTTCGACCATGGTGTCGTCGTCGATCGGGTGGCCCAGCAGCGTCCAGCCGATCATCTTCGCCAGGTGGTAATCACCGACGGCGAGGGCGTCCGCGTCACCGAACGCACGCTGCGCCGTCTCGGCCGCGGTCCACACCCCCACTCCGGGCAGCGTCGTCAGCGCCGCACGGGCTTCGGCGGCCGGCCGGTCGACCAGACGTTCCAATGTTGTGGCTCGCTGTGCGCAGCCGATCACGGTGCGGGCGCGCCCGCCGTCGACGTTGGCCCGGTGGAACTTCCACGACGGAATCGTCCGCCACACCTCCGCGGGCGGTGGAACCCGCATGCGCGACGGGGCCGGGCCGGGCGCCGGGGTGCCGACTTCGCCGACCAGGCGCCGCCAGGCGGCGAACGCGTCGGCACCGGGCACCCGCTGTTCGAGGATCGCCGGGATCAGTGCTTCGAGCACCCGGTGGGTGCGGCCGAGCCGAAGGTGTGGCAGCCGTCGGTGCGCGGCGACCACCGTCGGCTCACTGGGCGCGAAGTCGGATGCGTCGTCGTCGGCGCCGAGCAGCCCCGCAGCGCCGTCGAGGAACTCCTGCGCCCCGGCACCCCAGGCCTCGCAGTCCACCGCGTCGCGTGCCGCCCGGGTGATACGGGCGGTCACCGGCCCGCCGGGCATCAGGCTGGTACGCCAGATCGCGCCGTCGTCGCCGACCTGCAGGCACGGGTCACCGGGGCCGCGGCGCAGCGGGGCCAGCGTCAGCTCCGGACTGGCCGGGCCGTCGAAGATGACGGTGCGGCGAAGCGAATCGGTGATGCCGCGATCATAGAGTTCACCGCGTCGGCGTTGACCGGTTCGGCCCCGGCACGACACCATGAGGGGATGGCCACCCCTTTCGACGATCCGCAGGCAGAGCTGGCCTGGATGTTCCTGCAGGGCCTCTGCGGCGATGACGACCTGGACGACGTCTTCACGCTGGTCAGCGACGACTTCACCTACTGGAGCATCTTGACCGGCCAGGAGCTCGACGCCGCCGGGCTGCGCCGCCAGACCGAGGATCGCCGGCTCGGCCTGCGAGTCAACCTGGACCTGCTGCGCTGCATCAACGAGCACGAGACCGTGGTGATCGAGGCGCAGGGCGAGTGCCTGACCAGCGAGGGTTCCAGCTACCAAAGTCCGCTGGTGTTCATCGTCGACACCAGCGACGGCCGGATCACCTCGGTGCGCGAGTACACCGACACCCGCTTCGCCGGCGAGGTGCTCGGGCTTTAGCCATTCAGGCGTCGACGCTGATGTCAGCCTTGTCCGGGTAGAAGGCGACGTGCCCGGCGATGTCAGTCACCGCGGGGAACGGCTGCTCGTAGGTCCAGATCGCATCGGCGACGGCCTGGCCGGCCGTGGTGGTCACCGTGTAGTAGACCGCATCGCCCTTGAACGGGCAGTAGCTGGTGGTCGCCGTGCGGGCCAGCAGGTTGGTATTGACATCGTTTATCGGAATGTACTGGACCGCAGCGTGATTCGCTTCCTGAAGGGTGAGTGCAGCATCGGTGTCGGCGATGACTTCACCGCCGATCCGCACCGTGACATGTCGCCCGGTCGGGGTCACAGTGATCGGGTAGTCGGCGGTCGGGGTGAGAATCTGTCGTTCGCTCAAGCTGCGGTACCTGGCTTCCTGGCGTCGCGCATCTTGACCCAGAACCGGGCCGCCTCCCGAATCGACTCCTCGACCGGGCGGGGCTGCCAGCCCAGTTCGCGCACCGCCTTGCTCGCGTCGACCGGGGCCTCGGCGCGCATCATCCGCACCGAGGCCAGGCTCAGCTCGGCATCCTTGCCCGACAGCCGCGCCCGCAGGCTGCCCAGCGCACCGAGGGCGTAGAGCATCGGCACCGAGATCGTCCGGGCAGGCACCGGCATCCCGGCCTCCTCTGCGGCGATCCGGACGACGTCCTTGAGCGCAATCATCCGTTCCGAGATCAGGTAGCGCTGTCCGTTCCGTCCGCGCTCGGCTGCCAGGATCAGCGCCCGGGCGGCGTCGTCGACCCCGACCACCTCCAGTTCGATGCCGTCCATCAGGAACGGCAGTTTGCCGAAGGCCGCGCCGGCGATGAAGGCGCCGTGCGGGGTGCGGCCCCAGTCGCCGTCGCCATAGGTGGTCGACACGCACATGGCGACCGCGGGCAGCCCGTCCTCGGCGGCGGCGCGCAGCACCAGCTGTTCGGCCTGCACCCTGGACCGCACGTAGGCGCTCAGTCCGCGCGGGCTGATCACGTCGTCCTCGGTGGCGACGTGGCCGTGCCGGCGGCCGACGGTGGCGTAGCTGCTGGTGAACACGAACCGGTGCAGGCCCGCTTTTTTGGCGACGCCGAGCACATTGCGCACGCCTTCGACGTTGGTGCGGAACAGCGGGCTGGGATCCCGCAACCAGGCGCGGGTGTCCACCACGCAGTAGTAGACGTCATCGCAGCCGGCCATCGCCTCGGCCAGCACGGCCGAGTCGAACACGTCGCCGTGGAATCGGGTCACGTCCAGGTCGTCGATACTGATGGTGTTGGCGCTGGGTCGCACCATCACCCGGACGTCATGGCCGGCGTCAACGAGCGCTCGGGTGACCCGCGAGCCCAGGAATCCGTTGGCGCCGATGACCAGTTTGGGTTTGGCCATCACGCGTTGCCGCCGAACTGCTTCATCCAGGCGGCCGCCTCATCATCGAGGGTGCCGCACTCCTGGGCTTTCTTGCACCACTTCATGCTCGCGGTCACGAACCGCAGCGGGTTGTAGATGTCCTCCTGGCGGCACCACAATCCGTCGCCGGCGTAGGTGACGATCGAGATGTTGGTGGCGCTGATGATCGTGCCATCACCCGGGTCGCGCATCGGGTTGTCCAGTTCGCAGATGATCCGCCCGCTGTCCTCGTCGATCACCGACCACAGGGCCGGGAACTCGGTCATGTGGCTGCCCGGGAACGTCGACATGGTCCGCTGGATCCAGGGGCGCACCTCGTCGCGGCCGTGCATGGTGCCCATCGCGTGCTCGATGTAGTCGACGTCGGGGGTGTAGTGGCTCACCCAGGCATCCCAGTCCTTGCTGGCCGCGGCTTGGGCGACGGTCTGCTCGAAGGTCTCGAAGGCGGCCGCGAGCTCCGCGCGGCTGAACTTGGGCGTCATGCCAAGCACTAGAACACGTTCTAACGGTGTTGTCGAGGGGCCGGGATCTGAATCTGAGTTTATATTCAGATCCGGTGTTACGGTGACCGGCGTGACGACCAGTTGTGCAGTGGCGGTGACCCGCGAATTCGTGTCGCTCACTTCGGCATCGGCGGATGTGAACCCGGCCGGGTATCACCCCGCGCAGGGGCTGTATTGGACCCCGGCCGGTGTCCGGCCGAAGGTGGCGGTGATCGCCAGCCACTACAACGTGGACTTTGCCGAGCATTATCTGGCGCCGCTGATGGCGCAACGCGGCTACGGGTTTCTGGGCTGGAACACCCGCTACCGCAGCGGCGAGTCGCTGTTCCTGCTCGAACACGCACTGTTGGACATCGCAGCCGGGGTGGCCTGGCTGCGCGAGCAGGCAGGTGTCGAGGTGGTCGTGCTGCTGGGCAACTCCGGCGGCGGATCGCTGATGGCCGCCTACCAGTCCCAGGCGATAGACCCGCACATCACCGCCGTCGGGGGCGGCCCGGTGCCCGATGCGGTCAATGCGCTGCCGCCCGGTGATCTGTACGTGTCGACTCAGGCGCACGCCGGGCGCCCGGAGGTGCTGACCGCATGGATCGACCCGTCGGTGACCGACGAAACCGATCCGCTGTCCTGCGACCCCACGTTGGACATGTACGCCGAGCAGAACGCCCCGCCCTACACCCCGGAGTTCGTCGCCCGCTACCGCCAGGCCCAGCGCGACCGCAACGACCGGATCACCACCTGGGCGCAGTCGGAACTGAAGCGCCTGAAGGCCGGCGGCACCTACGACCGGTCCTTTTCGGTGCATCGGGTGTGGGCCGACCCGCGCTACCTCGACCCCTCGCTGGACCCGTCGGACCGCCCGTTGAACCAGTGCTACCTGGGAGACCCGCGCCGCGCCAACCGCGCGCCGTACAACATCGCCGCGCACTGCACGCTGCGCACCTGGCTGTCCATGTGGAGCCTTCAGACGTCGTTCTGCCAGGGCGCCCCGCACCTGGGCCGAATCACGTTGCCGTCGTTGGTGATTCAGGGAACCGCGGACACCGGCGTCTTCCCCAGCGACGCCCACCACATCTACGATTCGCTGGCCGGCACCGACAAGACGCTGCACTTCATCGCCGGCGACCACTACCTGCAGCACCCGGGCGACAGCCGCACCGTCTGCGCCGACCTGGTGGCGTCCTGGATCGCCGAACGCACCTGATGGCGACGCTCGAGGCTGCCGCGATCCGGGTCTGCCCGCCGGCCCATTGGCGAACCGCGGGCAGCCGCGGATAATCGGGGCATGACCAACCACACCGCGATCCTGGCCGGCGGCTGCTTCTGGGGCATGCAGGATCTGATCCGCAGGCAGCCCGGCGTGCTGAGCACCCGCGTCGGCTACACCGGCGACCCCAATGTCCCCAATGCCACCTACCGCAACCACGGCACCCATGCCGAAGCCATCGAGATCGTCTACGACCCGACCGTGACCGACTACCGCAGCCTGCTGGAGTTCTTCTTCGCCATCCACGATCCGACCACGCGTAACCGGCAGGGCAACGACGTGGGGCCCAGCTACCGCTCGGCGATCTTCTACCTCGACGAGGAGCAGCGCCGGGTCGCGTGCGAGACCATCGCCGACGTGGAGGCCTCCGGACGCTGGCCGGGCAAGGTCGTCACCGAGGTGAGCCCGGCCGGCGACTTCTGGGAGGCCGAGCCCGAGCACCAGGACTACCTGGAGCGCTTCCCGAACGGCTACACCTGCCACTACATCCGGCCGGACTGGCAGTTGCAGCGTCAGTAGCTAAGCCCGGGGGCGCACCGTGATCCGGCCGCCCTGCTTCGGGGTGAACGCCACCCCGCGGGAGTGGTACTTCTCGCCGGGCGCGGTGGTGGGCTCGATGGTGAACTGCCGCAACACGGTTCGCAGCACCAGGTCCATCTCCAGGTTGGCGAAGGTCGACCCAGGGCAGCGCCGGCTGCCGCCGCCGTAGGGCAGCCACTCGAAGGCCGACGGGTTGCCGTCGAGGAAGCGCCGGGGGTCGAACCGCTCCGGGTCGCAGAACACCTCGGGGCTCTGGTGGATCTGGTTGATCCCGACGATCACCCCGTGCCCGCGGGGGATCACCCATTCGCCGATCTGCACACTCGGCGCATACACGTGCCGGCCGGCGAAGTCGATCACGGTACGCACCCGTTGCACCTCGCGAATCGTGGCGCGGCGCAACGTGTTCGCGTCGGTGTCGGCCTCGGCGGTCAGTTCGTCGAGCAGTTCCGGGTGGCGGCACAGCCGCTCGAACACCCAGGCCATGGTGGACGCGGTGGTCTCGTGACCGGCGGCCAGCAGGGTCAGCAGCTCGTCGGCGATCTCCCGGCGGGTCATCGCCGTGCCGTCGTCGTAGGTGCTGCTCAGCAGCAGCGTCAGCACGTCGGTGCGCTCGGCGAAGTTCGGGTCGGCCTGCGCGTCGTCGATCAGCTTGTCCAGGATGCGTTCGTACTGGTCGCGCCAGGCCGCCAGCTTGCCCCAGGGTGTATAGCGGCCGTAGTTGCGGATCGGCATGGGCAGCGTCACCAGCCGCGAGCCCAGCGTCACCCACTTGGGCAGGCTGACGCGAAGCTGGTCGAGTTCGGCGCCTTCGGCCCCGAAGATGGCCCGCAGGATGACGTTGAGGGTGATCCGGTTCATCGGCCCGAGCGTCTCGAACGACGTTCCGGTGGGCCATTTCCTGATCTCGTTGAGGGTCTCCTCGATGATGATCTGTTCGTAGGCCCGCACGCTCTTTCCGTGAAACGGCGGGCTCAGCAGGTTGCGCCGCCGCCGGTGCTCGGCGCCGTCGAGCGCGAACACCGAGCCGGAGCCGAGGATGCGCGACAGGTTCGGCTGGATGTTGCCGAGGTCCTCGGGGTCGGCCAGGAAAACCTGCCGGGCCAGGTCCGGTTCGGTGACGAAGACCGTCGGCCCGAAAATCGGGCTGTCGACGGTGAAGGCCGCGCCGAACCGCTTGGTCAGCCGATTGACCAGCCGGCGCCGGTCCAAGGCGAACAGCACCATCCCGAGGGACTTGGGGATGCGCGGCCCCGGCGGCAGGTTGATCGCGGGAGCGGGGACGTCTGTGCTGGTAGTGCTGTTGCCGGGGATGGTCTGGGTCATGACACGCCTTCCGACGCAGGACGTGGTACCAGTGCGTACCAAATGCTTGTCGGACACGGTACCCTTATGTACCAACGGCTGGCAAGGGTTGGGAGGTGCAGTGATGACGGCGGTGGTTGCCGACGAGGCGGCGCCCTCAACCGACCCGTTTCGGCTCCGCCTGCTCGAGGGCCTGGCCGACTCGATCAGCGAGCGCGGCTACCGGGCCAGCACCGTGGCCGACATCGTGCGCGCCGCCCGGACCTCCAAACGCACCTTCTACGACCGGTTCGCCAGTAAGGAGGAGTGCTTCCTGGAGTTGCTGCGCTCCGACAACGAGGCCCTGGCCGAGCGAATCCGCACCGCGGTGGACCCGTCCGCCGACTGGCAGGACCAGATCCGTGCGGCCGTCGGCGCCTACGTCGCCCAGATCCGGGACCGGCCGGCGATCACCTTGAGCTGGATCCGGGAGCTGCCGTCACTGGGTGAGGTGGCGCGGCCGGCCCAGCGCCGGGGCCTGGAGCTGATGTCGAACCTGCTGGTCCAACTCAGCGGCAGCCCCGGTTTCCGCCGGGCCGGCCTGCCCCCCCTCACCCCCGCCTTGGCGGTCATCCTGCTGGGCGGCCTGCGCGAGCTGACCGCCCTGGCCGTCGAGGACGGCGCCGACGTCGGCGTGATCACCGGGCCGGCGGTCGATGCCTCGATTGCCCTGCTGGGGCCCCGTCGCTGATCTACCGTTGATCCGTCGGGGGCACCGAGAACCGGAGGACCGTCATGCAGTTGTCATCGCGTAACCAACTCACCGGAACCATCTCTGACGTCGATGTCGGCGCCGTCATGGCCGTGGTCAAGATCCGCCTCGACGGGGGTGAGCAGGTGATCACCTCCTCGGTGACCCGCGACGCCGCCCTGGACCTCGATCTCAAGGTCGGCAAGCCCGCCACGGTGTTCATCAAGTCGACCGAGGTCACCGTCGGGGTCGATTAGTTCCAGGGCAGCGCGAGCCTGCAGATCTTGCGCACCACGGTGGCGAACTGCCGCAGCAGCGGGCCGCTGTTGTAGGGCACGCCATAACGCTCGCAGATCGCTTGCACCTGCGGCGCGATCTCGGCGTAGCGGTGCGCCGGCAGGTCGGGGAACAGGTGGTGCTCCACCTGGAACGACAGGTTGCCGCTGAAGATGTGAAACCACTTGCCGCCGGTCAGGTTCGCCGAGCCGAGGATCTGGCGGTAGTACCACATGCCGCGGGACTCGTTCTCGGTTTCCTCGATGGTGAATTCCTGTGTGCCGTCGGGGAAGTGGCCGCAGAAGATGATCATGTAGGACCACACGTTGCGCATCAGGTTGGCGGTCATGTTGCCGGCGAACACCAGCGGCGCGAACGGGCCGGCCAGCAGCGGGAACGCCACGTAGTCCTTGAGGGTCTGGCGGCGGACCTTCTGCCAGGTCTCCAGCAGCATCTCCTTCTTGTCGGCGAGACCGATCTCGCCGGCCCGAATGCGCTCGGTCTCCAGCTCGTGCACCGCGACGCCGTACTGGAACAGCACCATCAGCAGGAATGCGTAGAGCGGGTTGCCCAGAAAGTAGGGCTCCCAGGGCTGCTTGTCGCTCATCCGCAGGATGCCGTAGCCCACGTCGCGGTCCATCCCGACGATGTTGGTGTGGGTGTGGTGCATGTAGTTGTGCGAGTGCCGCCACTGGTCACTGGGGCAGGCGCTGTCCCACTCGAAATCCCGGCCCTGCAACGCCGGTTCGCCCATCCAGTCGTACTGGCCGTGCATGACGTTGTGGCCGATCTCCATGTTGTCGAGGATCTTCGACAGACCCAGCATCACGGTGCCGGCCAGCCAGGCCGGGGGGATGATGCTGAAGAACAGCAGCGCGCGCCCGCCGACCTCCAGGGAGCGCTGCGCCTTGATGATCTTGTGGATGTATTCGGCGTCGCGCTCCCCGAGATCGTCGAGGACGCGCTGGCGGATGGCGTCGAGTTCGGCGCCGAACTCATCGAGCCGCGCGGGCAGATCCGGGCGCTGAGCTTCCAGGACTTCGGTCGGTTCGAGAACTGGTGCGGACATGTTGGCTCCTTTGGTTTCTACAGGTCGATTTCGACGTCGCCGACGGGCACTGACACGCAGATCTGGATGTCTTCGCTCTCGGCGGTGGAGACGGCGCCGGTGATCAGATTGCGCACCGCGCCACCGGTTTTGCGGCAGGTGCAGCTGTGGCAGATGCCCATCCGGCAGCCGCTGACCGGTTGCAGCCCGGCCGCCTCGGCCTGCTCCAGCAGGGTCCGGCCGTCATCGACGACGGCGATGGTGCTGCCCAGGAAGCTCACCTTGCCCCCGGACGCCTCGGCCGGCGCGGTGAAGACCGGCGGCACGAAGCTCTCCGAGATGGCGGCGGGGCAGTGCTGTTTCACCGCTGCCACCAATGCCGGTGGGCCGCAGACGAACACGGCCTCGGCGTCGGGCATCGCCGCCCGCAGGTGCTCGGCGTCGAAGTAACCCTGAAGGTCACCTGCCTCGGGTGTGCGGGTGTAGCCGTGCAGCACCTTCACCCGCGGCATCTCGGCGAGTTTGCCCCGGTAGCAGGCCTCTTCGGGGCTGCGGGCGTAGTGGACGAACGCCACCTTGCCGGCGTACTGCTCGGCGAGCAGGGTGCGCAGCATGGACATCACCGGGGTGATGCCGCTGCCGCCGGAGACCAGCAGGATCCGCCGGGGCCGCACGGCCGGCAGTACGAAGTCCCCGCCGACGGAGTCCAGGCCGACGATCATGCCGGGCCGGGCGTTGCGGTACAGGTGTTCGGAGACCAGGCCGCCCTCGTGGCGGCCGATGGTGAGCTCGATCAGCCGCTGGCCCTCGGCGCTGGCCGGCGAGTAGCACCGGGTGCGGCGGCGGCCGTCGATGTCGACGGACAGGTTGATGTGCTGACCGGCTTGAAAACGGGGGGAGCAGCTGCCGAACGCCTCGTTGGGCTCCAGCAGCAGGGTCACGCTGCGCGGGGTGGCGCGCCGGACGGCGACCACCCGGGCGCGGGCGTCGCCCCGGACCCAGGTCGGGTCCACCAGTTCGGTGTACCGGTCGACCCCGTGCGGGCCGGTGAGCAAGTCGACCAGGCTGGAGCTCAACACCCGGCGCTTCAAGGTTTGAGTGAACATATGTACACAGTGAACACTTGTTTACGACACGTCAAGGGGTTTACGCTCGCTGTGTTACGCTTCACAACAGTGAACAGTCGTACGCCGAATTCACGGTCCGGGCGAACGAGGCCGCCGCGCCCGCCCCGTGCCGAGCGCCCGCACCGTCCCGAGCGACCGGAGCGGGGGTCGCGCGAGGAACGCAAAGAGGCCACCCGCCGCGCCATCATCGGTGCGGCGCTGACGCTGCTGGCCGAACGCAGTTTCAGTGCGCTGAGCCTGCGGGAAGTGACACGGGCGGCCAATATCGTGCCGGCAGCCTTCTACCGGCATTTCGAGTCGATGGATGCGCTGGGCCTGGTGCTCATCGACGAATCGTTTCGGGCACTGCGCGAGACGCTTCGCGATGCCCGTACCGGCGGGGTGGACCCCAGCCGCGTCATCGAATCCTCGGTGGAGGTGCTGGTGGACAGCGTGGCATCCCGCCAGGAGTACTGGCGGTTCATCAACCGGGAACGCTTCAGCGGAATGACGGTGCTGCGGTATGCGATTCGTACCGAGATCCGGTTGATCACCTCCGAACTGGCCACCGACCTGGCGCGCTTCCCGGCGTTCAACGATTGGAGCGCAGAGGATCTGAACATCCTGGCGGGGCTGTTCGTCAACGCGATGATCGTCACCGCCGAGGCCATCGACGAGGCCCCGGACGCCGAGACGCTCGCCGAGATCAAAAGCGTTGCCGTCAAACAGCTCCGGATGATCACCGTCGCGGCCGGCGGCTGGCACAGCAAGCCCTGAGGTGAGCCCCGCCGCGGCCCCCGGAAAACTGGCCGACATCACCGGGCCCGGCATCACCGATCGCTGGGGCGTCACCTGTGCCGACCTGGGGGCGTCGGTGACAGCACCGGACGGCAATCTGGTGTCGGTGTTCGGCGACACTTTCGCCGGTGAGCGCGTGGGCCAGGGCGACTGGCGATCCCCGGTGATCCTGATCGGCACCGGCGGCGCCCGCCACCGGATCCGCTACCAGCGCGCCGGCGGCGCCGACGCCGACTACGCCCGGCAGCTGTGGCACTACCGGCACCGCGAACCTGCGAGCCGGCGCGACCGCAGCTCGATCAGCACGGTGATCCCCTCGGATCTGCTGCGGGTGGACCAGATGCTGTACCTGCACGCGATCGTCAACCGCGGCTTCGGCAACGTGGCCTGGACCGAGATCTGGAGCTCCGCCGACAGCGGCGTGTCCTGGCGCAACCTCGGCGCGAAGTTCCCGGCCCGGCTGCACCGCGGGCACGCCCAATGCTGGTCGTGGGACTACGACCCCGACGACGGCTGGATCTACGTGGTGTCCACCGGTTTTCAGCGCGACAAAGGGGTGATCCTGCGCCGGGTGCGCCCCGCCGACATCGGCGACCCTGCCAAGTACTCCGGCTGGGGCTACCGCGGCGGCCGGCGGGCCTGGGGCCGCGCCCCGGTGCCGATCACCCCGCCCGGTGAGCGGTGGGGGGAACTGTCGCTGCGCCGGCTGGCCGCCGATACCTGGGTGCTCGGCGGGTTCGTATCGTCACGCTACGCCCTGGGGTACCGGGTGCTTTCGTCTCCGGTCACCGAATTGGCCGGTGTGCCACTGCAATTGCCGGTCGTCGGCAGCGGCTGGGACAACGAGGACCACGCCGGCGGCCGGGTCGCCCAGCTCTACGGAGGTTATGTGCTGCCCGGTTCGCGGGTGGACCGCGCCGGTGGGGTGGGATTGCTGGTGTCGCAGTGGAACACCGAGCAGGGCTGGCCATATCGGGTGATGCAGTTCCGGGCGACGCTGGTCAGGTGAATTGGGGCGACTGGATGCGCTTGAGGTCGAGATCCGATGGGCGCCACGCAGAATTTCCTCGAAGGACCGATCGAGCTCAACGGCCGTCACCAACCGCCGCGCCAGCACCGCTTCCCGCGCCCGTGCTGCGTCGGCAAAGGCGCCCGTCTCCTCGGGCATAGCGCAGAACCTACGCGCGTCGCCGTCCTCGTGCTGCCGCAAGCACCTCGTTAATCCCAGCGCCGACTGGAGAAAATAAGAGGAAACTGCGAATAATCTGATCATTTCCTGGGTGTCTGCTATGGTCGCCGCCACCAGCAGAAACTTCGATAGGGAATCCATCGTGACATCGATCAAGCAGTTCCTGTGTACCTGACCGGCGCGGGCGTCATCGCGCCGACCGACGCACCACTGCCGCTGCCGGGCAGCACCGAGTTCAGCATCCCGGACCTGACACTCGACCTGAGCTGATCCGACGTGACAACCCTCAAGCAGCTTCTGTGCGGTACGGCCGTCGCCGGCCTGGTGGCCGGAACCGGCGCGGCGGTCGGAACGCAGACGGGACTGTCCGCGGTGACGGCGCAGTGGATGCTCGCCGCCGAGCACGTGCTGCTGCTCGGCACCGACGGCACCAACCTGGACAAGATCCTGGAATACGCCTATAACGACGACAGCGGCTTCAAGATGCTGATGGACCGCGGCGTCACCGCCGCCACCAGCATCGCCGGGCATCAGACGATGTCCACGCCGTCGTGGTCGACGATCCTGACCGGAGTCTGGGACGACAAGCACGGCGTGGTCAGCAACATCTACCGGCCTGAGCCGTACACGACCTGGCCGTCGGTGTTCAACCTGATCGAGTACTACAAGCCGGAGGTCGACACCACCGTCATCTCCGGCCGGGGCCTGTTCACCGACATGGCCTCCACCGGCGGCTACCCGGCTGACAACATCATCGGCATCTCCGGCGGCTCCACGTCGGAGGAGATGGACGCGCTGGTCACCGAGGCGACCAGCGCCAAGATCCTGGGCACCACCACCAACCCGAACGTGGACACCTTCATGTTCGCCTACCAGTCCCAGGTCGACCACGCCGGACACGAATTCAGCGGCGGGTCGCCGGAGTACGCGCAGGCCGTCGTCAACGTCGGGGCCAACATCAAACAGATCCTGGAGGCCGTCGCCAACGCCGAGTCGGCCACCGGTGATAAGTGGACGATCATCGCCGTCACCGACCACGGCCACCAACAGACCGTGACCCTGCCCGGTTTCAGCCTGGGCCACGGCTTCCAGACTCCCAACGAGACGTCGAGCTTCGTGATCTTCTCGCTGGCCGGCAACGAGGCGCAGGCCGGCGGGCAGAACCTGAGCTACCAGACCGTCGACATCACCCCGACCATCTTGCAGGCCTTCGGGATTCCGATGCGCTCGGACTTCGACGGCGTCCCCATGCAGAGCGACCCGGACATCCTGCACAGCTTCGTCATGCCGGTCGACCTCAAGCAGGCCCTCACCGACGCGATCAACAGCTACGGCTACCCCGACATCGGCACCGACATCATGCTGAGCCTGCGCGCGCTGGCCGGCGGCGCCGGCTTCTTCCTGGAGAGCTACCTGCTGCCGCCGATCCTCAACTACCTGCAGACGATCATCGACCAGGACATCTTCGTGATCAGCGACCTGGCCCAGGGCCTGCAGTGGGCGCTCAACACCGTCGGTCCGGTGGTGGTCGACGTCGCCACCGAGCTGGGCCGGGCGGTCGGCTACCTGACCGGGGCCGGCGTGATCGCGCCGCTCGACCCGCCGCTGCTCGACGCCGACGCGCTGGCGGGCTGATACTTCTTTCGCCCCTCGGCGGTGCCGACAGTGATATCGTAGGAACGATATCGCATGGGAGGTGCCGTGGAGTCCGAACAGATCCTTATCCGGAACCTGCCCGCGGGCACCAAAGCCGCGCTGCGGGAACGTGCCCAGCAGCATCGTCGATCCGTCGAAGCTGAGGCCAGGGCGATCCTCAGTCGAGCCCTCGAACAGTCGGCCGCCACCATGGTCGACCTACTGAGTAGCGACGAAGGCTCCGAGATCGAGTTCGAGCCGCAACGGCTGCCCCTCACAGCGCGCATACCCGATCTATGAGATACGTCCTCGACACGAACGTGGTATCTGCCCTGCGGGTGCGTGGCCGCAATCCGTCGGTCGAGTCGTGGGCGGCTTCCGTGCCGGTGGGGGACCAGTTTGTCTCTGCGATATCTATCGCCGAGATCGAGCGGGGCGTGCTGGCCAAGGAGCGCTCTGACCCAGCCCAGGGCAAGGTTCTCCGACGGTGGTTCGAAGACCGGGTGCTGCCCGCCTTTGCCGGTCGGGTACTGGCCTTCGACCTGCCGGCCGCGCGCATCCTCACTGCATACCCGGTTCCCGAGCGCGCACCGTTGGATGACGCGCTTATTGCGGCGGTTGCGGAATCGGCCGGCATGGTTGTGGTAACCCGAAACACCAAGCATTTCAGAGAGTTCGGTGTCCGCTGTATCGACCCCTGGGCATCATCGTAAGGAGCGGCGAAGTGAAAACCCCGATCTGCGACCAATACGGCATCGACTTTCCGCTGTTCGCGTTCAGCCACTGCCGCGACGTGGTGGCCGCCGTGACGAACGCGGGCGGTTTCGGTGTGCTCGGCGGCGCCGCCTACACCCCCGAGCAGTTGGATCAGGAGCTGAGCTGGATCGACGAGCAGGTGAAGGGCAAGCCCTACGGCATCGACATCATCGTGCCGGCCAAGTTCGAGGGCAAGGGCGAGCACCTGTCCGGGCGCCAACTGGCCGACCGGATCCCCGACGACTACAAGACCTACATCGCAGACCTGTTGGCAGCACACGACATTGAGCCCGAGGAAAACCCGCGGATGGGTTCGGCGATGCTAGCGGGCAGCTCCGGCGAACAACTGCTGGAGGTCGCCGTCACCCATCCCATCCGGCTGATGGCCAACGCGCTCGGGGTGCCGCCGGACTACATGATCAAATCCGGCAAGGACCACGGCATCCCGGTCGCGGCCCTGGTCGGCGCCAAGGAGCACGCGATCAAACAGGTGGCCGCCGGCGTCGACCTGATCGTCGCCCAGGGCACCGAGGCGGGCGGTCACTGCGGCGAGGTCTCCACGCTGGTGGTGGTGCCCGAAGTGATCGACGCGATCGACGACGCGGTGCCGGTGCTGGCCGCCGGCGGGATCGTGACGGGCCGGCAGATGGCGGCCTGCGTGGCTTTGGGTGCGGCCGGGGCATGGACCGGCTCGGTGTGGCTGACCACCGAGGAGGCCGAGACCGCCCCGCACACCGTGCAGAAGATGCTGGCCGCCACCTCCCGCGACACGATCCGCTCCACGGGGCGTACCGGAAAGCCTGCCCGGCAACTGGTTTCGGACTGGACCGACGCCTGGCGGCCCAACGACAGCGGGCACACCACCCTGCCGCTGCCGCTGCAGTCCATGCTGGCCGAGCCGGCCCTGCGCCGCGTCGACAAGCTGGCCAACGCCGGACATCCCGGGGCGCTGGCCCTGGCAACGTATTTCGTCGGGCAGGGCGTCGGGCTGATGAACAAGGTCAAGCCCGCGCGCGACGTCGTGTTCGAGTTCGCCCGGGACTACCTCGCCGCCGCCGAACGCCTCAGCGGCACCGTCGACGATTAGTTACTGGGGCTGGCGCCACATCTTCCACAGCGTCGGCCCGTCGTCGGGCAGCGTGATCTCGCCGGTCACCTGAAAACCGAAGCGCTCGTAGTAGGGCACGTTCTCCAGCTTGCTGGACTCCAGGTAGGCCGGGCAGTGCTCGGCGTCGCAGCGGTCCAGCCGCGAACGCATGACGGCCTGCCCGAAACCCTTGCCGCGGGCATTGGGATCACTGCCGATCACCGCCAGATACCAGTGCGGCTCCTCGGGGTGGTTGTCCTCCAACAGGTCCGAGATCGTCCGTCCCCGTGAGATTTTCAACCCGAACGCCCAGATCAGCGCCGGCAGCATCCGCAGCTGAGAGGCCTTCGACTGCTTCCACCGGTGCGGCGGGTCCCACAGTGCCGCCGCGCCCACCGTCGTGCCGTCGCAGGCGATCTCGACGCCGCCACCACCGAGGTGGTGATAGCGGGTGGAGGTGGCGAAGTACTTCGACAACTGCGCGGTGCGGGTGTCGGCGTCGGGCAGCATCCACATCGACACCGGGTCGTCGTGGAACGCCCGGCCCAGCGTCGCACCCAGGGCGGTGAGGTCGGATTTCTTCGCGGGCCGCACGTCGATAGCCATCCGGTCACCCTAATGCGTCGCACCCGGGCGCCGCGCGGTGCAAGATCAGCGACCATGAGCACCCTGCTGTGGGATCAGCACACCTGCCTGCCGCTGCGCGACGGCACCGATGTGACGCCGCTGACCCGCTACCAGCACCCCGGCGGCGCGCTGGTGTCGGTGAACGCGGGCTATTCGCCGCAGCGCTTCGCCGACACCATGGCCCTGCTGCGGCATTTTCGCCGCTCCGTCGACGCCCTGCCCGGCGCGACGTTGGCTGCCGATGTGAGCGACGTGGATGCGATCACCGGGGCCGGGGGCATCGCGGTGGTGTTCGATCTTGAGGACTCCAACCCGCTCGACGACAACCTGGACAACCTGGCGGTGCTGGTCTCACACGGGGTGCGCACGCTGCTGCCCACCTACAACCACGCCAACCGCGCCGGCAGCGGCTGCCTGGACACCGACGACGCCGGGCTCACCGCGTGGGGCCGTGCCATCGTGGCGGAGATGAACAACGTCGGCATGGTGCCCGACGGCTCGCACTGCAGCACCCGCACCGGCCTCGACCTGTGCAAGGTGTCGCGGCGGCCGGTGGTCTACAGCCACTCCTGTATGCGGACGGTCTGGGACCACCCCCGCAACATCACCGACGATCAGGCCAGGGCGTGCGCGGCCACCGGCGGCGTCGTCGGGATCACCGGGGTGGGAATCTTCTTGGGGCCCAACACCCCAACGCTGGATGCGATGACGCGGCACCTGGAGTACGCCGTCGAGCTGGTGGGCGTCGAGCACGTCGGCGTCAGCACCGACTTCTCTTTCGACCACACCGAACTCGCCGATGAGATGGCCGCCAACCCGCAGCTGTTCGACGACAGCTACACCCGCTGGGGCCCGATCCAGTGGATGCCGCCGGAGAGCTGGCTCGGGCTGCGCGAACACCTTTGCGCACGCGGCTGGGCCTCTGACGACGTAGCCGCGGTGCTCGGCGGGAACTTCCGACGGGTGGCGCGGGAGAGCTGGGGTGGTTAGGTCAGCCCCTGCTCCTGGCGCCGTTTTGTCCAGTACTTGTCTGAGTTGGACTGGCGTAGTGCCTGCAATTCTTCGCATGTGGTCTGAAGAGTTGAGCCGTCTGCCAACACCCGTTCGACTCGGTCGATGTTTCCGCGCACCCATTCGATCTCTTCCGCCGCGGACAGATACTTGATCTCCGATTCGCCGTCGACGTACTGCTTGATCAGCGATACCCAGAACCAGTTCTCTGCCGTCGCCAACCGCGTCGGTGCAACGGTCACCTCCATCTGGCCTCTGTTGTTTGCCAGGTTCCAGCTCAGGATCGGGCCTGTCAGCTGGATCGACGCGTCGATTGTCGGGTAACCGCGACTACTTGAATTCGTAATCCGATATTGCGGATCCAAATACAGCACGTCGAAATAATTCAAGAAATACTCTAGCAGGGTCTTCATTCTAGTGACCTCCACCTCAGGGCGGCCCGAATAGCTCGGTGGCTTTCGCTTCCTCCACCGCGATCAGCGCCTTACAGGTAGCTTCTACAATCGTGTCGGCAAAAAGTGTTTCCACTCGGCCAATATTACAGCTCAGCCAATCGGCAAGCTCCGCCGACAGGAACGTGCTGCGCTCTTCGATGCATCAAGGTGTCGACGAACCGACGTGAGTCTGAACCAGTTCTCGGTCGCGTCCAGGCGACTTGGTGCGACCGCCACGAAGATCTGACCTCGATCGTTGATCACCTGCCAGCTGACTACCTCGCCGGTCACCCGCAGCGAAGCATTCTCTGTGGGCGAGCCCGCGGTCGTGGAGTCAGTGATGCGGTATTTCGGGTCTAGGTACAATACTTCGAGACATTTGAGAAATAATTCCAATAATCGGGTCACTTATCCTCCCCCTAGGCCTGGCGGCATCAATGTGTTACCGTCGCGTGCCGAGTCGCCGACATCTATGGAGGTCCGAACAGTCTCGATGCGATTTGCTCTTTCAATGAGTTGAGGTCCTGGCATGAATGAACTGCGGTTTCCTGGTCAGTGAAAAGTTGCTCGATACGATTTACATTGTTTCGCAACCACTCGATACTGTTGGCATCAATAATCGTGTCCTCGTCCCCATCCAAGTACTGGCGGATAACAGATAGCCAGAACCAATTCTCGCGAGCTAGGAGTTCGGTCGGGGCGACGGCCAGTTGAATCTGTCCACGGTTATTTACCAACCGCCAGGTCAGCGTCGGACCGCTAATCACGAGAGAAGCATCCATCTGCGCTGAACCGGATGTCCTAGAGTCTGTAATTCGATAGCTTGGTTCAAGATAGAAGATATCAAAATATTCGAGAAAAATTTCAAGCAATGCCTTCATTGGACTGCTCCCTTGTTCGGCGGGATCAAAGTGTTTTCGCCGGTACGCCTGTATCCGTTAGCTTCTAAGTATCGAATTTCCGCCGCCGTGTACGTCGATGCTTCGACATCTCTAAATGGTACCGATAGGGTGATGACGTCGTTGTTTGTGATAGCGATATCAAGAACGTGCTGATTTGCGGCCATTCGCTGGGTCTCGGTGACTGTGTACCAGGCGTCGCCGATGTTGAAGTAGCTGGCCCCTCGTTGCTCGGCGAATTTCATGTAGGACAGGCCGCCGTCTATGGGTGTGAATGGCCCGAGCACCGTTTCGCCGCTGCCGGTGAGATGCTGCTCGGATAGGACCCGCAATTCCGGACTCATGTGGTCAAGCGGGTTGTCCAAGGTGAACGCGGGCCACGAGACCGCCGGTTCACTCGGTAGGTGAGGTATGTGTGGGCCGGCATCCGGCAGCGAGTGTTCGTGGGTGACTGGCGGCGGGAGGTGCTCCTCAGCGGTGACCGGGGTGTGGAGTCCGGGGTGGTGGGCGGCGAGGTCGTCCGCGGCGGCGTGCGCGCGGATTTCGGCTTGGGTGACCGCCCGCGACAGCACGTTGTCGGCGGTCAACCCGGTTGCGCTGCCGCCACCAGCCTCGAGGGCTTCGCGGGCGAACAGTGCCCGCATGCCCTGCCAGCCGGCTTCGACGCCGGCCTTGCCTGCACTGACGGCGGGACCGGCACCCACGGCCGTGAAGATGACGTTCTGCAGCAGTGCGTCGTCGGGAGTGACCCGGCCGGGGTCGAGGAATCGGGAGCCGACGAGTTTGCCGTCCTTGTAGGTGAAGTAGGCACTGCTGCCACTGCCGGCGCCCTGGTCGTAGATCTCGCCGGTACCGTTCTTGAGGGTGCCGGTCACCGCCATCTTCTGGCCGCCGAGGGTGTAGGTGAACGACACCGCTCCGTCGGGACCCAGATGCACCGAGGCCGGGTCGATCTTCGAGTAGTCGGGGATCTTGCCCAATCTGTCAAGGGCGTCGGCGAGGTTCTTCTTCAACGCCGGCAGCCGAGCCATGGCCTCGCGTGCGTCGTCGCTGCCGGCGCCGTGCGCGTAGGCCTTGGCTGCGGCATCATCGAGGGCTTTCTGCGCGGCTTGCACTTGGGCCATCGCATCGATCACCGCCTGATCGTTGGCGCGCAACAGATCCTCGAACGCAGTCTGGTCTGCTGGGCGGTCGAACGCCGGGCTCATCGGCCGACCGAAGCCGGCCAGGTGCACCGTGCGATCGGCGTCGATCCGGTAGCGCCCACCCAGCATTCGCACCGTGGCGGCTCTGGCCCGACTGTCCGCAAGGCCGTCGGCGACGACCCGGTAGATCTCACGGGTCTTGCCGATCAAGAACTGCTGAAACTGACGAGCACCCGCCGGGGTGTCCAGGCCCGGCCACGTCGCGGCAGCTTCCTTGACCTCGGATTCGATTGCGTCCAGGCGCTGTCGTGAATCGCGGTTGTGCTGCACGGCGCCGCGCAGCACCGCCTCGAATTGCTGATCGACCGCCATCGACGCTGCCAGCCGCTGCGCTAGCTGCGCTTCGCGTTTGCGCGCGGCGTCGGCGAACTCACCGCGCTCGTCGGGCATGCCGCACAACGTAGTCCCGATGGCGCGTCGGCGGCAATCCCGTCAACGCAGGCTCTTCGGCCAGACTTGCTACCGCTGAGCGGTGCCGTGCACGAAACCCTCTACTGCGCCGAGGAATTCAGTCGGCCTCTCCACCATCGGGGTGTGCCCTGATCCGGCGATCACGACGGGCTGCAAGCCCGCCTCACGGTAGCGGTCGACATTGGCCTGCGTCGGGGTGAGGACATCGCACTCACCCCACAGCACCAGCACCGGCTTGCCCAGGCCGGCCAGCCGGTCGGCCACCGCGCGCTGGGCGTTGAAGTTGGGAGCCTTGCGGGGGCCGCACAAGGCATTGTGCGTCATGCCTTTCAACGACCGGTAGGCAATATCGGGAACCGGGTAGTCGGCGGCGAATCCGGTCTGCAGCGACGTCTTGTCCACAGCGTCGATACTTCGCAGCCGGTCCAGCGAGGCGCCGAGCACGGGCCAGCACACCGCGTCACCCAAGGCCGGCATGACGACCAGACCCTCGCCGCCCGGGGTGTCGGAAACAACCACGCGGTCAACCATTTCCGGGACGCTCTCGGCCAGCGCGGTGGCCACCGTGCCGCCCATCGAGTGCCCGATTACCACGGCATGCCGCACACCCAACGCGCCGAGTGCCTGGTGCACCGCGGCCGCCTGCGCCTCGGCGCTGTATGCCGCGGTATCGCGGGGGGCTTCGGAACCGCCGTGGCCGATCAGGTCGATCGCAATCACCCGGTTGCCTGCCACCAATGCGGGCGCCACCGCTTCCCACCACTGGATCGATGCGGTGTAGCCGTGCAGCAGCACCACCGCGTGGTCGCCGCCGGAGCCGTACTCACGGACGTTGAGGTCCGGACCGGGCAGATCTAACACCCGGCCACCGCCGAAGGGCTCGGCGGCCCGTGCGATGCGGTCGGTGACCGCCCCGTCGACTAGCAGCGCGACCAGGAGTAGTGCGAACGCTAGAGCCGCAAGACGTTTACCCACCCGCTGACGGTATCGCGGGCCTAGCCTGGAGCGAGAGCGAACACACAGGAGGCCCCCATGAGCGACCACGATATCCGGATGATCGTCTTGTCCACCGACGACCTGGACGAATCCATCAAGTTCTACAGCGAAACCCTGGGCATGCCGTTGAAGTTTCGCGACGGCGCGCACTTCGCCGCCCTCGACGGCGGCTCGGTGACCCTGGCATTGGCCACCGCGGTCGATCACCCGATCCACGGCCAGGTGGTGGTCGGCATCAAGACCGACGACGTCGACGGCGCCGCGAAGGCGATCGAGGCCAGCGGCGGCGGAATCGTGAAGGGGCCCTACGACGACGCGCACGAGCGCCGGGCGGTGGTCTATGACAACAAGGGCAACGGGTTGGTGTTCTATAAGCCGCTGGCGCGGTAGGGGTTTGGTCCGAGTTCACGACTCGGCCGTCATCGGCCTGGTCGCAAGCACCGCCGTCTGTCGTCCCCCGGCGGGGGTCAACGCCGTGGCGGGAAGGCGTCTGGGCAGGACGCGCGTAGCTTGTCGGCGGTGAGGTAGATCAGATCGCCGGCTTCCTGGATTCGATCGGATTCCCCGGGTGGCCCCGCGGGCGACGAGCTCTGTCCACCGTCATGGATAATCTGGGCAAGCAGGCCGAATCCCTGTGCCCAGTCGTCCAGGTTCCGTCTGATCACCGGATCGACAACCGACTGCGCTGCGGCGCTGGCCTTCTGGCTAAGGCTCTTGACGCTGTCGGCGTCGGTGTGGGGCTCGCCGCTGTCGTGGGCGAGTGCATCCATCGACCTGGCCGAGTCTGCCTGCCACAGCTGCGCCACCTGCGCCACCACCGTGCAGTCGTCGGCGGAGGGGTCGTGATGTCTTCCCGCCAGCACCCAGCAGAAGATCGCGGCCGAAACCACGACGAGTGCCGTCGTTCCTGCCACCCACCACCTGACGCAAGTCGCGTTCGTCATGTCACACCTCCTCGCACTGCTGGGGTCTACCCTCCGCAATGTGACCATGACACCGCCACCCTGGACCGCACCGCCAACGATTCAGCAACCTCGTCGTAGTTTGGTGGTAGCCCTTGCGGCACTGTCAACTTTGTTGGCCATCACCTCGTTGGTCCTGGCGATTGTCGCCCTCAACAGGGCAGAAACCCGCTCGCCCTATTCGGCCGCTCAGCGAGCAGCCGCAAGGTCAGATTTATGCGAACGGTTTAAGCCGGCCATGGACGCAGTTCACGCCGAGACTAACGGACCGGACCCCGGCCTAGGCCGCACATCGCTCGTAAACGGCGCGCTCATACTGGACGGCTTGGCCACAAATCCTGCGCTAGACTCGCGCTATCGCGAGGCAGCCAAATCGGTGGTGTTGGCCTATGAGAATTTGGTAGTCTATTCAACAGGCGGGACCGGAAATCCGAAATTTAACTCGTATGTCGACGCGGTTAATGCAGCAGAGATCGCCCTAAAGGATCTGTGCCGCGATTAATCTAAGTTTCATCGTGTAGGCGAGGTGCTGCTGGAGTGGGGGTTGTCGCAGGCCACCAGGTGTGACCCTTCTCAGCCCCGCTCAGCGCCGCCGGGACACCAGCGCCGTCGACCTTCTGGGTGCGGTGGTGGCCGTCGCCTCCCACCAGCCGAACACCTACATCGCTGGCGCCGATCCGCTGGACCCGATTCCCGGAACCGGGGAACGCGCCCGCCACGGTCAGCGCGTCGACCAACTGGGCCCGACACTGATCGACACCGTCGGAGCCAATTCACGTCTGCCGCGCATCGTGCAGACCGTCGCGCAGGCCGTGTCCCGCCGATACGGCGCCGCCGACAATGAAATCGAACTGTTCCAGCAGGTGGTCACTGCGACGCGGACACGAGTACTGTCGGCCTATCCCGCGCACGCCCCCAAGGACGTCGCGGATTGGAGGCTCGCCCTGGATCCCGAGTACCGCGACGCGGCACAGAACCTTGCTCTAACCTACGAAACCTTGGTGGCGGTATCGACGGGAAAGACGGCTGACGACCCGCAGATGCGATCGACCGCCGATGACGTAAACGCCAAAGATTCGGTACTGAAGACCTTGTGCGGTAACTGACAATGACTGCGCAGTGGCCCATATCCGTGCCCGTGCCCGTGCCCGTGCCCGTGCCGCATCAACCTCGCCGCTGGCTGTACGCCCTGCTGGTCGTAGGCGTGATCGCCAATACCGCCCTGTCCACAGTCGCATTGGTCATGGGACTCACCCAATCCGGCGACAACCCGGGCCCTACCTACACCGCGGCCCAAAGAGCTACCGCGCAAACGCAGTTGTGCTCCAGGTACCGGATGGCCGCGCAGGCCGCGCGTATCGAGACCAGTAGCGGTGACGTTGCACTCGCTCGAATCTCCACAACCAACGGTGCCCTTATCTTGGAGACCGCCGCCGCGGATCCGGCGCTGGACAGCGCCTTTCACGATGCTGCACTGGCCTTGGCAACCGCCTATCGGACTATGACGGTAAAGCAGACGGAGGGGATGGCCGATGACACCGAGAACCAAGCGGTGCTTGATGATGCCCTCGACAAGAATCAAGCGATGCAGGACCTCTGCGACAACTGACCAATTTCCGCCTGACGACGTCTAGTTGTTGCGGGACAGAACGTTGTTGACGGCTGGGCGTCGCTCCCTGGCCGTAGGCGCCGGACGCGTGTTGTCGAACGGATATCCTGGACGGCCCCCGGCTAGTTTGGCGGGGTTGGGCTGACTTGGACGAGTCCAGTAAGGATCATGTCGAGCCCTGTGAGGAACCGCCGGTCACGGTCGCCGGTGAGTACCGCGATGAGGTCGTCAGCCTCGGCGGGCCGACGGTGGCCACTGTCGGCCATCTGCTGAAGCAGCGAGTCCCACTCGTTTGTGGTCTTGAGCTCCAGGAATGACTGCTCATCGATCACGAATCCGATTGTGTAGGAGCGCAATAGGGCTGCAAGCTGGCCTGGACTGTAGCCGGGTGCGGTGACTGCGTGCAGGAGCAACATGAGCGTTGCCGACAGGTTGAGCGTGGCGGCCAACGGCGCGTAGGAGCCGGCGATGATGCGGCCGCCATCCCGAAATGCCAGCATCGCGAAGCGCATCCGTTCGCAGCAGGTCGCCTCATACATCTAGGCCTCCTCACGCACCGAAGCGGAGACGGTTCGGTCCGCAAACAAGCGGTGTTGAGGGCTACCATCCGGTATGGGACCCTGACTCCTCCACCGTGGCCAACGCTCCCGCCAGTCCAGTCGCACCGTCACCCAATAACGGTTGGAATAGCAGTGCTAGCTACCCTGCTGGCTGGTGCCGCGTTGATCGTGGCGACTGTCGCATTCAGTCGGCAATCATCTGGCCCCACCTACTCTTCGGCTGAGCGGGCTGCTGCGCAAGCCCATCTATGCAGTCGATACAGGCTGGCCGCCCAAGCGGTGCACCTCGAAACGACTGGGCCCGACCCCGACATGGCGCTGGCGCGGATCGCGAACACCAACAGTTCGGCGATGCTTGAGGCAGCGGCGGCAAATCCGGCTTTGGATACCAGCTTCCGTGACGCTGCTCTGGCGCTCGCGGACTCGTACCAGACCGTGACAGCAACGGGCGTCCTGGGGCAGTCAGATCCTCAGTTCTCGGCGGCCATCGAAGATTCGAACGCGAAGTATCAGGTCCTGCGGGAATTGTGCGGGGACTGAGACTGTCGCGGTGGGTACCTGTGCGTGCAGGTGAACGCGCCGGCTGACTGACTTTCGCACTTCGGGGGCATGTTCCCGCACGAAAACACGGGTGTAAGCGCGGATACGGCCTCCGGGGATACGATCCGTCACGTGACTACGACGCAACCCTGGCCGGTACCTCCACCCGTTCGCACCCGCACCTGGCCAATCGCGATGCTCGCGTTGGTGGCCGCAGCCGTGGCTGTAGCCGCCTTAGCTGTGGCGCTCACCAAGACCGGGGCGACCTCAGAACCTACTTACACCGCAGCCCAAAAAGCCGAAGCACGGACGCAGCTGTGCGATCAATATAAACTAGCGGTCAATGCCGTGAAAATCGAGACTCATATTCCAGATAATACGGCCTTGGCCCGCGCATCCGAGATAAACGGCGCAGCAATTCTCGAGCTTGCGGCGGCAAATCCAGCCCTGGCTGGCGAATACCGTTCTGCAGCGCAGGAACTGGCAATCGCCTTTCGAACTGAATCCGCTCTCGGTAGTCTCGGATCGAACGATACTGGCTTTCAGGCGGCGGTTGACGCTACAAATGCCAAGGGCACTGTAATGCAGGAATTATGCGGTGACTGAGTCCGCAGATCCAAGGCCTTTCACCCCTCTGTTGATTGGGCCGTGGTGGCCTGCGTATCCCACCCAACTCACCGCAGCAGCCGCTCAGTGGGATGCACAAGCTCAAGTCAAGGACAACGAGCGAAACGCGCTTCGCAATCTACGAACACTCATCGCTACGTCAAACCGCGGCAATACCGCCAACGATCTGACCTCGCGCATGGCTCAGCATGAGCAACGCTTGATGGACGTCGTCGAGCACTGCCATAACAAGCGCAACGCCAATACGGCGGTTGCGATTGAGGTGACTACCCTACGTACAACCTTGTCCGGCATCGCCAACTCGGGCAACAACGAGATCCAAGATATCCTCTCCAAGGACACGCCCTTAGGTGACAAGGTAAACAAAATCAACGGCGTGATCCGCGATAAAAACGAGGAGGCGAAAAGTGCCGCCGACAAGGCCAATAACGAGATCGTTCGTATTACTGGAAAAGTCCTTGGTGTATCAAACGAAGAAGCGAGAACTTGGCTCAAAGAGCATGGTGGAAATTTCGACACCTCTCACCCACCAAAGGAACTCACAGCCGAGGAACTGACTAACAAGCTGAGCAGTGACGGCGGTTCTGGAGGTAAGGGCAACCCGACCGGTGCAGATCCGCAACCGACGACCGGCCAAACCGGCGGGGATGGCGGAGAAGGCGGTCGCGGCGCAGCCGGCGCTGGAGGAGCCGAATCGTCCCGCGGGGCTGGTGGCGACGGCGGCCAAGGTGGGCCCGTCTCGAGCATGCCTATGACCATCGGGGGTGGCGGCAATTCGGGTGGAAAGGGCGAGACTGGAGCGGGAAGTCCTACAGCCACCAACGGAAGCGGCGGGGTTGTCACAGGTGGCGGCGCCGGTTCCAGCGGCAGCGACCGAACGAGCGCCGGGCCAAGCGGCGGCGGCACAAGCGGTGCCGGCAGCGGCAGCGGCGGCACAAGCGGTGCCGGCAGCGGCAGCGGCAGCGGCAGCGGCACAAGCGGTGCCAGCAGCGGCGGCAGCGGCACGAGCGGTGCCAGCAGCGGCGGCAGCGGCACAAGCGGTGCCGGCAGCGGCGGCGGCGGCGGCGGCACAAGCGGTGCCGGCAGCGGCGGCGGCGGCGGCGGCACAAGCGGTGCCGGCAGCGGTGGCGGCGGCACAAGCGGTGCCGGCAGCGGTGGCGGCGGCACAAGCGGTGCCGGCAGCGGCGGCAGCGGCGGCAGCGGCACAAGCGGTGCCCTCAGCGACACCAGCACGACCGGCGGCTTAACAGGCGGTAATGACGTGGGCCTCGCCGCTAACAACGCGGCGCCGGGCGGAAATCCATATGGCGGCGGTGGAGTCGGCGCTCCCGGCAGTCTTGGGGCTAGCGGCATTCCAGGAACCTCACCCCTGACGTCGTCCATGCCCGGACTCCCCGGCGGCGCCGGCATGCCGCCCGGCCTTCCCGGCGGCCTCTCGGGTGCCGGTCCAACCCAGGCAATGGCCTCGTCCTTTCCTGGGGGTCCGCCGGAAGCTGGTGGCATGCCGCCGGTCGGAGCAGGCGGGTCGGGGTTCCCGCAAGGTCCGCAGGTGCCACCGTCCCCCGCGTCGACGCCGATGGCCGGCGGGCTGCTCGGGAACCTGAGTAACCTGGCGGGCCCAAGCCCGGAGGCCGCCCCCATGACATCGGCAGTCAGCCCAACCCCAGCCCCGCCCATGGCGCCGACACCGATGCCGTCAGCGCCCATCAGTGCTACTCCCGCAGCACCAGTGGGTCCGCTGCCTGGCTACGGTGCGGATCTGCGCCCGGCGGGCGCTGTCGCGCCAGCGGCACCGGCCGCCCCGAGCGGTCCTGCCGCCCCGGCGCCGGCAGCTGGTGCCACCACCCCGACCTCCGGCGGCACCGCGGTGACCTCCTCGGGGGACCGTTCCGCCCCGGGCAGAGCGACGCCCGGTGCCGGTGGGGCTTCGGCTGCGGCGATGGCCGGCAGCGCGGCGGCCGGCGGAACGGCTGGGGCCGGCGCTGGTACTGCCGGCAAACGTCTTGCCGAGCAACAGGATCTGCAGCGCAAAGTTGACGCCGTCGCCCGTCAGGAACCGGGACTGGCATGGGCCGCCGGATTGCGCGACGACGAGTCCACCACCGTGTTGGTCACCGATCTGGCCGGCGGCTGGATTCCCCCCACCGTCAAACTCCCACCAGGTGTGACCCTTCTCAGCCCCGCGCAGCGCCGCCGGGACACCAGCGCGGTCGACCTTCTGGGTGCGGTGGTGGCCGTGGCCTCCCACCAGCCGAACACCTACATCGCTGGCGCCGATCCGCAGGACCCGATTCCCGGTACCGGGGAACGCGCCCGCCACGGCCAGCGCGTCGACGAATTGGGCCCCACGCTGATCGACACCGTCGGAGCCAATTCGCGTCTGCCGCGCATCGTGCAGACCGTCGCGCAGGCCGTGTCCCGCCGATACGGTGCCGCCGACAATGAAATCGAACTGTTCCAGCAGGTGGTCGATGCGACGCGGACACGAGTACTCTCGGCATATCCGGCGCACGCCCCCAAAGACGTCGCGGACTGGATGCTGCTGGCGGCCGTCGACGCCCTGATCGACGGAAGTGAAGAACTCGCCCGCTACCACCTGGCCTGGCACCAGGCCGTGACGGTGCGGTACGGAGGTTTGAAGCCATGACCAACGACGTCATCGCCGAGCTTGAGAAATACATGCAGACCGGCATGAGCGCCCCTCCGACTCCGCTTGCGCCTGCTCCCGTCCACACTGGCGGCGTCTCGTCCACCGACGCCAACGCTGCGGCATTCGGCGCCGCGACCAACGCCGACCTCCCCGGGACCAACACCGACATCGCCGGGGACCACGCCGACCGCACCGGGCATGCGTTAGACGCGGTGCGAAAGTTCAGTGAGCATGAGGCCGACGCGGCGTCGCAGTTCGAGAAGCTCGCCGGCAAGGGCGACGCCGCCCTGGCCGGAAAGGCACCTCAGGACGCGATGGGCGGCGCCATGCAGGGCGTCACCGGCGCGCTGCAAGGCGTCACCGGCGCTCTCAGTGGCGTGCTCGGCTCGGTGGGCAAAGTGCCGCAGGGCTTGATGCAGGCCGGCCAGGGTGCGCTGTCGCCGCTGATGTCGCTGGCCAAAGGCGGCCTCGGCGGCACCACACTTGCCTCGAACGTCCACCCGGATCTTGGATCGACCGGAATCTCGGGCTCCGGGGGAAGCGGCGGCGGGCTCGGCATGGGTACCACGCCGGCCAGCAATCTCGGCCCGCCACCGGTCCCGGGCACCTCGACACCGACAACACCGGCCAGCGCCATGGCCAAAGGTGGAATGGCCGGCGCCCCAGGTGGGGCGGCCGGACCGGGTGGCGGCGGTGGCGGAATGATGCCGATGATGCCCGGCGGAGCGGGCGGCGGCGGCAAGGGCGGCAAAGACGGACCAACCGAGTCGAAGCGGATCACGACCCCCGGCATGCCCAACGGTCAACCGGTCAAGGGTCGGACCACCGCCGCCCCGAACGTGCCGGTGACGAAGTCCGCCACCAAGGACGCCAGCCATCCCGGCATCACGCCGCTGAAACGCATTGTGGACAAGAAGGATTCGACGAAGTAAGGCGGCTGGGAGGGCAGCGCCCAGTCAGTCTTCCCGTCGTTCCCTCACCAGCATGGTCGCGTGGTAGGCCGTCAGATAGAACACGGCGAACAGACCCGCTGAGCATATCGACGCGATGATGAACTGGGGCCATTGTCCTTGCGCGATCGAGCGGTCGAGCTTCGCCTCGCCTCGGCCCACAACGATTCCGAAGAACAGGCAGTATCCGAGCAAACCGAGAATCCACGCACCGTCGTTGTGAATACTAAATCCTTCACGGCCCGGCAGAAATGAACTGCATATCGCGGCGCAAATCACTATCGGCCAAAATGCAACTACCCACCACATCTTGGTCGGTGTAGTAAATTCATTGCGCCGCCGAAGTTCGTCCGGGCCATTTTCCGATTCGATGTTTACATACTTTGATTCAAACGCGTAAATTTTGCCATTTATGCGAATATATGGCGTGTGGGCATATGCCCATCCCAGCTGGATTACCAATGCCATGGCGAGGAAACCGAGCATATTCTCAAGATTGGGGTAGCCCGCTAGGAACCAAAGTATCCCCGACAGTGCCGCCAGATACCAGTACATGCGACGCTTTGTCGTCAACGGCACCTTTAGATGCTCAAGCAGCCCACCGGCGAAAAGGCAGAGACCGCCTGCGATGATCAGTGCATAATTCAAGTTAGTATCCCAGCAGTTTATCGACGGCTGTTTGACCCAATTTGGAGCCGCCGATTACGCCACCGGCCACTGCGACGGGCACGGCTATCTCCGGTGCGACCAAAAAGGACATTGCAACAAGCGCGCCCCATCCACCTACTGCACCCCCTGCCCAACGGCCACCAAATTCCGTCACACCCTGCTTCAGTGATATATCGCCGTTCATCACGTCAGCCAAGGTTAGTACACCATCGAGTACGGTTGCTGCATGGCCGAAATCCCTACCGAATTTCGCCAACGCCGCGGCGTCGGCCTTGGTGTACGCGCTCGGGTTGATTCGGTGATCCGCCGGAGATAATACTTCTCCGTATTTCGCCAGTCCCTCGCCCACGCTGCCGGAGGCGTTCGAGAGCTGGTCGAAGAACTCCCTGGCCGGGATCCCGTTCCTGATTGCGGTGACAGCCCGCGTGACGCCTCCCGGGGACACTCCGCTGTTGCGAAGTCGGTCGGCGAAGCTGGTGAGTGTCCAAGCGCGGGCGGCGGTTTCAGCCTCGTCGAGGGCTCGGGTGGCCTGGTCCGGAGTCATCGGCGCGATATCAGGATGCACGGTTCCGGATTCCAGGCGGCGCTGAATGTCCAACCGATTGGCCGCGTTGCTTCGGGCATCGCCGCCCAACACCATGTCCGGCGGCAGCTGCCCAACAAAATTAGCCATCCGGAAGTCATCGAGGCGCTCACCGGCCAGGCGTCGGGCATCCGGATCGGCCGCCGAGTCAGTGACGGTGGCGTAATCGCGCAGGCGCGCAGCGGCTTCGGCCTTCTCCGGCGTCATCTCGCCGGGCTCGTCCACCAGCTGCTGGTCGCGGTCGCGCTGGGTGGTGCCGTAGGCGTCGGCGGCTCGGTCGGTCTGCTGGTCCAGGGTCGGCTGTCCGTCGCCGTCGTAGCCGTGCAGGGCCACCGGGTCGTAGCCGTCGGACAACAGCTTGGCCGTTGCGGCTTGAAGTGTCGCGGCGTAGTCGTCGCGCACCTTTTCGATCTGGTGCAGAATCCCGGCGGTGTCGTCGGCAGCCATCTGCACCAGGCCCGAGACGTCGGCGTCGGCGTCGAGGTAGACGCCGATGTGGTCGTCGATGGTTTGCAGCTGCGTCTCCAGTGCGGCGATCTTGTCCGCCGCGTCGCGCTGAGCCTCAGCCAGCGCGGCGGCGATGTTCTCCAGATCGGTGCCGATCGCGAGGAGCTGGTTCTGCTGCAGGTGCAGGGTTTGGGTGGCGCGCTGAACTTCCAGGGAGTCGTTGATCGGGTGTTCACCGTTCTCCCGGCTCCACGCGGCCCGGAAGCGTTTCCCCGCCTCGGTGAACGCCGCACTGGACTCGGACGTACACGCCGCGGTGTTGTGGAAGGCCCGGGCCAGTTCGTCGACGACGCCCGGATTGCCGCTTTGCAGGGTGCTGTTGACCTGCCACGGATCACCGCCGGCGGCTTCGATGAGCCACGGCAGATTCAGATGTTGGAGTTGCACCGCACCGCACGCAATTGGGCCGCGGCTTCATGGTCCATGCCGAGGAACGCCCGCCGGGCGAGGTGGGCCTTGTCCCCGACATCAGCCAGCGTCCGGCGGTGATCATTGAGCGTGGTGACGTGCTCGGCGTGACTGGTCGAAATCGCCTGGTGGAAGACATCGGCCGCGCCGAAGCCCCCGAAGATTCCCGCCGTCACCGTGCGCTGATCCAGCTCCTTCGCGCCTGCTTGGGCGTGCTCGGACGCCGTGTGGGCATGGGCTGCACCCGCCGTCAGCATCGCCGGATCGACGAACATCCCGACCTCCCCTCGATCGTCTTTCGGCGATCGTGGCAGGCGAACTTTTTACCGTCAATTCACCCTGTCAGGGTCGGGGTGAGGGCTGCGTCGATGATCTTGGCATCACGGGTTGCGACGGTGAGATTGCGTCGTAATGCTTGGGCCACGATGATCCGGTCGAACGGGTCACGGTGTTCCCAGGGAAGCCGGCCGGCAAGGATCGCATCGGCGGAGTCGATCGCCAGTTCCGAACAGGTCATGTCGGTGATGACGTCGGTCCATGTCGACAACAACGCTGCACCGTCGAGGCGCCCCAACCGGGTCTTGGTTGCGATCTCCCAGGCCGACGCGGCCGTCACCCACAGGTCGGTCCCGGGGTCGGACAAGATCGCGAGCGTTTCGGGAGCCAGATTCGTAGGTTTACTGACCAGCCACAGCAGTACGTGGGTGTCGAGTAGGACATTCACCCCTGGGGCCCCTCCCATGCCTCGAGCTCTGCTGCCGGCAGTGCGGCGTCGAAGTCATCGGGAACGGCGACGCTTGGCAGCTGACCAAATCTGCGTGGGACGGCCGCGACGGGCACCAATTGCGCAACCGGCTTGCCGTGGCTGGTGATGGTGAACGAAGCACCGGATTTGACGTCGTTCAACAGCCGATTGAGCTGGTTTTTGGCGTCGGTGCTGCTGATCGTCTCCATGGAGGCCATGGTAGGGAGATTCCAGAATTCGCGCTAGCTCAACTAGCGCGATTTGGTCAGGTCTCCGGGAACCAGTAGTCCAGCGTCTGCTCGACCCCGCCCCAGTCGATGCCCATCCAGTCGGTGAAGAAGCCCTCGATGTTGCCGAAGGCGCTGTACACAAGGGCGACAAGCGAATTGAAGAGCGCATCGATTGAGGCGCTGTCGAGCAACCCGTGCCCGAACGAGTTGATCCAGGCACTGAACTGGTCGATGTCCCCGGAGATATCGACGTTGGTGATCATGCCGTCGACACTTGTGGTTTGGTCGGCAACCTGCGCCGGCGTGAGCCCCATGTACATCATGTGCTCGTAGAACAGGCCGAGCATCGAATTGGAGGCGGCGTCGGCGACGGGGTCGCCCGGGAACGTGTAGATGGTCGTCGGGAACGCATCATTCGGGGTCTGGTTGCCG
This sequence comes from [Mycobacterium] zoologicum, assembly GCF_020172665.1. Taxonomy (GTDB): domain Bacteria; phylum Actinomycetota; class Actinomycetes; order Mycobacteriales; family Mycobacteriaceae; genus Mycobacterium; species Mycobacterium zoologicum. Next base: position 177,885 of record NZ_CP083985.1, on the reverse strand, counting down.
TTCAGTATCGGCATGTCGAAAAGCCTGTCCCAGGGCGTGTCACTCTGATTGGTGGCGCTGACGCCGGCCGCATCGGACGGGTCGCCGATGAACACGAAGTGCAGTGCCCCCGGGTCGACGCCGTCGTGGGCCAGCTGCGCCATCGCGATCGAACCGGCCGTCGCGCCCTGGGAGTAACCGAAGATCCACAGCGGATGCTCGGCGTCATAGGCACCCGGGTTCGCGGCGAGCTCGGCCTGCACCGCCCGCACGATCTCGGCCGCGCCGACAAAACTGCTGTGGCCCTGCAGGATGAGTTCCGGGGTGGTCAGCACCTGCAGCGGGGAATCGCAAGTGCCCGAACCGATCACACACACCGTCGGGTCGTCGCCGGCGTCGAAACCCAACGGGTTCAGGTACAGATCGGCCGCGGTCTGCGCGAATGTCGCCGACGGCGTGGACAGCATGGTGCCGCCGACGAAGATCGCGGTGTCCGCCAGCAGCGCCACCTGCGTCCAGGTGGTCGGCAGGACGGGCGTTCCGAGGACGCCGGCGGCGACGGTAAACGCGGCGGCGACCGGCGCCAACGCTCGGGTTGCGATCATTGCGGAGGCTCCTAGGACGAGAGACGGCCGAAGACGCAATAGTGGCATTCTCTGCCTGCGAGAGTCAATGATCCGTTGACTTCGACGGAGGTCCCTGCCATGATCGCCCTCAGCTCACTCTTGTGATTTATTCGTGTGATTTTTAGCTTGCGGGTGGAGGGGCCCAGGATGCTGACCAGAGCGATCGCGCCGATGGCCATCGCCGGTGCGGTCGCCGGCAGCGTCCTGGCCGCACCCACCGTCCACGCCGCGTACGTCGATATCGACCTGCTTGCCGACACCGCGATCTTCGTCGGACCGACCATCCTGTCGACGCCGTCGGCGACGTTCGCCGAGACCGCGGCTGATCTGTACCTGCGCCCCTTGGGTTTCGACGTCGGCGACGACCCGACCGCATGCGTGGTCGGTTCCGCCGGGTGCGACGGGTCGTTGCTGCTGCTGTCCACCCCGGCGCTGGTCCAGCAGGGGCACAGCAGTTTCGTCGGGGCGGCCGAGATCGTGCGCGAGGTACACGCCCAACTCGCCGCCAACCCGGACGCCTACGACGCCGACCACCCGCTGTGGGTGTTCGGCTGGTCGCAGGGTGCGACGGCCGGCTCGATCGCAATGGCGCAGCTGGCCCACGACGGCGTCGACCCGAACCTTCTGCACTTCGTGTTCATCGGCAATCCCGTTGGTGCGGATACCGCGTCGCTGGACGGCGGCGGGGCCTCGTCCCCCGACTTCTTCGACACCGCTCTGCTGAACGGCGTCCAGACCCCGACGAACGCGTTCGCGGTAACCGACTACACGATTCCCGGCGACCCGGTCACCGACCCCACCTCCACCGATGGGCTCGGCTTGTTCTACGAGCACATGATGTATCTGGGACTGTCCCCCGCCGAGGTCGGCAACCACACGTCCAGCACCGACGGCATGATCACCAACATCGACATCTCCGGGGACTTCGACCAGTTCGGCGCCTGGGTCAACGCCTGGAGCCACGGCCTGGTCGACAGCGCCTGGTGGGACGGCCTGTTCTACTCGGCCGTGGCGTTCGTCTACAGCGCCTTCGGCAACATCGAAGGCTTCTTCGGCGACTGGCTGGGCGTCGACTGGGGCGGGGTCGAGCAGACACTGGACTACTGGTTCCCGGCCGACGCCTGACCGCGATAATGGCCGGATGGCCGACCGGAACGCTGCTGCCATCCCTGTCATCGCGCTGACCGGCTACCTCGGCGCGGGCAAGACCACCCTGCTCAACCATGTCCTGCGGGCGCCGGGTGCGCGAATCGGGGTGGTTATCAACGACTTCGGTGAACTCAATGTCGACGCCGGACTGGTCACCGGTCAAATCGACGAACCCGTCTCGATCGCCGGGGGATGCATCTGCTGCCTGCCCGACGAGGGCGGGCTCGACGACGCGCTGGAGAAGCTCGCCGACCCGAAGCTCGCGCTGGACGCGATCATCGTCGAGGCCAGTGGAATGGCCGAACCGGTGACCATATCGCGACTCATCCGGTTCAGCGGGGTGGAGCGGATCCGCCACGGCGGTGTCGTCGACGTCATCGACGGCGCGGAGCACTTCGACACCGTCGACACCGGCCCCGCTCCCCCGCCGCGGTACGGCGCGGCGTCGCTGGTGGTGGTCAACAAGTTGGACCGGATCGCCGAGGACGCCCGCGAGGAGACGTTGCGCCGGGTGGAATCCCGTGTGCGCGAACTGAATCCCGACGCGTACGTGGTGGGTGCGATAGCCGGCCGCATCGATCCCCGGTTACTCTACGACGTCGACGACGGCGGCGAGGACGGGCAGATGTCCTTTCGAGAACTCCTGCTTGCCGAGCCCGATCACGATCACGATGAGCATGTGCATGCGGCGTCGGTGACCGTCCTCGGCGACGGCCCCGTGGACCCGGGCCCGCTCATCGACCTGCTCGAAAGCCCGCCGCGTGGCGTCTACCGCATGAAGGGCACCGTGGCTATCGGCAAGCGCCACTACCTGTTCAACGTCGTCGGCACGTCGGTCCATGTGGCCAATGCGCCCGCGGGCTCCGGCGCCGGCCACCTCGTCGCGATCGGTACGCACCTCGACACCGACGACGTCCGCTCCCGGATGGAGACGGCGCTGCGCCCGGCCCCGGAGAAGGTGGCCGCCGCCGGGATGCGACGGTTGCAGCGGCTGCGGCATTACAGCATCTAGGCACCCCGTAGCACCAGCGCTACACTCGTGGAGTGAGTCGGGAAATCAGCCAGCGCGAGTTGCGTAACAGCAGCGGTGACATCATGCGCAAGCTCGACGAAGGAGAAGCGTTCGTCGTCACCCGCAATGGCGTGCCCGTGGGGGAACTGGTCCCGCTGCGGCGGCGGTACGTCGTAAACGGCCCGGCACTGGCGGAGGCCTTCCGCGGCGCTCCGCGCATCGAGTACGCGCGGTTCCGCAAGGACCTCGACAGCCATGCCGATCAGGACATCACGCCGCGTGGCTGATACCGGTACCGGCCTGCTCGACACTTCGGTCATCATCGACCTGGACGTTGTTGTCCCGGCCGATCTCCCCGAAGGGGCTTCTGTCAGCGCGGTAACCATGGCTGAGCTCTCCGCCGGCCCGCATGCGACCGACGACCGGGCCGAAAGTGCACGCCGCCAAGATCGGCTGCAACAGATCGAATCCTGGGTGGAACCGCTACCGTTCGACGGTGACTGCGCGAGGGCGTATGGACGGATCTACGCCGCCGGTGTCGCTGCCGGCCGCCAACCCCGGTGGCGCGCTGTCGACCTACTCATCGCGGCGACTGCGCTGGCTGCGGGCCTTCCGCTGTACACCCGGAACCCCAACGATTTTCGCGGCCTTGAGGACATCGTCCACATCATCTCCATCTGAGAAACGGCCCCATTCGCGTGCACCCGGAGGCGTCAGTCCACGGTCGCGGCGTGTGACGCGACCGGCATCACTCCTAGCTGCCGTACCGGGCTTCGAAGTCGGCCACCGCCTCTTCGCGCAGGGCGGTGAACACCATGTTGAGGCGATCCGCCAACTCACCGTGGGTGTAATCGGTGACCACACAGGGGTGCAGGGTCAGCTCCAGCAGCCGCCCGTCCGCATTGGCCACCGCCCGCACGTCACCCAGATCGACGCTGTACGTGGTGTTTTCGGCTTCCGCGACGAGCGCTTCCCACTTCTCCGCGGCCTCACGCAGGTCCCGCAGCACGGACTCGACGAGGTCCCTGTCGCTGAGTTCCGTGCGACTGTCCGGCCCCGACATTCACTTAGCCTCAATCCGTGGACTGACTTGAGTGGTGTGGTTCGACGGTGATTCTGACGGCGGTTTGTGGGGTGGGCAGGATGTAGCCGCTGGTCTGCCCAGCTTTTCCTGTGTGCTTCGGTGGGGCCTGTTCGGCGACGGTTAGACGGTTGCGGTAGCGGGTGGGCTGTAGCCGATGGTGTTGCGCCACAGGGTGAGCCAGTGCTCGGTCCAGGGCCAGTGGCTGGGTAGGTGCAGGATGGGTCGGCGTTGCGGTCGGGCCAGCCGTGCCGGGACGGTGATGATCGTGCGTCGCAAGGTGGCTCCCCGGGCCACTGCGTGCGCTCCACCGGCAAGCACACCGGCGGCGCGCAGCAGATTGTGGGCGATGGCCCCGCAGAGCACCCACGCGGAGTTGGCGCCGAATTGCCCGGAGGGCATGTGGGCCAAGGGGCCGGCGATCAGGTCGGCGAAGACAGTTTCGATGATCGCGTGTTGACGGTGGGTGATGTCGGCGTCGGCGGTTGGTAGGTCGGTGTTGGTGAAGAACGGGTGATACCGCCAGACCGGGAACAGGGCGTCGCGGAAGCGCGCATCTTTGACCCGACGTACCACCAGTCGGGCGGTGAAGCGGTCTGTGGTGGCCGCGAATGCGGTGTAGCTGATTTCGGCGACTTCGGCATCAGAGATCCACTCTCCGGTGTCGGGATCACGCACCGCGCCCGGGTATTTCACCGGTGTCCACGCCGCGTCGTCGATGGCGTTGATGGCCCGGTTGATCGCGCTGTTGCGGCCCATGACCACCGAGAATTGCGCACCATGGCGTCGGCAGGCGCCGACGACGGCGCGGGTGCCGTAGGACGAATCGCCGCGGACCAGGATCTGGCCGGTGACCCCGGCCGCTCGGGCCGTGGTGATGGCCTGGGCGACCATTCGACCGGCTCCTTTACCGGAGCCGGTCTTGCCGGCCCGCAGCCGCATCCCGGCGATCACCGGCGCCGCACCGGGGGTGCTGATCGTGGTCGCCAACGGCGAGAGTCCTTTGCGCAGGACCTGCTTGCCAGCGATTTTGGTGTGTCCGTAGGAGGCGCCTTGTTTGGCATGGCCGTAGACCGGTCGTAGCAGGGAGTCGATGTCGATGAACACACCGCTGTCGGATCCGGGTAGCAACTCAACGCGCCGGCAGAGGGCGGCCAAGTGTTCGCGCAGGACTGATTCGAGTTGGCGTGCGTGTCCGAAGGTGAACTCCCGCAACAGGGTTCCGATGGTTGATGGTGCGTACACATCGCCGAAGAGTGTTTTCATGCCCCCGGCCCGGACGATGTTGAGGTCATCAATGCTGTCGGCGCCGGCGCACATCCCGGCGATCACCGTGGCCAGCTTCGGTGCCGGATTCGCTGACCCGGATTTGATCTTCGGCGCGGGGATGAAGATCTTGTCAGCCAACAGATTCGGCAGGCCGGTCTGCTCAGCCAGTGTCATCACCGGCACCAGTCCGGCGCACGACACGAGATGATCCTCATCGAAGACCGCCGACGACGCAGCGAACCCGTGGGACACTTGCACTGGAAGTGCCTTTCTTAACTGGCCTGATTGATGCGTAGAGAACACCAATCCTCCCAGCTCAAGGGGCACTTTCCTTATATCGACACCCACCTACACAGGCAATTCATCGGTGGATCGAGGCTAAATGCGATGTGTCCGGGACCGCATTCCTGACGCGCGCAGGGCTGTCGGATGCGTGCTCGGTGAGGCTCTCAATGGGCTGTGGCACCGAACTGGGCGATGGCACCGAAGGCCGTGGCGGCACCTGCTGCGCCCGGTCCTCGCCCGCCGTAACCGGCTGGGCCTGCCGGGGGCCGGCCTTCACGGCCGCGGTCGTCGTCGTGGCCGACGCCGTAGCCAATTGCTCGCGGCCGTGGGCAAATGCGTTGGGCCGCTTGGGTCTAGTGAGTGACAGCAGGCACAGAGTCGCGTGCGCGATAGCGACGTCGATCACCGCCGGCCAGATCCACGACATGGACTCGCGAATACCCAGCATCACTGCGAAGGAGCGCAAAGCGTCGAACGAGAGCGCAAAGCGTCGAACGAGAGCGCAAACGAGCCCAGTGCCAATGCTGCCGTGAGCGCGAGCGCTACCCAATACACCCAGCCGACGGAACGGGCTCGCACCAGCCAAGTTGCCGAATGAGTCGCTGCCAGAAGAACTATCGGCGGTACCAAAGCTGCAAGTGCGGCCAGCCATCGTGTTTCGGACGGGGCGATGAGCAGCGCGTGTCCAACATTGCCGGCCAACGACATCGAGGCCGCAAGAATCAACCACCCCATGAAGAAGGTGCCGGCGCGGCGACGGTCGCCTTCTGCTGGGGCACCGCCAACCGGAGGCCGCTCAGGCGCGTATTGGTCCTGGAGACTCATGCATCGAGCCTATGGGCGCCGCCGATGCGCCTCGTGCACAATTTATCGCTTAGCTGGCACCACACAGCTCATCGAGCCGTGCGGACGCGGCCGTAGCTGCCACACCATCGGCCTGCGTGTACGTGCGATTGCGCAGCAACTCGATTTCAGTACGCCGCTCCGCGACATACTGCCGCGCGACGGATGCAGTAGTGGCTGGCTCGGCTGAAATCTGCGGCTCAAACAGGTCAAGGCCTTGGCGATCGCAGCGGTCCGATTCCCGATGTAGGTGTCGATATTCGGCGTCGACCAATCCCAGCCCGGAGGCAGCTGAGGGATAGCCGTCAGGGCGGCCTTAGTGGAAGGCCACGCCTCGCACGTCGAGCTGGTCTCGGTGGCGTTGCCCTGTGCTGGGGCATTCTGGGCAGCTGTCGGAGCGGGGCTAGCGGGTGCTGCGGTGTCGGAGCCGCGGCTCAGTAGGACAGCTGCGATTACCGAGGTGGCGATGATGATGGCCGCGACGATGATGGCGACCGGAAGCCAGCGCCGCGACGGCTTGGCAGTCGGATAGTAGGGTGGCCACTGGGGTGGTGTCATAGGTAATATCACTACCTCTGTCAGGGGTGATGTTGCGCGTGGGGTTGCGCTAGCGGCTGCGCGTGCTCGGATAGCTGGCGTCTAGGGCGGCAGTGACGATTTCCGAACGCGTCGACTTTGGCCGCCCGGGGTGGCCCGCCAAGATGATGCTGTTCACCCAGTCCACAATGCGGCGCAGCGCTTCAACCTCACCCGCAATGGGCCGCATGTACACCGGCACAACAGGTTCCGCCTTCTGGACAGGTGCGCGCCTGACGAAAAAGCCAGGGGGCTGCGTGGCGTTCTCTTCGGGTCGGCGGGCAAGCACGAGTTCGGGGAGATCCGCGAGGTGGCTGCTCACTGCTTCCATGATGAGCTCGGTCTGTGGTGCCGACCCTGGCTGGTCGGCGACGGCCTTGAATCGCGCTGCCACGGAGTTGGCGACGCTGACCCGCGTCGGTGAGGCGACATGCATTAGCGGGTCGGTCCAATCAATCTCCAGCGCGGGCAGATCCCGCCGGGAGGGCGAGTGATCCACGTCGGCTGTCACCTCGGTCTCGGTCTCGGTGACGGCGGGCGCAGGCGCCGGCGCAGCCCGCGGCGGCGTCGCGCTGACAGTTACTGCCGGCTCCTCGGCGGGGGCCGGAGCAGCGGTCGACGAGCTGGGGAGCCTGTCATCTGCTGGGCCCGCATCAGCACTGACCGGGGCGGCCGGCTTCGGGTGACGGGGAGGGGGCGCTTGGCGCCCTGCCCGCTCTGCTTTGCGGTTGCGCAGGGATGCGATTCCGTCGGACATGGGTGTTCCTCTCCCCCGTTACTGTTGAGCCTTGAGCGCGAGGTCAAGGACGCTGCGCGCCACCTCGTGCATTTCTTCAACGAAACCAGCTGCCCGAGCGGGTATTTCGCCGGAACGACCAGGGGCGCATACCGCCATCGTGAGCTTGCGCCGCTTGAGGAAGGTGTGGCTGGAAACCACGGGGCCAACCGGGATGTCGAAGGTGTCGCTCAGCTTCTCCAGCTGGCGAAGTTCGGCTTCTGGGGCTGCTTCCACGCGGTTGATGACAAACAGCAGTGGATAGCCTCCCTGCAATTCCTTGGCCATGCTCTCGGTCGCCTTCAGCGCCCGGGTCTCAAGGTTGACCGGGACCACGATGACGTGTGCGGCCGCGACCGCCCCCATCGTGGAGCTCACTCCGCCCGGGTGTGTGTCGACCACCAGCGGTCGGCCTAGCGACTGCGACCACTTCTCCAGTGTCGAGGCCATCTGGTCAGCCGGTGGCTGGTGGATGGCGAAGTCGGGATGCGACGGAATGAGGTCAGCGCGCACTCCCCCGCCCGAGAGAGGGCGTGGCACGCGGCCAGCCTCCAGCGCGTCAAGAAGAGGTGCGGTGGTTCTTGTCTCATGGCGGTACCCCCACGCGCGGGTGGCCCCTCCCTCGTCCCAGTCCAAGTCGACGAGGACTCCGCCGAGCAGGAACGCCAACTCCTTGGCGAGTTCGGTCTTGCCCACTCCCCCCTTCCACGCCGCAACCGTGACGATTAGGCGGGGCAGGAGTTCCATCAGCGCCGGCGACGAGGCGACACCGAGCCGCTCTAGCGCGATGCCGGGCTGCTGCGCCTCAGCGCCGCCTGCCCGCCGCTTGCCGCTGACATTGCGTGTCGCAACACCTGCAGTGCTGTCTGGCATATCGCGCACCCCTTCTGTGCGTGTGTGCACCGCTGACAAGGTGCATATGTGCTGCGTTCGATATTAGTCGACCACGCTGTGTGTGCGTGCACAACTTGTATCGCGGCGCGCCGCACAGCCGATAGCACCCTGACTATTACCTGCCTGCGTGTCAGCATGTACCAGAGCCACTATCACAGCCAATAGCGCAAGACCGTGCCGCGTGCAATGTAATCCTTGATATTGGACGTGATGTTGTCGGCAGTGTTGTGCGCAATGTTGCAGGTGACATTAGCCCTGCTCGGAGGTGCAACATTACAAACTGCGGCCTGTAGTCGCTGCTGACCAACGGTAGCCGCTCGCAGCGCCAGGCATATGGCGGACGTGTCGAAAGCGCGTCAGCGGGCCCTACGCGGCGTTTTCCCAGGTGATCTTCAACCCCCACCGCCCGAGGCCGGGGGGCTCCGAAGGGGCCGGCGAACCACGTGATGCAGACCCAAGCATGCGCACATATGTTCGAGCACGCACCTAGAATGTGGAGCTGTGACGAGGCTACGGCGGACCCGGCGCGGGTATGCGGAACCCGGCCCGCCGCAGCATTGTCCTGGGGGGCATCCGCTCCGTGGGCCGCAGCTGGTGCTTGTAGGGACGCAGCAGTGCTCAACGTGCGCCAACCGGGGGATGGGCCCGCACCGCTCGTATACGTGTAGGAACTTGCGACAGGACGGTCTACGACCCGCCGGCCACCTCGGAGTGTGCCTTCATCGCTATGGATGGCCGCGAAGTTCCGAAGCGCTGAACAGGACCGGGCGCCGCCACAACGAGTCAGCGTGCACGGCTCACCGGCGCGAGCGGTGCACGGTGTAGTTCGTCCACGCAGGGAACTCGCACATGATGATCGGGTCGCGGCCGGCGCGCGTGCAGAGCACTTGGAGAACCCCGTCGCGGACGACCGCGGCGACGTCGGCGTCGGCGGGCAGGTAGCGGGTCGCTGAGACGATGGTGGTGTCATCGTCGGCCACGTCGACCTCGACACTGCCGGCTCCCGCGATCTGGCACTCGCGGTAGTAGTCGACGCTCATCTCCATCAAGCGGCTGGGGGCGACATCAAAAACGAGAATCTTCGGGCTGCGAATCTTCATGGTCACGTCGGGTTTCCTTCCCTCTGATGCACGACTTTCGTGCTGAGGGAACCCTAGAAAACGACAGTGCAGCGATTGAGTCGTCGCGGCCCTCACCTGCGCATTTAGTGGTTAGCTCGCGCGTCGGGTGGGTTTGGAGTTGTGCAGGAGAGCGTCAATCGTGGCCTGCGTCTTCGAGCCCCATCGCGGGTCGAGCGCACTGACGAAGGCGGCCCACAATGGCAGGGCCACGGTCGCTTTGAGCGTGTCGGCGCCGGTGCCGCGCGCGGCGGGGGAGCGGTAGGCAAAACTCCAGGCGACCGCGCGAGCCGCGTCGTCGACGATCCAGTACACCAGCTCGTCGGCGTCGACAGTTTGACGCGTGCCTGGCTGACCGGTCAGTACATCCATGCACCGATAGTGGAGAGAGTTCTCCGCGTCGAGGGTATAGGCGGCGCCGGGGGCATCGACTGCGGGAAATGCTTGGAACTGTGGCCGGGGGAGGGTCCGCCTTGCCGCAATCCTGGCGACCGCGCTCAGTTGCGCCAAGGCGTGCTCAATGCGGTGTTCTAGGCCCTCGTGGGGTGGCGGGCCGCCGACAGTGCGGATGCCTGGTTCGAGGTCCTCCAGGTCGGGCCATGAAGGTAGGGGTGTGGGGGAGTGCTGTGCGGAGTGGTTTAGCCTCGATCCACTGATGAATTGGGGTAGGTGTGCCTCGCTGGGCTGTTGAGGGCTGGTCCTGGTCGCGGGCAGGGGGTATCTGCTGGTCTGTCCAGCTGTTCCTGTGCGCTCCGGTCGGG
>NZ_CP083985.1:31059-167417 GCF_020172665.1 [Mycobacterium] zoologicum | reverse complement strand
TGCCCGCGACCACCCGCTCGTACACACTGCGCTGCACGAAAACCCTTGAGCCGCAGACGCATCCCTGACCGGAGTGCACGAAGATGCCCATCGAGGCCATCATGATCGCCATGTCCAGGTCGGCGTCTTCGTAGATCAGCACCGGTGACTTGCCGCCGAGCTCCAGGGTGACCTTTTTCAGGTTGTCCGCCGAGTCGCGCATGATCTGCTTGCCGACCTCGGTGGAGCCGGTGAAGGCGACCTTCTCCACGTCGGGGTGCGCGGTGATCGCCGCGCCGGCGGTGGCGCCGTAACCGATCACGAAGTTGGCGACGCCGTCGGGAACCCCGGCTTGGGCGATCAGCCGCTCCAGTAGCACCGCTGAGAGCGGGGTCTCCTCGGCGGGCTTGACGACGCTGCTGCATCCGGCGGCCAATGCCGGGGCGATCTTGGCGCAGGCGTTGAACAGCGGGCCGTTCCACGGGTAGATCAGGCCGACGACGCCGTAGGGCTCCTTCTGGGTGTAGGCGTGGAAATTCGCGTGGGTGCTGTTGACGCCGCCCTCCATCTGCACCTGGTAGCTCGATCCGGTGATCTTGGTGCACCAGCCGGCGTAGTAGCGGAAGAACTCCGCGCAGGTGGACACGATCATTTCGGCCTGCGCCGGCGGCATGCCGGCGTCCAGGGATTCCAGCTCGGCGAACTCCGCGGCGTGCTCGTCGATCAGGTCACCGAGGCGCCACAGCGCCTTGGCGCGCTTGCGACCCGGCAGGTCGGTCCACACACCCGACTCGTAAGCCGCCTTCGCGGCGGCGACGGCCGCGTCGACGGCGTCGGACCCGGCGTCGCGGAACTCGGTGATCTGCTCCTCGGTGGCCGGGTCGATGACCGGGATCACCTCGCCCGTGCCGGGGCGCTTGGCCAGATCGTCGATTACCGACTGCACTGTCATGAACGAGTCCTTCTGGTCGCGGAGGCAGGATGCTGTGCACCTGCTTAGCACCCCGAGTGCGGGGAGGTCAACAGTTGGACCATCGACATGACACTCTAATCATGAACTGTAAAGTCGTGAAATATGCAGGCGCTGGTCAGACCGGTTCGTGTTCACAGCGGGAAATGGGGTAACTCACCACGATGACAGCCGCATCCGGCCGCCGACGCCATCGTGTCCCGGCCCTGAACCTGGCTGCCGAGCTGGGTCGCGGCGTCGGCCGGGTGGCCCTGGGCACGGTCGGTGGAAAGCTGCCGCGGCGCGTTTCCGATCTGACCGCGGCTCAGCTGTCCCGGATCCTCGGGCGCCGCGTGGATCGGGTGCGTGTCGTCGACGGCGATGCCGGTACGTCCTCACGAGCCCGACTGGCGCTCGACTGCGACGGCGTGCCCGCCACCGTATTCGTCAAGATGCCCGCCCAAACATTCGCGCTGCGGTTCGTCACCGAGCTGGGCCGGCTGGCCGAGACCGAGACCCGGTGACACCGTCGCCGCACTGCAGGCGGCACTGTAAAGAAAGGCACGACGTTGGGCATCGTCACCACCAGTTCGGAGACCGCGTTCAGCCATCCCCCGGAGACGATCTATGACTTCGTCACCGATCCGGCCAACTGGACCAAGACCTATCCGGGCAGCGCTCACATCGAAAACCTGCCCAGCCGAATGCCTTTAGAGGTCGGCGACACCTGGACCGAGGCCGGCCCGGACGGCGGCCGCATCTTCACCTGGCAGCTCGCCATCGCGACGCGCCCGACGCTGTGGATGTTCAGTTCGGTGGGCCGGCTCGGCCACGACCGCGACGGCAACGGCGGGATGGAAGGACGCATCACCGTGCAGTACCGATTCACCCGACCCGCCGACGGAGTCACGCTGTTCACCCGCACCATGACCGTGGAGGCCTACCGGCACGCGCCCCTGCCGGACGGATTCTTCCGGGCGGTCAACCCCGCCAAGATCGACGAGTACCACGCCGCCATCGCCCGGGAGTTGGCGATGGACCGCTAACGAACCGACGCCTCGCGACGCACCCGGTGATCAGCGGATGGATATCGACCGGCACCTCTGATTCCGCCGCCGCCGGACCCTAGCCGTGGGCCGCGGTGGCGAAGCGTTTGTCGGTGTAGCGCCGCAGGTTGGACAGGAAGCGGCGGAACGCCAGGTTCATCAGCGGGGCACTGACCGGGGAGAAGAACTTGGCCGGGCCGGTCAGCCGGTTGGCCAGCGTCCAGGTGAGCCGGCAGCCCTGCGCGGTGGGTTCGATGCGGTAATCCTCGACGAACACCGCCAGCGCCGAGGTCGAGCTCGCATTGAAGCGAAACGCCATGTGCCGACCGGGTTCCCAGGCCAGGAACTCCTCTTCGCCGACGATGCCGCCGCGCATGTCGACGACACGAGTGGTACCGACGCCATGCGGCTCGGGGCTGGTCCATCTCACATGGGTGATGACAGACGCCCAGTGTGGCCAGGCTTCGGCATCGGCGAGCACCTGCCACACCTGCTCGGGTGTCACGGCCAGTTCGACACTGTTGCTGAACCGCTGCGGCGCGTGCTCGATGAAGTCGAGATCGACTTTCTCGCAGGGATACATCGAAGACAACAGTCAGGCTCCTTATCTGGTGTTCAACGCGCTCCGCGCACCAGACGCCCCGGACGGGCGCCGGTGTCGGCGCCGTGGCGCCGGGTGACAACTCCGCTGACGATCGTGGCGTCATACCCGCTCGCGCCCTGCAGCAGGCGACGTCCACCGGCCGGCAGGTCGTAGGCCATCCGAGCCGGGTGCAGCCTCAACGCGTCCATATCGATGACATTGAGGTCGGCCTTCTTGCCGACGTCGATCACGCCGCGGTCGGTCAGACCGAACAGCGCGGCGGTGTCCCGGCACTGCTTGCGCACCACGTATTCCAGCGACAGCTTCTGGCCGCGATGCCGATCGCGCGCCCAGTGGGTGAGCAGGTAGGTGGGATAGGAAGCGTCGCAGATCATTCCGCAGTGTGCGCCGCCATCGGACAGGCCCAGCACGCCGGCGGGGTGGGTGAGCATTTCGCGGATCGCGTCGTGGTTGCCGTCGGCGTAATTGAAGAACGGCAGCATCAGCATCGCGCCGGCATCGGAGGCCAGCATCAGGTCATACAGCGTCGCCAGCGGATCCTCGCCGCGCGCCGCGGCGATCGCCGCCACCGAGCGATCCGGCGTCGGCTCGTAGTCCGGCGGATCCCCCAGGTCGTAGATGCGGTGCAGCGAGTGCTGCACCAGGGCGAACATCGCGTCGAACTGCACGGCGGGGTCGGGCGGCAGATCGTCTTCGGACAGGATCGCCGCCTTGACCACCGGATCGGCGAGCCGCTGCGCCAGCTCCTCACGGCTGCACTGCTCCTTGAGCCGCCGGTAGGTCGGCCGGTGGGTGAAGGCGTGATGGCCGGGGAAGCCGAGCAGCATGCCGAACGGCCGGGCGGCGATCTGCGGGTACAGCGCGCTGCCGGCCTGATGCGCAGCCGCGGAGATGTCGAGCTGCTCACGCCACAGGTTCGGGTCGGCGTCGACCTGGATCAGCGCGAACGAGATCGGCCGGTCGATCTCGGCGCCGAGGCGCTGCATCCACTCGAGCTCCTTCTTCGGCGCCACGATGTCCTCACCGGCGGTACCCTGCGGGGCCAGCTCGAAGACCGCCTGACCGCCCGCTGCCATGGCCCGGCCCAGCCCGAACAACTCGTCTTCGGCGGCGAAGGTGCCCGGTACCGGCTCGCCGTCCATCGCCCGGTGCGCCAGGGTGCGCGACGTCGAGAAGCCCAGCGCCCCAGCCTCGATCGCCTCTTGCACCAGGGCGCTCATCGCGGCGATGTCGTCCGGGGTGGCCGGCTCGTTGCGGGCGCCCCGATCGCCCATGGCGTAGGCACGAATCGCACCGTGCGCGACCTGACTGCCGACGTCGACGGCGAGGCGCTGGCCGTCGACGGCGTCGAGGTATTCGGGGTAGCTCTCCCAGCCCCAGGTGATGCCCTCGGTCAGCGCGGTGCCGGGGATGTCTTCGACGCCCTCCATCAGTTTGATCAGCCACTCTTCGCGGCCCGGCCGTACCGGGGCGAACCCCACCCCGCAGTTGCCGGTGACCACCGTCGTCACGCCGTGGCCGCTGGAGGGCTCCAGCAGGCTGTCCCAACTGACCTGGCCGTCGTAGTGGGTGTGGATGTCGACGAACCCCGGTGCCACGATGCGTCCGGTGGCGTCGATGGTCTCACGGGCCTCGCCGGTCAAGCCCGGATCGTCGGCTCCACTGCGGCGTTGGACCGCCACGACCTTGCCGTCGCGGACACCCACGTCGGCCAGGAAGCGATCGGATCCGGATCCGTCGACGACGGTGCCACCGGTGATCGTGAGGTCATACACGGCAGTCTCCTTGTGTTCGCGGGACTCGGCGCACGGAACTATTGATCAATTTGTACACATCTCGATAATGTGTGCAAGTGCCCGGCGACAACGGATCGAGAACACCACCGCCGCCGCTGCTCGCCGCCGCCACCGAAACCCTGCGCCGGCTCGGCCCGCGGCGCTTCAGCCTCACCGCCGTCGCCGAGGAGGCAGGGGTGTCCCGCGGCACGGTGCACAACGTCTTCGGGACCCGCGACGACGCCATCGCCGCGACGCTCGGCCATTTGTCCGCGGCATTCATCGACACCATGGCCGCCGAGGTGAACGAGCAGGCCAGCCTCGCCGAGCAGGTCGCCGCCGCCGCGGTGCTGATCTCGGCGCATCGCCGACGCTCAGCCGCCGAACCGCGGGCGATCAATCAGAGCGTGCTGGTGCTGCTGCTCGAACACGGCGGCGAGGAGCTGATGCGCCGCTCCGTGCAGCTGTGGACGCCGATGGTGCGCGCCGCGCAACACCGCGGCGAGGTCGACGCCACGCTCGATGCGGGCCGCGCCGGCGAATGGATCGTGCGGATGCTGTTCAGTTTCGAGCTGCTCCCACCCATGCGGGTCAACCTCGACAGCCCGCGCGCGGTCCGAAATTTCGTCTGCGATCACATCGTCGCCGGCCTGAGAGGAGACGACCGTGGCTGAACCCTGCATGCGCGTTCGACCGATCCGGGCGCTATCCCGTTGCTGCTCACTCACGGCTGGCCGGGTTCGATCGTCGAGTTCCTCGACGTGCTTCCGCTGCTGCGCAGCCGGTTCCACATTGTCGTCGCCTCGATGCCGGGTTACGGGTTCTCCGGACCCACCCGTCGGACCGGTGTCGACGTCGCAGCTGTGGCGGCCGCCGTCGACGACGTGATGGGTCAGTTGGGCTATGACCGTTACGTCGCGCAGGGCGGCGATTGGGGCGCGCTGGTCACCCGCGAACTTGGTGAGCACTACGCCAGCCGTGTCGCTGCGATCCACTCCAACATGCTCTTCGCGCCGCCCGACCCGGACAACGCCGAACTGCTGGGCGCCGTGACAGAGGATGAGCAGTCCGCCATCGTCGCCGCGGCGCAGCGCACCGCCGACGGCATGGCCTACCTGAAACAGCAAGCGACGCGCCCCCATTCGCTGGGTTTCGGCCTCGACGACTCTCCGGTGGGCCTGGCCGGCTGGATTCTGGAGAAGTTTCACGCCTGGTGTGACATCCGCGACGGGATGCCGATCAGCACCGACCGGCTGATCGACAACCTGATGCTGTACTGGCTGCCGGTGACGGCGACGTCGGCGGCCCGGCTGTACTGCGAATCCTCCCGCTCCGAAACCGGCCCGTTGAGTACCTGGACCGGCCGGGTCAACGTGCCGACCGGTTACGCGGTCTACCCGTACGAGATGCTGCAGACCCCGCGAGCCTGGGCGGCCCATCGCTACAACCTGGTCCACTACAGCGTCGCGGACCGCGGCGGGCACTTCGCCGCCTTCGAGCAACCCTCGCTGTTCGCCACCGACCTGGCGGCGTTCGCGGATGTGCTCGCCGAACGGCGGGTGTTCTGAGGAGCAATCGGCCGGTCAGCCCAGTGCGATGCCGAGTTCGTCGGCGAACACCCGGACCATGTGCTGAACGCCGATCTCGTTGCGGCCGATCACCATATGGTCATGCTGACCGTGCCGCACGCCCTCACCGCACTGCGGCAGCATGGCGAAGTCCTCGTCGCGCACCGCCGCGTGCACAGCGGCGAAGATCGCATCGTAGCCGGCGCGGGTGTCGTCGTCGGCCGCGGGCGTCCGGGCCAGCCAGCTGTGCCGGACGGTGCACCGGGTCGGGGAGCCGGCGGGCAGGATGTCGATGACCTCCACCCCCACCGAGCTGTTCGCCAGGATGAGGTTCGGGTAGATCCAGTAGATGACCCCCATGTTGTCGCGGACGTCCCAGGACGCTTCGGAGTCGCTCTGCAGGTTGGTGATCCAGTTGAACGGAAAGCCCATCCGGTGGTGTCTGCCGAAGCGGTCGTGGATCGAGGTGTTCGCCAGCGCGTTCTGACCGATCAGGCTTTCGCCGTGCACGAACGGGAAGTGGTAACTCTCGGCGAACGCCTCCAAGGCCCCCTTCCAGGACACCTCGGATTCGAACTCGCGATAGTCGTGGTAGCCAAAGGAGTCGTAGTCCAGCGCGGCCAGATCAGAACCGAGGTCACCGAGGTGCCCATCGACGTCGATGTCGGCGCCGGCGGTCAGCACCGCCCAGATGAAGCCGTGGCGCTCCTGGTTGGGCAACTCGATGAGCCCGTAGTCGCGCTTGTCCATACCGGCGAAACCGGTGCTACCCGGCACGGTCAGCAGCGTCCCATCATTGCGGTAGGTCCAGGCGTGGTACGGGCAGGTGAACCGCACCGCACTGCCGGCACCGCAGGCCGGCTTGGCGCCGCGGTGGCGGCAGTAGTTGAGGAAGACATGACTGCGGCCGTTCTTGTCGCGGGTGACCAGCAGCGAATCTCCCAGTACGGAGCGAACCACGTAGTCGTTCGGGTTCGGAACCTGCGCACTGGGCAGGACGGCCAGCGGTGTGCGCCGCAGAATCTGGGACTCCTCGATCTCGGTGACCTTTGCGTCCCGGTAGTAGTGCAACGGCACCCGCAGCACCTCGTCGGCCATGTCGGTGGTCTTGTTCAACACCAGCCGCAGCGCTCGCCTGGTCAGTTCGGTGTCCCGTACGCCGATCACCCGATCACTCCCCTCGCGAAGTAAGTCGGAGTGACCATACACATTATCAATTTGTATGGTCAAGAAGCGTCGGTCGCCGAGCGGTAACGTGCGCTCATGCGCACTCACGGCTGGTCGGGCGTGAAACCGGCCGACGACGACGAAGCCGTCGTGCGCATCCTGGAAGCCGCCCGGCGACGGATCGACCACTCCGGTGAGAACTTCGGCATCTCGGATGTGGCCCGGGACGTCGGCGTCACCCGCCAGACCGTCTACCGCTATTTCCCCAGCACCGAAGCGCTGCTGATCGCCACCGCCGTCGCCGAGGTCGATCCCTTTCTCGACGGCCTGGCCCGGCACGTCCGCGGGATCCATGATCCCGCCGAGGCCGTCGTGGAAGGTATCGCGCACACACTGGAACGTCTGCCCGACGAGCGCTACATGAGCCTGCTGCTGACGCCGGGCAAGGCCAGTGCCTTCTCGGCCGGTGTCACCTCCGATATGGCCCGCACCTTCGGGCGATCGATCGTCGAACGCTTCGACGTCGACTGGGACGCTGCGGGTTTCGGCGGCGACGGTCTCGATCAGTTGGTCGAATTCATGCTCCGGGTGCTGCAATCCCTGGTCATCGACCCGGGCCGGCCGCCTCGCCGCGGCGAGCAACTGCGGGCCTTCCTGCGCCGCTGGGTGGCGCCGGCGATCACACCGGCGCGGCCGGTTGAACCTGCCGACGCAATGGACGTTGGCGCACGATCGTCGGCCACCAGAACCACGGCCCGTAGATCCGCACCAGGCACGGCACGATGAACGACCGGACGATCAAGGTGTCCAGCAGCAGTCCGATACACACGGTGGAACCGACCTGACCGATGGTGCGCAGATCGCTGGCGAGCATGGCCAGCATGGTGAAGGCGAACACCAGTCCGGCCGAGGTCACCACGCCGCCGGTGCTGCCCAGCGCCCGGATCAAACCCGTATTCAGACCCGCGCCGAGCTCCTCTTTGAGCCGGGCGATCAGCAGCAGGTTGTAATCCGATCCGACCGCCACCAGGATGATGAACGTCAGCGGTAGAATCAGCCAATGCAGGTGTAGCCCGATCAGGTGCTGCCAGATCAGCACCGACAACCCGAACGCCCCGGCGTAGGAGAACGCCACCGTTCCCGGAATCACCAAGGCGGCCACCAGGCTTCGGGTGATGACCAGCATGATCAGGAAGATCAGCACGAACGCTGCGATCGCGGCGATCAGCAGATCGGACTTCGAGTACTGCGCGATGTCCTTGTTGTTCGAGCCGGACCCGCCGATGTAGATCTTCGCCCCGGCCAATGAGGTCTCCTTGAGCGCGATCTTGATCGCATCGGGGAACTTCTCGACGTGCTCGATGCCCTCGGGGCCCATCGCGTTGCCCTCGTGGGTGACGATGAACCGGGCCGCCTTGCCGTCCGGCGACATCATCAGCTGCATCCCGATCTTGATGTCCTCGTTGTCGAAGGCCGGGCGGGGTATGTAGAAGAAGTCGTCACTGCGGGAGGCGTCGAAGTCGTTGCCGACGTTGATCATGTCGTTGAAGGTCTGATCGGTGTTCTGCGCCTGAATACTGGTGGGGCCGTAGGTGTTCACGATCAGGGCGCGCAGGGCGATCTGATCCTCGGCCATGGTGTTGAGCTGGGTCACCATCTGCGGCAGCAGACTGTCGACCACCTCCAGGGACCCCACCGCGTCCTTGATGCTCTCGGCGAGCCTGTCGACGTTGTCCATCATGTCCCAGGTCGACCGGAACGCCCAGCAGATCGGGATGTCGAAACAGTGCGGCTCCCAATAGAAATAGCTGCGCAACGGCATCAGGAAGTCGTCCAGATTCGAGATCTGCTCGTTCATCTGATCGGTGACGGCCTGCATGTCCTCCATCGTGAGCACCGTGGAGTGCATCTCATCGGCCAGCTTCTGGGTCAGCGCGATGGTGCTCTGCAACACCTCGACGGTGTGGCCCATGATGTCGGCCTGCTGGGCGGTGTTGGCGTTCTGCTCCCTGGTGAACGGCAACTGCTGCCCGTTGGCGCTGCCCTGCCCGGTGAACAGATACGGCAGCGAGGCGTGCTCGAGCGCACGGCCCATCGGTCGGGTGATGCTCTGCACCATCGCCACTCCGGGCAACCGGATCAGCGCCTTGGCAACGCGATCCAGCGAGATGAAGTCGGCCGAGTTGCGCATGTCGTGATCGGATTCGACCATCAGCATCTCCGAGAACAGCTTGCTCTTGGCGAAGTGCCGATCCGCGGCGGCGAACCCCAGGTTGGCCCGTGAGTCGTGCGGTTGATAGGTGCGGTCGTCGAAGCTGACCTGATAGGTCGGCACGAAGACGGCTCCGGCGGCCACCAGGGCCGCGGAGGCGGTCAGGATCGGCTTAGGCCAACGCACCACGGAGGTGGCGATCCGTCGGTACAGCCGCGCCTTGGCCTTTAGCCGCGGATCGAACAGGCCGATCAGGCTGCCCACACTGAGGATCGCCGGCCCGAGCGTCAGCGCCCCCACCACGGTGAGCACCATGCTGATGGCCACCGCCGGGCCCATCGTGTTGAAGTAGTTCAGCCTTGCGAAGCTCAGGCAGTAGGCGGCGCCTGCGATGGTGAGCCCGGAGCCCAGGATCACATGGGACACACCGCGATAGGCTGTGTAGAACGCCTCCTCGCGGCTTTCGCCGTTGTTCCGCGCTTCGTGATAGCGCCCCATCAGGAAGATGCCGTAGTCGGTGCCCGCGCCCAGCGTCAGCGAGACCACCATGTTCACCGCGAACGACGACAGCTGTATGTAGCCGAAGTGGCCGAGGGCGGCGATCACCCCCTTGGCGGCCAGCATCAGGATCAGCACCCCGAACAGCGGCACCAGCATGGTGATGACGGACCGGTAGACCATCAGCAGCATGAAGATGATCAGGAAGATCGTCGCGATCGTGATGTTGTTCAGGCTCTTGTTAGCCGTCGCGACGGTGTCGGCGGCCAATGGTGCTGCGCCACTGACGTAGACCTTGAGTCCCGGCGGTGGGTCGGAGGTGTCGACGATGTGGCGGACCGCGGCGACGGAGTCGTTGGCCTGCATCTGACCTATGTCGCCGGCCAGGCGCAGCAACACATACGAGGCCTTGCCGTCGAGGCTTTGGGCGCCGGCCGCGGTGATGGGACGGCCCCAGGTGTCCATCACGTACTGCACATGCTCGGTGTCGTCTCGCAACGTGCGCACCAGCGCGTCGTAGTAGCGATGGTCCGCCTCACCCAGCGGGCGGTCGGCCTCGAGTACCAGCATCGTCATGCTGGTGGAGGTGGACTCCTGGAACTTCTCGCCGATCGCGAGCATCGCGGCCTGCGAGGGCGCATATGTCGGCACCATCGGCCCGGCGAGCTCCTCGGCGACCCTCTCCACCTGCGGCACAAAGGTATTCGTCACCGCCGCCAGCAGAGCCCAGAAGACCATGATGGGTACGGCCAGCACCCGCACCAGCCGGGCGCCCAACGGGCGCGCCTTGCGATCAACGCTCATGCGGACTTGACCCGGCAGGCGATGTCGGCGTTGTCGCGGGCGTTGGTGTGCTCGTCGCGGACGACGTCGTTGACCAGGATCCGGCAGCCGACGTAGTCGCCGCGCACCTGCACCGAGACGCTGCCCGACACCACCGTCAGCATCGTGGTCTCGTCATGGCGCCACGGCAAGGAGTCCAGTTCGACGGTGTGCGGGTACCCATTGAGGTCGACGTAAGACAGCAGCACACCCGCCCCGGGTGAGCCGAATACCTCGTAGCTCAACGTCTTCGGCGTGAACTGTTCGGGTGCCTGCGGCGGGTTGACCGTCAGAACCGGCCCGGGAGCCGACATCTGGTGCACTTTCCACATCCCGATCGCGCCGAGGCCGAGCGCGACCACCGCGACCAGCGGCAGCCAGGCCCGCGCCAGCAGCGAGCTCACTGCGTCACCGAAACCGGCAGGCGCTTCTTGAGTTTGGCGATCCGCAGCGTCTGGGCGGTCACGTTCAACGAGCCGAACATCGGGATCACCCCGATGAAGGTGCGTTCGGACGGGGTGGCGCCGTGCAGTTGCTCCAGGCTGCCGAGCACATAGAAGCAGCCCAGCGAGAAGATCGCGGCGGGAATGCAGAACGCCAGCGCAGTGCGGTGGTCGTCGATCACCCGGCCGACGAACTCATGCTCCTGCGGCGAGAGCGGCTCGCCCTTGCGCACCTTGGCCAAGACCGCTTTGCGGGCCCCGACTCCCTCGCTGATCGGCAGCGGCGCCCGGTTGCGCAGGCGCCGGATGTGGAAGAACACCCCGGTCGCCGCCACCAGCAGCACTACGAAGGCGACCGCGGCCAGGTCACCGAACAAGTGCCAGTTCGTGCCGAGGAAGTTCCAGTTCATCGCGCCACCCCTTTTTCCGTCGTCAAGACTAGATCGTCTAGTAATCGGACGTCAATGTCCCATAAAGGGGCGGGTGAGGGTCTATCATCGCGGCATGGACGTCGCAGAGCTCACCGGTTCACAATCGCGCACCCGTGCGGCGATTCTCGGTGCGACGGCATCGGTGCTGGCCCGGGATCGCACCGCCACCCTGCCGATGATCGCCGCCGCCGCCGAGGTGGCCCGCTCCACCGTGCACCGCTACTTCGCCGACCGGGACCGGTTGATCCACGAGACCACCCTGGACTCGATCCGCGTCATCGATGAGACGATCGCCGACGCGGCCATCGACCAGGGTCCGGCCCGCGACGCGATGCGCCGGCTGATCACCAGCCTGGTTCCCGAGGGCGACCGGATCGTGTTTCTGTTCGCCGACCCGGCCGTGCTGCGCGATATCCCCGGCGAACAGCTGCCCAACTCGACGCCGATCCTCGATCTCATCGTCCGCGGGCAACGCGAAGGTGTCTTCGACCCGGAGATCAGCGCGGAGTGGATCCGGATCGCGTTGTTCGGCCTGATGATCAAGGCCAGCCGCGAGGCGGCCCACGGCCTGGTGGACCGGCACACCATCGTGCCGACGCTGACCCGCATCTTCGAGCGCGGCGTCGCCCGGGAGCCGTCCTGAGCTCGTGCGCTTCCCGGGCACCGCTGGACCGCCGACTGTGGCGCGGGCACGCTCCCCCGACCGGCTGGCCGCCGAGCGGGACGACGCCGCCGTCGTCGTGACCCGCGGGCTGGACGGTCTGCGCCCCTACTTCACCGCCTACCTGCCCGCGCTGCCGGATCTGATCGCCGGTATCCCTCGATACCAAGATTTGGTACCTTCTCAT
This sequence comes from [Mycobacterium] zoologicum, assembly GCF_020172665.1. Lineage (GTDB taxonomy): Bacteria > Actinomycetota > Actinomycetes > Mycobacteriales > Mycobacteriaceae > Mycobacterium > Mycobacterium zoologicum. Next base: position 155,075 of record NZ_CP083985.1, on the reverse strand, counting down.
CATGGGCAAGAACACTTCCTTCGTGCTCGACGAGCACTACCAGGCCTTCATCGATCAGGAGATCGCGGCCGGCCGCTACCGATCGGTCAGTGAGGTCATTCGCTCGGCCTTGCGACTACTGGAGGATCGTGAAACCCAGCTACGTGTGCTGCGCACCGCGCTGGAGGATGGCGAACGTAGCGGCGCGTCCACGCCATTTGACTTCGACGCGTTTCTCGACCGCAAGCGGACCGAAGTATCACGCACCCGGTGACCAGCCGATATCTACTCTCGCCGGCCGCGCAGGCGGACCTGGAACAGATATGGGATTACACCCACGAGCAGTGGGGCATTGATCAGGCCGATGAATACCTGCGCGAAATCCAATACGCCATCGCACGCGTTGCGGCGAATCCTCGGATCGGCCGGACCTGCGATGAGATCCGACTCGGCTATCGCAAGCTATCGGTCGGTTCCCACGCACTGTTCTACCGGTTGACCGCTGAGGACGTCGTTGATGTCATCCGCGTCCTACACCGACGGATGGACACAGATTTGCACTTGTGATGGAAGTGCTCATGCGCCCGGGTCGTCGCTGACGATCGTCGCGACATACCCGCTGGCGCCCTGCAGCAGACGCCGGCCACCGGCCGGCAGGTCGTAGGCCATCCGGGCCGGGTGCAGCCTCAGCGCCTCCATGTCGATCACGTTGAGGTCGGCCTTCTTGCCGACCTCGATGACCCCGCGGTCACTCAGCCCGAACAGTTGCGCGGTTGTCCCGGCACTGTTTGCGCACCAGGTATTCCAGCGGCAGCTTGTCGCCGCGATGCCGGTCGCGGGCCCACGGCTGGATGACTCACGTCGGCGATGATCGCCCGATCCTGATCACCGCGGAGGGCCTGCTGATGTACCTCGCCCCGCATGACGCACTGAACCTGATCGCCGAGTGCGCAACACGATTTCCCGGCGGTCAGTTCATCTTCGACTCGATCCCGCATCGCTACAGCCGGCAGACGCATGATTGTCCCGGTTGTCTTTTCGGCGGACGCCGCGCGCCGGCCGTGTCATCATCACCTGCAGCAGACCACCGCTTTTCGCATCCACGACGTTAGGGCGACAACATGGGTGAACGGGTAATCGACCGACTGATGGGCATCGCCGACCAGTTGCGGGAGCAGGCCGGCGAAGCCGAGCGGATCGGCCGACTGACCGATGAGACCGTCAAGGCGATGAAGGACGCCGGCTCGATCCGGTTGCTGCAGTCGGCCAAACACGGTGGATTCCAGGCGCATCCGCGCGAGTGGGCCGAAACCGTGATGGCCACCGCGGCACTGGACCCGTCGGCGGGATGGGTCAACGGGGTGGTCGGGGTGCACCCCTACCAGCTGGCCTACGCCGATCCGCGGGTGGGCGACGAGATCTGGGGCACCGACGTCAACACCTGGATGGCCTCGCCGTATGCGCCGCAGGGTGTGGCCAAGCCGGTCGACGACGGCTACATCTTCAACGGCCGGTGGGGATTCAGCTCCGGTACCGACCACTGCGACTGGATCATTCTCGGTGCGATCGTCGGCGACGCCGACGGCGTTCCGGTGATGCCACCGGCCATCCTGCACATGATCCTGCCGCGCTCGGACTACGAGATCGTCGACGACTCCTGGGATGTGGTGGGGCTGCGCGGAACCGGGTCCAAGGACGTGATCGTCAAAGACGCCTTCGTTCCGAGCTACCGCACGATGGACGGCATGAAGGTGATGGACGGCAGCGCCCAGCGCGAGGCCGGCATGACAGATCCGCTATATCTGATGCCGTGGTCGACGATGTTCCCGCTCGGCATCTCCTCGGCGGTCATCGGTATCGCCGAAGGCGCGCTGGCCGCCCATCTGGACTATCAGCGGGAACGGGTGGGCGCCACCGGGACCGCGATCAAAGACGACCCCTATGTCATGTACGCGATAGGGGAGGCGGCCGCCGACATCAACGCCGCCCGGCAGGAGCTGCTGGCCAACGCCGACCGGATCTACGACATGGTCGCCGCCGGCAAGGAAGTCAGCTTCGCCGACCGCGCCGCGGGGCGCCGCACCCAGGTTCGTGCGGTGTGGCGCGCGGTGGGCGCCGTCGATGAGATCTTCGCTCGCTCCGGCGGCAACGCGCTGCGGATGGGCAAACCGCTGCAACGGTATTGGCGCGACGCGCATGCCGGGCTCAACCATGCGATCCACGTGCCCGGGACCACGTTCCACGCCTCGGCACTGAGTTCGTTGGGCATCGAGCCGCAGGGCCCGCTGCGGGCGATGATCTAAAGGCGCGACCGCTACCCGCGGGCCGGCGCCATCCGCTTGAGTGCCAGCCCGCCTTCGAACGGCCGGTAGCCGAAGCCGCCTGGGGACACATATCCGGTGTCGCCCAGCGGTGTGGCGACTTCGTCGACGGTCGGCCCGATCTTGGCGGCGACGGGCGCCAGCGCATCCAGGTCGAACCGGTACAGCCGGGCCGCGTTGCCGCCGAGGATCTTCCGGCACTCGTCCTCGGACCGGTCATGCAGCGCCCAGCGGATCGCCAGTTTGGAGTGCGGCGCGAAACCCTCCTCGTGCGGGTAGTCGCTGCCCCACATGATGTGGTCGGCCCCCAGGTAGTCGATCATCGACGACTCGTAGGGGGTCAGCTCGCTGGCCAGGTAGACATTCCGCCGGGCGTATTCGCTGGGCAGCAGGGTCATCTCGTCGACGGAGGACCCACCGAACATCCCGTAGGTGCGGTTGTGCGCCTCGGTCTTCATCATCGGCACCATGACGTCGAGCAGCATCAGCTGTTGCTGCACCCACATGGTGCCCTGCTCGGTCGGGACGAATCGCAGCGTCGGGTACCGCTCGAAGACTCCGGCGAGGATCAGGTGACCCAAGGTTCGCTGGGCCCACGTCGCCATCTCGGTGATGAGCACCGGGTTGGAGGCCGGCTGGTCCATCGGCATCTCGGGGCTGCCGGCCCCGGCGTGCTGCACCACCGTCAGGTCGAGTTCCGCGCACAGGGCCCAGATCGGTTCGTAGCGGGTGTGAAACAGCGGGGCCACCTGCGGATCACCCGGTGACACGGCCGGGATGAGCACCCCGCCGAAGCAGTCCTGCGCGGCACCCCAGCGAATCTCCTGGCACGCCAACTCGATGTCGTTGGGGAAGATCTGAATCAGACCGCGACGTCGCGTCGGGGCCAGCGCGCAGAAGTCGATTTGCCACCGGTTGTGGGCCTGCACTCCGGCCCAACGTTTCTCGAAATCGTCACGGGTGCGGGGCAGGCTGATGGTGATGTTGGGGGTGGTCGGGAAGAACGGTGGAACGGTGTTGGGCAACAACACCTCGGCGGCAACCCCGTCGGCGTCCATCTCGGTGATGCGTAGGTCGTGGTCCCAGTTGCGGTTGGCAGTGGCGACGATCAAGTCGTCGAACGGGCTGCTGTACACCTTGGCCCAGGCGTCGAACTCGTCGTGCAGCGAGGCCGGGAGATACGGCTTGTAATCGTAGAGATCGGCTCCGGCGTGGGTGTCGGTCGAGATGACGACGTAGCGATCCATCGTGGTTTCCTCAGTTCTGCACCAGGTCGGGGATCGGCTCGGCGTCGGTGAGCCAGTGCCGGCCGATCTCCCGCGCCGCCTCCCACTTCGGGATGCTGACCGCGTCGTCCTGACCGAGGTCGGCCGGGGTGGGGCCGATGCGCGCGGCCAGCGGGGCCAGCGCCGCGAGATCGAAGTTGTACAGCTCAGCTGCCGCCAGGCCGAGCATCTGTCGGGTCTCGTCGACCGGAATGTCCCAGAAGGACCGCCGCAGCCAGTCGAGGGTGTGCGGCCAGGTCCCTTCCGGGTGCGGGAAATCGTTGCCCCACAACATGTTGGAGACACCGATCTCGTAGCGTCTGGCCAGCTCCCGGCGCTCGGTGGTGGTGGCCCCGATGAAGCAGTTCCGGTCGAAGTAGGCCGACGGCGGCATCGTCAGGTCGCCTTCCATGTGGTGGCTCATCTTCTTGGCCGAGTGCTCTCGCAGGAACCGGGTGTCCATCAGCCAGAGCAGATCGTTGGCCCAGAAGGCGCCGCACTCGGTGACCCCCCAGCGCAGGCCGGGGAAACGCTCGAACACCCCCGACCACAATGCGAACCACAACGGCCGGGCGCCCCACCAGCGCACCTCGGTGACGTAGATGCCCAGGTGCCCGCCGTACTCCTCCTGCGGGGCCGGCCCGGAGTGGGTGTGCACCGGCATCTGCAGGTCTTGGCAAGCGGCCCAGACCTTGTCGTAGCGGCGGTCGTGGTACGGCGGGTAGCCGACCCAGCGGGCCGGGATCAGGATCCCGCCCCGCAGCCCGGATTCCGCCGCGCGGGTGATCTCGGCGACCGCGGCATCGACGTCGGCCAGGATCGGCACCACCGCGACCCCGGCGCGCCGCTCGGGGCTGTGGCCGCACAGTTCGGCGAGCCAGCGGTTGTGGGCCCGCGCCCCGGCCATGGCGCGTCCGGGGTCCAGGTCGCCGGACTGGCCCAGGCCGGCCCCGAACGGGGCCCCGGCGACCCCGGTCACCGCGTCGGCGTCGGGGAAGATGACCTCGCCGGCCACCCCGTCGCCGTCGAGTTCCCGATCCCGCAGCGCCACATCCCAGCCGCCGGCGATGCCCTCACCGTGCTCGTCGAACCACTCCTGGGCGAACTCCTCGTCGATGAACCCGCCGGCCTGCGCCGCGGCGGTCTTCTCGGCCAGATAGACCTCGAAGTCGTCGAGGTATTCGGGGTCGACGTACTCGCGGTACCGCTCAGTCGGCAGTTCGGCGTGGGTGTCGGCGGAGATGATCGTGTACGGGTCCATGGGGCTTCCTTTCGCCTACCAGGTACGGATGGGGTCGGGTTCGAAAACGGTGCTGCTCGCATCGGCGGGTAGGTCCACCAGTGGTTCGGCTACCTCGGCCACGGTCGGGCCGATCCGCTCGGTCAACGGCGCCAGCGCCGCCAGGTTGAAGCCGTAGACGGCGGCCGCGTTCCCACCGAGCATGGCCGCCACCTCGGCGGGAGGGACACCGGCGAAGGTGTGCCGCAACGCTTCCCGGGTATAGCGGCCGGTGCCCTCGTAATGCGGGTAGTCGCTGCCCCACATGATCTTCTCGACGCCGATAGCGTGCCGTTCGGCGCACTCCACGGGCCGCATGAAGCTGGCGCCGACGTAGCACTGCCGGGACCAGTACTGGCTGGGCTGCAGGCTCAGCGAGCCGGCGGTGGGTCCAGCGAAGCGGGAGATCGCCGAACCGGGCCGCGCATAGCGGGCCGCCGCGACGTCGAGCGAGTCCAGCGTCGCCGGTATCCACCCGGCGCCCTGCTCGGTGAAGACCACGGTGAGGTCCGGATGGCGATCCAGTGCGCCGGAGAAGATCAGGTGCCACAGCGCCCGGTGCGCATACCAGTGGGTCTCGTAGACCCATACCGCGAACGAGCTGCCCCACCCGTCGGTCGGGGTCGGTCCGGCGGTACCGCCGTGGTGGTTGACCACCACACCCGCCTCGGCGCAGGCCGCCCACAGCGGCGCCCAATGCTCGGCGTAGAGCTGCGGGATCGCAGCGCCGGGGGCGACCCCGGGCAGCAGCACCCCGCCGCGCAATCCGAGTTCGGCGATCCGGGCGACTTCGGCGACGGCTTCGTCGAGGTCTTCGAGCAGGATCTGGCCCACCCCGGCGCGCCGCTCCGGTGCGCGCGAACAGAAGTCGGACAGCCAGCGGTTGTGCGCCCGCAGTCCGGCCCAGCGCAGCTCGACCTCGCGGACGTTCTCCGGGGGCGGAGCGGCCAGGCTGCCGCTGGGGAAGAACGGCGGCACGGTATTGGGGTAGATGATCTCGCCGGCAACACCTTCGGCGTCCAGATCGGCGTTGCGCCGCTCACTGTTCCAGCTGCGTTCGGCATCGGGTTCGGTGAGGTCGCCGAAGGGGTTGACGTAAGTCTTCGCCCAACCGTCGAATTCGTCCCGGAAGCCCGGATCCAGGTATTCGCGGTAGTCCAGCAGGTCGGCGCCGGCGTGGCAGTCCGCCGAGATGATGGTGTAGCGGTCCATGGACCTAGGCCCGCGCCGACTCGGGCCGGGGCGCGGCGAGCAGGGCGACATCGTCGTAGCGCTGGTGCACATACGGCAGCAGCCATTCGGCGGGCACCCGCTCGGCGATCCGCCCCACCTGGACGGTGCGTCGGCGGCACCAGCTGATCGAACGGATTTCGCGAATCACGATGTCGGCCACCGGATCCAGCGGGGACTCCCCGAGTTCGACTGTGCCGGCTGTGTTCTCCAGGTTCTCCAGCACCTCATAGTGCCGGTGGTATTCGCCGTAGACCAGGTGCGGGTCGGTGATGCCGTTGCCGTCGGGGGCACGCAGGAACTTGAAGTAGAACTCGGTGTTGATCTGGTCGGGCGGCAGCTCCGCCGGGCCGGTCACCCGGCTGGTGACGGTGACGAGCCGATGGCCCAGCCGGTCCACGCCGGCGGTGACGCGATCGCCGTCGCGCTCCACCTCGATACGTGCGATCTTCTTGGGCTCGCCGAAGGTTTCGCGCCCGCCGGTGACCGATTGTTCGGTGGATTGCGGCATGAACAGCGGATAGTCGCCGGCGATGTCACCGTGCCGGGCGGTCACCGAGAACACCGCCGAGGTGAACGTCGGCATGCCCTCGATGCGGACCCGCTGCAGCTGGATGCGCACCAGCGGTTCGGCGGCCGGTTCCAGCGGCCGGGGCAGTACGGCCGCGACGATCTCCGGATCGGTCAGGTAGGTGATCGTCACCGCCTCGGTGGCGATAGGCGCCTTGGTGGCATCGATCTCATGGTCGACCCGCTCCTGCGGGGGCCGCGGGCCGTAGCGAACTGTGATGGTGCTCAAGGCCTTCCTCCTTCATCCGAGGTGCTCTCGGCGTGCTGGACCAGCACGTCGACCAGATAGTCGGGTTCGCCGCGCGCCAGGATCGACGCGGCCTTCTTGCTGACGACCTGATCGGCCGCGGTGGGCGGCCCCATCATCCAGAACCGTTCGGCCGCAATGCCGTCGATCACCAGGTCGGCGACCGTGTCGAGCGGGGTGAACTCGACGTGCGCGCCGGCGGCTTCGAAGCGGTCCACCACGCCTGCCAGCGTCGTCTCCGGGGTGCGGCGTTGCTGGGTCGCGGCGTAGCGATCCGGCCGATGCCGCCACGACTCCCAGATCCCGGTGTTGAGGAAGCCGCCCGGGAACAGCACGTGCGCCCGCACCCGCGTCCCGGTCATCTCCAGATGGGTGTAGAGGCTTTCGGTCAGGCAGAGCACCGCGGCCTTGGTCATCGGGTAGACGGCGGTGGCCGGGCCGCCCATGGCGCCCCGGGCGATCGGGGCGAATCCACCGTTGCCCGAGCAGGTGTTGATCAGGTGTCCCTCGCCCGCCTCGAGCAGGATCGGCACGAACGCTTTGATGCCGTGGATGACGCCCAGCACATTGACGTCGATTCCCCACCGCCAGTCGGCCAGGTCGTGTTCCCACAGGTAGCCCTCGGAGACCGCGCCGGTGCCGGCGTTGTTGCACACCACGTGCACCCCACCGAATCGATCGCGAGCGGCGTCGGCCAGTGCCTCGACCGAGGTGTAGTCGGTGACGTCGGTGACCACTCCGGCCGCCTCGATCCCCTCGTCGGCGAGAGCTCGGGTCGCCTCCCGCAGCGGTTCGGCGAGGACGTCGGCGAGCACCACCTTCATGCCCGCCCGACCGAAACGCCGGCCCAGTGCCTGGCCGATACCACCGGCGCCCCCGGTGACGACCGCCGTCTTGCCTCGAAGGTCCGCGACTCTAGACATTGTGGGCATCGTCACATGGTCGCGTATACCACCGCAATAGGTCGCACTATGCGACCACGCGGCTATGGTTCTGCCATGGCCGCCCGTCCCTCCCCGCAGACCGAGCGAGTGGTGAACCTGTTCGAGCACCTGGCGGGTGTGGCTGACGACGGCATGACCCTGGCCGAGGTGTCACGTCATCTGAGCGTCCACAAGGCCAGCTGCCACTCGATGCTGTCCGAACTGCTGCGGGCCGGCTGGCTGCTGCGTGACCCGGTTCGCAAGACCTACCACCTGGGTCCTGCCCTGGTCCGGCTCGGCAGGGAGGCGGCCGGCCACTATCCGGCCCTGGTGTTGGCCCGCTCGGAGATGGCCGAGTTGTCCGCCGCCACGGGAGCGCACTGCATCGCCTTCTCGGTCAGCGAGGACTACTCCACCGTCGTCGATCAGGTCCGCAGCCGCCACGGCGGCGGTCACCCGATGCCGATCGGCACCCAGTTCCCGCACCGCCCGCCGTATGGGGCTTCGATCGCTGCCTGGTCCGGGCCGCAGGTGCGCGAGGACTGGCTGGCCGCCCTTCCCCCCGAGGTGCGCGATCGCTACCGCCACGCGCTTGCGGCCGTGACGCAACGTGGCTACGCGGTCGGCCTGCATATCCTGCCTGATCTGCGGCTGCAGGAACTCGCGCTGATCGTGCGCAGCGCCGAGGTTCGCTCCACCCGGTTGAGCCAACTGGCGCAGGCGCTGACCGACGAACTGATCCATACCGAGGAGTGGTTCCCGGTCAGCCTGGCCCCGGACCGCAGCTACGAGGTGAGCCACATCGACTCCCCGATCCTGGGGCCGGATTCGCGGGTCGCCCTGATGCTGAGCCTGGTTCCCAGCGCCGCACCGATGACCGGGGCGACCGTCATGCGGTTGGGGACGCAGCTGCATGAGGCGACGCGCCGACTCAGCGCCGCCTTGGCTGCGGAGCCCGCCAGCCGGTAGGCGCGCTAGGGTTCTCTGGTCGGTGCCAGCAAACCCGCCGACAGAACGGTTGAGTCAATTCATGACCGCACCAGAAGCATCGGCAATGGAAGCCCGCGTCGGCCACTACTACCAGATGGACGGCACGTACCTGGTCGGCCGGGAGAAGGTACGTGAGTACGCCCGCGCGGTACAGGACTACCACCCCGCGCACTGGGATGTCGCCGCAGCGGCGGAGATGGGCTACCCGGAGCTGGTGGCGCCGCTGACGTTCACCTCGACTCCCGGGATGAGCTGCAACCGTGAGATGTTCGAATCGGTGGTCGTCGGCTACGACACCTACATGCAGACCGAAGAGGTCTTCGAGCAGCACCGCCCGATCGTCGCCGGCGACGAGCTCACGATCGACGTGGAGCTGACATCGGTGCGCCGGATCGCCGGCCGCGACCTGATCACCGTCACCAACACCTTCACCGACACCGCGGGCGAAGTGGTGCACACCCTGCACACCACCGTCGTCGGCGTCACCGCCGAGGACATCGGCCCGGACGTCAAGTCCGCGGTGCACCGCGCGATGATGCACGACGTCAACATCCTCGACATCGGGCAGTCGAACGCCAACTACGCCAAGACGACCCGGCCCGGCCCCGCTGCCCCGCTGTCCACCGGGGGCCTGACCCGCACCCCGGCGACACCGTCGTTCGACGAGGTGAAGGTCGGCGACGCGTTGCCGGTGCACCACACCCGGCTCTCGCGGGGCGACCTGGTCAACTACGCCGGGGTGGCCGGCGATGCGAACCCGATCCACTGGGACGAGGACATCGCCAAGCTGGCCGGGCTGCCCGACGTGATCGCGCACGGCATGCTCACCATGGGCCTGGGCGCCGGCTTCGCCTCGACCTGGACCGGCGACCCCGGGGCGGTCACCCGCTTCGCGGTGCGGCTCTCGGCCCCGGCGATCGTGTCGGCCAAGGAAGGCGCCGACATCGAGTTCAGCGGCAAGATCAAGTCACTCGACCCCGAGACCCGCACCGGGGTGATCCTGATCGGCGCGAAATCGGCCGACAAGAAGATCTTCGGCCTGGCGACGCTGGGCGTCCGCTTCCGCTGACGCCTCAGCCGGGAACGGCGGCCCGCAGCGACGCCAGGGCGGCTGTGCTCAGCCGGGCGAGTTCGGTTGCCTCAGCGGAATCAAGTGCGGTAGTGAACAAGTCGGTCATCCGCCGGTTGGTCATCTGCTCGATCTGCGCGTACTCGTCGCGCTTGCCGGCGCCGTCGGGGTACGGTTCGGGCCAACCGAACATCGCGGCGTACTGCGGCCCCTTGTTGAGCATGTGTGCCTCGATCGGGGTGACACCGGAGATGCACAGCGCGCCGAAGTGCACGGCGGCGCGCAGCTCCCGCAGCACGAACATCACCTGCAGTGCCCGGCCGGCGGGGTCGTCGGCCAGCGGCATGGCCCGCCATCCGGCGAACAGCGGCAATCCCGCGGGCGGCGTTGCGGCGATGATCTTCTCGCCCAGCGCGGCGATCCGGTCCAGCCCGTCGGCACCGGCCAGGTACTTACGCCCGAACTCCGCGGTCTGCTCCCAATACAGTTGCGCCGCACCGGCAGCGCCGCGCACCGCAACGCCCTCGTCCCACATCGCACCCAGCGCAGTCGGTTCGAACACCGCGAACACCGACGCAACGGTCGCACCGGTGGCCTCGCCGAGCACTCCCCCGCGGCCGGCGACGTAGCCCGACAGCGGGTTCGTATAGCCGGCGGCGATACTGGCACCGAAGGTCTCCGGGTGCAGCATGAAGGTCGCGACGGCCTGTTCCATCGCGGTTCCGGTCGCAACAACAGCGTCCAACAATTCGGTCTCGCTCATGGGGCGTGTCTCCTCTTTCGGATGGGATGCGACCAGTGTTGCATCAGCGTTCCGGCGGTGCGCCCCACAGTCCGGCCGGGCGGGCAAGCAGACCCAGCACCGCATCTCGCAGCGTCGGCACCATCGCGGTGGGCCGCAACGATTCCGGATTGAGCATCCACTGGTAGCCGACGCCGCGCAACATCCCCTCGATCACCGCCGACGCCGCGACCGGATCGATGTCGGTGCGCGCGGTTCCGTCCTGCTGCGCTTCGACGATCCAGCGCCGCAACCTTCGCCGGTAGGACTCGTCATGGCGGGCCAGCAGTTCCCGGATGGCCGGTTCGAGCCCGGGTGCCTCACTGGCGAGCACCTGCAGTACCCGCGCCGGTGTCGGATCGTCCTCCAGCCCGGCCATCGCGACGTCGATGGCGTGCGCCAGCGCGGGCATGCCGCGGCGCGGTTCGGCGGATCCGATGCGGTCATCCCAACCGCGGGCGATCTCGTCGATGATCTTCTCGACGATCTCCGACTTCGACGCGAAGTGGTAGTCGGCCAGGCCGCGGCTGTAGCCGGCGCGCTCCCCGATGCGGGCCATGGTGGCGTGGCCGAAACCGCCTTCGGCGATCAGCGATTGGGCGGCTTGGATCATCTTGCGCTGCGCGGCGGTGCCGCGTTCCTGCTTGCGCGGCGGGTTGGGCGCGGCCATGATTCAGCGCCCGGTGAACCGCGGGGTGCGGCGCTGGGCTGAGGCGGCGACGCCCTCACGGAAGTCCTCGGTGTGCTGCAGCCGGGTCTGTTCGGCCAGTTCATGATCGGTGGCCGCCGCGACGGCCTCCGCCAGCCCGGCACGCATGGTGGCGCGGATGCTGGCCAGCGACTGGGGGGCCGCGGCCGCGATGCGCTGGGCGAACCGCAGCGCGGCCGGGCGCACGTCGCCGTCGGCGGCCAGTTCGTCGAGCAGCCCGGCCTGGTAGGCCACCTCGCCGCCGAACCGCTCACCGGTCAGCATCCATTCCAGTGCCCGCTGCTGACCGACCACCCGAGGCAGGGTCTCGGTGATCCCGAAGCCCGGGTGGAAACCGAGCCGGCTGAAGTTGGCGGCGAACCTCGACGACGGCGACCCGACGCGGAAATCCGCGCTGAGCGCCAGCCCGAGTCCGCCGCCGATCGCGGCGCCGGCCACCGCCGCGACGACCGGTGTCCGGGCCCGGAACAGGCGCACGGCCTGGCGGTAGAGTTCGGCGGCCGAGGCGCCGTCCCCGGTGTTGCCGGACAGATCGGCACCGGCGCAGAAGTTCTTGCCCTGCGAGCACAGCACGATCGCCCGGCAGTCGCCGGCGGTGTCGAGCCGCTCGTAGGCATCGGCTAGATCGCGGATCAGGGTGGCGTCGAAGAAGTTGTTCGGCGGCCGGCGCAGCTCGATGACAGCCACCTGCCCGACGAGCTCGACAACCAGATCCGGCGCGGTCACAGCCGGTCCAGAAATTCGACGACAGCGGCGTTGAACGCCTCGGGCTGATCCATGTTGGCGGCGTGCCCGGCGTCGTCGATGACGACCTTGCGGGCATCGGAGATGCGGCGCGCCAGGTATTCGGCCGGCGCCAGGAACTTGGTGTCGCGGGCTCCCACCACCACCAGGGCCGGCACCGTGATGCCGTCCAGTGATTCGATGACCCGGGCGTCGTGTTGGGCCATGATGCCGCGGGCGGCCCGCGGCAATCCTTCGGGATGGGCGTGGACCGCTTGTCCGGTTTCGGCGGTGATACCCGAAAGGGTTTCCCCGCGTTCGAGTTTCGTGGCCTGGCGCTCCACCCAGTCGTTCCACCCGGCGCGGGCTTCGTCGTTGCGGTAACCCGGCCCGGTGTCGACCAGCAGCAGCCCCGCCACCCGCTGCGGGTAAGCGAGGTGGAACGCCAGAGAAAGGTAGCCGCCCAACGACATTCCGCCGATCACCGCCCGCTGCGCACCGGCCTCGTCCAGGACGGCGGCCATGTCCTGCACGCTGAGCCGCTCGCTGTAGTGCGCCATGTCCGCCGGGGCGTCGCTGTCGCCGTGTCCGCGCAGGTCCCAGACGATCACCGGCCGATCCGCTGCCAGCGCAGCGATATTGGCGTCCCACATGGCGGCGGTGGCGCCGAAGCCGTGGGTGAGCAGCACCGGCACTCCGCCGGCCTGCGGGTTGTGCACCCGGTAGGCCAGGGTTACCCCGTCGGGCCGCTGCAGGCGGTTCATCGCGACACCGCCGTCACCACCGCGGAGCCGGATTGGATGGCGGGGTAGAGCGCATCGGGGCCCGCGGCCACCAGGGTGTGGCCGAGCAGGTCGGCCCACCGGTGATGACCGCCGCCCTCGGTACGCCAAGCCCACAGTCGCCGGGTGAGGTGGTGCAACGGGTACTCCTTCGTCATTCCGATGGCGCCGTGCGCCTGATGTGCGGCGCGTGCCGCGAGTTGGGCGCCCCGGTCGGCGAGCACCTTGGCGCAGGCGATTTCGAAACCTGCGGTGCCCGCCTCGACGGCGGCGACCGCAGCCTCGACGGCGGCCGCCACCACGGTGGCCTGTTGGTGGATGGTGACCAGATGGGCCTGCACGGCCTGGAACCGGCCGATCGGGCGCCCGAACTGCTCGCGTTCGGAGGTGTAGCGCAACGTCATCGCGGCCACCGCGCTCAGCGCGCCGCCAATCAGCACCGCTCGGCCCAGTGCGGTCCGCTCACTCAGCGCCTGCTCGGTGAACGGCGCGCCGGCGCGGGCGGTCACCGCCACTCCGTCGAACCGCAGGGTGTCACGGGGCTCGTCGGCGAGGTTGACCGCGCGATCGCAGGTCGGCCCGCCGGCGACCGGGCCGGGGGCCAACACCACGACGCCGTCGACGAGGGCGATCAGGTGCTGCGCCCGATGGCCCCACGGCACGCCGTGCACCGTGCCGAACAGCCGGTCGCCGTCGAGCCGCAGCGATCCCGGCGGCAGCACGGTGCGGACACCATCGGGAAGCGCCAGCCCGGCGGCGGTCAGCAGCCAGCCCCCGACCAGTCCGGCCTCGGCGAACGGTACCGGTGCCGCGTGGGCGCCGGCGGCGCGCAGCAGTTCGGCTGCGTCGGCCACGCTGCCGCCCGATCCGCCGAGCTCTTCGGGGACCCCGACGTCCAGAAATCCGGTCTGCCGCAACGCCTCCCACAGCGGCGCGGACCACCCGGTGGTTTCGGCGTCGGCGACCGCCTGCCATCCGCTGTGCTCGGCGAACAGCCGGTCTGCGGCGCCGCGCAGTTCGCCGGCACTCATGTGAGCCCCTTGGCGGCCACCGAACGCAGCACCTCGGTGGTTCCGCCGCGGATGGTGAACGACGGCGCGTCCAGCACCGCGCGGCGCAACAGCCGTTCGAACAACGATGGCGGGTGCGCCGGATCGAGGTCGCAGATCAGCTCCCGGTCCAGCAGGTCCTGCAGTGCGGTCACCACGTCCTGTTCGAATCGGGTGCCCATCTCTTTGATCAGGGCGGCTTCGGCAGCGGGGGTCTCGCCGGCGTCGATGGCCCGGGCCACCGCCAGGGAGAGCCGCCGCAGCACCCAGTACTGAGCGGCCTGCTCGCCGATCAGCCGGCGACCGGCGACACCGGCCGCCAACTGCGGGTGCTCGCGGATGAACTCCTGGACGAGCAGGAACGTCGAGATCCACCGGTCCGGGCCGCTGCGTTCGAATGCCAGTTCACTGGTGTTCTGGGCCCAGCCCTGGCCGATCTCGCCGATCACCAGGTCGTCGGAGACCGTCACGTCGTCGAAGACCACCTGGGCGAAGTGGCCGGTGCTGCCGTCCAGGTAGAGAATCGGTTCGACGGTGACGCCGGGGCTGCGCATGTCGATCAGGAACCGGCTGAGCCCGTCGTGCCGGGTGCCCTGGGCCATGTCGCCGGTGCGGCACAGCGCGATCATGTAGTCGGCGGCCATCGCGTTGGTGGTCCACACCTTGGTTCCCGAGACCCGCCAGCCGCCGTCGGTGCGCACACCCCGGGTGCGCACCGCCGCGAGGTCGCTGCCGGCGTCCGGCTCGCTCATGCCGATGCAGAAGCACACCTCGCCCCGGCAGATCCGCGGGAGCAGCCATTGTTTCTGGTACTCGGTGCCGAAGCGCAGCAGCACCGGGGCGATCTGACGGTCGGCCACCCAGTGCTGCCCGACCGGAGCGCCCCAGCGCAGCAGCTCCTCGACCACCACGAAACGGTCTACGGCGGTGGCCCCGGGCCCGCCGTAGACCGCCGGCACCGCCATCCCGACCCAACCCCGCTCGGCGAGTGCCGCGGAGAACGCCGGGTCCACCGGAGCGCCCATGCCCAGGCCAGGCTCGAAGGTTCCGGCGGGCAGCCGCTCGGCCAGGAAGGCACGGACCTGCGCGCGCAGGTCTAGTTCTGCTGCGGTGAGTTCAGCCGACGGAAGCTGCACAACGGGAGGTTAGCGCAGAGTCTTGCGCACCAACAAGGGTTACTAGAACTTCAGCGGTATACCGTCCCGGCCGGTAGCGCTCGTCAGCGCTTTTCTTTGCGTATCAACAAGTACTGTACGGCCGCGCGAACAACGACGAGATTGACAGTTCATCAGCAGCGCGACTACAGGAAAGATCCAGTTCGCATACAGCTACTTTCCAGCTAGCCCTGCGTACTATTCAGTCGACTGAGGCGCCGAATCCGGAAGGAATTTCACCCGAAGAAATTCGGCGCTGGCCGGCGCATAAAGCCCGGCCAATGTTACAGCCGGTCAACCCCCGGCCGCTTGTGACCTCTCTGGTTTTCAGTTAACCGAATAAATGTCGTCAAAACACTTACGCGGGTGGGCGATCGGCACCAGGAGCACCATCCCAGCTGCCTCACAACAGATTTCAACCGGCAGCTGGTCCACTACTAAATGAACAATGTCGGACGCTGTTTACATCAGGACCCTGAATAGACACCTGCTGTTTGGGATTTGGGGTTCTGTAGCACGGTTAAGGCGTCAGCGGTCGAGACGCGCGGTGTAAGGAGTTACCCGAGATGGATTTTGCTGCATTGACGCCGGAGGTCAATTCCGGTCGCATGTACTCGGGCGCTGGTTCAGCGCCGCTGCTGGCTGCCGCGTCCGCATGGGACGCGCTCGCGGCCGAACTGAGTTCCGCCGCGGCGGCATACGATTCCACCCTTTCGACCCTGGCCGGAGAGTGGTCCGGTCCGTCGTCGTCGACCATGACGGCCGCCGCTGAGCCGTACGTGACCTGGATGACCTCGACGGCGGCGCAGGCCGAACTCACCGCCGGTCAGGCCCGCGCCGCTGCAGCGGCCTATGAGGCCGCCTTCGCCGCGACGGTTCCGCCGCCGGTGGTCGCAGCGAACCGGGCGCAGCTGGCAACGCTGGTCGCGACGAACCTGCTCGGGCAGAACACCGCGGCCATCGCGGCCACCGAGATCCACTACGCGGAGATGTGGGCCCAAGACGCCGGCGCGATGTACGGCTACGCGGGCGCGTCGGCAGTCGCGACCCAGCTCACGCCCTTCAGCCAGCCGCCGGAGACCACCAATCCGACCGGTGCGGCCAGTCAGATGGCGGCATCGGCCGAGGCAACCGGAGACTCGGCGGCGTCGGACATCGCGCAGCAGGTCTCCCAGTTGCTGACCGCGATGCCCAAGGCGCTGCAGTCGTTGGCGTCCAACCCCGTCGGCACCGCGGCGGCGACAACATCGGGTTCATTCCTGGACAACTGGAACCTGATCTTCAGCACACTGACCGGGTACACAACCCCGCTCGGCTGGACGACAATCCCCGGTGGCTATTGGCTGGCGTTCGGGCAGCTGTACTCCTGGATCATGAACGGGATGGCCGCGCAGGCCTACCTCGCCGGCCCCAAAGCCATCACCGGAGCACTGTTGCCGCTCGCGCCACTGGCGCCGACCGCATTTCCCACCGCCAGCCTGAGCAGCGCTACGGGATCGCTGGGCAACGCCGCGGCGGTCGGGAAACTGTCGGTGCCGCCATCCTGGAGGACCGCGGCGCCCGCGACCAGACTCGTCAGCATGACCTCACCGCTCCCGGCGACCGTCGAAGCCGCCCCGCTGGCCGCGGTCGTGGGCCAGGACGCCATGTTCGGGCAGATGGCGCTGTCCAGCCTGCTCGGCCGCGGAATGGGCGGTACCGCAACCCAGACCATGGGCGCGGCGACACGATCCCTGCGAAACAGCGGCGGCGCCGACGCCTTCGGCCCGATTCCGCCCGGTGAGGCCGATCCGGCCGCAGCCACCATCATCGTGATACCGGCACCCGATGAGTGAGCCGACGATGACCAACCGTGGCCCCGCCCACCTGACCCAGTCGCACTCGACCAGATAAGGGTGTCGAAATGTACTTCTCGCTGATACCGCCGGAGATCATCTCGGCCAACATGTACGCCGGCCCCGGATCCGGGTCGCTGATTGCCGCTGCCACGGCGTGGGGGCGTCTCGCCGGCGAATTGAGCGCCGCCGCAGCTGAATACGACGCGGTGCTGGCCTCGCTCGGCAGTGAATCGTGGACCGGCCCGTCCGCCGCGGCGATGACGGCCGCCGCCCAGCCCTACGTCAGCTGGATGTCGACGACCGCGGCCACCGCGGCTCAGGCCGCCACCCAGGCGCAGGCCGCGGCCACCGCCTACGAAGCCGCCCATGCGGCAACCGTTCCGCCGGAAGTCGTTACGGCCAACCGCACTCAGAACGAGATGCTGTACGCCACGAACTACCTCGGCCAGAATCTCGCGGCCATCGCGGCCAACGAGGCCGAGTACCTCCAGATGTGGGCGCAGGACGCCGCCGCCATGCAGACCTACGCCGCATCGGCTGCCGCGGCCACCAAGATCACCGCCTTCACCGAGCCTCCGCAGACCACCACCGGGACCGCCGCAGCCACGTCGGCGGCCACCGCGGGTTCGGCGGCGGCCAGCGCGGGCAGCAACTCGATCATGGATTTCCTGGGCAACCTGGCGACCCAGTACAACAACTTCGTCAACAACCTGCTCATCCAGCTGACCGGCAATCCGAATGCTGCGACCGGCTTCGCTTCGGTGTTCTCGGCTCTGAAGGGTCCGGCGGGGCTGACCACGCCGTTCAACGACATCTCGCTGCTGACCAACTTCCCGATCCAGAACTTTCTGAAGTTCGGAACTCCGATAGGCCGACTCTTCGAAGGCCTGCCGCTCACCGGTCTCAGCGCCGGGCTTCGTGCCGGAACCTCCGCCGGCCTGTCCTCGGCGGTGTCGGCCGGTATGGCCGAGGCCAACCTGGTGGGGAACCTGTCCGTGCCGCCGAGTTGGGCTTCGGCCAGCCCGGCGATCCGGTTGGCGGCCACCGGGATGCCCGCCGCGAGCCTGGCCGCCGCGCCCGCGTCGGGGATGGCCGGGGGCCTGCTCAACCAGGCGGCCCTGGGAAGTATGGCCGGCGGCGCCCTGGGCGGGGTCAACCCCCGCGCTGTCGCCGTCGGCGGCACCGGGCGCATCCGGATCCAGGGCGGGAAGGCCAAGACCCCGGTCAAGCTCGACGCCGTGATCGCCAAACTGCAGAGTCAGCCCGAGGCCGTACAGCACTGGAACGTCGACCAGGCCGGCCTGGACGACCTGCTCGAAGAACTGTCCCGCAAGCCCGGCGTGCACGCCGTGCACCTCAAGGGCGGCAAGAAACGCACCGGCGCCGAGACGGCCGCCACCACTCCCCTCAACTGACGCCCACCGACGGCGCCCGGCATCTGAGACGAAAGAGAGAACGATGCTCCTCGAGTTCTGGCAGAACTTCACACACAACCTGTTCAAGCCATTGCTGTTGTTCTTCTACTTCGGGTTCCTGCTCGCGCTGCTGAAGGTTCCGTTCGACTTCCCCAACGCGGTCTACCAGGGCCTGACGATGTATCTGCTGCTGGCCATCGGCTGGCGCGGCGGCGAGGAGCTCGCGACCATCGAGGTCTCCGAACTCGGCGGCATCCTCGGGTTCATGATCACCGGGTTCGTGTTGAACTTCGGGATCGGCATCCTGGCCTACTACCTGCTGAAACACCTGACCAGGTTGCGTGAGGTAGACCGGGCGACGGTCGCCGGCTACTACGGCTCGGACTCCGCGGGGACTTTCGCCACCTGCCTGGGTGTGCTGGCCGCCATCGACATGGCCTTCGACGCCTATATGCCGGTGATGCTGGCCATCATGGAGATTCCCGGCTGCCTGGTGGCGCTGTTCCTGGTCGCCCGGTTGCGGCACCGCGGGATGGACGCCGCCGGCAACCTGCCCGGCGAGCCCGACTACGCCGCCGTGGCCGCCGGGAGTGCGACTGCGGCGGGCGCGGCGGCCCCCGGTGACCCCACCGGTGGGATGCAGATCGGAGCGGCCCGCGAACCCGCTACCGAGTCCGGCGCCGCGAAGGGTCGCCTGCTGAGCCCGGAGCTGGTGCGGGAGGTCTTCCTCAACCCGGGAATCTGCCTGCTGCTCGGCGGCATCGCGATCGGCTTCATCAGCGGCCTGCAGGGCAGCAAGGTCACCGGAGTCGACGACCCGGTCTTCGTCACGGCCTTCCAGGGCGCCCTGTGCCTGTTCCTGCTCGAGATGGGCCTGACCGCGGCCCGCAAACTCAGGGATCTGCAGACCGCCGGCCGCGGCTTCATCCTCTACGGCTTGTTGGCTCCCAACCTCTTTGCCACGATCGGGATCTTGGTCGCCCACGGTTATTCCGCGCTCACCGGAGTCCACTTCGAGCCGGGCACCTATGTCCTGTTCGCCGTGTTGTGCGCTGCGGCGTCGTACATCGCGGTGCCCGCCATCCAGCGGCTGGCGATTCCCGAGGCCAGCCCCAGCCTGCCGTTGGCGGCATCGCTGGGTCTGACGTTCGCCTACAACGTCACCGTCGGAATCCCCCTCTACATCGAGATCGCCCGTCTGGTCACGGAGGTGTAAACGATGAACGGCATACGAAGCGTGTTGTCAGTACTGGGCGTCGCCGCCCTCATCGGGGGTGCTGCGCCGGCGTACGCGGAGCCTGATGTCGGCGACGACGGCGGCAACGCCGACGCCATCTTCCTGGCCGGCTTGAGATCTGCGGGGCTCGCCTTCGCCGGTAACGACCAGGCCATCGTGGCCGGCCATGCCGTGTGCAGCATGGCCAACAACGGCGAGACGGGATTGCAGGTCGTCAAACAACTCACGGCCGACAACCCCGGGCTGACCATGGACGGCGCCGCGCAGTTCGCGGCGGTCGCCGCCCACGCCTACTG
This sequence comes from [Mycobacterium] zoologicum, assembly GCF_020172665.1. GTDB lineage: Bacteria > Actinomycetota > Actinomycetes > Mycobacteriales > Mycobacteriaceae > Mycobacterium > Mycobacterium zoologicum. The sequence goes on along the minus strand of NZ_CP083985.1, from coordinate 135,218 downwards.
CCCGCACCACTTACAGAAGTAGCCGCCTCCGCTACGGCTTTGTCAGCTCTGCGTAGCGGGCGATGTGAGAGTCGGTGGTACCGAACTCGTACTGAATCGCGGTGAGCCGCTTGAAGTAGTGACCGATCGCCAGTTCTTCGGTCATCCCCATGCCACCGTGCAGCTGGACCGACTGCTGGCCGATCATCCGGGCCGCCCGGCCGATGGTGGCCTTGGCCGCCGACACGGCACGGGCGCGGGTGGCCTGGTCGGCGTCGAGGTTGAGCACCGCGAGGTACACCGCGGCCACGGACTGCTCCACCTCCATGTACATGTCCACCATCCGGTGCTGCAGTACTTGGAAGCTGCCGATCGGCTGGCCGAACTGCTGGCGTTGCTTGCAGTATTCGACGGTGTCGGCCAATACCTTTCGCATGCAGCCGACCGCCTCGGCGCAGATCGCCGCCGCACCCTCGTCGCGGGCCCGGGCCACCGACGGCCAGGCTCCGCCCGGTTCGCCGAGCAGTGCGGTGCCCGCAAGACGTACCCCGTCGAAGGCGATGTCGGCCGCGCTTCGGTCGTCGATGGTGCGGTACGGGTGGGTCTGGACGCCGGGCGCGTCACTGTCGACGAGGAACAGCGAGAGCCCGTCGGTGCCCTCGATGCGCGCGGTGATGAGCAGATGCGTGGCCAGTGGTGCGCCCAGCACCATGATCTTTCCGCCCGACAGCACCCAGCCGTCACCGTCCGGGCGCGCCAGCGTCGTCGCGTCCTGCCAGCGTTCACCGGAGTCAGCTTCGGTGGCGGCCAGCGCCACGACGGCAGTCCCGGCGATCAACTGCTCCAGCACACCGTTCGCGGTCGGGCCACCGGCTCGGTGCAGCAGCCCACCTGCGACCACCACGGCGTCGACGTAGGGTTCGATCACCAGGGCATGGCCCAGCGCCTCGGCGATGATCATGAGTTCTGTTGCGCCACCGCCGATCCCGCCGACCTCTTCGGGCAGGGTGGCGCCCAGGATGCCTAACTCGGAGGCCAGGGCGCGCCAGATCTCCGGCTGCCAACCGGCGCCGGTCTTGGCGGCCGCTCGGCTGGCCTCGAGGTTGTAGCGTGAGCCGAGAAACCGGGTGATCCCGTCACGCAGCAGTTGCTGCTCGTCGGTGAGGTTGAAGTCCATCTAGAGCCCCAATGTCGCTTTGGCGAGAATGTTCCGCTGAATCTCGTTGCTGCCCGCGTAGATCGAGCCGGCCCGGTCGTTGAAGTAGCGCAGCGGGGCGACGGCCTGCCACGGCTCGCCGGACCGGTAATCGTCGGCCGGTGGTAGATACTCGGCGATCGGTCCACCGGGGGCGGTGACGTGCGGCTGATAGATCCGCCCGCGCGGCCCGGCCGCCTCCAGCGCCAGTTCGGTGAGCTCCTGGCTGAGCTCGGTTCCGAGGATCTTCAGCATCGACGACGCCGCTCCGGGGTTGCGGCCCTCGGCCACCGCGGTGAGCACCCGGTACTCCAGGATCTCCAGCACCTCGGCACGAATGCGCGTGTCGGCCAGCTTGCGCATGAACGCACCGTCGTCGGCCAGCGACCCGCCCTCCGGACCGGGCTGCCCGGCGGCCGCGGTGGCGATCTCTTCGGCCATCACCTGCAGGCCCGGCGCCACGGCGCCGCCGCCGCGTTCGAACTCGAGCAGGTACTTCGCTACGGTCCAGCCGTCGTCGATCTCGCCGATGACGTTGGATCGGGGCACCCGCACGTCGTCGAAGAACACCTGATTCTGGATCTGCTCACCGGAGGTCATCACCAGCGGCCGGATCTCGATACCCGGTGAGTCCATCTCGATCAGCACGAACGTGATGCCCTGCTGCTTCTTGCCTGACCGCGAAGTGCGCACCAGCGCGAAGATCCAATTCGCCTCGGCGGCATGGGTGGTCCAGATCTTGTTGCCGGTGCAAACCAGGTCGTCGCCGTCGAGGGTGGCGACCATCGACAACGCCGCCAGGTCCGAGCCTGCTTCGGGTTCGGAGTAACCCTGGCAGAAGAACACCTCACCGGTGAGGATGCGGGGTAGGAAGTAGTCCTTCTGCGCCTGGGTGCCGTAGCGGACGATCGCGTGTGCGACCATCCGAATTCCCATCGGGGACAACGACGGAGCGCCGGCCAGCATGGTCTCGCGACTGAAGATGTAGTGCTGGGTGAGGCTCCAGTCGCAGCCGCCGTGCTCGACCGGCCAGCCCGGGGCCGCCCAACCGCGCTCATGCAGGATCGCCTGCCAGGCCATACTGGCCTCGTGGTCGGCGTACACACTGGTCATCAGCTGCCCGGCGCGGCGCAGCTCCGGCGTCAGTTTCTCGGCGAGGAACGTCCGGACCTCGTCTTGGAATACACGGTCGGCCTGCGACCAGCCCAGATCCATTTCTCTCCCTGCGGCGAAGGGGCACGGGCACGCTAGCTGTTTGCGCGAGTGTAGCGTCCGAGGATGGCACCCGATCAGCCGTTGTTCACCCAGATCGGCTACTCCGTCGCCGACGCCGTCGCCACCATCACCCTGCAGCGCCCCGACCGGCTCAACGCCTTCACTCAGGTCATGGCCGGTGAGCTCGTCGCGGCGTGCGACCTGGCCGATGATGACGACGCCGTCCGCGCGGTGGTGGTCACCGGCAGCGGGCGGGCGTTCTGCGCCGGCGCCGATCTGGACCCCGCGGCCGCCGAGTTCAGCCAGGCACCCGATGCGGAACTGCTGTTCGACGACGGCGTGCCCCGCGACACCGGCGGCGTGGTCGCGTTGCGGTTCGCCGCGATGCTCAAACCGGTGATCGCCGCGATCAACGGTCCCGCGGTCGGGATCGGCGCCACCATGACCCTGCCCATGGACATCCGGATCGCTTCGGACACCGCACGTTTCGGGTTCGTGTTCGTTCGGCGCAGCCTGGTGCCCGAGGCCGCATCGAGCTGGTTCCTGCCTCGGGTGGTCGGCATGTCCAAGGCCATGGAGTGGGTGGTCACCGGCCGGGTCTTCGATGCCACCGAGGCCCATGCGGCCGGTCTGGTCTCCGAGGTGATCGCCGACGGCGGCGTGCTCGAGGCGGCCTATCGCCTCGCCGGTGAGATCGTCGAGAACGGTTCGCCGGTGGCCGTCGCGGCGGCCAAGCAGATGTTGTGGGCCATGTCGGGGGCCGACAATCCCTGGGCCGCACACGAATTGGACTCTCGGGTGTTGCAGGAGCTGTTCGCATCGGCCGACTTCGCCGAAGGCGTCGCGGCGTTTCTGCAACGCCGCAAACCGCAGTTCGGGCTGCGGCCGCGCCACGACCTGCCGGCCGCGATCACCCGGTGGCCGGGCCGCTGACGGCTCCCGGCACGAGCTCGGCAAGTGCCGCCAGCTGGTCGCAGTAGTGCTCCGCCGAGCGTGCCGAGATCACGCAGTTCAGATCCGTCGCCCCGGCGTCGGCCAACCTGGCGACGCAGTCCGTGGCGTGCGCAGGCGCACCGGTCGGGTCCAGTGCCGGTGTCGCCAGGGCTACCGCGAAACCGTCCGGAGTATCCACAGCAGCAAGCATTCTCGTGATCTCGGCCGCGGTCAGCCCGAACGGCGTCCACCCGTCCCCCAGCGTGACGGCGCGCCGCAGTGAGCGCATGGTCCGGCCGCCCAACCAGATCGGCACCCGGGTCTGGGTGGCACACGGCTGGACCACCATGTCGTCGTAGCGGTAGTGCGGACCGTCGTAGACCGGCCGGGTCTGCGACAGGGACGCCCGAAGTGCCCTGATCGCGTCATCGGCGCGGACGCCACGGTCGTCCCATTCGGCGCCGAGCAGGTCGAACTCCTCGCGCAGCGACCCGACTCCCACGCCCAGGATCACCCGGCCGGCGCTGAGCCGATCGAGTGTCCCGTACCGCTTGGCGATCTCCAGGGGATGGTGATAGCCCAGCACCAGAACCGAGGTCAGCAATCTGATCCGGGTGGTCCGCGCGGCGAGAAATGCCAGGGTGGCCAACGGATCCCAGTAGGTCGCTCCCCGGGTTTCGGCGGCTGCGGCGGGCACCGCCACGTGTTCGGAGCAGGTGAGGTAGCCGAACCCCAGCTCGTCGGCTGCCGTGCCGATCCGCGCAACGTCGTCGATACCCGCGTCCGTCTCCCAGGCCGAGGCGGTGCCGGGAACCTGGATGACCACGGGCGTGGACAGTCCGAGTCGCATCAGTTGATCCCATCCCCTCAGAGAGCCGAAATGGATCCTAGTTTTGCAGGTCGGTGACGCGCCCGTCCTCGACCCGCCAGGACCGGTCCAACCGGACGTTGGCCAGCATCCGGCGGTCGTGAGTCACCAGCAGGAGCGCGCCATCGTAGCTCTCCAACGCCTGCTCGAGCTGCTCGATGGCGGGCAGATCGAGGTGGTTGGTGGGCTCATCGAGCACCAGCACGTTGGTCCCGCGAGCCTGCAGCAGCGCCAGCCCGGCGCGGGTGCGCTCCCCGGGTGAGAGCTCATCCACGGTGCGCTCGACATGGTCGGCCGTCAGCCCGAACTTCGCCAGCAGGGTCCGCACGTCAGCGGTCGTCCAGTCCGGCACCCGCTGCTCGAAGCGGTCCACCAGACGCGCATCCCCGGTGAAATCGGCTCGCGCCTGGTCGATCTCACCGATCGCCACGTTGGCACCCAGGCTCGCGCGGCCCGTATCGGGTTCCCGGCGGCCGAGAAGCAGCCGCAGCAATGTGGATTTTCCGGCGCCGTTGGGGCCGACGATCCCGATCCGCTCGCCGGCGTCGACCTGTAGGGAAACCGGGCCGAGAGTGAAATCCCCCTGTCGGACAACAGCATTGTCGAGTGTGGCGACCACCGTGCTCGACCGCGGCGCGGCGCCGATGGTGAACTGCAGCGTCCATTCTTTGCGGGGTTCGGCCACCTCTTCCAGCCGGGCGATCCGGCTCTCCATCTGCCGGACCTTCTGCGCCTGCTTCTCGCTGGACTCGGTGGCGGCGCGGCGTCGGATCTTGTCGTTATCGGGGGCTTTGCGGATGGCGTTGCGAACGCCCTGGCTCGACCACTCCCGCTGGACGCGGGCGCGGGCGACCAGATCGGCCTTGCGCTCGGCGAACTCGTCGTACTGTTCGCGGCGGTGCCGACGGTTGATCTCGCGTTCCTCCAGGTAGCTCTCGTATCCGCCGCCGTAGACGGTGTTGGTGTTCTGGGCCAGATCGAGCTCCAGCACGCGAGTGACACTGCGGGCCAAGAACTCCCGATCATGGCTGACCAGCACCACACCGCCGCGCAGATCGCGGACGAACTGCTCGAGCCGGTCCAGTCCGTCCAGATCCAGGTCGTTGGTCGGCTCGTCGAGCAGCGCGATGTCGAACCGGGACAGCATCAGCGCAGCCAGGCCCACCCGCGCCGCCTGCCCGCCCGACAGTCCGGTCATCAGAGTGGAATCCGGTTGCACGGCCTCGCCGTCCAGGCCCAGATCGGCCAGCACCGCGGGCAGTCGCTCATCGAGGTCGGCGGCACCGGTGGCCAGCCAGTGATCCAGCGCCCGCGAGTAGTCCTCCGCCGGATCGGTGCCGGCGGGTGCGGTGTCCGGATCGGCCAGGGCGGCCGCGGCGGCGTCCATCGCCTGGGCCGCCTGGGCGCACCCGGTCCGCCGCGCGATGTAGGCGGCGACGGTCTCGCCCGCCACCCGCTCATGCTCCTGGGGCAGCCAGCCTACGAACGCATCGGCCGGCGCGGCGTTGATCGATCCGGCCAGCGGCGCCAGATCCCCGGCCAGGATCCGCAGCAGCGTGCTCTTACCAGCACCGTTGGCGCCGACCACGCCGACCACGTCGCCCGGCGCCACGGTCAGGTCCAGCCCCTCGAACAGGGTGCGGTGGGCGAAGCCGCCGGCCACAGCCTTGGCGACAAGCGTTGCGGTCATGCCTACATGGTCGCAGCACTGCTCAACGGTTGCGGTTCCACTCCAGCCAACCGACCCCGGTCCGTCCGTCGGCCATCGTGACCGCCGCCCAGGCCCTGGGGAACTGGCTGACCCGACCGTCGAGTGACTCCAGTCGCACCGGCGCGTGGGCGATGATCTCCGCGGTGGCGACCAGACCGGTGGGCTGCAAGCGCAGTACCGTAGAGACCGGCAGGTCGTCGGGGCCGAACTGCGCCTCGGCCTGCACCGATTGCAGTTCGATGAACCCGGCGTCGTCCTGCACGTAACCGATGCCCACCGGCGGCATGCCCGGGATCCGGACATCGACGCCGTGCAGGTGGGTGCCGTCGTCGAGATGTAGGGCGTTCCACACCCAGTCCATCGCCCACCAATCCCGCACCCCCCAGGAATGATCACGTTGACCCGGAACCGCGGATACCTCGTGGGTTACGCCGTCGACGGTGACCGAACCGGTGACGGTGCAGGGGATTTCGAAGCGTGGGGTGATCCGGTACTGATACGGCCGCCCCGCGGTGGTCCACTCGAGCTCCATATTCAGCGGCACCGGTCGACCGGTCTCGTTGCGTAGCAGCGCCGCCGGATCGTCGAAGGCCTGGGCGGTGCCGCTGACCGCCACCCGGTAGCACCGCAGCGGTTCGATGACCTGCTGGGTCATGGTGATGCCGGCGGTGCTGATCGAGAACGGCTCGGCCGGCAGGTCGGCACGGAAGTCGTTGAGCGCCACGGTGGGCATGCCGGGCCCGCACAGCAGGGCGTTGATCCAGGCGTGATTCTCGTTGGGGTACAGCCCCAGCCGGATCCAGCCACCGATCGACCCGGCCGGGTCGACGAAGTCGAAGTACCAACTCTCGTTCCACAGCGGCTCGGCTGCCGGCGGATGCGGGTACTCATCGGAGTCGTTGCACGCCAGGGGCTCCGGGACGGCCGGGGCGGGCAGGATCGCCAGCGCATCGGTGTCGAGAACCTGGGCGCAGTGCCGCGACAGCATGGTCATGAACATGTCGTCGCCGCGTTCGGTCTGCCCGACCAGCATGGACGAGACCACGGCCATCATCACCCCGAAGAAGCTCTGCCGGCGCACCCCCTCCCGGACGTCGACGGCGGTGACGTCGGCATCGGGTCCGCGGCCGGCCAGATACGCCTGGACCAGGTCGTCGAAGCGGGCCCGGCGGATCTCGACCGGCAGCGCGCAGCCCAGGAAGTAGGCGAGATCGACGAACGCCGGCGCCCAGGTCACGGTCTGCCAGTCCACCACCGTCAGGGCGCGTGGCGAGCCGGGTTCGCCCAGGAGCATGTTGTCCAGCCGATAGTCGCCGTGCACCAGTCCTTTCGGCTGCTGGTCCTCGGCGGCCTGGTAGCCGTCGAAGCCGGCCACCAGCCGGTCGCAGACCGTGCGTTGCTCATCGGTGATCCGGGCCGCATAGCGGTCCAGGAATCCCGCGTAGAGGGTCTGCAGCAGCGCCTGGTTGATCGGTGCCGCGCGGTTGAGCCACGCCACCTCAGCCAGGTCCGCCTCGTCGCGCAGCGAGGAGTGCATGCGGCCCAGTTCGGAGACCGCCAGCAATGCCTGCTCGACGGCGGCGCCGGCAATGTCGTCGCCGGGGACGGCCGGCGCCGCATCCTGCAGGACCAGGTCGAAGATCCCGGTGTCGGTGTCGATGGCGGCGTGATAGCAGTGCGGGATCGGACCTGACAGCCGCGGCGCGATGTCGGTGTAGAACCTCACCTCACGCTCGTAGAGCCCGAGCATCAGCCCGGTCTGCCGGCTGGTCGGTTCACCGGCCGCTACCTTGAGCACCAGCGAGGCCGGCCCGGCGGATCCTTGCGCGTAGGCCGGCGTGACCCGATAACACTCGCTCATCTGTCCGGTGCCGATCCGTTCGGTCCGGAATCCGGTTACGCTCGGGCCGCCGAGCACGCGGGTCAGCCATTCCGCGCTGAGATCCGCCGGCGATGCGAGCGGTTCTGATTCGGTGTGAGGGTGCACTGGCCCAACGTAGGACGGCGGTGGCGGGTCTGTCATCGGATCCGGCGATCCCCGAGATCCCACTGGCCGAAATCGGCTGCCAACACATCATCTACGTCGACGTGCACGTCGTCGATCATGAAGCCCGGGTCGGTGGCGGTGACGATCTCGCGCTGAAACAGCACGGCCGCCGGCTCCCGTTGACCGCCCGACCACGCCCTGGTCTGCCAGGCCCAGCGGTGACCCGCGCTGGTCGAATGCCCCACCACGTTGTCGCCGATCGCCCAGCCGAGCTGGCGCACGCCACCGTAGATTCCGGTTCGCGGCACGCCGAGCACGGAGTTGATCCCGCGAAACCACGCGGACGCCAGGTTCTTCCACGCCGACGAATCGATGTCCTCGTCGACGCTGAAGAAGATCGGGGCGGTGTCGGGGCCCCCGGCCGCGTTGTGCAGCCGCAGGGCGGTGCGGGCGTCGGCCACCCCGCCGTCGTAGCCGCGGGTGAAGTCCGACGGCGAATTCACCCACCCGGGTTTGCCGTACTGGTAGCAGCTGACCACGTGGAGGCCAGCCGCGCGCAGCCCATCGGTGTAATCCCGTGTGACGGGCTTGAAGTCGAAGTCGGCACCCGGGCGCAGTTCGGAGACATAGACCAACGCCCCGTCGAAGCCCGCCGCGCGGATCGCTTCAGGTTGCACCAGTCGGTGAGCGAAGTCGATGAGCCGCAGTCCTTCTGCCGCGGCCGGCGGCGCACCGGCGGTAGCTCCGAAGACGCCTGGGACCGCGAGCGCGGGAACCGCCAGTGCGCCATAGCGCAGGATGTCGCGCCGGGAAACCGTCATCGGCAAAGACTAAGAGCTCTACTGCTGGCCGATCACCGATTCGCCGAACTGCTCGATGGCCTCGATGGCGTGCGCCAGGCTGTCTCCCGGCAAAGCCACCTGCGTCCAGGTCACGCCGGCATCGGCCAGCCGGCCCAGGCCGTCCAAGTAGGCGTCCGGCTTGAAGTCGTCGTACCCGACGCGGCCACCGACCAGATTGGAGAAACAGATGTCGATGCCCGCGAAGTCCCGGCCCGCTTCCTCGCAGCGCCGCTTCAAGTCCTCGACACCGGCGGCCAACGCTTCGACCGTGTCCATGGCGGCGGTGCGCGCCGTTCCGGCCAGGGCCGCCGGAGCCGCGAACGGCGCCCACCCATCACCATGGGCGGCGACCCGCCTGCGGGCCTTACCGGTGTTCCCACCGATCCAGATAGGCGGATGCGGGAGGCTGACCGGGCGTGGATGGGCAGTGATTCCCCGGGCGTGGAAATTGCTGCCTTCGAACGAGACGTCGTCGCCGGTCCAGATCGCCCGGATGACCTCCAGGCTCTCCTCGACCAGCCCGGTACGTTCGTCGAAATCCACTCCCAAAGCGGCGAATTCACCCTTGAGATAGCCGACGCCGACGGCCAGGGTGAAGCGTCCCCCGGAGAGCAGGTCCAGTGTCGCTCCCGCTTTGGCGACCACGAAGGGATTGCGGTAGGGCAGCACCACGACGTTCGGGATGAACCGCAGGATGCGGGTGTGCGCGGCAGCGAATCCCATTGCCACGAACGGGTCCAGGCTGTCGTGGCCCCCGGCGTCGAGCCAGCGTTGGGTGGGCGCCGGGTGATCGGTGAAGCCCATGGCGTCGAATCCGGCGGCCTCGGCGGCTCGTGCCACGGCGGCGACCCCGTGCGGTGACGCCAGTTCCGGGTCGCAGGGGTGAGTGATGATCGGGTAGGTGAACGCGAATCGCATGCCTATTCCTTTCGCGGCGGCCCGAGTAGGTAGTCGCCGCTGTCGGGATGGTGGTACCAGCCGCCGGCGGCGTGGGTGCCCCCGTCGACGTGCAGCGCCTGCCCGGTGACGTAGGAACTCATGTCACTGGCGAGAAATACTGCGGCCCCGGCCATCTCGTCGACGTGGCCGGGGCGGCCCATCGGGATCATGTGGCCCGCGCCGGCCAGCATCTCGGGCGAGCCGACCCGCTCGATGCCTTCGGTCAGGGTGAGGTCGGGCGCCAGGCAGTTGACCCGGATGCCGTGCGGCGCCAGCTCCAGCGCGGCGGTCTTGGTGTAGTTGATGACGCCCGCCTTGGCCGCCGCATAGGCGGCGTAACCCGGCGCGGCACGGGTGCCCTCGATGCTGCTGACGTTGATGACGCTGCCGGGCTCGCCCCGCCGCACCAGGGCCCGCGCCACCCGTTGCGTACACAGCAGCACCTGGGTCAGGTTGGAGCGGATCAAGGCGTCCCAGCCGTTCGGCGTGGTGTCCAGAAGCGCCGAGGCGAACGTCCCGCCGGCGTTGTTGACCAGAACCGTCGGCAGCCCCACCGCCGCGATGGTCTCGGCCAGCGCGGCATCGACCTGGTCGGGGTCGCGGACGTCGATCGGACAGGCCAGGCCCCCGACCGCGGCAGCGGCCTGCTCCGCGGTTTGCGGGTCGCGTTCCCAGATCGCCACCCGGGCACCGAATTCCGCGAAGGTCTCGGCGATGCCGCGCCCGATGCCCGCGCCACCCCCGGTGATCACGGCCACCCGGCCCTCCAACGACGACGCGTCCTTGCGCAGCACCATCGGCGGCCTCCTGAGGGTTGGGTTGTCAGCCGGTCACAGGCTGATGTAGACCGACTTGGTGTTGAAGTAGGCCTCCAGGCCCTTGCGCCCGCGTTCGCCGCCCCAACCCGACTGCTTGTGCCCGCAGATCGGCATGGACGGGTCGGCGGCCAGCGCGGAGTTCACCCAGATCTGGCCTCCGCGAAGCGCGTTGGCGACCCGGTGGGCGCGGCTGAGGTTCTCGGTCCAGATGGCGCCGGCCAGACCGTATTCGGTGTTGTTGGCGGCGGCGATCGCCTCGTCCTCGGAGTCGAACGGGATCACCGATCCGACCGGGCCGAAGATCTCCTCGCGGATCAGCCGCATGTCCGGGGTGGTGTTGGTGATGATCGTCGCCTCGTAGAAGTAGCCGCGGCGGTCCATCGGTTTGCCCCCGGTGATGACCTGCGCCCCGGCGGCCACGCCGTCGTCGACGATGCCCGCCACCCGCTGCCGCTGCTTGTCACTGATCAGCGGGCCCAGCACCGAATTCGGGTCGTCGCTGCCACCCATCGGCAGCATCTGGGCGAAGTTGACCAGGCCCTCGACCACCTGCTCGTAGATACCGCGCTGGACATAGATCCGTGAGGTGCACGAACAGTTCTGGCCCGAGCCGGCCAGCAGGCCCATGCCGGCCATCATGATCGCCTTGTCCAGGTTGGCGTCGTCGAACATGATCAGCGGCGACTTGCCGCCGAGCTCCAGCGTGAGGCGCTTGAGGTTTCCGGCGGCCGCCTTGACGATCAGCCGTCCCACTTCGGTCGATCCGGTGAACGAGATCTTGTCGACGTCCGGGTGCGCCGTCAGCGCGGCCCCGGTGGTCTCGCCGTAGCCGGTGACGACGTTGAGGACTCCGTCGGGCAGGCCGGCCTCTCGGAAGATCTCCTCCAGTTTCAGCGCGGTCAGCGGGGTTTCCTCGGCGGGCTTGAGCACGCAGCTGCAGCCGGCGGCCAGCGCCGGGGCCACCTTGAGCATGGCGACGAAAAACGGTCCATTCCAAGGGATGATCAATCCGACGACGCCGACCGGCTCGAGCTGGGTGAAGGTGTGGTACTCCTCGAAGTGCCCGAGCAGGCCGTCGGAGACCAGGTTGGCAGACTCGCCGTGGATCTTGCCGACCCAGCCGGCGTAGTAGGTCAGCATCTCCTGGGAGACCTTGATGATCTGACTGGCGCCCATGGCGGTCATCCCGTTGTCGCGGGATTCGATCTCGGCGAGTTCGGGCGTGCGCTCTTTGATGATCTCGGCTGCGCGGAACAGGATCTCGGCGCGCCGGGCCGCGGGCAGTTTGCGCCACACTCCCGATTCGAAGCTCTCCCGGGCGCGCGCCACCGCCGCGTCCACGGCCGCCTGATCCGCGTCGGGGACCTCGGCGATCTGTTCCTCGGTCGACGGGTTGTAGACGGGGATGATGGTGGTCACTGGTCTGCTGCCTTTCGTGGTGGCGTTCCGCCGGTCGGACGGATGAGGACTTCCTGCGCGGTACTGGCCACGTGACGGCCCGCCGAGTCGACGATGCTGCCCCGGACCAGGGCTCGATGACCGCCGACGGCGACGGTCTGCTGGGTGTAGGCGTGCCATCGATCGAAGCGCACCGGGCGGTGCAACCAGACGGCGTGGTCGAGGGTGAGGCCGGTGTGCGTTCCGTAGCCGACGCACTGCGGGTGGGACCGAAGCGCCATGTCCACCAACAGGTAATCGGTGGCGTAGGCGAGCAGCACGGCGTCGGTCACCGGCCCGCCGTCGATGCTGCGCGGCAGCCGCATCCAGTGGGTGCGCTCCCCCGGTCCCCGCCCGCCTCCCAGGAAGATCGGCGGCTCGGCGATCCGCAGCTCCAACGGGGGTGGGGTGTCGATCCAGGTCATGCCCCGCTCTGCCAGCCCGGGCGGGGCCTGGCGCACCCAGTGCTGCAGCAGCGGATGCGACTCCGGCGCGTCGTTGAATTCGGTCGTGGCCAGGTGGTTCTCGGGGCCGTCCTCGGGATTGCTGTCGAAGGACACCGTGGCCGTCAGCAGCGTGTGTCCGGCCTGGCGCACCTCGACGTGGCGGATCGACATGGATCGTCCGTCACGAGTGCGGTCGACGACGATGTCCAGCGGCGCGTCGCAATCCCCGGCCCGCAGGAACGCGGCGTGGATCGAATGCGGGCTGGGCCCGTCGACGGTGGCCGCCGCCGCGGCCATCGCCTGGGCCACGAGCTGGCCGCCGAAGATCCGGCCGAAGCGGCCGGCCTCGTTGTCGGCCCGGAACCGGTCGGCGCCGGTGGGTTGCGGCGTCAGCACCTGCTGCAGCCGGTCGAGTGCGCCCAGCGTCGCGGCCTCCAGCGGAGTGCCGGTATCGCGCAGCGGGCCGGTGAAGTCCGAGGCGCCGGCTACGACTTGACGGGCGGACATGAACCTCCTCGGCTGACCACCGGGGAGCCGGCAGCGTGACCCATTTAAGTCAATCGTTTGACTTAGGTCAAGGGTGCGGGCGACCGATCACTGAGTGCCGTCGGGCCCCGGCGTCTCCGTCGAGAACAGCCGCACCACGGCGATGACCACCACCAGGCCCATCATGAACCAGGTCATCTCGACGCAGGTCTCATAGACGTCCTTCAGCGCGACGGCCCTGCCCGCGATGGTCGTGGTGGCGGCATCGTCGACCAGCAGCAGCCCGAGGTTCACCTGGAGGCCCAGGCCGAACCAGACGACGGCCGGCATCAACAGCGCCGATCGGGTGGACGCGGTGGGTTCGCGTCGCCACCGCCGCTCGATCAACGCGAACGTCTGGAACAGCACCCACCCCGTGATCAGCCAGCCGACGTAGTTGCTCAGCGGCACACCCAACACCCCACTCGGTGACCGGTAGGAGAACACCTGCCGCACATAGGCCCCGAACGGGTCGATCACCAGGTCGTAGCCGCCGGCGATCAGGGTGGCGACCACCGGCGTCCCCAGCACGGCCAGGCGCCGGCTCCGGCACTCGCCCACGATCACCCGCGCCAGAATCCACGCCACCCAGGCGATCATCACCCAGGCCGCCACCACCGGGAACGGGATGCCGAGCGCACGGGGACCTGCCATGTGATGGGTGTAGAAGCCGAATGGGAAGCCGGTCGCCACACTGCACGCCTCGAGGCCGAACCCCACCGTCACCGCGATCGCGAAGTAGGCGATGACACCGGCGGGTCGATAAAGGGTGAACGTATGAAGGACCACGAACACCAGCAGCGCCGCACCCCAGATCGCTTCGGCGTCAGCGGCTCTCGACGATCCGGCGCTCACGGCATTGCCCACCGTCGCCACCAGCCAGACCGCCAGGACGCACCAGCAGGTGATCACCAACCCGGCCCCGCGCGGAGCCGTCGGCGATGCGCTGCTCACCGGCGTCGACACCGTCGCAGCGTAGCTGTCGCCGACTTCATCACCGGACAGAACGACCATGTTTACGGAAACGAGACCGCCGATCCGCGGCGCGGGCAACCCTATTAACAACAGTCACATTGTTAACATCGGGGGCGTGTCCGATTCGCCACGAACCTCCCCCTCCCGGAACCATCTCTCCCGCCGTGACGTGCTCCGATACGCCTCGGCGGCGACGGCGATGGCCGGTCTGGGCGTGGCAGCGGCGGGGGCCGGCGCGCCCGTCGCCGCGGGCACCGGACACATGTTGATCGACTACGCCATGCGCCAGATCCCGGCCCAGGACATCCGCGCCGCCGGCTACTCCGGGGTCATCAACTACGTGTCGACGTCGCGGCCCGGGTCCAGCTTCGGCGCCAAGCCGATCACCCGGCCCTACGCCGAGTCGCTGACCGCCGCGGGCCTGGTGATCGTCAGTAATTACCAGTTCGGCAAGCCGGGCGGGACGGCCCCGTCGGACTTCACCCGCGGGTTCGCCGGCGGCGTCAGCGACGCGCACACCGCCTGGCAGCTGCACACCGCGGCCGGTGGCGCACGCAACGCACCGATCTTCTTCAGTGTCGACGACGACATCAACCGCGAGACCTGGAACAATGTTGCGCTGCAATGGTTTCGGGGAATCAATTCGGTTCTGGGCGTGCAACGCACCGGCGTCTACGGTGGCGTCAACGCTTGCCAGTGGGCTGCCGCCGACGCTGTGATCGGCAGCTCCAGCACGCCGGGACACCGGTGGGCCTGGCAGACCCGATCCTGGTCGAACGGTAAGCGCGACCCCGCGGCCGTGCTCTTCCAGCGGATCGTGAGCACCGCATCGAGCCCGGGTCCGGTGGTCGGTGGAATCGAAGTCGACGTCAACGACGTCATGGCCCATGACTGCGGGCAGTGGAACCTGCACCCCTGAGGGTGCGGTTCGGCTAGGAGCTGGTCGACAGGAACAGCGCCAAGGTGAGCATCACGACGCACGCAATGGATGTGATGACGCCCAGGTCTGTTGGCGACATGAGTCGGCTCCTGTCTGTGATGACCTCGGTTGATCCGCGGCGCCACCAAGTTAGCCGGGCGGCTCGACCGACGTCAACCGACCGCCGGCCCTCACCGGCCCCCTGGAAACATCAGGTACTGGGGCGTGGTAAATAAGGTGCTGAGGCCGCCTATCAACGCGAGAATCACCACGCCGACCATGAATAGCCCAAGGTTGAGCCGCTTTCCCGGTTCCCAGGATTTCGTCACGAAGTAAGCTGCGACGGCTGCGATTCCCCAAAGCGCGACAGACAGGAAGTACCCGTTATATAACGCGTATCCGCCGCCATACCCCAGCACGGCAAGTATCAGACTTGCAAACAGGAACAATCCAATCCCGGTCACGAGACCGAGGGCGAAAAACGCGGTGCGGCGTGCAATCGTTCTTAGACCGGCCACGACGATCAAGCTCCTCCATAGGTGCCGTGATATTGCGGGGAAAATCTTCAATTGCCGCCGCGTCGGAGACGATCGTGTGGATCTCCCGCGACTTGTTGCGCCAGCACCGCTTCACGCGCCCGCGCCGCATCCGCGAAAGCTCCCCGCGCATCGGCCATAGCGCAAAAGCTACGCCCTTCGGCGCGATCGCGTCTGCGGCAGCGACTGGTTCCCGCAGGCTGCGGCCAGTATCGTCGTCGCGGTGCGCGTGAAGCATGTGACCGCAGGGTCGAAGGAGTAACACAGCATGCCGCTGAGTCTGTCGAGCCGGGACCAGAACTCGGGCCACCTGTTCTACAACCGACGGCTGCGCGCTGCCACCACCAAGTTCTCCGTGCGGATGAAGCACGACGACCGCAAGCAGACCGCCGCGATCGTGCTGTCGGTGGTGCTGATCTTCATCGGCATGGGCTGGATGCTGCTGCTGAACGTGCTGCGCCCGGCCGGAATCGTGCGGACGTCGGCGATCGTCGGTGACCGTGACTCCGGAGCCATCTACGCGCGCATCGACGGGCGCCTGTACCCCGCGCTGAACATCACCTCGGCCCGGCTGGCGGTGGGCCACTCCGAAGTACCCACCTGGGTCAAACCCGCCGAGATCGCCAAATACCCCACCGGCCCGATGATCGGCATCCCCGGAGCCCCGGCGGCACTGGTCGCCGACACCGGCGCCCCGTCGGCGTGGGCCGTCTGCGACACCGCGGGTTCCCCGCGCCGGGCCGAGCCGCCCCTGGTGACCGCGATCGCGGGACCGCTGACCGGCGCCGGCCGTGCCGCACCGCTGGCGGCCGACGCCGCCGTGCTCACCCGCTTCCAGGGTGGTACCTACGTGATCTGGGGCGGCAAACGCTCCCAGGTGGACCCGTCCGATCGGGCGATCACCCTGAGCCTGGGCATCGACCCGGGAACCACGGTCCCGGTGGAGATGTCCCGCGCGCTCTACGACGCCCTGCCCAGCACCGAGCCGCTGCGGGTACCACTGATTCCACTGGCCGGAGCGCCGTCGCAGTGGGTGCCCGGATCGGCGGTGGGAGCGGTGCTGGAGACCCGGACCGCCGGCGGCGGCTCCCAGTTCTACGTGCTGGTGCCCGACGGGGTCCAGAAGATCACCAGCTTCGTGGCCGACCTGATCCGCAGCGCGAACTCGTTCGGTTCGGTCGCTCCCCTGGTGGTCAGCCCCGACAAGCTGGTCAACATCCCGGAAGTGGGCACGCTGCCGGTGGAGTACTACCCGAACAGCCGGCTGAGGTTCGTCGACACCGCCGCCGAACCGACGACGTGCGTGGGGTGGGAGAAGGCCGCCGGTGACCGGCAGGCCCGGATCACGCTGTACAACGGCCGCGGCCTGCCGGTCTCGCCGGGCTTGGACAACCGGATCGTCAAACTGGTGCGCGATGACCGCGGACCCACCTCGGTGGTGGCCAACCAGGTGCTGGTGCAGCCCGGGGCCACCAACTTCGTCACCTCGACCAGTGAGCTGCTCGACTCGGACTCCCGCGAGACCCTGTTCTGGGTGTCACCCAGCGGTGTCCGGTTCGGAATCGCCGCCGAGACCGAAACCCTGCAGGGCCTCGGCCTGGACCCCGGCTCGGCGCAACAGGCGCCGTGGCCGCTGCTGCGGACGTTCGCGGCCGGCCCGGAACTGTCTCGCCACGCCGCACTGCTGGCCCGCGACACCGTGGCCTCCGCCGGCGCGGTGCAGCCGGTGGTGCCGCAAAACCAATTGGCCATTCCGGGAGGGCACTGAGGCGATGTCCAAGCGCGCGTTTGTTCCCGTACGCCTTCAGGTTCCCGAGCCCAAGCCGGTGCGTGTCGCGCCCCGGGCCCCTGACGCCCTGCCCGAACGCGAGCCGCGCAACCTGTGGGTGATGATCGGCCTACCGGCGCTGCTGGTCGCGCTGATCGGCACCATCGTCATGCTCTACGTCTCCGGGGTACGCAGCCTGGGGTCGGGCATGTTCCCGATGATGGGCATGGCCGGGCTGGGCATGCTGATGTTCTCCGGCCGCTTCGGCCGCGCCCGCAAGATCAGCTGGGGCGAGCAGGAGAAGAACCGGCGCAGCTACCTGCGTTCGCTCGACGGTGAGCGCGACGAGATCCAGAAGGCGGTCTGCGCCCAGCGCCAGGCCCAGGATCAGGTGCACTCCAATCCGCAGGGCCTGGGCGCGGTCATCGGCGGGCCGCAGATGTGGGAGCGCCGCCGCTCGGACCCGGATTTCCTGGACGCCCGGGTGGGTGTCGGGGTGCAGCACGCCCCGGATTCGGTGCTGTCGGTGCAGTGGCCGGAGATCCCCATCGACGAGGAGCTGGAGCCGGTCACCGGCCAGGCGCTGCGGGACTTCATCCTCGAGCAGCGCAAGATCCGCGACATCGCCAAGGTGGTCAACCTGCGTTCGCGCCCGGGCTTCAGCTTCGTCGGCGAGGACCTCGACCAGGTTCGCTCCCTGCTGCGCTCGGTGCTGGCCGGGCTGGCGGTCTTCCACAATCCGCTCGATCTCAAGTTGATGGTGGTGACCCGCCACCCCGAGCTGTGGTCCTGGATGGTGTGGCTGCCGCACAACCAGCATGACGAACTGTTCGACGCCTGCGGATGGCGCCGGCTGGTGTTCACCAGCCCCACCGAGTTGGAGTCGACGCTCGGCGCGGACCTGCACATGAAGGGCAAGCGCGGTGCGTGGCGGCCGCCGTCGGCGCCGAGTCCCACCACCATGGGATCGGCGCTGGAGACCGGCGCCGACGGCAACGAGCTGGGGCCGCACTGGGTGATCGTCGACGACAACACCGGCAGTCCCGAGGCGTGGGAGAGCGTGGTCGGCCGCGTCGGCAAGGACGGCATCACGGTGCTGCGGGTGGCGTCCCGGCTCGGCGCGGGCGTGGGTTTCGCACGCGAGGAGATCTTCGAGGTCATCGACCAGCCCGCCCGCCACAACCAAACCGACGAACCGGCCCCCACCCACCGCCGGGACGGGCGGGCCGTCCCGGCGCAGCGGCCCATGCTGCGCGTCGGCGGCAAGTTCTTCGCCCACGCCGATCAACTTTCGGTGCCACGGGCCTACCGCTATGCGCGGGCCATGGCGCGCTGGTCGCCCACGGCCAGCGTCGATGTCGCCGACGCCGGCAGCGGCGCCCTGGAACTGTTGCGCGCGTTGGGAATCGACGACGCCCGCGAGCTGAACGTGGACCGGCTGTGGGCCGAGCGACGCAGTCGCGGCGACGAGCGGTGGGCCGAGATCCCGGTCGGCGCCAAGCCCAACGGCGAGCTGCAGAACGTGGTCCTGCGCGCAAAAGACTTCGGCGGCTTCGGCTTTCACTCGGTGGTGGTCGGCACCAGCGGTTCGGGCAAGTCGGAGTTCTTCCTTTCGCTGGTCTACGGGATCGCGCTGACCCACTCGCCGGAGACCTTCAACGTGATCTTCGTCGACATGAAGTTCGAGTCCGCGGCCCAGGACATCCTCGGCATACCGCACGTGTCGGCGGCGCTGTCCAACCTCGGCAAGGACGACCGTCACCTGGCCGAACGGATGCGGCGCGCGATCGACGGTGAGATCGCCCGGCGCTACCGGCTGTTCAACTCCGTCGGCGCCCGCGACGCGAACGACTACGAGGAGATCCGGCTGGCCGGCCGCGATCTGGAGCCGGTGCCGATCCTGCTGGTTGTGATCGACGAGTACCTGGAGCTGTTCGCCAACCACGGCAAGTGGATCGAGTTGATCATCCACATCGGCCAGGAGGGCCGCGGCGCCAACGTCTTCTTCATGCTCGGCGGCCAGCGCCTGGACCTGTCGTCGCTGCAGAAGGTCAAGTCCAACATCGCCTTCCGCGTCGCGCTGCGTGCCGAATCCGGAGACGACAGCCGGGAGGTCATCGGCTCCGATGCCGCCTATCACCTGCCGTCGAAGGAGAACGGCTTCGGGCTGCTCAAGGTCGGCCCGCGCGATCTGGACCCGTTCCGCTGCTTCTACCTGTCGGCGCCGTTCGTGGTGCCCAAGCGCAAGGTGTCCACCGGCAAGACCCTGGACATGACGCTGACCAAGCCCCGGCTCTACACCTGGCAGTTCCAGCCGCTGGACGACGCGGATGCCCAGGCGCTGCAGGATATGTCGGCGACCGACACCGAGCCCGACGAGTTCCTCCTGCACGACGACGGGTTCAAGAAGAAGAAGATCGTCGACGTCCTGCGCGAGTCGCTGATCGCCGCGGACCGCCGGGCCCCGCACCTGCCGTGGTTGCCGCCGCTGGAGATCTCCGAGCCGGTCGACGCGCTGGTCGCGCTGTACCGGGGCAAGCCGTGGGACGTCGACTACGGGCGCAACTCGGGGCTGGTGTGGCCGCTGGCCGTCAAGGACATCCCCGAGGATGCCCAGCAGTTGGTGCACTGCGTCGACGTGCTGCGCAGCAACATCATGGTGGTCGGGGCCAAGAGCCGCGGCAAGACGACGACGCTGATGACGCTGATGTGCTCGGCGGCGCTGATGTACTCCCCGGCGCGGCTGACCTTCTTCTGCGTCGGCGGCGCCACGCTGGGCTACGCCGAGAACCTGCCGCACGTGGCCGACATCGTCTCGCCGGCCGACCGTGAGGGCGTCGAGCGCACCGTGGCGACCATGGCCGCACTGGTCAGCGCCCGCCAGGACACCTTCCGGCGGGACAAGATCGACATCAACGAATTCCGGGAGCGGCGCTTCGGTTCCGGCACCGACACGCTGGCCGGCACCGATCCGGGCGATCCCTACGGCGACGTCTTCCTGGTCATCGACGACTTCTCCGACCTCTACAACACCGACACCATGTTGGGAGATCGGATCATCGCGCTCAGCGGTGTCGGGCCGGAGTACGGCGTCCACCTGATGACCAGTGCGTCGGGCTGGATTCACGGTCAGCGCCAGACGCTGCTGCAGAACTCCGACGTCCGCATCCAGCTGCGTCTGCAGAACCCGGGTGAGAACGAGATGGGCACCGCCTCGGTCGACGCCCGCGACGCCGCGAAGCGCACGGTGAACCGGCCCGGTTTCGGCCTGACCGAATCGCTGCACGAGATGCTCATCGGTGTGCCGGAACTGGCCGCCGCCGACGGCACCCGAATCGGAACGCGCGACCTCGGCGCCCGCGTGGCCGAAGTCGCCGGGGTGACCAAGCACGCCACCCTCAAGCGGCTGCCGTCCGCGGTCGCGCTGACCGACGTCATCGCCTACGACCTCGCCGAACGCCCGCCGGCCCGATCCGTGCCGTCGATCGCGTTCGCGATCGGCGAGCAGCACGATCTGCTGCCGGTGCCGCTGATCTTGTCCGAGCACCCGGGGATGATGATCCTGGGCCGCGCGCTGTGCGGTAAGAGCGCCACCCTGGCCGCCATCGGCGAATCCGTGATGGCACGGTTCGGCCGCGACGAAGCCCAGATCACCATCATCGACCCCAAGACCGGGCCGCTGCGCGACCTTCAGGGGCCCGGCTACGTCAACGCCTACGCCTACGACCAGGACGAGATCGACGAGGTGCTGACCGCACTGGCCCAGCAGGTCCTGATCCCGCGACTGCCCGCCAAGGGCCTGAGCCAGGAGGAACTGCGGGCACTGCGGCCCTGGGAGGGCCCGCGGCACTTCGTGCTGATCGACGACGTGCAGGACCTGCGCCCCGCGCAGATCCATCCGGCCAAGCCACCGGTGGGCGCGGCGCTGTGGAAGCTGATGGAACGGGGCCGCCAGATCGGGTTGCACGTGTTCACCACCCGCAACTCCTCCAACTTCGCCCAGCTGGAGATGGACCCCTGGGTCAAGACGCAGCGCACCGCCAAGTCGCCGTTCCTGTTCATGGACAACGATCCGCAGAACAAGGTCAACCGGCTGGTGCGGGCTCAGGAGCTGCCCGCCGGCCGCGGCCTGCTGGTCGACGATTCGCAGGTAGAAGGCGTGTTGGTGGGTGTCCCGACGTCGATGATGCGCGATTTCGAGCAGGATTAGCCGGTAAACGTGCAGTGAAGTGACGCGAATGCCGGTTCGGGTTTAGGATCGTCGGCGAAGCTGCCAGCGCCGTCGGCTCATCGTCTATGAGGCATCGGGAGGAACAATGCTCTCTGTAGAACCAGAAGCGGTCCTGGCGTCCGCTGGCGCGGAGTCCGCCATCAGCGCAGAGACGGCGGCGGCCGCTTCCGCGGCCAGCCCCGGGTTGCTCGGCGTGCTGCCGATGGGCAATGACCTCGACTCGATCGCCTTCCACGCGGCCCTGCTCGCCGCCGGCACGGAATACCTCGGCATCGTCGCCGAGCACTCGGCGCAGCGCGGGCTGTTCGCCGGCACGCAGGCGACCGCGGCGGGTGTCTACAGCGCCACCGAGGCGCTGCGGGCAGCCACCGCCGCCATCAGCGGCTAGCCCATGGCCGACCCGGGGTGGGCCGCCCGCACGCCCGAGGCCAACGACATGTTGATCAAGAGTGGCGCGGGCCTTCCGACCATGCTGACCAACGGCGCGGCCTGGACGGCGGTGGGCGCCGCCCACCACGCGTCCGGGATCGCCTCGGCGGTCAACACCGCGCTGACCTCGATCGGGTGGATAGGCGCCGGCTCGGGGAGTTCGGTCCTCAACGCCACCATGCTCAACGTCGCCCTGCATGGGTTGGCCGGCTGGGTGGATATGAAGGCACCGATCGTGGCGGCGGCGGTGGAGGCCTACCAGTTGGCCTACGGAACCATGCGCACCTTCCAGGAGTGCGACGAGAACCGGATCGAGAGCGCCTTCGACAACAGCATCAACTGGTCTGTTCTCGGGGCGTTGACGCCGCGGATCGCCTCGCTGGAGCTCGAGTACTTCGGCATGTTCTGGCCCAATAACTCCGCGGTGGGCGCAGCCTACGGGGCGACGCTGAACGCGCTCACCTCCAGCCTGACCGTTCCCGCTCCGGTAGCCGGGATGGGTGCCTCACCGGCGGCCCCGGCGGCGGCGGCCAGCGCCGTCGGCGAAGCATCCGCGCAGACCGCGGCCGGCGGTGCCATGCGCGCCGCCTATGAGGGCACGTCGGGGGCCACCAACGCCGCAGGCCAGGGTGCGGGCGCCGCCCAGGGCATGGGCAATCAGATGAGTTCGATGCTGGGCCCGGTCCAGCAGATCGGCTCGACGCTGATGCAGGCACCCCAGCAGTTCATGCAGATGCCGCAGCAGATGATGGGCCCGATGCAGTCGATGATGGGCATGTTCATGAACCCGAGCATGCTCGGCGGCGCGCTGAATCCGGCGGGCGCCGGTGGCGTGCCGGCGGCGGCCATGCTGACCAACGCGACGGGCGCGCCCACGGCGGGCGGGTTCGGCGGGGGTGGAGCCGGGGCGCCGGTTTCGGCGTTCACCCGGCCGGTGAGCGCATTCGAATCCGGCGGCGGCCGTCCGCAGGGGCTGCGGCCCAGTGGCGCGCTGGGGTCGGTGGAGTCCCAGCGGGTGACCACCACCAGCGCCGGCGGCATGGGCGGCATGCCCATGGCCCACGGCGCCGGCGCCGGTGGAAAAGGCCAAGGTAGCCGGCCCAACGAGCGACCGAACACCGTGCAGGTCATCGACAACCGGGCGTGACCTGGCTATTTGCTGAAAATCAGGGTGAATCGACACATCTGAAAGGAGCCCATACACTACCGCCAGATACATCCCGCCGAACCCCGGGGGGGTTGGTCTTACCACCAAGGAGAAAACGATGGCATCCATTGTTGTCACGCCGGAACTGATGCGGAACACGGCCTCGAAGTTGAGCCAGCACATCGAACACGCCCAGGCGATCGCCAACCAGTACCTGCACGACCACGAGAACATCCTGGGCGCCTCGACCTGGGACGGCGGAGGTTCCAAGGCGTCGTTCGCCACGGCCGCCCAGATCCACGAAGACATCCAGAAGGTCCTCACCGGCGGCCACCGCCTGACCGAGGGCCTCAACCAGGCCGCTGCCCTGATGGAATCCCACGAATCCCACTCGGAGCACGCCTTCCACTCGCTGTTCGGCGGACAGTCCGCTTAAGCCCTGATCCCTGAACCCGAAAGGACACGATCACATGGACGGCATCACCTATAACCCCGCCGCTGTCGGCGATCACGCCCACAGCGTTGTCAGCAGCGCCGGCACCCTGGACCAGATCCACGCCGACTCGCAGCAGCTCACCCAGGCGCTGACGGAGTACTTCGGTGGCCACGGCGCCACCGGGTTCTTCGAAGCTCAGGCGCAGATGCTGCAGGGCCTGCAGGGCCTGATCGAGACCATCGGCCAGCACGGTTCCACCATCGGTTCGGTGCTCGAAGGCGCCATGTCGACCGACCAGACGATCAGCAGCCTTTTCTGATCTTCCCGAGGTGGGGTGCCCGCACGATCGGTGCGGGTGCCCCACCTCGTTCATTGAAGTGCACTGAGACGACGCGAACCTTGACCGAGGGAACCACGTGCTGACGACGACGCTCGACGGGCTGTGGGTGCTGCAGTCCGTGACCGGCATCGAGCAGCTCTGCCCGGAACTGGGCCTGCGGCCGCTGCTGCCCCGGCTGGACACCGCCGAGCAGGCCCTGCGCCATCCGATCGCCGAGGAGCTGACCGAGATCGGCGCACTCGACGGGCTGGGTGAGGTCGATCCGATGATCCGCGAGTGGCTGACGGTGATCATGCGCCGGGACGTCGCACTGCTGGTGACGCTGAACTTCCCCGGCCGGCCCTACGGCGACCCTGCGCACATGACCCGGGTCTCGATCAACCGATTCGCCTCCTGGTGGGTGGTGCTCGAACGCCACGATCAGGAGGTGCGGCTGTATCCCGCCGGCACCGCCGGTGACCAGGCCTCGGCCGGTGACCTCCTGGTCGGCCAGATCGAGCGGCTCTGCGGAGTCACCGACTCCGCCCCCCTGCGACCGGTCACCCTGGACACCAAGGAGCTGCTCGAGCGGGTCCGGGACCGTGAGGGCCTGCGCAAGTATCTGGCCGACCAGCGACTCGACATCGACCAGCAGCAGACCGTCATGGCGGCCGCCGACCCCGAGGTGTCCGGCCAGGCCAATATCGTCGCGCTGCAACCCGGAGCGGGACCCGAAGATCTGGCCCGGATGGCGATCGGCGACACCGCAGTAATGATCTCGGACACCCCGGCCGGCCGGGTGTGCGTGGAGAACATCGACAACGGCGGCCGGCGCTATCAGATCGTCTCCCCCGGCACCCGAACCGACGTCGCCAATGCGATCCTGCGGCTCATCAGCCGGCTCCCGGCCGGGGCGGACTGGCATTCACACCGACGGGTTGTGTGACAGTGAATTCACATGATCACCATTACCGTGCATTACCGCTGGCCAGCAGAAACTGTGTAAACGAGGTATCTACAACCGTGTTAACATCACGCACGTGACAAGCCCATGGAATAGCCAGAATATGCCTGACGAAGGCGCATCCGGGCGGCGGGATCCGATGACGGGCCACCGCTACCGGGATTCCGTATCGGACTCCATGCGCATTTCCGATCTGGCGACACCCCGCAAGATTCCCCCCGGTTCCGGCTGGCGCAAACTGGTGTATTCGGTGTCGGCAAAAGTCATTAATCCCGGCGAGTCACCGCGCGAGCGGCATTACCGCGATCTGCGTAATCGAATTCGCCGGCACATTCGTCGGCAGTACGTGATCACGCTGGTGTCCGGAAAGGGCGGTACCGGCGTCACAACGATGGCCGCCGCGATCGGCAGCGTGTTCCGGGAATGCCGGCCGGAAAATGTCATCGCGATTGACGCTGTTCCGGGCTTCGGAACGCTCTCGGACCGTATCGACGAGCATCCCCCGGGCGACTACTCGGCCGTTCTGAGCGACACCGATGTTCAGGGATATTCCGACATCCGCGAACACCTCGGGCAAAATGCCGTCGGCCTGGACGTACTGGCCGGCAACCGCACGTCCGACCAGCTCCGCCCGCTCGTCCCGGCCATGTTCAGCGGCGTGTTGTCACGCCTGCGGCGGACCCACAACGTGATCATCGTCGACACCGCGGCCGACCTCGAACACCCCGTCATGAAACCGGTACTGGAGAACACCGACACGCTGGTCTTCGTCTCGGGAATCACCGCGGATCGGTCGCGGCCGGTACTGCGGGCGGTGGACTACCTCGCCGCGCAGGGCTACCACGAGCTGGTGTCGCGGGCCACGGTGATTCTCAACCACTCCGGGCCGGTCGAGGACAGCGCCGCGGTGGCGTACCTGACCGAACGGTTCAGCAAAACCGGTGCCACGGTGGAAGTGATGCCCTACGACGCGCATCTGGCCAAGGGCGGAATCATCGATGTCCACAATGAGGTGAAGAAGAAGACCCGACTGCGACTGTTCGAAATAACCGCCGGTCTGGCCGACAAGTTCGTGCCCGACACCGAAAGGTAAGAACGGTGACCTCTCCGACGCCGGCGAAAGTCGCATTTCCAGCGCGCTGTGCGGTGAGCCTCGCCTACGACAAACACCTGGTATCCCAGGTCTTCCCGGCCGGTATTCCGGTGGAGGAATTCTTCGAGGGAATGGTCGAACTACTCGACGAGGATTTGAAACACCACGGTTTCGACGGTGTGGCACTTCCGCCGGGAAGCTACGAATTGCACAAGGTCAACGGCGTGCGATTGGACATCACCCGCAGCCTCGATGACCTCGGCGTGCAGGACGGCGACACCCTGGTCCTGGTCCCGGTGGTGGGCGGCGACTCCTTCGAGCCCCAGTACGAGTCGCTGTCGAGTGCACTGGCGGCCACGGCCCGCCGGCTGGGAACCCGGCCCGAGGTCCAGTGCCCCGAGTGCGGTCACAAGGCCGACGAGCAGACGGTCTCCCGGCTGCTCAACGTCAAGGTCGACCGGATGTTCGCCCCGGTCACCGCGTTGACGGCAGCGCACACCGCAGTCGGCCTGCTGGCCATGGCGGTGCTGGTGGTCTCGGCGCTGGGAGTGCGCGCCCGCACCTTCAGTGACAGTTGGCCGCCGGCTGCCGTCCTGGTCGGCCTGGGCGCTCTGCTGACGCTCGGCGCAGGCGTGATCCGGCAGAACTGGCCCGCTCGCGACGACCTGTTCAGCGGGTTCGGCTGGCTGGCCGTGATCGCGCTGTCCTGTTCGGCACTGTGCGCGGCACCCGGACCGCTGGGGGCGCCGCACCTGCTGATCGGGGTGACGGTCCTGGCGCTGGGTGCGATCGCCCTGAGCGTTCTGCTGCGTTCGCAGACCGCTGTCACCACCGCCATCGTCACCTCTGCCGGGATCGGCGGGGCGGTGGCGGCGGCACGCATGTGGCATCCGGTGTCCCCGCAGGTGATCGGCATCTGCACCCTGCTGGGTCTGCTGATGCTGCTGCGCATGTCGCCGACGATCGCGCTGTGGGTGGCGCGGGTGCGGCCACCGTACTTCGGCTCGATCACCGGACGCGACCTGTTCGCCCGGCGCGCCAACATGCCGATCGACACGGTCTCCCCGGTCACCCCGGAGGACGAGGACGACGAGGACGACCTGGTCGACATCTCGGCGCGCGGCACCGCGATCGCAGCCTCGGCGCGGTTGATCAACGCGGTGCAGGTCGGGATGTGTGTGGCCATCGCCGCGACACTGCCGATCGCGGTGTGGATGGTGCTGGCGCCGGGATCTGCACGCCAACGCGGTGCGGTGTTGCTGTGCGGTCTGGTCGCGGGCCTGTTCATCACCCAGGGCCGCGGGTTCGCCGGCCGTGTCCAGGCCATCGCCCTGGTCGGCGGGGCGTGTGCTGCCGTGCTCACCGGAATCGTCAAGTACGCGCTGGCCAATCCGGGTGATACCGCCGGGGGGTTCCTGTGGCCGTCGGCCGCCATCGCGGTCTTCGCCGCACTGGGGGTGGCCGCCGGCCTGCTGGTGCCCGAGACCAAGTTCGTCCCCTGGATTCGGCTGGCCGTCGAATGGCTCGAAGTGCTGGCATTCATCGTCGTGGGGGTGCTCGGCGCCTGGCTGGGAGGACTGTTCGTGTGGGTCCGCAACTGAGTCGGCTGGGGACCCGCGCTGCCGCGATCGCCGGCGTGATGCTGCTGGTGAGTCTGTCCGACGGTTCCCCGATGGCGCTGGCGATCGACCCCCCGGTGGTCGATCCCGCGCTGGCCCCGGCCGACGACACACCCGGACCGGACCAGCCGATGCGCCGCTCGAATTCCTGCAGCGTCCCGATCACCGTCAGCAATCCCGACCTCGCCCAACTGGCACCCGGATTCGACACGCTCGGGATTGCCACGGCATGGCAGTACTCCACCGGCCACGGTGTGCCGGTCGCGGTGATCGACACCGGCGTCAGCCCGAACCCACGGCTGCCCGCGATCGCCGGCGGCGACTACATCATGGGCGGCTCCGAGGGCATGGGCGGCCTGCAGGACTGCGACGCGCACGGCACGATCGCCGCGTCGATCATCGCCGCCGCCCCACTCGGCGTGCTGCCGATGCCGCGGCCGATGCCCGAGGTCCCCGCCTTCCCCCCACCGGCCGGGCCCCCGCCGAGTATCGGCGAAGCGCTGCCGCCGGCCGACATTCCCGGCCCGCCCGCCCCGCCACCCATCCCGGTTCCGGTGACCATCACCCAGACCGCGGCGCCGCCACCCCCGCCGCCTCCCCCGCCCGAAGACGGTGCGGTGGCTCCCTCGTCGGGGCCGGCCGATCCCCAGACCGAGGACGACCCGGCCGTCCCGCCGCCCGCACCGGGCGCCCCTGACGGCGTGGTGGGTGTCGCCCCGCACGCGACGATCATCTCGATCCGGCAGTCCTCCCGCGCGTTCGAGCCGGTGCACCCGCAGTTCGGCGGCTACGACGACGAGCACGTCAAGGCCGGCACTCTGGCGACGCTGGCCCGGTCCGTCGTGCACGCGGCCAACCTCGGCGCCAAGGTGATCAACATTTCGGTGACCTCCTGCGTCCCGGCCGCGTCCGGGCTGGATCAGCGGGCGCTGGGTGCGGCGTTGTGGTACGCCGCGACGGTCAAAGACGCCGTCATCATCACCGCGGCCGGCAACGTCGGCGAGGCGGGCTGCGCCGACAACCCGATGTTCAATCCGCTCAACCCGAACGATCCGCGGGACTGGAACCAGGTCAAGGTGATCTCGAGCCCGTCGTGGTTCTCCGACTATGTCCTGTCGGTCGGCGGGGTCGACGCCACCGGGGCGCCGATCGACAAGAGCATGTCCGGCCCGTGGGTCGGAGTGGCCGCCCCCGCCACCCACGTGATGGGCCTGTCCCCGCAAGGCGGTGGACCGGTCAACGCCTACCCGCCGATCAGGGTCGGGGAGAAGAACATGCCGTTCTGGGGCACCAGCTTCTCCGCCGCCTACGTCAGCGGGGTCGCCGCGCTGGTAAGGGCGAAATACCCGCAGCTCACCGCGCACCAGGTGATCAACCGGATCGTGCAGACCGCGCACAATCCACCCGCCGGGGTGGACAACCGGGTCGGCTACGGCCTGGTCGATCCGGTGGCCGCGCTGACGTTCAACGTGCCCCCGGGTGAGCCGCTCACACCCGGGTCGGAGCACCGCGTGCTGACCCCGGCACCCCCGCCGCCACCACCGGACCATCGGGCCCGGACCGTCGCCCTCGGATTCCTCGGAGCGCTGGCCGCCGCGGTCCTGGTCGCCGTCGTCACCGCCCGGATCCGAAGGGCCATCAAGTGAGTCAGGACCGGGTCCGGCTCACCGGTTTCAGCGCCTCGAGCAACCGGCGGCTGGTGTGCGCCCTGGTGATCGCATTGTGCGGGCTGGCGGGCTGGGCGCTGGGCGGGTGGATCGGCGTCGCAGCTGCCGTGGTGCCCGCGGTGCTGTTGGTGCTGGTGCCGTGGTGGGGCCAGCCGGCCTGGTCGTGGGCGCTGCTGCGGTTGCGGCGCGACGCGAAGGCTGCGTGGGCCGAGCCGATCACGGTGGCCAACAACCGTTCCGGCGGTGGGGTCCGCATCCAGGACGGCGTGGCCGTGGTGGCGGTACACCTGCTGGGCAGATCCCATGCCGCCACCATCGCCACCGGCTCGGTCAACGTGGAGACCGACAACGTCGTCGACGTCAGCGCCCTGCTGCCGATGCTGCGGCACCCCCTGGGTCTGGTGCTCGAATCGTTGAGCGTCGTCAGCATCGGGGCACGCCGGGCGACCGCGGGCGACTACCCGCGGGTCTACGACACCGAGATCGGCACGCCGCCCTACGCCGGCCAGCGAGAGACCTGGCTGCTGCTGCGGTTGAGCGTTCTGGACAACACCTCGGCGCTGCGCTGGCGCACCACGCTGGGTGCCACCGCCGTGGCCGTCGCGCAGCAGATCGCCGGGTCGTTGCGGTGCGTCGGCCTGCGCACCCGGGTGGCGACGGCCAGCGATCTGGTGGAGCTGGACCGACGGATCGGCGGGGGTTCGTCACTGACCGACGATGCCGTGCGCTGGAAGACGGTGCGCACCGACCGGGGCTGGGTGACCACCTATGCCTACCCGCCCCGCGAGATCAGTGCCGCGCTGCTGGCGCAGGCCTGGACGCTGCCGGTGGACGAGGTGACGCAGAACGTCACGGTGTATCCCGACGGGACGTGTACCGCCACCGTCACACTGCAGACCCCGCAACCGGCCCCCACTCCCCCCGCGACGGTGCTGCGCCGGCTCAACGGCGAACAGGCGGCGGCGCTGGAGGCGAACATGTGCGCGCCGCGGCCGCGACTGCGCGGGCTGCGGTCCGGTCCGCTGCCGGCCGAGCTGCCGATCGAGATCGGCCCATCGGGTGTGCTGATCGGCAAGCTGGCCAACGGTGACCGGCTGATGATGCCGCTGACCGACTCCGGTGAGCTGAGCCGGGTGTTCATCGCCGCCGAAGACCTGATCGCCAAACGGCTCATCATCCGTGCCGCCGGGTCCGGCGAGCGGGTCTGTGTACACACCCGTGACCGGGCGCGCTGGGCCAGCGTCCGGATGCCCGACATCGCGGTGGTCGACGAGTCGCGGCCCACGCCGCGCACCACGGTGAGCGTGGTGGACGGGCCGATCGCGCCGTCTCCGCGTCCGGCCACCGTGATCACCGTGGCGCCGCCCGGCAGCCCGCCGCCGCCACCGGACGCGGTCGAGGTGAGCATCGAGCAGATCGATCGGACCGCGGTGCGGGTTGTCGTCGGCAACAATTCGTGGCTGGCTACGGTGGAACTGTTCCGGGCGGAGAACCGGTACTGCAGTCCGGAGGCGCTGGCGCCGATGTCGTCGCGATGACCTCACCATGACCTCGTATATGCGACAGGGGACGACAGACATTGAGTGACTTGCTGGCAGCCCGGCGGCACTTCGACCGGGCCATGGTGAGTATGGACGCGCGGTACGGCTCGCCTGATGCGTTGGCGGAGTTCGCCGCGGCCACCGAGGCCGATCCGTCCATGGCCGACGCGTGGCTGGGCCGCATCGCGTGCGGCGACACCTCTCTGGAGACACTCACCCGGCTGTACAACAACGGCGACTGGTTGCACAAGGAGACCACCCGGCTCGGCCGGCACCTGGCCGCCCAGATTCCGTTGGGGCCGTATCTGTCGATCACCGTGACCGATGCCTCGCATGTGGGGTTGGCGCTGGCCTCTGCATGGGCGGTTGAGGGCGAGTACGCCCGGGCCGACGCGCTGTTGTCCGATCGCGCGCTGCTGGACAGTTGGGTCAACCACCAGTGGCACCAACTGGCCCGCGCCTACCTGATGTTCCTCACCCAGCGCTGGCCGGATCTGCTGACCGTCGCCGCCGAGGAGCTGCCCGACCGGGCGATCGTCATGCCCGCCGTCACCGCCTCGATCTGCGCGCTGGCCGCCTATGCCGCCGCGCATCTGGGGCAGGGCAGGGTTGCGCTGGACTGGCTGGACCGGGTCGACATCGCCGGGCACATCCACGGCTCGGACCGGTTTCCCCCGGGGGTGCTGACCGCGTCGATCGCACCGAACGAGATCCCTTTGCTGGCAGCGGATCTGGCCTACATCCGCGGCATGGTGCATCGCCAGCTCGGCGAAGAGGAGCAGGCACAGGTCTGGCTGTCCAAGGCCGCGATCAACGGTGTGCTCACCGAGGCGGCCAAAGCCGCACTCGCCGAACCCAAACTGCGCCTGGTGATCACCGAGGAACAGATCATCGACAGCCGCAGCGACCGCTGGGATGCCGAGTCGGCGAAGAGCCGCGCCGAACTCGACGAGCACAACGCCACCGACCGCCGGGCGGAGCTGCTGGCGCAGGGCCGCGCCGAGCTGGAGAAGCAGGTCGGGCTGGCCGAGGTCAAACGCGCGGTCAAGGCGTTGGAGGACCAGCTCGAGATCCGGGCGATGCGGCTGGAGCACGGCCTGCCGGTGGAGGGCCAGACCAACCACATGCTGCTGGTCGGACCGCCGGGCACCGGTAAGACCACCACCGCCGAGGCGCTGGGCAAGATCTACGCCGGCATGGGAATCGTGCGCAACCCCGAGATCACCGAGGTGCGGCGCTCCGACTTCTGCGGCGAGCACATCGGCTCGTCCGGGCCGAAGACCAACGAATTGATCGAAAAGGCTTTGGGCGGAATCCTTTTCATGGACGAGTTCTATTCCCTGGTGGAGCGTCATCAGGATGGGACGCCGGACATGATCGGCATGGAGGCCGTCAACCAGCTGCTGATCGCGCTGGAGAAGCACCGCTTCGACTTCTGTTTCCTGGCCGCCGGATACGAGGACCAGGTCGATGAGTTCTTGACCGTCAACCCCGGTCTGGCCAGCCGGTTCAACCGCAAGATCCGCTTCGAGTCCTACTCGCCGGAGGAGATCGTCGAGATCGGCGAACGCTACGGCTCCAGCCGCGCCACCGAGCTCAATCCCGAGGCGCGCCAACGGTTCCTGGAGATGGTGACCACCATCCGCGGGTACAGCAGCCCGCGCGGCGAGCACGGCATCAACGTCATGCACAACGGCCGGTTCGCCCGCAACGTGATAGAGGAAGCCGAATTGGCCCGTGACACCAGGGTGGCCGCGGCCAAGCGGGCCGGTCACCAGGTGACGATCGATGACCTCAAGACCGTCACCGCCGTCGACATCGACGCCGCGGTGCGCGCGGTGTGCGACACCAAACGCGAGATGGCCGCGCTGAACTGGTAGGCGGATCTCAACAAGCGCCCCGGCCCGTCAACCGACGAACTGGTATCGCACCTCGAGTGCGCGATAGGTGCGCTCGGCCCGACGGTCGCGGGTGAGTAGTACGCGCTGATTCGTCGAGGCGGCCAGGCCGACAAGAGCGTCGTACACAGATCCGCCGACGATGTTGAGGCGCGCGAGGCGGGCGAGTAGATCGCCGGCCGCTCGCGCGTCGAGCCAACACCCGGCCGGGAATGCCTGCGCCAATACCGAGGCGGCCGCTGTGCCATCGAGGCGAAGTGGGAGGGGAAGCCGAGTGAGCACCGAATACGTCTCGAATGCGGCATGGCCCGCTAGCGCAGGGCGATGTTGAACCAACGCTTGGCGGCAGGTTTCGTGGGCCACGTGGGTCGAGTCAAGGGCGGCTACGGCAACACTGGTGTCGCAGGCCCAGCGGTCATCGTTGGACGTCATCGCGAAGCCGGCGCACGTCGTCGTCGGTCAGAGCCGCACCCTCGACCTGGCCGAGCACCGGTAGTCCGTCTCGTGTCTCGATCGGGCGGGCATTCCGCTGAACGGGCTCGATCCGCAGTCCCGATCCGTCCGGAATCAGTTCAAGCGGTGTGTCCGGGGTGATCCCGAGCGCGACCCGCAGCGCTTTCGGGATCACCAGCCGTCCCAGCCTGTCCACAGTCACGCTCATGGCACTAAATTACCATTCAATTGGCAAATTTGATCTCACGGCGGATCCCGCCACGTGGTACCCGGCTCTATCCTGTCGCGATGACACAGGAACGCATCAGAGTTGAGGTCGTCGACGGCATCGCCCACGTGACGCTGGACCGACCGGACAAAATGAACAGCCTTGACCTGCCGATGCTGCACGCGCTGGCAACGGTCCCCGAGCAGCTGGCCCGTGATCGGTCGATCCGCGTGGTGATCCTGCGCGGCGAAGGCCGGGCATTCTGCACCGGTCTGGACTTCGCCGGAGCGAAGCTGTCCGGGCTGGCCGGCGTGCGCAACTTCGGCAAGTTGCCCTGGCAGAAGACCAACCTGTTTCAGCAGGCTTGCTGGGCCTGGCGCGAACTGCCGGTTCCGGTGATCGCCGCGCTGCACGGCCATTGCTACGGCGGAGGCCTGCAGGTGGCGTTGGCCGCCGACTTCCGGATCACGACGCCGGACTGCAAGCTGTCGATCATGGAGGCCAAGTGGGGCCTGATCCCCGACATGACCGGAGCCGTCACGTTGCGTGAGCTGCTGCCCATGGATGTGGCCAAACGCCTGACCATGACCGCAGAGGTGTTCTCGGGTAGCGACGCCCTCGGGTACGGGCTGGTGACCTCGGTTGCCGACGATCCCGTTGCCGCCGCCGCGGATCTGGCCGCACAGCTCGTCGAGCGGTCACCCGATGCGTTGGCGGCGACCAAGAAACTGTTCCACTCGACGTGGACCTCGTCGATACGCCGGACGTTCTGGATCGAATCGATGTTGCAGCTGCGGCTGCTCCGGGGCCGCAATCACCGCTTGGCACGTAAGGCGGGTCGCGACGGCGGAGCCGTCTGGGAGCCGCGGTCGCTGGGCTGAGCACCAGGGTGTCAGTTGGTGGTCGGTGGTGCTTTGGGTTGGAAGGGCTGGTACCACCACCATTGGGCGCGTTCACCGGTCGGTCCTTTGCAGGGCCGCACCGCTGGTGCGGGTTTCTGCGGGGGGCGGGCCAGGGAAGCGGGCTGCAGTGGTTGGCCGGTGGGGTCGCTGACGACCAGGTGAGTGGCGTCGCCGGTGATGGTGATGCCACCACGGTGATGTAGTCGGTGGTGGTACGGCCATACCAGCACGAGGTTTGTTGCGATTCGGCAACCTACCCCCCGTCGAGGGTGCTGGAGTGTCGCCGGACGCCCGTTCATGACGTGGCCAACTGCCGGCGCGAGACGACTCCGGCGGCACCTGGGGGTTCATGGAAGAAGAGTGAATGCCTCGATATGGCGCGGACGCACGGCGGTGAAGTGACGACGGTCGACGGTCGCAATCTCGCTGATGCCCAGCCGTTCTGCCGTGGTCACTACGGAAGCGTCTACGGTGCCGAGCGGCAGGTCTCGGTACCGCGCGACAAGTTCAGCGATCCGCAGCCAATCTCCCGCAGCTACCGGCTCGACGACGAACGCACCGTCGGCCAAGTCGCCGAGGAATCGCACCTCAGGTTCGGTACCCAGCCGGGTGCCCAGTAGGTAGGCCACCTCGGTGATGACGAGTGTCGGGACGATCAACGGACCCGGATGGGTCTGCAGAAGCTCCAGCGACGACGCATGGTGAGCGTCGTCGGCGTCGACGTAGGCATAGAGCGGGCCCGCATCGACAACGATTGCCGCTATGGTCCGACCTCGGCAGCCAAGATCTCCTCGATGCGCTCGGAGATATCGCTTCGGCCGCTACGGCCGGAGGCCGCCGCGTTGAGGCGCCGACGGCCACCGGTCGTGCCGAGGTAAGCCTCAAGCGCTTCACGGCTGACGTCCGAGATGGTCACATTCCGTCGGCTAGCCTCATGCCGCAGGCGGGCATCCAACGCGTCAGGGATCTTGACCGTCGTCCGTTTCATGTATGCCAGCATACCTTAGCTGTCTGTCCATCGCGTATCGGACAGAAATGTCCAAGGCGACCCGGCACTCACCGGGCGTAAGACTCGACTTGGGCGTGATGACCGTGCGAGCGGGCGGCCCGACCATCAGCGGTGACGAGCGGAAGCCCGAGGGTCTCGCTTAGCGCGACAAATGCGCCGTCATACGCGGTCAGGCTGTCGCGCAACTGCCAGATCCGATCCCGAAGCGACTCGTGAGAATACCTCTCGATCGACAGATCCTCGAACTGCTCACGCGCGACGGCGGCCGCATCGGCCGAGAGGGCCTGAATGCGAACCAGGCGACGGATCACACTGAGAAATTCGATATCAATCAGATGCGGAGCGTGCAACTCGGCTGCCCCGCTGATTCGCTGGCGCAAGGCGATGTTGAGCGGGCGCTCGACAAGAATGTCGATCAATGCCGAGGTATCGACGACGATCACGCGTCAGATTCGCCGTCGCGGATCTGACGCAGCACGGCTACCGCCTCGCCCGGTCCGACACCCCAACCTCGTCGTTCATTGCGGCGCAACACATCGGCGATGGCAGGGCGCTCGGCCACCCGGATTGCCTCCCGGAGCAGGTACTCCGACAGGGAAAGCCCGGCAACAGCAGCCTTCGAACGAAGCGCCGAATGAACATCCTCAGGCACATCTCTGATCTGGATCGTGCTCACCGTACCGAGTTTAACATGGGACTTGCATGTATAACATGCAAGTTGCTTTGATTGTGGGCCGGGGCTACGTCACCCGGCGCACAAGTGCGGGAATGATCGATTTGCGCTGGGTTGTCGACCAACTGAGCCGACCTTAGTGGCAAGTCAGGAACCTACCCCCTTGGCGGGATCAACTGGCAGATGCGGCGTACCACTTCGCCTGCGGCCATCGCCAACGCGGAATCGACACATCGCTTCGGACTGGAGTCACGCCGTCGTTTTGAGAACACCGACGCCGTGGTCGCACAACGCCCAAACACGGCCGATCGACTTGACGCCGTGGGCATCGCCCGTTAGATTCCTCGGCTGTACTGTTTAGTACAGTTACTGGTCGGTTCCGGCTGGTGCGGCCAAGGAAGGCTCCATGTCGTCGAGCGTGCAATCAGAACGGCTCCACTGACGTGCCATCAGCCAACAGGCGGCGGTGAAGGTAGTGGTGGTCCGGGTATTCGTCGGCGAGTCCGCACCGGCCGCGGTGCACGGTTCCTTGGCGTTCGCTGGTCGGCTGACGACCGTCGGCGGCATCATCACCCGGTACCCGTGGCCTACCCGCTATCCGGCTCCGCAGGCAGTTTGCATTGGATTCCGGGCTCGGCGGCGATGCTGATCATGCTCCCGCTGCCGGCCATGCCAGACACGGCCCGCTGGTACCTGCCCAAAGGTCGCGCCGAACGGGCCCGCCAGGCCCCCAACCCGATAGAAGCGCGGTCCGACGTCGATCTGGAGCGGGGTGAGATCGCGCGTGCGCTCGCCGCGCACAAGGCGCAGCGCTCGCAGTGGTGTGGCGCCAGCCGAATCGGAACGCGATGTTCTTTCTCGCCGGGCCCGACTTCTTCCTCCATAACACTGGTATCCACCCGACGATCGATAACAGTCCTCGGCTGTTTGCGGTCGTGGGGCTCCACGGTCGATCCGCGCTGCTCGCCGCACCAGCCCTGGCGCAAGGCGCCGAATTGGTGGCCGCCCCGTCGTCGCCGCTCTTGGTGTAGCGGCTCGGCTGCCGCCCAGTCCTGCTGTCCGGTGTCGCCGCAATGACCGCGGAACCCAAGCTGGAAGGCGCTGGCTTGGCCGACGGCGCGCTGGCCAGTGCGGCGTCGGCGGCGCACGACATCGCCCAGGAGTACCTCACCGACGGTCCGTTGGCGCGGGTTGGTCTGGAGGTGGAGGCGCACTGCTATGACCCGGCCGATCCTCACCGCCGACCTGGCTGGGATGAAATCATGGGCGTTCTCGAAGCGCTTCCCCCGCTGCCCGGCGCCAGCGTGATCAGTGTGGAGCCCGGCGGTGCGGTCGAACTGTCCGGGCCACCCGCCGAGGGCGTGCTGCCCGCGATCGAGGCAATGACCACCGACCAGGCGGTGCTGCGATCGGCCTTTGGCGAAGCCGGGCTCGGACTGCTGCTGTTGGGCACCGACCCGCTGCGTGCGCCCGAGCGCGTCAACCCCGGCGCACGTTACCGCGCCATGGAAGAGTTCTTTGTCGCCAGCCAGACCGGTGCGGCCGGTGCGGCCATGATGAACTCGACCGCATCGATCCAAGTCAACCTCGACGCTGGACCGCGGGCCGGATGGGCGAGACGGATGTGGCTCGC
Source organism: [Mycobacterium] zoologicum (assembly GCF_020172665.1). GTDB lineage: Bacteria > Actinomycetota > Actinomycetes > Mycobacteriales > Mycobacteriaceae > Mycobacterium > Mycobacterium zoologicum. The sequence continues at coordinate 97,903 of NZ_CP083985.1, read as the reverse complement.
CCACGCGTTGGGACCGACGATGATCGCAATCACCGCGAACTCCCCATTGCTGGGCGGGAAGTTCACCGGCTGGGTGTCGACGCGGCAGCGGGTGTGGAGTCAACTCGACCCGGCTCGCTGCGCACCCATCCAACCCTCCAACGGAGACGATCCCGCCACCGGCTGGGCGCGCTATGCACTCAACGCGCCGGTGATGCTGGTCCACAGCCCGCACGCCGCTGCGGTACGCCAATCCGTCCCTTTTGCCGATTGGGCCGACGGCCGGGTGCTGCTGGGCGGGCGCCGAGCGAACACCGCCGACCTGCGCTACCACCTGACCACCCTGTTCCCGCCGGTGCGCCCCCGGGGCCGGATCGAGATCCGCTACCTCGACAGCGTCCCCGCCACGATGTGGCCGGCCGTGGTGTTTACGCTAGTGACTCTCCTCGACGATCCAATCGCCGCCGAGGCCGCTGCCGAGGTCGTCGAACCGGTCGCCACCGCCTGGGATACCGCGGCACGGATCGGCCTGGCAGATCCGCTACTGAGCGCGACCGCCAATCGGTGTGTGGCACTTGCCGCCGAGCGGGTGCCCGCTCAACTCGAGGATGCGATGAGCCGGCTGGTCCGGGCCGTCGAGCAGGGACGCTGTCCAGCCGACGACTTGTCCGATCGGGTCATCGAGGACGGCATCGCAACCACCCTCAGCCGGTTGACGCAAGAAGAATGCGTTGCACTCACATCAGCACCGCGGGCGGTTTCGCGGCGGATTCGGCGCGGGAAAGGACTTTCATGACGACGATCCTGTCAAACCACCTGAAGGCCGACTCGGCCTACGAAGCGCTGCGTCGAGATGTCTTGCTTGGATTGCGCAAGACACCGAAGGTGTTGCCCTCCAAGTGGTTCTATGACTCGGTGGGCGGCGAGCTGTTCGATCGGATCACCCGGCTGCCCGAGTATTACCCGGCCCGCGCGGAGGCGCAGATTCTTTCGGCCCGTTCGGCCGAGGTGGCCAGCGCCAGCGCCGCGAACTCCCTTGTCGAGTTGGGGAGCGGCACCTCGACGAAATCCCGGATGCTGCTCGACGCTCTGCGTGAGACCGGCGCGCTGCGCCAATATGTGCCGTTCGATGTCGATGCCCGCACACTCAAGACGTCCGCCGCAGCCATCGGCATCCAGTACCCAGACCTCGAAATCCATGCGATCTGTGGCGATTTCGAGGAACATCTGGGCCAGATTCCCGCTGATGGGCGGCGCCTGTTTGCCTTCTTGGGCTCCACGATCGGCAACTTCACCGCCGGACCACGCGCGGAATTCCTCACAACGCTGGCCACCGCGATGCGCACAGGCGACAGTTTGTTACTGGGCACCGACCTGGTGAAGGATCCCGACCGCCTGGTGCGCGCTTACGACGACGCCGCCGGGATCACCGCACGGTTCAACCGCAATGTGCTGGCTGTGATCAACCGAGAACTCGACGCCGATTTCGACCTCGACGCCTACACGCATGTCGCCCGTTGGAACGCCGCAGCCGAACGCATCGAGATGTGGCTGCGAACCGTCGACCCCCAGCGGGTGCACGTCGGCGCCTTGGACCTCACTGTCGAGTTCGCGGCCGGCGAACAGATGCTTACCGAAGTGTCGTGCAAGTTTCGACCCGACGGGGTCGCCGCCGAGCTCGCCGCGGCCGGGCTGCGGCGAACCCGTTGGTGGACCGACGACGACGGCGACTTTGGCGTGGCACTGGCCGTGAAATATCCGGCATCAGATCCCGCTCCGGAGCCCATCCCGGCCCCCGTACGGCATACCCGCGTAGCGCCGGACGCTCACCGGTCCAGCACCGAATCCGCACCACACCTCAACCCGTTGAAGTGGCAAGTAGGTACATCGGCAACGCCCCCTTCCAAGGGCGTTCCGCCCGGTGTGTCACGTGCGTTGTGGACAAATTCACACCCTCAAAAGGGCTGTAACGCTCCGCCTGCCGGGAGGCACTCCTCTTCGGTGACGGGTCGACGCACCGTCGGCCCTCGAACAGCTGAGGAGAGCACCATGACCGCCGACAATGACGCCGCCGCTGCGCCGCCGCTCGACGTGACCATCACCCGCTCCGGAGGCGCGATCGCCCGCTATGGGCTGGCGCTGGTGATCGGGTGGATCGGAGTCCTGAAGTTCACCGCATACGAAGCCCAGGGAATCCAGCCGCTCGTAGCGAACAGCCCGTTGATGAGTTGGCTGTACCACTTCTTCTCGGTGACGACATTCTCCTCGTTACTCGGTGTCGTCGAGGTGACGGCCGCGGTCCTACTGGCGGTGAAGCCCTGGCTGCCGAAGGTCTCCGCCCTCGGTAGCGTCGTCTCGGTCGGACTCTTTGCGGCCACCATCAGCTTCCTGTTCACGACCCCCGGTGCCACGGAAGCCACACAAGGCGGCTTCCCGTGGTTGAGCATGACCGGTCAGTTCTTGCTCAAGGACGTCGTTCTGCTGGGCATCGCGGTGTGGACTCTGGGCGACGCACTCGGCAGCGCGAAAGGTCACGACCGTGTCTGATCCAACGCTGGACTTCACCGGACTACGGGCGCTGTTCATCAACTGCACTCTCACGCGTTCCCCGGGGATCAGCAACACTCAGGGGCTCGTCGACGCATCGGCGAGTATCATGGCCGAACATGGTGTGGCCGTTGACATCGTGCGGGCCGTTGATCATGACATCGCACCTGGGGTGTGGCCCGACATGCGAGACCACGGGTGGTCGGTAGACGAATGGCCTGGCATCTTCGAAAAGGTGCTGGCCGCACATATCCTCGTCCTCGCGGGGCCGATCTGGCTGGGAGACAACAGTTCTATGATGAAGAAGATCCACGAACGCCTGTACGGTGGTTCGCACCTGCTCAATGACGCCGGCCAGTACCTGTATTACGGCCGGGTCGGCGGTTGCCTCATCACTGGGAATGAGGACGGTGTGAAGCACTGTGCGCAGAACGTTCTGTACACCCTCCAGCACATCGGCTACACGATCCCGCCGCAGGCTGACGCCGGATGGATCGGGGAGATCGGACCGGGACCGTCATTCCTCGACCCCGGTTCCGGTGGCCCGGACAATGATTTCACCAAGAGGAATACGACATTTATGACATGGAATCTGATGCACTTCGCGCGCATGCTGCGCGACGGGGGCGGCGTACCCGCCCACGGCAACGACCGCCGCGGTTGGGACGCGGGGAGCCGATTCGACCTCCCGAATCCCGAGTACCGATAGCGTACAGTCGATTGGCGACTATGGCCGCAACTACGGTTTCGGAGGACGAGGGTGTCCTGGTCGCCGCGCTTCGCGCCGGCGACCAGGACACTTTTGCCCGTCTGGTCGATCACCACACTCCGGTGATGCTGCGCGTGGCGCGTGGGTACGTGCCGAGTCAGGAGCATGCCGAGGATGTCGTGCAGGAGACGTGGATCGCGCTCCTGAAGGGTCTGGACAAGTTCGAGGGACGATCATCCTTACGTACTTGGCTTTTCACGGTTCTGGTCAACATTGCCAAGGCCAGGGGCCTCAAGGAACGCAGGCACGTCGACACTCAGATCAAGGCGTTCACGGGCGGCACGGTCGACCCCGAGCGATTCCGTGCCGCTGGCGCCGAGTTGGCCGGACACTGGAAGGCGGCAGAGACGCCGACACCTTTCCCGGACACTCCCGAAGGCTCAGCCCTGGGTCGCGAACTAACTGCCATCGCGCAGCGCGGCCTCGATACCCTGCCCGAGCGCCAGCGCACCGTGGTGACGCTGCGCGACATGCTCGGTCTCGATTCCGACGAGGTCTGTGCACTACTCGACATCAGTGCCACCAACCAGCGGGTGCTGCTTCATCGCGGCCGTGCGGTGATTCGGCAGACCCTCGAAGACTATCTGAGAGATGCGTCGTGAATCCACTGGATTGCAACGAACTCGTCGAATTGGTTACCGCCTATCTCGACGGATCGCTCGACCTCGAAACGCGGGCACGGTTCGACGAGCACCTGCTCGAGTGCGACGGATGTGCCAACTACCTGCAGCAGTTTCGGGTCACTATCGGTACCCTCGGCGGGATCCGCGAGGCCGAACTGACGCTGGAGTTCCGCGCGAAGCTACTTGAGGCATTCAAGGACTGGCGCTGACAGCCCGTTCGAGCACCCAGTGCCGCCGCCGGTCGACAGCCTGAGGCATGCCCGATCCCCGGCACGCACGGTGCGATCGTGGGGACAGCGCTCCGGCGACGCCGTGTAACGCCAAAGCCCCTCGCCGACACCACCAGACACCGACGAAGAAGGCTTCACGAGAAAGGAACAGCGCAATGAGGAACATCGTGATCCGGGGCGTCTCCGTTGCCGCCGGATTTCGGCCGGCATACGGTCGCGTCGCTGACGCGCTGAGCGACCTTGGCTGGCTGGCGAATCTGGTACTGCGACTCACCATCGGTTTCATGTTCTTCAGCGGTGCCATCGGCAAGCTTGGGGATCTCACGTCGTTCACGAAGATGTTCGCCGACCTGGGCATCCCCGCGCCCGCGTTCCTCGCCGCCGTTACCGCGGTGGTCGAATTGGTCGGCGGGGCGGCACTGATGTTGGGTCTGGGCACCCGCGTGGTGTCACTGGTGCTGGCCGGGGACATGGTCGGCGCGCTGATCACAGACATCGGCCCGGGCCTCGCGCAGAAATACCCGGGTTGGTGGGATTTTTTGAGCAATTTGTTTTACGCACCGGAATGGCTGCTGGTGGGCCTGCTGGCGTGGCTGGTCTGCGTTGGATCCGGCAAGGCCGGCCTGGACGGTCTACTCGCCCGACGTACCCCCGGCAACGCGGCCTGACCGCGAAGTCGAATCGGGGTGGCACCGCAGCCGACCTTTGTCCTTCACTTACCGTAGATGTCATGGCCACCGAACCCGCGCCGCCGCGCGCCACGGTCGCGACCACCGAGCGGGGCCGACGCACCCGGGCAGCCATCATCGACGTGGCGGCCACGATCATGTACGAGAACGGCGTCGCCGGAACCTCCCTCGACGACATCCTGGCCGCGTTGGGCACCGGCAAATCGCAGCTTTACCACTACTTCAGCGACAAATCAGAATTGGTCGCCGCGGTGGTCGAACGCCAACTGGAGCGAGTGTTGGCCAACCAACCCAGCCTCGCGCACGTCGACTCTCTGAAGGGCATTGAGCGCTGGGCGCGTGAGGTCCTCAAGGTGCACCGGCAACCCGGCGGTCCGTTCGCCTGCCCCCTCGGCATGCTCGCCGCGGAGTTGAAGAACGACCCGGCGTTTCGCCCGGCCCTCGCCGAGGCGTTCCGCTCGTGGGAGAAACCGCTTGCCGAGGGCCTGCGCACGATGCGTGCGCGCGGTGAATTGGGCCCACGGGAGAACCCGGACCGGTTGGCGGCCAGTCTGATCGCCGCGCTGCAGGGCGGCATGTTGCTCGCCCGGATCAGCGGAGACGTCACCACCCTGCGCGACACCTTGAACGCGGCGGTGGAGAACATTCGCCACCGAGTCCTGCCGCCGAGCTGATCACGATGCGTGCCGGACGACTCCGGCAGCACGCCCTGGGCTCACCACAATCAAAACTGTACTTGACAGTACAACTCGGTTCGGCCATGGTGGTGATGCACGCCAACGGTGCATCGATAGGGACGGAGCAGCTTTGGAGATTCTTCGCACCCCCGACCAGCGTTTCGCCGACCTTGCTGGCTATCCGTTCCAGCCCCACTACGTCGATGTTGCCAGCGGCGATGGCAACACCGCGCTGCGCGTGCACTACGTCGACGAGGGACCTGCTGACGCGCCGCCGGTACTGCTGCTGCACGGCGAGCCGTCGTGGTCGTTTTTGTACCGCAAAATGATTCCGGTGATCGCCGGCGCGGGTTTGCGCGCAGTGGCGATCGACCTGATCGGCTTCGGTCGCAGCGACAAACCAGCCAGTCGTGACGACTACACCTACCAAGCTCACGTCGACTGGACCCGCGCCGCCATCGAAGCGACCGGGCTGACCGACATCACACTGGTGTGCCAGGACTGGGGCGGGCTGATCGGATTGCGCCTGGTCGGTGAAGATCCCGACCGCTTCGCCCGCGTCGTGGCGGCCAATACGTTCCTTCCGACCGGAGATGCCCATCCCGGCGAGGCGTTTCTGGCGTGGCAGAAATACAGTCAAGAGACGCCCAACTTCGATGTCGGCAAGATCATCAGTGGCGGCTGCATGACAGCGCTCACGGACAGTGAGATCGCCGCCTATGACGCGCCGTTTCCTGATGACACCTACAAGGCCGGCGCCCGGCAATTCCCGATGCTGGTGCCCACCAGCCCGGACGATCCTGCCGCTGCGGCAAATCGGGCCGCATGGGAGTCTCTGCGCGAATACGACCGACCGTTTTTGTGCGCTTTCTCCGACCAGGATCCCATCACCCGTGGCGCCGACAGGGTGTTGCGTTCGCTGATTCCCGGTGCGCACGCCTACGAACCCGTCACGATCACCGGTGCCGGGCACTTCCTCCAGGAGGACAAAGGCCGCGAACTCGCTTCCGTTGTCGCCGCTTTCATCGCCGCGACGCCGCGATGAAGCCCTACAGGAGCGCAATCCCTCGTGCGCGCACCAAGCGGTGAGTCGTAAGGTGGTGGACGGCAACGAGGACGACGACGGCCAACTGCAAGCGGTGGCCGGTGCCACATCAGCACGACCGCGGCGTTGCGCTTTGGACGGATCGCGCCCGTCGGATCTGTGCGAGCCAAACGAGCAGCGTGCTTCGCCGATCGCCGAACCGAGGAAGAGACGCGGCTTTCCGGCAACGTTGTCGCGGACGCCGGGAATCGCGGAGTCGACCAATCGCGCGCAACTTGGTGTCTTCGCGGTATTCGCGGCTCATGCTCTCGTGTTTTCGTCGTGGGTGCCCCATATCTCTCATGTCAAGAGCGACTTGGGTCTGTCCGACGGCGAGCTGGGCGATGCCCTGTTGGGTGCGCCGTTGGGTGCTTTGCTGGCGACGGTGCTCTGCGTCTGGGTGTTGCCACGCTGGGGGAGTCACCGTCTGGTTCCGGTGACGGTGGCCGGCTACGCGGCGTCGGGACCCCTGCTGGGCCTTGCTGGGTCGGAGCTGGAGCTCTTTCTGGCGCTCACGTGCGTCGGTTTCTTTTTGGGCGGACTGGATGTCGCGATGAACGTTCAGGCCGGCGCCGTTGAGCGTCTCGCCGCGAGCCCGATCATGTCTCGCTTCCACGGGTTGCGCAGCGTCGCCGTGCTGCTGGGGGCATTGATCGGTGCGGCGTGCGTGAGCGCGGACGTGGGCCTGGCCGCCCAGCTGACCGTTGTCGGCACCATCGTCGTTGTTGTAGTCCTGCCGCTTTCGCGAGGTTTGCCCCGCGACGCGGCACCCAGCGTCGGCAAGCGAACCGAACGGCCCGGGCATATCTGGAAAAGTCCGACCGTGATGATCTTGTCGGCCGTCGCGTTCGCGTCATTTCTGTGTGAAGGATCCGCATCTGACTGGTCAGGCGACTATCTCGGCCGCGTCGTCGGCGCAGCGCCCGCCGTGGCCGCGCTCAGCTACGTGCCATTCACCTTGGTGATGGCCGCGACGCGGTTGGGGGGCCCCCGACTGTACAAGTATGCATCCATCCGCTGGCTGCTGCCGACGTTGGCGCTGTTCGCCGCCGCGGGTCTGTGCGTAACGCTGGTAACCGCCAACCTTACGGCGACCTTTGTGGGATTTGCCGCTTTAGGCGCCGGCGTGGCGCTGCTGGTGCCCGCCGCGATGACGGCCGCATACTCCCCGAGTGACGCGGGTACCGCGATTGCCTTGGTCGCCGCCATCGGCTGGGTCGGGTATCTCATCGGTCCACCGTTGATCGGCCAACTGGCCCAGCGGGCCGGGCTGACCGTAGCGCTGATCACCGTCCCCGTCATGATGACGCTCGTAGCGATCGCGATCCGATTCACCCACGCTTTCGACGCCGCCGACGCATTTCCTGCGGACAAAGTCAACCACGAACGCGGGGAGCCGAATTGACCCGAAGGTCAACCTCGACTCCCCAGCGCTAGCCGGAGGTGTCGATGCGGCGGTGGTAGTGGCGAGCGACGCGGGCCCGGTTGCCACATATGTTGGCGGTGCACCAGTTGCGGCGCGGATTGGTGGCCAGAAAGAGCATGGAGCAGTCCGGGTTGGCGCAGCGTCGCAACTGGTCGCGGTGGTGGGTATCGGTGAGCACGGTCATGGCGTCCGTGGCGATCGCCGCGAGCGCGGGGTTTCCGCCGTATTCGACATGCCAACGGAGACTGCGCCGCAGCCCCCCGGCGACTACGTCCAGTCGCGTGCTAGCGGGTGCCGCCGCGGCGGCGGCGTTGAGGTCATCCAGCGAGGCGGTTGGCGGCACGCGGTTCTCGAGGAGGGCGTCGAACGAGTCGCGAACTGCGTGGCGCAGCCGGCGGGTGGCAGTGACATCGGGGATGGGCGCGTCGGGAGGCAGTCGCGACGACTGCAGCTGCCACCACAGCCGCAGCTGGTCGGGATCGGACAACAAGTCGGTGGCAGGCTCGGTGACAGTGACCAATGTGTCGGCCAGGTCGACCGAGATCGACGGTTCGCCGCCCATCGGAAAGCCCGCCTGTTGCAGCGCCTGCAACGTCGGCCCGGTCTGGATCCTCACCCGGCCATTTTAGGCGTGTAGTGACGTCCGACCGGTACTCCCTGATCGCGAGAAATGCCTGCTGGGAGCCCGCCGCACTCGGTCGCCCTCAGTTGACTAATGTATTACAGTAGCATTTACGCATTAAGGTATCCAGTTTGACCACCGGCCATGAAGGAGTTTTGTTATGACGGTCGACTCACTATTCGTTGCGCGCGGTCGAGACTGGACCTGGCGTGGTGTCGTGGCGGCCACGCTGGTCGCCGCGATCGGCGATGCCGCGCTCGCCTTCATCGCATACGTGCTGATCGCCCATCGGTTCAACTTCGAGACACTGTTGCAGTACATCGCCAGCGGCCTGCTCGGCGCGTCGGCGTTCACCACCGGCGGCGGCGGAATCGGCATCGCGGCACTGGGGTTCGCCATCCACCTGGCGCTGGCGGCCGTCTTCACCCTCTTCTACGCGCTGGCCATCGCACCCCAGGTGCACACCCTGCCGACAGGCGCCTCGGTTGGAGCGGCCTACGGCGCAGCGATCTGGGTGTTCATGAACGCCGTGGTCCTGCCGTTAGGCCACGCAGCCGGCGAAACGTTCTTGAGCGGTTACTACCTGGCCTTCCTCGTCGATCACGCGCTGCTGGTCGGATTGCCGATCGCCGTGATTCTGCACGTCTTCGTCCGTCGCCGCGCTGCTGCGCGCGCCTAGTTCCCCTCCACCCCAACCACAGTCGAGGAGCACCGATTTCATGCCCGCCATCCGCCACCACAGCCTGACCATCGACGATCTGCATGTCTTCGTCCGCGAAGCCGGAAACCCGCAGCACGCCACGGTGGTCCTGCTTCCCGGCTACCCGTCGAGTACCCGCGCCTACCTGCGCCTGATCGACCGACTCGGCGAGAAATGGCATACCGTGGCCATCGACTACCCGGGCTTTGGCCTGTCGGACCCGCTGCCCGAATCCCCCACGTTCGACCGGCTCGCCGAGGTCACCGGCATGACAATCGACGCGCTCGGCATCAAGGAGTACGCCCTCTACATGTTCGACTTCGGCGCCCCGGTCGGATTCCGCATCGCCCTCGACCATGACCAGCGAGTGGCGGCGATCATCACCCAGAACGCCAACGCCTACACTGATGGATTCGGCCCCGGGGTCAAGGCGCTCGCCGACTGGTGGGCCGACCGCGCCGCCGGCCAACCCGCCGTCGACCACTTCGTCAGCCTGGCCGGCACCCAGCTGCAATGGCAAGCCGGTGCCCGAGACCCAGAACACGTCGACCCCGAACACGCCCTTAACGATCAACGTGTCTTAGACCTGCCCGGCCGCGCCGCCTACATGAAAGCGCTGTTGTGGGATTACCAAAACAACCCGCCACGCTACCCCGACTGGCAGGCCTGGCTGCGGGAGCGCCAACCCGCCCTGCTGGCGATCTGGGGTGCACGTGACCCGTTCTTCATCCCCGCCGGCGCCCAGGCATATCGCAACGACGTGCCCGGCGCCGAAGTGGTCCTGCTAGAGACCGGGCACTTCGCGCTGGAAGAAGAACTCGACGAAATCGCCACGCACATCAACAAACTGATGGGCACCACTCTTGGGGCAGCATCCCGATGACAACCGACACAACCTTCGTCTTGGTCCACGCCGCGTGGGCAGACAGCTCCAGCTGGGCGCCAGTCATCCATCAACTACAGAGGCGCGGCCACAACGTCATCGCAGCACCACTACCTCTGACGTCGTTCAGCGAGGACACCGCAGCGCTCAACCGAGTTCTCGAGCGAGTCCAGGGGCACACCGTTCTCGGCGGTCACGCTTACGCTGGCGCGGTCATCGGAGCGGCAAACACCGAATCAGTGAGGGCTTTAGTCTACGTCGCTGCAATCGCACCCGAAGAAGGTGAAACCGTAGCCAGTCTGTTTCACCGTGCGCCTGCCCATCGTCTCGCTCCTGCCCCGGAGCCGGATCGCCACGGCCTAATTTGGCTGCTGCACAGCGTCTTCGCGGCAGCATTCGCGCAAAACGCCACCCCCGAACAACAGGCCATGCTGGCCGCAGTCCAGCGTCCCCTATCACCAACATGCATCACCGCGCCCGCCCCGCGGCCAGCCTGGAAAGACCGCCCAAGCTGGTTTCTCATCGCCGAAAACGATCGCATGATCGCCGCAGAAACCCAACACTTCGTCGCTACACGTATGAACGCAACCATCCACACCGTCGATGCCGACCACCTACCCATGCTGACCGATCCCGACAGCGTCACCGAGATACTGCTCGCCGCCGCCAACCACCCCCAATAAACCGCACCCACAAGCAGTTCACAAACATGGCGGTCAAATGATACAGAGCCGCAAGCATTTTGATTGTCTACTACAACTTCTAATAGAAACAACCAGTCAGACCCGTGAGGACGGGTCGGGAGAGAAAAGGGAACCATCATGACCGACTTCGCCCCCGTCGAGCCCGAAACCGCCGCCGGTAAGGCCGCTGAGCTGCTCGCACAGGTCCAGAAATCGCTGGGAATGACGCCCACCATGACCAAGGTGATGGCCAACAGCCCCGCTCTGCTGCAGGGCTATCTGGCGCTGTCCGGCGCGGTCGCCGGTGGCACGCTGAAACCCGCTGTGCGCGAACGCCTGGCGGTCGCCACCGCGCAGCTCAACGGCTGCGAGTATTGCCTGTCGGCGCACACCTACATCGGCGCCAACATCGCCAAGGTCGACGCCGACGAACTCGACCGTGCGCGTCGTGCCGAATCGACCGATGCACATGTGGCGGCGCTGCTCAGACTGTCCAATACCATCGCCGAGAATGCCGGCGATGTCGACGACGTCGACGTTAAGACGGCCCGCGAGGCCGGGGTAACCGACGAGGAGATCGGCGAGATCGTGGCCAATTTGGCGCTGAACATCCTGACCAACTACTTCAACGTCTTGGCCCATGTCGACAACGACTGGCCCGTGGTCTCGTTGTGAGCCCGAGAGGGCCATGACCACAAGCGACCAACGCCGGCCCGCCGCTGTGGGATTTCACAGCGGCGAGCTGGCCGTCCAACAGCACGCCGGCGTGCAAGCCCAGGCCGCTCGCCTGGCGCGAATGGTGGGCCCGGGTGAACTTCGCGCCGGCATCGCCGCCTTCTTCGCCGACGCCACCTTCGCCGCCGTCACCGCCCGTGACCCAACCGGTCGGCTCTGGACCGCGCCGCTGATGGGACCACCCGGGTTCGTGTACGCGGGTGGGCCGAGCACCCTGCGGGTCGGCACATCGTTGCCCAGCGCAGACCCGCTGCACTCGCTGCCCACCGGGCAACCGGCCGGTATCATCGTCGTCGACTTCGCCACCCGGCGTCGGGTCCGGATCAACGGCGTCCTCACACAATCCGGCGAGGCCGGGTTGACCCTCGACGCCGAGCAGGCCTACGGCAACTGCCCGCAATACATCCAACAGCGCCACATCGACGTCGACGAAAAGCCCCGCCACCCGGCCCGCAAAGTGGCTTACAACGGAGAACTATTGCGGGAAAACGATATTCGCCTCATCCAGTCGGCGGACACGTTCTTTCTCGGAACCACCCACCCCGAATCGGGCAACGACGCCTCGCACCGCGGCGGCCCCGCCGGTTTCGTCCGCGTCACACCCGAGGGCCTGTGGTGGCCCGACTATCCGGGCAACAACATGTTCAACAGCTCAGGCAATCTGGCCGTGGACCCCACCGCTGCGTTGTTGTTCGTCGACTTCCGCACCGGCAACACACTGCAACTGTCTGGCACCGCCGCCCTGGCCTGGGACGCGCACGTCGAGGGCGACGACGGCGAAACCGGACGAAGTGTGCAATTCATCCCCCAGCACGTCGTCGCCACCCAGTGAGACCCACGGGCAGTCGATGTTCGCCCGGCGCTGGTGGGTGCAGGTCGGGATCACTCGGTGGTCGGGGTCGGGCGGGTGCGTTCGTAGTGACGAGCGACGCCCGCGCGGTTGCCGCAGATGTTCGCGGTGCACCACATCCGGCGTTTGTTGGTGGCGAGGAACAGCATCGAGCAGTTCGGGTTTGCGCAACGACGTAGCGTCTGCCGCTTTTTTGGGTCGGTGATCAGCGCGATGGCGTCGGCGGCGATCGCGGCCAGGGCGGCGTCTCCGCCGTATTCGGTGTGCCAGCGGGTGCGGCAGCTGAGCTGGTTGTCGACCACTGCCAGGCGTGGGGTCAGCGGGACCGACGCGCCGGCGGCGTTGATGTCCTCGATGGACGTCGGTTGCGGCAGCCGATGTTGCAGGTGGGAGTCGAAGAGGTCGCGGATGGCGTTGCGGAGCCGCCGCGTGGCGACTGGGTCGGGCGTCGGGCTCGCGGGAAGTCGTCCGGCTTGCAGCCCCCACCAGAGCGCTGCCCGGGTGGGCTCGGCGATCAGGTCGATGGCCGGCTCGGTCACGGTGACCAGGGTGTCCACAAGGTCCAGCGCGATGGACGGCTCAGCGCCCACGGGGAATCCGGCTCGCTGCATCTGGTCGAGCGATGGCCGCCAGCTCCTGGTCATATAGCCGTCTTACCCATGCGTTGACGGGCCCTTGAAGGGTTGTGTTCACAGGTTAGCCGACAGGACTAATGGAAGGTTGGCCTTGCCAAGCATTGACTAATGCGTCATAGTCAAACAAACCCATTAGGATTCGAGATTTCAGGAATACGCCATGAGCACCCAAAAGCGCACGGTCAACCAGACATCTTCACGTCCGGCAGCCGCCACGGCCGCTGTCGACAATTCCGTGCGTGCTCGGATGCGGCCCTGGCAACGGATCGTCGTGGCCACCGTGGCCACCGCCGGTGGCGATGCGGCGTTCGCCTTCGTGGCCTACGTGTTGGTCGCGCACCGCTACAACTTCGAGAGCCTCCTCCAGTACATCGCCAGCGGCCTGGCCGGCGACGCCGCCTTCACCTCGGGATGGGCCGGTGTTGGTTACGCCGCGCTGGGTCTTGGGATGCACCTGGCACTGTCGGCCGGCTTCGTCGTCGCCTACGCCATCGCGATCGCCCCCGGGTGCGCACCGCGGCGGCCGCCGTTACGGTCGGCCTGGCCTACGGCGCCGCGATTTGGCTGTTCATGAACACCGTCGTTCTGCCGCTCGGTCGGTCCGCGCACGAGCAGTTCCTCAACGGCTACTACATCGCCTTCCTCATCGACCACGCGCTGCTGGTCGGACTGCCGATCGCGCTGATCCTGCTCGGCGCTGATGCCACCACCCCGGCCGGCCGCCGGCCGTCCACCACCCGCTGACCCCCACCACGACAAGGAGCACCACGATGCCCGCAATCCGTCACCGCATACTCACCATCGACGGCCTGCAGGTCTCCGTCCGCGAAGCCGGCGACCCCGACCGGCCCACACTGGTGCTGCTGCCGGGATACCCGTCGAGCGCCCGCGCCTACGTCCGCCTCATCGATCGCCTCGCGCCCAACTGGCATACCGTCGCTATCGACTATCCAGGCTTCGGGCTTTCTGACCCGCTGCCGGAGCCGCCGACCTTCGACCGCCTGGCCACGGTCACCGCCGCCGCCATCGACGCCCTCGGCATCCAGGACTACGCCCTCTACATGTTCGACTTCGGTGCACCCGTGGGCTTTCGGATCGCGCTGGATCACGACCGGCGGGTCCGCGCGATCGTCACCCAGAACGGCAACGCCTACACCGACGGCTTCGGACCCGGCGTCGCCGCGCTGGCCGACTGGTGGAACGACCGCGAGTCCGGCCAACGTGCTGTCGATGAGTTCGTCAGCCTGCCTGGCACCCAGATGCAATGGCAGGCCGGTGCCCGCGACCCCGAACACATCGATTCCGAGCAAGCCTTCGCCGACCAGCGGGTTATCGACCTGCCCGGGCGCGCCGACTACATGAAAGCCCTGCTCTGGGACTACCAGAACAACCCGCCCCGCTACCCCGACTGGCAAGCCTGGCTAGGGCGCCGCCAACCCAAACTGCTGGCCGTGTGGGGCAAGAACGATCCGTTCTTCATCCCCCCCGGAGCCCAGGCTTATCAACGAGACGTGCCCGACGCCACGGTGATCCTGCTTGATACCGGCCACTTCGCCCTCGAAGAGGAAGCCGACGCGATCGCCGACGCCACCGCGAAGCTGCTGCACAGCACCTTCGCGGGGAGCTAGCGCATTCTTCACACCTACGTCGCCGCTGCATCCTCAGCTGCTACCGAAAAGGACGGCACGCGATGCCCGCAACTCGTGACCGCACCGACCGCAGGATCGGCAGCGCTGCGGCGTCTGTTCATGAACTTGCGGTCTACCCCCTCAAAGGACTCACTGCTCAAACGGTGTCCTCGGTTGCTGTGCACGCCGGACACGGTTTTCCCCATGATCGCGAATGGGCATTAGCCAGACCGGACGGCGAATACCGTTGTGGCAGCGACAAGGCCGTCCACAAGAGCAATTTTTTCGTACTACTCAAAGAGGATCGACTAGCTGGTGTCACAACATATCTCGATGTCGACACCCAAATCCTGGAAGTTAGGGTACGCCAGCACGTTGTGTTAGTCGCAGATGTGACGACATCAGCGGGTAAGCGAGCGGTAGAGCGGTTCTTCGCGCGGATGCTCGACTGCCCGGATGAAGCAGGGCCGATCCTGGCGCGCGAACCCGATCGTCGGTTTACCGACGCGGCAATCTTTTCGGACGCCTTCATGAACGCGGTGTCGGTCATTAACCTCGAGTCGATCCGCGATCTCTCGCGCAGAAGCGAACACGACATCGACCACCGTCGATTCCGTGCGAATATCTATATCGAAGGAACGCCTGCTTTTGCTGAAGCTGCGCTCGTCGATAAAGATTTTTCCATCGGTGCTGTCCGGCTGCGAGGGCTGGCAGCCATTCCTCGATGCGCCGCAACTGAAGTCAATCCATCCACGGCGGCTCGCGACCTGGCCGTCCCCAAGTTGCTCGTTGAACACTACGGTCACGCCAACTTCGGGATCTGGGCCGAGGTAACGAAAGGCGCGGTGCTGCGCCAAGACGACCCGGTCATGATCGCTTCGTGCGACGACAATGATCTGGCCTCGTGCTCCCGGGGAGTTCCTTCCACAGACCTCGTATCGAGGCCCGCAAGAAAGACGGTGCCCTAGTGGCCGAACCGGAAATCGCCGTGGTGATCGCGACCAAGACGCGTCTGGCAGAATCGATCTGGCGTTTCGAGCTCATACCGGACGGGCTGCAGGCCCTCGCGCCTTTCACGGCGGGAGCGCATATCACCGTTCGCACACCAAACGGTTCGGTACGCAGCTACTCACTGACCGATCCACCCGGCCGTGACGACCGCTACGCCATCAGTGTGAATCGTGACACGACCGGACGTCGAGCGTCAGTCGATCTCATCGATCAGACCAAACAAGGTGACCGGCTGGTAATCTCACCGCCGCGCAACACATTCCAATTAGTACCGTCACCCACCTATCTCTTCATCGCCGGAGGAATAGGTATCACAGCCATACGCAGCATGGCGTTAGAGGTTGTGAAGACAGCCGGCACTTGGGGGCGGTTCATCTACCTGACGAAGACTCGGGCTAATTCGGCCTATCGTGATGACGTGCTTCAGCTGCCCCCCAGGCTGGAGAGCCTGGTGCACCATAGCGACACCGACGGCCGGTTCGATCTGTGGCCGTATCTTGCCGAACCCAAGGACACCCACGTCTATTGCTGCGGGCCGACCGCATTGATGGACGATGTCCGCGCCCTCACGATGCACTGGCGACCCAGCCGCGTGCATTTTGAAAATTTCCAGGGAGTCAACTCTCTGGGCATGTCAAGCTCGCCGTTCTCCGTAGCGTGGCAGCCGACCAATCAAACCATCGACGTGGCGTCTACCCAGACGCTACTGGACGCTCTGCGTTTGGCAGGACTACCAGTCAAGTCATCGTGCGAAAGCGGCACATGCGGCACATGCAAGTTGCGTCTCGTTTCCGGCCAAGTCGACCATCGCGATGTTTACCTTGAGGAAGCCGAACGTGACAGCTACCTGATGCCGTGCGTTTCTCGAGCCACGAGTGAAGCGCTTGTCGTAGGACCACCCTGATCAATGAAACCAGTCGCTGCAATGCAGGTAGCCGGCATGGATCGAAAGCTGCCTGTGCTAGTGCACCTTTGCCGGTAGTCGGCGGTCCGCCAATTCGTGGCGGCAGGGCCTCCGCGCAGCGATGCCTGCGATGCCGATGGGCTGGATATGGCTGACCGGAGCGTATGAGGTGTCCCGTAGCGGCGTTTGCCCAGCTCAGGCGAACACGGGTGCGTATTCGGCGATGAAGGCGCCCAGGCTGCGTGGCGCGGTGCCGGTGAGCGTCGCCACGTCGTCGGTCAGCCATGCCGCATCGCCCTCGGCGATGAGCCCGAACGCCTGGGCGTTCGAGGACGCCACCGCTTCGGGAACACCGGCCGCGATCATCACGGCCCGATGCTCGTCGGGTCCGATCCGGCGGTACTCGACCTCGTGTCCCAGCGTGGCGGTCAGTTCTTTTGAGATCTCGGCGTAGGTGATCAGGTCGGGGCCGCTCAACCAGTAGACGCAGCCCGCGTGCGCGCTCGGCGCGACGGCGACCGCGGTCGCGCCGGCGGCGACGTCCCGGGCGTCGATCATCCCGACCTGTCCGTCGCCGGCCGACATCACAAAGCCCCCCGTCTGCCGGATCACCGGCGCCATCGCGAGCAGGTTCTGCAGGTACGCATTGGGCCGTAGCAGTGTGTGCGCCAGGCCGGTGGACTCCAGATGCGCCTCGATCCGCGCCTGGCCCCGCCGCCGCTCGACCGGGGAATCGGACGACGCCTTACTGCTGACCTTGACAATGTGCCTCACCCCCTGCCGGACGGCGCTGTCGATGACCGCGATCTCTTGGACTGGCGCGGCCGGGCTCACCAGGATGACGGTGCAGATACCGTCCAGGGCCGCGTCGAGCGTGTCCGGACGATCGAAATCGCCGATGACAAACTCGATCTCGCCGTCGAGTGCATCGCGTTGCGCCACGCGGGACGGGTCACGGACCAGTGCCCGGGTGGGATGGTGCCGCGCGGACAGCAGTCGTACGGCCTCTGATCCGACGTTGCCGGTCGCGCCGGTGACAAGAATCATGATGTTCCTTTCGAATGGGGTCAGCTGCGCACGAGGCGGTCAGAGCGTGGCGACTCGGCCCGCGTCAACGGCGAGAACGGTTCCGGTGATCGGCCGGGCTTCCTCGCCGGCGAGGTAGGCGATAACGCGGGCGACCTCGCCGGGCTCGTTCGGGCGACCGAGCGGGCTGGCGGCGGCGAGGGTGTCGAGCATGTCGCCCATGCTCTGGGTGACCTCAGTGCGGCTCGGTCGGAGCGCGACGGCGTTGACGCGCACACCGGCCGGTCCGAATTCAGCAGCCCACGAGCGGGTCAACGCCTCCAGGGCCGCCTTGCTCGCCCCGTAGGCGGCCATGCCGGCAGCGCCCCGTGCGGCGACCATGGTGGAGACGTTCACGATCGCTCCGTGACCGCGTGCGGCCATCGGCGAGGCCAGTGCCGCGGTGAGGAAGAACGAGGCGCGTACGTTCACCGCGTTCATCGCGTCGAACGCCGCGTCGGTGGTCTCGGCGGTCGGTCCCAAATCCCAGCAGCCGGCGTTGTTGACCAGCACGTCCACCTCGCCGGCCTCGACGGCCAGGCGTCGCACCTCCTCGGGTGCGGCCAGATCGGCGCGGATGAAGCGCCGGCCGGTCTCGGCGGCGATTTCCTTGCCGCGGGCCTCGTCGCGGCCGGTGATGATCACGGTGGTACCGCGCTGGCTGAACAGTTGCGCAGTCGCCCGCCCGATGCCCGAGGTTCACCGGTGATCAGCACCGGTGTCAAGTCAGTACTCATCCTGTTACTCCCGCCTAAAAT
Source organism: [Mycobacterium] zoologicum (assembly GCF_020172665.1). Lineage (GTDB taxonomy): Bacteria > Actinomycetota > Actinomycetes > Mycobacteriales > Mycobacteriaceae > Mycobacterium > Mycobacterium zoologicum. The sequence continues at coordinate 79,405 of NZ_CP083985.1, read as the reverse complement.
GGATTGAGGTATCCAATCTAGGCGCGATAGGATTGGATAGTCAAGTCCAGTCCAGTCTTGAAGGGGTTCGATGCCGACACGCGCGGTGCCTCGGGAGGCGCCCAGCACCCGGAAAGGGCGCGCGACGCGCGAGCGGATCGTCGCGGCCGCGGCCGACCTGATGTACCGGCACGGCGTCGCGGGCACCAGCACCCCCGCCGTCCGCGACGCCGCCGGGGTCAGCTCGTCGCAGATCTATCACTACTTCGCCGGCAAGGACGACCTCACGCGAGCGGTCATCGAGTTCCAGGCCGAGGCGATCATGTCCCATCAGGCGCCGTTGCTGGCCATCGACAGCCTCGAGGCGCTGCGGGCCTGGTGCGACGTGGTGGTCGACGTCGCCCGCCGGCAGAACGGGGCCGGGGGCTGTCCGCTGGGGAGCCTGTCCAGCGAGCTGTCCGACGATCATCCGTGGGCGCGCGAAGCGCTGGCCGCCGGGTTCATCGCGTGGTCCGAAGCGATTCGCGCCAGCCTGGCCGCCATGGTCGACAACGGAACCCTGCGGCCGGAGGCCGACGCCACCGCGCTGTCCCTTGCCCTGCTGGCGGCGCTGCAGGGCGGGCTCGTCCTCGCGCAGGCCCAACACGACACCAGCGCCCTCGAAGCCGCCCTGGACGCTGTGATCACCCACATCCACGACTACGCCGTACGGTGATGCAGCGCCCGCGTTGACGATGGGTCAGCTGCGGATCGCGGCGGCTTCGCGGGTGGACTGGCGCTGGCTGAACAGCTTGTAGGCCAACCGAACTGGAGCCGGTATGACCTGCATCAACGTGTGCCGTTCGGCGTCATCGGTTTCTTCGCCAGCTGTCGAACAAGGTGGCCTGCCCTTGTTCGCTGCTGGGATTGCGGTCGGGGATGCGGCGCACCACCAACCGGCCCGGAACCTGCTCGCCGGTCTTGCGGGAGCAGAACGCGCTGAATTCGATCCGGCGACCTCGGCGCGTGAAATTCACTGTCGAGCGTCTTCGTCGGAGATCGTGTCGGTGTATGCGATGGGAATCCCGGCATAGCCGCCGATCGGGGCGGTGGCGGGCCTTGACCTTGGGGTCCAGCCGCACGGTGACCGATACGTCGGCGCCACCGCGTAGCGCCGCCGCCACGGTCGGATAGCCGTAGAACGCCGAGTCCGCCCGCAGCAGAGGCCTGGCCGTCGCCTCCGGTCAGTGCGGCCGCGCCACAGTGGCCAGGGTGTCACCGATCATCCGGGCCGCCCCACGTGGGGAGCCACATGCCCCTTTGCGCAATCGCTGGCCGGTGATCACCGGGGCCGACTGGTCGGTGGTGACCGTGGTGATCAAGGCGCACATCGCACAATCCCTGCGGTGCGCTTCGGCCGGCACGCATGGCGACTGCTTCACCGCCAGTGCGAGACCGAAGTCGCCGGCGTCGTCGGTCCAGCACCGGGTGCGCTCCAGCCCGACGGTGGCCAGTTGGGCGGACACCGCTTCGGATCGGAACTTGCACGAAACTTCGGTGAGCATCTCCTCGCCGGCGGTGAACTCGATAGCAGTAAAGAAAGTTCTCACAGCCGAGGTCAGGGTCAGTTTCTCGGGGTGCCACGCAGCCGGTGACGGTGCCAGCACCCTGGGCGCAGCGTGAGTGCTGGCTGTCTTGCTCGTGGGGTCCGCCCTGGCCGTGGGCGGGGGTGTGTTGTGGCCGGCGGACACAGGGTGTAGCGCAGCGACCGGCGCGGACGGGAGCGCCAGCGGACGGTAGCGCAAGGGAGCGGAGCGAAGCCCGGAGGGAGCCGGCCACCAGCGCAGTGTGGTCAGCGTGGTTGGGCGGTGAGCTGTGTGAGTTGGGCGGCGATGGCTGGGGCGGCGGCGAGGGTGCTGGCACCGGTGGCGGTGTGTGGGTGTCCGCTGAGATCGGTGACGGTGGCCCCGGCTTCGCGGGCGAGGAGAACTCCGGCGGCGGTGTCCCAGGGCTTGTTGGTGTCGAGGATGGCGGCGTCGGTGAGGCCGGCGGCGACGAATGCGAGGTCGATGGTGGCGGCACCGAACATGCGGATGCGTTCGACGGCGGGGATGAGTGCTGCGGTGATGGCCAGGCGCCGCCGATTCTTCGTCTCGGCGTTGTCGCCGGTGGCGTAGTCGTTGATGCTGACGATGGCCTTGCGCAGGTCGGTGGTGTTGCGTACGCGGGTGGGTTGGCTGTTGCAGAAGGCGCCGCCGCCGCGGGTGGCGTGGTAGGTGCTGTTGAGGGCGGGGATGGCGGTGACGGCGACGGCCGGCTCACCGAAGCAGGCCAGGGCCAGTGAGACCGCATGTAGGGGGATGCCGTGGGCGTAGTTGCTGGTGCCGTCGATCGGGTCGAGCACCCAGGCAAGTGGGGCGTCACTGAACTCGGCTGGGGTGATCTGCGGCAGGGCATCGTCTGCGATCTGGCCGGTCTGTTCTTCGCCGAGAAACACCGTCTCGGGTGTTGCGGCCGAGAGGTGGCGCATGACGGCCTGCTGAACGTGGAAGTCGGTTTCGGTGACGATGTCGCGGTCGGTTTTGTCGGTGATGCGGCCTGGCCCGTGCGCGTCGGCCAAGGTGCGGGTGCCGATGGACACCGCCTGCAAGGCGATCTGCTGATAGCGGTCGAGCTGGGCGCGGTCTGGAGTTGGGCTGGTCAACGGTTACACCTCGTTTCCGGTGGCCCAGGCGTCGGCGAAGACGGTGGCGAATTCGGTGAACAGATCCGGTGGTGCGGTGGTGGGTCGAAGCACGAGTGCGGGTGATTCGGTGCCGCGTGCGGTCGGTAGGTAGAGCTGGACGAGCGCCAGTGAGTCGTCGACCACCATGATATGGAACCGTAGCGGCGCATCGTAGGTGCGCAACTGCAACCGGTGCGCCATCTCGGCTGGCAGGTGGCGGCGGGCGCGTTTGAGAGTGTCGATGTTGGTTGCGGTCAGCTGCGACAAGACTCCGGCAGCGTGAGCTTCTTCGGCTTCTCGGTCGCTGACGTAACGGCTGTAGGGCTGCAAAAACAGGCATTGCAGCTCAAGACCGCCGTCAAGCGCTGCCCGCAGCTGCCGGTCGGAGACCGATTGCACGACCTGGTTCAGTGATAACCCCATGACCTGCACTCGCGTGGCTTCGGCCAGTATTTCCGCGGGCGGATAGGCACGCGTCAACTCCGCGCGGGATACGAATGCGTCGATGATGCCGTGATCGGCCACCGGCAACGCCGCCTCGGCTTCGCCACCATCGACTGTCACCGCCGTGGTGGGCGTATTGGTTGGTCCCAGGTCCGGCCAGATATCCCATACGGGAACTTCGAGGGCTTGCGCGACAGCGTAGGCGGCTGCCCGGTTGATCGGTTCCCCTTTGAGCCAGCGCCGGATCGACTTCATCGACACCCCGGCCTTGCTGGCAAGCTGCGGCACGGTCATCTGCTTGGCAGCGAGGGCATCGGTGAGCCGGGCACCGGACGCGGGATCGCGGATGGACGTCGATGCTGCCATGGCCCCCGGTGTTCCTCCCCAGTGATCGGCGGATCGCGGCATTCACAGTAGCGAACGCGGCCACATCTGACGCCGAAATCACCCCCGGACACCTCGCCGATGGGTGCGTGTCTGCCCGGTGTCCCTATCTGTCCATCCGGTGGCCGTAGATGTCCACCTGATGGGGCCGATATGTCCGCGGTGAACTGCTGAAGTGAAGGGGTGCAGCGAAACCCGTTGCACGACAACAGTTAGCAACCGCCCATGGAGGTGCGACATGCGTTTGAAACTCGATACATCAACGAGCCGTTTCATCGTGACCAAGCCGGCCGAACCGCGACTGAACTTCGACACCGGAAGCCCGAAGATCGATCCGGCAACCGGGGCGCAGCTGTATTCGATTCAGCTGCTCGCCCTCGATGACACCGGTGGTGAAGTCCTGACGGTCACCGTGGTCGGTGATCCGAAAATTGCCGTGACACAACCGGTCTCGGTGTCCGGTCTCGTGGCGATCCCGTGGAGCCAAGGAGACCGCAGCGGTGTGGCATTTCGCGCGGAGGCGATCGGCGCCGCCGACCCGGCCACCGGTGTAGCGAAGTCACCGAGCCAGCAGGGCCGCTAACAACCAGGGGCCAGGCCCGGTTGCGCGAGCGGGTGCGACCGGGCCTGCCCCGTCATCCAGCCAACGATCTTTGAAGAAAGCGTGACATCATGTCGAATACATCCCATCCCACCGGCCGCCGCGGTAATCCTGAATCAGCTGATTCCGACTGGTTCGGCGAACTCATTTCTTCGCTGCTGACCGCTACCGGTTACCTGCTGTGGTGGGCGATCCTGTTTCCCGCCGTGAGCATCCCGGTCGTCATCGCGATCTGGATCGGAGCCAGCCACGGTCCCCGCGCGGGTTTTGCGGCCGCATCGTTTGCCGCCGCGGCTTATGTCCTGTGGGCGATCCTGGACCCGGGCACGTTCGATGCGTGGGTGATCGATCCGGTCCGGCAACGCTGGGGGTCGTGGTCGCGGTATCGCCACAACTGGGAATCGGTGTGCACCCTGCACGGGCTGGCCACGAAAACCGGTGATCGCGTGCTGGTTCCGCAACTTTGCTCGGTGCGCATCGGCCGCGGTGTCGATGTGCTGGTCGTGCGGGTGGCCACCGGTCAATCGGTCAACGACTGGCACAAGCAGACCGCGGCGTTGGCGGCAACCTGGCGCGCTGACCGCCTGGCGATCCGCCCGACAACCCCAGGAGAGCTGCGGGTGACGATCATGCGCGGCGACGTGCTGTCCAACCCGGTCCGGCTGCCGGTGCCGACCCCGACAACGCCGGTCGATGCGAGTGCGGTCCGCGTCGGGATCACCGAATCCCGACGCTGGTGGACGTTGCCGGTTCTCGGTAACCACATCCTGGTCGCTGGGGCTACCGGAGCGGGCAAGGGCTCGGTGCTGTGGTCGCTGATCGCAGGGCTGGCACCCCAGGTCAACGCCGGGCGGGTTCGGTTGTGCGTGATCGACCCCAAAGGCGGCATGGAACTGGGTGCGGGCGCGCCGATGTTTTCGGTGTTTTGCACCGACGTGTCGGCGCGAACTGTGGAGATGCTGCGCCAGCTGGCGGAGCTGATGCAGGCCCGCGCCGCCCGGTTGCGCGGACACACCCGTCTGCACACCCCCACCGTCGCCGAACCGCTGTACGTGGTGATCATCGACGAGATCGCCGCGCTGACCGCCTACGTCACCGATCGCAAGCTGCGCGCCGAGATCGAACAACTGCTCGGGCTGCTGTTATCCCAGGGGCGGGCGGTCGGCATCTCAGTGATCGCCGCGGTGCAAGACCCGGCCAAAGACACCCTCCCTGTGCGCCAACTGTTCACCGTCCGGGTCGGGCTGCGCATGACCGAAGCCACCCAGACCGCGATGGTGCTCGGCCAAGGCGCCCGCGATGCCGGCGCCGAATGCGACCTCATCCCCGACGCCACACCTGGGGTCGGGTACGTGATGATCGACGGCACCGCCGACCCGCTACGGGTCCGGGCCTTCCACGTCACCGACCGCGACATCACCGCGTTGGCCCGCACCTTTCGGGCACCACGCCCCGGCGACCAGGGAAACCGGTGAACACCGTAACGACGCAAGACCCGGTGATCGTGCTGCCGGGCCTACCCACCACCGTTGATACGGATGCCGTGATCGGCCAGATGTGCCGACGTGCCTCCTCACCCGGTTTCGAGACGTGGTGGCGGCGGGTGGAATCGGTCGGCTACTGCGCCCACCCGATCCAGCTGGTCGGCGACGACACGGCCGGGCGCCGGCATACGGTGTGGACGCGCTGCAACAACCGGCGCGCCGCCGTCTGCCCGTCATGCGCCGATTTGTATGCCCGTGATACCTGGCAGCTGGTGCACGCCGGTGCCGCCGGCGGCCACCATGACGTACCCGCGCAGGTTGCCACGCATCCGCAGGTGTTCGCCACGCTCACCGCACCCGGCTACGGGCCCGTGCACAACGCCACCGGCACCACCTGCCACACCCGGCAATCGGGCGGCGCGACGGAGCGTTGCCCACACGGTAATCCACTACGCTGCAACGTGGTTCACGGCCTCGGTGATCCGGCCGTGGGCCAAGCATTGTGTCGGGACTGCTACGACTATCTGGGGCATGTGCTGTTCGCCTGGCATCTGCCCGAACTGTGGCGGCGCTTCACCATCACACTCCGACGCGCCATCTCTGCACATCTGAAAGCCATTGGGATATCTGCGGATTCGGTGCGAGCCAGTTTTGTCAAGGTGGTGGAGCTGCAAGCGCGTGCCATCCCGCACATTCACGCACTGATCCGCCTCGACCCACCCGGTGATCTCGCCACCACCGCATCGGGTGACCACATCAGTGACAGCCCCGCCGCCGCGTGCGGTGGTGGGGAGCCCCGTCGCATCACCGGCCAGCACCCCGGCTGGTCGTCACCGATCGCCGCCACCGAACTGACCGCCCTGATTCACCAGGCCGCCGGCCGCGTCCGCGTCGAGCTCCCCGCCGACGACGATCACCCCAACCAAGGGGTGCACACACTACGGTTCGGCACCCAAATCGACACCCAAGCATTGACACCCGAAACAACCACGGCCGCATACGATCCCGCCACGACGGGAACCCCCGCAAGCGCATCGCCGCGGCTCTCACCACGCCGGGTCGCCGCATACTTGGCGAAGTACGTCACCAAATCGTTGCACGACTTCGGCATCACCGCCCGACGCCTGTCCGCCGAAGCGATCGGCGAGCTGGCCGTCAGCGACCATGTGCGGGCCATCCTGGCCACCATCGCCGAGCTGGCCGAACACGGTAGTGGCGCGTTGGCGGGGATCGGGCGCTGGCTGCACACCCTCGGGTATCGCGGACACATCACCACCAAATCCCGGCACTACTCCACCACCATGGGTGCCCTGCGCACCGCCCGCGCCACCTGGACGCGCCAACAGATGACGAAAGACATAACGGAACGGAACGCAACGAAACCCGTTAACGAAGCGACCGCTACTGGCCGGGAATCCCACGAACCGATCGACCCCGATGCGGTGGCCTGGGCGTTCGACCACGCCGGACACGGCAGCGCCGGTGAGCACGTCCTGGTCGTCTCCGCAGCCCTGCGCCACATTGCCGCCCGTATCACCGGTATCACCGAAACCCGAACCGCCGCAAGAAGCATTCCACCCACGTCACCAGGCGGCGGGTAATGGTCGCCACACCCGCCGACGACAGTATGGGCCGCGACCACCCCGACGGCCCGCAACTGCATGAGAGGCCCGAGTTCGTCGCCTGGCTGACCGCATCATGTGAACGAAACAACGTCCCGGTCACCGTGACCGATCCCACCGTCATCGCCCGAATCGCCACCCTCCTCGGTGCCGGCTGCCCGGCCGGATCGACGCCCCGCACCCGCCGCAGGGGCTGCGCACGGCCGATATCCACACCGAAAACCCCAGAGGCGCCGGAAGCGATGACGGCATGATCCAGAACTGCCCTGCCGATCGGGTGCCGGCACACCAAACCCAGATCAGGAGCGCAGCGGGCGCAGAACGCCGACCGCGCTGGACAGCCCGAAGACGGCGATGGTGCCGATCTGGTCGATCGGCAGATGGAAAGTTCCGGTCGGCGGTGCGCCAAGACACCGGATAATGGAACTGGTGACAACAGTGATCGAGCCCACCTCGCGACTGCGCTGGGCAGGGGAATAAGAAAGGAAGCAGGGATGCGATACGTACCCGGAGGCGCCGAGATACAGGTTGGCGTAACGCTCTTCGTCGGAAGAAGCCATACCGAGATCGCTCGGCTGATCGCCTTCGACCACGGCTGGAAACTGTTCGGCGACCAGGTTATCGACGGCGATGGTGTCGTGATCGCTGAAACCCTCGAAGAACTCGGCCGCAAGACACTCGCCATGGGCTGGTTCCATCCGAGCGGAGCACACATCAACTGGCATCACTTCGGTGGCACGAAGGAGCTCAACGCGCAGACGGTACGCGACCTGCGTACCTGAGCCGGTCGCGTGCAGCGCACCTAAATGCGCCAATACGGTTGTACGCGGCCAATATCCAAACTGCGTGAGCCAGGCGTCCCCGGTGCGATCACCGCGTGATCCAACACCGCTTTGACGATCGCCTGCTGACGACCCAGGTCCAGATCAGCCCACCCCGTGCGCAGTATCCCTCCGGTGCCAGCCAGCTCGAACACCGCCGTGGTATCGGTCGCCGCAGCAATATCCCGGCGGGCTGCGGTGATGCGGTCGGTGATCGGATCACGCGCTGCGATCCACTCTCGGGCGGTAATAGCACCCTCGGCATACAGCCCGGCCAACTCATCCAGACGGTCCTGGCACGCATCGACTTGGGCCGCCAACGCGGTCACATCGGCATCAGCGGTGGCTTTGCCGGCCAAAACGTCGGCCAACTGCGGTGAATCCAGCCGCGCCAACACCGCCTCGGTCAACAGTTCCTCGACCGGGGCGGCGACCACCGTCAACCGGCCACACCCGCCATGATCCGGCCCCTTCAAACACACATAGCGGCGCGTCCGATTATCGGGATTGCTGTGCCGGGCTTGGGAATACAGCCGGTTGCCGCAGCGCCCGCAGCGCAACATCCCTGACAACAAATACGTGCGGGCGGTGCGGGATTTGGTCACCGACCGGGCTGCCATGCGCGCCAACACCCGATCTCGCTCTGCCGGGGTGATGATCGCCGGCCATACCGCCGCACCGATCACCTCCCCTCGGTGCTCGCGCAACCCGGCGATACGACCCGAGGACAACACCTGGCGCACCGCCGAAGTCTGCCACGACCTCGCCACACTCGGGGCGATCTGCGACTCGTTGAGCCAGATCGTCAGCGACCGCAGGGATTGGCCGGCCAGGTACCGGTCGACCATCTCACGGACCACGGCGGCCTCCGATTCGCGCACGGTGATCTTGTCGGCTTCATACCCGAACGGGCGTGCTGACCCGTGCGGCAACCCGGCCTGCGCGTTCTGCAACATCTTGCGGCGGATACGAGCCGACTTGCGCCCCGATTCCTTGGCGGCGAACGCGGCGAAAATCCGGGCCATGAACAACCCGTCATCATTACCGAGATCGATGTCGGCGGTCACCGTCGCAACATCGCGCACCCCCACCGACTCGCACAGCGTGACGAACTCCTCCAACTCCACCGGACGCCGATGCAACCGGTCCAAGTTGTAGACGATCACCGCATCACGAGCGCCGCCGGCAAGGTCAGCCAGCATCCGCGCGTACTGGCGGCGCGGCTTACCGGAAAACGCCGACACATCGTTGTCGACATACTCGGCCCCGACCGGCCAACCCCGATCAGCAGCGAGTTTGCGGCAATCCTCCAACTGCCGTGCCACCCCCAACCCCGTGCCCTCCGCGTCCGAGGAAATCCGGGCATAAATCGCCGCCGAGCACACCCCGACACGCTGACCAGTGGTTTTCCTTGCAGACATGAGGGTAGTTTAACAACGTATGACCTTGGATAGCTCGGTGGCCCCGCCGTGTTCCCAGTGCCGGATGTGGTGGGCGTGCAGGCCACGCGTGGCGCCGCAACGCTCCGCCGGCGAACACATCCAGAGATCCGACGGTTACCTTCGATGCTGTGACGGTCGCGGGATCACCTATCGCCCGGGCCTGCGCCGTGCTGGTGCTTGCAGCGGTCCCGTCGTGCAGCCACCCGGAGCCCCCGCCTGCGCGGCCCCTGGTTGCCCCAACCACCACGGTGCCTGTCATCCCTCGTCCCGATGCGCCCTACGCACCTCGCGAAGAGCTGATCGCACCGGTCTCCCAATTGATCAACGACGCGATCGCGGTACCCCGGCTGCCGGGCGCGGTGGTCCGGATCGGTCACGCCGGCACGATCGCCTTCAGCCAGGCCTTCGGCGTGCGCAGACTCGCCGACGAACCCGCGCTCGACGGCTCGCCCGCGCCGGCCGAGCCGATGACCGAGGACACCATCTTCGACATCGCGTCGTTGACGAAGTGCCTGGCGACGACCGTCGCCGTCCTGCAGCTGTTTGAGCAGGGCCGGGTCCGGATCGACGAACCCGTTCAGACCTACCTGCCCGAGTTCAACGAGGCCAACGACCCCCGACGCGCGCAGGTGACGCTGCGCATGCTGCTCACCCACACGTCGGGCATCGGGGGCGATCTGAGCCACCAGGGGCCATGGGGCCTGACCGAGGCCGACAAGGCCGACGGTGTTCATCGGGCCCTGACCGCACCGCTGGAGTTCAGCCCCGGCGAGTTATTCCACTACTCCGACATCGGCTTCATCATCCTGGGCACCCTGGTCGAGACGTTGACCGGCGAACCGCTGGACACCTACGTGCAGGACAACGTCTTTGCCCCGCTGGGCATGGCCGACACCCGCTATCTGCCCGCCGCCAAAGCCTGTGGCCCACACCAGATCCGCGGTACGGCGATCACGTTCGACGCCGGCGCGGCCCGGGGCGGCGAGTGCCCGGTGGGCAGCTGGCGCACAGATCTGTTGGCCCGCATCGCGCCGACGGCACGTGACGAAGACACCCCCGAGATCAACCCCGATTTCGATCAGCTGCTGCGCGGCACGGTGCAGGATCCGACAGCACGCCGGATGGGAGGGGTGGCCGGCAGCGCCGGAGTGTTCTCGACCGCCGCCGATATCGGCAGGTACGCCCAGGCTCTCCTCGATCGACTCGCCGGGCGCCCGAGCCCGTTCCCGCTGCAGCAATCGACCCTGAAATTGATGACGACGCCCCAGCAACCCGGGCACGACCCGGCACAACTGGTGGCCGCGAACGCCGCTGCACAAGAAGCGAATGCAAACACACCCAACCGGATCGATCCCCTGCTGGCTGCGAGCTATCCGGCGATCGGCGGGCAGGATCTGCGCGGCTTCGGCTGGGACATCGACACCGGCCACTCCCGGCCGCGCGGCATGATCTTTCCGATCGGCAGCTTCGGGCACACCGGGTTCACCGGGGTGACGCTGTGGATCGACCCGGGTTCGGACACCTATGTGATCGTGCTAGCCAACGTGATCCATCAGCGCGGCGGCCCGCCCATCGCCGGACTCAGCGGCGACGTGGCCACCGTGACCGGCCGGGCACTGCATCTGTACGGCAACTGAGGCGAGAGCCTCGCCACAATCACCGCGTCGGATGCACCGAAGTGTCGGATCGGACGCCTACCATTCCTGCGGCAGGAAAGGACAGCAGTGAGCTACACCGCCGCAGACATCACCGAACTCGACGACGTTCAGCACACCCGGCTGCGGCCGGCGGTGAACCTGGGCCTGGACGTGCTCAACACCGCGTTGCGTGAGCTGGTCGACAACGCGGTCGAGGAGGTGGCCGATCCCGACCACGGCGGGTCCACCGTCACCATCACCCTGCACGCCGACGGTTCGGTCAGCGTCGCCGACGACGGTCGCGGCCTGCCCGTCGACTCCGACCCGGTCACCGGCAAGAACGGCATCGTCAAGACGCTGGGCACCGCGCGGGCCGGCGGCAAGTTCTCCGAGCACGCCGACGCCACCAGCACCGGTGCGGGCCTCAACGGGATCGGCGCCGCCGCGGCGGTGTTCATCTCCGCGCGGACCGACGTGACGGTGCGCCGGGCCGGAAAGACGTATCTGCAGAGTTTCGGCCGCGGCTACCCCGGGGTGTTCGACGGCAAAGACTTCGACCCGGACGCACCCTTCACCCGCGCCGACACCCAGACGCTGCGCGGCGCGGGCAACCGCAAGCCCGATGCGCACGGCACCACGGTGCGCATTCTGTTCGACTCCTCGGTGGTGCCGGATGCAGGCGTGGACATCGCTGAGGTGCTGTTACGGGCGCACGCCGCGGCGCGAATGTCACCCGGGGTGCACCTGATCGTCGTCGACGACGGCTGGCCCGGCGAGGACGGCCTGCCGCCGGCGCTGACCGAGCCGTTCAACGGACCCTGGGGCACCGACGCCCTGCTGGACCTGATGTGCACCGCGGCCGGCACTCCCGCACCCGAGGTGCGCGCCGTCGTCGAGGGCCGCGGTGAGTACACCACCGGGCGCGGCCCGACCCCGTTCCGCTGGTCGCTGACCGCCGGCCCGGCCGAACCGGCCACCGTGGCCGCCTTCTGCAACACGGTGCGCACCCCGGGCGGCGGCTCCCATCTGACGGCCGCGGTACGGGGGTTCTCCGAGGCCCTGGCCGATCGCGCCTCCCGGATCCGTGATCTGGGTCTGGCCAAGGGCGAGGCGGGCCCGGAGCCACAGGATTTCGCCGCGGTCACCGCGCTGGCCGTGGACACCCGGGCACCCGATGTGGGGTGGGACTCCCAGGCTAAGACCGCGGTGTCGTCACGGTCACTGAACCTGGCGATGGTTCCGGATGTGGCCCGCAGCGTCACCATCTGGGCGGCCAACCCCGGCAACACCGAGGCGGTGTCGCTCTGGACGAAACTGGCGCTGGAATCCGCCCGGGCCCGGCGCAGCGCCGAGGGCGCCAAGGCCCGATCCCGGGCGGCGTCGAAGGCCAAGGGTCTGGGCACGAATCTGTCCCTGCCGCCCAAGTTGTTGCCCAGCCGGGAGTCGGGCCGCGGGTCGGGTGCCGAGTTGTTCCTGTGTGAGGGCGATTCCGCGCTGGGCACCATCAAGGCGGCGCGTGACGCGACATTCCAGGCGGCGTTCCCGTTGAAGGGCAAGCCGCCCAACGTCTACGGCTTCGCGGTGAGCAAGGCGCGGGCCAAAGACGAGTTCGATTCGATCGAGCGCATCCTGGGCTGCGGAGTGCGCGATCATTGCGACCCCGAGCAGTGCCGCTATGACCGGATCCTGTTCGCCTCCGACGCCGACCCCGACGGCGGCAACATCAACTCCAGCCTGATCTCGATGTTCCTGGACTTCTACCGCCCGCTCGTGGAAGCCGGCATGGTGTACGTGACGTTGCCGCCGCTGTTCGTGGTCAAGGACGGCGTCCAGCGGGTCTACTGTCAGGACGAGTCCGAGCGTGACACCGCGGTGGCCGAGATGCGCGCGACCTCCAAACGCAAAGTGGAGGTGCAGCGCAACAAGGGCCTGGGCGAAATGGACGCCGACGACTTCTGGAACACCGTGCTGGATCCGCAGCGGCGCACCGTGATTCGAGTGCATCTCGATGACGACGAGCACAACCTGCACCACATCTTGTTCGGCGGGCCGCCCGAGGGCCGGCGCGCGTGGATGGCCGACGTCGCCGCCCGCGTCGACACCGCTGCGCTGGACCTGGACTAGGAGACGAACGTGACCGCCACCCTGGACGTTCCCGAACAGAATCCCGACCTGGTCCTCGACCAGAGCGCCGATGACTACTGGAACCACTTCCAGCTGACCTTCGCGCTCTACAGCGTCAGCGATCGCGCGATCCCGTCCGCCTTCGACGGACTCAAGCCCGGACAGCGGCGCCTGCTCTACCAGATGCACGACTCGAAGCTGCTGCCCGGCAACAAACCCCAGAAGTCCTCGAAGGTCTGCTCGGCGGTCACCGGGAACCTGCACCCGCACGGCGGCGCGTCGATGTACGGGGCGGCGGCACTGATGGCCGCGGAGTTCCAACGGGTGAAAGTCATTGACGGCCAAGGAGCATTCCCCCGCATTCAGGGGGACATCCCCGCCGCGGACCGCTACACCGAGATGCGGTTGTCGGCACCGGGTGCGGCACTGACCGCCGAACTCGACGACCATGCGGTGCCGATGGTGGCGACCTTCGACGGTGAGTGGACCGAGCCGACGATGCTGCCGGCCCAGTGGCCGGTGCTGCTGTGCAACGGCGCCGTCGGTATCGCCGAGGGGTGGGCCACCAAGGTGCCCGCGCACAATCCCCGCGAGATCATGGCCGCCTGTCGGGCGCTGCTGGCCCGGCCGAACATGACCGACGACCGGTTGGTGAAACTCATTCCCGGTCCCGACTGGGGCTGCGGGTCGACGGTGGTCGGCACTACCGGGCTGCGTGAGTACATCACCACCGGCCGGGGTGCGTTCACGGTGCGCGGTACCGTGTCCGTCGACGGGAAGAACGTCATTGTCACCGAACTGCCGCCCGGTGTCGCCAGTTCGACTGTGCAGGACCGGATCCGGGCGCTGGTCGAATCCGGTGAGCTGGCCGGGGTCGCCGACATGTCGGATCTGACCGACCGGCGCAACGGACTGCGAATCGTCGTCACCGCCAAACGCGGCCACAGTGCCGAGCAGATCCGCGACCAACTGCTGGCCCTGACCCCGCTGGAGTCGACATTCGCCGCCAGCCTGGTCGCCCTCGACGAGAACCGGGTACCGCGCTGGTGGTCGGTGCGCGAACTGATCGCCGCCTTCCTGCAGCTGCGCGATTCGGTGGTGCTGCACCGCAGCGAGTACCGGCTGGAAAAGGTCACCGCCCGTCGGCATCTGGTGGCCGGCCTGATGACCATCCACCTCGATATCGACGCCGCAGTGGCGGTCATCCGCGGTTCGGACACCGTCGACGACGCCCGCCGGGGCCTGCAGGAGCGGTTCAAGATCGACGAGGAGCAGGCCAACTACGTTCTGGGACTTCAGCTCCGCAGGTTGACCAAGCTGGACGTGATCGAACTTCGGGCGGAGGCGGAGAAGCTGGATGCCGAGTTCGCCGAGCTGACCGAACTGGTTTCCAACCCCGATGCGCGGCGGGCGGTGATCGACAAGGAACTGGTGGAGACCGCGAAACTGTTCAAGGGCCCCGAGTTCGACCGCCGTACCGTGCTGGACGCCGAGGCGACTCCGATCACTGCGGGCGCCGACGAGAACGCGCCCCGCGAGCGCAAGGTCAACGCCTCCTGGCGGCTCGATGACCGGGGCGTGTTCTCCGACAGCCACGGCGAACTGCTCAGCTCGGGCCTGGGGTGGGCGGTGTGGACCGACGGCCGGATCAAGTTCACCACCGGTGGCGGGCTGCCCTACAAGATCCGCGACATTCCGGTGGCACCGGACATCACCGGCCTGCTGCGCTCCGGGGTGCTGGCCGAGGGCCACCACCTGGCGCTGGTGACCCGCCGCGGCAAGATCCTGCGGATCGACCCGGCCGCGGTGAATCCGCAGGGCGCTGCCGGCAACGGTGTCGCCGGGGTGAAACTGGCGGCCGACGACGACGAGGTGATCGCGGCACTTCCTGTTTCGTGCGAGAACGGCGAAGCCATCCTGTCGCTCGCCGAAAAGAGTTGGAAGGTAACCGAAGTCGCCGATATCCCGGTGAAGGGCCGCGGCGGTTCGGGCGTCGGATTCCACCCGTTCGTCAAGGGCGAGGCCGCCCTGCTCGCGGCGTCGATATCGGCGGCCGGGTACGTGCGGGGCAGCAAGCGGGTGCGGGCCGAGAACCGGGCCAAGGCGTCGATCAAGGGCGCCGGTGTGGACGTGACACCGGCGGGATAGCGGCCCGAGACCTACCGACCGCGGGCTGTTTCAGGCCGGCGCGGGCCCGATGAAGTCGACGCCGGCGCGAATCGCGACGCGGTGCCGCAAGATTCGGAAGTGTGCCAGCCGGCCGAGTCCCGACGTCGTCATCAAGCGGGCGCCCGGCCACGACGCGACGACCTTCTCGCTCGTCGCATAGGGGGTGTCGGGGTCATCGGGGTCGTGGATGAGCAGCAGCGGCGGATAGTCGGTGTGCTCGGCGATCCGGACCATGTTGGTGTCCTCCAGGGGCATGCCGATCCGGCGTTCGAGGCGTCGATGCAGGCCGGCGCGTATCCGTCGGCCGAAGTTGTGGCGCGCGGCAAAGAGATCCAGGTAGATCGGGAACTCACCCATCGGCGCGAGGAACACCAACCGCTCGACCGTCGCGCCCCACGACACCGCGAACGCGGTCGCATTGGACCCCAGCGAGTGCGCGACGACCGCGCGGGCCGGCCCGTGCGTGCGGATCATGGCGGCAACCGCCTCCGCGCACTCGATGGCGGTGGTGCGACCGGGGGCCAGTGCACCCGGCTCGGACTCGTTGTGGCTGGGCAGGTCGAAGGCGATAACCCGGTGGCCGGATTCGACGAGCGGCTTGATGAACATCCCCAGGTGTGGGCGGCGTCCACCCCAGCCGTGCACCAGATAGACCAGCGGCCCCTCGCCCCAGGCCTCGCCGACGATCCGGTGTCCGTTCCAATGCGCTTCCAGCGGCTCGCCGGGCTTCACGCCGGGGGGCATACGCAAGCTGGACTCGATTACCGGTGGAGTGCACCACAATTCAAGAGCCCACCGCGACCCGATCGCGGGCGCGACTCGCTCCAGCAGCCAGAACAACCGGCGCACCCGCGGGGCTACCGGCGGCTGGACACCGGAGCCCTCCACATCGAGAACGATCGGCCTGGGAGCATCGCCGGCAGTTGAAGCATGCACTCATCGAGGTTACCGGGGTGACGCGACCCTGAGACCAACTACCGTCCCATAATGGCAAGACCCCAGTCGAGGTGGCCGTGCCCTACGGTCGCGATGCGACCGCCTTGGACGGCAGGCTTTGGATCACCGATCGGACCACCTGCCGCACGGATCGCGGTGACGGTGGCATCCAGATCAGCCGTCCACAAAGCCAACCCGATCAGCGAAGGCGCCGTTGCGGTGGCCACCACTTCGATAAATGCCTCACCGGCGCGGTAGAACGCCATTTCGGGACCTTTCGGGCCGCGCGGATGAAAGCGTCGTCGTGGCGCAGTGCCCAACGCCGCGGTCAGAGCGGTGGTTGCCGTATCCAAGTCGCGGACCGCGTATACGACATGGTCGACGTGTGTCACGCCACATGGGTGGTGCGCGGGTCCGGTCATCGCTGGCAGCATCGCAGTCGGCACCTCGAGAGGTGTTACCTCGCCGTAGATTTCATCGAAACCCCAAGAACGATCGCGGGTGAGCTCGCAGCACACCCGACCGATTTGGACCGATCCTTCGTTGACCGTGAATCCCAGTGCGGTCCACGCTTGCTCGTCGCCCGGCACTCCAAGCCACGTCAGAATTGCCATGGCCACCGACCCTACGTCGTCATCGGCTCAGGCCGAAGCCCCTCGATGATATGGACGGCCGTCCAGCTTTGGCGGATGGGTGGCATGGCGGTGAGTCAACAAGATCGCCGTCGGCTCACACCACGGTGAGCGGGAGCGATCTCCTGGTCCGGAATTGGAATGTCGAGCCGCCGCTGAAGTTGATCACCGACACCTCGGGCAGGTCGGCCGCCGCGGTGTCGGCCTTCGCCAGTTCCAGCGTCCAATCTGTGCTGGTACCAGTGACATTCACCCGCAGGCGACGATCCACTGCGGTGGCGATCGCCTCCAGCGGCCGGGTGGACTCCGGTGAACACAGCGAGATCCACGAGCCATCGTCATGCGCGGGCGACCGGTGCACAACCAGGCCGCTGTCGGTCAGCTCGGCATCGACATAGCCGAGCGGATTGAACAGCGGATGCAGCCGAAGCACCTGTAGCGCCCCGTCGACGCCGGGCGGCAACGAGAACGCGCGATGCAATCGGGCGGCCGCCAGACCGGCCAGACCCGTCAGCTGACTGGTACACACCGACGTCGCCAGGCCGGTATCCGATCCGGCTCGGGCACGCACCGCGATCGCGAAAGACAGGTACAGCAGGTGCATCTGCAGGCACACCTCGTCAGCCAACCGCACCAGCGCCGAGTGCGAGAACGCGCCGAAGTCGATGTCGGACAACAGCGGCCCCGAATAGTCGGCCGCGCCCTCCTCAGCGGAATCAATCGCGTCGAGTTCCCATTTGGCAGCACGTGTTTCGCGCACCAGACGCAGCGCGGGGATGGGCTCGACCGCCGGGTAGGAGGGATCGATGCGGACCGTCCAGCAACAGTGCGGGACCCGCTCGGACGGAACGCGGGGTGGGCGGTGCACCGGGCGGCACTGCGCATGGACGTTGGTGGCGACCGCGGTGGCGTCGAACGTCGGGTCTTCAATGGTGTGACACATGCCGAAGACGTACTCCTCGCCCATCGGCTCCACGTCGAGCAGTGCGCCGCAGCTGGCGGTTTCGAACTCGCCGTGCCAGCGGTCATAGACGGTGTAGCGGAAGTCCATGAACTGTGGCGGCGACCCGATGTCGAACTGCATTCCCTTGAAAATCGTTGGCACATCATCACCTTCGAAGCCCAGAGCGCGCTGCATCCGCTGGGTGTAGGCAGGGCTGGCACCGGACCATTCCTCGATGGCGATCTGCAGCATCTCCTCCCGGCCGAAGTGCTGAATGCAGTAGGCCATCCCGGAGCGGTCGATCATGTGGCCGATGAGCAGCAGTTCGGGTATCAGAATCGCCAGCTCGTGGCGGGACAGCGAGGCGTATCGGCTGTGGGTCTCGGTCATGGTCTTAAAAATAGAGGTGATTATGTTATAGAGTCAACTATGAAATCGAAGATGGGTCAGGCGGCCCTGGGACCCTCCGACAATCGCGTTTACTATTGCCACAACCGTTGGGCGGTCGGTGGCAGGATCGAGCTCCTGCAGGCGTGGCGCTCTGTGAGAGAAGGAGCTTCGCGATGAGAAGTCACCACTGGAAGATCCTCGACGTGATACTCGCCGACGGCCTGCCCGCTGAGCAGGTCGTCGACCAGATCAACGCGCAGGTCCGGCTCAACGCCGCCGAGGCCGGCGAGTTCGTCCAACGCATCCGCATCGGTGTCGCCCAACCACACTCACCGGGCTGGCAGTGTTGGCCGGCGGCCTACCTGCCCGGCCCTCCCGGAACGTTCCCGACCACCGCCCCCGAGCGCTGCTTCGACACGCACCTGACGGACTGAGCCGCCCCCACCAGGCATTCGGACGAGGCCCTCCGGGTCCGTTGCGACGAGGTTGCCGGCGATCACAATGCGCACCACGACCACGTGCGTGCGACAGCAGTCAGTGTCTGAACCCGTACCGTTCGACGGTCACCTGCGCAGCGAAGACTCCCGTCCAGGCCGACCTCGATATTCGGTGACCAGCACCGGCAGCACAGTGGTGCTGATCATCAGTTGGGCGAACTGCTGACCCCCGAAATCGCCGGGACCGCCCTGGTGGAGCTGATCCGCACCGACCCGTCCAGGATGGCCGCCGAATACCTGCTCACCGGCGCCGGGCTGCAGAAGTTGCCGTAGCGGCCGGTGGCGAGACAGCGGAAGCTTCTGCGGGCTGATCTCAGTTCGCCGCGGTCGACAAGGCGGCCCGATGCCCCATGGCGTGTCTTGAGTACTCAAAGTATACTCATCACATGAGTAGGCGACTCCAGGTGATTGTCGACGACGCCGAATATGAGGCGCTCGTCGTGCAGGCGGCCCGGCGAGGGGAGTCGGTGTCGGCATGGGTGCGCCGCAAACTGCGCGCCGCCCCCGAGGAGAGCTCGGATCTTCGGCTGGCCCGCAAGCTCGCGGCGATACGGGCAGCGGCCCGATTCGATGGGCCCACCGGCGACATCGATGAGCTTCTTGCCGACAACGATCTGCGCTACCCCACGGAATTGCCCGAATGACCATCTTTATCGACGCGATCGTGCCGATGTATCTGTTGGGGGCCGAGCACCCCAACAAGTCCCGAGTCCGGGTGCTCCTCGATGAGCTGACCATCGCTGATGAACGCTTCGTCACGAACACTGGGGTGTACCAGGAGGTGCTACACCGCTACACCCGGCTGGCGCGGCCGGATCTGGTCGACGCGGGGTTCACCCTCCTCGACGAGCTGGCCGACGAGCTGTGCGCCGTCGATCGGTCGGTGCTGGACCGGGCGCGCCAATTGGTCCGTGAGGGCGCGGGAGCTCGCGATGCCGTTCACGCCGCGACGATGCAGGCCAACGGGATCGACCGCATTCTGACGTTCGACCGAGGCTTCGACCGGTTGCCCGGCCTCCAGCGAATCCACTGAGCAACTGCTACCCGCGGCCCCCAGGTCACCAATCGACGGCTTCGTCGGCGGCCCGCCTTGGTGTCCAACGTGGGGCCGGAGTCCTCACCTAGAGCACTGAGTTCGGCGTGGATGGAACCGATCACGGCCTGATACTGCTCCTCACTGAGCGCATTTCGGTAGTAGCGGTTCATCCGCAGCTGATGCTGCTGATCTCGCAGTAGCCGGATGCGGTCGAGTCTCGCCGTGTCGTCGGGGGTGAGCATCAATTGCTCGACGCTGATGTGGTCGGCCATAACCTGTTCGATCGGTGAGAGCCGATAGCCGCAACTCGCGAGGAACTCGAAATAGGGCCTGCGGTACGGAGATCCGCCGGCACGCCAGCTGCCGCGGACGGTGTTCCACTCGAACGCAGCGAGAACCATCGCCAGGGTCACCACAGCAGGGCGGTCGCCGGTATCGGCCATTGCCTGGAGGTCTTCGTATTTCGCCGTCTCGGTTCCCAGTAGTTGTGCGGCGACGGTCATGCTGGCCCGGCAGTGCAGGTCGGTGAGAAAGTGAAAATTGCGAGCAATGAATACGTCGGCCCCCGGTCACTTCGCTCAGCGCAACCGGGCGCCCCATGTCCCGCCTCAGATACCGGGCGTACACATCAAGGTCGGGGACGTTAGCCAATCGCGCCAGTTCCCCTAATGTTGTTGTGCCGGTGGTCAATCTACAGATGTGGTCTTTCTGCCTGAGGTCATCACGGGTATAGATCACACCGATCTGACGGCAACGGACCTGGTCGTCGGTGTTGACGTCAACACACCACCCGGCTGGTCCGGCGACTTCGGGCAGGTAGTGATTCGAGATCTCGACCAGCAGATCATCGATGGTGGCCGAGCTGCTGAAGATCCAGAAAACTCGATGGGACTCAACGTCATCGGCCATGGCGACACTGTCACGATCCAGCGTCACCTTCACCGTGTCCGTCATGCGTTCAATTATCCGGTCGAGGTCACCTTTCCGGGCTGTCGGCAGGCAGTCTGGGTTGCGGCCCGGCTATTTGCCGGTGCAGTGGAGAACTGCGCACCGCGCCAACGAAGGCGGGAATCGTTCCCGCAATTTCCCTCGGCCCTGTCGGACACCGGTGAGACGATCGCGCTATGGCGATGGATTCAAAGCGGAGAGCGCTCAAGCTCGTAGCTGACCGGATCAGCGCGTGCCGGGAGTGCCCGGGGATGAACGAACGCGGGGTGACTGGTTCGGCGGCCGGGTACGGATCGGAGGATTCCCCGGTGGCCATTGTCGGGCAGAGCCTGTGCCGTGCGTGCATGGAGACCGGGATTCCGTTCACCGGAGGAAGCGGCAGCTACATCGACAATGCTCTGAAACTCGCCGGTCGCGCCAAGAGCGAAATCTTCATCACGAACGTCGTGCACTGCCACCCCCCTGACGACAGGCCCTCGCATCGTCATGAGATCGACAACTGCCGGCACTTCCTCCACGAGGAGCTGGACGTGGTCAGGCCGCGACTGATCATTGGTCTCGGCAAAGATGCCAAGGAGGCGTTGTCGTCGCGCTACCCCGATGGGCGTCACCTGGCGTGGCCGTTCGTCAAGCCGCGAGCCTCCAGGCAAGACATGACGTACCTGCTGTTCCCGGAGCATCCCGGCTCACTGCGGTTCAAGAAGACTCCGGATCGAGCGTACTACTCGCCGAGTCTCGCTCGGGCGATCACGTGGGCATTCGATTCCCGGTAGGAAGAAGTCGCGTGGCGATCGTGAAGGGCCGCAACGCCAATCCCGAGGTGGCCGAGCAGAAGATGCGGTCTGCAGCACTACAGCATCCAGATCACTGGCCCTCGGGGAAGGGTCAAGATCGGTGCTTCAACGCCCCGGGATTGGGTCGCAGCTGCAACGGTCTCACGCCTGATGGGTTCATCGCCACGGCCCATGGGCCAGGGCCACGTTTGACAATCTCCCGCTTCAAGCGCTCCTCGTATTGGAGGAAGATCTCCACCTGCTGCTGCGGGCCGAGATCCTGTTTGGCTCCGATCCAGACGGAACGGACACCGTGTTCGTGATAGGCGCGCAGTTCCGCAGGACGCGACCTGATGCGCCGGTCTCGACTGAGCACGATGAACCCGAGGGCACCGACTACCGGGAGCCAATCCTGATCGTCGGTGCCGCGTGGAACTTCCGGCAGTTCCTCGTGTCCGGGGTACCGGATATCTTCGCGTCCGCAGCGTTGCAAGAGCTTGCCCAGGCCGAGGGTGTTCTCGTCGGTGAAGTACACCGGCGCAACCCCCTGGGCCATCAGGCAGCGCGCTCGCTACCTGCGATCAATTCGAAGCGGATGGCTTCATCGACCTGCTCGAGCGTAAGGTCGTAGAGGTCCGCGAGGGCATCGCGGCTGGTGCCAGCCCGGTAGTCCTCAGCAAGCGATTCAGTCTTCACACCGTGGATCGCGGGTTGGCCAAATGCCCTACGCGGGTCCATCACGACCTCCGGGGTGCGGACATCCGGCTTCATGTGGGCCACCACGTCGTCGGTATATCCGACTGCTGACTGGAATTGCTCGGCTGGGAGCGCCAACACCAGTTGCCCATTGCGAATCACCACGAGTTGAAGCGGGCGCTCAAGGCCGACCCGGTCCTGCACAATCCGGACAAGTTCGCGCCCTTCAACCTCGAGAAACGGGCGCGCATGAGCCAACGGGTAGCGCCCGAATTCGCCGCGGAGCGCGACGATAGCCGGACGGAGTCGCTGGACAGGGACATCCCGGCTGCGGTACTCGGCCAGTAGCCGAGACTCAACCATCTCGCCCCAGGTCACCGAGTCCGAGCCCGTCGGTTCCTCTCGGAGCACCGGGTCGTAGAACTTGCCGCCGCGGGTGTAACCCTCCAGCCAGCGCCTCGCAGTGCCGGCGTGCAAGCCGACAAGGCGATCCACGTCCGGATATGAGTAGATCGCCCGATCGAGCAGCGAGTGGGCCATGCGGTCAATATTGGCACGAGCAAGGTAGTCGAGCCAGTCAGTTTGCGCCGGGTCGTGTTGGACAACGTCCACATTGCGTTTCGCCTGAAGAACACCGACCAAAGTGGGGCCAAGTCAGGTGACCACACTCACCGCATCGTGGCGCAGCACAACGAAGTCGAGACAGGGGATGCGATCGGCGAACACCTCGCCGCCCATGGCTGGCAGACCGACCGGATAACGGCATCAAAGCAATCTGGCTTTCAAGCCAGGCCGGACCACTACGAGGGACTCAGCTCAGGTGATCCAGGCTCCAGTTCCTATTCCGACAGTGGCGTGCGGACACCGAGGACCGGTTGCCGGCGCCGACCGTGGCTCCACCCGCGGTCCCACGGCCATCGGCGATGGTCGTCAGTCCATACGAGTTGAAACGCGCGAATGCGCGTGCCACAGAGCTCGACGGCGAACTTCAGGTGCACGTCCGGGTACTCGACCTCAACCACCTCAAGAAGGAATTCGCTCTGGTAGTCGATGTGCATAGCCGGCTGCAGAAACGTGCCGTCTTCGACAACCTGATGCGCGATCGAGTTCAGCAGGCGGGCTGATGTCTGCGGCTGGAGCCCAGTCACCAACAGCTCAGGCAGGCCGATTTTATGCAGGCCGATCGTGTACGCGAATGGTCGTCGATCGCTCTCGACAAATTGGACCGCCCACCCGTGGTCCTTGACCGTGTCCCGCAGAGTGTCCAGGTACTCATCGATGGTGCCGTTGGGATTGTCGCACTGCCAGCACATGGCCGCACCTTTCTGTAGTGGATACGAGCCACACTGCACCGACCCACCGACAGCCGCTCTGGCGCGCCCGTCGCGGCCGATCCCGTAACGTCAACGCCGGGCCCCGGCTACCAGAACATGCGCGTCTCCTCGAAGGACGTCTTCCTTGACCGCCCCGACCTGTAGGCGGCGGTTACTTGGTCTCGCCGAGCATCCGAGAAAGCTCCTCCGATGACATCCGGTCAAGTTGCGACTGGGTAAGTACGACGCCGTGGCTGTCCTCGATATGGGTGAGGTCGACGAGATGGCCGGATTTGAGGTAGCCCGTTCGGCGGCTGGTCCGCCCGGCCGGACGCCCTGGCTTGCGCTCCCATTCTCGAGCGAACTTGCGTACTGCCGCGGCATCCCATACTGCGCCGCCGCGCAGCTCGGCCAGGGGAGCCGGAAACGCGGCAGTGGAGCGCAGTTGATGCACCCGTTGACGCGCCACGCCCAACTCGTCGGCGATCTCGGCGGCTGACATGAGTTCAGGCATGGTTGGGGCCGCGGCGCGCCGTTGCCACTCGTCCTCTCGGACGATCTCGATGCCGGCGGGCTCGGCGCCGACGACCTCACTGATGCTGTCCACGTACTTGGCGATCACGTCGATCAGATGCAGCTCGGCAGGCGCGTAGACCGTCACGTCGACGACACCACGATCGGGGACACGGGACACCATGGCGTCGAACTGCTCGGACCAGTGGTCCATCGTGTCCACCGCGGGGTCGAGCGCGTAGCTGACGGTGGCAACCCAGTCGTTCACTGGTCCTTCTCCTTTCGGCGCCGTGCGCGTTGTTCTTTCTTGCTGGGGGGCGGCACCTGCAGGCCTGCTTTGCGTAGGGCGACGTGTAGGTCTGCCATTCGTCGTCGCGGGTTGCTCGGTGTGGCGGGGTACCGCGCGATGTAGTTGCCGCGGACGTCGTAGAACCTGGTGTAGCCCTTGGTGTCGTCGTTGACGGT
Source organism: [Mycobacterium] zoologicum (assembly GCF_020172665.1). Lineage (GTDB taxonomy): Bacteria > Actinomycetota > Actinomycetes > Mycobacteriales > Mycobacteriaceae > Mycobacterium > Mycobacterium zoologicum. The sequence continues at coordinate 54,852 of NZ_CP083985.1, read as the reverse complement.
CCAACCCTGGGACTCCGCCCATTTGGCGAGGTCTGCGATGTCGCTGTTCACCATGCTCCCCATACCATTGCGACGTGTCAATAGTATTTGCTATACGATACAACGTCAAGAGTTTCCAGGACGGGCGTCGCAGACGCCTGCGTCGCCAACTCGAGGCGCATCAGTTACGCGGTGAGGGAGATGCGCCGGGCTGAAGGCGCACGTTTGGGCTGGCGGATGCATCCACGGCCCGAACCGTAACCCGGAGCGCTGACAGGGCTGTCGGCATGTCAGGTGCGCCCTCTGCGAGCGACACGCCTTAGCGGCCCCCGCCCGCGGCCAGCGAAGCAGCATTCAAGGATGCGCCTGCACGCATGACACGTTCGTGAGACATATGACAAGGACATGGCACCGGCGCTGAAAATATGACATCGGCGGTGAGACCCTACAACCTTGTAGGTTCTCAGATCCGGTGTCACCTCGCGATCAATTCGCCTGCGACGATGCGGGTTGTCTCACGCCGTGTCATCTGGGTTTGTCTCAAGTTCGTGTCATTTCCACAGCGGCGTCGACAGAGTGGACCCACTCCGAGGCGCGCCCCTGCCTTCTTGTCCCAGCGGCGCGCCACAGGACAAAAGGGCATCTCCACTGGATCGAGTTGGCATTTGGCTAAAGCAAACGGGCGTTCCGACCCTTGACGCGGTGCTGCCTGGTTGATCGTGCGATGGAGCGATTCCGCAGATCGGTGACGGCGAGGGTGAATGCGGCGGCGATGGCGGCGAGCACCGACGCTGCGAATATGCCGATCTTGGTGTGCTGGATCATGATCGTGTCGGTGTAGGCGAGGTCCGTGACAAACAAGGCCACGGTGAAGCCGAGTCCGGCGATGCAGCCCAACCCAACCACGTGACCCGGGCGGACCTCGTCGGGCAGGTGTCCAAGCTTGGAGCCGACGGTGGCTGCGATAGCACCGGCCACGCCGAGAAGTTTTCCGACCAGAAGTGCCAGCAGTACTGCCCAGAAAACCGGTGCTTGCGCAGCCTCGCTCAGCACCGAGTATCCAAGGGGCAGACCGGTATTGGCGAGGGCAAAGATCGGCACTGCCACGAATGCATTCACCGGGCCTGCCGCTCGCAGTAGATCGGTGAGGATCGGTCGGCCTGCTACCGGAACCGTCGGGGTCAACAAGGCCAATACAACACCGGCGATAGTGGCATGGATGCCGCTGTGGAAGGTGGCGAACCACACCAGCACTCCGACGAGCAGATACGGCCAGATGGCGATCACACCGATGCGGCGCATGATCACTACGAGCGCGCATCCAGCTATCGCCGCTGCCAGCCAGCCCCAGGCCAGGCCATTCGCGTAGCCGAAGGCGATCACCAATACCGCAAGCACGTCGTCGACCGTGGCGATCGCCAGCAGCATGGCCCGCAACCCCTCTGGGGCGCGGGGGGCGACCAACGCCAACACGCCGACCGCGAACGCAGGGTCGGTAGCCATCGGCACACCCCAGCCTGTTGCCGCATCGGTTCCCCAGGTCATGGCTAAGAACATGCTGGCCGGCACCACCGCGCCGCCGACTGCTGCGATGACCGGGACCAGTGCGCGTCGTGGGTGGGCCAGCGATCCCTGCGTCAGTTCGTGTTTCAGCTCTAGGCCGATGACGAAGAAGAACACCGTCATCAGAGCGTCATTCACCCAGTGCTGCCCATTCATGCGCAGCCCCAGGCCAGACCACCCGAACTCCAGCCCCCAGAAGCCGTTGTAGGTGTCGGCGGCCAAGTTGGCCCACATCAAAGCGGCTGCCGTCGCTACAAGCAGCGCCACCCCGGGGGCCAGCTGTGAACCAAACATTCGCCGCACTACCAGCACCTGACATGCTCACTTCCCGACGCATCCGCCGGCGGTCGGCGGCGCGACGATCGTAGCGAGCCGTGACGAACAGGCCAGATACGGCATCGCCTGCGCCTTCCGCCATTGGCGAGCAGGCATTTCCTGGCTGGCGAAAGTTCTGCCACCGTCAAGCTCGCGATAGCTAATCGGCTATCGAACCTTCCGGATGCACCCACCCAAATGACACGAGTTGAAACAAGTGACATCGACATGACACCGCCGCTGAGAATATGACACGGAGCGCGAGACCGTACATGTAGCGTCTCAGCCTGCGTGTCATGTGGTGGAACTCTGAGCTGCGCGGATGCAGCTTTTCTCACGTCATGTCATCTGGCTTTGCCTCAAGTTAGTGTCATTTCCTCGGCTGGCTTCACACACGCGGGTGCGGAAGAGGTACCTCAGCCCAGCTGGTAGGGGTCGTGGCTTCCTTGTTTCGTCACGTGATCCCAGGTCCGGTCGAAGAGATAACTTTCAGGCGTCGGTCTTGCCGGGCATGCTCTTTCTCTGCCAAATGCGAGTTGCTGCCTCGGGCCGGAAGTCTGCCGGATCAGTCTTGAGGGCGCACCGCGGCATGCGTTCCGGCGCGACGGCCAAAGAAGGAGCCCTCCCCCAGTTGGGTGCCGCTGGCGTAGCCCTTGCCGTCCTGGGCGATGTTCGATGCGCTGGCCCCGACGGCGTACAGCCCCGGGATCGTGCTGCCGTCGGCGCGTTGCAGCTGACCGTCGACAGTCACCGCCAGACCACCCATGGTGAACCCCGAGTACATCGCCCGGCCCAGTGACAGATCAAACACCGCCCACGGACCGTTGTCTTGCGCTGCAAGGTATTCCGGCTGCTTATGGAAGTCTGGATCCTCCCCCTTGGCGGCCAGCTCGTTGTAACGATCCAGCGTCGCCGCCACATTGCCCGTCGGGATGCCCAGCGCAGCCTCCAGTTCCGCAATCGTCTCATAACCGTCGAGGAACCGGATCAGCGGCATCGCGGGCATCTCGGTGTGCGCCTCATCAACGATCAGGTAGGCGCTCTGCTCGGGTTGCTCCAGGACGAACGCCGAGGTTCGCGAATGGTAGGAATCCTCTGCGACGAAGCGCTTACCGTCCTTGTTGACGATCACACCCGTGAGCAGGATCTCCGGCGGGTACGCCGCCGCGGTGATGAACAACTCATCCATGAACTTGGTGGCCCCACCCACGGATTCGCCCAGTCGGATGCCAAGCCCGTCGTCGTGGGGATTGCCCAGGATGTAGGGCGCCACCAACCCGTGGTGCTTGGTGCGGCGTGGCTGGCCCAGCGCCGGGGTGTGCTCGGCGACCATGTCGGGGTTCATCACGAAACCCCCCGCAGCAATAACGACAGCTTTTGCCCGCACGGCACCGGTTTCGGTGAACCGCTTCCAGGCAACGCCGACCACCGAACCGTCCTCACCGCGGATCAGGTTAGTTGCGCCCGTTTCGTACTGGAGCTGCACACCGAGCTCCTCAGCGCGCTTGAGCAGCAGGTCGATAACCAGCTTGGCGCCGCCCAGCTCGCCCGGCATCGGCACCGAGTGTCCGCGCGGCGCCGGTACCGCCTGCTCGCAGAACGGCCACACCTTCTCGTTGCCGGTGTAGCTGAGGCCCTCGGTACCCGGCGGCACCACGACCTTGCCCGGGTAGTAGCTGCGCTCGAACTGAAACCCGAGGTCTTCCAACCAGTTGAAGTGCTCGACACTGCCGTCGCAGTAGGCCCGGATCTTGTCGTGCTCGGGATCACGCGACACCGCGACGAGGTACTTGTACATCTCGTCCGGCGAGTCGGGATGCCCGGTGGCCTCCTGAACGGCGGTGCCACCGCCGAGGTAGAAATGCCCACCCGCCATCGCGGTGGTACCGCCGGCCTCGGCGGCCCGCTCCAACACCAGCACCCGAGCCCCGGCGGCCGCCGCGCTCACCGCCGCGCAACCGCCACCGATACCAAAGCCGATCACCACCACATCGACGTCGTCAGACCACGACGAGACCGCATCAGCGCCGATGGTGTCCGGTATTTGGGTGCTCATAAGTGTCACTCCGTACTTATCGCGGCTCAGAGCCGACTGCTGCTGTTATGAGGTACTCGAAAAACCTAGGGTCTCGGCCCCGAAGATGCGCATCCTCCGCGGGCACTGACTTCATTAGTGGCCGCGGGCCACCCATTCGTCGTAGTGGACGAGTTCCTCACCGATGCGGGTGCTGTCCCCGTGCCCGGTGTAGACGACGGTGTCGGCCGGTAGTTCGCCGAGCCGCTGCGAGATCGACGCCAGGATCGTCGGGAAGTCCGAGAACGACCGTCCCGTCGCGCCCGGACCGCCGCAGAACAGGGTGTCGCCGGAAAACACCGCGCCCAATTCCGGTGCGTACCAGCACACCGAGCCCGGTGAGTGACCGGGTGTGTGCAGTGCCCGCAGTTGCAGCCCGCCGACGGTCAGCGTGTCACCGTCGGCCACCGCACGAAAGTCGCTGTCCGGGTGCGTCATCTGCCACAGCATGTCGTCGCCGGGATGCAGCAGTACCGGTGCGTCGAGTCGCTTGCCCAATTCGGGTGCCACCGTGATGTGGTCGTTGTGGCCGTGTGTGCAGACCACTGCCACCACGTTGCGCCCGCCGACGGCTTCGACGATCGGGGCCGCGTGGTGGGCGGCGTCGAAGACCACCACGTCCGAGTCGTCGCCGACGATCCAGATGTTGTTGTCGACTTCCCAACTGCCGCGGTCGAGTTCGAAGGTGCCGTGGGTGACCACCCGCTGAATGGCGCCGGTCATAGCACCACGACCGACCGCAGCACCTCGCCGGCATGCATGCGATGGAAGGCCTTCTCGACATCGCCCAGCCCGATGCGCTCGGAGACGAACTTCTCCAGCGGAAGCCGCCCCTGCAGGTACAGGCTGATCAGGGTGGGGAAGTCGCGTTCGGGCAGGCAGTCGCCGTACCAGGACGACTTCAGCGAACCGCCGCGGGAGAAGAAGTCGATAAGCGGCATGTCCAGGCGCATGTCCGGGGTCGGAACCCCCACGAGTACAACGGTTCCGGCTAGGTCGCGGGCGTAGAAAGCCTGCTTCCAGGTCTCGGGGCGACCGACCGCGTCGATCACCACGTCGGCGCCGAAACCGTCGGTGAGATCCTGGATGGTCTCGACCGGGTCGAGTTCGCGGGCGTTGATGGTGTGGGTGGCGCCGAAGTCACGGGCCCAGTTCAGCTTGGTGTCATCGGTGTCGACGGCGATGATGCGCCGGGCACCCACCAGCGCCGCACCGGCGATCGCGGCGTCGCCCACGCCGCCGCACCCGATCACCGCGACGGTGTCGTCGCGAGTGACGCCACCGGTGTTGATCGCCGCACCCAGACCGGCCATCATCCCGCAGCCCAGCAGGCCGGCGACCGCGGGGTCGGCGGTCGGATCGACCAAGGTGGCTTGGCCTTCGTGGACCAGGGTCTTCTCGGCGAACGCCCCGATACCCAGCGCCGGGGTGAGCTCGGTGCCGTCGGCCAGCGTCATCGGCACCGACGCGTTGAAGGTGTCGAAGCACAGGTGCGGACGGCCGCGCTTGCAGGCCCGGCACCGTCCACACACCGCACGCCAGTTCAGGACCACGAAGTCACCGGGCGCCACCGCGGTCACCGCCGAACCCACCGACTCGACAATCCCGGCCGCCTCGTGACCCAGCAGGAACGGGTAGCTGTCGTTGATCCCGCCGTCCCGGTAGGTCAGGTCGGTGTGGCACACCCCGCAGGCGGTCACCGCGACCACGACGTCATGCGCGCCCGGGTCGGGGATGACGATGTCGGTCACCTCGACCGGTTCGCCCTTCTCACGGGAGATCACACCGCGCACTGTCTGACTCATCTTGGCTCCCTTAGATTCCGAGTTTCTTCGCGAGTCGTTCTACGTAGGCAGCTACCTCGGCCTCGGGCTTGTCCGGCAACCCGAAGAGCACTTCGGTCACGCCCAGCTCGGCCCAGTGCGCCAGCTTCTCCGGCACCGGCTTGAAATCGAGAGCCACGATCGCAGGTGCCCCGTCGCGGCCCGCGGCCGCCCAGGTGTCCTGCAGCAGCTTCACCGGCGCATCGATGTCGAAGTCACGTGGCGTGGTTATCCAGCCGTCGGCGCTGCGAGCGATCCACTTGAAGTTCTTCTCGGTCCCGGCCGCACCGACCAACACCGGAACGTGCGACTGCACCGGCTTGGGCCAGGCCCAGCTGGGGCCGAAGTTCACGAATTCACCTTCGTAGGACGCTTCTTCCTGCGTCCACAGCGCCCGCATCGCCTCCAGGTACTCCCGCAGCATGGTGCGCCGCCGACCGGGAGGTACGCCGTGGTCGGCTAATTCGTCGGTGTTCCAACCGAATCCGACGCCGAGGCTCACCCGGCCCCCGGAGAGGTGATCCAGCGTGGCGATCGATTTCGCCAGTGTGATCGGATCATGCTCGACCGGCAGCGCCACCGCCGTCGACAGCCGCACCCGCGAGGTCACCGCGCATGCCGCCCCCAGGCTGACCCACGGGTCGAGGGTGCGCATATAGCGGTCGTCGGGCAGCGATTCGTCGCCGGTGGTCGGGTGGGCGGCTTGCCGCTTGATCGGAATGTGCGTGTGCTCCGGCACATAGAAGGTGGTGAAGCCATGGTCGTCGGCGAGTTTGGCGGCGGCCGCCGGGTTGATTCCACGGTCACTGGTGAACAGCACAAGCCCGTAGTTGAGGGTGCCGGGCGCGGTGGTGGGGGTCATCGGCTCGTTTCGGTAGTCGTGGCAAGGTCGCTGGCCCATCGGTAGTCGGCTTTTCCGACCGGTGAGCGCATGATCTTGGGGGTTCGGATCACCGCTTTGGGCACCTTGTATCCGGCGATGTGGCGCCGGCAGGTGTTCAGGATTTCGGCGTCGGTGGCAGTGGCGTCCTCGGCCAGTTGCACGATGGCGACGACTTCACTGCCCCATCGCTGCGATGGCCTGCCGACAACGACGGTGTCGTAGACGGCGGGGTGGACCGCGATGGCCCGCTCGACTTCTTCAACGAAGATCTTCTCGCCACCGGAGTTGATGGTCAACGAGTTTCGCCCCAGCAGCCGGACCTGACCATCGGACAGGTATTCGGCCCGATCTCCGGGCACCGACCAGCGCACTCCGTCGATCGTGGGGAAGGTGGCTGCGGTCTTGTCTTCGTCCCCGAGGTAGCCCAGGGGAATGTGGTCTCGTCGGGCCAGCCAGCCTTCCCCGTCGCCTGGCTGCAGTTCGTGGGTGAATTCCGTGGCGATAACGCCGGTGTCAGAGGCGGGATGGAAGACCGCAGCTTCGGAGTCCTTGTCGGCCATGGTGTTCATCTGCAGGCCCGACTCGGAGGCGCCCACAGCGTCGAGAATCATAATGTGGGGCAAGGCCGTAACGATGCGCTCGCGCAACGTCGGAGACAGTGGCGCTCCGCCGTTACTGATGGTCAGTAGAGACGACAGGTCATGGGTTCCGGTTTCGATCTCTTCGATCAGCGGTCGGGCGATCGCGTCGCCGACGACGGGGATGTTGAGTACCTTCTCCCGTTCGGCCAGGCGCAGCACGTCATCGGGTCGCAGTCGCTTCACGTCGTCGGGGATTACGATGCGGCCACCCCTGGTGATGATGTTGAAGGCGGCCCACTGGGCGGCGCCGTGCATGAGCGGGGGCAGCATGAGGATCGAGAGTGCTCCGGGTACCTGGCTGGCCTGGGTGGCGAGTTCGGCGTAAGACGCCAATGGGGTTTCGCTGCCGAAGGGTCGGCCGCCCATCGATGCCATGAAGATGTCGTGTTGGCTCCACAGCACGCCTTTGGGCATGCCGGTGGTTCCGCCGGTGTAGAGGATGTAGAGGTCATCGGGGCTCGGGGTGGGGATCTCAGCGGCCGGTGCGGTGGTGGTGGTGATGGACTCGTAATCCACCGCGCCGGGCAGCAGGGCATTGCCGCTGTCGTCAGCGACCTGGATAAGCACTTCGAGGTTCGGTAGCCGGTCACGGATCGACGCCACAGTCGGCGCGAATTCGGCGCCATAGACCAGTGCACGGGCATCAGCGTTGTCGAGCAGGTAGAGCAACTCGTCTTCGACGTAACGGTAACTGACGTTGAACGGTGCGACGCGGGAACGGAATCCCGCCAGCATCGCCTCCAGATACTGGTTGCCGTTGCGCAAGTAGATGCCAAGGTGGTCTTGGCCGGACTGGTGGCCGGCGAGTTGGTCTCGAGCAATATGGCAGCCCAGGCCCCGCAGTGTCAGGTACCGTGCCACGCCATCGACCCGGGTGTTGATGTCGCCATAGCTGTAGTTGCGGCCCCGCCAGACCAGCAGGGTGTGTTCGTGGATCGCGTCGGCCACGGTCGCGAAGACCGTAGACAGGTCGAAGCGGGTCATGGAACTGCTCCTAGTGGCGGTCGAGTCGGAAGTCGCGGCGGTAGGTCGCCATAGCGTCGATCTTGGCGTCGATGGGAGCATCGGGCTTGCAGTAGTAGGCCCATGGCTGGGTGAGGATGTGGGTGATGCCGCCGGCCTCGGCCCGGGCCAGATCATCGGGGCCGAACACGTCGATAAGCGGTGCGAGGACGGTGAATTCATCGGCGGCGCGCCCGATGGCCTTACGGTGTTCCCGCAGCTTTCCGACGATCTCCAAGGCTTGCTCTGTGGTCATCAGGTCGCCGACCCAGCCGTCGTAGCGGGCGGCTCGGCGCAGTGCGAGATCGGTCAACCCGCCGAACAGCACCGGGATCGGCGGTGGGTCGGGTGCCATCTCCAGCCGGGGGGTGCGGTAGTGCTCGCCGTCGTGTTCGGTCCAACCGGGCGCCCAGAGGGCACGCATGAGCTCGACGGCTTCCTCGGTGCGTTTTCCGCGGCCGGCGAACGGCTGTCCCATGAGCGCGAACTCTTCTTCGCACCATCCCACACCCAAGCCCAACTCGAGCCTGCCCTTGGCGAGAACCGCCGCGGTACCGATCGCTTTGGCGGCCGAGTAGGGATCACGCAGAGCCGCGACGTAGACGGTGGTGACAAAGCGCACCCGGCTGGTGGACTGTGCCAGAGCCCCGATCAGCACCCACGGATCGGGCCAGTCGGTGAACGGTGGCCAGCGGCGTTCGCCATCAGCGGTATACGGGTACCGGGTGGTGAGCTCGGCGAAATTGACCACATGGTCGGGGATTCCGACGCCGTCGTAGCCGAGACGGTCGGCGGCCGCCGCAAGAGCCAGGATGTCGGCGGTCGGAAGGAATCCGGTGCTGATGTAGACCTTCACGCCGGGGACCCGTGGCTGGTGTCCGGCGGCCAGATCGGCTGGGGGGCCGTACCGCGCGGATACCAGCCCGGAAGGCGTTGTCCGGTCGCATTCTTGGCGACCCGCTCCGAGAATTCCTTGGTTACGTTCCCGGACTTCAACAGCGCCATGTACAGCTCGGTGACGTGACCGAAGTCGAAGAAGTCCCGCTGCCAGGCCCATTTGCCGTCGCCGGCGTAGCCGAACCAGCTGCCGCCGATGCCGTAGATCTCGTGATCGGTTCCGGTGGTGTCGGTGGCCACCTGTTTCCAGAATCCGACGACTTCGCCGAGTCGGTCGTCGACGATCACTCGCTGGTAGGGGTAGCGCCAGCCGAGCAAGCCTTCCATCTCCTGCCCGAACGCGATTTCGCGGATCTCGTCGATGCCGACGCACATGACGTCGTCGGTCGGGCCGATGCTCCAGCCGTAGCTGGCGTCGTCGGTGAAGAAGTCCGCCAGCGGGCGCCAGTCTCCGCTGCGCTCTGCGACACGGTTTGCCTCCAACCACCGTTCGACGACGTCGTCGAGTTCTGCACGGGAGAATTTGCCGGTCGGCGCCATGGTCTATTTTTCCTCGTCGTCGTGGATGGACAGTGCTTGGGTGGGGCATGCCCACACGGCTTGTTCGATCAGGGCGCGATCCTCCTCGGGTGATGTGGCGTTGAGGATTTCGACGTAACCGCGTTTGGGAACGTGGAAGTAGGCGGGAGCCTCGGCCTCGCACATGGCGTGGCCCTGGCACAGATCGAGGTCGACGCGAACGCAGAAGCCCATGATGCCCCGTGGCCTAGACGCGCTTGCGGTAGCGGACGCGGGCCGGTTGGGCCAGCTGCACCACCATTTTCGAGTGATCGTTGCGGTAGGTGTCGGCGGGCTGGGCCATCTCGAAACCGTATTCGCGCAGCAGCACCGAGAAGATGGCCTTGATCTGCATGGTGGCGAAGGCGGCGCCCACGCAGCGATGCCGGCCGGCTCCGAACGGTATCCAGGTCCAGCGGTTGATGAGGTCTTCCTGGCGTGGCTTGTTGTAGCGGTCGGGGTCGAACGCGTCAGGGTCGGGGAAGTCCTCGGCGATGCGGTTGGACACTGCGGGTGAGGCCGCCACCAGATCCCCCTGACGGATGGGGAAGCCTTGGACCTCGAAGTCGCCCTTGGCGACCCGCATCAGGATGATCAGCGGCGGATGCAGCCGCAAGCTCTCTTTGAGTACATTCTCCAGTCGCGGGATCTGCCGCAGCGCATGAAAACTCACCTCTTGGCCATCGGCATACAGCTCATCGAGTTCGGCGATCACCTGCGCATGGATGTCGGGATGGCGGAGCAGTTCGATCATCGTCCACGACGCGGTGCCGGAGCTGGTGTGGTGCCCGGCGAACATCATCGAGATGAACATGCCGGTGATCTCGTCGGCAGAGAACCGCGGCTTGCCCTGATCATCGGTGATGGTGATCAGCACGTCGAGCATGTCGCGGTCACTTTTGTCGGTGGGCGGATCAGCGCGGCGTTCGTCCATGATCTGCTGAACCAGTGCCACCAACCCGATCCGGGCTTCGTCGCGACGGCGGAAGCTTTCGATGGGCAGATAGGGGTCGACGTAGGCCAGTGGGTCGGTGCCGCGTTCCAGTTCGTGGTAGAGCCGGGCGAAGCGGCCGTCGAGCTGATCGCGGAACTTGGTACCGATCAGGCACGCTGAGCTGGTGTAGATGGTCAGTTCGGCGAAGAACTCCAGCAAGTCGATCTCGCCTTCGTCGCCCCAGTCGGCGATCATCCGGCGTACTTCGCGCTCGATGGTGGCCGCGTGTCCCTTCATCTGTTCACCGCGCAGCGCCGAGTTGTGCAGCATCTCCTTGCGGCGTTCCGGGTTGGTGTCGAAGACGACACCCTTGCCGAAGATCGGCGTCATGAACGGGTAGGCCTCGCCCTGATCAAGGTCGGAGTCATCGGAGCGAAAAAAGAATTCGTTGGCCTGAGCACCGGAGAGCAAGATGACATGCTTGTCGGCGAGCTGGAACCAGCCGACATCGCCACATTCCCCGCGTAGCCGGTTCATCAGCCCGATGGGGTCAGTCCGGAATTCCTCCAGGTGTCCGTGTTCATCGTGGCCGCCGGAAACCCGCGGCACTTCAATCACAGTCATTGCGCATCCTTTAAGTCGTTGAAGTGGTCTAGCTGGCCGTGGCTGGGGGGTTGTAACGCACCGGCAGGTCTTTGACGCCATGGATCCAGCCGTGGCGCAGGCGGTTGGGTTCACCGAGTTTTGCGATGTCGGGGAGGATGTCGGCGATCGCGTTGAACATCAGGTTGATTTCCATTCGGGCCAGGTTGGCCCCGATGCAGTAGTGCGCGCCGTTGCCGCCAAAACCCAGATGCGGGTTGGGATTGCGCAGGATATTGAAGTCGGTAGCCGAAGGCGGTGCGGACGCGGGCTCATGCCGGGTCCGCTCACGCCAGTGCGACACCGAGCTCTTGAGCGAACACTTTGATCATGTGCTGGACAGCGATCTCGTTGCGTCCGATGATCATGTGGTCGTGTTGGCCGTGGCGGACACCTTCGCCGCATTGGGGCAGCATGGCGAAGTCCTCGTCGCGGACGGCGGCGTGCACTCCCTCGTAGATCGCGTCGTAGGCGGCGCGCATCTCATCGTTCGCCGCGGGCAGACGGCCCATCCAGCTGTGCCGGACTGTGCACCGGGTCGGCTCGCCTTCGGGCAGCATGTCGATGATCTCGACGCCGACCATGCTGTTGGCGAGAATGAGGTTGGGGTAGACCCAGTAGATGACTCCCATGTTGGATGACGGGTCCCAGTCGCCGGACGGGTCCTGGTCGAGGTTGGTGATCCAATTGAACGGAAAGCCGATGCGGTGGTGTTTGCCGAACTCGTCGTAGACCATGGTGTTGGCCAAGGTGTTCTGGCCGATCAGACTCTCACCATGCACGAACGGAAAGTGGTAGCCCTCGGCGAATGCCTCCAGCGCGCCCTTCCAGGAGACGTCGGAGCTGAACTCGCGGTCGGTGTGGTAGCCGTAGTTTTCGTAGTTCCACAGCGCCAGTTCATTTCCGAGATCACCTAGATGCGCGTCCAGATCGATGGTCGCGTCGGCAGTCAATACCGCCCAGATGAATCCGTGCCGCTCGTCGGAGGGCAGCTCGACCAGTCCGTAGTCCTTCTTGTTCATGGAATCGAAGCCGTCTTGGCCGGGCACCATGAACAGTTCGCCGGTGTTCTTGTACGTCCATGCGTGGTAGGGACAGACGAATCGGGACGCGTTGCCTGTCCCGCAGGCCGGTTTGGCGCCGCGGTGGCGGCAGTAGTTGAGGAATACGTGGCTGGTGCCGGTGCGATCCCGGGTAACCAGCAGCGAGTCTCCTAGCACTGAGCGCACGACGTAGTCGTTTGTGTTGGGGATCTGCGCGGAGGGCACGATTGCCAAGGGCACCCGGCGCAGAATCTGTGTTTCCTCGATCTCGGTGATCTTCGGGTCCCGGTAGTAATGCAAAGGAACCTTGAGCTCTCGATCAGCGAGGTCGGTGGTCTTGCCCAAGGCGTGGCGCAGGCCGCGCCGGGTCAATTCCTCATCGGTCGCACTCGTCGGTGCGCCGGTCGCCAATACCATTGCAGTCTCCTTTTAGGGGTGTAGTACGACCATACATCTTCCGCTGTTTGTCTTGTCAAGAGTGTGCGTCCGGATGCTGGTCGGGCAGCGATGTCAGGCCGACGCAGCGATGCGTGTCTTCGCCGGACGCCCGGTGGTGCCGACGTAGGCGCCGACGGTGAGCGCGATTGACAGCAGGAAGGTGATCACGGAGTACGGCAGTGCTCCCACAGGTGCCCCCTGGGGGGTGCGACCCTGGTTCGCCGCGAGGTAGTCCGGCAGGGCGGCGCCCCAAATGACGGCTGCAGCAACCAGGTAGACCACGACACACACCAACGCGAAATAGTCCTGATCCACTCCTGGCGGTACTAGGTCTGGATCTGTGCGTCGGGCCCGGTAGGCGCCAGCGAAGGCGATCGCCGTGGTGATGGCCGCTGCCGCGATGAGCAGCCACGTGCCCGTCAGCCGGCCGGTGCGCATTGAGTCGGCGACGACGTCGATCGCCAGGGCAGGCACGGAGAACACCGCCTGGATGGGCCAGACCAGAACGCTGACCACGGCAACGTCGCGAGCCAAGAGCCAACCACCGCCGCCAGGTCTGCGACAGACCAGCAGGGTCACCAAAGCCAGCCCGAATGGGATCCCCAGCGAGAACGCCTGAAGATTTACGTAGGGCACCACACCCAACGACGGCACCGACGTCGGCAGATCCTCGTTCCACACCCACCACCGAAATTGCACCCCGACGTGATCGATGACCTCGTAGAGGCAGTGGAACACGAAGGCGACCGCGGTCGCCGACACCACCGGGTTGTAGAGGCGGAAAATCCCGGTGCGCTGCACCAACACCCAGGCCAGGTAGGCATAGGCGGGGTACATGGCGACGATGTAGAGCGGCAATCGGTCGTAGAGGAACTGCACCGAGAAGGCGTTGTGCACGAAGGTCAATCCCATGGCCTGCTGCAGGCCGAACCATTGCGGGAAGTAGGCAATCGGCTCGATGAGCAGCAGACAGACTACGCCGGAGAGCCAGATCACCAGATTGGAGTTGTCGCCGTGCGTACGGCGCCAACGCAGGGCATGGATCAAACAAGCGAGCGCCCCCAGCACCAGTAGCAACTCGATCACCGGCATCGTCCAGCTTTGCAGTGACAGCGGGCTGCGCAAAGTGACCACGGGATTGCCGTCGCACTGCAGCCCCCCGAGACCCTCGGTCAATCGAGCGAACTCGACGGTGCAGGTATCCATCGCGGGACCTCCTGAATCACACCCGGACCAGACCATGCATATATAGCATTGTGTCTTGTCGCAGGAGGCGAAACGCACCAAACCGTAGACACGACATATCTCAGCATGTGTATGGTCGTGGCGTTCGAATGCCAGCCGGTGGGAGGTGCCAGTGCACGACGACATCGACCTCACCGACCTCGACCGCTTCACGGACGGACGGATTGCCGAGCTCAATATCTATTACCGCTAAGACCAACGACCTGCAGGCAGTCGCACTATCTCCACCCCCGCAGAGCAGCGCGGCCTTGAAACAAGCGGGAAGGCGACGACCAGGGAGGAGAGTCCGATGACGGATCTGACAGTCCGCCGCATACGATTCGACTTCGAACAACCCGTTCCGGTGGTGTGGCATCCGACGAATCCCGGCTTCTCCCACGCGGTGAACTTGATGTCCTTCATCGCGATCGGCTTCGAGAAGATGATCGTGGCCGCCGTGCAGGAGGCCAAGTCGAGCTTCACCGATCCTGCGGTGGCTACGGAAGCACTAGCGTTCGTGCGCCAAGAGGCCCAGCACGCAAACGCCCATCGCCAGCATGTCGGCAGGCTGATCAAGCAGTACCCGGGTCTGCAGCAGACGTTTGACGCAATAATGGCCTCCTACGATGAAATGACCCGCACCAAGTCCCTGGCCTACCGTCTGGCCTACATCGCGAACCTTGAGGCGACATTCAGCCCGTCGTTCAGGTTTCTGCTCGACAACGAGGACAAGCTATTTCGTCCCGGCGATGACCGCGTGGCTTCACTGTTGTTGTGGCACATGGTAGAAGAGGTCGAACATCGAAGCTCTGCGTTGACAATCTACAACGCAGTGGTGGGCAAACGCATCTACCGGCTCCGCGTGGTACCCAGCGTCGTCCACCACATCATGTCGACCTTGTTACCGCTCTACATCGAGGGGATGAACGCCCACGTCCCACAACCAGACCGCGTGATCGACGCCCGCGCCATGTCGATCAGATGGCGCATGAGCGCAGGCAAGCGCGACAAACACCCCCGGCATCTATCCGTGGCAGGGATGCTCGACGGGGTCAGCCGCCAAGACAAATGGGTGGCCCTGCGGGGGTTGCTCAGAAGCCAGAATCCCTTCTTCGACCCCGAAGCCGAAGAACCACCGGCCTTCGCCGACCAGTGGTTCGAGCGATACGAACGCGGCGATGACGGCGCTCACTGGTACAGCAGCCAACGATCGGGATGAATGGCACGTCGATTCGGCAGCAGCCGAGGACAACATTAGGGACCGGCAGCGTTCGGCTCTCGCGCGGCGAAGTACGCATTGTGTCGAAAAACGCGCGCTGCCGGCCACGGTAACCTACCCGCATGGATGCCTGGACCATAGATCGCTGATGCGCACACATGGCTGGTCGGGCGCAAAGCCGGCCGACGACGACGAGGCGATCGCTCGAATCCTGGATGCGGCACGGCGCCGGATCGACGAATGCGGAATGAATTTCGGAATCTCCGATGTGGCCAAGGACATTGGTGTCACCCGCCAAACCGTCTACCGGTACTTCCCCAGCACCGAGACGTTGATGATCGCTACCGCCGTCGCAGAAGTGGGTCCCTTCCTCGACTCCCTAGCTGCCCATGTCCGCAAGATCCACGACCCCGCTGAGGCCGTCGTCGAGGGAATAGCCCACACACTCGAACAACTCCCCCACGAGCACTACATGAGCTTGCTGTTGACACCCGGAAAGGCCAGCGCCTTTTCCGGAGGAGTCACATCCGACATCGCCTTGTCCTTCGGGCGCTCGATCGTCGAAAGATTCGCAGTCGACTGGGACGCCGCCGGCTTCAGCGGCGACGACCTTGACCAACTGGTCGAATTCATGCTCCGCATCTTTCAATCCCTGGTCATCGACCCCGGCCGACCGCCCCGCCACGGCAAACAACTCCGCACCTTCCTACGGCGTTGGGTCGCACCGGCCATCACCCGTCCCACCACACTGCAAGAAAGCCGCGTGAAGAAGCCGACCCCACGGACCGCGTCGACGAGCGCAACCCGAAAGGTCAGAGGGTCAGCCAAGAAGTCCGCTAGTACGGCCAGCCCTCGGGGCGCCACACGGTCGACAGCCATATAGGCCGGGTGGATCGTCTCTGCTACCCTTCAGCGGTCGAAGAGTACGCCGCAACGAATCGTGCACGGACATAGTCTAATTCGCGCTCGAAATCATAGTCATCAGGTAGCAGCGCCCACTGATAGGCCAGCCCGAATACCGCTGCGCTGATCTCTCTGGCCGCTCGCTCCAGATCGACATCGGTGCGCACCGACCCGTCGGACAGGCCCTTGAGTAGGCCTGCTTTCACATTGTCGCTGCCGTTGCGGACGTACTCTTGGACCCGGGTCCGTAGGGCTGAGGTCATCTTGACGCCCTCGAAGCTGGCGACAAACATCGCACGCAGGAAGTCCCGGTCCTCAAAGTGCAGCTCTGCCATCCTACCGAAGTGCGCGAGAGCCTGCTCTGGCTAGCCCAGTGCTGTCTGGATCCACATCAGGACTCAAGCGCCTGACGTAGTCATGCTCGAAGAACGCGTCCAGGATCGCATCTTTGCTTCCATATCGTGCGTGCACCATCGCACGGCTGTAGCCCGCTCGCCGACCAATCTCGGCAGCTGTCGTCGCTTCCCAGCCCTTCTCGGCAATGAGTTCAGCAGCGGCCTCTACCAGCCGCCGGCTGGATATTTCAACGCGTTCCGGCTGGGTGAGGCCGCGCGCGCGTCTGTCTGAAGTTCTCCCTCAGTGCGCCATGTTCGTAAACCGCGACAAATGCAGCTGGTGCGCCACCGTCACGGTCTTCGTCGGCCCGTTACGGTGCTTGGCCAGGATCAGGTCGGCCTCACCACCACGCGGGTCGTCGCGCTCGAAGGCGTCCGGACGGTGCAGCAGGATCACCATGTCAGCATCTTGTTCAAGACTGTTATGGACCGAAATCCCCTGGGCCACAAAGTTATGCGTGCCGTCCACGGTCCCGTCGAACACATCGTGCTCACCGATGCTAGTGATCTCGACGATGCTGTCCCAGAACACGTCGCTGGTCGCGATCGCGTGAATTTCCAGGTCTTCGAGCACCGCGGCGGCGCGGTGCAGCCGGTCCCGGCTCGGCGCATGTTTCCACATGGTCGACCCGCAGAACTTGGTGTCCATGGCCGCGGCGAATTCGCGTTGGGACATCTGCTGATCCGCCAGTGCCCGGCGGACCTGTGTCCAGACCTCCTTAGGCACGGTGTCCAGGTTGGGGTTGCGTGCCACGCCTTGCAGGTGCGACAGAATCTCCTTGGCTCCCACCGCTTTAGCGCCCTGGGCACCGACGTTGTGCAGGAACCGCACTTGATGCTCGGCGCCGTAGATGACCAGGTGCCACGAGTCGCGATAGCCGGCCTTGGGTACCCGCTTGATCCGGCCGAACACCCCCACCCGTGACAGCAGGGCCGCCACGTCATCAATCAGCTGGCGACTGGTCGACGCGTAGTAGATCCGGCCGATACTGCGCTTGGCGTCCCAAATCACCGATCCGTCGGTGGCCCACAGGTGCCGCAGGAACAGCGCCACCTGATCGTTCGGCAGCGCGAAAACCTCTTGCGGCACGAACTTCTCGTAGCTGCGCTTGCCGAACAGCCCCAGCCCATCGAGCCACGCCGCGATCGGATTGCGCTTACCGTGCGTCAGGTGGAACGGCGCCGGCAGCCGCAACGTGGTCACCCGCGCCGCCGGGTACTCGTCGCGCACCGCCATCACCCCGAAGTGCATGGCCGCCGCGGTCACCGCGGTCAGGTTCGCCTCGTCGATCGACGCATACCGGATCGGCTGGTTCTTCACGCACGACCCGTCGCCGATCATGTGCGCCAGCAGAATGACCTCGCTGTTTTCCATCCGCGTGGTCTCTACCGGCTCGGGCACCCGCCGCGGCACCGCCAGGCGGTCCCCGACGTTCAAGTCGCCCAACGCAACCCAACCGTCCAGCGTGAGGAACGGGTGATTCGCGGTGGCCTCGACCTCACGGCCCGAGGCCATCCGCAGCTTGAACACCTCGCGGTGTCCGCTGGGGAACACGTTGGTCATCGGCCGGGCCACCATCCGCAGCCGCTCATCCAGCGACCACACCAGGGGGCGCTCCCCCGTCCGCATCAACTCGCCCAGGGTGACCTCGGAGCCCTTGTCGGCCCGCAGGATTCGCGTCGAGGCGGTCAGGCAGCCCGATTCACGCAGATCCGAGAGCATCGGCTTCTTGTCGGTGCGCTGCTCGGGCCCACGGTTGAGCTGGCTGAGCGCAATCACCGGAAGCTCCAGCTCCTTGGCCAGCAGCTTGAGGTGCCGGGAGAACTCCGAGACCTCGATCTGGCGCGACTCGACCTTCTTGCCCGAGGACATCAGCTGCAGGTAGTCGACCACCACCAGGCGCAGGTCGGCCTTCTGCTTGAGCCGGCGGGCCTTGGCGCGTATCTCCATCATGGTCAGGTTCGGTGAGTCGTCGATGTAGAGCGGCGCTTCGCTGATCTCACTCATCCGCCGGGCCAGCCGGGTCCAGTCGTCGTCGGTCATCCGGCCCGAGCGCATGTCGCCCAGCTTGATCTTCGCCTCGGCCGACAGCAGCCGCATCACGATCTCGGACTTGCCCATTTCCAGGGAGAAGATGACGCTGGGCAGTCGGTTCTTGATCGAGCACGACCGCATGAAGTCCAGGGCCAGCGTGGAGTTGTGGGTCGGCACCATGCCTCGGCCGGCCAGGTAGAGCCGCTCCGGGTTGTCCACCTGCACGCAGCGCACCGCCACGCTGGGCACCCGCCGCACCGACACCAGGCTCAACGCCGGCGCCAGCAGCGCGGTGCCCCCACCGGCCCGCACCGCCGAACCCGCCGGGGCGATCCGGTCCAGCCCGCAGCGCAACTGCGCGGTAGTCCGCACACCCGCGTCCGTCGGCCACAGATGCTCGGCGTCGGCGACGATCACCGTTCCGTCGGAGAACTCGACTTCGTAACAGGGCCGGCCCAACAGGATGCCGGTGGCGGCCACGACGCGGGTGGGCTGCCCGTCGGCGTCCAGCAACTGATCACCGACCGCCACCTCGCCCATCGTGGTCCACCCCGTTGGGGTGGCCAGGGGCGTCTTCAAGCACAGTGCCTTCCCCATGCCCGGCCGCGCCGCGATGATCACCATCTGCCCCGGGTGCAGCCCGTTGGTCACCTCATCCAGATCGGTGAACCCGGTCGGCACACCGCGCGCGATGCCGCCGTGCGAGGCGATCGCGTCGATCTCGTCCATGGTGGG
Source organism: [Mycobacterium] zoologicum (assembly GCF_020172665.1). Taxonomy (GTDB): domain Bacteria; phylum Actinomycetota; class Actinomycetes; order Mycobacteriales; family Mycobacteriaceae; genus Mycobacterium; species Mycobacterium zoologicum. Next base: position 35,549 of record NZ_CP083985.1, on the reverse strand, counting down.
CTGCAGCAGGTCTTCCAGGGGGACGAAGTCCTCCGAGAGCCGGCGGTCGGCGACGTCGTAGATCTCGGCCTGGGCGCGATCGACCACCTCGGCCACATCGGCGCCCTCCGCGCCGGCGTAGCCGTACTGCACCACCCGGGTACCGGCCTCCACCAGGCGGCGCAGGATCGCCTTCTCCGAGACGATCCCGGCGTAGTAGCCGGCGTTGGCGGCCGTGGGCACCGTGGAGATCAGGGTGTGCAGATAGGGGGCGCCGCCCACCCGGCGCAGCAGGCCCCGGCGGTCCAGCTCGGCGGCCACCGTCACCGCGTCAGCGGGCTCACCGCGGCCGTAGAGGTCCAGGATCGCGTCGTAGATGTTCTGGTGCACCGGGCGGTAGAAGTCGCTGGGGCGCAGCCGCTCCAGCACGTCGGCGATGGCGTCCTTGGACAGCAGCATCCCACCGAGCACCGATTGTTCGGCGGCGACGTCCTGGGGTGGCTGACGGCCAACGTCCTCACGGGGCGGTTCCTCCAGCTCAGAGTGCCCGCGGTCGTCGACAACCGCCATCCGCTCGCCTCCTTCGCCGCACGATCGAACGTCTATTCGACGCATATGCCCGACCATATCCGCAGGCTCTGACAAACCTCGCCGCGTCGTGCCGGGTTGACGCTAGGCGTTGCTGGCAGGCGCAACAACCGGGCTTGTTCACAAAGGTGTGGATGACGTGTGTACACCGGCCCTCCACTTGTTTGGGATGGTGGGGAAGACTTGTGGAGCAACGCTCCGCGGCTGGTCATCACTGCAGGTAAGCGCACCACGCAGGGCGCCCGGGGCTGTGGAGGACAATCCCTTCGGCGTGTCGGCTCAGGTAGACACCTTGGGCGTGTTGTCTTGCCGACGGGTAGACGTCGTTCCACCGTCAGGTGAACAGGCCTCGCGATACCACACCGGCCAAATGTTTGCCGGAGTTAATTGAAGTTAACTCAAATTCGGCACAGCAAAGCCCCGGCGGTCCCAACCAGGGACCACCGGGGCTGCTGAATGTCTTGCTTAGTTCGCCGCGGTGACGTCGAGCGTGACGTCGACGTTCACGTCGTGGTGCAGGTGCACCGACACCGGGTGGCTGCCGACGGACTTGATGTGCGCCTTGGGCAACCGCACGATCCGCCGGTCCAGGTTCGGTCCGCCGGCCTTCTTGATCGCGGCCACCACGTCAGCGGCGGTCACCGAGCCGAACAGCTTGCCCGAGTCGCCAGCGGTCTTCACCGGCAGCGTGACGGTGCCCAGCGCCTGCAAAGCCTCCTTGAGCTCCTTGGCGTGGTCCAGGTCGCGCACCTGCTTGGTCTCGCGGGCCCGGCGGATGTCGTCGGCCTGCTTCTGCGCGCCGCGCGAGGCGACGATCGCCAGCCCCCGCGGGAGCAGGTAGTTACGGCCGTATCCGTCCTTGACCTCGACAGAGTCTCCGGCCGCTCCGAGGTGGTCCACCTCAGCGGTCAAAATCAGCTTCATCGTTTCGTACTTTCTCTGACTTATGCGATCGGCTAGCGCGCCGACGAGGTGAAGGGCAGCAACGCGACCTCGCGGGCGTTCTTCACCGCGAGCGCGACGTCGCGCTGGTGCTGAACGCAGTTGCCGGTCACCCGGCGGGCGCGGATCTTGCCCCGCTCACTGATGTAGGTGCGCAGCAGCGAGGTGTCCTTGTAGTCGATCACCTGCTTCTTGTTAGAGCAGAACGCGCACTTGCGAGTCTTGATCGGCTTCTCGGGAGCCGGACGCCGCTTGTTGGATTTGGCCATCTACCTGTCTCTTTCGTGCTGTGGTTCGTTAGTTCAGAAGGGCGGTTCGTCGTCGGCGCCACCGAAGGAGCCGGACGCCGGAGCACTGCCCCACGGGTCCTCCGCGGGGGCGCCACCGGCGGACATCCCCGACGCCTGAGACGGCGCGCCGCCACCGCCGCCGAAGCCCCCGCCACCGCCGCCGCGGCTGGCCTTGTTGACCTTGGCGGTCGCGTACTTCAGCGACGGACCGATCTCGTCGACCTCGACCTCGACGACGGTTCGCTTCTCCCCCTCGCGGGTTTCGAAGGACCGCTGCCGCAGCCGGCCGGTGACGATCACCCGCGAGCCGCGGGTGAGGCTCTCGGCCACGTTCTCGGCAGCCTCGCGCCAGATGTTGCACCGCAGGAACAGCGCGTCGCCGTCCTTCCACTCACCGCTCTGCCGGTCATAGACCCGCGGAGTGGACGCCACCGTGAAGTTGGCGACTGCCGCCCCCGAGGGGGTGAACCGCAGATCCGGATCGGCCGTCAGGTTTCCGACGACGGTGATCGTGGTGTCACCAATGGCCACGGGGCCCTCCTATAGATCGGTGTCGCGCTGCATGTGGAGCTGAGCCTACGCAACGGCGGCGACAGCGGGCTACGACTTGTCGGTGCGCATCACCTTGGTGCGCAACACCGACTCGTTCAGGCCGAGCTGACGGTCAAGTTCGGACACCGTGGCCGGAGCCGCCTTGACGTCGATCACCGCGTAGATGCCCTCGGCATGCTTGGCGATCTCGTAGGCCAGGCGGCGCTTGCCCCAGATGTCGACCTTGTCCACGGTGCCACCGTCTTTGCGGACGACGTTCAAGAACGTCTCCAAGGACGGGGCGACAGTGCGCTCGTCGAGAGTGGGGTCAAGGATGACCATGATTTCGTATGGACGCATGGGAACCTCATCACCTCCTATGGTCGTAGTGCGGCCGTGGATGTGACCACGGCAGGAGGGTCGCCTGCGTCGGCAACCCGGTCAGGCTACCGGAGGCTGGGCTGCGGAACGAAATCGGCCGGGACGGGCGTCCTCGCCGACGACGGGCGCAGGCGGGCCGGCAGCCACGCCGGCGGGTTGTCCGGCGCGCCGTCGAACACCCCGCCGGCGGGATCGTCGGCCCACCCGCGGGCCCGCACCAAGTCGCACTGAGGGCGGTAGATCTGCCGGATCACCAGCACGCACAATCCGAACACCGCCACGTCACGCAGCAGCACCACGCTGGTGAACCACTGCTCGGGCAGGCTGCGGTCCGGCACGCTGTAGAGGTAGTACATCCGCGGCACCCACACCAGCGCGTCGACGGTCATCCAGGCCAACAGCAGCCGGCGATGCGGCAACGCCAGCACCGCCAACGGCACCAGCCACAGCGAGAACTGCGGACTCCACACCTTGTTGGTCAGCAGGAACGCGGCGATCAGCAGGAACGCCAGCTGCGCCAGCCGGGGCCGCCGCGGCGCGGTCAGCGCGATGTAGCCGATGCCGACACAGCACAGCGCGAACGACACCGCGACGACGCTGTTGAGCACCACCGGCGGCTCCCACAACCCGAGGTCGCCATCGAACCCGCGCCAGCCGGTCAGTGATCTCACCACGTTGTACAGCGAGTCCATGTCGTCGCCGCGGCGGGAGTTGAGCCGGAAGAATTCGCTCCACCCACGCGGCGCGTAGAGCATCACCGGCAGGTTGACCGCCAGCCAGCTCAGCGCCGCCGTCGACGCGGTGCGCTTGACCTCGGCCAGCCGTCCGGTGCGCAGTCCCAGCACCAGCAGCGGGCCCAGCAGCAGCACCGGGTAGAGCTTGGCCGCCGCGCCCACCCCGAGCAGCACCCCCGCGGCCGTCGGCCGCCGTCGTGCCCAGGCCAGCAGCCCGCAGGTGGCCAACGCGACGGCCAACGCGTCGAAGTTGGTGAAGATCTGGAAGATCACCAGTGGCGAGGCCGCCACCAAGGCGGCATCCCAGATCCGTCGTCCGGCCAGCCCGGACGTGGCCCACACCGTCGCCAGCCAGGCCAGCGCCAGGCCCAGCGCGACGATGTCGAAGAACACCACCACCTCGGCCACCCCGAGCAGCGCCGGGATGGCCAGCACCTTGGCGATCGCGGTATAGGTCTTGGCCAGCGCCATCGCGGCGTACTGGTAGAGCCCGGTGACCACCGGATACTCCATGTAGCGCACCGCAGGCGCACCGTCGTAGCGGGTCTGCTCCTGGCCCTTGCCGTCCTTCTCGACCCAGCTGGACCGGTAGGGGAACTTGCCCTGGTCGAGCAGCTCGGCGGTGTAGAGCGGGACGACGTCGGAGTAGCACAGCTCGAAGTAGGCCCGCTCGTTGTCCCAGTTGGCCACCCGCTGGTCGGGGCCACCGGTGCCGGCGCTCTGCAGGCAGGCCGCCTTACTGGTCCAGCCCAGGGCCAAAAACAGCACGGCGATCAGGAACATCACCCGCAGTGGGGTCATGAACCGGGTCCGCCCGATCAGTGCGTGTCGGCCCACCGGCCCGCCGATGGTGCCCGATAGCGCATGGGTGAGCGCGTCGGTGCGGCTCGGCAGGTCTCGATCGTCGGCGGTGCGCAGGTCCGTGGCCATCCGGCGTGGCGAACGGACCAGCCGTTCGGCGATCTCTTCGGTCACGGCACGGCTTCCGGCGGAGGCGGAGGCGGCGGCTCCGGCGGCGGCGGAGGCTGTCTCTTATACACATCTC
>NZ_CP083985.1:134-30959 GCF_020172665.1 [Mycobacterium] zoologicum | reverse complement strand
CACCGGAAGCGCCTTTCTGAACGTGGGCTGATCGAAGTGTGGTAACTCCAATCATCCCAGCTCAAAGGGCACTTTCCTTACATCAACACCCTCCGAACAGGCGATTCATCGGTGGATCGAGGGTTAGCCGCCCCGGACTTGACCCGAGACGACCTGATGTGAATTGTGTTGTCCAACAACCGTGTCAGGCCAGCTTGCTCGGCCAGGGCCATCACCGGGACCAGCCCGGCGCACGACACGAGGTTGTCCTCGTCGAACACCGCGGAGTCGGGACCGAACGTGTGGGACACTCGCACTGGAAGTGCCTTTCTTGTGCTGGTCGGATTGTTGCGTAGAGAACACCAATCTTTCCAGCTCAGAGGGCACTTTCCTCATTCCGACACCCCAACAACCAGCCCATTCATCGGTGGATCAAGGCTTAGTATGTCGAGCCCGTGTGAGTAGCGTCAATTCAATGCCGGCCTTACTTCTGCGGGTCCCACTGGCTGGGCTGCGGAGCGCTGAGCGCACGGAACCAGCTGTAGTGGTAGTTGGCCGAGACCCCATCGCCAGCGGCGATGCCCTCGGTCGCGGCCAGCAGCATGCAGTTGAGCACCAGAGCGGCGTCGGCGCCGGGATACTGCGCGAGCAGCTGATAGCGCACGGTGTCCAGATGCACTCGCAGTAAGTCGATTTCAGCGTCGGCCACACCGGTGCCGGTCGCACCAGCCTTCACCAGAGTGTTGGCCATCCGCGGCAGCCCGTCACGCCAGTGGGTGGCCTCACTGAGCTGCCAGCCGAGGTCGTCGACGGCGTCCAGTTCGCGAGGCTGTACCGAGGCTTCGGTCACGCCGAAGTCGCTGGCCCAGCCCAGCCGATCGCCGGGGTGGTAAATGGCCGACGCCGTTGCGTCGCCCAGCATGGCGGCCGCGGTGCCGGTTCGTTGCCCGGGACCGAGCAGGTGCACTTCGGCCGGCAGCTCGATCCCGGACGGGATCCAGCCGTGGGCCAGGTCGGTGACCAGCACGGTCTTGCCGTCGGCGAAGCTGCCGACGGCCCAGCTCAGGCCGGGCTCCTGGCGCGCGACGAACGCCAGCAGGCGCTGCAGGCGCTGGTCATCGGATTCGGTCACGGCCGGCGGGGCCGGGGGTGGCGTGGCGGGTACGACGGGCGGTTCGGGCTCGGCCGCGACGACGACGGGCGGTTCGGGCTCCACCGGAATGAGAACCGTCGGCTCGGAAGACTCCGGCCTGACCACAACCGGCTCGGGCGGGGGCGGCAGGGCCACCACCGGCTCCGGTGGCGGGACCACAACCGGCACCTCGACGACGGGCACCTCGACGACCGGCACCACCTCGACCGGAAGCACAACCTCAACCGGTGGCTCCACCACTGGCTCCGCCACCACCGGTTCCACCAACACGGGCTCCACAACAACCGGCGGCACAACAACCGGCTCCTCCGCCACCGGCACCTCGGGAGCCGGCTCCGCCACCTCCGGGACCGGCGCGGGCTCGGACTCGGGCTCGGACTCGGGCTCGGGAAGCGGCGCGGGCGGCGCCTCGACCACGACCGGCTCCGGCATCCGATGACGGGCCGCGGGTCTCGGGGCCTCCGGGGGCGGATCGACCGGGCGAGGCAGTTCCACCGCGACGGGTTCCGGCTCTACCGGGGCCGGGATCTGCTCGGTCACCGCCGCCGGGGGCGGGGCCGAATTCAGGCTGGCGTACTGCGGACGAAACTCCAGGGCCTCGTTGTGCAGATAGCGCACCGTCGACTCCACCCGAAGTACGGCGAACGCCCTGGCCACGTTGATCACTCTGGACTCGGCGGTCTGCCGCGCCTGACCCGCCAGCCCCGATCGACCGATCGCATGCAGCTTTTCGTTCGCCGAATCTGCAATGCGCCGCAGATCGGCGTCCAGGTACTCGGCCAGCTGAGCCGTCGCCGGCGTCACCGTCGCCAACTCTGCGGGCCACAGTCCGCCGAGCACCCAGGCACTGCAGTCGACCGGAGCGCTGAACGCCGGGATCGTCAGCGACTCCCGGGCCGCGCTCCGGAGGCGCTGGCGCGCCGACCGTCGACCGAATAGTGCCACCGCGCAAGCGTACCGTTGGCTATCCCCAACCCCTGTGTGTCGTGAATTGTCAGCCCCACAGCAGGTCGGTAGCGTGCATTTCATGGCCGACGTCGGGTCCCCGGGTACGGGATGTGAAGCAACGCTGAGCGAAGTGCTCGCGCTGCTGGAGCGCGCCCGAAACCTGTTCGGTGACACGGTGATCGACGCACCCGACGGCATTGCACCGAGGGCCGATGCCGCCGGGCAGTGGGTGACTTAACGCCCGGTGTGCCGGTCGCCGTGCAGTCGGTGTTCCACCAGACGCTCGGTGGCCACCCGAAGATCGTCGTTGGTGGGCACCGCAGCTGAGGGCGCGTGCCCGGTGGTGACCATGTCGGCCCGGATCTCCAACGCCGCCTTGAGGAACGACACCTCGGCCGTCAGCACGATCGCCTCGGCCAGCCGAGAGACGTCGGCCCCCATGGCTGTCTCGCTCAGCGCCACGCTGTGCAGATAACCGCCGCGGCAGGACCGGAACAGCACGTCGCCGCTGGGATGCGCGGTGTCATATGCCGGATTCGGCTCAGTCATCAGCGCCCATCGGTGAGGTTCCGGAAGGACCTGGCCGCGTCGTCTTCGTGCTTGTTCCACGTTGACACTGCGCCGTGCAGGTTGCCGGCCACGTCCGAATGCTCGCCTGCCTGGCTGTCGTAGCAGCCCTTGCGGGCGTCGAGCATCGAGTCCGCGGCCTGACGCAGGTCACCGTAGATCGGCCCGAGCGAGCTCAGCATCGCCCGGATGCCCTCGTGGGAGGCCGACACGGTAGCCAGGTAGTCGGACGTCTCTTGGTGGTTTCCGGCCGCCTTGGTGAGCACGGCGTTGTTGACGTGGATCTCCTGTGGCATGTTTACCTCCCTGGCTAGTCGACGATGACGGTTGAGACGGCGATTTTCAAGCCCACCGGTAACCGGCGGTGTGTGTAGGGACGGGTTCGGGGACCGGTGCCGGCCCGCCGGCGCGGATCGGGGGATGCTGCCAGCCCAGGAATCCGGGCCCCCGCAAGTTGCCGGCCAGGTGGAGCTGCCCGTCGAGCAGGGCCCGGCCATCGCCCACGGCGAGCGCATGGCGGTCGGTGAACACCCCGATATCACCGGGCTGAAGTTGCGCCTGGTCCACGGGGGCGGTCACGGGTGTGCCCGGCGGCGGGATGGCGATCCCCTGCCGACGGAACGCCTCCGCCACCGGCGTGCCGTCCGCGGCGGCCTGCATGGCTGCGGCCAGCTGCGGATCGGCGACGCTAGTGGTCTGCCCGTCCGGCAGCCGCACGGTCACCGGCCCGTCGTCGGCCGGAGGCTCCGGTGCGGGTCCGCCGGCGTCATCAGCGTCGGCGGCGGTGTCCGTGTCAGCCTTGTCCTCCGGCCCAGCGTCTTCGGCCTCGGTCTCTCTCGGGTACTCCTGGTCACCGATGTCGTCGAACGGGTCCGAGCCCAGTCCGGCCAGCGGCAAACCGGGCGACATCCCCGCCGGCATTCCGCCGAAGCCCGGCGATTCGCCGCCGAAGTTCGGGGGCATCGACGGCATCCCGGGCTGGTAGTGCGCTGCGGCCGCAGGACCGGGTTCGGGCTCCAGTTCGTCGTCGAGGTAAGCGTCGTCCAGGTCGGGGTCGAGCCAGGGATCCTCCTCGTCGGGACCTGCCTTTGCCGGGACATCGGGCATCAACACCGGGTCGGTGACACCCGCGGGGGGCTGCGCGGCCGGTGATGACTCATCGCGGCCGGTGTTGTCGGTGTACAACGCCGTGAGCGCGGTCGTCAGCTCCTGCTTGGCGGTGTCGTCGTCGTCGGCTGCGGCGACCACCCGGATGATCTCGCCCAGTTTGCCGATCAGGTAACGCTGGAACTCGCGGGACCCGGCCGCGGTGCTCAGATCCCACGCCCGCGCCGCGCCGACGATCTCGGCCTCCAGGTTGTCGAGGCGGCGACGGCCCTCCACTGTGTTCTGGCCGGCGTGACGCAACGCTTCTAGGATGTGCCGGTCGAATTCCGCTGTTGCCGAGAGCTGTTGGCGCAGTTCCGCTTCAGCTTCCTTCATGGCCTGTGCTGCGGCGCCCTGCTGCTCGGTAGCTGCCGCCCCGACGATTCGCGGATACGCCGTGCGCAGCTGATCCAGTACCCGGTCATAACCCGCCGACGGCAGCGGCAGAGTCAAGGCGGCCTGTGCCGCACGCGTCGCCTCACCCGCGTTCCCGGCCGTCTCGATCCGGTGAATCACGTCCAACACGTCGTCGCGAGTCGTCACGCTGACCGCTCCATGGCCGGTGACACTACGCAGGGCACGCGACGCCGACAATTCACCCGACCGGGGGCTGTGGACTCCTCAGGACACCGGGCGCCGAATCGCGACATATCCGCCCAGCGGGCTGATCTGAACCGCCGCACCGGGGTGTGGGGCTTCGACCACCAGATTGTTCCCGATCGCCATCTGGACGTGGCCGGTGCTGGGGAACACCAGGTCACCTGGCCGAATCTCGGAGCGCGCCACCGGAATTCCGTCGTAGATCTGGGTGTAGGTGGTGCGCGACAGCGGTACGCCGGCCTGGCGGTACGCCCACTGGGTCAGGCCCGAGCAGTCGAATCGGTCCGGCCCGGTGGCACCCCAGACGTACGGTCTGCCGATCCGCGACAGCGCCGCACGCACCGCCGCCCCGGCGCGAGTGTTGGGCAGCCGCAACCGATTCGGGTCCACACGACGTCGCGCACCGCGATACCGCAGCCGTGCCAACCCGGCCCGGTGCGCCCGGGCACGCCGGTGTGCCGAGAGCACGTGGGCACGTTGGGCTCGCAGTCGTGCCGCGCGCCGGCGCATGGCCTCCCGCTGCGCCAGCGGAGAGTCGGCGGCCGGCCCGTCGGCGCGCGCCGCGGCCAGTACCCCTGCCGTCTGCTGCCGGCCGTGGGCATGGTCGGCGAACGCGGCGGCCAGCACAGCCGTTGCGGCCGCATCGGTACGCGCATTCGCCAACAGCCGTGCCCGCTGGGCACCTACCGTCTGCCGATAGCGCTCGTGCGCCGGGCCGGTGTAGCTGTTCGCGTTCCGTTCCAGCAGATCGGCATAGCGATCGAGTCCGGCATCCAACGTCGCCGGCTGCCCCCCGGCGCCGAAGAGCGCGTGGGCCCTGGTCAGCAGGTCCAGCTCACTGTTCACCGTTGCGCCCCCTCGTTGTGTCGGTCGGTTGCTTCGGCGTCGGCGAACGCGCGCACCCGGGCCAGTGCTCCCGGCGGGATCACGCCGGTGTTCCGGATGTCCCACATCTCCTCGACGGTGATGCCGAGCAACCCGGCGATCACCGGTTCCGGCAGCGCCGAGCGTGTGCACGCCTGGTCGAACCGGCTGGTCAGGCTGGCGGGCATCCGGGCCAACAGGTCGGCGCGGGTGACTTCCAGCGCCTGCAGGTGCGCCATGAGCCGGTCCGCGTGACCGGCGCCGGCGTTGACGGCCACCCGCCAGGAACTGGCCGCCAACATCTCCGCCGTCACGCACTGCGCGATCACGGAAAGAATATACGTCTCGTATTCGTCTGATGCTTCCGAAGGCAGTCTGGCGATCACCGAACGCAGGGCGTCGAGTTGCGCTTCGGCGTATCCCTCCAGGACTTCAGTGTCGCTGTGGCGGTCGACGACGACCGCTCCGGCGGGCCTGGCAGACGACGCTGGAGGTGCGGCGACCGACATCAACTGGGCGAGTTCGGCGTCGGGATCGTCGGCCATCAACAGCCGAGAATAGGTGCCCGGCGGCAGGCCGAGCCCATTCTCAACCTTCTGAACTGTGCTTTTGTGAGCCTTGCGCGCTCCGCGCTCCAGGTAGCTCAAGCCCATGATGCTGACGCCGGTGGCGGCGGCGAGGTCTGCCAGCGACCAGTCGCGCGCCTCCCGCAGGGCCCGGATGGCCGCGCCCGCTGCCTCACGGCTCATCGTTGCGCCCAGGCCATGTCCGGATAGTACACAGCCTGGCCCTTCACTAGTTACATATATGTTTTTATCACCTTCTCTTGCGTTCGGCATATCTGTTCATATACGTTTCCATCTACGTTATCCGTTCCGGGTTACACGTCCGCACAATGAGGAGGTCGTTCTGATGGCACCCCCCTGCTCCGCGAATCCCGAACTGTGGTTCGGCTACCCCGACGCCGACGGAGCCGACGGAGCCGCCAAGGCCCGCGCATACGAACAGTCCTCGACCGAAGCCCGGCTGCAGTGCCTGCGGCGCTGCCCGCTCGCCCAGCAACGCCGGTGCGCCGCGCTGGCAGTGGAACGCGGCGAGGAGTACGGCGTGTGGGCCGGGGTGAAACTGCCCGGCGGGCAGTACCGCAAGCGGGCCGAACTCGCCGCGGCCCACGCGGTGCTGCAGAAGATCGCCGACGGCGAGATCAACACCCGTGAACTCCCCGAGAACCAGGCGCTGCTGGCCAACCACGAACGTCACCGTCTTACGACGCCCGCGGCCGTGTTTCACCTGCCGTCCGGTCCGATCGGTCGCCCGTCTGCGGCCTGAGCGGTAGGGTCGCCGCAACGGCATGGCGCACGGCGCGGAGGTGGGCGGTTGAGCAACCTGGAATCCACTGCAAGTGAATTCGACTGTGCGGCAGGGCCGTCGGAAGGCATCGAGGTGTTGGAGCCCCGCGAGGTTCCGTTGGGCGGGCCGCGGGCCATCCTGGTTCGCCGCACCCTGCCCCAGCGCGAACGCTCGCTGATCGGCGCCTGGTGCTTCATCGACCACTACGGTCCGCATGACATCGCGACCGCCGGGGGCATGGATGTGCCCCCGCACCCGCACACCGGGCTGCAGACCGCGACCTGGCTGTTCAGCGGGCGCGTCGAGCACCGCGACAGCGGTGGCGTGCACGCGGTGGTGCGCCCCGGCGAGCTGAACCTGATGACCGCCGGCGCCGGTATCTGCCACTCCGAGGTCTCGGTCGACGCCCAATCCGCGCCGATCCTGCACGGCGTGCAACTGTGGGTGGCACTGCCGGACGCCGCGCGTGACGCCGAGCGTGCCTTCGACCACTACGCACCCGAGCCGGTGTCGCTGCCCGGTGCGACAGCGCTGGTGTTTCTCGGCGAGCTGGCCGGACGCCGCTCCCCCGTCGAGTCCTTCACTGCGCTGCTCGGCGCCCAACTCGACCTGGAGCCGCGCACCGACCTGGTGCTCGACGTCGACCCGGGGTTCGAGCACGGGGTGCTGTGCGACACCGGGGCCGTGCAGCTCAGCGGCGTGCCGCTCGGTTCCGGCGCGGTCGGCTATCAGGGGACGGGGCACCGGGAGCTGTCGCTGCGCAACCCGGGCGACTCCCCCGCCCGGGTGCTGCTGCTGGGCGGGACGCCCTTCGGCTCCGAGCTGGTGATGTGGTGGAACTTCATCGGCCGCAGCCACGAGGAGATCGTCGCGTTCCGGCAGCTGTGGCAGGACGGCGACGAACGCTTCGGTGCGGTGGACGGCTACCGGGGCCGCCTCGACCGGCTGCCCGCGCCGCCGATGCCGCCGTTGCGGCTGCGGCCGCGGAGCTGAAGCGGCCTCAGCGAATGGTTCCGGCCCCGGGAATCAAAGGCAGGTCCAGCGCGGTGACCCAGCCCGGCGGCAGGTCGTTGACGGCCGGCACCGCGTTCAGCGCACGCATCCCGGTGGCCAGGCAGCCCGCGGTCGCCGCGTCACGTCCGGAGCCGTCGGTGAATCGGAACGCCGTCTCCTGCGAAATACTGGGCGTCCCTTCGATATCTACGCGATAGACGTCATCCTGGGTGCCCGACGGCCACTCCGGTGCCGCGTCCTGTCCGATCCGGTTGACATGTTCGAGCTGAATGCGGGTCTCGCCCCGGTAGACCCCGTTGATGGTGAACCGCACCGCCGCAACCTGACCGGGCTTGATCGCCCCCTTGGCGGTCGGGCGCTCGTTCGGGGTCACCCAGGTCTCCCAGGTCGTGGTGATCTCATCGAGCTCGATGCCGGCGGCGTGCGCGATCATCGGAACCGTTCCGCCCCAGGCGAAGATCAGCACCTCGGGGATCTTGAGCACCGGCTGGAAGTCGGGTTCGCGGCCGATCCCCATCTCGTTCTCGTAGTCCCCGGTGTAGTTGGTGTAGTCCAACAACTCTGAGGCGCGCACCTTGCGGACCTCGGCGCAGACGCCCATCAGCGTCATCGGGAACAGGTCGTTGGCGAAGCCCGGATCGATACCGGTGGTGAAGCAGGACGCCCCGCCGTCCTCGCACGCCTGCGTGATCGGCTTCAGCAACTCCGGCGGGTTGAGTTTGAGCCCGGGCCACACCCACGGGGTCATCGCCGTGGAGCAGACGTCGATGCCTGCGCGCAGGAAGCGCGACATCAGCGTGATGTTGTCCGCGGCGTGTGCGGCCGTCGGGCCGTAGTGCACCAGCGCGTCGGGCGCCAGGGCGATCAAGGCGTCGACGTCGTCGGTGGCGGTGACCCCGACGCTGGGGATGCCGCAGATCTCCCCGACGTCGCGCCCCACCTTGGCCGGGTCGCTGACGCCGACGCCGACGAGCTCGAACAGCGGGTGTTTGACGATCTCGGCTATCACCATCTTGCCGACAAAACCGGTGCCCCAGACCACAATCCGCTTTGCCACGTGCTGTCCTCTCGCTGGTCGGCGTTCGCCTCACCCTACGGCGTGAGCAGCACTTTCACCACGTCCCCGGACCGGGCAGCGAGGGCCCGGTAGGCCTCGGTCGCGTCGTCGAGGGCCATCTCGGTGGTGAAGATGCCGTCCACCTTCAGCCGCCCGGAGACCAGCAGCGGCACCAGCTGCGGCCAGGTCTGCTGCACCGGGGCGGTGGTCATCCGCAGGGTGACGCTGCGGATCAGCGCCGCGAGCGCCGGGAACGGGAAGGGCTGCAGGTCGTGCACGCCGACCACCGACACCGTTCCCCCGGCGCGCACCGCGGTCAGGGCGTCGGCCATGGTGGTGTCGGAGCCGACGGCGTCGATCACCGCGTCCACCCCGCGCCCGCCGGTCAGCTCCATCGCCGCGGCCGTGGTCGACGGTGACGCCGGGGTCATCCCCATGCCGGCCGCCCGATCCCGCCGCTGCTCCACCGGGTCGATACCGAGAACTGTTGCCGCACCGAGGAACAGCGCGCTGATCCCGGCGCACAGGCCGACCGCGCCCAGTCCGATCACCGCGACCGTGCCGCCGACCGGGATGTCGGCCCGCTGTGCGGCCGCCCATCCGGTGGCGAGGTTGTCGGTGAGCAGCAGGGCCTGCTCGACGCTGATGCCGTCGGGGATCCGGGCCAGCTGAAAGTCGGCTCCCGGCACCGCGAGCAGCTCGGACTGCGCACCGCCGAGTGCGCCGGAGCCGAAGATCAGCGGGCCCGAATGGCAGCGGATCGGGTCCAGGGTGCCGCAGCCGGCGCAGTGTCCGCAGCCCGCCACCGAGGAGACCATCACCCGGTCACCGGCGCGCACCGAGCTCACCTGCGAGCCGACCTCGACCACGGTGCCGATCGCCTCATGCCCCAGCGGCACCGCGTCGACCAGGGGGTAATCGCCTTCGTAGAAGTGCAGATCCGAGCCGCAGATCGCGGTCGCGGTCACCGCCACCACGGCGCCGTCGGCCCCGGGCAGTTCCGCGTCGGGCCGGGTGTCCACCCGGATCGAACCGGGGGCATCGATTACGACACTGCGCATGTGATCAACTCCCTGCCAACGCCTGTACTTTGCCGAGCACGTCGGGGTAGCGCATCAGGTGCGCACCGCCGTTGATGTCGAAGGCCGCCCCGGTGATCCAGGAGGCCCGCTGCGAGGTCAGGAACTCCACGGCGGACGCGATGTCGTCGGGCACACCCTGGCGCCCGAGTGGAGTGTTCTCGATGTACTCGTCGGTCAGGCCGGGGACCATAGCCAGGCCGGCGACCAGGGGAGTGTCGACCAGGCCGGGGGAGACCGCATTCACCCGGATGCCACGGGCGGCCAACTCCAGGGCGGCCACCTGAATCAGCATCAGCACACCGGCTTTGGCGCTGCAGTAGGCGGCCATCGTGGTACCGGGCTGGCGGCCGTTGAGCGAAGAGATCGCTACCACGCTGCCGCCCTCTTCGAGGTTGCGTGCCGCATGCTTGATCACCAGCATGGTGCCGGTGAGGCAGACGTCGATGGTGGTCTGCCAGCCGGACAACTCGATATCGGCAATCGGCCCGATGATCGACAGGCCCGCGCAACTGACCACACTGTGCACCGGCCCGATTTCGCGTGCGGCCGCGAAAGCCGCTGCGACACTTGCCTCATCGGTCACGTCGGCGGCCACTGCGGTGGCGGTTGAGCCGAGTTCGGCGGCCCGGGCGCGGGCGGCGGATTCGTTGACGTCGGCGATCACCACGTGGTCGCCGCGCTCGGCCAGGGCGTGCGCGCTGGCCAGTCCGATGCCCGAGGCGCCGCCGACGATCAGGGCGACCGGTGTCTGACCTGTCATCGGGATGCTCCCGTCGTCGTAGCGGTTCGATAGGTGCGCTGGCGGTCGGGGCGGACCCACAGGGTGTCCGTTCCGACATCGGTACGCTCGGCGGCCAGCACACGCTTGAGGATCTTGTTGGTAGCCGTGGCGGGCAGCTCGGCGGTCAGCCGGACATAGCGGGGCCACGCCTTGGGGGAGAGATCCTCCTGAGCGGCTAGAAAATCGGAGAACTCGGCTTCGCTCAGTCTCGCGTTGTCGCGCAGCACCAGCGCCGCCATCACCTGATCGCCCACGTTGCCATCGGGCACCGCGTAGACCGCTGCCTGGTTGATAGCGTTGTGGCGCATCAGGATTCGCTCGATCGGCGCCGCAGCCAGGTTCTCGCCATCCACCCGCATCCAGTCGGCGGTGCGTCCGGCCAGATAGATCCAGCCGTCGGCGTCCTTATAGGCCAGATCACCCGACCAGTACATACCGTCGCGCATCCGGTCGGCGGTGGCCTGCTCGTTGTTGTAGTAGCCGGTGAAGAATCCCGACCCGGCGGTGTTGACCAACTCGCCGATGGCCTCCTCGGCGTTGGACAACGCGCCGTGTTCGTCGAAGACCGCCGGTGGACATTCGGCGATCGGATCGTCTTTGTAGATGGCGACGCCGGGGAATCCGCGGCCCACCGAGCCGGGCGGGGTGCCCTCATCGCGGGTGATGGTGACGGCGTTCTCGGTGGAGCCGAAGGCGTCGACCACGTGCACCCCGAAGCGGCGGGCGAACTCGCCGATGTCGCGTTCGGAGGCCTCGTTGCCGAAGGCGACCCGCAGCGGGTTGTCGGCGTCGTCGTGTTGCTCCGGGTGCGCCAGCAGGTAGGCGAACGGCTTGCCGACGTAGTTCATGTAGGTGGCGCCATAACCGCGGACGTCGGCCAAGAACCGTGACGCGGAGAACTTCGCCGGTGCCATCGCCGCGCCGGCCGCCACCGCGGGGCCGAACCCGGCCGCGATCGCATTGGAGTGAAACAGCGGCATGGACAGGTAGACCACGTCGTCGCCGCCCAGTTCGAACCGTTCGGTCAGGCTCTGTCCGGCCACCAGCACCATGAAATGGCTCACCAGAACGGCTTTCGGGTCGCCGCTGGTGCCGGAGGTGAAGATCAGCATGAACGGGTCCAGCGGTGCGACCTGCCGGTGCGGTTGGAGCTCACCGGCGCCGGCGCACTGCTGCTCCCAGGCCGGGTCGTCCACGTCGATGACGGTGATCCCGGCCAGGTCCAGATCGGGTCGAAGGTCCGCCAACAAACCGGAGTGCTCGGCGTCGACCAGCAGGATCTGTGCGTCGGCGGTGCGCAGGTCACCGATGAGCGCCGAGCCGCGCCGGGTGCTGTTGACCCCGCACAGCACGTAGCCTCCCAACGCGGCGCCGGCCAGTGCGGTCAGCATCGCCGGGGTGTTGCCCAGCAGCGCACCGATGTGCACCGGGCGGGCGGTGTCGGCCCGGTCGATCAGCGCGGCGGCATGGCGGGCGGCGCGGTCGAGGTACTCGCGCCAGGTCCAGCGGGTCTGCCGGCCGTCGGTGTCGTTGTGGAGCACCGCCAGGCCGGTGTGAGCGGTGCGTTCGGCGAGCAACTGCTGCATGGTCTCTGCCATCAGGCCTCCTAACCCGTGACCGTAGCGGTCGTGGCCGCCAGATGCCGGGTCAAAAAGGCGATCTGGTGCTCGACGGCGTGCTCGAACCACGCGCCGCCGGCGAAGACGTCGAAGTGATCGCACGGGTAGTGCCGCACTTCGGCGCGGGCGGCGAACGCCGCCTTGGCCGCGGCCTGCGGGGGAGCGCTCCGGTCGAAGTCGGCAATCTGCACCAGCATCGGGCAGCTGATGGCCGCGGCGTGCTTGGCCGCCGGGCGGTAGCCGCCGAGCTGCACGCCGACCTGCGCGTCGATCTCGTTGCGCCAGGTGGGCCCGGCCATCGCGAGGTACGCCTCGTAATAGCCGTCGGCGGTCAGCGTGGCCTGCTCGCCAGGGCGGCCGACCAGTGGGATCGTCGCGGGCTCCCGGCCGACGCGCTGGGCCAGCGCACTGCGCCACCCGGTTGCCGTGGAACGCAGCATCGTCGTCGGGCGGTGCTGACCCAGCGCCGCGACAGCGGCGGCCGGACCGCTGACCAACGGGGTCAGCGAGATCGCGGCGGCAACAGCGGGCAGCGTGGCGGCCAGCTCGAAGACGTGGCCGCCGGCCAGCGACACACCCCACAGCACGATGCGCTCCGGATCGACGCCGGGCTGCCCGGCCGCGGCGGTGCAGGCCGCACGGAAGTCCGCGATCTGTTCCCGCATCGAGATCCGTTGGCGCGGTTGTCCTTCTGAGGCCCCGAAGTACCGGTAGTCGAACGCAAGCGCGGCGAACCCGGCCGCGCTCAGCCGCTCGGCGAACGGGATCAGTCCGGAGTCGACGGTGCCGCCCAGGCCGTGCCCGAGCACCACGACCGGCGCCTCGGTGCCGTTGTCCCGGGTGGCCGGGAAGAATTGCCCGACGCAGGTGGTGCCTTCGCTGCGGAATCGGATCTCGGTGCTCATCCGGATACCTCCATCGCACGCACGCCGGCCCAACTGGGCGCACCGCGTTCGGCGGCCCGCTGGGCGCCGCGCGGGATCTCACGGGTACGCATGTCGTGTTCGTAGAGGAAGTAGTCGACCTGCTGGGTGTGACGCGGGCTGTTCATCACGTGCCCGGTGTACTTGTGGGTGTCGGCGGCGATCACCCGGCGCATCTCGGCGGTCGACGGCAGCCGGTAGCGGCCGGCCGCGTA
Source organism: [Mycobacterium] zoologicum (assembly GCF_020172665.1). GTDB lineage: Bacteria > Actinomycetota > Actinomycetes > Mycobacteriales > Mycobacteriaceae > Mycobacterium > Mycobacterium zoologicum. The sequence goes on along the minus strand of NZ_CP083985.1, from coordinate 17,661 downwards.
GGCACCGATCAGGCGGGCCTGGGACTCCACGAACGGGAACAGCGTCGGCGTCGCCTGGGCGAAACCGGCGAACACCAAGTCCTCGATACCGGGGTAGAACATCCGCTTGTACAAGTCGATCCGGTTGTCCGGTGCGCTGATGAACTCCGGGTCGAAGAACGGGAAGGTGATGTTGTAACCGGTGGCGTAGACGATGATGTCGAAGTCACCGCTGGTGCCGTCGGTGAAATGCACGGTGGCGCCGTCGAATCGGCTGATGTCGGGCTTGGGGATCACATCGCCGGACCCGAGCCGCAGCGGCAGCTCCACCGACTGGGTGGGGTGCGCCTCGAAGAGCTTGTGGTTGGGCGTCGGCAGGCCGAGATCCTCGGGCCGCCCCGACAGGAACGGCTGGACTCGCTGAATCACCTTGCGCTGCCACAACAGCGGGATGTGGGGGCTGGTCCGGTAATACTTGTCGGCGGGCTTGCCGGCCACGTACTTCGGCACGATCCAGGCGCTCGAGCGCGTCGACAGCGTCAGCTCGTTGTCCAGGGCCTTCGACGACAGTTCCACGGCGATGTCGGCGGCACTGTTGCCCAGCCCGACCACCAGGATCCGCTTGCCGCTGAACTCCAGCGGCGTCTTCGGGTCGATGTAGTGGTGGGCGTGCAGCGTCTGGCCGGTGAACTCACCCGGGAACTCCGGCAGACGCGGGTCCCAGTGGTGGCCGTTGGCCACGATCAGCAGGTCGAAGCATTCCCGCCGACCGCCGGCCAGTTCCAGCTCCCATCCGCCGCCGGGTAGCCGCTGCGCGTGGGCGACCGTCATCTCGAACTCGATGTTGCGTTTGAGCTCGAACGCTGCCGCGTAGGCCTCCAGGTACTCCTTGACCAGCGTGTGGTGCAAGAAATCGGGGTAGTGGGCAGGCATCGGGAAGTCTTTGAACGACAGCTGGTGCTTGGAGGTGTCGATGTGCAGGGAGCGGTAGGCGCTGGAGTGCCCGTTGGGGTTGCCGAAGGCCCAGTTGCCGCCGATCCGGTCAGACGATTCGAAGCAGGTGTAGTCGATCGCGTAGTCGGTGAGCATCTTGCCGGCGGTCAGGCCGCTGATGCCGGCACCGATGATCGCGGTGCGGGGTGTGGGCATGGGGACCTCCGGGATCGGGGGTAGACAGGTTCGCAGAAGTGTCTACATGGTGCGCCAGGTCATAGTACACAGATCGTAGAATCTGTCTACCGCCTTGCTACGCTGGCCGCCACAGGAGGTGCACCATGGAGACAAAGACGCCGCCGGGAACCGCGTCGTCGACAACCGACCGGCTCCTGGATGCGACCGAACATTTGTTGGCCGACAGGGGAATCCGGGCCACGACCATGACCGACGTCGCCGAACGCGCCGGGGTGTCGCGGGCCTGGCTGTACCGGAACTTCCCCGACAAGCCCTCGCTGGTGGGAGCCGCGATCATCCGCCTGGTCGAGACCAGTTGGGCCCGATCACGGGCCGAGCTGTCCACCATGAACTCCTTCGAGGAACAGTTGCTGGCCGGCGTGCAGATCGGCCGGCGCGCCTACGACGACCCCGGCACCCTGTTGATGCGGCTGCGCGCCGCCGAACCCGACGAGTTCACCGCCTGCGCCGGAGCCGGCGTCCGCGACCTGGTGCCCGACCTCGCGGCGTTCTGGTTCCCGTTCATGGCGGCGGCCGCCGCCGCCGGCGACATCCACCCGGACACCGATCTGCCGGAGGCCAGCGAGTGGGTGGCGCGGGTGATGATCAGCCTGGGCAGCGTCCCGGGCAACCACATCGACCCCGACGACCCGGCGTCCCTGCGCCGACATCTGCGCCGGTACGTGCTGCCGGGACTGCGGCAGGCGCCGACAGGGGAGTAGCTCCTCGACCCCGCACACTTCGCAGATGTGCCGCCAGTGCGGTTCGGTGGCCGTCATTCGTGCCAGTCTCGCCTGTAACAGTGACAGCTACGCGCGGCGAACAGACGAGGAGCGCCTCGGCACCGCACCCCAAAGGTGTTGACCGGGCCGCGCCCACCGCCAGTCCGCCCATCGACCTTGCTGGCGCCTCAAACCGCTCGCGGCGCACGCCGCGGGGTCAGCCAGCATGCCGCCGCCCAGGGTCACGGTGACCGACGACCTCTTCCACGCCGGCAAGCGTGGCCAGATCACCCCGACTACGACCGCCAGCTCCACCGTCAACTGCACCTGTCCGGTCAGGATGCCGAGGTGTTCGTGACGGCCCACGCCCCGCGACCCGACTGGCCCCGGTAACCCTTTCCGTGAGTCAGAGCGTGTTTTACGGGTATGAAGTGCATCGAGCCTGGTCAGGGGCATGATCAAAACCCTGTTGCATTGTGTGCCTGATAGGCGCACAGTGGACGGCATGGCTACGAAGACGGAGCGGTTCGCGGTGCGCCTGACTGCTGAGCAGGACGCGCTGATTCGTCGTGCCGCCGAAGTGGAGGGGACCGATCTGACCAACTTCGCGGTGACTGCGACGCTGGCTCATGCCCGCGCGGTGCTCGCCGATCGGCGGCTGTTCATGCTTGATGCGTCGGCCTGGTCGGAGTTCGTGGCGGTGCTGGACCGCCCGGTGTCGCAGAAGCCGCGGCTGGAGAAGTTGTTCGCGGAGTCCTCGATCTTCGACGAGTGAGCAACTACAGCGCGCCCCGGCCGATCAGCGAACACGATGTGGTCGCCGACTTCGACAGCGGCGAACCAACCCTGGATGAGTACCTGCGGGGACGCGCACTGGCCAACCACGTCGAGGGTGCCTCCCGGTGCTTCGTGACGTGCCGGGGCGGCCGCGTCGTCGGGTTCTACGCGTTGGCCTCAGCGGTGGTGGAGCGCGCCGGAACTCCAGGGCGGGTACGGCGCAATATGCCCGACCCGGTTCCCGTGATCCTGCTGTCACGGCTGGCGATCGACCGCAAGGAACAAGGCCAGGGGCTGGGCGCTGCACTACTGCGCGACGCGATCACCCGCGCAGTGGCCGCCGCGGAGATCATCGGGGTGCGGGCACTGCTGGTTCACGCGCTGCACGAGCAGGCGCGCGCGTTCTACGCGCACTTCGATTTCGAGCCCTCCCCGACCGACCCGCTGCACCTGCTGCTGCTGATCAAAGACGCCCGCGCCCTGCTCGACCCGCCGCCGAAGTGACTGGCTGATGCCCGACGACATGGAGAACGCGCCCGAGGACCGGCGGTGGCGACCAGCAGAGACGCTACAGGAGCTTTTCGACCACATGGACGAGTTCTGGCGGTCACCACAGGGCCGGCAGCTTCAGGCCGATCAGCACGCCGCCCAGTCCGACCTGCAAGCGTGGCTGGCCGATCAGTCGAGCGTCGTCGTGGGCCGCCACGGCGGGCAGGTCGCCAACCACCACATCGACCCCGACCACAACTACTGGCCCAACAAACAGAAAACCCCCGGCAAAAGCCGAGGCAATCCGTAACCGATGACGCGACTCATGTGTAACCCATGACCCGACTCATCACATTGTGGGCGAAGGGGGACTTGAACCCCCACGTCCCGAAGGACACTGGCACCTGAAGCCAGCGCGTCTGCCATTCCGCCACTCGCCCGAGCGACCGGGGGAGCCTATCACGGCCGCGCGGGTCCCCTTCCCAGCGGTTGGAGCACGACCACCCACCGTGGTGCTGGCCACGTACCGCTCACCGTGACCCCTTCGTGACCTGGTCTTATCCGATTCTCCGCCGTTTTAGGGTGCCGCCCTGGCTTACCGGGTCGATACCATGTGCAGGGCGGATGCAGCCGGGCGACACGCCGCGGCGGCGTCCCCTGACCGGGTGAGTCGATGACGGCAAGTGAGGCGAACTGCAGATGGACAGCCAGCATGGGCTGGTTCAGCGCATCGAGCGCAAGCTCGAATCCGCCGTGGAGGATGCGATGGCCAAGGTGTTCGGAGGGGAAGTGGTCCCCGAGGACATCGAGGCTGCGCTGCGCCGTGAAGCCGCCGCCGGAGTCCGCGCGTTGGCCGGCAATCAGCTTTTGGCACCCAACGAATACGTCATTACCCTCGGTGTGGACGACTACGACAATGTGGGCGCCGACCAGGAACTGACGTCGAAGGCCTTCGCCCGGCACTTGGCCGGACACATCGGCGAACAGGGGTGGCAAACGTATGGTGATGTGGTTGTCCGGTTCGAGCAGTCGCCGAGTCTGCGTACCGGTCAGGTGCGCACCCGAGGCGCTGTCAATCCGGATGCCCGCCCCAGCCAGCCGGTCCATGAACCCCGCCCGCCCCTATCAGAGCATGCGTCTGTCGCAGAATCAGGAGTGTCACCGATGACCGATAACCCGAGCTACCGCGGCGCCCACGGTCAGGACCGTCCGGGCGACGACTACTACGACCCGCGCTACGGCCGGCCGGCCGACGACGCCCGGGGCGGCCACTACGCCCCCGAGCCCGACCCGTACCAGCAGGCCCCGGGCGGTCAGGGCGGCTACGCCCCGCCGCGCCAGGGCGGCTACGACCAGGGCTACCCCGGCGGCCACGGCGGCCAGGGCGGCTATGGCGCACCCCAGGGCCCGCCTCAGGGCGCTCCCCAGGGCTATGACCCGCGCCCCTCCTACCCGGACCAGGGCGGCTACGGCGCACCCCAGGCAGCTCCCCAGGCGCCCCCGAGCTACCCGCAGCCGCAGCAGGGGTACCCCGGCAGTCAGCCCGGCTACGGCAACGACTACTCCTACCCCGACGAGCAGCGGCAGTCCTACCCCGACCAGGGCGCCCCGTCCTACGGCCGGCAGGACTACTCCCAGCCCGCAGGACAGCCCGGCTACGACTACGGCCAGCAGGCCCCGGCCGCCGCGCCCGGCTACGACTACGGCCAGGACTACGGCCAACAGGCCCCCAGCAGCTACGGCGAACCCCAGGGCGGCTACGGCCAGGACTACGGGCAGCCCGCCCCCGGCGGCTACGGCGAACCCCAGGGCGGCTACGGCCAGGACTACGGGCAGCGCGCCTACTCGGCTCCGGCGTCGGTCACCCTGCAGCTCGACGACGGCAGCGGCCGCACCTACCAACTGCACGAAGGCGCCAACGTGGTCGGCCGCGGCCAGGACGCTCAGTTCCGGCTGCCCGACACCGGGGTCTCGCGCCGGCACCTGGAGATCCGCTGGGACGGCCGGGTGGCGCTGCTGTCCGATCTGAACTCCACCAACGGCACCACGGTGAACAACGCCCCGGTGCAGGAGTGGCAGCTGGCCGACGGCGACGTGATCCGCCTGGGTCACTCCGAGATCATCGTCCGGGTCCACTAGCTTCCGGCACACGTCACGCGGCCCGGATAAGCCGGAAGAAGGCCCAGAGCATGCGGGGCCCTCCCGCTTTTCCCTACGGTCAGCCGCGTCCAAGTATCGTGACTTTGCCGAAGTGCTCCGCGTGAGCACCACATGGTCGGCGCGAAGACGGAGAGGACGCCGGATGCAGGGACTCGTGCTGCAGCTGACGCGCGCCGGTTTTTTGACGTTGCTGTGGCTGTTCATCTGGTCGGTGCTGCGCATCCTGCGCACCGACATCTACGCCCCGACCGGCGCGGTGATGGTTCGCCGCGGCCTGTCGATCCGCGGTGTTCTGCTGCCGTCGCGCGAGCAGCGCAGCACCGCGCGCCACCTGGTGGTCACCGAGGGGCCGCTCACCGGGGCCCGGATCGCGCTGAGCGACCAGCCTGTTCTGGTCGGGCGCGCCGACGACTCCACCCTGGTGCTCACCGACGACTACGCCTCCACCCGGCACGCGCGACTGTCCCAACGGGGAACGGAATGGTATGTCGAAGACCTCGGATCGACCAACGGCACCTACCTTGACAGGGTGAAGGTGACTACTGCCGTCCGAGTTCCCGTCGGAACGCCGATTCGAATCGGCAAGACCGCGATCGAGCTCCGCCGGTGAGCCTGGTCCTGCGCTACGCCGCCCGCAGCGACCGCGGACTGGTGCGCTCCAACAATGAGGACTCGGTCTACGCCGGGGCCCGGCTGCTGGCCCTGGCCGACGGCATGGGCGGGCACGCTGCCGGTGAAGTGGCGTCGCAACTGGTGATCGCCGCGCTCGCCCACCTGGACGACGACGAGCCCGGCGGCGACCTACTGGCCAAGCTGGAATCGGCTGTGCAAGAAGGTAACTCAGCTATCGCCGCCTACGTCGAGGACCATCCGGAACTCGAAGGCATGGGCACCACGCTGACCACCATCCTGTTCGCCGCTCCGCGGCTCGGGCTGGCCCACATCGGCGACTCGCGCGGCTACCTGCTGCGCGACGGCGAGCTCACCCAGATCACCAAGGACGACACCTTCGTTCAGACCCTGGTCGACGAGGGCCGGATAACCCTGGAGGAGGCCCACAGCCATCCTCAGCGCTCGCTGATCATGCGGGCACTGACCGGCCACGAGGTGGAGCCGACGCTGATCATGCGTGAGGCGCAGGCCGGGGACCGCTACCTGCTGTGCTCCGACGGATTGAGCGACCCGGTGAGCACCGAGACCATCCACGAGGCGCTGGAGATCCCCGACGTCAACGACTGCGCGCTGCGGCTGATCGAGTTGGCGCTGCGCGGCGGCGGCCCCGACAACGTGACGGTGGTGGTCGCCGACGTCGTCGACGTCGACTACGGCCAGACCCAGCCGATCCTGGCCGGCGCGGTCTCCGACAACGCCGACGAGCACGTCGTCTCCCTCAACACGGCCGCCGGCCGCGCCTCGGCGATCTCACCGCGCAAAGCCGTCGCCAAGCGAGTGCTGCCGCAGATCGAGACCCCGGACCGGCCACCCCGGTCACGGCGGCGGATGGTCACGGTGGCGGCGCTGCTGGTGGCGTTGCTGGTCGCCGGGCTGCTGATCGGGCGGGTGATCATCCGCACCAACTACTACGTGACGGCCTACGGCGGCACCGTGGCGATCATGCGCGGCGTGCAGGGGGCCGTCCTGGGTATGCCACTGCAGGAGCCTTACCTGCTGGGGTGTCTGGACAGCCGCGGGGCGCTGGTGCAGATCAGCTTCAGCCAGTCCGGCGACAAATTGGGCTGCCGGCTGATGACCCTGCAGGATCTGCGCCCACCCGCCCGCCAACAGGTCAGCAACGGCCTGCCCGCCGGGACCCTCGACGACGCGATCACCCAACTGCGCAACCTGGCCCGCGACTCACTGCTGCCGCCGTGCCCGGCCAAGCCGGCCACGCCGAAGACCGGCGGCGCCACCGCGCCCACACCACACCTGCCCACGCTGACGAACCTGCCGCCGGCCCCGCCAGAACCGGGGACCGACTGTCGGGCGGCCTCATGACCACAGAACCGCAGCCGCCGGTGTCGCTGATCCCGGTGCTGCCGGATCGGCGCAACGCCGAACTGCTGCTGCTGTGCTTCGCGACCATGATCGTCGCCGTGGCGATCTCGATCGTCGAGGCTGGTCACGAGCAGGGCCTGCGCTGGGACCTGGTCGGCTACGGGACCGCGTTTCTGGTTCTGTTCACTTTCGCCCACCTGGTGATCCGGCGCTGCGCCCGCTACGCCGACCCGCTGCTGCTGCCGGTGGTAGCGCTGCTCAACGGACTCGGGCTGGTGATGATCCACCGCATCGACCTCGGGGTCGGAGTAGACGGCGCCGACTCACGCTCGGGTGCGGGCGCCCAGATGCTGTGGACGCTGGTCGGCGTGCTGGTGTTCGCCGCGGTCCTGGAACTGCTCAAAGATCACCGCCAGCTCGCCGGCAGCGGCTACCTGTGCGGTCTGGTGGGCCTGGTATTGCTGGTGATCCCCGGTCTGCTGCCCGCGTCGATGTCCGAACAGCAGGGCGCCAAGATCTGGATTCGCCTGCCGGGCTTCTCGATTCAGCCCGCCGAGTTCTCCAAGATTCTGTTGCTGATCTTCTTCGCCGCGGTGCTGGTGGCCAAGCGTGGCGTGTTCACCAGCGCCGGCAAGCACGTCCTCGGCATGAACCTGCCCCGCCCGCGGGACCTGGTCCCGCTGCTGGCGGCCTGGGTCATCGCGGTGGCGGTGATGGCCTTCGAGAAGGATCTCGGCACCTCGCTGCTGCTCTACACCTCGTTTCTGGTGGTGGTGTACCTTGCCACCCGCCGGTTCAGCTGGATGGTGATCGGCATGCTGCTGTTCGCCGCCGGCAGCACCGCGGCGTACTTCATGTTCAGCCACGTCCGGGTGCGGGTGCAGACCTGGCTGGACCCGTTCGCCGACCCCGAGGGCATCGGCTACCAGATGGTGCAGTCGCTGTTCAGCTTCGCCACCGGCGGCATCTTCGGCACCGGCCTGGGCAACGGACAGCCCGGCTACGTGCCCGCGGTGTCGACGGACTTCATCATCGCCGCGTTCGGCGAGGAGCTGGGCCTGGTCGGTCTGGCCGGGGTGCTGATCCTGTACACGATCGTGATCGTGCGGGGCATGCGCACCGCGATCGCCGTGCGCGACAGCTTCGGCAAGCTGCTGGCCGCCGGTCTGGCCGCCACCCTGGGCATCCAGTTGTTCATCGTGGTCGGCGGCGTCACGAAACTGATCCCGCTGACCGGGCTGACCACCCCGTGGCTGTCCTACGGCGGGTCCTCACTGCTGGCCAACTACGTACTGCTGGCGATCGTGCTGCGCGTCTCGCACGCCGCTCGCCGACCGCTGAGCACCCAGCCGCAGCAGCGCGCCACCTCGATCGGCGATGCCGGCACGGCGGTGATCGAGCGCATATGAATACCTCCCTGCGCCGCGTCGCGATGACGCTGATGGCGTTGATCGTGCTGCTGTTGGGCAACGCCACCCTGACCCAGGTGTTCGCCGCCGACGGCCTGCGCGCCGACCCGCGCAACCAGCGCGTGCTGCTCGACGAATACTCCCGCCAGCGCGGACAGATCACCGCCGCGGGCCAACTGCTGGCCTACTCGGTGGCCACCGACGACCGGATCAAATACCAGCGCATCTACGCCGACCCGGCCGTCTATGCCCCGATCACCGGGTTCTACTCGCTGCGCTACTCCAGCAGCGGCCTGGAGCGCGCCGAGGACAGCGTGCTCAACGGCTCCGACTCGCGGCTGTTCGGGCTGCGGCTGGCCGACTTCTTCACCGGCCGCAGCCCCCGCGGCGGCAACGTGGAGACCACCATCCGCCCCCGGGTACAGCAGGCCGGCTGGGAGGCCATGCGCGGCGGCTGCTCGGGCGGCTGCCGCGGCGCGGTGGTGGCCCTGGAACCGTCCACCGGCAAGGTCCTGGCCATGGTGTCAGCGCCGTCCTATGACCCCAACGAGTTGTCCTCGCACGATTCCGCCGCGCAGGGCAAGGCCTGGCAGCAGCTGCGGGACAACCCGGAATCGCCGTTGACCAACCGCGCCCTCAACGAGACCTACCCGCCCGGCTCGACGTTCAAGGTGATCACCACCGCGGCGGCGTTGCAGGCCGGCATCAGCGAGAACGAGACCCTGACCAACGCCGCGCGCATCGGGCTGCCCGACTCCAGCGTCACGCTGGAGAACTACGGCGGCAACACCTGCGACGGCCACGAGGCGACCGTTCCGCTGAAGGTGGCCTTCGCCCGGTCCTGCAACACCGCTTTCGTCCAGTTGGGTATCCGCACCGGGGCCGACGCGCTGCGCTCCACCGCCGCCGGCTTCGGTCTGGACCTGCCCCCCGAGCCGATCCCGCTGCAGGCGGCCGAGTCCACGATCGGCCCGATCCGCGACGCCGCGGCACTGGGCATGACCAGCATCGGCCAGAAGGACGTGGCGGTCACGCCTTTGAAGAACGCCGTCATCGCCGCGACCATCGCCAACGGCGGCCTGACCATGGCGCCCTACCTGGTCGACGGGCTGGAAGGACCGGATCTGGCCGGGATCGCGACCACCCAGCCGCGCGAACAGCGCCGTGCGGTGTCCTCGCAGGTCGCGGCTAAGCTGACTGAACTGATGATCGACGCCGAAAGAGTGACCCAGCAGGAGGGGGCCATCCCGGGCGTACAGATCGCGTCGAAGACCGGTACCGCCGAACACGGTCCCGATCCGCGGCACACGCCGCCGCACGCGTGGTACATCGCCTTCGCCCCGGCCAGCGCCCCCAAGGTGGCCGTTGCCGTCGTGGTCGAAGACGGCGGCGACCGCCTGTCGGCGACCGGCGGCGCCCTGGCGGCCCCGATCGGCCGGGCCGTCATCGAAGCAGCACTACAGGGGCGATCATGAGTCCGCAGGTCGGGGCGGCGCTCGCCGGGCGGTACCGCTTGCAGCGGTTGATCGCCACCGGCGGCATGGGCCAGGTGTGGGAAGCCGTCGACAACCGGCTGGGCCGCCGTGTCGCGGTCAAGGTGCTCAAGCCCGAGTTCTCCTCCGACCCCGAGTTCATCGAGCGGTTCCGCGCCGAGGCACGCAACACCGCCATGCTCAACCACCCGGGCATCGCCAGCGTGCACGACTACGGCGAGACCGAGCTCGACGGCGAGGGCCGCACCGCGTTCCTGGTGATGGAGCTGGTCAACGGTGAGCCGTTGAACTCGGTCCTCAAACGCACCGGGCGACTGTCGCTGCGGCACGCCCTGGACATGCTGGAGCAGACCGGCCGCGCCCTGCAGGTGGCACACAGCACCGGGCTGGTGCACCGCGACGTCAAACCGGGCAACATCATGATCACGCCCACCGGCCAGGTGAAGATCACCGACTTCGGTATCGCCAAGGCCGTCGACGCCGCCCCGGTCACCCAGACCGGCATGGTGATGGGCACCGCCCAGTACATCGCCCCGGAGCAGGCCCTGGGCCAGGACGCCACTGCCGCCAGCGACGTGTACTCGCTGGGCGTGGTGGGCTACGAGGTGCTGTCCGGGCGCCGCCCGTTCACCGGTGACGGGGCGCTGACCGTGGCGATGAAGCACATCAAGGAGCCGCCTCCGCCCCTGCCGGCGGAGTTGCCGCCCAACGTGCGTGAGCTCATCGAGATCACCCTGGCCAAGAACCCGGGCTCCCGGTACCGCAGCGGCGGCCCGTTCGCCGACGCAGTCGCCGCGGTGCGCTCCGGCCGCCGTCCCACCCGGCCGGGCCAGGCCCTTCCGGCCGGACGAGCCGCACCGTCGTCGATCCCGTCGGGTCAGGTGACCCGCGCGGTGGCGCCGGTGTCAGCACGGCAGACCGCGGCGCGGCGCGCCCGGCCGGCCACCGGCAGCCACCGCCCGCCGGAGCCGCGGCGCACCTTCACCGCCGGTCAGCGCGCGTTGCTGTGGGCGGCCGGCGTGCTGGGCACGCTGGCGATCATCATCGCGGTGATGCTGGTGGCGTTCAACAAGAACCAGCCCGGGACCTCGGGCACGGAACAGACCGTCATCGAGAAGGTCTCTCCGCCGAGCTCCGAGTCGCACCCGGACAGCACCCCGGCACACCCCACCGGCTGGACCCGGACCGGGACGTCACCGTGACCACCCCGCAGCGCCTCTCCGACCGCTACGAGCTCGGCGAGATCATCGGCTTCGGCGGCATGTCCGAGGTGCATCGGGCCCTCGACACCCGGTTGCACCGCGAAGTGGCCGTCAAGGTGCTGCGCGCCGACCTGGCCCGCGATCCCAGCTTCTACCTGAGGTTCCGGCGCGAGGCGCAGAACGCGGCCGCGCTCAACCACCCGGCGATCGTCGCGGTCTATGACACCGGCGAAGCCGAGACCGCGGCCGGTCCGCTGCCCTACATCGTGATGGAGCTCGTCGAGGGCGAGACGCTGCGCGACATCGTGCACAACGACGGCCCGATGTCGCCCACCCGCGCCATCGAGGTGATCGCCGACGCGTGCCAGGCGCTGAACTTCAGCCACCAGCACGGCATCGTGCACCGCGACGTCAAGCCCGCCAACATCATGATCGACCAGACCAACGCGGTGAAGGTGATGGACTTCGGCATCGCCCGCGCCGTCGCCGACGCCGGCAACAGCGTCACCCAGACCGCGGCGGTGATCGGCACCGCCCAGTACCTGTCGCCGGAGCAGGCCCGCGGCGACACCGTCGACGCCCGCTCCGATGTGTACTCGCTGGGTTGCGTGCTCTATGAAATCCTCACCGGTGACCCACCTTTCGTGGGCGACTCCCCGGTGGCGGTGGCCTATCAGCACGTCCGCGAAGACCCGGTGCCGCCGTCGCAGCGCCGCCCGGACCTGCCTGCCGATCTGGACGCCGTGGTGCTCAAGGCGCTGACGAAGAACCCGGACAACCGCTATCAGACCGCCGCAGAGATGCGTGCCGATCTGGTGCGGGTGCACAACGGGGAGCGGCCGGAGGCACCCCGGGTGCTCACCGAGGCCGACCGCGTCAGCCTGATGGCGCGCGACGGCAGCGGTCAGCAGACCGATCCGCTGCCGCGCCAGCAACTGGACTTCACCCCGGAACGCCCGGGTTCGGTGGGCCGGTGGCTGATCGCCGCGATCGTGCTGGCCGTGCTGACCGTGATGGTGACGGTGTCGATCAACAACTTCGGTGGCCGCACCCACCAGATTCAGATTCCCGACGTGCACGGGCGTGCGTCGTTCGACGCGATCGCCGAACTGCAGAACAAGGGTTTCAAGACCCGCACCGAGCAGCGCGCCGACTCCGAGGTCCCACCGGACCACGTGATCAGCACCGAACCGCCGGCCGGCTCCCCGGCGAACAAGGGCGACAAGATCACCGTCAACGTGTCCTACGGGCCCGAGCAGCGCCAACTGCCCGACGTCGCGGCCCTGAGCTACGCCGACGCGGTCAAGAAACTGACCGCCGCCGGGTTCGGCAAGTTCAAGCAGGTCGATGCACCGTCGAGTCCCGAGCTGAAGGACAAGGTGCTCGGCACCAATCCGCCGGCTAACCAGACCACCGCGATCACCAACGAGATCGTGATCACGATCGGCACCGGCCCGGCCACCAAGCAGGTGCCCGACGTCACCGGTCAGACGTTTGAGCTCGCGAGTAAGAACCTGACCGTCTACGGCTTCACCAAGATCACCGAGGTGACGGCCGACAGCCCACGACCGGCCGGCGAGGTGATCGCCACCAGCCCGCCGTCCGGGGAGACCGCGCCGGTCGACGGAGTGATCGAGCTGCGGGTGTCACGGGGCAACCAATTCGTGATGCCGGATCTGAGCGGAATGTTCTGGGCCGACGCCGAGCCGACGCTGCGGGCACTGGGCTGGACCGGGGTGCTGGTCAAAGGCGCCGACGTCGACGCCGGCGGCTCGGGGCACAACCGGGTGCTCTATCAGACCCCGGCGGCCGGCCAGGGCGTCAACACCGACGGCAACATCACCCTGCGCTTCGGTCAGTGAGTCGGGGCCGCTTCCCGGGCGGACTGCACGGTGGCCGCGATCTCCTCTTCGAGCCGGCGCACCAGGGCGTCGTCGCAGGGTTGGCCGCAGTAGCCCAGCCAGTTGGCCAGCATTCGGTGGCCGCCCTCGGTGAGGATGGACTCCGGGTGGAACTGCACCCCGTGAATCGGCAGCTCGGTGTGCTGCACGCCCATGATCACCCCGCCGCGGGTGCGCGCGGTGACCTGCAGCTCGGCGGGCATGGTCTCGGGAAGGATCGTCAGCGAGTGGTACCGGGTGGCGGTGAACGGATCCGGCAGGCCCTTGAGCACCCCGGCGTCGGTGTGGAAGACGGTGCTGGTCTTGCCATGCAGCAGCTCCGGCGCCCGGCCCACGGTGCCGCCGAATGCGACGCCGATGGCCTGGTGGCCCAGGCACACGCCCAGCACCGGGATCCGCGCGGCCGCGCACGCGCCGACCAGGGCGATCGACGCGCCGGCGCGTTCCGGGGTTCCGGGCCCCGGGCTCAGCAGCACCCCGTCGAAGTCCGCCACGGCCGCGGCCGGGTCGGCCAGCCGCTCGTCGTCGTTGCGCCAGACATCCGCCTTGACACCCAACTGGCCCAGGTACTGCACCAGGTTGAACACAAAGCTGTCGTAGTTGTCGACGACCAGGATCCGCACGTCTGACAGGCTACCGCCGGCGGTCAGTAGTCGACCGGGCCGGCCGGGACGGCGTAGCGCATCTTGGCCGGACCCGGCGTCTCGGTGACCTGCAGATCGGTGCCGGCCTGCTCGCTGTAACCCAGGCCGAACCGGATCACGTACTGCTTGTACAGCGTGACCAGCGGGGCGGCGGCCAGCGCGGCCTGCATGGCCTCCGGGTCGCCGATCGCGGTGACGATATACGGAGGGCTGTAGGTGCGCCCGCCCAGCAGCAGGGTGTTGCCCACACAGCGCGGCGCCGACGACGCGGTGATCCGCTGGTCCTGCATCTGGACGGCTTCGGCGCCGGCGCTCCACACCGCGTTGAGCACCGCGGAGATGTCCTGCTGGTGCACCACCAGGTCATCGGGGGAGGCGTCCCGCGGGAACCGGCCGTTGGCGTCGCGTTGGGCGTCGGTCAGCGTCACCACCAGGCCGGGCCCGTGCATGGCCGCCAGGCCGGCCGCGTCGGCGAGCTGATCGGTGCGCTGGCGCATCGCCTGCAGCGCCCTGCCGGCGCCGCGGCCGTGCACCGCGTCGACGGCGGCTGCCAGGGTGTCGCGCCTGGTGGTGAGGTCCTCCACGCTGGCCTGGGTGGAGCGGACCAGGTCGACCAGGCGGGGCGCGTCGCCGCGGCGGATCTCCCGGCCGCCGGACACCGTGTGCGTGGCGGCCAGCAGCAGGCCGGCCAGCAGACACACCAGCGGGACGCCGAACCGCCAGGGGGAGGGGCGGCGCCGGTCGTGCTCCATCGGCTCTCCAATTCTCCTGTGCGCACCCGGCTGGGTTAATCTCGTACCCGACCCATCCTCGCAGCTTCACTGCCGCACTGTCCCGAGGTACCGATGCCCAAGTCGAAGGTTCGCAAGAAGACCAGCTTCACCCCGTCGTCGGTGAGCCGTACCCCGGTCAAGGTCAAGGGTGGGCCGTCGAGCACCTGGTTCATCGCCCTGTTCCTGGGCCTGATGCTCTTCGGGCTGATGTGGTTGATGGTGTACCAGCTGGCAGCCACCGGCCTGGACACCCCCGCGGCGCTGACTTGGATGAGCGAGCTGGGTCCGTGGAACTACGCCATCGCGTTTGCCTTCATGATCAGCGGCCTGTTGCTCACCATGCGCTGGCGCTGAGCCGTCGCGGGCCCGGATTTCGGTTATGTCGCTCTGTCCACGATGCCAGCTGACGAACCAAGCGATTGCTCAATCACATCGATGTGATTCATCCCCATTGTGGACAACGCCTGTAGATAACCCCGAAGTCGCAGGTCGAATTGCCTGAGAACTCGTCCGCGCAACAACAGTGGTCGCCGCCCACAGGTGGCATCATCGGTTGCGCGATCGGCGGCGCCGTGTTAGCTGTGGTCGCTGTGACGCTCGCCACAGATGGGGCCAGCACGCTGGTGGCAGGCCTTGCCGGGGTCGGCTTGCTGGTGTTTGCCAGCTTCTCGTGGCGAGCCCGGCCGAAGCTCGCCCTGACACCCGACGGCCTGGCCGTGCGGGGCTGGTGGCGGACCCGGCTGCTGACCCGGGACGCGCTAGCGCGGGTCCGGGTCACCGACTTCCAACGCATCGGCCGCACCCATCGGCTGCTGGAGATCGAGACCAGCGACGACGCCCTGGTGATCCTGTCGCGATGGGATCTGGGCGCCGATCCACGCGAGGTGTTCGACACGTTGTCAGCGGCCGGCTACACCGGCCGCTGAGCCCGGCGGTTCAGCGAGCCTCGACGTAGGAGAGGCGAAACTGGGACCGCCGCATGAACCCGGCGGGTTCTAGGAGATCGTGATCGACTCGATCACGACCGGCTCGGTCGGCCGGTCGCCGCGGTCGGTGGAGGTGGTCGCGATGGCGTCGACGACGCGCTGCGAGTCCGGGTCCACAACCTCACCGAAGATGGTGTGCTTGCGGTTCAGGTGCGGAGTCGCACCGACGGTGACGAAGAACTGCGAACCGTTGGTGCCGGGGCCGGCGTTGGCCATCGCCAACAGGTAGGGCTTGTCGAACACCAGCTCGGGGTGGAACTCGTCCTCGAACTTGTAGCCGGGGCCACCGCGGCCGGTGCCGGTCGGGTCACCACCCTGGATCATGAAGCCGCTGATCACCCGGTGGAACACCGCGCCGTCGTAGAACGGGCCCGATGAGCCGCCGGAGGCGTTAGCGGTCGAATAGTCCTTGGTGCCCTGCGCCAGACCGACGAAGTTGCCGACGGTCTTGGGGGCGTGGTTGCCGAACAGCGCGATCTTGATGTCGCCGCGGTTGGTGTGCAGGGTTGCGGTTGCGGTGGCGATTGAGCTGGTGGTCATGGGATGACAGTGTGCCAAACACGTCGCGGTGGGCTGCGTCACGGGTAGCGTTGCAGCCATGCCGCTGGCCACCGATGCACCTCTGACCCACCGGGAACGCCTGACCCGAGGGCTGGCGTACTCCGCGGCGGGGCCGGTGGACGTGGCGCGCGGCGCGGCCGGTCTCGGTGGGGCAGCGGTGTATCGGGGCGCGGCGCAGGTGTACGCCGGCGCCGCCGAACTGCGCCGGCGCTACCGCGAGAGCCGGCTGGCGCGCCAGCTGGCCGAAGCCGCCTCCGGGACCCTGGCCGCCGCCGAAGAGGCGCTCGCCGGTCTGCCCGAGCTGCTCGAGGAACCGCCGTCACGCCGCCGTCTGCACCGGGGTTGGGTCATCGCGGGTGCCGTCGTCGCGGCGGTAACGGTGGGTGGAGTCGCCGCGGTGCTGATCCGCCGGTCGAGTCAATCCGAGGAGACCTCACCGCGCCCACCGAGCGTGGACGCGCAGCCCAAGATTTAGGGGCCTTGTAGGGGTGAGACGCCGTCATAGCCGGCCGCCGAACTAACTTGTGGAGCCTAGGAGATTCGAACTCCTGACATCTGCCTTGCAAAGGCAGCGCTCTACCAACTGAGCTAAGGCCCCTGGTGGGACTCGTGGGCCTAGGAGGACTCGAACCTCCGACCTCTTCGTTATCAGCGAAGCGCTCTAACCGCCTGAGCTATAGGCCCTTAGTCATCTACGACCGAGCGAGATTACCGCACCGGCCGCCCCCCGACCAAAATGCACCCAAAACGCGCTGGGACGACCACCCGGTCAGTCCAGGTCCGCCAGCGTCACCTCGACACCGCCGACGACGTCGGTGCTCAGGTTGTAGATCACCACCCCCAGGGTGGCCATCGCGGTCAGCACCACGATGTTGACCAGACCTATCAGGGCGGCCGCACCGAAGATTGAGCTGCCTGAAACCAGTTCTGCGGCACTGTTATTCGTCAGCAGGTCACCGACGTTGCTGTTCAATTTGCTCCACACGCCCATCGCGCCCAGCATCACGTAAAGCACGGCGACGGCGATCATCCAGACGAAGAACAGCGCCGTCGAGAGCAGCAGCGAGACCTTCAGCGCGCTCCACGGATCGATCCGGCGGATCTGCATGGTGGCTCGCACCGGCCCGCGTGGCCCGGCCGTCACCTGCGGCCGCCGGACCGGAGCTCGCCGCTTGGCCGACTCGGACAGGTCCGGCAGCTCGCTACCGTAGGCGTCCTCAGCGGCCGGCTTCGGCGCGGGTGCCGGCCTGTCTCTTATACACATCT
>NZ_CP083985.1:0-87 GCF_020172665.1 [Mycobacterium] zoologicum | reverse complement strand
AAAAAAAAAAAAAAAAAATGCCATTGGGATTTTGATAGTTTGAGCTGCCTCTGGATAATGATAGCTTGCGATTACTAATAGGTATGT